>NC_015958.1:2277500-2785056 GCF_000147695.2 Thermoanaerobacter wiegelii Rt8.B1 | reverse complement strand
TTTTAGTTTGATAACTTTTGCAAAAACACATGTGCAGATATTGTTGATAAAAGATATTTTGATAAAAAAACTGATAAAAAAATTAAAATACATTGATTATAAATATAATGAATAAGAAAACTAACATTTAAATAACAACTTATTCACAAATTTATCAACAACCTGTGAATAAGTTGTTATTTTTGTGGCTACAATTTATTTAAGTTATCAACAGTTTATTTTTATAATAGCAAATTATCAACAGATTATCAATAAGAAAAATAATTTTGTCTACAGCTGTGTGTAGATAATTCTTAAGTTGTTGATAATTTTCTTATTTTAAAAAGTCTTGTTGACATCCTCCTTAATTAACGTTATAATTTTTATAGCATTTTTTAGGTTTTAGGAGGTGTGGCAATGCTTCGCACTTATCAACCCAAAAAAAGACATAGAAAAAAAGTGCACGGTTTTAGAAAGAGGATGTCTACCAAAAGTGGTCGCAATGTTTTAAAAAGAAGAAGACAAAAAGGTAGACATAGATTGACAGCGTGAGGCCTTTAGGGCCTTTTTTACAATCCGGAGGTATAAATGAGTAACAAGATTATAAAAATTAAAAAAAGTTATGAATTTAAAAAGGTTTATTCAATTGGAAAATCTGTTGCTAATCAGTTTGTTGTAATGTATTATATGGAAAATAATTTAGGTTTTAATAGAGTTGGCTATTCAGTGAGTAAAAAAATAGGTAAAAGTGTGGTAAGAAATAGAGTTAGAAGGCTTTTACATGAAAGTTTTAGATTTTTAGATATTGAGATAAAAACAGGTTTTGATATAATTTTTGTCGCAAGAGGGAAAATTGTAGAGGCTGATTTTCACACTTTAAAAAATTCCATGAGAAAATTGATTATGAAAACACCTCTTTATGCGGGGAATGAAAGATGAAAAATGTTGTTATTTTTTTAATTAAGTTATATCAAAGATATATTTCGCCTATGAAGCCAAGGACCTGTAGATTTTACCCAACTTGTTCTCAATATTCTATAGAAGCAATATCAAAGCATGGACTTTTAAAGGGCGGAATTATGTCAATTTGGCGGATTTTAAGGTGCAATCCCTTTAATCCCGGGGGATATGACCCTGTAAAATAAATTTTTGGAGGTATATTATGGCAACAATTGCTATGTATTTAGGACAATTGTTAGAATTTATACATCATTATGTGGGGAATTATGGTATCGCTATAATTATTTTTACTATTTTAATAAGGATACTTCTTTTGCCTTTTTATATACAGCAAATGAGCACAATGAAAAAGATGAAAGAAATACAGCCTCTTATAGAAGAACTTCAAAAGAAGTATGCTAAAGACCCTCAAAAATTAAACATGGAAACAATGAAATTGTATCAAGAGAAAAAAGTAAATCCTTTCGGTGGATGTTTACCTATGCTTTTGCCTTTGATAATATTGTGGCCGCTTTTTACGATGCTTAGAACCTATCCAGCTTTTTCAACTGCTTCTTTTTTATGGATGCATAGCCTTGCACAAAAGGACCCTTATTATATAATTCCTATTTTAGCTACTGTGACTACTTATATATCTTCTGCAATGGTAGCAACAGACAAGAGTCAAAATTCTATGAATATAATGATGTCAATTTTTATGGGATGGGTAACTGTTTCTTTGCCGGCAGGGGTAGGAATATATTGGGTTACAAGCAATATATTCCAGATAGTGCAGCAGTATATTTTTATGAGAGAGACCAATACTGCTAAGGGGGAATCATAAGTTGAAAGAGCTTATAAGGACAGGTAAGACGGTGGAAGAAGCTGTAAATCTTGCCTTGCAGGAATTTGGCGTACCGAGGGAAATGGTAGAAGTAGAAGTGTTGGATGAAGGGGGTAAAGGTTTTCTAGGTCTTATAAGCAAGCAGGCAATAGTTAAAGTGATTTTAAAAGATGTAGTAAAGGAGAGTGCTAAAAATTTTTTACAGCAAGTAATTGAAGCGATGAAATTAGATGTTAAATTTGATATAGAAGAAGATGAGGATACTATAAAATTTAATTTATATGGAAAAAATGTAGGGTTGCTGATAGGTCATAGGGGAGAGACATTAGATTCATTGCAATATCTTGTAAATGTCGTTGCTAGCAAGTATAGAGAATATGATAGATATAGAAGGATTATATTAGATGCAGAAAATTATAGAAAAAGAAGGGAAGAGACTCTAATTAGGCTTGCAAAAAAATTAGCCAAACAAGTAATGGAGACAAAAGAAAGCGTTGAGTTAGAGCCGATGAGTCCTAATGAAAGGCGAATAATCCACATGGCTTTGCAGGACCATCCATATGTAGAGACTTATAGTGAAGGAGAGGAGCCTAACAGAAGAGTCATAATAGCTTTAAAATAATACCCTGTCAAGGGGGTTTTTTTATATTTGTGATTGAAAAGCCAAAAACATTGGTATATTATTTTATAAGACAATTTTTTGGTTGGTGATGAAAATGGTTTTTGATACAATTGCAGCTATTTCCACTTTTCCAGGGGAAGCAGGAATTGGAATAGTTAGAATAAGTGGAGATGATGCTTTAGAGATAATTTCAAAAATTTTTAAACCCTATAAGCCTAAAGATATAAAAAAGGTGAAAAGTCATACTTTGCACTATGGACACATAGTAGACCCAGAAACAGAAGAAGTATATGACGAGGTTTTAGTATCTATTATGAAAAAACCTAATACCTATACCAGAGAAGATATAGTTGAAATAAATTGTCATGGAGGAATAGTAGTTACTTCTAAAATTTTGGAATTAGTATTAAAACAAGGTGCTCGTTTAGCTGAACCAGGGGAATTTACAAAAAGAGCTTTTTTAAATGGGCGAATTGATTTATCTCAAGCCGAAGCAGTTATAGATATAATTACCGCTAAGACTATGCTTGCTAATAAATACGCTCAAAAGCAGTTATCAGGTCATATAGGGCAAAAGATGAAAGAATTAAAAGACAAAATCATGGGTCTATTAGTCCATCTTTTAGCTTTAATAGATTTTCCTGAAGATGATGTGGAGGAACTTGAGAGAAAAGAAATGTTAGAAACTGCCAAGGAAATAGTAGAAGACATCGATAAACTCATTGTATCCTCTGAAAGTGGAAGGGTTATAAGAGAAGGACTTAAAACTGCCATAATTGGTAAACCAAATGTGGGTAAATCTTCTCTTTTAAATGCCTTATTGAAAGAAAATAGAGCTATTGTCACAGACATACCAGGAACTACCAGGGATATTATTGAAGAATATGTTAATGTAAAAGGTATTCCAATAAAACTTATTGATACAGCAGGAATTAGAGATACAGACGAATTGGTGGAAAAAATAGGAGTTGCTAAAAGCAAAGAAGTTCTGGCGGAAGCAGATTTAATATTGTTTGTGCTGGATGCCTCAAGAGAGTTAACTAAAGAAGACTACGAAATTTTCGACATTTTGGTAGGTAAAAATATTGTATTTGTGTTGAATAAAATCGATTTACCTAAAAAAATTGATGAAAAAGAATTAAAAAATCTTACCAAAGATGGTATAATAATAGAGGTTTCCACTGTTGAAAAAATTGGGCTACAAGAATTGGAAGACACAATATACAATTTGGTTTTTAAGGGAAATATAAATGTTAAGGAAGACGAAATAATTACAAATTCAAGGCACAAGGAAGCCCTTATCAATGCAAAAAAATATATGGAAAGTGTTGTAGAAGCCATTGAGAGGGAGTATAGTGAGGATTTAATTACAATTGATTTAAATGCAGCTCTTGAGCAAATAGGGAAAATTACTGGTGAAACAGCAACTGAAGATTTAATAAATCAAATTTTTGAAAGATTTTGTGTTGGAAAGTAGGTGAAAAGTATGAGATTTATTGCTGGAGAATATGATGTGGTAGTTGTTGGGTTGGGACATGCGGGCAGTGAGGCTGCTCTCGCTTGTGCAAGGTTAGGACTTAAAACAGTAGGTTTTGCTGTAAACTTAGATTCTATTGCTTTGATGGCTTGCAATCCTTCTATTGGGGGTCCTGCCAAGGCTCAGTTGGTGAGAGAGATTGACGCTTTAGGTGGGGAAATGGCTATAAATACTGACAAATCGCTACTACAAATTCGCACTTTAAATACCAGTAAAGGCCCTGCTGTAAGGTCTTTGAGAGCACAAGTTGACAAAAAACTTTACCAGATGAACATGAAGTACACTTTAGAAAGACAAGAAAACCTTGATATAAAACAGGCGGAAATTGTAGACATTTTGGTAGAAGACAACAAAGTCACGGGGGTTGTGACAAAATTAGGTGCGATATATAAATGTAAGGCTTGCATTATTACTACAGGGACCTTCTTAAAAGGAAGGGTTATAATTGGTGATGTAAGTTTTAACAGTGGACCTAGCGGGCTTTTTCCAGCTAATGAGCTTTCTGAGACTTTGAAAAGATTAGGTTTTAAATTGATGAGATTTAAAACAGGTACTCCTGCGAGAGTTGATAAAAGAAGCATTGATTTTTCCAAAATGGAAATACAGCCGGGGGATGAAGTTATTACTCCTTTTTCCTATATGCATGATAAAATCGAAATAGAACAGTTACCCTGTTGGCTCACTTATACGAATAAAAGAACTCATGAAATAATAATGGCAAATATTGACCGTTCTCCTCTTTTTAGTGGTGAAATAACAGGAGTAGGAGTAAGATACTGTCCCTCTATTGAAGATAAAGTTGTAAAATTTCCCCACAAAGAAAGGCATCAAATTTTTATTGAACCAGAAGGATTAAATACTTATGAGATGTATGTACAAGGTATGTCTTCTAGTTTACCTGAAGATGTACAACTGGAATTTTTGAGGACTGTTCCCGGTCTTGAAAATGTAAGAGTGATGAGGCCAGCTTACGCTATTGAATATGACTGTATAGACCCAACACAATTAAAAGCTACTTTAGAATCTAAAAAAATTGAAGGGTTGTACTTTGCAGGACAAGTCAATGGCACATCTGGATATGAAGAAGCGGCTGCTCAAGGCTTGATGGCGGGAATAAATGCTGCTATGAAGCTTTTAAACGAACCTTCTGTAATTTTGGATAGGTCTCAAGCTTATATAGGAGTGCTAATTGATGATTTAGTGACAAAAGGTACAAATGAGCCTTATAGGATGCTTACTTCGAGAGCGGAATATAGACTTCTATTAAGACAAGATAACGCAGATTTTAGATTGACAGAGCTAGGGTATAAAATTGGCCTTGTAACAGAAGAAAGATATCAAAAATTTTTAAAGAAGAAGATCCAGTTAGAAAAAGAGATGCAAAGACTTCCTGGCGTCATAGTAAAACCTTCTGAGGAAGTCAACAATTTCCTCATATCTAAAGGAAGTACTCCTTTAGTTACAGGAATTGACCTTTATACTTTGTTAAAGCGACCTGAAATTGATTATAAGTCTACTAAATTTTTGGATAAAGATAGACCGCATGATATTTTAGATAGTGTGGCTGAACAAATAGACATAAATATTAAATATGAAGGATATATAATGAAACAACTAAGGCAAGTTGAACACTTTAAAGCATTAGAAAACAAAAAAATTCCAGAAGATATTGATTATTATCAAATTCATGGTTTGAGCAATGAAGCAAAAGAAAAATTGACAAAAATAAGACCTACTTCAATTGGACAGGCTTCTCGTATTTCAGGAGTTTCGCCTGCTGATATTTCTGTGCTTTTAATTTACATGCAGCAGTTAAGGAGAAATAAAGAAGATGAAGAACAAATCGGTTGATATGCTAATTGAGGGCGCTAAAGAGTGGGGTATATTTTTGGAAATGTTCCATGTGGAACATTTCCAAAAATATTATGCTCTTTTATTAGAATGGAATCAGAAGATGAATTTAACGGCAATTACAGAAGAAAGTGAAGTTGTGATTAAGCATTTATTAGATAGCTTATCTGTGGTTAAGAGTGGGAAAATAAAAGGGGAAGAAAAAATTATAGACGTTGGTACAGGGGCTGGTTTTCCTTCTATTCCTTTAAAAATTGTGTTTCCTAAATTAAAAGCTACTCTTTTAGACTCTTCTAAAAAAAGAATTACTTTTTTAGAAGAGGTTATAAATAAATTGGGCATAAATGAAATAGAATTAATTCATGGAAGAGCAGAAGATATAGGAAAAGACATAAAATATAGAGAACAATTTGATTTATCTGTGGCAAGAGCTGTTGCACCTTTAAATGTTTTATTGGAATATACTCTTCCTTTTGTACAAGTAGGTGGGTATTTTATTGCTTTAAAAGGAAGAGAAGTTGAGGAAGAAATAAAGAGCAGTCAAAAAGCTTTAAAGGAGTTAAAAGGTGAAATTGAGGAGGTAAAGCAAATCAGACTTCCTTTTAGTGATATACTTCATCATTTGATAATTATAAGAAAAGGAGATAACTGTCCTCTGAAATATCCCAGAAAGGCCAATGCTATAAAAAGGTCTCCTTTGTGAAGTTAGAAGTTTGTCATCAATGCACTTTACGCATAAAAGTGTAATGTCTTTATGATATGTTGGCATTTTGCATAAGTGAGTGACTTAACAGCCCGGCACTCAACTTAAACATGTTAGAAAAAAGTAATAAGAGAGAGGACTAGCGTGTTCAGTTGAGTGCCGGGAAACTTAGCGAGACAGAGAGAGGTCGGCGGAGCCGCAGCCTTGTGAGGGCGGAGGCGGGCACCTGAGGAAAGGATGCCGCTGACGCAGAAGCCCCGCCTGAGTCCGAGGCCGAGCGCTAGTTTAGTCTGTGATGTTACCGGAGCAAACGATGCAAAATGCCAACAAAAATAGAACTTTGTCAACAAACTGAGAACAGGTTAGACTGTTCTTTTTTATTTTTATAAAAATTTTTATGGTATAATTTTAGTATATCAATCTTGGAATGAGGGAAGAAAAAATGTTAAAATTTAGAGCGAGCTTTTTAGTTGCGAGAGTTGTCATTGTTGAAAAAGGAAAAGTTCTTTTAGTAAAACATCAAGAGGGGGAGGAAGTAGCATGGGTTTTTCCAGGAGGTAGGGTAGAAGAAAATGAATCAGTAGCAGTTGCCGCTATAAGAGAATGTAAAGAAGAAACAGGCTATGACATTAAGTTGAACGGAGTGTGTTATATTCAAGAATATGATATTTACTATGTAACATATTTTTATTCTTCTATTATTGGAGGAAAATTGACCTTAGGAAGTGACCCTGAATTACCTAAAGAGAAACAGGTTTTAAAAGAAGTAAAATGGGTTGATCTTAAGGATTTGAAAAACTATCAAGTTTACCCTCAAAAATTGGCGGAACTCATACAACAAAAAGATTTTTTCAATTGTCTTATTCCTATTCCTGAGACTTTTTTATAATTTAAACAATATATTTGAATTTAAGGAGGAATTTTACATTATTTGTCGAATATATATGTTAGAAAATCTATTATTGTTTTAAAAAAGTGGGGTGTGTAAAGGTGTTGTCGAGCAAAATGCAGGAAATCTCTTATTTGCCGATTGACTCTATAAGACCTAGTCCTTATCAGCCCAGGAAGACTTTTGATATAAAAAATTTACAAGAATTATCCGAATCAATCAAAGTTTATGGAGTGCTGCAACCTATTACTGTGAGAATGATAGGTAACAATTCCTATGAATTAGTAGCGGGGGAAAGGCGGTTAAGAGCCTCAAAGTTAGCAGGACTTACTGAAATACCGGCAATAATTGTAAATGCTCAAGATGAAGATGCAGCTGTTTTAGCTTTAATTGAAAACTTACAAAGAGAAGACCTGAATTTTATCGAGGAAGCTGAAGGATATTACAATTTGATAAACGATCACCATTTGACGCAGGAACAGTTAGCAAAAATGTTGGGCAAAAGTCAATCGACTATTGCCAATAAGCTGAGAATTTTAAAGTTAAGTAAAGAAATAAAAGAAAAGTTATTAGAAAATGATTTAACAGAAAGACATGCCAGAGCCCTTTTAAGGCTTCCTGATGAAGAATTGCAAAAAAAAGCTTTAGAAGTAATTGTAAAGAAAAAGTTAAATGTAAGCCAAACGGAAAAACTTATACAAGATATGATAGATAAAATTACTAAACAACAGGAAGAAACAAAAAAGGCAAACAAAAAGATGATGAAATTTTATAAAGACATAAGAATTTTTGTAAATACAGTGAAACAAGCTGTAGATTTAATGAAAAAATCTGGTGTGCCGGCAGAATATATTGAAAATGATAGGGAAGAATATGTAGAGTTTGTAATTAAAATTTCTAAAAAGTAAAAAACTTTTTCACCCCCCCTTGATAATGTTCCATGTGGAACATTGGTATAAACAATGATATAATAGACATATAAGTTTAGCATCCTTAAAGAGGTATTTGTACGCAAAAGGGGGTGAAAAAATGGGCAAGGTTATTGCTATTGCAAATCAAAAAGGTGGTGTAGGTAAAACTACTACAACTATAAACTTAGGATATTCTTTAGCAGTGCAAGGGAAAAAAGTTTTATGTATAGATATAGATCCTCAAAGTAATATGACGAGTGGCTTTGGGATAAACCCGGCTTCTTTAAAACACACTACATATACGGTATTGATTGAAGAGGAAGACATAAGAAATGCAATAATATATTTGAATGATTTAAAGGTTTCAATAGTTCCCTCCAGTATTCAATTGGCAGGAGCAGAAATCGAATTAGTTCCTATGCTTTCGCGAGAATATAAATTAAAAAATGCTGTAAATCAAATTAAAGATGGATTTGACTATATATTAATAGATTGCCCTCCATCTCTTGGACTTTTGACTATAAACGCTCTTACTGCTGCTGATTCAGTAATTGTTCCAATTCAGTGCGAATACTATGCTTTAGAAGGACTTACTCAGCTTATGAACACAATCAATCTCGTAAAAAAGAGCTTGAATCCTGAATTGGAAATAGAAGGTGTAGTTCTTACTATGTTTAACGCTCGGACAAACTTATCTATACAAGTGGTAGATGAGGTGAAAAAATTTTTTAAAGACAAAGTTTATAGAACGATTATTCCACGAAATATTCGCTTAGGAGAAGCACCAAGTTTCGGAAAACCAATTTCTATATATGACCCTAATTCTAAAGGAGCAGAGGCTTATGATGAATTGGCATTAGAAGTGATAGAAAGGGCAGGGATATGAAAAATTTACAAAGGTGGTGATGAAATGGCTGGTAAAAAGGGGTTAGGTAGAGGATTACAGGCTCTTATACCGGAATATCAAACAGAAGAACTGCAAGGGGTAGAAACGATAAATATAGCCTATATTCATCCCAATCAATACCAACCGAGAAAACAATTTGATGAAGAAAGTTTAAAAGAATTAGCAGAATCTATTAAACAACATGGAGTTATTCAGCCAATTATAGTAAGAAAGGTAGATTATGGATATCAAATAGTAGCAGGGGAAAGACGTTGGAGAGCTGCTAAAATTGCGGGACTTTCGGAAATACCAGCAATTGTGAAGGATTTTGATGATTTACAGGTTATGGAAATAGCCTTGATTGAGAATTTGCAAAGGGAAGATTTAAATCCCATCGAGGAAGCTAAAGCATATAAAGCATTGATAGAACAATTTCATCTTACACAAGAAGAGATATCTAAAAAAATTGGCAAGAGCCGTTCGGTAATTGCAAATAGCATAAGACTTCTCAATCTCGACGATAGAGTGCAAGAAATGTTAGTGAAAGGTGATATAACAATAGGCCATGCAAAGGTTATACTTTCTTTACCAAATAAAAGTTTACAGTATGAAGCAGCAAAAAAAGTTGTTGAAGAAAATTTAAATGTAAGAGAAACAGAAAATTTAGTAAAGAATCTATTGCGTAAAAATGAAAAAATCACGAAAAAACTAAAGTTGGACAAGATAGATGTGCATGTTAAGGAAATAGAAGATAATTTATGCAGTTTTTTAGGAACAAAAGTAAAAATATCTCAAAGAAGTAAAGATAGAGGAATTATACAAATAGAATATTACAGTGAGGAAGATTTGACAAGAATTATTGAAATCATTTATGGAAAGGGCTAAAAGTATTATAGGCCAAATATAAAAGTCTCCTATTTTTTATGGAGACTTCGGACTGTAGACAAACTTTCGGAAAGCGGATATTTTGCATAAGGAGCGACTTGTGACAAAGCGCTAACAAAACTTAGCGAGACCGAGGGTGAAGGCAGGGCCGTAGCCAAGGACGGCGGAGGCGGGCACCTGAGGCAAGGACGCCGAATGTGCCCGGAACCCTGCCGGAGCCCGAAGGTCGAGTTTAGTTTTGTCGCTTTGGAACTCCGGAGTGACGATGCAAAATATCCGCTTTAAAAATTTTTTTGACTTTGTCAACAAGCTGAAGTCTCCTATTTTTATGGAGGCTTTTAATTTTATCAAATTCTACAACAATTTTATCGTTTTTAAAGTAAAACAAGGGATTTAATTAGTTTTTTATTGCTAACGAGAAAAAATAAATATAAAATATACTTAAGAACCCTAAAAAGTAGATTTACATATATTAATAGGAGGAGATTTAATTTAAAGGAGATAGGATGATGATTTATTTTGATAATGCTGCTACTTCTTGGCCTAAACCGGAGGAAGTGTATAGGGAAGTAGAGAAAGTTTTAAGAAACTGCGGAAACCCTGGAAGAGGCGGACACAAAATGGCACTTGAATCAGGAAGGGTTATTTTTGAAGCCAGGCAAGAGATATGCAGCATTTTCAATATTAAAGACCTTATGAGAGTGGTATTTACATCTAATACAACAGAAGCTTTGAATATTGCTTTAAAGGGCCTTTTGAAAGAAGGAGATCATGTAATAACTTCTAGTATGGAGCATAATTCTATGATAAGGCCCCTTATGGCATTGAAAGAAAAAGGAATAGAAGTTACAATTGTGAAAGCAAATGAGGAAGGAAAGATTGACCCTGAGGATATAAAGAAAGCAATTACAAAAAAAACAAAAATGATTGCAATAACCCATGCTTCCAATGTGACAGGTACGATAATTCCTATTGAGGAAATAGGAAATATTGCCCGGGAAATGAATTTAATTTTCTTGGTGGATGCAGCTCAGACGGCGGGAGTATTGCCTATAGATGTAGAAAGACAAAACATCGACCTTTTAGCTTTTCCTGGCCACAAAGGATTGTACGGCCCTCAAGGTACAGGAGGATTATATGTAAGAGAAGGTATAGATGTATTGCCTCTTGAAGAAGGGGGAACGGGAAGTAAGTCAGAGTCAATGTATCAACCTGATTTGATGCCAGACAAATTAGAAAGTGGTACTCCTAATACTCCAGGGATTGCAGGACTAAAGGAAGGAGTGAAATTTGTAAAAAACATAGGTGTAGATGCTATATATCAACATGAAAGAAAGCTTACTAAAATGTTGATAGAAGGATTGGAGCAAATAAAAGAAGTTAAAGTATATGGTCCACAAGAAATAGAAGAAAGAGTTGGAGTAGTTTCAATAACATTAAAAGATAGAGATGTAGGAGAAATAAGTTATATTTTGGATAGAGACTTTGATATAGCTACTCGAGCGGGATTACACTGTGCTCCATTAGCCCATTCAACAATTGGCACACTAAAGACTGGCACTTTGAGATTTGGAATTGGCTATTTTAACACTGAAGAAGAAGTAGAAAAAGCTATAAAAGCTATTGAAATAATTTCGCGAAAAACATTCTGACGAATTGGAGGAGAAACTTATGCAAAATTTTTTAGACATTATTTCTCAAAATGCTACGCTGATTATCTTGTTTTTATCAGTTTTATCAATTATAGAATTAATTTTCATACTTATAATTAATGGGAAATTTTTAAGAATAAACAGGACTTATAATAAGGTAATTAAAACATTGGAAAAAGGAGATGTCTTTGATATTTTTTCTAGAATCCTTACAGAGAATGAAGAGATAAAAAACAAATTAGACAAGTTAAAAATTGATTTAAATTCTTTAGACAAAGAAGGAAAAACAGCAATTAAAAAAGTGGGAATGGTACGGTATAATGCTTTTCCTGATGTAGGCTCTGATTTAAGCTTTTCTATTGCCCTATTAGATAGCAATGACGATGGTATTGTTTTGTCTGGAATATACGGAAGGAATGAGACGGCTACTTTTGCAAAACCTATTGAAAGAGGGCAATCTAAATATCCTCTTTCTGCTGAAGAAGTACAAGCTATAGAAAGAGCTAAAAGAAAAGCTTTGTAAAAAACAAGGAGTGATAACTTTGATTGCGTTTATTGTGAACCCAGTGGCGGGTGGAGGAAGGGCCTATCGGAAGATTCCAGAAATTAGAAGGATTATGAAAAAGAAATTAATCGATTACAAAATTTTTATAACAAAATATGCGGGGGAAGGGAAAATATTAGCAAGAAAAGCAGCTCTTAGTGGATTTAAAGTTGTGGCGGCAGTAGGAGGAGATGGTACTGTACTTGAAGTAGTAAATGGAATAAAAGGTACACAGGCTGTACTGGGAATTATTCCTGTAGGGACAGGAAATGACTTTGCAAGATTTTTCCACATACCTAAAAAGTTAGAAGAGGCTATTGATGTGCTTATAATGGGTAATATTAAAATTATAGACGGAGCTGTGATAAACGATATATTAACTTTTGGAAATATTACAAGCACAGGCATCGCTTCTGAAACAGCGGCAATGGCTGTGCGGTTTAAAAAATTTTTATCTGGAATATGGGTTTATTTGTCTGCCCTTTTAAATGTCCTCTTTAAGTACAAGCCCTATTCTGTAAAGATAAAGATGGATGATAAAGAGTTAAATAGAGAAATAACAATTTTTGCAGCGGGAGTTTTAAGCTATTATGGAGGCGGCTTAAAGCTTTTGCCGGATGCTGATCCTAATGATGGCTATTTAGATGTCATGATTGTTGACAAAATAAGTAAGATTAAATTATTGGTTTTATTGCCCTTAGTTCTTTTTGGAACCCATACTAAACTTAAAATTGTAGAAGTTTATAGAGCAAAAAAAGTAGAAATAGAGGCAGATCGAGAAGTACCTGTTACTGTCGATGGTGAAATATTATATATCAAAAACCTGGAAATAAAAGTGGAAAAAGATGCAATAAAATTATGCACTCTGTAAATTTAATAGAGTATATTGCGTTAAACTCTCAGGAATAATAAATTATGAAACCTGAGAGTTTATTATTTTTTGGAGGCGGATAAATGGCGGAGAAAGTAAAAGGAAAGTTGATTATCATAGGAGGAGCAGAAGACAAAGAGGACAAATGTGAAATATTGAGAGAAGTTGTAGGTTTAGCTGGGGGAAGAGAGAGTAGAATAGTTGTAATGACAACAGCCACAGAAAAACCTGTGGAAGTGGGCAATATGTACATTTCTATTTTTAAAAAATTAGGGGCAAATGATGTAAAAGTTGTAAACATAAATTCAAGGGAAGACAAAGAAATAAACTATGCAAGGGATGTACTTGAAGATTGCAGTTGCGTTTTTTTTACAGGTGGTGACCAATTGAGGATAACCAGTATTTTAGGAGGAAGTGGCATAGATAAATTGTTAAAACAATTGCACAAAGAAGGAACTTTGATTGTAGGTACAAGTGCAGGGGCTTCGGTGATGTCACAAACTATGATTGTGGAGGGAAATGATGAAGATTCTCCCAGGAAATGCACTATCAAAATGGCTCCTGGATTAGGTTTATTAAAAGATGTAATAATTGACCAACATTTTGCACAAAGAGGGCGCATTGGAAGGCTTCTTGCAGCAATTGCTCAAAACCCAAACAATCTCGGAATAGGGATTGATGAAGATACTGCCATAGTTGTAGAAGAAAATGAATTTAGGGTAATAGGGTCAAATGCTGTGACAGTAGTGGAGGGAAGAAAGCTAAAACACTCTAATGTTTCTGAATCAAGTCCTAATGAAATTTTAGCCCTCACCAATGTTATACTTCACATATTGCCATCCGGTTATGGTTATGATTTAGAAAAATGGATACCCAAAGTCAAGCTCAAGGAGGATAAAGTATGATTATTAAAGATATAAGGGTATATCGAGGGAGAAATATATACAGCCATAGACCTGTAATAAAAATGGTAGTAGATATAGAGAGATTGGATATTCCTACAAAAGATATACCCAACTTTAATGAGAGATTGATAAAACGGCTTCCTAGCCTATCAAAACATAGTTGTTCTTACGGATATGAAGGGGGATTTCTAAAGAGATTAGAGGAAGGCACCTATTTACCCCATGTGACAGAGCATATAATTTTGGAACTACAAAATATGCTAGGGTATGATGTAAAATTTGGAAGAGCGAGAAATATAGAAGGGGATTTGTATTATATAATTTATGAATATGGATTAGAAGAGTGTGGCATAAGAGTGGGGAAATTAGCGGTTGAAATGGTAAATAAGTTTATACAGGGGGAAGAATTTGATTTAGAAGAAAGACTAGAAAGAATACGCAATATAATTGCTGAGATAGAACTAGGGCCTAGCACAATGGCTATAAAAAATGAAGCTTTAAAAGCGGGAATCCCAGTTACAAGGGTGGGAAATGGAAGCATTTTGCGGCTAGGTTATGGGAAATATCAAAAAATGATTGAAGGCACAATTTCACAAAATACTAGTTGTATTGCTGTAGACATAGCATCAGATAAAATCTTGACAAAGCAGATTTTAAGAGACCATGGATTTCCTGTGCCGGAAGGAGATGTTGCTTACAATGAAGAAGAAGCGATTGCTATTGCGGAAGAAATTGGATATCCTGTCGCTATAAAACCTTACAACGGAAATCAAGGCAAAGGAGTTCATTTAAACATAACCAATAAAGAAGAAGTAAGTATAGCTTATAGAAACGCCAAAGCTTACAGTGACCTTGTTATTGTAGAAAAACATATAAAGGGAAAACATTACAGAGTATTAGTTGTAGGTGAAAAAGTAGTAGCGGTAGCTGAAAAAATTCCTGCCCATGTGATAGGAGATGGAATTCATACTATTGAAGAATTAGTAGAAATGGAAAATAAAAATCCTTTAAGAGGAAAAGGCCATGAAAAACCCCTTACCAAACTCACAATAGATACGATTTCTAAAATGACCCTTAAAAAACAAGGATTTGATCTAGAAGATATCCCTAAAAAAGGGCAAAAAGTGTTTTTAAGGGAAAGCGCAAACTTAAGTACAGGAGGAATTGCAATAGACAAAACAGATGACATTCACCCATATAACATAGAAATTGCTGTAAGAGCGGCAAAAGCCATTGGCCTTGATATAGCTGGTATAGACATTACAATGGAGGACATAAAAAAGCCTCTAACTAAAGAAAATGGAGCAATAATTGAAATAAATGCATCTCCGGGCATAAGGATGCACCATTATCCTAGCAAAGGTAAACCTAGAAATGTAGCAAAAGCGATTGTAGATATGCTTTTCCCTAAAGGAAGCAAAGCTACCATACCTATTATATCTATTACGGGTACAAACGGGAAAACTACAGTCACCAGGATGACAGCTCATATTTTAAAAACCTATGGCTATACTGTAGGAATGACTTGTACTGACGGCATTTATATCGATGACACCTGTGTCTACAAAGGTGACAATACTGGTCCTAAAAGTGCAAGAACTTGTCTTGCTGATAAAAACATAGATGCTGCAGTGTTAGAAACAGCAAGAGGAGGTATTATAAGGGAAGGTTTAGGTTACGATTTGGCAGATGTAGGGGTGATAACCAATATTTCAGAAGACCATCTTGGCATTGATGGGATAGAGACTTTAGAAGACTTGGCTTTTGTTAAGGCTTTAGTGGTGGAAGCGGTAAAAGAAGACGGTTATAGTGTTTTAAATGCTGATGACCCGATGACCACTTATTTGGCCCAAAGGGCAAAAGGTAAAATAATATATTTTTCAAGGTACGATAATAACCTCACTGTAAAAAAACATATAGAAAAAGGCGGAATAGCAGTATACGTTAAAGACGGTGTCATCGTTATAGCGAATGGGCAAATAATTCCTGTTGTAAAGATAGAGGAGATTCCTGCAGCTTTGTCAGGGAAAGTTTTGTACAACGTGGAAAATGCTCTTGCAGCTATCGCTGCTTCTTATGGAGTAAAAGTGCCTGTAAATATTATTGCAAAAGGTATAAAGACATTTTACTGCGATACTACACACAATCCTGGGAGGTTTAACTTGTTTAATGTAGGTAATTTCCGTGTATTAGTAGATTATGGCCACAACATAGCTGGAATAAAAAGTGTAATAGAAGCAGCACAAAAACTTGATGCGAACAGGCTCATCGGTGTGATAGGAGTTCCAGGAGATAGAATAAATTCTAGCATATTAAAAGTAGGAGAAATTTGTGGTCAAGGATTTGACTTTATATATGTAAAAGAAGATTTAGATTTAAGAGGTAGAAAACCGGGAGAAGTAGCTAAATTATTAGAACAAGGTGCAATAAAAGGGGGTATAGATAGGAAAAAAATAAAGACTATTTTAAAAGAGACAGAAGCATTAAGGGCGGCTATGTACAATGCTGAAGGAGGAGATTTAATAGTAGTCTTTTATGAAAAATATCAGCCAATTATAGAGGTGATAGAGGAGTTTATCAAAAACAAAGATTTGAAAAATATTGAAATAAAATTAGAAAGGGCTTGAGTTTAAGCCCTTACAGACTGTAGACAAACTTTCGTAAAGGAGATATTTTGCATAAGGAGCGACTTGTTACAAAGCGGTAACAAAACTTAGCAAGACCGAGGGTGGAGGCAGGGCCGAAGCCATGGATGGCGAAGGCGGGCACCTGAGGCAAGGAGGCCGATTGTGCCCGGTACCCTGCCGGAGCCCGAAGGTCGAGCTTTAGTTTTGTCGCTTTGGAACATCGGAGCGACGATGCAAAATATCTCCTTTGAATATTTTTTAACTTTGTCAACAAACTGAAAGGGCTTGAGTTTAAGCCCTTATCTTATTTTGTTCATATATTTCATTTATTGTCTTGTATATTCCCACAGAAATTATATCTGCCATTTTCATTACAGTTCTAAGTCTTGTATTTTGAAGCACCATGTATTCCATAAAACCAGAGATATTGACAATTCCTGTAACAAACATATCTCCTACAGGAGGCAGGTCTTTAGAAACCCCCGCTCCAGGCTTTATAGGTCCTTTTCCAACAGAGATATGACCTACGTGGTTTAAAGAACCCAAACAAGCGTCTATCGCTATCATAAAAGGACGTCCATAATTTAAATTTATGTACTTTAAAACCTGATGTATGTTTTTTGCATGTAGTGGTTCTTCTAAAGTACCAAAGACATGGGCTTTTCCTTTAAGAAGAGGCTTTAGTTTATGACCAATTAAAGGTCCCAAGCTATCCCCTGTGGACCTATCAGTCCCTATACACAGCAAAACTATTTCTTTTCGATAATCATATAGTTCTGTCAGGTAGTTAGAGAAAAATTTATAAAAATGCCCTACAGCACTTTTGTCTTCAATATTTATTAACTCCATATGCTTCTCCTTTCTTAAGTTGATAAGTCTTACAAATATATTTTTGTCAACTATGTAAAATTAAATACAGGTAATTTCCGGTTTTAATTATTGAAAAACCTTTCTTACTTGTGTAATATATAAAATATAAAGGAAATAAAGCGGGTGATATGATGGAGACAATAGCTCAACTATACCAAAAATTTTCAAGTCTTTACGATATAAAAATATTAAAAGTAACTTTCGATATCATAAAAATTTTGGTTATAGCTTTTATAGGTATAAAAATAGGAGACATACTTATATCAAGGTTTTACAAATTACAGACAAAAGGAAAAATACAGCTTCCTGAAAGAAAGATAGGCACTTTAATGTCTCTTACCAAAAATATATTGAGATATGTCATTTATTTCATAGCAGCTGCTTCAATACTAAAAATTTTCAACATAGAAATGACATCAATATTGGCAGTTGCCGGAATTGGCAGTTTGGCTATAGGTTTTGGTGCTCAAAATCTAGTCAAAGACGTAATTTCGGGGTTTTTCATAATATTTGAAGATCAGTTTGGAGTTGGGGATTATATAACGATAAATAATTTTTCGGGTCTTGTTGAAGAAGTAGGACTTAGAACAAGCAAAATAAGGGATTTTTCGGGCGATTTACATATAATACCAAATGGAGAAATAAAGACTGTAACAAACCATACACGAGGCAGTATGAGAGCGCTTGTAAATGTAGGTATTCCTTATGAGGAAGATATTGATAGAATAATAAATGTGCTCACACAAATTTGTGAAGATATAAAAAAATCCAGGAATGATGTGATAGAGGGCCCTACAGTCTTGGGAATTACGGATTTTCAGGACTCGCAAGTTTTAATAACGATTATTGCGAAAACAGAGCCTATGAAACAATGGGAAGTTGAAAGGGATATAAGATACAGGATAAAAAAAGTATTTGATAGAGAAAAGATTACATTTCCATATCCGCATACAGATGTTACAATAACAAATATTGACACATAACTTGGTTAGTAATGTGTGAAAATCAAAGCACCTTTTCAGTTGATTTATTAAGTTCATAAATTAATTGAGGTGATTGTTTTGCCAAAAGAACTCCATGTAGGAGATATTGTAAAGATGAAAAAAAAGCACCCTTGTGGTTCTGACGAATGGGAAATTTTAAGAGTGGGCATGGATATTCGCATAAAATGCCTAAAATGCGGAAGAATGGTTTTGATGCCGCGAGCTAAATTTGAAAAGAGCATCAAAAAAATTTTAAAAACAGTTGAAAATCCCTCTGGACAATGATAGAATATGGATATGGATTGCCGCCTTGCCCTTTTTGGGGCCGTTTAGTCCAAAAGGAGGTGAAAAGATGAGGTCATACGAGACAATGTACATTCTCTCTCCAGATTTAAGTGAAGAGGAAAGAAAAGGCTTAATAGAAAGATTTAAAAACCTCATCATTGAAAATGGTGGAGAAATAACCAATTTTGATGAATGGGGTAAGAGAAAATTAGCCTATCCAATTGACAAAAAGCTTGAGGGATATTATGTACTGATGAACTTTAACAGCAACTCAAAGGTTTCTCAGGAATTGGAGAGAGTTTATAAGATCACAGATGGCGTTTTGAGATATTTAATAATAAGAACTGACGAATGATCGTTTATTAATATAAAAAGGTGGGTTAAAAATGTTAAATAAGGTTATTTTAATAGGCCGTCTTACAAAAGACCCTGTGATGAGGTATAGTGCTAACATGGTTCCTGTTACTACATTTACGTTAGCGGTTAACAGGAATTATGTCAGTCAAAGCGGGGAAAGGCCTACAGATTTTATACCCATCGTAACTTGGAGAAAACTTGCAGAAATTTGCGCTAACAATTTAAAAAAAGGCAGATTAATAGCGGTAACTGGAAGCATTCAAACCCGAACATGGGATGATAATAGCGGCAATCGACATTGGGTTACTGAAGTTGTAGCAGATGACGTGAGATTTTTAGAGCCGAAATCTGGTTTTGGCAGCAGTGGCAATGCTGAAGAAAATAGAGATTTTGATGAAGACTTTGACAGTGTATTTGAAGATATACCGGAAGAGTTTGAGGGTTTTACACCTATAGAGAGTGAAGATGATTTACCTTTTTAAAAAGGAGGTTGAAGGATGACAACAGCTAATACGACGGCGAAAGATAACGCAGCTACTAAAAAAAGAGGCAGAAAAGCGAAAAAGCGCGTTTGTGCTTTTTGCACAGATAATATAGATAAGATTGATTACAAAGATGTAGCAAGGCTCCGCAAGTACATCACAGAAAGAGGAAAAATTCTGCCGAGAAGAATTACAGGAAACTGTGCAAGGCATCAAAGGCAGCTTACAAAAGCTATTAAAAGAGCAAGACAGATTGCACTACTACCATATACAGTAGAATAATGATATAATAATAAGAGGGCGATGCCCTCTTTTAGTTTACTATTTAAAAAAGCTGTCAAAAATAAAGGTGGAATAAAAGTATGAAAAATAATCTTGAGATTGCTAAAAACATAAGGAGTATTGAAAATTTAAAAATAAAAATTTTAGGAAAAGTATATTCTCTTTTGAAAGCCTTTAATGAAGATGAAAGTGGAGAAGTGTTAGTAGACAATCTTTGTGATATTTTAATTTCTGCGTACTTATTAGGAGAGAAATTAGGCTATGACTTTGAAGAAATAGATGAAGCGCTTCAAAAAAAACTCAAACTTCAAATTATTGATAAAGACTTTGAAGGAGAATATAATTTTTCTGGATTAGAGAGATACATAAAGGGTAGAAAGCGGGAGTGATTGATTTAATGGATTTACGAAAACTTACCAATGCGGCAATGATGACAGCAATGGCTGTAGTAATGACATTAATAGGAGTGTATATTCCGCCCTTATTTGTGCTATTTTTTTTGATACCAGCTCCCATTGCTATAACTTGTATAAGAAGTTCTGAATCTTATGCTATTGCATCATCTTTTGCTGTATTTATTGTAAATGTAATTTTTACAGATATAGGTACAGCTTTTACAAGTTTATTTTTTGCCTTACAAGGATTTGTTATGGGGTATTTAATATCGAAAAAACGTAAAGCTAGTGAGACACTTATAGATACTTCTGTTGTGTCAATATTTGGTGTGATTGTAATATTTTATTTCATAAAAGTGGCTTTCAAAATAAATGCACTCGATCAGTTTTTTAAGGCAATTGATATGAGCACAAAAGAAGTATTATCTATTTATCAGGGACATCCAAACTTTTCGGCTATAAAAAGCAATTTATTAACAATTGAAGAAATGCTAAAAATGACTTTACCTGCATCTATAATAATCGCGGTCGTAGCTGTCATTTTAATTAATTATATAATTATATCCAAAATCTTAAAAACTCAAAGGGTCTATATAGAAGCACTTCCTCCTTTTGAAGAATGGAAAATGCCTTATGTCACAGGATGGATTTTTATTGGAGTGTTGTTATATCAATATTTTCTAAAGCAACCAGAAGCAATAACTACCAATATAATAGTATTGCTTTCTCTAGGTTTTACTTTAGGAGGCTTGGCGGTAGTAAAATATTATTTAACTCATAAATTGAATATGAAATCATTGGCTGCTAACTTAATCCTTGTATTTTTATTTCTTTTTCCTCTTACCTCTTGGCTATTTACCATAATAGGTATTGCAGATACCAGTATGGATTTAAGGAAATACATGAGTTAGAAAATGAGAGGTGTTTTTGTGGATAAGAAATTTTATAAAATAATTTCTTCTGTCAATGTGATAAATATTTTACTATCAGCTTTATTAATAGTTTTAATGTTTTACTACAACGAGATAATTGCTTCTATTTCATTAATCATCTTTCTTTATGTGCTTTTAAGTGAATACTATGGCGTAAAGAAAAAGCGATTAGAATTGGATAAATATATAGAAAATATATTTTTCAATGTTGATAAGGCATCAAAAAGCGTTTTAGCAAAGATGCCAATTCCTGCCGTTATTTTAAATGATAACGGAGAAATCCTGTGGTATAACTTAAACTATTCTCAGGTCTTTAATGAAGATGAAGAGATAAAGAAATTGATAAAAAAATATGCTGGAAACAAAATAGATGACAAAAAAACCAAATAGAGTTCAATGGCCGGTACTATTCCGTGTTAAAAGTAGATTCTCAAGCAAAAAGAAAAAAGGGAAGGACCTAAGCTGTACTCTTTTATTCCTTGATAACACTGAATACATTCAGCTTAAGAAATCTTTAGCTTTCGATAGACCTGTGGTAGGGCATATAATAATTGACAACTACGAAGAAGCGATGATGGCAATAGAAGATATTAAAAAAGCGGTGGTTTCTTCAGAAATAGAAAAAAAACTTTCAGAATGGGCTTCCTCAATAAAAGCTTTTATGAAAAAATATGATGATGATAAATACTTTGTCGTATTTAAAGAGGAAGGATTAAAAAGCTTAGAAGAAAATAAATTTGAAATATTGGATAAAGTGAGAGAAATTGGAGAAGAGATAAAAATCCCTTTAACTTTAAGCATAGGAATTGGAGCAGATGCCAATGACTTTTTAGCCTTAAATGAATATGCCTCTAGCGCCTTAGACTTAGCATTAGGGCGAGGAGGAGACCAAGCAGTAATAAAAAGAGGAGATAAAATTTCGTTTTATGGAGGAAGAACACAAGCTGTTGAAAAGAGGACAAAAGTAAAGGCGAGAGTAATTGCCCACGCTATAAAAGAGCTCATAAAAGAATCCTCTACCATTTTCATAATGGGTCACAACTTTATGGACTTTGATTCATTAGGTGCTGCAATTGGCATGTATAGAGCCAGCATGTCTTTAGGCAAAAAAGCCTATATAATATTAGATAAATCTAATGTAGCAATAGATGAATTAGTAAAGAAAATACAAAACACAAAAGGCTATGAAGATTTATTTATAAAAAGCAGTGAAGTTAAAAACATGGTGGACCAAAACAGCCTTTTAATAGTTGTTGATACCCATAGACCCAGTTATCTTACTTATCCCGAAATTGTAGATATTATAGACAGAATAGTTGTAATAGACCACCATAGAAGAGGGAAAGAGTTTATTGATAAAGCCTTGCTTGTCTATTTAGAGCCTTATGCTTCTTCTGCTAGCGAATTAGTCACAGAAATTTTGCAATATATAGTAGACAAGATTGACATAAAACCTATAGAAGCTGAGGCTTTAATGGCAGGAATATCAGTGGATACAAAAAATTTCACTTTCAGGACAGGTTCCAGGACTTTTGAAGCAGCCTCCTTTTTGAGGAGAAAAGGGGCAGATACAACCTCTGTTAAGCAGCTTTTCCAAAATGACTTAGATTCTTACATAATAAAAGCTTCAATAGTGAAAAATGCCGAGATATTGGATAACGGCATTGCAATAGCAGTTAGCCCTCCAAATGCCAACAATCTCATCATAGCCCAGGCTGCTGATGAACTTCTTACAATAAAGGGAGTACAAGCCTCTTTTGTCCTTTTAAAAAGAGAAGAAGATGTAGCCATAAGCGGACGCTCTCTTGGAGACATAAATGTTCAAGTTATCCTTGAAAAGCTTGGTGGAGGAGGACATTTAACTGTTGCAGGAGCTCAGGTCAAAAAGCCTATAGAGGAAGTACTGCAAGACTTAAAAAATGCTATTAAAGAATATTTTGAAGAGGAAGGTGAAGACAAATGAAAGTTATATTAGTAAAAGATGTTAAAAATGTAGGAAAAGCAGGAGAAATTGTAAATGTCAGCGACGGGTATGGGAGAAATTATCTCCTTCCAAGAGGACTTGCCATAGAGGCTACAGAATCCAACATAAAAGTGCTTAATGAAAAGAAAAAGGCAGAAGAGAAAAAGAGACAGCAAGAATTAGAAGAAGCAAAAGAAATGGCCCAAAAGCTTTCAAACTTAAGCTTAGTTTTAAAAGTAAAAGCAGGAGAAAATGGTAAACTTTTTGGATCTATCACTTCAAAAGACGTAGAAGAGGCTTTAAAGGAGAAAGGCTTTGACATTGATAAGAAGAAAATATCTTTTGACGAGACTGTAAAGACTACAGGTACCTATTATGTAGACATAAAACTTTATCAAGGAGTCATAGCAAAAGTGAAGGTAGATGTTGTGGCAGAGTAATTAAAGCAAGGGGGGAATAAGGATGGAGTGGAGCAAAATCCCTCCCCAAAACATAGAAGCTGAACAATCCGTCTTAGGGTCAATGCTTTTATCTAGGGATGCTATAATAGACGTTTCTGAAATAATAAAAGCCGACGACTTTTATAAAGAATCCCACAAAAAATTATTCGATGTAATGATGGAGATGTTTGAAAAAGACATCCCCGTTGACCTTGTGACAGTAGTTGATGAACTTAGAAAGCGAAACATGCTGGAGGCTGTTGGCGGAATTGATTATATAGCAAGCCTGTCTTCCAATGTTATTACCACTGCTAACGTATCTTACTATGCAAAGCTTATAAAAGAAAAGGCCACATTGAGAAGGCTCATTGAGGCCTCTTCAGAGATTATGGAGTTAAGTTACGAAGGGGATGACGTAGAAACTGTCCTTGACATAGCAGAACAAAAAATATTTGATATAGCTCAAGGAAGAAACACTACTAATTTTTCACCTATAAAAGACGTGTTAATGAATACCTTTTATAAAATAGAAGAACTTTACAAAAACAAAGGACAGCTTACGGGAATTCCCTCTGGCTTTCCTGACCTTGACTTAAAAACTGCCGGCTTTCAGCCCTCTGACTTTATATTAGTCGCAGCAAGACCTTCAATGGGAAAAACCTCTTTTGCTTTAAATATTGCTCAAAATGCAGCTCTTTTGACAGGCCTTCCTGTTGCCATATTTAGCTTAGAGATGTCAAAAGAGCAGTTGGTAAACAGGCTTATCTGTTCTACTGCCAATATAGATAGCCAAAAGCTTAGGACAGGAAACCTTGATGAAGATGACTGGATGAAACTGGCAGCTGCGATGACTCCTCTTTCTAAAGCTCCTATCTATATTGATGATACCCCTGGAATTGGCGTAATGGACATAAGGGCGAAGTGCCGGCGTCTTAAACTGGAAAAAGGATTGGGCTTGGTGATGATAGATTATCTGCAGCTTATGCAGGGAAGAGGAAGGGCAGAAAACAGGCAACAAGAAATTTCAGAAATATCGAGGTCTCTTAAAAGTTTAGCAAGAGAACTCAATGTTCCTGTAATCACCCTTTCACAGCTTTCCCGTGCACCTGAGTCCAGGTCAGACCACAGACCTATTTTAAGCGATTTGAGAGAATCTGGAGCAATAGAGCAGGACGCTGACATAGTAATGTTTTTGTACAGAGATGATTACTATCATAAAGATTCTGAAAAGAAAAACATAGCAGAAGTTATAATTGCAAAACACAGAAATGGGCCCACAGGGACAGTGGAACTTTTATGGCTTGCACAGTATACAAAATTTGTAAGTCTTGATAAATATAGAACGGAATAATCTTTAGTTTGCTTTTAAGAAGGGATGAAAGTCATTATGGCTCATTTTGATTACCTTAAAAAAGTCCCTTATTTTAATGAACTGGAGGACAAATCCCTTGAAGAGATACATAAGATTTCTATCATAAAATCTTTTAAAAAAGGCTCTATTATTTTCATAGAGGGGGAAAAGGGAGAAGCTATATATTTTGTAAAATCCGGCAAAGTTAAAATATCAAAAACATCTTCTATCGGGAAAGAGTACATTATTAAAATAATGGAAAAAGGGGACATATTTGCTGAGTCTATTCTATTTGCCGGTGGAGAATATCCTGCAACTGCAGAGGCTATAGAGGACTCCGAAGTGATTATGCTAAAAAATAAGGATATAGAAAATTTAATATTAAAAAATACTGAAATAGCCTTAAGCATAATAAAGCTTATGGCAAAAAGATTAAAAAATGTGTCATATATAATAGAGAACCTTGCTTTAAGAGATTCAATAGGAAGGACTGCCTCCGTGCTTTTGACCTTTGCTAAGGAAAGAGGAGTAAATGTTAAAGAAGGGATTTTGCTAAATCTAAATTTAAACAGGCAGGACCTCGCTAACATAATAGGTATATCTAGAGAAACTGTAACAAGAGTTCTAAGCCAAATGGATAAAGAAGGGATTATTAAATTAAATAGAAATAAGGTAATAATAAAAGATATAGAGAGATTAAGAGAAATGTTGTAGACACCGGGGACGGTTCTTGTTGTCCGGAAACAAAAAGCTCTCCAGAAGATGGGGAGCTTTTTGTTTTATTGCCTATTAGAAGACATCATTTCATCAACGGCGGAAACAAAAGCATTGAAAGTTTTGTAATTATAACGTTTATAGCCACAAAAAGGGATACATAAGAAATCAAAATAAACATATAAAGTTTAAATTTTCAGATAATTAACTTTAAACATCACTTATTAAGCTCTTTATTTTACTGCCTTTGAAGCAATTTTACAAATTTAGCCTATTGTAACTTCCAGTTACAAAATTAAAATTTTTCACTGGCGATATATGAAAAAAAGAGAAAAAGAAAGGAAAATATAGATAACTTCGCCAAAACGAAATATTGGGAGGGCTTATAAGCATTTTTGCCATTTTACTGGAAAGAGGTAAGAATGGTAGGATAAAATTGAAAGAAAATTTGGGAGGTGAAGAAAATTGAAGAAAGCTATAGCTTTATTGGCATTAGTAGCTTTTTTACTTGGGATAGTGACGTACATTAACGTAAAGCCCTCCTATATAAATGATAAAAAAGTAATGCAACAATACATGTTAGCAGAAGAAAGAGAACCAAGGGTACATGGAGATATAAATAATCCATGGGGTGGATAGAAGCTTAGAAATTGAAAAATATTTTTAATATCCAATGCTTACATACCGTAGAAGATAAAAACTCAAGAAGGATAAAAAGATATCTATAGAACGGTTTAGATGAAAGCTTTTGAATTTTCCCCAATCTATTATAAATAAAAAAGATGCAAAGCAAAAATAGATTTCAGGCAGGCTGAAGGCACATCTTAGAACTTTGATGTAAATACAAATATAGAAAAGTTTTAAGATGTGCTCAGCATAGAAATTTGTTTAAGGGGGTGATAGTAAATAAGTAATAATAAGAGAAACATTACCTTATAAAAGACATCTAAATGTAAAGTTTAGTTCTTTTTATCTGGAAGAAGATAGTAGTATTTCCACAAATGTATTTGCACAGAAAAAATCATAGTTAATGCACTAAAGATAGGAATAAAGTTTAATTTTAATATCACAATCATGAGAAAGGGGGTGAAAATATGAGTAAAATAACATTTTCTTCTGTGTCTCCAATGCACTGGTGCTTCGGGCTTGCCGGATGTGGTGTAAAGATTAGTTAAAGAAAAGGTCCTCCAAAGGGTTATTTTGCCCTTTGGAGGCAATTTATAACTAAAAGTCCTCAAATTCCGTAAAATAACAATGATAATCAAAAATTATACTAATTATTCAAATTCTTTATTTGTCTTTTTAAAATGTAATAGGTGAAAGGAAAGGGAATATCTTGTATCTATCCAGGATAAATTCCTTTGTGGATTTAAATAATAGATTACTATTTAATGTAGCTAACATGGAACTTTTTTCATTAGAAGAGGAGTTTGTCAATGTTTTGGGAAAAATTTCTGAAGAGAAAACACTGACAGAGAAAGAAAAAGAAATATGGGAAAAAATAAAAAATACTTGTAAACCTAATGATGATTTTTACACAAAAGAGCCATCAACCAGCACCATTACTTCTATAAAGCTTATTGTTAGTAACGACTGTAATTTAAGATGCTCGTACTGTTACGCATCATACGGTAGCTATGGGAAAAAAAGAAAAGTTATGAAACCAGAAGAAGCTGTTAATCTGAGCAAAGAAATTGCAAATAAGTTTCCAAACTTATCAGCTATTCTATTTTTTGGTGGAGAACCATTGCTCGCAGTAGATGCAATAGAAACGATATGTAGGGACTTTAAAGATAAAAAAGTAAACTTTTTAATGGAAATAAATAGAACTATTTATAGCGAAAGAATACATAAATTAATTGAGGAATATAATATCAAGGTCACCGTAAGTATTGATGGACCAGAATTTATCAATGATGTACATCGTAAATATCCAGATGGTAGAGGCACTTATACTACTATTGTAACTAATGTAAAAAAACTAAATAGGAATAAAGAAAATGTTGGTTTTATTCAGGCTACTTATACTAAACAGGCTTATGAAAAACTAAGTAGAACAGAAATTATAGAACATTTGAAAAATGAAGTGGGTATTCAAAGAATTTCTGTATTTAATGTTGTAACAAATGATAAAAACTTGAAAGTTCCACATGATGATGAAAATGGATTGGATAGAATAGATGATGAAGTGAAAAATTTTTTTCTGATATTTTTGAAGAAAAATATAACTACAATATTTCATTAAATACTATAACAAACAGTGTTTTATCGCAACAACGATATTCATATTTTTGTGATGTAGGAATTAACCAGATAACAATTGATTCCGATGGAGATATATGGCCTTGTCCCCTATATATTGGTAGGGGGAATTACAAAATTGGTAACATATATGATGATATATATACTATCAACTCAGGTTTTAAAAGAATAAGTAAAATGTTACAATCAGTAAATAAAGAAACTCATGAAGATTGCAGAAACTGTGTGGCCAGCTTTTGGTGTACAAAATGTCCTGCGAAATCCCTTATAGAAAAAGGTAAACTTATTATTGATAAAGAAGACTGTGACAGAAATATCAAATTAACAGAATTAGTATTAACTAAGCTTTTTCAAATAATGAGAAATGGAAGATTTGAGGAATTTCTAAATAAATACAAAAAACTTTATTCCAGGGAGGTTATATAAATGGAGACGATAAAGAAATACATCTTAAAGTATAAGTTTTTAATTCTGGTAAACGCTATACTTGTAATTTTTGTATCAGCCCTTAAAGCCCTGCAGGCGATACTTTTTAAAATAATTGTTGACACATCAGTTGGAAATTTAAATTACAGTATTTCTGCCTTAATATGGTATTCAGTAGGGTTTTTAATAGCAGTATTTACAGCTGAAACTTTGTCAAAGGCAGCTTCAGCAGCTTTTAACAAGAAAGTATTAATAGACTACAAACAATCCATCATAGAAAGTTTCATAAATTCTAGAAGAAGAAAAATTACAAGTTCAGAATTGATATCTTTACTTAGCAATGATGTGAGAATGATAGAGAGTAATTACTTAACAAGTCTCATTAACATTATGGAAGACGTTTTACTATTTATCGTGTCTTTATATCTAATACTTCGAATAAACGTTTATCTCACTATAGTCATTTTCATTTTTGGCTGGGTTCCAGTGATTGTACCTCAGCTTTTCACAAAAATAAATCAAGAGCTAAAAGGACAGTACCTTAAAAAACTTGAGAGGTTTACCAACAGGATAAAAGAGATGGCTCAGGGATTTGAAGTAATAAAAGCTTTTAACATAGAGAGCAAAATCCTCAATATGGCATCAAAAGATAACAAAGATGCAGAAATGGCAGGGTATAAATCCGATGCATTTCAAGGATTTCAAGGAGCTTTGTCTATTGTGTCAGGATTTGCGATGTTTTTTGTAAATATTCTCGTAGCCACATATTTGGTCTTAAGAGGTTATATCACAGTAGGTTCTATGATTGCCGCTGTACAGCTTATGAACTACATAGTAAATCCTTTAATTTCTGCATCTGTATATGCTACAAAGATAAAATCTGTTGAAAAAATAGCAGATAAAATCCAAAAAGAAATAATAGATGTAAGCAAGGAGAAAGTTTCACAGGGAGATAAACCTTTTGAATTTAAAAATTCTATAGAAATCAAAAACCTAATCTTTTCTTACGATGGGAAGAGGAATGCTTTGTCAAACATAAACATAAAGCTTGATAAAGGTAAAAAGTATACATTAGTTGGAGAAAGTGGGTGTGGAAAGACCACACTGCTCAGAGTGCTATTAAATCACATTACAGATTATGAGGGGCAAGTGCTCATTGACGGAGTAGACATAAGAGAATTTGACCCTGCCTCCTATTACAGGAAAGTTAGCATTATACAGCAGAATGTCTTTATGTTTAGCGACACATTAAAGAATAACATTTGCCTTTACAGTGAATGTGGGGAAGAGGAACTCATTGAAGCATTGAGACAATCTGGTTTAGTTCAGGTTGTTGAGAAACTTCCCAAAGGACTCGATACAATAGTAGGAGAAGGGGAAGTAGAGCTATCAGGAGGAGAGAGACAGAGGATAGCAATTGCAAGAGCACTAATCAAGAAAGCGGAAGTACTGCTGATAGATGAGGCTACAGCAGCTTTAGACAAAGTTACAGCGAGCGATATAGAGAGGACGCTTATAAATTTAGATGCGACAGTGCTTGCTGTAACCCATAAGTTAGACCCAGAGATACTTAAAAGGTATGATGAAATATTTGTAATGAGAGATGGAGAAATCATTGAAAGAGGCACATTGGATGAGCTATTAGAGAAGAGAGGGTATTTCTATTATATGTATAATTATGGGATTGATGAGAAAGAAGAGATTGAGACTGTAGAAGAAACTGTATGAAAAAGAATTTGTGTGAAATACCAGAGAAACGAAAAAGAGAGATATTTATAGTTTAAAAGGTGCACTAATATAGGCTGTAAGAGATCTAGATTGGTGTATTTTCTGGAAATATGAAAGATGTGCAATTGAAGAGAAGAAGAGCCATAGTTATATAGTTAGCAGAAGGGCAGAATATAAAATTTTACTTTCTGCTTTTTATTTTATGCAGATAAACAAAGAAAAATTGAGGGAATTAAAGGGATTGAGAGTTAAATTGATTAAATGAAAGATAAAAGTGTTTTTTTGATACTTTAATAAGTTTTATTATAAATTTAAATAATGTTATTATTAGCGCAGATAAATTTAAAAAAATTAATTCAGAATTTATATAATTTTAAATTTGATTGATTTTAAGTAGCATAGAAGTGCCATATATAAAAAACATGTGTATATATGAGAAGAGCAAATAGATTTGATTTTATTTGTCTACTGGGGAAAAGCAGCGTTTAGCATTAGCGCGGGCAATTTTAAGGAAGCCAACATTATTAGTATTAGATGAAGCTTTATCAGGGGTTGATACTAAAACAGAAAGTATGATATTTAAAAACATAAAAACTATTGTCCAAAATTTAATTGTGATTTCCCATAGGTTATCAACAGTTCTCCAGTGCAAGGAAATTTATGTGCTCGATAAAGGGAAAATTGTCGCTAATGGAGCTCATGAAGAATTGCCCAGTTCATGTCCTATCTACAGAGAAATTATTAAGGAGCAACTTATAGAAACTAAAAATAGCAATGTTTCTATTTTATAGTAAACTATAACTTTTTTCTATATATTTCAATTTTTTAACACACCACCCAGAATCAATTCGGGTTGAAATTGTTTCACTTACCAGATATTATATGGGCAAGAGAAGGGAAAGTAAAGGGAAAACAAACAAATTGTCAACTATTATTAGGGATGTGCAAAATTAATTAAAATAGTTACGACCAAAAGCCAGAATATGTATAACATACAATATATAGTAATCAAGACTGACAATCAAACATAAAGTAAGGGATAAGGGAAAAGAAAAGACAAAAAGAGGAGCTAAAAAAGGGCATAAATATCCTGTAGAAGTCAAATGTTAAAAAGTGGCATGAACTAAATTCAGCAAAAGTTAAGCCGATTGCATCAGAGCACTAAGAGACTTAAACTCATCAAATTTACCCAGTTTAATAGCTACAATAGCGACAGTAAGCAAAGTAATATGGCCAAAAGTATTAAGGTTGCTGACAGAATTAATATTTCTAACATAAGCTTTTTCAAAATCTAGAGCTTTAAATCGAGAATTATATCTTTCTGATTCTACTCTTAGTCTATAGACAGCCTTAAAATATAGGGAGTCTCTATTAATAGAAGACCTATAATCAGAAGATATAATAGCATACTTAGTACAGCCTCTATGCTTTTTGCCATTAAAATATTTAGGATGCTTTATAGGGCAGGCAGAGTCATCTTTAGAATTACAGAGCTTGCAAACAAATTTTTGCTTAATAAAACCATCAAAATACTGCTTGCCGTCTTTGAGCATTTTAATACCTGCTTCACAAACCATATAACCATCATCAGTCAGTGGAGGATTTTTAGAATTACGCTTGTTAAGAGGAATAAAACAATGACCATGGAGAGTATCTCTAACAAAATTATAAACTCTCTTAACATCATACCCCTTATCGGCAATAAAATTAACATACTTAAGGTTAAACCACTTATTAGTCTTTTCAAGTAAAGACAAAGCAACTTCAAAATCGGGGACATCAGCGGGAGTAGTAGTTTCAGCGATAGGCAATCCAGAGATAGCATCAACAATAATATGATTTTTATAGCCCCAATAAAACTTATAACGTTTATTAGAAGAATCATTAGAAGCAGAATAAACGCCTAATTTACAATCCTTATTAGACTTAGGCTGATTATCTTTAGAGAATTTATTTTTAGAAAAAGACTTAGGGTTATTTAACTTAGTGTTAGCTTTAATAGGGGTAGAGTCCATGGAAATAAACTCACCAGAGATAATGCCCATATTTTTGAGGATATTGACTTGATTTTGAAAGATAGAGGTCAAATAATCATGAGAGAACTCATTAATAAAACGGCGGAAAGTCCAATAAGAAGGAAGAGGTTTAAGGATGTTAAAGCCACAAAGATGAGCAATGATAAGATTATTGCGGAGATAATCTAAAAGGTCAGAAATTGTACCGAATCTTAAAGCTTAATAACAATAAAAGCTCTAAACATTGCATGATGAGAATAACCCTTACGGCCAGGACTAGAGAAAGGGAATTCAGGTATTGAAGACAAGTCTAGATTTTTAAACATAGAAGAATAGAAATCAATTTTAGATAGAGAAGTAAAGAGTTCAGGTATATTTAAAAGTAATTGAAGCTGGTACATGTAGGATTTCCCCCTCCTTAAAAAATATTTTCATGCGGTATATATAATAATTCGACAAATGGGAGGGGAAATCCTACATAAAAGATAAAAAATTCAAGAGTGATAGAAAAAAAGCATGTCTGTGGAATGGCTTAAATGAAGGCTTTTGAATTTTGCACAAGTCTAAACTATTATATAAAAGGAGTGAAAGACCTGTATGAGAGAATTTTTATTCAAGTACAAAAAAGAGTTTGTGCTTGCAGTATTTTTCTTAGTAGCTTCTGTATTGATAAATATTTACTTTGCTTTTATTTATAAAAAACTCATAGATGTAGCAACTACACGTGATTTGGTGAAATTTTATTCTGTTGTCAAATTCGCAGTAATGTTTACCATATTGGAAGCAGTAGTTGGATGGTTAAATAGAACAACTCGATTTCATTACATGAAAAAAACTTTGATATACCTAAAAGACAGGTTATTTAGAGCAATCATTAAAAAGGATGTGGAACATTTTAATGAAGTTAATACAGGTAAGTACATTTCAATTATTTCAAATGATGTAAAGATTGTAGAAGAGGATTATTTTAACAATTTCTTTAGGCTTTTAGGCAGTGCAGTAGGATTTGTGGCTGCATTAATTTCTCTATTTATATTAAGTTACAAAATAACTGTGATGATAATACTCATGGCAATTCTTAGTGTAATAATTCCTCGCATTTTTGATGATAAGATTGCTAAAATGAGAAACGATTATTCTGAGAGCTTAGAACTTTTTACTATAGAATCTAAAGATACTCTTACAGGACTTGAAGTGATAAAGAGCTTCGGGATAGAGGATAAAGTACATGAGAAGTTTTCAAAAATTAATGAAGATGTGGAAGATAAAAAGCTTAAATACAGCATACTTTTAAATACCTCTGACACTATGTCTGAAATTTTAAGTAGTTTTATTTTCCTCTCTGTATTTGCAGTAGGTTTGTACTTTACCTAAAAGGAGAGATGACTTTAGGAACAATGATTGCCTGTGTGCAGCTTAGCAATAGCATAATTATGCCAATATACAGTATGGGTCAAAATCTCAATAGGATACTCTCCTTAAAGAGCATATCACAGAAGATAAATGAAGTATTACAGGAAAAGGAAGAGGGGGATAATTATATACCAGTAAAATCTTTTAACGATTCAATAGAATTTAAAAATGTATCTTTTAGCTACACAGGTGAGACAAAAGCTTTGGATAACATAAACTTTACAATCAAAAAAGGAGGAAAGTACGCATTAGTAGGGACGAGTGGAGCAGGGAAATCCACAATACTCAAGTTATTGTTAAAACAATATGAAAACTATGAAGGAGAAATAAAACTGGATGGGATAGAATTAAGGAGAATAGACAAGAAAGACTTATTCAAAATAATTACGCTATTACATCAGAACGTATTCATATTTGACGGGACAGTAAAGGATAACATAACCCTATTTAATGACAAATACACAGATGAAGAAGTAATAAGAGCAGCGAAGACAGCAGGATTAGGGCCATTGTTAGAGAAATTGCCAGAGGGCATATTAAGCGATGTAGGAGAAGGGGGAAAACTTCTATCAGGAGGGGAGAGGCAGAGGATAGCGATAGCGAGGTCAATAATAACAAATGCGTCAATACTAGCACTGGATGAGGCAACAGCGGCACTGGACAATGAAACGGCATATTTAATAGAGAAGACGATACTGGAGATGGACATAACGGCGATAGTGGTGACACACAGGTTGTGGAGTGAGCTACTAAAGAAATATGATGAGATAATAGTATTAAGAGATGGTAGGATTGTAGAGAGGGGCAAGTTTGACGATTTAATAGAGAGGAAAGGATACTTTTACAGTTTATTTAACATAGAGAAGCTGGATAAGGTAGAGGAACCAGTGAAAGAAGGGGGAATATTTGTGGTATAGATTGAGGGCCTCTTAATCTAGGCGTATACTCGGAGATTTGTCAAGAATTTTGTGTCTGGTTAAAGTAACGTAACTGGAAAAGTTGTTGTATTTCATAGATATGGCCATTTGTCATTGGAACCGGCTTTTTCCCTTTTGTCTGTTTTAAATTTTTTCTCTGGAGATAAATATTAATTTCAAGGCCTCAGCGGAATTGAAATATTCACCTGTTTTTATGCGGGTTTTCTTGATCAGGCTATTGACACTTTCTATAATATTACTTTCTATAATATTAGTGGTATAAATATGCTTTCTTAAATGTTCAAGGTATTTAGTAAAAGCTAAATAATACTCTGTTTTTTCCATAAGGAGATTCATATAAAGGAGGAACTCATTATTATGAGGAGGGTTCCTGCTTTTTGCTATACAGGACATTTGCTTATTTTATAATTACATTTTTCCTACCTGATTTATTTTTTACTGCCAATACTTTTTCTCTATAATTAACATCACCTGGAATTGCGTATAAGTCTTCATAGATAACAGATAGGTCATTGTAAAAATTCTCTTCAGCAAAATATTTTTCGCATTTTTTAAGAAATCTATAAGCCTCCTCAAATTCTTTATTCAAGTATTTTATATGACCTAATATGAAAGCGAGCTCTTTTTTCCCTCTCATGCTGAGTAAAGAAGTATTAATGCTTTCTGAAAGTTCAATAACTTTTTCATACATACCGATATTAAAATAAAGAATCATCTCTTGAATTTTAAACTTGTGATAAAGTTCAGCGTCATCTTTGTAATCATTCTTAGCTTTTTCAAGCACTTCAAAGGCTTCTTTAAATTTGCTACTGTGCCTTAAGGTATTTATATAGTTCAGGTAGCATTTTCCAGCTTCTAAATGATCGCCCTGAAACTCAAATAAAAGTATCGCTTTTTTTATATAGTAAAGGGCTTTTTCATAATTTCCTAAGTTGTAATAGGCGATATTTAGAGAAGTATATATATCTGGCATAATTTTAAGGCTTATAATATCATTATTGTAATTAATGAAATTTTCCAATATAATTACTACTTTTTGGAACTGACACGTTTTGAGGTAAGTGTAAGCTAAATTATTATGTATTGCAAAACTTACAGGTAAACTCAAGGCATTAAATTGATAAAGATACTTTCTTGCAAGCTCTAAGTAATGAATTCCCTTTTCATAGTTTTTATTTTTAAGCATTATTTTAAAAAGAGAGTTTAAGGCATCAGAAAATTTTTCTATATTTTCCCTTTTAAAGTCTGTGCTTGATTTAGTAAAAGCATTTATATATTTTTTCAAAATTTTTAAAGCTTTATCAAAGATATTGGAGTAAAAATAAGACATGCCAAGATAGTAGTATTTATTAGAATCTTCTACTTCACAAAAAGCATTGTGATTTTCCTCGGACCATTTAATAATTTCGTAATAATCTTTGGCTAAAAACAAGTCTTTAAGTAAAGACGAATTTTTCTCAAAAAGTATGTATTTTTCTCCTGTAGAATCACTAAAGAAATAACTTACAGGTACTTCTAATTTTTCGGCGAGGTAAGCTAACTGTTCTAATGAGGGGAGTGCTTTCCCGCTTTCAATTCTGCTCAAGACCACTCTACTCATAAAATTTCCACACAATTCACTTTGTGAGAGATTTTTTTGTAGTCTCAAAGCTTTAATTTTATCGCCTATAGAAGAGAGCATAATTTCACCACCAGAGGGGATGAAAATGTTTAAGTGTTTTTTATAATTATAGCATTTATGGCCATAAAAGGGAATACACAAAATTGACGAGTAAACAAACGGCAGGGACGGTTCTCTTTGTTTGAAAATTTCCATATTTTACTTCTAAATATCTTCATTTATTTAGATGAAAGAATTTAGACAAAAGACAAGTCCCTGTCCCTTTGTCTGCAATCAAAAAAGGTGGAAAATACGCTTTAGTAGGAACAGGTGGGGCAGGAAAATCGACTATACTGAAATTATTGTTAAAACAATATGAAAACTATGAAGGGAAGATATTATTAGATGGGATTGAATTAAGGCAAATAGATAAGAAAGACTTGTTCAAAATAATTACGTTATTACATCAAAATGTATTCATATTTGACGGCACAGTAAAAGACAACATAACTCTTTTTAAATGACAAATACACAGATGAAGAAGTAATAAGAGCAGCAAAGATAGCGGGGTTAGGGCCATTGTTAGAGAAATTGCCAGAGGGGATATACAGTGATGTAGGGGAAGGAGGTAAATTATTATCAGGAGGGGAGAGGCAGAGGATAGCGGTAGCCAGGTCAATAATAACAAATGCATCGATTTTGGCGTTAGATGAGGCGACAGCAGCGTTAGACAATGAGACAGCCTATTTAATAGAGAAAACGATATTGGAGATGAAAGATATAACAGCAATAGTAGTGACACACAGATTATGGAGTGAGTTACTGAAGAAATATGATGAGATAATAGTATTAAAAGATGGGAAAGTAATAGAGAGTGGGAAATTTGATGAGCTATTAGATAGGAAAGGATATTTTTACAGTTTATTTAATATAGAGAAGTTGGATAAAGTAGAGGAGCCAGTGAGGGAAGAAGGAATATTTGTGGTGTAAAGAAACACCCACAGTAAAACATGAAAATGTTCAAAGACAAGGGGACAGGGACCTGTCTGTTTTTAGGAGGATTTAAATAAATGCAAAGTTTGAAGGGTAATATACGATTTTTCTTAATAGTAGTAACATTATTTTCAAGCTTTTTTACATCTTTAATGGCACCATTTTGGGTGATATATTTTAATAAGATTAATCTAGATTTTGCACAGATTTCCCTTCTAATAATAGTAAATCACGTAGCAGTAACATTTTTTGAAATACCAACTGGTGCTCTTGCGGATACATATAGTCGAAAATTTTCTGTTCTTTTATCTTTGTTGATTGGCAGTTTGACTTCTATCGGTATATACTTTAATACCTCTTTTGCAGTTTTATTATTTCTCTATTTTTTATCAGGGGTTGGAGCTACCCTCAACTCTGGGGCCTTTGAATCTTGGTTTGCTGATTCGATTCTTTTTAGTGAAAAAGACGTAGACCTTACAAAATACTGGGGACGTCTTACAAGTTATAATTACTTGGGAAGCACAATGGGTTTTTTAGGAGGGAGTATTTTAGTACGCTATAACATCTTCAGAGAAATTTGGCTAATAGAAGGTATAGGAATTTTTCTGGTTTTTATTTACGTATTTTTAACAGGCAAAAAAGATAAATCACAGAAAAAAGAGGTAGAATACAGTTATAGAGAATATTTTAGTAAAATTTCCAAAGGAACTGGATATCTATTTAAGCATCGGATTTTATTATCTATTACAATTGGAGCATTTTTCTTCTTTTTTTCTTCGGGAATTTTGTCAATGTTGTGGCAGCCCTATTTTGAAAAAGCAGGTATACCTGTAGAATGGTTTGGAGTCATATTAGCGTTAACCATGATACTTAGCATTATTGTCCCACGCTATGCTGACAGAATAGCTGAAAAATTTGGCGGGTTACTTCGGACATTAATGATTATAAGTATTATCTCGGCATTGTTTATATTTATGATGTATGTAATTCCAAGCTATTCATTTATACCTTATATTATTTATACAGTGATATATTCAGCTCATACACCAATTTTTATGCCATATTTTAATAAATTAATACCATCTTCAGAGCGTGCTACGATTATATCAATATACAGTCTGTTTATTAGTGTTTCGACAATTCTATGCACTTATTTATTTGGAATCTTAAGTGACAGAATGGGCCTTAATGCTGCACTTTTCTTATCTTTGATTACTGCTTTAATTTCCAGCATACCCTTTAAAAAGGCAATGGTATTGGAAAAAGAAGTAAGCATAGAGTAAACTGCAGAGCTTTTACTCTATGCTTTTTTTAATTTACACAGAAAAAAGGAATAAAACTTTAAAATTTAGAGAATTCATAAGAAAAATTCATTAAATGCGAAATAAAGGCCGTTTTTCGTGATTTAATAAATTTTACTGGAAATTTAAATAATGTTATTATTAAAGCAACAAAAATAAAAAAAATTAATTTTAAATTTGTATTATTTAAGATTAGTGTTGATTAGTTTAAGAAAAATAGGGGGGATACTTTGGGATTTATAAAGAAAGGCAAAATTTTTGTAGGATGCTTATTTATTGGTACAGGTTTAGGATACTTCTTGGACATTTCATGGGTGGTCTGTTTTTAGGAGTTGAAATGGGATTTGTATTAGTAGAGGCTTTAGGAAGGTGAGAGAATGAGGGAGTATTTTTTTAAGCATAAGTTACTACTTACAGCAAATATAATTTTCACATTGGCAGAAAGTATATTAACTGTTATGGTGGCATTTATTTTGGGAAGTTTTGTAGATGCAGCTGTACAATATAATATGGAAAGCCTTTATGGAACCAGTATAATTTTTGTATTGTATTTAATTGGAGTACTCATTGTATGGTATTTTTTGAGAGTTTTAAGGGCGAACTATGTAAGACAAATGCTTTACAATTTAAAAAATGACATATTTTCTAAAGTCATAAATAGAGAAATAGACCAGTTTCAAAAGGGCAATAGTGCTGCGTATATTTCTACTTTGAATAATGATATCACAATACTTGAACAGGATTATTTTAAGAATATACTGATAATGTTAGAGCAAATATTTTCTTTTATAATCGCTACTGTGGCGATTTTTAAATTAAATGTTTACATTGCTGTAGGAGTTTTTGTCATAAGTATTTTTCTCATAGTTATTCCTTATCTTTTTAGGGAGAAAATAAGTAAAGCTAAAAAAGATTTTTCTGATAGTTTATCTGATTTGACAGTGCAGACAAATGACATATTGTCTGGCTTTGAAATAGTCAAAAGTTTTAATGTGGAAAAATTGGTGGAGAAACAGTATCAGAAATACAACAAAAAAGTAGAAGACACTAGATTTTTCTTTGAAAAAATACTTGCTTTAGCAAATGCTTTGACGGAATTTTTTGGATCTTTAATGTTTTTTGTTTCACTGGGCGTTGGAGCCTATCTTGTGATAAAGCATGTTATAGAACCGGGATTGATGATAGCTGCAGTACAATTGATGAATAACATTGTAAATCCGATGATAGGAATTATAGAAAAAGTAAATGCTTTAAAAGGAACAGAGTCAATACAGCAGAAAATAATAGATATTATGCAGGACAAGAAAGACGGAAAAGAGGAATTTGTTTCAAAGGAAGACTTTAATGATGCAATAGTGTTTGACAATGTTAGTTTTTCTTATGATAGCAGAAAAGAACCAGTTTTAAAGAATGTATCTTTTACAGTAAAAAGAGGAGAAAAATGTGCAATTATTGGTCCAAGTGGCAGCGGAAAATCTACAATACTAAAACTTCTTTTGAAATACTATAACAATTTTGAGGGTAAAATCTTAATTGACGGTATAGATATAAGGAAGATAAAAACAGAAGATTTGTACAATAATTTAATATCTGTAATACATCAAAATGTGTTTATGTTTGATACTAGTATAAAAAACAATATAACTCTTTTTAAAGAGTATGATGAAAAAATTATAGAAAGAGCAATTTCTCTCTCTGGTTTAAAGGAATTTATAGAGAAACTACCTGAAAAAGAAAACACTGAAGTAGGAGAGAAAGGAAACAATTTATCAGGTGGAGAAAGGCAGAGAATAAGTATTGCGAGGGCACTAATTAAGGGCACACCTATTTTGGTTTCAGATGAACCTACATCTTCACTGGATAAAAAGACAGCCTCCAGCATAGAAGATTCTATTTTAAGCATAGAAGGTTTGACAGCATTGGTAATTACTCATAATACTTCTGAAGAGGTGTTGAGAAAATATGACAAGATAATTTTTGTAGAGGATGGAGAAGTAATAAAAATAGGTACTTTTGATGAGATTTTCACACCTGCGAGTGTAGTTTTATCAGTGGTAAGCTAGTTTAAATAAGCCCTTTTATGTGGGCTTATTTTTTTATGCGCATATCCATTTTTTTACATCCAACCCCGATTTAAATCGGGTTGAAATTGTTTTCTTTATTTTGTATAATATAGGAAATAGAATAAGTAAAAAAGAAAATTTAGAAGAAAATAAAATGTATGTTTTGAAATTTAATGGGGGATATACTATCTTTACATATTTGAAGATTTCTATTCGACAAAGATGGCCAATATTTCTCTTTATTTTGGCGACTTTAATTTATTTTGGGTGTAGGATATGCTGGATTACAAAGGCTAACAGAAGTTGTTACTATCAAAGCAAGAGAGGACCTACAAGATCACTGGCGCTGGCAATATGACATACTGGTTTATCCCAAGGACAGCCAAACATATCAAGCCCTGGGGGATGGGTGGGTTGCACCGCAGACACCACTGGCCAGCTACGGTGGCATCTCTTTTGAAGATTTGGAGACAATACGCAGTATTCCTGGAGTAGAAGTGGCAGCCCCTATTTCTATATTAGGGTATTTTAACTAGTTGATAGAATATTGGATAGTGGATGGAAACAAGAGGGAAATAGTTTTTAGTAATTCGCAGGCGCATTTGTTATAAATATAGACAAAGTGACGGTTTTCTTGTCTAAATAAAAATGGTAAGAGATAAGGACAGATAAGACCTTACCCTCTATATTTAACTCTTTACTGACAATGGTAAAAATGAGACAATGATTTCCTTTTTTACCATTAAAGAGACGGGTTTATCAAATCTTGTAATGGACCTTTTTGAATTTTCAAAGTACCCAATTACTATATCCAGCGATATACTCAGATTTGTTTTCACTGTTTTAATTCCAATTGGTTTTACAGCTTTTTATCCCAGTTTGTTTTACATAACAGATTATAAGTATAGCCTATTGTTTGCGTTATTAACTCCTTTAGTTTCAATACTCTTTTTTGTAATTTCATACAGTATTTGGAATTTAGCCCTCAAGCATTATTCAAGCTCAGGCAGTTGATTGTTGAGTTTTCTTCCTAACCACTTATCATTCAGCTCCTGACTGGTATCTTTTTAATCCTTGATGCAGCAAAATTTTTAAAATCAAATAGTATAATACAGGGGATAAATAACACCATACCTTTTCAAATATACTGCTCTTACCGAGGGCAATCCTTGCAGGTATTGCACTGAATAAGAAAATGGGAATTGCATATATGAGTAAATTGCGAACAATTTTCGGGAAAACCGTGTCAGGCTTTTCTGCAACTGTTAAAAGCTGCAGGACTACTCCAGAAATTGCTTCAGACCTTAAGCCAAAAAGGGTGAAACTGTATACTATAGAAAACAGCAGCCCCATTAAGATTGCAGCACTAAAAATTGAAATAATATATGGTATCGTCAGTTTAATCCCACACAATTTCAGGCAGTAAATATTTAAGGCTATTAAGAGTGGTGTCGAAAAAGCTGCCGGAAAGTTTAAGTTTTTTAACACTATATATTTTGTAAGTGGTTGTGGTTTTAATAAATCAAAATCAAAATATCCTGTTAACACTGATTGTCCAAACTTAGAAACTGCTTCGGCAAAGAAAATTGCGTATAGGTTGTTTACTAAAAAGAAACAGGTTATATAAAAGAGGATTTCTTCTCTGCTGTAATTACCGAAAACGGCAATTTTTTGAGTAAGCAGGTAATAGCCTAAAAATGTCGCAGTATATAAAGATAAGTCTGCCAAAAACCAGCTGATTAAATTTGCCCGATATTGAATTGCTTTTTTAATTGAAAATCTTATAGATTCTATTAACATGTTTTCACGCTCCATGAGAGGTGTATTTTTTTAATCCATTTTTCATGAGTAAAAAAACAATGAAACCAAGTATTAACACCCAAACTAATGAAATAAACAATCCTTTATTTACTATTTCAATGTCAAAATTAGCATCACATATAAGCTTTGACGGGATGTATGTCATATAAGGGAAAGGAGTCATTAGCATAATTGATTCAATTTTGCCAGGCAAAAGGTCTAAAGGGAAAGTGGCACCTGAAAGAAGACCTGTCAGTAAGTTTCTGATGGCAGCTATGCCCCAGATTTCTGTCAGCCAAAAAGATAACAAGCCTATTATAAAGGAAAATAAAGCATTGAGTAAAAAACCCAAAATTAATGTTGCAGGCAGGTATAATAGCCGGTTTGCTGGGATTTCAATTTTTGCCCAAATTGAGATTACAATAATTACAGGCAAATATAAAGTTGCAAACTTTGCAAGGCTTGAAGATATGTGACTATATGAAATACTGGTCAAATAATCCACTGGAAGTAAAAGCTTTTGGCCAAATCTGTAAGTTTTTATATCCTTTTCAAGGTCATGTTCAGCATGAATTTGTGTAAATAGAAGCATTACATTAGAAATGATAATGTAAATCATCATTTCTTTTAGACTGTAATTTATGGGATTTGTTTCAATTAAAGACCTCCAGAGAAAGGAGCTTATTACAATTGGTACAATTAGAGAACTTAAAAGCTCTCCTACAAGGTAAATTCTATACATTAAGAGTTTTTTTATTGAGCAATCAAAATATCCCATGAAAGTATACAATGTCTTCATTTTTCTGCACCCTTATACAATGACTCTATGATAATATCGAGAGTATCGTCGTGAAAATTTATATTTGAAATTTCAGCTTCATTTGACAAAACTCTCATTACATTTATCGTTTCATCTGGGCTAAATCTGATGAAATATTCTTGTTCTTCGCTTGCTTTTTCTACTTTATAATATTTGCTGATTCTTTCAACTGCACAATTGCTTGCGTTAAATCTAACCTTTCTGATGTTGGACATCATACTTTTCAGTTTCTCAATTGTTCCATAATATAGCTCTTGACCTTTGTGGAGTATATAGATGTTGTCGCATAAATCTTCAATATCAGTTATGTAATGGCTTGTGAGTATTATTGATGCATTGTATTTTCTCTTGTAATTTTTTAAGTAGTTTCTAATTGCCCTTTGGGTGATAAAATCTAAGCCTAAAGTAGGCTCATCAAGAAAAACGATTACCGGCAGATGAATAAATGATAAGATTAATTCCCCTTTCATTCTTTGTCCTAAAGAGAGTGCTCTAACTTGTTTTTTCAGGTCTATTTCTGACAAGCCCAATTCTTCTGCCATTGATTTTGCTCTTGAAATTGCTTCCTTTTTGTCAATAGAGTAAATAGAAGCAAAAAGTTTTACAGAATCAATAATAGATAAATCAGGATCTAACTGCCCTTTTTGTCCCATGACTAATGATACTTTCCTTCTATAATCTTTGCTTCGTAAAAAGGGATCGCTGCCTAATACCTTTATAATACCTTTGTCTGCTTTAATGATGCCGGATACTAATTTAATAGTGGTGGTTTTTCCAGCACCGTTTAGACCAATTAGTCCAAGTATTTCCCCGGGGTTTACAGTAAAAGAAATGTCTTTTACGGCTTCAATATATTTGTATTTACGACGAAATAATCCTTTAATCATATTTATTATTCCATTTTCTTTAATATATACTTTGTAGGTTTTACTGACATTTTTGACAATTATTTGAGGTTCCACTGTTTTTCCTCCTGAGGGCTATTTTATCTGTTAAATTATTTATGAGAGGTTTCTTTGAAATAAGTACTTTTGGAAAAGTCTTTACAGTTTACAGTCAATATTATACAATAACATATTAAGTAATGGCAAATGGAACATATTTTTATCCTATTTGGTTTTTTATTGATAATAGTGGAAAATGAAATATCTTAAAAATATTGGTATAATACAATTAACACGTAAAACAATGGAATATCCAGGGAAAGAATTGGTATATTGGCTGATGAAATTATCAAGTAATTTCCCTATTGATAAAGAGAGTAGAGTTGATAGAATAAAATCATAAGATTCATGAAACTATCCATTTAATGGGGGTAATGATAAATGAAAATGGAAGACTTACTAAAAATAGAAAGTGAAGAAGAGAGAATTTCAGCTCTTTATGAAATTTTTGATGAAGATTTCAGGTTATCTTCAAAAGCTTCAAGAATTGAATTTTTAACTACAGTAAGACAAATTGAAAAATATTTGAAACCGGGAATGAAAATTTTAGACTTAGGAGCAGGCACTGGAGAATATTCTTTGTATTTTGCAGAAAAGGGTTATCAAGTAACTGCGGTAGATTTGGTTGAAAAACATGTAAAACGTATTAAAGAAAAGAAAAAGCCATATATGAAACTTGACATATTTCAAGGTAATGCTTTAGATCTTTCTAGATTCGAAAATAATAGCTATGATATTGTGTTATGTCTTGGCCCATTGTATCATTTAGAAGATATAGGGAATCGATTGAAATGTATAGAGGAAGTAAAACGGGTATGTAAAGATGATGGAATGATGCTTTTTGCGTTTATTAATAATGATATGGTTATTGTTACAGAAACCATGTGTTATCAACCTGATTATTTAAGGAAAGGTAATTATGACCGCAAGACTTTTAAGGTAAGAGATTTTCCTTTTGTATTTATAACAGTCCAACAAGCAAGAGAATTACTTAAAAACTCCGGATTGACAATTGTGGCTGAAATTGCAACCGATGGTTTAAGTGAATTATTAGCGGATAAAATAAACAACATGGATGATGAGAGTTATCAATTGTGGCTTAATTTCCATTTTTATTATAGCGAAAAGCCAGAGTTTTTCGGAGCAAGTAATCATTTATTATTTGTTGCACAAAAATGTAAATAAGAAAACAAAACTAAATACAAAAAAAGGAAATCAATGCAGAATCAATTCGGGTTGATTTTATTTTTTTGAGGGGGTATCATATAATTACCAAAATTAAAGGGGGGTATTTTTTTGAGTACACATTTGTTGGATAGAAAGGATGTTGATGAAAGGCTGACTTGGGATTTGTCGGGTATTTTCAAGACAGAAGAAGAGTATGAAGCGACAGTTAAAAAAACGGAAGAGCTTACAAAAGAGCTTGAAGAAGAATTTAAAGGTAAGCTCACAACTCCGGAAAATATTAATAAGTGCCTGGACAAGTTAAGAAGTATAGCAGAGCTTCTTACACTGGCAGGTAGCTATGCTTATCTAGCTGTAGCAGTTGACCAGACCAATACAGAAAATCTTCAGAGGCAGATGAAGTTTAGAAATGTCGCATCAAATATTGAGAGCCGCATAAGTTTTGTGGATTCTGAGATTATACAGCAGGAAGAAGAGGTGATAAATAAAGCGATAGAAGGGTCGAAGGAAAATGCAAATTATCTGAAAGAAATTTTGAGGAAGAAAAAACATGCCCTTCATCCCGAAGTTGAAAAGGCTTTGTCTGCTTTATCTCCTGTTTTAGAAGTTTTTGAAGATATTTACAATATGGCAAAATTGGCAGATATGGATTTTGGAACTTTTAAGGTTGAAGACAAGGAATACCCTTTGAGCTTTTCACTATTTGAGACTAAATGGGAGTATGAGAAAGATGCGAAAGTCAGAAGAGCTGCCTTTGAAGCTTTTTACAGAAAATTAAAGGAATATCAGCACACTATAGCAGCTGTTTACCAGGCACAGGTGCAGAAAGAGAAGATTATAGCCACTTTGAGGGGGTTTGATTCTGTCATTGATAGCTTGCTTTTCCCTCAGAAAGTGGAAAGGGATATGTACGAGAGGCAGATTGACCTTATAATGGAAAATCTTGCACCTCATATAAGAAAATTTGCTAAACTTCTTCAAAGAATACACGGGTTAGATGAGATGACTTTTGCCGATTTGAAGCTGGAAGTAGACCCTGATTTTGAGCCAGAAGTGACAATTGAAGAGGCAAAAAGGTACATAGAAGAGGGGCTTTCAGTTTTCGGCGAAGATTACAGGGAGATGATAAGAAGAGCTTTTAGCGAGAGATGGATAGATTTTGCGGAAAATAGAGGAAAGGCTACAGGTGCTTTTTGTGCCACACCTTACGGTGCTCACCCGTACGTTTTGATAAACTGGGCGGATAAAATGAGAGAAGTGTTTGTCCTAGCGCATGAGCTGGGGCATGCTGGGCATTTTTACTTGGCACATCAGCATCAAAATATTTTTGATTCAAGGCCATCCCTTTACTTTATAGAAGCGCCATCCACAATGAATGAGCTTCTCATGGCTAATTATTTGATGCAGAAAAATAGCAATGATAAGAGAATGAAGAGATGGGTGCTCTCTACTTTGATTTCCAGGACATATTACCACAATTTTGTGACGCACCTTTTAGAAGCAGCTTATCAAAGAGAAGTGTACAGGATAATTGATGAGGGAGGGTCTGTTACTGCTCCCACTTTGAATAAGATTAAAAGAGAAGTTCTGGAAAAGTTCTGGGGAGATGCTGTTAAAATAAACGAAGGAGCAGAACTCACTTGGATGAGACAGCCTCATTATTATATGGGACTTTACCCTTACACTTACAGTGCAGGGCTTACTATAGCCACCCAAGTGAACAAGAGATATTTAGAGGAAGGGCAAAAGGCATTGGAAGATTGGAAAGAGGTATTAAAAGCTGGCGGTACAAAGACACCAGTAGAACTGGCGAAAATGGCGGGAGTAGATATAACAACAGAAAAGCCGTTATTGGATACAATCCAGTATATTGGCAGTATAATAGATGAGATAATTAAATTAACAGAGGAATTAGAAAAATAAATTTACAAAACTTGACATTTTCGCTGATACTCAGCTTTGAGTATCAGTTTTTTTATAAATTGTAGACAATAAAATTTAAATTGGTTAAGATAGAAGTACAAAAAATAGGTAGTAGGAAAGGCGTGGATGAGATGGAGAAGGAAACAATGGAGAGGTATCAAGCATGGTTAAATGATCCTTCAATTTCAGAGAAGGATAAAGAAGTTTTAAGGAAAATGAATGAATCTGAAATACAGGATGCTTTTTTTAAAGACCTGGAATTTGGCACAGCAGGTATGCGGGGCGTTATAGGGCTTGGAGCAAATAGGATGAATTTTTACACTGTAGGTAGAGCAACACAAGCTTTTGCCAATTACATAAATAAGACGGTACGAGGAGAAAAAAGTGTTGCTATTTCTTATGATACAAGGAATTTTTCTAAGGATTTTGCAATTGAATCGGCAGAAATTCTTGCTGCAAATGGCATAAAGGTGTATTTGTTTGACGACTTTAGACCAACTCCTCTTTTGTCATTTGCTGTTAGGTATTTAAAGACAACAGCAGGTATAATGATTACTGCAAGTCATAATCCTCTAGAGTACAATGGTTACAAGGTATATTGGTCAAATGGAGCGCAGGTGATACCGCCTCATGATGAGGGGATTATAAAAGAATATGAGGAAATAAAATCTTTTGGTGAAATAAAGAGGATGCCTTTTGAAGAGGCAAAGAAAAAAGGGCTTGTTGTAATGGTGGGTCAGGAAATTGATTTGGCATATTTTGAAAGAGCACTTTCTTATTCTTTTGGAATTTCTTCAAAAGATTTAAATATTGTCTATACACCGCTTCACGGAACAGGCATAAAGATAGTGCCACCACTGCTTGAAAAAGTGGGTTTTGATATTTACATTCAAAAAGAGCAGCAAGTACCTGATGGAAATTTTCCTACAGTAAATTATCCTAATCCCGAATTTGATGACGCCTTTAAGTTAGCTTTAGATGATGCGAAAAGGCTTGATGCAGATATAGTTGTAGCTTCTGACCCTGACGCGGACAGGATGGGAGTATTAGTGAAGCATAAGGGAGATTATGTGAGAATAGATGGCAATCAAATGGGGATACTTTTTTTGAATTTCTTGTTGGAGATGTATTCAAAAAAGGGCATGCCTAAAAATCCAGCAGTTATAGAGTCCATTGTTTCTTCAAAGTTGTTTGCTAAAATTGCAAAGGCTCATGGGGTTGAGGTTTCTGAAGTATTGACTGGATTTAAGTGGATTTGCAATGAGGCTGACAGATTGAGAGCAGAAGGCAAGACAGTGTTTTTTGCTTATGAGGAAAGCTATGGATACAATATAGGTGATTTTGTTTACGATAAAGATTCTGGGACTCCAATAATGGTGACTTGTGAAATGGCAGCTTATTACAAGCAAAAGGGCATGACTTTGGTGGACGCTTTAGAAGAGATTTATAAAAAATACGGGTATTATCTTGAAGGGCAGCTTTCTCCTGTGTATGAAGGGGGAGCAGGAGTAGAAAAGATAAAGAGAATAATGAAAAGGTTGAGGGAAAATCCTATTGAAAATCTTGCGGGACATAAACTGACAGGGATGATAGATTATTTAAAAGGACATGGACAAATTCCGCCTTCAGATGTTTTGAGGATGGAGTTTGGAGATAAGCTTTTGGTCTATGCAAGGCCTTCAGGGACAGAGCCAAAAGTGAAGTTTTACTTTATGGTTATGAATATGGAAACTTTTGAAGAAGCTAAATCTCTATTAGAAAAGGCAAAAGAAGAGTTTACAAAAGTTTTAGGTTTATAAGATTAGTTATTTCAAAGGAGACCACAATAAGTGGTTTCCTTTTTATATGTGCGCCCGGCATGGGCGATAACTAGGCGGTGAAAGTCCGCTGTGGGCTTGGTAGTGGGAACCACTAGCCAAGAGCAAGGGTGTCCATCGTGAGGTGGAATCTGAAGGAAGCTTAAGGCAAAATCTCGGTCTGATGAACAAGAACCAGATAAGAGGCTGAATTGGGATGGATGAGTTTGCGTAACAAAACGAAGTCCAACACTACCCGAATCCCATACAGTAAATCTGGCAGATATATGAGATGAAAGTTATCGTTCTTACCCGGGGAGGTCTCAAGGATAAGTCATGGAAGTAAAATCTGAAGTGACAACCCATGCAGTGATGTATGGCTGAACCTTGAGAAGTCAGCAGAGGTCATAGTACTTATCTAGACATGAATAGATAAGGAAGGACCGAACGTTAGGAGGTTTTGGAAATCTTATGGACTCGAAAGATATGCGAAGACTGCAGACAACTCAACAAAGAGGCTATCCGTTGAATAGAGAAATGGAATTTCAAAAGACAACGGAAGTGCATAGTATATCATCGGCGTCGGAAGATGGAAGAAACGAAGTACAAAGATATACCGGCAAGATGCTTGAAATGATAGTAGAACGAGGGAACATGGAAGCAGCATACAAGCGCGTTGTTGCAAATAAAGGAAGCCATGGAGTCGATGGGATGGGAGTAGATGAACTTCTACCGTATCTCAAAGAAAACTGGGCAACCATAAAACAACAACTGCTGGAGGGGAAATACAAACCACAACCAGTGCGAAGAGTAGAAATTCCCAAACCTGATGGAGGAAAAAGACTACTAGGAATACCTACAGTACTAGACAGACTAATACAACAAGCAATAGCCCAAATACTAAATAAAGTCTACAACCATACATTTTCTGATAGCAGTTATGGATTCAGACCAGGACGCAGTGCAAAAGACGCAATAAAAGCCGCAGAAGCATACATAAATGAAGGATACACATGGGTTGTAGATATGGACTTAGAAAAGTTCTTTGACAGAGTAAACCACGACATAATAATGTCCAAACTAGAAAAGCGGATAGGAGATAAAAGGGTACTAAAGTTAATACGAAGATACCTAGAATCAGGAGTAATGATAAACGGAATCAAAGTATCAACAGAAGAAGGGACACCCCAAGGAGGGCCATTAAGTCCCCTATTAGCAAACATAATGTTGGACGAACTAGACAAAGAACTTGAGAAACGAGGGCATAAATTCTGCCGATATGCAGATGACTGCAACATATATGTAAAAAGCAGGTCTGCAGGAAACAGAGTAATGAAGAGCATAAAGAAATTCATAGAAAGCAAATTAAAACTAAAAGTCAACGAAGCAAAAAGTGCTGTAGATAGACCATGGAGAAGAAAATTTCTTGGATTTTCATTCTATACAAAAGAAAACGAAGTAAGAATAAGAATCCATGAAAAATCCATCAAAAGGTTTAAGGAAAAAGTAAGAGAAATAACCAATCGGAACAAGGGAATAAGCATGGAAAACAGAATAAAAAGACTAAATCAAATAACAACAGGATGGGTCAACTATTTTGGATTAGCAGACGCGAAAAGCATAATGAAAACCCTTGACGAATGGATAAGGCGAAGACTAAGGGCATGTATATGGAAACAATGGAAGAAGATAAAAACGAAGCATGATAACTTAGTAAAACTAGGAGTAGAAGAACAAAAAGCCTGGGAATACGCCAATACAAGGAAAGGCTACTGGAGAATATCCAATAGCCCAATCCTAAATAAGACTCTTACAAATAAATACTTTGAAAGCATAGGTTATAAGAGTTTATCCCAAAGATATCTAATTGTACACAATTCCTAATGAACCGCCGTATACCGAACGGTACGTACGGTGGTGTGAGAGGACGCTGAATAAAATAATTATTCAGCTCCTACTCGATTGATTTATTTTGTATGAATGTGTAAAATTGTTACAGAATGTTAAGAAGAGGGCAGTGGATATGAAAGGAAAAATGGTGACTAAAATTTTAGTTTTTGTTTTTCTCATAATGGCAATAATTGCTATTCCATTGAAGACAGTAAATCTGGGGATTTCGGAAACTCTTTTAAAGGAATTTATTGTGGAAGAAAAGCCACAAAGTCTTCCTCAAGAAGATGTTCATAAGGAAGATAATTATACAAAAATAGTCATAAGTGCAGTAGGGGATTGCGTTTTAGGCTCAGATGAGTCTTATGGGAAATATGGCACTTTTGATGAAGAATTTAAAAAACATAATTATGACTATGGATATTTTTTTGAAAATGTAAAGAGTGTATTAGAAAAGGATGATTTGACCATCGCCAATTTAGAGACAACTCTTACTAATGCAACCAAGCGGGCTGAAAAGGAGTATGCTTTTAAAGGGGACCCTTCCTATGCCAAGATTTTGAAAGAAGGAAGCGTTGAAGTTGTGAATTTGGCTAATAATCACACTTTTGATTATTTGAAAGAAGGCTTTGAAGACACTGTAAAAGCCTTAAAGAAAGAAGGAATTGGGTATTTTGGATATGGGTATCAGTATATTATGACTGTAAAAGGGATAAAAATTGGAATATTAGGGTATACAGGTTTTGACAATAGCAAATGGACTAAAAATCAAATTAAAAAAGATATTGAGAAGTTGAGGCCCAGTGTAGATATTTTGATTGTCAGTTTTCACTGGGGGGAAGAAAATAGATACTATCCAAATAAGATTCAAAGGGATTTAGGGCATTTTGTAATAGATGAAGGGGCAGACTTAGTAATTGGTCATCATCCCCATGTGTTACAGGGAATAGAGAAGTATAAAGATAGGTATATTGCATATTCTCTTGGGAATTTTTCTTTCGGAGGTAATAGAAATCCAAAAGATAAGGATTCTATAATTTTACAACAAATTTTTCTTTTTAATGACAAAAGAGAAATAGTAAAAGTAGAGATGAACATAATACCTGTTTCTATTTCTTCACAAAAAGATAGGAATGACTATAAACCGGTTATTTTAGAAGGGGAAGAAAAAGAGAGGGTATTAAAAAAGATTGAAATGTTATCAAAGTGGGTAAATTAAACTTCAAGAAGCTTTTGGTTTGAAAAAATAAGCAGGTAAGAGTATAATGGAAATATGGACATAAGTGCAAAAAAGGAGGAGAAAAAATGGCCAAGCGTTATGTAATTGTTGGCGGCGATGCTGCTGGAATGAGTGCAGCTTCTCAAATTAGAAGACAGGACCCTGAAGGAGAAATTCTTGTCTTTGAAAAAGAGAGGGTCATTTCTTATGCTCAATGTGGTCTTCCCTACTGGATAGGGGGAGTAGTAGCTGAAAGGAAAAAGCTTATTGCGCGAACAGCTGAAGAGTTTTACACTCGCTATAATATCGATGTAAAGCTTTATCATGAGGTTACACAGATTATACCTCAAAAGAAGCAGATTCGCGTATATCGCCGGGAAGAAAAAGATGAAATTACAGTGCCTTATGATGTGCTTTTAATTGGGACAGGAAGTGCAGCGATTGTACCGCCATGGGAAGGTAGAAATTTGCCTGGAGTTTTTACTTTGAAGACAATGGGAGATGCAGAAAAGCTCTTGTCTTGGCTTGAAACTCATACTCCTAATAAAGCAGTGGTAATTGGTGGGGGATATATTGGTTTAGAAGCAGCAGAAGCCTTACATAATAGAGGTTTCAAAGTAACTGTTTTAGATCTAGCACCCCAACTTATACCAACTTTTGATTCAGTTATTGCTGAAATTGCACAGGATGTTCTTAAAAGGCATGGGGTAGAAATTCATTTAAATGAAGAAGTTGTGGGGTTAGAAGGAGATGAAAAAGGCGTACGGGCTGTTGTGACAAAAAATGATTCTTTCCCAGCCGATTTAGTCATTATTTCTATAGGAGTTCGCCCAGTTAGTGAGCTTGCCAGAGAAGCTGGTATAGAGTTAGGCCCTCGAAATGCGATTCTTGTAAATGAACGCCTACAAACAAATATTCCAGACATTTTTGCCGCGGGGGATTGCGCTACTCATTTTCATCGCATAAAAAATGCGCCAGATTATGTGCCATTAGGGACAACGGCTAATAAACAAGGGCGAATTGCTGGAATTAACATGGCGGGTGGAGATGCAAAATTTGCAGGTATTGTCGGTACAGCGATTGTGAAGGTTTTTGATAGGACGATTGCAAGAAGCGGTTTAGGGGAAAGGGAATGCGAAGCTTTAGGTCTTCCATATCAGACTGTTTCTATTAAGGCAAGACCTATAAGTCATTATTATCCCTGGGAAGATGAAGTTTTGACTATTCGTCTCCACTTTAATAAAGACAACCGCAAGCTTTTAGGAGGACAAATTGCAGGAGGTGCTGGGGTAGACAAGCGAATTGATGTTCTTGCTACAGCGCTTTTCCATGGTATGACAATTGATGACCTTCAGGCCTTGGACCTTGCCTATGCACCTCCATATAACTCAGTGTGGGATCCTCTCCAACAAGCAGCGACAGTAGCACAAAGAGAAAAATAACGATCAAAAAGGTCTTACCTATATTCATGGTAGGACCTTTTTATATGTTTTAAAAATCTCGACTTAACCAGGCATTTGGAATTAAGCTATTTAACAAAATTGCCTCTTGGAGCTTTTATTTTTCTATTAAATATTCCCTTCTTAGTTTTTGGTTATAAACAAATAGGTAAGAGTTTTGTAATTTCTACTTTTTTTGCTGTTACGATTCTTTCTATAGGGGTCACTTTTTTAGAGAAAATCCCTTCTCTTACAAGTGATACTTTGCTGGCTTCTGTTTTTGGAGGTATCATTTTGGGAATTGGAGTAGGGCTTATAATAAGATATGGAGGTTCAATGGATGGAACAGAAATTGTAGCAGTGGTAATTTCAGAGTGGAGTGGTTTTTCTGTAGGAGAAATTGTATTATTTTTTAATATTTTTATTCTTGGAAGTGCTGGAATAGTTTTTACTTGGGATAGAGCCATGTATTCTCTCATCACTTATTTTATTGCTTTTAAGGTTATTGATTTGACTATAGAAGGTTTAGATGAAGCGAAAGCTGTTATGATAGTTACAGAGAAAGCAGATGAGATTGCAGAAACTATAATAGCCCGTTTAGGACGAAGTGTTACGCTTTGGGAAGGGAAGGGTGGTTATACTAAAGGAACAAAAGGAATTTTGTATGCTGTAGTTAGCCGCTTGGAGATTGCTAAGTTAAAAATGATTGTGAAGAAACATGACGAAGGAGCCTTTGTTACCATACATGATGTCTACGATGTTTTAGGAGGTAAATTGCAAAAGAGGTCGATTCATTAATGCTGTACACATCTTATTTTTCTAAAAAGTGATTAGACGTCTGACAAATAACAAAAAATTGTGATATAATATAAAATTGGTTAAAGTAAATAATAAAAATACCGATAAAAATAAAGCGAGGTGTTAATGTGAAAGAGACATTGTTAGCATTAGTTACTGGAATGATTGTAGGATTAATTTTTTCATCTTTAAAATTGCCACTCCCTGCTCCGAATGTATTACCAGGAATAGCTGGCATTATAGGAATTTACCTTGGGGGAGTATTGTTTGAATACATCCTTAAATTGATTGGTAGGTGAAGTCTTAAAGTAGCAGGGTGGTGGGGTGAAAACATAATCTATAAAAGGGGGGAACACATATGAGAAGCATATTTTGGCGACTCATTATTTCATTTTTTATAGTAGCAGCCATACCGGTGGGGGCTATCTATTATTTTGCGGTTGACGATAAAGTAATGCATCTCTTTGTTACAGTAGCAAGTGTTAGTTTTGCTTTGTCATTAATTTTATCAGTAATTATTTCATTAAATATTACAAGACCTATTAAAAAATTAATTGAAGAACTTAAAAAAGCACAAGAAGGAGATTTTACAGCTAAGGTAGATTTAAAGAGAAAAGATGAGATTGGTACATTAATAACGACTTTTAATACGATGATGGAAAATGTTAGAGCAATTTTACAAGATGTCTCTACTTTTGCTCAAAACACTAAAGATACGGCAAATGCTCTTTTTAAATCTATTGAACAAGGGAATATGACTTTTGAACAAATTTCTAAGGCAGTGGAAGAGATTGCAAATGGAGCTTCTGAACAAGCAAAAGATACTTCTAATGCAGCCGATATGGTGCAGAATATTGGGAATAGTATTGATGATTCCGCTAAATTTTTCAAAGCCGTAGAAGAGTCTACTATAAATGCTGATAAACTTAGTCAAAATGGCATGCACACAGTAAATTCTTTAAAAGAAAAAACTGATGTTACAAAAGAGTCAATTGACGAAGTTGTTAGTGCGATAAATGAGTTGCAAGCAAATTCTCATCATATTGAAAAGATTATAGAGGTGATAACGGGAATTGCAGACCAGACCAATTTGCTTGCCTTAAATGCTGCTATTGAGGCAGCAAGAGCCGGCGAGGCAGGTCGTGGGTTTGCAGTTGTTGCAGAAGAAGTTCGAAATTTAGCAGAGCAATCGAGACAAGCTGCCAGTGAAATAGCCAAGATTATAAGTGAAATAGAACAAAAGACAGACAAGACAGTTGAAAAAGCAAATGTGGTAAAGGAAATTGCGGAAGACCAAGCGCATCAAGTGGAAACTACATATGCTGCTTTTAATGAGATTAAGAATTCAATAGATACTATTACTGAAAATATACATATGTTAAATAATGCAATGATGGAACTTGCAAGGTATAAAGATGAAATAATAGGTTCTATAGCAAATATTACAGCAGTGTCAGAAGAGACTGCTGCTTCCACCGAAGAAGTTGCCGCATCTACAGAAGAGCACATGAAATTTATTGAGGAGATAAAAGAAAGTTCGGAAAATCTTTTAAAGTCAGTTGCTGCCCTTGAAAATATATTATCAAAACTTGTTGTCTCAGCATAAAACTGAAACTAAGACAGAGCTAAAAAAGCCTGTCTTTTATTTTTTATTGCTTTATAAGATTTAAGATTATAATAAAAATTCTTGTGGACAAAAGCGAACTTTTAATATAATTTCAAAAATAAAATTCGTATTTTAATTGATTTATGCTTTTTTTCTGGTAATATATATTACGGGTTTTTGTTTTTCACATACTAGGTAAAAGGGGTTATCTTTATGAGAGTGTACGACGTCATTATCGTTGGAGGAGGTCCTGCGGGACTTTTTACCGCATTGGAACTAATCGGTAAAAAAGATGGATTAGACATATTGCTGTTAGAAAAAGGGAAAGATATACAAAAAAGAATTTGCCCTATTAATGCCTATGGTTCAAAGTGTGCTAATTGTAAACCCTGCGCTATTACTTCTGGAATAGGGGGCGCAGGGGCATTTAGTGATGGGAAACTGACTTTGACGTCAGAGTTTGGTGGAGTTTTAGATGAATACATGCCTAAGTCGCAGCTTAACGATCTTATAAATTATGTTGACAGTATATACGTAAAATTTGGAGGGACAACAGAAGTTCACGGTACAGATAGAGAAAAAATCAGAGAAATAGAAAAAAGAGCCCAAGCTGCAGATTTAAAATTGATTCCTGCAGTAATAAAACATTTAGGTACAGAAAAATGCTTTGACATTATAAAAAACATGAGAGATTATATTGGGCAAAAGGTGGAGATAAAAACAGAGACACCTGTTGCTGAGATAATTGTAGAAAATGGTAAGGCAAAAGGAGTAGTTACAGAAAAAGGAGAAGAATATTACGGGAAATATATAGTTGTTGTACCTGGAAGAGAAGGGGCTGAATGGTTTAAAAGAGAAGCTGACAGAATTGGATTGGAAACAAAAAATAACGCTGTCGATATAGGAGTGCGAGTAGAAATTCCTGCTGTTGTTATGGAAGATATAACAAAGGAAATATACGAATCGAAATTTATATATTATTCTAAGTCCTTTGATGATAGAGTAAGGACTTTTTGTATGAATCCTTATGGTGAAGTTGTAATAGAAAATAATAACGGAATTAAAACAGTAAATGGACATAGCTACAAAGATATAAAAACAGATAATACAAATTTTGCAATACTTGTTAGCAAAGAATTTACCCATCCTTTTAATAGACCCATAGAATATGGCCGTTATATAGCAGAACTTGCCAATATGTTAGGAGATGGAGTAATTGTGCAAAGATTAGGAGATTTACTGGCGGGAAGGCGTTCTACTCCAGAAAGGATTAAGAGAGGCCTTGTGGAACCAACTTTAAAAGATGCAACGCCAGGAGATTTAAGCTTGGTGTTACCTTATAGATTTTTGCAGTCCATAATTGAGATGTTGCAAGCTTTGGACAAAGTATCTCCAGGGGTATACTCTAAACATACGCTTTTATACGGTGTTGAGGTAAAGTTTTATTCCTCGCGAGTAAAGCTTACTGACAAATTTGAAACGCAAATCCAAAATCTATTTGCGGCGGGAGATGGAGCAGGCATTACAAGAGGATTAGCACAGGCCTCTGTATCTGGCGTTGTAGTTGCAAGAGAAATATTGGAAAGAGTTAAGTAAGGAAGGAGAATAATTATGTCAACATTAGTTATAGTTGGTACCCAATGGGGAGATGAAGGAAAAGGGAAAATTACTGATTATCTTGCAGAAAAGGCCGATGTAGTTGTAAGATACCAAGGGGGGAATAATGCGGGGCATACTGTTGAAAAAGAAAGTATCCAGTATAAACTTCATTTAATTCCTTCAGGAATTTTGTATCCCGAAAAAATTTGCGTAATTGGTAATGGCGTGGTAATTGACCCGGCATCTTTGATTGAGGAGATAGAGAATTTACAAAAACAAGGAATTAGCGTAGATAATTTAAAAATAAGCGATAGAGCCCATATCGTTTTTCCTTATCACATAAAGCAAGATGAACTTGAAGAGATTTCAAAAGGGAAAAACGACTTAGGAACAACGAAAAGAGGAATTGGCCCTTGTTACATGGATAAATCAGAGAGAATAGGTATAAGGGTTTGTGACCTTATAAACCCAAAAGTTTTTGAAGAAAAACTTAGAAGAAATGTAGAAAAGAAAAATAAACTTTTTAAAGAGATATATGGAGCTGAAGAATTTGACTTTGAAGAAATATACAAAAAATATTTAGAGTATGCTGAAAAAATAAAACCTTTTGTTACTGATACAACCGTGCTTTTATACGATTTGATAAAAAATGGTAAAAAAGTTTTATTTGAAGGAGCACAAGGGACACTTCTTGATTTAGATTTGGGCACCTACCCTTATGTTACTGCTTCCCATCCTATAGCAGGCGGTGTTACAATTGGTGCTGGTATAGGCCCTACAATGATTGATGAAGTTATGGGAGTTGTGAAGGCGTATACTACGAGGGTTGGCAAAGGCCCATTTCCTACAGAGCTTTTTGATGAAAACGCTGAATTTTTAAGAGAAAAAGGCCATGAATACGGTACTACAACAGGAAGAGCACGAAGATGTGGTTGGCTGGATGCTGTTATTCTTAAATACTCTGTAAGAGTGTCTGGTATAACTCATTTTGCTCTTACCAAATTAGATACTTTGACAGGGCTTAAAAAAATAAAAATATGTACAGGTTATAGATTAAAGGGAGAAATAATAACAGATTTTCCTGCAAGCCTTGAGGACTTGGCTCAATGTGAACCTGTATATGAAGAATTTGACGGGTGGGAAGAAGATATACAAGGAGCAAAAACTTTTGACGACTTACCTTATAATGCTCAAAAATATGTAAGAAGAATTGAAGAATTGATAGGTATTAAAGCAGCAATAATATCTGTAGGACCAGAAAGAAATCAAACTATTATTTTGAGGGATTTTTGATAAAGTGATTGAGGCTCTTTTACAAAAAATTTTATAAAAAAGCTTGACATATACTGTTGCTCTAAGTATAATATATAAATGTCAGGACAATTGGATAGCTAATAAAGGTGCTGGCGTAGCTCAATAGGCAGAGCAGCTGACTTGTAATCAGCAGGTTGAAGGTTCAAGTCCTTTCGCCAGCTCCATTTTTTTTGTCAAAAAGTCAAGGCTTTTAAGTACCTTGCTTTTTTATTTTAGTGTTGGTGACAACAAAATGACAACATCGATAGCTATATTGGATTTAAATGCTTTTGTTGCACCTGCATTTCCATTACTGCATAACATTTACCTTCATATAGCTTTTTAAATAACCAAAAAGCACAGGATAATTCCTGCGCTCAAATCTGCATTAACGATACTTTAAAGATTGAAAAAATTCAACTAACCAGATTCTGCTACATTGCATCTATTAACCTATAGAAATTGGTAGTTTTATTTATTTTCAATATTTCTTCAAAAGGTTTTCCTCTATTCCATTGTTTATTGCCTCTACTTTTCTGTCCCTCCGTATACATTTGTTGCTATTATTATCCTCATAAAAATCTCACCTTTTTTATTTGGTTACTTTAATACTACACTTTAATTGTGAAGAATCGCCGCATAATTGCAGTGATTTTTACTCAGCAGCAGCCATGATTTTCATGCTCGTGGTGGCCGTGACCCATTTCATCTCTGACATATTTTTCAGGATTTTTGTCAAACTCCATTTTGCAGTGATTTGAGCAGAAATAATAAGCTTTACCTTTATATTCCGACTTCGCTACTGCCTCCTCTTCTTTAACCATCATACCACAAACCGGATCTTTTACCATAACATATTCCTCCTATTTCAATATTTTGTGATTAACTCAATTAAACTTTTAAAATCTCATTCTTTCGCTAAACTTAAACTGTTTCTACGTTGTTTCTGGATGAAAGCTTTTTAAAACAAGACAACACCTCCCTCCGGCAACTTTAGGTTTAAAGTTACCTTCCATTAGTATACAGAAATGCTATTTTCAATTATTTTAAATTTTGTATCTCCTCTTTAAGTTTTATAGCCTCATATTCCAACTCTTTTGTCTGAAGTTCTTTGATCATCTCATCTATTTCTTCTATCTGCTTCTCCAACTCATTGTCTTGCTTTACTAATCTCTGTATGCTTTCTTCTATCTCGATCTTTCTGCTAATAAATTCCTCGGTTTTTTCTTCACTGATTTTTATTACATTTTCTGCCATACTTTCCATCTTATCTTTTTCCGCCTTAAGCTCATCAATCCTCTGTTGCAATTTATCCCTAACTTGCAGCACTTTAAACCTGGCTTGCTGTAATTTTTGCATTTTCGCATCAAAGTCGCTATCAGTGCTGTCGTTATTTCTATTCTGTTCTGGTTGTTTTGTCTTATTTAAGTTGCGCATCCTAATATCCATTAATTCTTCAAAGCTTATGGCGTTATTATATATCATCTGTTTATACATTCCGAATTGTTTGTCATCAATAATCCCTTCTGCGTATATCCTTTTTAGTAACGTCATCTTTTCTTCAAAATCATCTTGAATATAGCTATCGCACGAGTTACCTATATAACTTCCACGGCTTCTCGGAAATCCATAATAATCAAATATCCTAAACAATCCACCACCGCATCCCATTATTATTACACCCCTTTCTTCTTTTTCAGTTGTTCTAACTCTTGCTTTATCTTCTCTTCTCTCTGGATCTTATCCAGCTCTTCCTGGATAGGATCCGTTTCATCCAATACATCCAGTGCATTTATCTCAATAAGTTCATCCATAGCAGCTACCTTATTATTTTTCTCTTTTATCTTCTCTTGCGCCCTGGCTATTCTCTGATTTATATTTAAAATATCACTGGAGACGCCTGCAATAGCTTCCTTAACCATTATTTGAGCATCAGCTGCACGATTCATGGCAATCAATTCCTCTTTTTTGTTCTGCAGATCGTAAATATACCTCTCCAATTTTTCTTTATTTGCCGTGATCATCTTTATCTTTTCTTCTAATTGCTTCAATTCTTTAGAAATCCGTTCTTCTTGTTCTGTAAGATCCATCTTTTTAGCTAATGCCGCTTGTGCTAAATCTTCTCGGTGAGAAGCAATTGATAGATCAGCCTGTTCTTGAGCCAATCTTATTTTATCCCTTATATCCGACAAGTTGCTTTCAAGTCTTTTCTTAACCGTAGTAACCTCAATAAGCGATTTATTTATCTTATTTAATTGCTCTCTTAGTTCTTCAAGAGACAGTTCCAAAGCTTCTTCAGGGTCTTCTAATTCATTCAATATTGAATTTGCCTTTGCCTTAAAAATTGACTTTACCCTATCGACCAATCCCATTTTTATTTACCTCCTTTGATTTTTTCTCACATACACATCATACAATTTAATTATGGAGAAAATATGAAGAATAAGAATGAATCTTCATATTTTCTCCATAAAATCGTATTATCATATAATTCTAGAGAAATATATGCTAGAATTATTGTCAGAATAAACAAAAAATAGTCAAAAGGAGGACTGTATGTGAAAGACGCAACAGAAATCATAAGAAAGAGATACGATAGGGCGGCAAAATACTATGATAGAATTGAGGACATGATGGAAAAAATGTGGATATCTAAATAGAGAAAAGAACTATTTAATCATGTAAAGGGCCACGATATTCTGGAAATCGGTGTGTGGACGGGCAAAAACATGCCTTATTATCCCAAGGAGATGAATATCACAGCAATAGATTTTAGTCCAAAGATGCTTGAAAAAGCAATAGCAAGGGCAAATAAACTGGGTTTAAATATAATGCTTAAATTAATGGATGCTCAACAGCTAGATTTCCCTGAGAACTCCTTTGATGTGGTTATAACAGCTTTTGTCTTTTGTTCTGTACCGGACCCTATTAAAGGGCTAAATGAGATAAATAGGGTCCTACGAAAAGACGGTGAATTAATCATGCTTGAACATGTAAGAAGTAATATAGAACCCTTAGGTACATTTATGGATACTATAAACCCTTTAGTTGTCAGAATATATGGAGCTAATATCAACAGAAATACTATCGATAATATAAAAAAACCGATTTTCAAATAATTTATGAAGATAACCTGTTTCTTGACATTGTTAAACTTATAAAAGCAAAACCTATAAAATAGCTTTGCATTACGTTAACCGTTTTAAGAAGGCAAAGTGTTTTTGGGAAATTTTGCCACATTTTAATCTGATATTCAAAGCTACCCACGATCTCGTTTAAAAGCTCAGTCATACCAAACTTTCCCACATTTAGTTTAATATCGTTATTTTCTATATCTGTAAAATATTTCAGCTGTTCTACAAGTTTAATCAACCTTACTATTTCGTTTTCACACACCTCCGACCTTTGGAGGTTTCTCCCAATGTATTAGGTGGTTTCTTTCGAACTATTCATAAACATTTTACCTACAATCAATATATAAGCACTATACGCAATGACCTGCATTAAAGACGGAGTGCTTTCGTATCCAATAAACGCGTGCAGTAACTTACCTAACAAACTTTCATCTGGAATTAACCATTCTAGGCTCCATACTTTTTCAATTATTGGAGATATTATTCCTAATTCTCCTAATGCATGAATTGCATGAGATGTCAAACCTGCTGCAATGAATATCAAAAGCCAGCTAGTTATCATAAAGAATTTCCTTAAATTCAATTTTATTGTTGTTTTGTATAATAATATAGATATTATTGCAGCTATAAATAACCCCATAAATGAGCCTAATAATAAACTTTCACCTTTTAAGGCGGTTAAGAATAGTGCCGTTTCTATCCCTTCTCTTATCACTGTTACAAATGCTAATATCGTTATACCCCATACCTGATTATTTGACAAAGCTTCATCAACTTTTGCTTGAAGCACACCTCTGATGTTCTTGCTCTGCTTTTGCATCCAGACAACCATATATGAAAGGATAATAATGGCTATCGCTGCAACAACTATTTCAAATAATTCAGCACTTTCGCCTTCAAAACTAATTTTTAAAGCCTGGAATATAAACGAAATAACAACACTCAAAACTATAGCACCAATAGCACCTAGCCATACGTGTTTAAAGTACTTTTTTGGTTGATTTTTGTAAGGTATCCTAATAGTATACCTATGACTAAAAAAGCCTCGAGTCCTTCGCGGATTGTAATTAATATACCTGCTAACATAAAAACCCTCCTCGTATAATTAATTTTAAAGGCAATAAATTTGTCTCACTTCTTAAAATTTAATAAAGCAAATTTATAACTGGAAATCTTTAATATTCTCATCTTGTCTAAAATCTTATCTATTGCCATGAATCCGTAATATTGCGCAATATGCAGGATTCATGGCGCGGCCGTCTCATCTTTTTTCGGCCTTATTATTTACTTTTGAGATAACTTGTAGCATTATTATACTGTAAAGTTAATGTGGGACAGGCTTTCGTCCTCCATGCGGCTTGACCGCTCTTTTAAGTGTGGTCCCTACACCAGATTTGCCTTTTCTTACGCGAAATCTGCTTTGTCATATATAAGCCCCTGGCAGCAGAGGATTCAGGCTTATATATTAAGAGCTAATTGCGAGGTTGCTACATAATCTGGTTGCTAGGGTTATCTCAAATTAACTTTTACTTACTTTATCACTTTTGAAAGGAGGTGTAACAATCTTGAATAAGCTTTTTGTTGGTATGGATGTAAGCCTGAATGATGTCAAGGTTCATATTCTCGACCAGGAGGGTAATGATGCTTCCTCTCGTTTTTCTGTAGAAAATAACCCTCATGGTTGTGATGTTATAGTATCACGTATCTTGGAGTGTTGTAATAAATACAATATCCAAAAGGTCTTTATTGGTTTGGAATCTACCTCAGTCTATGGCTGGCACCTCCAGTATTATTTGGCTGATCATTTTGCTCTTAAGCCTTATCAACCTTCTATTACTACTTTTAATGCTAATATTATTAATGCTTTTAAAAAGTCTCTCGGCAATTTGCCTAAAAATGACTGGATGGATGCCTTTGCTATTGCTGAAAAACTGAGATTCGGTAGACTCCCTAAATCTTGTTCTGTAGATTTTAGATATCTTGCTCTCCAGAGGCTTACTCGCCATCGCTTTCACATTGTTAATAGTATTGTTAGAGAAAAAAATTATTTACTCAGCAATTTGTTCCTTAAGTTTAGCGGTTTGTGCCAAAATAAAGTCTTTAGTAATAATTTTGGAGCAACTGCTACTGAAATGTTTAATGAGTTTTTCACCCTTGATGATATTGCGGCTCGACCGCTTGATGAGCTTGCCGGCTTTTTGGTTGATAAGAGTAAAGATCGCTTTGATGATCCAGAAGCTACAGCTAAATTGCTTCAAGAGGCTGTTCGCAAGTCTTATAGAATTAATGCTACTGTAGATGATTCTTTAAACTTTGTTATCAAGTCTTGCTTTGATAATCTACAGTCCCTTGAAAAACAGAAGAAAGCTGTAGAAAAAGCCATTATTAATGAGGTAAAAGGATTTAACAATGAATTTCTTTGTCTTACATCAGTAAAAGGTATTGGCCCAACCATCGCAGCCGGCTTAATATCTGAGATAGGCGGAATTTCAAGGTTTGATAATGATAATGCCCTTGCAAAGTTTTCCGGCCTTTATTGGTCAGAATACCAGTCTGCTGATTTTAAAGCGGAGGACACATATCTCAAGCGTACTGGTAATGAGTATCTCAGATATTATTTTATTCAAGCAGCTGACCAACTCAGGAAGTATTTACCTGAGTTCTCACAATACTATGCTCGCAAATTTAAAGAAAGCAAAACTCACAAGCATAAACGTGCTCTTGTATTGACTGCACGTAAAACTGTAAGGTTAGTCTTCGCTCTGCTGCGCGAAGAAAAACTTTATAAATCCCCAATAATGAAAGGAGATGATTGTATAAGTTAACATATTATCCCATAACCATATTTTACATTAATTTCCATCAGCTTATTGCGTGATGGTTAGCTTTGCTATGCCATTTTTTAGGTTATATTATTAAATTTTTTTTTGAATTTTTTTATCACCCTCTTGACATATTACCGAAATACTTATATGATTATGATAATCATTATCAATTTTATTTTAAACTATGCATATTCATTTTGTCAACTTTTTTATATTATATTTGTTGTGGTGTTAGTATATTATTGTAGACACTTTAACTCGAACAGGATAAAATAAAAATATAAAGAGAGGAAGTGTCTACAAAATGCCAAGAGGACAAAGAAAATATAATGATGAAGTATAATCTTTACGGCTGGGGGTGGAAGAAGGAAATTCAGCATTGGAGATAGATCAAGATTTTCAAACATAGAAGAATAGAAATAATTCGATAAATAAGGGAGGAAATCCTACATAAAAGATAAGAAATTTAGGAATGATAATAAAAAGTACATCCTAGGAATGGCTTAAATGAAGGCTTTTAAATTATGCACAAGCCAACGTATAATTAACTAAGGAGTGGATAAATAATGATTAAGAAAATTGTGCCATATTTAGTGTTTGAAGGAAATGCAGAAGAAGCATTAAACTTCTACAGCGATGTATTTGGCGGAGAAAAATCTAATGTTATAAGATATGGAGATTCACAGATGCCAGTTAAGGAAGAATATAAGGATAAAATATTGCATGCAAGACTTGAACATAAATCATTTATTTTATATTTATCTGACACATTCCAGGGACAGAAGGTTGAAAAAGGAACTAATGTATCTTTAACACTTGAGTTTGACACAGAAGAGGCTATTGATAAGGCTTATACTGCCTTATCAGAGGGTGGTAAGATACATATGGAGCTTCAAAAAACTTTTTGGAATGCTAAATATGCGAAAGTTACTGATAAGTTTGGAATAACTTGGGATTTAAATTACCAATATTGATTGTGGACTCTTTGTCAAGAGTTGGGGTGGGTATTTTTCTGAATGCCTACCCTTTAGTTTTAAACTGAAGCATATAATCGTCGTGACATCTTGCAGAAATTTTGTGATATAATTTATATGCTTTTATTCTTATGCTCCTTTTATAGCAGGCATTTAGAATAAGTTCACTATTTTTTATGAATGATTTTTTATCCACCTCACCACTTTGTAATTTTTCATTTTCGTTTTGCTCAAAACAAAAATTAGCCTTATGAAATCAGGGTCTTTTGGCTTCGTTCATTCGAAAAAAGAATTAATTATTTTTTAAAGAGGCGATAATAATGCCTAAAGAAAATGAAATTTGTGTTGTAGATAGTAGTCTATTGAAGATTTGGCAAAGGACTTATTTAAAGATGATAAAGATGGATAAATGTTAAAAAAGTGAATAATTTGAAGGAGAGATTTTAGGCATGTACAAGAAGAGATTACTGTTGCCCTTTATATTAATACTATTTGCATTTATATTGACAGGCTGTACAATATTTGACAATACATCTACTCATGAAGTTCAACAACTTTTACAGGATGAGGGGACAAAAAGCCAGCAAGAAACAGTTAAAAAATCCGAAACAGATAGTTTAACAATAAATTATATAGACGTAGGACAAGGAGACAGTATATTTGTACAAACTCCATCAGGCAAAACGATATTAATAGATGCAGGAACGCCTGAAATGGGCAGTAAAGTTGTAAATTACATAAAAAGCCGCGGAATCAATAAAATTGATATACTTATCGGAACTCACCCTCATAATGACCACATAGGTGGTATAGTAGAAGTTATAAAAACCTTCAAAATAGTAAAGTTTTATATGCCTAAAGTAACGACGACAACAAGGACATTTGAAGAAGTTCTAAAGGCAGCAAAATCAAAAGGACTTTCGATAAATGTTGCAAAAGCAGGAGTAGTAATTGACCTTGGAGATGGCATAATTGCAAAAATGCTTGCGCCAAATAGTTCCCATTACGAGGACTTAAATAATTATAGTGCAGTAGTAAAAATTACGTATGGTAATACCTCTTTTTTGTTTACAGGAGATGCTGGTGAACAATCTGAAAAGGAAATGCTAAGTGAAGGATATAATTTAAAAGCTGACGTATTAAAAATTGGACATCATGGCAGTTCTTCAGCTTCTACGTGGGCATTTTTAAAGGCAGTACATCCTAAATATGCTGTTATATCTTGCGGTAAATACAATGACTATGGTCATCCCCACAAAGAAACAATGAAAAAGCTTAGGTCATTAGGAATAATAGTATATAGAACAGATGAATGTGGGACTGTAATTGCAGTAAGTGATGGCAAAACTATAAATTTTAATGTAGAGCCGGGTGATTATTTGTCGGGAAGTGAGATTAAAAGATAATTTACGATCATCCGCCGAGAACGCTTTCCAATTTATTGAGAGATGAAAGGCGGTAAAAAATGTGATAAAATAAAGTAGAGTTAAAACAGGAAGGAGGTGAGAAAAATGGAAGTAACAAGAGTTATAGTATTTCAACTTTCTCACTGCAGCAGAGAACACAGAATAATATTGGGACATTTAACATACTCAGCATCAAAACTGTGGAACGTCGCAAACTACGCTGTTCAGAACAGAGAAATATCAGTAAATCAGTTAGAAAAGTGCTTAAAGGATAATTTCTGGTATAAAAACTTGCATTCACAATCTGCACAAGCAATACTGCAAAAACTACAGATAGCTTGGAAGAATTTTTTTGATGGATATACTAAAAAGCCGAAGTATCAACCCAAAAACGGGCATATCCCTGTAAGATGGAAGAAAAATGGCATAAAAATAATTAATAACAAAATCAGACTATCATTGTCCACACAAACAAAGCAATATTTAAAAGAAAAGTACGGTATTGAGTCCAAATATCTATGGATAGATTTACCGAAAAATCTATCGCTCAATACTGTACAGGAAATTGAAATTGTTCCAAAAACTTTGTATGGACATACTACATATTTTGTTCATATCGTTTATAAAAAAGATATACCAGAAGTCGAACCTGCAGATAAAAAAATGATGGGAATAGATTTTGGAATAAAGAATTTTGCAGCAATAGTTATAGAAGAAAATCCAGAAACATTTATTATTGATGGCGGTTATCTTATCTCAAGATTAAGATTATTAGCCAAGGAAAAAGCGAGAATCCAATCTGTAATTTCAAAACAAGGATACAAAACATCGTATAAGCTTCACAATTTAATAATCAAAGAGAAGAACTTTGTAAAAGACTACATACATAAAGTTTCAAGGTATATAATAGAACTGGCGAGGCAGAACGGAGTAAGCAAAATAATAATAGGTGGAATGAGTGACGGAATAAGAGATATGGATATAGGACATAAGAATAACGAGAAACTGCACAAAATACCATTTGGTAGATTGTTTGATATGATAAAATACAAAGCTAGAGAATATGGGATAGAGGCAAAAAAAGTAGAAGAAGCATATACTTCTCAAACATGTTCTGTATGCGGTATAGTGGAGAAGAATAATCGCATATACAGAGGATTATATGTTTGCAGTAGGTGTAGGACAGTAATGAATGCAGATATAAACGGTGCAGTGAACATATTAAAGAGAGTAACCCTGAATCCGAGATTGGATAGGGGTAGAGGGTTTGGCAACCCCAAGCGAATAAGGGTAGCATAGACTATCAATCTTCGCTTAAAGAACCTCTCCACTTTAGTGGAGAGAGTGTGTCAGTTTAATACATTGCATTTATAAAGTGATATGATATAATAAAAGCATTGAAACCAGTTGAAAAAATTTTTAGGAGGATTATTATGGCTACAGTAAAACCCTTTAAGGCAATAAGGCCTGCACCAGGATTGGCAAATAAAATAGTGTCCTTGCCTTATGACGTCGTAAATACCGAAGAAGCGAGGAATTTGGCGAAAGATAATCCTTATTCATTTCTTCATGTGGATAGAGCAGAAATAGATTTAGCTCCTTCTATAAATCCTTACGATGAAATAGTTTATGAAAAAGCGAGAGAAAATTTTGACAGAATGCTTAAAAAAGGGCTGTTAATAAAAGATAATGAGGAGAACTATTACATCTATAGAGAAATAATGAATGGCAGGAGTCAAGTGGGATTGGTAGCGACTGTTTCGATTGATGAGTATTTAGAAGGAATAATTAAAAAGCATGAGCTTACTCTGCCGGAGAAAGAACAGGATAGAATAAATCACATGGATTACTGTGATGCTCACACCAGTCCAGTTTTTTTAACGTACAAAGCCAATCAAGAGCTTAAAAAGTTGTTAAATAGCTGGATGGGGAGCAAAGATCCTATATATGATTTTACATCAGAGGATGAAATAAGACATACAGTATGGATTATAGATGACAAATCTTTAATAAATAAAATTACTTCTGTTTTTAAGGAAATAGACTATCTTTACATTGCAGATGGACATCATCGGGCTGCTGCTTCTGTAAAAGTAGGCTTAAAGAGGCGAGAACAAAATCGTGATTATAAAGGAGATGAGGAGTTTAACTATTTTTTAGCAGTGTTAGTGCCCAATGATGAAGTTTTTATCATGCCATATAATAGAGTGGTAAAGGATTTAAACGGCTATTCCGAAAGTGAATTTATCGAAAAAATAGAAGAGAAATTTGAAGTAGAGAAATGTAATGAAGGTCAGCCTTTCAATCCTTCGCAAAAGCACACTTTTGGCATGTATCTATCAGGAAATTGGTACAAACTTACTGCCAAAGAAGGTACTTTTAATCCATCGGATCCGATAGAAAGTTTAGATGTATCCATCTTACAAAAAAATCTTTTGGATCCTATTTTGGGAATAAAAGATCCGAGAACTGACAAAAGGATTGATTTTGTAGGAGGAATTAGAGGCTTAGAAGAATTAGAAAGAAGAGTTAAGGAAGACATGAAAGTAGCTTTTTCTATGCACCCGACAACAGTTGAAGATTTAATTGCTGTTGCCGATGCGGGAATGATAATGCCTCCTAAGTCTACCTGGTTTGAGCCTAAACTAAGAAGCGGATTATTTATTCACGAATTGAGCTAAAAGCACCTTTTCATTTTAAGGTGCTTTTTATTTTTTAAGTGAAAAAGTTCTATTATTTAAAAATTTGTACTAATATATATTGAAGGATAATTTAGGGGAGCTGGTTATATGAAAATAAAACAAAAAGCACTATTGGGTTTAGCTATAATTGTAATTATCGGTTTAGTGCTTTATCTTTTGCCTGAAGAGAGTCAACTTACATCTTACACAATTGAAGCAAAATATGATGACCAAAATAAAATAATTTATGCTACTCAAACAGTAAAATATATAAATACTAATGATATTCCTTTAAAAGAAATATACTTTCATTTATATCCAAATGCTTTCAAGACACAAGAGAATTTGCCTTTTACGAAGGGAGAGCTCCCTTTTGCCTATCCTGATGGTTTTCAACCGGGATTTATAGAGATTGAAAAAGTTACTTTTGATAAAGACATTCCAGCTACTTACGAATTGGAAGAACCTAATGAGGAAATTTTAAAAATAAATTTGCCTAAAGAATTAAAAAAAGGAGAAACAATAGAAATCAATATGACCTACAAAGTACAAATTCCACCTTGTAGAAGTAGATTTGGCTATGGGAACAATACCGTACAGATAGGAAATTGGTATCCTATACTCTCTGTATATGATAAAAATGGCTGGAATAATGATCCGTACTACATTTTTGGAGATCCTTTTTATAGTAATATAGCAAATTACAAAGTAAAATTGTCAGTACCTAAAAACATGATAGTTGCTTCCACTGGAGAAATAAAAGAAGAGAAAAACTATGGAGATTCCAAAGAATTAGTTATTGAAGCACAAAAAGTAAGGGATTTTGCTATGGTGTTAAGTACGAAATTTAAGATAGCAGAGCAACAGGTAGATGGCATAAAAGTTAAATCCTATTATTTTACGGAAGGATATGGAGACAAAGCTCTTAAATTTGCTGTAGATGCAATTAAGTTTTACAATGATTATATTGGCAAGTATCCTTATAAACAATATTCTGTTGTACAGACTGATTTTTACATGGGAGGCATGGAATATCCTAATCTTGTAATGATATCAAAGGATTTGTATACAAAAGCTAATTTGTTTCATTTAGAATATGTAATTGCTCACGAGACTGCTCATCAGTGGTGGTATGGTGCTGTGGGAAACAACCAAATAAAAGAATCTTGGCTTGATGAGGGATTGACGGAGTACACTACAATTATGTATATAGAAAGGTATTACGGTAAGGCAACAGCTGATGAGATTTATAGGCTTGTTATAGAGGGGGAATTTAATAAATTTCTAAATACCAATTCAGATATTTCTTTTGCTAAGACTTTGGCAGATTTTAAAGAGTGGAAGGAATACACTAATATAGCTTATAACAAAGGAGCAATGGTATTTTATAATCTGAGGAATCTGGTAGGTGACGAAGAATTCAAAAAAGTGCTTCAAAATTATTACGATAAATATAAATATAAAATTGCCACTACGCAAGACTTAATTGACGTAGTGGACAGTGTGACAGGCAAAGATACAGGTGGATTTTTCCAAGAGTGGTTCTATTAAATTATCATTTTTCGTTTTAGTCTTATATCTTCACCGTAGAAATTAAGCAATTTAAAATGGCCGAATATTCGTGAATAAATTCTTTCGGGATAAATTGCCATTATTTCCGATAGAGGTAAATTTGTAGAAATAATAAATTTTTTGCCAAGCAACAATCTTGTATTTAAAATATTAAAAAATTCCTGCAAACTAAAAGCAGTTATAGATTCTGTTCCCAAATCGTCGATTATAAGGAGGTCACATTCTTTTAACAATTCCAAATATTCATTATAACTACTGCCATCAGCATTAAGCTTGTTTATTCTCAAACCTTCAATTAAATCTGGCGCTGTTCGATATATCACACTTTTACCTCTATCTAATAATTCCTTTGCTATACAATTAGCAAGGAATGTTTTACCAAGACCCGAGTCTCCATAGAAAAAAAGACTTTCAGCGGTAGTATCAAAATTTTTTATAAAATTAAGAGAAAACTCTACAATATTTTTCATGTTGCTTCTTGGGGAAGGCTTATCTCCATAGGGTTTGTCTGAATAATATTCGAAATTAAAATTAGAGAAATTTTCTTTTTTAAGTATTTCGGCTATACTTGATTGTTTATAATAAATATTTATAAGCTTTTGGTCAAAACATTTACATCGCTTTCCATTTACATATCCTGTATCTTTGCATATGTTGCATTCGTATTTAGGTTCTAGATAATCTTCAGGGTATCCATTAGATTCTAAGAGATAAGCCTTCTTCTTTTTTAATTTATTTAACCTCTCTTTTAAAAGATTTAAAAGTTCTCTTCCCTTTTCAGGTTCTTTAAAAATTGATTGAGTTATTTCGATTCCTACGTTCTTAATCTCTTCCTCAATTTTTTCAAGTTCAGGAATTTTTTTATAAAGTTTGTTTTTACGGTAAAGGGCTTCTTGCAAAGCCTTATCTCTTTTCATTTCATATTCTTTAAGGATTTCATGGATGATGTTTTCATTCATTTAATTCACTCCTTGAATGGGCTAAAAGCTTTTTCTCCAAATCTTCTATGTCGTAACTTCTCTGAGAGTAGCTGTTGAAGTAGTTTTTAGGAGCTTTAAAACCTGAGGTAACAGGAGTTTTTTTCTTTGTAGAGGACTTTTTATTTTCTAAATCTTCTACTGTTCTTATACCTTCATTAAACCAGTTGATTAGTATTTTATTTATATAAGGGAAACTGGGTTCATTCAATTTAAGAGTACATTCGTTGCAGGCTTTTATTATCACATCTACATCAAAACCTAAATCGTCCATCCAGCGGTCCATCATCTCTTTGTGGGATTCCATTAATTCATCCTCTTTAAGGCCTAAAGCATTTAAAATCTTTCTATAATTTTGCCATCTTTTGTTTTCTGCTTTTAAGTATTCTTCTACATCTAATGCGGTTTTAAGACCTGCGTCATGCCAGGCTATTGCTACCTTTTCCATATATCTTAAAGAAGTTTTGTTTTTAGAAGCGCAATAACTTACTAACATCGTTATTATTTCCAAGGAAAAGCCGTATTCATCTATCCAGCTTAAATATGTTTCCATTTCTGTGGGGGTTAAAGGCCTTCCTAAAGTCAATTCAATTGCTTCAAACATTTGTTTTACTTGAGGGTCCTGTAAGGACACGCTGTGATTTGAGGTTGGTTGTGGAATAACCGGGAAATATTCAACTGTGTATTCACCATCTATGTATTTTAATTTAACTAAGCCTGATTTTTCCCAATACTTCAAAGCTCTGTCAATTTCTATATCTGACATAAATAATTTATCTGCTAAAGTTTTCAAAGGTATTTCATTACCATAATAGCAATATTTCAATCCCAAAATATATACTTTGACATATTCGCCTGGGGCATCCAACATGAAATGATTTATAAAATAATTGCTGATGGGAGTACTTCCCCAATCGTCATTTTCGTTTAAAAATCTAAAAACGCTCATCCTCCCCACCTCGAATATATTATAACACAGCGAAATAGCCTCTTCAATTGAAAAGAATTTAACATAATTATCGGAATATTTGAGTATATTGTTAAATTAAATAAGTATATATAGGAATATTAGTTTGAAGTATAACATACAATATAGAAAGATGCTAAAAATTTCATTAATTAAAATTTGGTTTTACAAAAAAGTATGGTATAATTAAAAAAGATTAACAGAAGAAAGGAGAATACTATGGGGAAGGTGGGGGATAAAAGCTATAAGTTTTTTCTTGGTTTATTAAAGACTTACAAGAACAATATTATAGCTTTTGTGGTAGCACTGTCCATAGGTCTTTCTTTTATTGTATATGAAGAAGGATTTGCCTACAAGATAACAGTAAATGGTGAAACTATTGGAATTACCAAGAATATAGATGAGGTAAAAAGTTTTATAGAAGAATTACATAAAAAAGAAAAGCAAAAGACAGGAACGGATATAGTTTTAAATCAGCAAATAAAATTTGAAAGGGTAAGAGTATCAAATAAAGAGTTGACAGATGTACATAAAATTTATGCTAATTTGGAAAATGCTATGAGTTTTAGCTGCAAAGCTGCTGCCATAATAGTAGATGGCAAGTTTGTGACTGCGTTAAAAAATGAAGAAGAGGCAAATAAGGTTCTTGAAATGTTAAAGAATAAATACGCAAAGGATTCTGATAGAACATATTTTAAAGAGGATGTCAAAATTGAAGAAAAGTACATACCTCCAAAATATTTAGTAAGCTTTGAGGAAGCGTTAAAAATATTGCAACAACCTGTAAAAAAAGCTGTTACATACACTGTAAAAGAAAACGATAGTTTGTGGTCTATTGCAAGAGACCACGACATGTACATTGATGATATTTTAAAATTAAATCCTGGCCTTACAGAAAATTTAAAACCAGGACAAATAATATATTTATCTTCTGCTGTACCTAATGTCACGGTTGTTACTGAAAAGAGAATAGTTTACAAAGAGGAAATACCTTTTGAGACAAAGCTTACTAAAGATGACAAACTGTATACCAATCAGTCTAAAGTGTTAGTAGAAGGTAAAAAAGGTTTGAAAGAGGTAACTGCTGTTGTTGTAAGTTACAATGGCATTGAGGTTTCAAAAAAATAAAGAACGAAAATGTCCTTGAAAATCCTATCAACAAAATAGTTGCCGTAGGTTCAAAAAGAATATCTTATGTTGCTACAGGGTCTTTTAATTATCCTGCGAGAGGTACAATAACCTCACGATTTGGTCCTAGATGGGGGAGTTTCCATACGGGAGTTGATATAGCAGCTTCAGAAGGAACTCCTATCTATGCTGCAGATGCAGGAACTGTTATATTTTCTGGTTGGGAAAGTGGCTATGGCTATTTAGTGAAAATTGACCATCACAATGGTTATGTTACTTATTACGGACACGCTAGTAAACTCCTTGTTAAGAAAGGCGATAAAGTGGCGAAAGGACAAAAAATTGCTTTGGTAGGTTCGACAGGTCGTGCAACAGGGTCTCATCTCCACTTTGAAGTTAGAAAAAATGGTGTTCCAGTTAATCCTTTATCATATTTAAATAGATGAAATTGTGACAAGCCCTATGGAGGGCTTTTTATTTTTGTAGGGTTGCTACAAGTATTTATGAATGTTATAATACAGTTGTAATTATATTTGTCAAAAAAACCTGTATCGCTTCATACATATAAAAGCCTCTACATATAAATTACATACGGGGTTTTAAATGTATGTGAGGTGATACAGGATGAAAAAGAAAATTATTGCTTTTGCTATTGCACTTATTTTGTTCATTTCTCTTTATTATGCTAACAAAATTATGGTGGCTTCCTATCCTTATGTGAGAGAAATAAAAGAAAATAGTTTAACAGATAATGTAAAAGATTACAAAACAACACAAAGTGAGCACTTTATAGTGCGATATACCATGCCAGATGAAAAATACGTTTCTCTTGCTTTAGAAATTGCAGAAAAACATTATGATAGTGTTACTAAAGATTTAGATTACAAACCACCTGGTAAAACCGTCATTATAATGTACCATGACCCTGAAAAAATGAACACAGATTTTTCACTTGCAAAAGGGGATACTGCGATGGGGCTTTATTTAAATGGAGTCATAAGCATAGTATCACCTGAATTGTGGATTAGTCCTACAGAAGACCTAGAAAAAGTCTTTGAGCATGACGGACCGATTGTACACGAATTTGCCCACCTTGTTGTAGATGATATTGCGAGAGGCAATTACCCCGTATGGTTTACAGAAGGTATAGCCCTTTTGGAAGAATATCGAGAAAACGGTTTTGTCTGGGGTGAAGGTGTAACAGGTGATAAACCCTATTCCCTCAAAGAGTTGACTTATAACTTTAACCAATTAGATGAGACATTGGCCTATAAAAGGTCTTTTGAAATAGTAAAAGCCATAAGTGATAAATATGGGATGCAAAGCATAAGAGATATTTTAAAATATTTGGGGAGAGGGTTAAGTTTAAGTGAGAGTTTTTATAAAGTTACAGGACAAGATTTAGAGAAATTTATAGATTCAGTGAAATAAAGCAAGGAGAGTGTTGCTCTTCTTGCTTTAACCCTATAAAAAGACAAGGGGGAAGAAAAATGAGTTACAGAATACTGATAGTTGATGATGAGAAGCCCATAGTTGAGATAATCAAATACAATCTGGAAAAAGAGGGATACATAACTTATGAAGCTTATGATGGGGAAGAGGCTTTAAAAATAGCAAAAGAGCAAAATCCAGATTTGATAATACTTGATGTGATGTTGCCTAAATTAGACGGTTTTTCAGTACTAAGGACTCTAAGGCAATCAATGACTATACCTATTTTGATGTTGACGGCTAAAGAGGAAGAAGTAGACAAAGTATTGGGACTGGAATTGGGAGCTGATGACTACATAACGAAACCTTTTTCTATAAGAGAACTCATAGCACGAGTAAAAGCTAATTTAAGGAGAATTAGTTTAAATGGAAACGAGTCTGGGAATATCATTTACGTAAAAAATTTAAAAATTGACATGTCGAAATATAAAGTAGAAAAAAACAATAAAGAGATAGAACTTACCTCCAGAGAATTTGAACTTTTGAGATTTCTCATTTTAAACAAGGGGCTTATTTTTTCACGCGAAATGCTATTGGAAAAGGTATGGGGTTATGAATATCTGGGTGATATTAGAACGGTAGATGTCACCATAAGAAGACTGAGAGAAAAAATTGAAGATGACCCCAGTAACCCCAAGCTTATTCACACAAAAAGAGGGGTTGGTTACTATTTTAGCGATGAGAAGCAGATTTAAAAGCATTCAATGGAAAATAATTCTCATATATACTTTGCTAATACTTGTAGCAATGGAAATCATATGGGTATATCTTTATAAATCTCTTGAAAATTACCACATGAATAACTTTGACAATTACCTTGAAGCGCAAGCACGAGGTATTTCTTTTACCCTTAAAGACAACATGGATGCAAAAAGCTTAAAAAATGTGATAAATATGTACATGGGTCCTAATTCAAACGTAAAGTATGTGTACATTTTGGATAATAAAGGAAATATTTTAGCTAGTTCAACTGGGGATAGGGGAAAAATGATGACTCCTGCTATTGTCAAAGCCCTATCAGGAGAAATCGGAAATGAAGTGACTGATGATTATAATTCTACTGGAAAAATAAAAAGCTTTGCCATGCCAGTTTATAATAGCGATGGTAAAATAAATGGAGTTGTGTATATTAGCGGTTCTTTAAATGGAATATATGAGACTTTATGGGATGTCAATTTGATTCTTTCGAGTGCTACTCTTTTTGCTGTTGGAATTACTATGGTGCTTGGATATATTTTGTCCAAGACTATAACTGACCCCATCAAAGAAGTGACAAAATATGCTCAAAAGATGGCAGAAGGTAATTTTGATGTGACGATAAAGATAAAATCTAATGATGAAATAGGAAAATTAGGTGAAATGTTTAATTTTTTATCTTTGCGGTTAAAACAGACTTTAAATGATATTCAAGGTGAAAAAAACAAAATAGAAGCTATTATACAATTTATGACCGATGGTGTTGTGGCAACAGATGCAAAAGGCAACATAATCCACTATAATGAGGCTGCCGAGAAAATGTTAAATGTGAAGCTGGAATTAGGAATGCCAATAGAGGGAATACTAAATTTAGAAAAAGAAGATGCAGTAGCGACAATGAATTGCGGAAACAAGGTTTTAACAGTTAACATAGCTCCGCTAAAAAGCAATCAACAAATAGAAGGATATGTTTATGTACTTCACGATATCACGGAGCAACACAAATTGGATGCCATGAGGAAGGAGTTTGTGGCAAATGTCTCTCATGAACTTAGAACTCCTCTTGCTACCATAAAAAGCTATGTTGAAACTCTTCTTTACAGCGACGTAGATGCTGAATATTTAAAGAGATTTTTAAAAATAATAGATTCAGAAACTGACAGAATGACACGTCTTGTAAAAGATTTACTTCTTTTATCTAAAATGGATTCTGAAGACAAAAACCTCAAATTTGAGCATAAAAATTTAAATGAAGTAATAATTGACGTAATAAATAGACTTTCTATTGAAGCTCATAAAAAAAATCAGAAACTTATCGTCGACCTTCAAGAAACGCCAAGGCATGTGTATATTGACAAAGATAAAATGGAACAAGTAATAGTTAACTTAGTAACTAATGCTATAAAATATACTCCAGAAAACGGAATGATAAAAGTTATGACAGAATATGATGAAAATTTTGCAACCTTCATTGTGGAAGACAACGGTATAGGAATTCCTAAAGAAGACCTGCCTCGAATTTTTGAAAGGTTTTACAGAGTAGATAAAGCCAGATCCAGAGAGCTTGGAGGTACAGGATTAGGGCTTTCTATTGTAAAACAAATAGTAGAACTTCACAAAGGAGAAGTAAACATAGAAAGCGAAGTAGGAAAAGGCACTATAGTGAGGGTTAAACTGCCATACCAGTAAATTCGTAATAATAATTTAATATTACTGTAACAATATTGTAATAATAGTACTGTATAATAAAACCATAAAGGAGAAGGAGGGATATCCTTGAAAAAAATAGTTGCTTTATTTGTAGCAGTGATGATGTTTATGACTCTTTTTATGTCATATGGATATGCAGAAGACCTCATAAAAGTTAAAACTAATATAAACGATGTAAAAACGGACAACAAATATTTTATAATTTCTGGGAGTGGACAACCTAATACTACTGTAGAGCTTATCTTAAACGATAATTTAAGCGACAAATGGGTAATTGGCGATACAATGCTTTTCGCAAAATTGTTGACTTTAAGCTATGGGGATAATTATATAGTAATAAAAGCTTATAAAGACGACCAATTGCAAATAATAAAAGGCCATGTGATACTTACAAAAAAGGATGGGATTTTGCAAATAACAATTACTGCCATTGAAGATATAATAAAATCTCTTTTAAAATAGAGGTCTTGAAGGATGAGGGAGAAGATTAAGTCACTGCTATTGTTTTTTCTTGTTTTAACTAGCGTGTATTTAACTTATAAACTGTGGATATCCTTTCCGCAAAATGAATTATCATTTATTAATAAAAAGTCCACAAATACAAAGGTGGACATTTTTCGTATAATAAGGCCAGAATACACTTTTGTGGGTTTGCAAGGAAAAGTGTACTTAGTATCAGATGGTAATCTTTCCTTTTCTTTATGGAAAAAAACAACGGATTTTATTAGTTCAAATAAAGAAGAAAAAATAAATGTAGTCGATGAGAATAGTTGGGAAAACGCACAAAAAGGTACGTTTATGCGGTTTTTAATGGGAAAAAGTGCAAATGGTGACTTGTTAAAAGATATTTTTAGCAACAGAGATAGCTGGTCTAGAAAAATAAATAGCAATGTATATGTAAAAGAGATTATCGTTAACATAGAAAAAAATCAAATTTTTGTGAAGGATGCAGCCAATAAAAAATTTTATAGTTTCAATTATTTAGAGATGGAGGATTTAAAAAACATTATAAAGAATTTCCCTAAAGATGAGGTCAGTGTGTGTGAATCTGTTTATGAGGAAGGCAATGCATATTTTGAAAAAAACGTGTACATACCTTCTCTAACGTTTTCGATAAAAAAAATATATAGTAAAGAAACAAATTTTGAATCTGACCCCCATTTTCTAGAAAAATTTTTTACAAATATCTCTGTTGTAAGAAAAATTACCGAGAATAACGGATGTACTGTTTATACCGACGGTTTAAAAAGTCTGCGCTTATATCAAAATGGGTATATAGAATTTTATGACACTGTTTCTGAAGCTTCTCCCACTGATAAAATTTTTGCACTGAGAAAATCTGTCGTCTTTTTGGAGGAAATAGGGATAAAAGTTGACGATATTTATCTGATGGATTTCAAAGAAGAAAAAGGGGAATATACTTTTTATTTTAATTATATATTTGATTATCCTCTTCGAATTTTGCAAAAAGAAATGCTGGATTTTCCAATCGAAATAAATATTTCAAATGGCAATATTAAATATGCACGAGTTTTGTATTTAGATTTGATGAGTAATGGAAGTTATTTAATTTCTCATACAAAATTGAAGCAACCTCTTGCAATGGGATTAAAAGAGATAAACTGGCGAGAACCGCTTTCTGATTTAAAAATAGGTTATGCGTATTATGAGGGACAATTTATCCCTGTTTGGATTGGAGAAAGCAACAATAAAGTGTTTTTTATAAACATATTTAATGGAAAGTTGATTTACAATGGGGTATAAATTATGAACTGGTCTAAAGCAAAGACAGTGCTGATAATCACCTTTGCGATTTTGAATGTTCTTTTATATCTAACTATTGCTAAAATTAATAAACCGCAACCCCAGCTTTTATCAAGGCAAGATTTGCGTTCAATAGAGGAAGTCTTATTGCAAAACAACATAGTTTTGAAAACTACAATTCCGCAAGAGACAGAGCCAATGCCTCTTGTTAAGGTAACGAGAGAAATATTTGATGAAAGTTTTGTTTTAGAAAATTTTATTAAAAGTCAAAAATATGAAAAATACAAAGAAAATAGATATACAATTTTTAAATTTGAAGATAAAACTATCAAAGTAGATGGCATCAGTTTTTATTATTTTGAAAAGAGCGATAAGTTTAAAGATATGTCTTCTTCTCAAAAGGAAGAGTATGTACAGAATTTTATAAATAATTATCATTTTAAAGAAATAAATGTACAAGTTGAAAAAATTTCTCAAGGTAAAGAGGTAAAGATAAAGTATTTTCAAACCTATAAGGATTACTTCATAGATGGCGGATGGATGGAAGGGAAAATAGATGACAAAAGCTTTGAATTTTCAAAGTCTTGGTTTGGTTCTGTTGTGATGGAAAAGGCGAAAAAAGAGGTGATAAATGCGGCTTATGCTCTTTTGAAGCTTGTGGAGATAAAGACGGATGCAAAACCTATGGTTGTAAAAGAAATAAAATTAGGCTATTATTTTAACTGGAGCAGTGCTACTAAAGGAGAAGCAGTACCTGTTTGGAGGATAACTACTCAGGATGGCAACAGATATTACATAAACGCTTATACGGGAAATTTTGAGGAAGGTAAATAATACCACCTTCTTCTTCTTTTTTTTAACCCTCAAATACTTGTAAAATATTTTAAATTGTATTAAAGTATATATTGTGATACTGTTTAAGTTTAATTTATTTTATTGATTTGAAGGGAAGATTGAAAAATGGAAAAGTTTATAATAAAAGGAGGAAAGCCTCTTAAAGGAAGTATACAGATAAGTGGTGCTAAAAACTCTGCTGTTGCAATCCTTCCCGCAGCCCTATTGGCTGATACTCCGAGTGTGATAGATAATTTGCCTGATATAAAAGATATAGAATTATTAGTCCAGATGATACGCCATCTGGGAGGAAAAGTAGAAAAGAAAAAACACGAAGTAGTAATTGCCCCTGAAGGGCTTAATTCCTTTTACCCCCCTCGAGATTTAGCAAGCCAGATGAGGGCTTCTTATTATCTTATAGGTGCACTTTTAAGTAGATTTAATGAGGCAGTAATAGCTATGCCAGGTGGGTGTAATATTGGTGTAAGACCTATTGATCAGCATATTAAAGGGTTTGAAGCTTTAGGTGCGGAGACTACTATAGAACATGGACTTATAAGGATTAAAGCTGATAAATTAGTAGGGAATCATATATATTTTGATGTGGCGAGTGTAGGTGCTACTATAAATTTGATGTTGGCAGCAGTTAAAGCTGAAGGGGTAACGATATTAGAAAACTGTGCAAAAGAGCCCCATGTAGTTGATGTAGCAAACTTTTTAAATGCCATGGGAGCGAATATCAAAGGTGCTGGTACAGATACTATTAAGATAACAGGCGTAGACAAGCTTCACGGATGTCACTATACTATTATTCCTGACCAAATAGAAGCAGGAACTTACATGGTGGCAGCTGCCGCAACTAAAGGTGATGTGTATATAAAAGGAGTAATTCCAAATCACTTAGAAGCAATTGTTGCAAAACTTGCAGAAATGGGCGTCATTGTTGAAGAATACGATGATGTGATAAGAGTAAGAAGAGAAGGACCTTTAAAACATGTTGATATAAAAACTTTACCTTATCCTGGCTTTCCAACAGATATGCAACAGCCCTTTGCGGTGCTTTTGGCTTTGGCTGATGGCATAAGTGTCATTACTGAAAATATATATGAAAATAGATTTAAATATTTAAATGAGTTAAAGAAAATGGGAGCGAAAGTAAGAGTAGAAGGAAGGACTGCAATAATTGAAGGCGTAGAGAAATTGACAGGTGCACCTCTTTATGCGACAGACTTAAGAGCAGGTGCAGCGATGGTTATAGCAGGGCTTGCTGCTGAGGGTACGACAGAGGTTATGGAGGTTTATCATATAGATAGAGGTTATGAAGCGATGGAAGTAAAGCTTCAACAATTAGGAGCTGATATAGTAAGGGTAAAAGAGTAAAAAAGCTATAAAATTTTGAGTATAATGTGCTGCATAATATCTCATCCTATTTAGTGAGGTGATATTATGCAGCGTCAATTGAAGAGTTTTTTTGCTGGTGCAATTATAGTTTCTTTGGTTATCTCTTTAGTATTTGTATATATTGCACCAAAATATTTATGGGGTAAGGTTATTCCTATACCTTATCCGCCTTCTTCAGGAATAAGAACAGAAGTGGTGATACCAACAAAAGAATCTCCTACAATAGCGGAAGTAGTGGCAAAAAAGGATACTCCTGCTGTTGTGGGAATTACTACTGTAGAATTTCAAAGAGAGTATTATTTTATAGAAAAGGCTGTAGAAGGCGTAGGTTCAGGTTTTATTGTTAATCCAAATGGCTATATTATAACAAACAATCATGTAGCTAATGAAAAATCCAAAAATATAAAGGTATATTTAAGCAATGGCAGTATACTTCCGGGTAAAGTTTTATGGACTGACCCTGTTTTAGACCTTTCTATCTTAAAAATTGATGCAAAAGATTTACCAATTATACCTTTGGGAGATTCTGACAAGATATCGGTAGGGCAAACCGCAATAGCAATTGGAAATCCTTTAGGTCTTAGGTTTCAAAGGACGGTTACTTCTGGAATAATAAGCGCTTTAAATAGAAGCCTTCCTATTACTGAGGGTGGGAAACCACGAATAATGGAAGACTTGATACAGACAGATGCTTCTATAAATCCAGGGAATAGCGGAGGGCCTTTAGTGGATTCTCAAGGCTATGCAATTGGAATAAATACTGCGAAGGTAACAACTGCTGAAGGATTGGGCTTTGCTATACCTATAAACATTGTAAAGCCTATACTTAAGAAAGTGATAGAAACGGGTACATTTAAAGCACCTTATATTGGCATAGTTGCGTATGATAAAGAAATTGCCAGTTACATTTCCGCAGATGTTTATATATATGAGGGGATATATGTGGCAGATATTGATCCTAAAGGTCCTGCTTATAAAGCTGGCATTAAAAAAGGCTATATTATTTTGGAGATAGATGAAAGACCTGTAAATACTATGACAAGTTTAAAATGTATTATTTATGAAAAAAATCCAGGTGACAAAATAAAAGTTAAGTACCAAACCGTATCGGGAAAGACAGGATATACTACTATAACTCTCGGAGAATAGGAGAGGTTTTATGTTTGTTGTGTGTGAAAAGCATTTAGAGGATGCCATCGAAGAATTTGTCGAAGTGTACGAACAACCACCGGATATTTACAAATTGGATGAAGTTTCTTTTACTGATTGGCTGGTACCTCATAAATGTGATTTTTGCGATGAGCCACCTAAATATCTTGTAGTTTAAAAATGAGGGACTTAATAATGAAGATATATATAATAGCTGTTGGAAAAATAAAGGAGAACTATATAAGCGATGGAATAGTTTTTTATTTAAAAAAATTGCGCCCTTATTGTGAAATAGAAATTAAAGAAGTAGAAGAAGAAAAAGCTCCTCAAAATTTAAGTGAAAAAGAAAAAAAGGAGATTTTGCGTAAAGAAGGAGAAAGAGTTCTTTCTAAAATAAAAAAGGGAAGCTTTGTTGTTTCTCTTGCTATAGAAGGAAAAGAAATAGACTCATATAAATTTTCCCAATTTATAAAGGCGACTTTTCAATCTGGTTATAGAGAAATGACCTTTGTAATAGGTGGATCGTTGGGATTGTGGGAAAATATAAAGAAACAATCCCATTTAAATCTTTCTTTTTCTAAAATGACTTTTCCTCACCAGCTTATGAGACTTATACTTTTAGAGCAGATTTATTTAGCTTTTAGTGGAGAAAATCACTTGTGATAAGGTTCATTGTTTAAAATTTTATATGCCCTATATAACTGTTCAAAGAAAATAGTAGAAGTCAAACCTAAACTCATTTTCATGCTACCTATGCTTATGGTCTCATTACAATGAATTTCTTCATTTCCTATGATTATTAATATATCTGTTATTCCAGTAAGTTCAAACTCTTTTATTTTTTCTGCCAATTCCTCTGAAGACAGGGATTTACCTGCAGGTGATATTACTATTTTGTAATATTTATCCGTTTCTTGAAAAGGTATTTTTTGAGAATTTTTGTAGCTTGAAAAAGTGATATTGCAAAATCGGCTCAGCCTCTTTTGATATTCTTTTATTGCATCAGAATAAAACTTTTCTATTTTATTACCTGTAGCATAGACTTTGTAATTCATACAATCACTTCTCTTTTATTTGTTGATAGTAAATATTATAAAGTGATAAAATTATATTGTCAAAAATATTTGAAAATATGTTTTTCATTTGATACAATATACAAAAATAAGATGATGGAGGTATTATCGTGTCTGTACTTGATGTTTTGCAAGAAAGAGGATATATTCAGCAAATGACTCATGAAGAGGAAATACGAGAGCTTTTAGAAAAAGAAAAAATTACTTTTTACATAGGCTTTGATCCTACTGCTGATAGCTTACATGTGGGACATTTTCTTCAAATTATGGTGATGTCTCACATGCAAAAAGCAGGCCACAGGCCTATTGTGTTAATAGGCGGTGGCACAGCGATGGTAGGAGACCCAAGCGGCAGGACTGATATGAGAAAGATGTTGACTAAAGAAGAAATAGATAGAAATGCTGAAGCTTTTAAAAAGCAGATGCAAAGGCTTATCGATTTTTCTGATGGCAAAGCCATCATGGCCAATAATGCTGATTGGCTTTTAAACTTAAATTATATTGAATTTTTGCGCGATATAGGGGTACACTTCTCTGTAAATAGAATGCTTACAGCGGAATGCTTTAAGTCTCGATTAGAAAGAGGCCTTTCCTTTTTGGAGTTTAACTATATGCTGATGCAAGCCTATGATTTTCTCGAATTAAATAGAAGATACAATTGTGTAATGCAAATGGGAGGAGACGACCAATGGTCTAATATTATTGCTGGCATAGAGCTTATACGAAAAAAGGAAGGTAAACAGGCTTATGGTATGACATTTACTTTACTTACCACCAGTGAAGGAAAGAAAATGGGAAAAACACAAAAGGGAGCAGTGTGGCTTGACCCGAATAAGACTTCTCCTTATGAGTTCTATCAATATTGGAGAAATATAGCTGATGCGGATGTGGAAAAGGCTCTGGCACTTCTCACTTTCTTGCCTATGGATGAAGTGAGAAGATTAGGTGCATTAAAAGATAAAGAAATAAACGAGGCAAAAAAAATATTGGCATATGAGGTTACAAAGCTTATACACGGAGAGGAAGAGGCTATAAAAGCCCAAAAGGCGGCAGAGGCTTTATTTGAAAGCGGTGGAGATTTAGATAATGTACCTTCTGTTACTGTCTCTTCTGATGTTTTAGGTAAAAAAATTTTAGATGTGCTTTTTGAAGCAAAGATAATACCTTCAAAGAGCGAAGGAAGAAGACTCATTCAACAAGGCGGACTGTATATAAACAATGAAAAAGTTGAAAGTATTGATGAATATATAAAAGATGAGATGATAAAAGATAATAGTATTTTAATAAGAAAGGGCAAAAAAGAGTATCACAGGCTTGTCATTAAAGAATAAAGGGGGAGCTTTTTGTGTCAAGTGAAGAATTATTAAACCTTGTGTTAGAAAGGCTTAACAGTATTGACACAAGGCTTGAGAAAGTAGAAAACCGCATTGACAGATTAGAAGTTAAATTTACTGAGTTTGAAAAAAGGATAGACAAATTAGAACAAAGAATGGATAGCTTTGAGCAGAGGATGGACAATCTTGAACAAAGAATGGATAATTTCGAACAGAAGATGGGTAGTTTTGAGCGAAAGTTGGGAAATTTTGAAGTAAGGCTGGATAATTTCGAGATAAAGATGGATAACTTTGAAAAAAGGTTAGATAAAGTTGAGCAAAGAATAGATAAAATTGAAAGTGTTGTTACAAGCACCTTTGAACAAGTAGCTAGAAATACAGAATCTTTGACTGAGATAAACTTCCAATTTAAGCGGATTGACAAAAAATTTGAGGTTTTAAATGACCATATACTAGAAAGAGATGCAGATGTGAAGCTTTTACTAGAAAAAGTGGGGCTGTAAAAAATTGTGTCAAGAGAATTTCTCTTGGCACAAATTTTATCAAAAATTAAGCAAGAAGACTCCATCTTCTATAAGATGGAGATGAATTGCTGGAAATATAATATAATATTCTTTGTGTGATGCTAAATGTACAAAACCCAGAAAAATCACATAAGATGTGATAAACAAACATACAAACTACTACGAATACTGTGTCACCTTTCAAAAAACTTGTACAACTACACTTTGTATTACTTGAGGCAGCACTATTTCAAAACCCAGCAATATTTGCAATATGAAAGTGTATATCATATTGTAAAAGAAAATGAGAACTATAGACTTTTGCCATCTCAGGTTGCGCAGCAAACGCTTATTTCTGTAGATGAAGCATTTAAATCATTTTTTAAACTTCTGACAGCAAAAAAAGAAGGTAAGGTTGACAAAAAGATTTCAATACCCAAATACCTTCCCAAAGATGGTATGTTCCTTTTAAGTTTTCCGGAAGACCAATTCAAAGTAGAGGCAAACAAACTAAGAATAAGTCTTGGTAGAGGATTTTACAAAGAATTTGGAGTAAAATACTTGTATTTTGAACTGCCCAAAAATATAATAGGGAAAAAATTAAAGAAGTCAGGATAATACCAAAGTATCACGGCAGATGGTTTAAGATTGAGTATGTGTATGAGGAAGAAGAGAAGTCTTATGATCTTGACAGAAACAGGTATTTGGCGATGGACTTAGGGCTTAACAATTTTGCAGCGGTGATTGATACCATTGGGACTGCCTTTTTGATAGAAGGCAGGTATATAAAATCAGTCAACCGATGGTTTAATAAAGAGAGGGCAAGATTGCAGTCCATTTACAGTAAACAGGGTATTAAATATGGCAAAAAACTTGTGCAAATATCTTTTAAAAGACAGAATGTAATTGACAACTTTTTAAATCAGACTGCAAATCTCATAATCAAGCACTGTTTAAAAAATCAAATAGGGACAGTAGTGGTAGGAGAAATGAAAGAAATAAAACAAGAGATAGAACTTGGCAGGGTAAACAATCAAAATTTTGTAGGAATACCATATAAGAAATTTAAGAGGAAACTTAAGTCGAAGTGTGAAGAGTATGGTATAGAGTACATTGAAATAGATGAAAGCTACACATCACAGAAGTGCAGCAGGTGTGGAGTTGTAAGGAGGAGTAATAGGAAGTATAGGGGATTGTACGTATGTAAGGAATGTGGTTATGTATTAAACGCAGATATAAACGGAGCGATAAATATACTTGAAAAAGTAGCTGGTGAGTCTGCGATGAAGCAGATAACCAGTAGTGGGTGTGTGAACCACCCTGTGAGAATAAGGGCAGTCTAAAACTGTCAAACTTCTTGCGAAGCCTCCACCTCTATAGGTGGATGGTAGTTCACATGTTCTTGAAAGAGGTGCTAAGATGGTCTTTATCGCAACTGCTTTATATATTGAGGCAAAACCTCTAATTGAATATTTTGACTTAAAAAAAGACGTGGAAAATCGATATTTTCAAGTTTTTAGAAATGAAGAAATAACGTTGGTAGTAACAGGAGTGGGCAAAATAAATAGCAGTATAGCTGTTTCTCATGCGGCAACTCGATATTTGTGGGATCCACAAAGTTTTATAATAAACCTTGGTGTATGTGGCTCGAAAGATATGGATGAAAAAATAGGGAACATATACCTTATTAACAAAATTGTAGACAATGAAACTCATAAAAATTATATACCTGATATTTTGATAGACCATCCTTTTGAGGAAAGTGATATAGAGACTTTTAATTATATAGTGAAAGATAAAGGGTTGATGACAGCAAGACTTTGCGATATGGAAGCCAGTGGTTTTTATCAAGCAGCTTCTAAATTTTTTGAAACCCACAGAATTTATATTTTAAAAATTGTCTCTGATAGTACTAATTTCGAGGATGTGTCTAAAGATAAAATTTATGAGTTAGTAAAAAACAAGTTAAGGGAAATAGATGAATTTATTAAAATATTGAAGAATAGTTTTAAGACTAGCGAAATATTTTCCTTTTATGAAAGAGAAATTATAAATTTTCTTTCACAAAAGCTAAAACTTACGGCAAGTCAAAGGCAAATTTTTTATAAAGCTTGCCTACATTATAAGATTAGAAATGGTAGAAATATAGATTTTTTAAAAGACTTTTATGATGTACAGGTAAATAATAAAGAAGAGAGGAAGAGGGCCTTTGAAAAAATTCTCTCACATTTACGTTGAGAAGGAGGTACTTCAAAATCCTATAACGCAAAATATTTTAAAGAAATTTCCTAAAAGTAAAATAGTGCTTATTGACAGATATAGTGAAGTATTCAATAGACCTAATCAAAACTACCTTATACAAAAAGAAAGGCAAAATCTTATATTGGCCAAAAAAAGATATGATTTTATATATCAAGGTTCTAAGCTTTGTGAAGACTTTAAAAATTCTAATTTTTACCACACATCAATTATATTCAATTGTGTGTATGATTGTGATTATTGCTATTTACAGGGTATGTATCCTTCAGGACATCTTGTTATTTTTGTGAATATTGAGGACTATTTTAAAGAAATAGATAAACTTATACAAGGCCAAAAGGTTTATTTAAGCATATCCTATGAAACAGATTTGCTTGCCCTAGAATATCTTATGGGCTTTACTAAACAATGGATTGAATATGCCAAAGGAAATAAAAACCTTGTAATGGAAATACGAACGAAAAGCGCCAATTTTTCTTCCGTAGAATCTATCGACATACCTTCTAATGTAATTTTCGCATGGACATTGTTGCCCCAACCAGTCATTGATAAATATGAAAAGCTAACACCTTCTCTCAGTAAAAGGATAGAAAGCATAAAAAAGGCGATATCAAAGGGTTTAAAAGTTAGAATTTCTATTGAACCAGTGATGTATATAGAGCACTTTGAAGATGTATATTCTAATTTTGTAAAAAAGCTCTTTTTGGAGATTCCTAAAGAGAGTATAAGAGATGTCAACATTGGTGCTTTTAGAATGGTAAAAGAGCAAGCTAAAAAAATAGAAAAATTAAAAGAATATTCTCCGGTATTTTGCTATGATACAGTTGTGAAAGATGGAATATTTACCTATAAGGAGGCAGAATATTTTGAGGGATTTGTTTATAGAGAAGTAATAAAATATATTGAAAAGGAAAAAGTATATGTATTGGATAAACTATCCTGACTAGGGGGTTTTTATTTGTTATTCTAAAAGTAGAGATGTTCTTACTCGTTTTAAGAAGTGAGGATTGTTAAAAACATCTTGATTTTTAAAATAGTTTGCATTATAATATAAATTGTTGGCCCAATACTTATGGGGGGTAGCGGTAAGATAAAGAGAAATAATTTGATTCATATAAAATCTCAAATTGGATACCATAAATATTTAAAGAGGTGATTTGATGTTAGAATTTATAAAAGATGTAGGGTATTTCGAAGAAGTAAAGAATAAAGAAGAATTTTTTATGCTAATGTTCTATTCTAATTCTTCACAAAAGAGTCTTGAAGCCCTGGAAGTTATGAAGAAATTCAGTGAAGACAATCCTAAAGTGCCCGTTTATGTAGTAAACGCTTCTGAGATAAGAGATATTCATCCACAATATGGAATCAAAGTAGTGCCTTCAGTGATACTTTTCAAGGATAAAGAGCCCTGGCAGTTTGTATTTGGACTTCAAAGCAAAGAATATTATGAAAAACTTTTAGTTGTCGCTCCTTCAAAAGCTTCTGATGGGAAAGGTCAAAAGGCCCACAGAGTGACTGTTTACACCACTCCCTCTTGCCCCTGGTGCAATGCTACAAAGGCATATTTAAGACAGCATAACATACCTTTTAGAGAAATAGACGTGAGCAAAAATCCGAGTGCGGCAGCAGAATTAGTAAGGCGGAGTGGCCAAAGAGGTGTGCCTCAGACGGATATTGATGGCACAATTGTAGTAGGGTTTGATAAAGCTAAGCTTAATAGATTGCTGGGAATTACTGAACAATAAGTTTTTGTTCTTGTACCTTTTCTTATAAGTGAGGTATAATAAATAATGTAATAATGTGCGGTAAAAAATAATAAAAGAAAGGAGAAGGAGTTATGACAAAAATACAACCTATAAATGGCCATGCACTTATTAAATTGGAAAAAGAGCCTGAAGAGAAAAAGATAGGCGGAGTAATAATTCCCAAGACTGCTGAAGAAAAATTAAATCAGGGAGTAATTGAAGCTCTTGCAGCTGGTGCCTCCGATGAGCTTGCTGTAGGGGATAGGGTTATATATAAAGAGTTTTCAGGTACGAAGATAAAACACGAGGGAGAGGAATATCTCATAATTCCAGTAGATGACATACTGGCTAAGTTTGTGGAAGTTGACGAAATATAAGAAGTCGGGGAAATTGAAGTCCCGACTTCTTATATTTTTATAGATAATTATTGACATATGTTTATTAAATGAAAATAATTATCAATTTTGTGTCTTTTTCTATTGATTTGGTTGTTTAGGTGGTGTATAATAGTATTGCTTGAGTATTCCTATTAAAATAGTCGGAATTAAAAAGGAGTTGTAAAAGATGAGAGAAACATTGTTAGAAATAAAGGATTTGCATGTAGAAGTTGAGGACAAATATATCCTTAAAGGGCTTAATTTAACAATAAAAAAAGGAGAAATACATGCAATTATGGGACCCAATGGTGGTGGTAAAAGCACATTGTGCAATTCCATCATGGGGAATCCTAAATATAAAGTGACTTCAGGACAGATTTTATTTGAAGGAGAAGATATAACAAATCTAAAAGTCAATGAAAGGGCAAAAAAGGGCATCTTTTTGTCTTTTCAGTACCCTGAAGAAATACCCGGAATAACAGTGGATAATTTTATAAGGACCTCTGTTAATATTGTGACAGGCCAAAATGTGTCGATGCTTCAATTTGCAAAAGACATGAAAAACACATTAGAGCTTTTAGACATGAAATCCGAGTACAGAAGTAGGTATTTAAATGTAGGTTTTTCTGGAGGGGAAAAGAAAAAAACTGAGATACTCCAGATGGCTTTTTTGAAACCAAAGCTTGTAATGCTTGACGAAATTGACTCGGGACTTGATATAGATGCATTGAAAGTTGTTGCAGAAGCGGTTAAAAAATTAAAGACAGAAGACATGTCTATCTTAATTGTCACCCACTATAACAGAATACTGGATTATCTCGAACCGGATGTAATATCTGTTCTTATGGACGGAAAGATTGTAAAAAGTGGTGACAGGGACCTTGCAAAGATTCTTGAAGAAAAGGGTTATGACTTTGTGAGAAATGGCGTGTAACCCATAGGAGGCGAAAATAATGAAAAAACCAGATATAAAGGAAATAGATTTTAGCATATACGACGTCAAAGACAACGTAAAGTATGAGTATCAGACAGGTAAAGGACTTTCTAAAGAAGTTGTTTTAGAAATATCTGAGCAAAAGAATGAACCTTCCTGGATGAGGGATTTTCGATTAAAAGCTTTGGAGATATATCAAAAAATGCCTATGCCCACATGGGGTGTTGATTTAAGTCAACTTGACATAGATTCTATTATTGCCTATATACGCCCAAGTGCAAAAATGCAAAGGTCGTGGGATGAAGTTCCAGAAGAGATAAGGCGTACTTTTGAAAGGTTGGGGATTCCTGAGGCGGAAAGAAAAGCATTGGCGGGAGTAGGTGCTCAATACGACTCTGAAGTTGTATATCACAATATTAAAGAAAGCCTTACTCAACAAGGTGTCATATTTGAGGACATGGACACTGCAATAAAAAAATATCCTGACATAATAAAAGAGTACTTTATGACAAAAAACGTGACGCCTTATGACCACAAATTTGCAGCCCTTCACGCTGCAATATGGAGCGGAGGCACATTTGTTTATGTTCCAGAAGGGGTCAAAGTGGAGGTTCCACTTCAGGCTTATTTTAGAATGAATGCACCAGGAAGCGGACAGTTTGAGCACACTCTCATAATTGCTGACAAAGGCAGTGAAGTACATTTTATAGAAGGCTGTTCTGCACCACAGTATTCTGTTTCAAACTTACATGCAGGTTGTGTAGAACTTTTTGTAAATGAAGGGGCTCGCATAATTTATTCTACTATAGAAAACTGGAGTAAAAATACCTATAATCTAAATACAAAAAGGGCAATTGTTGAAAAAGACGGCATTATAGAGTGGATATCCGGCTCTTTTGGAAGCCACAAGACAATGCTTTATCCTGCTTCTATATTAAAAGGAGAAGGAGCAAAGGCGGAATACACCGGTGTGACTTTTGCTGCAAAAGGGCAGCATTTAGATACAGGTTCAAAAATGATACACTTAGCTCCTCATACTTCTTCAAAGGTTTTAGCAAAGAGTATATCAAAAGATGGTGGAATATCAAGCTATAGAGGACTTCTCAAAATAGGACCTAATGCGGAAGGTGCAAAGGCTTCTGTCCAGTGTGAAGGCTTGATGTTGGACGATATTTCAAGGTCTGACACAATGCCAGTAATAGAAATAGAAAATGACAATGTGGACATTGGTCATGAGGCGAAAGTGGGAAGAATAAGCGATGAACAGATATTTTACCTCATGTCCAGAGGTTTAAGCGAAGACGATGCAAGGGCTATGATTGTAAGAGGTTTTGTTGAGCCTATAGCTAAAGCTTTGCCATTGGAATATGCAGTGGAGATGAATAGGCTCATTAAACTTGAGCTGGAAGGCGCAATAGGATAGGAGTGAAAATATGTGGAAGAGAGTTAGTATAGAGGAAATACAACAGCCTTCTTATAAAGAATACACTTCAGCAGCAATAAAAGATTTGTCTCATGATACAGTAAAAATAAAAGAGACAAAGAAATTAGCTGGATTGCCGACAGAGATATTGGCTTTAAGGGATAAAGCTTTTGGCATAGAAGGCAAATTTATAAATATGGTAAAAGATTTTTACAATGCAGGTTTTCACATTGAGATTTCTCAAAACAGTAATGTTGAAAAACCTATAGTGATTGATTATATAACAAATGAACAAAATGACACATTGATTGATTATAACATAATTGAAGCGGAAGCTAATTCGCAAGTTACAATCGTTTTTGACTATAATTCAGGTACAAAAGGCTTTCACAATGGCATAACGCAGGTGATTGCAAAAGAAGGTTCTACTGTAAATATAGTAAAAATACAAAGGTTGGGAGACGAATTCAACGACTTTGACAACAACCTTGTAATTGTAGGGAAAAATGCTATGGTCAACTGGTCAAATGTTGTGATAGGCTCGAAAGTAAGCGCTTTTGATGTGGCGGTATATCTTGATGAGGTAGGAGGTACCTTTACTTCCAAATCCATTTTTTTAGGTGTGGATAGTCAAAAATATGACATGGCTTATAAAGTATACCACCAAGCTCCTAAAACTACCAGCAGTGTGGACTTAAAAGGAGCCTTAAAAGGAAGTGCAAAGGCTACCTTTATAGGAAATATTGACATTAAAAAAGGTGCAAAAAAGGCAAAAGCTGAAGAAAATGAAACAGTACTTTTATTAGACAAAACTGTAAAATCCGTTGCAATTCCTGCTCTTTACTGCGGAGAAGATGATGTACAGGCAAACCACTCAGCCAGTGCAGGGCAAATAGATGAAGACAAACTCTATTATGTGATGAGCAGAGGCTTTAGTTTAGAAGAGGCAAGGCTTTTAATGGTTCAAGCCATATTAAATCCTGTTATAGACTTGATTCCTTATGACCCTGTAAGAGAAATCATCATAAAGGGTCATATAGGAAGGAGGATTATAAAGTGAAAAATATCGATATTGAAAGAATAAAAAAAGACTTTCCTATATTGAGTGTTAAGCCCCATGGAAAAAGGCTTGTATATCTTGACAATGCCGCTACAACACAAAAGCCAATTGAAGCAATAAAGGCTATGGATAAATATTATGAAGAGCTAAATGCGAATGTGTACAGAAGCCCCCACTATTTAAGCGCTCTTTCCACACAGGCCTATGAAGAGGCAAGAGAAAGGGTAAAAAAATTTATAAACGCCAAAAAAGAAGAGTCTATAGTTTTCACAAGAAATACAACAGAGTCTATAAACTTTATAGCCTACACTTGGGGTATGAAGCATATAAACGAAGGAGACGAAATACTACTTACCATAGCTGAACACCACAGTAATATACTCCCATGGCAGATGGTGGCAGAAGCTAAAGGGGCAAAGCTTAAATATGTCTATCTTGATGAAAATTTTAGGCTTTCTATGAAAGACTTTAAAGAAAAAATGTCTGACAAAGTAAAATTAGTTGCTGTGCAACACATGTCGAATGTTTTGGGAATAATAAATCCTGTGGAGGAGATTACACATATTGCCCACAAATACGGGGCAAAGGTGTTAATAGATGGAGCACAAAGTGTACCTCATATGCCTGCTGATGTACAAAAGATAGATTGTGACTTTTTTGCCTTCTCTGGTCACAAGATGTTAGGACCTATGGGGATTGGGGTTTTATATATAAAAGAAGATTTACTTAAAGAGGTACCGCCATTTTTAAGAGGAGGAGAAATGATAGACGAGGTTTATGAGGACCATTCCACATTTGCACCTTCCCCTCTTAAATTTGAAGCAGGTACTCCTAATATAGAGGGAGCGTATGTGCTTATTTCTGCCATAGATTATATAGAAAAAATTGGGCTTACCAATATATATAAACACGAAGGCGAGCTTTTGGAGTATGGTCTTCAAAAAATGAAAGAATTAGACTTTGTAAAATTGTATGGCCCCAAAGACGCGAAGGAAAGAGGAGGAATAATTTCCTTCAATGTAGAAGGAGTTCATCCTCACGATGTTGCTACAATTCTCGATGAAGAAGGAGTTGCTGTAAGAAGTGGGCATCACTGTTGCCAGCCCTTAATGAGATACTTAGGCGTTCCTGCAACTGTAAGAGCAAGCTTTTATCTCTATAACGATTTTGAGGATATTGATGCCCTTGTGGAAGGACTAAAAAAAGTCAGGAAGTGGTTTAAATGAGCGATTTAAATCAGCTTTATTCTGAAGTTATAATGGAACACTATGAAAACTCCCCTCATAGGAGAGAGCTTAAAGATGCTACTCACAAAGAAAGGGGGCACAATCCTCTTTGCGGTGACGACATTACCCTTTATCTAAAAATGAATGGTGACATTATAGAAGACGCATCTTTTACAGGTCATGGATGTGCTATAAGCCAAGCTTCAACCTCTATGATGATAGACCTTATAAAAGGGAAAGACAAAAAAGAGGCCTTAAGGCTTGTTCAAGAATTTATAGACATGATACACAAAAAAGATATAAATTTAGATGAATTAGGTGATGCACAGGTACTGCAGGGAGTGTCTGACTTTCCTGCTCGCGTAAAATGCGCTTTACTTGCGTGGAAAACACTTCAGGAAATTTTATAAGTCTATAAAATAGCGCCACGAGGGCGTTCACCTTCGTGGCGTTATTGAATTTTTCAAGACATTCCACATTTCATCTTTTACAAGTCCTAATCTCCAAATGGCTATTCCATCAAGTCCAAATCTTTTTGCAAGACCAATTTTCACTGCAAAGCTTTCCTCTGTTTCATTTGGTATTGAAATACCAAGCAAAAGTTTTTCTTTTGGGACATTTTTAGTTGCTTGTTCAATTGCTTGGATTACAAGTTCTTCTGGCTCAGGCTTTGTACCATAGTCGTAAGCCATGACAATTATTTTATCTGCAATTTCTCCGAGAGTTTTGTAATCATATCCTTTATATACACTATTTGGGGCATGGAGAGTTAATGTTATTGATTTTGAGGCATCAAGGCGATTTCTAAGCAGTTTAACAAACTCTGTAAATTTTTGCTGGGTTTGTACGAGGTCTTCTTTACTCTCATTAAGACCAAGTCCTTCGAAATCAAGATTTACACTATCATAAGTTTTTGCTTCTTCAGCGATTGAGGAAATGGCTTTTTCTATGGCTTCTTTAGATGACAGCAAATTAGAGACAGTATTGTCACCATCAGTAACATGAATAACCATTTCAGATTTCAATTCGAATTGGGATATTACATCTAGTACTTTTTCCCATCCATCAGGTCTTTGCCAACCAGTTCGACTTTTTGTCAAGAGATTGCCATTACTGTCTAAACTATACCAACCAAATGCGATGGAACTAAAATAGCCGGTATTGCCAGAAGTATATTCGGGATAACTTTTACCAAACAAATTTGTCCAACTGCTTGTTTGGCTATCTCCCAAAGCATAAAAGCCTGTTACAAACATTTCTTTTGGTGGCGATGTTATTTTTACTGTATAAGTATTTTCATTCCAATCAACATCGCAATTAAAAGCTTCACTAAAAAATCTAAGTGGTATTAAGGTCCTTTGATTTATCATTTGTGGTGATACTCTGAGAGTAATTGGCACATTGTCTTTTATCGCTGTTTTATTACCAATTTGAAGTTTCACATTTGTTTTGTTATCAGTTGCTATAACTGTTTGTGTATGATTATCCCAATTTACAGAAATATTTAAAGCTTCGGCAATAGCCCTAAATGGGACTAATGTTGTGCCATCTTTAAGTACAGGTGCTACATCAAAAGTTACTGGATATCCATCCAAAAGAACTGTAATTTCTTGCTTTTCTTGAGCATTTGCAACCTGTAAATTAAAAATGGTAACTATTAAAAAGGTAGATATAAAGGACAAAACTAATTTCTTTTTGAATGTTTCCATATTTCCCCCCTCCCATGGTATCATTATACATTAAAATTAAAGGGATTTAAAGTCGATTTTTGAATTTTTAGAGTTTTTATATTTTCTTTACTGATTTTATAAAACTTTATTAGAAGTGCAAAAAACGATTATTACACAGGAATTAAAAATTTTTAAAAATTAAGAAGGAAAAATAGGGATTAATGTAGAATTATATACATGTAAAACCAATACATCCATATCTTCACTGGAATAAATTTATGAGGTGTTATTATGAGAATTACTTTGGAATTTGTGGGAGAAAAAAATTTAGTATTGCCAATTCATTATAATTATGTAGTTCAAGGCTTTTTGTATGACCTCATGGGGGACAGTGATTTTGCAGCTTTTTTACATGATGAAGGGTTTCAATATGAAAAAAGAAAATTTAAATTATTTACTTTTTCAAGAATTGAAGGGGAGTTCAAGATTTTAACAGATTCCAAAGGGCAGAAAAAAATAAGCATAAAACCTCCTTTTAAATTTACTGTTGCCTCTCCTTTAGATGAATTTATATTTGATATTTCAAAAAATGCGTTAAAAAAGGAGTATTGCCATTTTAATGGTCAAAAATTTATTTTGAATTCACTCAATATAGACAATCCTCCTGTTTTTAAAAATAAAGCAAGGATAAAATTTATTTCTCCAGTTGTGATGTATACTACTTTAAAGGATGGTGACATAAAGTATACTTATTATTATTCCCCTTGGGATGAAAAATTTTCTCCTCTTTTACTTAATAATCTGCTTAAAAAGTATGAATTAGTATACAAAATAAAAGCGAAAGATCCATATTTTAAGCTTTATCCCTTATCAGAAAAGGAAGATAGGAGATATTCAAAGATGATTAAATACAAAAATGTTTATGTGAAGGGATGGATGGGTATATACGACGTAGAAAGCAGTCCTGAATTATTAGAACTTGCTTACTATACAGGTTTGGGTGCAAAAAACTCCCAAGGATTTGGGTGTTTTGAGATAATTGGGTGAAAGAAAGGAGGTAAGGGAAGTAAAATATATTTTGTTCATCTAAATAGGGATGTGCAAAATTAATTAAAATAGTTACGACCAAAAGCCAGAATATGTATAACATACAATATATAGTAATCAAGACTGACAATCAAACATAAAGTAAGGGATAAGGGAAAAGAAAAGACAAAAAGAGGAGCTAAAAAAGGGCATAAATATCCTGTAGAAGTCAAATGTTAAAAAGTGGCATGAACTAAATTCAGCAAAAGTTAAGCCGATTGCATTAAAGCAACAAGAGACTTAAACTCATCAAATTTACCCAGTTTAATAGCTACAATAGCGACAGTAAGCAAAGTAATATGGCCAAAAGTATTAAGGTTGCTGACAGAATTAATATTTCTAACATAAGCCTTTTCAAAATCTAGAGCTTTAAATCGAGAATTATATCTTTCTGATTCTACTCTTAGTCTATAGACAGCCTTAAAATATAGGGAGTCTCTATTAATAGAAGACCTATAATCAGAAGATATAATAGCATACTTAGTACAGCCTCTATGCTTTTTGCCATTAAAATATTTAGGATGCTTTATAGGGCAGGCAGAGTCATCTTTAGAATTACAGAACTTGCAAACAAATTTTTGCTTAATAAAACCATCAAAATACTGCTTGCCGTCTTTGAGCATTTTAATACCTGCTTCACAAACCATATAACCATCATCAGTCAGTGGGGGACTTTTAGAATTACGCTTGTTAAGAGGAATAAAACAATGACCATGGAGAGTATCTCTAACAAAATTATAAACTCTCTTAACATCATACCCCTTATCGGCAATAAAATTAACATACTTAAGGTTAAACCACTTATTAGTCTTTTCAAGTAAAGACAAAGCAACTTCAAAATCAGGGACATCAGCGGGAGTAGTAGTTTCAGCGATAGGTAATCCAGAGATAGCATCAACAATAATATGATTTTTATAGCCCCAATAAAACTTATAACGTTTATTAGAAGAATCATTAGAAGCAGAATAAACGCCTAATTTACAATCCTTATCAGACTTAGGCTGATTATCTTTAGAGAATTTATTTTTAGAAAAAGACTTAGGGTTATTTAACTTAGTGTTAGCTTTAATAGGGGTAGAGTCCATGGAAATAAACTCACCAGAGATAATGCCCATATTTTTGAGGATATTGACTTGATTTTGAAAGATAGAGGTCAAATAATCATGAGAGAACTCATTAATAAAACGGCGGAAAGTCCAATAAGAAGGAAGAGGTTTAAGGATGTTAAAGCCACAAAGATGAGCAATGATAAGATTATTGCGGAGATAATCTAAAAGGTCAGAAATTGTACCGAATCTTAAAGCTTAATAACAATAAAAGCTCTAAACATTGCATGATGAGAATAACCCTTACGGCCAGGACTAGAGGAAGGGAATTCAGGTATTGAAGACAAGTCTAGATTTTTAGACATAGAAGAATAGAAATCAATTTTAGATAGAGAAGTAAAGAGTTCAGGTATATTTAAAAGTAATTGAAGCTGGTACATGTAGGATTTCCCCCTCCTTAAAAAATATTTTCATGCGGTATATATAATAATTCGACAAATGGGAGGGGAAATCCTACATAAAAGATAAAAAATTCAAGAGTGATAGAAAAAAAGCATGTCTGTGGAATGGCTTAAATGAAGGCTTTTGAATTTTGCACAAGTCTATTCATCTAAAGTAATAGGGGGTGATAAAAATTATTGAGGGAATAGTTCAAATAGGAGATATAGTAAGAGAAAATGACCCTGTAAAGAACATTATAGTCGAACTTCCTTATAAAAAAGGTGAGAATGCACTGCATGTTTTAAAATTCAATTTTCTACCAGAAGAAAACAAATTAGAAATAGATGTCAACGAAGAAATGGATGAGGGTACTGTATTCAAATATTTATATGTAGGGAAGATACTTGGCAATAGTCCATTATGGTACGCTTCAAGTACTTCAAGTGATTATATTTTGACGGAAACAATTTACAATTTGACAAAAATGGATTTTGGTGAAGAGTTAAATAAAAAACTAAAAGATATTTTTGAAAAGTTTTATGTATCTATAGAAGAGTTAGAACCCAAATACCGTTATGTGTTGGATTTAAGTAAATCAGGTTATAAGGAGAAATCAGTACAAGATTTATTCAAAGAAATAAAAGAAGATAAAAAGAATGAAAACTTGTCTCCTAACGAAATTGGAAAAAAATTCAGAAAGAAAGTAAGCAAATATTTTGAGGGGTATTTAAAAAAGAAAAAATATAGAACCAGAAGAAATCGGTTTATATACTGTTTTTATTGAGGGGAAACCTCTATCAAGTTACAAAGAATACGTAGACGCCGTAATAGAATCAAAAAAACCAAAAACACAAAAAACTAAGAAAGCTGGGATTAGCAGAGGGGTTTGTAGTATATGTGGTAGTCAAGATGCAATTGCTTTTGATTCCTCAAAAGTGAAATTTAAATTTTTTACTACGAATCAAATTATCTTTGCAAGTAGCTTATCAAAAAACAATTATTATAAAAATATGCAGATGTGTTCTGAATGTTTTTCAAAATATCAAGCAGGAGAAAATTACATTTCAAATAAATTGTCAACTAAACTTACAGCATTTGATGTACTTATAATTCCGCAGTTTATTCACGGCAAACCGATTAGTAAGTATGATTTAGAGATTGCTACTGACAAAATAATAGATTCATTTAATACAGTGAAATCTTATGAAGGCATTGAGAGATTAAGAGAAGAAATAGGAACATCTTTAGACCTTACGAATGAAAAGAGCTATTTTCTTTTAAATTTTATCTTCTATGAGATTGATAGCCAAGCTACAAAAATTTTAAGACTTATAAAAGATGTAGACCCTTCAATTTTTGAAAGAGTGAGAATAGCTTTAGAAAATGCCAATAAAGATGTCAAGGAAATTTTAGGTGAAAAATACAAAGGGACAATTACATTAAGTACAGTATATTATATTAACCCGATAAGAATTAAAGATGGAAAAGCGGTCAAGTATAGAGATATACTTGAAATATATGATGCTATACTTACAGGTAAGAACCTTAGTAAAAAGCACATAATAAATAATTTAGTAGATGGAGTAAGAATAATCAAGTTTAAAAAAGGCGGTTACAATATAATTCCAGAAAAAAGATACATAGAATTTTATCTTTTAGAAGCAAGTATGTACGTTAAATTTTTAGAATATATGGGTTGTTTAAAGGAGGGAGAAAGATTGGATGTATCTCAATTAAAAATTGATGAAAATATAAAAACCTTTATTAGTAACATGAATTATAATGAACAAGAGACAGCAATGTTTTTATTGGGCTATTTGATAGGACAAATTGGAAATGTACAGTACAAAAAGGCGCAAAAAGGTATTCAAGACGAAGGTACGCCGAATAAGCCTATACTTAATAAAATTAATTTCAATGGTTTGGATAAACAAAAGATTATTAGACTTACAAAGGATGTTTTTAACAAATTAAATCAAGAAAAAATATTACACTACAACGAGGTAACTTTTTATGACATGAAAAGATTAATAGATTCAAACATCAGAAATTGGAAGCTTAATAAGGATGAAAGCCTATTTTATGTACTTTCAGGATATTCTTATGCGACTGCAATACCTATTTTAAAAGAAAAGAAGGAGGTTGGTTCAAATGTCAGTGAATAATAATGAAATTTTATATATTTATGACGCAAAACTTACCAATCCTAATGGGGATCCTGATGAGGAAAATAGACCTAGAATGGATTATGAAAGAGAAATTAATTTAGTTTCCGATTTAAGACTTAAAAGATATATAAGAGATTATTTGATGTTAAAAGGATATGACATATTTGTACGATTAGTGGATGACAAGCCCGTTACAGCAGATAAAAGAGTAAAAGACCTGGAAGATTCATCAAATGAATGGATTTTGGAAAATTGGATTGATGTGAGAATGTTTGGTGCAACTATGACAGTGCAAAAAGACACTAAGACTTTTATAGGACCTATCCAGTTTAATTGGGGCTATTCACTAAATAAAGTTGAGCTTTTAGAAGCAAGTATAACTTCCCATTTTTCATCTAGTGAAACATTTGCCCAAGGTACAATAGGAAAAGACTTTAGAGTTAAATACTCATTAATAGCTTTTTCAGGGGTTGTAAGTGGTCATAGAGCAGAAAAAACAAAACTTAAAGAAGATGACCTTTATCTACTAGATGAAGCTTTAAAACATGCGATACCAAACTTAGTAACAAGAAGTAAAATAGGTCAGTACCCAAGGATTTATATGAGAGTGGAATATGTTGATAAGGAGACAATCTTAGGTGATTTTAGGGATTATATTGAGTTAAAAACAACTACAGATAGTATAAGAGATATTAATGAATGCTCGTTAGAAATGGTCAAATTAGTTAATTTACTTAATGAGAATAAAAATAAAATAAAAAATGTTTATTATTTTGTTGATGAAAGGTTAGAATTAAACATTAATGGCGAGAAAGTTACTTTTGAGGAGGCATTTAAAGAGTTACCACTAAAAAAGGTAGATTAGGATGGTGACTTCCAATGGTCATATTCGATTTATGGGGTAAATTTGCTCATTTCAGGAAATTTTATACAAATTCATCTTCTTTAACTTATTCTGTTCCACCCAGGACTACAGTAGAAGGAATGATAGCTGCTTTGTTAGGTTATGAAAGAGATACTTATTATGAAAAATTAAATGCAGAAAATTTGTATGTAGCTGTTAGAAAGATGAGCAAAACAAAGAAAATAATGCAATCTGTTAATTATATCAAAGCAACTACTCTTGGAGAACTACATTTTCCTAAACAGCATACGCAAATACCTTTTGAATTATTGATTAGTGATAGTAAAATACGTTACAGATTCTATATTATACATAAAGATGAAAATATTTTTAGAGAAATAAAAGAGCGACTCTTCAAAAAGGCTCCTGTTTTTCCGCTCTACTTTGGAAGTGCGCCTTTTAGTTGCTATATAGATTATGTTGAGGAAGTAACTTGGGATTGGGCAACAAGTGAAGATTTTCAAGATATTTATAGTGTTATGCCAAGTGACAAAATTAAAGAAATAGATATCAAAAATATGAAAGGATATTTACTTAAAGAGAGAATGCCGAGGGATTTTGGGATAGATAGAACAATAAAAGAAGTAACTACATATGTGTATGAGGATGTAGGACATCCAATTCGAGTGAAAGTTAACGGGGAATTTATCAAACTTTCAAACGGTGAGAATATAGTGTTTATGTAAGAAGGTGGTGTATTATGAAATACTATTCTCACTATGATGAAGAGATGAAATATGAGAAACTGTTATATGAGCACTTGATAGAAGTAAAAAATCTATCAATTAATCAAATACCTGAAGAATATAAAAAAGCATATGAGATTATAGCATTATGCCACGATTTTGGGAAATATACATCTTATTTTCAAGAATATTTAAAAACTAAAAAGAAAACTTCCTTGTCAAATCACAGCTTTATTTCTGCAGTATTTGGGGGATATGTTGCAATTCAATATTATGGGGAAGAGAACATTCTTCCCCTTATCGTTTATAATACCATACTTCATCACCATGGAAATTTAGAAAGTTTTTCAGTCAATCTTCCAAGTAAATTTAAGGATGTTTCAAGAAAAGATTTCCCTTTAAATGTATCAGAAAAAATAGATATTTCTTATAAACAACTAAAAGACATGAGACAAAATTTATCTTTCATAATACCTGATTTTGAGAGACTAGGTTTAGCAAAAGAATTCAAACAGTTTGTTGAGGAAGAAAATGTTATAAAAGATACGTTAGCTATTCTTAAAAAATTGGAAGCCTTATCCATTAGGAGGCTAAAATCAGATGAAAATTATTTTATACATCAAATGCTTTATTCCGCATTAATTTCAGCTGATAAAATAAGTGCATCGAATACATATTTACCAGAAGAGTTATATGTAGATTACAAAACGTTGAATAAAATTAGAGAAAACCAATTTGAAATCTCTGAAAAGGACATAGATAAAATAAGAACAGAGATATTTAAAGTTGTTATAGAGAATCTAGAGAAAAATTATAATAAATCAAAAATATTTTCTATCACTGCTCCTACAGGTACAGGAAAAACAGTTACAGGTTTTTTTGCGGCTTTAAAATTGAAAGAATTATTAGGAGGTAATCGAAAAATAATTTATTCATTACCCTTTACCTCAATTATAGAACAAAACTATGGTGTTCTGTTTGAACTCTTGGAAAAACTCGACAAGTTTAAGGGAAATAGTAGTAGATATATAATAAAGCATCATAATCTAGCAATGATAGAATATGAAAGTGAATACAGAGACTATAAAAAAACTGAAGCGGAATTGTTAATAGAAAATTGGCAGAGCGGAATAATTATTACAACTTTTGTACAACTTTTGGAAACTCTTGTAGGAGCAAGAAATAGAATGTTGAAAAAATTTAATGCTTTAAAAGGTTCGATTATAATACTTGATGAAATTCAGGCTATCAATATAAAGTATTTCCAGTTAGTAGATTATATTTTAAATAAGGCTTCTGAATACTTAGATTTAAGAATAATAATAATGACAGCTACTAAACCGATGATTTTAAATGATGCAGTTGAATTACTTGATAATAATGAAAAATATTTTAGTATATTTAAAAGAACAAGGTTAATGCCTCAAATGGAAAAATTAACAATAGAATCTTTTATAGAAAAATTCAAAGAAAACTTAGAAGATAAATCCTACTTGATAGTCTGCAATACAATTATGCAGTCCTTAGAAATTTATAAGAGGTTAGTAGAATTAGGTCTTAACAGGGAAATATTTTATTTATCGACTAATATACTTCCTTTACATCGACGGGAAAGAATAAATAAAATAAAGGAGAAATTAGAGAAAGAAGAAAAAATAATACTTGTTTCAACACAGGTAGTTGAAGCAGGAGTTGACTTTGATTTTGATGTTGTTATAAGAGATTTAGGACCTATTGATTCAATTATTCAGTCAGCGGGAAGATGTAATAGGAATGGTAAAAAAGAGATTGGAGATGTGTATGTTTATAAGATGATTGATGAAGAAGAAAACCTGTTTGGCAAATATGTTTATGGAAATACATTAATGAATATTTCAGAAAATATACTAAAAAGATATGATACAATTATGGAAGAAAAATATTTTCAATTAATAAACGAATATTTTAGCATGGTGATGCAAAACAAATCTTCACAAGTTTCACGTGAGTTTATAAAGTCAATTGAAAACTTAGATTTTTCAGAAGGAGAATATGCCATAGATAGTTTTTCTTTAATAGAAAACAATCCAGGGTATTTTGAAGCTTTCTTTATATATGACGATGTAGCAGAAGACATTTTTAAAAAATATTTAAAACTGTCAAATATTAAGGATTTTAATGCTAGAAGAGAGGCATATTTAGAAATTCAGAAAAATATAAAAGATTATATACTTTCTCTTCCCAAAAAATATATTAATAATTTTCAACTGGATAAAGGTATTCCTTACTTACCTAAAGAAGGTATAAAGGACATATATGATTTTAAAACAGGATTTAAAAGAGATATAGATGATAAATATATGATATTTTAAATAAATGTCGTCGATGTCCAATAGTGCAAAAACGCCTGGAGATCGACGACATTTTTATTTTTCTGATTTTCATAAAGTAATTGATTTTATTGGACAATATGTTATAATAAAGTCAAGATACTTGACAGAAATTAAAAAATTGTAAGGTGTATAATGTGCTATTTATGCATGTTATAATAAGTTTTTAGCCTACCTATAAGGAATTGAAACACCTACTAAGCTGTCTAATTATCATCCAATTTTGTTGTTTTTAGCCTACCTATAAGGAATTGAAACATGTGAACTATTTCAAAACCGTTTGGTGTTCTCTGGTTTTTAGCCTACCTATAAGGAATTGAAACCCTTTCTAATTTGCTTACCCCATTTTAACGCTTCCTCGTTTTTAGCCTACCTATAAGGAATTGAAACAACCACTTGCTATTGCAAGCATGATGCCTTCAAGGTTTTTAGCCTACCTATAAGGAATTGAAACATGTTTCAAAAAAATCCTTCTCCTTTTTGTAAAAAGTTTTTAGCCTACCTATAAGGAATTGAAACCCTTACGTCACAACACAACACAAAGCCTTAACAGTACGTTTTTAGCCTACCTATAAGGAATTGAAACTCCCTTGTGATACCCAGTTTCGTAAAACACCTTCGAGTTTTTAGCCTACCTATAAGGAATTGAAACCTTTTAGAGAGGGTTCTTTTTTGTCTGTTTCTATTGTTTTTAGCCTACCTATAAGGAATTGAAACCCAACTTCACTGCTGCCTTTTACATTGCCTGTAGAGTTTTTAGCCTACCTATAAGGAATTGAAACCAATAAAACTAATTTACTCTCATCGTATATAAAACTGTTTTTAGCCTACCTATAAGGAATTGAAACCAGTGCCAGCACTATATGGCGGTTACCGGCTTTCCTCGTTTTTAGCCTACCTATAAGGAATTGAAACTAAACACTATGATATGGAACATCAAAAACGAATATAGTTTTTAGCCTACCTATAAGGAATTGAAACAAATTTGGAAAACATCGGACAGCTCTCTGCGTTGTGGTTTTTAGCCTACCTATAAGGAATTGAAACACATGTGGAGCTGCCCGCGTACTATGGATGAAACAGTTTTTAGCCTACCTATAAGGAATTGAAACATTTTTATTTTTTTATTTTCTTCTTTCAATTGTGATTAGTTTTTAGCCTACCTATAAGGAATTGAAACATTGATTTTAACGATAAAGACAACACAATATATTTAAGTTTTTAGCCTACCTATAAGGAATTGAAACGTCCTAAAAAAGTAGTGTTTAACTATGGTAATCATAGTTTTTAGCCTACCTATAAGGAATTGAAACATTGTGTTATCTGTCTGTCTGTCAAGCTTTTGCCATGTTTTTAGCCTACCTATAAGGAATTGAAACGTGAGTCGTGTGTCGTCAGTTTTATCTGACGACAAGTTTTTAGCCTACCTATAAGGAATTGAAACGCAAATATAGATAGATGGGTAGTTGGCGAAAATGCAGGGTTTTTAGCCTACCTATAAGGAATTGAAACGAGTATAAAATAATTTTCTCTTGCGTATGCTATAAGTTTTTAGCCTACCTATAAGGAATTGAAACATTTTATGAATTGTATATACAATTATAATTAGTACAGGTTTTTAGCCTACCTATAAGGAATTGAAACATGCAAAGAGATTAACGATGTAGAATGGTATTTTACCGTTTTTAGCCTACCTATAAGGAATTGAAACCTTTACTTTGTGGGTTTTTTGCGTTCATAATGTTTGCGTTTTTAGCCTACCTATAAGGAATTGAAACATGCCACCTTCTGCCCTCCACCTGTCCAGTATGGCCGTTTTTAGCCTACCTATAAGGAATTGAAACTAAAAAAATACTATGAAAAGGATGAACCTGTAGATTGTTTTTAGCCTACCTATAAGGAATTGAAACTTTCTGGTTCCCTCTCTTGTGGATTTTCTATGCTGGTTTTTAGCCTACCTATAAGGAATTGAAACTCCTTGTGCTTATGTGTGGTATTTTGATTCGACTGGTTTTTAGCCTACCTATAAGGAATTGAAACCTATTGTAAAATTTTGGTAATGTAAGATAAAAAAATAAGTTTTTAGCCTACCTATAAGGAATTGAAACGATATAAAGATGTTTTTATAACGGCAACACGTGGTACGTTTTTAGCCTACCTATAAGGAATTGAAACAAAGAAAAAGATATTACATTAAAAATTGCACTTAAAGGTTTTTAGCCTACCTATAAGGAATTGAAACATACAACAAATTAAAGAAGGACTAAACTTCAAATTAAAGTTTTTAGCCTACCTATAAGGAATTGAAACCATCTAAGTGTTAGCTGGCGGAGTGTGAAAGTTGGGAGTTTTTAGCCTACCTATAAGGAATTGAAACATTTTTTTCTTTGTTGATTATATTTTATCACTATTGTTTTTAGCCTACCTATAAGGAATTGAAACATCTACCAGCGCCACAGGTGCAGAAACAGGCAGCGCCGTTTTTAGCCTACCTATAAGGAATTGAAACAAGTTTTATCGAGAAGCGCTGAAACTTCTCCCCATGGTTTTTAGCCTACCTATAAGGAATTGAAACTATAGTTCAATTGATGATTGTATAAGCGACTTAATGCGTTTTTAGCCTACCTATAAGGAATTGAAACCAATCCTGGAGAAATTCTCTCCAAGATTGTTTTTTTGTTTTTAGCCTACCTATAAGGAATTGAAACGATAAACCAGTAAAAATAGGATTCGAAGGTAATACAGTTTTTAGCCTACCTATAAGAAATTGAAACTTTATAACATTGTATGAATATACTGTACCAACGCTTAAGTTTTTAGCCTACCTATAAGGAATTGAAACAAGACATGAAAAGCTTTGTTTAGTACTAGCACAGGTTTTTAGCCTACCTATAAGGAATTGAAACCTCCTACTTTGTTTATGCAAAAGCATATGGCATTTAGTTTTTAGCCTACCTATAAGGAATTGAAACATCTACCAGCGCCACAGGTGCAGAAACAGGCAGCGCGTTTTTAGCCTACCTATAAGGAATTGAAACCTGCATCTTTTTCATTTTCAGCTTCCACTGTAAATGTGTTTTTAGCCTACCTATAAGGAATTGAAACAGTGCTTCAGAACTAGCTTCGCTTCCGTCCATTTCAGTTTTTAGCCTACCTATAAGGAATTGAAACATTTCAAAACGTCTATAAGTTGTTAATTTAGCGTATTGTTTTTAGCCTACCTATAAGGAATTGAAACTTGGATGCCACCCCCAAAAAGTTTCATTGAAAATCGGGGTTTTTAGCCTACCTATAAGGAATTGAAACAACATAATGGTGTTCAAAAAATTGCAAGGGTAACATGTTTTTAGCCTACCTATAAGGAATTGAAACAGTTACCCCTCCTTTGGAAGGTCATAGTAAAATACTGTTTTTAGCCTACCTATAAGGAATTGAAACAGTGATGAATCCAAACTAGCTTTAGCTAATGCTATTCGTTTTTAGCCTACCTATAAGGAATTGAAACTACAATTCAATTGAAGATTGTATAAGTGACTTGCTGGTTTTTAGCCTACCTATAAGGAATTGAAACTTTCGTCTCTTGTGATTGTATACACAAAGCTGTTTGTTTTTAGCCTACCTATAAGGAATTGAAACTTCTTGATGTATATTTTCCCTGACTGTCCTAAAGGAAGTTTTTAGCCTACCTATAAGGAATTGAAACGGGTATGCAGCACCTAATACCCCTAAAATTTGTATTACGTTTTTAGCCTACCTATAAGGAATTGAAACTGCTAACGATTAATTTGGTGGTGATGAAAAAATGAAGTTTTTAGCCTACCTATAAGGAATTGAAACTACCATGAAAAATTTGAAGATGAGATGGGAAAATTTGTTTTTAGCCTACCTATAAGGAATTGAAACTGTCTTGTCCACCTTGATTTTGCTGCCTTCCGGGCTGTTTTTAGCCTACCTATAAGGAATTGAAACGATACCCCGAGGCATTCTGCGTAATCAACGGTGTATGTTTTTAGCCTACCTATAAGGAATTGAAACAACATTTTAGCGATTTTAGCAATTGTATGATACTTTTAGTTTTTAGCCTACCTATAAGGAATTGAAACTAGCAGAACAGGAAAAGAAAATAAAAGAGTTAGAACCGTTTTTAGCCTACCTATAAGGAATTGAAACCTGTACCTTTCAGCATGCTTTGTAATTTCTTCAACGTTTTTAGCCTACCTATAAGGAATTGAAACTATTCTTAGAGCAGGAATAAATCCTGCTTTTTATTTTGTTTTTAGCCTACCTATAAGGAATTGAAACACAAAAAACAAGCTCTCTGATGAAGAGATAAATGTACTTGTTTTTAGCCTACCTATAAGGAATTGAAACATGTATATATGTGTTGTTCCGTCCGGTTTTGTGTATTTGTTTTTAGCCTACCTATAAGGAATTGAAACCTGTGAAAAAGAATATACATGCAAGAGTGAAGCACCGTTTTTAGCCTACCTATAAGGAATTGAAACAATGTAAATTGTGGATTTAAACCTGTACGATTCAGCGTTTTTAGCCTACCTATAAGGAATTGAAACTACAATTTAAGATTTAAAAAATAAAAGAGGATTTTTGTTTTTAGCCTACCTATAAGGAATTGAAACCCTCTAAATAATACTCCGAGGGATAAAAGTCGCCTCCGTTTTTAGCCTACCTATAAGGAATTGAAACTCTTTTGTATAGAAATAATATTCAGCATCTGAGGATGTTTTTAGCCTACCTATAAGGAATTGAAACTGCTATTGCAACGTCTATTGTGAAAAAAGAAAGGAGGTTTTTAGCCTACCTATAAGGAATTGAAACTATATAAAGGAGGAGACTGATTTAATTATATAATTAAGTTTTTAGCCTACCTATAAGGAATTGAAACGACGGCACGTATGCTCTTGCACCTTCTACAGCAGAGTTTTTAGCCTACCTATAAGGAATTGAAACTTTCGTCTTTAGCATCTTTATATTCTGCTACAGTGTGTTTTTAGCCTACCTATAAGGAATTGAAACAAAAATTAATTATTACAGAAGATGGGACGCTAAAAGTTTTTAGCCTACCTATAAGGAATTGAAACACAGTTTTTGTTGATGTATAAGTAAATGTTTGTGTTGTGTTTTTAGCCTACCTATAAGGAATTGAAACAAGAAATCATTGTTGTTGATTATTTCTTCAAGCTGTGTTTTTAGCCTACCTATAAGGAATTGAAACATTGATTCCTGTTCGTTCTCTATTGCACAGAATAAACAGTTTTTAGCCTACCTATAAGGAATTGAAACTATGTTTAGATACTGGGCTGGTATTCTACAAGCAAAGTTTTTAGCCTACCTATAAGGAATTGAAACAGGTATGAAGGCCCTTCTACACGCACTATGCCGTCTGTTTTTAGCCTACCTATAAGGAATTGAAACCGGGGATAGCGGTGCTAAATGGTGCGATGGGCGGGGTTTTTAGCCTACCTATAAGGAATTGAAACTAACAGCTGCGACCTATTATGCTTGGGGAGCAGATAGTTTTTAGCCTACCTATAAGGAATTGAAACGTATCGACTTTGAAAATGGTATGGCAAAGGTTGCTACGTTTTTAGCCTACCTATAAGGAATTGAAACGAAAATGACAGGCTTGGGGTGATGGGCGGATGAAGAGTTTTTAGCCTACCTATAAGGAATTGAAACTTTTTTATCTTGCTAATTATATTCTATTACTATTATGTTTTTAGCCTACCTATAAGGAATTGAAACAACTTAAAATTGTATTACTATTGTAAAATCCTGAGAGTTTTTAGCCTACCTATAAGGAATTGAAACCAAGGTAATGATACGGGAATTCCTGGAGCAATACTGCGTTTTTAGCCTACCTATCCTGAAAATAGTGTCTCTCAAAAAGGCAACAAAAAACTAAACCCATACCGATGTAAAAATATGGGATAAATAAATGGTTAATAAAGTTAAATTAAAAGTTAAGACACTGCAGATTCGACCGTGACCTTAAGGCCTAAAGACTCTAGCTTTTTTACAGATTGACGAATAATCATATTACGCTTTTTCTCTTCATAATAAGTAGGACCTAATTCAATATATGGTTGCTTTCGCTTGAGAATATGATAAACTATAATTAAAATGCTATGTGCCACTGCAACTGCTGCTCGGTTTGCTCCTCTTCGAGCAGCGATGCGGTGGTACTGACTTGAGAGATAAGTATCTTTTGCCCTTGAGGCAGCCCTGGCAGCTTCAATAAGAGAGCTTCGCAATTTTTGGTTACCTTTTCGAGTTCTGGCAGACTTTTGTTTACCAGCACTTTCATTATGACCTGGACACAACCCTGCCCAAGAACACAAATGGGCAGCAGAAGGGAACTGTTCCATATTCGTGCCGATTTCGGCTATTATTTGTTCTGCGGTTCTTCTTCCGACTCCAGGGATTGTATCCAGCAGTGCCAGGTCTTTTTCAAAAGGGAGCATTCGATTTTTAATTTCTTCGTCTAATTTTGCTATTTCTTTATCAAGGTAATCAATGTGTCTAAGCTGTATTTCCAGAAGCATCCTTTGGTGATGATTGATCAAGCCTTTTAAAGCGCCTTTTAGTTCATCCATTTTATTTTTTAGCTTGCCTTGAGAAAGCTCAGCCAGGGTTTCGGGATTATCTTCACCATTTATAATAGCTTCAAGTATAGAACGACTGGATGCCCCGTTGATATCAGAGACTACGGAAGACAGTTTGATATTAGCTCCTTCTAAAACCTTTTGTATGCGATTAAGTTCTCTTGATTTTTCTTCAATGAGGCTTTTTCTATAGCGAACAAGCTCGCGAAGTTCTCTTTGTTCACGATCTGGCACAAAGCTGCCTTGCAAAAGGCCATGTTGCAAGAGACTTGCTATCCACTCAGCATCTTTTACATCGGTTTTTCTACCAGGGACATTTTTAATATGCTTAGCATTGACGAGTAGGATTTTAATGCTCTCAAGCTCAAGTAGATTGTAAATAGGTTTCCAATAAGAGCCGGTACTTTCCATAGCAACAACAGAACAACCTTTAGCTTTAATAAATTCTTTTAATGCAATAAGGTCATCGGTCATAGTTGAAAAAGTACTGATTTCTTTACCTTCTGGTGTTATTATACAAGCTACGACATTCTTTTTATGGACATCTAATCCGCAAACGTGAGAGTAAACTAAATCCATGAAAGAGCCAACTCCTTTTTTAAAATTTGAACGATAGCGACTGTAAAATTGAAGAGCTGGTGCAACAACCATAAGGGGTTATTCTATCCTGCGTGCTTCCCGTAAAGGGAGCAACAATCTGTGGTGCACCTGGTCGTTGGAGTCTGTCTATGAGTCGGGCTCAAAGCACCAAGGTAAGAACGACCTTTCTTCACCAGCCGCTGTACTGATTATATCATCAAAAAAGGACATTTTCATCCTCTGCTGGTGCCGCATTTGCGGCATGGGAGTCTATAAGGAATTGAAACTATCCATAGGTCCTGTGATCTAATTCATTTATAAACGGGGTGAGGATATGAAAAAGGTAGTTGCCATAGGAGGAGGAGAGATTTCAAAATTTGAAACTTTTAAGATAGATGAAGAAATAGTCAAACTAACTGACAAGGCTAAGCCAAAAGCCCTTTTTGTACCAACGGCAAGTGGCGAACCTGAAGCGTATTGTGATAATTTTGACTTTGTCTATGGTAAAATGCTTGGATGTGAGACAGATATTTTATTCTTGATAAAAGATGATCCTGATAGTTCACAGATAGAGAAGAAGATCTCATGGGCAGATTTGATTTATGTCGGTGGTGGTAACACAAAAAGGATGATGGAGATCTGGAGATCGAAAGGTGTCGATAAGACGCTTATCGATGCTTATCAAAGAGGAACGGTACTTTCAGGGTTGAGTGCGGGAGCCATATGCTGGTTCAAATATGGATTCAGCGATTCACAGAGATTTGAAAATCAAGAAAACTGGCATTACACTAAAGTTGAAGGATTAGGGCTTTTCGATGCAATACTATGTCCTCATCTTAACGAGGAAAATAGAAGGGAACTTTTTGAGAAATTCATGATAGATTTCGAAGGAGTGGGTATAGGACTAGAAAATGGTTGCGCAATTGAAATCGTAGACGATACTTTTAAAATCATAAATTCTTTTGAAAATGCACATGCCTATGTGTTCAGAAGAAGTGAAAATAAATTGTTTGTGGATGAAATAAGGCATCGTGATTATATTCCATTCAATTTGCTGATTTAAATATAACAGGTTTTTAGCCTACATATAAGGAATTGAAATTAGGTAAAGGCATATAAAACATGAAGAAGAGACTATAGTTTTAAACTTTTATTAAAATTTCAAACAAAATAGAAAGGTTAATTGAAAATAGAAAAGATTAAACATTTTTTAATGATGAACAATTGGAGGTATTTAAAAATTAGGTAAACCAATCGAAGATAGGGAATATTCAGATGACAAGATAATGAAGTTAGAGTCATTAATAGCTGATAAGTTTATGTATTCCGGTTTTGATGAGGATTGAAAATAGTTTAATTAAAAAATATAAAAAACTTTTATAGGTGATACTATGGAATTTGAGGTTACAGGGGCATTGATGCAAAGTTATACCATTTGTAAAAGGCAAGTTTGGCTTATGGCACATCAGATAGTGCCTGACCAAGAACATCCTTATATTGAAATAGGTAGGCTTATTGATGAAAATTCTTATCAAAGGGATAGAAAAAAGATTCATTTTGAAAATGTGGTATTAGACCTTGTGAGAATGGAAAAAGATAATATTTTAATTGGCGAGGTAAAGAAAAGTTCAAAAGCGGAAGATAGTGCAAAAATGCAGCTTTTATTTTATCTTTATAAGTTAAAACAAAGCGGTATAACTGCAAAAGGGCAACTTTTCTTTCCAGAAGAAAGGAAGAGGGAAGTAATAGAACTTACACCAGAATTTGAAAAAGAAGTTATAAAGGCAATTGAAGAAATTAAAGATATAGTGTATAAAGAAAAGCCACCTGCTTTTATAAAAATTCCATATTGTAAAAATTGTGGGTATAAGGAGTTTTGTATGTCATGAAAAAAACGATTTATATTTTTTCAGATGGGGAATTAAAAAGAAAAGATAATACTCTATTTTTTGAAGGAGAAAATGGAAGAAAATTCATACCAGTAGAAAATACTTCTGAAATAATGGTTTTTGGAGAAGTAAGCCTTAACAAAAGACTTCTTGAGTTTTTAACCCAATCAGAGATTATACTTCATTTTTTCAATCATTATGGATATTATGTAGGGTCTTATTATCCAAGAGAACATTTAAACTCAGGCTATATGATATTAAGACAAGCTGAGCATTATAATGATGGAAGTAAAAGGCTTTATCTTGCTCAAAAATTTGTCGAAGGAGCTTATAAGAATATAAGGCAAGTTTTGAAATATTATTCAAATAGAGGCAAAGATTTGGAAGATGTCATTTATCCCATAGAAAAATTAGGGGAGAGCGTTGATTCAACTTCTACAATAAATGAATTAATGGCAATAGAAGGTAATATTAGGGAATATTATTATAAGGCTTTTGATGAGATAATTCAAAACCCAGATTTTAAGTTTGACTTTAGAAGCAAAAGACCACCTCAAAATTTTTTGAATACATTGATAAGCTTTGGAAATTCTTTGATGTATACGACAACTTTAAGTGAAATTTACAAAACCCACTTAGACCCGAGAATAGGTTTTTTGCATGCGACCAATTTTAGACGTTTTTCTTTAAATCTTGATGTTTCAGAGATTTTTAAGCCTATCATTATAGATAGGACTATATTTACCTTGCTTAGCAAAAAAATGGTTACTAAAGAAGACTTTGAAGAAGATGCAGAAGGATTATTACTTAAAGAAAAAGGGAAAAAAGTATTTGTGCAGGAATTTGAAGATAAGCTTGCTACAACTATTAAACACAGGAATCTTTCTAACAATGTTTCTTATAGAAGACTTATAAGGTTAGAGCTGTATAAATTGGAAAAACACTTGATTGAAGAAGAACAGTACAAGCCTTTTATTGCACAATGGTAAATTTAGGTGATAAGATATGTTTTTAATTTTAGTCTACGATGTGAATGAAAAAAGGGTCAATAAAGTTTTAAAGACTTGCAGAAAATACCTTCATTGGGTCCAAAATTCTGTTTTAGAAGGCGAAATATCAGAAGCCAATCTTAAAAAACTAAAAATAGAGCTTTCAAGAATAATAGACAAAGATGAGGATTCAGTTATTTTTTATATTTTACGGACTACCAAATATTCTGAAAGAGAAATCCTTGGGCTTAGAAAAGGTGGAGAAGACATAATTATATAAAATTTACATTTCAAAGCAAACAAAGACAAAAATTGATAGTGTCAAGATACTGTAGGATTTTTTTAAGACAACCCCTGAAACTTAGTTAATTTCCGCCTTCAACTTATCATGCATTTTATATAACTTGCGCATATTTTATTGCTCTTAAAACCTTATATATTGGTGTTACTTTCCCTATATTCAAAACCGTAATATTATTTATTTTTTCATTTGTAGACGTTTTAACTCTCCTTACCGCCTCTTTTATTTGCTTCTTCGTTAATTTGTAGCTCCCTTCATTTATATTCTCTTTCTTACCCCATTCTATTTCTCTCAAATCTCCTCCATTCTTGCTGAATACTCTTAATTTCGCCATTAACTTTAATCCTTCTCTACTCCATCCTAATGGATTCCTACTTAATCTAGAAGAAAATACATGACTTATATGCCCTTCTGCACTGCACCCTATTACATCTTTGTCTTTACTGTATATCTCTACTCCTTCCCAATTATTTAGTATGTACCTCTTCGCCTCTTTTACCTTCTCTTTTTCTCTCTCTTCCTTTGTTACCTTTATTAGTTCATTAAATACCTTCTTTAGTTCTTCTTTATCTCCTTCATTTATTGCTCTCCATATCTTATCCCTGTATTTTGGCTCTTTCGATGTAGCTTTTAATACGTATTTGTTTAAATGATATCTGTCTAACACAAACCTTGATTTTACTATCCACTCTAATCCCTCTTTTATCCACGGCGCTCCATCTCCTGCTATGTATATTGTCATTTCTCAAATTAATTCAGCCCAAAACCGATAAAATTTTTCAGATTAAATAATCTTGTGATAAAATTAATGCTAAAGGAATGTGAAAAAAATTCATCACATTCTTTTAGCATTAATTTTTTAATTGGAGATGTTGTTTTATGCAAATAATTTTTCATGTTGATAACATTGAAGAATATTTGCAAAGAAGTAAAGATTACAATTTTCCTGACCCACCAGACAGATGCCCTCATTCTGACTGCAAGTGCAGAGTAAAACTAAAAAAGCACGGTTTTTACTACCGTTACTATTTAGATGGACCTAACTGTGTAAAAATAGCCATAAGAAGGTATATATGCCCTGTGTGCAAAAGGACTCTTTCCTACCTCCCTGATTTCTGTATTCCTCATTTTCAGTATTCTTTCAATATGATTGTAAAGTCTTTAAAAGAGACACTTACAAGAGAAAAAACTCTCAGTTCTTTCATAAATGACTTAAAAAGAAACTTCCCTACCATACTATTTTCAAGACAGCATATATATTTTTACACCAAAAGGATAATGAATAATTTAAGTTTTATCATATATGGATTAAGGCAAATAGACCCTTACATAAAGTTATTCGAGGTTAGTTCTCAAAGAGAGAGGGCCAGAGAGATTTTGGACATAATAAACATTGTACCACTCTTTTCCCAACGGTTTTATGCCCATTGCCAAAAATCATTTCTGGCCCCTCTCACATAATTTTAGCATTAAACATGAAAGATTTAAATAAAAATTTTGATTTTTTCTTAGCAATATAGCTTTTTCCTTTAATGTCCCCCAGATATGAGCTAAAATTACGATTAAGAAATCAAAAAAGTGAAGGGGGAACATATAAATGCTTGATGAAAAAGCGAGAGAAGCTATAGCATTAAAGAGATTTTCACTGATAAGTCCGGTGTTAAACGGACAGGTAAAAAATCAGAAAGAATATTTTGATGCTCTTTCCGATAAACCTATTGAGATACCTTATCTTGGAATGAGAAGATATACTCCTAAGACACTTAGAGGGTGGCTGTATCAGTATTTAAGAGGTGGTATAGAAGCGTTAAAGCCGGGTTATCGAAGTGACAGAGGCAAATACAGAAAGATAGACTTTGAACTTTCAGAGAGAATAAAGCAAAAGAAGCTTGAACATCCTGAAATGCCCAACAAACTTCTTTATGAGACATTGATAGGAGAAGGAATAATATCACCGAATAAAGTATCCCTTTCGACATTCTATAGGTTTTTGAAAAACATTCCTGTAAAATCTCTAGATAAAGAAAAAGAGGGTAAAACAAAGAGATTTTCCCATGAATACATCAATGAACTGTGGCAAACTGATGTCATGTATGGGCCATATATTAAAGAAGGTAAAACAAAAAGACAAACGTACCTTATTGCATATATAGATGATGCTTCAAGGCTTTGTACCTATGCTCGCTTTTACTATACCCAGAATTTTTTAGCTTTAAGAGACTCATTTAAAGAGGCGGTGCTAAGAAGGGGGATACCCAAAATGCTTTACACTGACAACGGAAAGATATATAGAAGCACTCAATTGGAATATATCTGTGCTTCACTAGGCACATCTCTTATTCACGCTGAGCCTTTTTCACCTCATTCAAAAGGAAAAATAGAAAGATTCTTTCATACGGTGAGAATGAGATTCTTAAGCACAATAGATCCTACCTCCGTAAAGAGTATAGATGAACTCAACATGATGTTTTTTAAATGGCTGGAGGAAGATTACAACAGAAAAGAACACAGCAGTATTGGCATGAGTCCTTTAGATTTTTTCATGTCACAAATATCAAGAATAAATATGTGTAACATAGATATGTTGAATGAATGTTTTCTCATAAGAGTAAATCGTAAGGTAAATAAGGATGCTACACTTAAAGTGGAAAATATACTTTATGAAACAGAAGAAAAGTTTAAAAATATGCACTTAGAAGTCAGATATGACCCTGAGTGGCTTAAGGATAATACACCGCTTCTACTTTATTATGAGGGCAAAAAAGTGGGGGAAGCGTATAAAGTGAACTTTCATGAGAATGCTAAAATTCCTGCTGCGTATATAAAAGGCAAAAATGACGTAAACGAAAATGAAGAAATAAGTGATTTTACCAAGCATAAAGTAATCTCTTTTAACGATATCATTGATTGAAAGAGAGGTGCCTTAAAGTGTTTACCCAATATTTTGGAATGAAATTTAATCCATTTTCTAAAGAGATAAGTGTAAACGACCTTTACATAAGTGAAGACATTGCTGAATTAAATGCCAGGTTAAAATATTTACAAGAAACAAGGGGTATAGGACTTATCGTTGGGGAGGCCGGTTCAGGTAAATCTACTGCATTAAGAAGATATGCTGAAAGCCTCAACCGTTCTACATTTAAACCATGTTATTTCGCTTTATCTACACTTACAGTGAGAGAATTCTATCAAGCATTGGCTATGATTTTAGGCGAAACACCCTCATACAAAAAGTAACGCTCTTTTACCAGATACAAAGAGCGATAACAGAACTTTACTATAGCCAGAAAATAACTCCTGTCATAATATTAGATGAAATACAACTGGTTTCTAATGATGTTCTTGAAGATTTGAGAATAATATTTAACTTTAATATGGATTCTAAAAACCCGTATATATTGATACTTTCAGGACAACCACACATAAGAAACAAACTAGCTCTCAATGTAAACAGTGCACTAAGGCAAAGAATTTCTATAAAATATGTGATGCAAGGGCTAAAAAAAGAAGAAATTCAAGATTATATAAAAACAAGAATGAAAATAGCCGGAATGATGGATGATATATTTACACCATCAGCATATGAAGCAATATATTCCCTAACAAAAGGGCTCCCAAGGATAATAAATAACCTGGTAACAGCTTCTTTACTCTATGCGTATTCTAAAAGGCTAAGAGAAATAGACGAAGAAGTAATATACCAGGCACAAAATGAAATCAGTTTATGAGAGTAGCACTTTTTGTGTTACTCTCAATTTTATTATATATTAATTAAATAAAATTTCAATAACAGATATTAACATATTTTGGCGGTAATGCTCTTGGAAAGTGAAAAAAATTTTTAATCAGGCTGTAATAATTTGAGAAAAAATACTTTTATGCACTTAAAAAATGCCATTATAATTTGAAAATCTTTGGAGATTTAATTTGAGAATTGACAGTATATCTTCTCTATCTTCTCTTCCTTGTAATTTTCTTCTATGTAATTTGCTACATCTATCCATATGTCTTCAGCTTTCTCTCCTACGTATGCCTTGTAATAGACATTCTTCAGTACGTTCCTTCCGTTTTTCTCTTCTCTACCTTCATGTATGTATACTAATCGTGGAGTTTCATCTCTCCCGTCCTGTAAAGGTACATGGTCCTCGTCTGCCTCTATGTATAATACCTTTACTTCTTTCTTCTCTTTTATTTCTCTCTTTACTTCTACTTCACCTACTTCCCTTATTGCGTTTAATACCGTCTGTTTACTTAACTCCTCTGGACATGCTTTTTTACTACTTCTTTCATATGATTCTTCTATCGCGTTTTCTACTAACTTTATCTTTACTCCCTTTTCTATCCTATCGTGCCGCCCTATCTCTAATGCATCATCCACCAAATATGTATATCTCCCATCCTGCCTAGATTTGTAATATGTCCTCTCATATTCAATATCTCCAAGAATTGTCGTTAACCTCTTTTTATCTTTTCTTTCTACTATCCATTTTTCTTTCCTTCTCTTGTCTTCTTTTATTATCCTATCTAACTCTTCAATAATTGCTTCTATTACTTCACTACCTAGTTTGTCCGTGATTTCCTTTATTCTTGCTACAAGTCTTGTAATATCCATTCCTTCGTTTAATAAATCACCAAAAATTTCTATCACTTCTCTAGTGAAATTTAGAGCATTTTGTAGTATAATATCTTCAAAAATATATTTTTTCACAAGAGACACCCCTTTCTGTGATGTTTTGTTTCCTATTTCTATTTTATCACAGGGGTTGTCTCTTGTTTTTTTCACTTTAAAAATCCTACGATAATTTTACACTATCCAAAAATTTAACAAAGCAGGAATTGACTATTTTGTGTCGAATTTAATAGTTATGAACATTATTTTAAAATACACTGCTCAAAAGGAGTGATAAGATGGAACTTACAAAGCCCATAAAAATAGGCAATTTAAATTTAAAAAATCGAGTAGTAATGGCGCCTGTTAAAACGGGTTATGCTACACCAGAGGGACAGGTTACAGAAGAGCTAATTCAATATTATGTAAATAGGGCAAAAGGGGGAGTAGGTTTAATTGTTTTAGAGTCAGCATATATAGATCCTTCAGGAAAGGAAATTCCGCGTCAATTAGGTATTTATGATGATGCAATGGTAGAGGGGCTTCGCCGCCTTATTACCCCCCTACAGGAGGCTGGTAGCAAAGTTGCAGTCTACATCAATCATGCGGGGCGAATAGCAAATCCAATGGTAACTAAATTACCCCTTATCGCACCTTCTCCAATAGCTTGTCCAACTATTGGAGTTGAACCACAAGGAATACCTCATGAGGACATAAAGAAATGGCAAAATACTTACGTAAGAGCTGCTGTCAGAGCTTATGAAGCTGGTGCAGATGCATTGGAAATTCAATTTGGACATGGTTATCTTATTCACCAGTTTTTGTCACCTTATACTAACAAAAGAGAGGACGAATATGGTGGCAGTTTTGAGAATAGAATTCGCTTTGGGATGGAAATATTAGCTGAAATAAAGAAAGAGATAGGTGTTGATTTTCCAATTATTGTACGCATTAGTGCTGATGAACTTGTGCCAGGGGGTTGGACATTAGAGGATGCGATCCGTCTTGCTAAAGCATTAGAAGATAAAGGTGTTGCTGCTATTGATGTTTCTTTAGGAAGTAGCTGTGAGTCTGGTGCTATTACATTGCAAACTTTGGGAACACAAAAAGGATTAGCATGGGAATTTGCTTCAAAAATAAAAGAACAGGTCAATATTCCTGTTATCGCTGTTGGGCGAATCAATACTCCAGAATTAGCAGAAGAGATATTGGTATCAGGTAAAGCTGATTTAGTTGCTCTTGGACGTCCTTTGGTTGCTGATCCGCTATTTATAGAAAAAGCTACCTCAGGACGCAGCAAGGAAATACGCCGTTGTGCCGCTTGCCACCAAGGCTGTTTAGATGAATTGAGAGCAGGACGCCGTTTTGGCTGTAATTTCAACCCATCAGTTGGCAAGGAGGAGGAAATCGAAATACCAAAAGCACCTCAACCTGGAAAGAAAGTATTTATCATTGGTGCTGGACTTGCAGGCTTGGAAGCAGCTTATACTGTTGCTGCAAGAGGACATAAAGTATACATTTATGAGGAAAAAGGAGAGATCGGAGGTCAAGTTTTGCCCGGTTCTGTTCCTCCTCATAAAGAAGAATTGAAAGGCATCGTGGAATACTATAAAGAAGTGCTTCCAAAGCTCGGTGTTACTTTAAATCTTAATCATAAAGTTGTAGCAGAAGAAGTAGCAAAATGGGAGGCTGACGAAGTCGTCCTTGCGACAGGAGGACAGCCAATTGTACCACCTATTCCCGGACTTAAAGAATACGGCTTTTTGACAGCTGTGGAAGTATTAAGAGGAGAAAAACAACCAGGCAATAAGGTTGCCATAATTGGTGGCGGCTTAATAGGCATGGAAACTGCTGATTATCTCTCAGAACAGGGCAAAGAAGTTATGGTTATTGAGCTTTTGGAGGAAGTAGCAAGAGATATGGGAGTTTTTGAAAAAAATCTCATTATGAAGCGCTTAAAAGAACGGGGTGTTGAAATTTATGTAAAAACTCGTTTAAAGGAAGTAGGAAAGGTGCTTTTGGTGGAGACACCTGAAGGGGAAAAAGAGCTGCCACTTCCCGATACTATAGTTTTAGCCGTAGGTTTAAAACCAGATCCTTCTCTTTACGAAGAAGTCAGTAAAGTTTTACCACAAGAAAAGCTCCATGTTATAGGAGATGCTAAAGAAGTGAGAAAGATTGTCCACGCTATTTCTGAAGGACGTAATTTAGGTCTTTCCATATAAGATGGATTACTCCCCTCTTATATTTTTAAATTATCAACTTATCCACAAATGTATGTGAATATGTTGATAATTTAATGTTGAAAGTCTTTCTGCTAGAATTATGAGGAATTTTTGAGCTATGAAAAATTTGCACACAGATCGAATGTGAATAATTACTTTTCTTTTAAAAAGAAAATTTCTTCACTTGCCTTAGAAAAATTGTTATAATTAATTGTGATAGCAAAAGAAAGGGGGATACCCGCAATGCGGGTATATGGGCTATGAAATTTTGCTCCTTAAGGTCAGGAAGTAGTGGAAATGCTATTTACATAAATCATAAAGATGTACATATACTTGTTGATGCGGGCTTAAGCGGTAGAACAATTGAAAAAGCATTACTTAACATAGGGATAAACCCTAAAAGTCTATCTGCCATTCTTATAACTCATGAGCATAAAGATCATATTATCGGAGCCGGGGTACTTTCAAGGAGATACAATATACCTATATATGCCAATAAAGCTACATGGGAGGTAATGGAGAAAGACATAAAAGAAATTTCCGAAAAAAACAAACTCTATTTTACCACAGGAGAAGAATTTGAAATTGGGGATGTAAAAATAATGCCCTTTAAAAAGTCTCATGATGCCGTGGAACCGGTAGGTTTTTCCTTTAAATGTGGAGATAAAAAAATTTCCATTGCTACTGATTTAGGATACATGACGAGAGGTGTTGCAAATCATCTTATAGGTTCCGATATAGTACTTTTAGAAGCAAACCATGATATAGAAATGCTTATCAATGGTTCATATCCATGGCCTCTTAAAAAAAGGATTTTATCTAATTTAGGGCATCTTTCTAATGATGCTGCAGCAGACACTCTCATGAAGCTGTTTAAAATGAAAGCGATAGGAATAGCTTTTTTAGGCCATTTAAGCCAAAATAACAACAGACCAGAACTTGCCTTTGCGACTGTTACAAATGTACTTAAAAAATCAGGAGTAAAATTTGAGGTGCGTATGGCTTTAAGAAATATTGAAAGTGATTTAGTAGAAATATAAACAGGGCCTATTTTGCGAGGCCCTGTTTTTGTATCTTTATTTTAGCTGTTGCTTTTGTTGAGCTAGTTTGCTGTGATGTCTGCCGTATGAGAAGTAAATAATCAATCCTATTATAAGCCATACTATAAGTCTTACCCATGTCTCCCATGGGAGAGATGCCATCAAAGCACCTACAAATATAATTGCCAAAAGAGGTGTCCATGGTACACCAGGTGCTCTGAATTTTCTTGGCAAGTCTGGCTGTGTATATCTTAGTACTATAACCGAAATGGATACAAGTACAAATGCCAGCATAGTTCCTATATTAACAAGTTCTGCTATAATTCCTATTGGTAAAAAGCCTGCTACTAAAGAAGTTGCTATTGCTATAAGATATATAGCCAAAGTAGGTGTTCTAAATTTTGGATGAAGCTTTGAAAAAGCAGGTGGAAGCAATCCATCACGGGACATTGCAAAAATTATTCTTGTAGAACCATATGTCATAACCAACAAAACTGTCGTAATACCTGTTAACGCACCAATGGATACAAGGCCCCTTGCCCAGTTCAAACCTATTATGTTAAGAGCTTTAGCAACAGGTGCTGGGTCATTTAACCGGGCATACGAAACTACACCAGTGAGTATTGCAGCAACAGCTATATAAAGAATAGTGCTAATGCCGAGAGAACCCAATATTCCTATTGGTAAATCTCTTGCAGGATTTTTTGTTTCTTCAGCTGCGGTTGAGACTGCGTCAAAACCTATATAGGCGAAGAACACAATTGCTGCACCTGTAAAAATCCCTTTCCATCCATAAGGCATGAATGGATGCCAGTTTACTGGTTTTACGTGCCATACTGCAACTACTATGAAGAAAAGTACGACAAATACTTTAAATGCAACTGCTATATTATTGACAGTAGCACTTTCTCTTGTACCTATATATACAAGTGCAGCCACTAATAATAAAATGCCTATTGCCGGCAAATTTATAAGTCCTCCTGGACCTTGCCAAGCAGAATGAGCTGCCCAATCAGGAATATTTATTCCTATACTTGCAAGAAGGTTAGTAAAATAACCGGACCAGCCTAAAGCTATTGCTGGAAGTGCAAAGACGTATTCAAGTATTAAGTCCCATCCTATGATCCACGCAAAGATTTCTCCTAATGCAACATAGCTGTAGCTATAAGTTGAACCTGCAATTGGGAACATTGATGCGAATTCTGCGTATGAGATTGCAGCAAAAGCACAAGCCAAACCAGCCAACACGAAAGAAAGTATAATAGCAGGTCCCGCATGTTCTGCTGCAGCAACCCCAGTTATAACGAAAATACCAGTACCTATGATTGCGCCAATACCTAATGCAACAAGGTCAATTGCTGTTAATGATTTTTTTAGTTTGTATTGTTCGCTTTCTGTATCAGCTAATATCATTTCCAAAGTTTTCTTCCTAAAAAGTCCATTTGAATTTGTCATTAAGCTACCTCCTCGTATAATTAATTTTAAAGGCAATAAATTTGTCTCACTTCTTAAAATTTAATAAAGCAAATTTATAACTGGAAATCTTTAATATTCTCATCTTGTCTAAAATCTTATCTATTGCCATGAATCCGTAATATTGCGCAATATGCAGGATTCATGGCGCGGCCGTCTCATCTTTTTTCGGCCTTATTATTTACTTTTGAGATAACTTGTAGCATTATTATACTGTAAAGTTAATGTGGGACAGGCTTTCGTCCTCCATGCGGCTTGACCGCTCTTTTAAGTGTGGTCCCTACACCAGATTTGCCTTTTCTTACGCGAAATCTGCTTTGTCATATATAAGCCCCTGGCAGCAGAGGATTCAGGCTTATATATTAAGAGCTAATTGCGAGGTTGCTACATAATCTGGTTGCTAGGGTTATCTCAAATTAACTTTTACTTACTTTATCACTTTTGAAAGGAGGTGTAACAATCTTGAATAAGCTTTTTGTTGGTATGGATGTAAGCCTGAATGATGTCAAGGTTCATATTCTCGACCAGGAGGGTAATGATGCTTCCTCTCGTTTTTCTGTAGAAAATAACCCTCATGGTTGTGATGTTATAGTATCACGTATCTTGGAGTGTTGTAATAAATACAATATCCAAAAGGTCTTTATTGGTTTGGAATCTACCTCAGTCTATGGCTGGCACCTCCAGTATTATTTGGCTGATCATTTTGCTCTTAAGCCTTATCAACCTTCTATTACTACTTTTAATGCTAATATTATTAATGCTTTTAAAAAGTCTCTCGGCAATTTGCCTAAAAATGACTGGATGGATGCCTTTGCTATTGCTGAAAAACTGAGATTCGGTAGACTCCCTAAATCTTGTTCTGTAGATTTTAGATATCTTGCTCTCCAGAGGCTTACTCGCCATCGCTTTCACATTGTTAATAGTATTGTTAGAGAAAAAAATTATTTACTCAGCAATTTGTTCCTTAAGTTTAGCGGTTTGTGCCAAAATAAAGTCTTTAGTAATAATTTTGCTAAAGCTGCTACTGAAATGTTTAATGAGTTTTTCACCCTTGATGATATTGCGGCTCGACCGCTTGATGAGCTTGCCGGCTTTTTGGTTGATAAGAGTAAAGATCGCTTTGATGATCCAGAAGCTACAGCTAAATTGCTTCAAGAGGCTGTTCGCAAGTCTTATAGAATTAATGCTACTGTAGATGATTCTTTAAACTTTGTTATCAAGTCTTGCTTTGATAATCTACAGTCCCTTGAAAAACAGAAGAAAGCTGTAGAAAAAGCCATTATTAATGAGGTAAAAGGATTTAACAATGAATTTCTTTGTCTTACATCAGTAAAAGGTATTGGCCCAACCATCGCAGCCGGCTTAATATCTGAGATAGGCGGAATTTCAAGGTTTGATAATGATAATGCCCTTGCAAAGTTTTCCGGCCTTTATTGGTCAGAATACCAGTCTGCTGATTTTAAAGCGGAGGACACATATCTCAAGCGTACTGGTAATGAGTATCTCAGATATTATTTTATTCAAGCAGCTGACCAACTCAGGAAGTATTTACCTGAGTTCTCACAATACTATGCTCGCAAATTTAAAGAAAGCAAAACTCACAAGCATAAACGTGCTCTTGTATTGACTGCACGTAAAACTGTAAGGTTAGTCTTCGCTCTGCTGCGCGAAGAAAAACTTTATAAATCCCCAATAATGAAAGGAGATGATTGTATAAGTTAACATATTATCCCATAACCATATTTTACATTAATTTCCATCAGCTTATTGCGTGATGGTTAGCTTTGCTATGCCCTTTTTTAGGTTATTTTATTAAATTTTTTTTGAATTTTTTTTATCACCCTCTTGACATATTACCGAAATACTTATAGCAACTATTAAACAAAATTTTGTAAACAAAAACCGTATGCCCCCTTTTTCTAATATAGAAGATAATAAAAAAGTATAAAATAAAAAATTTAAAACTTTAAAGTAATAATATATTACTTTACTATTATATTAAAACAAAACAATAATATATTCAACATTCTTTTCAAAATACTGGTTAAAGAAAAAATTGCAAATTTAAAACTAATAAATTGCAAAATTGACTAAATAATTATTTTAAAAAGCGGAGAAACACGCAATTTAACAAACAATTTATGCAGTTATTAGTTAATTATAGAGCATATTTTTAGTTTCTGTCAATTGCTTTTTTGTTTAGTAAACGTAAACTGCTATTGATTTTTATAATTTAATGTGATAATATGTATTCTATATATGGAATAATGTTTATGCAACAAAAACAGTGGAGGTGAAATTCATGGGAGAAGATGGGAAACTCTATATAATAAGAGAAGAAATCCTTTCGGACTCTCTTAAAAAGACTTTAAAAGTGAAAGAATTATTAGAATCGGGCAAAGTGAAAACCATCAATGAAGCAGTAAAACAAGTAGGTATATCTCGCAGTGCTTTTTACAAGTATAGAGATTATGTTTTCCCTTTTTCTAAATTTAGCAAAGGGAAAATCATAACTTTATCTATGGTATTAGAGCATATGCCAGGAGTGCTTTCTTCTATTCTTGACGTTGTGGCAGATGCTAGGTGCAATGTTGTTACTATAAATCAAAGTATACCTTCGATGGGGGTTGCGAGCGTAACTATTTCTATTGATACCCAGTACATGGAAATGAGTTTGGAAAATTTCCTTGAGAAACTATCCAGTCAAAACGGAGTTAGGAAAATAGAAATTTTAGGAGAATAAGGGGGATATGAATGAAAATAGGACTAATGGGGCTTGGAACAGTTGGAACAGGCGTAGTTCATTTAATCAACCAAAACGGCAAAAACATTGAAAAAAAGATAGGGGAGAAAATCGAGATAAAAAAGATACTTGTGAAAGACCCCAATAAAAAGAGGACAACCCTTGCAGAAGGAAAAATAACTTTTAATGCAGATGACATTTTAGAAGATGAAGAAATAGATGTAGTAGTAGAAGTGATGGGGAAAGAACATCCCGCTCTGGATTATATTATAAAAGCTCTCAAAAGTGGTAAGCACGTCGTCACTGCCAACAAAGAAGTCATAGCAGTTCACGGTAAAGAGCTAATAAAACTTGCGACAGAAAATAAAGTTAGTCTTCTCTATGAGGCCTCAGTTGGTGGTGGCATTCCCATCATCAGGCCATTAAAACAATGTCTTGCAGCAAATAAAATATACGAAATCAAAGGAATATTAAACGGAACTACAAATTATATATTGACAGAAATGAAAGAAAAAGGTTTAGACTTTGAAGAAGTTTTAAAGGAAGCTCAGCAAAAAGGTTATGCAGAAGCAGATCCGACAGATGACGTGGAAGGTTTTGATGCGGCAAGAAAACTTGCCATACTATGCACTTTAGCTTTTAACAAATTCATTTTGCCTGAAAAAATTTACACAAAAGGTATAAAGTCTATTTCTAAATTTGACATAAAATATGCAGAAGAATTGGGGTACAATGTAAAACTTATAGCTTACGCAAAAATTGATGAAAGAGACAGTTTAGAAGCATGGGTACATCCTGTCATGATAAAAAAAGACAATCCTTTAAGCGGGGTAAATGGGGTCTTTAACGCTATTTTAGTTGATGGAAATGCAGTAGGGGAAGTTATGTTTTATGGGCAAGGTGCAGGTATGATGCCTACTGCCAGTGCAGTTGTTGCGGACATAATGGATGTAAAAAACCATATTGTAATTCAAAATGGGTGCGAAGATGCAGACCTTCTTCCTATTGTGGATACTGTATCCAAATATTATATAAGGCTCATAGCCTTTGATAAACCTGGCGTAATGAGCAAAATTACTGGTATATTAGGAGACAAAGGAATAAGTCTTTTGTCGGTAGTACAAAAAGGGGTTTTGGGAGATACTGCGGAGATTGTTTTGATCACTCATATTGCAAATACAGGGAAGGTATTTGAAGCCCTGGAAGAAATACAAAATCTGAGGGAAGTAGAAAGTATAGAAAGTGTCATAAGAGTAGAGGGGGAATAGTCAATGGGGTGGGAAGGCCTAATAAAAGCTTATAGAGAGTTTATGCCTAAAATAAAAGAGGAAAACATAGTTACATTAAAAGAAGGCAATACACCTATTTATGAGGCTGTAAATCTTCAAAAACTTTTTCCAGGCATAAAAATATATCTGAAATACGAAGGGTTAAACCCAACAGGCTCTTTTAAAGACAGGGGTATGACTGTAGCAGTGTCGCAGGCAAAAGAAGAGGGTTCTAATGCAGTTGTGTGCGCTTCAACAGGAAATACTTCTGCTTCTGCAGCTGCCTATGCAGCAAAGGCAGGGCTCAAGAGCATTGTACTTATACCTGGCGGCAAAATTGCTTTAGGAAAGCTTGCTCAAGCCATTGCTTATGGTGCTAAGGTTATTGCTATAGATGGAAACTTTGATGATGCTTTGAGGTTAGTTAGAGAGATTTCAAAAAAATTTCCCATAACGCTGGTGAATTCTATAAATCCTTATAGGTTAGAAGGACAAAAGACAGCTTCTTTTGAAATATGTGACGAACTTAAAGATGCTCCTTCCTATGTTGCGCTTCCTGTGGGGAATGCAGGGAATATAACAGCTTATTGGATGGGCTTTAAAGAATATTATAATGCGGGGAAAATAAAGAAACTTCCTAAAATGTTAGGTTTTCAGGCAGCTGGGGCTGCACCTATAGTTGAAAACAGAGTAATTGAAAACCCTGAGACTATTGCAACAGCGATACGAATAGGTAACCCTGCCAGCTGGGAAAAGGCTGTCGCTGCGAGAGATGAGTCGGGTGGACTCATTGACAAAGTTACAGATGAAGAAATACTGGAGGCTTATGCGCTCTTAGCCAAGAAGGAAGGTATTTTTGCAGAGCCTGCTTCAGCAGCTTCTATTGCAGGGGTTATTAAGAAATACAAGGAAGGATTTTTTAAAGAAGGAGAATCTGTTGTTTGTGTTTTAACGGGAAATGGATTAAAGGATCCAGATACTGCTGTTAAATTAGGTGGCGAGATAAAAACGATAGAGGCAAATCTAAAAGCATTGGAGGAAGTTTTATATGGAGAGTGACATGGTAAAAGTGAGAATTCCCGCTTCTTCAGCAAATTTGGGACCGGGCTTTGACTGCATAGGAGTGGCACTAAATTTGTATACAGAAATTTCTATGGGATTTATAGAAGAAGGGCTCTTGATAGAGGTTTCAGGAGATGACTATAAAGAAATAGAAACAACTGAGGATAATCTCGTCTATAAAGCGGCTAAAAGAGTTTTTGAAAAAACTGAGACACAATATGAGGGATTAAAAATAGAGATAAGAAATGGTATTCCCATAGGCAGTGGTCTTGGAAGTAGTGCGGCGGCGATAATTGGTGGGATGTTAGCAGCAAATGAACTTGCAGGGGGTATTTTAACCCATGAGGAAATTTTAAACCTTGCAGCTTCCATGGAAGGACACGCCGATAATGTAGGTCCTGCTCTAAATGGTGGATTAAATATAACTGTTTTTGACGGGGTAAGTACTTATTATGTAAAAAAAGAATTAGAAAATGATTTAAAATTTATCACTTTTACTCCAAAAAAAGTTTTAAAGACGGAAATAGCAAGGAGTATATTGCCCCAAAAAGTAGATTTTAAAGATGCTGTATTCAATACAGGTAGGTCTTCTCTTTTGACAGCTGCTTTGTTTAGTGGAAGGTACGATTTGTTAAAGATTGCCTCTCAAGATATGCTCCATCAAAAATACCGCTCTAAACTTATACCTGAAATGTATGCCTGTTTTGAAAAAGCTTTAGAAGCAGGTGCTTATTCTGCTTTTTTAAGTGGAGCAGGTCCTACAATTATGGCTATTTGCTCGGAAGATAAGGTAGATAAAGTAGTAGAAAGAGTGGGAAGTGTGTATACTGGCATGGAGATAGATTATAGAGTATATAAACTCCATTGTGAAAATAACGGTGCTCAAATTTCAAAGGTTTCTCTATCAGTATAGGGAAACCTTTGAAATTTTATATGAGATAAATTTTTATGAAAAAACAATGTGATATAATTAAACTGTAGAAAAGAAGAAATATAACTTAACTATTTTAGGAATGGAGGTATATATTGTGAAGAAATTTTTGTCGCTATTTTTGGTATTTATCCTTGCAATAAGCCTTGTTTTTTCTATTCCACGTCATGCTTTTTCTGAAACTTCAACACAGACTCAAGAAGATCAACAATTGTATGATAACCTTGCAGACATTGGTTCCATAATGAAGTATATAACAGATAATTACGTTGGAGATGTGACGTATGACCAACTTAAAGAAGCAGCTTTAAAAGGAATTTTTTCAAGCCTTGATGAATACAGTACATATTTTACAAAAGAAGAGTTTAAAGATTTTACCAAAAATACTTCTGGAACTTTCAGCGGGACAGGAATGGTCTTGACTGAAAAGGATGGAAAAATTGTTGTAACTTCAGTTTTAGAAGGCTCACCTGCTGAAAAAGCTGGCATCAAAAGTGGTTATATTATAAAAGCAGTAAATGACAAAAGCGTTGAGGGAATGAATATAAATGACGTAGTAAATATGATAATTGGTGATGAAGGTACAAAAGTAAAGGTCACTTTTGACGTAGGAGGGTCAATAAAAGAATTTGAACTTACCAGACAAATAATTCGAGTCAATCCAGTTTCCTATAAAATAATCGATGGAATTGGGTATATAAAAATAGGAGAATTTAATGAAAATACCACATCTAATATAGCAAATGCCCTCACGTATATGGATAATAACGGCATAAATAAAATCGTCCTTGATTTAAGAGATAATCCCGGTGGACTCCTTACAGAGGCGGTAAGCGTTGCAAACTTTTTTGTTCCAAAAGGAGCTGTATTGACTGTAGAGACAAAAAATGGAGAAAATGAAATATATTATTCTTATCTCAATAATCCTAAGTATAAATTAGCAGTTTTAATTAACGGCAATACTGCTTCTGCAGCTGAAATATTAGCAGGGGCTATACAGGATACCAAAGCGGGTATATTAGTGGGAGAAAAATCTTTTGGAAAAGGGACTGTCCAATCAGTAGTGCCATTGCCAGATGGAAGTGGTTTTAAGCTTACAATTGCAAGGTATAAACTCCCTTCAGGCAGATATATTGACAAACAAGGCTTGAAACCAGATATATATGTGGTAAATACTCAATATACTCCTTCATTTAAATTTAATGGCACATTGAAGGTAGGTTCCAGAGGAAATGATGTGAAAATTTTACAGAAGAATTTAAATATATTGAAGTTTAATGCGGGCCCAGAAGATGGTATTTTTGGACCTAAAACGGCGAACGCTGTAAAAGAACTGCAAAAGAAAGCGGGATTAACTCCGACAGGGGTTTTTGATAAAAACACTTATGATGCATTGGTTAAACTGCTTGAAGAATTAAACAATAAGGATATTCAATTAGATAAGGCAATAGAAGTGCTAAAGAAAATGTAACAAGCTACATGCTTTGCATGTAGCTTTCTTAATTTTATAAAATGAATAATTTCTTGCAAAGAGTGTGTTTTATAAATAAAAAATTTTATTTTTCCAGAGAAGGAAAAATGTAATTTATGTAGAATAATATTGAATATGAAATTTATACAACATTAAATAGTAATCATACAAATAGCCAAGCAAAAGATATACAAAGGATTAGTATATTATATTTTAAATAAAATGTCTCAAATTCAACAATAATTACAAATTTTATTTATAATTATTAAACATATGCTATCTAAGGGTTTATTCCCTTGGATTATAGATATTTCATAAAATGGGGGGATGAAGGGGAGAAAATTGTATCTTTTTGTCGAAACATAAGGAAGATGAAAACAAGGGGGTTAAGATTTTATGGGCAAAAGGTTTTTAGTTTTTCTGATTGCATTTACATTGGTATTTAGTGCTTTTAGCTCTTTTGGTTATTCTCAGCAAATGCCATCATCAGATAACCCAAAACTTACTTTAGATTCGCTAAAAATCGATTATAATCTTGTAAAACAGATTGCCAAAGATAATTTTAAAGAAACTGCTAAACCCTATCAAAGCAAGTCAAAAGTTGTGGAACAATTTGGAGAAGAGATGCAAAATTTAAGGGATGGTTCCAAGCAAGAGATTGAAAAATATAATCCTGATGAAACTGTACGAGTTATTGTGGAATTAGAAAAGGATAGTCTTGCTTCTTTTGCATTAAAGTCTAACAAGACTCTCAAAACTTTGACGCAAAATGAAAAAACGACTGTTTTGAACAAAATTACTCAAGAACAAACTCAATTAAAAAGCGTATTGAGCAAAAATTTCAATTTTAAACCAAGACATACATATAAAACTGTTTTGAATGGCATAAGTGGCGAGGTAAAAGTTAAAGACATAGAAAAAATTAAAACATTGCCTGGAGTAAAAGATGTAAGAATTGTAAATGAGTATTTCCTTGACATGACAACAGCAATCTATTCAACAAATGTACCAACCGTGTGGAATGACTTGGGATATAAAGGTGAAGGAATGGTTGTTGCTATAATTGATACAGGAATAGACTATAGACATCAAGATATGAAGATTACAGATTCCACAAAAGTGAAGTTGACAAAGGAAAAAGTAGAAGAAATAGCGAAGGAAACTGGAAAACCTTATAAATATTTCACAGATAAAGTGCCGGTTGGTTGGAACTGGGCAGACAACAATGATCAAATTATAGATATTGGTGCCACACAGTCAATGCACGGTCAACACGTTGCAGGTATAGTTGCAGCAAATGGTAATATTAAAGGCGTTGCACCTGAGGCACAGCTTATAGCTGAAAAGGTATTTTCAAATAACCCTAATTTTGCATCTGCTTTTTCAGACGATATAGTAGCAGGTATTGACCACGCAGTCGCTTTTGGAGCAGATGTCATAAACATGAGCTTAGGCTCAACAGCAGGTTTTGTCCGTCCAGATGACCCTGAGCATCTGGCGATAAAAAATGCTGTTGACAATGGCGTAATAGTTGTCGTTTCAGCTGGTAACTCCAGTTATTCGACGAGCGCAGAATTTTATCCATATGCAATGGATCCAGATATAGGAACTGTCGGCTCGCCTGGATTGTGGCTTGATGCTATTCAAGTGGCTGCTTCTATAAATCCTGGACTTACAGGAAAAAGCTTTTCTGTAAATCCTGCTCCACAAGATTTTGACAGAGTAGTATATTCTGTAGGAAGTCCTACAGACCATGACCCTATTGACCCTGCAGATGTCTTGAAAGGAGAGTATGAGGTAGTATACTGTGGATTAGGTAGACCCGAGGATTTTCAAGGTAAAGATGTAGTAGGTAAAGTTGCCCTTATTTCAAGAGGTTCTATTACATTTAACGCAAAGACGATAAATGCACAAAATGCTGGTGCTGTAGCTGCAGTAATTTTCAATAATACTACAGGAACAATTTCAATGGCATTAGGAGAAGGTACGAAAATTCCTTCTGTGTCTATTTTAAGAGATGCAGGTCTTGCAATTAAAACTTTGTTAGATCAAGGGCAAAAAGTCACAGTAAAATTTGATGGTGCTATAGGAACAAATAATTTAGGAGTTCCTCCGGGAGACAATGTAACAGACTTTTCATCCTGGGGTGTTACACCAAGCTTTGACTTTAAACCGGAAATAATGGCACCTGGCGGCGGAATATATTCAACCCTTAACAAAGATTCCTACGGTTTGATGAGCGGTACATCTATGTCATCACCTCATGTGGCAGGTGCAATGGCGCTAATTGCTGAAGCTCTTAAAGATAAAGTATCTAAAGGTGAATTGACCTTCAAAGATGGCAGAGACTTTGTTGAAATGGCTAAAATAATGGCTATGAATACAGCCAAAGTTATAATTGATACAAACGACAATGCTGCTCCTTATACAGGTAAAATCTTAAGAAGTCCTAAGCCTTATTCACCGAGACAACAAGGGGCAGGTATGATTCAAATAGATAAGGCAATCAAGACACCTGTGACAATTACAGATGCAAATGGAAAAGCAGGTATTGCACTTGGCAGTATTGGGAACAGTGCGACCTTTACCTTGACTCTTAAAAATCATAGCAACAGCAATGTTACGTATACCTTAAAGGACGAGTATGGAGTTTTGACAGATTATGTTCTGTGGGGATTTAACTTTGCTGAAACAACAACCCTTACAGGGGCGACAGTTAAATTTGATAAAGATACTGTGACAGTGCCTGCAAACGGACAAGCGACTGTCAATGTTACATTGATAATTCCTCAAAATGCTCCACAAAATATTTTTGCGGAAGGATTTTTAAGCTTTATTCCAGAAGATAGCAATCTTCCCAAACTAAGCGTACCTTATACAGCTTTTTATGGAAGTTGGGATGAACCGAGAATTATAGATTCACCTCTTTGGGAAGATGACACTTATTATGGACTTACAGGTATGGCAGGAGTTATAGATGAAGATTTGTATTTCTTAGGTAACTTGGGACGCGAGGAAGAAAAACCTGATCCATCTACAATTGCTATATCGCCAAATGGTGATGGTGTATTTGATTTTGCACAGCCAGTGCTTTCATTTATGAGAAATGCAAGAGAATTTAAAGTAAGCGTTGTAGACAGCGATGGAAATGTAATAAGAGAAATATCCCAAGAGGAATATTTAAGAAAGAACGTAGCAGAGACATCCAAAGCTAGAATTTCAGATTCTTGGATATGGGACGGTAAAGTCTTTAATGCTGCGACTGGAAAATTTGAAGTAGTTCCTGATGGACAATATTATATGCGCTTTGAATCTAAGATAGATTATCCGAATGCTAGAACCCAAGTTCTTCAAATGCCTGTTAAAGTCGATACAATATTGCCTGAAGTTATGATAAATGATGGATATGTCGATCAATATGGATATTTAAACGAAAATTACATTTCAAACGGAAAAGCAATAATTGAATGGACAGCTATTGATAAAGAAGGTTCAGGTATAGATTATTATGTTCTCTTTACAGGAAAGATTGACGTTGTGACATATAACGTAACAAATATTGAAGCAAAAGTCTTACCAAATGATGTAACTTCAGCAGAAGTAGACCTTCCAAACCGCTATACATTTATAGCTGTACTTGGTGTAGACTATGCAGGGAATATTTCTGATATAATGGGTGTAAATAATAGTTGTATTGCATTTAACCCAGAAATAAAAGACAATTTTGGACCTGTTATTACTGTAAAGGAACCTCAGGTAGGGCAAATATTCAACACAAGAGAAACTACAGTTTCAGGGACTATAGAAGATGAGACGACATTTATGGGCGAGCTTTATATTAATGGTGAAAAAGTAACGGTCAATCCAGACAATACTTTTACAACAACAGTCCACTTTGATAGTGATGGAAAGAAAGAGATAAAACTTTTTGCAGCCGACAATTACTATGATAAAGATGACCCAACAACATATGAACATATGTCTGAATACCAGATACCTATATATATAGATACAACTACTCCTGAAATTACTTTAGATAATTTTAAAGGCTATATATCTCCTAACGGTATAAGCCTTACAGTAGCAGGAAGTGTTTACGACACAGGATTTGGATATAAATTGTTTGTCAATGGCAACAATGTTCTTAATAAAGAAGCTGATGATTACACAACATTTAATGATAACTTTACAGCCAGAGTACCTCTTAACGGGGGAAATAATATCATTTCGATAAGTGCGATAGATATGGCAACAAATAAAGCAGAAACTACAGTCTCTGCAAATGTATATACTTCAGATACACAAAATTACGTTACAATAATTTACAATAGCAAGGAAGTTAATATACCTCTTGAAGAAGTAACATTAGATTCACTTACAGCTAATCCAAATCCACTTTATATACCAATTGGAGGAACAGCTAAAGTAACAATTAATGCAGCATATACAGACGGTACAACAAAAGATATAACAGATAAAGCAGTATTTGAGTCTGTATATGAAGGGGTTGCAAAAGTACAGAGCGCTGGAATTGTAATTGGCGTAAGCCAAGGTGAAACCACAATAAAAGCAACATATGATAATAAATCTGTTGATATAAAAGTTGTAGTTTCAGAAGCTGTACCATTGGGGATAAGTGTTGACCCGCCATCTATAACAGTTCCAGCAGGCAAAGCAATGCCAATTGCAGTTTATAATCATTTCTCAGATGGTAGTCAAGTAGATGTGACAAATTACACTAAATTTATAATTGCAAATCCGCTTATTGCTGACTACACTATGGGAGTTGTAAAAGGCCTTTCTAAAGGAAGCACTGTGCTTACTGCTGTGTATAACAATAGTGCGTTAAATGTTCCAATTACAGTAACAGACCCGGTTCTTGAAAATATACAAGTTCAACCTTCTTCTATTGAAATAAAAGTGGGAGAAACTACACAAATAGAAGTTACAGCAAACTATTCTGATGGTACAACAAAAGATGTGACAAAAGATGCTACCTATACATCCCAAGATTCAAGTATTGCCACAGTAAACCAAGGGCTTGTTAAAGGGGTTAAAGCAGGCAGTACCACAATTGAAATAAGTTATGGCGACAAAACTGCATCTGTCAATGTCACAGTAAAAGAAGTGCCCTCTTCTGGCGGAGGTGGTGGTATTACACCTGTTGTCCCACCAGTGACTCCGACTGCAGGTACTGAAGAGGCAACAAAACAATCTCAGGAAGTATCACAAGGCAAAGTAGTTGTAGAAAATAACACAACAACACTTACAATAGACGAAAACAAAGTGGCAAAAGACATTAAAGACACTTCAAAGAAAGAAATACGATTTGACTTAACAAATATAGGAACTACATCTCAAAAAGCATTAGAAATACCTGTGACTGTACTTAATTTAATAGCAAAGAACAGCAAAAACGTAGTAGTAAAATCAGATGAAGTAGCTTTACAATTTGATGCAAAAACTTTGACAGTCTCACAAGAAGCAATTGACCTCATAAACAAAGCAGGAACAATAAAACTTAACATACACAACAAAGGCAAAATAACAGCATCAACTTTCGAGCCAATAACAAGCGCCTATGACATAACAATAAAAGCAGGAGACAAGGACATAAAAATAGGGTCACCTGTAAAAATGACGTTTAACATAAAAGGTGCAAAAGACGTAAGAAAAGCAGGAGCATACTACTTAAACGAGACGACAAATCAATGGGAATACGTGGGAGGAAAAATTGACAGAAAGACAAACACAATAACCTTTGAAGCAAAACACTTCTCAACCTATGCAGCTTTTGAATACAACAAAGAATTCAAAGACGTATCAAAAGACAATTGGGCATATGACGTAATAAATGTACTTGCATCAAGGCACATAATAAAAGGGATAGATGAAAACACCTTTTTACCAAACGCAAAAATAACAAGAGCAGAATTTGCAGCATTAATGACAAGGGCATTAGGGATAGAAGAGAAGCCTTACAAAGGAGAATTCAATGACGTAAAAGAAGGAGAATGGTATGCAAACGCGATAGAAGCAGCATATCAAGGAGGGATAATGTTAGGAGACGGCCAAAATATGAGGCCAAATGACCCAATAACAAGAGAAGAGATGACAGCAGTGATAATGAGAGTATACGGAAAGCTTGCAGACTATAAAGAGGAGAACATAGGCAATACCACTTTCAGTGATAACAACAAGATAAGCGAATGGGCAAGGAATGTAATAGCCAATGCAGTAAAGCTTGGTATAGTAAGAGGATATGAAGATAACACTTTCAAACCCAAAGGCAATGCTACAAGAGCAGAAGCAGCAGCTATGCTTTACAGAATTTTAGAGAAATCAGGAAATATATAAGATGGAGCTAAAGAGAAATGCGCCCTAACGGGCGCTTTCTTTTTATTTTATTTATTATGGATGATTTTTAATAATTTTTACCTTTTGTGATAATATATTTTTCATTTCTGCTTATCAGTAATCGATATTTTTTTAACAATGTATACTCTACGTGGACAAATGTATTTTTTACTATTGCATTTTTTACTTTATTGATTTATCATATTAAATATATATCTAGTAACAAGGAGTGAGAAAATGAAAGAGATGATATTGATGACACCGGGGCCTACGATGGTGCCGGAGGAGGTAAAAAAAGTTGCAGGTGCACAACCCTTACACCATAGAACGGAAGAGTTTTATGAATTATTCTCTAATCTCAATAAAAATTTAAAAGAAATATTTAAAACTAAAAATGAAGTTATTACTTTAACCTCATCAGGAACAGGTGGAATGGAAGCTGTCATTGCAAATCTTTTTTCCACGGGAGATAAAGTATTAGTCGCCAGTATAGGTTACTTTGGAGAGAGGTTTTATGATATAGCGAAAGCTTATGGACTTGATGCGGAACTTCATGACTTTGGTTGGGGAAATGCAGCAGACCTTAATGTATTAGAAGACAAATTAAGAAATGGCAATTACAAAGCCCTTTTAGTCACACACAATGAAACTTCTACAGGAGTTACAAATAACGTAAAAGGAATTGCAAAAATTGCTGATAGGTACGGTGTGGCAGTCATCGTTGATGCTGTAAGCTCTTTAGGCGGTATACCCCTTGAAATGGACGAATGGGGTATTGATGCAGTAATAACCTGTTCTCAAAAATGCCTTATGTCGCCTCCTGGACTTAGCTTTGTCGCTTTAAGTGAAAGAGCATGGAAAATGGCGGAAACTTCTAATCTTCCAAAATATTATTTTAACTTAAAAAAAGCAAGAGAAGGTGTTTTAAAACCCAATCCCGATACTCCTGCTACTCCTGCTGTTTCTACAATAATGGCTGTAGCAAAAGCGACAAATATGCTTTTAGAATTTGGATTGGATAATGTATACAAAAGGCAAGCCACCTATGGAAAAAGAGTGAGAGAATACGTAAAGAGCTTGGGATTAGAACTGTTGCCGGAAGAAGACATAGCTTCTGATTTAATAACTGCTATAAAAGTTCCTGAAAAATACAAAGCATCAGAGATTATAAATCACATGAAAGAAAAACATGGGGTATTGATAACAGGAGGACAAGGACCTTTAAAAGGGAAAATTATAAGAATAGGTCACATGGGTTATGTGACTGAAGAAATGCTTACTAAAACTCTTGAGGCGTTGAAAGACGCAATAGAGGGATAAGGAGGGATAAATTTTGAAGATAATTGTCACAGAAAAAATATCAGATAATGGGATTGAATATCTTAAAAAACATGCCGAAGTAGATGTGAAAACTAATATCTCAAGAGAAGAGCTTTTAGAAATTATTAAAGATTATGACGCTATTATTGTTAGAAGTGCTACAAAAGTAGATAGAGAACTCATCGAAAAAGGTGAAAGATTAAAAGTCATAGGTCGTGCAGGAAATGGTGTTGACAACATTGATGTGTCATCAGCTACTGAAAAAGGAATTCTTGTTGTAAATACTCCTACTGGGAATACTGTAGCTGCAGCGGAATTGACCATTGGCCTTATGCTGGCTATAGCCAGAAATATACCACAAGCCTATCATGCTGGCCTTAATGGAGACTTTAGAAGGGATAAATTCAAAGGCGTTGAACTAAATGGTAAAACTGTAGGTATAATAGGTTTTGGTCGAATCGGTTCCCTCGTTGCTGCAAGGCTGGCAGCATTTAACATGAGAGTAATTGCTTACGACCCTTATATGCCTGATAGTCGTTTTGAAAAATACGGAGTAGAAAAAGTTACTTTGGATGAATTACTCCAGCAATCAGACTTTATAACAATCCATCTCCCAAAAACGGAAGAGACGAAAAAAATGATTGGGGAAAAAGAATTTAAAAAGATGAAAAAAGGAGTTAGAATAGTAAATGCTGCTAGAGGAGGCATTATTGATGAAAAGGCACTATATAGTGCCATAAAAGAAGGTATTGTGGCGGCAGCAGGTTTGGATGTTCTTGAAGTAGAGCCCAAATATAATGTAGAACGACAAGATTTTCACAATCCTCTTCTTGAACTGCCAAATGTTGTCTTTACTCTTCACCTTGGAGCTTCGACTTATGAAGCGCAAGAAAACATAGGCATATCAATTGCTCAAGAAGTAATTTCGGCTTTAAACGGCAATTTGTACGGAAACATAGTAAATTTACCAGGCGTAAAATCCGATGAATTTTCACAGCTTAAACCATACATGAGATTAGCCGAAGCCATGGGAGCACTTTATTATCAAATAAATGATACTCCTGTTAGATTAGTTGAAGTGATATATAGAGGAGAGATTTCTAGAACTAATACAGAAATTGTCACTCTCTATGCCCTTAAAGGCTTTTTAAAGCCTGTATTAGAAGAGGATGTAAGTGTTGTAAATGCAAAATTAAGGGCAAAAGAAATGGGAATAGAAATTGTAGAAGGAAAAATCGAAGAAATAAACCACTATTCAAGCCTTGTCATACTTAAAATTACAGACACCAATGGTAAAACGACACAATTTGCTGGCACCACATATGGGGAAGAAATAAGAATTGTAGAGTATATGGGTCATAAAGTAAATTTTGAGCCTACAGAACACATGCTATTTGTTAAGAATAAAGACGTACCAGGGGTTATAGGGCACATAGGAAATGCATTAGGAGACTTTGGAATAAACATTTCCACTATGCAAGTAAGCCCCAATAAAAATGATGGAACCGCTCTTATGATTGTAAGTACGGATAAAGAAATTCCTGATGAGGCGGTAGAGTCTCTAAATAAATTAAATAGCATAATAAAAGCAAGAGCAGTAAAGGGGCTAATATAAAGATTATAGATTGTTGTCAGAATATTATAAAGATGATATAATATATGCAAAGTAAATTTTATTAGGGTGATAAAAATGCAAAATAGTAGCATGATAAAAAAATTAAATGAAATTATAGAATTTTTAACGGAGAAAGAAATTGCTGAAGTGATTAACTTTGCTGAGTATCTTAAAGAGAAAAAAAGAAAGAGGTTATAAAAAAATTTAGGGATTGGGATAAAGCTTTAGAAAAATGGGGGAGAGCGAGGGAGAATATATAACTTTAGAAGAAGCAAAAAAGGCATTAGGGATAGAGGACAATGGAATATAAAATTATAATTTGACAAAAAAGTATTAAAAGAGTTAAAGAAACATGATAAGAAAACAACGGGATATATATAAATGAAAAAGGAGCAAACTTTCCTTGCTCCTTTTACTTTAGCAAAATAACTCAAAAAGGTGGTTTTTATGAAAGCTATATTTTCTGGAGGAGCTAATGAAGTAGGTGCTTCATGTTATCTCATTAATCTTGAAGGTAAAAACATATTACTCGATTGCGGAATACGTATGTCATCTACAAAGGATAATCTTCCTGATTTTCGTTTGATTCAAGAACATGGCGGTGTTGATGCCATAATAGTAAGTCATGCCCACTTGGATCATACAGGTGCATTACCTATTATATCAAGAATGTATCCCCAAGCTAAAATATATATGACTCATGCTACAAAAGACCTAACAAGAGTATTGCTATACGACAGCTTAAAGATAATGGAGAGAGAAAGTGAAATACCTATTTATGCCGAAAACCATGTCAAAGATATGTTAGATAGGGCACTTTGTTATACACCAGGATATACTTTTACGCCGTTTCCCGATTCGCAAATAAAGGTTACATTATATCCTGCAGGCCACATATTAGGTGCAGCCTCAGTTTATATTACCTCAGAAGAAGGAAGCGTTTTTTATTCAGGTGATTTTTCTGGATTTAGGCAGAATACCATAGAAGGAGCTTTCATACCTAAATTAAGACCGGATGTAGCAATATTTGAGTCTACATATGGAGACAAACTGCATGCCAACAGGGAATTAGAAGAAACGAGGCTTATTGAAAAAGTATCTTCTATAATAAACGAAGGTGGAAAAGTCATAATACCTGCATTTGCACTGGGAAGAGCACAAGAAATTATACTTATCTTAAAGAAAGCAATAAACAAAGGAATATTAAAAACAAAAGTATATGTTGATGGCATGGTGAGAGAAGTATGCAGGGTTTACAAATTAAATCCCAATTATTTAAGGCAAAACCTTGCTAAAAAAATTTTCAAGGGCAATGATATATTTTTTGATGACAATGTTATAGCAGTTGAAAAGCCTGAAATGAGAGAAGAAATTATAAAAGAATCATGTGTAATCCTATCAAGTTCAGGTATGATAACCGGGGGTCCAAGTCAGTGGTATGTTGAAAAACTTGCACAGGATGAAAAAAATTTAATTGCCATAACTGGCTATCAAGATGAAGAATCTCCCGGCCGGCGACTGTTAGATATCATGGAAGAAAGCCCCGAAAACAGAAAAATTAAAATTGACGATAAAGAAATATTGATAAAATGCAGTATTGACAAATTTGGTCTATCAGCTCATGCTGACATGGGAGAAATACTAGCACTTGCTAATAGTCTTTACCCTAAAAAAATATTCCTTGTTCATGGAGATCCGGAAATAATAAATTTTCTCGGAAAAGAAGTTCAAAAAGACTTAAAGTCAGAAGTATACATACCTTCAAATGGTGACATCTATGAAATTGATATAAAAAATCCAAGAAAGCAAATTGAGAAACAGCCTTATCCTTCTATGAACCAAAATTGTGCGTTGACTCAAGAAAATATAAAAGATTTATGGCAATTTATAGTTGAAAAAATAGGTGTAAAACAGGCATTATCTCTTGAAGAAATAGCACAAATTTGGGGAAAAGGTGTTAACACTGAAAACTTGAAAGAATTACTAAACAATACTATATACTTTGAACCTGATAAAAAACGGATGTTTTTATATCATGCAGTAACTGAAGATGAATTGAAAAATCTTCAAAAAGACGAAGTAATGGAACTAAATCAAATGCTTTCCCTTGTAGATGAATATTTTGGCCCTGAATCAGGGCTGTATAAAAAAGGTGCAAGGTTTGAAGAAAAAATAGCTCTTTTATATTTCAATTTTCCCGATGTAGCAAGAGAAAAATACTCTGAAAAATTTAAAGAATTTGAAGAGAAAACAGGCTGGAAAATAGAGCTTAACAAGAATATCAATATTTCAGCAATAAACAGCATTTTGTCAAAAATACTCCCTAAAGAAGTTTTAATAAAAAAAGTTTCATATATGAACATGGAAAAGAAAGTTATAGTAAAGATAGAAGGAAAAATTAATGATTTAGATCTAGTTAAAGACAAGTTCTATAGTGAAACAGGCTTAACTTTATTAATTGCAAATGATAAAGAGGGAATCCAAAATGAGAAGAAAGAAATTATTATGGCAAATAGCGATTTTGAAGATAGAATGGAGCAAAATAAAGCTTTGAAAATAATTGATGAAGAATTCTCAAAACTGCCACATAAAATTTACAAAAAAAGCATAAAGACATCCTCGGATGGTTCTAAGTATATTGAGCTTTCATTTATATCAAAAGTAGTGGGTGAAAAGTACACAGAACTGATTAAAAAATTGTCAGAAAAGACAGGATGGCCTATAGGGATAAGCGACAGTTGCAATCAATTTGAAATAATAAACATAGTTAAAAATCTTTTTGAAGAAAAAGGGATTCTTTTAAAGAAAAATCCCAGTATATATATGGACAACATGATTGTAAAAATTATAACTTCTTCTCCTATCGAGAAAGAAACACTAGAAGAAATTAATGAGAAGTTATACTATTTAACAGGGTTTAAAGTAGAAATGCTGTAAAATTTTTGTGATATTTTTCAGATATCTAGACTGCTGGTTTTGCTGTGCTTTGCCTCAAAGTAACATATTAAAAAGCCGGAAGTTGTGCCCGGGACCCTGCCGGAACCCGAAGGTCAAGCTTTAGTTTTGTCGCTTTGGAACATCGGAGCTACGATGCAAAATATCTTCTTCAAAAAATTTTTGACTTTGTCCACAAACTGAGGAGCAAGCTTTCCTGCTCCTTTAAATATTATAAGCTGTTCTTTTTCTTTCTTCAAAATAATAAAGAGTGTTTATCCTAAAGGATTTTACATAAGCATAAGCTTTGTCAAAATCTCTTGCCACATCGTAAGGGTTATGAGCGTCAGAATTTACTACAATCGGTATATTATATTCCTTAATCATTCCCATTATTTCTTTGGAAGGATAAATTTCTCCTACTGGTTTTCTAAAACCCGCAGTAGAAACTTCAATTACTATGCCTTCTTTTGAGATTTCCTTAATATTTCGTCTTATTTTATCGAAAGTAGAAGGCTTTGCCCTAAATCCAAAAATTTTTACAAGGTCAATGTGTCCTATAATATCAAATAAGCCTGTTTTAGCCATTTTTTCAATTATATTAAAATATTCGAGATAAACCGAATCAACATCTCTTATTTTCCATTCTTCTATAGATTCTTCAAGGTCTATACCCCAATCTTCAATCCAATGAACAGACCCTATCACAAAATCCCATGGATAAGGCTCTAGAAATTCTTTTATTTCCTTTTCTTTTCCTGGGAAGTAGTCTGCTTCAATACCCAATTTTACAGGCAAACCCATTGCTTTTGCTTCCTTTATCAATTCAACATAATTGGAAATGCTTTGGTCCATGTAACTTTTTATCCATTCTCCTCTGAAACCGTCACTTTTATAAGCATTATATCCTTCTTTAAATCTATGTCCGTGCTCAGAAATGCCAATCTCGGTTAACCCTTTTTGCAGTGCTACATCAATGAACTTCTTAAGCCATTCTATTGTATAAGGCCCATTTTCTATGTGGACGTGATAATCAGCAGCCATATTTTTCCTCCTTGAAAACTTAAAATCCTCGATTTTTCTCTTTAGCATCCTAAAACATTATAATATTTTGCAAAAAATAATGCAACTTGTGTTATAATAATTACAATAGGTGTTTTATTTTGTGAGGTGAGTAATTGTGGAAGAACAAAAAACTATAGAATTAAAAATACCTGTTCAATTATTTACAGAAATTGATGCATTTTCTTCTTTTGTAAAATCAGATAAAATATTAAGAGAAGCTCTTGCGATTGGTCTATATATAGAAAGGCTAATAAGTTTAGGAAAGGCTGCAGAATTGGCAGGTTATAATTTAGTTGATTTTATGAAGTTATTAAACAATAAAGGAATTCCGGTTATAAATTATACTGCAGAAGATTACGAAATGGATCTACAAGCAATAATGCACTCTTTACAATCACTTTAAAATCCTATATAATAAATAAGTATTTATTTTCACGAGGTGTTTTTATGTACTGGCGGGATGACAAAAATTTAAAAAATTTATTTAAACTTAAAGGGATACGAGTCTCTATTTTTCCAAAATAGAGATTTTTTTATGGGTTATAAACCATTAAAAATTAATCATAAAAAACGATAATACACTTAAGAGGTGAGATAATGGCGAAATATATTTTTGTAACAGGAGGAGTTGTATCCTCTCTTGGTAAAGGCATAACTGCTGCATCATTGGGAAGGCTTTTAAAAAGTCGCGGCATATCAGTTGCTATTCAAAAATTTGACCCTTATATAAACGTAGATCCCGGCACAATGAGTCCATACCAACATGGTGAAGTTTTTGTTACAGAAGATGGGGCGGAGACAGACTTAGACCTTGGCCATTATGAGAGGTTTATAGACATTAACCTTACCAAAAATAGCAATGTAACTGCAGGTAAAGTGTATTGGTCTGTCATCACAAAAGAGAGAAAAGGGGATTATCTTGGTGCCACAGTGCAAGTGATACCTCACATAACAAACGAAATTAAAGAAAGAGTATACAGAGTTGCAAAAGAAAAAAATGTGGACGTAGTAATAACAGAAATTGGCGGAACAGTAGGAGACATAGAAAGCCTTCCTTTCCTTGAAGCTATAAGACAAGTAGCAATTGAACAAGGTAAAGACAATGTTATGTTTATCCACGTCACATTAGTACCTCATCTTGGTAATACAGGGGAATTAAAAACAAAACCTACTCAACATAGCGTTAAAGAATTAAGGTCAATAGGTATTCAACCGGATATGATTGTATGCAGAACAGAACTTTCTCTAACGCAGGACTTAAAAGAAAAAATCGCTCTTTTTTGCAATGTAGATGTAGAAGCGGTTATAGAGAATAGAGATGTAGAATCAATTTATGAAGTACCATTGGAATTCGAAAAGCAAAAAGTAGATGAATATGTGCTAAGAAGATTAAATTTGCCTCTTGGTCAATCGGATTTAAAAGAATGGAGAGAATACGTGGAAAGAGAAAAGAACCCCACAAGACAGGTAGAAGTAGCTTTGGTGGGAAAATACGTTGACCTTCATGATGCTTATATAAGCGTTGTAGAAGCATTAAAACATGCGGGAGTTTATCATAGAGCTGCTGTGAATATAAGGTGGGTAAATGCTGAGCATGTAAATGATGAGACAGTGGAAAAACTTTTAAAGGGAGCAGACGGTATATTAGTGCCGGGAGGATTTGGCGATAGAGGCATTGAAGGCAAAATAAGGGCTATCCAGTATGCAAGGGAAAACAAAATTCCTTACCTTGGATTGTGCCTTGGGATGCAGTGTGCTGTAATAGAATTTGCGAGAAATGTAGCAGGACTAAAAGGAGCTAATTCTACAGAGTTTGACCCGGATACTTCCCATCCTGTAATAGACCTCATGCCTGAACAAAAAGACATAGATGAAAAAGGCGGCACAATGAGATTGGGAGTGTATCCTTGTAAAGTAATTGAAGGAACAAAAGCTTATGAAGCCTATAAAGACGAATTAATTTATGAAAGACATAGACATAGGTACGAATTCAATAACCAATATCGGGAGCTTTTAACCTCAAAAGGTCTTGTGCTTTCAGGTCTTTCTCCTGATGAGAGGTTGGTTGAAATGATAGAATTAAAAGACCATCCTTATTTTCTGGCATCCCAGTTCCACCCAGAATTCAAGTCAAGACCTTTAAAACCTCATCCATTGTTTAGAGATTTTATAGGAGCAATGTTAAAAGACAAGGAATAAGGGCTGGTGAATATCCAGCCCTTAAATTTTACTTGATAGTTATGAACAAAAAGGCTATAATATATCTAGAAATTAATTTTAAAATTAATCTGGAGGTGAAAACAGATGGAAGAAGTCGTTGGAGTAGACAAATTAAGGCCCAAATTAGGTGAATATTTAGAAAAAGTAGAAAAAGGCGATGTGATAATAGTTTCTTCTCGATCTGAACCCAAAGGAGTTATAATCAGTTATTCTATGTACAATCAATTAAAAGAACTTGAAAAGAAGGCAAAACAATTAGAGATTATGCAAATTTTAAACGAATTTAGAAGTAAAGCCGAAACAGCAGGCTTATCTGAGGAAGACGTACAAAAAGAGATAGAGGAAGCACGAAAATGCGCGCAGTAATTGATACTAATGTTTTAATTTCAGCTTTTATTAGCAAAAAAAGCTATCCTGCAAAAGTTATTGATTACTGGGTCTTAAATAAATTTGACCCGGTAGTAAGCAAAGAAATTGTGGAAGAATATGCCAATGTGTTGACGCGAGATAAGTTTGCTGTTTTTGGCACTATTGAGAAAAGACTTGACTTGCTAAATAGGCTTTTATCTTTTGATTGGGTTTTATTTGTATATCCAAAACAAAAAATAGAGGTTATAAAAGAAGACCCAAAAGATAATATTTTCTTAGAGTGTGCTTTAGAAGGAAGTTGTGACTTCATAGTCACAGGTGACAATCATTTGCTTCAACTTAAAGAGTATAAAAATATTAAAATAGTAAAAGCAGAAGAATTTGTAACCATATTGTAATCGCTCTGAAATATACCTGTAATATAAATGTAATAAAATAAAACTCAAAAGTTATAAAAAACAAAAGAGGAGGGAACCGATGCGAAGAAAGGGAAAGTATCTGTTTATTTTTTTATTAATTTTTCTAATTTACAGTGGAACATTTGCATATGCGGCTGAAACTTATAACATCGACGGAAAAAACATCTCCTACAATTACCCACCTATAAATATCCTCATAGACGGGGTAAAACAAAATCCGAATATGAAGCCCCTCATGATTGACAATCATGTATTTGTGCCAGTAAGGTTTATTTCAGAAAAAATGGGGGCGCAAATAGGTTATGACAGCACTAAAGTGTGGATTACTTACAATGGAGATAAAATCGTCCTCTATTTTTACAAAGACACTGCCTATGTAAATGACAAGCCTGTAAAACTTGACTCATCTGTTAAACTTGTAAACTATGGCTATACATATGTCCCATTGCGATTTATAAGTGAAGCTTTCAAAAATAACGTCAATTGGGATGAAAATACAAACACTGTGTATATAGACAGTAAAACAGGGACAGACACGCAAATTGCTTCTGCAAAATTGAGTGATCAAAGTTCAAATACTACTCAGACTTCCCAATCTAATTTAAACAATACTTCCACAAATCAAAATACACAAGATACCTCTGCCAAACCGTATACTGTAGATAGTATAGGATTTACTAATATAAATGATGCAAAAAGTGTAATTATTTTAACTCAAGATTCTAACTATAACATTTCAAAATCGCCAAATAGGGACGCAATTTTTGTAGACCTAAACAATGCAGTTTTAAAAAATGGAGTATATGGATTTGCCCTTGATGATAAAGTTGTAAAAGGTGTTATTCCGACACAGCTTACTCCTAACACGGTGAGAGTAATTATTACTTTGAGCAGTGATGCTGATTATTCCGTGGCGCAACAGGATGGCAAATTGATAATTAACATACAACCAATTATTATCACTTTGCCTTCGTCTTTAATGGTAAACGCCAATGTAGTAAATATACGGACTGGTCCGGGTACACAGTATGACATCATAACGCAGGTCAATAATGGGGACATATTAAGTGTAATTGACAAATCAGGCGATTGGTATAAAGCCAAACTTCAAAACGGAACAGTAGGTTGGATCGCAGGATGGCTTACAATTGCATATAACAATCCTAATAAAATAGCGAGTGATACTTCTGATAATCTTTCCGATAGAAGGACACTGACAGCTTCCAACAGTCAATCTTCAAGAGGAAATATCGGCCAAGCTCTTACGTCTTTACCCTATGCAGGAAAAGGAGTATGGTACAGTATATATTCTACTATGCCTACTGCAAATGATTTAAGCCGCTTTGTAAATGCCAGAGTAACTCATATTTACCTTGAAGTTGCTACATCAAAAGCGGGATTTCCAGACAAATGGAAAAAATGGCTGGATGACTTGCTTCCTGCTGCACATAGAGCTGGAATAAAGGTCATAGCATGGGTGTACACAGACTTAAAAGATACCACATATGATGCATCTTTAACAGCACAAGTTGCCAACTATGTCACTCCAAACGGTTATCGTGTAGATGGAGTTGCTGCAGATATAGAAGAATTGCCTCAAAAAGATCCGGTTACAGCGTCAAAAATGGTAGAAGACTATGCGACGCAAACTATAAAAAATTTACCTGCAGGAATGCCTTTTATCGCAATTACTTATCCGCCTCAATACAGACCCAACTATCCTTATGCCACAATGGCAAAATATTTTGATGCAATTGCTTTAATGGACTACTGGCACGTATCAAGCGCAAACTATACTTATGATGATGCAAAAAAATTTGTATCTGATTCTATAAAAAAAGTGCAATTTCTTGCAGGAAACAACGTCAACATAGAAGTTATTTTGCATGGTTATGATGAGGGCTATGGGCTTCCCTCTGTAGACGAATTAAAAGGTGGACTTGATGCTTCAAAGGATGCAGTGGGATATTCTATATATACCTGGAATACACTAAATGATGAATTAAAAGATGTATTTGCTAATTATTAAAAATGAAGGAGTGGCTTTTTCGCTACTCCTTCACTATTTTATCTAATAGTACTGCTGCTTCTTCTCGTGTCAAAGGCTTTTTAGGATAAATGTATATTTTACCATCTATATTTGTACCAGCTATTAAATTATTCTCATAAGCTTTTTTAATGAAATCATATGCCCATGATGAAATGTCATTTTTGTCTGCAGGATCAAAAATAGCAAAATCAACATTCTCTTTTGACTCATAAAATTTCATAAGAACGCTAATGGCTTCTTCTCGCGTTATGGGATTATGAGGTTTAAAAGTGTTATCCTCGTATCCTTTCATAATTCCATTATTTACTATATTTGCAATAGGTTTATAGTACCATGCATTTTGAGAAACATCTTTGAAGGAAATTTCTTGCTGCAATACCGGTTTATCTTTTAAAAATGCTCTATCTATCAAAGAAGCGAATTCTGCTCTAGATATAATTTTGTTTGGCCTAAAAGACCCGTCTTCATATCCTGCAAAAATCCCTTTTATTACCGAACTAAGTATATTCTTTTCAGACCACATATTTTTAATATCCCAAAAAGGGATAAACCCCGTATCCCTACTTAACTTGTTTATTTTTTCAACAATGTCTTGACCTGTATCGGAATCCCTCACAGTAATTCGTTTTAACTTCATAATATTATCGCCGTAATAATTTACTCCTTCTTTAATGCCAAATGCCATTTCAAAACCTACTTTTTTTGCTATCTCGTCGCTTATTTTATTTCCCGAACCAAAAGGATATGCTAAACATATAGGCGCTTTACCTATTTTTTCTTTAATTATTTCTCGTGAGCGCAAGAAATCTAGATAGAGCCTTTCTTTATACTCTTCCATTGTTTCAAGATGTCCATCAATGATTACAGGTCCCATTACCATTGGGATTTTCTTAAAATCATTTGACCTGTAACCGTGGAGGTCATATGTGTGACTCTCAATCTCTATTACTCCGCTGTCTGCCATTTCTTTTGCTTGTTGCCATGTAAAATGCGGTATAACAACTTCGGGTTTTTGCTTGTTTACTTCATCTGGAACATAACTTACTATAATATTTATTTCAGCTTTCATTCCCAATTTTTTAAGTATAGGATATGCATAGGTGTAGTTGCTTAAATATCCATCATCAAAAGTTATCACAATAGGCTTTGGTGGTAAAGATTTATTATGAAGTACAAAATCTCTGAGCTGTTCTAAAGTTATAGTGTGATATCCTGCCGCTTTAAGGTAAAGCATTTGCTTTTCAAATTTTTCTGGGTCGATTATCACACCACCATACTTTTTAGAATCAAATGTACCTTCTTTTTGAAGGTGATGGTACATTAAAACAGGTACAAATGGCTTTTTAGATTGTGCCTTTGAATGCAGCACTGGAATTGATACAGCAAGTACGATTGTTACCATGATTGTAAGGATGATTAACGCTTTTTTACTCATGTTTTCCAACCTCTCACCCAAATTTATCATAAATATATCACATAATTATCACAAATATGTTACAAAAAAGTTAACAAAACATTAAATTTTTTATAAAAGAAATATTTGTAATTATGAGCCAAGTTTTCCTTTTCTGTAATTATAAGGAGTGTGAAGCACTCAGAAGAATCCCCAAGCCCAAAAAAAGATTATAATAAAATGAAAATTCCATTTTGTTATGGTATAATTTATACAAAAAGACAAGCAGGAGAAGGATATGTTTAAAAAAGCTTTGTGGTTTGTACTGACTTTATGTATATTTTCCTTGCCAGCTTCTACTTACAATGAAAAATTTACAATGCCAAAAGACGACATAATTTTTATACCTCTTGACAGCCGCCCTGTAAATACTCAAAACGTAAGTCTTCTGACAAATATGTGGGGGAAAAACTTGATTTTACCTCCACAAAATGTACTTGATGACTACACAAAACCGGGAAACTTTGAAGGGCTTAATGAATGGCTTAATGAGGTCATTCCTAAAAGTAACGTTTATGCTGTTGTAATATCACTGCAACAGTATTTAAATGGTGGCCTTATAGCATCCCGTGGTATAGAAAACTATAAAAACTATGAAGAAAAACTTTCACTCCTTTATAAATTTTTAACAGAAAATAAAAACAAAAATATAATTATATTTTCTATAATACCTCGTCTTACTCCTACTCAGTTTTCCGACTACGAGTATATAAAATACAGTGACATGCTAAAAGAATTCTCAAAATTATCTGATAAAGTTGACCTTTTTAACCAAGAAAAGGATAAAGCCAGGCTTGAAGAAATAAGAAAAAGCATACCAACTGATGTGCTTACTAAATACACTGAGCTTTTTGAGTTAAACGAAGAAATAAATAAAAAACTCATTGAGTGGACAAAAGAAGGCTATATAAAAACATTAGTAATAGGTATTGACGATACACAAGAGTTTAGTATGTCAAATATGGCAGCGCGAAAACTTGACCAATATGCGAAAGCACGGCATATATCAGATAAAGTATATGTACTTCATGGTGCTGATGAAATTGGCATGGAGATAACGGCAAGGCTTGCAAATGAGTACTACAAGCGAATTCCTCGCTTTCAAGTTATTTATGACGTAAAAGAACCTAATAAAATTATTTTGCCCTATGAAGGAGCAAACCTTAAGAAAATTGTCGAAGAAAAAATTAATTTTATAGGAGGAAAAGTCGACTTAAGTGGCGAATGTATACTATATGTCCATACCCATGAAAATTTAGGAATAAAAAACGAAATACAAAAATATAAAAATAGAGGACAAATTTTTGGAATAGCAGATGTTGCATATGTTAATATGGCGGATAAAAAGTTAATCGATGTCCTCTTTGACTTAAATCCATTAAGTTTTCTCTATGCGGGCTGGAATACACCCAGCAACACAATAGGGACAGTTATATCTGAAATGTCTTTAAAAATGGTCCTTGACAAAAGCATACTTCCTTCTTACAAAGAAGAAGATGCTATAAAAAGCTTTATAGCTTTCTCCTTTATACGTTATGCGGATGACTTTGCCTATCAGGCTGATGTAAGAAATAAAATGTACAAATGGGCAGAGGCAAATCACATGAGTAAAGATAACGTAGATAGAAAAACTGCAGATGAAGAACTTTCAATAAAGATGAAACCATTTATTGATGCAATAAAGGAAAAATATATTGGAGAAATAGTAAAGAGGGAAAATAGTTTTGTTACAATAAAAGATATAGAAGTAAAAGTAAGATACCCTTGGAGTAGAATGTTTGAAATAGAAGTTATGCCTCAAGTAACTTTACAAAACCAAAGATAAAGTTGTGGAGGTAGGGAGATGACAAAAATTAAACAGCTTGCATTATGGATTTTAATTTTTGCTTTTACTTGTGCATCTTTTACTTCTGCAAAGGCAGAACAAACATTTGATGCGAATTCAAACATAAGAGTTCTAATTGAAGTAAATGACTACAAACTGTCAAAATACGAGCCTACAAAAGGCGTGTATCTTGGCGCATATGTATATCAAGACACACTGATAAATGGGGATATGAAAAAATTTAACGAGCTTACAGGCAAAAAACATGCTTCTTTTTTCATTTACGTCGGTTATGGCAGTCCGTTTCCTCAAAAGTGGATAGATGAGTTAAAAAAAGTAGGCGCAGCTGCTCATATAGCTTTTGAACCGAATAACGGATTAGATGAAGTAAAAGATGACGGATATTTACGGAGTTTTGCAAAGAAATTAAACGAAGCTGGAATACCTGTTTTTTTGCGATTTGCCTCAGAAATGAATGGGGACTGGACAGCCTATAGCGGCGATCCTAAAAAATACATAGAAAAATGGAGACTTGTCCATGATGTGATGGAAGAAGAAGCACCAAATGTCATGATGGTGTGGACTGTATTTACATTCCCGCAATCAAATATATTGTCATATTATCCTGGCGACGATTATGTAGATTGGGTAGGAGTAAATATATACAACGTAATTTATCACAATGGCAATATAAACTTAAAAGCAGACCAGGAAGACCCATTGGAGCTTTTAGATTATGTATATGACACCTTCAGTGAAAGAAAGCCTATACAGATTTCTGAATTTGGCGCCACTCATTATACTATAACTGATGGAAAATATTATGAAGACTTCGCAATTGAGAAAATAACACGCATGTACAATGGCTTAAAAACAAAATATCCGCGGGTCAAATCTATATTTTATTTTGATGTAAATAACTTAGTAAATGCACCAGCCGGTAGAAGAATAAACAACTATGCTATAACAGACAACGAAAGAATTTTAAAGACCTATTCTAATCTAATCAGTGATCCATATTTTCTAAGTGACGTAGGGCCTAACCTTGAAGGCACTGCAAACAATGAATTTATGGTAGTAAAAGACGGAATTTTAGTATTAAATGGAAAAACTTTTGTATCATCTGCTGTATTGCAAAAATACATGAAAGCGAGAGTTTTTTGGGATTCACAAAACAATAAATTGACCGTTTCAAAAGGGAGTAACACCATTACCTTTGATATAAAATCCTATAAAGATGTTACAAACGGTCAAAGAGGTGCATTTATTTTAAACGGTACATCCTACTTTCCTTTAATAGAAATAGCTCAACAAATAGGATATATAATCAAATGGGATGGGAATGAAAAATTGATTAAAGTATCCATGTCATCTTGAGCGCAGCGAAGGGCCCCAGACCCACGAGAAATGTTAAATTAATATTACAGAAATATTACAAATTGGTAACATTTATTGACTCATTAAAGACCTGATGCTATAATATAATCAGGTTGTTTATCCAAAACATACTATATACTCTAAAATGTACTTACATAGGTAAAAAAATTTGAAAGGCATTATGCCTTTCAAAATAAAAATAAAAAACTTAAAATACAAATACAAGGAGGAGGATTGACTGTATGAAGAACCTCAAAAAGTTAATAGCAGTGGTTCTCACGTTCGCATTGGTGTTCAGTGCGATGGCAGTAGGCTTTGCCGCAACGACACCGTTCACCGATGTGAAAGATGATGCACCTTATGCATCAGCAGTGGCTCGTCTGTATGCTTTAAACATTACGAACGGTAATACAGACGGCACATATGGCGTAGATCAGCCAGTTACAAGAGCCATGATGACTGTTTTCGTAAACAGATTGTCTGGCTACAGAAATTTAGCAGAAATGGCTAAGAATGATGCACCAGCTTTCAAAGATGTTTCAAAGAATTACTGGGCAATTGGTGACATCAACTTAGCAGCAAAACTTGGCCTTACACACGGTGTAGGTAATGGCATGTTTGCTCCAGAAGAAAAAGTAACATATGCACAAGCTCTTGGCTTCATGCTCAATGCCCTTGGCTATAAAAATCTCTCATGGCCATATGGCGTTGTTGCAAAGGCACAAGATCTTGGATTGACTGTAGGTATAAATCGTGGATACAACGATGTAGTAACTCGTGGAGACCTTGCTTTAATAATGGATAAAGCATTGGATCAACAAATAGTAACTTCCTATGATACAAATGGTAATCCTGTATTAGGAAACAAACTTATATCAAAAGTTGCAGACGTTACAAGATATCTTGTAGTTGCTACTCCTGATGTTGACAGCAATATTGCCCAAGGTAAAGTTTTGGTTCAAGGAATCAAAGATGTAAATTCAGATGGTGTAATTACATTTAAAGCTGCCACAACTATAAATGCAGGTACCGTTGATTTTAACAAATACCTTGGCAAAGTTGTAGATGTTTATTCAATAAAAGGTGGAGACCCTGTATCGGTTGATGTAGTATCTACAGACAAAACATTTACAGCAAAGAGTTTTGAAGTTGTATCAAATAGTGTATATAATGATGGAAGTAAAGTTGTAGATATTGATACTCCTGCTAATGTAACTGTAATTTATAACAGTGGCAAAACAACATTGGATCAGGTAGCAACTAAAGTATATGATGGTGCGAATGTAGTATTGACAGATACAAATAACGATGGTAAATATGATTATGCGGTTATTACAGGTGCGTACAAAGCTTCTGTAGTTGTTACAGCAGATGTAAAAGCGGGTGACAAGTTCCTCAATGTTAATGGTGTTTCCAATAGCAGCTATAGAATAGCTGGAGATCCTGTAAAGACTGTTGTAGTAACTGGTTCAGTTGATAAATTGACAGATATTAAGAATGGCGATGTTGTATATTATGCATCTACAGTTGATGGAACAAAAATTACATTGTTCGTTGTAAGAGACAAAGTAGAAGGTAAGATAACAAAAGTTGCATATGATGGAAGTACAACAACAGCAACAATTGGTGGCAAAGATTATACAGTAACTCAATACATTAACGGTAATACAAGTGGTGCAAAAGCTACAGTTGGTCAAGAAGGTACATTTGTTCTTGACAAAGATGGTAATATCGTTGGATTTATAGGTAAACAAGCTGTAGCAAATTATGCAGTATTGATTGTTAAAGATGATGCAAGTAAGTTAAATACAAAAGTGAAACTGTTAACTGCTGACGGAAAAGTAAATGTGTATTCCGCTGTTTATGATACTGTTGCAAATACTACCTATCAGGAAGGCGACATAATAACATATACAATAGATTCAAACAATGTTGTCACAGCTATTAATAGTCCGAAAACTGCTGATACTGATAATGTAGTAACAACAATTACTGATCCTGCTGCTTACAATAAGGATACGCATGTTTTAACAGTAAGTGGAACACCTTACTATATGACAGACAATACTGTAATATTTAATTACAATTCTACTGATGATATCTACTCAACAGTTAAATTGTCAGACATAACAAAAGAAACATTAAATGTAAAGCAGTTAGTCGCTGATCAATATGGCTATGTTAAAGCTATATACCTCAATGAAAGCAGTTTAACAGCAGATCAAGGTGTAGCATCAACAGTATATGGGTATGTTGCAGGAGTAACAACAATAGACCTTGGCAGTGGTAATACTCAGTACAAGCTAAATGTATTAGTGAACGGTTCAGAGCAAGTATACACAACAAAAGTTAAGTTGACACCTGTGCCATCTACAGGAGCAGCTGTTATAGGTCTTGATAGTAATAATGTGGTTGTAAGCTTTGCAACTAAAACTGTTGATGTACCAGGTGCTAAAGTTGACAGCTACACTGCATATGGCATTACACTTCAGGATGGTACTTCCTATGCATTAAGTCCAAATGTGACAGTTGTAAAAACAGTTTATAAGACAGATGGAACAACAGTTGACCATTATGAATTAGCACAACTTGGCGACCTTGCACAAGGTACTACAGTTGATCTGTACAAGGATTCAACAGGTAGAATAGCAGTAATAGTCATAAAATAACATCAAACAACCATAATGAGTCCTCCTCCTTGGAGGACTCTTTTATTTGCTTTAAAACAGGCATTGCCTGTTTTGTTTTTTGCCTATTGACAAAACAAAAATGATAATATATAATCAAAATTGAGCAAAATCAATCACATTTGAGCGGGATAATATTGAATGGATGTGAATGAATATGAGTATATCTGATAGGATGTTTGGCGAGGAAAGACGCTTGAAGATTGCAGAAATTATAAGCAAAGATAAAAGTATCAGTGTTTCTGAGCTTAGCAAACTCTTTAATGTTTCTGAGTCAACAATAAGGAGAGATTTGCATGTACTGGAGGAAAAGGGTTTCATACAGAGGACTCACGGTGGTGCTATATTGAATGTTGGCACTCATTATGAGCCTGCATTTTTTGAGAAACAGGACGTGGAACTAGAAGCCAAGAGGAAGATAGGCAAAATCGCGGCATCAATGATAGAAGAAGGAGATTCTATAATTTTAGATGCTGGTACTACTACTCTTGAGATAGCGAGAAATCTTAAGAATATGAAACTTACTGTTGTTACAAATTCTCCTCTTATTGCGATAGAGCTTTCAAAATATGAAGATATTGAGCTTATTGTCACAGGTGGTATACAGAGGTGGAAGACCAAGGCTTTAGTCGGTCCTATTGCTGAAATGGTGATAAGACAGTTCAAAGTTGACAAAGCCTTCATAGGGACAAATGCTATATCTTTTGAGGATGGGCTTATGACACCAGACTTAATTGAGGCCAATACAAAGAAAGCGATGATAGAGGTAGCAAACGAAGTTTATATAGTGGCTGACCATACTAAATTCGGTAAAAAATCTTTTGTCAAATTTGCAGATATAAAAGACATTACGGCAATAATAACAGATGATGAAGTTGATTATGAGATAGTGAGAAAATATGAACAGGCAAATATAGATATAGTAAGCTTTGGAAAGGATGAAAATAATGATAACGACGGTAACAGCGAATCCGGCGATTGACAGGACAATAATTGTTGAAAACTTAAAACTCGGTTCTGTAAATAGGGTAATCCGCTCAAGAGTAGATGCTGGGGGAAAAGGTATAAATGTGGCTAAAAACCTTAAAAATTTAGGAGACGATGTTATTGCACTCGGTTTTATAGGACCTAATGCTAAATATATAGTCGATTGTTTAGAAGATGAAGGTATAAAAATTGATTTTGTAAGGATAAAAAACGAGACAAGGACAAACATAAAAATTTCTGATATTTCAAGGGGAGAAGTCACAGATTTAAATGAATATGGTCCTCATGTAAGCGAAGAAGAAATAGAGCTACTTAAAAAAAGTATATTTAAATATGCTAAAGAGTCAAAAGTGCTTGTACTGTCAGGAAGTTTACCACAAGGTCTGCCAAAAACTTTTTACAAAGACATAATTAGAGAAGTAAAAAGCGGCGATTTAAAAATAATTCTAGATGCTGACAAAGAAGCGCTTTTGTATGGTATAGAAGAAAAGCCTTATATGATAAAGCCTAATGTACAGGAGTTAGAAGATGTAGTAGGCAAAAAGCTTGAAAGTTTAGAAGAGGTTATTGAAGAAGGAAAAAAGCTGAATGATTCAGGCATAGAAATAGTTGCGATTTCTATGGGAGGCCGCGGTAGTGCTGTGATAACAAAGGAAGGGATATATAGGGTAAAGCCTGTAAAAGTTGAAGTAAAAGGTACAGTTGGTGCAGGAGATGCATATGTTGCAGGTTTTGCCCATGGAATATATAAAGGACTTCCGATTGAGGAGACAATAAAAATAGCTGCGGCATTGTCAACTTCTGTTGTCATGAAAGAGGGCACAAGAGCAGGTACTATTGAAGAAGTAAATGCATTAAAAGACAAGATTGAGATTGAAAAGATAGAAAGGTGAGGGAAATGGAGATAAAAGATGTGCTTAATGAAAAAATGATGGTTTTTGATTTGAAGGCGAAAACAAAAGAAGAAGTGCTGGAAGAGTTGGTGAAAATTTTAAAAGAAAATGATGTAGTAGATGATGAAAAAGGTTTTTTAGAGGTTGTTAAGAAAAGAGAAGAGGAATTTTCTACAGGAATAGGCTATGGTGTAGCAATACCTCATGGCAAGAGTAGCCTTGTAAAAAAGCCTTCAATCGTGTTTGGCAAATCCAAAAATGGGATTGATTATAACTCAATGGATGGCAAACCTGCCCATTTATTTTTCTTAATTGCTGTGCCAGACAACTCTGATGAGTTACATCTTAAAGTTTTGGCTGAGCTTTCAAGGTCTTTGATGCATAAGGAGGTGAGAGAGGAATTAGAAAAAGCTTCGACACCTGAGGAAGTCATAAACGCTTTTAAAAAGTAATTTTTAAAGAGAGGGGATTAGCTATGAAAAAGGTAGTTGCTGTTACAGCCTGTCCTACAGGTATTGCCCATACCTATATGGCGGCGGAAAATCTTCAGATGGCAGCTAAAGAGATGGGAGTAGATATAAAGGTAGAGACGCAAGGGTCAATAGGAGCAGAAAACCAGCTTACTGAGGAAGATATAAAGGCTGCGGATGCTGTAATAATAGCGGCAGCGACAAAAGTTGATAAATCAAGATTTGTAGGAAAACCTGTACTTGAAGTACCAGTTGAAGATGCTATAAAGGATGCGAAAGGATTAATTGAAAAAGCTCTTAAAATGGAGAAGCCAAAGGACTATGTAGAAAAAGTAGAAGAGATTCATAAAGAAAGGTCAGCTCAAAGAACAGGCGCATACAAACACCTTATGACAGGTGTTTCTTACATGATACCTTTTGTAGTCGCAGGTGGTATTTTAATTGCACTTTCCTTCTTCTGGGGTTATAAGGCTTTTGAAGTAGAAGGAACTCTTCCATGGGCTTTGATGAAAATTGGTGGTGGTTCAGCTTTTGCACTCATGGTTCCGATACTTTCAGGTTATATAGCATTTTCTATAGCAGATAGACCCGGCCTTGTACCCGGTATGGTAGGTGGTATGCTGGCAGTATCAACAGGTGCAGGATTTTTAGGCGGTATCATTTCAGGATTTTTGGCAGGATATACGATAGTTTATCTGAAAAGGTTAATAAAGCTTCCTAAAACATTAGAAGGTTTAATGCCAATACTCATATTGCCTGTATTATCGACTTTAATAGTAGGACTTTTAATGATATATGTAATTGGTTCTCCAATGAAATCCATAATGACATCTCTTACCAATTGGCTTACTGGAATGAGTTCTACAAATGCAGTGATTTTTGGAGCAATATTAGGGCTTATGATGGCTTTTGATATGGGTGGTCCTGTAAACAAGACAGCTTATACTTTTGCAACTGGACTTTTGGCGTCAAATGTATTTGCACCGATGGCAGCAGTAATGGCTGCAGGAATGACTCCTCCACTTGGACTTGCTCTTGCAACTGTACTTTTCAAGAATAGATTTACAAAGGAAGAGATAGAAGCAGGTAAAGCAGCATGGGTTTTGGGAGCTTCCTTTATAACAGAAGGTGCTATACCATTTGCGGCAGCAGATCCTTTCAGGGTAATACCTTCAATAATGGTAGGCTCTGCTGTGACAGGTGCTCTTTCAATGCTCTTCCACTTAGAACTTCGAGCTCCGCATGGAGGAATATTTGTAATACCTATAGCTGTGTCAAATCCACTTCTTTACATTGGTGTAATAGCAGTAGGAACTGTTGTTACTGCTCTTATGATAGCTGTGCTTAAAAAGAAAGTTGATTAAAACTTAAAGGGGTAAGTTTTGTACTTGCCCCTTTAAGTTTTTATTCTATATCTATTCTTCTTCCCTTGGGTTTACTTGGATGTAATTTTGGCATTGTGATTTTCAATATGCCGTTTTCAAATTTAGCGGTGGTTTTTTCAGGGTCTACTTCCGCAGGTAGTTCTATTCTTCTGGCAAAACTTCCGTAATATCTTTCTCTCATGTAATAATTTTTATCTTCTCTTTCTTCATCCACTGAGGTTTGTTCTTTTATTTCCAATATGTTGTCATAAACATTTATTTCAATGTCTTTTTTGTCAACACCAGGCAGTTCAGCGGTTGCTACTATTTCTGTTTCAGATTCGGTGATGTCTACTCTTGGCCGAGAAAATAGACCTGAAAAAGATGGAAAGTTAACGTCTAAAATACTTGGCAGATTTTTGAGATTGATGTCAAATGGCCAATCCCACCAATCACGTCCTCGTCTCATTAGACTCATTTACATCACCTCCATATTTTTCTATTATTTATTATATCACATTAATTGAAATTTTCAATTATTAGGTTTCACAAAATCCTCACATTTAATTCTTACTTTTTTATTCTTTTTATGTTAAAATCTATAAGGGTGAAATTGACGATGTAAAAAAGGAAGTGGTTGGATGCGGCCAGATGAAAAAGATGTAAGTAAATTGTACTTTTTTGTCATGTTACTTCTCATAACAGTGGGATATCTGGTGCAAAAGGCTTCTTTATATATAGGTATACTAATCACAGAATTTTTTCTTGTTTTACTGCCTGTTATTCTTTACCTTCTTTTTAAAAGATATGATGTAAAATATGTTTTAAGGTTAAATCCTATAAAGGGCGATCAAGTTTTTTTAGTGATAATAATAGCTGCTTTGGGTTGGATAGTATCGGGCTTTTTTGCACTTTTAACAAATTACTTTCTATCTAAAGTGGGTAAAATTCCCGTTATGCCAATACCTGCAGCTCAAAATATGAGTGAGATTTTTTTGCAAATTCTAATATTTGGAGCTGTGGCTGCCTGCTGTGAAGAGATATTTATGCGGGGACTTGTTATGAGAAGTTTTGAAATGAGGGGTTCTATAAAGAGTGTTTTTATAACCGCTATATTCTTTGCAATGCTTCATTTAAATGTACAAAATTTTTTAAGTATACTTTTTCTCGGCAGTTTATTAGGATATGTAGTGTATAGAACTAATTCCATATATGGAGGAATGATAGGACATTTTACAAATAACACTATTTCTGTATTGTTATCCTATTTTATAGCACAACAAAACTTAGGAAAAGCAACTTCATTACAACAGGTAGATATTCCATTTATTGTTGTCATTGGTTATGGGATTTTTGCATTATTTGCTGCTATTCTTTTGCATGTGCTATTAAGATATTTGAAGAAAGTAACTGACCCATATGTTATCCGCGGTACTACAAAGTTAAAAGAAGACTTACATATTTTCTTGCATTGGCCTGTACTTTTATCAGTGTTAGTATTTTTGTATAGAATTACTGAACAGATATTAAAAATAGCTGGGGTTATATAAAGAATCCTTAAAAAAGATGAAAACTGTTGACGTAAATAAAAGAATAGGATAGAATAATAAATAGAAGAAATGCAATCGGTTTCATTTTAAAGGTGGTGATATACATGAATGTAACGATTAAAGATGTGGCAAAGAAGGCAAATGTTGCTCCTTCTACTGTATCGAGGGTTATTGCTGATAATCCGCGTATAAGTAAAGAGACAAAAGAAAGAGTTTGGAAGGCGATGGAGGAATTGGGGTATTATCCAAATGCCATTGCCAGAAGCCTTGCAAGTAAAGTGACAAATACATTAGGGCTTATAATGCCTCGCTCCACAGAAGAAGCTTTTTCAAATCCTTTTTTCCCCGAAGTTATGAGGGGCATAAGTGTTGTTGCTCACAGGGAAAAATATGATTTGCTTTTGTCGACATCTGGAAATCAAGAAGAGGAAAAAGAAGCGGTTATAAATATGGTAAAAGGCAGACGAGTAGATGGAATAATTCTTTTGTCTTCTCGTACAACCGATGAGCTTATACCTTGGTTAAGAGATGAGAAATTTCCTTTCGTTGTTATAGGCAAGCCTTTAGATGCCAAGGGTGTGTATTGGGTTGATAATGATAATATAGGGGCTTCTAAGCTTGCTACTAATTACCTTATTAAACATGGGCATAGAGAAATTGCTTTTATAAGTGGTTCATTGGAATATGTAGTGAGTTTAGATAGGTTAGATGGTTATAAACTTGCCCTTGAAGAAAATGGAATACCTTTTAAGAGAGAGTTGGCGGAACAAGACGAGTTTTCAGAAGACGGTGGATACAGGGCGATGATGAGAATATTAGAAAGAGAAAAACCTACTGCAGTTGTGGTTACTGATGATGTTATGGCATTTGGTGTGATAAGGGCTGCAATAGATAAAGGATATAGAGTTCCTGAGGATATATCAATAGTAGGGTTTAACAACATTCCTTTGTCGGCCTTTGCAAATCCTCCCCTTACTACAATAGATATTTCTACCTTTGATTTAGGGATTAAGTCTGCAGAACTTTTGATTGCAAGGTTAAAGCAAAAGGATGTAGACATAGACCACATCATTGTACCTGTAAAGCTTGTGGAGAGGAAATCTTGTGTTGCAAGATAAAAAGCTGTAGGGCTTATATTCCTACAGCTTTTTCATGGCCTTTTAAAAACATTTCTCCTACTTCATAGATATTTCCTGCTCCAACTGTTAATACTAAATCGCCTGCTTTTGCATTTTTGTTTAAATACTCCACTATAGAGTCAAAGTCTTTTAAGTACAAAGCATCCTTACCTCTTTGAGAGATTAGTTCCACTAAATCTTTAGAAGAAACAATTCCTGTGTCTTTTTCTCTTGCGGCGTATATGTCAGCTATTATTATTTTATCTGCATTGTCAAAGGACTCTGCAAAATCATTAAGCAAAGATTTAGTTCTTGAGTAAGTATGTGGCTGGAATATACAAATAATTCTTTTATGAGGATAATTTTTTGCTGCTTCTAAAGTTGCTTTAATTTCAGCAGGGTGATGAGCATAGTCATCCACAATTGTTATGCCGTCAACTATTCCTTTTATTTCGAATCTTCTATGAGTGCCTTTGAATTCAGTTAAATAATGAGAAGCTTTTTTTATGTCAATTCCTACAAGGTGACTTACTGCCAAAGCAGCTAAGGCGTTGTAAATATTGTGTTTTCCGGGTATTGATAATTTAAAATTGCCCATATATTCCTCTTTATAATAAACGTCAAAAATTGCACAGCCTTTGTCATCAAAACTTATGTTTTTTGCTTTCCAATCACTATCTTGGTAAATACCATAGGTCACAATGTTTTTATTTAACCCATTTACAACATACATGGTGTTTGCATCATCTTTGCATGCTACCACAAATCCATCTGGTGGAACTAAATTAGCAAATTGCCTAAAAGACTGTTTTATGTTGTCAATATTTTTGAAGTAATCTAAGTGGTCTGAATCGACATTTAGTATAACAGCTATGTAAGGATAAAACTTTAGAAAACTATCTGTATATTCACAAGCTTCTGTGACAAAATATTCACTGTTTCCAACTCTCACATTTCCTCCTAATACATCCACTTCTCCTCCTACTAAAACTGTTGGGTCAAATCCCATACCATCGAGTATTACAGATATTAAAGAAGTAGTAGTTGTCTTTCCATGACTTCCAGAAACAGCAATGCCGTATTTGTATTTTTTCATAATGAGACCTAAAAGGGTAGCTCTATCTATAATAGGTATATTTAATTCCTTAGCTTTTTGATATTCAGGATTATCTTCATGGATAGCAGCTGTATACACTACTAAATCAGCACCTATGATACTATTTTCGTTGTGAGGTATTGTTATAACTGCTCCTTCTTGTCTTAACCTTTCGATTATATGAGAATTTTTTATATCTGAGCCTGTTACTATATGACCGTTATTTAAAAGTATATGAGCTAAACCGCTCATACTTATACCGCCAATTCCTATAAAATGCACTCTTTTAAAGTTTTCAAGATTTATATCCATAGTTTACGCCCCTCTCAGTTCCTATTGTTATTATTGCCTTTTCATGGTTAAAATATGATTAAAGCTTGTCAAAAGCAACTATATTTATAAAAAAATTATATCACATGTTGCACAAAAGTGAACTTTTAAATATAATTTTGGTATAAAAGTTTGTATGTGTGGAGGTTATTTTTTATGGATAAGTACAAACGGTATGAACGATTGGCAGCAATCGTTAAGATATTTAGTGAAAATCCTAATACACTAATAAATTTGGAGTATTTTATGAATTTTTTTGGTATAGCTAAATCTACTGCCTCGGAAGATATCGATATTTTAAAAAGTGTAATAGAAAAATTTAATTTTGGTAAATTAATTACGCTGCCTGGAGCTGGTGGTGGAGTAAAATACATTCCTATAGCTAATATTAAAAGTTATTTGCCTTTTGTACAAGAAATAAAGGAAAAATTAAAGGACCCGTCGAGAATAATTCCTGGAGGTTTTCTGTATACTGCCGATTTGATTTATTCTCCCAATATCGTAACAAAAATTGGCGAAATTTTAGTGTTTCCTTTTTTGGATAAAAATGTTGATGCGATTGTAACTGTGGAGACAAAGGGTATACCTATTGCCTTGATGTGCGCTAAAGCTTTGAATGTTCCCCTTGTAATAATTAGAAAAGATAGCAGAGTTACAGAAGGTTCTTTTGTTTCTATTAATTATATTTCTGGGTCTCAAAGACACATACGTTCTATGTCTTTGGCTAGAAGGTCTTTGCAAAAAGGTTCTAGAGTATTGTTGATAGATGACTTTATGAAAGCAGGCGGAACGATTAGAGGTATGATGGAACTTATGGAGGAATTTGATGCTGAAGTAGTTGGTGCAGGAGTTATGATTTCGACGGAAAAACCGGAGAATAAGCTGGTGGATAATTACATTTCGGTTTTTGTGTTAAAAAATATGGAGGAGGAGAAAAATATAATTGATATTGAAATAAGTGACTGGATATTGAAGGGGTAAAGAGAGTAAAAATTTTTTAAAAATTTTTCGGAATTTTAGTTTTTCCTGAAGGAAATTTTGATTTTATGGCGAATATTTATTAGTGTAAGAGAGTTTGCAAATGCTAACTTAGGGTTTAACTTCAGGAAGGTGGTGAGCTTATGGAAATTACAGACGTAAGGGTGAGAAAACTTAATGAGGAAGGCAAAATGAAGGCTGTAGTTTCTGTAACCTTTGACAATGAATTTGTGGTTCACGACATAAAGGTTATAGAGGGCCAAAATGGGTTGTTTATTGCTATGCCAAGTCGAAAGACTCCCGAAGGGGAGTTTAAAGATATTGCTCACCCTATAAATTCAGACACAAGAAATAGATTACAAAGCGCTATTTTAAAAGAATATGAAAAAGCAAAAGAACAAGAAGCTGCACATAAGGAATAAAAAGGAGCTGGTCTCCTTTTTATTTTTTTTGTTGAACTTTATTGCAATTATAGTTAAAATAGTATAGGGTATGAAAATTAAATTTAGTATAGAGGGTGTGGAAAATTGGAAGGGCTAGTGACGCTTATTTTAGCAGCGGGGCTTGGAAAAAGGATGAAATCTAAGCATCCAAAGGTGGTTCATAAAGTCTGTGGTAAACCGATGATAGAATGGGTAGTAGATGCGGTAGAAGAGATAGGCAGTAAAGAAGTAATTGTAGTAGTCGGCCACAAAGCAGAAGAGGTAAAGGAAGTTTTAAAAGAAAGAGTCAAGTATGCTTATCAAGAAGTGCAGTTAGGCACAGGTCATGCTGTGATGATGGCAGAAGACTTACTCCCTGAGGAAGGCAATGTGCTGATTTTGACAGGAGATACACCTCTTATTACCTCCAATACCTTAAAAGAATTAATAAATTTTCATATTAAAGAGCGCAACAGTGTTACAATTTTGTCTTCAGTATTAGAGGACCCTACAGGTTATGGGAGGATAATAAGGGATGGAAGTGGAAACGTTATAAAGATTGTGGAAGATAAAGATGCATCGGAAGAAGAAAAAAGCATCCATGAGATAAATTCTGCCATGTACGTTATGGATATAGCCAAACTAAAAAAAGCGCTAAGAATGATAACAAATAATAACGCACAGGGTGAATATTATCTGACGGATGCTGTGGAAATTATAAAAGATATGGATGGAAAAATTGGCGCTTTTACTGTACCTTCAGAGGAGATAACGGGAGTAAATTCAAGGGTGCAGCTTTTTGAAGCAGAGAAAATAATGAGAAAGCGGATTAATTATCGTCATATGGAAAACGGAGTAACAATAGTGGACCCTGATACCACTTATATAGGAGCTGAAGTGGAGATTGGAGCTGATACTGTAGTATTGCCTGGTTGTGTTATAGAAGGGAAAACGAAAATAGGAAGTGATTGTGAGATAGGGCCTAATTGTAGGATTGTAGATTCGGAAATCGGAGATGGATGTAGTGTTACGTATTCGGTAATACTCTCTTCAAAAATAGAAAATAATGTTAAAATAGGACCTTTTGCCCACATAAGACCAGAAACTGTGATACAGAGTAATGTCAAAATAGGGGACTTTGTAGAGATAAAGAAGTCAATAATTGATGAAGGAAGTAAAGTTCCTCATCTTACGTATGTGGGAGACGCGGAAGTTGGTAAAAATGTAAATATGGGATGTGGCTCTATTACAGTTAATTATGATGGTAAACAAAAGCACAAGACAGTGATAGGAGATAATGTTTTCGTGGGGTGTAATGTAAATCTTGTAGCGCCAGTAAAGATTGGAAATAATGCTTATATTGCTGCTGGTTCAACTATAACAGAGGATGTTCCTGAAGGAGCACTTGCCATAGCCAGAAGTAGGCAAACTAATAAAGAGGGCTGGGTACAGGAAAGAATAAAAAAAGGGAGGCTTTAAATTAAATGGCGAGATATACTAATTCTCTAAAAATTTTTTCAGGAAATTCAAATCCTAAGTTAGCCAGTGAAATAGCAGAGCACCTTGGACTTAAACTTTGCGATTCAGAAGTAGGGACTTTTAGTGATGGTGAGATTAGTGTAAGGATTGGAGAAAGTGTAAGGGGTGCAAGCGTTTTTGTAATACAGTCAACTTGTGCACCTGTAAATAACAACTTAATGGAATTATTGATAATGATTGATGCTTTTAAAAGGGCGTCTGCAGCTGAAATTAATGCAGTTATACCTTACTATGGTTATGCAAGACAAGACAGAAAAGCAAAGGCGAGAGACCCAATTACTGCAAAGCTTGTAGCTGACCTTATAACTGCAGCAGGAGCTCATAGAGTTGTTACTATGGACCTCCATGCTCCTCAAATACAAGGCTATTTTAACATTCCTGTTGACCATTTGTTAGGAGGACCTATTCTTGCGAAATATTTTATTGACAAAGAATTGGGAGACGACGTAGTAGTTGTTTCTCCTGACCATGGCAGTGTGACAAGAGCGAGGTATTTTGCAGAAAAATTGAATGCTCCTCTTGCTATTATTGACAAAAGAAGACCAAAAGCCAATGTAGCAGAGATAATGAATATAATAGGTGATGTAAGAGGGAAAAAGGTTATTTTGGTAGATGACCTTATTGATACCGCTGGTACTTTAGTACAAGGGGCGGAGGCTCTTCTTAACAGTGGTGCTACTGAAGTTTATGCTTGCGCGACCCACGGAGTGCTGTCAGGTCCTGCGATTGAAAGGTTAAAAGAATCACCAATAAAAGAATTAGTTATAACCGATACAATCCCTCTTCCCGAAGAGAAAAAAATTGACAAAATTAAAGTGAGGTCTGTCGCTCCTTTATTTGCAGAAGCAATTTTGAGAATCCACGAAGGCATGTCTGTAAGCAAATTGTTTGTGTAGGCACTTTATGTGCCTTTTTTATATTTTGTTTTAAATTTTATGATATAATTTAAACAAGGAAACTTGAAGTAGAGGGTGGTTTTGTGGGAGAGAATGAAAAAATTTATGTGGTGGATGATGATAAAAATATATGTGAAATAGTTTCTTTGTACCTTGAAAAAGAAGGTTTTGATGTAGAGCAGATATACGATGGGCAAACCGCACTAAAGAAAATACAAGAAAAACCTCCAAAGCTCGTCATACTTGACATAATGTTGCCAGGAATTGATGGTATAGCTCTTTGCAGAGAAGTCAGAAAATTCTCAAAAGTACCTATAATAATGCTTACCGCAAAAGGGGATACACTTGATAAGGTATTGGCTTTAGAGATTGGCGCTGATGACTACATCGTAAAGCCCTTTGACGGGAAAGAATTAGTAGCAAGAGTTAAAGCGGTTTTAAGAAGATATGAACCGGAAAGTGATGAAAAACAGGCTGTTTCTTATCCAGACCTTTATGTAAGTTTGAGCGAATATAAAGTTGTTTATAAAGGGCAAAATGTGGATTTAACTCCCAAAGAGTTAGAACTTTTATATTTTTTATGTACACATCCCAACAGGGTTTTCACGAGAGACCAGCTATTAGAAAATGTATGGGGTTACGATTATATGGGAGATAGTCGTACAGTAGATGTTCATATAAAGCGGCTTAGAGAGAAAATGGGAGATGGTCCCAATTGGAAACTTACCACCGTATGGGGTGTAGGCTATAAATTTGAGGTGAACTAAATTTGAGCAAAAATAGACTCTTTAAAAAACTTTTTATAAGCAATATAATTATCATCCTTATTACTTTGTCTATCCTTTCAGGGATGTTTTATCTGATGTTTCAAAACTATTATTTTGCCGATAAAGAAAAAATAATGTTGGAAGAGGCTCAAGAAATAAATGCAATTTTAAATGAATTTGCGGTAGGTGACATAAACATAGATAAATGGAATCAAGAATTAAATGTTGTTACTAGGTTGATTAATGCTACTGTATGGATCGTAGATAAAGAAGGGCTAATTTACAGTCAATCACAGCAGCAGGGCAAAGCGTGGACAGGAGTAAGCCTCAGTAAAGAAGAAATAAAAAGCATTTTAGATGGACAATCTGTTGTAAAAAAAGGATATTTTGGTGGTAAATTTAATCAGCCTGTTTTGACAGTAGGAGTGCCTCTTGTTATAAATGGCCGTATTGAAGGGGCTATATTTATGCATGCACCTTTGACAGAAATGAATAAAACCATTATAAACATTTTTATTTTAATGCTTTTATCTGGAGGAGTAGCTCTTATAATAGGTTTTGTGCTCATTTCTTATACTTCCAGTAAAATATCTCAGCCTCTTAAAGAAATGAGCTTGGCTGTTCAGCAGGTAGCGAAGGGGAATTTTTCAGCAAGGGTGCAACATAAAGAAGAAGATGAAATAGGGGATTTAGCTAAATCCTTTAATGTTATGGCAAAAGAATTAGAACAATTAGAAGATATGAGAAAAGATTTTGTGGCAAATGTTTCCCATGAATTGAGGTCTCCATTGACCTCTATACAAGGATATATAGATGGGATATTAGATGGTACTATTCCAAAGGAAAAAGCTTGCGATTATCTTAAAATAGTGCAAAAAGAAACAAGGAGGATGTCTCGACTCATAAATGATTTCCTTGAAATGACTAAACTTGAGTCAGGGCAATTCCCACTTAATAAGACTGAATTTGATATTAATGAACTTATAAGACTGGCCGTTATAAAGTTTGAAAAAAGGATAGTGGAAAAAGATCTAACTGTTAAAGTCGATTTTGAAGAAGACAGAAGAATAGTTATAGCTGATAAAGATAAGATAGAACAAGTTTTGACAAATCTTATAGACAATGCAATAAAATTTTCTAAAGAAAAGGGTATAATTCATATTTTTACTGAAATAAAAGATGACAAGGCATTTATTACTATAAAAGATAATGGAATAGGTATTTCTCCAGAAGACCAAGAGCATATATGGGATAGATTTTATAAAGCGGACAAATCGAGAGGGAAAGATGGAGCAGGCCTTGGACTTTATATAGTAAAGCGCATTATAAATGCTCATAATGAGGAGATATGGGTAGAAAGTGAACTCGGTAAAGGTACAGCATTTACTTTTACTTTACCGATGAAAAAATTTTAAAAAATCACAATAAAATATTTACACTTTGTTAACACTTTATTCATAAATAAAGGATATAATGATACTTGAGAGCGACAAATGCCTCTCCTTGACCTCCCTTATCATAGCGGTCCAAGTGAATACTTGGGCCGCACATTTATTTATAAAAAACAGTGCAAAAAATTTTTTAATAAAAACTACTTAAAATCTTTACATCATGTTCATAATTTGTTAATAAAAAGGGGTTATAATTAAAAGCAAGAAAAAACAAAAGGAGTGAGTGATTATGGATTACGGAAAAGACTTTGAAGATAAAATTGAAAAAAATGATCCGGAGAATGTAGTTCCTCCAGAAGAAAATGAAAAAGAAGAGCTATATCAAACAGAAGAATTAAATAGCGAAATATTAAAGGCAGAGGAACAAAAGCAAGAGGAATTGGAAACTACTGCACCAATTCCTAAAGTGGAATTTAGAAACAACAAAAAGAGTCTTGGGAAGATGGTAAAAAGATTTAGAAGGAAGATGGTAGCATCTTTTATTGCAGTAGCGCTAGTGGCAGCTTTAATTGGCGGAGGAGTTACAGGTGCTGTGATGAAATACTATGGAACCCAAAATGATGCATCAGCCCAGGTTGTTACAAGATATTTGCCTCTAGATGCTACTTCATCAGACGAAAGCGGTATTTTAAATTTGATACCTAACATATACAAAATTGTCAGCCCAGCTGTTGTAGAAATTGATACAAACGTTGCTTATACAAATGGCTATAGAACAGAATATGTCCCTAAAGGCAGTGGCTCTGGTTTTATAATAAGTTCGGATGGATATATTGTCACAAATAACCATGTAATTGACGGAGCATCAAAAATCACAGTAAAACTTTTAGATGGAAGAAGTGCTGATGCAAAACTTGTAGGAAAAGATGATAGAACAGACCTCGCAGTACTTAAAATAAACCTTCCTAATTTACCCGTTGTAAAACTGGGAGACTCTTCAAAACTCCAACCTGGGGAATTGGCAATTGCTATAGGCAATCCTCTTGGAGATTCCTTTGCAGGTACAGTCACAGCGGGTATAATAAGCGGACTTAACAGAAACCTCCAAAGTGATTATGGGCCTGTCAAACTCATACAAACAGATGCAGCTATAAATCCTGGCAACAGCGGCGGACCTCTTGTGAACAGTAAAGCAGAAGTTATAGGTATAACAAGTGTTAAGCTCACTTCAATAGGACCAAGTATTCAAGATCCTTTTGGAATGTTCCAGAGCCAAGGAACCCCTGTTGAGGGTATGGGTTTTGCAATTCCAATAAACGAAGCAAAACCTATAATTGACCAGATAATAAAACACGGCTATGTAGAAAGGCCTATGATGGGAATAGGTGCTCAAACTATTACACAACAAGATGCAGCCCGATATAATTTGCCTGTAGGAGTGTATGTAGTTCAAGTTCAGCCAAATAGTGGAGCAGAAAAAGCTGGTATCCAACCAGGAGATGTGATAATAAAGGCTGATGGCAAAAACATTACTTCCTTTGAGGATTTGCAAAGCATAATAAATAACCACAAAGTTGGAGATGTAATAAATGTAACAGTTTGGAGAAATGGCAAAACATTTACAGTTCCTGTAAAATTGCAAAGCAGCGCAAACTTCCAATAAATGAAATAAAGGCCTCCCTCTCATATAAGATTACCGGCAAGCTACAACTTGTCGGTAATCTTTTGTAGATGCTATAGCTTTTTTTTGTTTAATTATGTATAATTAATTTGATAAGGAAGGGTGGTCGTATGTACGTAATTGCGGGTTTAGGGAATCCTGGTAAAGAATATGAAGGAACGAGACATAATATAGGGTTTATGGTAATAGATGAATTGGCAAAAAAATTAGGTATGAATGTCACAAAATTAAAATTTAAATCCCTTGTGGGTGAAGGGAATTTTAAAGGAGAGAAAATAATTCTTTTAAAGCCTCAGACATTTATGAATTCAAGTGGTGAAGCTTTATACGATGCTGTAAATTTTTATAAAATTCTACTTGAAAATGTAATTGTGATTTATGACGATAAAGACTTGGATGTGGGCAAAATAAGGATAAGAAAAAAAGGAAGTTCAGGCGGTCACAATGGAATGAAGTCTATCATATATCTTTTAAATAGCGAAGAATTTCCACGAGTTAGAATAGGAATTGGAAAACCGCAAAAGGATTTAGTAAGTCATGTATTAGGAAAGTTTGAAGAGTCAGAGAAAAAACTAATTGATGAAGCTGTTATAAAAGCAGCAGATGCGGTGATAGATATTATAGAAAATGGGATAGAACATGCTATGAGCAAATTTAACGGTTGATAAAAAGGCAATAAAGGAGAAAAATGAATACATGTGGCTATTATCTGGAATTGGTGGTGTAATTTTAGCATATTTTCTAAATAGGATGGCAGTAACTAAATATAAGAGAAGAGCTATAATTTATCTTGTACCAGCCATTGAAGAAACTTGTAAGACAGTGGCAGGGTATTTGACTTCCTCTATTCTTTTGTCTCATTTGATATTTGGAATTGCAGAGGCAGTAAATGATTACATAAAAGCTTCCTATAAAATCAATTTAAGGGCTTCTATTTTAAGTATCTTAAGCCACAGCTTTTTTGGTATAACCTCTTACATATTAGTGATGCAAACAAATATTTTTTTGGCTATTATTGTAACTTCTTTAATACATGGCTTATGGAATAGGCTTGTGTTGAGGTGATGAACATGTTTACTCGTCAAATAGAAGAATTAAAAGAGATTAAAACAATAGAAGAATTTCTACAACAGAGGAAAGGACCTATTTTGGCTTATGGGCTTACAGATTCTCAAAAAGCCCATATTGCCCATTATATAATGACTAAGTTTAACAAAAAGGTGTTAGTTATTGCTCCTGATGAGGTGGAAGCAAGAAAAATATACGAAGATTTGTATTCTTTTAATTTTGGCAATGCCTCTTTATTTCCCAAAAGAGAAGCCTTGTTTTATAAAATAGATGCTGCGAGTCAAGAAGTGGTGTCTCAGAGATTGCAGGTAATTAAAAAATTGTCAGAAGGAAGTCCCCATGCTGTAGTTACTTCTATAGACGCAGCAGTAGGTAAGCTCATACCTATGGATTTGTTTAAAAAGTATCAATTTGTTTTTAAATTAGGTGATACTGTAAATTTAGAAGAAGTTATAAAAAATTTGGTGACCATGGGGTATGAAAGGGTTCAAATGGTGGAAGGAAAAGGGCAATTTAGTGTGAGGGGAGGAATAATTGACGTTTTTTCCCCTACAGAAGAATATCCTTATAGGATTGAACTTTTTGACGATGAAATAGATTCCATAAGGACTTTTGATGTGATTACCCAAAGGTCTTTAGAAAATATTGATAAAATAAATATTTTTCCAGCTACAGAGTTTATCGCAGAGGCAGAGCACATCAAAAAGGGGATTTCGGCAGTTTCGAACTATTTAAATTCCTATTTGTCAAAAATAAAAAAATCGAAAAGTGGCATTGCAGAAAAGTTACAGCAAAAATTTGAAGAAATTATGGAGGAGATTACAGAATCTAAAAGGGTGGAAAATATTCATGAGCTTATAGATTATTTTTATGATGATGTCTATTCTATTGTTGACTATATGGGAGAAGAGGCAGTTATTATTTTAGATGAAAGCAGTCGCATTAAACAAAGGGTAAATAACCTTCAAATGGAATTTAATGAAAATTTCAAGGTTTTGTTAGAAAAAGGAGAGGTTTTGCCAGAGCAAAGTAAGCTTTTTTTTGATTATGAGGAGATATTAAAAAGAGTGAAAAATAACTTTTTACTCATAATGAATACTTTAGCAAAGCCTGACAATGAACTACAGCCTCAAACAATTGTTAATTTTGTATCAAGGTCTATGCACCCTTTTCACGGCAAAATGGATATTTTAGTAGATGATTTGAAGTATTACAAAAACGCAGGATATAAAGTATTGCTTTTAAGTGGGAATCAAGAAAGAGCAAGAATTTTAAAAGATACGCTTGACAGTTTTAATATTGATACTGTAGTGATTAAAGACAGTGAATACGATATACAAAAAGGGCAAGTGGTCATATATCCTGCCTCTGTTAGCAAGGGATTTGAGTATGTGGATGCAAAATTTGCAGTTATAAGCGATGGAGAAATTTTTGGTCAGACTAAAAGGAGCAAAAAAACTGTAAAAATTAGAAATGCCGACAAAATAAAGAGCTTTACTGAATTAGAAGTAGGGTCATATGTTGTGCATGTAAATTATGGTATAGGAAAGTATGAAGGCATAGAAAAAATAAAAGTAGATGGGATTATAAGGGATTATTTAAAAATAATTTATGCAGGGGGAGATACCCTTTTTGTACCAGTAGAACAATTAGACCTTGTGCAAAAATATGTGGGGCCTACAGACAATCCACCTAAATTAAATAAATTAGGGGGTAGTGAATGGCTTAGAGCAAAAAGAAAAGCCAAAAAAGCAGTAGAAGACCTTGCTAAGGATTTGATACAACTTTACGCCAAAAGGCAGATGGTGAAAGGACATGCTTTTTCTCCTGATACTCCATGGCAAAAGGAGTTTGAAGAGCAATTTCCCTATGAAGAGACGGAAGACCAGTTAAGGTGTATAAAAGAAATTAAAGAGGATATGGAAAAAGACAGGCCAATGGATAGACTTCTTTGTGGAGATGTGGGATATGGTAAAACAGAAGTAGCTTTAAGGGCTGCCTTTAAAGCGGTGGCTGATGGAAAACAGGTTGCTTTTTTGTGTCCTACAACTATCTTGGCTTATCAGCATTATACTAATTTCATAGAAAGATTCAAAGAATTTCCTGTAAAGATAGAAATGCTTAGCCGTTTTAGGACTCCCAAAGAACAAGCGCAAATAATTAAAGGCCTGGCTGAAGGGACTATCGATATTATTGTTGGTACTCACAGGCTTTTACAGAATGACGTGAAATTTAAAGATTTAGGACTTTTAATTATAGACGAAGAACAGAGGTTTGGAGTTGTTCATAAAGAGAAAATAAAAAAACTTAAGGAAAATATAGACGTTTTGACATTGTCAGCAACTCCTATTCCTAGAACTTTGCACATGTCCTTGATTGGTATAAGGGATATGAGCGTATTGGAGAATCCTCCTGAAGACAGATTTCCAGTAGAAACCTATGTGATGGAATTTAATGAAGAATTAATAAAAGATGCTATTTTAAGGGAAATTGGAAGAGGGGGACAAGTCTATTTTGTTTACAATAGAGTAAATGGCATAGAAAAGATGGCTTCTTTGGTAAAAGATTTAGTTCCTGGTTGTAGAGTAGCTGTGGCTCATGGGCAAATGGAAGAAAGCCAATTAGAAAAAGTGATGATTGACTTTCTAAATGGGGAATACGATGTTTTAGTAAGTACTACAATAATTGAGACAGGGCTTGATATACCAAATGTAAATACTATTATAGTTTATGATGCGGATAAGTTAGGGCTTTCCCAATTGTATCAATTAAGAGGAAGAGTAGGTAGGTCAAATAGACTTGCTTATGCCTATTTTACCTATAGAAAGGATAAAGTTTTAAGTGAAGTGGCGGAAAAAAGGTTGGAGGCGATAAAAGAGTTTACTGAATTTGGTTCTGGATTTAAAATTGCCATGAGAGATTTGGAGATAAGAGGTGCAGGAAATCTCCTTGGAGCAGAACAACATGGTCATATTAATGCAATTGGTTATGACTTGTATTTAAAGCTTTTAGAGGAGGCTATACGGAATTTAAAAGGAGAAGCTCCCAAAGAAGAGATTACTACCACAATAGACATAAAAGTCAATGCTTATATTGACTCTTCCTATATTGAAGACGAAAATTTAAGATTAGAGATGTACAAGAAAATAGCCTCTATAGAATCTAGAGAAGATATGATAGAGATTTCAGAAGAGCTTGTAGATAGGTTTGGCGATTATCCAAAGCCTGTAGAGGCACTATTGGAAATTGCTTATTTAAAGGCTATTGCCTCTCAGCTCTATATTACTGAAATAACGGAAAAAGGAAACGTCGTTATTTTAAAGTTTAAAGATATGGAATCAGTAAATATGGAGGTTATAGAGAAGGTAATAAAAGAATATGGAGGGAATTTAATGTTTTCAAGTCAAGTACAACCATATCTTACTTATAGATTCAATAAAAAAGAGACTATACAAAAGGAACTTATTGAATTAGTAGAAAAAATAAAAAGTTTGCAGTTAGTGGAGAAATGATATATAATTAAGTTATGCCTATGTAAACTTTTTAAAGTCAGGAGGATGTTATTTTGAAGAGGAAAATCGCATTACTTTTATTTTTTGTTTTTATAGTATTTTTAACAGTATCCTGCTCTACCAAAAAAGACGTTGTTGCAACTGTTAATGGTGAAAACATTACTAATGCTGAATACAAAAAAGCTTTTGACCAAGTAAAGGCTCAAATTGAAAGTAGTCCCCAATATACAAAAGATATATGGGATCAGGATTATCAAGGGAAAAAGTTTTTAGATGTAGTAAAAGAAAATGTGCTTGATAGTTTGATTGCTCAAAAATTACTTGTGCAGGAGGCCCTAAAAAATAATATTACAGTTACAGACAAAGAAATAGCGGATGAGTATCAAAAAGAAAAAGAAGTTAATAAAGATATTACAAAAGAAGATGTGAAAAATTATCTTTTAATAAATAAGCTCTTTGACGAATATACAAAAGATGTAAAAGTTACAGAAGAAGAGTTAAAAAAGTATTATGAGGATAATAAAGAGCAGTTTGAAGTGGTGAAGGCTAGTCATATATTAGTGGCTGATGAAAAAACAGCAGAAGATATATACAATCGACTTATGAAAGGCGAAGATTTTGCTACATTAGCAAAAGAGTATTCTATTGATACTGCTACAAAAGACCAAGGAGGAGATCTGGGAGAATTTCCTCATGGCGTTATGGTTTCCGAGTTTGACCAAGTAGTTTTTTCACTTAAGAAAGGTGAAATATCAAAACCTGTTAAGACTGATTATGGATACCATATAATAAAATCAGAGGGTATTACAATAAAACCTTTTGATGAAGTAAAAGATGCTATAGAAGGCTATTTGTTAGATGATAAGAAAAATCAAGTTATTAAAGAAAAATATGATGCCCTTGAGAAAGCAGCAAAAATACAAAAGTTTCCTCAAAATATAAAAGTAACAGTGGGGTAAAAAGCCGGCAGTTTAGTTGCCGGGTTTTTTTGCGAATAAATTTATGGAAAAATATAAATACTAATCTTGAGCTAAAAATTTTAGGAAATGGAGGTATTTACTTTGAAGGCTACAGGAATTGTACGCAGAATAGATGATTTAGGGAGAGTTGTTATTCCTAAAGAGATCCGAAGAACATTAAGAATCAAGGAAGGAGACCCTTTAGAAATTTTTACAGATAAAGAAGGAGAGATAATTTTAAAGAAATATTCTCCAATAAGTGAATTAAGCGATTTTGCGCAAGAGTACGCTGATAGCATATATCAATCTACAAAACACCCTGTATGCATTACAGATACAGATAATGTAATAGCTGTTTCCGGAGTTGCAAAAAAAGAATTAATTGATAAACCAATAAGTCAAGAATTAGAAAAATATTTGGAAGAAAAAAAGACGATAATGCTTGGGACTGGGAAAGATAAAGGACCGATTAAAATAGCAGATGGACAGGAATTTAACATTACATCTCAAGTTATAGTTCCTATTATTTCAAGAGGTGATACAATAGGAAGTGTGGTGATTTTTACTAAAGAAGCCGGTGAAGCAGTTACAGAAGTTGAAGCAAAAATCGCTGAAACAGCTGCTGCTTTTTTGGGTAAACAGATGGAAGAATAAATTTTATATACACCTATATATACCCCTCTGCATATTATAAACTATGAATTAAGCTGCGCAGGGGGGTTAATTTATGGCTTTTCGCATTAATGACATTGTAATGAGAAAGTCTTATGGCTCTGACATTTTGTTTAGAGTCATTAATGTTATAGATAATAAAGGAGTAAGGCATTATCTTTTACACGGTTTAAACATGAGAATAATTGCAGATGCACCAGAAGACGACCTTATAGAGGTTTCTCGCGCCAAAATTGTGGAATATGATAGGCCTTATAGAGAAAAGGCAGAATACCTTTTAAAAAAAATTGCCTCTTCAAAAAGCCTTCAGCGAAAAAAAGGGATGGTGCGTGCAAGTCGACAAGAGCCTTACGGAAGGCCAGGAAAAGTTCTTCACATAGACGGAGATGAGGAATATTTAAATGTATGTCTTGATGCCTATAAAAAGGTAGGTATGGAAGTCGTAGGAGTAGTGGTAAAGGAAGAAGAACAACCAGATAAAGTGTATGACCTCTTAGAAAAATATAGGCCTGATATATTAGTTCTTACAGGTCATGATAGTATAAGAAGCAACACCAGAGATTATAGCGATATAAATAACTACAGAAATTCTAAATATTTTGTGGAAGCGGTTAAAAATGCAAGGAAGTACGAACCAGCACTTGACAATTTAGTGATTTTTGCAGGAGCTTGCCAATCAAATTACGAAGCTATTATAAAGGCGGGAGCCAATTATGCCAGCTCTCCAGAAAGGGTTTTAATACACTGCCTTGATCCAGTCTTGGTGAGTGAAAAAGTGGCTTTTTCCCATATAAATGAGCTTGTAAAAATTGAAGAATTAATAGAAAACACTATAACGGGAGCGCCAGGAATTGGAGGATTGCAGACAATGGGAAAATTTAGATATGGCGTTCCAAAAGGCAAATATTAAATTAATTTACTCCGTAAGCTAAAAATTACTGATTAAATGCAAATATCTCTGAGATTTGCATATTTTTTTTGTTTTTTGCACAAAAATCATTATTGACAAATAGGCAGGTGCACTGATATAATATTATGCTCTTGACATTGTCTGAAAATTGTGTTACAATATTTACAGCATATGCTAAGGAGTTGATAGTGGTGGCTGATAGATCAACCCTTGATGAAATAAAAAAACAATTGGATAAACATATAGGTGCTCGAGTTCGCCTTAAAACAAATGGTGGCAGAAAAAAGACCATAATAAAAGAGGGATTATTGGAAAAGACATATCCAAGCATTTTTATTGTGGTATTAGATGGACAAGGAGCGACCCGGAGGGTTTCTTACAGTTATTCAGATATTTTGACAGATACAGTAGAGCTAACCGTGATGGAAGGAAATAAAAAAATCCAGTGTCTCCAATGACCGAAGATATTCGGTCTTATTTTTTTGGCATAATTTTACCTCAATAACTATATATTATATTAGCATATCTTATTGTGGAGGACAATATTTTTAAGGAGGTAAAAGCATGCCACAGGTGTATAAAGATATTTTAGAGTTTGATTCTGTATCGGGTACATATGATACTCAACTTCTGGTAGAGAGTGATATAATTGTTCCTGAAAATGAACCGGACGTGCTGGTACTTTTGGCATTAAATCCTCACACATATATTAATGAAGTTTTTGTGACAGAAGGAAAAGTTCAGTTTGAAGGTAAATTATCATTAGATATTTTGTATTTGGGCGAAAAAAATGGAGAGCTTGAAAGGATTGAAAAAGAAATTGACTATTCCCATGTCATTGAGGATGAAGGCATTGATAAGAGGAGCAGATGCATGTTAGTTGCAAATGTTGAAAATGTTGACTACAAGTTGGTAAACAGTAGAAAAATAAGTATGAGGGCTGTAATAAAGATACAATGTAGGTTAGTAGTATCTGATAAAAAAGAAGTAGTAATAGGAGCTGAAGATTCGACAAAAGTTCAAACCTTAAAGAAAAAAGTGAAGTTAATGCATACAGTGGGGCAAAATAGTGTAGAAGTTTTTGTAAAAGATAAAATAAAAGTTCCTGAGGGGGAAGCCCCTATTCAAAAAGTCGTAAAAACAGATGTGGCAGTAAAACCGGAGGAAATTAAAGTCACTGATAACAAAGTAATAGTTCAAGGAAGTGTACAATGTAATATTTTATATATTTCACAGGAAGGAGAATTTGGATATTTAGAAACAGATTTAAATTATGCAAATTTTGTAGATATTCCTGGGGCTTTAAGTTATATGTCGGCTAAAACTCAAGAGGAAGTCATGGAGGTAATTACAACCGCAGTGGAGGATGAAAAAGGAGAAAATACTATTTTAGATATAGAAGTCACAATAAGGGTAAAAGTTCAAGTGTTGGAGACGGAGGATAGAGAGCTTCCTGTTGATGCCTATGGTACAAAAGCTTATATTCAACCAATGAAAGAAAATTTAACTGTGATAGAGGAGTCACAATCTTATAAATCTCAATTTGTAGTCAAAACTAATGTAGAATTACCTTCTCTTGTAAAAAGATTTATAGATGTTGTGGTTATTCCTGTTATATCTGACTACAGTGTAGATATAAATAAATTGGTCTTAGAAGGAATATTAGATTATACTGTTTTATATTTGTCTGAAGAAGGTAGTGTAAAGTCTTATAGAGATGAATATCCTTTTAAAACTTTTGTTGAGACCAGTCAAGTTAAAGGACCTATGTTGGTTGATATAAAAATTTCTCATGTTTCCTATGAAATAATAGCCATGAAAGAAATTGACTTAAAGTTTGCAATTGATAGTACAGTTGATTTACTTGCAGAGAAAGAAATAGAGGTTATTGTAGACCTTAAAGAAATCGAAGCTCCAAGAGAAATCGATAATAAACACAGCATTGTTGTTTACATGATTCAAAAAGGTGAAACCTTGTGGGATATCGCTAAAAGGTATAGAGTAGGCCTTGAAGAATTAATTGTTGCCAATGATTTAGAAGAAGAAAAAGTTTCAGAGGGAATGAAATTAATAATACCTATGGAAGAATGATACGCAGGAGACTGCGTATTTTTTTTACAGAAAATTTATTGTATAATGTATAATATATAACTATAATATTATTGAAAGAGCGTGGATGGAGAAATGAAAAAAATCAAAGTAAAGGCCTATGCTAAAATTAATTTATCTTTAGATGTATTAGGAAAGAGAGAAGATGGATATCATGAAATTTCTACAATAATGCAATCAATTGATTTGGCTGATATTTTGGGGTTTGAAAAAAGCGACACAATCGAAATTTTGTGCGATAACCCAAAGGTGCCTGTAGGAGAAGATAATTTGATAGTAAAGGTTATTAATCTTTTGAAAGAAAAATACCAAAAAAAAGAAGGGATATTAGTCAGGCTTAATAAAAAAATTCCTTTAGCTGCCGGCCTTGCTGGGGGAAGTGCTGATGCTGCTGCTACAATTGTGGCATTAGATAAATTATGGAATTTGAATATGTCAAAAGAAGAAAAAAAAGAAATTGCTCTGAAAGTCGGAGCAGATGTTCCTTTCTGTCTGGAGGGTGGGACAAAGCTTGCGAAAGGCATAGGGGAAATATTTGAAAATTTAAAGGTTCCCTCTATGAGTTTACTTCTTGTAAAACCTGATATTGAAATTTCCACAAAAGAAATTTATGATAAATGGGACAGACTTAATTTTAAAAGTCACCATGCTACTTTTTTAGTTGCTCAAGCTATACAAGAAGGAAACATATACAAAATTGCAGAAAATATAAAAAACGATTTAGAATTGGTAACTTCTCGGGAATGTGAAGTTATTAATCAAATAAAAGAGGAATTGCTTAAAAAAGGCGCATTAGGATGTGCTATGTCAGGTAGTGGTCCCACTGTTTACGGAATTTTTGACGATTTAGAAAGACTTAAGAGAGCTTATGAGGATTTAAAAGAAGTTTACAGTTTTGTGTTTTTTTCAAAAACTATAGATAAGGGGTTAGAATTGTATGAATGATTTTCTTCCATTGGAAAATTACAAACCGTTAAGAGATGTAGTTTTTGATTACATGAAAGATGCCATAATTACAGGCAAGTTAAAACCTGGAGAGAGACTTATGGAAGTTCAGCTGGCAGAAAAGCTGGGAGTAAGTCGGACTCCAGTGAGAGAGGCGATTAGAAAATTAGAACTTGAGGGGCTAGTTGTTATGGTTCCTCGAAAGGGAGCTTATGTGGCAGATTTGGATGCAAAAGACCTTTTGAATGTTTTAGAAGTAAGAAGTTCGTTAGAAGGATTAGCTGCTTCCCTAGCTGCTGAAAGGATAACGGATGAAGAAATTGATAAATTAAAGAAAATTGTAGAGGAATTTCAAAAAAAGATAGAAGAAGGTGATAATGAAGGGCTAGTGAAGTTGGATAAAGAATTTCATGATTTAATTTTTACTGCTTCACGAAATGACAAATTAATTCAAATAATGAATAATTTACAAGAACATGTACACAGATTTAGAGTTAAGTATATAAACGAAGAGAAAAAAGCGAAAAAGATACATCAAGAGCATAAAAAAATTACAGAAGCTATCGAAGCAAGAGATACAGATGCCGCAAGAAGATGGGCAGAGAAGCATATACGCAATTTCCAGACAGAGGTTGTAAAAGACATAAAGTATTTTAGTTACAAGGAGTGATTTGGGTGAATGCCATAATTTTGGCCGGCAGTACTAAAGAGGACAAATTGCCTGATAAAGCTTTTGTTAAAATAAATGAGAAGTATATGGTCTCTTATGTAATTGAGGCTTTAAGAGGTTGTGATAAAATAGATAAAATTGCAGTAGTTGGAGATCCCGAAAAACTTAAAAAAGTAGCAGGGATAGATGTTATCATTGAACAAGCTGACAATATAATGGACAATGTTTTGAAAGGAGTAGAGCCTTTTAAAAATGACAAAAGAGTCTTGATTCTTACTTGTGATATTCCTATGTTGACTAAAGAAGCTGTTTGCGATTTTATTGAAAAGTCAGAGGCTACAGGAGCGGACTTATGTTATCCTATTGTTAGAAAAGAAGATAATTTAAAAAAGTTTCCTGAGGCTAAAAGGACTTATGCACGGGTGAAAGAAGGAGTTTTTACAGGTGGCAATATTTTTTATGTTAACCCTGGAATCATAGATAGATTAATAAAAGATGCGAAACAATTTATAGCTTATAGAAAAAAACCATGGAAATTAGGAAAATTATTAGGAGGAAAGATATTATTTTTATTTTTAATAGGGAGACTTTCAATTTCTCATATTGAGAAAAAAGCAGAAGAGTTATTTAACATAAAAGGAAAGGCTATCATATCTAAATATCCAGAAATAGGTAACGATGTTGATAAAGAAGAAGATGTAGTAATGGCAACTAAATATCTTAGTCAAAAATAGGCATAGGCCTATTTTTTTTGTATATTTTTCTTCTGAGTGCAAAATATATATTCAGAAGGTGATGGTATGTATAGTTTACTGCATTTTGTAAGACAATACTTTACTGTTTATATGTTTGCTAATGTATTCATTGTAGGGATTTATGAAGCTTTTATAGAGCCTAAATATTTAGAGAGGAAAGGATTAGATAGGGATTCTAAGCTGTGTAAATGGATTGGATTGTTTTATATTTTTATTGGAATAGTTGCTATTATTTTACGAACCTTTTTTCCTATGTAAGGAGGAGAATATGAGATTTTTTGATAAGATATTTGGCAAAAAAAACGATAAAAAAGAAGAAAAAAATGGTACACTAGCTTCAAATAGTCTTAAGGTAAATTTAGATTATATAAAAAATAAATTAAAAGATTGTGATGATGTAATATATAGAGATATTTGGGTGGGAGAAGACCAGCAGTATAACCTTGCAATTGTATTTATAGACGGGCTTGTGGATAAAGACCTCATAAATGACCATGTACTCCACTCTTTGCTTTTGGATTCAAGACAAGCAGACCCTTCTATTGAAAAGATAAAGAGAAATTTGTATGAGGTCATAAAGAAAGGGACTATAACAGGAGGAGACATAAAAGAGATTACAGATTTAGACAAGTGTATTTTGTCAATTTTGAGTGGAGACACTGCTTTGCTTTTTGATGGTTCTCCTGAAATAGTCATCATTTCTAGTAAAGGATGGCAGATGAGGTCAATTTCACCTCCCGAGGCAGAGACGGTTGTAAGAGGACCGAGAGAAGGGTTTACAGAAACAATAAGGGTTAACACTGCTCTTGTAAGGAGATGGATTAGAGATCCCAAGTTAAAAATAAAGCAGATGCAGATTGGAGAAAGGACTCATACAGATGTAGCAGTGCTTTACATAGAAGATATTGTCGATAGGAATGTTTTGAATAAAGTGATGGAAAGGCTCAAAAATATAAAAATAGACGGTATTTTTGAAAGCGGGTATATAGAACAATTGATTGAAGAAGATTGGCATTCACCATTTCCTCAAGTTTTGAGTACAGAAAGGCCTGACAAGGTTGCAGCTTCTCTTTTAGAGGGAAGAGTGGCAATTTTGACAGATAATACTCCTTTTGCTCTCATAATACCTACTACTCTTGCTACTCTTTTTCAATCGCCTGAAGATTATTACGAAAGGTGGATGATATCTTCACTTTTAAGAATTTTGAGATTTCTTGCAGCAATCGTCGCATTAATTTCGCCTGCTGTTTACATAGCTTTTACAGCCTATCATCCAGGCCTTATACCGACTAAATTGACTTTGTATGTTGCAGCAACACGACAAGGTATGCCTTTTCCTGCCTTTTTTGAAGCTTTTATTATGGAAGCGACTTTTGAGCTTTTAAGAGAGGCAGGAGTTAGACTTCCCGTACCTATAGGGCAAACTATTGGCATTGTAGGTGGTCTTATTATAGGACAAGCTGCTGTCCAAGCGGGTATTGTAAGCCCATTGATGGTAATAGTGGTAGCCGTTACAGCTGTAGCTTCTTTTGCAATACCCAGTTACAGCGCTGCCATTGCTTTTAGAATGCTAAGATTTATATTTATGATTCTTGCAGCTGTTTTTGGTTTGTATGGTATAATGTTGGGATTTATGATAGTTCTCACTCACTTGGTTGTTTTAAAAAGTTTTGGAGTTCCTTATCTTTCTCCTTTTGTGGAAATAGACCTAAGTGACCTTGCGGATACTTTAATAAAAGCTCCTATAATGTATTTTAAAAAACGACCAGAAATTTTAGATACTCCTGATAGAAAAAAGATGAAAGATTTAAGAGAAGAAAAAATAGAAAGCATAGAAGACGATAGGAGAGACAACAATGATAAAAAACAATGATAAAATCTCTGCAAATCAAGTATCAATATTGCTTTTCACTACTATGGTAGGAGCTGGAATATTAAGTCTTCCTGCAGATGTTTCCAAAGAGGTAGGACCTAATGGGCTTATAGCTATCTTGGGAGGAGGAATAGCTTCTCTTTTTTTTGCAAGGCTGATACTTTATCTATCTTCTAAATTTCCTACAGAAACTTTTGTCGAATATACCGGTAAACTTATAACAAGACCTATTTCTATTGTTATAAGTATTATACTTGTTTTTTACTTCACAATATTTGCAAGCCTTGATGTAAGGATTTTTGGGGAAGTTTTGAAAATATATCTTTTGCCAAGTACCCCTATTGAAACGATAATTATTACAATGCTTTTTACTTCTGCCTATTTAGTGCGATATGGACTTGAGCCAATTGCACGAATGTCAGAAATTTTGTTTCCCATAATAGTGATACCTCTTGTATTACTTTTTTTACCGACTTTAACTGATATAGATTTAAGTAATTTTCTTCCATTTATGAGGGTTTCATTAGTTAAGTTTTTTAAAGGAATGCTTGTGACTACATATAGTTTTGTTGGCTTTGAGATATTGTATTTGCTTTTTCCATATATAATTAATACAAACAAATTGAAAAGAAGTGTCAATTCAGCAATAATCTCTACGATGTTGTTTTACATGTATATAACTTTTTTTGTAGTTGGCATATTTGGATACAAGGAAACAAGGGAACAGCTGTGGCCTTTTTTGACCCTCATTAAATCTATTAATTTTCCTGTGTTTTTCATTGAAAATGTAGAGGGAATTGTAATGGGAATATGGACATTCACCATTTTTACTTCTATTTATTCTTTTCACTATTTTGCTACTTTGGCTCTTTCAAAGCTTTTAAAGACCAGAGAACATTCTTATTTTGTATTGCCGGCAGTTCCTATAATGTATTTAATGGCGTTAATTCCCGATTCTATTGTGACAGTTTATAAATATGCGGGATATGTTTCCCAGTACATGTCAGTGTTTTTTATAGCTATATTGCCAATACTATTGTTTATCATTTTAAAAGTTAAAAGATTAGGTGATAAAGATGAAGAGAAAACTTAAAATAGTGATATTATGGGTTTTAATTGCTCTCATGTTGACAGGCTGTTGGGATAAAATTGAAATAGAAGACAGGGCTTTTGTGATGGCAATTGGTATAGATTTATCTTCTTCGAATAAAAGATATGTTGTGACTTTTCAATTTCCTAATGCTGCTCAAATTACAAAAGGTACCAGTGCCGGTGGAGGAGGAAGTGAAAAGCCAAGTTTTGCTGTTTCAGAAGTTGCTGATACGATTTTTTCTGCTTCCCGTCATATAAGTACAAGAATTAATAAAGCGCTGTATTTAGGTCATACACAAGCTATTATTTTTGGCAAAGACGTAGTGGAAAACAAGGATAAATTTCAACAAGTTTTAGATTCTCTTGACAGGAGTTATGAATTGAGCCGTAAAGTTTACCTTCTTGTAACTCCACAAAAAGCTCAGGATATTCTTCTAAAAAAATACGAGATGGAACCAAATACAGGAGCTTATATTAGAGATATATTCAAACATTACAACTTGACATCAAAATTTCCAACAATTGACTATAATAAAATTACTAAGTCTCTTCATGAGACGAACGGCAATGCGATAATCCCAAAAATAATTGCAGGAAAAGATGAAATTAAAATAGCAGGTTCTGCTATTATTAAAAATTATAAATTAGTAGGTTGGATGGAAGATGATGAAAACATGGGATATATGTGGCTGACTGGTCTTGTGAAGGGAGGAGATATTTCTATAAATATGCCAGGAGATGGAGAAGAAATAAAGGTTCCTTTTAATATTTCAAATGTTATTAGAAGGCGAGATGTTAAAGAAGAAAATGGGAAAATTATTTATAGAGTTAAACTGGAGGTGGAAGGAGATATGACTGAATATACTTTTGAAAAGCACGGAGAAATGATGAAAGGTGATTTGTTAAACGTCATAGAAAGAAAAACTAGTGACGAAATAAAGAAGATGACACAAAAAGCTATAAATAGATTTCAAAAAGAATTAAAAGTAGACATGCTAGGTATAGGAGATTATATTGAAAAATATCATCCAAGTTTATGGGAAAAGGTGGGGAAAGATTGGGATAAAATTTTTCCGGAGGTAGAGATAAAAGTAGATGTTACTTCTCATGTCCGAAGGATAGGGCTTTTCAGGTAGAAGGGTATATTTTTTAATATATTTGGTAATACTTTAGTTAAACTAAAGATTTGTGATGGAGGATAAAATTATGAAAAGGTTAATTGCATTGATGGTATTAGCAATTATTATAGCAGCAAATTTTTATGGAGCTAAAGCTTCTAATTTGCAAAGAGAAGACCTATCCCGCAAATTAATAAGGTTTCATGTGATTGCCAACAGCGATTCCGAAGAAGACCAGGAATTAAAACTTAAGGTTAGAGATGCTATACTTGTTGATTTAACGCCTAAATTTGAAAATGTAAAAGATGTAAAAGATTCGGAAAGGATTATAAAGCAAAGTATTGAGGAGATTAAAAAGGTTGCAGAGGAAGTAATTCGTAGAGAGGGTAAGAATTATGATGTGAAAGTTGCCTATGGCACCTTTGATTTTCCTACACGGTATTATGGAACTATTACTCTTCCTGCGGGGAATTATAATGCGCTTAAAGTAGTTATCGGAAACGGTGAAGGTAAAAATTGGTGGTGTGTAATATTTCCTCCCCTTTGTTTTATTGATGTTACCCACGGGTTTACAGATACACAAACTGCAGAGGAAGTGGCTAAATATCTTTCTCAAGATGAAATGAAACTTATTGAGAAAGAAAAACCTAAAGTTAAATTTAAAATAGTTGAAATTATAGAGGAATATTACAATAAATTTAAAGTGGCATGGAAGGCGCCTTAAAGGGCGCTTTAATTTTTTAAATTAAAAACAGCGTATAATACTTTTACTACTACAAAAAATATTTACAAGCACCAAAGAAAAGGAGGTTCAAAATGAAAATAGATTTTATTCTCCGCATAAAGATTATAATAACAGTTTTGGCTATTTTTATAACAGCAGTTTTTGAGTATGCGGCTTATGATTTGACCAAAACAGCTATGTCTAACCTTTATTGGGGAAATACAGGTAGTGATGTTGCAAAAGTGCAAGCACGGCTTAAAGACTGGGGATATTATACGGGAGCTGTAGATGGATTTTTTGGGGTTAGAACGTGGCTGGCAGTTCGGAAATTTCAAGCATATAATGGACTCAGAGTTACTGGAATTGTAGATGACGATACAAAAGTAGCTTTAGGTTTTACAACTACTGCTCAAGATTTAGCGGCTTATCAGGCTTCTTCCTCTGTCACCACAAATGACGATGTTTACCTTTTAGCAATGCTTATAAATGGAGAAGCGAGAGGGGAACCTTATATTGGAAAAGTTGCAGTTGGAGCTGTGGTGATGAATAGAGTAAGAGACCCGAGGTTTCCAAAAACTATAGCAGGTGTTATATTTCAACCTGGGGCTTTTTCTGCAGTAGATGATGGTCAAATGTGGCTACCTCCTACAAATGACAGCATAAGGGCGGCAAGAGATGCAATTGCTGGATGGGACCCTACTGGTGGTGCCTTGTATTATTACAACGCTGCGAGAGTGACAAGTTATTGGATATTTAACAGGCCAATTATAACCCAAATAGGCAGCCATATCTTTGCAAGGTGAGGTGAAAAAATGTTAAAACGAGGCTTGACGGCTTTTGCTTTAATTTTAATATTAATCCTCGGAGCATGGGGATATAGACAATATATTGAGAAAATTTCTTATCACAGGTATTTACAAGCACAATACGATAGGTCTTTTTATCAATTGGTGTCTAACGTAGAGAACATCGAAACTTCTATGGGAAAACTAATGGTAGCTTCTTCAGATAAAACCGCTATTCCTATTTTAGATGAAATATGGAGGGAAGCTTTTTCAGGGCAAGAGCACTTAAATCAACTTCCTATAGGGCAGCCTGAAATAGATAATACTTCAAAGTTTTTGACACAAATTGGCGATTACGCTTACAGTCTTACAAAAAAAGTTGCTTCAGGGCAAAAATTATCACAACAAGATTTAGCAACCCTTACGAAATTACAGAATTATGCAGTGTTTTTAGGTAAAAACTTACAAGACTTAAGAAAAAAATTCAAGGTGGATATGAACTTGGAAACTTACGTCAAAAAGGTACACAAAAAATGGGTGAGATTGATAGTAAAATTTTAAATGTAAAAATGAGTAGTGTCAATCAGACTATGACGAATTACCCTACTTTGATATATGACGGCCCTTTTTCTGAAAGTTTAGCAAAAACTACACCTAAAGGTTTAGTTGGGAAAGAAGTTTCTTACGATAGAGCTTTACAAATAGCAAAAGATTTTTATGGAAAGCCTGTAGAATCACAAAACAAGTATAGTCCTAACAATGGAAAAATAAAAGCTTATGGGATAGAATTAAAATCTCCAGGTAAATTACCTGTTTATATAAATGTCAGTCAAAAAGGTGGATATGTTGTATGGATGATGGACCAGAGAAGTGTGAATAAAATAAATATTTCTCAATCACAAGCTTTGCAGTATGCTAAAAAATTTTTAGAAAAACACGGTTTCAAAAACGTGGAAAGTACTTATTCTATGAAGGCGGATGGTAGTGTACAGTTTAATTTTGTTCCTGTACAAGATGAGGTATATTTGTATCCAGACATTGTCAAAGTGAAAGTGGCACTTGACAATGGTGACATAATCGGATTTGACGCTACAGCTTACTACATGAATCATACGGAGAGAAAATTAGAAAAGCCAAAGCTTACGGAAAAAGAAGCGGAGCAAAAAGTAAATAAAAACTTAAAAATAGAAGGAACAAGATTAACACTCATTCCTTTGGAGGGCGGAAAAGAAGTATTGGCTTACGAATTTAAAGGAACATACAAAGGTGATACATTTTACGTGTATATAAATGCGTTAAATGGAAATGAAGAAAAAATTTTAAAGGTTATAAAAACAGAACATGGAGATTTGACCATGTAGTCCATAACATAAAAGTGCTTTTAAAGGCGCAAAATAAGTGTAGGGCAAAAGAAGGAGGGGATAAAAATGGGTAGACGCAGAGGCTTAATGTCTGACCAACTTAAATATGAGTTGGCTAAAGAACTCGGCGTTTACGACACAGTAATGAAGGAAGGTTGGGGAAGTGTTTCTTCTAGAAATTGCGGTAATCTTGTAAAACTTGCAATCGAAAAAGCAGAAAAAATGCTTGTAGAAAATTATAACAACGGAAATACCACCTTCTAAATGCCCACCAAGCCGGGGAAGAAAAACTTCTTCTTTCCCGGCTTTAAATTTATAAAAAAATTTTTCTTGAATACATATTCTTAAAAGAGTAGAATAAAGATAATGTAAGAAAAATTAGTGGAGTGTGAGAGAATGGCGAAGAAGAAAATAGCTGTTTTATTTGGTGGACAATCGGGAGAACATGAAGTCTCTTTAATGTCTGCAAAGTCTATAATAAACAACCTTGATAAAGATAAATACGAGATTTACATGATAGGTATTACAAAAAAAGGAGAATGGTATTTATATAGAGGAGATGTAGAAAAAATAGAAACCGGAGAATGGGAAAAAGAAGGAATTCCTGCAACTATGGGAGCTTCTACGAAGTATAGAGGAATAATAACTTTCGAAGACGGAAAAAATGGTTTTTATCCTATAGACGTGGTATTTCCTGTTTTGCATGGACCTAATGGAGAAGATGGGACTATACAAGGGCTTTTAGAATTATTAGATATACCTTATGTAGGAGCTAATGTGCTTTCTTCTGCTTTATGCATGGATAAAGTTTTCACAAAAAGGATTTTTAAGGAAGCGGGGCTACCTACACCTGATTTTGTAGTAGTATATAGAAAAGAGATTGAAGACTTAGAAGCTATAAAGAAAAAAGTTGAACACTTGGGATATCCGTGCTTTGTAAAACCTGCTAATTTAGGTTCTAGTGTTGGTATTACCAAAGTCCACAATGAGGAAGAACTTCCTGGGGCCTTGAAATTAGCTGCAAAATATGATAGAAAATTGTTGATAGAAAGAGGAATAGATGCTAGGGAAATTGAATGTTCCGTGCTAGGTAACGAAAATCCGCAAGCCTCTATTGCAGGAGAAATTGTTCCTTCTAATGAATTTTATGATTATAATGCTAAATATTTTGATGGGGGTAAATCTCTTCTCTTAATACCTGCACCACTTCCAGATGAAAAAATGGAAGAGGTAAGACAATTGGCTATAAAAGCATATAAGGCGTTGGATTTGAGAGGTATGGCGCGAGTAGACTTTTTGATGGATAGAAACACAGGTACCCTTTATCTAAATGAAGTTAATACCATTCCTGGGTTTACGAAAATAAGCATGTATCCTAAACTGTGGGAAGTAAGTGGAAAGCCGTATTCAATATTATTGGACGAACTTATAAACTTAGCGATAGAGAGCTATAATGAAAAATGTAGGGAATGGTGAGAAATAAGGGAAGAAGGGGAGAGGTAATTGAAAAAAGCGATTATATCTGTAAAAGGTACTCAAAAAAACGATCAAAATGAATCTGATACAATAGAACTTATTACAGAGGGTAGTTTCTATATTAAAGGCAATACCTTTTATGTAGTATATGAAGAAAGTGAACTATCAGGAATGGATGGAACTACTACTACTTTAAAAATTACAGAAGACAAAGTTACATTATTGCGGTTTGGTACTAACAAATCGAAAATGGTTTTTGAGAAAAACAAAAGATACGAATCGGACTATGATACTCCTTATGGGAAAATTCCTTTAGGAATACTGCCAACAGATGTAAAAGTGGCTATGTCGGAAGCTGGTGGTGAGATTACTATAAAATATGCTCTTGACCTTAATAACAAGACTGTGAGTAATAATGAACTATACTTAAAAGTGCGGGAGGTAAACTGATTTGGAAAACATTATACAAAAAGTAAAAGATGAAATAAAAGACATGGTGACTATCGCTATTAAGAATTCTGTAAAAGAAGGTTTGATGAATATAGAGGTTATTCCAGAGATAGAAATAGAGGAGCCAAAAGAAAAACAACACGGTGACCTTGCAATAAACACAGCGATGGTAATAGCAAAGCAGGCTAAAATGCCCCCTAAGAAAATTGCGGAAATCATTGTTTCAAAAATGGACCCTTCAAATACTTTTATAGAAAGGATTGAAATCGCAGGACCTGGCTTTATCAATTTCTTTTTGAAGGATAAATTTTTGGAAGAAACTTTAAAGCTCGTTTATGAACGAGGGAAAGATTATGGACGAGTAAACATTGGGAATGGCAAGAAAGTACAAGTGGAATTTGTATCGGCAAATCCGACGGGTCCTATGCATATGGGAAATGCAAGAGGCGGTGCTTTGGGAGATGCCTTGGCGTCAGTACTTGACTATGCAGGATACGATGTTACAAGGGAATTTTATATAAACGACGCAGGAAATCAGATAGAGAAGTTCGGATATTCACTTGAGGCAAGATACCTGCAATTATTGGGCATACCTGCTGAAGTGCCCGAAGGAGGCTATCACGGAGAGGACATAATAGATAGAGCGAGAGAGTTTTTAGAAATATACGGAGATAAATATAAAGATGCGCCATCAGAAGAGAGAAGAAGGGCCCTCATAGAATATGGACTTAAGGAAAATTTAGAAAAAATAAAAGAGGATTTAGCTCTTTACGGTATAGAATATGACGTGTGGTTTTCTGAGCAATCTCTTTATGACAGCGGAGAAGTGCATAAAGTAATTGAAGATCTTAAGCAAAAAGGGTATACTTACGAAAAAGACGGGGCTTTGTGGTTTAAAATGACATTATTTGGCGCAGAAAAAGACGATGTATTAGTTAGGTCTAATGGAATCCCTACTTACCTTGCATCTGATATTGCATATCATAAAAATAAATTTATAACTCGCGGATTTGATTGGGTTATAAATGTTTGGGGTGCGGATCACCATGGCCATGTTGCTCCTATGAAAGGAGCGATGCAGGCACTTGGCATAGACCCTGACAGGCTTGACGTTGTTTTAATGCAGCTTGTAAAACTCATAGAAGGCGGTCAAGTTGTTAGAATGTCCAAAAGGACAGGCAGAATGGTGACACTACGAGATTTAATAGATGAAGTGGGCAAAGATGCAGCAAGATTCTTTTTCAACTTAAGGTCTGCAGACAGTCCCATTGATTTTGACCTTGACTTGGCTAAAGAGCAATCGAATGAAAATCCAGTATTTTATGTGCAGTATGCCCATGCGAGGATTTGCTCCATAATAAGGCAGTTAGAAGAAGAGGGTGTAAAGATAGATAATATAGATGAAGTAGATTTAAGCCTTTTAAAAGAAGAAGAGGAAAAAGAATTAATTAAAAAATTGGCATATTTCCCTGAAGAAATTACTATTGCTGCAAAGACATTGGCACCTCACAGAATTACGAGGTACGTACTTGATGTAGCATCGCTTTTCCATTCTTTTTATAACAGTCATAGAGTAAAAGGCGTAGAAGAGGATTTGATGAAAGCAAGGTTTGTGCTCATATTAGCAGTAAAGACTGTTATAAAGAACGCTTTAGATATATTGAAAATAACAGCACCAGAGAGAATGTAAAAGGCGGTTTTTCCGCCTTTATTTTGTGGTATAATATGGTTAGGAGGTGTTTTTTATGAATATAAAATGGTTGGGACATTCGAGCTTTAAGTTGACATCTGAGAAAGGCACGGTTATTGTTACAGACCCTTTTGATGAGTCGGTTGGCTATCCTATGCCAAATGTGAAGGCAGACATTGTGACATCTTCTCATTCCCATTTTGACCACAATTACTTTAAAGCAGTAAAGGGAAACTTTGATATTGTTGACACAGTAGGAGAACATAATATAAAAGGTATCAACATAAAAGGTGTAAATACATTTCACGATGACGAACATGGTGCAAAAAGAGGTAAAAATATAGTTTTTGTCTTTGATATTGATGGAATCAGAGTCTGTCACATGGGAGATTTGGGACATGTTTTAACAGAAAAGCAAGTTGAAGAAATAGGACCAGTTGATGTTCTACTCATTCCTGTTGGAGGCTATTATACAATTGATGCAAAACAAGCGGTAGAAGTGATGAACCAGTTAAAGCCTAAAATAACTATACCAATGCACTATAAAACGGAGTTTATTAATTTCCCTATTGATACTGTGGATAACTTTTTGGATATGACAGGTGGCAAAAAGATTTTATCCACAGAAATGGGTATTACTAAGAAAGATCTAGAAAGTGAGCCAAAAGTAATTGCTTTAAATTATCAATATTCTGTATAATTTAAAATGAAGTACAGTTCCTTTGTTTTCACTAAGAGCTTTAGCTTAAACTAAAAAAGTGGGTATCTCATTCCTTTATACGTGTCATTCTAAGCCGGAGCGCAGCGAAGGCGAAGAGAATACTAGAATGACATAAGGATGAGAGTGTCCTTTAAAATTTTTTTAAAAACAAATGAATATAAAAAGACAAAAAGGGCAATATAATAGTGTAAGGTTCGTAATGGTCGAGCCAAGATCATCACAGGACGCAAGTTCTGTGATGGTCGGCCAAAGATTGGTATTCGATCAAAAGGTCGGATGCTAGTCGGCGGGCAGATTATAATATGTCCATGTAGAGCCTTAATTTTAAGGCTAAAAAGGATGTATTATAGTCGAGCTAAGACTATTATAGGTGCCGCAGGTCGAAGTACGTCATGTACTTAGACTGGAGGCCTTATGCAAAGTGCATAAGGTTTCTAAGGTATCTATAATAGTCGAGCATAGGTCAGTATGGGTTTTGCAATACCTTGCCTTTTAAGTGAGGTATGAAGAGATTTGTACTGGCTGAAGCGAAGACCATTACGAGCCTTACTTTTTTATTGGCATAACACAGACACAGACAAAGGGGACGGTTCCTTTTGTCTGAAAATCAAAATAAACGGACAAGAGGAACCGTTCCCTTTGTCTGAATTTTTAAAAATAGATGATGTGGAAATTTTTGTTTTATTATGATATAATCGTTTTAAAAAGGAGGGAAAAATTATAAGATTAGAGGGATAGTAAATGAGAAAATTATTTTTATTTCTTACTATGGTGATGTTCTTTTTAACTTCCTGTGATGTAGTAAAGCTTAAAGAATCATCCACAACTAGGAAAGAACCACCTATAAGGCTGGTATTTTCACTTCCTAATTCAAGCGAAGATTTTGATAATACCCTTTATACCGTCCTTTTGTACGACAGCAATTCTAACAAAATAGCAAGTGAATTTTTAAAAAATAAACGCATTGGATATTATAAATTATCACCAAGACAAGACAAAATTGTTGTGGGAATCCATTACGATGCTGCTTCATTTGAATACTATGTGATAAACATTGATGGCAGTGCTCCAGAAAGACTTACTCTTCCTGTAAGAGATGGAATATATCCAGTGTGGAGTAATGGTGGGGAGTATATCTATGGTATTTCACCGGATTCTTTAAATGCTAAGAGTGGGTATATATTTTCTTATGATGTAAATAAAGGAACATTTGAGAAGTATCCTTTAGAAAGTGAAATAAATTCTTGTGGCAAAATCAAACCATATTTTGACAATAAAGGGGTGCTGTTTATTTGTGATAACAAAATAAACTATCTAAATTTTGAAAACAAGGTCGTAAAGCCGGTTTACAGTTTTAACGGAAGTGTAACGTATGGGAGTTTAGATAAAAGTAGAACTATATTTGTGCTAAACGATGAGAAAAACTGCTTAGATGTTTTGGATGGAAATAACTTCAAAATAATAAAAACGTACAAAAACATTTTAAAATACAAATTTTATTCGCTTGACAGTATGGCATTTCCGGATGGTGAACATGTTATATTCAAGATTTATAAATATGACGATAAAGGTAATTTTATAGGCGCACCTATAGTAAGTGTTGATTTAAATGGAAATGTGAGGGAATTAAAGGAAAGCGATAATTTGGAATGGAATTCAGTGAAATTTGTTTCTGAAAGCAAGCTGGCTGGCGTTAGTCGAGCTGAGAAAGTACTCTTTTATGATTTAAATAGCTTTCAAGATATGCCCTATATGGAAACGGTACTTTGCCGCAATAATGAGATTGGTTATTTAAAAAAACTCAAGATTGCTCTGCCAAATGGGTGGAAAGAGAAATTTACAGGCGGAAATGAAATTTATATCTTAAATTCAAAGGATGAAATTAACGGTGGTATATATGTTATAAGTTATTACAAAGACCAATATTTTGGAGGTTTTCTTCCAAATCACAGCGAACTTTTAAAAGAAGAAGATATAAAAACTCCTATCGGAGAAGGAAGAATTGCCGCTTTGAGGAGAAGCCCTCCTGCTGCTTCGAATGATCCTACAACATATATTGAGATTTTTGGAATTATTCCAATTGCAGACAATGATTTAGCTTACTGCATATGGCTTGGACCATTAAAGGATGATGTAAAAACTATAAATGAGGCTGTAAGAATAATGGAATACATGATAAAAAATTTAAATACAATGTGACTTTAGTCATGAGGAAATGGTGACTTTGTATACTACAAAACTTTCACCATTTCCTTTATTATATTCCTAGAAAATCAAATCAATTTCAGACAAAAGGGACGGTTCCCTTTGTCTGAAAATTTATTTTGTAAGGAGAGGATGTTTCATGAAGATAGTTAAAATGAAGGATGTAATAAAAAGGTTTGGTGATGTTATAGCTTTAGACAATGTAAATTTAGAAATAGAAGAAGGAGAAATTTACGGCCTATTGGGTCCTAATGGAGCAGGGAAGACGACAGCTATAAGCATAATCTGCGGCTTGCTCAATTTTGATAGAGGAGAGGTGTATGTTTTTGATAAAAATATACGCAAAGAACCGGAATTCATAAAGAAGAGTATAGGTATTGTGCCTCAGGATGTGGCTATCTACGGAGATTTAACAGCCTATGAAAATGTCCAATTTTTTGCAAGCCTTTATGGACTTAGGGGAAAAGAGCTAAAAGAAAGTGTAGAGATGGTATTAGAGTTTGTAGGTCTTTCAGATAAAGCGAAAGAAGTACCAAATAAATTTTCAGGTGGTATGAAAAGAAGGCTAAATATTGCCTGTGCCATTGCCCATAGACCTAAATTAATAATAATGGATGAACCTACAGTAGGTATAGACCCTCAATCGAGGAATCACATTTTGGAATCTGTTAAAAAGTTAAATGAAATGGGTAGTACAATTATTTACACAAGTCACTATATGGAGGAAGTAGAGGCTATCTGCACGCGGATTTCTATAATGGACCATGGCAAGGTTATAGCTGAAGGAACAAAGGAAGAACTTACTTCAATGGTTACAGATGTGAATACAGTTTATATTGAAATTGGCTCAATTGATGGAATAAAAGAGGAGGAATTGAAAGGAATAAAGGGTGTAAAAGCTGCTGAGATAAGAGATAGCACGATAAAGATAACAAGCTTAAAAGATGTGAGCAATTTTGATGATATAATCCACTATTTTATTTCAAAAAATATACCAATACGTAACCTAAGAAACGAAATTCCCGATTTGGAGACAGTTTTTCTTACCCTGACAGGAAGAAAATTGAGAGATTAGAGGTGAAAATATGAGAATCCTTACTATAATGCTTAAAGAAATAAAGGAAATTCTTTATGACAAGAAGGTAATGGCTATTATGATACTATTGCCAATAGTTCTTATTGGAATTTTAGGTTTTGCGTTTTCGTCAACATCAGATATAAAATTAGGGGATATAAAAGTCATATATACAGATGAAGGAGATACGATACTTTCACAAGGTTTTGATATTTTCATTAAAGAAACTGATAAAATGGGAGTAAAATTTGTAGAAATAAAAGATGTCAGCAAGGGAATAAGTGAAATAGAAAAACGCAAATATGATGGTTATGTTTTTTTAAAAGGTAAAGATATAACTTTTTATAAGAATGCACATGGAGATATAAAAGCGGAGATTGCAGCAAGTATGATTGACTCTTTTGCTGATACTTTTAAAGGAATGACAGCTATAGCTTCACAAAATCCTGCCTTTCTTAAAAATAGCGGCGATATAAATTCAAATAGAGAATTTATAAAAATAACCTCTATTGACAGAAAAGTTAAACAAACATCATTCGATTATTATTCTGTTACAATGCTTACTTTAATAATTTTATACGGTGCTATGAGTGGTGTCTTTTCAATAGATATGGAAAGGACAAAAAAGACAGGGCGCAGAATATTAGCTTCTCCTATTAAGAAATATGAAATATTGATGGGGAAGGTGTTAGGGGTAACTTTTTCTGTTTTTATACAGGCCTTGATTATTGTTCTTTTTAGCAAATACATCTTCGGAGCTAATTGGGGAAAGGATATTGTAACAGTTTTTGTGATTATAATTAGTGAGATAATTTTTGTGGTGGGCTTGGGAGTGAGTTTGGGGTTTATTATAAAAAATGGAGCAATGGCACAAGGTTTACTAAACGGTATAATTTCTTTTATAGCCTTCTTAGGTGGTTCTTATATTCCTGTAAAAGAAATGGGAAGTCAGTTTATTGAGAAATTTTCAAATTTTTCTCCAATTACATGGACAAATACAGCCATATTTAATGTGATATTGGGAGGCAATTATCAATATGTACCTACAGCCCTCATGGTAAATTTAATTCCTGCAGCTTTTTTCATAGTGTTGTCAGCTTACTTATTCAGAAGGGAGGCTTTTTAAGTGAGAGAGCTATTTTTGGTTATGAAGAATACAGTAAAGTTGTTTTTTAGAAGGAAAGGGAATATTATTTTATTGATTTCTGGTATTATAATTCCATTTTTCTTTTTGCTTTTTACCTATGGTGGCAGCGGGCAACTTAGAATAGGTGTTGTAAATAGAGATAAAAGTCAGATTTCAACAGATTTAATTAATTCATTGGAAAAAACGGATAAATTCAAGGTTGTTTTTCTGAAAGAAAATGAGATAAATGATAAAGTATCGAAAGGAGAAGTTGACAGCGCTATAGTGATTCCTCAAAGATTTGAAGAAGAAATTTTGAAGGGAAATCCAAAGGATGTAGAGATTGTATCAATAAAAGGGGAAGAAACCACCTTATTTTTGAAAAGTTATCTTGACCGCAAGATAAATGTTCTTTACAATTTAAGTAAGGCATCTGAAGGAAATAAAGAAAATTTTTATAAGATGTACGACCTTTATAAGAACAGTCCTTTTAGCTTGAAAACATATATTGTTGAAGATATAGGGAAGATGGCAGTGGCAACAACAAGAAGTTTAGGATTTTTTATAATGTTTTTGATGTTTAGCACTTTTAATATTTCTAATTTTGTACTTGTGGAGAAGAGAGATAAAACTTTTTACAGAATTTTTGCTTCTCCTTTAAAGCCAAGAACTTATTTAGTGAGCAATTTCTTTGTAAATTTAATTTTGACAGTTTTTCAAATAGCTTTTATACTTGCGTTGATTACCTTTATATTAAACTTAGGTTTTACAAAAGCGACATTTGATGTTTTTTTAGTACTAGTTTCTTTTGGAATAACCTCTATTGGTTTAAGTTCAATGATAGTTGCTTTTTCACCCTCTACAAGTTATTCTAATACCTTGTCTACTTTAATTATTACACCTACTTGTATGTTAGGGGGAGCTTTCTGGCCATTATATTTAATGCCAAAATCATTTCAAAAGCTTTCTGATTTTATACCACAGAAATGGGCAATAGACGCTATAGAAAAAATTCAAATGGGTGGTAGTTTAAGCGATGTTTATATGAATATAATCATACTGTTGGCTTTTGCATTAACCTTTATCCTGTTAGGAATATATAAAATTAAAACTTCTGAAAAAATGGGAGATTTTATCTAATTTATATGTTATAATCAGACAAGGGAGACTAAAGACAAGGGGGACGGTTCCTTTTGTCTGAATTATTATTTTTGGAGTGGATATAAATGCCTAGAAAGTCAAGAGTTAAAAGCAAGAGTGGATATTATCATGTGATGTTGCGGGGAAATGAAAAGAAAAATATATTCAGAAGTGATGATGATAAAAATCGCTTTATAGAAATATTGGCAGAGAAAAAGCTAGACGGGAAGTTTTATTTAACTGCTTTTTGTCTAATGAGTAACCATGTTCATTTGATGATCAAGGAAGGCAATGAAGATTTATCAGGTTCTATTAAGAGGATTGCAGGAACTTATGCTTCTTATTTTAATAAAAAATACGATAGGACAGGGCATTTATTTCAGGATAGGTTTAGAAGTGAGCCAGTTGAAGATGAGAGTTACGTTATAGCATTAGTAAGATACATTCATCAAAATCCGGTAAAAGCGGGACTAGTGAAAAAAGTTTCTGATTATAAGTGGAGCAGTTATAGCTGTTATCTTAGCGATAATGATGAAATGTGTCAAATTGTAGATACAGACTTGATTTTAGGTATTTTCTCTGATGATAAAAAGAAAGCTATAGAACAGTTTAAGAAATATATGGAGCAGACAGAAGGCAATGAAGTTTTTATCGACATTGAAGAAGAAAAAATGAGTACGGGAGAAGCCAAAGAGTTATTTAAAGAAATGGCGATGGAATTTGGGATTAAAGATATAGAAAATCTGGAAATTAAAAAACGTAAAGAATGGCATGACTTAATAAAAAAATACAGAGAAAAAACCGGACTTTCAATTAAAGATATTGCTTCTATTGCTGGGGTGACTAGGTATAGTATACATAAGATTTTGAAAGAAAAAGGCAAAGCCTGACTATATAGCCTGATTAAATTTAAAAGATCAGACAAGAGGAACCGTCTCCTTTGTCTGTTCCCTTTGTCTGCAGACTTAATTTTGGGGATTTTCTCAAAAGACAAGGAAAAGGCACTCAAATTGCTCTTTACTTTTCCCGCAATAGAGAATTTGACTGATTGCAATTTGCAGTTATTAGGAGTATAATGAAAATAAATTAAAAGTAAAAAGGTGATATTTTATAGAAGACAAAAGTGTTGAAGTAAAAAAGTGCTTTACATAAAATGAGTGTTGATGAAGTAATTCGCAATTTAAAAGTTGAAGTTAACAACGGTAATGGTAGTAATTGGTTTGTCTGTTTTGCTTTCCTTTGGAATCAATGACTTTGTGAAATACCTTTTTTAAGAAGACATGGATAACTTTTGAGTATTTCTAAAGCCGCCTTTTAAAGCGGCTTTTTTGGAGGATATATACGGGAGGAAAGGAGAACATATATGTCGTTCATCGCCCAGGTTAAATTTTTGCCCAAAGAAGTAAAACGTTTTATAGCAACTGAAGCCTTATTGGGTATAGGAATGGGGATTTTTGGTTTAGTATTAAATTTGCACTTGCTTGCTTTAAACGTTTCTCCTGAACAAATAGGAGCTCTTAATTCTGTAGGAACTTTAGTGATGGGGGCAGCTGCTATTCCAGCAGGTTTTTTTGCTAATTATATTGGGAGAAAACGAATTTTTATATCAGGAATAACTCTTACAGGGATAGGATATGGGCTTTTTGGATTAGGGGAATCTATAGGAGTTTTTTATTTGGCACAGATTATACAATTTATAGGAATTTCCTTTTTGATTACAACAGAAATACAGCTTTTATTTTCATATGCTGAGACAAATGAATTGGAAACTGTAAGTTATAGCCTTTTATTTGCTGTTTTTACTCTATTTAGTGGATTAGGTACGCTTTTGGGAGGCTTTATACCAAATTGGTTATCATGTGGTAATACAAAATATCAAAGTTCTGTGTATATATCAGCCGTGTTAATTTTAGTGGCGGCTTTATTAAGAGGGATTTTGTTGCCATGCGTAAACAATAGTTTTGATAAAGGTAAGAGTAAGTTGTTATTGTCAAATATTAGAATTTACCAAGTTTTTGATAAAAAAATTCTTTTAATTATTTTTTATCTTTTTTTGGCGGGTATGGCTTTTTCTACGATAATTCCTTTCCAAAACGTGATTGTGAAATTTCGGATGGGTTGGAGCGATGAATATGTCTCCTATTTGCTTACAATAAATGGGCTAATTCTGTTTTTTGCTTCTATGATAATGCCATGGATAATAAATAAATTTGGAACCATTAAAGCTTATTACTATGTATATGGGATGAATTTATTGTTTGCACTTATATTAGCCTTTAATAATATTTCTGTAATGATGTTTTCAACAATATTTTTACTAAGAAGTGGTAGTTTTACGCTTTTGAATAATATGATAGAAAGTCAAACAATGTCTGTTGTAGAGGAAGAAAAAAGGGATTTTTTTGCTGGAGTAAAATCACTTTTAAGGAGTATAGGATCAGCAATAGCCAGCTATTTAGCTGGCTATATCCTAGAAAATCAAAATTATACTTATCCCTTTCTAATTACGTTTGTAATACTATTAGTAAGTCTTTTGTATTTTGCTATATTTATTAAACCGATTTTTATTGAGAAGCTAAGCAATAGTAACTTTTCTTTTGAAGAAGAAATTCAAAAAGATGTGGAAGGCATCTAGCTATACCAAATGGCAAGCTACGAAATGCCCTCCTCCTACATCTTTGTATTCTGGTACTTGCTCTCTACAAATGTCTTTAGCAAGTGGGCATCTTGTGTGGAATTTGCATCCTTTTGGTGGATTCGCAGGGCTCGGGATATCTCCTTCTAAGATTATTCTTTCTCTTTTTAAGTCTGGGTCTGGAATTGGAACGGCAGACAAAAGGGCTTGTGTATAGGGGTGAAGTGGATGGGCAAAAAGTTCGTCTCGTGCTGCCATTTCAACTATAGACCCAAGATACATTACTGCAACTCTTGTGCTTATATGCTCTACTACACTCAAATCGTGAGAAATAAACAAATAAGTTAACCCTTTTTGCTCTTGCAAATCCATAAGCAGGTTGATTATTTGGGCTTGTATTGATACGTCAAGAGAAGATACAGGTTCGTCTAACACAATAAATTCAGGATCTAAAATGAGTGCACGAGCTATTCCTATTCTTTGACGCTGACCACCAGAAAATTCGTGAGGATAGCGGTCTATATGGTACGGAGCTAATCCGCATATCTCCATTGTTTCTATGACTTTATCCCGCAATTCATTTTTAGAAATAAGGCCATGGTCTAAAAGAGCTTCTCCTATGGCATCTCCTACTCTAAGGCGTGGGTTTAAAGAGCTAAAGGGGTCTTGGAAAACCAATTGCATTTTAGGTCTTAGTTTTCTAAGCTCGCTTTTTTTGAGACTGTGAATAGGAATAGATTTGTAAAAAACCTCTCCGTCAGTTTTATCATACAACCTTATTATAGTACGCCCGACTGTGCTTTTACCACAACCAGATTCGCCAACAAGACTTAAAGTTTCACCTTTATTTATAGTGAATGTCACTCCATCTACTGCTTTTACATATCCTATCGTCCTTTGTAAAATACCGCCTCGTATTGGGAAGTATTTTTTAAGGTTTTTTACTTCTATTAAAGGTTCACTCATTTTTTCCACTCTCCTTCATAGAGCCAGCAGGCGACTTTGTGCCCATTTTCGTCAGCTGTAAGTTGAGGTATCTTTTGGCGGCAAATGTCCATTGCATATTCGCACCTATCGCTAAAATAACAATAGTCTCCTAAACCAATAGGGTTAGGCACTTGCCCTGGGATTGTGTATAGTCTTTCTTGCCTTTGACCAATTATTGGTTTTGCCTTTAAAAGACCTCTTGTATATGGGTGTTTAGGGTTTTTGAAAAGTTCTCTTACAGGAGCTTCTTCAATAACTTTTCCAGCATACATAACCACTACGTAGTCAGCTATTTCAGCAACAATTCCAAGGTCATGGGTTATAAGCATTAAAGCCATATTTCTTTCCTGCTTTATTTTTCTCAAAAGGTCAAGGATTTGGGCTTGAATTGTTACATCAAGAGCAGTGGTTGGCTCATCAGCTATTAAAAGTTTTGGATCGCAACTTAGAGCGATTGCAATCATTATACGCTGTCTCATACCACCGCTTAGTTCATGAGGATAACTTGTCATTATCTGTTCAGCTCTTGGTATGCCAACTTGTTTAATGAGTTCAATAGCCTTATTCCAGGCCTCTTTTTTAGTCATGAGTTTATGCACCATTAAAGGCTCCATTATTTGTTCTCCAATTGTTAAAACAGGATTTAAAGAAGTCATTGGCTCCTGGAATATCATACCTATTTCATTACCGCGTATTCTTCTCATTTCTGCCTCACTTAATTTAAGAATATCTCGCCCATCAAAGATTATTTCGCCACCTTCAATTTTCCCAGGAGGAGACTGAATTAATCTCATTAGAGATAAAGCAGTTACACTTTTGCCGCAGCCAGACTCACCGACAATGCACACCGTTTCCCCTTCTCGTATAGAGAAACTTACATCATTTACTGCTTTTACAACACCTTCTTCAGTGTAGAAAAAAGTTTTGAGATTGTGAAATTCTACTAGATTTTTTGCCATTTTGATTCCTCCTAAATTTTTTGTCTAGGATCGAAAGCGTCTCTTAAAGCATCACCAATGAAGTTGATAGCTACGACAGTTAGCATTATAGCGACACCTGGCGGAATCCAAAGCCATGGACGCTTTGCAAAATCGATCATATTATTTGCAGCAGACAGCATATATCCCCAAGAAGGTGTTGGAGGGATGACACCTAGTCCTAAGAAACTTAAAGCAGATTCTGATAATATTGCGCCAGCTACTCCCAAGGTTGCAGAAACTATGACAGTAGGTAATACATTGGGGAAAAGGTGCTTTATTATTTTTTTACTATCTCTTAAACCTAAAACTTCTGTTGCCAGCATGAATTCCTGCTCTTTTAAACTCAAAATTTGGCTTCGTATAAGCCTTGCAAGACCTACCCAGGATATAAATCCTAAGATAAACATAACATAGTATATTCTTTGAGAGGGTGGAATTTTCAAGTCAGACATTATTGCACCTAGCATGATTAGAATAGGAAGACCAGGCATAGCGTAAATGATATCTGCCAACCTCATTATTATGACATCTAACCAGCCTCCGTAATATCCTGCGATAGAGCCTAATATTCCACCGATTAAAACGATTATCAAAGTAGCTGCAATCCCTATTGTAAGGGAAATTCTACCTGCAAGCATAAGTCTTAGAAGCACATCTCTTCCTAGATTATCTGTACCAAGCCAATGTTCTGCACTTGGTGGTTGATTTCCTTTTGATACATCTATTTTTGCATCCAGATAAGGCGAAAAATAAGGCCCTACAAAAGAGAAAAGGAACATAAAAGTCAAAATTACCAGTCCCAATATGGCGTATTTATTTTTTAAAAATCTATGGAAAGCGTCTCTCCAAATCGAAGGTGCCTTTTTCAGATTATTTTTCTTTTTATAATCAAGAGGTTGATTTACATTGAGTCGATCCAAGCTCTATCCCCCCTATTTAAGTCTTACACGTGGATCAGCAACGCCATACAAAACATCAGCTAAAATATTTGCTAAAATTGTAAGAACAGTTATCAGCATTGTGTATCCTAAAAACAATGGATAATCCCTTATATAAATTCCTTCTAGAACGACTTTACCAATGCCTGGCCAGTTATATATTCTTTCTGTTATCATTGCACCTGCAAATAAGCTAGGTAATTCTAAAGTAAACAAAGTGATCAAAGGTAGAAGAGCATTTCTTAAAGCATGTTTAAAAATAACAGTTCTTTCCTTTAAGCCTTTAGCTCTGGCAGTCCTTATATAATCTTGCTTTATGACTTCTAGCATATTTGCCCTAAAATAGCGGCTTAAGCCCCCTACATTTATTAAAGTTAGAGTAGCAACAGGAAGTACCATGTGCTTTGCAACATCAACTATATGGGCCCAACCAGTATAATTGGATCCTGTTGTTATCATTCCACCTAAGGGGAACCATCTGAGGTCTACTGCAAAAACTTTAAGCATAACAAGTCCTAAAAAGAAAGAGGGTAAAGAGTAAAGAATAAATACAAGCAGGGTAGCTATAGTGTCAAATACAGAATACTGCCGTATAGCAGAATAGATACCTACTATAGAGGCAATCAACCATTCAAAGAACATTATAGCTACTCCCAATATAAAGGAATTCCATATAAAATTATTTATTACCTGTATAACCGGTTTTTTAAACATTAAAGAGTCGCCCAAATCACCTTTTAAGACACCGCTTGCCCAAGAAATATACCTTTCGGGTAGTGGTTTGTCCAATCCATAAAGGGCCCTTAATTGTGCAGCCCTTTCCTCAGTCATCTTAGGATTTTGAAGTTGAGAGGTAACATAGTCACCAGGTGCCATTGCAAAAATTAAAAATATTATTATAGAAGCTCCAATTAATGTAGGAATACTCTGTAGTAGTCTGCGTATAATAAACTGTGTCATTCTATCCCTCCTATAGATGAAAAGCCCGGCCCTTAACAGCCCGGGCTTTTTAAATTTAAATTAGTACTGAAGAATTTCTGCTTGATACAGTGAATAAGTAAAATCTCTGAAGGATGAAATCTGGAATCCTACTACTCTAGCGTTCTTCGCGTTGAGGTCATTTCTCTGATACATGAATATATATGGCAAGTCATCGTTTAACACTTTGTAAAGTTCATGATAAATTTCTTTGCGCTTATTAATATCTGTTTCTTCACGGCCCTTTAGTATGAGTTCATCAACTTTTGGATTTGCATACCCTATTCTATTTTGCGAGCCTTTTGAGAAGAATATTGTATAAGGATCTGGTTCAGGAGTTAATCCCCAAGCCATGAAGTACATTTCAAAATCGCCTTTATTGACCTTGTCAATTATAGCGTTGAATTCAAGAGGTTCTGCCACAAATTCTATACCCAATTCTTTATAGTTTTCTACTGCCATTGGTACTAAAGCATCATTTACTGGATTAGGTGATGAAGCTAAGAAGTGTATTGTAAATTTCTTACCGTCTTTATAGCGATATCCATCAGGCCCTACTTTCCAGCCAGCTTCATCTAAAAGCTGTTTAGCTTTTTCTGGGTTATAGTCGTAATGTATTATCTGAGATTCATCAGGATATGCCCATGATACTTTAGACTGTGGCACATCTCTTACTTCTGCTAAGCCTTGGTATACAGCATCGACTATAGCTTTGCGGTTAAGGCCATAGGCTAATGCTTTACGCACCCTTACATCTTGAAATTTTGGCAGTTTGTGATTGAAAGCTATATAACCATAACCATTAGTTGGAAGCAAACTATAATCAACAAATCCAAGACTTTCAAGTAACTCTACATTATCTTTCTTTGCAGAGATGTTTGAGGTCTCGTAGTCCGTTTCACCTGTTTGTAACATTTGAACAGCTGTTTCATCTGTTGTAGTTTTGTAAATCAGGTGTTTAATTTTTGGAGTGCCTTTCCAGTAATTTTCGTTTGCGACTAAGTCAACTTCTTGACCAGGAACAAATTTTTCAAATACATAAGGACCTGATCCAAGCGGTTTTTCTTCAAGAGCCTTTACTCCATCTAATTTGCCTTTAGCAAAATCTTTTCCATAATAATGTTGTGGGATAACCGGGATATTGAGGTCTGACAAAGATGTTCCGAGAACTTTTTCTAATTGAATTTGTATTGTATGGTCATCTATTACTTTAATGCCTTCAATTTTGTCTGCATTTCCTTCATTATATTCTTTAAACCCTTTGATTCCTGCTGCAGCTAAAGAAATTGGCCCATCATAAGTAGGATCAGCTAGTACATAATAAGAAAATTCTACGTCCTTAGCTGTCAAAGGTGTTCCATCACTAAATTTCACGTCATCCCTTAAATGGAAGGTCATAGTATTGCTATCTTTGTCTACATCCCAACTCTTTGCAAGAGAAGGAATATATGTTCCATCGAAGTCTACATCTAGTAAGCTATCAAACATAGCGCTGTTTACGTACATGTCGTATGATGTTTCAGCATAGAGAGGATTGAAAACTCCTTTTGGTTCATGAAGACCTATTATAATTGTGTCAGTGCGAGACTTTGATGCTTCCGGTATTTTCGAAGTGTCTTTTGCTTTAGTCCAGTTGTCACTATCTTGAACTGAAGCGGTAGGAGTTTTATTTGTTTCTTCTGAAGTTTGAGGTGTTTGGGTTTGTGTCTTACTGCTACATGAAGTTAAAAAGACAGATAGGATAAAAAATAGGGTCACAACTAGAGGAAGCCACTTTTTTCTTAGCATTTTTCCAAATCCCCCTTACATTTTATTTATAATTATATTTATTTTATAGACGATTACTATTATAGCATATTTAATATATATTAGCAACACATTCACTAAAAATGTAAATCCCCCTAGTTTTGCAGCAAATTTTGAATTAATGTAACCCGAAACCATTTATATTACTAATGATTTCGGGTAAAATTTTTTTAAATTTTCGTCAAATTTTACTAGCGTTTTCTGGCGAATTGTGGTATAATAAAAATATAATCCTTCGTATTACAAGATTGTTGAGGTGTTTAAACTTGTATCTTAAAAAAAGTACGAACCGTAAAACAGGCAGAACTTATTTGTCAATTGTTAATAGTTATTATGATAAGCAAACTAAGCAATCTCGTACGTCCACAGTCCGCTCTCTTGGTTATCTGGATGAACTTCTAAAAGAATATGATGATCCAATTGCTTTTTTTACTGAAGAAGTTCGTAAGATGAATGAGAAGAATAATAACGAGAAGCTTTCTATTAATCTCCAGCTTTCTTTAAATGAATCTATGGATTCTAATTATAATGCTCGCAAGAATTTTGGCTATACTGCTTTGAGTAAAATTTATCATGAACTTGGAATAGATAAATTTATAAGAAACAGGCAACGACATTCAAATGAAAAATATGATGCAAATGCCATCATGAAACTACTGGTATTCTCCCGCTTGCTTTATCCTGCTTCTAAGAAAAAAACTTATGAAAACAAAGATATGTTCTTTGAAAAATTTGATTTTTCTTTGGATGATATATATAGAAGCCTTTCTCTGTTTAGTAAACACAGTGATGCTCTTCAGCTTTGGCTTCATGAACGTATTAAATCTTTGTATAATCGCAATACGGAGCTTGTTTATTATGATGTTACAAATTATTATTTTGAAATTGATAAGCAGGATAACCTTAGGAAAAAAGGTGTTTCAAAAGAACATCGTCCTGACCCTATTGTACAGATGGGATTATTTATGGACACAAATGGTATACCCATTACATATAAGCTTTTTCCTGGGAATGCTCCGGATAAAACTACTTTGATTCCCGCCTTAAGTAGAATTCAACGTGAGTATTCTTTAGGCAGAATTATTGTAGTAGCAGACAAAGGGTTAACTACTGGAGATAATATTTGGTACATTCTATCAGCTAAAAATGGTTATGTATTAAGCTATTCTATTCGTAGTGCAGACAAGGATTTTCAAGACTATGTTCTTGATGAAAATGGATATATCGACAAAGGTGATGGTTTTAAAATTAAATCAAGGCTTTATCCAAGAGAAATACAAGTAACTGCAACAAACGGGAAAAAGATAAAAAAGGTAGTGGATGAAAGACAGGTTATTTTCTATAGTCCTAAATATGCAGCAAAAGCTAAGCAAGATCGTGAAGCTGCATTAATTAAAGCGATGGATTTGATTAAAAATCCTGCAAAATACAATAAATCAACAGCATATGGTGCTTTAAAATACGTAAAAAACCTTGCATTTGACCCTAATACCGGTGAAATATTGGAAAGTGTTCGTCAACATTTAGTTTTCGATGAAGAAAGATTACGTGAAGAGGAAAAGTTTGACGGTTACTATGCTATTGTTACCAGTGAATACAAAGAACCCCCTGAGAAAATCATTGAAATGTACCGTGGGCTTTGGAAGATAGAAGAATCTTTCAAGGTAACGAAAAGTGATTTTGAGAGTAGACCGGTTTATTTATCATTAAAGGATCACATTGATGCTCATTTTCTGACATGTTTTATATCACTTGTAATTGCAAGGATACTGGAGCATAGATTAAAGGGAAAATATTCTGTATCAGAGATACTTGAGAGCTTGAGAAGAGCATCTTGTAGTCATATTAAGGAGAATTATTATCTTTTTGACTTTTATAATGATGTTCTTGAGGATATAGGTAAAGAGTTAAGTATTGATTTTAGTAAAAAATTTATGAGGCTGGGAGAGATTAAAAAAATTTTAGGACAAACGAAAAAAAATTAATTTTCACTACAACCTTATGACAAAATTAAAATGCCCTAAACCCTTTATTTTAAAGGTGTTGAGGGCATTTTTTATCCTTTTCTGCTGCAAAAGTCAGGATATATATTAGCAACACATTCACTAAAAATGTAAATCCTTTGTGGATTTTTTTAATTTTACACATGTATTTTTAAAATATATTAAAATACAAACATGAAAATTATTAATTTTTAAATATCTATTTTAATTTTATACAAACTAAGATGATTTTAGTACATATTTTGTGAAATTTTTTCATAAAAATTTAATAAGCCTTCAAAAAAAGTGGCAAAAACACAATACAATTTAAAATTTAATATTATTTTTAAACTAAAATTGTTTTCAAACACTAAAAAGTAAAGAAATAATAAGATAATTTTAATAGTGTTTTCTTGCTTTGTATGGACTTTATACGGTATACGGTAAGAAGTGGATCTTTGAAAAATATGGAATTAATTCTTAAAAGGTATTGATTTATAAACAATTATTGGTATAATATTTTTATAAAATAAGAGCAAAAGATGGTGATAAAATGTCTGATAATTTTGTTCCCGAGATAACTTCACCTTTAAGGCAAAAGATGGTTTTAGTTCCTGAAGTTATTCATCAAAAAGCTTCGGGAATAAAGGTCTATGGTAAATTAATAAAATCCCTTGTTTTTACAACAGATATTGCTTTGATTAGAAATACTAATGCTCATGCTGTTTTAGCAGTATATCCGTTTACTCCTCAGCCAGTTATTACTCACGCTCTTATGATGGCAGCGGATATACCGGTATTTTGCGGGGTGGGTGGAGGACTTACACAAGGAAAGAGAGTTGTTAACTTGGCTCTTGACGCGGAATTTTCTGGAGCAATGGGAGTTGTTGTAAATGCTCCTACTGCCAATGATATAATCAAAAAAATTAGAGCGACAATAGATATACCTATTGTTGTAACTATAGTGTCGGAGAAAGAGGACATAAAAGGGAGAGTAGAAGCTGGCGCTACAATACTTAACATATCTGGTGCACAAAAGACACCTGATTTAGTAAAACGTGTAAAAGATATTTGTCCCGACATACCCATTATTGCAACAGGAGGTCCTACTGAGGAAACCATTTTAAAGACGATAGAAGCAGGTGCTAATGCTATATCCTATACTCCTCCTACAAATGCAGAGATTTTCTCAGAGATAATGGACAAATACAGAAAAGAAAGGGAATAAATATATGATATAATATAGATTAAAACATTTTACAAAGGGGAGAGGATGAGATGCAATACAGACAATTTGGCAAGCTGAATATAGCAGTATCTGCATTAGGATTTGGTTTAATGAGGCTTCCTGTAATTGATAATGATAACAGCAAAATAGATGAGGCTGAAGCGATAAAGATGATAAGGTATGCCATTGACAATGGTGTGAATTATATTGATACAGCATGGCCGTATCATGGAGGTAACAGCGAAATAGTTGCAGGTAAAGCTTTAAAAGATGGTTACCGAGAAAAAACTTTTCTTGCTACGAAACTTCCCACCTGGCTAATTAATGAGAAAGAAGATATGGACAAATATTTAAATGAACAGCTCAAGAAACTTCAGACAGACCACATAGATTTTTATCTTTTGCATGCTTTAGATAAAAATAAATGGGAGAACATGAAAAAAGTTGATGCTTTAAGCTGGGCTGAAAAGAAAAAGCAAGAAGGGAAGATAAGATACATAGGGTTTTCCTTCCATGATGAGTATCCTGTATTCCAAGAGATTGTAGATTATTATGACAAATGGGATTTCTGTCAAATACAGTACAACTATATGGACATAGATGTGCAGGCTGGAGAGAAGGGATTAAAATATGCTGCTTCAAAAGGCTTAGGTGTTGTAATAATGGAGCCTATAAGAGGAGGAAGGCTTGCCAACCCTCCAAAAGCAGTGCAAGACATTTGGGATACTGCAAAGGTTAAGCGTACCCCTGCAGAGTGGGCACTTCAATGGTTATGGAATCAGCCGGAAGTTTCGGTTGTGTTAAGTGGCATGAGCACGTTTGAGCAACTAAAAGAAAATATTGAAAGCGCAAAAAGTTCAGGAATAAATACCTTAACAAAAGAAGAACTTGAGATTGTGAGTAAAGTTAGAAACAAATACAAAGAGCTTTCACCAATTGCCTGTACAGGGTGTAACTACTGCATGCCTTGTCCAAATGGTGTAAATATACCAAGGAACTTTGAACTTTACAACGAAGCTCATATGTATAACACCTATGAAGCTAACCGCAGGGATTACGAAAACTTGGGAGATGCAAAAGCGAGTTCCTGCATTGAATGTGGTACCTGTGAGAGCGTATGTCCACAACATCTTACAATAATTGACTACCTTAAAGAAGTTGCAAATTATTTTGAAAGAGCATAACGAAAAAATAGGAGAAGGAGATTGACAAACTTTGTCACTCCTTCTCGCTTTCTTTTATGTATTAAAAATCTAGATGCCATGATGAAAAGCAGTTAAAAATATTGTTATCCCAAGAAAAGGACATAATATACTCAGTATTAAAAAAATGGCTAAATAAAATTTTTTCTCCATTTAGTATACCGCCCCTTTGTAAAACATATCTCTATAATATAGACGAAAAAGTTCGCTTTTAGTTTCATTTTTTAAAATTTTTCTATAATAGGCGTGTATAAATTTGCATATATGAGAGGAGAGTTTGTATGTTTGAGGTTATTGAAGATATGTTAAGTCCAGAATATTGGATTAGGAAAATAGACAATGCCGGCAAAGTTATTATGACACCACAAGAGATTGAAAACTTTAACAGAAAGATAATAAATAAGGTAGGTATGGTATGTGACATTGAGACATATAAAGAGAGTTTAAAAAAAGATGAGCTTATTAAGTTAATCAAAAGTTATGAGATACCCAAAAAGCCTATGTACAATAGGTACGGCAACCTCATAGAAGAAGACTTTTATGACGATGTAATAGAAAATACAAATTTAGAAAAAATTGAGGATGTAAATCCAGTTAAATACGGTATAGCAATTCGAAATACTTCTATTAGAAGTTTTCCCACGGAGGAAGCTGTTTTTGACAAGCAGGGAGATATTGAATTTGACAGGTTTCAAGAGACGGGATGTCAAGCTTTTGAACCTTTAGTTATTTTACATAAAAGTAAAGATAAGAAGTGGTATTTTGTGCAAATGTATAATTACAGTGGATGGATTAAAGCAGAAGATATTGCAATTGCGAAAGACAAAAAAGAGTTATTTGACTATATAAACTCACTAAGTTTTTTATTGGTCACAGGAAACTATATAAAGACTCAAAGCAATCCCTTTGATAAAAATGTTTCTAAATTGGAATTTACAATGGGTACAAAAATATATCTAGAAAAAGAAAATATTTTACATCAAATTGGCAATCAATCAGTTATTGGAAATTATCTTGTAAAGTTGCCTGTTAGAAATGAAGAGGGAAATCTTGAGTTTAGATATGCTTTAATTTCAAAAAAAGAAGATGTAAATGTTGGATATCTTCCCTATACAAGAGAAAACATTTTGAAGCAGGCTTTCAAACTTATAGGTGATAGATACGGTTGGGGGGATAGTTTAGGAGGAAGAGATTGTTCCAGTTATATAATGTATATCTTTAAGACTTTTGGTATAAGGCTTCCTAGAAATGCAGATGAGCAAGAGGTTAGTGAGGGGAAATCTTATAAATTTACTGAGGAAATGTCAATTGAAGAAAGAATAAAAGTATTTGACAGTGTAAAGCCAGGAGCACTGGTATATATGCCAGGACATGCTATGATGTATATTGGGAAAGAAAAAGGTATCCCTTATATAATACATGACTTTCATGGCTATGGAGAGAAAAAAGAAGACAAATATGAATTTATTCCTGTAAATGAAGTAATGGTAACTTCTGTTCTTTTGCCAACAGCCTCAGGTGTGCCTTTTATAGAAAAATTTACTTCTGTTTTGGAAATAGAATAAAACTCTCAAAGTTTCATCCTGAGCCGAAGCCTTCCTCTTCTATGTCATTCTGAGCCGGAGCGCAAGCCGAAGCGTAGCGGAGCCCAGGGGGGAACCGAAGGGGCTCCGAAGAATCTCAGACCCTAAAGGAATACCCTTTCCTTGAGATTCTTCGTCGTGCTTTGCACTCCTCAGAATGACAGGGAGGGAGGCATTCTCTACTTGTTTTTTAACTTATTCACCATAAGCTTTTCTATATATTTCTGCAATTTCGGATACCAATGGCATTCTTGGATTTGAGCCAGTGCACTGGTCGTTAAAGGCTATATCCGACATTTCCAATATTTGTTTTTCAAATTCTTCTTTATTTATGCCTGCTTCTTTAAGTGTCAAAGGAAGATTAAGCTCTTTCATGAGATTTTTTATCGCTTCAATGAGGCTTTTTACTCCTTCTTCAACTGTTGAAGCAGGAAGTCCCAAGAATTTTGCAATTTCTGCATATTTCTCGGCTGCTTTGGGATATTCATATTGTGGGAATGAAGCAAATTTTTTAGGTAACTCAGCATTGTATTCTATGACATAGGGCAGAAGTATTGCATTTGCTCTTCCGTGTGGAAGATGGAATTTAGCACCAAGTATATGAGCCATACTATGGTTTTTTCCTAAAAATGCATTTGTGAAGGCCATTCCAGCTATGCATGAAGCATTGTGCATCTTTTCGCGGGCGACTTTATCTTGCCCGTTTTTGTATGCTTTAGGTAGATATTCAAATATCAATTTTATAGCTTTTTCTGCGAGAGCGTCTGTATAGTCTGATGCCATTACAGATACATAGGCTTCAATAGCATGGGTTAAAGCGTCCATACCAGTGTCTGCTGTGACAGAGGGTGGTATTGTCATTGTGAGGTCAGGGTCTATTATAGCGATATCTGGTGTTAATTCGTAATCTGTGAGAGGGTACTTTATATTTTTCTTTTTGTCTGTTATAACTGCAAAGGCAGTAACTTCAGAACCTGTACCGCTGGTGGTTGGTATTGCGATAAATAAAGCTTTTTTCCCCAGTTCAGGAAATCTATAAGTTCTTTTTCTTATGTCCATAAATTTTAACCTTAAGTCTTCGAATTTTGTATCAGGGTATTCGTAGAAAAGCCACATTCCCTTCGCTGCATCTATTGCAGAACCACCACCTACAGCTATTAGTAAGTCAGGCTCAAACCCTCTCATTATTTTTACCCCTTTTTCTACAGTGTCAACTGAAGGATCTGGTTCAACTTCAGAGAATATTTCATATTTAATATTTGCCTTATCTAATTGATACGTTACTTTATCTACAAAACCTAATTTAACCATCACAGGGTCTGTTACAATAAAGGCTTTTTTGCCTTTTACTTGTGACAGATATTGTAATGACCCTCTTTCAAAATAAATTTGTGGTGGAACTCTGAACCATTTCATTCTCTCTTTTCTTATAAAAACTCGTTTTATGTTTATAAGGTTATAAACACTTACATTATCTGTTGTTGAATTTCTACCCATTGTACCGCAACCCAAAGTCAAAGATGGGATAGCCGTGTTATAAATATCTCCAATAGCTCCTTGAGAAGCAGGGGCGTTTATAAGAATTCTTCCTGCTCGTACTCTTTTTGCAAATTCATTAATAATTTGTTGGTTTTCAGAATGTATTACTGCAGAGTGACCAAGTCCGCCGAATTCTGTCATTTCTTCACATCTTTTTATGCCTTCGTTGTAATCTTTGACTGTGTATAAAGCAAGTATTGGACTTAGCTTTTCTCTGGAGAGAGGATATTCTGGTCCTACAGCAGGATATTCAGCTACAAGTATTTTTGTGTTTTCAGGTACTTTAAATCCAGCCATTTCAGCAATTTTTGTTGCCGGTTGACCTACAACTGCTGGATTCATTAAACCGGTGTTTTTGTCTATAGCGAATTCTTCTAGCATTTTAGTATCTTCTTTATTGAGAAAATAGCAACCATATTCTTTCATTAATTTTTTCACTTCATCTGCTATTTCTTCGTCTATTATCACAGCTTGTTCTGATGCGCATACTGTGCCATTGTCAAAAGTTTTGCTAAGTATTAGGTCTGAGACTGCTCTTTTAATATTTGCAGTTTTTTCAATGTAGCAGGGGACATTGCCAGGACCTACGCCAAGGGCGGGTTTTCCTGAGCTGTAAGCGGCTTTTACCATTCCAGCGCCGCCTGTTGCGAGGATAAGGGAGACGCCGGGATGTGTCATGAGAAGTTGCGTTGCTTCAATTGAAGGCGTTTCAATCCAACCTATGCATCCTTCTGGTGCACCAGCTTTTAATGCTGCCTCGTACATGGTCTTTGCTGCTTCTATACTACATTTTAATGCTTTTGGGTGAAAGCTAAAAATTATTGGATTTCTTGTTTTAATAGCGATTAAGCTTTTGAACATTGTTGTAGAAGTAGGGTTTGTAACGGGTGTTACGCCGGCTATAACTCCTACAGGTTCTGCCACTTCCATATAATTTTCTTCTAAGTTTTCACTAAGGACGCCGACAGTCTTTTTGTCTTTTATATAATTGTACACATATTCTACTGCAAAAAGATTTTTCGTTATTTTGTCTTCATAAACACCCATTTTTGTTTCTTCATGGGCTAATTTTGCCAATCTCACATGATTTTCAATACCAGCCAAAGCCATAGCTTTAACTATTTTATCTATTTGTTCTTGGGTATAAGACATGAATTTTTCTTGTGCTCTTTGTGCTTTTTCTACTAATTGGTCTATTTGTCTTTTAACATCCAGCGTTTCTTTCACTTCTGTTTTTTCTTTTACTTCTCTTCTTTCTTGTAATAAGTTAAGCATAAGAACACCTCCATATTGATAATAATTTAACAAAATATTTTATTTAAATAAAGAGATTGTCAAAGTGTGCTTCGAAAAATTTAAGTATTTTTCTATAAAAATTAGAAGTTAACAATAGTTTGTTCTATATTTTAATTGTTATTCATTTAACAATCTCTTTACACTTTTATAATAAAACAGGTTTAAAATGATGTCAATAGTGATAAATCGATATGAAACGATTACTCAAAAAATTTTACATTATGTTTTTGCAGATTATATTGTGATATAATCAAATTACCAGTTTTTAAATTTTTAAGGAGATGAGAAGGTGCTGTATAAAAAATTCTTATCGCCTATTGGCATGCTTACAATATTTTCTTCGGGTAAAGGCATATGTCGTATTGACTTTGAAAATGAGAAATCTTCATTAGAAGGCTTTAAAGAAGGCAGCGATTTTTATATTGAAGAGTGTATACGTCAACTTAACCTATATTTTCAAAAGAAATTAAAAAATTTTGATGTGCGGTTGGATTTGCAAGGTACAGATTTTCAAAAAGCCGTGTGGTGTGAAATTTCAAAAATTCCCTATGGGAAAGTTAAAACATATGGAGAAATTGCTAAATTGATTGGCAAGCCAAAGGCAGCAAGAGCGGTAGGGCAGGCTCTTAATAAAAATCCTATTCCTATTATAATTCCTTGTCACAGAGTTATAGGAAAGGATGGCAATTTGACAGGCTTTGGAGGGGGGATTGAGATAAAAAGGTTTTTATTGAGTTTTGAGGGGGTAAAGATTTAACTATCTACAATGGTACAATTGGTAGTAATTTTGTCAATTGTGCCTGTAAGGCTACAAAAGAATCTGACATTGACATAGCAGTTTACCTTAAAGGATACGATGAAAAGTTTGTCTATAATTTGTGGAATGAATTAGAAGATTTGCTTAAAAGGGATGTTGACCTTGTTGTTTTGAATATAGCGAATGCTACTGTTGCATGGGAAGCTTTGAGAGGGAAAAAATTATAGTCAATGACCAGAATTTTTATATAAATTATATGCTTGAAGTATCTATGGAAGCGGAAGATTTTAGAGAAACAGTCCTTATATATATAAATACAGACAAGAGAGAAGGGAGAAAAATGCTTAAAGATTCTGATAAAATTAATGTGATAAAAAGAGAATTGGATAATAATTAAAAAAGAAGTGGTGAATTATGGATAAAAAAACTGTTGTGGATATATTGAATGAGATTGGGCTTTTACTCGAGTTGAAAGGAGAAAATCCCTTTAAGGCAAGGGCTTATTACAATGCGGCTCGCACTATAGAAGTTCTTGATGAAGATATAGAGACCCTTGTGAAAGAAGATAGGTTAAAAGATGTAAAAGGCATAGGAGAAGCGTTAAATAAAAAGCTGACAGAGCTTATAACAACAGGAAGGCTTGAGTATTGCGAAAAATTAAAGGAATCAGTGCCTCCGGGCCTCATAGAGATGTTAAAAATCCCGGGATTAGGGCCTAAAAAGATAAAGACATTGCATGAAAAACTGGGGATTACGACAATTGGCGAATTAGAATACGCCTGTGTTGAAAATAGGCTTGTGGACCTTCCTGGTTTTGGTGAAAAAACACAGAAGAAGATTTTTGAAGGAATACAGTTTATAAAGCAGTTTACAGGACAGCACCTATATTTTGAAGCCTATCAAGAAGCAGTCAAGCTTAAAGAGTATTTGGAAGGGACAGGGCTTACTATAAGATGTGAGATTGCGGGAAGTCTAAGGCGCAAAAAGGAAATCGTAAAAGACATTGACATACTGGCTACTTCTGATAATCCCGAAAAACTTATGGACTTGTTTGCTTCCTATGAAGAGGTACGGGATGTGATAGCAAAAGGGGATACAAAGACAAGCGTAACACTAAACTCAGGAATAAATGCAGATTTAAGAGTAGTAAAAGATGAGGAATTCCCTTATGCTCTTCACCATTTTACAGGAAGTAAAGAGCACAACACAGCTATGAGGCATAGAGCAAAAGAGATGGGCATAAAAATGAACGAATACGGGCTTTTTAAAAGGGATGTCCTTATTAAATGCAGCTCTGAAGAGGAAATTTTTAATAAACTTAATTTGTCTTATATTCCTCCAGAGCTTAGAGAGAACATGGGAGAAATTGAGGCGGCAGAAAGAGGAGAAATACCTGCCTTGATAGAAGAAAAAGATTTAAAAGGCGTATTTCATGTACACACTACTTATAGCGACGGTAGAAATTCTCTTGTTGATATGGTAGAGAGAGCGAGAAAGCTAGGATATAAATACATAGCGATTACTGACCACAGTAAATCTGCTTTTTATGCCGGTGGATTGGCAGAGGAAATGCTATTGAAACAGTGGGAAGAAATAGAAGAGTTAAACAAAAAATACGATGATATAGTCATATTAAAAGGTATTGAATCGGATATTTTGCTGGATGGGTCATTGGACTACGACGAAGAAATTTTAAAAAGATTCGATTTGGTTATAGCTTCTATACATTCTCATTTTAGAATGACTAAAGAAGAGATGACAAAAAGAGTGATAAACGCCATTAAAAATAAATACACAAAAATAATAGGCCATTTGACTGGAAGGCTTTTACTGGCAAGAGACAGCTATGAAATTGACGTCTATCAAGTAATTGACGCGGCAAAAGAATACGGCAAAATAATTGAGATAAATGCCAGCCCCTATAGATTAGACCTTGACTGGAGATATATAAAATATGCAAAAGATAAAGGTGTAAAATTTGCCATATGTCCGGATGCCCACAGTGTAGAAGGGTTGGAAGATGTAAAGTATGGCATTGGTATTGCAAGAAAGGGGTGGCTTGAAGCAAAAGATGTTGTAAATACTTATGAACTGGAGGCAGTGTTAAAGATTTTTTCTAATATGTAAAACCGCTTTTAATTTTATTAGCGGTTTTTTTATTTTATTTTTTTGAAAAGCTTTAAGAAATCTTGACATACTATTATGAGAAGAGTACAATATATTTTGTATCAGAAATATTTGAATACAAAATATTCGCATGCGAAATAATTTAAAATGCGGTGGTGAAAATGGAAGAGATAAACAGTGGATTGAAAATACTTAAGCTTTTAAAACAAATAATGAATATTATAAAGCATTCTATGAAATACGAGTGCAAAGATTTTGACATTACAGGACCACAAGGAATGCTTATGGGCATTTTAGCCCGTTATGGTGAAATGAAAGTAAGTGACTTAAGTCAGAGATTAGGGCTTTCCAATAGCACTGTTTCTGGCATTATTGACAGGTTAGAAAAAGCAAGGCTTGGTAGAGAGGACGAGAAGCACTGAAGATAGAAGAGTTGTTTATGTCAGTGTGACTCCTAAGTTCAAAGATACTTTTCAAAAACATTTCAAAGAAGCTGAAGAGAAGTTTGAAAAATTAATAAGTAGAGCAAGCCCACAAGACCTTAATAAAATAATTGAAGGATTAGAAGTACTGAAAAAAATATTGGAAAAACAACATGATTTATAGTGAGGAAGTATAACAAAATTAAGTAAATAAGTTGAGGAAGTAGAAATTTAAAAAGAAGTAGTTCTCACAAAAGAAATCGAGGCAAATTTTTAGGAGGAGAAGGTGTTGGTATGGTAAAACTGGCGAAATATTTAAAACCCTATATTCTGTTGATTTTTTTAGCAGTGTTCTTTATATTTGTTCAAGCAATGAGTGATTTGTCATTGCCTGACTATATGTCCAAGATAGTTAACAATGGAATACAGCAAGGTGGCATAGTAAATGCAGTGCCTGAGGCTATAAGGAAAAGCGAAATGGATAAACTTTTGCTATTTGTTACACCTAAAGAAAAGGAAGAGATTTTAAAAGATTATACATTAGTAGACAAATCCAGTCCTGATTATGATAAATATGTAAAAAAATATCCTATTCTTTCAAAAGAGCCTGTATATGTCCTTAAAAGCGTAGATAAATCAGAAATTGACAAAATAAATTTACCTATGGGGAAAGCCTTTTTAGCTGTTACAGGTGTGGAAAAAGCTAAAGCCAGTGCAAAAAACGGAAGTATAGAATTTAATGGAAAGAAAATACCGGCAAATGTAGACCTCTTTGCTATGATGTCTCAACTGCCAGAAGAGCAACTTATTCAAATAAGAGATGAAATGAACAAAAAGTTTGCTTCTTTAGGTGACAATATGGTTATACAAGCTGCAACAATGGCTGTAAAAGAAGAATACAAGGCAATTGGCATAAATACAGACAAAATTCAAACTGATTACATTCTTCATACTGGCCTTATAATGCTATTGATAACTGGACTGAGTGCATTAAGCACTATTATGGTAGCATTTTTTGCATCAAAAGTGGCAGCTGGAGTAGCGAGAGATTTGAGAAAAGATTTATTTGCAAGAGTAGAGAGCTTCTCTAATGCTGAATTTGACAAATTTTCTACGGCTTCTTTGATAACAAGAACTACAAATGATATTACACAAATACAAATGCTTCTTGTAATTATGATAAGAATGGTGTTTTATGCGCCTATAATGGGTATAGGTGGTGTATTTAGAGCACTTAGCAAAAGTGTTTCAATGTCTTGGATTATAGCTTTAGCAGTAATAGTACTTTTAGGTATAATATCAGTATTGTACTCCATTGCGATGCCCAAGTTTATGCTAATGCAAAAATTGATTGATAGATTAAACTTAGTTACTCGCGAAAATTTGTCAGGAATAATGGTGGTAAGAGCTTTTAATAATCAAAAATTTGAAGAAGAGCGCTTTGACAAAGCTAATCAAGATATTACAAAAGTAGGGCTTTTTGTAAATCGTGCTATGGCATTTATATTTCCATCTATGATGCTTGTGATGAATGGAATTACTCTTTTGATAGTATGGGTAGGAGCTCACCAAATCCAAAATTCCAGCATGCAAGTTGGAGACATGATGGCATTTATGCAATACGCTATACAGATTATCTTTGCATTTTTGATGTTCTCAATGCTGTTTATAATGATACCAAGAGCATCAGTATCGGCAGAGCGTATTGCTGAAGTTTTGGCTACAGAGCCTTCTATAAAAGACCCAGAAAATCCAAAACAATTTAATGAAAATATGGCTGGAACTGTAGAATTTAGGAATGTATCTTTTAAATATCCGGGTGCTGAAGAATACGCTTTAAAGGATATAAACTTCAAGATTTTGCCAGGGCAGACAGTAGGCATAATAGGAAGGACAGGTTCTGGAAAGAGTACCTTAGTGAATTTGATCTTGAGATTTTACGATGTGACAGAAGGACAGGTTTTGGTTGATGGTGTAGATGTAAGAGAGGTAAGGCAGGAAGATTTACGCAGCAGAATAGGATATGTACCCCAAAAAAAGTTGGCTTTTCAGTGGTACAATTAAATCAAATTTAAAATATGGAAATGCCCAGGCTACTGATGAAGAAGTAAGAGAAGCAGCAGAAATTGCACAAGCAATGGAATTTATAAATGAAAAGACCAAAAAATTTGATTCAGAGATTGCACAAGGAGGAACAAACGTTTCAGGAGGGCAAAAGCAGAGGCTTTCCATTGCTCGTGCTCTTGTTAAAAAGCCTGAAATATACATTTTTGATGAAAGTTTTTCAGCTCTTGACTTCAAAACAGAGTCAGCTTTAAGGAAAGCCTTAAGAGAAAGGCTAAAATCAAGCACTGTTATAATGGTGTCACAAAGGGTGTCAACTCTTTTACATGCAGACCAAATAATAGTGCTTGAAGAAGGTAAAATTGTGGGCATAGGAAAACACAAAGAACTACTTAAAAACTGTCAAACTTACAGAGAAATAGCTTTATCACAGCTGTCGGAGGAGGAATTGGCATGAGTGAAAATAGAAGAATAGACCCCAAACAGATGCCCAGACTTCGCGGGCCAGGAATGGGAGGCGGTCCCCATGGCATGGTTCGCGGTGGAGAAAAAGCGCGAGATTTTAAAGGCACAATGAAAAAGTTGATAAAATATTTATCAGCTTATAAAATTTCTATAATAAGTGTATTTATATTAGCAGCGCTCAGTGCTTCCTTCTCCATTGCGGGTCCTAAAATACTTAGTAAAGCCATAACCAAAATTTTTGAAGGTGTAATGAATAAAATAACAGGGCAAGGCAGTGGCATAGACTTTGAATATGTAGGAAAGATAATTCTAATTCTCATAGGCTTATATGGTTTAAGTGCTTTATTCGGATACCTGCAAGGATGGATAATGTCTGGGGTTGCGATGAAAGTTACCTATAGATTTAGAAAAGAAATTTCTGAAAAAATTAACCGCCTGCCTTTGAAATATTTTGAAAGCACAAATCAAGGGGAAATATTATCACGTATTACAAATGACGTGGATACAATTACTCAGACTCTCAATCAAAGCTTGACTCAGATAATCACTTCTGTGACGACAGTAGTAGGCGTTTTGATTATGATGTTTACCATAAACTGGCTTATGACTTTAGTGGCGCTTTTGATAATTCCTTTGTCTTCTTTGGTAATTGCCTTTATTGTCAAACATTCACAAATGTATTTTAGAGAGCAGCAGGATTATTTAGGGCATGTAAATGGTCATGTGGAGGAAGTATATGGAGGCCATAATATAGTAAAGGCTTTTAATGGAGAGAAAAAGAGCATTGAAAAGTTTGATGTATTAAATAACACTTTGTACGGAGCAGCTTGGAAGTCACAGTTTTTGACAGGCATTATGATGCCACTTATGAATGTAATAGGAAACTTGGGTTATGTGGCGGTTACAGTTTTGGGCAGTTGGTTGGTTATAAAAAATGCAATAGAAGTAGGAGATATTCAGGCGTTTATACAGTATATCCGATCTTTTACACAGCCTATTGCTCAGATTGCAAATATTTCCAATATACTGCAACAAACTGCTGCTTGTGCAGAAAGAGTATTTGAGTTTTTGGAGGAAGAAGAAGAAGTTCCAGATAATCCACAGCCTGTAAAAATTGAAGATATAAAAGGGAATGTGGAGTTTAGAAATGTTCGTTTTGGATATAGACCTGATAAAATGGTGATAAATAACTTTTCTGCTTCTATTAAGGCAGGACAAAAAGTTGCAATTGTCGGTCCTACTGGTGCAGGAAAGACTACTATAGTGAAACTTTTAATGCGCTTTTACGATGTGAATGAAGGAGCTATTTTGATTGACGGCCATGATATAAGAGATTTTACGAGAGAAGATTTGCGTTCACTTTTTGGCATGGTGCTTCAGGATACTTGGCTTTACAATGGTACTATTATGGACAATATAAGATATGGCCGTCTCGATGCTACTGATGAGGAAGTTATAAAAGCTGCTAAGGCAGCTCATGTTGACAGTTTTGTAAGGACATTGCCAGGGGGCTATAACATGGTATTAAATGAAGAGACCACAAATATTTCTCAAGGGCAAAAGCAGTTACTAACTATAGCTAGAGCTATTTTGAAAGATCCCAAAATTCTCATACTCGATGAGGCTACAAGCTCTGTAGATACCCTTACAGAAATACAAATACAAAAAGCGATGGATTACCTTATGAAAGGACGCACAAGCTTTATAATCGCTCATAGGCTTTCTACGATAAGGGATGCTGACTTGATACTTGTTATGAACCATGGAGATATTATAGAGCAAGGTACCCACGAAGAGCTTCTTGCCAAAGGTGGTTTTTATGCAAGTCTCTATAACAGTCAGTTTGAAAAAGAGGAAGAGATGGCAAGTTAATACCATTTGATGTGTGTGCAAAACGTCAGCAACCTACAAAGCTTGGACATCCGCATTTGATAATTATTCTTGACACAGACTACAGAAAATGATAAATTAAAGGTGAAAACAAAATAGGTGGTTATGTCCGCTGGGGGAGCCTTAATGGCTGAGATGGCATTGATGCCAAACCCTTGGAACCTGATGAGGGTAATGCCTCCGTAGGGAATGCGGCTCAAAAATACCGCATTTCGCGGTATTTTTTTCAGCGAACATAGCCTCTAAATATCATGGAGGTGTTTTTTATTATGTCCTACATTATAAGTATATTTTCTGATTTTGCCAAAATAAAACCAGTGACCTTATCAGTTATATTGGCAATTTTATTGGCAGCTTTTCTTTTATATCTGATGCGAAGAAGTGTCAAATTTGACACAAAGATGCTTGTCTACGGAGCACTTTCAATCGCTATTTCTTTTGTGCTGTCATATATAAGGTTTTACCATTGGCCACAGGGTGGTTCCATAACGCCTGCCAGCATGCTTCCACTTTTTATATTTGCGTATTATTATGGACTAGGTCCTGGTGTGATTGTTGGCATGGCATATGGACTTTTGCAACTTATTCAAGACCCCTTTATAGTCCAATGGGTGCAAGTACTTCTCGACTATCCTTTGGCTTTTGGTGCATTAGGACTTGCTGGCTTTTTTAGAAAAAACCTGAGTTTGGGAATTTTAGTCGGTGGATTTGGACGATTTTTCTCTCACTTTTTATCCGGAGTATTCTTTTTTGCAAGCTATGCGCCAAAAGGAATGAGTCCTATAGTTTATTCACTTTTAGTTAATGGAAGCATAATAGGTGTAGAAGTGGCAATATGTTTTGCAGTTTCACTAATTCCTCAAGTTAGAAATGCTATCGAGGAAATTAAAAAGAAAGCAATTGCTTAAAGGGGTATTTCCCCTTTTCAGTTTCTTGACAAAGTTAAAAGATATTCAAAGGAGATATTTTGCATCGTTGCTCCGATGTTCCAAAGCGACAAAACTAAAGCTCGACCTTCGGGTTCCGGCAGGGTACCTACGTCAGGTGGCATCCATGCCTTAAGGTGCCCGCCTCCGCCATTCATGGCTTCGGCCCTGCCTCCACCCTCGCTCTTGCTAAGTTTCCCGTCACTCAAGTAAGAAAGTTTATAAAGCAAAAATAGAAAAAACAAGCATACTTACTTGAGTGCCGGGCCGATTTGTAACAAGTCGCTCCTTATGCAAAATATCTCTTTTACGAAAGTTTGTCTACAGTCTGAAAGGGGTATTTCCCCTTTTTTATTTTTTTGCAATGGATAGCCAAAATAATGGTATAATATTTTGTAAGAAAAAATTTAACATAAAATTAACATCCCTATAATGTTTTTTTAATGTTATCATAAGATAATTTAATCAAAGGTTATGGGAAAGCCCATGGATAAATAGGAACAGGCCATAAAAGAGTAGCAAAGGCTGTTAAAAAAGCTTTTGAAAAGTACGATAATGTATATATAATTGTAGATATAAAGAATATAAAATCCTTTTGAAAGTTAAGAGAATTGTTGTTTGAAAACCTTGATAAACTTAAGTATATGAAAAAAGAATGGAAGAATTGGTTTATAAAAATTCCGCTGATAGAGTGTGTGAAATTGTGCTGAAAAATTTCGATGAAAGCATTAGTGAAATGAGATTATAGGGAGGGGATTTTGCTGATGCAAATAAAAAGAGTGCTTCTTGACAAAGACAAAAACATTTTTTTCTATATAAACAAAAGAATAAAATGTAATATATTGGACAAAATAATGCCTAAAATAACTCATATAGGAGGTCCTTTTTTTACAATATTCTCTTGCTTATCTTTAATATTTTTCGGAAAAAACAATGTGAAAGCCTCTGCTTTAGAAGCTTTAACTGCGCTTGTAAGCAGCCATTTGTTTGTTCAGCTCTTAAAAAGAAAATATACGAGACCAAGGCCTTATATGGTATTAGCTAATACAAATACTTTTAAACATCTTTTAAAAGATTATTCTTTTCCTTCAGGTCACGCTACTGCCAGTTTTTCACTTGCTATGACTTTTTCAATGTTTTTTCCAAGCCTTGCAGTGTTCTTTATTTCGCTGGCAGTACTTGTAGGGATTTCAAGGATATACATTGGACTGCATTATCCTTCAGATGTATTAATGGGCTCAACGATAGGTATTACTTTTTCTTATCTAACCCATTTTATAGCTACAAAGTTGTTTTTGTAAAAAATTTTTCAAAATAGATTGACAGATTGTAAATAGAAGAATATAATGTAGAAGGGCACAAGTTAATACAATCGTTAGGTGAGGCTCCTATACAGATATACGCTGCTGCCCGGAAACATCGAGAGATGCTAACGGGTCAACAAGTATTACCGAATTAAGGTTTTACTTAATGCAGCTGGAGGATGCTCCAAAGCTGTATAGTGCCAAAGCTCAACGAATTGAAATGTTAAAAAACCTCTTTCATTCGTTGAGAGGTTTTTTAATTTGCGAAAAAACGGAGGTGAGAAGAATGGACGGTGGAGGTAGTAGTAAAAGCTATAAAGGTATATGTAATATGACATTGAAGAAGGATGGGCATAGTTTGAGGCCACGTCCATTCTTCTCACACGTGGCCTTTTCAATAAATTTTGCTATTTCTTAAAATGCCTATTTATCCCTTCTTTTGATGTCCTATTACATATACCTCCAAAACAATTCCTTTTAATTCCATCGTCTAAGTGCGAAAGTTTTTCACAAAAAAACAAATACTGTAACTGTAAGGTTGCAAAAGACTCGGCAGCCTTAGTCTATTATTGTGCTTTGGAGGTGTATGGAAATGATCAAAATCGCAAAGAAAAATGGTTTTACAGATACGATACTTACCCAATTAATTGAGTTTGCGAAAAAAGATGTAGATGAAGTTTTGGCACAATTAGGCACAGACAGAGAAGGTTTGACTTCTGAGGAAGCAGAAGATAGACTTGAAATGTATGGGTTAAATGAAGTAGCCCATGAAAAACCAGCTCCTTGGTATATTCAATTGATTAAAGCTTTTATTAATCCCTTCATAGGTATATTGGTATTTTTGGCAATTGTGTCATATATAACTGATGTACTTTTTACTGCACCTCAAGACAGAGATTGGAGCACCATAATTATTATCTCTATAATGGTAACGGTTAGTGGACTGCTTCGCTTTGTTCAAGAGTACCGCTCCAATATAGAAGCGGAAAAATTGAAAGCCCTTGTTCACACGACTGCTGCAGTTATTCGCAAAGATACAGGTGAGAGAGAAATAAAAATGGAAGAAATAGTACCTGGTGATATAATACATTTGGCAGCAGGAGATATGGTACCTGCAGATGTTAGGGTTATTACTTCCAAGGACTTATTCATAAACCAAGCGACCTTGTCAGGAGAATCTGAACCAGTTGAGAAATATCCGGATTTAAAAGAAGAAAAAAGGAAAGCTAAGGATTTAAACCTCTCAGACTTAGAAAATATATGCTTTATGGGTACCAATGTAGTAAGTGGCTCTGCTATTGCTGTAGTTCTTTCAACAGGTGACCGTACTTATTTTGGTTCAATGGCAAAGTCCCTTGTAGGGCATAGGGCAATGACAAGTTTTGAAAAGGGTATTAACAATGTCAGCAAAGTGCTTATCAAGTTTATGGCAGTTATGTTTCCAATTGTTTTTGTGATAAATGGCCTTACAAAGGGTAATTGGTTGGATGCATTGCTTTTTGCCTTGGCTGTAGCTGTTGGACTTACTCCCGAAATGCTTCCAATGATAGTCACTACAAACCTTGCTAAAGGTGCTGTGACAATGGCAAAACATAAGACAATTGTCAAGAGATTAGATGCTATTCAAAATTTCGGAGCAATGGATATACTTTGTACTGATAAGACTGGCACTTTGACATTAAACAAAATAGTTGTAGAAAAACATCTTGATATACATGGAAATGAAGATGACAGAGTTTTAAGACATGCATATCTTAACAGTTATTATCAAACAGGTCTAAGGAACTTGATGGATGTAGCCATTTTAGAGTATGGAGTTGAAAAGGGCTTTAATGGTTTAGATAAAATATACAAAAAAGTTGATGAGATACCCTTTGATTTTGTAAGACGAAGAATGTCTGTAGTTTTAGAGAGCGAAGGTGGGAAAAGGCAGCTTGTAACGAAAGGCGCCGTTGAAGAAGTGCTTTCCATCTGCGAATACGCTGAGTACAAAGGTGAAGTTGTTCCTTTGACAGATGAAATACGCCAAGAAGTAAGAGAAATGGTAAGAAAATTAAATGAAGACGGAATGAGGGTGCTTGCCGTAGCTCAAAAAAATGATGTTCCACCAGAGGGAGTTTTCAGTGTAGCGGATGAAAGTAAGATGGTTCTCATGGGTTATATAGGTTTTCTAGACCCGCCAAAAGAATCTGCACCTTATGCGATAAAAGCCTTAAAAGAACATGGAGTAGATGTAAAAATTCTCACTGGTGACAATGAAATAGTGACAAAGAAAATCTGTAAAGAAGTGGGGATTGCTGTAGAGAATATTCTATTAGGAAATGAAATAGAGAATATGACAGATGAAGAATTAGCAGAAGTAGCAGAAAAGACGACAATTTTTGCAAAACTTTCTCCTATGCAAAAATCGAGAATAATAAAGGCCTTACAAAGCAAAGGCCACATTGTTGGATATATGGGGGACGGAATTAATGATGCGTCTGCACTAAGAGAAGCCGATGTTGGAATTTCTGTTGACTCTGCAGTAGATATTGCAAAAGAATCAGCAGATATAATACTTTTAGAAAAAAGTCTTACGGTATTAGAAGAGGGAGTTGTAGAAGGACGCAGAATTTTTGGAAATATTATGAAATACATTGCAATTACATCGAGTTCTAATTTTGGTAATGTATTTTCAGTTTTAGTAGCAAGTGCATTTTTGCCTTTTTTGCCAATGCAGCCATTGCAACTTCTTTTCCTTAATTTAACTTATGATTTGTCAATGACATCAGTGCCTTGGGATACAATGGATAAAGAGTATATACAAAAGCCAAGAAAATGGGATGCTGCAAATATAGGCAATTTCATGGTATGGTTTGGACCTACTAGTTCAATTTTTGATATAACCACTTATGCTTTGATGTTTTTTGTAATTGGTCCGTTGGTTATAGGTGGTTCTTACTTCTTGTTGCCTGAAGCACTTAAACTCCAATTTGTTTCACTTTTCCAAACAGGCTGGTTTGTAGAAAGCTTATGGACGCAAACAATGGTAGTTCACATGCTTAGGACCGAGAAGATTCCTTTTATACAAAGCATTGCTTCATGGCCACTATTACTTTTTACCTCAGCAGCTGTTACAGTAGGAACGATTGTGCCATTTACTTCTTTTGGAGCTAAACTTGGGATGACGCCTCTACCAGCAATATACTTCTTGTTCTTGGCAGCTACGCTTCTTGCATACTTGACTTTGGCGCAATACGTTAAAACGAGATTTGTAAAAAAATTTGGAAGTTTGTTGTGATGATAAGAGAGTGGAATTTATGGTTTCACATAAATTCCACTCTCTTTTATTTTTAATTGACATATTTTGAAAAAGGAGTACCATAAAAATGAGGTGATATCTGTGAAAAAGGTCATTTATTTTTTATCTGTAATTCTCATATCAGCTTTGTTAATTTTAACTTCTTGTTCGGATAAGTATTCCCATTTACAAAAATATCAATTTAAAAGCGATTCTGATCCGGAATTTATTTATGCAACTTCAGAGAAAGCCATACTGGAAGATAGAGGTAATATCATATTAGAGGAAAAAGGAAACTTCTATAAACTTCCCGTAGAGTTAAAATTGGAAAGAGATAATGTTTTATTCTTAAGTCCAAATGGACAAAAGAAGATTTTGCACTAATAAAAGTAATAGATTTACAAGATTTCAAAATCCATGAGGTAAAAGTAGATATGCCTGTTTCTAATGTAATTGGTGAAAAAATTGGCGACCAGTGTCAAATTTATTTTGACAGTTTGGGCAAAGTTTACAAAAAAGTAGGGGAAGGAACCCCCCAGTTCATATCTAAAGGATATTTACTGGCTTTAGAGGGAGAAGATGTATATTTTTATAGAAACATAAATGTAGGGACTACAAAGGTCTATAAAGTTAGTAAAAATGGTCTAGAAAAAGAAATAGCGACACTCGAAGGACGCAGTTCTCTCATACGACGGACCGACCATGTTGTTGCTTTTGTATCCTTTTTAGAAGACCAGGCAGAAAAAATAAATTATGATCTTGTGATAGTAAATTTAAAGGGATCGAAATCTACCATTATTTCACAAGATTCTAAGAAGTTAGCTTACGATATTCCCTTTTTCTATAAAGATGGAGATGTAGCTATAGTTTACTACACAGATGGCGAGACTGAAATGATTGACACAAGAAATGGAAATAAAATCATTTTGAGTAATTTTGAAAAATACGTATTTCCGGATTCTCACAGAGAATTTGGCTTTAATTTTTTAAAGAATTATCCTATTGATTTTAACAAAATCCTTCAAATTAAAAAGGGGAAAGGGAAGGTAGAGATATTGTTGGTAGATGCTCACAATAACATTTTGAAGGCATTGGCAACAGCGAGTATGAGGTGATATTGGTTAGTTGTATTGAGTATTGTTTTAAGTATAAATACATACATAAACTGGAAGAATTATAGGGATGGTAAATAAGATCAAATTTTGATTTAATAAAATTTTAGTGAGAAAAAGGGTTGTCACTTATAGGGAGGCATTTTATGAATTTTTATACTCTTATTTTTTCGATTATAAACATAATTCTTACTGCTTTTTTATTTAATTGGCTTAGAAATACAATTTACTAGAAAAAAGATAACCAATTTATACTTTAGTACAAGTTTTAAAGGAAATAAATGTAAATTTTATACTAAAGTACAAAAATAGAGGAGATTTTATATAAAATTTGTACTTTTGGTCAGTTGACATATCACTGGAAAGGATATACCATGGATATAGGAAGAATTACTGGTAATTATTAGGATTATTGAGTGAGGAGGTTAAAGGAGAGAAAGGAATTTTTAAGAAATGTCATTTATTGAGGTTAAAATTTTAAAGATAAAAAAATCGAGATAACAGATAATAAAGCAAGGGTAGTGTTAAAGCTAGAATTAGAGCGAGAAAAGGCTTATCCTATGTTTGTAGATTCAGATAATGTTTTTGAATTGGAAAAGCAAAATGGCCATTGGAAGATAGTGAAACATGAGTATGAAAGTCTCAGAATGTTTGAATTATTTATAGATAAAAAATTGCTAGAACCCGACTATGAAGCGATAAAACACCGAATGGATAAAGAATGGGGGAAATAAAAGGAGAATATGAAGGTTTATGATGGCAGGGAGAATGTTATCTCTCTTTTTTGTTTTTCTGTGGTATAATGTAGTAAAGATTTTGCATGTTAAAGGGGAAATAAAAAATGGATAAAAAAGAGGTTGCTGATATTTTAAATGAAATAGGGTTATTGCTTGAGCTTAAAGGGGAAAATCCTTTTAAGTCGAGAGCCTATTATAATGCTGCAAGGACAATAGAACTATTAGATGAAGATTTAGAGATTCTTGTAAAAGAAGACAGGTTAAAGGATGTAAAGGGAATAGGGGAGGCAATTAATAAAAAGATTACAGAGCTGGTTTTAGCGGGTAAAATGGAATATTATGAGAATTTAAAAGCATCTATTCCTGAAGGGCTTGTTGAAATGCTTAAAATTCCTGGACTTGGTCCGAAAAAGATAAAGATTATATACGAAAAATTGAATATCACCACAATTAGAGAGTTGGAATACGCTTGTATAGAGAATAGATTGGTAGACCTTCCGGGGTTTGGGGAAAAGACTCAAAAGAAAATTTTGGAGGGGATACAGTTTGTGAAGCAATTTAGCGGTCAACATTTATATGCGGAAGCTTATAAAGAAGCGCTTAAATTAAAGGAATATTTAGATATGACTAAAACTGCATTAGTGACGGAAATTGCAGGAAGTTTACGAAGGAAAAAAGAGATAGTAAAAGATATTGATATTTTGGCTGCAGCATCAGATTCCTCAAAGGTTATGGAATTATTTGTAAATTACCAAGATGTAAGGGAAGTTATAGCAAAAGGAGATACAAAAACCAGTATCACTTTAAAGTCGGGTATAAATGCAGATTTAAGAGTTGTGACGGAAAAAGAGTTTCCCTATGCACTTCATCACTTTACAGGAAGCAAGGAGCACAATACCGCCATGAGGCACAGGGCAAAGCAAATGGGTATTAAAATGAATGAATATGGCATTTTTAAAGGTGAAGAACTTATAGAGTGCAAAAGTGAAGAGGAAATATTTAATAAATTAGGACTTTTATATATTCCTCCAGAGCTTAGAGAAAACATGGGAGAGATAGAAACGGCAGAAAAAGGACAGCTTCCTAAATTGATAGAAGAAAAAGATATAAAGGGAATTTTCCACGTCCATACTACTTATAGCGATGGGGCTAGTACCCTTATAGAAATGGTAGAAGCAGCGAGAAAATTGGGGTATAAGTATATAGGCATCACAGACCACAGTAAATCTGCTTTTTATGCAGGAGGTCTAAGTGAAGAGGATTTAATAAGACAGTGGGAAGAGATAGACGAGTTAAACAAGAAATACAAAGATATAGTCATATTAAAAGGTGTAGAGTCTGATATACTTCCTGACGGGTCTTTGGATTATGATGAAGAGATATTGAAACAGTTTGATTTTGTCATTGCATCTATCCACTCTCATTTTAGAATGAGTAAAGAGGACATGACGAAAAGGATGATAAAAGCTATAGAGAATAAATATACAAGTATTGTAGGGCATGTGACAGGAAGGCTTCTTTTAGCGAGAGACAGCTACGAAATAGACGTGTGTGAAATTATAGAGGCGGCAGCCCATTATGGCAAAATAATTGAAATAAACTCAAATCCTTATAGGCTTGATTTGGATTGGCGATATATAAAGCATGCAAAAGAAAAGGGAGTAAAGTTTGCAATATGCCCTGATGCCCACAGTATACAGGGGTTAAATGACGTAAAATACGGGATAGGGATTGCAAGAAAAGGGTGGCTTGAGGCAAAAGATGTCATAAATACTTATGAGGTGGAAGAAGTTTTAGAATATTTTGAAAATGGAAGGAGGTGAAAAGTTGAAAAGAATAATTGATTTGACACATCCTTATAGAGTCGGGATGACGACTTATCCGGGGACGTTGCCAATTGATATTAATTCTATAGGAGATACAAATTATAATTTTATTTATTTTCTCTATGGGATAAATCATATAGGTACTCATTGTGATGCTCCAGCCCATATGATAAAAGGAGAGAAGACAATTGACCAAATTTCCATAGATACATTTATGGGAGAGGCAGTAATTGTAGATGTAGATGTAAAAGATTCATTTGAAATTGGGCCAGATGTTTTAAAAGGACATGAGATAAGAGAAGGAAATATAGTTCTTTTTAGAACAGGGTACTCAAGACTTTGGGATAAAGAAGAATATATAAAAAAGTCACCTTATCTTTCAGAGGAATTGGCTAAAGAGCTGGTAAAGCACAAGGTGAAAGCTGTTGGCCTAGATTTTATTTCTCCAGACCCTGTAAGAGATGATATCACTTTTCCAGTTCACAAAATTTTATTGGCGAGTAATATCATAATAATAGAAAATCTTAATAATCTCGATAAAATAAGTCAAAAGAGAGTGTGGTTTTCTGCAGCTCCTATTTTAATTGAAGGAGCAGATGGTGCTTTTACAAGGGCTTATGCAATAGTGGAAGAATAAAAAGTTAGAGCCTTTATTGGCTCTTTCTTTTTGGTAAAGAGGAGGTAGCATATGTCCACAAAGAAGATTTACTATTATTTAATCCTTTATTATGCTGTTTTCTTTATGAGCGGTGCAATTTATGGCACCTTTTTGCCAGTTTATTTGGATTACATAGGTTATAGCAAAGGAGCCATTGGCGTACTTATGTCATTGGGGCCTTTTGTAGCGATATTAGCTCAGCCTTTTTGGGGCATTACAAGTGACAGGGCAAAATCAAAAAATATTGTTTTACAGCTTTTATTTTTGTTGAGCATATTGACAATGGCTTTATATCCTCTTTCTGCTAATTTTTATTATTTGGTTTTTGTAATTGCTCTTTTTACATTTTTTCAAACCTCAACTGGTCCTATTGGAGATACAATAACGCTGGAATATTTAAGCGAGACTGGTCAAAAATTTGGTCCTATAAGAATGGCAGGGACTATAGGATATGCAGTGATGTCAGTAATTGCAGGATTTTTTGCCCAGAAGTATATTAGGAGCATTTTTGCCCTTAACATTATTGTAATGTTTTTAGCTTTTATGATAGTGTTCAAATTGCCAATCGTTAAAGGCCATCAGTTTGGAAGAACACATGTGTCGATTTGGAATCTTTTCTCAAATAAAAATTTAGTGATACTTATAGTTTTAAACTTTTTAGTGCAGGTTACTCTTGGTTTTTATTACACTTACTTTCCTATTTATTTTAAACAATTAGGTGGGAGTAATAGCCTTTTGGGTTGGAATTATTTTATTTCTGCCATGAGTGAAATTCCCTTTTTACTTTATGCCGATAAAGTACTTAAAAAGATAGGAACTCGCAATGCTTTATTAGGGGCAACTTTTGTTGCAGGAATAAGATGGCTTTTGATATTTTTAGTAAAAAGTCCGTATATGTTTTTGCCTCTTCAACTTTTGCATGGTACGATATTTATAGTTTTATACTACTCCATGGTGACATACATTAACCAGGAAGTGCCAAATGAGCTTAAGGCTTCAGGACAGACTATGAACAATCTTATTGGCATGGGGATTTCAAGGATTACGGGAAGTTTACTTGGAGGATTTTTAAGTGATATTTATGGGATAAAACTGATGTTTTTATATAATTCTCTATTGGCTTTTAGTATTATGTTGATTTTTGGATATATATTTGTAAAGGAGAATTTAAGGAAGAGACATCACGTTAAAAAATAGAAAAATGAAATTAAAATGTTACAGCATTATTACGATTTGGCAAATAGTAGAAAAAGGAAGAAAACAGTATAAAGTTTTTATTAGTAGATGTGACAACAAAATTTTAAAAACGATTGCAGAACAGGAAATAAGTGAGCAGGTAAAATGATAAATTCACAAATAAAAGAGACGATAGCTGGATGTATATCCTTCCATAGTGCCGTCTTGCTATCGTCTCTTTAGTTTACCGAAAGATGTTTACCGCCATTTTTTGTTTTGTAGGTATTCATGGATGGAACGAGCTGCTTTTTTTCCGGCACCCATGGCCAAAATTACAGTAGCTGAACCCGTTACAATATCGCCTCCAGCCCATACCCCTTCTCTGGAAGTTCTTCCATCTTCATCGACAGCGATATAACCGTGTTTTGTAAGTTCTAAGCCTTCAGTGGTCTTTGTGAGAAGGGGATTAGGGCCAGTACCTATGGCGATTACTACCGTATCAACATCCATAATAAATTCAGAACCCGTTATAGGAACTGGACGGCGACGACCCGAAGCGTCAGGCTCTCCAAGTTCCATGCGGATACACTCAATACCTTTGACCCAACCATTTTCGTTACCTGTTATTCTCACTGGATTTGTGAGGAAATCAAATATAATACCTTCCTCTTTAGCGTTCTCGAATTCTTCTTTTCTTGCGGGCATTTCTTCTTCAGAACGGCGATACACAATATGAACTTCGTCAGCTCCCATTCTTAGGGCAGACCTGGCTGCATCCATAGCTACATTGCCACCCCCTATTACTGCTACTTTTTTGCCTACCTTTATGGGGGTGTCAGTGTTGGGAAAAGAATAGGCTTTCATCAGGTTTATTCTGGTTAGAAACTCGTTGGCTGAATACACGCCAAGGTAGTTTTCACCAGGTATGCCCATAAATTTCGGGAGGCCAGCTCCTGTGCTGATAAAGACAGCCTCATACCCCATTTCAAAAAGGTCGTCTATCGTCAGAACTTTGCCCATAACCATGTTGGTTTTAATTTCTACGCCCAGCTGTTGTATAAACTTTACTTCTTGTTCCACTATAATTTTCGGTAGCCTGAATTCAGGAATACCGTATACTAGTACGCCGCCGGGTTTGTGAAGAGCTTCAAAGATCGTTACATCATAGCCGAGTTTAGCCAAATCTCCTGCACAGGTGAGACCGGCGGGCCCGGAACCGATGATGGCCACTTTTTTACCAAGCTTTTTAGGAATTACCGGGGGACGGATACCTTTTGTTCTCTCCCAGTCTGCTGCAAACCGTTCTAGGCGACCTATGGCCACAGGTTCACCTACTTTGCCCAAAACACAGTTTTTCTCGCATTGTGCTTCTTGTGGACAGACTCTGCCACATATGGCGGGCAAGCTGTTGGTTTCTTTTATAATCTTTATAGCTCCTTCAAAATCTCTTTCTGCAATACGTTTTATAAACTGGGGAATTTGTACCTGAACGGGGCACCCTTCAACACATCCTGGTTTTTTACACTGAAGGCACCTCTGGGCTTCACTAACTGCCTCTTCTTCCGAATAGCCCAAAGCTACTTCGTTAAAATTACACCTGCGGACTTCAGGCTTTTGGGTAGGCATGGGTGTTTTCTTTTTGCTTCTATTTAACGGCATCTTTATCAGCTCCTTCTATTTTGTTGATTAATTTGCATTCATGAGCTTCATTAAATCTTTCGAGGGAAATTTTTTCTTCCTCCTTATAAGTGGCCAATCTTTTTATTAGTTCATCGAAATCTACTTTATGGCCGTCGAAAGCCGGACCATCAACGCAAGCAAATTTGATTTCTCCGTCTACGGTGACACGACACCCACCGCACATGCCTGTGCCGTCTACCATTATGGGATTAAGGCTCACCATAGTGGGTATGCCATAAGGCTTGGTAATTTCGCTTCCTATTTTCATCAAAATCGGGGGACCTATGATAATAATCTCATCAAATTTTTCGCCTTGTTCTAAAAGCTCTTTAAGTACTACTGTGACAAACCCATGGCGGCCTTTTGAGCCATCGTCGGTACAGATATACATCCTGTCGCTAACAGCTTTTATCTCTTCTTCTAAGATTAGCAATTCAGCTGTCCTAGCACCTATAATAGAAACTACTTCTACCCCCTGCTGATGAAGCATTTTGAGTTTAGGATAAAGTGGAGCAATACCAAGACCTCCGCCTATTCCTAAAACTTTCTTGTGATTAGGAAACTCCACCGGTACACCTAAAGGCCCAACAAAGTCCTGAATATAGTCTCCAGCTTCTAGAGTTCCTAACTCCCGGGTGGTTTTACCTACTTCTTGGAATACTATTGTGACAGTGCCATTTTCTGAATTGTAATCTGCAATAGTAAGAGGAATTCTTTCTCCTCCTTCTTTTATCCTTAGTATAACGAATTGGCCTGGCCTTGCTTTTTTAGCCACTAGTGGTGCCTCTATTACAAACAACTTAATGGAAGGTGCCAGTTCTCTTTTTTCTAATATTTTGAACATAATAGTCCTCCTTTTTCTATTTCTGTGATAATAAGATTTTAATAGTTCTCTGCTACTTTCAATGATAGTATCAGTGTTAATGGAATAAAAATGTTATGAAAACAGCGTTTTTGTTATTTTTTACCAAAACTTTGCCGGCCGATGTGTCATATAAAAAACCAGTGCTTTTAGTCTTATTAGCATAAAAATGGGGGTTTAAGTCCCCATTTTTATGCTAATATTACAACAGGTTTGATTAGGTCTTTTGGTTTATCTTTCATCAGCATTAGAGCTTTTTCAATATTATCAAATCCTTGAAAAACATGAGTGACGAGTTTGGAAGGATCGACACGCTTATAAAAAACAAGGTCAATCAGTCTTTCCATTCTTAGACGTCCACCAGGGCATAAACCGCCTTTTATAGCTTTATGAGCCATGCCGCAACCCCATTCAAGACGAGGAACAGGCAAAACATCTCCTTCACCAAAATAATTTACATTAGCGATGGTGCCGCCAGGTTTAACAATCTTAACTGCCGTAGCCATAATGTCAGCATTTCCTCCAGCGATGATGGCAGCATCGACGCCTTTACCTTCAGTTAAATCCATAATCTGACTGTCGATAGGACCATTTTTATAGTTTACAATATCAGTAGCTCCATAGTATTTTGCAGCATCTACACAAACAGGTCTACTGCCTACTGCAATAATTCTTCCAGCACCCCGCAATTTGGCACCAGCGACTGCCATAAGACCTACTGGGCCAATACCCAAAACCGCCACCGTTGCAACTAATTCTATTTCTGCCAGTTCGGCTCCGTGAAAGCCGGTAGTCATCATATCTGGAATCATAACTGCAGCTTCCAATGGAATTTCCTTAGGCAGATGTGCTAAATTCATGTCAGCATCGTTCACATGGAAAAATTCGGCGAAGACGCCGTCTTTTATATTTGAAAATTTCCAGCCTGCCAGCATTCCACCGGAGTGCTGGTGATATCCTCTTTGTACTTCAGAAGTACGCCAATCAGGGGTAATAGCTGGCACAACAACGCGATCACCAGGTTTGAAATCTTTTACCTCACTACCTACTTCAACTACTTCACCTACACCTTCGTGACCGAGTATCATGTTATGTCTTTCACCTATAGCACCTTCAAAAACGGTATGAATGTCCGAAGTGCAAGGGGCAACAGCTAGAGGTCTTACGATAGCGTCAAATGGGCCTGGAGTAGGCTTTTCTTTCTCAATCCAGCCAACCTTACCGATACTAAGCATTGCAAAACCTTTCATTGTTGAGATACCTCCCATTGATTATTAATTTATTTTATAATTGTATACAGTATACAATTATAAAATAACACATTGTTAAAGCTTTGTCAACAATTTATTTGGACGTAGTATAAAATTTATAGATAGGTTAGTTGTATAATTAAATGCAACAGATAAAAAATAGAAACCATAGTGAAAATCATGTATGATATAGGTGTCAAATCAACATCATACAAGGAGGATTTTCACTATGGTTCATAATAATTGTACCACAAAAAAGCGTTCTTTTAAACACTTAAGTAGCTATGAACGAGGAGAAATCTATGCATTACTCAAGGAAGGAAGGAGTATTCGGTATATTGCTAAAAAACTTAATCGATCTCCAAGTACCATAAGCCGTGAAATTAAACGTGGAACTACTACACAACTTAGAAGTGATTTGTCTTCTTATACAAGCTATTTCCCTGAAACTGGTCAGGCTGTCTACGAAAAAAATCGTTCAAATTGTGGAGCTAAATTTAAAGCAGCTAAAGCAGAAGATTTTTTGAAATATGCTGAAAATAAAATATTACATGAAAAATGGTCGCCGGATGCAGTTGTAGGTTATTGTAAGAAGGACCCAAGCTGGAATAATAAAACCATTGTTTGTACTAAAACACTCTACAACTATATAGATAGAGGATTATTAAAAGTTAAAAACATTGATTTACCTTTAAAACTACGTTTAAAACCAAGGAAGAAGCAAAACCGTAAAAATAAACGTATTATGGGTAAAAGTATTGATTTTAGGCCTAAAGAAGTTGAAAGCCGTGAAGTTTTTGAACATTGGGAAATAGATACGTTAATTGGCAAGAAGTCTAATGACAAGGTCCTTTTGACATTAACAGAGCGTAAGACTCGCCATGAAATAATATTTCTTTTAGATGCAAAAGACAGCAAATCTGTTAAAGATGCACTATCAAAATTAAAAGATATATTTGGTGATAATTTAAACAAAGTATTTAAAACCATAACATCTGATAATGGTACAGAGTTTAGTGATTTAGAAAGTACTCTTTTAGAATATGGGGTAGAAGTATATTATACACATCCATATTCATCTTGGGAAAGAGCTACGAATGAACGACATAATGGTCTTATACGACGTTTTATCCCTAAAGGAAAAAGTATTAAAGATTTATCTATAGATACGATAAAGAGAGTAGAAAATTGGCTTAATAACCTTCCACGAAAATTGTTAAATTATAAAACACCTAAAGAATGCTTTTATGAGGAACTGGCAAAAATCTGTTAAGCCCATCTCTTATAAAGTATAGAGCTCGCTCGTGATTTGTCAAGGGGCAGGCTTCGCCTGACTTAAACCCTTGACAAATTACGACCTTCGCTCAATTTGTTAACTAAGATGGGCTTAAGGTTATATATGATTTGTCCCAAATCCTATATCTACATGATTTTCATTAAGTGTTGCATTTAATATTGCAATTTATAAAATTTATAGATAAATTTTTTTAAGTAAAAAGAACTAGAAAAAACTCCTGTGATAAGATAGAATTGGCAAAAAACAAAATCACAGAAAGGGGTTATCTATTGTAATAGATTTTATTAATGATATAGGGAAAATAATATTTAAAAGTTTCTAAAAAAGAAATAGATTTTAATATTGCAGGAACTTAATGGAATTATAATTGTACTTATTTACAAATCTTGATACGTACATGTGTATTATGTATAATTAACTAAGAGTGTTAATAATCTAACAGATATTTTTCCTTAACTTGTAAAAAATTTAACAAATTTGAAGAATAAGGCTTTAGAGGAAGTGCGAAACGAGTACAGGTAAACGAGTGCAGGTATCTATTTATACGAAAACAACCTTGAAGATAGAATAATCCTTGAAGCAACTTTTTATATTGAAAACTGTACTTTGATTCTGATAGCGGAGGTAAGAGGCAAGTTTATAGAAAAAGCAGACGCGAAAGATGGAGAGAGTGATTATCAGCTTTTATAAGGGGGTGCCTTATGGTTGAGATAACGGTTTGCGTGGGGAGTTCCTGTCATTTGAAAGGGGCTTACGAGGTGATCAAGGAGTTCGAAAGGCTGATTCCTTTTTACGGTCTGGAAAACAGCGTGGAACTAAAGGCGGGATTCTGCTTGGGAAGGTGTACTGAAGGGGTAACGGTAAAGGTTGGGGATAGATATTTTACTTCCGTGGCTCCGAAAGATGTGGCTGGGCTTCTTGAAGCCGTAAAGAACGGTAACTGGAAGGAGGATTAATTTTGGATGTAATCAGTGTATCCCCGGCAAACTGCAAAAACTGTTATCGGTGCGTCAGGCACTGTCCGGTCAAGGCCATAAAAATAGCTGGCGGCCAGGGCTGTGCGTGTACTGCGGAAGGTGTGTCATCGAGTGCCCCCAAAATGCCAAGAAGGCGAGAAACGACCTGAATACCATAAAGCAATTCATACAGGCTGGGGAAAAGGTCATAGCCTCCATCGCCCCCTCATACCCCGCCGCCTTCGACGTGGATTCCCCCCGCGAAATGTTTTCCATACTGAAGAGCCTCGGGTTTTATGGAGCCGAGGAAACAGCGGTGGGCGCCGAACTGGTATCCTTGGAATACCGCCGGTTGATCAAAGAGGGGCATAATGGCCCCCTCATAACCACGACCTGCCCGGTTGTGAAGAATCTGGCAGAGAAATACTACCCGGGACTTATAGGTAATCTAGCTCCGGTGGTATCCCCGATGGTGGCCCACGCAAGGTTGTTGAAGCAAAGATACGGGTGGGACGTTAAGGTCGTGTTTATAGGCCCTTGCATCGCTAAAAAGGCTGAAGCCCGGGATCGGAGCGTTTTGGGCGATGTAGATGCAGTACTGACCTTCCGGGAATTGATGGATTGGATAGATGAAAAAGCCTCTGTGGGCCCCGGGGCGGACTCCGGACAGCTAGAAGGCGCCTGGGAGCCCTTTATTGCCAGGAGCTATCCCTTGCCCGGTGGGCTTTTGAAGACTTCTTCAATCAACTATAACCTCTTGTCCCGCGAGGTCGTAGTCGTGGACGGTATAGAGGAGTGCATGGAGTTTTTAGACGCCCTGGAGAGGGGAAGCGTGAGCGGCCGGCTATTTGAGATGATGGCGTGCAGAGGCGGATGTATCGCCGGGCCTTTGATGCCGTCCGGCAGTTCCCTTTATGAAAGAAGGGAAAGGTTGCTTTCATTTATTGAAAATAATCAACAGCAGCAAGGGTATGAGAATATAAAGGCTTATGCGGCTGGTATTGACCTCAGGAGGTCTTTCGAGCCGAAGGCCTTTAAAGCACCTACGCCAACTGAATCAGAGATAAGAGAAATACTGGCTTTAATAGGTAAAACAACTCCCGAAAAAGAATTGAATTGTGGGGCGTGTGGATATCCTACCTGTCGTAAAAAAGCCGAAGCTGTTTACCAAGGAATGGCGGAGCCGGACATGTGCATCCCCTACATGAGGTCCAGGGCCGAATCCCTAGCCAACCTGATCATAGACCACACCCCGAACGGCATCATTCTGGTAGACAGTAATTTGAATATAAAGGAAATAAACAGAGCGGCAGAAAAAATGTTCAGTGTTGAAAAGGAACAGGTCCAGGGGAAGCCCCTTTCGACCGTCATCGACGACAGGGATTTTGCCTGGGTAATGGCCAATAAAACCAACCTGCAGGATAAAAAGGTGAACTATTCCCGGAATTCTTTAACCACCCTCCAGACTATATGCTATATCGGGGAAGAGGACCTGGTACTGGCGATTATTCAGGATATTACCGAACAAGAAAAGCAGAGGATGGAATTAGAAAAGGTCAGGGAGGAGACCCTGGAGAAGGCTCAGGAAGTAATAAACAGGCAGATGCGCGTCGCCCAAGAAATAGCGGGACTGCTGGGAGAGACGACGGCGGAGAGCAAGATGCTGCTCCTTAAGCTTATAGAACTGGTTAAAGGCAGGGAAGAAGAAAAATGAAGGTCTACGCCGAAGTATTCACCAAAAGCCTTACCAAAAAAGGAGAAGAGCTGTGCGGGGACAGCGTTGAGGTTGTGCAATCCGAAGACGGCATAATTGCCGTAATGGCCGATGGCCTGGGGAGCGGGGTAAAGGCCAGTATACTTTCCACCCTTACCGTAAGGATTGCTTCTACCATGATAAAAAACAGGGCTTCCATAGAAGAAGTGGTCAGGACCCTGATTAATACTCTCCCAGTGTGCCGGATCCGGCAGCTTGCTTACTCCACTTTTTCCATTCTCGAGATTAACGATGACGGAGAGGGAAGGCTTTTTGAATTTGATAATCCAGCTGTGATCTACATCCGGGACGGAAAGGTTCTTAAGCTACCTTACAGGGAACTGAGAGTGGAAGAGAGGAGGATTCTGGAGTACCAGTTCGAAGCCTTTCCGGGGGATAAAATATTCCTGGTAAGCGACGGAGTCATTCACGCAGGGGTGGGAGGTATCCTGAACCTGGGATGGCAGTGGCCCAATGTGGCCGAATACCTGCAGAGGCTTGACAGAAGGGGATATTTCGTGTCGGAGATGGTGGACCAGCTAATCAAAACGTGTAGCCACCTTTATTCCGGTAATCCGGGGGACGATACCACGGTCGTGGGAGTAGGTTTAAGAAAGTCGGAGCTGCTCACGGTACTAGTTGGGCCCCCTGAAGATAGGTCAAAGGATACAGAAGTCGTGAAAAAACTTATTGGCAGCGAAGGCAGAAAGGTGGTCTGCGGAGGTACTACTGCGAATATTGTTTCTAGGGAAACTGGAAGGAAAGTAGTCACAAATATGGACTATGCCGACCCGGCGATACCTCCCGTCGGTAGTATAGAGGGAATAGACCTCGTAACCGAAGGTTTGATAACTTTAAGCAGGTGTGTCGAGATACTGAGAAATTTTATAAACACGTATTCCTTTTCTCCCCACTTCTTGGACGATATAAGGAAAAAGAAGGACGGAGCTTCAATACTCGCAGACCTGCTCGTCAATCGTTCCACCCACATCCGCTTTCTGGTAGGGCGGGCGATCAATCCCGCCCACCGGAATGCATACCTGCCGGAAGGCGCAAGCGACAAGCTCAAGATAGTAGAGGAACTGGCCCAAATCCTGAAAAAATGCGGCAAGAGGGTGCATATAGAGCTTTATTAGCTGAAAAAGAGGCATTGGCCCTGCTCAAGTCGCTTTTTTATATTTCTGCTGTTTGTGAGACATTTAAAAAGAATTTCACACATTTTAATTATACCAAATAGAAGGGGGGCAGCCTCTATTCTTTTTATGGTGTTTTCTTCTTCAATGTTTTTGCAATTATTCTCTAAGTGGTAAATATGTCTATACCTATTCGAGAATTTTTTGTGAAAAACTCTTGAAAAAATTTTTTGTGGTGGTATAATGTAAAATAAAAGTTGTATAATTATAAATTAAATATTGTATTTATGCATGCAAATATTTTTTTAACACTTTATGCATAATTATAAATTAAAACGTATATATATTAATTAATGACCGAGGGTGTAAAAGAGGGAGGTACTTTAAATGGTGAGGGTAGGAATATTTGGTGCAACTGGTTATACGGGGGTTGAACTTATAAGAATACTTTCAAAGCACGAAAAGGTAGAGATAAAATATCTTTCTTCTCAAAGTTATAATACCAAAGAAATTTCGGATGTTTATTCATCCCTCATTGGCTTTTGCGACAAAGAGTTGGAAGAAGCCGACGTTGAAAAGGCAATATCGAATTGCGACGTTATATTTACAGCTTTGCCTTCAGGTCATGCTTCAAAAATAGCAAGAGAAGCTGTAAAAAGAGGAGTAAAGGTGATTGACTTAGGAGCTGACTTTAGATTTGACGATTACTTTGTCTATAAAGAATGGTATAGTGGAGATTACGAGGATTATGGAGATATCAAAAGAGTATATGGCCTCCCTGAAATTTATAGAGATGACATAAAAGAGGCCCAAGTTGTTGGAAATCCTGGATGTTATCCTACAAGCGTTATATTAGGGCTTATGCCTCTTCTTACAAATGGCATAATAGAGGGGAATGTAATTGTTGATTCAAAGTCAGGGGTATCAGGGGCAGGTCACAATCCCTCCCATAACAATATGTATGCAGAATGCAATGAAAACATAAAAGCGTATAATGTTGCAAAACACAGACATATCCCAGAGATGGAGCAAGAACTTTCAAAAGTTTTTGGTGAAAAAGTGTCTGTTGTGTTTACGCCCCACCTCACACCAATGACAAGAGGAATTTTAAGTACTATGTATTGTAAACTAAAAAAAGATATGGATGTAAACACTGTTTATAATGTTTACACCGATTTTTATAAAAATGAGTATTTTGTAAAAGTGCTACAACCCGGCAATTACCCCGCAACAAAAAGTGTTTATGGGTCGAATTTTTGTCACATAGGGTTTGAAGTTGATAAACATACTAATACTTTAATAGTTATGTCTGCGATTGATAATCTCGTTAAAGGGGCGTCAGGACAGGCAGTGCAAAATATGAATATTATGTTTGGAATGGATGAAAATACTGGACTTGATATAGTTCCGATATATCCGTAGATAAAAACACATACAAAAAATAAAGGGATTTGGAGGATTTGATAATGAAAGAGTTGGAGATTTTAGAAGGAAGTATTGAACTGCCGAAAGGCTTTTTGGCTTCCGGTATCTTTGCAGGAATTAAAAAAAGCAAAAAAGATGTCGCACTCATATATTCAGAAAAAGTGGCAAATGCAGCAGCTGTATTTACAACGAATAAGGTTAAAGCGGCGCCAGTCCTTCTTGATATGAAAAGAATAGAAAAAGGTATAGCACAGGCGATCATTATAAACAGTGGCAATGCCAATGCCTGCACAGGAGAAAAAGGTTTTGAGGATGCTGTTAACATGGCAAAAAAAGTGTCACAACTTCTTAAAATAGATGAAGAAAATGTGCTGGTATGTTCTACAGGGGTTATTGGTGCACCTCTTCCTATGGAAAAAGTTTTAAAAGGGATTGAGGCTGCGGCAGAAAATCTTTCAACAGAGGGTGGGTACCAGGCGGCTGAAGCTATAATGACAACAGATACTTTTTTAAAAGGTGTGACAGCCAAGTTTGTAATAGAAGGTAAAATTGTTACAATGACAGGGTTTGCAAAAGGGTCAGGTATGATACATCCAAATATGGCGACAATGCTTTCTTTTATACTTACAGATGCGAGTATAACTAAAGTTGCATTAAACAAAGCTTTTAAAGAAACTGTAGACAAAACTTATAACATGATTTCTGTTGATGGAGATATGAGCACAAATGATACAGCGATAATACTTGCAAATGGGGAAGCGCAAAACAAAATAATAGAAGAAGGGACTCATGAATTTGATGTGTTTTATAAAGCCTTAGAGTATGTGAATAAAACTCTTGCAAAACTTATTGTGAAGGATGGGGAAGGAGCAACTAAGTTCATGGAAGTAAATGTAATAAATGCAAAAACTGAAAAAGATGCAAGATTAGCTGCAAAGTCTATCGTAAACTCAAATCTTGTAAAGACAGCTATATTCGGTGAAGACGCCAACTGGGGAAGGATTCTCGCGGCAGTGGGATATTCAGGAGCAGATTTTGACGCAAGTAGAGTTGACATATATTTAAAAAGCATGAAAGGAGAAATTAAAGTTTGTGAAAACGGAGGTTACATCTTTTTTGATGAGGCTTTAGCCAAAGAAATTTTAAAAGAAAAAGAGATTACTGTAACCGTAGATATGAAGGCCGGGGAATATAGTGCGACTTCTTGGGGGTGCGACTTAAGCTATGACTATGTAAAAATTAACGGGAGTTATAGAACATGATTAGAAAGCAAAAATATGGTGACGAAATCGCAAAAGCCCATGTTTTAATAGAAGCACTCCCTTATATTAAAAAGTTCTCCGGCAAGACAGTTGTAATAAAATACGGTGGAAGTGCAATGTTAGACTGCAATTTAAAAAGAATGGTAATGCAGGACATTGTATTGATGAAATTTGTAGGGTTAAACCCTGTGGTCGTCCATGGCGGTGGACCAGAAATAAATAAAATGCTGGAGAGGTTAGATATAGAATCAAAGTTTGTAAATGGCTTGAGGGTTACCGACGAGGCCACGATGGAGATTGTTGAAATGGTGCTGACAGGTCGTATCAACAAAGAAATTGTATCCTTGATCAATGAACTAGGGGGCCAGGCGATTGGCGTAAGCGGGAAAGATGGGAGACTTTTAAAGGCGGAAAAAGATACCTCAAACGGCGACATAGGATACGTAGGAAAAATTGTAGATGTAAACATAGATGTAATAACGATGATGCTGGAAAAAGGCTATATACCTGTTATTGCACCGACATCTTTCGGAGATGACGGCGAAACATACAATGTAAATGCGGATACTGCAGCAGGGAAAATCGCAGAAGCATTAAAGGCTGAAAAACTAATTTTACTTACAGATGTCGAAGGAATTCTATCAAATATAAATGATAAAAGTAGCCTAATATCCCGAATGGACTTAGAGCACGCAAAAGAATTTATGAATTCGGGACGCATAAACGGTGGAATGATACCAAAACTTGAATGTTGCATAAAAGCTGTTGAAAATGGCGTGAAAAGAGCTCACATCATTGACGGAAGGCTTACACATTCACTGCTTCTTGAAATTTTTACTGATGAAGGGATAGGTACTATGATAGGAAAGGAATGTTTTGACGATGATAATCTCTGAGAATAAGAAATATGTAATGAATACTTACAGCAGATACCCTATTACCTTGATAGAGGGAAAAGGGACAAAAGTGTGGGATGACAAAGGAAATGTCTATCTCGATTTTGTCGCAGGTATTGCAGTAAATTCACTGGGGCATTGTCATCCGGCATTAGTTGATGCTATAAAGAACCAATCTGAAAAACTTATACACTGTTCTAATCTTTATTGGAATGAGAATCAGATAGAACTTGCAAAGATAATTGCGGAAAACTCCTTTGGAGATAGAGTATTTTTTGCAAACAGCGGTGCAGAAGCAAATGAAGGCGCCATAAAACTTGCCAGAAAATATGCCTCATTAAAATACGGTGATAAAAGGTATAAAGTTATATCTGCCAAAAATTCTTTTCATGGAAGAACTTTTGGAGCATTGACTGCAACAGGTCAAGAGAAGTATCACAAAGGTTTTGGTCCACTTCTTTCTGGTTTTAAATATGTACCCTTTAATGATATTGATGCTCTTTATGAAGCAATTGATGATGAAGTATGTGCAATTATGCTGGAAGTAGTGCAAGGTGAAGGCGGTATCCATGAAGCTACACCAGAATATATAAAGGTGGCAAGAGAAATATGCGATGAAAATGATATTCTCTTTATAATAGACGAAGTTCAGACAGGTATAGGAAGAACTGGAAAACTTTTTGGATATGAGCATTACGGTGTAACTCCTGACATTATGACATTGGCAAAGGGATTGGGAGGAGGATTCCCAATAGGAGCAATTGTTGCAAAAGAGGATAAATCAGTTTTTTCACCAGGAGACCACGCTTCAACCTTTGGAGGAAATCCCCTAGCTTGTGCTGCAGGAATTGCGGTTATGAATGAGATAACAAAGGAAGGCTTTTTAGATAGTGTGGCTCAAAAAGGCGAGTATTTTAGGAGAAAACTTAAAAATTTAAAGGAGAAATACAGTGTCATAAAAGAGGTGAGAGGAAAGGGCCTTATGATAGGCTGTCAAATGGATATGGAAGAGGCTTCGGATATTGTGACAAAGGCAATGGAAAAAGGCTTACTTATAAATTGTATCAGCCACAATGTTTTAAGATTTGTTCCTCCTCTTACTGTGACAGAAGAGGAAATAGATACGGCGATAATAATACTGGAAGATGTTTTACACGAAATGGGGTTTTAGTATGAAAGGTTATTTGAAACTTGAGGATGGAAACATATTTGAAGGTGAGTTAATAAGCAAAAACAAAAAAGGATATGGAGAAGTTGTTTTTACTACAGGGATGACAGGCTATCAAGAAGCCATAACAGATCCTTCCTATGCAGGCCAAATAGTTGTCATGACATACCCTTTAATAGGAAATTACGGTATTAACAAATACGACTTTCAATCAGAAAAGCCTCATATAAGAGGATTTGTGGTACGAGAATATTGCGATAAGCCTAGTAATTTTCAAAGTGAAGAGTCGCTTTTAAGCTATCTTGATAAGCACAACATACCAGTATTATCGGGAATTGATACAAGGGCTTTGACAAAAAAGCTTAGAGAAAATGGAACTATGAGAGGAATTATAACTTGTAACCCTGACGACGACATAGAATTTGACCAAACAAATCTTTTAGAAGAAGTTTCTACAAAAAGGTCATATCGTATAGCGGGTATTGGCCCAAAACTTGCTTTTATTGACCTTGGCACAAAGAAAAGTATTTTAAAGATGCTAAATTCTGTTGGGTTTGATATTTATGTGTTTCCTTATAATACAAGTTATGATGATGTTATGCAAATAAATCCCGATGCAATATTTCTTTCAAATGGACCAGGAGACCCTAAAGATGCAGTTTATGCAATAGAACTTACTAAACATTTTATAGGTATAAAACCTGTGCTTGGAATATGCTTAGGGCATCAAATAATAGCCCTTGCTCTTGGATGTAATACAGTAAAGATGAAATTTGGCCACAGAGGTGCAAATCAACCTGTTAAGGATTTACTAACAAATAAAGACTATATAACTTCTCAAAACCACGGATACGCTGTTGAAGAGGAGTCAATAGATAAAGACAAGATAACTGTAACCCATATAAACTTAAACGATGGAACAGTAGAAGGCATTATGCATAGGTTTCTGCCAGTTTTTTCTGTACAGTATCATCCTGAGGCATGTCCTGGGCCCCGTGATTCAACAGATATTTTTGATAAATTCATGGATATAGTCATGGTTTACAAAAGGAGGTCTTATTTTGCCGAAGTATAAGGATATTAGTAAGGTTCTGGTAATAGGCTCAGGCCCTATTATAATAGGGCAAGCAGCGGAGTTTGATTATTCAGGAACCCAAGCCTGTAAATCCTTAAAAGAAGAAGGGGTACAAGTCGTTCTGGTAAACAACAATCCAGCTACCATAATGACTGATACTGATATAGCAGATATTGTTTATATTGAAAATCCTACTGTTTCTGTAGTTGAAAAAATAATAGCTAAAGAAAAACCCGATGGAATTCTTGCTACCTTAGGAGGACAGACAGGGCTTAATCTTGCTGTCAGACTTAAAGAAGAAGGAATTTTAGATAAATATAATGTAAAACTTTTAGGAACTTCTTTTGAGTCAATAAAAACTGCAGAAGATAGAGAACTTTTTAAAAGAAAAATGCAGGAAATAGGAGAGCCAGTTGCTGAAAGTATCACAGTCACAAATGTAGAGGATGCACTTAAATTTGCTAAAAATTACGGTTATCCTTTGATAATAAGGCCTGCATATACACTCGGAGGTACAGGCGGTGGTATAGCCCACAATGACGAAGAACTTATATCGATTGTGGATTTAGGTCTTAAAAAAAGCATGGTTGGAGAAGTGCTTGTTGAAAAATCTCTGTACGGATGGAAAGAAATAGAGTTTGAGGTAATGAGAGATGCCGCTGATAATTGTATTACGATTTGCAGCATGGAAAATTTTGATCCAGTAGGAGTTCATACAGGAGATAGTATAGTTGTAGCGCCAGTGCAGACTTTGTCAGATTACGAATATCAAATGTTAAGAAGTGCAGGCATTAAAATAATCAAGGCTTTAAAAATTGAGGGAGGATGTAATATCCAATTTGCTTTAGATCCCCAAAGCCACAAATACTATGTTATAGAAGTAAACCCAAGGGTTAGTCGTTCAAGCGCACTGGCATCAAAAGCGACAGGTTATCCTATTGCAAAGGTTGCTGCAAAAATTGCAATAGGGCTTAGACTTGATGAAATAAAAAATCCTGTAACAGGTAAAACAACTGCATTTTTTGAACCTGCACTGGATTATGTTGTGACAAAAATACCGAGATGGCCTTTTGACAAATTTTATACTACTGATAGAAAAATAGGTACACAGATGAAGGCGACAGGAGAAGTAATGGCAATAGAAAGGTCTTTTGAAGCCTCCCTCTTGAAGGCCGTAAGGTCATTAGAGATAAAAGCTTACGGCCTTCGATTAAACAATATAAAAGGCATGAAAACAGAAGAAATACTAAAAGGCATATCAGTTCCTAATGACATGAGGCTATTTTATATAGCAGAAGCTCTTCGCCGCGATATAGACATTGATTATATTAATGACGTTACAAAAATAGACAAATGGTTTTTAAATAAGCTTTTAAATATTATAAATATGGAAAGGGAAATAGAGAAAAATGAGTTAAGGGAAGAGATTCTTAAAAAAGCAAAGAGAATGGGATTTTCAGACAGAGAAATTGCAACAATAAAGGGAATTAAAGAAGAAGATGTGAGAGCATTAAGAAAAGAATATAGCATATATCCTTCCTATAAAATGGTAGATACCTGTGCAGCGGAATTTGAATCAGTTACACAATATATATATTCAACTTATGGCGAAGAAGACGAAGTTGAGACCCATGACATACCAAAAGTAATTGTAATAGGCTCTGGTCCTATAAGAATTGGTCAGGGAATTGAGTTTGATTACTGTTCTGTTAAAGCCTTGTGGGCTTTAAGAGATGCTGGAATTAAATCTATCATAATAAACAACAATCCTGAAACTGTCAGCACAGACTTTGACACGGGAGACAGGTTGTACTTTGAGCCTATTACATTGGAGGATGTTTTAAACATATATGAAAAAGAAAAACCACTTGGTGTAATGGTAATGTTTGGCGGCCAGACAGCGATAAATCTTACAGAAGAGTTAGTCAAAAACGGAGTGAAAATATTAGGCACATCGCATGAAAGCATTGACATAAGTGAAGACAGGGAAAAATTCTCAAAACTTTTAAAAGAGCTAAACATCAATCAACCTAAAGGCGAATATGCATTAACAGTAGGAGATGCAAAAGATATAGCCTTAAAACTTGGTTTTCCACTTCTTGTAAGGCCATCCTATGTTATAGGCGGTCAGTCCATGGAAAAAGTTAACACACTTCAAGAGATAATCGACTATGTTTCAAATGCAACCCAAGTATCTCCAGGCAAACCTGTTTTAATAGATAAATATATAGATGGAAGAGAAGTAGAAGTTGATGCAGTTTCAGATGGTGAGTGTGTATTAATACCCGGAATAATGGAGCACATAGAAAGAGCTGGAGTGCATTCAGGAGATAGTTTCTCAATATATCCTGCAAGAAATTTGTCTGAACGGGAGATAAACACTATTATCGAATACACAGAGAAGATTTCAAAAGCTTTAAATGTAAAAGGACTTATAAATATTCAATTTGCTGTAAAAGAAGGCACTGTATACGTGTTAGAAGTAAATCCCAGAGCTTCACGTACTGTACCTATTATGAGCAAAGCAACGGGTATACCTATGGTAAAACTCGCAGTAGAAGTGGCCTTAGGCAAAAGGCTAAAAGAGTTAGGTTATAAAGGCGGTTTATGGCCGCAGACCCCATATACGGTTGTAAAAGCTCCCGTATTTTCTATGGAAAAATTGACAGATGTTGAAGTTTCACTAAGTCCTGAAATGAAATCAACTGGAGAAATAATGGGTATAGATTTAAGCTATGAAGGAGCACTTTACAAAGCTTTAGAAGGAGCAGGCCTTAAAATATCTAAAAAAGGTAAGATTCTTCTTTCAATAGCGGAAAGAGATTTTCAAGAAGCAGTATCTTTAGTAGAAAAATTGCAGGGCTTAGGTTATGAAATATATGCCACATACAGGACAGGTAAGTATTTGAGTTTGATGGGTATTCATGTAAATATTATGTCTCTTGACAATGCAATAAAATTGCTGAAGGATGGATATTTTGACGCTGTAGTAAATACACCGACAAAAGGCAAAAAACCTGATAATACGGGATTTAAGTTAAGAAGAACATCAGTAGAATATAGAATTCCTCTTTTTACATCTATAGATACTATAAAAGCGGCATTAAATGCTGTGTCAAAGGTAAATATAAACGGCTTGTCCATTTTATCTGTAAATGAATATCAAGAAATACAAAAGGACAATGTCAAAAATTTGGTTTTGTAAGGAGTGTTTAAAAATGTTAAAAGGCGAAAAAGTGGTGCTTGCTTATTCAGGAGGACTTGACACATCAGTAATTATACCATGGCTTAAAGAAAACTATGAATGTGAGATAATAGCGGCTTGCATTGATGTAGGACAGGGAGAAGAACTTAAACATATAAAAGACAAGGCTTTAGCGAGTGGTGCCAGTAAAGTATATATTGAAGACGTAAAAGAAGAATTTGTCAAAGATTATATATTTCCTACTTTAAAGGCTGGTGCTGTTTACGAAGGGAAATACCTTTTAGGCACTTCAATGGCGAGACCTTTAATTGCCAAAAAACTTGTGGAGATTGCCCACAAAGAGGGTGCAAAGGCAATAGCTCATGGTGCGACAGGCAAAGGCAATGACCAGGTGAGGTTTGAGGTATCAATACATGCTCTTGACCCTTCAATAAAAATCATAGCCCCGTGGAGGATATGGGATTTAAAATCAAGGGAAGATGAAATAGACTATGCGAAAAAGAAAGGGATTCCAATCCCTGTTACTAAAGAAAAAATATACAGTGTCGATAATAACTTGTGGCATATAAGCCATGAAGGTGGCGACCTTGAAGACCCCTGGAATGAGCCTAAAAGCGACCTTTACGATATAATCACCCCACCTGACAAAGCCCCAGATAAGCCGGAATATGTAGTTATAGAATTTGAAAAGGGCATACCTGTGAAAGTAAACGGCAAAGCTTTAGAACCTGTCAAATTAATAGAAGAATTAAACGTAATTGCAGGAAGAAACGGTGTGGGGATAGCCGACATTGTTGAAAATAGGCTTGTAGGGATGAAATCTCGCGGTGTTTATGAAACTCCTGCAGGGACACTGCTTCACGCTGCTCACAAAGAACTTGAATATCTTGTGCTTGATAAGGAAACAATGAGGTTTAAGGATTTGGTTTCACAAAAATATGCAGACCTTGTTTACAACGGTTTGTGGTTTTCACCACTTAAAGCTGCGCTAGACGCTTTTGTGGAGGAAACGCAAAAAAATGTAACGGGTGTTGTAAGACTAAAGCTTTATAAAGGAAATGTCATAAATGCAGGAGCAAAATCTCCTTATTCTCTTTACAATGAAGAATTTGTAACTTTTGGTAAAGATGAGGTTTATAATCAAAAAGATGCAGAAGGATTCATAAATCTCTTTGGACTTTCTTTAAAAATTAAGGCGTTGATGGAAATGGAGAGGAAGGATATGGATGAAGCTGTGGGGAGGTAGGTTTAAAAGCGAGACGGACAAACTAATGGAGGAGTTTAATTCCTCCATTTCTTTTGATATTAGGCTTCTAAAGCACGACATATTAGGTTCAATCGCCCATTCCAAAGGGCTTTATAAAGCTGGAGTGCTGACAGAAGATGAGCTCAATTTAATAGAAAAAGGGTTAAAGGAAATTCTTGATGAAACCAATGTAGGAGAGATACCAAATGATGAAGATGTTCATTCTTATGTTGAAAGGCTTTTAACTGAGAAAATAGGCGATACAGGGCGTAAACTTCACACAGGAAGAAGTCGAAACGACCAGGTTGCGACAGATGAAAGGCTTTATTTGAGAGAAGAGATAGACAAAATAAAAGAGGATTTAATAAAACTTATAGATACATTAAAAGAAATGGCTGAAACTTATAAAAAGGCGATTATGCCGGGATATACGCATCTGCAAAGGGCACAGCCTGTGACTTTTGGCCATTATCTTCTTGCCTATGTTGAAATGTTTAAAAGAGATTTATCAAGGCTTGAGGATATGGTGAAAAGAGTCAATGTAATGCCTTTAGGCTCTGGTGCACTTGCGGGTACCACCTTTGATATTGATAGAAAATACGTGGCATCTCTTTTAGGATTCGATGATATAACTTTAAACAGCATGGATGGTGTAAGCGATAGAGACTTTGTAATAGAATTTTTAAGCTTTGCCTCTATAACAATGATGCATTTAAGTAGGTTCTCAGAGGAATTAATTTTGTGGTCCACCAAAGAATTTGATTTTATTGAGATGGACGACAGATTTTCAACAGGAAGCAGTATGATGCCGCAAAAGAAAAACCCCGATGCAGCAGAATTAATAAGGGGCAAAACCGGCAGGGTTTACGGCGATTTGATTACAATACTTACTGTGATGAAAGGACTTCCTCTTGCATATAACAAAGACATGCAGGAGGATAAAGAGGCTTTGTTTGATGGAATAGACACTTTAAAAATGTCTTTAAGAGTTTTTACAGAAATGATAAAGACAATTAAAGTAAAGACTGAGAAGATGGAAAAAGCTGCAAAATATGGTTACATGAATGCTACAGATTTTGCAGACTATCTTGTACAAAAAGGTATTCCTTTTAGGACCGCCCATGAAATTGCAGGCAAAGTTGTCTTATATGCGATAGAACGAAACTTACCAATTGAAGAGTTATCACTTGAAGAACTTAAAAAATTCAGCGATGTAATAGAAAAAGATGTATATGGGGCGATAGATCTTAAAAATATATTGAAGAAAAGAAAAACTATAGGTGCACCAAAGATATAAAAACTTAGCCCTCCCAAACAAAGGGGACAGTTCAGAACCCAAACAAAAGAAACCATCCCTTTTGTTTGGGTTTGGGGTCATATCAGTGAAATAAATTGTTCTATTTCTTCTTTTATGACATCGAGAGATTTTCTCCAGAAGTCGACAGAATGTATGTCAAATCCCACGATTTTTCCTAATTCGTAAAGATTTTTCTTACCTGTTTGGGATAAAAGTTCTTTGTACTCCTCTACGAATTTTTCTCCTTCTTGATTGTACTTGCAAATTAGGCCTTTTACAAATAGTTCACCAAAAGCGTAAGGGAAATTGTAATAGTTTAAGTCAGCATCGTAATAGTGGGGTTTATTTATCCACATGTAAGGGTGTATATAATTTTGGTCAAGTCCATCTCCATAAGTTTTTTTCTGAGCATCTATCATCATTTGTTTTAGTTCTTCCACAGATAAGGAATGGTCTTTTCGCCTTTTTAGGAGTTCATCTTCAAATAAAAATCTTGAGTAAATATCGACTATGGTTTGAGTGGAGCGCTGGAGAGAATTTTCTATAATTGACAGTTTTTCTTCTTTAGTTGCCGTTTTTAATGCGGAGTTTACTATTATGTGCTCATTAAAGATAGAGGCAGTTTCAGCTATGGGCATAGGGTACCTTGAGTTGATTAATGTTTCATCTGCCAGTAGATGGCCGTGGTATCCATGTCCTAATTCGTGGGCTAATGTCAAAACATTAGAAAAACTTCCATCAAAGTTTGCGAGAATTCTGCTTTCTTTTATTGGATGCAGGTTAAAGCAAAAGGCTCCTCCTCTCTTGCCTTCTCTAGGTTCTGCATCAATCCAATTATTTCTAAAAGCGTTATCTGCAAATTCTGCCAGGTCTTCACTGAAAGACTTGAAGTTTTCTACAATGAATTCTCTAGCCTCTTCAAAGGTAAGTTTTTTGTCCAGTTTTCCTACAGGGGCAAAGAGATCATAGAAAGGAAGTCCTTCTTTGTGACCTAAAAGCTTTGCTTTTTCTTTTAAATACTTTCTAAATACTGGTAAATATTCTTCTATGGCTTTTAACATTGCATCAAGGGTTTCAAAATCCATACGAGAGCGCTGTAACGTCATTTCGAGGGGAGAAGAGTATTTTCTCAATTCTGTTACAGTGAGGACTTCACCTTTTATTCCGTTTAGACAGGCGGCTGAGGCTTCTTCTATCTTTTTGTAGGAATTTAACTCTGCAAAGTAGGCAGTCTTCCTTATGTAAGGGTCCTTGTCATAAGCCATGTTTCTGACAACTGAAAGAGGCAGTTTTTTTTCTTCTCCATTTATGTTTATATCTACAAGTAGTGTGGAGGTTAAAAACTCATGTAACTTTGCCCATGCTTCTGAACCCGTGTTTTTCATTTTTGCCAGTATTATTTCTTCTTTTTCTGATAGGAGGTGTTCGGCTTCCTTTATTGTTTCTTTTACGTAAAACTCATGAGATTTAAGGTATGAAGAGGATTCTATTATTTCATCTACGTTTTTGAGGTTTAAAAGCCACCTTTTGAATTTTGTTTCAGGCTCTGCCAGCATTGTTGTAACATTTTCAAGGGTTTCAACTGCTTTGAGGGCTTTTTCATTTTTAACATCTACACTTAAAGAGAGCAAAGAAAAGCCCCTCACTTTTACTAAAAGGTCTCCCAGTTCATTTTTAAACTTTATGTAGTACTCAAGCTTTTCTTTTGCATTTTCACCTGTTTGGAGGTTTTCCTCGCACCACTTTTTTATGTGTTCAATTGATGAAAGTATCTTTTCGTTGTCTTTTTTAAATTCTTCGCTGTCAAAGGAGGTATAAAGCTTTTCTAATGACCATCTCATTTTACTTTTCCCCCATTTTTATATAATTTTTATCAATTTGATTGTAAACCAATTCAAAAAAGAAGTCAAATTGTAAGATTAACAAACTGGTCAATATTGCTTTTTTAAGGATTTTTGAGCGTTTTATTATGTTCCTCTTTTTAAAGAATATGCTATTTTATTTTTAATAGCTGCTGTATCACGCTCTGAGGTAAATTTTCACAATAAAATATTGACAAAAACGTTATTACTGTATATAATGTTCATATACAGTAATAACATAAAGGGGAAGGTTGTAATAGATGAATATTATCATTTCAAATTCAGCGGATGAGCCTATATATGAGCAAATTGTCAGGCAAATCAAAGAAGCAATTTTGAAAGGAGAGTTGGAGGAGGGAGAACTGCTTCCATCTATCAGGAATTTAGCAAAAGAGCTGCAGATAAGCGTAATTACGACAAAAAGGGCTTATGATGAACTTGAAAAAGAAGGATTCATTGCTACAATTCCCGGAAAGGGCACTTACGTAGCAACGCAAAACAAAGAATTAATGCGTGAGAAACGGCTAAAAATTGTAGAAGAAAAATTAGTAGAAGCGATTATAGCTGCAAAAGCAGTAAACTTATCCTTAGAAGAGATAAGAGAGATGTTAGAGATTTTGTATAAGGAGGTCTAAAAGGTGGAGCCAATTTTGGAGGTTAGGAATTTAAGAAAAAGTTTTAAAGGGTTTACATTAAAAGATGTCAGTTTTTCATTGCCAAGAGGGTTTATTATGGGCTTCATTGGACCTAATGGGGCAGGGAAAAGTACGACTATTAAGCTTATTATGAATTTGCTAAAAAGAGATGGAGGGGAAATCAAAGTTTTTGGGTTGGATAATATAAAACATGAAAGGGAAATAAAGGAGAAAATTGGTTTTGTATATGAAGAGAGTTATTTTTATGGGGACTTAACTATTTCTGAAATGAAACGAGTTATAGCCCACCTATATAAAAACTGGGATGAGGAAGCTTTTATGAAGTATTTAAAAGAATTTGATTTGCCAGCTAAAAGAAAAATAAAGAGTTTATCCAGGGGAATGAAAATAAAATTTGCCCTTGCCATAGCGTTGTCCCATAGGGCTGAACTTCTCATTATGGATGAGCCGACTTCAGGGCTGGATCCTTTGATAAGAAGTGAGCTTTTGGACATTTTTTCTTCTTTAATACAAGATGAAAACAAAAGTATTTTCTTTTCAACTCATATAACCTCTGACTTAGACAAAGTTGCCGATTACATTACTTTGATTAATAGAGGTGAAATAATATTTAGCACCACAAAAGATGAAATTGTAGAAAATTACGGCATTGTCAAGGGCAGCAAAGACGTTTTAAATGAGGATACTAAAAAATATTTCGTAGGAATTAAGGAAAATAAGTTTGGGTTTGAAGGATTAGTGAAGGATAAAAAGCAAATAAAAAAGCTTTTAAAAGATACTGTCATTGTTGAGAAACCTACTTTAGAAGATGTGATGTTATATTTTACAAAGGAGGAGTTTAAATGTTCAGTTTGATTTTAAAGGATATACTGATAAGCAAAAAAATTTTACTGCTTACTGCTGCTTTTCTTATGGTATGGGTGCCGACTTTCCGAAATTTCGCAGCGGTAGGAATAATGGCAGGTATGACATACATGGGAATGATAATTGCAAGCTCAGCTGATGAGACAAACAAAGCTGATATTTTGTTAAATAGTTTGCCTCTAAGAAGGCATGAAATTGTATTGGCAAAATACCTGTCTATATTTGTCTATTCAGCAATAGGCATAGCTATTTATTTGTTAGTTGCAGCAGCCACAAAAGTACTAGGCTTTCCTATTCATGTATATCCTATCAATTTTAAAGCTGTAATTTACGGCATACTGGCGGTGAGTTTTCTAAATGGCATATACCTTCCTTTAATGTTTAAATTTGGACATGGTTTTTCTGGGATTATGTACATTATTTTGATTTTTGGGTTTTCTTATGGCATATCTTATGTTATAAGACTTTTTGGAAAATATGATTGGTTTCAAAATATTGTATCTTTTATAATGAATCAATCAGATACAGCGAAAATGTTGTTTATAACTGCTTTAGCGCTTATTATACTGACGGTTTCATGTTTATTATCTGTTAAGTTTTATAAAAATAGGGAGTTTTAATAATATAGATAGGGGCAGTTCTTTGTTAAAAGAACCGGCCCCCTATTTAAGTGTTATTTTACAGGCAATTTTACTTCAAATTTACTGGATTTGATATTTATATATGCAGTATCGGAGCTGACAGGAGAGAATTTTATTAATCTGGGATAGGCTTTGTCTTTTTCTACTTTGCCATTTATATCAAAAAGATTATACTCTGCTTCCCACTTTAGGATATTGCCTTTATCATCAGTTACAGTCCATAGACTTGGCTGCATATATTGATATTCGTCTGTGTATTCGTACCAACCTACTACAGGGTCTTGTGGAGCTTCAATTTCTATGCTGGTGGAGAAAGGTGAAAGAATTATTTTATTAAATTTGATTTTACCTAACTTGTCATTGATTACAATTTTTGGTTCGAGTATTTTTAAATCTACTTTAGTTTTGGAGGCAGGAATTGTAAAATTGAAATTCCAATTGCCTTTAATAGTGTGTCTATTTGTTCCTTCATAAAAAGTTATTTCTCTTATGTTTATTTTTACATCTATAGAAGAAGGGATTTTATCGAGATATCCTCTTACAAGTTCATATTTTGCCGATGCTATAAAAGTATTGTCATTAGTTAAGATTCCTGAAACAGTGTTACTACCAGCAGATAAATTTTCATTATTTATTGCTGTTTCAGCACTGCTATCAACAAAAATTTTATCTTTTTCTATTTTTTTTGGGAGATGGTTAGCTTTTATTATATATCCCACCACCAATCTGGATCCATCAAAAGCCGCTTCATTCAGTGTCACTTCAACGCCTTTAGAGATTTGTGAAGCACCTATTCCTACAGTATATTTTTGATATTCAGTCTTTTCTATACCTCTATTTGAAAGATATTCAAATACTGAATCGATTATAGGTATGTTTTTTCCTATAGCAGGGTCTATTATTCCTATTGTTAGTATTGTTACGATTAACAGTGAAGCTACTTTTAAAAGTGCTCCTAAGGTGATTTTCTTAGAAGTAGTATTTTTTGGCACTTTGTTGTCTCCTTTCCTTTCTTTTATCATATTTAAGGTATTTTCTATTCTTTTATGAAAGTTTTCAGGCACTTCAATATTGCTCTTTTGCAAAAGGTCACGTATTTGTCTGTCAAATTTTCGGTTCATAGGATACATTACCTCCCTCCAAACTTAATATTTCTCTCATTCGCTTTCGTGCCCTTGAAAGTCGTGACTTTACAGTACCCGCCGGAATATCCAATATTTTAGAAATTTCTTTAACTGACATGTCTTGTAAATAATACATTACCACTATTACTTTTAAATCATCTTCTAATTTGTTTAACACTTGATACAATTCTGTGTTGTTGTATTCTTCCTGGGGTACAGGAATATCAGGGAAGTCATCTACTGTTATTACTCTTTTCTGGAGGCGTTTTATTTGGTAGCAATTGTTTACTAAAATTTTCATAAGCCATGTTTTAAAATACTTTGGATGTTTTAATTGAGAAATAGACTCATAAGCTTTTAGTACAGTTTCAGATACGGCATCAGCACAGTCATTGTCGTCCTGCAATATGCTTTTTGCCACTATATACATGTCTTTTTCAAAATGGTATATGAGTTTTGCAAAGGAAGACTTGTCTCCTTGCTTGGCTTTCTTTACTTCTTGTATGATTTCCAATCTTACACCTCCTATTTTGCGATGAGATGAGTCATCCGGATGACCTTCTCACTTTATAGATGATTGTGGAAAGAGTTTGGTTCTCGGATAAGATTATATCTTGTTGGATAAGTGATTGTTTTTAGAATGATACAAGTATACCTATGTACTTTATACTAAGGATACTAGGGAAGGAACAATTTACTCTGTAACCATTTTGTAACCAAAACTTAATAATTTTTTAATAAATTTTAACATTTAAAGTGGTATAATGAAATAAAAAATAAAAGCAGGGGGATTTTACCAGTGATGAAAAAGTGGTCAGTAGTTACAGGTGTTGTTATGTTACTACTAGCCTTTGCTGCAGGTGTTTTCGCATCTAATAATATTAAGATTTCTAATCATATTAAGATTATTGTTAACGGCCAAGAAATCAAACCAGACGTTCCACCGCAAATTATTAACGGAAGAACTATGGTCCCTGTAAAGTGGATTGCTAAAGCATTAGGTGCTGATGTCCAGTTGGAACAGAGCAGTGAAGGTTATACAGTAAAAATAACTTCAAAGCTGTTGGAGAGGTTACATGCCATTGAGCCAGAACAACCTAACACAATAGTGAACGATTGGAACAGAGAACAAATTAAACAGTTCTTAGAACAAAATAAGATTCATTCTATTCAAGATATCCGTTCGCTTGGTTGTAAAGTTCCTTTTGAAATTACCAGCGAAGATGATAGCTGGATTCGACCTATTTACTCTAAAGCTTGGCATAGTACCTTTATGGGAGGAAAATATAGTGACATAACACAACTTATTAGTTGTGCTCAACGCAACTTTTTCATTTATACCGGAGGACTTTCTGAAGGAGCAGGGTTGTATTACATGATTGGATTTTCAGAAGACTGGGAAAAACCAGTCGGCAGTTCTTTTAATTCATCACATTCTTTTGAACTATGGCTATTATCTCATAAGGTTAAAGAAATCTACCGATTGGATGATGAATGGTTGGTGGTAGTTGAACCTCAACTTCAAGGTTACCAAACGGTGAGGATAAACTATAGTGATGCTGGGATAATGGTGGATAAAGAAACAAAGAGCCGAATAATGCTTTTTCGAATGGTTACTCCGGAAGGTTACGAATTGGAACGTGCTGCTGAAGTTCTTCCAGTGCAATAAATACATAATAAAAAAGGCTGCCACTTTTTTATACAGACTTCTTTTTAGTACTCTTTTAATCTTTCATCAACTTGTGCAATTAAAGAAAAAGTTTTATCATCGTGCAACAAATATAAATTGTTTTCAATGGCTGTTTGTGCTATGAGTAAATCTATAGTGCTGCGAATGGTGATTCCCTTTTTCCCAATAAACACGGGGACGGTTCATTTGTCCGACTCGGACAAAGAAACCGTCCCCGTGTTTATTTAAGATTTGTTCACTTCTGTGTCATATTCAACAAAATTTCTCTAATTTCTGTAGCTTTATCTTCATCTGCAAGGACTACTAGATAATCGCCGGCTAGAATTTTCGTATTTCCCTTTGGTATTAATTCATGCGTTCCCCTCTTTATGCCAACAAGTAAGCAACTTTGGGGCAAACTAATATCCTTTAATTTTTTGCCATCTAAACTTGAGCCTACACAAACAGGCATTTCGAAAATCGTCTTTCTTTTTTTATTGGCGGTAATAGATTTTTGTCCTTTCTTTATTGGCAGACGTTCTAACAAAGATTCATAAATCGGCATATTTGAGAACAAATCTGATGAAAGGTATGCTGTTATAGAGACAGTGCTTAGGGCCAACAAATGAGAAAATGAACCGGTCATTTCAGTTACGAGCAAACTACCTGTTATCGGTGCCCTAACTATAGCAGCAAAATATCCTGCCATAGCAAATACAATAAAATTTTTGATATAAATAGGGTTTATATGCATTATGTTGATTATTACAGTTCCGTATATGTTGCCAATCAGTGAACCTATTATAAGGAGAGGCATAAAAATACCTCCTGGTACACCTGAGCCATAGCTTACCATAGTAAATAAAAATTTAACAATTAATAGCAAAATTAAAAATTTTAAACTAAAACTATTATTGCTTAATGTATCGACAAGACCTTCACCGCCGCCAAGCGCCATAGGTACCCATAGTCCAACTGCAACAGATATAATAAGAGGTATTATTGGTTTCACATGTGATTTTATTTTTAACATGTTGTATATATCTTGAGTCTTTAAAAGAGTTTTATTAAATACGATTCCACATAAACCAACGATAATTCCAAGTAAAATAAGATAAAGATAATTATTAAGCGGCATTACTGCTAGATTTTTCAGATTAAAAATAGGTTTGATTCCTAATAATTCACCAGCTACAAAAGTTGATGTAAGTGATGAAACCATACTAGATACAAGTACCAATGGTGAGAAATTTTTATGCAGTTCTTCAAGAGCAAAAATAACTCCTGCGAGTGGTGCATTAAAAGCTGCTGCAAGCCCTGCACTAGCTCCGCATGTAAGAAGGTATTTTTCTTCAACTCTAAATCTACCAAACAACCTACTTATTCCTTGTCCGATTGAAGAACCAATTTGCACACATGGACCTTCACGCCCTAAAGAAAGTCCTGCACCTATCGCTAAAATAGTACCTATGAGCTTTAACAATAAAACTCGAAACCAATTAACTTTTATATAACCGATAATCATGCCTTCAACTTGAGGTATACCGCTACCGCTTATCATAGGTTCTTTTTTCACTATTATACCCAATAATAAGCCTATTAGAGAAAGGAAAATTATCCAGCCAATTAACAAGTAAGGATTTGTATGAAGAATTTTGTATACACTTATTACAAGAATATTTGTTTTTTCAAGAATATATCTTAAAATAGCAATAATCAATCCAACAAAGAAACCTGTTATAATGCCTTCAACTATAATACGCTTGCGAAATTCTTCCCAATGTATTAAAGTATTGAATGTTATACTTTTACCTTTATTCAATAAGATCCCTCCCAAAACATAAAATGAATGAATATTTATTTTTCTCATATTATCATTATACTACAAAATAATGATATCAAGTATTTTATATTGTTAAGTTTACTTATAGAATAATAAGCAGTATTACAAAATTTGGATATAAAACAATACAAAAATCTTTTTATTTTAAACAAATAAACATAAACATTATGCTTTGAAGTAAATTTTCACATATTCTTGCAGGCTTCATAAAAAAGTGATATAATATTCAAAAAGGGATGAAGCCCCCTTTTGGAAAATCCGAACTGCTGATAAACAGCTGATGGCTTCTACGGTAAAAACGTAGGGGTTGTCAGCTTTTTTATATTTAGTGCATTTGCCTGCAACTTTGAAAGGGAGGTACTTTCTTATGCCTTTCCATAGCATATTATTTGAAAAAAACGAAGATGGAGTAAAAAAAGAAACATTCGAAGCGCCTGATTTTTTTGTTGACTTAAATCTTGATCAAATTATAGATGTCATAACAAGAGGCAAAGAAGAATATAATTTAAAACTGTTTTTTTACACTCCTTTAAACGATATTGATACTATCAAGTATCGCCATGAAATAATGCAAGATCTTGAAAATGAAGTTTTGCTTGAGGATATAAAATCATTTGCGGAAAAAATGCAAGAAATGCGCAAACACCTTGCTCAAGCAGACAAACTTTACTACAAATACCAGAAAGAAAGATGGTTTTTGGATGCTGTAGAAATCTACTGTGATGCAATTACTGATTTAGTAGAAGACTTGTCTTCTGTAGAGTTAAAATCTCGTGGTTTTTTAGCATTTCGTCAATATTTGATAGATTATATTAATTCTGACCGTTTTCAGCTGCTACTGAGTGAAACGAAAAAACTTAAAGCTGATTTGTCTACAGTAAAATATTGCTTGTTAATAAAAGGTAACCGTGTGACGGTTCGTAAATATGAATCTGAAATTGATTACAGTATAGAAGTAGAAAAAACGTTTGAAAAATTCAAACAGGAAGCAGCAAAGGATTATAAAGTCAAATTTTCTGATTGGCCAGATATGAACCATGTCGAAGCAAAAATATTGGATTTAGTAGCTCAGTTATATCATGATATATTTTCTAATCTTGATAATTATTGTATGAAAAATAGTGATTATTTAGATGAGACAATAGCTACTTTTGATAGGGAAGTACAATTTTATATTGCTTATTTGGAATATATGGCACTATTCAAGCGCGCTGGACTAAAATTTTGTTATCCGCAAATATCTAGTAAATGCAAGGAAGTTTATAATTACGAAGGATTTGATTTAGCTCTGGCTTATAAACTCATCAACGAAAATTCGGCTGTTGTTTGTAATGATTTTTATTTAAAAGGTAAAGAGCGTATATTTGTAATTACCGGTCCGAACCAGGGAGGCAAAACAACATTTGCACGCACTTTTGGACAATTGCATTATTTGGCCAGTATAGGCTGCCCTGTTCCCGGAAAGGAAGCGCAACTCTTTCTTTTTGATAAACTATTTACACATTTTGAAAAGGAAGAAAATATTAAAGATCTTCGTGGAAAACTGGAAGATGAATTGCTTAGAATTTACAATATTCTTGCCCAGGCCACATCAAACAGTATTATAATAATGAATGAAATTTTTACATCTACCACAGCAAAAGACGCATTATTTTTAAGTAAGAAGATAATGGGAAAAATAATGCAATTAGATGTGCTGTGCGTCTGGGTAACATTTATAGATGAATTGGCATTCTTAAGCGAAAAAATTGTAAGTATGGTCAGTACGGTAGTTCCTGAGAATCCGGCATTACGCACATATAAAATTGTTAGAAGACCTCCTGATGGGCTTTCATACGCCATATCAATTGCTGAAAAATATAGGCTTACGTATAACTGCTTAAAGGAGAGGATAAAATCATGAAAGTTTTACTTATGTATAGAGATCATGATTTTGACCTGCAACAAAAATTGCCCTCAAACGAAGAAGCATTGATACAGGATTTAGAATTAAACACTTTGTTCAATGCTATGTCCCTTGGTGATAATTTTTTATTTGAAGTAGCCAAAAAATCTGTTTTATCCAGCGTGTATAGTGATCTGGATACAATATTATATCGCCAAGATGTTCTGAAGGATTCTCTAAAAAATTCTTCCATTGTTAGGAATATCTATAATATAGCAGTAGAAGCAATTGAAAACGAGAAAAAGTATTATTTTAGCATTTTCACCAGGTACCCTGCAGCTATACTTCATAGCTCAATGGATGTATTGCATATGTTTATGGAAATGCTGAAAAAACTAAAGAGTATTGCCGACCAACATGCTGATAAATTCGAATCAGAGGGCTTTAAAAGGTTTTTTACAATGCTCAAAAAAGAACTTGATGATGAATATTTTGAAAGTATCCAAAATCATTTAAAAGAACTGGAATTTCGCGATGGAATTTTGATCAGTGCTGAGTTGGGTAAAGGCAATAAAGGCGTCAATTATATTCTTCGCAAACAGGAGGATAAAAAACAAAGTCTAATAGACAGGATTTTTTCAAAAAGACCGGATGCTTATACTTTTTATATAAGTGAGCGCGATGAAAGCGGGGCAAGAGCTTTATCTGACTTAAAAGACAGAGGAATCAACCTCGTGGCAAATGCACTTGCTCAGTCTGCTGATCATATTCTCAGTTTTTTTAACATATTACGGACTGAATTGGCTTTTTACATTGGCTGTTTGAATTTATATGAGAAACTTGCCCAAATTGGAGAGCCGGTGTCTTTTCCTATTCCGGTAGCATCCAGTGAACGTAGGCATTCTTTTAAAGGATTATACGATGTCTGTTTGGCTTTGACAATGGAACAAAAAATCGTGGGCAACGATTTAAATGCTGATAATAAAGATCTGGCAATAATTACAGGTGCTAACCAAGGGGGTAAATCTACCTTTTTGCGAAGCATAGGTTTGGCTCAGTTGATGATGCAATGTGGTATGTTTGTGCCAGCCGAGTATTTTTCTGCTAACATATGTGATGGGATTTTTACCCACTATAAACGGAAAGAAGATGCTACCATGAAAAGTGGAAAGCTTGATGAAGAGCTTAGCAGGATGAGTGATATAGTAGACAATATAAAGCCAAATTCCATGGTACTGTTTAATGAATCATTTGCTGCGACAAATGAAAGAGAAGGTTCGGAAATTGCAAGGCAAATAATTACTGCATTGATTGAAAAACGCATCAAAGTTTTCTTTGTGACACATTTGTTTGAATTTGCCTATAGTTTTTATAATAAAAAACTGGAGAATGTTATTTTTTTACGAGCCGAAAGACGAAACGACGGAAAACGTACTTTTAAAATAACCGAAGGCAAACCACTTCAAACAAGCTATGGTGAAGATTTGTATAAAAAGATTTTTGGAGAAAGCTATTAAATTTATTTAGGAACAGGTTATTGACAAACCTTTTTGCGAGTAATTTAAAGTCTTTTGCTTTTATGCTTGGGTGCGTAATAAACAATAGTTTGAAGAAAAATGGGCTGTCAATAAAAAAGACAGCCCTTATCAATACTCTTTTAATCTTTCATCAACTTGTGCAATTAAAGAAAAATCTTTATCATCGTGTAACAAATATAAATTATTTTCAATGGCTGTTTCTGCTATAAGTAAATCTATGGTGCTGCGAATAGTGATTCCTTTTTTCTTACACTTGAAATACAATTTTGCAGCGTTTTCATAAGATTTGGTGCCATATTTTAGGTCATAGAATTTTTGTGTGTCTAAATATTCTTTAATTAAGTTAAATTCATTTTCAGTTTTTGCTCCTTGTAATAATTCTTGATAGATAAAATTGTTTATTCCAAAGGGGATATTATTCTGTATTATTTCTTCAAATTTTTTTACTTTTTCATTTTCTATGCCTTTCAGAAAAGATATTAGAACAGATGTATCTACCAAAATCATTTGCCTTCCCTCATTTTTTTGTAATCATAATTTTCATCAAACTGTATTTTTCCTTTTATCTCCATTAAATTTTTTCTTCTGCGATTTTCTACAAATTCTTTTAAAGCCAAATTGACAACTTCTTTTTTAGTTTTTAATCCTGAGATTTTTAACGCTTCTTTGATGAGATTTTCATCTATGACTATATTTGTTCTCATCACATACACCTCCTAATGTGTATTGTAATACACTTAATCTTTTAAGTCAAGGGAGAATGGAATTTTATATTTCTTAAATAAAAATTTATACTGTAACCATTTTGTAATCAAAACTTAATAGTTTTTTAATAAATTTTAACATTTAAGAAGTTATAATGGAAAAGGAAGAAGGAGATGGGAGGGAAAAGATGAGTTGGCTTGAAAAATTTCTCAAATTGGCAGTTATTCTATTTGTCTTAATTAATTTGCTATCTGGTTGTTCTTATATTCTTAAAGATGATAAGGATTTAATCAAAAATACAATTGAGAGATTTTACGATACACAGTATAAAGCTTACTTGAAAATGGAGTATATAGATATAACCCCCTATTTAGATATGTCGAGAATACAGAATCATAATAAAGTTACAGCATTAAAGGAATTAACTTTTAGAAGAAAATATACTGCTGAAAAAGGGTATGGATATGCAGAAAAAAGACGTTTTCCTTTAGAATTTAAATGTTTTTAAAAATTATTTCTTTTTTTGATTTTATTTTATCAATTTTATCAATACATTCCTTAAAATTGGCTTTTCTCATTATAAATTCACCTAATAAGAATAATTATCAATATTGTTGGAACCAGGAGAATAATTGAGATATAATTTAGAAAACAGGATAGGGTATAGTAAGCAGAGACTATGTGTTGAGAATTAGTAATAGTGAAAATGCGAGAGAAAGGAAGCAACAGTTGAAATTAATAGCGCAAAAAAGATATAATTTTCCGATGAAAAGATTCAAGAAGATAGTAGAGGTGAAATGTCATGCTTGTTATTAAGCCAATTGATGAAAAGTTAAAGAAAAAAGCAATAGATTTTATAATACGCAATTGGGGTTCACCAATAATGGTTTCAAAAGGTAAAGTTCATTTAATGGACAAATTACCAGGGTATGTGGCTATTGTAAATAATGATATAAATGGCTTAATAACCTATAATATTGATAATGAGGAATGTGAAATAGTATCCCTTGATAGTTTAATTGAAAATCAAGGTATCGGTAGTAAATTGTTAGAGTGTGTAATACATAAGGCAAAGGAGCAAGGATGTAAAAGAATTTGGCTTATTACAACCAATGATAATATAAGAGCGATTCGTTTTTACCAAAAAAGAGGATTCAATATGGTTGCACTTTATGTAAATGCAGTTCAGGAAGCACGAAAGATAAAACCCGAGATTCCTTTATATGGATATGATAATATACCGATATTGCATGAAATTGAATTTGAAATAAAACTATAATTTAAATAAATCTATTTGCTTGTTATAATGGTTGATAAACCGGGAGATGGCATTGTCAAAGTAAAATAATCTGGCAATACCCATTATTTTGCAAAAAATTGCGTAAATAGATAGTATTTTATAAATATAGATTTTCGGATACATATAAATCTTAAATAAGAATAATTATCAATACTATTGTATTTAAGTTTTAAGTGAGATATAATTAAGAAAACAGGATAGAGTATGAAAAGACAGAAAATCTTTGTATAAATTTTTGATATATAATATGTGAAAGGTGGGAAAAAGTATGCATAAGGTTGTTTTACTGCGGCATGGAGAAAGCCTGTGGAATATGGAAAATAGATTTACTGGCTGGACGGATGTGGATCTGTCACCGAGAGGTATTGAAGAGGCAAGAGAGAGTGGCAAAACTTTAAAGGCAGAAGGATACACTTTTGATTGTGCTTTTACTTCTGTACTTAAAAGGGCTATAAGAACTTTGTGGATTGTTCTTGATGAATTGGACAGGATGTGGATACCGGTTTACAAATCATGGAGGCTTAATGAAAGGCATTATGGAGCACTTCAAGGGCTCAATAAAGCTGAGACTGCCAAGAAATACGGAGAACAGCAGGTAAAAATATGGAGAAGGTCTGCTGATGTAAGGCCTCCTGCATTGACAAAAGATGACCCAAGGTATGCCGGTTTTGACCCTAGATATGCTGACCTTTCTGAAGAGGAAATTCCCCTTACTGAAAACTTGATTGATACAATTAACAGAGTTATTCTCTATTGGGAATCTACAATTGCTCCAACTATAAAATCTGGTAAAAAGGTCATTATAGTCGCTCATGGCAACAGTTTGAGAGGGCTTGTGAAATACCTTGACAATCTTTCAAATGAGGAGATAATGGAGCTAAACATCCCTACAGGAATTCCCTTAGTTTATGAGCTTGATGATGATTTAAAGCCTATAAGGCATTATTATCTTGCCGATGAAGAGAAAGTAAAAGAGAAAAAAGAATTAGTAGCTAAACAAGGGAAGATTCAAGGAAATTCTTAAAATACTGGCTTATTACTTGTTTTTTGGCTCCTAAAAATGTACAATAGAAATATAAGGAAGTACAATAATACTATAGAATGAGAGGTGTGTTTTGTATGTTGAGTAACAGGATGTTAGAAGGATTAAATAAACAGTTGAATTACGAAATTTATTCTGCATATCTATATGTTGCAATGGAAAATTATTTTCAAGAGAAAAACTTAGAAGGCTTTGCTAATTTTTTTAAAGTTCAGACACAAGAAGAGCTTGCCCATGCGAGAATTCTTTACGAGTACATATACCGTATGGATGGGAAAGTGACTTTGTACCCAATAGAAAAACCTGAGGAAAACTTTGATAGCATTTTAGACCTTTTTAAAAAGGCTTTGAATCATGAAAAGACTGTAACTGAAAGGATTCATAAGCTTGTTGATATAGCAATTGAGGAAAAAGACCATGCCACAAATACATTTTTGCAGTGGTTTGTTAATGAGCAGGTAGAAGAAGAAGAGAGCTTCCAGAGACTTGTTGACAAGTTAGAGCTTATAGGAGACAACATACAGCCTATATTCATGCTTGATGCTGAATTGGCTCAAAGGACGTTTGTATTACCTGCTCCACTTGCTCAATGACAGCAATAAACGGTTCGTTGTTTGTTTAAATTTAGGCATTTTTAAAGCGATGGCTCTGCTTATGGAAACTTAACGAAATCGCGGAAATACGGTATGGGGGTATGCTTTTTTGATAAGGTATATCCCCATGAATTTTTTTAAAAAATATAAGATAAGGTTTTCGTTGTTAAACTATAGACAAAGCGTAATTTATATAGTAAAATTTATGTAAGGAATACTGTTATAATTATATCAAATAAGAGGTGTTTTTTATGAGTAGTCATAAAAGAATTGTTGTCATTGGGGCCGGGTATGGGGGCGTACACGCCGCCAAACTATTAAACAAAAAATTTAAAAATGACAGCACTGTAGAAATAACTCTTATTGACAAAAAACCCTATCATACATTGTTAACAGATTTACATGAAGTGGCTGGTTCCAGAATAGAACCTGATAGCGTTCGTGTGTACTTACACAAAATTTTCGCAAACAAAAAAGTAAAAGTCATAACAGATGAAGTGGAAAAAATTGATTATGAAAGGCAAAGTGTAATTGGAAAAGACGGAGAGTATAATTATGATTATTTGATTTTAGGAATTGGAAGTGAGCCTTGCGATTTTGGCATACCTGGTGTATTTGAATACGGGTCTACAGTAGGAACATTAGAAGCTGCTATTAAAACAAAAGAACATATTGAGGAAATGTTTAGAAAAGCAAGTGCTGAAAATGACCCTGGGAAAAAAGAAAAATGCTTACCTTTGTGGTAGCTGGCGCGGGTTTCACAGGAATTGAAACTGCAGGCGAATTAATGGAATGGACAAAAAGTTTGTGTGATAAATATCATTTAGATCGCAATGATGTTAAAATTATGGTGGTAGAAGCGCTGAATACCATACTTCCTAACTTAAATGCAAGATTAGCTGCCAAAGCTCAAAAGTTTTTGAACAGAAAAGGAGTAGAAGTTTTGACTAATGCTCCTATAGTGGAAGTAGCAAAGGATTATATAGTTTTAAAAGATGGAAGAAAGATTGAGACAAAAACGCTTATATGGACCTGTGGAGTTCAAGGTAACAAATGCGTTGAGAATTTTGGCTTAGAGTTAGGTAGAAGATGTAGAGTCCAGACAAATGAATACATGCAAGCAGTAGGCAAAGAAAATATTTATGTAATAGGCGATTTAGCATACTATGAGTTAGATGGAAAACCTATCCCTCAAGTTGTAGAGACAGCACTGCAGTCAGCTGAAACTGCAGTATACAATATAGTGGCTGATATAAAAGGAGAAGAGAAAAAGCCTTTTAAACCTAGATACCATGGTTTTATGGTTTCTATAGGAAGTAGATATGCAGTAGCAGAACTTATGGGTGTGTCTTTGACAGGCTTTTTAGCAATGGCTATGAAGCACCTTGTAAATATGCATTATCTTTTTGGAGTAGCAGGCGTTGATACCGTGTTATCATACATTTACCATGAGTTCTTTGAAGTTAAAAGCAATCGCTCAATATTGGGAGGACATATTGCCGCGCATATTCCTATCTTTTGGCTTGTTCTTTTAAGAATATATGTGGGTGCATTGTGGCTTATAGAAGGCATAAATAAGATACAGCAAGGATGGCTTGACCCTTCAAAAATATTTATTATAACTACCTCTGATGTATCCGGTGCTACAGCTAAAGCTGGCGAAGCTGCAACTGCAGCGCAGGCCTTGCAGCCATTGTTAAAAGAGCCTCCAGCTTTCTACAAATGGTTTATGGATACTTTTGTAGTACCACATGCCTTCTTATTCCAAGCAATGGTAGTGCTTGCAGAAGTAGCGATAGGTCTGGCTTTAATAGCAGGTTTGTTTACCGCCTTAGCATCAGCTGGTTCTATATTCTTGGCACTGAACTTCATATTATCTGCGATGGCAGATAAGTCTATATTGTGGTATATTTTTTCAGCTATAGCTCTTATGGGAGGAGCGGGGAGAGCTTTTGGACTGGATTATTATGTGATACCGTGGATAAAAAATTGGTGGAAAAAGACTTCTTTTGCCAGAAGAACGTATCTTTATGTTAGCTGATGTAATATGAAAGAGGGTTATTTATAGTGAAAAAAGGTGATATCCTCATAGTACTTTTTGTGGCGATTTTGTCTATCGGGTTGTTGATATTTTACAAAGTATCAACAACCCAACATTATCCCCACAAATATGCGGCAATAATGGTAGACGGTAAGATATATAAAGAGGTGTCCTTAGATGATGTTAATTATCGAGAAGAGATACCTATAGTTACAAAATATGGGAGAGATGTATTGCTGGTTGAAGATGGTGGGGTAAAGGTTATTTACGCTGAGTGCCCAGATAAAATTTGTATAAAAGAAGGATTTATTGATAAACCGGGGCAAAGTATAATATGTTTGCCGTTTAGGATAGTTGTAGAAATACGGGGTGTTAAAAATGACAAAGTTGACCAAGTCGTCTATTGAGCATACAACTATGTCAAAGACTCAGAGAATGGTTTTTCTGGCTATATTAGTTGCTAATTCTTTAGTCTTATACATTATAGAAGGAATGTTACCTGTCCCTTTTATTGCTCCCGGTGCTAAGTTAGGACTTGCTAACATAATCACAGTCGTATCTTTGTATTTGTTTGGCTTTTTTGATACATTTATTGTGCTTGTTGTAAGGATATTGCTAGCAACATTTTTTGCTTCCTCACCATCTTCCTTTTTTTATAGCATAGGCGGAGGTTTATTAAGCCTTTTTGCCATGTTTTTCGCAAAAAAAGTAGGCAAAGAAAATATAACTGAAGTTGGGGTCAGTGTTATAGGTGCTGTATTTCACAACATTGGTCAGATGCTGGTAGCTTCTCTTATAGTGCAAAATATCAATATAATGGTTTATATACCTGTATTAATGATAGCTGGAGTTGGGACTGGCATTTTTGTGGGATTGTCTTCAAAATTTATTCTAAAACATTGGAAGAGATTAAAAAATCTAAATTTACATTGATTAAGGTGGTTAGATGGATAAGTTTTGGAATAATAATTTAGAAATAAAAAATGAGCTTGATGAAGTTATAAAAATAATGGAAAAACGTGTAAAAAACTCCAATAGGTCAATTAGAAATATATTGTTAGATATGATTCGTAACAGCGGAAAGATGCTTAGGCCTGCTTTTGTAATCTTGTCTGGGAAATTTGGAGAATACGATAGAAGAAGGATATTACCTTTAGCTGCTGCTGTTGAGATGCTCCACATGGCAACTTTAGTACACGATGATATAATTGACAATGCTTTAATAAGACGCAGTAAACCTACTATCCAAGCAGAATATGGGAAAAATTATGCGGTATTTATAGGGGATTTTCTTTTTTCTGAATGCTTTTTGCTTTTATCCGATAACATTACTATTGAAAATCTTAAGAAAGTGTCAAAAGTGGTGTCTAGAATATGCAAAGGTGAAATTGGGCAATTTGAAAGCCGATACAATATAGATATCACAATAAATGATTATTTGAAGCGGATAGCTGCAAAAACTGCTGCCCTTTTTGCCTTAAGTTTTTACGTGGGAGCTTATGAAAGCAACTGTGGAGAAAAGTTGGCTAAAATATTGGGAAGTATAGGATACAATATTGGCATGGCTTTTCAAATTATAGACGATGTTCTGGACTATACTGGAGAAGAAAATGTGGTTGGCAAACCTTTGTGCAATGATATAAGACAAGGAGTTTTTACACTGCCTTTAATATATTCTTTAGAAAAGAATAAAGACGAAAAAATGATAGCATTACTTAAAAAAGAGAGTTATTGTGAGGAAGACATAAAACGCATAGTTGAATTCGTTCAGGAAAATGGTGGTGTAGACCGGTCAAAAATGCTGGCAGAAAAATATACTAAAAAAGCCTTTGATAAAATATCTATGTTGAAAGACTCTCCACCTAAACAAATTTTAATTGAAGTTACGAGTAAGCTTTTATATAGGAATTATTAAAAAATATGTAAAGCTATTTTTGGAGGAGATTATATGAAAAAATCCATAACTTCTTTTGTAATTTTTTTTCTAATATTTAATGCCGCCATTATACTATCTGGATGTTCAAATAAAAATTCACAGCCTATATCTGATACCCAATTTGCTTTAGATACTTATTGCACAATAACCATATACGATAAAGCTCCGAAAAAAGTATTAGATGATGGATTTAAAGCTATAAGAGATGTAGAGGACAAGATGAGTGTTGCCATCAAAGGCAGTGAAGTGAATCAAATTAATGAGAATGCAGGTGTTAGACCTGTTAAGGTTTCATCTGACACCTTTTATGTGATAAAAAAAGCGGTACATTTTTCTGATGTTGAAAAGGGGTATTTTGATATTACAGTAGGACCTATAGTAAAACTTTGGAATATAGGCACTGATAAAGCCAGAGTACCTTCACCTGAAGAAATAAAAGCTAAACTTCCTCTTGTAAGTTATAAAAATATAATACTGGATGAAAAAAATATGACTATTATGTTAAAAAACAAAGGTATGAGCATAGATTTAGGAGGTATTGCCAAAGGATATGCGGCAGATAAAGTTGCACAAGTTTTAAAAAAAGAAGGTGTAAAACATGCCATAATAAATTTAGGAGGTGATGTTCTTACAATCGGAACAAAACCTGATGGTCGCAACTGGCGTATAGGTATTCAAACTCCTTTTAAACCGAGAGGCGAATATTTAGGTATAGTAGAAGTTTCAAATAAAGCAGTTGTTACTTCTGGAGTTTATGAAAGATACTTTGAAAAAGATGGAAAATTATATCATCATATATTGAATCCTTTTACAGGGTATCCTGCAGATAACCATCTCTACAGTGTGACAATAATAACAGACACTTCTATTGATGGCGATGCGCTTTCAAAAATTTTTGTTATGGGATTAGAAGAAGGTTTAAAACTTGCAGAAAGTTTACCAGGAGTACAAGCTATTTTTGTCACAGATGACAAAAAAGTATATATAACTTCCGGATTAAAAGGCAATTTCAAAATTACTGACCCTGAGTATAGTTTAATGACTAGATAATTTTGGCTTTGGAGGGGAGAAATTTTATGAACAAATCAGAATTTTTGAGGGCTTGGAAGGGATTTTGGCAATTGGCAGATCCTAAGATATGGGTAGCATCTACTGTACCTATGTTTGTTGCAGCTGCCTATGCATATGGCAAAACTGGAGAATTTAACTTTTTATGGTTTGTTATATCTTTGATAGGTATTTATTTTATTGAAATTGGCAAAAATGCAGTTAATGAATTTATTGATTATAAGTCTGGAGTAGACACTTTTGTAACTCCAGATAAAAGGACTCCTTTTAGCGGTGGAAAAAAGACCATAGTCGAAGGTAAACTCACAGTTGAAGAGACAATACTTATTGCAATTATAACAATGCTTGCCGCTTGTATCATAGGATTGGTTATTGTAATCTTTAGGGAACCTTTGGTGTTAATTGTAGGATTATTAGGAGTTTTGATGTCAATTTTTTATAGTTTACCTCCTTTTAAATTTAGTTATAATGGACTTGGAGAAATAGCTGTGGGAGTGACATTTGGACCTTTAATAGTGATGGGGATGTATTTGGTGATGACACATCGCGTAAGTATAGATGTTTTACTGATTTCCTTGCCTATAGGCTTTTTAATAACCAATGTTCTTTGGATAAATCAATATCCCGATTATGAGGCTGACCTTAAAGGCCATAAATACAATTTATTAGTAAGGATAGGCAAAGAAAAAGGAGTAAAGGTATATGCAGCCCTTTATGGAGCAGCATATCTCTCTTTCATTGTAATAGCTGTTGTTACCAAAAACTTACTATGGTTATTATCTTTTATAACAATTCCATTAGCAGTACAATCTGTAAATATTGCTCGTAAATATTATGACAATATACCACAGTTAGTAAAAGCGAATGCTAATACTGTAAAGATATATCAAATTACAGGAATTATGATGATTTTAGCTTCATTGCTGTCCAAAACAAAATTTTAGTGAGACAAATTGATGGAGTTTTTTGTAAAGGAAACGTTTTTAATTTATATATCTTGATATTATTTTAACGTAATGGTATAATATTCTTAAATAAAAATTTATATTGAGGAGAGGTGTAATTGTATGAAAAGGATTTTGGTTCTTATGTTGGTAGGGGTGTTTGCTTTGTTTGTACTGAGTGGCTGTTCTTCAAAAACAGCAAGCGGTGGTTACAAAGATGGTACTTACAAAGCAGAACAGCCTAATTTTGACAGTCATGGCTGGAAGGGACAAATAGAAATAACTGTAAAGGATGGCAAAATAGCATCTGTAACCTATAATGAAGTTAACAAAGATGGGCAATTTAAGAGAAATGATCAACAATATGCCGAAAAGATGAAAGAAAAAACTAATATTACTCCAAAAGAAGCAGATGAAAAGTTAGAGCAACAACTAATAGAAAAGCAAGATCCTGCTAAAGTAGATACAGTAACAGGGGCTACAGAAACTTCGAAAACTTTTAAAGAATTAGCTACAGAGGCTTTAAAGAGTGCAAAGTAATTTTTGAGTAGAGAAAATAAAGGGGACAGTTTTTAAAGCTGACCCCTTTAAAATTTATTAAGACATAAGCCTCTTTTCTCCTTCTATTGCTTTTATAGGAGCGATATCCTGTGTTACCTCTAAAGTACCTATATACTCACCATTTTTGTCCCTTAAAGCAAAATATCTTATAAATACATATTTGTCACCCAACTTTATCCAGAAGTCTTCATGACTTTTTTTGCCTGACTTGAAGTCCTGAAGCAGCTGTTCAACAATATGGACACTTGTAGGTGGGTGACAATATTGAACTTTTCTGCCAATGACGGATTTTGTCCTTGCAAATATTCTCACATGACAGAGGGAGGTCCCGTTATACCGTATTTTTCAAGGTACGGAAAAAGCAGGTTTTCTTTTCTCGAATAATGCTTGTCTATGTCCATTAAAAGATTAATATGCTCTAAAAGCTTTTGAGCGTCTTCAAAACTTCCGCTGTTTTTCAACTTTTCAAGAGCAGGTTTTATATTTTCATTAATGTGCTTTTCTATTGCTCTATTTTCTTCTTTAAAGGTGTGCACTGGATGCCCCGGAATTGTTTCGGACTTTTTTAGTTGTTCTAATGAATCTCTAAACACTTCAGCATGGACATCACATAGCCTCTGTACTTCTTTTACGTCCAGTCCCTCGTTTATTAGTTCTTGTTCTATTGCTGGCAATTCTGTAGAAGTTATTCCATTTATGACATCTTTAAATTTTTCCTTAACTTCCGCAACGCTTTTACCCCTATGAAGTTCTTTTATAACTTCTTTTAAAAGTTTTCTTCTGTATTCCCTATTATTAATAAGTTCACTCATGGGAAATACCTCCTTTTCTCTAACATACCTGATTATATTTTACCCTGTATTGAAAATTTTACTGTAACGTATATCACAAATTTAAATAATTTTTATGAATTTTTGTATCTAAAAGGCCTTATAAAGAGTTGTTAAACTGTTGAAAATCTGCTGAGATTGTGATATCTTAAAATAAAATCATAATTAGAAAAAGCAGTAATGAACATTAGGGCGGGTGAATTTTGTGAGGAGTCTACCCAATATGACAGAGGGAGAATACAGAAAATTGTATGCATTCTATCCGAGGAAAATTGTGTTGCTGATACTCCGACTCATTGCTTTAGTTGTATAACTGCCAGAATAAATAGTATTGGAAGAGTAGTTTCAAAAAGTTTTGGCTATAGAAAAAGGTAATAAAAAATCAGAGAGTGTAAAACCTGCACTCTCTTTTTTTACAAATTATTTTGCAGAGTAATAGCATCTTTTAGGAGACATTATTAAATCTTCTTTTTTTAATTCTTTAATAGCCTTTTCAACTTCTTTTTTGTCAAGGCCGGATTTTTCTACAATATCACTAGGACGCAGAGGCTTTGAAGATTCTCTTAAAGTTTTTAATACTATCTCTTTGGCATCCATTTTATTTTTCCTCCTTAATACACATTACAATTTTATATTGATTACGATTCCATTATAATGTCAATTCTTATTTTTGACAAGAACTTCTAAAATAATTTTTTAACGATAAAATTAAGACTTCACTGGCTTCTCCAACTACTGCTTTTGTAGCTTTTCAACAAAGGGTATAGTTCTTTATTTTCTTTTTTTATTCTAATTGGTCATGCAGCTATGATGGAAGGATATGGATTAAGACTTAGAGATAAAGATGGCAAGATTATATGGGATTTTTCTTCAATGTCATATATGATGAATATGATGGGAAAATGGAATAAGAAAAATATTTCTGAAAAAACTCTTCCCATCATTGTAGATGAAAAAACAGTGGGATATGTGGATATAATTTATTATGAGCCGATGATGATGAGTGACTTGGATTTTAAGTTTTTATATGACATTAGCAGATATAATGTTATAGCAACGGTGATAGGCATTGATTATAAGTATTTATGTGTCAAATTATATTACAAGACCGTTAGTTAATATTACGGAAGTTGCTAAAAAGCTTGAAAAAGGTGATTTTACTGCAAAGGTATATGATATACCTAAAGAAGAGCTATTTAAGCTCACAGCTGCAATATACTTTATTATATCATTATTTCGAGGCACAAAAAATAGAAACAAAGAGAGGGATGCGATAGAAATTTTAAAAGAAAGATATGCAAGAGGGGAAATAAGCGAAGAGGAATATCTTGAAAGAAAAAAATACTTGAAAAAAAATAATTATATTATCATTTTTACTCCAGCTCATTTATCATCCTTAATACTTCATCTGCTTGTATTGCGGCGACTGCCATGACTTTGGGTGCCAAAGGTTTCTTTTCATTAATCGATGTAACAAAATCCCCCACAATTGAAAAGTTTTTACCCCGTTTTATTTTAATATTTTCGCAATCACCAAATCCTGCGACACCTGAAGCCAAAACCACTTTTTTATTATGTTTTTGGGCTTTTTTAAAAATCAGCGTTTTGGTAAATTCATTGTCAACAGCTTCCACAACTATATCATGTTGAGGGATTAACTCATCTAAATATGACTCATCAATTTTTATATTTTTGGCTGCTATGTTTGCGTGGGGGTTGATTTTAAAGAGAGTATCTTTAAGGGCTAATACCTTTTTTTCTCCTACCTGGTGTAAAAAGTAATTTTGTCGGTTGAGATTTAAGATGTCTACCTCATCAAAATCAACTATTGTGAGGTTTTTAATGCCACTTCTTATAAGCATTACTGCAACATTTGAACCAAGTCCACCACAGCCAATGAGAAGAATTTTTACTCTTGAAAGCTTCTCAAGCATCTTTTCATCAAAATAATTTTTAAGCATTACATCAAAAAGATTCATGCATTTTTCACTCTCCTTACTTTGTTTGTAATTTTAAATATTGACTTTTGTGTAAGAAAAAGGCTGGTTTTAAAAATTTTTTATACTACCAGCCTTAGGTACAATCTCTACACTAGCCAACGGTATTAGAAACTTTTGTAAGTCTGCAAAAAGAACATTCTTCCATTGTTGTGACATGGCCACAAGTTTTGCATTCCTTCAATTCAATATTTTCTACCTCTTTAAAATGTTTTTTGCCCTTTTCAAGGAAGCCAATCAAAAAACGCTGTTTTGTGCCAGGACTTTTTTCTTCCAGTTCATTTAGCAATTCTTTATAAAGAATTGAACGAGCTCCAACTGAATAAGGACACTCTTCATGTAAAAATTCAATTTTGTTTAAAAGTACGTAATACATGTTTTCTTTTTCTGTTAAAGTATAAAAAGGCTTTACTTTTTTTATAAGTTTCGGATGAGTTTGAGGTAAAACAGGTCCCTGTCTTGCAAGATAGCTTTCTCCCCAATTCAAAATATTGCCTAAAAGTGTTGCTACTTCGTCATCTAAATTATGACCTGTTGCAATAACTGAAAATCCATTGTCGTAAGCTACTTTGTTAAACAAGTATCTTTTAATTGTTCCACATACGGAACAGGGGCTTCGTTTTAAAGTCTTTGAAAGCTTGTATATATCAAGCCCGAATTCTTCTTTAATATTTTTTACAATGAGTGGGAGATTATTTTTCTTTGCAAAATTTTCAACCACCTCTTGAGACCTGTTTGAATACTCTCCAATTCCAAGGTTTATATACATTGCGACAACGTTATAACCTTCCTTGGCTAGAACGTCCCACAGAGCCATACTATCTTTGCCGCCAGATACTACCACTAAAACTCTATCGTCTTTTTTAAACATTTTATTTTTTTGAACGTTTTTTAAGACTTGGTTTCTATAATAATGTAAAAAACACTCAGCACAGAAGGCTGCATTATGCCTTTTTAGAGTGATAACTGCTTTTTTCTTACATCTTATGCACTTCAATTGGTAAAGCCTCCTTCTACTAACCTCCAGAAACTACCGATATTATCTCTACTACATCATCATCTTGAAGAATTTCATCTGGAGTAACTATTTCTCCATTTTTTATAAAGACATGTGATTCTAAATTTATCTCCAACTCTTTCGCGAGTTTTTCAACATTTTTTGGAGCTTTTATTGTAATTTGATTGTCTTTTCCTACAAATATTACTGTCATTCTTGATACCCCCGTAGAACCAAATCTCGAAAATTGTGCGGTAAAATTATTTATAACACATTTGAACTATTCGGTCAAGAATTTTAAAAGGAAGTAGAATGTTCAACAAATACATATTAATGAATGAATCAGGAGAGGTGAATACTATGCAAAATAATAAAAGGGCCTTTGTTTTAGAGAGGTTTGGTTGTGGAAGTTGTGTTACAGAAGCAAAAGGAATTGTGATTTTGATAGTTGTAAGCTTTCTTTTGAGAATGATGACTCTAATAAAGTATACAGGAGAATCATTCAATATGGGATTTCTGCTATCTTGTTTGCAATAGCATTGCTATTTAATTTATTGGTTTATATCAAATTTACCTTATTTTTTATAAGTTATATAATCGCAGGAGGAGATGTCGTCTTAAAAGCTGCCAAAAATATTTTAAAAGGGCAGATTTTTGATGAGTATTTTCTCAATGAACATAGCGACAATTGGTGCTTTTGCTATTGGAGAGTATCCTGAAAGTGTAGCCGTAATGCTTTTTTACCAAATTGGGGAACTTCTGCAGGATATTGCTGTTGACCGTTCGAAAAGGTCTATTAAAGAGTTAATGAATATTCGTCCCGATTATGCCAACTTAAAAATTGGATATGAAATAAAGAGGGTTTCACCACAAGAAGTAAGACCGGGAGACGTTATCATAGTAAAGCCTGGCGAAAAAATACCACTGTTTCAAAAATACTAGAACTTATTGAAGAGGCTAGCAGTAAGAAAGCTCCTACAGAAAAATTTATGACAAAGTTTGCGAAATATTACACTTCTATTGTTGTTTTTTTGGCATTGATTATTGCAGTATTAAATATGCGTGTTATTGCAGCAGGGTGACAGAAGAAGAAATTATAAAGGCGGTAGTAGAATATGGCGCTAATACTATGAAAGAAGTTTTAAAACTTACGGGTGCAATGAGCAATTCCGATTGTCAAAGAAAAAATCCGTTGGGCAAGTGCTGCCATAAAATAGTGCAGGAAGCTATTGATAAGGGCTTGAATATTCGCAGTGGCTTGGTATAAAGGGCGAAGAGTATTCGCCTATTTTTATATTCTTATTTACATTCTTATTTACCTATTTTAGAAAAAATAGTACAATTAAGGTGAAAACAATTTTTTCTAAGAGAATAGAAAATTAGCAGGAGGGGTTAGGGTGAATAAAATCATAACAAGGCCTCATGAGATTGATAAAAATGTTAGAGTGCTGTATGCGGGAAATCACTATATAAGTTTACCTGAGATAGATGTAGAGAAGGCTTCAATAAAAAATTTAAATATTGTTTCTCTTTCAAATAAAGGACTTGTGGAGCTTTCTGGAGAAGAAGCTTTGTTTAAACCTGTATTTTATAAAAAAGGTGAAAAACTTGAAATTGTAAAAAGTGAAGTATCAGAAGAGCTTTATTACATACCTAATGTTAAACTGTATTTTTCAAACGGGGATTTTGTAATAATAAAAATCTATGCAGATATCAAGGAAAAAGGCTTTGTATATGAATTTGAAAGCTCTGAAGAAATAGAAGTTTATTTAGAAGTAAATCTTGATAAACTGTTCTTTTTAAGATTTAACTCTCATGAAATAGAATTTAAAAAAGAATTTAAAATTGACAAATGGCTTAAAAACCCTGCTTTAAACATTTATTCTTATAATATAGCTTTTTCACTTGCTTTTGGTGGAGAAAAAGATTTTGATTATGAGGAAAAGAATGAAAAAATATTACTTAAATCGAAAACTAATGGGACAAACTGTTTTTATATAAGTGTAAACTCCGATATGGATGGGGCTTCAACTACTTTAATTCATTTAAAAAGAAAAGGATTTAAAAATATATATAAAGAGTTTTACAACTGGCTTAAAAATAAGTATATAAAATATTCTCAAGATAATGATTTAGAAAGTTTATTGAACAAAAACCTATTTTTTAACTACTTTTTCTCTATAGGAAAAGACATGGAATCCGACAATTATATTGCATTAACATCAAGAAGTCCAAGATATTATGTCTCAGGAGCCTTTTGGGAAAGGGATAGTTTTTTATGGTCTTTTCCTGCTGTAAAAATTATTGATAAAAGCTTTCACGATTACATTGCAAGGGAGATGATTTTAAGACACAGTAAAAATGCAGGGGCACATGCCCATTATATAGATGGAACGGTTTTATATCCCGGATTTGAGTTGGATGAGGCTGCCAGCTATTTTATACTACTTGAGAATATGGATGTGGATTTAGATGATATAGAGCTTGTAAAGGCATTAGAAGCTGTATACAGCCGAATTGAGGAAGAATATGACAGTAGGATAGGACTTTATAAAACTTTCTTGCTTCCCTCTGACGACCCTTCAGAGTACCCCTTTGTTACGATAGACAATGTAATACTCTGGAGAGGGTTTATAAACTTAAAGAATCTTTACTTAAAGCTTAACTGGTATAAAAAGGCGGATATGCTTCAGAAAAAGATAGACGGCATTTACAATGGAATATACAAATACCTTGTGACAGAGGTAGAAGGTAAGAGGATTTTTGCTTGGTCTACTGATGGAGAAGGGAATCATAAACTCTACAATGACCCACCCGGCAATTTAGGGCTTATGTATTATTATGACTTTGTAGACTATCAAAATGAAGTATTTAAAAATACAATTGATTACTATTACTCTCGAAAATACAAATATTATTTTGAAGATGCAAAAATAAAAGAGCTTGCCTGTGACCATCATCCCAATACACCCTCAGGTTTAGGGCTTTGTGGTAGCCTATTAAATCCCTTAATGAGGGAGGAAGCTTTGAAGTGGCTTAAGATGGCAAATATGGATTATGGGCTTTTAGCAGAGAGTTTTGACAAAGATACAGGGGAAGCAAAGACAGGAGTTGGTTTTGCAACTGGTTCAGGATATCTTGCAATGGCTCTTTATAGAATACTTTTTGAGGAGTGAGTTTTATGAGAGTAGCTGCAGCAGTTTTTAAAAGGGGTGATAGCGGAAGCTGTATAAGAAAATATGAGGAGGTTTTAAGAGAATGCGAGGAAAAGGCAGTTGACCTTGTGGTTTTTCCCGCTCTTACTGGAGAGGTATGTGATTTTGAAGGGGATTTTATAGAAAGAATTAGGGATTTTTCATTGAGGTATAAAGACATAGCTATAAATCCGGGAAGTTATTTTGAAAACCACGACGGAAAAGTATATCATTCTTCTTTTGTAATGTTAAATGGAGAGATTAAACTATTTCAAAGGCAGTTATACCTTGCAAGGTGGGAGAGAGAATTAGGATTATCAAGAGATACGGCTCTTAAAATTGCAGATATAAAGGGATATAAAATTAGCATAATTCTTTCTACTGATGTGTTTTATCCTCAGGTTTCAAGATATGCGGCTTTAAAAGGTGTCAATCTGGTGCTTTCACCTGTTGCAATAAAAGGACAGAGAAATTTTGCAAGGCAGATAGCAGGGGTATGGCAAAATGTGCAGCAAAATTTGTTTTTTGCAATTGAAAGTGGATTTAAAGGAGAGTATAAAGAAAATAACTTTTATTCAGAGGCAGCTATACATGCTCCTTTAGAGATGACAAAAGACGATGATGGTTTTCTTGCCAAGGAAGTAGATTCTAATATAATAATTGCGGAACTTAATGAGGTAGAGAGACAAAAAGCTATTTCTAAATTTGATGTGATAAAACAACTTAATATAAACTCCTATAAAGGGATTTTTAGGTGATTGATATGAAAAACATTTTAGAGATTGTTTTTGAAAGCAAAATGTCTGAGAAAAAAGTTAATAACTATTTAAGAAGATTACATGGGTTTTCAAGAGGAAATTTTATTTTAAAGAAAAAAGGGAAAGTAAGGGTCGCATGTGTGGAGAGGGAAATAAAAGTTACAAATTCTTTTGAAGAATATGCCGAAAGGATGAGAAAATTTGTAGAAGAGGCAGCATTAAAAGGAAGTGATATAGTAGCCTTTCCTGAATACAATTTTTTTGATTTGTTAGGGCTTATTCCCGGATTTGGCAAGCTAAATAATTTTCTAAATAAAAAGGCAAAAAGTGAAGAGGTTTCAAATAGCGAAGGTGGTGGAGGAGAAGGATTACTCAAAGTTATATTTAAATCTATATCAAAAGCTTATCAAGAGGCTTATGAGAAGATAATGAGGGATTTTGCTAAAAGGTATGGAATTTATATTTACACAGGAAGTTATATTATCACTGAAAATGGCAATTTGTACAATGGTGGCACGTTAATATCAAGAGAAGGGGAGATTTTAGGAAGGCAGAAGAAAATTCATTTGACAGATTTTGAAGAGAAGATTGGTATAAAGAGGGATGAGGAACTTAAAGTATTTTCTCTTGATATAGGTAAGATTGCATGCCCTGTTTGTATGGATGCCACATATTTTGAGACCTTTAGAATGGCTTTTGAAAAGGGGGCGGAAATTGTAATACTGCCTATTGCCAATATGGAGGAGTACAATTTCTGGAGAGCTTTAAGGGGAATATGGCCAAGGGTACAGGAGTCGTACGTTTATGGTGCAAAAGCTTCTTTAAACGGATGGATAGGAGGAATTCACTTTACAGGTAAAGCAGCTATTTTTGCTCCCATTGATATGACTGAAAATGAAGATGGAATAATTGCAATTGCGCCTCATTATGAAGGTGATTATGTCGTAACTTCCGATTTAGACATTGAAAGGCTATATGAAGTAAGGGAAAAAGCGGAATACTTTAAAGATGTGAATGAGGAATTTGAGAAGGATTATTATGAAAAGGTGTATGAGAATTTTAGGAGGGTAAAAGATGAAAAATAATAGATTTTTTGTGCTTTTTATGTATTCTTTGGGGTATTTAGGAATTTCCATATTTACACAGACTGCGGTAAAATGGTATCAATACTATTACACTCCTCCAGCATTTAATACACAGGGGCTTAAAATGCTTGTACCAATAAGCCTTATAGGTTTTTCTATGATAGTTGCGAGAATATTTGACGGCATATCTGACCCAATAGTTGCTTATTATTCTGACAAATTAAATACCAAAATGGGCAGGAGAATACCTTTTGTGCTATTTGGCTCACCTGTTTTGATGATTTCTTTTATAATGATATGGTTTCCTCCTGTTTCTGAGGTGTCAATAGTAAATTTTGTTTATCTCACTTTTGTATTAAGTTTATTTTTTGTGTCTTTTACTGCAGTTGTGGCGCCGTATCTTGCTCTCATACCTGAAATAACTAAAGATGCAAAAGAAAGAATTATACTTACTATGATGCAAGGGATAACGCAGATTATAGGTGTTATGGTAGCAGAAGCAGGGTCAGGAATTTTAATTAGCATTTTTAATTTTAAAGTTATGGGTATTATATTAGGAATCTTTGCTTTTATTACTTTAATGCTTACGCCTATTTTTGTAAAAGAAGAAAAAATAGAGGAAGAAAATATACCTACAGTGGGGATGTTTACTTCTATTAAGATGACTTTGGCAAATGCAGATTTTATGTATTACCTTACTGCAGCAACAGCTTTGTGGTTTGGCATAAATACCTTGACTATAGCAATGCCTTATATAACTGAGGTGCTTTTAAAGACTCCGGCTGAAGATTCTGGCTTTATGATTGCAGGTGCATTTGTTGTGGCAGTTTTGTTTAGCTTCTTTGTGCCGAAGCTTACACTATTATACGGAAAGAAAAAACTTCTTATGGTGTTTTCTATAATATTTGCTTTCATTTTAACTCTTACTGGACTTTTTGGGACTGTTTTTAATAAAACAGTTTCTATAATTATCATTTTATTAGCTGGTATACCGCTTTCTGTATTCTTTGTAGTACCTAATGCAATGATTGCTGATATAGCGGAATTGGATGGGATTAAGACAGGGCAAAGAAGAGAGGGAATGTTTTTTGGAGCTCAGGGATTTATAATAAAAATAGTAATAGGGATTTCTTCTCTTGTAACTCCACTTTTATTTAAGATTTTTGGGTATAATGCAGAAAATCCGCTTGGTTTACAGCTTTGTGGGCCTTTAGCAGGTGCTATAATTATACTAAGCTTAATGGTGCTTAATAAATATTCTTTGACAGAAAAAGAATTAGAGAGGTATAAGTTAGAGAGTAAAAAATAAGGGCTTTTTGCCCTTATTTCAGACTGTAGACAAACTTTCGTAAAGGAGATATTTTGCATAGGGAGCGACTTGTTACAAAGCGGTAACAAAACTTAGCAAGACCGAGGGTGGAGGCAGGGCCGAAGCCATGGATGGCGAAGGCGGGCACCTGAGGCAAGGAGGCCGATTGTGCCCGGTACCCTGCCGGAGCCCGAAGGTCGAGCTTTAGTTTTGTCGCTTTGGAATATCGGAGCGACGATGCAAAATATCTCCTTTGAATATTTTTTAACTTTGTCAACAAACTGAAATAAGGGCTTTTTGCCCTTATTTTCATTCAGATTTCCATAGACCGTGCAAATTGCAGTAGGACCACGCTTTTAAATCTTTTGCATCTGTTACAAAAACTGCTTCAGGCTTTTCACCTGGTTTTAATACTTTTCTCATGTATACCCCATCAGCTAAGAGAGAAATCCATTCAATCCAATGCTTTTCTTCCATTGGGTGAGGTATACTTCCTACTTTTACTGTTACAATATTTCCATTTCTTTCAATAACAGGTGTGTGCTTTTCTGTGCCTGTATCTCCTGTTTTTTCTTGCATTTTTACCATTGGTTCACCACAGCAGACTAAAGTGCCAACCCCTTCGTGAAGCACTTCTACTATATTTCCACATTTTTCACATTTGTAAACTCCATATAAATCAGCCATTTTTATTCCTCCTTCTATGTAAAAGTGTAAAATTAAAATTAAGTTTCAGAAGATAATATATTTTAACGGAAATATATTATCTTTTATATTTATAATACATTAAAATTTTTTAAGTTTCAAGAGGGAGGGAAAAATTTTTTATAAATTGAGTTACAAATATCGGACAATTGAAAAATACAATTGTTAATTTTTATAAAAGTATGATAATATAATGGTGAGGAGGTGGTAAAATGCACAAAATATTGGTAATTGAAGACGATGTTAATATAGCTAAATTTGTAAAAATAAATTTGGATAAATACTACGAGACTGAAATAGTGCATGAGGGTGAGAGGGCACTTTATTTATTAGAAAGGGAAAGGTTTTCTGTTATAGTGTTGGACATAATGCTTCCAGACATAAGTGGTTTTGAACTTTTGAAAAAGATAAGAGCTATGAAAGTGAATACTCCAGTAGTTATCTTGACAGCCAAAAGCCAGGATGTGGATAAAATCTTGGGTTTAGAGCTAGGAGCAGATGACTATATAACAAAACCTTTTAACCCGAGAGAACTTGTCGCCAGAGTAAGAGCGGTTATAAGAAGGGTTTATGAATTTAATGCTTCAAGTAAAAGCATCAATTTGTTGGAATATGATGAAATAAAATTGGACTTGATCCAGAATAAGGCTTTTGTAAGAGGAAAGGAGGTTTTTCTTACTCCGAGAGAATTTCAGATTTTAAAGATGTTGATGACAAATAGGAAAAAAGTTGTAAAGAGAGAGGAACTTATTGCTTCTATATGGGGCGATTCTTTTATCGAAGATACGAAAACTTTGGACGTACATATACGAAGATTGAGGGAGAAAATTGAAGTAAATCCTGACCAGCCGAAATATATACATACCCAATGGGGAGTTGGGTACTATTTTGGGGGAAACTAAATGAGTATAAAGATTAAACTTACCATTTCATATATTTTATTGATTACAATGATAATAATTTTTTTCGGAGTCATATCTACTTTAACTCTTGAAAAATATTATATTGACAATATAATTGAGATATTAACTTCTCAGGGCACTTCTTTTTCTCGTGTGTTTGACAGCTACATTGATGCAGATATATATACAATAAGCCAAGATGTAGTTAAAAAGCTTGCTACAGATACTAATGCTCAAGTTCAGGTTTTAAATATGGAAGGTATGCTTTTAGGAGATTCCACACTTTCATCTACTCCTGTCCCTATCAAAATACTCACCCCGGATGTCATACAAGCTATTTCTGGAGAAAGTGGAGTTTATACAGAAAAAATCAATAATGAAAGAGTTTTACACGTTTCGGTTCCTATAAAAAACAAATTAAATTATGTGGCAATTTTGAGGCTTTCTTCCTCTTTGGAGGAAGTTTCCAACATAATAAAAAGACTGGTTTTATTTTTAGCGCTTGTTTTGACAGTGTCTTCTTTAGTTGCGTTGATAATAGGATTTTTTATAGCAAATGAATTAACAAAACCTCTTGAAATGGTAAAAAAGGCAACTCAGGAAATGGCAAAGGGCAATTTTAAAGTGAGAGCGGAGAAAACTTCAAATGACGAAATAGGAATACTTGCGGATTCTTTTAACAAAATGGCCGAAGAATTGGGACAGTTAGAAGAGATGAAAAATGAATTTATAAGCAATATTTCTCACGAATTAAAAACACCTCTTACTTCCATAAAAGGATTCGCGATAACTGCGATGGATTTGGTAGAAAAAAATAGTGAACTATATGAGTATTTGAACATTATTGATGAAGAAACAGATAGGCTTTCTCGTTTAGTGGATGAACTTTTGGATTTTTCTAAGATAGAATTAAATAAGATTAAACTAAGTTTTGAAGAAGTAGAGTTAGATAAATTGATAGAGGATACAGTCGCAATTTTAAGACCTCATGCTAGCAATGATGGAGTAAATTTAATTTGCAAAAAAAAGATTGATAGGGTTGTCATAAATGGGGATGTAAATCGATTAAAACAAGTATTAGTGAATATAATTGACAATGGAATAAAAGCTTGTAGTAGAGGAAAATATGTTAAGGTGTTTCTTGACATAAAGGACAAAAAAGCTGTAATAAGGATTGAAGACCAGGGACAAGGAATTCCGCAAGAGGAAATAAAATATATATTTGATAAATTTTATAGAGGTAAAAATAATAAATACAGTGGCACAGGATTGGGACTTGCTATTTCTAAAAAGATAATTGAAGAACACAAAGGGACTATTACTGTAGAAAGCGAGGTAGGAAAAGGTAGTGTTTTCACTATTGAGTTGCCTTTAAAAGATAGATAAATTATTGACAAACTCCCTGATTTGTATTATTCATTATATAGGTTATTTTTTATGAAGGGAGATTTAAATATGAATACTACGCCTACCTCATCTAGACTTCATATTGCGCTTTTCGGTAGAAGAAATGCGGGAAAATCAAGTCTCATTAATGCTTTAACAAATCAAGAAGTGGCTCTTGTGTCTGATATTGCAGGCACTACTACTGACCCTGTCTCAAAAGCTATGGAGATACTTCCAATCGGACCAGTGGTAATTATTGATACTGCAGGATTAGATGATGTAGGGCCTCTTGGAGAGCTGAGAGTAAAAAAGACCTATGAAGTTCTAAATAAAACAGACCTCGCTATTCTTGTGATTGATGGTACAGAAGGAGTTACAGAATTTGAGGAAAAGATTTTACAGATAATAACGGAGAAAAACATCCCAGTTGTAGGGGTTATTAATAAAAAAGATTTGTCAAATTATTCACAATTACAAAAAAAAGAATGGGAAAAAAGATTAAATCTAAAACTGATAGAAGTTTCTGCTAGAAACAAAGAAGGAATAGAAGAACTCAAAATGATGATAATAAAAAAAGCACCAAGCGATGATAGTATAAAATTGGTAGGGGATTTGATAAAAACTGGTGATTTAGTGATTTTAGTTGTGCCTATTGATAAAGCAGCTCCAAAGGGGAGGCTTATACTTCCCCAGCAACAAACTATAAGGGACATTCTTGACACTGGCGGTATAGCACTAGTAGTAAAAGATACAGAATTGGACAAAGCATTAAAAAGCATAAATAATAAGCCTTCTTTAGTTATTACAGATTCACAAGTTTTTAATAAGGTTGGTGCTATTGTTCCTCCTGACATACCTCTCACTTCATTTTCAATACTTTTTGCCCGATATAAAGGAGATTTAGAGGAGCTTGTAAAAGGGGTAAGAGTTATCGAAAAATTAAAGGAGGGCGATAAAGTTTTAATTGCAGAAGGGTGTACCCACCACAGACAAGAAGATGATATAGGAACAGTTAAAATACCTCGTTGGCTAAGGCAAAAAACAGGAAAGAATTTGCAATTTAGCTGGTCTAGTGGTATGACATTTCCTGCGGATTTGGAATCTTACAGTTTAATTGTTCATTGTGGAGCTTGTATGCTAAATAGAAGAGAGATGCTTTATAGGATTTCTTACGCTAAAGAGAAAAAAATACCTATCGTAAATTATGGGATTTTAATTGCTTATGTCAATGGGCTTCTTCCAAGGGCTATTGAAATATTTAAAGAGGCAAAAAGGATATATGAGGAAGAGTAGAAAAAAATTAGAATGGGAAAAACATTATACTTTATACACTTTTTTATATTGAAACACTAAGACATAAAGTGTATACGAAAGGGCGATTATTCCACTTACTATAAAAGTTATGTGGGAGCCAAACTTTTGAGATAATGTACCAGCATACAATGAGCCTATAGGTGTTACTCCACCAAAAACCAAAGAATAAACACTCATTACTCTTCCTCTGAATTCATCTGCAGAGTTAATTTGTATAGTAGTGTTTGCGGAGGAACTAAAAGTTATCATAGACCACCCTGCTAAAGCTAAAAGCAAAGCTGTTAATAGATAATTACTCTGTATTCCTATGAGGATTTGAAAAATTCCAAGACCTATGCCACCGCCAAACAAATAAACGGGTTTTACTCCTCTTCTGCTTATTGAAGCCAGTACCAATGCTCCAATTAGTGCTCCTGTTCCCATTGCTGACATAAGCATACCATAACCAGTAGCTTCTCTGTGAAGTACATCTTTAGTAAAAACGGGAACTAATACATTGAAATTCATTGAGAAAGTGCTTAAAATTGCAATCATGAGTATCGTGGTGAGTATAATTGGAGTATTTTTGATGTATATTAACCCGTCCTTTAAGTCATCAAAAATCTTTGCTTTGACATCATTAGTTTTTGGCGTTATTCCTTCTACGGTAATTAATATGAGTCCTATTATTACAGCAATAAAGCTTGCAGAATTTAAATAAAAACATACAGCATATCCTAATTTGCCAATTAATATTCCTGCAATTGCTGGTCCTACTATTCTTGCTGCGTTAAACACTGCAGAGTTTAAAGCAATGGCATTCATTAAATCTTTTTTGCCCACTAAGTCAATGATGAAAGATTGCCTTGCTGGCATATCTATTGTATTCAAAAAGCCATTAAACAAAGCCAAAGCCAAGATTTCCCAATAATTTATTATCTTTAAAGCAGTCAAAGTGGCCAAGATAAAGGCAGAAATTGCAAAACTTGACTGTGTAAATAAAATTAGTTTTCTCTTTGGGAATCTATCTATTACAACGCCTGCGAATAGAGAAAAAAGCATCACAGGTAAAAACTGAACAGCACTTACTAGCCCCAATAAAAAAGACGAATTTGTCAGTTTAAGAACTAGCCAACCTTGGCCTATATTTTGCATCCATGTGCCTATAAGGGAAATCATTTGTCCAAACCAGAAGAGCCTAAAATTTCTGTGTTTAAGAGCAGGAAAAGAATATTCTAATTTTTCCACTGTATTCATTTATTTTTCTCCTTGCTATTAATTTTCATATAACAGCTCTATTGATTGATTAAAATATTTTTTAGCTTCTTCTGGATTATTTAGGGCAATATATAGATTTCCCAATCCTTTATAGGCTTCGGACAAGTCCTTTTTAAGGCCAAGGGTTTTGAGTATTTCTACAGATTTTAAAAGTTCTTTTTCACTTAATTCGAACTGGCCTTGCTTTAAATGTAAATTTCCTAATATCGTATAAATTCTACCCATTTCTTCTTCTTCCCCTAGTTTTGTTACGATTTCTAAAGATTGATTTAAATATTCTAATGCTTTGGGATAATCTTCTTTTAAATAGTAAATTCTTCCGATTTCTGTGAGATTGTATGCCATTCCTCTTTCATTTCCTAAATCTTTATACATCGAATAGCTCTTTACAAAATATTTTTCTGCAATATCATACTTTTTTAAATCTGTATATACAAAACCTAAATAATTGTATTCATTAGCAATATCTTCTTTTAAGTTTAGGGTTTTACTTATCAGAATAGCACGCCTTATATATTTTAAAGCATCCTTATATTGTTTAAGCTCGTGATTTACAAGTCCTAGTCCATTATTTGACAAAGCAATAAAATCTACTGCTTTAATTTGAGTAGAATATTCAAGGCATTTCATATAATAATCTCTTGCTTTAATAAATTCTCCCATTTTACTGTATAAATTTGCTATACTATAAAGTATGCGGGATTTCAATTGTGTGTGTTTTAAAGAGTATTTTTCAAAACCATCTAAAGCTTTTAAATAATTTTCCAATGATGATTGAAATTTTTGCAGATTGCCCAAACACAATCCTTTCATGTAATGCATTTCTACTATAATTTCAGTCAATGAGCTTTTTTCAAAATATGGAGATATTTTATCTAAAATTTCAAGAACTTTTGTATAGTCTTTGATAGCAAAATAAGATTTGGCTAGGTAAAAATTTATCAAATTTGTTGAATACTCATCTATTGCATTGTCTAAAATATCGATGTATAATTTAATAGCTTCCTCATAATTTTTGTTATCAAAAGCTTTTTGAGCAGTTAAGAACTTTTCTAAAATATTTTTGTATTTTGCAAGTTCTTTTTTTAATTCTTCTTTTTCGACATAATCCTCATCTAAAAAATACACAACTGGCTTATTTAACTTTTGAGCTATGAAATTTAAAGCTTTCAAGGAAGGGCTTATCTTACCTTTTTCTATAAGACTTATATAGCCCTTTGAAAATTCATCCCCTGATAAATCTCCTTGTTTTAAAAATTGCCTTTTTCTTTCTTCCCTGATTCTTTTGCCTAATTCTACCGTATCCATGTAATACCACTCCTTAATGCAGATGCTAAAATATATTATAATTTAATTTGGCAACTTTTTCAACAGATTTGTACAGAGTAAATTTAATTATATAAAAATTATGATAAGTGATATAATATTATTTGTACATTTTAATGTTAGAGGTGGTTTTTGTGAATAAACTATTTATTGTAGGATTAGGACCGGGCTCACCAGATACTATTACAGTAGGAGTATTGGAAAAGATGAAAAGAGCTGATAAAGTCTTTTTGAGGACCGAAAAACATCCTATTGTTTCATATCTTAAAGAGCAAGAAATTATTTTTGAAACTTTTGATAAAATATACGAAAAAAGTATGACTTTTGAGGAAGTTTATGAAAATATTGCTCGGGAAATAATAGATATAGCAAGAAAATATCGAAATGTGGTATATGCTGTGCCGGGGCATCCCCATGTTGCAGAAAAATCAGTAGAGTACATATTAAACTTTTGCAAAGACTGTGCCGATATATCAGTAGAAGTTATACCAGCTGTTTCTTTTATTGATGCAATTATAAGCGATTTAAAAATTGACCCTATTTATGGGTTGAAAATAATCGACGCTTTATCTTTAGATACTCAAAAGCCGGATAAAAGATGCCATAATATAGTAGTGCAAATATATGATAAATTTGTCGCCTCAGAAGCGAAATTAAAGCTGTCAGAAATATATGGCGATAATTATCTTGTAATTTTAATAAAAAATGCAGGAATTAATGGTAGACAAGTGATAGAAACGATGCCACTTTATATGATTGATAGAATTGATTGGATCGATTATCTTACTTCGCTATATATTCCTCCTGTTCAAAAAATTTTTCAAGAAAAGTATGACATATATGACCTTTTAGAGATAATGAGAATTTTAAGAAGTGAAAAGGGATGTCCATGGGATAAAGAGCAGACTCATCAAAGCCTTGAAAAATATTTGGTGGAAGAGAGTTATGAGTTAATTGATGCGATTGAGAAAGAATCTGAGGATAAGATGGCAGAAGAGTTAGGAGATGTGCTTTTACAAGTTGTATTCCATTCACAAATTGCAAAGGAGAGGGGAACATTCAATTTTTGCGATGTAGTAGATGGCATATGCAAAAAGATGATTTGGAGGCATCCTCACGTTTTTGGGACCGTAGAATTAAAAACTTCTAAAGCCGTATTAGAAAAATGGGATGAGTTGAAGAGAGAAGAGAAGGATTTAAATTCTTATACGGAAGTTTTAAAAGATGTGCCAAAGCATATGCCTGCTCTTATCAGAAGTTATAAGGTCCAGGAAAAAGCAGCAAAGGTGGGTTTTGATTGGGAGAGGGTTGAGGATGCAATTTCTAAAGTTTATGAGGAGTTAGAAGAATTAAAGGAGGTGTATAAAGGGAAAGATAAAGAAAAGATTATTGAGGAAGTTGGAGATTTAATTTTTGCAGTGGTAAATGTAGCTAGATTTTTAGATGTAGAACCAGAAAGCGCAACTCACAACACAGTGGAAAAATTTATAAAGCGATTTGAATACATAGAAAAAACTGCAGCAAAAAATGGACAAAAATTGGATGAAATGACATTAGATGACATGGATAAGCTATGGAATGAAGCAAAGATGAATAAATTTGATAAAAAAAATGAAAAATAAGCGTATATTAGCAGGATTTTTCGATTTTGTGAAGAATAAATAAGAGTAAAACATATTTAAAACTAAGGAGGTATTGTTGTGAATAAGGCAGATCTTGTTGCGAAAATTGCAGAAAAAAGTGAGTTAACAAAAAAGGATGCTGAAAAGGCGTTGAATGCTTTCATCGAGGCAGTAGAAGAAGCATTGAAAAACGGTGACAAAGTTCAATTAGTAGGATTTGGTACATTTGAAGTAAGAGAAAGAGCAGAAAGAAAAGGAAGAAATCCTCAGACAAGAGAAGAAATAACAATTCCTGCTTCAAAAGCTCCTATCTTCAAAGCAGGAAAAGCGTTGAAGGATTTAGTAAATTCTTAAGAAAATCAGGTCTTTATGACCTGATTTTCTTACTTTTGCATGGGGGGGTAAAAAGCACATGAGAGTTGATAAGTTTTTGAAAGTTTCAAGGCTTATCAAAAGGCGTACGATTGCAAAAGAGGCCTGTGACAAAGGATTAGTTTTTATAAATGGCAAGCAGGCAAAAGCTAGTGACGAAGTAAAAGAACATGATATAATAGAGATAAGCTTTGGAAATAAAATTGTCAAAATAGAGGTTATAGATGTAAAGGAACATGCTTTAAAAGACGAGGCTTACAAAATGTATAAATTGATAGAAGAATGAATGATTTGTGAAAATCCCTCAAATACTATAAACAAAAGTATAGGAGGGATTTTAATTGTATAGGAACATACTGAAATTAATTGCGGTGTTAGTAGCTTTGTTATTTGCCATGACTTCCTGCAAGCCGCCCGTCAAAAAACCTGAACCAATAAAAAAGCCTCGAATGGAACTACCTAAAATACCTGCCAAAATAAATGCAGGAGAGAAGAAAGAGCCTATTCTTAAAGTTTATGTTGTGCAAACGGGCAAAATAGAAAAAATGCCTCTAGAAAAGTATGTTGAAGGAACGGTGGCAGGAGAAATAAAGAATGACTGGCCAATTGAGGCTTTAAAAGCACAAGCGATTTTAGCAAGGACATATGTTTTAAATTTTGTAAGCACTAAAAAGTCTAAATATCCAGGAGCTGATATATCAACAGATTTTGAAGAGGCTCAAGCTTGGAACCCTTCAAATATAAATTCTAAAATAAAAGAAGCAGTAAAAGATACAAGAGGTGTAGTTGCTGTCTATGACGGAAAATTTATAAATGCATGGTTTCACTCTCATGCAGCAGGACAAACTGCTTTAGCTAAAGAAGGCCTTAATTATAAAAAGGCGGAACCTCCTTACATTGTAAGTGTAAAGTCAAATGATAGTCCTGATGCACCGGCTAATGTAAAGCATTGGACAGCTACTTTTACAAAAAGTGAAGTGATTAATGCGTTAAAGAAAATGGGGCTTGGAATAAATGACTTTAAAACTGTCAAAATAGGAACAAAAGGAGCTTCAGGCAGGACGATAAACCTTCTTTTCGATAAGATTCCTGTAAATGCTCCCGATTTTAGAATGGCAATTGGAAGTGAAAAACTAAAATCTACCATGATGGATGAGGTTTCCTATGATGGAAGTAAATTAGTGATAAAAGGAAGAGGGTTTGGGCATGGTGTAGGAATGTCTCAATGGGGAGCTTATCAAATGGCTAAAGAGGGGAAAAAGGCGAAAGACATACTAAACTATTACTTTAAAAGCATAAATATAGTCAAGATTTGGGATTGAAGTCCTCCTATTGGAGGATTTTTTTGTTCTAAAAAGAGTACAAGATTCATAGATAATAATAGTCAATTAAAAAGAGGGGAGGTTTAAAATGGAAGATAAAAGGAACTTTTTAAGAGCGGGGAAACCTCATAATATTACAATTGAAAATAGAGAAAAAATCAGTATTTCTGGGGTAACAAATGTTGTAAGCTTTGACGAAGAAACCGTAATATTGGAGACGGATTTGGGAATTTTGACAATAAGAGGTCAAGGGCTTCACATTAATAAATTGAACCTTGATGACGGACAAGTGTCAATTGATGGAGAAATAGTAAATTTAAATTACAGTGACAAAAGTGGCCTTATAGGAAAATCAGGGGGATTCATAAGTAGAATGTTTAGATAAGTCGCATGTTGCGGCTTATTTTGTTTTATATACTCGATTTTAAAAAGTTTAATTGCTATAATAAATTTGGATATTTTTGCGCAAAGGAAGTAGAGAGGTGTGAAACAAATGAGTGAGGAGAGAAAAAATTGGTTTAGAAACATGACTACAAAAGAAAAAGTGGAATATATATGGGACTATTATAAAGTTCATATTATCACAGGCATATTGGTGATTTATCTATTAGGCGCTTTTACAGGCAGTGTCTTAAATAGAAAAGAATATGTATTGAATATTGCCTTCGTGGGGAAATATATGGACTTTGATAGGTTAAATGAATTTAGCAAAGAGGTTACTAAAGAATTGATTGGCGATCCTTCAGGCAAAAAACAAGCTTCTATTGATTTTTATGGGCTTGTAAAAAATCCAAATGGCAATTTTACTCTTGACCCTGCCTCAACTCAAAAATTAATGGCCAGAATGGGAGCGCAAGATATAGATGTCATTATTTTAGATAAAAATAATTTTGATATATTGGCAAGTCAAGGTGCTTTTTTGCGATTGGATGAGATAAAGGAGTTAAATTTATCAGGGTTAAATGTGGCAAAAGTAGAGGAACCCTCTAATGAGGTAAAACCAGGTGCTTACGGAATATACGTTGGATGGAATAATAAATATTTAAAAAATTTAGGATATGACTATAATGATAAAATTGTTACAATTATTGCGAATGGACAGCACAAAGATTTGGCTATAAAATTTGTAAAATGGCTTTTGAATATAAAATAAAGGGGGAGAAGTTTAATTGAAGAAAGTCTTTTTAGTAGATTTTGACGGTACTGTTACTAAAGTAGATACTGTTGATTTGATGGTGAATAAGTTTGCAAAGGATGGTTGGCAGTATTATGAGGAATTATGGGAAAAGGGGGAAATGTCTACTGAAGAATGCGCAGTTGAGACATTAAAGCTTATGGAAATGAACGAGAAGAAACTTTTGGATTTGCTTTACACTATTGAGATAGATGATTATTTCTTGGAGTTTTTAAATTTTTGCAAAGTCAAGAATTATGAAGTTGTAATAGTGAGTGATGGATATGACTTTAATATAAAGGCCATTATGGACAAGTATGGGTTTAATGTAGAGTTTTATAGCAATAAGCTTTGGTTTGATAAGGGAGAAATAAAAGTGGATTTTCCATATAAGAGCAAGGATTGCAACAAATGTGGTATGTGTAAGCTGGAAGTATTGAATAGATACAAAAATGAGGAGTATTATGTAGTATATATAGGAGATGGATATTCAGATATTTGTGTTGTGAAATATGCTGATGAGGTTTTTGCAAAGGGTGTTTTAGAAAAATATTGCAAAGAAAATGATATTCCATATATTTCTTTTAGAAATTTTGGCGATATAATAGAAAAGTTAAAGCGATAAACTTATTGGGAGTTTATCGCTTTAATAATAGGTGGCAATACTTGTTTTTTTCTTGATATGACATATGGGAGGTAAAAACTGTTATTTTTTATTTGTACGTTGAAGGCTCTTTCCAACAATTCTTTATTATTTCCTACAAAAAGTATTTCAGATCCTTCGTTTATTATGTCTGTAAGCATAAGTAGTAAAATATCATAACCTTTATCTTTTTTTACTTTTTCCATAAAATTTATTAGGTCTTGTTTTAATTTTCCTGCATCTGTGAGAGTATTCACCTGACCTATGCCAATTTTATAATTATTTATTGTAAATTCTTTAAAATCTGTATAAAATATTTCTTCAACAGTTTTCCCTTCTAAAGAGGTACCTGCTTTGAACATTTCAGTTCCAAACTCATTTATGTCTATGTTAGCAATTTCTGCAAGTTTCTTAGCTGCTCTTACGTCTTCTGGTGTGCAAGTGGGGGATTTAAATACAAGAGTATCTGATAAAATAGCAGCGCACATTATTCCCGCTATTTTCGATTCTGGGATTAGCCCTTTTTCCTCAAAAATTCGATTTATAATTGTAGCAGTAGAGCCTACTGGATGGTTTCTAAATAGTATTGGCTGCTCGGTTTCTATCGTCCCAATCCTGTGGTGGTCAATTATTTCTAATATTCTTGCTTGTTCTATTCCTTCTACTGCTTGAGAGAATTCATTGTGGTCTACCATTATTACATTTTTTCTTTCATAGTCTAAAATATGTCGCCTTGCAAGTAGTCCTACAACTTTTCCTTCTTCATCGACAACTGGAAAGTTGCGGTATCTATATTTTAACATTACTTCTTTTACATCATCAATATAATCGCTGACTCTAAATGTTACTAGGTCTTCTTTTTTTATTACATATGATAATGGTATACTTTGGTTTAATAATTTAACAGTGTCAAAAGTATCTGGTTCAACTTTTATAATTGTTACTTTGTATTGTTTAGCTAGTTCAAAAATTTTTTCTGAAATTCCGTTATTGCCAGTAATTATGAGAGCTTTTATTCCTTGTTGAATTGCAGCTTGCTGTATATCATCTCTGTCTCCAACGATTAAGATATCTCCTTTTTTATTCTTTTTAACACATTTTCTTTGGACATTGCAGCTACTAAAATGTCGCCTTCAAGATAATCTACATATCTTAAAATTTCTTCTCCTTTCAAAGTAGCTAATATATTGTCAATAGGAATTTTATATTTAGATAATTCATGAGAAGAGGAAAGATATGCCTTTGCCAAATCTCCTACTGTTGCAATTCCTATTAATTTGTTCTCCTCATCTACTACTGCTATTGTTCTAATGTTTTTTTCCATCATAGCGTTCCATGCTTCAAACATGGAGGTGTTTTCTTTAAAAACAAGAGATTTATCAAATTTAATGTCTTGTACTTGGGTATATACATTTTCAATAAAAGTAGGCTTTTCTACTCCAAAATAGTCTAATACAAATTTTGTCTCTCGGTTTATAGGACCTAATCTAACAGGTATAGCATTTATACCTTCAGATATGCGCTTTAGATAGGCATAAGCAATAGCTGAGCAAATAGAATCGGTATCTGGATTTTTATGTCCGGAAACATATACTGTTGTCATGATGCATCGCCCCTATTTTAGTTTCATTCTTGTTGCAGTGGATAAATATAATATAACAAGAAAAGGAGGGTATGTAAATGGTAATAACCATACAAAGTCAAATTTATGCATTTTTAGTTACAGTGTATGGCGGTTTTGTGCTGGGATTTATATACGATATTTTTAAAGTGACAAGGCAAGTTTTTAGGCTTAAAAAAACTTTTTCTAATATTGCCGATATTATATTTTGGCTTTTTGGGACAATTACTATGCTTTATTTTATGTATATAAGCAATTACGTTGAAATCAGGTTTTATAGTTTTTTAGGATTTGCAATTGGAGTTATTCTTTATTATGTGTTACTAAGTTATTTCATCACCCAAGCTTTAATTGGAATTTATGAATTTACAATAAAGTTTTTAAAAAAGATGGCAGAAATTATTATATACCCTGTTAAAATAGTAGTCAATTTTTTTATTGTTCCTTATAGGTTTACAAGAAAAATTTTAACTTTGCCTGGTGCTTTTCTAAAAAATAATTTAACCTATTTTAAGATTTTTAAGAGGAAAAAATAGAGGATTTTTTAAAGAGATGTCGAATAAAAATAATAGATTAATCCGCATTGTGAAAGTAGGTGTTTTGAGTGAAAAAACTAAAGAAGATATTGTTTTTTGCCTTTATTGCATATATTGGATTTACTTTTTTTCAGCAGCAAGTTGCATTAGAGAAACTTAATAATAGGTATAGGGATTTGAAAAATAAAGAAGCTGCAGTAATGAAAGAAAATAAGTATTTAAATGAATTACTTCACCAGATAAATAGTGAAAGTTTTATTGAAAATGAGGCAAGGCAAAAATTGGGGTTGGTTAAAAAAGGAGAAATAATTTATGTAGATATTTCAAAAACTAAGACACAAGAGACAAAAAAGTGATTTCGAAAAATTTATCTTGAAATATTTTGTATTTTAATATATAATGAACTCATTAATAAAATTTTTAGAGGGAGGATCTTTATTTATATGCCATTTGAGGTTGGAGATGTTGTTGAGGGCACTGTGTTAAACATCACAGACTTTGGAGCATTTATTCAGCTACCAGAGGGAAAAACTGGGTTGGTGCATATTTCGGAAGTTGCTAATACCTATGTAAAAGACATTAGGGAGCATTTGAAGGAGCATGATAAAGTAAAAGTAAAAATATTGTCCATGGATGCTAATGGAAGAATAAGTTTGTCAATCAAAAAGGCTTTGCCTAAAAATAATAATAATAATAATAAAGAAAGAGATCCAAAGGATTTTGTATGGCAGAGCAATAGGAATTATAATACTAATAGTTCTTTTGAAGAGAGATTGCTTAAGTTTTTAAAGGATTCAGACGAAAGACAGCAACAGCTGCGAAAGAATTTTGATTCCAAGAGAAGAAACACAGGCTACAGAAGAAGCAATGGATATTAACTTCGGGCTATGCCCGAAGATTTTTCATAAAGGGTTTTTACCTGTGATAGTTGGGGGTTATTATGAGAATTTGTGCGATTGATATAGGGACAAATTCAATACGCCAACTTATATGTGACATAGATAATGAAAATATAAACAAGATACAAAAAGACGTTGAAATAACTCGATTAGGGGAAGGAATTTCTAAAACGGGGAAGTTAAATAATAATGCGATACAGAGAAGCATTGAAGTGATTGAACGCTTTGTGAAATTGGCCCAAGAAGAAGGCGCAGAAGTTATATATGCTTTTGCAACATCTGCGATGAGGGATGCTAAAAATAAAGATGCTTTTTTTGAGCAAATTGGAAAACTTGGGCTAGAGGTAGAAATTATAGATGGGGAAACAGAGAGCTTGTTTGGATACATCGGAGCGGTGATGGGAGTTAATAAGGAAGATGCTCTGGTGTTAGATATAGGAGGAGGAAGTACTGAATTAGCGTACAAAGGTAGAGAATTTGTAAAAGAAAGTTTTGATATAGGGGCTGTGAGGCTTACTGAAAAATTTATTAAAAACGATCCTCCTACAACTGAGGAATATGATGAAATCAGGTTGCATATAATAGATACAATGGTAAATTCCATTGATAAGTACAAAGAGGTTGAAAATGTTATCGGCATAGGAGGAACGATAACAACTCTTGCCGCAGTTTCTCAGCAATTAGAAATTTATTCTCAAGAAAAAGTCCATGGCTATCAGCTAAAAAAAGAAGAAATTAAAAGGATTTTAGATAAATTTATGTCTGTTACATTGGAAGAACGAAAAAAAATTTTTGGATTGCAGCCACAAAGGGCTGATATAATAATTGCGGGAACTGCTATATTACTGACTATATTAGAAATGCTGAGTTTCAAAGAAATAACCGTTAGTGAGTGGGATAATTTAGAAGGGGCAGTCGTGTATAAATTTGGAAAACTTAAATTATGAAAATGGAATTTTCATTTGAAGTTGCAAAAGTGGATAAAAAAACTATTGACTTAGAGGTATAGATATAATATAATAAATACTGTCTCAAGAAGATGACGCCGGAGTGGCGGAACTGGCAGACGCACAGGACTTAAAATCCTGCGGGCCCTAAAAGCCCGTACCGGTTCGAGTCCGGTCTCCGGCACCAATGTCGCGGGGTGGAGCAGTCCGGTAGCTCGTCGGGCTCATAACCCGGAGGTCGTAGGTTCAAATCCTACCCCCGCAACCAAAAATATGGCGGCGTAGCTCAGTTGGCCAGAGCATGCGGTTCATACCCGTAGTGTCGGTGGTTCGAATCCACTCGCCGCTACCATCCATGCGCAAACTGTATCGTCTACCGATAGCTTGAAATGCACTTCAATTCTATCACGGTAGACGATTATTTTATTGATATATGTTGGCAAAATTTGTTTAATTTTGTGTGGGTCACCCGCTTCCAACACTTCTTTGTCTTTTAGAAGGTAATGTCTTATTCTTTCTTCTGTTATAAAGGACGTGTCAGGTAGGCTGTTCATTTCTTTTATTCTCACTTCTATTTCTGCTTTCTGCTGTTCTAATTCTGTTAATTTTTCATGGAGGCTTGGATGAAAGTAACCTTTTGCTATTACATCTACAATTGAGCTTATGCTTTTTTTGATTTCTTCATACCGCCTTGAAAGCCTTTTCTTCTCTTCGTCTCTTTCTGAAACAAGCTTTTTATTTTCTTCATTTAATCTTTCGACTAGTTTTGGTAATGCATCTTCAGAAAAAACTTTTTGAAGAAGTTCATCTATGACATAATTCTCTATCATTTCTTTGTTTACGTCTTTGTTGTCACAAGCTTTTTTCCTGCTTTTATTGTTGCAGCGGTAGTATGTATACTGACCCTTGCTGAGCGTACCCACCATAGATGAACCACATACACCGCACTCTATAAGCCCTGAAAGAAGGTAAATTCTCTGTGCTGTGTAGCTGGCCTGCTGCTTTTTGTTTTTCTCTATCCTTTTCTGTACTTCTCTGAATAAGTTTTCATCAATGATGGCAGGTACAGCATCCTCTATAATAATTACGTCTTCTTTTACTATCCTGTGATTTTTCTTTGTGCCTTTGTTGAATATGTACTTGCCGGTATATTTTTCATTTCTTAAAATTTCATGAATGCTGTTTTTGCTGAAAGTATTTCCTTTCTTAGTTCTGTAACCTCTTAAATTTAATTCATCAATTATTTGTCTATATCCATACCCTTGGGCATACAGCTCAAAAATTAATCTTACTGCTTCAGCTTCTTTTTCATTTATTACATATTTTCCGTCTATAATGTCGTATCCAAGAGGTGGTATACCTCCATTGAACTTAGCCTGAAAAGCATTTTCTTTCAATCCCTTCATAACCTCCCTCGCAAGGTTTTTAGAATAGTACTCGGCCATTCCTTCTAAAACACTTTCCAAGATAATGCTTTCAGGGCTGTCATCTAACTGTTCAAGTACTGAAATAAGCTTTACTCCATTCTTTTTTAACTGCCTTCTGTAAAAAGCGCTGTCATATCTGTTGCGGGCAAATCTGTCCAATTTATGGACAATAACGGCATTAAAAAGCCCCAACGAGCTGTCTTTTATCATTTGAAGGAATGCCGGTCTGTCATCAGTTGTAGCGCTTTTTGCTTCATCGGTGTATATCTTTACTAGCTGTATGTTATTTTTTTCGCAGTACTCTTTTATAGCTCTCAGCTGAGCCTCGATACTTTCCTCCCTTTGATTATCGCTGGAGTATCTTGCATATGCAACAGCTCTTATTTCTGTTTCAGCCATAAAAAATCCCCTCCCAAATCTTATTCAGCTTTTGTAAGATGTTTCAGTATTTTCTCTGATATTTCATCTGCTGTATCTTCCATCTTTAAATGCTCCATGTTAAGACCTATTATGTAACTATATTGTGGCATATCATTTAATATGTGTTGTACTTCATGAAGAAAGGTCTTAACTTGCGCCCTGTAGTTTACATTTCCGTTGAGCAGTAAATGATAGTTTCCTCTTCTGCTTACATATGTAAATCCCAGCACCGATGCAGGCAAATTAAACACTATATGAGTCCTTATACCAAATGCATTCATAACTTCATGAAAAGGTATTGTTTCATCTAATAAAGCTTTCATGAGAAAAGTGTTAAGTAAGTTAATACTGCTCAATTAAATCATTCCCCCTTATCTTCTTCCTCTTCTATAGCCTTTATTATTCGAATTATCTGCTTTATCTCTTTAGGAGAAAGCTTTTTAGTCTGCTTAAATAAAAGCTTTAAATCTTCCCTATCTTTCAACTCATTCCAAAACTCCAGCAGTTCCGGGTCATCAGAAACCGCTTCTGTAATTTCATCAACTGGAGAACGAATATCTGTCCTACCAAGAAGATAATCTATGGAAACGTTAAAAAAATCAGCTATTTTCTTTAGGGTTTCGTAATCTGGTTCTTTCCTTTCTGTTTCATATCCCGCTATAGTGGAACGACTTATTCCTAATATTTTTGCAAGATCTTCTTGGGTTAAATTTTTTTCTTTACGCAACTCTTTTAATCTATCTGAAAATGTCATTTTTCGAAACCTCCTTTTATGTTATTGTAACTAAAAATGTCCCTAAAATAAACAATGTGTCCCAAAAAGAAAATTTTTTTAAAAAAACTCTTGACAATGTTTCTAAGTGAAACTATAATAAAATTAGGTAGAGTTGCTAAACGGAACATAAAGCAGGAGGATAAAAATGAGATACTACCTAAAAAAGATAAGAAAACAAGCTGGTCTCACACAAGCAGAAATAGCTAAAAAGGTTGGAATAGCAAGGACTAGCTATACTAATATCGAATTAGGTATTAAAAATCCATCCTTTAATGTAGCTACTAAAATTAAAAAAGTTCTTGGGGTAAACAATGATGATATTTTTTTAAATATTAATGTCCCAAAAGGTAACGCAAAACAGCAATTATAAAAACACCAAAAGGAAGTGATTTTATGAAAGTAGCAATTGTAAAAACAGTAATATCAAGAGAAAAGCTCATAGCTGGAGAATTTACTCCTGACAGCGAAGAAATAATCGGCTATGAAGAAGTAGACGAAGAAGAATTCTACAGACCCCTTGTACAGTTTTTATACCCGAAAATAAAAAAGTTCATCGAGGAGGAAAAAAACGGTGTGGGTGGAGTTCAAACCAATAAAGAATAAAGATTTGCTTATAAAAGTAGCTGAAGCTCTCATAAAAATAACACAAATTAGAATAGAAAAGAACAGCGAAGGCTGGAAATTAATGATAAAAACCTAATATATAGGCAGAGTATGCCCAAAAGTTGGAACAAAAAATATAACCTGAGGAGTGGTAGTGTGGATAAAAAAGCTAAAGCCTTTAAGTTATATCTTGAAGGATTTAAATTAGTAGAAATAGCACAACAGCTTGGCGTTTCACAGCCGGCTGTTACTAAAATGTTAAAACAATTCCCGGAATATCATCAAGAAAAAGAACGCCGCAAAAAAGAAAATCAAGAAAAGGCTAGGCAGTGGAGAAATGCGTATAAAAAACAGCAGAGAGAACAGTACGATGAAGAATATGAAGCAATGAAAAGAGAGCAAGCGCAGGCTGCAATGTCGCTCTCAAGAAAAGGTAGACTCAGCAATGACGCTCTTATAAAATTATGCATCCTTCATTATGACTATAACAAACAAAAAGAGCGGCTTGTCTTCAACGAAAGTGCCGGAAAAAGGCCTGCGGACCTGCCCAGATCGGTGTATGTACATAAAGATGTGCTGAAGCAGTTTAGATCATATACACTATAATATTAAAAATTTATAAATTTAGGAGGACAATGGAATGTTAAATAGAATTATTAATTCTATATGGGACTTTATAATAGCTTTAGTTTCAGTTGGACTTTTTATTATATCTCATGTGATGTTTATTCTTGTTGATTACGAGGTTATAATTTCAAATTTATCTTTTATAAAAGGTACGGGATTCTTATTCATTACATATATGACTATTTCACTTATTGGAATTTTTACAATCGAACCTGTGTCGGAATTATTTTCTTATCTAGTGCACAAAATCACCTTAAAAGAGATTGAAACAGTTAATGTTACAGATTTCTTAGTATTTTCCGGTTTGTACTTTATAGTACCTTTTATTATTTTCCTTATTACAAAACTTTTTTAATCATTACATTATAAACTTGGCGGCGTTCCCATAAGGATTTCGGATGTTTTAGAATATGTACAATTGACTGCCATAACGATAAATAAGCGAAAGGTTCTATATACAGACGATTACGCTTTTTTTGATCTATATGAATCTCATATTGAGTAGAATCGGTATAATAAATATAAATAATAAATTTTTCACTGTCCCTTATTTTTGTTATCTGTACATGAATTTCTGAATCAAATAGTTTTTTAATTAGATTTTGAACTTCATTCATATGATTTATTATATAAGTTATATAACTTTTATGTGTTTTAAAAGTTATTGTTGTTATGTTTTTATTTTTTTGAATTATTTTTACAGCATTTTGTATTGCTAAATTAAAATCTTTTGCCATAATTTGAGAGAAGAACTTATTTTTATTGTATTTGAATTTTTTACTCACAAATTGCTTTTCGTGTTTTTTGATACACAAAAAGGTTATTGGATGGATTGAGGCATTGATTTTATATGAATTTTTTCGGAATAGGCTCCTTTTCATTATAAAGGTTGTCGAAAGATGTATTTTGTTAAAATAGAAGATGGAAGTTATAAAAAATGCTATCAAATAAATGCCATGAATGAAAATGAGCAATACAATTGTAGTATAAAGGTTGTATTGGAAATAGATTCTAAAAATGAGAAATAAAATTGAGTTGACGACCAAGAAGTTACTCCAATCAACTATCATATTTAATACTGCGTAAAGCGAAATAACAGAAAACATTACTAAGGACCAAAAAATTTTAGAACTTTTTCCTTTCATGTTATTTAAGTCTCCTTTCCATTCAATTTTATTTTATACGTATATTTACATCGGCATATACTCTAAAAAATTTAAAATACTGGAAATTTATTATGTAAGAATTACTAAATTAAACCTTGAATTGTCCTTAAAAATATCATAGAATGGAAACAAGAGCGTAATGAAAGCAAAACTGACTGGAGGCTTTCTTATGAATGAGGATAAAATCCTTCATTTGTTAGAAAAAGTTTATACTGAGTTTAGCAATAAATTTGATGAATTTGCCAAAAGATTTGATAACATAGAAGAAAGAATAGCAGGAGTAGAAAAAAGGATATCAGGAGTAGAAGGTAAAATAACGGGAATAGAAGAAAAGATAAAAGTAGTAGAAAAAGAAGTGAAAAAATTAGGAATAAAGATAGATACCGAAATTACCGACAAAGTAAGAGCTTTATTTGATGACAGACAGCTTCTCCACGAAAAGATTGACAAGATAGACGAAAAAATCGATATGCTCCACAGCTGGATGTAAACAACCTAACAGTTAAAACATTATACCATGATAACCGCATAAAAGAGTTAAGCAAAAAACTGGGTGTATGATAAACCCAGTTTTTCTATTTTATTGAGGATTTTTATGAAGGGAGATGAAAACTTGAATACTCTTTATACTGCCGGCCTAGCTGCCGGTATTTTCTTTGGGATAGTTTTGGGGCTAGTAATAAGTTTTACTACTTTTATCAGTTTAAAAAGCTATAAAAATTAAAAATTTTGTAGAAAGGTGTGATTTTTAATGAAAAAATTTAAAGCTTTTAATTTTAAAGGTATTATATTGTTAATATTATTCACTTCTTTGATACTAGATACATTTTTTATATCCATATCAAAGGACTTCCTCATATAAAAATAGTCCCAGCAATTATTGCATTTACAGTGTTCCAATTGGTTTTCATATTCCTTATACTTCTAATTAATGGGACTAATTTCTATATTTCACCTTTTTATTTTTTTATCTCCATATTTTCATCAGGAGGTTTAGCATTACTCTTTTATGAGTTGTTGGTAACACACACATTTTGGGCAATTTTAGGATTAATAATATTCATGATTCTCTTTTTTCTTCTCGTGATTTTGTCCCAATAGTTCGGCTTTTACATATTCAGCATACTTGATTTGATAATCAAACATTTTTTCTTCTCTTGCTTTTGCTGCAATAGCTCGCTTTTTACATATTTAGTTAACATATTTACAAATTAGAGTGTAAAATGCTAAAATAATTTAAAATAAGGTGGTTTGAGAAGGAAGTGAAATATAATGATTATAGTCACTGGAGGAACAGGCCATATTGGAAATGTTTTGGTGAAGAAATTATTGAGGAAGGGTCATAATGTAAAAATAATAGTACCTCCAGGTGAAGATTTGACTCCTGTATCTGGTCTAGATATCGAAATTGAATTTGCAGATGTTCGAAATAAAACTCACTTAGTTAATTATTTTAAAGGAGCCGAAGCGGTATTTCATCTTGCAAGCCTTATTTCGATTTTTACAAAAGATAAAAGAGTTTATGACGTAAATGTAGGTGGGACAGAAAATGTAATAGAAGCGTGCATAAAAAATGATATAAAGAAACTTGTTTATGTTAGTTCGGTTCATGCATTAAAAGAAGAACCCAAAGGAAAAGTAATTAAGGAAAACAAAGATTTTAATCCGACTTACGTAAAAGGTGATTATGCAAAATCAAAAGCAATTGCTACAGCAAAAGTTTTAGAATCACAAAAATTAGGTATCCAACCTATTATTGTTCATCCTTCAGGAGTTATCGGACCTTATGATTATAAAATTTCTTTTATGAATCAGGTTATAATTAATTATTTAAGGGGAAAATATAAATTCTTAATAGAAGGTGCGTACAATTTTGTTGATGTAAGAGATGTGGCAGAAGGTATAATACTTGCATGGGAAAAAGGTAAGGCAGGTGAAAATTATATTCTTTCGGGAGAAGTAGTTACTATAGAAGACCTGTTTTCTTCTCTTGAAGAAATAACAGGAATAAAAAAACCTACTGTTACTGTTAATAGAAATATGGCCAAGTTTTCTTCGTATTTTGCTGACATTTACTATAAAATAACTAAAGAAAAACCTACATTTACTTCTTATGCTATTTATAGTTTAAGCAGTAATTCAAACTTTACTTATGAAAAAGCTAAAAAAGAATTAGGATATAACCCAAGACCTATAAAAGAAACAATATATGATACGGTACTTTGGCTTAAAGAAAGAAGTTTACTTTAGCAACGTAATCAAAAAATGATAATAAAACACCACCCTGAAAAATTCCTGATAGAACCCCTTCGGGAACCTATCAGGAATTTTTCAGTTACAAGGAGGTATTAATGTTATGCTTTCCTCAAATTTTGCTGCAAGGTTTGGTGAGGTCATAGTAAGAAGTGGAATTGCCAGCATTCCGGATGCTGTTTTTTCTTTTCAAAAAGAATTAGGGCTTTCTGTTGGAGAGTGCTGGTTTATAGCCCAGATACTGCGCTTTAAGTGGTCCACAGAACTACCAAGGCCTTCATTAAGAAAAATGGCAGAGTACACTGGGCTTTCCGAGCGCACTCTGCACAACTACAAAAACTCTCTTATCGAAAAAGGCTATCTTCGTGTCATCAGTCGTACTAATGAACGTGGTGGACAAATAGCAAACTACTATGACTTCACTGGCCTTTTCGAAAAAATTATATCACTTCTTGAAGTAAAAGAGGATAGAAATATTAATAACATTATTGGAGAGTGAGAAAAATGACAGACTCCACCGTAAGGAGTAAACTTCTTTTCGAGGAAAACCCGATAGTAGTTGATAAAACATTAGCCAAAGTTATTGGTCTTAATGAAGCAATTGTCCTTCAGCAAGTGCATTACTGGCTTGTATATAATTCAAGAAACCAAATAAACTTTATTGATGGCAGGTACTGGACTTATAACAGTATAAAAGAGTGGCATGAGCAGTATTTTGATTTTTGGAGTTATGATACTGTTAAAAGGACTTTTCAAAAACTTGAAAAAATGGGACTATTAATTTCTGCGAAATTCAACGACGATAAGTTAGACCAAACAAAATGGTACACAATAGACTATAAAAAATTAGATTTGTTGTACGATGAGTATGAAAAAAGAAGTGCTGCCCAATGCATTGGTGCAAATTGCACCAATGGAATGGTGCAAAATGACCCAATGCATGAGAGCATTTTGCACCAATGTACTTATAATAACAAATATAAACAAACAAATATAAACAACAAAAATATAAACAACAACAACCCGCAAAGCGGAACAGATTCCCAGCCTTCGGCTGGGGTTGTTGTTGAAATAAATGAACAATACAAAAAAATCACAGGGAGAGATAAGCTCTTCTTTTTTGCTGCTCTCCTAGAAGTATATCCTGCTGAAAAAGTAATGAACGCTGTAGCTTATTTAGAGAAAGCAATGTCAAGGAATAAAATTGACAACCCGGAAGGTTTTGTTATTTCTGCACTTAAGGAAAATTGGGATACACAGCCTTTTGAACAGGAGCAAAAGCTGAAGAAAGAGTTTATACCGCCCAGAAACTACTTCAACAGCTACACGCAAAGAACTTACGATGTAGAAGAGCTTGAGAGAAGACTTCTTGAACGCAGTATGGGGAATTTTTTCTCTATTAATAACGAATCACTAGAAGATGAAAGAGTGTTATTTGATGATTCGTGATGGAATTTTAAAAAAATCTGTAAAAAATTTTCAGAAGGAGGTGAGTGATTACGAAAATAATCACAACAAAGGAGTTTAAAAAATTTTTAAAAAACAATGAAGATGAAGATTTTGCAAAGTTTATAAAAACAGCATTGAAATCTACAGTAAAAAGGGATAAAGTTGGAGATGCTTTTGAACTCGCAAATGAAATCTTAGAAGCTCTAAAAAAACACTTTGGTGAGGAGGCTAAATTTTTAAAAGGTGTATACATTTCAGCTCTAGTTCTGCTTTTACTCCCAGAGTACGAAGAGTATAGAGCCTTTATAAAACAGCTAAAACATTAATGAAAAGAGGTGTTTTTGTGGAATTTGCACTTCTCGTATTAGATGATGGGTACTACAAAGTAGAGCTTGCAGGCGGCTACTGTGATGGAAACTGCAGTGTGTGCAGAAAATGTATAAACAACAGAAACATCGTTACTCTCATTAGAGAAGAAAATGCAGAGTTTTATCAGAAGTACGTTTTAGACCATCAAATAAGAACTGCTGAACTGTGCAGAAAAGCAGCAGAGGCTCTTTCTCTTGATGAAGACGAAAAAATAATTCTCATTCAATCTGCACTGCTGCACGACATAGGAAAACTGCTGATACCTTTTAAAATTCTCTCAAAAGATGGTCCTCTATCACCCTTTGAAAGGCGAATAATACAGCTTCACCCTTTAAAAGGTGCGGAGTGGCTTAGAGAAAGAGACTTTACTGAGGAAATTACAGCTGTTATTGAAGCCCATCATGAAAGAGTAGACAGTTTAGGCTATCCTTATGGATTGAAAGGGGATGAAATACCTTTTTTAGCAAGAGTTTTAGCTGTATGCGATGCTTTTGAGGTAATGATAAGCGGAAGGCACTATAAAGTATCTAAAACTGTTGATGAAGCACTTAAAGAACTTAAAAAAGGAGTAGGAACTCAGTTTGATGAAAGAGCGGTAACTAACTTCATTCAAATATGGTATAATGAAAGCGCAAAGAGTAGAAAGAAGATGGTTGTATGAAAATTATAAAAAAGATAGAAATTCCTGAGGAAATACTTATAAGTCTTGGAAAAAGTGAAGATGAGTTTATAGCTGAGCTGAAAAAAACAGCAGCAGTCAGGTACTACTGGGAAAGGAAACTCTCACTTGGCCAGTGTGCAGTACTTGCTGAGATGAGTAAAGAAGAATTTATCAAGTATCTTACAGATTTTAATACAAGCATTTTTGCCTTTGACAGCGTAGAAGAATTTTTGGAGGATATAAAAAATGCCTAAAAAATAAGGCTTTAAAGAAATAAATGCGCCGATTAAGGCGTTTTTTATTTTTGCAAAAAAATTCAAAGGAGGCGAAGTTCCAGTGTTTAAAATAGGGCTTGACTTAGGGTACGGTTATGTAAAAGGGGTAAATGAAGCTGGAAGACTAGTTGTTTTCCCTTCCTTAGTGGGAAATGCTTATGAAAGGAATCTTAAAAGTCTTTTTGAAAACAGCTTAGAGAAAAGAATCGATAATATGCACCTTGTAATTACGAACGGCGAAAAATATGAATGCTTTGTAGGAGAGCTAGCAAGGAGGGAAAGCAGAAATGTTTCCTATGCTTTTGATGAGGATAAGATAAATCACCCGAACACGAGAGCGCTAATAGCTGCTTCTTGCCTTCTCCTTTTCCCGGAAGACGGAAAGCCCGTCCACTTGGTAACCGGTTTGCCGCTGGAGCAGTACATCCACAAAAGAGATGAGTTTTTGAAGATGCTTAAGGATTATAAAGCATTAGCCTATTTTAAGGGAGATGAAAAAGTAAAAGGGATTAAATTTGATAAAATCACTATTTTTCCTCAGGCAGCCGGAGCAGTATATTATGCAGTCATGGAGGACATTCATAAGTACTTAATAAAAGGCAGTTACTTAGGACTAGTGGATATAGGTTTTCGAACTACTGACTTTATAGTCTTTTTAGTGGAAGACCGCCTAATCTTAAGAGAGGACCTATCAGGTACTATTGATGCCGGCATATCAGCTGTTTACAATGCAGCTGATAAGGTTTTTACGCAAAAGACCGGAAGCAAGCTTGACATACCGGAACTCATGAGACTCACAACCGATAGTAGAATATTCTTTAAAGGCAGGCAGCTGGATTTTGGAGAGGAATTGAGAAGTATTAAAGCTGAGACTGCAAGGGTAATAAAGGACAGGCTTAAAGCAGTATGGGGAAGTAAGCTTGACTTTTTTAACACTGTTTTTCTTGCGGGAGGAGGCGCAAAGGATCTCCAAGAGTTTTTAACAGACATATACGAAAATACTGTCATGGTTAAAGATCCACAGCTTGCCAACGCAAAAGGATTTCTCAAAGTAGCCGAACTGGAGGAGAAAAAAGAGAGGGATAGAGGATGACAAAAGAAAAAGAGCTGGATTACAAAGGCGCATGGGAATTAATGAAGCAGATGGTTGACTACTACACGGGAGAAAAGAAATATCTCACAAGGAGAGAAATAAAGTACATCATACGAGTGTGCGAAAATAAAGATGAGAAAGTTATTAAAATCATAGATGATAACAAAGGAGGAGCAAAAACATGATAAAAATAACTCTTCCCAAGAAAAAGGGCATGAAAGAGAAAGTTTATGAAATGTGGGATGAACTGAAGATTACCGGACACATGCTCATAGAGCAGAAAGATAAAAGCTACATTGTTACGATTGAGCCTGAAAAGGAAGTCTCTTTAGACCTTGTAAAAAAGAAACTTCCGAAAGAAAGCATAGTTGAGGAAGTAAGATTTACCTATACCAGCAAAGCTGATGAAGATATGTTTACAGAGTCAAACCCAGAAGAAACAGATATTTGAGTCCATCATTTTTTAAAATTGTATTACAACCACTTTAAAACACTGTTTACACCTTCTAAGCCTTATGCATTCTAATTTCAAAGGTTTTATTTTTATACTTTGTATTACACTTTTGATTAAACACATGTTTACACCATTAAATCCTTGAAACAACTGCTTTTACAAAGCTTTATTTCCAATTTTGTATTACATCTTTAAACAGTTAAAAATCAGGATTGTAATACAATTTTGCAGTTTATCTCCCCTCCCCTACTCTTTTAACTACCTTTTAAAGTGTAAACATAAATGGGAGTGAAGTAAATTGAAAGTCTACAGCTTCCGCACAAACAAAGAAGATAAGGATATTGAGGAGCTTCTTGAATCATTAAAGGAAGACAGAAGCCAATACATAAAAAATGCTCTGCGCTTCTACAGAGACTTTGGAGCCAAAATAGAAAAAATTGAAGCCATATTAGAAAAGTTAGAGCAGTCAGGGATACAAGCACAAAAACTACCACAACCTTCAAAACCTGAACTAGCTGCGGAAAGTGAACCCCCCAATGATGAAAAAATTCTCCTTGAAAGCCTAGAAGATATTTTATCCCTTTAGATAAACTTACTGGAGGTGTAAAGATGGAGAAGCTTTATTCTATTTTAGAACCTTATGACAGCTGGTGGAATGACAAAGGAGAAGAGAAAAATTTGGAGGCAAAAAAGGCTTTACAGGACTTTTATAGAGAGCTGAAAAAGTCAAGGCCTTCTAAAAAGTATGAGAAAAGCATAGCTCATTTTGCATACGTTCTGTACCTCGTTAGAATAAAGAAAGCTCTTGACGAAAAAAAGTATATGAGGGCATGTAACGAGCTAATTTCACTAATGCACTATGAACCTTTCATGCAGGGAAGAATTTACTACAACGTCCTTAAGCTCTTAGAAAAAGAGGTGATACAGGATTCTGCTTAAAAAGTTTTTTAAAAAGGAAGGTTTTTTAGAGAGAATAAATCAGTCTTATGAGTTTAAATATGCCCTCGAATTTACTCATCAGATCCTAGAAAATGAGAAAACAAAAGAAGATAAGATTCAAATATTGGATTTCATAATAGATGTAATTAGGGAGGATTTAAAGAACCAGAAATTAGAAGATGATTTACTGGACTTCCGCATAGGAGTCATATATGAAATTTCAAAAATAAAACATCATATTGAGAGGGATACTACCTAAAACCACCTTTGCAGCATGCAAGGGTGCTTTTCTATTTTTCAAAACCTGCTGAGCTTTTATGCTTTGTTTTTATAATGCAGGATAAGGCGCACTGCGCACCACGCCGACACACAACAGGCAGAGCCTGTTGGATACCGTAAATAAGAGAAACGTACTTCACACCGCTTTTAAGAACACAAAGCAGTAAAAACGCAGTGCAAAATACTCAAAAATATTGATATTGCTTATTTTATCAACAACGCTTTTAAACAGCCAGGTTAAAAAGGAGGTGTGCTTTTGAAAAAAGTAACAGTTTATCTTTCAGAAGATACTTATGAGGTCCTGAATAATCTGTCTTCCAGAAGAAAAGAATCTATATCATTGATTGCCAGAAAAATACTTGAAAAAGGATTAACAGAAGAATCCGCAAAGGATGGCATGGACGCAGTCACCGAAGCTGTCCGCAAAGCCATGCGGGATGTACTAAGACCTACAGAAGACAGATTAGCCAAGCTCATGGCAAAGGCAGCCGTTGCAGCAGCTACAGCAATGTACATGAATGTGCAGACTATAGCAGATTTAGGCAAGCACAATGCCGTTGAAATTTACAACGAAGCAAGAGTTAAGGCTGTAGCTTATCTTAAAGAAAGAGATGATAATGAATGACAGCTCCCTTTGTAATGATAGCAAGTTTTTATCTACCTACACAAGAAAATCAGGCAAAAAACGTCGCACATCTTTTATATATAGGAACCAGATCAGGTGTAGATAAAGGTGAATTTAATGAATTGGAAGAATTAGATGCAGGGAAAAGATATGCAGAGAAAATACTTTCAAAATATGACAGCATTGATGATTTTATTGATAATCTCGAGATAGATACTGCCGGTACTCCTGCAGGACACGTAAAGTATATGGATGAAAGACCGGGAAGCCATGGGCTTTTCAGCTCGGAAGATAAAGTTAGTCTAAAAGAGACAATGAAAGAGCTGAGTAAGCATTCAGGTATTGCTTGGCGGTTTATTCTGTCACTTAAGGAAGAAGACGCTGTAAAACTTGGATATACAACAAGAGAGTCATGGGAGAAAGCTCTTAGAGCTACAATATCAGATGCAGCAGCTAAAATGGGTATACCAGGGTCAAATCTGAGGTGGGTCGCTGCTTTTCATCAGAAAAAAGGTCATCCACATGTACATGTTGTAATGTGGGAGAAAACACCCCAGAGGCGTCGGGGAAAACTTTCAAAAGGTGAGATAAAAGACATAAAAAAGATATTTTTAAATGAAATATACGCTAAAGAAAGGCTTGCGCTTACAGCAGAAAAATCAGCAGTAAGAGACCTCATAAGAGATACAGCAAGAAATGATATTGTGAATGTCTTAAGAAAAGTTGAAAGTGCGAGGGTAAAAGTAAAAGCATTAGAAGGAGAAAAGCCCGGCCTCCCCCCTACCCTTGACCAGATTACAAGAGAAGAGCTTCTGGAAAAGCTCAAGGAGCTTTCAAAGATTATGCCATCTCATGGACGCATTGCTTTTGCTTACATGCCTCCTGAAGTAAAAGAAAAAGCAAAGGAAGCTGCAGACTGGCTTTTAAAGCAGCCCGGTTTTTCTCAATCTGTTGAAAGATATAAAGAACTTGCCAAAGAGCTCGCCAGCCACTACACATCAAATCACGAAGCTTTAGAAAAAGCAGCAGAAAAAGCTTATGAAGACATACAAAAAAGAGTATCTCAGATTGTACTGAGAGGCGCAGCAGCGCTGCAGGAAGAAAAAACGGTGGACACAGCAAGGCTCACAAACTCAGTATGGCGCTCAGCATGGAGAGCTCTAGAAAGAGAAAGGTTAAGAGCAGAAGCAGAGTCTACCATTGCAGCTCAAAAAGAAATGGAGAAGAAAAGAAGAACAGCAGAAAGAGGTGAAAGCCGTGAGATTTAGAGCCATAATAGCGACTTTAATTCTCATGCTTGACTTTTTATTTGCTCCTTTTATATTAATTCTTCCGATTTACGCTAAAGATTACGGCTTTAAAGAAGGCCTTCCTAAATGGGAGGTGTATGTAAAAGAAAAGCCTTTGTCGGGAATATATTTGCTGCTCAAAAGAGATGATGTGAAAACTCCTTGGCTCTGGCTACAGCCTGCTGTTTTTGCAGTTTTAGTTTCTGTGCTCTTCCCTGTTTATGGGAAGAGAAAAAGAAAAACTGATGAGTTGGGCCTTCCTGAATCTGCAGGAAGGGGAGAATATGGAACTGCAAGATGGAGAACAGAAAAAGAGATATCAAAAACTTTTACAGTATGGAATGTAAGCAGCAACCCCCCGAAAGGGGGCTTTGTTGTAGGCTTTAATCCTGCTGCAGGAAAAGCATGGCTTGACGCAGGAGATACCCATTTATTAGTTATAGGCTCAACAAGAAGCGGTAAATCGAGAAGAATAATACTACCAACGATATGGGCCCTTGCAAAAGCAGGAGAAAGCATGATTGTATCTGACCCTAAGGGAGAGTTATACGGATATTCATCAGAGTACTTGAAAAAGCTTGGGTATAAGGTAATTTTAATTGATTTAAGAAATCCATACAGAGGAAACCAGTGGAATCCCGTTTTAGAGGTAGCTGATAAGCTTGAAGCCGGTGATTATTCTGCTGCAAGTCAGAGTGCATGGGACATAGCAAACATAATAACAAATCAGCAGCCTCACATAGGAGTGGACCCTATATGGCCTCAGTCGCAGGAAAGCCTTACTGCTGCTTTAATTCTTGCCGTTGCTTCTTCTGCACCGCATGAGGCAAAACATTTAGGCAGTGCTTATGAGATGCTTCACCGCCTAGGCGCAGATGGAGGAGAGCTGCTGGATAAATATTTTCGTTCACTTCCAAGAGAACATCCTGCTGCTTCAGCCTATGGAGTTGCAGCCTTATCAGAAGATAGATTAAGAAGCTCAATATTTACAGGAACAGCAGCGCAGTTAAGGCTCTGGAGCGACCCTGCTGTTGTTTACCTTACATCAAAAAAGGACCACGATTTAGATATCGTAGGAAAAGAAAAAGCAGCAGTATTTATAGTTATCCCCGATGAAAGAAGCACACGAAACGTACTAGCTACACTTTATATTTCCCAAGCCTATCAGGCTTTAGTTGACCTTGCAAATAAGAGTGGAGGAAAACTTTCTCAGAGAGTCAACTTCATTTTAGACGAGTTTGGAAACCTTCCTCCAATACCAGACTTTGATAAAAAGATTACTGTGGCAGCAGGAAGAAACATGAGGTTTTTATTAGCTGTTCAGGATATCTCAATGATTAAGGCAAAGTACAAAGAGCTTGCTCAGACAATCACAGGAAACTGCGCCACATGGGTATATATACTTACAACAGATCCAGAAACGGCTAAGATAATAAGCGTAAAAACTGGACAGTACACAATAAGGACTGAAAGCTATTCTTCTCAAGTTAAGCATACAGACTACAGCCACGGCACATCAGAGGGCCTCACAGGAAGGCCTTTGTTAACTCAAGACGAAGTTTTGAGGTGGCCTGAAGGGAAAGCCTTAATACTTCAGGCAAGGCATAACCCTGCACGGCTTCCCTTACCCGACCTTTCTAAGTGGCCTGCAGCTAAAGATTTAGTTTCTGCTGCTTTAGAAGAAATTACAAGGGAGGTGGTGTCAGTACCTATATGGATACCTGATATCAGCATTTCAGGAGAAGGTAAAAGTAAGGATGTTGAGAGAACTAATGAGAATTTATTATCAAAATTAAGATGAGGAGGAGATTTTATGCCGAGTTTTGTCTCTGGTGCTGTTAAGCTTTTAAATGATGTCTTAACATGGATTCTTTACATTATACCTGCTGCATCTGGCGCAGCTATAGGGTACCATGCTTTGATGAAGCAGATGGGAGACGGCGACCCTGCCGTTACAGCTGCACATAATAGGTCTATCAGGAATATCCTGATAGGCGGTGCAATAGGAATGAGCGCAGCTTCAATTGTTAAGGTGTTTTTATCCTACTTCAAGTAATTTTAAAGGGTCGGATTATGCCGGCCCTTTTTGGAGGTGTTTTTCTTGTTTGCTGCTTTAGAAAATATGATTATGAATGCTGTAAATAATTTTTTCACGAATATACTGGACAGTCTCCTTTCTCTTTTTGTCTCTTTTTTGGGAGATGAGATGGCACTGGCTTTGAAGATTTTAAATACACCTTATGTAAATAATGCAATTTACCTTACAAAAGTAGTCGCAGGTACTCTTCTAGGAGTGAAAGTAGCTGCTGAGGCATTAAAGGCATACATCTTATACAGTTCAGGAGATTCATCAGCGCAGCCTTTGGAGCTTCTTAAAAGAACTGCTTTTGCTGCTTTGATGATTTCAACAGGTCCTTGGGCAGTGACAACGGTGTACGAATGGGGCACAGAGCTTGCAAAAGCTGCAGCGTCTTTGCCTTCTACGCAGACAGGCAATCCTACCGCAGGAATTACTGCAGTTCTTCAGCAGCTTTCTTCTTTCTCTACCGCTGTTATTTTTATAGCTCTTACAGCAGTAGTTATATGGATTCTAATTCTCATCCAAACAGGCATAAGAGCAGTTGAAGTTGCTTTTCTTGCAGTGTCTGCTCCAATCATGGCAGTGGGTTTAACACGCCCTGATGAGGGTGTGTGGTCTGTGTGGTGGAGAGAGCTTATTGTTTTGTCTTTATCTCAGGCTGTGCAGACTTTTATGATTAGGGGCTTTCTCTCAACAGGAGTAAACATGCAGTTTAGTCAGCCTGTATTAAATCTTCTAATGCTTATAGGCTGGCTGTGGGTTGCATTTAAAACTCCTGCTGTTTTAAGGCAGTTTGCATATCATTCAGGACTTGGCTCTGCCATAGGCCATGCAGGACAGACAGCAGGCAGCATGTATATATTAAGAAGAGTTATGATGAGAGGGTGATGCAGTTGTATCAAATACCTAGAAATATTTCTGCAAAGTTTGAGTTTTTTCCGGGCTTCGGCTGGAAAGAGCTCTTTTTTGTGCTTGCAGGCCTTTCGCTGGGTTTTTTTGTTTATTTGATTTTATCTATCTTTACTTACTCTCCTGCTAGATACCTAGCAGTGTTTATTTTTACAGGCCTTGCTTATTTTTTGGTTATTCCCGGACCTGACGGAAGCAGTGTTTTAAGTTTAATCAAATACTACCTCAAATGGAGCAAGAAGCAGAAAAGATATCTTTATGTGCAGGGAGGTTTTAGAGATTGATTGGGATTTTTAAAAAAGATAAGGCAAAAATAGAAGAGCAGAAAAGAAAGGCTGTTCAGGAGTGGCTTCCTGTAAAAGATGTTGCAGAGGATTTAATGGTTTTAAAGGATGGAAGATATGTGTGTGTTTTAAAGGTAATGCCTTTGAACATCATCTTAAAAAGTGAAAATGAAAAGAAAAGAATTATACAGACAGTTTATGAAGCTCTAAACGGGTTTAAGGATTCCATGCAGATATTTTCTATAGGAAGACCAGTAGACCTTGACTCATACATCAGCTGCCTTCAAACAAAATCTAAGGAAGAGACAAACATAACTAAAAAAAGATTACTTCAGGAGTACTTAAAATATGTCGCTTCTATTGTCACAAGCGGTGAAGCAGTAGAAAGGCGCTTTTTTATTATGCTCTCAGGCAGAGAAAAAGAAGAGTTAAAAGCAAAAGCCCATGAGCTTGCCAATAATCTTGAAAAATCAGGGTTAAAGATAGAATTAGCAGCAGACCAAGACATAATAGACCTTCTCTTCAGCTTCAGCCATCCGTCTCAGGCAGCTTTTGAAAGAGCGCCAGCTTTTAACGGACCATACTTACCACCCATTTTTAATACGAGGTGATTTATATGAAGAAAAAAGAAGTAAATGTGCTTACAGGCTTAATAGATATGATTTCTCCTCAGGCTCTTGAGTTTAGTGCAAAACAGATTGTGTTCAACGACCAGCTTGCAAGAATTCTAGTCATTGCAGGCTATCCTCCTAAGGTAAATCCTGCATGGCTTTCAAGAATTGCTGGAATGCCGGGTGTAGTGTGTTCAGTTCACATTGAGCCTACTGACCCTACAAATTTAATAAATAGCTTAAATAAGGCTATTGGTGAATATGCAGGAAGGCTTGAGATGGGTGGAAATGCTCTTTCCATGCAGAGAACTGAGCAGGCTTTGAAAGACGCAGAAGAGCTTATGAGAAAAATAGACCAAGAGCAGCAGCAGGTGTTTTACGTTACAGTCGTCCTTATGGTTTTAGCTTCTGACCAGCAGGAGCTTGACAGAAGAACACGGCAGGTTGAGGCTTCTTTAGCTGCTTCAGGTATGAGGGGAAGAATTTTAATATTCCGCCAAGAAGAAGGGCTTAAAGCAGCAGGTCCCTTCTCCCTACTGCCGGATGAAGTGAAAGAAGCAGGAGCAAGAAACATGCCTGCTGAAACAGCCGCTGCCTCATTCCCCTTCACTGCTTCAGGTATAAATGATGGAAGCGGTGTTGTTTTGGGAAAAGACAAAGACGGTGGGCTAGTTTTAGTTGATATATGGAAAAGAGGAGGAGACAGGACAAACTCTAACTGGACTATTCTTGCAAAGCCCGGTGCAGGAAAGAGCTTTACTGCTAAAATGCTTCTTTTAAGAGAGTACATGCAGGGGAGCAGAATCATAATCATAGACCCTGAAAGAGAGTATAAAGACATGTGTAATAAGCTTGGAGGGGTGTGGATTAACTGCACAGGTGGAGAAGGAAAGATAAATCCACTTCAGGTAAGGTTGAGACCAATTGAAGAGGAAGACGAAGAAAAGCAGAACATAACCTTTCAAAGTCCGTTAGCTTTACATGTCCAAACATTAAGGACATTTTTTAGTCTGTATCTCCGAGATCTCACAGACACAGAAAAAGCAGCTTTAGAGGATGCATTAGTGGAAGTGTATAAGGAAGCAGGGATTACATGGGATACAGACCCAAAAGACATCCCAAATGAGAAGTGGCCTACTGTAAGGGTATTGTATAAACACCTTGTTAAAAAAGCGGAAGAAAATCCTGAAACCTATGGAAGGCTTTCAGTGCTTTTGAAAAGAGCAGCAGAAGGAGCAGATTCATACCTTTGGGCAGGCCCAACTGCTGTAGAGGCCGACTCTGATTTTATTGTTTTTGATGTTCATGATCTGCAGAATGCAGAAGACCAAGTTAAAAGAGCGCAGTATTTTAATGTGCTCTCTTTTGCATGGAACATACTTGAAAGGGATAAAAGAGAGAGAACTGTTTTGGTTGTGGATGAAGCATGGATGCTTGTAGACCCACAGACACCTCAGGCAATTGCATTTTTGAGGGATACATCAAAAAGGATAAGAAAGTACAACGGAAGTCTTGTTGTAATCAGTCAAAATATAATTGATTTCCTTGCTCCTGAAGTTCAGAGGTACGGCCAAGCTTTACTGGATAATCCGACTTACAAGCTCCTTCTTGCGCAGGGAGAAAAAGATTTGGAGGCAGTAACATATCTCATGAACTTATCTGAAGCAGAGCATGACCTTTTAGCAAATGCAAAAAGAGGAGAAGGTCTTTTTGTTGCAGGCACACAGCGAATTCACATAAAGATTGAGGCTGCACCCTATGAAATGCAGTACTTAACTGGAGGCGGAAGCTGATGAATGTTTTAGGAAAAGTGCTTTTAGCACTTCTTCCGGATGATTTGGAGAGCATTTTTAAATTTGCTCTCCTTTTTGTTGTTGTCCCTGTTTTAGTGATTGCTGTAATTTTTGCAGGCCCCATTACTGCTTTTGAGAAGGTACCACTTATTAATGCAGAGCAGTTAAAATGGTATATCGACGCAGCAGAAAAAGTTAAAGAAGAGTTTAAAATGGGTCCTGACTGGAGGGAGCTTGTTGCTGTAGACGCTGTGAGGTTTGAGCAGGATTTTTCTAAAGCCAGCCCCGAAAGAGCGTACAATCTTGCACAAATGTTTATTAAAAATGTAGGAGAAGTTGTCACAGAGAAGGGGCTGCACTTCCCGGTGTATAAGCTTTTGAGCTTAGACGAAGTCTTAAATATGCTTGACTTCACGGAAGAAGAAAAAGACAAGGTTAAGGAGTTTCTTGAATTTCTCAAAAATACAGATATCTCTTCTTTGTTAGATTCAGGAGTGCCTGATGGATGGGTGCCTGCTGAGAAAACTCTTAAATGGCCTGTACCGGGCATATATAACATTACTTCAGGGTTTGGTCCTCGAATTGACCCAGTATACGGAGTAGAAAGACTTCACGCCGGTGTGGATATAGGAGCACCAGCAGGAACACCTGTTAGAGCTGCTTTAGATGGAGAAGTAGCCTACGCAGGATGGAACGACGGCTACGGCTTAGTTGTTTTTATATGGCACAACAGCAATTTAGAGACAAGATATGCCCACTTATCTTCCATAGCAGTTAAGCAGAGACAAATTGTAAGAGCTGGTGATGTGATTGGATATGTGGGCTCTACAGGTAAAAGCACAGGACCTCACCTTCACTTTGAGGTAAGAATCGGAGGGAAAGCCGTAAATCCATTAGATTTTTTTAAGTAAGAAAGGAGGTTTGGACTTGCTTGTTTCACTTATTGCTTTAGGAGAAACGGCGGAAAAGATAAAAGAGTCTATAAGGCAGGCAGGTGACCTGGTTTTTGAGCATATAGGAAAGTTAGATGGTGAGAAAATCAAGGATGTGTTCTACTCTGCTGCAAGAGTTCCTTCTGATGTTTTAATTGTAGACTTAAAAGTTCTAGATAATGAAAAAGAAGCTGTTCCTTCCCTCCAAAGCTTCCGAATAGCAAGACCTAATACAAGGGTAGCTGTTATTGTCCACGACAGAAAGCCGGGAGATGTATTAGTTTCTTCTATAGTAAGCCTCGGGATATACGACATAATAGCAGGCGGTAAAGACACAGAATGGGGCGAAGCAGTGAAAAAAGTCCTCCTATCTCCTCCTGCAGCCTACACTCAAGCTGCAAGATGGCATACAGGAGTGCTGGACATTTCACTTCAAGCTGAAGAAAAGAGAAGAGAGCCTTCAAAGGAGGTTGAGAAAGCAAAAAAGCAGATTGAGGGCATAGCAAAGTTTTTGGGTGAAAACTACCGGTGTACCGATTTAAATGAAGGCCTTTTAGAGATTGAAAAGCTTCTTGTAAAGGAGGTTCTTTATGAGCAGGATTATTAAGATTGCTTTAATAACGGCTGCTGTTTCTGCAGCTTTTATGCTTGTGTTCATGCAGAATATTCAAAAGACAGAGAAAGTGGTTGTTGTGGAAAAAGATATACCGGCAGGTACTGTCATTTCAGAGGATGCAGTAAAAGTAATTGATGTGCCTGCTTCAGTAGTTAATCCTAGCTATGCCAGAAGCCCAGCCGATGTTGTAGGAAAAGTTGTAAAGGATGGAAGAGTGAAAGGAGACTTCATTCCAGTTGAAATTTTAACTTCAAAAGATGCTCAACCCTTAAGTCCTGACCGTGCTGTAATGACAGTTCCTGTTACCTCTGTAGAAGCAAAGACGCTTCAATCAGGAAGTACAGTGAGCTTCATAGTTTTTGACCAAACAGGGTCGAAAGTCATTGAGGGCTTTAAAGTTATTTCAGTCATAAGGGAAGACTCCGATAAGGCAAGCCTGATTCTGGATGCAGATTTAAACTCTGCAGCACAGCTTGTGCCGTACTTAAAGCTTAACTCATTCAAGGTTGTAAGAAGGTGATGAAAGTGATAATAACAGTGTTCAGTCCAAAAGGCGGTGTTGGGAAAACTACACTTACACTGGCTCTTGCGAAAGTGCTGTCAGAAGATAAAAAAGTCTGTGCAGTGGAGGTGGATTTTTCTCCCGGAGATTTTGTGTCTTTACTTGATTTAGAGAAAGAGAAAAACATAGTCAATGCATGTCTGGGAGATTATAAAGCCTGCCTTCAAAGACCGACCGGTGAAAAATTTGACGTCATAGTCGGCGGATTTCCAGACATGCAGGAAAATTTAAAGTATTCAGATATGGAAGAGCTTATTGACAGCCTTTCAGGTGAATATGATTATGTGCTGATAGACTTACAGCCTCAGATTTCTGAGGTTAGTGTTCCTCCTCTTTTAAAAGCTGATAAAGTTTTGTTTGTTTTAGAAGATGACATATCAGCAGTTTCAAGGACTGTCGGAATACTTGAATACTTAAAGCTGCATGGCTTTTTAGATACAAGCAGGGCCTGTGCAGTAGTTAACAAGGCAAAGGGAAAAAAGAAATACATTACTGCTGTAGATTTAGGGATACCGGTCATTTATGACATCCCTTATATTCGAAAATTGAATGAGTACAAAAATAAGAAAATGATAAAGCACGCCAAAAATTTAAAAGATGCTCTATTTGAGGTAAAAAAAGAAAAATCTCTGCTAAGGAGGCTTTTAAATGGCTTTAAGAGAGTTAAGCAGAAAGATAAATGATGGAGCAGTGGATGTTGAGAGGATGACTGATGATATAAGGGAAGTTATGATGAAGCACCACGGCAAGCCGAATATTAAGGAGATACTGAGGGAAGAAGTGAAGGAATATCTCAGAAAGAAATACCCTTTTGCACTGGATAGGCTTATGGAGTACACAGAAATGCACTACTCTTCTCTATACGGCTTGGGAATTATAGAGAAGTACCTTAAGGACCCCGAAGTTACGGATATACATGTGAACGGCACAAAGATAATGTACAAAAAAGCAGGAGTAAAAATAGACGCAGAAGAAGAGTTTCCTAATGAGCAGGCTGTGAGGGTCATACAGGACAGAATCCTTGCACCCTTAAATAAATCCATAAACATAGCTAATCCATCACAGGATGCGGAGCTTTATGACGGATCCAGAGCTCTTTTAGTTATACCTCCTCAATCTGATAAGCCTGTTATAATCATTCGAAAGCACAATCTTTTAAATGTGCCTTTAGAAGAGCTTGCAAAAACAACAGCAGGGCTTACTGAAAAAATGCAGGAGTACTTTAAAAAGGCTGTAAAGGAAAGAAAAAACATCATAGCTGCAGGAGAAACAGGCGCAGGAAAGACTACTTTTATCAACTCTTTAGGATTTGAGATTCAGGAGAAGCATGTTGTAGCAGTACTGGAAGATACAAGAGAGATTAAGCTTCACATACCATATGTGTACTACTTCAAAACAAGAAAAGGAACGGCTGAAGCAAAAGATGTGACCTACTCTGACATCTTAAAAGACTGCTTGAGAGCAGACCCTGATAGAATAATTTTGACAGAAATACGTACACCTGAAAGCGCCTATGAACTTATACATGTTTTAAACAGCGGTCACAGAGGCTCTATGACTACAATACATGCAAATTCCTGCTTGGATGCTTTGTTAAGGCTTGAGATGTTAGTACAGGAGTTTAAAAATCTTGACTACAGAATCATAAGAAAGCTTATCTCAAGAGCTGTTGACATTGTTGTGTTTTTAAGGCTTGCTGAAGATGAAAAAGGAAACATAAAAGGAAGGGAGCTTGCTGAAGTTGTTGAAATTGAAGGTATAGATGAAAATGGAGAATACATCTTGAATTATGTGGTAGGTGACTGAAAATGACAGTCTCTTTTTTATTTGGAGCAGCTGTGTTTATGGCGGTAGTTCTTCTGTACAGCATAAGAGAAGAAAAAAGGCTTAAGCTTAAAAGAAGGCTTGAGAGGCATTTGGTATCTCCTCAAAAAAATGAGTTCAGCATAACAGACTTGTTCGGCTTAAGAAAATTCATTGAAAAGTTAGATAGAAAGCTTAAGAAAAGCGGCATTAAAGCAGATGCGGAGGAAGTGTTTCTGTGGTTTCTCCTCCTTTCTGTTCTCTCTTCCATCAGTTTGAGCCTAAAAGGATTTACAGCCTTAGGAGCAGCACTCCCTTTTATGCTTTACTACTTGATTGACTACATTCTTGACTACTTAGGAAGAAGAAGAGTTAGAAAAATTGAGGAGCAGTTTAAAGATTTTGTTAAAATGCTCGGGGCATATCTTAAAATGGTGCCGAGCTTTGCAGGAGCTTTTATCAAGGCAGCGGAGGAAGCTGAAAGTCCTTTGAAAGAGCACACAGACAGGGTCGTAAGAAAGTTTGAGCTGGGAGAAGACATAGAAACAGCCCTTCAAGAGCTTAAGAATGTGGAGAGCACATATATAAAGGCATGGGCTGACAGCATAATCTTTGCTGTAAGGATGAAATCAGACCTATCAAGAGTGTGTGAGAGAACGGCTAAAAAGCTTTATGAGAGGATAAAGATGTCAAATAAAATTGCTGCAATGACTGTGCAGGCAAAGTCTTTGATGGTATCTCTTGCCGGAGTAATGGCTGTGATGATTGCAGTAACTATGATGTCAAGCCCCGATTTTGTAAAAGCTTATTCGACACCTGCAGGTAGGATTGTTATTGCTTATGCAGCTCTAAGCTACTTTATCTCAACATTTTATGTGCTTAAGAAAATAGATAAGGAGATGGAGCTATGAGAAGGATTGTTTCAGAAAAATACCTTCAAAAGCTTGGAATAAGGCAGGACATGATAGAAAAGTGGGATAAGGAAATTAAGGCAGTAGGAGGAGTGAAGATACTTTTCTTTAAAGCTCATGATGTGCTTGAGCTTTTTTCTTTTGCTGCTCTGGTTTTAGGAGGCCTTCTTGTTCTGACAGCAGTAGGCGCACTTAACGGAGCAAATGTTTTTGCTCTTTTTTCTGTGTTTATAGGCTCAGCTATTATGTTTTACCAGTACTGGAGAAGCCCCATAGAAAGCTACAGGGAGAGCTTCTATAAAGAAGAAGAGCTCCCTGCTGCTTTAGAAGTATTTATAAGCGGGCTGGAGGTGGGAATGAATAAGGAAAATATAATAGGCTACATTGTGAGGACCAGAAAGGGGGTGGTGAGGGACCTTCTCTATGAAGCACAGGTAAGAATTGATACAGGAAGCTCTTTAAAAGATGCGCTTACCTTCGCAGCAGATAAAAGCTTAAACGACCACTTTAAAAGATTTGTAAAGGCTGTGACAGGAGAGTATGAGTCAGTGAAAGATATGAGGGAAAACCTTGAAGAGCTTTTGGAAGAGGTTGAAGAAAGAAACTACAATCAGAAGATTGAAAGAGCAGGAACTCTTGACAACAGCCTCTTCTTCCCTATCTTTTTGGGCTATTTTGTTCCAATTTTAGTCATGTTTGCACTGCCTTTTGTTATATCCTTGAGAAGCTTCTTTAATCTGTTTTAAAAGTAAAATTTTTAAGGAGGTAGATGTTTTATGGTGAAGGCTTTATTAGCAAAAGTTAAGGAAGTGGTGGGAAAATTTTTTAAAGACAGAAAAGGTGACCACAATCTCTTATCAACTGTAGGTTTAATCGCAGTTGTAGTCGGGATACTGGTTGTGGCTTCTCCTACATTAAGAGAGGGAATTTTGAACATGATAAACAGTGCTATGAACTACGCCTCTAGTTTTTTCAACAGTGCCGTTCAGGGCAAGTGATTAAGATGATAAGAAGATTTTTAAAAGACAAAAGGGCAGCATCACAGCTTATCTCTTCAGCTGCCCTTATTCCTATTCTTCTTCTTATCATGGCTTCTATAGTTAATATTTCTGTAGTAAGCAATATGCAGACATTGGTGAATGAAGCTGCTTTTGAAGGAGCGAGGATAGGGATAAAGTCAGACACTCCGGAGCAGACTGCTCAAATGGCTGTTGTAAACTTTGGAAATGGAATAACTGGATGGAAAATAGGAGACAGGCTTTCTGTCAGCACATCGGTGAAAAATGATATGCTGACTGTAGAAGTTAAGTACACCTTTACTCTTTTAGGAGGGCAGCAGAAAATTCTTGCGGGTAAAAGCTCTTTAAAGCTTGGTGATGCACCGTGAGAGCTTTGAAAGATTTTTTAAAAGACAAAAGAGGAGATGCTGTCCTCCTTTTCATGCTGTTTTTGATGATTTTCTCAATCCTTTTCATGTACGCTGTTTACAGCATATCAAGAGGGGTAGGTGCAAGGGAGGAGCTTGTTAAGGTGTGCGATGAGATAGCTTTAAATATTGCAGTTTCAGCTGTAAACATGCAGTATGCCCAGTCAGGAGATTTGGCTGTAGACACAAACAAAGCTTATTCTTTAGCTGTAAATACATTTAAAGATTTAGGCATACCTGTTAAAGATGTAAGTGTGACTGTTAAGAACAGATACATTTACGTTACTGCTTCAGTTTCAGGAGAAATGTACGGCATTTCAGGAGATATAACTGTAACAGGCATGGCGAAAGCGAGGGATGTGAAGTGAGAGTGCTGATTGTTTCAAATGATAGGGACTACATTAAAAAAGCAAAAGAAGTTTATGAAGACGCTGATACTGCTTTGTCTGCAGAAAGCGCAGAGATTATGCTGAGTAAGAAAAAGTACGATTTTATTGTTAGCGATTTAGTAAAAGACAGCTTAGGCGGATGTGCAGTAAAGAAGCTGGAAGAAGAACAAGTGAAAAAAGAAACACGGCCTTTAAAGCAGGAAGTTATCGCAGTATACTCCTTCAAGGGTGGTGTTGGGAAAACCACACTTGTTAAAGCTCTCTTTGAAAGTTTGGATAAAAATATAAAAGTGCTTGTGGTGGATTTAAACTTCCACGATGGAGGTTCAGATTTAAGCTTTATGCTGGACCTTCCTGTTCTTCCACACATTGGAATGTGGCTTAAGGAAAGAACAAGAGAAAACTTTTTTGAAAACTTAGTTGAGTACAGCTCAAATGTATCTATACTTCAGGCTCCTCCTAAAGCAAGCCTTGTGAGAGATATTAAAGAAAACGATGTTGATGCGGTTGTTAAGTTTGCAAGAAGTAAGTTTGATGTGATAATTTTTGACCTTCCAAATGAGTTTAATGAAGTTGTTAAAGCTGCGCTTGATAATGCCGCAAAAATATTAGTGCTGTCAAAAGGAACAGAGGGAGAATTTTCAAGAATGAAGGAGTTTCCCTATGAGTTTTTAACGGTATTTGTGAGGCCGGCAAGAGATTTTAAAAAATATGCAAAAGAACTGAACCTTCAGTACAAAGTGGTTGAGAGCATTAAAAATGAAATAGACAAAATATGTAACTTTGTTTTTGAAAGAAAATAAATTTTTGAGGAGGTAGATAAGATATGAAGAAGATTTTGATTTCTGTTTTAGTCCTGTTTCTTACCTTTTCCCTAGCGGCTGGCTGCAGTGATGTAAAAAAAGATACAGGCAAAGCCGAAAATACTGTAAAAGAAGCTGTTCAAAATGAAAAAGTAAATCCTCAAAAAGAGGTTACTGCAGGAACTGTGGTAAGTTATGAGAATAACGAAATAGTTTTAGAAAGCAGTGGAGAAAAAGTTAAGTATGATTTCACAGATGAAAAAAGTGTATTTGTAGAAGGTATGCCTAAAGATATTAAGGAAGGAGTGTTTGTGAAGATTGTAAGAAAAAATGGTGAAAATTATATTTATGTCGTTACACAGGGCAAAAAAGAAGCTCTTGAAGATAGAAGCACAAGCATACTGGGCATTTTGAAAGAAGCGAATGATAATTATGTTGTATTAGACATAAATGGAAAGGAAGAAAAGTACACTACCTCGGATAAGACCGTTATGCAGAAATTTTCTGACTCGGATAAAGCTGTGAGGTATAATAAAGATGAGCTTAAAAAAGGAAGTTGGGTAATGGTACTTGTCGATAAAAATAATGAGGTAGTAGATATCGTGTATTAATTTACCGCCCTCCGGCACAAAAAATTTTATAAATGCGTCGGGCTTCCGGTCAAGGTGCCTTCGAGCATATCCTCCCTCGCCTGCGCTCGGTCCGGTATCCCTCGACTCCACCTTGACCTCCAGCCTCCGCATTCCTATCCATTTTAACTGACCGGAGGGCGGCAGCAGGTTTTTGAAAAATTTAACTGGAGGTGAGCTTTCATGAAGAAAATAATAGCTTTAGTGATAATTACAGCACTTATTGCAGCAGGGTATCAGGTTTATAAAGACGACAGCAAAAGAATGGCTCTGGAGGAAAAGGTAAAAGGTGTGTTGTATAGTATTGGTGATTCAGGGACTACTATAATACACAAAGGTCCTAGTCCCTACTTCCAATATGAAAGAAAAGATTTAAGTCCTTTGTTGGAAGATTTTAAAAATAGATATTTTAAAGATGGAGTTCAGTTTGTATTACTTGATAATAGTTGTTTAAAAATTGTTCTTGAAAATCTAAAAGTATATGATTATAAAGAAAATGCACCTTATGGGAAACCTGGAGATTTAAGAGTATATGCTAATCCTAAAATACAGTTATTAAACTCTAATATAATTCCAAAAGAAGCAGAAAAATATATTTTAAAGACACGTACTTATTATCTAATCGATTTAAAGTTACTCAATGACAAACTTATAATTCCTCAAGAAGAAATGGAAAGGTACTTTATAATAGAAGGCAAATTAAATTATCCTTTAATAAATACTGTACTTTTTAACACTCTTCTCCTTGATGAAGCTTTAAAATATGCTTCGATTAATGATAATTCGATAAAATTTTTATATGCAAATGATATTAACTACGATAAAAGTAGTATTGAAAATGAACCAAATAATCGTGGAAAAATAACAGTGACTGTTTTTGTCAATAATAAGTTGCCTAATAAAGTAATCTATATTAAATCAGTTTTTCAATACAAAGACGGCAAATTTTACGAAATCAAGCGTGAAAGCAATGTAAAAGAATATGTTGAATGGGCTAAAAAGAATTTATAGGCAGGTCTAACCTGCTTTTTTATTTTGCCTAAATTCAAGGGAGGTGCTTTTAAAAATGAATAAGCTAAAGGCTCTTTTTTTATTTGCTTTAATTTTTATTTTCGCTGCCAGCAGTCCTGCTTACGCTGGAGACTGGGTAAAGCTCGACTCAAACGGCACAAAAGTATGGGTAGACACTTCACACTGGGAGACAAAGCAGAGGTGGGTTACAAGCGGGTACTGGACAGCACAGCAGGTCTGGGTGCCTGAACAGGGACACTGGGAAAAATATTGGGTAGACACTTCACGCTGGGAGACAAGGCAGGCATGGGTTACAAGCGGGTACTGGGATACCAAACAGGTGTGGGTAGACACCTCGCACTATGAAACGAAAAAAGTCTGGGTAGATACGTCACACTGGGAGACAAGAAAAGTATGGGTAGATACATCACACTGGGAATACAGAAAAGTATGGGTAGAGAGTGGCTACTGGAAAACTGAAAAAGTGTGGGTACCAGAAAAAGGGCATTGGGAACCTCCCGTTTCACCATATGGTTTTGTAGATTGGAAGACAAGACATTGGGTTGTAGATGTCCCTGCACACTGGGAATACAGGCGGGTATGGGTAGACACCTCGCACTGGGAAGTGCAAAAAATCTGGGTAAAAGATGGCTACTGGAAAACAGAAAAAGTTTGGGTTCAGAGCGGTTACTGGAAAGAAGAAAAAGTGTGGGTCACAAGCGGGTACTGGACAGCACAGAAAGTATGGGTAGACACGTCACACTGGGAGACGCAGAGAGTATGGGTGCAGGACGGATACTGGGCTCAGAAGTGGGTAGTTGATGTTCCCGGCCACTACGAAACAAGACAGGTATGGGTCGACACTTCTCACTGGGAGACATACAAAGAGTGGGTCAAAAGCGGATATTGGGATGAAGTGCACGGCACTATCTCTGTTTCTAAAACACCTCAGTTTGTATTTACAAACAAGCACACACTACCCGACGGCTCTGTCTGTGATATGACTTTGAATGTTTCGTATGCACTGAACAAAAAAGTTACTAACATTAGAGCAATACATGTTGTGAACAGGTATCAGAACAAAGGTGTGCTCTATGTGGAGCCTTACTCAGTCACGAAAAATGTCGGAGGCACTTCAGGAAGTGCTGTGCTGAAGTTCCAGTATGAAAAGCCGGGCGATGAAAGCTCAACCCTGTATGTTTACTTCGATTTAGAAGGCGGAGGCTCATTCGAAATCTATATGAACATACCCATAAACGGTATTTACGCAGATTCGAAATTTAACATTCCTGACCCTGTCTTCAAAAAATCAATTAAAGACTCAGAGGTGATAAAATTTTGATGATTAAGATTGTGATTTTGATTATTCTCTTTTTCGCTGCTGCAGAAGACATAAAAAAGATGGAGGTGGGATATATCTACCCTACCTCCATCTTAATTCTTTCTTTTGTTAACTTCTTTTTGAAACCTTATATGAGCCTAAAATTTTATTTATTCAACTCTCTTCTGGTGTTTGCAGTTCTCTTCCTTTTCTGGCTTCTAGGAGGAATAGGTGGTGGGGACGTGAAAGTTTTAACTACTTTGTCTTTTTACGCTGGTTTCAAAATATGGGTTATTCTCTTATTTTCATCTATAATTTTTCTAGTGTATTCTCTTATCCTACGCAAGTTCAAGACAAGGCTTCCTTTTATACCTGCTGTTGCCATAGGAACACTAGTTTCTTTATTTTTCTAAAAAAATAACTATGGAAGGAACATTTTTATGAAGGTCTACGAGCTGATTTCAACTTATAACCCGGAAGAAATTTTAAGAGAAATTTTAAAAGAATATGGGGGAGATTTTCCTTATTTTGTGTTTTACACCATCGATGAAAACTTCCATTTTTAAACTCAGTACGGATTTTTCATTTTTGCTCCGCTCAAATCAAAAATCCGATTAAAGTAATGCACCTCTTAAAGCAAACGTGCTTTTTTGTTTGCCCCCGCGAAAAAGATTATACGCCTGCGGGTCTTGCGGTCAAGGTGCCTTCGAGCATAAACGGCCTCCTCCCCAAAGGGTCCCCTCCATTTATCCCTCGACTCCACCTTGACCTCCTGCCTGCAGGCTGTTTTGTTTTAACTGCCTGGGGCAAACAAGAAGCAAATAAAAAATGAGGAGGTGTAGGCGCATGGCGTAAGAAAGTGAACTATAGTGCCAGGCTGTCAGATACGAGCGAGTAAAAAATTTTAGGGGTGGAAATTTGAAATGACTACAAAGCAAAAAGATGATTCCCAAATTACCTCTTCAGATTTTAAGAATTTTGTGATATAATTACCTTGCACTTATTCTGATGCCTCCTTTTTAGATTGTTTTTCCACTTCTATTATAGCAGGCATTCAGAATAAGTGCTCTGTTTTTTTAGATTCTTTTTTACTCACCCCAACATTTATTATAGAACCAATTTTGGCTCTTTGTCAATAGTTGGGGTGGGTATTTTTTCTGAATGCCCACCTATAAATTTTATTACAAGAAATATTTGTTAAATTATGTTAGTTATGATAAGAGATATAGCTAGAAGTATGGGTGGATATTTATTTATGTCTTTTCATCAAAGCTCTATAATATCATTGAATATCCTTTATCACTAAAAATAGCATTGCATCAAGCATTGCAATACAATATCCTTTTTCTGAATCGATAAAAATTTCTGTAACCATATGCTATCCTTTTTAGCACCTTAATTTTATTGTTATAACCTTCTATTACAGAATTAGTATAAGGGATATCAAAGGCATTTGTTATTTCTTCAAACCAACGGTTAAATACTTGCACACATCTTTTAAATTCATCAATTTTGCTTTCTTTAGCTAACTGTATCCATCTTTTTAATTCTATTTTTGCTTCCTTTGAATTCTTGCATTTTAATACTTTATCATTAAATTCTTCTTTTAAAAGGTATGCTATCCTTAAGTCGCCACTGTACCAGAACATTACTTCCAATTCTTCTTTTTGTTCTGTTGTTAAAGTATCATATTTTGCAAGAAGTAGCTTACGGCTTCTTTTGAAATATTTTCTTTTATTGTCTGGCAGTTCTTTTTGTATTCTTTTTCTTACATTTTCTATTGCCCAATATATGTACCTTGTAAAATGAAATTTGTCTATTGCTATTTTAGCTCCTTTGAAATATGTTTTTACTGTATCTGAAAAAGGCCTCCACATGTATATAATAACCCACTTTACTTTATTCCTGTCTTTAAATCTTTTGAAATATTCACTTAAATTCTCCTGTTTTCTGTCTTTTAAAATATCTAATATTTTTCTCTCTTTTGGGTCTACAACAATGCAATGATATTTCCTGCCTCCAGAGTTACCTTTGAATTCGTCTATACTGATAACTTCCGGTAATGTTTTATAATCAGGCTCTACTCCTATTGTGTCTAAAAGTCTCATCATAGTGATAGAAATTTTTAGTGATTTATTAAACGAAGGAATGGATATTACAAGACTTGTAGCAAGAATAAAGGAAATCACGGACAAACTAGGTAGTGAAGTAATAGAAGCAATTATTGAAGAGTTAGATAGGATAATAAAAGAAGACAAGAGAAGGAAAGAAAAATGGATAGTAGAAAGAAAAGATAAAAAGAGGTTAACGACAATTCTTGGAGATATTGAATATGAGAGGACATATTACAAATCTAGGCAGGATGGGAGATATACATATTTGGTGGATGATGCATTAGAGATAGGGCGGCACGATAGGATAGAAAAGGGAGTAAAGATAAAGTTAGTAGAAAACGCGATAGAAGAATCATATGAAAGAAGTAGTAAAAAAGCATGTCCAGAGGAGCTAAGTAAACAGACGGTATTAAACGCAATAAGGGAAATAGGAGAAGTAGAATGTCATTTCTCAAATTAATTCAGCCCAAAACCGATAAAATTTTTCAGATTAAATAATCTTGTGATAAAATTAATGCTAAAGGAATGTGAAAAAAATTCATCACATTCTTTTAGCATTAATTTTTTAATTGGAGATGTTGTTTTATGCAAATAATTTTTCATGTTGATAACATTGAAGAATATTTGCAAAGAAGTAAAGATTACAATTTTCCTGACCCACCAGACAGATGCCCTCATTCTGACTGCAAGTGCAGAGTAAAACTAAAAAGCACGGTTTTTACTACCGTTACTATTTAGATGGACCTAACTGTGTAAAAATAGCCATAAGAAGGTATATATGCCCTGTGTGCAAAAGGACTCTTTCCTACCTCCCTGATTTCTGTATTCCTCATTTTCAGTATTCTTTCAATATGATTGTAAAGTCTTTAAAAGAGACACTTACAAGAGAAAAAACTCTCAGTTCTTTCATAAATGACTTAAAAAGAAACTTCCCTACCATACTATTTTCAAGACAGCATATATATTTTTACACCAAAAGGATAATGAATAATTTAAGTTTTATCATATATGGATTAAGGCAAATAGACCCTTACATAAAGTTATTCGAGGTTAGTTCTCAAAGAGAGAGGGCCAGAGAGATTTTGGACATAATAAACATTGTACCACTCTTTTCCCAACGGTTTTATGCCCATTGCCAAAAATCATTTCTGGCCCCTCTCACATAATTTTAGCATTAAACATGAAAGATTTAAATAAAAATTTTGATTTTTTCTTAGCAACATAGCTTTTTCCTTTAATGTCCCCCAGATATGAGCTAAAATTACGATTAGAAATCAAAAAAGTGAAGGGGGAACATATAAATGCTTGATGAAAAAGCGAGAGAAGCTATAGCATTAAAGAGATTTTCACTGATAAGTCCGGTGTTAAACGGACAGGTAAAAAATCAGAAAGAATATTTTGATGCTCTTTCCGATAAACCTATTGAGATACCTTATCTTGGAATGAGAAGATATACTCCTAAGACACTTAGAGGGTGGCTGTATCAGTATTTAAGAGGTGGTATAGAAGCGTTAAAGCCGGGTTATCGAAGTGACAGAGGCAAATACAGAAAGATAGACTTTGAACTTTCAGAGAGAATAAAGCAAAAGAAGCTTGAACATCCTGAAATGCCCAACAAACTTCTTTATGAGACATTGATAGGAGAAGGAATAATATCACCGGATAAAGTATTCCTTTCGACATTCTATAGGTTTTTGAAAAACATTCCTGTAAAATCTCTAGATAAAGAAAAAGAGGGTAAAACAAAGAGGTTTTCCCATGAATACATCAATGAACTGTGGCAAACTGATGTCATGTATGGGCCATATATTAAAGAAGGTAAAACAAAAAGACAAACGTACCTTATTGCATATATAGATGATGCTTCAAGGCTTTGTACCTATGCTCGCTTTTACTATACCCAGAATTTTTTAGCTTTAAGAGACTCATTTAAAGAGGCGGTGCAAAGAAGGGGGATACCCAAAATGCTTTACACTGACAACGGAAAGATATATAGAAGCAGTCAATTGGAATATATCTGTGCTTCACTAGGCACATCTCTTATTCACGCTGAGCCTTTTTCACCTCATTCAAAAGGAAAAATAGAAAGATTCTTTCATACGGTGAGAATGAGATTCTTAAGCACAATAGATCCTACCTCCGTAAAGAGTATAGATGAACTCAACATGATGTTTTTAAATGGCTGGAGGAAGATTACAACAGAAAAGAACACAGCAGTATTGGCATGAGTCCTTTAGATTTTTTCATGTCACAAATATCAAGAATAAATATGTGTAACATAGATATGTTGAATGAATGTTTTCTCATAAGAGTAAATCGTAAGGTAAATAAGGATGCTACACTTAAAGTGGAAAATATACTTTATGAAACAGAAGAAAAGTTTAAAAATATGCACTTAGAAGTCAGATATGACCCTGAGTGGCTTTAGGATAATACACCGCTTCTACTTTATTATGAGGGCAAAAAAGTGGGGGAAGCGTATAAAGTGAACTTTCATGAGAATGCTAAAATTCCTGCTGCGTATATAAAAGGCAAAAATGACGTAAACGAAAATGAAGAAATAAGTGATTTTACCAAGCATAAAGTAATCTCTTTTAACGATATCATTGATTGAAAGAGAGGTGCCTTAAAGTGTTTACCCAATATTTTGGAATGAAATTTAATCCATTTTCTAAAGAGATAAGTGTAAACGACCTTTACATAAGTGAAGACATTGCTGAATTAAATGCCAGGTTAAAATATTTACAAGAAACAAGGGGTATAGGACTTATCGTTGGGGAGGCCGGTTCAGGTAAATCTACTGCATTAAGAAGATATGCTGAAAGCCTCAACCGTTCTACATTTAAACCATGTTATTTCGCTTTATCTACACTTACAGTGAGAGAATTCTATCAAGCATTGGCTATGATTTTAGGCGAAACACCCTCATACAAAAAAGTAACGCTCTTTTACCAGATACAAAGAGCGATAACAGAACTTTACTATAGCCAGAAAATAACTCCTGTCATAATATTAGATGAAATACAACTGGTTTCTAATGATGTTCTTGAAGATTTGAGAATAATATTTAACTTTAATATGGATTCTCAAAACCCGTATATATTGATACTTTCAGGACAACCACACATAAGAAACAAACTAGCTCTCAATGTAAACAGTGCACTAAGGCAAAGAATTTCTATAAAGTATGTGATGCAAGGGCTAAAAAAAGAAGAAATTCAAGATTATATAAAAACAAGAATGAAAATAGCCGGAATGATGGATGATATATTTACACCATCAGCATATGAAGCAATATATTCCCTAACAAAAGGGCTCCCAAGGATAATAAATAACCTGGTAACAGCTTCTTTACTCTATGCGTATTCTAAAAGGCTAAGAGAAATAGACGAAGAAGTAATATACCAGGCACAAAATGAAATCAGTTTATGAGAGTAGCACTTTTTGTGTTACTCTCAATTTTATTATATATTAATTAAATAAAATTTCAATAACAGATATTAACATATTTTGGCGGTAATGCTCTTGGAAAGTGAAAAAAATTTTTAATCAGGCTGTAATAATTTGAGAAAAAATACTTTTATGCACTTAAAAAATGCCATTATAATTTGAAAATCTTTGGAGATTTAATTTGAGAATTGACAGTAGAAGTAAAGAGAGAAATAAAAGAGAAGAAAGAAGTAAAGGTATTATACATAGAGGCAGATGAAGACCATGTACCTTTACAAGAGGGTGGAGATGAAACACCTCGATTGGTGTACATACATGAAGGGAGGGAAGAGAGAAACGGAAGAAACGTACTGAAAAATGTGTATTACAAGGCATACGTAGGAGAGAAAGCTGAAGACATATGGATAGATGTAGCAAATTACATAGAAGAAAATTACAAGGAAGAGAAGATAGAGAAGATATACATAGCAGGAGATGGAGCGCCGTGGATAAAAGAGGGATTAGAGTGGATAGTAAAATCAAGGTTTGTGTTAGACAGATATCATTTAAACAAATACGTATTAAAAGCTACATCGAAAGAGCCAAAATACAGGGGATAAGATATGGAGAGCAATAAATGAAGGAGATAAAGAAGAACTAAAGAAGGTATTTAATGAACTAATAAAGGTAACAAAGGAAGAGAGAGAAAAGAGAAGGTAAAAGAGGCGAAGAGGTACATACTAAATAATTGGGAAGGAGTAGAGATATACAGTAAAGACAAAGATGTAATAGGGTGCAGTGCAGAAGGGCATATAAGTCATGTATTTTCTTCTAGATTAAGTAGGAATCCATTAGGATGGAGTAGAGAAGGATTAAAGTTAATGGCGAAATTAAGAGTATTCAGCAAGAATGGAGGAGATTTGAGAGAAATAGAATGGGGTAAGAAAGAGAATATAAATGAAGGGAGCTACAAATTAACGAAGAAGCAAATAAAAGAGGCGGTAAGGAGAGTTAAAACGTCTACAAATGAAAAAATAAATAATATTACGGTTTTGAATATAGGGAAAGTAACACCAATATATAAGGTTTTAAGAGCAATAAAATATGCGCAAGTTATATAAAATGCATGATAAGTTGAAGGCGGAAATTAACTAAGTTTCAGGGGTTGTCTTAAAAAAATCCTACAGTATCTTGACACTATCCATAGCTACTTAAGTGTTTAAAAGAACGCTTTTTTGTGGTACAATTATTATGAACCATAGTGAAAATCCTCCTTGTATGAGAGACTGTAAAAAATTTTGTGTAAACTGATTAAAAACCTCTTTCTTGGTAAGAATTAGAATATATACAAAACCAAGAAGGAGGTTTTAAAAATGTCACTATTGACAAAAGAGCAATTAAGAAATTTCATTAGTGAAAACAATATTCAATCTGTTCCAGACCTTTATACATCATTAAAAAATCTCTTTAAAAATACTATTCAAGAAATGCTTGAAGCAGAACTTTCAGCAGAACTTGGCTATGAAAGATATGACAAGAAAGACAAAGATACTCAAAATTCAAGAAATGGCTATACTCAAAAGACAGTAAAAACGCAATTTGGTGAGATGGGAATTGATATTCCAAGAGACAGACAAGGAGAATTTGAACCCAAAATAGTTCCAAAATACAAAAGAGACATATCAGGAATTGAAGAAAAAGTAATAGCTCTATATGCAAGAGGAATGTCAACAAGAGATATTCATGACCAGATAAAAGACCTGTATGGAATAGAACTATTTGCAGAAATGGTAAGTAAAATAACCGAAAGAATAGTACCAGAAATAAAAGAATGGCAATCAAGACCATTAGAAAAGATATACACTTTCATATTTATGGATGCCATCCATTACAAAGTAAGAACAGATGGCCATATTATCAATAGAGCAGCTTATGTAGTATTAGGGGTAACGATAGAGGGCATAAAAGATATATTAGGGATTTGGATTGGAGAAAATGAGAGTTCAAGATTCTGGCTTGGAGTATTAAATGAGCTAAAGAACAGAGGAGTAGAAGATGTTTTAGTATTTTCTGTAGATGGATTAACAGGGATAAAAGAAGCAATACAAGCAGCATTTCCAAAATCAGAGATACAAAGATGTATAATACATCAATTAAGGAACTGTTTCAAATATGTGTCATATAAACACCTTAAAGAATTCAGTAAAGACTTTAAAGCAGTATATCAAGCAGCTAATGAAGAAATAGCAAGAGATGAATTTGAGAAATTAAAAAACAAATGGCAGAATCTATATCCTTATGCCATAAAGAGTTGGGAGAATAACTGGGATGTATTAAGTCCATTTTACAAATTCCCTGAAGAAGTAAGGAAAATAATGTATACAACAAACATAATTGAAGGATTCCATAGGCAGTTAAGAAAAGTTACAAAATCAAAAATAATATTTCCATCTGATGAAGCATTAGAAAAAATGCTATACTTAGTAACAATGAATGTATTAAAGAAATGGACAGTGAGGTATAAAAACTGGGATATAGTATTAAACCAATTAATCATAATGTATCCTGGAAGACTTGAAAAATACTTATAGGGGGCGAAGCCCGAAAAAATTTTTTCTCTAGAACCTTTGAATCCCTAGGTCTTCAAAGGTTCTAGAGAAAAGCTTACAGTATCCCTAATTAAATATTTTAACCAAAATTATTCACTTTCATGCATAAGATGTAGAAAAAAGGTCATACTAAAGATAGAACAGATAAAAATGTTAACTGATTCTTACTGAGAAAGAGGATATAATTAATCTAAATACACAAAATATTTTTCACTCCCTTTTAAGAGCAATAAAATATGCACAAGTTATATAAAATGCATGATAAGTTGAAGGCGGAAATTAACTAAGTTTCAGGGGTTGTCTTAAAAAAATCCTACAGCATCTTGACACTATCCTTATTTTGAAACCCCCTTTTCTTTTTTAAGACTATGTGTTAAACTCATATTACAGAGATTTTACTTTCTGATAAGTTTTTTAACACTTAAATTTTAACAGAAAAATATATATTTTGTAAAAAATTTTTCGCTCAATTTAGCTATCAATTAGCACTATTTAGACATTTTGATATTTTACTTGCCGAATCTAAGTTTACATAAGTTTATATTGTTTGTTATAAAAAGTCAATAATGAAGAATTCAAATAAAGGGAACATTGACGGAGTGTTAAGAAAAACCATAGAGATTGGTTCTGTTAGAATAAACATAATAAAAAAGATTGTTTAAGAGGTATTAATTGGAATAAATAGAAGTAAAATAACAAAGGAGTGGGCACTATGAAAGAAACTATTATTTATAATTTAAAAACGCTTGTAGAAGAAATAACAGAATCAGATAATACTAAAAAAGAATGGGAGGATTTTTTGGTTAGCCTTGCAGATGCCTTAGGTAGTGAGGATATGAAAGGAAGGATAAAAGAGCCTCTCAAAAATTTGCTGAATTTTATTGATGTAGGTGCCCTGGTAAAAGGGATGGAGCTTTTGAATGCCAGAATTGAAGGGTTTCCCCTTGCAGAAATGTTAAAGGTTGTAATCGAAGTATTAGACGAGATAAAAAATGATAAGGAGATGCGCATAAAAGAACTGGGGAACATACTTGCCGAACTCGCAACCCCTATAATAAGGATATGGCGTGATGTACTTCTTGTACCTCTTATTGGTACGCTTGATAGTCACAGAGCACAGAGTATGGCCGAAAAGCTTCTTGAAAGAACAGCAAGTACTAGGGCAAAGATAGTTATTGTGGATGTGACAGGAGTGCCGATGATCGATACGATTGTTGGAGGATTTTTAATAGAAATGTTTAACGCAATAAAATTGCTTGGCAGTGACGTAATTCTGACGGGTATAAAGCCGGAGATAGCTCATACTCTTGTAAAGCTGGGCGTTGATTTCAACATGGTAATTATAAAGAGAGACTTGGAAAGTGCCCTTAAGCATGCAATTGATATGACATCTGATAACAGAGAGGAAAGACATGGACAAAAAAGAGGGAGCAACTATGAAGAATAAAGTAGTGCCAACCATCAAGCTTTATGATTATTTACTTGTTCCAATACAAATTGAACTTGATGACAATACAGTTGAGAGACTGCAGATGCAGATACTCCATGAGATACATGAGAATAATGTTCGGGGAATAATAATCGATGTTAGTATGGTTGATGTAATTGATAGCTATATATCTTTTGTTCTTTCGGAAACGGCTGGTATGGCTAAGGCTATGGGATGCTATGTTGTTATATGTGGAATTCAGCCTCAGGTAGCACTTACACTGTCTCAGATGGGTATCAAACTGAAAGACATAATCACTGCCCAGAGCCTTGAGGATGCTATAAATATTCTTGATGAATTAGATTAAGGTATACTTTTTAATGCTTTTGCTTTGAAGGAGTGATACCGGGTGATAGAAGTGAATCCCCAGGATTGCGATATAGCACTGAAGATAAAAGATGAAAGCGATATTGCGGTATCAAGGCAGATGGCGAAAAATTTTGCCCAGAAAATGGATTTCTCTCTAGCGGATGTTACCAAAATAGCTACAGCGGTGTCGGAACTGGCAAGAAATATATACAGATACGCAAAAGAAGGATATATTTACATCAGGAAAAAGGAAGCGGGTTCAGAAAAAGCGCCTGCCATAGAGATTTTGGCGTGCGACAGGGGACCTGGGATAGAAAATGTGGAACTAGCCATAAGCGGAGGATATACTACTTCGGAAAGAAGCCTGGGGTTGGGCCTTGCTGGAATTAGAAGACTTATGGACAGCTTTCATATTCAATCTGAAGTTGGAAAGGGAACGGTTGTTATCGTTGAAAAAAGGAGGCGCGCGTTTTGACAGAAAAGCTGGAGGTTGATATTGCTGTTGAAGCTGATCTTTTTATTCTCGAATACCGTCTCAAGAAATTTATGGAAAAATCCAATATAGATATTCCTTCCGCTTTGCTCGTGGCCAGAGAACTGGCCACTAATATTTTGAAATACGGTAAAAAAGGTTTTATAGAGGTAAAGTTAAAGGAAGATGGTTTATGTCTCGTGGCTGAAGACATAGGAAAAGCTGACGGGGATAACGGCGAAAAAAGGCCAGCCGGAGGACTTGGAATAGGACTTGAAGTGGTAAAAAAAAGTAGCAATGAGTTTGAAATCGAGCGAAAACCTGGCGGGGGAAGAAGAGTGAAAGCTACTCTTAAGGCATCTAACCAAAAGGGGAAGAATTTTGTTTTGCAAGTCGGGACGGCATCAAAACCGCATTATCTTGAGGAAGAGAGCGGAGATGTATGTGTGTGGAAGAAGATGGGCGAAAAATATATGTTATTTGTAGCGGATGTCTTGGGCCACGGAAGAAAGGCGTACGAAGTTGCAAAAGTTATCGAACTTTACGTAAAGAATTCAACCGAAGGAAATATAGATAAGATATATGCGGATCTTGAAGGGCTTGTAAGAGGTACGCGGGGCTGCGTTGCTTTTGTTGCTCTGGTTTCTGAATCTATGATAGAATATATAAACGTGGGCAATATAAAGGCTTGGATTGTCGATACTGAGACTGTAAGGAGAACAATGGGAGTGAACGGTGTTATTGGTAGGATGCCGATCAGCCTAAAAATATTTAAAGAGCCGATATCATTGCTTCATTCTATATTAGTGGTCTGTACCGATGGAATAAAGAATCAGTTTATTCCATCGCCTGATATGGATTGGATAAGAACTTTAAGTCCTAGAGACGTTGCTTTAAAAATAATAAAGGAGTTCAGCATAAAAGAAGATGATGCTACCGTATTAGTAGCAAGGGGGGAAATGGGGTAATGACAAATCTCAAAGGTTTTATGGTGGAATATAAAAATTACCTTTCAGAATACATTTTAAAAGGCGGACAGGATGAGATACTGTTTGAGGCATACCAGCACCTTATAAAATTATTGGATGATTCTTCAGCTCAAGCCGCAAATATTTTAGATATTCATAATCAAGTTCTAAAAGACGTTCTTAATATAAAGCAGGATAACGATATGGTACAGTGGATTTACATTGAAAGAGCTACAGAATTTCTTGCTCAGATACTTATAGCAACAGACGCTTTACTCCTTTCTCTGAAAGAGAGTGTAGAAAGAGATCCATTGACAGGGCTTTACAATAGACTGGCTATTGATAGAATTCTCTCGAAAGTTTGGCTGAATACAAATATGACCAAAACACCTCTTACAGTAGCCATGCTTGATTTGGACGATTTTAAACATGTTAATGATAAATACGGACATCTGATCGGCGACGAGTTGTTGAAGGAAGTGAGCACTGTTATAAAAGCTTGCCTCAGGGATAAGGATGTGGTTATGAGGTATGGAGGCGAAGAATTTCTCATATTACTGCCGGAGACAGAAACTAACGGTGCCAAAAAACCCCTTGAAAGGGTAAGAAAAAAAATAGAGGAAGGGATTTTTACAGAAGCCAAAATTAAAGCTACTGCCAGCATAGGTGCGGCGGTATATCCGGATGATCGTCCTTTAAGTATGGAGGAGATCGTAAAATTTGCAGATGCAGCGATGTATGCGGCTAAAACAAAAGGCAAGAACAGGCTTGTTTTCTATAGCCATCTGAACAAACAAAAAGATTAGGAGGGTATAATTTAATGGAAAATATATCTACAAATCGATATATTAATCTACCCGTAGTTTCACAGGATGCCGATCTAAGAGAAGTTGCAAGAGTAATGCTTGAAAGTAAAGAAGGTGTGGTTATCGTAGAAAAAGAAGACGGCGCAAAGGGCTACATTGACTATAACGTAGTACTAAAATGGTTTCTCATGGGAGATGAAGCTTCGAAGGTTAAGGCTAAAGATGTTGCTATCTTGATAAAAGACGAAGATAAAGTGGAAGCGACGCTGAATATAGAGGATCTTGTCAAAAGTGTAATTACACACAAAGACTGTCGGTTATTTACCAGCACAAATGGAGGAGTAATAGCTAGACTTTCTCTTGAAAATTTAATTGAGGGACTTGCAAAGTCGCGTAGTGATGAAAAGGAAAAAAGGGAAGGGCTGGAACGCTTAATAGGAATGATAATAGACCTCTTTCCCTTTGGAGTAGCACTGGTTTCAGAGGGTGGTGAAATCATACGGGCGAATAAGCTTGCGATGGAAATAATATCCGAAAATCCAATAGAAGTTGAAGAAATAAGAAAAATGATTAACGATAATCGAGAAAAAATATTAACATCTAAGGCAGGAACCTATTATAGGATGAGTACGAGTATTTTAGGGGAGACAAATAAATTTTAGTTACATTTACTGATATAACAGCGGAATACAATATGATGCAAAAATTGAGAAGTAGTCAAAATGAAGTGGAAACGGCATTTTCGATCATGCTTCCTGACCAGCGTATAGAGGCACGGCTGAAATCTGTTCCAGAGTATATGGATGAGTACGACGAAACTACAGGCATGGTGAAGATAACCGGTATAATCAGAAATGGTGGTTTCAGGCACGTGGTAAACATGCTTAAATTAATTGCAGATGCTTTTAGACAAGGTCTGATGGAATTGCCTGGGATGGATAAGAATGCACTTGTACAGGCAGCTGTCCTGCATGATATTGGGAAAGTACAGCCGGACTTGAAGATAGGAGATATAGTAAATCCGAAAGAAGTGTTTGAAAAGGGTTATTTTCATGCATTTCGAAGCGCTGATTTAAGCAAGGCGTTATATAATATAGACGATAAGGTGTATTATGTGATAAAGTATCATCATCATCTTGAAAACGAACTGCCGTCCGACTTCCCTGAGGTTCTATTGCCAATGTACAGATTTTTCAGATTAATTGATGGTCTTTCAGCTGGAATTACTCGCAGAGGTTCTAAAGTATTGATGAAGATAAACGGCACCAGAATTTATGTGAAGGAAGAAAGCAGTTTTCCCTCTTACAATCAGGAAATTGAAATGGACATTTACACTGGATTTTTCAATAGCAGGAAGTTGTAAAGAACAATTCTCATTTTTCAATCTCTGGGAAGCCAATATTTTCTTTTCTGCTCAGTATTGTTTTTGTGTCTACTATATTGACATAAATCCAAAATATTATTGTTAAAAAAGGTGAAATACTTTCACAAGAAATATTAAAGAAAATAGTTGCTGATGGACTTTATAGAAAATTTATCAGTTATATGGGAACACAAATTATATTGAAGGAAAAGCAGGTAAAAACAGTTAACCCCATATGGAATTTTTTGAGTTGGTATATTTTTGTTTATCCGCTTGCTATGAGTATAATTATAAACAAGTGCAGGATTTTATTTTTGATGGCGACGAGAAAGAAAAGCTAAATCTAACAAAACAGATTATTTTAAAGGTTATCCACCCGTGACAATTTTAGTTCCATGCACGCGTGTAAAATTGGTGGAGGAATGAGCTTTTGTGAAGGGATTTGGATGAATTTGAATTAGCGTATATAAAGGAGAGATCTAAAAAATCATATAAGGGTATGTTTAGTGGGATAGGAGAGGAGCAAGATGATTCCTATGAATGGGGTTATAGAGGATATTTTAAACACCATAAAAGACCTTCAAGAGATAAAAAACAAAGATAAAAGCTATATAAACGTTGTTGAAAGTACTTTAAAGAATGTGTATGTTATTGCAAAGGAGAACAATATTGAGGATGTGTATTTAGAGTTAAAGGAAATAGAAGATGTGCTGGTTAAAGAACGAGCTGAAATAGATGATAAGGTTATATTAGAAAAACTTGACCGTGTTAAAAAAGCATTAGAGGAAAAGGTAGTCGAAAGAAGAAGGGTTATCATATTTTCTGATGACAGCGGAAGGCTTAGGCAGCTTATTAAAGAGCTAAATGAAATGGATATAAATACAATAATAGGCAAAAGTGATATAATAGATTCTATTATGACATATTATCCTAATATTGTTATTATACAAAACAATAGATATATAAATGCATTGACAATCCTCAAGGCAATAATGGAAGAAAAAATTTTAAACCAGATACCCATCATTATAATTGGAGAAAATAATCGTGATGCTAAGATAGAAAGCTTAAAACTAGGTGCAGTTGATTATATTAGTTGTCCATTTGATATAGACGAAATAATCTTAAAGATAAATAATCTATCTAATATGAGCTTGAAGTGTTTAAAGAATAGTATTTATGATGTTGCAACGGGCCTGTATACAAGAAAACATGGAGAACTTTTTGGAGATAAGCTTTTATCAAGCTTGAAAAATGAAAATAAAAATGGGTCACTTCTTTTGATTGACTTTGATTACATGTCAGAAATAAACGAGAAAATGGGTGTAAGCTTTGGAAATAGCGTTATAAACGAGATAGTATCCGAGTTTAAAAAATATACGACAAAAATGGATGTAGCATACAGAATATCAGGGGATGAGTTTGCAATTTTGTTCTATGACAGGGATGTAAAATGGGTTAAAAATGCTACAGAAAAGATATTGGAATATGCCGAGAAATATGGCAAAAATTTTGGTATTGAAGTGAGTTTTTCTGGAGGAATAGTTTCAATAGGTAAGGAGACTAGGGAATTGAAAGATGCATATCTTAAGGCTAAAGAAGCTTTAAGCAGGGCAAAAGCAGAAGGAAGAAGGAAGATATTGATAGATATTGGGTCGCTAAAGGAAAATGCTATAAAAAATATATTGTTTGTGGACGATGATAAGATAATTTTATCTATATTAACAGCCAGATATAAAAGCAAAGGGTATAATATATATTCTGTTTCAGATGGTACAGATGCCCTTGAGATTATAAAGAAAAACAAAATTGATTTAGTTGTTACAGATTACTACATGAAGCTTATGAATGGTGATGAACTTATAAAAAGAATAAGAGAGCAGAACAAAAATATAAAGATAATAGTTTTATCTTCACAAAAAAATGAGGACTATATAAAGAGGACTCTTGAGCTTGGGGCAGATGATTATGTTATAAAGCCTTTCTCACCTGTGGAATTAGACAGTAGAATTAAAAAGCTCTTAGATTAATGGTGATTTTATGGAATTACTGGTTTTATATTCAATAATAGCTTTTTCTATAATAATATTTTTCTTGTATGGATACCTTGTATTTGAAAAAATATATGCTGAGATAAAAGAGAAAATAAAGCAAAGGTATTTAAACGAGGTATCTTTCTATTTAGATAGTTTGGTATCCCGCTTTGATGAGGAGGAGCTTGACGAAACTCATATAGAACAATTAAGAATGTTTATGAAACATAAGATTAAAAGAGAAATAGTAGAGGAGAGAATAATATACTATTTTGAAAATTTTAAAGGTGAATTGGCACAAAAATTGACCACGCTTTGTGATGATATAGGGCTTATAGAATATGAAATAGAAAAGCTAAAACATAAGGATTTACATGAAGTCGCATTAGCCTGTAGAAATCTTGGGGAGTTCAGGAGCAGAAAAGCAGTAAAACCACTTTTAAATTTGATTGGAAACGAATCAACTGATGTAAAATATAATGTCCTTTTGGCACTTTCTAAAATTGGAGATGAAGAAGCTTTTATAGAAGCGTTTAAAAAACTTTCTAAAACTATCCCTTTAAGCGAACGAAGCCTTATTGAAATTGCAGACAGTTTTGAGGGTGATAAACTCTATGTATACAAATCTTTAATGCATCTAGATGATGACTTTATATCGTCGGTGTTTATAAAGTCAGCAGGCAACTATAGAGATACGTCTTTAGCAAACGATATAGCATTGTTTTTAAACAGCGATAGCAAGGAAAAGAAAATAGCAGCTCTGAAGGCATTAGGGAACATGGGAGATAATAGATATGTTGACGCTATAACGGAGCTTTTAAATGACAAGGATTGGGAAGTTAGGGCAGTTGCAGCAAAGGTGTTAGGACAAATGCAAGATGATAGAGCTCTTTTACCATTGGTTAAAGCATTATCCGATAGGCAGTGGTATGTAAGATATAACGCAGCACATTCATTGATTAACATTGAAGGTGGCTTGGATATGATTAGTTTAGTTCTTCAAGGGGAGGACAAATTTGCAAAGGATATTATTATCTCTGTTTTAGAGACGATCTACGGATGGGATAAGCTTTTGGAGGGTGAGGCTAATCTTGATCAAGGTACAAAGCTTTCTAACATGGTGAAACAGTATATTGAAAATAGATAGGTGATGATGTTTTATATGAGTGCATCTTTAATAAAGTCTATTATAATAAATTTTAATTATATTATTATATACTATGTACTGGTAATAAATTTTATTTACTTTGTTCAGCTTATTCTGGCTGCCTTTAATCTGAATGATTATATGAAAAGAATAAGGTATTCAGATTATAAAAAATATATAGTTTCATCTAATATGATACCTATTTCTATACTGGTCCCTGCATACAATGAAGAGGAAACAATAGTTGAAAATATTAAATCTCTTCTCGCATTAAACTACCCTCTGTTTGAGGTCATAGTAATAAATGATGGTTCAAAGGATGACACATTAAAGAAGGTTATTGAAGCCTTTGAGCTAAAAAAGGTAGATCAACCTGTTAGATATCTTATTAAGACAAACAAGATAAAGGCTATATATAGGAATATAGATATACCAAACCTGATTTTAGTTGATAAAGAAAACGGTGGCAAGGCAGATGCCTTAAATGCAGGCATAAATGTATCTAATTATCCTGTAATAGCCTCTATTGATGCTGATTCAATATTAGAAAGTGATTCCCTTGTAAGAGTAGTAATGCCCTTTATTGAAGACAAAAAGACAATTGCAGTAGGTGGAATTGTAAGAATTGCAAACGGGTCTACAATAACAAGGGGTAGAGTAATAAAAATAGATCTTCCCAAAAGTAGAATTGCGATGTTTCAGATAGTAGAATATCTAAGGGCCTTTCTAACAGGGAGAGTAGGATGGGACTCAATAAATAGCCTGCTTATAGTGTCTGGCGCTTTTGGTGCTTTTAGAAAGGATGCAGTAGTGGAAGTTGGCGGATATGCTAAAAATACCATAGGAGAGGATATGGAACTTATTGTAAAGTTGCATGAACATTTCTTGAGGAATAAAAGGGACTATAGGATAAAATTTGTTCCGGATCCTGTATGCTGGAGCCAGGCACCTGAGAGGATAAGGGATTTAAGAGGGCAGAGAAGAAGGTGGCAGATAGGTCTTATGGACAGCCTATTTAAGCATAAAAGAATGTTTTTTAATCCAAAATATAAAAAAATTGGACTTATAGCAGTGCCTTATTTTTGGATATTTGAGATGTTTGGACCTATTATAGAAATTTTAGGATATATATTAATTCCGTTGGCATATATGCTTGGTGTTTTAAATCTTAAGTATTTTATACTGTTTTTAGCAGCATCTATACTTTATGGGATACTTTTATCACTGGGAGCTATCCTCTTAGAGGAGTATACATTTAATAAATATCCTTCTTTAAAACAGCTTTTAAGGCTAAGCTTATATGGTGTATTAGAGAATTTTGGTTACAGACAGATGACAACACTATTTAGAGTGGAAGGCATAATAAAATTCAGAAAAATGAAGCACAACTGGGGAAAAATAAAAAGGCATAGCTTTGAAGCTAAAAGCCTCAAGCTATAACCTTATTTCTTCCCGCTTTTTTGCCTTATATAGGTTTTTTAATAACATCAATATAGCTTTCATTTTCATATTTTGCTGTATATACCCCAAAGCTCGATGTTATTTTATTTGCTGGCATAGAAGAGCTTGGATTAAATAACATAAAAAATAATATAGATATGTATTTAAACCTGATTAAATCAGGAGAAAAAAGTGTTATAGATGCTCTATATGAATTAAGCAATTTAGAAATAAAATCAAAACAAGAAAAAGCAATACTTGCATGTGTTAAAGTAGCAAACTTCCCTTTTTTAAAAGAACTTGATGATTTTGATTTTGAGTTTCAACCAAGCATAAACAAACAAGAAATTCTTGATTTAAAAAGCTTAAGATTTGTAGAAAATAACGAAAATATATTGTTTGTAGGAACCCCCGGGGTAGGCAAGACACATCTTGCCACCGCCATAGGGATAGAATGTGCTAAGCACAGATATTCTACATATTTTATTCATTTTCAAGAATTAATGTCTCAATTAAAAAAGGCATTAGCAGAAAACCGTTTAGAGATCCGATTAAAACATTTTTCAAAGTATAAAGTGTTAATAATAGACGAAGTAGGGTATTTACCAATAGACACAGATGCTTCAAATATATTTTTTCAGCTAATATCTAAAAGGTATGAAAAGCATAGTACTATTATTACAACTAATATGCCCTTTTCTAATTGGGCAGAAGTATTTGGATCAGCAACATTAGCCAATGCAATATTGGATAGATTACTTCATCATTCGCATGTTATATCAATAAAAGGGCCTTCATATAGATTAAAGTCAAAAGTTGAATATTTTAACAGTTCTTCGAATGCATCTTAGTACATTTTTTATACAAAATTATATTCCACTTTTTGTACAAAAATATATTGACTTTTACATTTTGTTCTAACTGCCGGGGGCAAACAAGAAGCAAACAAAAAATGAGGAGGTGTGGACACATGGCGTAAGAAAGTAAGCTGTAGCGCCGGGCTGTCAAATACGAGCAAGTAAAAAGCTTTAGGGGAGGAAATTTAAAATGACTACAAAGTAAAAAGATTAAATCTACATAAAATTATTGACACGTATATATTACACGTATTATAATATAGTATGAGGAAGAAAAATGAAGCCAAAAGAATAGATAAAAATGCTTCAAAAAGAGGGATGAATAATAAAAAATCAGAGAGGTTCTCATGTACATATGATACATCCTTCAAAGCCAGGTAAAATTCAAATCCCATATCACAATAAAGATTTAAAGCCAAAAACATTGAATCCTCAGGCAAGCAAGATTAAAAAAGTAGGAAAGGAGGTTTGACATGGATAAATATATTTTTCCAGCAGTGTTTGAATCTGATGGAAAAGGTGGCTATACTGTAACCTTTCCTGACTTACCCGGATGTATAACTGAAGGTGGTACATTAGAAGAAGCATTATATATGGCTAAAGAAGCTTTAGAGCTTTTTATATACAATTTAGAAGAAGATAATGAACCAATCCCAGTCCCAACACCACCAGAAAAAATAAAAGTTCCAGAAGGAGCTTTCGTTACTCCCATTGAAGCTTATATGCCTCCTGTTAGAGATGAAATGGCAAACAAAAGCGTAAAAAAGACAATTACACTCCCACGGTGGCTAAATGAAGCAGCAGAGAAGGCTAATATAAATTTTTCGCAAGTACTTCAATATGCATTAAAAGAGAAGTTAAATATAAAAGAAAGAAATAAGCCATTTTAAACTGCAAACATTTTGCTAACGTAGAAATCAAAAGTGTATTTAGTAAGAAAATATGGAAAATACAAACCTCATTTTCATGCTATATATGGAGAATATGTAGGCGTGTTTGACATCAATACTCTTCAAATGATTGAAGGAGATCTACCTAAAAGAGCAAGAGAATTAGTCGTTGAGTGGGCTAGTAAATATCAACGTGAACTGTTAGAGATGTGGGAAACTCAAGTATTTCGAAAATTACCTGGATTGGAGTGATGAAGTACGCATAAAGTTGTGAGCGTAAAAGCAACAGATGATTATAAGCTGATAGTTACTTTTGATAATGGAACTGTAAAAGAATATGATATGAAGCCAAAACTTAATGAATGGCCATTTGAGTTATTGAAAAACAAAGTCTTTTTTAAAGCAGTAAAAGTTGATGCTGGTGGTTATGGTGTAAGCTGGAATAACGAGATAGATCTGAGCGAATATGAACTCTGGAAAAATGGTAAAGAAATTAAACTAGTTTAAATTTGTTTAAAGGAAAGAGAAGAATAAAAATATTGACAGTATTTTTGACATCACATCTCTAGTTGTAGAATTGTATATTGTAGTTAATGCACCCAAATCCATAACAATTAAAATAGAAATAAACACAAAAAAAGAATAGGTAGATAGAACTACCTATCCCCAAACCCCACATATTTGTAGCACCCGAAGTGTCCCTTTGTCTATTATATCACATCTTTTAGAAATTAAACCAATGAAATAAAAAATTAAAAAGATGAAAGTGAAGCCTTACGAAATAGTCACGATTTGGTATAATAGAATAAAAGATAAAACTTAAAATTGAGGTGTTTTTTATGAGCAGAATAAAACAGTTAAATCGTGAGCTTGCAAGAATTGTAGATGTATTAATAAGAGAATATCAGCCTGAAAAAATAATATTGTTTGGTTCATTAGCAACAAAAAAAATAATAGGGATGTGCAAAATTAATTAAAATAGTTACGACCAAAAGCCAGAATATGTATAACATACAATATATAGTAATCAAGACTGACAATCAAACATAAAGTAAGGGATAAGGGAAAAGAAAAGACAAAAAGAGGAGCTAAAAAAGGGCATAAATATCCTGTAGAAGTCAAATGTTAAAAAGTGGCATGAACTAAATTCAGCAAAAGTTAAGCCGATTGCATCAGAGCAACAAGAGACTTAAACTCATCAAATTTACCCAGTTTAATAGCTACAATAGCGACAGTAAGCAAAGTAATATGGCCAAAAGTATTAAGGTTGCTGACAGAATTAATATTTCTAACATAAGCCTTTTCAAAATCTAGAGCTTTAAATCGAGAATTATATCTTTCTGATTCTACTCTTAGTCTATAGACAGCCTTAAAATATAGGGAGTCTCTATTAATAGAAGACCTATAATCAGAAGATATAATAGCATACTTAGTACAGCCTCTATGCTTTTTGCCATTAAAATATTTAGGATGCTTTATAGGGCAGGCAGAGTCATCTTTAGAATTACAGAACTTGCAAACAAATTTTTGCTTAATAAAACCATCAAAATACTGCTTGCCGTCTTTGAGCATTTTAATACCTGCTTCACAAACCATATAACCATCATCAGTCAGTGGGGGACTTTTAGAATTACGCTTGTTAAGAGGAATAAAACAATGACCATGGAGAGTATCTCTAACAAAATTATAAACTCTCTTAACATCATACCCCTTATCGGCAATAAAATTAACATACTTAAGGTTAAACCACTTATTAGTCTTTTCAAGTAAAGACAAAGCAACTTCAAAATCAGGGACATCAGCGGGAGTAGTAGTTTCAGCGATAGGCAATCCAGAGATAGCATCAACAATAATATGATTTTTATAGCCCCAATAAAACTTATAACGTTTATTAGAAGAATCATTAGAAGCAGAATAAACGCCTAATTTACAATCCTTATCAGACTTAGGCTGATTATCTTTAGAGAATTTATTTTTAGAAAAAGACTTAGGGTTATTTAACTTAGTGTTAGCTTTAATAGGGGTAGAGTCCATGGAAATAAACTCACCAGAGATAATGCCCATATTTTTTAGGATATTGACTTGATTTTGAAAGATAGAGGTCAAATAATCATGAGAGAAGTCATTAATAAAACGGCGGAAAGTCCAATAAGAAGGAAGAGGTTTAAGGATGTTAAAGCCACAAAGATGAGCAATGATAAGATTATTGCGGAGATAATCTAAAAGGTCAGAAATTGTACCGAATCTTTCAGCTTTCATAACAATAAAAGCTCTAAACATTGCATGATGAGAATAACCCTTACGGCCAGGACTAGAGGAAGGGAATTCAGGTATTGAAGACAAGTCTAGATTTTTAAACATAGAAGAATAGAAATCAATTTTAGACAGAGAAGTAAAGAGTTCAGGTATATTTAAAAGTAATTGAAGCTGGTACATGTAGGATTTCCTCCTCCTTAAAAAATATTTTCATGCGGTATATATAATAATTCGACAAATGGGAGGGGAAATCCTACATAAAAGATAAAAAATTCAAGAGTGATAGAAAAAAAGCATGTCTGTGGAATGGCTTAAATGAAGGCTTTTGAATTTTGCACAAGTCTAAAAAAATAAATGAATGGAGTGATATTGATTTAATAGTCATAAAGGATACTAATAAACCTTTCTATGAAAGATTAGAAGAAGTTGTTAAAATTGCTAAGCCTACTGTTGGCACGGATATTATAGTGTATACCCCAAAGGAAGTAGAAGAAATGAAAGAAAGTATGTTCTACGGTGAGGAAATATTAAAGAAGGGAAAGGTTATTTATGAAAGAAGCAAAACAATGGCTTGACTTTGCTATGGATGACCTTGATTCAGCAGAAATTATGTTTAAAGCAGGCAAATACAATATGGTCTGCTTCTTTTCACATCAAGCTGCGGAAAAAGCTTTAAAAGCATTTTTGGTAAGTCAGAAACATAATCCTCCTCGAATTCATACGGCCCAAAATACGAAGCTGAATCCGCCATTCTGTCAGGCGCTAGCGTCAATACAGACCATCCTGGTTATACGGGTACAGGTTTTGTTGATGGATTTGAAACGGTGGGTGATTCTATCACGTGGACAATCGACTTCCCTGAGACTGGTGATTATTCGTTTGTTTTCCGTTATGCAAATGCCACTGGTGCTCTTGCTACTCGTAACGTTTATGTGGACGGACGATTTCTGGGGCAAGTTTCATTTGCCAATCAGTTGAATTGGGACACTTGGGTGACAGACGCCTGGATTCAAATAGAGGGTCTTAGTGCCGGCACTCATAGCGTGACGTTAAAGTATGACAGCGACAATATAGGTGCTATAAACGTCGATCATTTAACTCTTGGAGAGTTTGAGGAACATTCAGTTCGATTGGCAGATGCAATGATGTTTGCAAGCGGTGCTACACATATTGAGCTTGGCGACACTAACCAGATGTTAGCGCATGAATACTATCCGAACCGTTCTAAGTCAATGCGTAATTCTCTCAAGACAGCCATGAGAGACTACTATAGTTTTGCTACTGCCTACGAAAACTTGCTATTTGATGCTGATGTGGTACCGGCTGACCAAGGTAACCAATGGATTGTACTGACCACTGGACAGCCTTTAAGCGGTAACGGAACCGCTGGTACTATCTGGCAAATGGTTAAACGTAAGTCCGATTATGATATCATACACTTGATTAACCTAATGGGTAATGATGACCAGTGGCGTAACCCGGCAGTTCATCCTACTTTCCAAAGCGACATTAGTATTAAATACTATCCAGGACCTAACGCTACTATCAGTGGTGTGTATCTTGCCAGTCTGGACCTCGATCACGGCATGACCATTCCACTCACTTATACGACGGGTAATGATAGCCGGGGCGACTATATCCAGTTTACTGTGCCAAGCCTAAAGTACTGGGATATTATTTATGTAAAGCGTACAATAACTATACCGGCAAATGGACAATATGAAGCAGAATATGCTATCAAGAGCGGTACTAGCACTAACACCAGTCATACGGGGTACACTGGCAGCGGGTTTGTGGACAGCTTTGATGCTAGCGGTAAAGGTGTATCATTCATCATAAACGTCCCAACTAGTGATACCTACACGCTTCGATTCCGGTATGGCAACGGCAGTACTACTTTTGCTACGCGGAACTTGTTTGTTGATGGACAGTACGCAGGCACTCTCCAATTCCGGAATCTCTATAACTGGGACATATGGGATACAGTGGAAACAACTATGCGGCTTTCAGCGGGTGTCCATCAGGTGGTACTTTGGTACAGTCCTGGAAATGAGGGCGCTATCAATCTTGATAACCTGATTGTTCTACAACAAACTACTCCGGCAAAAACTTCGGCTCGTTCCTTCTGGATGAATAACTGGTCCAATTTGATAGGTATTCATATGGCTAGTAAGTTAAGCCCGGTTGATAATGGAAATTACGGTCCTCGTCTGGCTGAACTCCATTTCAGCGGCGACTGGCCTACGAATCAAATCGTGGATGCGACTGCCTTTTTCCGAGATGAAACGGATCTTACTACCCTAAAGTATACCAATGCTCACAACTTTGATTCTGAGGCATGGTTTGAAAACGACGGAACCCTTACAGTGAAATACTTGAACTATAACGGCTCAGCCTTACCAGTACAGATCACCAAACAATATGCTATGGTGCCTAACCAAAATTTTCTTGTGATCAAATATACTTTTCTGAACCAGACAGGTAACGCACGTACTTTGAACTTTCTGGAGCAAGTTCATTTGAACAACAAGACCAGCGGTAACTCTACCCCAGGGTGGCAGCATGGCTGGTGGGACGTGAGCCGAAATGCGCTTGGCACTGACATGAGTCAAACTGGCCAGTTCTACATTGAATTGGGCGCTTTTCAGACTATGGATAGTTACCAGGTGGGTAATGATGCCGATTCCAATCCCAACAGTCAGACGTCATCACCATGGTATCAGTTCGACGCCAACGGCGTTCTGAATAAGTGCGGTGACCTTTGGTCACAGAATCTTAGCATGGGCTTTCAGAAACTTATTACTGTGCCTGCGGGAGGCAGCGTGACATTAGCTTTCTACTATGCTATTGGTTCGACCTAGGCCGAAGCTGAGGCAGCAGCAGATTTAGCTCGATCGCAGACGGCTGACTACTGGTTTACCCAAACTGCTGTCGCGTATACTAACTGGTTGAACAGCGGCCAGCGGGTTAATACGTCTGATGTTGGTATCGATACTGCCTTTGTCCGAAGCCTCATCATAAACAAACAGGCGCAACATCCGGAGTTTGGTTCTTGGCCCGCGGCTACAAACCCCTCTTATCAATACAAGGTGTGGGTTCGTGACTCCGCAGTAACGGCTATGGGAATGGATGCTACTAATCATCTCTCTGAAGCAGAAAAGTATTGGTATTGGATGGCCTCTGTTCAAAATACAGATGGGACATGGCATACCAATTACAATGTTTGGAAGGCAAACGAGTGGATCCCGTTTGTAGAGCCTGAACACGACGCCATTGGACTTTTCCTCATTGGGGTCTATCAGCATTACAGCTTACTCAAATCCAGCGATCCTTTGGCGGCGAAAACTTTTCTGAATAACATTTGGACGCAGGTGGTCCGGGCCGGTGATTTCATCTACAACAACATCGGCACTTCTGGGTTTGGTCCGGCTGATGCTTCTATCTGGGAGGAGCAGGTCGAGTATAATATTTTTACTCAAGTTACTTATTCCGCAGGATTGAATGCTGGACGATTGTTAGCAGAAGAAAAGGGTGATAATACTCGTGCAAATAACTATTTTATGGGTGCACAAATCATCAAAGACGCGATTCTACGATCGTTTTTGTCTTCTCCACGAGGGCTCTGGAATGAATCTAACCGCTATTTTAACCGAGCGATCAATACAGACGGTACAGTACGAACGACGGTTGATGCTTCATCAGACTTGATTTGGGTCTTTGGCCTTCTTTCGCCGACTGATACTAGGATTCGAGATCACCGCATTAAGGTACTATCGCGGCTGACCCATGATGGGTACGGCATTGCTCGGTATGAAAACGATGAGTTTTATTATTCCAGCCCGTACAGCCCTGGTGGGCAGTATGAGGCTGGTGCAGCCGAACCAGTTTGGCCACAAATGGCCATGTACGCAGCTATGGTTGAGCACTGGAGGGGTGATGATACTACTGCTTTGGCTCGGCTTAAGTGGTATGTTAGCCGGACTGCTCGTGGCTATGTCACCCCTGGTGAAGCTGTGGACTGGACCAATGGTCAACCGCTCATTAGTACGGCGGTTGAACCGGTGACGGGTTCCTGGTTTCAGATGGCGGTGCTTACTTACCTGAACCGGTTTGATCCAAGATTACCTGATTTTTAAAATTCATTGCTAAGGATGACGAGTTTAACTTTCGCAGCCTCAAATGGATTTCTAGCTCTTATGCACAGAATATTGAAGGGTAAAATGTAGATTGTATGAGTAAAACTTTCGTAGGTAAATAGCATAGAACGTAAAAATTGTGCAAAAGAGGGTATGTAAAAAGGCTTCTCTTCCTCATAGTGTGTTAAGTAAGCGTTCAACACGAGGAAGAGAAGCCGTATATTTGAGTTCAACACCAAGTGAGCCACATTGAAAAAGATTAAGACGTAATTATTTGTCAGTTGCAGAAAATTTATACTAAACTTTGAAGGTAGTCCTCGAGTTGCTTGATGAGTTGCTTGATGTTACCATATTATTAAAGACACTTTAATTAGAGCAGGTTAAAAATATGAAAAAAGAGTATATGTCTGCAAGATACTAAAAAGACAAAGAATATGCAATTTAAATAGAGTTATATAATGATGGTAAAAGTCTATTACAATGGAGAAACGGATAGAAAAATAAAATGTTGAATATTATGGAATATTACATAAATATTACAAATGTATGTACAATTTAAGTGTTGAATGTGCTATATCGATCAAGCTGAAAAAAATAAACAATAAGTGTAGATTGGTGACAGAACTCAGACCATCAGAAAGGTGGTTAGTTAAAGCAAATAAATTTTTAAAATGACCTTCTCAAAAAGATAAAATGTAAAATTGGTGAGAGAACTTTGAACTAAAGGATTGTAAAGTTTTTAGTAGTGTATATTAATTAAAAAGAATAGTTTCATACAAACTTGTAATTAGTCGGTTGAAAATTCAAGTTATCTTTCTAATTTTGCTTTTGGGCTTTAAAAAATCTAGCCGGGAGTGAAAAACATTTTGTGTATTTAGACTAATTTCATACTCTTTCTTGGCAAGAATTAATCAACATTTTATCTAATCCATTTCTTAGTGTAACCTTTTTTCTAAATTTCATGCATGAAATTGAATTAATTTGGTTAAAATATTCAATTAGGGGTTGTTTGAGCTTTTCTTTAGAACCCTTGAAGACCTAGGGATTCAAGGGTTCTAAAGAAAAAATTTTTTCGGCTTTTCCACTTATAGATATTTTTCAAGTCTGCCGGGATACATTATAATCAATTGATTTAATACTATATCCCAATTTTTATATCTTACAGTCCATTTCTTTAATACATTCATGCTTACCAAATATAGCATTTTTTCTAATGCTTCATCAGATGGAAATATTGTTTTTGATTTTGTAACTTCCCTTAACTGCCTGTGAAATCCTTCAATTATGTTTGTCGTACACATTATTTTCCTTACTTCATTGGGAAATTTGTAAAATGGACTTAATACATCCCAGTTGTTTTCCCAACTCTTTATTGCATAAGGATAAGTATTCTGCCATTTGCTTTTTAGTTTTTCAAATTCATCTCTTGCAATTTCTTCATTTGCAGCCTGGTATACTGGTTTAAAATCTTTGCTAAACTCTTTAAGATGTTTATATGAAACATATTTAAAGCAATTTCTTAATTGATGTATTATGCATCTTTGTATTTCCGAATTTGGAAAAGCTGCCTGTATTGCTTCTTTTATTCCTGTTAAACCATCTACAGAGAATATCAAAACATCTTCTACACCCCTGTTCTTAAGTTCATTTAAAACGCCAAGCCAGAATCTTGCACTTTCATTTTCTCCTATCCAAATGCCTAATATGTCTTTATTGCCTTCTATCGTTACCCCTAATACTACATAAGCTGCTCTATTGATAATATGGCCGTCAGTTCTAACTTTGTAGTGAATAGCATCCATAAATACAAATGGATAGATTTTTTCTAATGGCCATAACTACCATTCTTTTATTTCCGATACTATTCTTTCTGTTATTTTGCTGACCATTTCAGCAGAAAGTTCTACACCATATAGGTCTTTAATTTGTTCGTGAATGTCTCTTGTAGACATGCCTCTTGCATAAAGAGCTATGACTTTCTCTTCAATACCTGAAATATCTCTTTTGTACTTTGGGACTATTTTAGGTTCAAATTCTCCTTCTCTATCACGTGGAATATCAATTTCCATTTCGCCAAAATATTTTTTACTGTTTCAACGAATACAACAGGAAAACCTTGATCTTACATATTCCATGGGTTGTCACTAAAAATTATCCTACAGTATCTTGACACTATCTAGGGAGTGTAATGGATTTATTATCTGTGAAGTGTGTTATAATTACAATAGAAGGTAATTAAGGAGAAACGGGAGGAAGAAGATGAACTCAACATTGAATTTACGAAAGTTGAAAACAGAGAAAGTGACATGGTCTTTAAAAGCAGTACCGAGAAAGGAGATATTGCTGTACATATATAATTTCAACCCAGCAATGATGATAAGATGCCTTACAGGATGCTAAGATATTCCCTTGAAATAATGGAAAAACACAATCTAATACCTTATCAAATAGTAATTTACATGGGAAAAAATGAGTTAAATATGGAAGACAAATTAAATTACAACTTAGGAGAACAAAATATTTTAGACTACAGGTATAGAATAATTGATGTAGAGGAAATAAAATTTACAGACATTACAAAAACAGATTATTATGACTTATATGCACTTTTGCCTTTAATGGACAAAAGAAAAAAGAAAGAGAGAAAGAGAAAATTATCTTAAAGAGTGTGTGGAAGCAATTCAATAAAGAATATGCCTGTAGATACGGCCAAGAAAAAAGACATAGCTTTTAAGGCAGAAATATTATCGGGTATAGTTTACAGCAGGGAAGTCATAGAGAGAATTTTTTCGGATATGCACGCTCTTCAAACTAAAAAGCGGGATATATTAATGTGATAGATATATGAATATAGATATTATAAAATTCATGGGAAAAATATGAAGTTGTAGGGATATTACTTAAATAAAGCATTAAAATCAAATATAACAGAATTTAATGGAGAGGTGCAAATAATGTCTAAAAAAACATCCAGACTCTGCATTATAGACAGATTTGAAGGTGATTGGGCAGTAATAGAATATGGAAATAAAACATTCAATTTTCCGAAAGAACTTCTTCCTCAAAACGCAAAAGAAGGAGATGTGCTTATATTTAACGTCCTAATAGACGAAAAAGAAACAGAAAACCGCAAAAAGATAATGGAAGACCTTGCAAAAGAATTGTTTAAAGAGGAATAATGTATGTTAAATATGTTTGCCAAAATTATTAAACAAGTAAGATGTACAACGAGTTTATCATAAACATGGAAAGGAGTATGAATATTATGTATGAGAACTACGATGTGAAATACGAAATCAAAAAAGATTGGTGGTTAATTGCGATCATCATATTGATATGGATTTTTACGTTTACTGTTTTTGGACGTTTGCCGGATAAAATTCCAATGCACTGGAATATTTCGGGCCAAGTGGATAGTTTTGGTTCAAAACATGATATATTTATTTTGCCGTCAATTATTACTGGAATATATTTCGCAATGTTGCATATACCCCTTATTGACCCTAAAAGAGCCAATTATGGTAAATTTGCTGGAGCTTATAGAGTGATAAGGGCAGTTTTAGTAATTATTTTATCAGAAGTATATTTTGTTTCTACATATTCTGCATTAGGTTATAAGATTGATATAAATAGAATGGGCAATCTTATTATTCCTTTTATGCTGATTGGATTTGGAAGTGCTATGGGTAAACTTCGCCATAATTATTTTGTAGGGATAAGAACTCCATGGACGTTGGCGGATGAAGAGGTATGGAATAAGACACACCAGCTAGGCGGAAAACTATGGCTTATTGCAGGTATTATCGGTTTATTTGCTTCCTTTTTCACCGGTACATGGGTGGCTGTTTTGATATTTGTGCTGTTAATTACTGCTGTTATAGTACCGGTTGTATATTCTTATATAGTTTTCAAAAACAAAGAAAAGTAAAGGAGACAATACTATGGGAAATAATAAATTAGGCTTATTTGTAGTTTTATTAGGAATATTTGTAATATCTACTACAACATATCTAAGCAGACATATTTATATTACTGATTTTTTGCGAGGGATATTTAACGGGGTAGGCATCGGATTAGAAATTATAGGGATTATTATCATGCAGCAAAAGAAGCTACATTTAAAATTTATGTAAAATTTCCCAAAGTGCCCTGTGACAGGGGAATGCTCTTCTTTCGCATATCGATATTTTAAATGAACTATTCATTTCAGCAAATTCGTTCTTACCTTCATTATCAATTTCCACTGTAAAGTCATAATTTGATAGTTTTTCAACAAGAACATTAATCTGCTTCATTGAGATTCCTAATAATTTTGTTATAGCAAATCCTACAATTATTGATATTACCGTCAACAAGATAAATACTCCTATAAAGATACCTCTTGATTTTGAAAAGCTAAATTTGCCTTATTTACAACTTCCATTAAATTTTTAGCATTTAATTCAACTGATTATGCCATTTTAGAATTATACAAATTATTCATAGCTTCTTAAAATCTTCATGTTATTTATAACAAAAAATGAAATTATTCCAAAAGAAATGGCAACTATTCCTATTAGAATAAAAAGTAAAGTTGTTATTTTTACATTTTTCAGTATGTTTTTACTTCCTTTTACGTTCACGTTCTGAACATCAGTTCTATCTCCTCTGAAGTTTTAGGTCTCGATATATAATAACCTTGTATTTTGTCACAACCCCATTCCTTTAGCATACTAAGCTGTTCCCCTGTTTCTACCCCTTCCGCTACGACTTCATAGTTCATTTCCTTTGAGATATACAAAATTCCCTTAATTAATGTTTTTACTTTGTTTTCGTCAATCCTGTCAATAAGGCTTTTGTCCATCTTAATAGTGCTTATAGGAAACTCTATCATGTTTATTAAGGAAGAATATCCAACTCCAAAATCATCTAGCGAAATCTTTATTCCCCTTCTTAAAAATTCGTCTATTTTATTTACCTTTTGCTCTTTAATGTCTAATATTTGAGTTTCAGTAAATTCTATGCCGATGAGATTTGATGGTATATTGTATTTACTAATAAGCTCATCAAATTTAAAGAAAAACTCATCGTCCCTAAGCTGAAGGGGAGAAACATTGATGTTAACCTTAAGCTCGATACCCTTATTCCGCCAATCTTTTATTTGTTTAAAAACATCTTCAATAATAAAAATACCAAATTCTTTGATAAGACCAGTCTCCTCAAGCACTGGAACGAATCGAGAAGGAGAGATGTCGCCATATTTGTCGTTCCTCCACCTTGCAAGGGCTTCAACTTCCCTTATCCTATTCTCTCTCAAATCATAAATAGGCTGAAATAAAAGGTAAAACTCGTTGTTTAACATCGCTTTCTTGATATCTACCATCATTTCAGCTTTTTCGATTATCTTGTCCTCTATAGTTTTGTCAAAAATGACATATTTTGATTTGCCCAATTTTTTAGCTTCAAACATTGCAGCATCTGCTTTTCTTATAATATCATCCATATGTTCGCCTACTTTTGATACATAAATGCCTGCGCTCACTGTTGTTAAGATATCTCTTTCCTCAACTTTGAAAACATAATTAAACTTTTCTATAACATTTTCTATAACGCTTATTGCTTCATCCAAATTACAGTGAAAAAGAACAACGAACTCATCACCCCCAAGCCTGAAAATCTTTCCCTTTTCTTTTACTATTTCAATCAGCATCTTGCTTATTTCAACTAACACTTTATCCCCAAAATGATGCCCATAGGAATCGTTAATGTATGTGAAATTATTAAAATCAAGGAGAGCAACAACAAATTGGCAATTGCTAGAGCTATAATACTCATATAAAAAATATCTGTTTGGAAGGTGGGTCAAATAATCATAATAATACTTCTTATCTCTAAGTTCCTTTTTCTTCAACACATAAATCATCCTTTCATATTCGGTCGGCGGTATCGAAGATATGCCGGACAGAAATGATATATTCTTCAAAATCAAACAGATTCATGGGAAAGGCTCCCATTCCCCACGGTGAATTTTTCAAAAGCCAACTGAAACAAATTAAATAATGTCTTCAACGACTTTTTCATCTTTGTCTAAATATAATTTTATTTTTTTACCATTTTTTAATTTGTAGCCTATTTTATCAAAGTATAATTCGACTCCTTCATAGCCGTAAAGGATTTTTACTATTGAATTTTTACTTCCCTTTAATAATACGTAACTACCGACGCCGTGCGATCCGGCTTCTTTTACAAAGATATTTTTGTCAAATTCGATCGTGCTCATTTTAACCTTACCATTAATGGAAACTGAACCATTTGTAGAAATTTTTGTGTTATAACAACCTGCTTCTGAGGTTATAATTACGTCCTTCATAGCATAAATTTTGCTGTCATGAACCCATTTTGCAAGTATACGCCCCTTGTTTTCATGTTCCTCGGCTAAAATCCTTGATATGAAGAGGATTTTTTCATAAATTTCTTTTAATGAATTCAAATGTTTTATAAGACCAATAATATCGTAATCCAAAATGTTGTTGAGCGTTTTAACGAGACTTTTTAAATGCTCCAGAAGGTTTTGAAGTACATTTGAACTGCGTATCATACTTATTTCTCTTGATGATGTTTTTAACTCTTCTTTTAAGGTTTCGATTAATTTGATTTTCTCGCTTAAATGTCTGGAATTATTCATAACCGTTGGTAGTTCTTTAATATGGACAAAAATTGCCGATAATTTCTCAACAATAAGATTTACGGCGTGAAGTTCTATTTTATCAAAAATGTTTCCTGGTAAAAAACCGGCATGTAACTGGCTATCAACAATTCCGCCATGGATAATAATATTTTGCCCTCCCTGAACTACTGATTCGTAAACTGAACCAAGTATCTGAACATTTCCTGAAACAATTATTTGATTACCTTTTTCGACATTTCCGTTTATTATAACATCACCATCGAATGTTACAGGCCTTGAATTCTTCGTGATACTTCCTTCGTAAATTAACATGGGAATAGAATTAAATAAATATACAACTTTATCATTTTCGTCTTTTTTATGTATAACCGGCCTTATGTCAGCTATCGCAACTATCTTATCTTCATCTTCTTTAAAAACTATGGAATCGCTGAGAATTTTTACTTCAACATCTCTTACAGGCGGTGCATGTATAATTCTACCTCTTACGCTAATTCCATTTTCACCTTTTATGGGTTTATGTAGTTTTCCGATAACATCACCTTTTCTTGCAAAGGGTATACTTGCCATCTTAAATATATCTTCTTCAGAGAATGTTTCGGTATAAAGAATTCTCGGTTTATTGATATTTATAATAAATTCCAGATAACCATCCCTGCCACTTTTATATGGTATTCCTCTTGCTATTACTGCTTCTTTTTTATTTTGGGTATATACGTTAATTAACGCACTTTTATCTACACTTACTATAATTCCGTTCTTACGAAGTTCGCCTTCCAGTGTATTTAAAAATTCATGAATATCTACATCACCCCAAGGAGAAAAAAGGGTTTTTTTAAGGTTACAATCATTTCATCATCCGAAATTTCTACAATAACCCCCATTTTCTTCAAAATATCACTTAATTCTATTTTCATAAAAACACCCCCGCATGTTAGGCGCCCCAATGGATATTAATGGATATTCTATATTCAAATATATATTCTGCCTCATTGTAAGCTCAAAGCGACTATATCTATTAACTTCAAAACTATTATTCTAAAATTGCTATCTTCCGTTGTCCTTATTGTGGTAAAACTCTTGAAAAATCAAAGCTCGTAGGGAATGTGATATCCATAAATGCAAGAACTCTTCTCGCCCTTATTATCTTGATAAATATTTAAAAAACAAATTGCATGGGGTACAGGCAATATTGGACTTTGTTTTGTTTGACAAACTCGTCTGCTTTAAGTCAGCCTTATATGCAGTTCTTGGTCATCGGGCCGGGATTTATCATCTAATGTAATTTGGATGATTATTTTCGTTTTTTTTTTGAGAAAAAGACAATATAAATTTTTTTAGTTGTTTTCAAGTTATAACTTACTTACAAAAGCAAAGATATACAATATAAATAGTTAACTGTTTTGTTTTTTACATTATTATCTGTTAAAGTACTATATTCGACAAAAAAAGCATAATTCCTTCTTAAAAATTTTAAAAAAAAAAAAAAAAAAAAAAAAATTCAGAAAAATTATTTATCCTCTTTCACTAATTGTATATTTAATCCTTTCCCAAAAAATAAATAATTTTTGTAGAAAGATTTGGTAATATTTATCACTATTTACTAAACTAGGATTTATTTCTTTAAAGCCTTTCATATCTCTATGCTCAAGACTTTTCGTTTTAAATTCTATATTATGCCACATCCAATTGTTGTTTTTATATACTTTGATTTTTACTGTATTATCTTCCTGTGCGCTCAAACATGCTGCCTTTATAAAATACGGGAAATAAATATCTAACTATACTCAATACAGGTGTTTTGTCTTTCAATACTTTTCCCTTCGTCATATTGTGCTTTCCTTCTCCAAGTAGGATATTGTCAAAAGTTTTTACTCTAAAATTCGTTCAAATGCTTTATTTATTGAAAGATTTATCTACTATTTTGATTTTAAACTTTACAACTTTAATGCATTTCACATCAATAGCAACTTTACAAATTTTTTTAATGGGAATACACAATTATAAATGAGGAAAATTTTACGCAAAATTTGCACTTGAACGGAAAATTTTTATTGTGTTTTTTGAGGGAAAAAAGTATAATAATATTTCGGAAAATAAAACTCTTGAGTAATTTTTCGAAAATACATAAAGGGTTTTATAATCTCCATCTACTTCGCATTAATTGGGGGTACTAACTGATGAACGCTGCTTTTCCAAAGAAAATCCTTATTGTAGAGGACAGCAAACTTAATGCACAAATAGCAGCAGACATTCTAAATAAATACGGATACAAAACAGAGATAATCACATCAGGAGAAGAGACTGTTAAAAAAGTAGTAAATAGTGTTCAAAGTCCAGATTTAATTCTTATGGACATAGAACTTAGAGGAACAATCGACGGAATAGATACAGCAAGAATAATTCAACACCATAAAGATATACCAATTTTATTTCTAACTGCTAATGCCAGTAAAGAAATAATGGAAAAAATAAAGTCAGTTTCAGCTTATGGGTATGTTCTTAAGGGTGTAGATGAGTATGTACTCATATCTCAAATAGAAATGGCTTTTAAGCTTTATGAGGCTAAAATACAGATAAAAAAGAGAGAAGAGTTGTTCCACAGTATGTTTGAAAGCCATGATGTAGTGATGCTACTTATCGAACCAGAATCAGGACGCATTATTGATGCTAACAAAGCTGCCTGTCATTTCTACGGTTATTCCAAAGAAACTATGCTGCAGATGGACATAGAAGCTGTTGTTGGCGTTTCTACCATAGATGGTGGTCAAAAGTGTTCGGAAGCTTTAAAGAAGGGTTGTAATCCCTGCATTTGCTTCCAACGGTTAGCTAACGGTGAAGAGAGATTAGTAGAAGTATATTCATCCCCTGTAGATTATCAAGGAAAAACACTGATGCATCTGATTATCTTTGACATTACTGAACAATGGAAAGCAAAGAGAGAGCTTGAATTTTATAAAAATCTTTTTGAAGACTCACTCAATGAAATTTACATATTCCATCCACAGACACTAAAATTCATTGCAGTAAACGGGGGTGCGAAGAAAAATTTAGGATATACTGAAGAAGAGTTCAAAGAAATGACTCCTGTTGACTTAAAACCGGAGTTTACATTGCAAAGCTTTAAAGAACTTCTTGCCCCTCTTTCTAAAGGAGAACAGAAGCAAATTATCTTTAACACAGTACACCGCCGGAAAGATGGTTCTCTTTATCCAGTAGAAGTTCACTTGGAACTTATAGAATTTGGGAAAGAAAAAGTATATGCAGCACTTGTGATTGATATAACGGAGCGTAGAACAATGGAAAAAGAACTGAAGGAAAGGAATGAGATTTTAAGCACTATAATGGAGTCTGCAGGAGATGCCATTATTATGATTGACGACAAAGGGAACGTAACTTTTTGGAACCCTGCAGCGGAGCGTATACTTGGATATTCAAGAGAAGAAATAATAGGAAAAGAATTACACGCACTTATGATTCAAGATGAACGACTGTACGAAGTATATAGAAAAGCATTTAAAAGATTCCGCTTGACCGGCAAGGGGAATACTGTAGGGAAAACAATCGAGCTAAAAGCAAGACATAAAAACGGCTATGAAATTGATGTAGAACTTTCACTTTCTGCTGTAAAAATTAAAGATGCATGGCATGCAATAGGCATAATTCGCGACATAAGCGAGCGCAAAAGATTGGAGGAATTACTTTATCACCAATCTATTACCGATCCCCTTACAAATATATATAACAGGCGTTTTTTCATGCAGATGCTGGAGCAGGAAATAGAGCGAGTAAAACGAAATAAAAAGCTCTTTTCCCTTATATTATGTTTGACTTAGATCATTTCAAAAAGGTAAATGACCGTTTTGGGCATGCTGCAGGAGATATGGTTCTTAAAAGTGTTGCCGATACAGTAAAAGAAAGGATACGCAAGACAGATTGTTTTGCGCGCTGGGGAGGAGAAGAATTTATAATCCTCCTGCCTGAAACTTCTTTGAATAATGCAGTTGATCTGGCTGAAGAGCTTAGAAAACAGATAAGTAGGATAGAACTGCAAGGAATAGGGGATGTAACAGCAAGCTTTGGAGTAACTGAATATAGGGACACTGATACCATTGACACAGTTCTTATTCGAGTAGACAACATGTTGTATGAAGCAAAAGGCGCAGGAAGAAATTGCGTAAAAAGCTGTAAATTTGACATAGAAGGAGGATAAGGAAGAGGCTATAAGTAGCCTCAATAAAAGAGCTATGGGAGAAAGAAAAGACAGAAAGAGCATTCTAATATTGAAAGTAAAAAGTAGAAAAGAATTGTTTGATTTAGTAATTGTGGAACAATCAAAAAAATGAATTTCCACATGCCGCTAAAAATTGAATCCAATAACCCTATAATACCCACAAATATCCAAAGCCGACCGCCTGTTAGATGGGATTTATTTCACGCTTTTTTATCCGCAAGTATCTAAGGAGTTCTAATGTCTATAAAATAATCTCTTAGTAAATTTTCCTTCACATTTTCTTCAAATTTTTAATTTAAAATAATCTTATACTAAGAGTACACACAAATTTTTCATCAAAGAAAAAAAGATAAATGAGAGGAGAAAAAACTATGTTTGACTTCACGTTAACTACCTATAAAAAACAAAAGAGTTGATTGAGGACTTAAAAAAAGAACTTAAAGAGGAAAACTTTGGTGTGTTATGGGAATTTGAATTGCACAAAAAACTCGCTGAAAAAGGGCTGCCTTATAATCACAGTGTAACAATTTTAGAAGTTTGTAATCCTAATGCCGCTGCAAAAATTATCGCAATTGACTCAATGGCAAGCTACTTTCTACCATGTAAAATTGTAATTATAGAAGATACAAAAGAAACAAAAGTAGGTGTTTTAAAATTAGCTCAATTATTCTCACATATGGATAGCGATAATGTAGAAATTAAAGACATTGCTAAAGAAATTGAGGAGCGTTTAATAAAAATAATCAATAAGGTTGTTTAATGAAAAAGGTCAAATGACTCCCTAAATTATCGTATAAGAGCCCCAGCTTTTTATTTTTACAAAAGGCTGGGGCTCTTGCACAGAGACAATATTTATAAATTCTCTTTAATTTAAATAAATGAATTTATAAATTGCCCTGATGGCAGCAACATTGACCAGAAATATGAAGATATAATTAAAAACTTAGTATAAAAATTTCGAGTTTTTGTGTCTGCTATATTGACATAAATCCAGGTACCACTTAATGCACCTTATTGAAACCACTCCTCTTTTCTTTTTTTCGTGTATTCTAAAAGGGCAGCGCACATGCATTGCCCTTTTGCTATTACGACTCCAAGAGCGCTTCAGGTTGAGAAAGAAGTTCCGCCAGCCGAGTTAAGAATCTCGCAGCAGGTGCGCCGTTTATTACCTGGTGATCTACAGTAAGACTAAGAGTCATAAATTGTGCGGAGCGGACGTTTCCATTCTCAAGAACTGGTCGTTCCACTATTCTTCCAATACCGAGAATTGCAGATTGCTTTGGATATAGCACAGGGGTAAAGAAATCAATACCATAAGTACCCAGATTTGTAATCGTAAAGGTACCTCCTTGTAGCTCTTCTGGCTTTATAATACCTTGCAGAACTGCATCAGTAAGCCGGCGTCTCTCAACAGCCATTTCATTAAGATTGAGTCTATGAGCATTTTTGATTACGGGCACTAAAAGTTCATCGCCACGGGCAACAGCAAATCCCAAGTGAACTTCTGCAGGCAGTATCATATCGTCTCCATCAATAATAGCCTGCATTTCAGGATTTTCTAAAATCGCCCGAACCACTGCTTTATGTATAAGATCCGTCATGTTGGCAGGTGAACCTTTTTGTCTAAGCTCCATGCGGACTTTGATTAACGCGCTTACATCTATCTCCCGCCCTAATGTAAACTGTGCAGTTTCTCGCAGGCTTTGTAACATCCTCGCACCAACTAAACGTTGAGTAGGAGTGAGGGGTACCCTTTTTGCTTTTAAATCTGTCTTTTCCGAACGTTGAGCAAATTTCTTAACATCCTCCTCAGTAATACGACCGCTCGGGCCGGTTCCCGGTACTGCCTCCAGAGAAATTCCCAATTCACGGGCAAGCTTACGGGCTGCAGGGGTAGCTCTTACATCTCCTGTCCTGTTACCGGGATCCTGGGTATCCACTGGAGTACTCTGGGATCTCTGCTCTGTCTCGCCGTGGATGTGGGTCGTTTCCTCTGGCGCATAGACTGGAGGCGTCGCAGATTCACTACCTCCAGCCACCTCCGTGGCCTCTTCTTCGATCAAGCAGAGCGGCTGCCCAACCTTAACTACATGGCCTTGGGGGCATAGGATTTTTGTAAGTATGCCGCTTACTGGAGCCTGGATTTCAACAACTACTTTTTCAAATTGTACTTCCAGCAGCAATTCGTCTGCTTGTACTGGCTGTCCTTCATCCTTGAACCAATTCACCACAAACCCTTCTATTCCATTTGATGCTACGTTAGGCATGCGAAATTCGTATGGCATAAGATATCAGTCCTCCTGCTTTGAAATTTCATTATTATGACCTGAGCAATTCCTTAACTGCATTCACAATTTTAGAACTTAAAGGTAATACAAACTGTTCCAAAGGACGAGAATATGGGATAGGCACGTCTGGAACTGCTAACCGTTTGACAGGCGCTTCTAAGTAGTCAAAAGCATGCTCAACTACAGTTGCAGCAACTTCTCCGCTCATACCATAGCTCAAGTAGTCTTCATCCACTACCAATACTCTACGGGTCTTTTTTACAGTATTTATTATGGCTTCGCGGTCTAATGGCACCAATGTCCTGAGGTCCAGAACCTCAACACTTATACCTTCTTTTTCCAGTTCTTTAGCTGCCTCTAATGCTTGATAGACGCCCATAGCCACGCTGATTATCGAAACATCTTTTCCTTCACGTTTTACCTCTGCTTTACCAAACGGGATCGTATAAGGCTCCTCAGGGACAGGGCCAGTGCTGTCCTTAATAAGGGTCATCCAACCCAGACCAAGTAACCCCTTGTGGAACATGTATAGAACAGGATTGTCATCCCGTATGGCTGAAATCATCAGACCTTTGGCGTCATAGGGAGTAGAAGGTACAACTACTTTGAGACCAGGCAGATGAGCGAAAGTCCCCCAAAGACACTGTGAATGCTGCCCTGCATCGTTGTAACCACCACCAACCGCAGTCATGAGCACCAAAGGTATCCGAATATTTCCCCCTGAAAAGTAAGTGTTTTTGGCAATGTGATTATAAATTTGATCCATACACACGCCAAAGAAGTCTACAAACATTAATTCTACTATAGGACGCATACCTTCCATAGCAGCTGCTAAAGCAGCACCTATAAAACCTGTTTCGGAAATGGGTGTATCGATAACTCTTTCTGGCCCAAATTTTTCATATAGCCCAGCTGTGGCACTGAATATACCTCCATATACACCTACGTCCTCACCCATGACAAAAACTCTCGGATCCCTTTCCATCTCCAAACTAATGGCCTCAGCAATTGCTTTTGCCATAGTAAGCTTTCGCGTGGTTTTCGCAGACATAATTTTCTCCTCCTTTACATACTATTCACCACTAAACGCGTAACTCACTATTCTACAAACACGTGAAGTAGAGCTTCTTCCGGTGCTGGGTAGGGTGACTCCCGAGCAAACAAGAAAGCATCCTCAACATGCTTCCGTGCTTCATCGTCTAATTGTTTAATTTCAGCTTCTTTGGCTATACCATTTTCAATAAGGTATTTCCTGAACCGCTTAATTGGATCATTTTGCTTTAGACGTGGAACTTCGTCCTTGGGTCTATAGACTTCTGGGTCACCCTGGAAATGCCCAAAGAAACGATCTGTTTTAACTTCAATAAGAGTTGGACCCTCTCCCTGGCGTGCTCGCTCTACTGCCTTGCCAGCAGCCTCGTAGACAGCTAAGACATCGTTTTCTCCCACGTATATTCCGGGTATACCATATGCAACTGCACGGTCAGCATTTCGACTAATAGCTGTGGACTTTTGTTTTGGTACAGAAATTGCCCAACTATTGTCCTCGCATACAAACACCACAGGTAGCTTCCAAATTGCAGCTAAGTTAAGCCCTTCATGAAAAGCACCCTGATTTGCAGCACCGTCACCAAAAAAGGCCACAGCTACACGTTTTTCCTTGCGCATTTTGAAAGTTAGGGCTGCTCCTACTGCTTGGGGAATGCTAGCACCGACGATGCCGCTACAGCTGAAGTGTACATCAGGGTCAAAGAGGTGCATGTGACCACCTTTGCCGCGGCCTAAACCGGTAACTTTGCCAAATATTTCTGCTGTCATGCGTTTGAGATCTACTCCTTTTGCAATAGCAAAGTGGTGAGGCCGGTGAGTACCGACTACAGCATCCTCCTTATTAAGGTGCATGCATACCCCTACAGCTACAGGCTCCTGTCCTGCAGCTAAATGCATCTCACCAGGGACTGGGCCTGATGCAATGTTGAATACTGGGTATTTCCCTTCCTGATAGGCTTCAGCCATGGTTTCCTCATATAATCGAATTGTAACCATCTCAAGGTACATACGCATAAGAGTTTCTTTGGGAATGTTCATACCTTTTCACTCCTATCTATTTACAATTTTTCAATTTTTTACAATATACTACCCTGCTTTATAATTTCAAAGAAGGTGAATATATTTTAATTTCTTTTGTTACATCCCCCCCTTTTAGATTTTGCATTAAATATATTCTTGCAAAAAATATGCCAGCACCCATTATTGAGTGCTGGTTTACTCATCTCTTGATTTTTACAAGAAATTATGAAATCTTAATCTGCTTCTTTGTAACTTATGTCTCTTTTTGTAACGTTAGATTTTGGAACACCATAACGAGTCTTTAGTCCATATTTATAAAGCTTCCTATACAAAGTGTTCCGTGCTATGCCTAAGGCTTCAGCAACTTTGGTTATATTACCACCATAATGTTCGAGAAGTCGACTAATCTCCTGTTTTTCCAGTTCAATAAGAGAGGTAGAAGAAAAAGTACTGCTGTTCTCGCGGATAGTTTGAGAGCCAGACAAGTAAGGTGGCAAATGATTAACAGAAATTGTACTACCCTCTGCTATATTCACTGCCCATTCTGCCACATTTCGTAATTCCCTAATGTTTCCTGGCCAGTCGTAATTACTTAATAAAGGCCAAATTGATGGATCAATATTGGTAATATTTTTGCCTAATTTTTGCGAAAATTTATTGACAAAATGTTGAAAAAGAAGAGGTATATCACTTTTGCGTTCTCGTAACGGGCATAAATGAATAGTGAGAACTCTCAGGCGATAATACAAATCCTCTCGAAATTTTTTCTCTCTTACTAACTTTGTTAAATCCGAATTGGTCGCAGCAATAATTCGAACATCTAACGGTATCTCCTTATGTCCGCCTATTCGAACTACCTTTTTTTCTTCTAACACTCGTAAAAGGTAAACCTGTATATCCATAGGCATATCGCCTATCTCGTCTAAAAATAAAGTACCTCCTTGTGCTTGTTCAAATTTACCTGGCTTGCCCTCTGGTCGTGCACCGGTAAAAGCTCCGCCTACATAGCCGAAAAGCTCACTTCCAATTAATTCTCGCGGCAAAGCACCACCATTTATCGCCACAAAAGGTCCTTTCCTACCGCTAGCCTCATGAATGGCTCTTGCAAAAAGGTCTTTCCCTGTCCCTGTCTCTCCTAAAATAAGGACTGGTGCATCGCTATTTGCTGCAATTTGGGCTAATCGTATACTTTCACGCAAACAGGGATGATTTCCCAATATTACTTCGAATCCTTTTAAGGCTGGAGGAGAGCTTATATAAAATTGACTACCTTCATGCATTTTTAGAGCTATTAGAGCCGCTACATTTTCATTGTAATAACCACTTATAGGTGAAACATCTGCGCTACACCGCAAGATACCTTTTCTACTTTGCACTAATATTTCCTTGTTTTTTATACTCTGCCGCGCTTTTATGAGGAATAGGATTTCCTGCGAATTGTCAAATATTTCATCAGCTCTTCGTCCTATTAAATCTTCTTTTTTCCATCCCAAAACTTTCTCAGATGCATAATTAACCTTGATTAATCTTCCTGTATTATCCATCACTAATAAGGGATCACTGTTGTTTTCTAAGAAGTATTCTGAGAGTTGTCTGTAAGGTAAAGTTTCTTTAAAGGCTTTACTCTGCTTCAAATTGTTTTCAATCGCAATTGCAGAAGATACTATAGTAGCTAATGCCAGTTTATTTTCTCGGTACCAAGGTCCCGAAAGATCAATAACTCCAATAGGTTTTCCTTCCGGACTAAAAATTGGAGAACCAGTACATGTCCAAGAGTGAAGTCCACGAGAGAAGTGTTCAGCCCCAGTTACATCAAGGGCTTGCCCTATAACCATTGCAGTTCCTATACCGTTAGTGCCAACTTTATCTTCTCGCCAGCATGCGCCGGGAATGAAATTGGTTCTTCGAGCTAGGTCTATAGTTTCCTGGTGGTTCCCTAATGTCTCTAATATATAACCGTCCTCTCCTACTAAAACTGCAAGGAAACCATAGTCACCAGACAGCGATAAAAGCTTTTCCATAATCGGCCTAGCAGCTTGAATTAGTTCTTCTTGTTTTTCTCTGACTTCTTTTAAAGCGGCACCCTCGATAATTTCTTGTCCTTGTTCCTGGTACGGATCGACGCCTGCAATTTTGCTCCTTTCCCAAGATTTAAGTATTTCCGACCTAACGATTTGTTTTGAGATAGTCATGGTGTTTTGAAAGTCGTTCCATTGATGCCACACTTCTTCATAAACTCCATAAAAATTTTCTTTCATTCACCTCTCCCCCCGTACCAAGTTATATCAGATGAACCCCTAATTTAGGGGGTTATCAAACCTTATAATACTTGATACAAAAAGATTTGAGAAAAAGAAGGCTTCCCTCCCTTTAGTGTCGAAGGTAGGAATTACCGAAACCCAAAACCCACAAAGGAAGAAACTCTATGTTATATTTCGACAACCACTACGCAATCTCCTTCTTCGTTCTTTATTAAATTTTTACTTGAAAATTTTTCTTATAGCTGCAAAACACTTTACTACAATAACTCTTAAGAGAGATTTGTATTCATCTGATATAGCTAATCCTATCAAATGAAATAGATTTTTTATTTCCCTCTCAGTAAATTCGTAATTTTGTAACGCATAAGAAATTTCCAAAAGATAATTTTCTATTAAAATTTGGTCATCAATCATAGATGATATTAATTTATCAATTTTTTTCTCCACTTCTGCATCATCTTCAAAATTTATCCCTATAAGTATATCACCAGGTATTTTCAGATCTTTTAATCTTTCATCTTTAAATATAAATAGTGCGATTTCTTCTAACTTTCTAATTATATCGGCTTGTGAAAAATTTTCTTCCTTTGTCCATGTATTCTTAATCAATTTTGATAATTTTTCTACATCGAGATAATCCTTCGTTTCAGATAGGTCAATACCATATAAAATACTTATAACTCGAATTGATAGTATTCAATTCTTTTTTAAATTTTTAATTATTGTTTTTTTGAGCTATATAAAAAGACGGTTTTAAACCGCCTTTTTATAATCCGAGTTCCATTCTAGCAAATGAAGATAGACGATCATGATCCCATGGAGGTGAATATACAATTTTTACTTCTACCTCACTATAATCTCCAATTGAAAGTACTTCGTTTTTTACCTCATTTGACAACACATCAGCAAGTGGGCAACCTAATGCTGTTAGTGTCATTATAATGTATAATTTATTATCTTCTTTGTGAATTTCATAAACAAGCCCAAGGTTTATAATATCTATACCGATTTCTGGATCAACAACGGACATGAGAACATCTATTATACGATTTTGCTCTTCTTTGTCATCAATGCCAACAAATTTAATTGGTGCAAAGTCAAGAAATTCTTCACTTTCCATAATATATTGTGCCTCCTTTATATCCAATTATATTGTATTACTTTTTTCCTTTTTCTTCGGTTTTAAAGTTAAAAACTATACGTAGTTTTTCCAAAATTATTTGCGTAAAAAAGGCATATAGAGGAACTTAAATAATTTGAGTAATAATTCGAGGAGGTAATGTAACTTTCACGGACAAATGGAAAAGCAATTGGATAAAATAAGGTACAAGTATTACAGAAGATATAAGCTAGCCTATTCCAATGACTATGACTAATTGCCAGAATGAAGGCAACGTCCCATCCTCCGGCACTTCACGCGAGACACCTACTCTGCCAAGAGCTATTTTATATTATATCATATTTTACCGTTTTTTTATATAGACGATAATTTTTGTGAAATGGGTCATTTTTATTAAAAGAAAATAAAAAAGCTATTTGTAAAAGAGATTTCAGACTGTAGACAAACTTTCGTAAAGGAGATATTTTGCATAAGGAGCGACTTGTTACAAAGCGGTAACAAAACTTAGCAAGACCGAGGGTGGAGGCAGGGCCGAAGCCATGGATGGCGAAGGCGGGCACCTTAAGGCATGGATGCCACCTGACGTAGGTACCCTGCCGGAGCCCGAAGGTCGAGCTTTAGTTTTGTCGCTTTGGAACATCGGAGCGACGATGTAAAATTTCTCCTTTAAATATTTTTTAACTTTGTCAACAAACTGAAATCTATTTGTAAAAGAGATTTAAAAGTTATTTTTGATTTAGAAAGAGATAGAAGATAATTTTTATAAACTTGTTATTTTTTTCTGCATATTATATGATAAAAGAAAAGTTGGAAAAATTATTTTGATGGTGGTGATTAATATGCTAATAGCTGTTGATCCCGGCCATGGAGGAAAGGATCCTGGTGCTGTTGTGGGTGATTATAAAGAAAAAAAGATATAAATCTAAATATAGCTTTAAAACTAAGGGATATTTTAGTGAAGGAAAATATCAGTGTAATAATGACAAGAGATAAAGATGAAACAGTAGACTTACAGCAAAGGTGTGATATTGCCAATAAGAGCAAAGCAGATTATTTTATTTCTATTCATTGCAATAGCTTTACAGATCCTTCTGCAAATGGTACGGAAACTTACGCGTATCCCAGAAGTTTAGCAGGACGAAATTTAGCCCAATATGTACAAAATGAAATAGTAGAAATGTTAAAAACAACAAATAGAGGAGTAAAATATGAAAATTTTTATGTACTGAAGCATACTGTAATGCCTGCGATACTAGTTGAAACAGCTTTTATGTCAAATCCACAAAATTTAGATTTGCTTTTACAAAAGCCGGTTGCTTTCGCACAAGGGATTGCAAATGGCACAATTAAATTCTTAAAAAGTGTAAATTATAAGCAAACAGATGATATTGAAAAATTACAGATGAAAGGAATTATAGATAAACATTATGACCCTAAAAGTTATGTCACTTGGGGAGAATTTGCTTCTGCAATATTAAAAATATTGGGAGGGAGATAAATGAGGGATTTGGTCATGACAATTTTGACAGCTGGTGTTCAACTCGTTATAATGGTTGCGCTTGGGTATTTGATTGATTATTTAAATACCAAAATTGGTATGGAAAAAATGAAGAGATACTATGAAATAGCAAAAACTTTTGTGCAAGCAATAGAACAGCAAATAGGGCCAGGTAAAGGACCTGATAAAAAAGCGGAAGTTTTTAACTTATTAAAAAAAGTGGTTGGCAATAAGTTAACAGACGAAGAAATCGATAAACTAATAGAAGCAGCAGTTTTTGAAATGAATTATATATTGAAATTAAAAGGTTTGGAGAGACAAGGTTTGGACAAATAATGAAAAAACTTTATTACAAAAAAGCACTCTATATGGGTGCTTTTATTTTTAGCACCTATTACTAATAAAAATTGCAAGAAGGCAATTTAAAAATTTCATCAATGTAAAAGATTACAAAAGGCATACCTACAAAACAACGATATTATAAATGAAAAGTTTGGAATAGAGGAACATGCTAAAATTTATTTTGCAAATTTTATTATTCAAATTGCAAAGCTAAAAATTTTTTTGTATAATATTCTTATACTTATTATTGTGAGGTGGTATAAGTTGGACTTTTCTCTCATTATTGATAAGGAAACAAAGGAAATTATAAATAAAATGAGACTACCAGAAGAAGTAGAGGAAATATTAAAAAGATGTCCTAAAATAACTATTCCGGAAAGTAGACAACATCTTCTTGAAATTTCTGTTGGAGGGAATAATGACTTTTTTGAAATTTTTTATGATGTTCCAGAAAAAGGGAAAGTATTAGAAGCGACTGTGGCAAGGTGTAAAAATGGGTTAGCAGTTAATTACCCTGAGCCTTATATGAGAAGGAGAGAGCCAGATTGTCTTGTAGTTGCTGATAATGGGGAGACAGATAAACCTAGGTTTGTGGATAGGTATGGATATGATTTTGACGAATTAAGGCAGAAAACTTTTGAATGGCTGAAAAAGCAAAATTTAATTGTCATGCCTTTTATGTCTGGTGGAGATGAGTACGGTTATCCATCGCTTCTCTTGGCACCTGAAAATGCTGGTTTTTTCGCTACGGCTCTTGCAGATATTCAAGGATTTATATCTAAAAAGGAAATACCGGAAGGTTTTACTCCGAAAGCAATAGTATATTTAGCCCCTCCCTTTAGGCATACTCATTTTAATGGAAAGCAAGTAGTTGTGCACAACCGATTAGAAAATCTCCATGAACTTTTTTCGTATAACTTGTATCCTGGGCCAAGTGCAAAAAAAGGAATATATGGGATACTCTTAACAATGGGAGAAAAAGAAGGGTGGATTACTGCTCATGCTTCTGCAGTGAGAATAATTACTCCTTATGACAATATATTGACTATTATGCATGAGGGTGCCAGCGGTGGCGGAAAGAGTGAAATGCTGGAGCAAATTCACAGGGAGCCTGATGGGCGCATAAAAGTAGGGCGCAATTTAGTGACAGGTGACGAAATATACGTAGACCTTAAAGAAGCTTGTGAATTACAACCTGTAACTGATGATATGGCATTATGCCATCCGGATTTGCAACAAGGTAAAAAATTAGTGATAAAAGATGCAGAAAAAGGTTGGTTTATACGTGTAGATCATATGAATGAATATGGAACAGACCCTCATTTTGAAAAGTTATGTATCTATCCTAAAGAGCCTTTAATCTTTTTAAACATAGACGGAGTGCCTAAATCCACTTGTCTTATATGGGAACATATTATGGATGCACCTGGCAAACCTTGTCCCAATCCTCGTGTAATTATGCCAAGAAGGTTTATGCCAAATGTAGTTGATGAAGCTGTAGAAGTGGATGTGAGGAGTTTTGGTGTGAGGACTCCTCCTTCTTCAAAAGAAAAGCCTTCCTACGGTATAATAGGCATGCTACACTTGTTGCCTCCTGCTCTTGCTTGGCTGTGGAGATTAGTTGCACCGAGAGGCCACGCTAATCCAAGTATAGTAGGAACAAGTGGACTCGAAAGCGAAGGTGTAGGTTCTTATTGGCCTTTTGCAACGGGTAAAAGAGTAATTCACGCTAATCTTTTATTGCAGCAGATTATAAATACACCGGGTACTCGTTACATTCTCGTTCCAAATCAATATATAGGAGTGTGGAAAGTAGGATTTATGCCCGAATGGATAGCTCGTGAATATCTTGCAAGAAGAGGAAGTGTAAGATTTAGACCAGATCAAGTTACACCAGCGAGAAGCAGTCTCCTCGGTTATGCTTTAAATACATTAAAAATAAACGGAAGTTTTATTCCTCGCGAATTGCTGCAAGTCAACAAGCAGCCCGAAGTAGGGGATGATGGATATGACAAAGGTGCTGAGATGTTAAATGAATTCTTCAAAAGAGAATTAAAGCAATTCTTAGTACCTGAACTTGACCCTCTTGGTAGGAAGATTATTGAAACATGTTTAGAGGATGGAAGTTTAGAGGACTATATAAGACTTTTGGGAGATTATAGATAATTAAAAAAAGAGCCTGTACATAAGTGTATGGGCTCTTTTTTGTATTTCTTGTAAGAGCTGTGGCAAAACAAAAAAGCATAAAAAAGAGGGGGGAAGTCCCATCTTTTTTATGCTTCGTGAACGGCTTCTTTTGAGGTTGAAGTTTTTTCTGTCTTTTTTGCTTTTGCTAAGTTGATTTTGGGCAAGACAAGGTTTAGAAGTATTCCTGCTAAGGTGGCAGGACCTATGCCTTCAAAGACGAAGTTTCCGAAGGCTATTTTTATACCGCCTACACCCAAAGTCAGTATTACAGAAGCTATTATGAGATTTCTGCTGTCAGAAAAATCTACTTTATTTTCAACAAGTGTTCTCATACCTGCTGCCGCAATCATTCCAAAGAGTATTATTGTCACTCCGCCCATAACAGGTTGCGGAATTACTTCTATCAAAGCGCCTATTTTTTGTATAAAGCTTAAAAGTATTGCTATTATAGCTGCACCTTGAATAACTTTTGAGCTATAGACTCTTGTTATTGCAAGGACTCCAATGTTTTCACCATAAGTTGTGCTGGGTGGTCCGCCAAAAAGTGCCGCAATTGATGTTGCAAGACCATTACCTAGCATTACTCTATGAAATCCAGGGTCTTTTATTAAATCTTTTTCAACGATATTTCCTATTACGAGGACGTGCCCTAAGTCTTCAATTATAGCGACTAAGGCCAGCGGCGCAACCAAAGAGACAGCACCCCATGCCAGTTCCGGAGTATGTCCTGTTAAGAAGGAGAATTTGGGAATTGCAATCCATGAGGCTTTTGTAACAGGTCCGAAGTCTACAAGGCCTCTTGTTATCGCGAATATATATCCGCCAATTGTTCCTAAAAGTATGGGTATGACTTTTATAAATCCTTTGCCAAACATGCTGAATATGATTATTAATGCCGCTGTAAACAGAGCTGTAGCTAAATCTTTTTGCGCTTGAGCTATTGCTACAGGAGCAAGGCTTAGGCCTATTATCATAACTACAGGGCCTACTACAACGGGGGGAAGCAATTTCTCTAACCAATCGATGCCTGTCAAGCTTATGATTATGAATACCACTATATATACAAGGCCTGCTGCTATCATACCAGTAAAAGCACCTCTTACACCAAATTGCTTAGTTGCAGCTATTATAGGTGCTATAAAGGCGAAGGAAGAACCTAGATACGCAGGTACTTTTCCTTTTGTCATCAAGTGGAATATTAAAGTTCCAAGCCCTGATGTGAAGAGGGTAACAGCTGGGTCAAGACCTGTTAAAAGAGGTACTAAAATTGTTGCACCAAACATGGCAAATACGTGCTGAAAAGATAGTGGAATTGCTTGTTTTATAGGGGGAGTTTCTTCGATTCCGTATATTTTGTTTGACATAAAAAAACCTCCTTTGAGTTTTTTGTTTACAAAAAAACCCTCTAAAGGAGGATGCAAATATAGATATTTTATTTTCCTCCTTTTTAGCCTCGCTGGGCTAAATTAAAGGGTTTTTTCACTTTTTCTCTACAATTATAGCATACAAAATATTATTTGTCTACAAAATATTATTTGTTTACAACAAAAAGACCCTTTAAGAGACCTTTTAAAAAGCAAAGAGAAGATAAAATTTAACTATTTTAGCTCCACCTTTCTTTTCTGTAACGTTCCAATACATTCAGTACATAATTTATATCAAAAGTTGTGTGGTCAGCGTTAATTTGAAACCGGATACTTTCACTACCTCTTGGTACCACTGGATAGTTTATGGCTGTTGCAAGAATACCGTTATCTATGAGGTAATTTACTAAATCTATTGTTTTTGTTGCATCTCTAACTAAAAGTGGTACTATTGGATGCTCGCTTACTACAGTTTCATATCCTAATTTTATAATTCCTTCTCTAAAAAGTTTTGCTAATTCTTTGAGGTGTGAAAGTCTTTTTTGACCTTCTTTGCAATCGAGTATTTCAAGTACTTTTAAAACACAAGCAGCTTCTGATGGTGTTACTGGATTTGAGTAAATATAAGTTATAGTTTTTTCTCGCAAGTAAGTTGTTATAACCTCGTTTGATACTACATAACCTCCATTTACACCATATGCCTTTCCCATAGTACCGATGAGAAGGTCAGCTTTTCCACCTGTTATTTCTTCTGTGCCTCTTCCAGTTGGGCCAAAAGCGCCAACACCGTGAGAATCGTCAACTATAGTTATTATGTTTTCTTCAAAATCTTTGTCATATCTGTCTGCAATCTCCTGAATTTTCTTTAAATCTGCGTAATCTCCTCTCATACTGAATACACCGTCAGTGACTACAATGGCGCGTTTAGCTTTACCAATAAAACTCTTTATTCCATTTTCTAAATCTTTATAGTCTAGGTGTTTATAAATATATCTTTCTTTGGGTCTTGAAAGTCTTATAGCGTTTATAATACAGTTGTGATTTAGTTCATCACTTATTATTACTGTTTCAGGAGTCACTAAAGAGGAGATGATACCTACTACAGTCATATAGGCGGAGCTAAAAATCATTGCATCTTCTCTGCCGTGGAATTGAGCAAGCTTTTTCTCAAGGTCTCTATGTGTTATATAGGTTCCGCTTATAAACCTCACTGCTCCAGGTCCAATGCCAAACTTTCTTGCAGTCTCCTCTTCTACTTTTATTACTTCCTCATTAAATTGCATTCCGAGGTAAGAGTTAGAGTTCATCCTTATAAATTCTTTGTCTCCAAAGCCTTTTAAAAAGAAACGTGGACCTTTTTCACCCTCTGGTTTTTTTACATCGACTATGATAAGTTCTTTTCCTTTAGCACGACCTTCAGTCTTTAACTCATCGAGTTCTTTTTGTAAAATTTCATTTAATCTTGTAAGTGGCATCTTTTTTACCTCCTTTTGTTTATGGATATAACACAACTTTGCCACATTGGCCTTTTATCATTAGTTCCATGCCCTTTTCATATTCAGAAAGAGGGAAGGTATGAGTAATTATTGGTTTTAATGCTTCTTTAAGGCCAGAGCGCAATAAACCCTTTACTTTGTACCAGGTATCGTACATTCGCCTTCCTGTGATGCCGTTTATTGTTATGCCTTTAAAAACGACGTCATTTGTTATGTCTATAGGAACTTCGTTGTCAGGAAGACCCAAAATAGACATTCTTCCGCCTTTTGCTATATATTTAAGTCCTTGTCGTATTGCAGTGGGACTTCCAGAGAAATCCAATACTACATCTGCACCGTAGCCTTCTGTTTCACTTTTTATTATATTGACAACGTCTTCTTCAAGTGGGTTTATAACTCGTGTTGCACCTAATTTATGAGCAAGTTCCATTCTGTATTCGACAGGTTCTATTGCAAATATAGCTGAAGCACCTGTTGTCTTAAGAAGTGGTATTGCCATCATGCCTATAGGGCCGCACCCTACTACAGCGACAGTTTTTCCTACTACCTCTCCAGAAAATACTGTGTGAACGGCGTTTCCAAGGGGTTCTTGTATGGAGAGAAGTTCTAAAGGTATGTCTTTATCGTTTAGCCATACATTGCTTTCAGGGACTTTAATGTATTCTGCAAAAGCACCGTCTGTGTCAACACCAAGTATAAGCGTATTTTCACATATGTGAGCATTTCCAGTTCTGCAAGCTTTGCATTTTCCGCATACTATGTGAGTCTCCGCACTTACTAAATCTCCAACTTTTACAGATGTTACATTTTCTCCTATTTCTACAACTTCTCCTACAAATTCATGTCCCATTATCTTAGGCGGTTTTATCCGGCTTTTTGCCCATTCATTCCAAACGTAAATGTGAACGTCTGTGCCGCAAATAGATGTGGCTTTGACTTTTATTAGTACCTCATCAGGTCCTATTTTTGGTATTTCTTTTTTTATTATATCTGCACCTTCTTTGGGATGTTGTTTAACAACAGCGGTCATATATCCTTCCATAATGGACATCTCCTTTACTTGTACACTCATCTTACTACATAATATATTCTATATATTTGTACAAATTCCTTCTTGCATTACAAAAAAATTTTAATGGACTCTATTTTTTTATAAAGGCAAAAAGAAACCTGTTCTATCATTAAAACTCTGAAGACAAATATTTAAAATTGTCTTCAATGCCTAAATGTATGATTATTCTTTTTTAATGAAATAATATATCTGGATAGAAAAACCATGTTAAGGGTTAAGGAGGATTATTTTATGCGAAAAATGGCTACAATGGACGGAAATACAGCTGCTGCTTATGCCTCTTATGCTTTTACGGAGGTTGCAGCAATTTACCCTATTACGCCTTCTTCTCCAATGGCTGAAAATGTTGATGAATGGGCTGCCCATGGCAAGAAGAATATATTTGGTCAACCCGTGAAGGTTGTTGAAATGCAGTCAGAAGCAGGTGCTGCAGGTGCTGTCCATGGTTCTTTAACTGCAGGCGCTTTGACAACCACATATACCGCATCACAGGGGCTTCTTTTAATGATACCAAACATGTATAAAATTGCAGGAGAGCTTTTGCCAGGGGTGTTTCATGTAAGTGCCCGCGCAATTTCTGCCCATGCACTTTCTATATTTGGCGACCATCAGGATGTAATGGCAGTAAGACAAACAGGTTTTGCACTTCTTTGTTCTGCCAATGTACAGGAAGCCATGGATATGGCATTTATAGCCCATCTTTCTGCTATAAAATCTAGGGTACCATTTTTGCATTTTTTTGATGGCTTTAGGACTTCTCACGAGATGCAAAAAATAGAAGTGGTGGAATATGAGGAAATTGCGAAACTTTTAGATTTAAGGGCAGCAAAAGAGTTTAGGGACAGAGCGTTAAATCCTGAACATCCTGTTGTAAGAGGTACTGCACAAAATCCTGATATTTATTTTCAAGGAAGAGAAGCTGCTAATAAATTTTATGAAAAGGTTCCTGACATAGTAGAAGATTACATGAAGAGGTACAAAGAGCTGACTGGAAGAGAATATCACCTTTTTGACTATTACGGTTCAAAGGACGCAGAGTATATAATTGTAGCTATGGGTTCTGTTTGTGACACGATAGAAGAGACGATTGATTATTTAACAAAAAAAGGAGAAAAAGTGGGTTTAATTAAAGTACATCTCTACAGGCCATTTTCTGAAAAACACTTTTTTGAGGTTTTACCTGATACAGTTAAAAAGGTTGCCGTATTAGACAGGACAAAAGAGCCGGGTTCAATAGGAGAGCCTTTGTACCTTGATGTGGCTAAATTATTTTATAACAAAGATAAAAAGCCCGGCATAGTAGGAGGTAGATATGGTCTGGGCTCAAAAGATACAACTCCTTCTCAGATTATTGCAGTCTATGACAATTTAAAAAAGGACTCCCCCAAAGACCGTTTTACCATAGGAATTTTAGACGATGTGACTTACACATCATTAGAAGAAGGTGAATTTGTAGAGACTACTCCTGAAGGCACTGTAAGCTGCAAGTTTTGGGGATTAGGCTCTGATGGAACGGTTGGGGCGAATAAATCGGCTATTAAAATAATTGGGGACAACACAGACTTGTATGTGCAGGCATATTTTCAGTATGACAGCAAAAAATCAGGAGGCACCACTATTTCACATTTGAGGTTTGGTAAAAAGCCGATTAAATCTTCTTATTTGGTAAATCATGCTGATTATATTGCCTGTCACAATAAGTCTTTTATTTACAATTATGATGTTTTAAAAGGACTTAAACATGGTGGGACTTTTGTATTAAATTGTCCTTGGAGTAAAGAGGAGCTGGAGGAGAAGTTACCTGCTTCAATGAAAAGATATATAGCTAAAAACAATATCAATTTTTATACAATAGATGCCATATCAATTGCCCAAGAAGCAGGTTTGGGTGGCAGAATAAACATGATAATGCAGACAGTGTTTTTTAAACTTATAAATATAATACCTTTTGAAGAAGCAGTTGAGTATTTAAAAGATTCTATACAGAAGGCCTATGGCAAAAAGGGTCAGGATATAGTGGATATGAACTTAAAGGCTGTTGACAGAAGCGTAGAAGCTCTTGTAAAAGTAGAAGTGCCTGAGGAGTGGAAAAACGCAAAAGAAGGGCAAAAAATTGTAAAGCCAGAGCCTGATTTTGTTAAAAATATACAAAGACCTATGGAAAGAAATGAAGGAGACCTCCTTCCTGTAAGTGCTTTTGTCGGCATGGAAGATGGCACATTTCTTACTGGCACGACTGCCTATGAAAAGAGAGGAATTGCAGTATTGATACCCGAATGGCAAATAGACAACTGTATACAGTGTAACCAGTGCTCTTATGTTTGCCCCCATGCAGTAATACGGCCATTTTTATTAACAGAGGAAGAAATGAAAAAAGCGCCTTCAACTTTTAAACTGAAAAAAGCAATAGGAAGAGGATTAGAAGGGCTTTGGTATAGAATACAGGTAAGTCCTTTAGACTGTACAGGATGCGGCAATTGTGCAGATGTTTGTCCAGCACCTACAAAAGCTCTTATAATGAAACCCGCTGAAGAACAAATAGAAAAAGAAGCGAGAAATTGGGAGTATGCTGTAACTCTTGATGTCAAAGATAATTTAGTAGATAAGGCGACTCTAAAAGGCAGTCAATTTGCAAAGCCTCTGTTTGAATTCAGTGGCGCATGCCCCGGCTGTGGTGAGACTCCTTACATAAAGCTTTTGACACAGCTTTTTGGAGATAGGATGATGATAGCAAATGCCACAGGCTGCTCATCTATTTATGGGGCAAGTGCACCCTCTATTCCTTATACTACTAATAAAGAGGGAAAAGGGCCTGCGTGGGCTAACTCACTTTTTGAGGACAATGCCGAATTTGGCTACGGCATGTTTTTAGCAAATAAGCAGATAAGGGAAAGGCTTAGAGATTTGATGAAAGAAGCTATAAATATCCCTATTGACGATGAATTAAAAGCTGCATTCCAAGAGTGGATTGATGGGATGGAGGATGGAGATAAATCTAAAATTGCTTCTAAAAAGATTTTGGATATTATAAATAGAGGCGGGTATACAGAGAATGAGATAATAAAAGAGATACTTGACAAAAAAGATTTTCTTGTAAAAAAATCTCAGTGGATAATAGGGGGAGATGGATGGGCGTATGACATTGGCTTTGGAGGGCTTGACCATGTTATAGCATCAGGAGAAGATGTAAATGTACTAGTGCTTGACACAGAGGTGTATTCCAATACGGGAGGGCAATCCTCAAAATCTACGCCATTAGGGGCAGTTGCAAAATTTGCGGCAGCAGGTAAGAGGACAAGCAAGAAAGATTTAGGCTTGATGGCTATGAGCTATGAATACGTGTATGTGGCGCAAGTTGCAATGGGAGCAAATATGAACCAGACGATAAAGGCTTTTGTGGAGGCAGAAAAATACAAAGGGCCTTCACTTATAATAGCATACGCTCCTTGTATAAACCATGGCATAAAGTCAGGCATGGGGACAAGTATAATGGAGGAGAAAAAAGCAGTGGAGTCTGGTTACTGGCACCTTTATAGATTTAATCCAGAGCTTAAAAAAGAAGGCAAAAATCCATTTGTACTTGATTCTAAAGAGCCGACAAAGTCTTTCAGAGAATTTATTGAGGGGGAGATACGATATTCCTCACTTAAAAACGTATTTCCTCAGATTGCGGAAAAACTTTATCAGATGGCAGAAGATACTGCGAAAGAGAGATACGAAAGATATAGGAAGCTGGCAGAATAACAATTCCGGGCGTATGCCCGGAATTGTTATTTTTTGTTTTCTTCTACCCATTCTTTTGCGTTTATTACCTCATTTTTACTTGGGATAGGCACATTTGATTCTTCTTTTACATTTTGTATATTTGCCCAGGAAGCAGTCTTATGATTTTCTATTGGCACTTTGTGAGGTTTTTTTGGTTTTTTAGTCATACAATCACTCCTTTAAATGTATTATTTTCGATAATTGAAGAAATTATGACTATTATTGTGATAAACTGAGGGATGTAAATTTCTTTTCTTTCTTAGGTTACAGTTCAAATTAGCAGTATAATTATTGTTGTAATCCTGGGATGAGGAGAGATTGAAATGGAGATAAGAGGACATCATTTTTTATGTATATTAGGTTTTAGAGGGCTTGGTTATGATGAAAAATTTGTTAAAAATATGGATGAAATTATTAGAAAATTGAATAATGAACATGATATGTTGATAAAAGCTGTGGATAGTGTGGATAACATTTGCAGCATGTGTCCAAACAATGTAAATGGAGAATGTACAGAGGAAGAGTATCCAGGAAGTGTAAAAGGAAAAGATAGGGCAGTTTTAGAAGTTTTAGATATAAGGCCAGGGGAGATATTGAGCTATAGGGAAGTCACAAATAGAATTAAAGAGAAAATGACTGAAGAAAAAATGGAAAAGATATGCAGTAACTGTCAATGGTTTAGTCTTGGGTATTGTTTGGAAGGGTTTAAAAAGTTAAAAGGCGGTGTGTGACCGCCTTTATAAGTCTCTTTGTGAAAAGCGCTTTGCACCGTAATAGAGGAGAAATACCACGTAGAAAAAGATGTATATGAACATGTAAATACTGGGTTGAGACATGCCCCCAAAGAGTCCTTGTGTAATAAAACTTATCCCACTACTTTGTGTCAAAAGCTCTGCAGTCATTTTTCTATATATGACATCTGTAGGAAGGATGAGGCTTGTAATTATCCCTGCGTTTATAAGGCTTTCTCCGCTTTTTAAGCCAAAGGCACCGACTTGACTTTGTTGCATTGCTGTTCCAATTTGTTCAAGAACACCTCCGACGAGGGCAATTCCATAAGCCATAATAGAGATTATTCCTGTGTTTACAGTCGAAAAAATTGAGCTGGAAGCTATTATAAGGGCTAAAAATACAATCGGTCCTAAGTCGAAGAAAAAAAGTCCTCTTAAAATATTGCTTGCTTCAAAGGTTATTTTAGACCCCATAAAGATGTTTAAACCTACTACAGACAAAAACATGATGGAGCTGTATATTACAATCATAGCGCCTAAGCCTATAAATTTTCCCAACACCAGTTCATATCTTTTTATAGGTTTCGATAAAACGGCGTATATGGTGCCATTTTCTATTTCTCCTGATATAGCATTTACTGATGTCAAAACTACAAGAAAAGCCACTATGAAATTTGCGAAAAATAGACCGGCAGACAAAATTTCTGATTGAAAGATGATGTCATATATAGAATCGTTGGGACGCTCAAATATTTTACTTAAGCCAAAAGTATATATGGAAAGGTAGAGGAGGGACAAAAGGGAGACTAATAGAAAAGCCTGTTTTTTTAGCATTTCTTTAAAGGTGTATTTTATTATGGTAGTCACAAAACCTCATCCTTTCCAATCAAGTTTATGAATAAGTCTTCCAGCGAAGAAGTTTGGGTATTTAATTGATATAACTTGGCACCAGATTCTATTACCATTTTAGCTATAACTGGTATTTTTTCTTTATCATCTACTTTAAAGGTTAGCTTACCTTCTTTAAATTGAAATTCTTTTGATAAGCGAGAAATTTTTTCAATCAACTCTGAAGTATAGTCTGATACAATCATTTCTACATGGGTGTGCTCTTTTAATAAGTCATCCAGCTTTCCTTGTGCTATTACTCTGCCGTGATTTATTATAGCCACTTCATCACATACCATTTCCACTTCACTTAATAGATGGCTGTTTAGAAAAACAGTTTTTCCTTGCGATTTTAATTGTTTTATGATTTCTCTTACTTCAATTCTTCCAACAGGGTCTAAAGCTGAAGTGGGTTCATCTAAAAACACTATTTCAGGGTCGTTTAAAAGGGCTATTGCTATTCCAATTCTCTGCTGCATTCCTTTGCTGTAATTTTTGATGAGTTTATTTTCGTGACCTTTGAGTTTTACCAATTCTAAAAGTTCATCAATTTTTTTGCCTGGATTTTTTATTTTATAAAGCTCAGCATGGAAGCTCAAAAGCTCTTTTCCTGTCATCCAGTCGTGATATCTAAAATTTTCAGGCAAAAATCCTACTTTTTCTCTGGACTCTACAGTGCCTATAGGCTTCCCTAAAATCCATGCAAAACCAGAGGTGGGGTGCAAAAACCCCACCATTGTTTTTACAAAAGTGCTTTTTCCAGCACCATTTGGACCTAAGAATCCAAAAACTTGCCCCTTTTCTACAGAGAGAGTGACTTCTTTAAATCCGCCTTTTCCATTAAACTGCTTTGTAAGATTTTGTGTCTCTAATACCATTTGATCACCTCATTGAATTTGCAATTTGAATTAATGTATTTATATTTTGCTGTGTTATTAATTCATCATTTATTGTTTGTTTGTCTGTAGATGGTTCATAGGGTCCATAGATTGATAGACTATACATTACTCCGTTTTCATTCCATGCTATAGATGCCATATTTGGAGAATATTTATTTGTTAGAATAATAGCTGTATTTCCTCTTATATTTATTTCTTTAACATTTGTAGATTCATCCATTGGTATAGGTAATGTCTCCTTCCAGTCAGTTACACTTGCAATTTGTTTTTTTAAATTGTCGGGCAAAAATGGGAGGTTAGCCAAGGCATCAATTACCTTATCTATATTTGCCCCTTCTGGTACTACAATCTCAGGAGTTTTATTTATGGTAAGATAAATACTTTTTTTGATATTTTCTGTATCATTATTATCCTTTTTTTCTTTTATATCAATATTTATAGATGTGCCAACATTTATTGTAATAGGCTTATTGTTGAGCTCTTTAGGGAAAAGATGTGTGCCGCCAAATGTTTTAATTAATTCATTTATTTTGTCAACATTAAGTTTAAACTCTAATCCATCACCCTTTGATACATATATATGGTTAATTTCAAAATTTTCGTCAGTTGGCAGCTTAAATTTATAATCTACATCGGACTTTAGTTTGTCAATTTCATTTATTGAAACTTCATATCCTTCATAACTTCCAGACCTTAATATTTCACCATATTCTTTTAAGTCAATGTTCTTTATGTTTCTATTATAGAACTCATTTTGAATTTGTGTAATGTCATCAGGTGTAATAGTTATAATCTGCATTTTGTTAAGTCTCAATAAATTTAGAATTTTAGCCTCTGCATTTTTAAGGGGCGGGAAAAGCATTGAGGAAACTACAAATGCCACTACGACTAAGGCGGCAATAGCCTTTTTGTACTTTGTAAACATGGCAAACATTCCTCCTTTATTATTATTTTTACTCAATTTTTCATTTAGAGTAGCCCAAGTTTCATTTAAATCTATATTGCTTGCTTTTAAAGCTTTTGAAGTGAATTCATTTATGGATTTTAGTTGTTCAAGTTTTTCTCTACATACATCGCAAGTTTTTAAATGTTCTTCTACATTTTTTGCAGTGATTTCATCCAGTTCACTGTCTAGATATGCTTGAAGAGTTCCTTCATCGTAGCACATACTTACACCTCCTTTTCATATAATTCTTTAAACTTTTTTTGTGCTCTTGCTATGGTTGTGCCGACGGAGGTTTTCTTAATTCCCAATGATATTGCTATTTCTTCGTAACTATATCCTGAATGTTTAAGTATTAGACACATCATATCTCTTTTACTCATTTTTAGGAGGACTTCTTTCACTTTAGCTCTTTCAAACCTTTTAATTGCTATTTCTTCAGGGTCTTCAAAAAATTCCTCTTGCGTGTTTTTAAAAACTTCCAGTTCTCTTGTTTTTGTGTTTTTTTCACTGCGGATATAATTTAAGGCATGATTTATTGCCACTTTGGATAACCAACCTCCTATATTTTCATTGTGACGGGGAGGATTTTTAAAATACTTTATAAAAACTTCTTGAGTAATGTCTTCCGCTTTGAATTCGTCTTTTATCATCCAAGAAATTTGATTTAAAACTTTTGGATAATATTTTTCAAAGATATCTTTGAAACTTTCCTCTATTTGTCTGAATTTTTCAGATGAAAAGAACCGTCCCCTTCGTCTGGATTTTATTTTTTGTGGGAAGTGCTATATAATTATATCGGTGTTTTTAAAAAGGTGCGGGGGTGTTAAATTTGGAGAGGATAAAGAGTTATTATCCTTATTTAGCAGGAATAGGAATGGCATCAATTTTTGGATTTTCTTTTATGTTTACCTCTATGGGGCTTGATGTAGCTTCTCCTATGGAGCTTATAGCCTACCGCTTTTTACTTGCAGCATTTATGATTACTCTTTTGTGGGTATTTGGAATTATTAAACTTAATTATAGAGGGAAAAATCTGTGGCCATTGTTTTTATTGTCTCTATCAGAGCCTGTTGTGTATTTTATATTTGAAACATATGGTGTAAAATATACATCCTCTTCTCTTTCTGGTTTGATGATAGCTTTAATTCCTGTTGCTGTTACCGCTTTGGCGACGGTATTTTTAAAGGAAAAGCCTTCTTTGTATCAGCTTTTCTTTATTCTTTTGTCTGTTACAGGAGTTGCTTTTATAATTTTTATGACAGGTGTTGAAAGCCGTAATAGGTCAATTATAGGTTTTGTATATCTTTTAGGAGCAGTCTTATCTGCAGCTTTTTACAGTATTTTAGCAAGAAAGTCTTCTTTAGAATTTTCACCTATTGAGATAACCTTTGTCATGATGTGGTTTGCCGCAATTTCTTTCAATTTTTTAAATTTAATTGATAGATTAGCAAAAGGCTATCCTATTTCTGACTATTTCAGGGATTTAACTGATTACAGAGTACTTATTCCTGTGCTATATCTAGGTGTTTTATCTTCTGTTGTAGCGTATTTTTTAAACAATTACGCTCTTTCAAAATTGCCTGCATCTCAAGCTTCAGTTTTTGCAAATTTGACCACAGTAATTTCGGTAATAGCGGGGATCACCATAAGACGTGAAGCTTTTTATTGGTATCATATAATAGGAGCTATTATGATATTGATAGGAGTATGGGGGACAAATTATTTTGGAAAAGTGTCTCAACCGATTATTTCTTCAGAAGAAACACACTGAAATTCTGTATTTACATTACATAGAGAATGTGATATACTTTTAACGTAACCCTATACCATACGGGGGCATATATTAGTCCAAAAAGGATGCGGTATAAAAATACCGCATTTATTATAGAGGAGTGATTTTATTAGTACTTTAATTAGTATAGCATGTTTTTGCGTTTTATTAAAGTACAAAAAGAGAGATGATAGTGTCAAGATACTGTAGGATTTTTTTAAGACAACCCCTGAAACTTAGTTAATTTCCGCCTTCAACTTATCATGCATTTTATATAACTTGCGCATATTTTATTGCTCTTAAAACCTTATATATTGGTGTTACTTTCCCTATATTCAAAACCGTAATATTATTTATTTTTTCATTTGTAGACGTTTTAACTCTCCTTACCGCCTCTTTTATTTGCTTCTTCGTTAATTTGTAGCTCCCTTCATTTATATTCTCTTTCTTACCCCATTCTATTTCTCTCAAATCTCCTCCATTCTTGCTGAATACTCTTAATTTCGCCATTAACTTTAATCCTTCTCTACTCCATCCTAATGGATTCCTACTTAATCTAGAAGAAAATACATGACTTATATGCCCTTCTGCACTGCACCCTATTACATCTTTGTCTTTACTGTATATCTCTACTCCTTCCCAATTATTTAGTATGTACCTCTTCGCCTCTTTTACCTTCTCTTTTTCTCTCTCTTCCTTTGTTACCTTTATTAGTTCATTAAATACCTTCTTTAGTTCTTCTTTATCTCCTTCATTTATTGCTCTCCATATCTTATCCCTGTATTTTGGCTCTTTCGATGTAGCTTTTAATACGTATTTGTTTAAATGATATCTGTCTAACACAAACCTTGATTTTACTATCCACTCTAATCCCTCTTTTATCCACGGCGCTCCATCTCCTGCTATGTATATCTTCTCTATCTTCTCTTCCTTGTAATTTTCTTCTATGTAATTTGCTACATCTATCCATATGTCTTCAGCTTTCTCTCCTACGTATGCCTTGTAATACACATTTTTCAGTACGTTTCTTCCGTTTCTCTCTTCCCTCCCTTCATGTATGTACACCAATCGAGGTGTTTCATCTCCACCCTCTTGTAAAGGTACATGGTCTTCATCTGCCTCTATGTATAATACCCTTACTTCTTTCTTCTCTTTTATTTCTCTCTTTACTTCTACTTCCCCTATTTCCCTTATTGCGTTTAATACCGTCTGTTTACTTAGCTCCTCTGGACATGCTTTTTTACTACTTCTTTCATATGATTCTTCTATCGCGTTTTCTACTAACTTTATCTTTACTCCCTTTTCTATCCTATCGTGCCGCCCTATCTCTAATGCATCATCCACCAAATATGTATATCTCCCATCCTGCCTAGATTTGTAATATGTCCTCTCATATTCAATATCTCCAAGAATTGTCGTTAACCTCTTTTTATCTTTTCTTTCTACTATCCATTTTTCTTTCCTTCTCTTGTCTTCTTTTATTATCCTATCTAACTCTTCAATAATTGCTTCTATTACTTCACTACCTAGTTTGTCCGTGATTTCCTTTATTCTTGCTACAAGTCTTGTAATATCCATTCCTTCGTTTAATAAATCACCAAAAATTTCTATCACTTCTCTAGTGAAATTTAGAGCATTTTGTAGTATAATATCTTCAAAAATATATTTTTTCACAAGAGACACCCCTTTCTGTGATGTTTTGTTTCCTATTTCTATTTTATCACAGGGGTTGTCTCTTGTTTTTTTCACTTTAAAAATCCTACGATAATTTTACACTATCAAGAGAGATAATAAATATAAAAAGTTTTTGAGGTGAAACTATGGAGAGAGATGTAAAAGAAGCTGTGGAAATGTTAGGCAGAGGAAGTGGAAAAGCTCTTGATATTGGTACAGGACGGGGACGAATGGCAGCCGCTTTGGCTGAATACGGATATCAAGTCGTGTCTATTGATGAGAGTAAAGATGCTTTAAAAAGAGCAGAAGACCTTTTGAAAGAAAGTGTAATTTTGGAAAATATTTTGCTACTTCAGGGAGATGCTCACAATCTTCCATTTTTAGATGAAACCTTTGAGGTTGTGGCTACATACAATGCCATGCATCACATGAGGGATTATAAAAAGGTACTGGATGAGATGGTGAGGGTCTGTAAAAAAGGCGGTAGTATTCTTATATCCGAATTAAGCGAATATGGGAGGAAAGTTGTTGCTGAAAGACACAAAGAAAGAGGAAGCTATCATGAAGCAAATATAAGCATTGAAGATATTGCAAAGTATTTAGAAGTCGAATATGCTTTAATAGGAGAAATAAAAAAGTCAGAAAGGACAGATATTTTTATATCCAAAAAATGACAATTATTAAGGAAAAATTTATCGTTGACAAGACATGAAAATATGATAAAATAAGTAATGTCTTTTGTGGCCCCGTGGTCAAGAGGTTAAGACACCGCCCTTTCACGGCGGCAACACGGGTTCGAATCCCGTCGGGGTCACCATTTAAGTTAAGAAATAAAATGTCGCACAAAAGTGCGACATTATTTTTTATGTCGAAAGAAAAATTACATATATAGCAAAAATTAACAAATAAAACCATCGCCATGGTGCTATAATTTAGAAAAAAAGAGGTGGTGGTTTTTTTATGCAAAATATAAATATTTTACCTTATAAAAGAGTTATAAAAACTCCCTTGACAGAAAATACTCAAAAAAATCTTTCTAAAAACATTCAACAGATTATATTATTGTCAGTTATAAGCTTTTTTATAGGGCGAGCTGTTATTTTCAATAGTCTTTTGCCTTTCGGCATTGCTTTTTTTGCAACCCTTTTAATGTATAAAAAGCGATATCTTTTAACAGGAATAGGAGTATGGTTGGGAATATTAACTTTACCCAATGTCAATAGTTTTAAATACCTTTTAGCGCTTGTTTTGATCTTTTCATTAGAAGGGCTTCTAAAAATTAAACCTCAAAATATTATTAAAACCTCTTTCATTACTTTTATTTCTCTTTTTAGCGCAGATCTTATATTCAGCTATATTTATGGCTTTTTGCTTTTTGACATTATGATGAGCCTATATGAGTCTGTCACTGCAATGTTAATGGTTTTTATTTTTAACCACGCTGTTTCATTTATTTTGAATATAAACAGAAAAATTGTTTCCAATGAAGAGTTGATATCTTTGAGTATATTTATAGGGCTATTTATTCTAGGAATGAATCATTTGAATGTGTGGAAATTTACTCTCAATGGGATATTAGGGATATTTATAATACTTTTAGCCTCTTATATAGGTGGGGCTGGAGTAGGAGCAAGTATCGGCACAACTATGGGGCTTCTTGGAAGCTTATCTTTTTTCCAAATGCCAGTCTCCATAGGGCTTTTTGGATTTGCAGGCTTGTTGGCCGGTAGTTTGAAAAAATTGCATAGAATTGGAGTTATTATAGGCTTTTTAACTGCCATTTTTATTATTACATTTTATGTAACTTCAACTGTGGATATGCTTGTAAATCCTTATGATATTGTGTTAGCTTCTTTAATGTTTGTAGCACTTCCTAAGAAGTACATAGTAAAGGCGGAGGAAATAGTAAAGGGTAATAAAAATTTAAACAACAGAAATTACAATGAAAAATTAAAAGAAGTAGTGACAGGCAAACTTAAAGAGTATTCTCAAGTATTTGAAGAGCTCTCTAAAAGTTTTAAACAAGTAAATGAAAAGGTATTAGACCACAAAGATATTTCTTATTTGTTTGAGGAAATTGCCAATAAGACCTGTACTCAATGTGTCATGTATAAAACTTGTTGGGACAAGGAGTTTTACAATACTTATAAAAGCATGTTTGAGTTGATAGAACATCTTGAAAAAAATAGTAGTATTGAGGACAATAAACTGTATAGAAAATGTATAAGATTTTCTGAACTTATGAGTACAACTAAATATTACTTAGGCATTTACAAAATAAGCATGCAGTGGAGAGAAAGGCTAAAAGATGCTAAAGGACTTATTGCTACTCAGTTAAAAGGAGTTGCTGATGCAATATCTAATATGGCTAGTGATATTAGCATGAATGTCACTTTTAAAGATGAATTAGAACAAATAATGATGGTGGAATTGGACAAAAAGGGCATACCTGTGGAGGATGTGCTAATTTATGACACAGGAGACGAAAATGTTAACGTAAAAATATATAAAAAGGCATGTTTTGCTAAGGAATGTGACAAAAAGATTGTCCCTATTGTATCTGAAATTATGGGGGAAAGATATGAGAGAAAAAGTAGGTTATGCTCTATAGACCACAATGGAAGATGTGTACTTACTCTTACAAAAGCAGAGAGCTTGCAAGTCTTAACGGGTATAAGCAGAGTTAGTAAGTCAAAAGCCAAGATTTCTGGAGATACTTATTCTTTTATGGACTTAGAAGATGGAAAATATATGGCAGCTTTAAGCGATGGAATGGGGATTGGATATAAAGCGGCTGCAGAGAGCACTACTACCATTTCTTTGCTGGAGAAATTTATAGAGGCAGGCTTTGATAAACATTTAGTTATTCAAACATTAAACTCTATTTTGGCTTTGCGGTCTGCAGAAGAAATGTTTTCTACTGTGGATATAATGTTTCTGGACAAGTTCACTGGAGAAGCAGAATTTATAAAAATTGGCTCTTGTGCTACCTTTATAAAAAGAGGGAATGAGGTTGAGATTATAGAATCCAGTTCTTTGCCCATTGGCATTTTGGAAGATATAGAGGCAGATATACATGAAAGAAAATTAAAAGATGGAGATTTTGTGATTTTAGTCACTGATGGAGTGTTGGAGTGTTTTGAGAAGGATAAAGAAGTAGAATTTTCAAGGTTAATTAGTGAAATCAACACGAGGAATCCTCAGGATATGGCAGATGCGTTAATGAAAAAATGTTTGGAATTGTGTAATAATACTCCAAAGGACGATATGACAATTTTGGTTTCAAAGGTATGGAAGAAAATATAAAAGTTAATAAATTGGAATAACCCTTCCACAATGTGGAGACAATATATCGAGGCGATTAAAGGAATACTTTTGTGGAGGGGTTTTTGTGTCTATAATTTTAAAAGAAATGGTCATTATTACTGACGGCGATATAACTGATTTGTCAGCAAAATGGGAGCAAATTATAGAGATGATGAGAAAAAGAGGTGTAATTGTAAATGTCATAAGTTTATTAGAAAAGGAAAGCTTTAATGAGAAGATGATGGAGACAATTGAAAAATTAGGGGGAATAAGATGTTATACATCTATTCAGCTTTTAGATAAAACTTTGTCCAAAGTGGTAGAAGAATCTGTGAAATTGACTTTAAAAAATGTTATTGACCAGAGTATAAAAAATATTAGTGGCAAAAGTTTAGAAAAAATGCATCCTTATATAAAAGTGCAAATTATAAATTATGTCGCAAATTTAAGTGAGTATGTAGATCTAAAACTTGCTCTTTTGTTAGAAATAAGCAAAGGAGAGGCAAATTATGTTATAAATAATAAAAGAAAACTTTTTAAATATCTTAACAAAAGAAAAGGTAAAATTGATTTGTACGTAGCTTATGCAAAAACGCTAATGGACTTTGAAATGGAAAAACTTATTCTTTTCTTTGAAGAAAAAGAGATAAATGCCGAAAATATAGTAGGAATATAAAAAGAGGTTTGATTTAAAAAGGAGGATATTATATAATCATTATATAACATGAGTATATATCGCTATAAGGGGTTAAGAAATGATTGATAAGGTTATTTCAACAATTAAAAGGTATAAAATGATTGAGGCAAATGATAAAATTGTAATGGGGGTTTCCGGCGGACCTGATTCTTTGTGTATGCTGGATATTTTATACAATTTAAAAGATTTATTTAATCTTAAGTTGTATGTAGTACATGTTAATCATATGATAAGAGGAGAAGAAGCTAAAAGGGATGCGCAATTTGTTGAAGATATGTGCCGCAAACTGAAACTCCCATTTTTTTTATTTGAAAAAGATGTAAAAAAAATAGCCAAAGAAATGGGATATTCGGAAGAAGAGGCTGGACGATATGTGAGGTATCAGGCTTTTGAGGAAGTATTAAGAGAAGTTAAGGGTAATAAAATAGCAGTAGCCCATAATAAGAACGACGTAGTGGAAACAGTTTTTTTAAATTTAATAAGAGGTTCTGGAATGGCTGGCCTCATTGGAATAAAACCGGTAAATGGAAATATAATAAGGCCTCTCATTGAAATAGAAAGGGAAGAAATAGAGAATTACATCAAGGAAAAAGATTTAAAGCCGGTAATAGATTTTACAAATTATGAAGATTTATATAAGAGAAATAAAGTAAGACTTAAATTAATTCCCTATATAAATGAAACTTTTGAAGTAGATATAATAGAAAATATCTACAGGATGGCAAAAATTATTTTAGAGGAGAATGACTATTTAGAAAAAGAGTGTGAAAAGATTTTTAATGAGGTTTGCTATTTTAATCAAGAGGAAATTTTTGCTGATATAAAAAAACTGAGGGCACAGCATCCAGCTATTCAGCGACGCTTAGTTAGGCTTATGTACCAAAAATTAAAAGGAGATATTTATGGATTAGAATACATCCATGTAGAGGATGTTTTAAGCCTTTTAGACAAACCAACTTCCTCAAAAATTGATTTACCCTTTGAAATTGAGGCTTTAAAAAGCTATAATAATCTTATAATGAGAAAAGTAAAAGAAAAAGAGGCCAAGACTTTTTGGGCAAAATTAAATATTCCTGGAATTACTAAGATATGTGGTGTTGGGCAATTTAAAGCTAGTGTTTTAGGGATTGAAGAAATAAAAAAACTTAACATAGGAAAATACACGAAATTTTTTGACTATGATAAAATACAGGAAGATGTGGTAGTTAGAAATAGGCAAGCAGGGGATATTTTTTCTCCTCTTAACCTGGGGGGGAGTAAAAAATTAAAAGAATTTTTTATTGACGAGAAAATACCCCGCGAAATAAGAGATAGCATTCCTTTATTAGCCATAGACAATGAAATTGTGTGGGTTGTAGGTTATAGAATGAGTGATAAATTTAAAGTAGATGAAAATACAAAAAATGTCCTTGTGATAGAGTATACCAAAGGATAAAATAAAAAAAGAGGAGGTTAAATTTATGTCGAGTCCAACACAAGATATACAGGAGATTTTGATTACGGAAGAGCAATTAAAAGAAAAAGTGAAAGAGTTAGGACAAATAATTACAAAAGACTACCAAGGGAAAGACCTTGTCCTCCTTGGGGTTTTAAAAGGAGCAATAATGTTTATGGCAGACTTATCTCGTGCGATAGATTTACCTTTATCAATAGATTTTATGGCAGTCTCCAGTTATGGTTCTTCTACTCAGTCTTCTGGAATAGTAAAAATAATTAAAGACCATGACATAAACATTGAAGGGAAAGATGTGCTCATAGTTGAGGATATTATAGATAGCGGTTTAACACTTTCTTATTTAAGAAAGACTTTATTAGAAAGAAAACCTAGAAGTTTAAAAATTTGCACTATTTTAGATAAACCTGAAAGAAGAGAAGCAGACGTTAAAGTAGATTATTGTGGATTTAAAATTCCTGACAAATTTGTAGTTGGTTATGGATTAGATTTTGATGAAAAATACAGAAATCTCCCATTTATAGGGGTTTTAAAGCCAGAGCTGTATAAATGATTTGGTTTTTTAAAGGAGATATGATATTATAGATTAAAGGTAGTTGGACTTGTTTGAAGGAGGGGCCTTATTTGAACGATAATAACAAGATAATTAGAAGCATGGTGCTCTATTTGCTAATCTTTATAGCTATTTATGCTATGGTACAGTTGTACTCTCAAAGTACACCACCGCTAGCAAATATAGATTATGGAGAGTTAATTAGGTATATTAACTCTAACCAAGTAAAAAGCATCACTCTTGCGGGAAATGAAGTTAAAGGAACTTTAAAAAATGGGACAGAGTTTAAGAGCAGTATTCCGGATGTGACAAATTTTATGAATTTTGTAAATCCATATATTTTAGAGGGAAAATTAGACTTTAAAAATGAACCGCAAGTAGGTCCACCTTGGTGGGTTCAGATGCTTCCTTCCTTGTTTTTGATTATTGTTTTGGTTATATTTTGGTATATTTTTATGCAACAGGCACAAGGTGGGGGAGGAAGCAAAGTGATGTCTTTTGGTAAAAGTAGAGCAAGGATGGTTACTGATAAAGACAAAAGAGTTACTTTTAATGATGTGGCAGGAGCGGATGAAGAAAAAGAAGAATTACAAGAAATTGTTGAATTTTTAAAATACCCTAAAAAATTTATTGAGTTAGGAGCCAGAATACCTAAAGGGGTTCTTTTAGTAGGGCCTCCAGGTACAGGAAAAACCCTTCTCGCAAAAGCTGTAGCAGGAGAAGCGGGGGTTCCATTTTTTAGCATAAGCGGTTCTGATTTTGTAGAAATGTTTGTTGGTGTAGGTGCTGCAAGAGTAAGAGATTTATTTGATCAAGCCAAAAAGAATGCGCCTTGTATTGTTTTTATTGATGAAATAGATGCAGTGGGAAGACAAAGAGGTGCAGGTTTAGGTGGCGGACATGATGAAAGAGAACAGACACTGAACCAATTGTTAGTTGAAATGGATGGTTTCAGTGTCAACGAAGGTATAATTGTGATTGCCGCAACAAACAGGCCAGATATATTAGACCCTGCTCTTTTAAGACCAGGAAGATTTGACAGGCATATTACTGTTGGTATTCCTGATATAAAAGGAAGAGAAGAAATTTTAAAAATACACGCGAGGAATAAGCCATTGGCTCCTGATGTATCTTTGCAAGTGCTAGCGAGAAGAACTCCAGGATTTACTGGAGCAGACCTTGAGAATCTCATGAATGAAGCAGCTTTATTGGCGGCGAGAAGAGGACTTAAGCAGATAACTATGGCAGAGCTGGAGGAGGCCATAACAAGAGTTATAGCAGGGCCTGAAAAAAGAAGTAGGATTATGTCTGAGAAAGACAAAAAATTGGTGGCATACCATGAGGCAGGCCATGCAGTTGTCGCTAAGCTTTTACCTAATACCCCACCTGTTCACGAGGTTACAATAATTCCAAGAGGAAGAGCTGGAGGATATACTATGCTTCTTCCGGAAGAAGATAAATACTATATGTCAAAGTCCGAGATGATGGATGAGATAGTTCACCTTTTAGGTGGGCGTGTGGCAGAGAGTTTAGTGCTAAATGATATAAGCACAGGAGCACAAAATGACATTGAGAGAGCTACAAATATTGCGAGAAAGATGGTTACAGAGTATGGCATGAGTGAAAGATTAGGGCCTATGACTTTTGGTACGAGAAGTGAAGAAGTATTTTTAGGGCGTGATTTAGGAAGAACGAGAAATTACAGTGAAGAAGTTGCTGCCGAGATAGATAGAGAAATAAAAAGGATAATTGAGGAGGCATATAAAAGAGCAGAAACCCTTTTAAAAGACAATATGGATAAGCTCCATAGAGTTGCAAAGGCTTTGATTGAGAAAGAGAAACTTAATGCAGAAGAGTTTGAAAAAGTTTTTCATGGAGAAGAGATAAATGGGGTGCAGTTTGCATAATAATGTATAAGTCGTAAGACTTATACATTATTTTTTTACAAAAGTTTTAGTTAACAATAAAAAAATTATTGAAAAGAAGAAGGATTTTTATAACTTTGTGTCTAATATATTAGTAAAAGGAAATTTTTAAACAAAAGATAAGGGAGAAAAAGGGGGGATACCGTGAAGTTATACAAAGCTTCTGATTCTAGCAAAAATCCGTTGCAATGGATATGTAATCTTTTGGATAATGCCCATGATTTTTTTATATTGAAAGATTTAAGTGGCAAAGTGGTCTACATAAATAAGAGGCTTCTTGAGATATTGGGGTATAGTGTTGATGATGTAGAAAATTATGATTATTTTTTTTACCATATCTTAAAGTATAAGGAAATAGGGCCCTATGAGGATGGGCTTATTATAGAGCTTACAGCAAAATATAACATAAAAATGTCATTTAGCATAAGGTTGAGTTCTATAACTAACACTGCAGGGGATAAAATAGCCTATTTAGGTTTTGTAAAATTGAGAAATTATTTTAAAATAGAACCAGGACATTATTTTAATTTGTTTAAAAGTCCTACAGATGTTATGGATATTACAGAAGAAGGAGTTATAGTAGTTGACGGCAAATTCAACGTAGTTTATATAAATAACAAGGCTTGTGAATTATTTGGTATAAAATATACGAGATTTGTAAATGAAAAATTTTTCGAAATTATAAAAAAATACGATCTCAATGCATCAGAAGAAGGATTAGTCAAAGGTGAGAAAATTGTAATTCCTTCCAAAAATAATATTGAAGAAAGAGTGCTTTTACTAAAGTATGGTAAGCTAAATAATGACCATTGGAAAGTTATCACTGTAAAGAATATAACTGAGGATTTAAAATATAAAAAATTGATTGAGCAAACTGAGAAATACACAATTGCTGGGGAATTTGCGGCAACAACTATTCATGAGATAAAAAATTCTCTAACTTCTATAAAAGGTTTTATACAGCTTTTACAGGCTAAGCATCCAGATAGTTCTACTTATTATGAGACTATTTTAGATGAGGTAAATAGAGTATTGGGCTTAATAAAAAATTACCTTGGCATAGTGAGAAACAGTGAAGAAGAAGGGGAAGCTGAAATAGACATAAATACTGTTATAAGTCAGTATTTGCTTCTTTTTGAAGCGGAAGCTACCAAAAAAGGGGTTAAAATAGAAAAGCGTTTTGGCGATGTTCCACTTGTGAAAATGAACAAAAATCATCTTAAACAGCTTATTTTAAATATTGTACAAAATTCCCTTCACGCTATTGAAGAGAATGGTAAAATAATATTGAATACAAAATATAATCATCACACAAAAAAGATAATAATAAGGGTTGCGGATAATGGAGGTGGTATAGAGAAAAAATATCTTAAACGAGTTCTTGAGCCACTTTTTACAACTAAGAAAGAAGGAACAGGATTAGGACTTGCGATTTGCAGAAGCATAGCAGAGATGTACAATGGAGATATTAAAATTTTTAGTAAAAAAGGTAAAGGTACACTTGTAAAAATAATTTTAGGTGATAAATGAAAAGCTGGAGGGGAAAATATGAAAACTGATATTGAAATAGCTCAAGAAGCGAAAATGCTTCATATAAGGGATGTTGCAAAAAAGTTAGACATTGATGAAGATTACTTAGAATACTACGGCAAGTATAAAGCAAAAATTTCTCCTGCGTTATGGGAGAAAATAAAGGACAGAAAAGATGGCAAGCTTATTCTTGTCACAGCGATAACTCCCACCCCTGCAGGCGAGGGTAAGACTACACTTACTGTAGGATTAGGACAGGCTCTTGCCAAAATAGGTAAAAAAGCCATGATAGCCTTGAGGGAGCCCTCATTAGGACCTTCTATGGGAATAAAAGGTGGAGCGGCTGGGGGAGGATATTCTCAAGTTGTACCTATGGAGGACATAAATTTACACTTTACAGGAGATTTACATGCGATTACTGCTGCTCATAATCTACTAGCTGCTATGATTGACAATCACATCCATCATGGAAATGAACTTAATATTGACATAAGGACTATTACATGGAAAAGAGCTATGGACATGAATGATAGGGCTTTAAGAGAAGTAATAGTAGGACTTGGAGGAAAAGCAAATGGATATCCAAGACAAGATGGTTTTATAATAACTGTGGCGTCGGAAATAATGGCAATTTTGTGTTTAGCTCGAGACCTGATGGATTTAAAAAGAAGAATTGGCGACATAATTGTAGCATATGATAAAGATGGCAATCCTGTAACTGCAAGAGACTTAAAGGCCGATGGAGCTATGACAGTCTTATTAAAAGATGCTATAAAGCCTAATTTAGTGCAGACGATTGAAAACGTTCCAGCATTTGTTCATGGAGGGCCTTTTGCAAATATTGCTCATGGATGTAATAGCTTAATTGCCACTAAATATGGTTTGAAATTGGCAGATTATCTTGTAACAGAGGCAGGCTTTGGTGCTGATTTAGGGGCTGAAAAATTCTTTGACATAAAGTCAAGGTTTGGAGGACTAACACCCAATGCAGCCGTCATAGTAGCGACTGTAAGAGCTTTAAAGATGCATGGAGGAGTTAAGAAGGAAGACTTACAAAAAGAAGATGTGGAAGCAGTAAGAAGAGGAATAGAAAATCTTGAAAAGCAAGTTGAAAATGTGAGGAAATTTGGGGTACCAGTGGTTGTAGCTCTCAACAGGTTTGTTTTTGATACTGAAAGGGAAATTGAAGAGGTAAGAAAGGCCTGCGAAGAAATGGGAGTAGATATGGCAGTAGCGGAAGTTTGGGAAAAAGGAGGAGAAGGCGGAATAGAGTTAGCTGAAAAAGTTGTGAAAGCTTGTGAGACACCTTCCAACTTCCACGTTTTGTATGATGAAACACTTCCAATTAAAGATAAATTGCACATAATTGCAACAGAAATATATGGAGCTGATGGAGTAGAATATACTGCTTCTGCTCTTAAAGATATAGCAAACCTTGAAAGACTAGGCTTTGACAAGATGCCAATAGTTGTGGCAAAAACTCAATATTCTCTTTCTGATGACCCTAAACTTTTAGGCCGTCCAAGAGGATTTAAGATAACAGTAAGAGAATTGAGAGTTTCAAGGGGTGCAGGATTTGTTGTGGTTTTCACAGGAGATATAATGACAATGCCAGGCCTTCCAAAGCATCCTGCAGCAGAAAACATAGACATTGATGAAAACGGAAGAATAACAGGACTGTTTTGAGGGAGTGTAGATGAAAGTAGATGAAAAAAGAAATATTAGATATACAAAATTTGTCACAGGCGAAAAAGGAACTTAGCCAAATAAAAGCTGAAGAAATTTCTGTAGATATTATGGCACCAAAAGCCGTTTTCAGGGTTGTCAAGCTCTTTGATGTACATCCAGCAGCTGCTAACATAATAAAACAGGAGATGCTAGCTATAGGAGGAGAAGCAGCTGTAGCAAGAGGTTGCGTAAATATGAGTGTTGAAAAATCTGACGTTATTATAATGGGAACATTAAGACAATATCAAAGGCTTTTGGCAAAACTTAAGATGCAAAAGGGCTATTTTGGGCTTAATGAAGTTGTAGAAGAATTAAAAAGTGTTATTGAGGAAATGTCTAGATAGGCGGCGAAGAGGTCTTCTCTTTGGCCGCTTTTTTGCTAAAAAAGAAACTTCTAATGAAAAGGTAAACATTTGTTAAAAATTTGTGTTATAATGTTAAGGGGAAAATTAAAGGAGGGTTTTTTATGGTTGACAAGGAAGAATTAGAAAAAATTAAGCGCAAGAAAGAAGAATGGGAAGTCAATCAAAGGCAAAAGGTGTTAACTAAGTTTCCTGAGAGGAAAAAGGAGTTCAAGACCTCGTCTGGGATAGAGATTAAGGAGATTTACACACCTTACGACATAAGTGATATAGATTATCTCGAAAAGATTGGTTTTCCAGGAGAATATCCTTATACAAGAGGCGTACAGCCTACTATGTATAGAGGCAAATTTTGGACTATGAGGCAATATGCAGGATTTGGAACTGCAGAAGAGTCGAATAAAAGGTTTAAATATCTTTTGTCTCAAGGGCAGACAGGTTTGAGCGTAGCTTTTGACTTACCTACACAGATAGGCTATGATTCTGACCATCCAATGGCTGAAGGAGAAGTTGGTAAAGTCGGTGTAGCCATAGATTCACTTTACGACATGGAAATTCTCTTTGACGGCATTCCTCTCGACAAAGTCAGTACTTCTATGACGATTAATGCACCTGCTGCAATACTTCTTGCAATGTACATTGCAGTTGCAGAAAAGCAAGGGGTATCTCCAGATAAGTTGAATGGGACTATTCAAAACGATATTTTAAAAGAATATGTGGCTCGTGGAACTTATATTTTCCCAACAGGTCCTTCTATGAGGCTTATCACTAACATTTTTGAGTATTGTTCCAAGTATGTTCCTAAGTGGAATACCATAAGTATAAGCGGTTATCACATAAGAGAAGCAGGAGCAACAGCAGTACAGGAAGTGGCCTTCACTTTGGCAAATGGGATAGCTTATGTAGAGGCAGCCATAAAAGCAGGTCTTGATGTGGATGAGTTTGCTCCAAGATTGTCCTTTTTCTTCAATGCCCACAACGACCTTTTCGAAGAAGTCGCTAAATTTAGGGCAGCAAGAAGAATGTGGGCAAAGATAATGAAAGAAAGATTTAACGCCAAAGACCCAAGGTCAATGATGATGAGATTCCACACACAAACGGCAGGTTCCACTCTTACTGCGCAACAACCAGACAACAATATTGTCAGAGTTACTATTCAAGCTTTGGCTGCGGTTTTAGGAGGTACTCAGTCACTACATACAAACAGTAGAGATGAAGCTCTTGCTCTTCCAACAGAAGATTCAGTGAGAATTGCCTTAAGGACGCAGCAGATTATTGCTTATGAAAGTGGTGTTTGTGAGACTCCAGATCCATTGGCCGGAAGTTACTATGTTGAAAAATTGACGGATGAAATTGAAAAGAGGGCTTTTGAATATATAAAGAAAATTGACGAATTAGGAGGAGCGGCAAGAGCTATTGATTTGGGATATATACAAAAAGAAATACAAGAAAGTGCATATAGATATCAAAAAGAAATAGAATCTGGTGAAAGAGTAATAGTAGGGCTTAACAAATTCCAAATTGAAGAGGAGCCGCCAAAAGGGCTTTTAAAAGTAGACCCTGCTGTAGAAGAATTGCAAAAACAAAAAATCGCTAAAGTAAAAGAAATGAGAAACAATGCCAGTGTGAAAAAGACTTTAGAGGCATTGAAAAAAGCTGCAGAAGGAGACGACAACTTGATGCCTTGGATATTAGATGCAGTAAGGGAATATGCGACATTAGGTGAAATTACAGATGTGCTGCGTTCTGTTTTTGGAGAATATCAGCAGCAGATTATACTGTAAAGGAGGATAAATATGGACAGACCTATAAGAGTATTAGTGGCAAAGCCGGGATTAGACGGTCACGACAGGGGAGCAAAAGTAATTGCAAGAGCTTTAAGAGATGCGGGAATGGAAGTGATATACACAGGGCTTAGGCAAACTCCTGAGCAAATTGCAGAAGCTGCCATACAAGAAGACGTAGATGTTGTAGCTTTAAGCATTTTGTCAGGAGCTCACAACACTTTATTTCCCAAGATAACCAAGCTTTTAAAAGAAAGAGGAGCAGATGACATACTAGTAATAGGAGGAGGAATCATTCCCGAAGAAGACATACCTTTTTTGAAAGAGAATGGAATAGCGGAAATTTTTACACCCGGTACGCCTACCTCTGCAGTGATTGAATATATAAAACAACATGTCAATAGGGCGGTATAAAAATGGAGAACTTAGAAGAACTTTTGATAAAAGGGGATAAAAGGGCTATTGCCAGAACTATAACTTATGCGGAAAACTATGAGGATAAAGCCAAAGAGATAATAAAAAAGCTTTATGAAAGGTCTGGTAATGCTTATATTATAGGCATTACCGGGCCGCCGGGTGTTGGTAAGAGCACATTGACAGACAAATTAATTAAAAATTTAGTTGATGTAGGTAAAAAAATAGGAGTAATAGCAGTAGACCCCACTAGCCCTTTTACAGGGGGTTCACTTTTAGGAGACAGGATAAGAATGCAGGATTTATCTCAGCATCCTAATGTTTACATAAGGAGCATGGGCACAAGAGGTCATCTTGGTGGTCTTTCCAAAGGGACATATATGGCAGCGAGAATTTTAGATATAGCCGGCATGGATTACATTTTTATAGAGACAGTGGGAGTAGGCCAGTCAGAGATTGACATAGTAAAAATTGCCGATACAGTAGTGATGGTTTTAGCCCCAGGCTTGGGGGACGATGTACAAGCTATAAAAGCTGGAATCATGGAAATAGGGGATATTTTTGTCGTAAACAAATGTGACAAAGAGGGAGCAGACAAAACCGTAGTTGAACTTAATATGATGTTGGATTTGGATGAAAAAAAAGATTGGAGACCACCGGTAGTAAAAGTGGCTGCGCAAGAAAATAAAGGGATTGATGAACTTATTGATAAAATTGATGACCATAAAAGTTATTTGATAGAAAGTGGAACTTTTCAAGAAAGGAGAATTGAAAGATTAAAAATGGAAATAATTGAAAGCATAAAAAATAAATTGATGAAGAATATCTTTGACAAAATTCAAGAAAAGGAATTTTCATCCAGGCTGCAACAGGTGATAGATAAAAAAATAGACCCTTACACTTTTGCAGATGAATTGTACAAAGATGTTTTTAATTAGATTTTATGAGGAGGTATTAAAATGATAAAAAAAATTGACCACATAGGTATTGCGGTTAAAAGTATTGAAGAAGCATCAAAATTTTATAAAGATGTATTAGGTCTTGAAATAACAGGGGTAGAAGTAGTAGAAGAGCAAAAGGTAAAGACAGCTTTTATTCCAGTAGGAGATAGTGAGATAGAGCTTTTGGAGTCTACTTCCGATGATGGCCCTATAGCAAAGTTTATAGAAAAAAGGGGAGAGGGTATACAGCACATTGCCCTTCAAGTAGATGATATTGAAAAGACTTTGGAAGAATTAAAACAAAAGGGAATTAAACTTATAGATGAGGTACCGAGATATGGAGCTGGAGGTGCTAAAATAGCTTTTGTACATCCTAAAAGTACAAATGGAGTTCTTTTAGAGCTTTGCCAGAGGGATTAAATTTATTGTGTATTTGGAAAGTATGTGGTATATTATTTTGGGAGGTACTAATAATAACTGCTACTATTAAATTGCAGTAAGGCTATAAGGAGGAAATTGTATGAGCGTCCATGATATGATAGAAGAACTTAAAAGAAGGAAAGAAAAAGTTTTAGAAGGTGGAGGAGCTAAGAGAATAGCTGTTCAGCACGAAAAGGGAAAATTGACTGCAAGAGAGAGAATATATAAGCTTCTTGACAAGGACAGTTTTGTAGAAATAGACCCTTTTGTGGAGCATCGTTGTTATGACTTTGGCATGGAAAAGCAAAAATATCCTGGAGAAGGGGTTGTGACAGGTTACGGTACGATAGACGGAAGATTGGTATATGTATATGCGCAGGACTTTACTGTATTAGGTGGTTCATTAGGAGAATATCATGCAAAAAAAATAACTAAAGTGATGGACATGGCAATGAAGATGGGAGCACCTATAATAGGTCTTAACGACTCAGGAGGTGCTCGCATACAAGAGGGAGTAGATGCTCTTTCAGGTTATGGAAACATATTTTACAGAAATACCTTAGCCTCCGGCGTTATACCTCAAATTTCAGTGATAATGGGTCCAAGTGCGGGAGGGGCCGTCTATTCACCGGCATTGACAGATTTTATTTTTATGGTGGATAAAACCAGCCAGATGTTTATAACAGGTCCTCAAGTTATAAAGGCAGTAACTGGAGAAGAGGTTACTCCTGAAGAATTAGGCGGTTCAATAACCCACAATAGGGTAAGTGGTGTTGCACATTTTAGAGGGCCTAATGATGAAGAAGTTTTAAAAATGGTGAGGAATTTATTGAGTTATTTACCTTCTAACAATTTAGAAGACCCTCCTCAATATGAGACGGGGGATAATCCTAATAGAATATCTCAGAAGCTTATGGAGATAATTCCAGACAACCCTAATAAGCCTTATGATATGAAAGAATTAATAAGAGAAATAGTGGACAATGGAGAATTTTTAGAGTCACAGGAGATGTACGCAGAAAATATAATTACAGCTTTTGCAAGGCTTAATGGCAAGACAATAGGAATTGTGGCAAATCAACCAAGAGTATTAGCAGGAGTGCTTGACATAAACGCCTCTGATAAAGCAGCAAGATTTATTCGTTTTTGTGATGCTTTTAACATTCCCATACTAAGCATAGTTGACGTACCTGGATTTTTGCCTGGGACAAATCAGGAATATGGCGGGATAATAAGACATGGGGCAAAAATGCTTTACGCTTATTCTGAGGCTACTGTACCAAAAGTGACTTTAATTGTGAGAAAAGCTTATGGTGGTGCTTATCTTGCAATGTGCAGCAAAGACTTAGGGGCTGACATAGTATTTGCATGGCCTACGGCAGAGATTGCGGTTATGGGTCCAGAAGGAGCAGCAAACATTGTATTTAAAAATGAAATCAATGAGGCAGAAAATCCTGCAGAAGTGAGGCAGCAAAAGATAAATGAATACAGAGATAATTTTGCAAATCCATACAGGGCTGCAGCTCGTGGCTATGTAGATGATGTAATTATTCCTTCTGAGACAAGGCCAAGGCTTATATCAGCTTTTGATATGCTCTCTAGCAAAAGAGAGAGTCGTCTTCCTAAGAAACATGGCAATATACCTCTATAAGGTGGTGCTTTTATGGAAGGTTTTTTGGAGTTTTTAAAAAAAGTCTTTAGTGATGAGGAAAAAGAAGAAGTAAAAAGTATTGATAAGGAAGTAAATGAGGGAAAAGAAGAAGATACAGAGCTTATCGCTGCAATTACAGCGGCAATAGCTTTGTATCTACAAGCTGATACAAGTACTTTTTATGTAAAGTCTATAGTAAGATTTCCAGAGACTGCTCCAGTCTGGGCTAGAGTGGGGCGGCAGGAGCAAATGAGAACAAGATTGTAACTGAAGGAGGAATTTTTGTGAAGAAATTTAAAGTGACAGTAAATGGCAAAGTATATGAAGTTGAAGTAGAGGAGATAAAAGAGAAGGATGAAGTTTCTAACATAACACAAATGGCAACTGTTTCACAGCCTAAAGTAACTCAAACTCAGACGACTCTAGAGCCAGTTTCAAAAGCTGAAGCTCCTTCTCCGGCAGCTAAAGGCTCTAAAGTAATTTCTGCGCCTATGCCAGGCACAATTCTTGATGTAAAAGTTAAAGAAGGTGACAGGGTAAAGCGGGGAGATGTCGTAGTAATTTTAGAGGCTATGAAGATGGAAAATGAAATAATGGCGCCTGAAGAAGGAGTTATAGCAAGCATACATGTTTCTAAAGGCTCTTCCGTAAACACAGGAGATATTTTAGTGACTATGAATTAAAAAATTATTGATGAGTAAGACTTTTTTTGGTAAAATAGAGTTGCGGGTATCGTCTTCGAACCTGACAACCGATAAAAATTTAATATTGTTGGGCGTTCGGAACGGTATCCTGAAAAGGAACCGGAACGGGGGTGAGTAGGTTGCAAATTAAAGCAGTTAGAGAAAAGGAAAAAGGCAAGTTAACGAAGATTTCTTTAAGGCAGATCACTGTAGCAGGGATGTTGGCTGCAATATCTATTGTTTTATCTACCACTATTTTGGGCTACATTCCATTAGGGATTGCTAATGCTACTACAATGCATATCCCGGCAATTATAGGTGGAGTATTAGAAGGCCCTATTGTAGGAGCTTTTATAGGCTTGATTTTTGGCCTTACCAGCTTTATAAGGCAAAATACACCTCTTTTTGCTGACCCTATAATTGCCATATTGCCTAGAATTTTTATAGGAGTGGTAGCTTATTATACTTACAAATTAACTAAAAATGTTGGTATTGCAGCAGCATTAGGTACTTTAACAAATACCATCGGTGTTTTGGGTTTAGCAGTGCTTCTAAAATATATGCCACTTAAGGTTGCATTATTTGTAGCTTTAAAAAATGGCATATTTGAGATTATTGTAGCTGTGATATTGACAACAATGATAGTAAAGTCTTTGAAAAAAGTGTATAATAAATAACAAGCAGGCTTATGCCTGCTTAATTTTAATAAGAAGGTGATGGATTTGCTTTTAGCTTTTGATGTAGGAAATACAAATATTGTAATGGGGATTTTTAAAGGGAAGAAACTCTTGCATTCTTTTAGAATATCTACAGACAAGAATAAAACTTCTGACGAATATGGGATGTTGATAAATCAGCTTTTTGAATACAATGGTTTAAAGCTTAGAGATGTAGATGCAGTTATAATTTCTTCTGTTGTACCTCCTATTATGCACACACTTGAATCAATGACTATAAAATACTGCAATACCAAGCCTTTAATCGTGGGTCCTGGGATAAGGACAGGAATAAACATAAAATATGATAATCCAAAAGAAGTAGGGGCAGATAGGATTGTAAATGCTGTAGCTGCTTATGAAATATATGGAGGCCCTGTGATAGTAATAGATTTTGGTACAGCTACTACTTTTTGTGCAATTTCTAAAAATTGTGAGTATTTAGGTGGAATAATTGCTCCTGGATTGGCAATATCTGCTGATGCACTTTTTCAAAGAACTGCTAAACTTCCTAAAATTGAACTTACAAAACCGCCTACTGTTATTTGCAAAAATACAGTGGCCAGCATGCAATCAGGCATCATATATGGACATGTTGGAATGGTGGATTATATAGTAAGTAGAATGAAAGAAGAATTTGCACCAGATGCATATGTAGTAGCAACAGGCGGTTTTGCAAAAATGATTGCAGAGGAGTCAAAAACTATTAATACAGTAAATGATATGCTGACTTTAGAAGGGTTAAGAATAATATATGAGAGGAATGTAGACTAATTCCTCTCATTTTATTTTTCTAATTTTTGCGATTATATAAAGAAGTATAGGGAAAAACACTTCAAACCAAAAGACCTCAAAGGGAAAACATCTTTGAAAATAAGTGTACAATCCATCTAAACTTTCAGACACATTTTCGGAAAGTGGGATTAACAAAGTAGCAAGTGGCAGCAAAATAAAGCGGTAATCTGGGGATTTTATCGTTTCAGCCAATCCTTTTGCGAAGAGATAAGTAAATATTACAATTTTAAGATAAATTCCCATTAACCACATTGCCATTACCAATGAATCAAATCGCTGTATGTAATCGCTAATTCTTATATTTCTCACCATTTCCAAAGCTGTAAATTGGAAATTCGCTGCAGTTTTTGCTCCAAATATTCCTATTGCTAAAACTCCCAACATCATGCTAAGAGCTAATATTCCAAGGCTTAATATCCCTCCTTTTAAAGCCTTTTCTTTTTCTGAGATATGAGGGAATATAAGAAGTATTATTACCGTTTCAAGCATGAAGGAAGTAATGAGGATTGAACCTATTATTGGCGGCTTTATGCCGTCTTCAAGTATTGGGAGAAAATTTGTCATATCAACTTTTGGAAGGTCCAAAGTGATTACAAATGCCAATAGGAGCATTCCAAAAGGAAATAAAAACTCATTTAGTTTGACAATTGCTAAAAAACCTTTTGAGACGGTGTACATTACTGATATCATCAAGACTACATAGAAAACTATTGGGGGGGTGTGAGGCATAAAAGCATTGACCATGATCTCTATTAATTCTCTCATTACTAAAGAAATACCGTGTAAAATAAACAATAAATAAAGGAAAGCTATTATTTTGCCTATAAATTTTCCAACTATCTTGTCCACATAAGAAAAAAGTATTTCCTCTTTAAAGAGCATTGCTAGTTTATAATAAAAGACAAAGACAATACTGGAGGTTACAAAAGATATTAAGACTGAAATCCAAGAGTCTTGTTTTGCAGCTAATGCCACAAAAGAAGGCAAAAAAACGTCTGCTGTTGAGATCACAGTTGTGACCAATAAAAATATCATTTGTTTTGTAGAAATTTTCTTTTCTGAAGTCTTTTCATATTGTTCCATTCTTTTAAACATAACCGACTCCCAAACCCATTTTTTTTTATTATTTGTCCGACACTAACATAATATTCTAAAAAAAACTTGAAATAATAATATTTGGAGGTGTATAAAATGCCCCATAAATTGCCTGATCCACAGTATGTAAAAGAAAATTATCAATACATGACTCTTAGCAAAGAATTAGAAGAAAATATATATATATTTCAAGTGCTTTTAAAAGGGAATAATGACATGGTTTTTAGGCAAATTAGCATAGGAGATAAAAAAGTTAAAGCTTTTTTAGTATATGTAGATGGAATGGTAGATAAGTTGTTAATTACTCGAAATATTTTAGAGCCAATAATGATAGAGACAAGAAAGTTGAATAAAATCATATACACTAATGACCAACTCTTTAATTATATAAATGAATATTTTATAACAACTTCAGAAGTAAATGTAAAAGATAAAATTGGAGATATAATAGACGACTTACTTTCTGGAGAGACAATACTTTTAATTGATGGAGTGGAAAAAGCATTAATCATTTCTACAAAGGGATGGGAAGGAAGAAATATAGCTGAGTCTACTACAGAATCCTATGTAAGAGGTCCTAAAGAGGCTTTTGTAGAAACTTTAAGAATAAATACTTCTATGCTTAGAAGGAGAATAAAACACCCTGATTTTGTAATTGAAAATATGAAAATAGGTAAATATTCTAAAACTGATGTTTCTATTGCTTATATAAAGAGTATTGCAGAGGATAAAGTAGTTCAAGAAGTGAAAAAAAGATTAAAAAAAGTTCAAATTGATGGAGTAATTGACAGTGGCTATTTAGAAGAATTTATAGAAGATAATCCTTTTTCTCCTTTTCCCCAAATAGCTCATTCTGAAAAGCCGGATAGAGTAAGTGCAGAAATTTTAGAAGGGAAAGTAGCAATATTGGTAGATGGTTCACCTTTTGTGCTTACAGTTCCTGCAATTTTTGTACAATTTTTTCAAGCAGGGGAAGATTATTATGAGAGATATTTTTTATCTTCAGCTCTTAGAGTTTTGAGGATTATAGCTATGCTGACGGCTTTGTTATTTCCTTCAATATACATTGCAGAGACTACTTTTCATCAAGAAATGATACCTACGCAACTGGCTATTTCTGTAGCTGCACAGCGGGAGGGAGTACCTTTTCCTGCTCTTTTAGAGGCTTTATTCATGGAAGTCACTTTTGAAATACTTAGAGAAGCAGGAATTAGGCTTCCTATGCAAGTAGGTCAGGCTGTGAGCATTGTTGGAGGTCTTGTAATAGGACAAGCAGCTGTGCAAGCAGGACTTGTATCGCCTGCAATGGTTATTGTGGTGGCATTGACGGGAATAGCTTCCTTTGCAATTCCGGCTTTTAATATAGCCATAACTTTTAGGCTTTTAAGATTTATCATAATGATTGCGGCTGGGACTTTAGGGTTTTTTGGGATAATAATGGTGGTTATGATGATACTAGCTCATATGGCATCACTAGAATCTTTTGGAGTGCCATATCTTGCACCTATGGCACCAAGTAAGACTCAAGAGTTGTCTGATGTGCTTATAAGGATACCATGGTGGGCAAAGATATTAAGACCTCGAACTATACAGAGAAAAAATATTGTAAGGCAGGAGGATACAAGAGGATAATATGAAAAGATTTATAATATTAATTTTGACAATTGCCATTTTACTGACGGGTTGCTGGGACAAGAGAGAAATAAATCAATTAGCATTTGTCCAGGGATTAGGTATTGAAAGAGGAAAAGACGACATGATATATCTCATTGTAGAAATTTTAAAACCGGGCCTTCTTACAGCAGGTGGAGGCGGTACCGGTGGGACTGGAGGAGGAAGTGCAGCTGGCAAACCTTATGCTGTCTTCCAAGCCAGTGGTGTAGATTTTGCGAAAGCTTTTGCTAATTTAAATGATGAGTTGCCAAGGAGCCTTTTTATGCAATATAACGAAATAATATTTTTAGATGAAAAATTTGCGCGCTCAGGGATATATCAAACTTTAGACTTTATGACGAGAAATCCTGAGTTTAGGAGGACTGCCTATATATTAGTTGTAACAGGGGGAAGCATACAAGAACTTTTTAATCTTCCCAGCTCTAATGAACTGGAAAGATATCCTTATAAAGAAGTTATGGGGCTTATATCAAATCAGGCAAATACGGCTTCTTCTTATGTTTCTGATTTAAATGAATTTATTGAAACATTGGAAATTCCTAAAAAAGCGCCTATTACAGGAAGACTCGTGATTGTAAAAAAAGATGGAAAAGCCACAGGGATTAGACTGTCTGGCTCTGCAGTGTTTGACAATGACAAATTAATTGGCTTTTTAGAAGAACAAGATACAAAAGCAGTTGCTACACTTATGAATAAATTAAAAAGAAGTACCTTGACTTTAGATAAAGGTCTAAAAGGAGAAAAGGCCCATATCTCTCTTGTAGTTACTAAAGCGCGCACACAAATTTCTCCTAAAATAAAAGATGGTGATATTTCTTTCGACATAAAAGTAAATGTAGAAGCTTATTTAAATGAGCAAGAAACAAAATATGAGTTAACTGAGCCAGAAAACCTGGAGAAATTGCAAACCATGGTAAGCAAAAAAATAAAAACTGCCATAGAACATGCCCTTTTTATACTTCAAAAGAAGTACAATGCTGATGTAGTAGGGTTTGTAGACATTTTGCACAAAAGAAATCCTGCATTATGGAAAGAAGTTAAAAAAGATTGGGATAAAATTTACCCTGATGTGAAATTTAACGTAGCAGTAAAATCAGTTATAAAAAGGTCAGGACTGTCTTCTAAGCCTATACATCCGAGGTGAGATAAATGATTTTTAAAGTGATTATGCTTACTCTTTTATTTGTCCTTTTTTCTTTTATTGAGGTGCCAAGACTTGTAAGAGAAAAAAAGGTCAAGGAGGTTGTTGTGTTTTTTGTCTTTTTAATTGCAGGATATGTATTTAATCTTCTTTACCTTTTAAATGTTCAAATTACTTCCACTAATAGAATAATTAATCATTTATTAAAACCTATTGAGAAGTTTTGGGGCCAATAGTCCAGAAAAGTTTCTGGATTATTTTTCTTTTTAGTATTGAAATTTTTTTAAAAAAGTATTAAAATTGTAATTAATGTGAGCACAAAATGTGCACACTGGAGGTTGTGCAAATGAAATTTATTAAAATTGGTGATAAGACTATAAATTTAGAGAAATTGCACGGCATAATAGATAAAATAATTGAAATGAGACAAAATGGTCTTTCACAGCAAGAGGTTGCCTCTCGCTTTAAAGTTGACAGAAGTTTTGTCTCGAGACTAGAAAGTTTAGGTGAGGTTAGAAAAGGAGGAAATATTGCTGTAGTAGGTTTTCCTATAAAAAATAAAGAGGAATTGGAAGAGCTTTTAAGAGAGTGGGGAGTTAATTTTACACTTCTTTTGTCTGAGAAAGAGAGATTGAGCTTGGCTGAAAACATGAGTGGTGTGGAGCTTTTTAACATGGTAATGGACTTGATTGCTAAAATTCAATCTCACGACGTGATAATATTTTTAGGTTCAGACAAAAGGAGCCAATTGGTAGAAGCTATATTTGACAGAGATATCATAACTATAAATATTGGACATTCTCCTTTGACAGAAGATGTATATGTTGACCCTGAAGTAGTAAAAGAGATATTGAATTCATTGAAAGGGTGAAAATATGAAGAGGGTTGTAAGTATAAGCATAGGTTCTTCCACAAGAAATAAAACAGCAGAGGTAGAGATTTTAGGAGAAAAATTTATAATAGAAAGAATAGGAACTGATGGGGACTTGAAAAAAGCCATAGAACTTATTAAAGAGTTGGATGGAAAAGTTGACGCTTTTGGAATGGGAGGAATAGATTTATACCTTTCAGCAGGCAATAAAAGATATATCATAAAAGATGCATTGCCGTTAAAAAATGCAGCAAAGATTACGCCAATTGTGGACGGCTCGGGGCTTAAAAATACACTTGAAAGAAAAGTAATAAAATACATACAGAAAAAAGGAATAGTTGATTTAAAAGGGAAAAAAGTGCTTATGACAAGTGTTATGGACAGGTTTGGCATGGCACAAGCTTTTTATGAAGAGGGTGCACGACTTATTATAGGGGATTTGATGTTTGCTTTGAATATCCCTATACCCTTGCATTCCTTAAAGGTTGTGTATTTTCTTTCTTTTATCATTGTGCCGATTGTGGTACGTCTTCCCTTTGAAATGATTTATCCCACAGGAGACAAGCAATTGAAAATAGATAGTAAAAAATATGAAAGATTTTATAAAGAAGCAGACATAATTGCAGGGGATTTTCTTTTTATCAAAAAATACATGCCTGAAAGGCTTGATGGGAAGATAATTGTGACTAACACAGTTACACAGGAAGATGTGGAAATGATAAAAGAGAGGGGGGTGGAACTATTAATTACTACTACCCCCAACATCAATGGCAGGTCTTTTGGAACAAATGTGATGGAAGGAGTTCTTGTGGCAATAGCAGGTAAAAAACAAGAAGAAATGACGCCACAAGATTACGATGAACTTTTGGATAAAATAGGTTTTGAACCTAGAATAGAATATTTACAAAAATAGGGAGGTAATAAATATGCATAAATTTGGTTTTATAATACATCCTATAGAGTACGAAGATGTAAGCCGCAAGTTTAAAATAATGGAGAAGTTTCCCAAAAGAGTTGTGGAAGGTTTTACAAGACTTCTTCCTCCTATGAAAGTTTCCGAAATAACAGGGGTTAAAAGCGAATATGCTGAGACAGAAGGTTGGTTTGTGGCGGTTCCTTTGACCTCTGAACAAATGTTAAAATTGCCTGAGGACTATGTTTTAAATAAAATAATAAAAGCGGTAAAAATTGCAGAAAATTTAGGTGCAGAAGTTGTCGGCTTGGGGGCTATGACCTCTGTTGTAGGAGATGCAGGGATAACAATTGCTAAAAATTCAAACATCGCTGTAACTACTGGCAACAGTTATACAGTCGCTACAGCAATAGAAGGAGCAGTAAAAGCCGCAGAGATGATGGGTAAAGATGTAAGAGATTCTCATGTCGTTGTGATAGGAGCGACAGGCTCAATAGGCAAAGTCTGTGCAGAAATTTTGTCCCGAGATGCTAAATACATGACACTTGTAGCACGAAATAAAGAAAAATTGCAAAACTTTAGAGACTATCTTTTAACAAAAACGGGTATGTCTGCCCATATCACTTCAGATGTAAAAGAAGCCTTAGAAGACGCGGATATAATAATCACTGTTACAAGTGCAGTAGATACGGTGATAAAACCCGAATATCTAAAACCAGGGGCTGTTGTATGCGATGTAGCAAGACCGAGAGATGTGTCAAAGGAAGTTGCAGATAAAAGAGATGATGTTTTAGTCATAGAAGGTGGAGTAGTAGAGGTGCCTGGCGATGTAGACTTCCACTTTAACTTTGGTTTTCCACCTAAAACAAGTTATGCCTGTATGGCAGAGACAATGATTCTTGCTATGGAAGGACGAATTGAGAATTATTCTTTAGGGCGAGATTTGACTGTAGAACAAGTGGATGAGATATCAAAACTTGCTAAAAAGCATGGGTTTAAATTGGCGGGATTTAGAAGTTTCGAGCGAGAAGTTACAATGGAAAAGATAGAATCTGTGAGAAAAAACGCTAAAAAGAGATTACAAGAGTGGAAATTTGCATAATTTAGACTTGACTTTATTTGTTAACTGATTTATAATAATCCACATGGAAAATTACACAAGCACTGCTGAAGCAGTGCTTGTGTATTAATATTAACATAAATTTCATTATTGCTACATATGAATAAAATACAATTTTCAATTTTTATAAAAAGGAGAATCGTCTATGAGCAAGCCTGTAATTTTAACTTATGAAGGACTCAAAAAATTAGAAGAAGAATTAGAATATTTAAAGACGGTCAAAAGAGCTGAAGTAGCAGAAAAGATAAAACAAGCGAGAGCATTTGGAGATTTAAGTGAAAACTCAGAATACGACGAAGCAAAAAACGAGCAAGCATTTATAGAAGGAAGAATAGCTACCTTAGAAGCCATGCTTAAAAATGCAAAAGTGATTGACGAAGAAGACATAAAACTTGACCAGGTTAGCATTGGCTGTACTGTAAAAGTGTATGACGAATCCTATAATGAAGAAGTAGAGTATACAATTGTAGGTTCAGCAGAAGCAGATCCTATGAACAACAAAATATCTGACGAATCTCCTATTGGAAAAGCTTTATTGGGGAAAAAAGTAGGAGATGTTGTCTCTGTTGAAGTTCCTGCTGGAATTATAAAGTTAAAAATATTAGAAATACGCAAATAAAGGGTGATGGAGGTATAATATGTCTAATTCAAATGATAACATTTGGAACAACACTGAAGAACTCAATGAACTTTTGCGAATAAGAAGAGAAAAATTAAATATTTTAAGAAGCATGGGAGTAGAACCTTACGGTATTGACAGGTTTGAAAGGACTAATGTATCCTCTGATATTAAAAACGATTACGAGAATTTTGAAGGCAAAGTAGTGACTCTTGCAGGACGAATTATGTCCAAAAGAGCCCATGGCAAAGCTTCTTTTGCAGATATTCAAGATAGAGATGGCAGGATACAGATTTACATTAAGTATGATACAGTAGGAGAGAAGAATTATGAAATTTTTAAAATCCTCGACATTGGAGATATAATAGGGGTTACAGGCGAGGTATTTAAATCTAAAACTGGTGAAATAACTATTCGCGTAACAGACTTTAAGCTTTTGTCTAAATCTCTTCAAATACTTCCAGAGAAATGGCACGGTTTAAAAGACCCTGATTTGCGTTATAGACAGAGATATACGGATTTAATAATAAATCCCGAAGTAAAAGAGGTATTTTTAAAGAGGACGAAAATAATAAAGGCGATAAGAGAATTTCTTGACAATAGAGGATTTTTAGAAGTGGAGACTCCTATTCTTCATACTATTGCGGGTGGGGCTGCAGCACGACCTTTTATTACTCATCACAATGCTTTAGACATTGATATGTACTTGCGAATTGCTTTAGAGCTTCACTTAAAAAGACTTATTGTGGGTGGACTTGAAAAAGTATATGAAATGGGCAGAGTTTTTAGAAATGAAGGAATGGATATAAGGCACAATCCGGAATTTACTTTGTTGGAACTTTACGAAGCCTATACGGATTATTACGGTATGATGGAACTTACAGAACAATTATTTGCCTATGTGGCCCAAAAGGTTAACGGTACTACGAAAATAGTTTATCAAGGGACAGAAATAGATTTGACACCTCCTTGGAAGAGAATTACTATGGTGGATGCAATAAAAGAATATGTAGGTGTAGACTTTAATGAAGTTAAGACAGATGCAGAAGCAGTAGAGATAGCGAAGAGATTAAACCTTGAGACAAAAGAAGGAATGAAAAAGGGAGAAGTAATAGCACTTGTTTTTGATGAGCTGGTAGAACAACATTTGATACAGCCAACTTTTGTTATGGATTATCCTGTAGAGATTTCTCCTTTAGCTAAGAGAAAACACGACAATCCAGCATTTACTTCTAGATTTGAAGCCTTTATTTACGGAAGAGAAGTGGCTAATGCCTTTTCAGAATTAAATGACCCTATAGACCAAAAAGAAAGGTTTTTAGAACAATTAAAACAAAGAGAAGCCGGTGACGAAGAAGCCCATATGATGGATGAAGATTTTATAAATGCTCTTGAGGTTGGTATGCCACCGACTGGAGGATTGGGCATAGGGGTAGACAGACTTGTGATGTTTATGACAGATGCTTATTCTATAAGAGATGTGATATTATTCCCGACAATGAAACCTAGAAATGATTAGAAAAGCAGTCGAAAGACTGCTTTTTAACTTTTTTGTAAGGACTGGCTTTTTAGAGATAAAAATAATATAATAAAGTTGTCGACTTTTTAAATAAAGGGGTATCACATATGATAGATAAAGAAAAGATTAAAAAAGCGGTAAGAGACATACTTGAAGCCATAGGTGAAGATCCGGATAGGGAGGGGCTCCTTGAGACTCCTGATAGAGTTGCAAGGATGTATGAGGAAATTTTTGCGGGTCTTCATACGGATGTAAAAGATGTTATAAAGATTTTTCAGGAGGATGAACATCAAGAAATAATACTTGTAAAAGATATTCCGCTTTATTCTATGTGCGAACATCATCTCTTGCCTTTTATAGGAGTTGCCCATGTGGCCTATTTGCCTAGAAAGGGTAAAATTTTAGGCCTTTCAAAATTAGCCCGTATAGTAGACATTTTAGCAAAAAGACCACAGCTTCAAGAGAGGTTGACAAGTGAAATTGCAGATACCATAATGGAAGCAGTGAATCCCTTAGGTGTTGCCGTTGTCATTGAGGCAGAACATTTGTGTATGACAATGAGAGGTATCAAAAAACCGGGGGCTAAGACTGTTACTTCTGCTTTGAGAGGAATATTTAGAACAGATGAAAAATCAAGGGCAGAGGTAATGTCTTTGATAAACTCTAAAAGATAAGGGAGGTAGATTATGCTATTTAGGTGCAGGGATAAAAGCTTGGAGATTGGAAAAAGAACTTACATAATGGGAATTTTAAATGTGACTCCTGATTCTTTTTCAGATGGGGGAAAATATAATACTTTAGAAAAAGGCATAGAAAGAGCTCTTCAAATGATAGAAGAAGGAGCTGACATAATAGATGTAGGTGGAGAGTCTACAAGGCCGGGACATACTCCAGTGGATGAAGAAGAAGAAATGAGAAGAGTTATACCTGTCATTGAAAAGCTTTCAAAAATTTCAAATGTCATTATATCTGTGGATACTATGAAATCAAATGTGGCACTTCGAGCTTTAGAAGCAGGTGCTCACATAGTAAATGATGTATGGGGACTTCAAAGGGACCCCAAAATGGCGGAAGTAGTTGCAAAATACAATGCAGGTGTAATAATGATGCATAACAGCAATGTAGCAGAATATGAAGATGTTGTTCAGGATATAATAAAATTTTTACAAAAAAGCATAGAGATAGGAGAAAAAGCAGGAATTGATAAAAGTCAAATGGTAGTAGATCCAGGGATAGGTTTTGGAAAAACTTTAGATCATAATCTTGAGGTCATGAATCGATTAGAAGAATTAAAAGTTTTAGGACTTCCTGTGCTTTTAGGTACTTCTAGGAAATCCATGATTGGAAAAGTTTTAAACCTTGAAGTAGAGGATAGATTGGAAGGGACTGCTGCAACAGTTGCTGTTGGGATTGTAAAAGGGGTTGATATTGTACGCGTTCACGATGTAAAGCAGATGTTAAGAGTTGCTAAGATGACTGATGCGATGGTGAGAAAATGAGTGAAGTGTATTTATCTTTAGGTTCTAATTTAGGAGATAGGGAAGAAAATTTAAAAAGAGCCGTTTTTGAGTTAGAACACTGGGAAGGCATAATTTTAAAGAAGCTTTCTCCTATTTATGAAACAAAACCTGTAGGATATTTAAACCAGGATATGTTTTTAAATATTGCAGTTGAAGTGGAGACAAACATTGGGCCTTATGACTTATTAAAAGTTGTAAATGAAATTGAAAAAAAATTAAAACGAGAAAGACTCATAAGATGGGGTCCAAGGACTATTGATATTGACATACTGTTGTACGATGATATTGAATTAAAGGATGAAGTGTTGACTATTCCTCATCCGAGAATGTGGGAGAGAGCTTTTGTGTTGATTCCTCTTTCGGATATAAACCCTTTTATAAAAAAAGGAGATGTGTATATTAAAGATTTAATAGCGGAGTTGCCTGATAAAGAAGGAGTTAAGCTGTATAAAGAGAATTGGTACAATGGGGTGTAAAAAATGAAAGTGACAAAAATATTTACTTTTGACAGTGCCCACAATCTTATAAATTACAATGGGAAGTGTGAAGAGCTTCACGGTCATACCTATAAGCTGGAAGTTACAGTTGAGGGGAAGCCTGACGGAGAAGGAATGGTAATAGATTTTGTGAAGCTTAAAGAAATAGTAAATGAGAAAGTTGTAAAAAAGCTTGACCATAAGTATTTAAATGAAGTTTTAGAATTTAACACTACTTGCGAAAATATTCTTTTGTGGATATGGAAAGAATTGGAGCCTGTGCTAAAAGGAGATAACTATCATCTTTATAAATTGAGATTGTGGGAAACCCCTACAAGTTTTGCAGAAATTACTGAAAAAGATTTTGTATGAGGTTTTTAAAATGGTGATTACAAATCCAATTGTTTACGGGAAATTCATAAAGAGAATCAATAGATTTGAAGCTTATGTAGAGTTAAATAGCGGAGAAAAGACTTTAGTACATGTGCCTAATACGGGAAGGTGTAAAGAGATATTTGTCCCGGGAGCAGAGGTTATCCTTGAAGTAAGAGATAGGCAAGGCAGAAAAACACCCTTCGAGTTGGCTTTTGCTTATAAGGGGAAAAGACTTATATCTATCGATTCACAAGTGCCTAATAAAGTAGTTTTAGAGAGCATAAAGATGGGGCTTATTGAGGAATTTAAAGGCTATGACATTGTAGAAAAAGAAAAAACTTTTGGGAACAGTAAATTTGATATAAAACTTACAAAAGGAAAAGAGATATGCTATGTAGAAGTCAAAGGAGTAACTCTGGAAGTAGAAGGTGTTGCAAAATTTCCTGATGCTCCCACAGAAAGAGGAAGGAAACATTTAAAAGAGCTTATAAAAGTAAAAAAAGAAGGTATGAGGGGAGCAGTAATTTTTTAATTCAAATGGATGATATAAAATATTTTACCCCTAATGACGAGCAAGACCCGGAGTTTGGGAAGTTTCTAAGAGAGGCTGTAGGTAAAGGAGTAGAAGCCTATGCCTATACCTGTGATGTTGGAGAAAACTACGTGTTTTTAAAAGACAGGGTGGAAGTTGTGTTATGACCCTGCCTTTTTTAGCGTCTCTTGATGTAATTTTTTATTTTTAGATTTTTAGCAAATATATGTTATAATGAAGTTGTAAACATTTTTAATGGGGGCGATTTTAATGGAAAAATTACAGCTTGAGGACTTTACAAGGTTTAAATTTTTGTCTGGTTTGAAATACTCTCCAAATGGCGATTATGCAGCTTTTGTAGCACATAGAATGGATGTAGAAGAAAACAAATATCTTTCTAACATATGGCTCTTAGATATAAAAAGTAGGAAATACTTTCAATTAACTTCTTTTAATGAGGAAAGGGGTTTTGTGTGGCTAGATAATGAGAACATACTTTTTTCAGGTAGCAGGAATCCTAAAGATAAAGAAAAGGCAGAGAGTGGAGAGGAATTTACTAGGTATTATAAAATAAACATCCATGGAGGAGAGGCATTAGAGGCTTTTGTAATTCCTAAGAAGGTTATGAATATTGAACCAATTGATGAAAACACTTTTTTACTGACAGCAATATATAACGTAAATGAAAAAGAGTTGGAAGGGTTAAGTGAGGAAGAAAAACAAAAAGAGCTAAAGAAAAGGAAAGAAGAAAAAGATTACAAAGTTTTAGATGAAATTCCCTATTGGGTAAATGGAGCAGGTTTTATAAATAAGAATAGAGAGAGGTTGTATTTATATCGTGCTAATGAAAATAAGTTACAACCTATTACTGACGAATACACAGATGTATCTTTGTTTAAGTTAAACAGTGATAAAAGTAAAGCGGTATTCATAGGGCGGACTTATAAAGATAAAATGAACCTTGTAAGCAATGTGTATATTTATGATGTTGCATCTAATGAAGTAAAGAAAATTAATAGAGACGAAGATTTTTCCTATAGATATGCTGACTTTTTAGGAGACAAAATAATTTGCACAGGTACTGACATGAAGAAATATGGAATCAATGAAAATAGCAAGTTTTACCTTTTAGATATTGATTCAGGTGAGAAAAAGTGCATAACTCCTGATTTGGATATGAGTTTAGGCAATTCTGTTGGATCTGATTCTAGATATGGTTCTGGCTATAGTTTTAAAGTAGAAGGAGATTATCTGTACTTTATATCTACAGAAAGGTATAATGCATACCTTAACAGGATAGATGTAAATGGGAAAATAGAAAAAGTGATAGCATCAGATGGGTCTGTTGACATGTTTGATGTAAAAGGGGAAAATATTCTCTTTATCGGTTTTAGAGGTTTAAAGCTTTTAGAGCTTTATGAGTATAAAAATGGAGAGGAAAAGCAATTAACAGATTTTAATGAATGGGTTCAAAAAGAGAGGAAGCTTTCCAAGCCTGAGAGAGTGGAAGTAGAGACAAGAGCTGGTCATGTTATAGATGGATGGATTATGAGACCTATAGACTATGAAGAAGGCAAAAAATATCCTGCTATATTGGATATCCATGGAGGACCAAAAACTGTATATGGCGAAATTTATTTTCACGAAATGCAGTACTGGGCGGCAGAAGGATACTTTGTATTTTTCTGCAATCCAAAAGGAAGCGATGGAAGGGGCAATGAGTTTGCTGATATAAGAGGTAAATACGGTACAATAGATTATGAGGATATAATGAAATTCACAGATTATGTATTGGAAAATTACAAAGACATTGACCCTTCAAGAGTAGGAGTGACAGGGGGCTCTTATGGAGGATTTATGACAAATTGGATTATAAGTCATACAGATAGATTCAAAGCAGCCGTTTCTCAAAGAAGTATATCTAATTGGACAACAGAATTTGGGACTACAGATATAGGTTATTATTTTGTCCCTGACCAAATAGGAGGAACACCTTGGGATAATTTTGAAAAGCATTGGGAACATTCGCCTTTAAAATACGCTGATAGAGTAAAAACTCCTACTTTGTTTTTGCATTCAGATGAAGACTATAGATGTTGGATGGCAGAAGCCCTGCAAATGTTTAGCGCTCTTAAATATTTTGGCGTGGAATCAAAACTGGTGCTTTTCCACGGTGAAAATCATGAACTTTCAAGAAGTGGCAAGCCTAAACACAGAATAAGAAGGCTTAAAGAGATAACAGAGTGGTTTAATAAGTATTTAAAGTAAAATAAAAACACCCTACTTTCACAGTAGGGCGTTTTTTAAGCTAATAAAGCGGCTACTACACCTACTAAAAAGATTCCATCAAATATACCTGCGCCTCCTATACTTATGGCATGAGAGGTTAAATCTTTAAAGTGAGGCAAATTTAAAAGGTCTGCTCCAATTAATGTGCCTAAAACTCCCGAGATATATGCAACAGGTGCTGCATTGTGGGGAGATAATAAAATTGCAGAGGCAGCTGCCACAAGAGGCGGTATAAAGGCAGGGAGGGTAATGCCTACTCCTTGTACAGGTTTAGCTAGTGCTTTTGCTACAATTGTAACTATTATAGTAGCTATTATAGTTGGGAGTAGTGGTGCCCTCGGCAAAAGGTACAAACTGAGAATGACGGGAACTACAGCTCCCCCTACGTTTACTGCAATTACTTGCTCTTGCACTCGTGGGGGATAGTAAAAAAGGAATGGGGAAAAATACCGCTCTTCTTCATGGACAATAATTTTTTTTCGAGATATAGGAATGTTGATCACACTTCCTATTAAAGATAAACTAAAAACAAAAACTGCCATTTGGGGAGATAATCCCAATTTTGCAAAAGAAAAAGTTGTTGCCTGCACAAAAAATGTAAATATCAAAAAAGGAAACAACAATATTAGGGAAAGTATCCAAATTAAAGGCATTACAAAAACCTCCTTAAATATTTGCTACTATATTGTTATAATATCATAAAAGTGATGGTCATATCCATTACTTTATAAAAATTCTTTTGTTTTTTGGGAAAAAGGAATATAATATATTTGTCAAAATTTATTCGACGAGGTGAAGCAATGATAACAAAAGAGATGATAGATAGAATAAATTTCCTTTATCACAAATCACAAACAGAAGGACTGACTGAAGAAGAGAAGGAAGAGCAGAAGAGGTTAAGGCAAGAATATGTTAAGGAAATACGGGAAAGGGTTAAAAGAGAGTTGGATAGTATTAAATATGCTGAAAATAGTTGCAACCATTGTGGACATGACCATAATCACCATCATCACCACCACAGACATTAAAGATAAAGGAGAGATGAAAAATGTATGAAGGAACAAAGGGGAAAGTGAAAGACGACATTCCAGAATGTATCACTTTAGAAGAGGCACTTACTTTGAACAAAAATCAAGTCAGAGAAAATTACAAAGAATACATAAATTCAGTGTTTGTCTCTATGCTTTCAATGCTTCAGTTTGATAAACTTTTTGTAAGAGCTAAGGGAGTTTCAGTATGGGACAATGAAGGAAATGAGTATTATGATTTTTTAGGAGGATATGGTGCTTTAAATTTGGGGCATAACCCTGATGAAGTCATTGAAGCTGTAGAAAAAGTAAAATATATGCCTAATATATTGCAAGCGGCTATTGGAAATTTGCCAGGAGTTCTTGCTCATAATCTTGCAAAAGTGACACCAGGGAATCTTAAAAGGAGCTTTTTCTGTAACAGCGGAGCTGAAGCAGTAGAAGGAGCTTTAAAACTTGCTAAAATTGCTTCAGGGAAACAAAAAATAGTTTACTGCCAAAACTCTTTTCACGGCAAATCCATGGGTGCCCTTTCAGTGACGGGACGAGAAAAATATCAAAAGTATTTTAAACCACTTGTGCCGGAGACAGTTCCTATTCCATTTGGAGATGAAAAAGCTTTGGAGGAAGCTTTGAAAGGTAGAGATGTTGCTGCTTTTATAGTAGAGCCTATCCAAGGGGAAGGCGGAGTTATCGTTCCTCCTGAGGGATATTTGAAAAAGGTAAGAGAGCTCTGTACTAAGTATGATGCTTATTTGATTTTAGATGAGGTGCAAACTGGGTTTGGAAGAACAGGAAAAATGTTTGCATGTGAGCACGAAGGAGTAGTTCCAGACATAATGTGCCTTGCGAAGTCTTTAGGTGGAGGAGTTATGCCTATCGGTGCCTATATAACCACAGAGGAGATATGGCAAAAAGCTTATGGGACTATGGAAAAAGCTCTTTTACATACTTCTACTTTTGGCGGTAATACCTATGCTTGTGCAGCTGCGATTGCTTCAATACAAGCTATTATAGAGAAAAAGCTTCCTGATGCTGCAAAAGAAAAAGGTGAATACTTTTTAGGTCGACTGAAAGAATTAAAAGAAAAACATCCAAAACTTATAAAAGATGTTAGAGGAAAGGGGCTTTTAATAGGAATAGAGTTTAATCAACCAGAAGGTGGACTTCTTGACAAAATTTCTGGAGGAGCTATTTCAAAGCTTTCAAGTGAATACCTCGGCTCTTTAATTGCTGGAGAGCTTCAAAATAAACACAGAATTATAACGGCTTACACTTTGAATAACCCAAATGTAATAAGATTAGAGCCACCTTTAATTGTGACAAAAGAACAAATTGACAAAGTTGTAGATGCTTTAGATGAAATTCTCACAAGAAATAGTAGCTTCTTAGGGATTACTGTCTCGGGAGCAAAAACTGTTTTAGGATCGTTATTTAAAAGGCAGTAAATTGAAAGAGGTGAATTAACTTTGAGAGAATTGTTTGAAAAAGGAATAACTTTTGAGGAATTTGTAAAAGAATCGGAGGAGAACATTGCTAAAAGAATAAAAGAGAGATATGAAAAGACAGTCTTAGATGAAGACTTGATAGAGAAAATAAAATTTAAAGATGAGATAAATATTTTGGCATTTGCTGAGAGTTGGTGTCCTGATTCTCAAGTTAATGTGCCTATAGTTGCAAAAATCGCAAGTTATAATAAAAATTTTAAACTGAGAATTTTAAAAAGAGAAGGTAACGAAGAGCACATGAAACCTTATTATATAGATGGTAAAGCTAAAATACCCACTTTTGTATTTATGAATAAAGATTTTAAAGAAATTGGTCATTGGATTGAAAGGCCTGAAATAGTAAAAGAACTTGCAAAAAGTGGAGAAGGAGAGTGGAAAAGAGATTATCTTAAAGGGAAATATGATAAAAACATAATTGAGGAAATTGTTAATATTTTGTCCCGGTAATTGTGCCGGGTTTTTTAAATTCGTTTAATTTATTAAGCTTTTAAACGAAAATTAATAGTAAAGGGAGATAATAAAGTTAATCGGATAGTTTTGGAGGTTGCAGAATCCACAATAAAATGTATAATTTAATAAGTAACATACAAAATATTGTGGTTTTACATAAGAGGAGGAATTTCCTGTGAAAATTACTGAGAATGCGAGGAAGGTTCTGGAGAGAAGGTATTTAGCTAAAGATGAAAATGGCAAGCCTATTGAGACAGTTGAGGAAATGTTTGAAAGGGTTGCAAAGACTATCGCTGAAGTGGATTTAATCTATGACAAAAATGCTGATGTAGAAGCAGTAAAGAAGAGATTTTATGATATGATGGTAGCTCTGGATTTTTTACCTAATTCTCCTACGTTAATGAATGCCGGTAGGCCATTAGGTCAGCTTTCTGCCTGTTTTGTTCTTCCTGTGGGAGATTCTATGGAAGAGATTTTCGACGCGGTAAAGTACGCGGCAATTATTCACAAAAGTGGTGGGGGTACGGGATTTAGCTTTTCTCGCTTACGACCCAAGGGAGCTACAGTCAGATCCACTGGAGGCGTTGCATCAGGACCTGTTAGTTTTATGAAAGTTTTTAATGCAGCGACAGAAGCGGTGAAACAAGGTGGTACTCGTAGAGGAGCAAATATGGGCATTCTGCGTGTTGACCACCCTGATATATTGGAGTTTATACAGTGTAAAAAAGATAACAATGAAATAACAAATTTTAATATAAGCGTGGCTATTACAGAAGAATTTATGAAGGCTGTTGAGGAAGATAGGGAATACGATCTAATAGATCCTCATACGGGTAAGGTTGTAAATAGATTAAGAGCAAGAGAAGTCTTTGACCTGATTGTAGAAATGGCTTGGAGAAATGGGGAACCGGGTATTGTATTTTTAGACAGAATAAATGAGAAAAATCCTACCCCTGAAGTTGGAGAGATTGAGTCTACCAATCCCTGTGGTGAACAGCCACTTTTACCATATGAATCTTGTAACTTAGGTTCAATTAATCTTGAAAATATGTTAAAAAAGGTAGAAGGTAGATACGCAATAGATTATGACAAACTTAGAGAAACGGTCTATGATGCAGTACATTTTTTGGATAATGTAATAGATGCCAATAAATATCCTCTTCCACAAATTGAGGAGATGACAAAAGGGACAAGAAAAATAGGTCTTGGCGTAATGGGATTTGCTAACATGCTTTTGAGATTAGGCATTCCCTATGATTCTGAAGAGGCTGTAGAGTTAGGCGAAGAATTGATGGAGTTTATTGATGAAACTTCCAAAGAAGCATCGATTAAATTAGCAGAACAAAGAGGTACCTTTGGTTTCTATGATAAGAGTATTTACAAAAAAATGGGTATAAAAATTCGAAACGCTACAACTACTACTATTGCCCCGACTGGCACCATATCTATCATTGCAGGTACTTCTAGTGGCATAGAACCGGTGTTTGCAATAGCTATGACGCGAAATGTTATGGATAATACAGAACTGGTGGAAGTAAACCCTGTATTTAAAGAGGTTGCCATTGAAAGAGGATTTTATTCAGAAGAACTGATGCGAGAAATTGCTCGAAGGGGAAGTCTAAAAGACATAAAGGGTATACCAGAAGATGTTAAAAGAGTCTTTGTGATAGCTCATGATATTGACCCTGAGTGGCATGTTAAAATGCAAGCAGCTTTTCAAAAACATGTTGACAATGCAGTTTCTAAAACGGTGAACTTTAGAAATGAAGCTACAGTAGAGGATGTTAGAAGAACTTATCTTCTTGCCTATGAACTTGGTTGCAAAGGGGTTACTATATACAGAGATGGAAGTCGTGAATCGCAAGTATTGAATTTGGGCATAAAAGAGAAAAAAGTAGAAACAAAACCTATAGAAGAGCAAACTAAAAATGAACCTTTAAGACCAAGGCCAAGACCTCCTGTGACAAGAGGAATAACTGAAAAAGTGAGAATAGGTTGTGGAAATCTTTATATAACAGTTAATTATGATGACCAAGGCATATGTGAGGTATTTACAAATCTTGGAAGAGCAGGTGGATGCCCTTCACAGTCAGAAGCTACAAGTAGGCTTATATCTATAGCATTGCGCTCAGGCATTGATGCTAAGACAATTGTAGAGCAATTAAAAGGTATAAGATGTCATTCTACTTTAAGGCAAATGGCTACAAACAAAGAAATAAAAGTGTTATCTTGCCCTGATGCTATTGGCAAGGTTATTGAGAAAGTGATGAAAATCCGAGTGGAAGAGGAGCAGCAATTTGCACCTATCGATGTACCTATATATGAAAATAATCATAATGGCGATGAAGATGACCCTAAAGAAGAAGTTGCATTGAGTGAAGCTGACTTATTAGACGAAGAAAAGTTTTGCCCTGAGTGTGGCAGCCCAATAGAGCATGAAGGCGGATGTGTGGTGTGTAAAAACTGTGGCTATTCTAAATGCGGTTGATATTTATAAAAAACCTTCTGTAGCAATTGCTACAGAAGGTTTTTTATAAATATTTAAAGGGAAGTACAAGATTCGACATATTATGATGGGGATTTGTGGTACAATTGGCTCTGATAAATAAATGTGATCAATTTTATAAACCTTATCAGCCCAAGAAGGATTTTTGAAATAAATGTAGAATACTAATATGATTCGGAAAAACGAGGGGATTAGTATGGGGAAGTACAGGGAACTGGTTTTTAATATAACCTTAATTACAATAGGAAGTATATTATTTGTGTGGGCACTTTACCGCTGTGGTATTGGAATTGATTGGAGAGTCTTTTTGATTTTATTAGCTTTCGCAATAATTTTGGATAATCTTGGCATAATGTATACAGATATAAAATTATCTTTAAGCCCTACAATAGGAATAACTACTTTTTTGATTTTTGGCACGGTTGGAGCGGCTACTCTCATGGTATCCTCTGTTATGTTTGATACTATTGTAGTAAGAAAAAAGATAAAAAATGGGCTTTTAAATGGAGGAATGTTTTCTATTGCATATTTAGTGGCAGGATGGTTTTATGAATTCATAGGTGGAAAAATTGGCATAGTTTCTTTTTCGCAAGTTAAATATATTTTAAGTTACGTCATAATAAGTTTCCTTTTGAATAATTTTATACTGTACTATGCTTTAAAAGTACAGGGGAAGATTTTGTTTAAAGAGTATTGGAATGAGAGTGTATTATTAGAGTTGGGTACTTATATAGTTATGATTCCTGTTTCATTACTTCTTGCATATATTTATTTTAAACATAGCCTTCTGTTTTTTGTGTTATCTTTAACTCCACTTATATTCATAGCATATGCTTTTAGGATGATTAGAGATTTGATTAAGGCAAATAAAAGGCTTAACGCCATATATGAGATGGTTAAAATGATAAATTCGAAGTTAGAGTTGGAGCAAATATTAGATACTATTATAGAAGTTATTTCTCAAGTTGTTTCAGTATCTGCAGCAGCAATATATTTGACAGATTCTAATGGGGTAGCTGCTTTAGTAAAATCGATAGGTAATAGAGAGGGAGAGGAAGGCTTTAAAGAAAATTACTTCAAAGATGAGGGAATAATAGGAAAGTGTATATCTTCTAACAAAACAATAGCAATTAAGGATTTAAAGCAGGATAAAAGATTTTTAAAAGAACAATTTTTAAATAACTATGGCAGTGTAGTAGTAGCTCCTTTAAGGTTTTCGGGATCTGTCGTTGGATGTCTTATGGTGTTGCATGTAGAGACAAATGTGTTTGATGAGGATTCTGTTAAAATCATAGAGATAATCGTAGATCAAGCTTCTGTTGCGATAACCAATGCTAAACGATATTATGAAGTCACCAAAAAATCTATTACTGATCCTTTAACAAAGACTTATAATAGAAGATATTTTAATGATGCATTAATGGAAAATATTATGAGGGCAGATGAGACTAGTGAGCCTGTGAGCCTTATAATGTTTGATTTGGATAATTTTAAACTGATAAATGATACTTATGGCCATTTAGTTGGAGATGAAGTACTTAAGGAAGTGGCAAAACGGATAAAAAACAATGTGAGAAGTGATGATATTGTAGCGCGATTTGGTGGAGAAGAATTTGCAGTGATTTTGCCGAAACTTACTGCAGAACAAGCCTATATGATTGCAGAGAGGATAAGAAATGAAGTATCATCAAGGCCAATTAGGACAGATAAAGGAGATATATATGTAACCATAACGGGTGGAGTAGCAGATTATCCGGAAAAGGCTGATTCTGCAGAAAAACTTATAAGCCATGCAGATAGAGCTTTATATGCAGGTGGCAAAAGTAAAGGAAGAAACAAAATTGCCATATATGAAGTGTGAAAAAGGCTTAAAGAAAAGACTGGGAGAATATTTTCCTGGTCTTTTTTGTTTTATCTCTTGATTTGAATAATTAATAAAGTTTTACCACATTAATAAGGCATAAAAAGTTACACTTAAATTCCTTGAAAATAAACGTTTTTTAGGTATAATATTAATCGAAAGCTGAAATAAATTTGTTAATATAGTTACCACATTAAATGTGGTAAAAGGGTGATTAATTATGGATAGGATACTTGAGATTATAAATATGCTTTTAAATAGCGAACAGCCACTTACGGTTGATTATATCGCAAATACACTGAAAGTATCGAATAAAACAATAAGGAATGATTTAAAAAAAGCTGAAGAATTTGTACAACAAAAAGGCGTAAAAATTATCAAAAAACCAAGAGTAGGTATTGTACTAGAGGGGCCTAGAAATAAAAAGCTTGAGCTTGCTGATGAGATTAAAAAGAGTTTAGACTTTGAAGAACCTTTTTCGCCTGAAGCAAGAAAAAACTACATTTTAAAGCGATTGTTTATGAGTAAAGGAAGTGTAACTACAAAAGAACTAGCGGAGGAACTTTATGTAAGTAGGGTTACAATACACAAAGACTTACAAAGTGTTGAAAAATGGCTTAACAAATTTAATCTAAAACTTCTAAAAAAACCTAACTATGGCATTGAAGTGGTAGGCGATGAAGAGAATTGGCGAAATGCAGTGGCAAGCTTAATTGTTTCAACTAAAGAACAAAAAGAATTAAAAGAATTTTTATATAATGATTACACTGGTAGGATAGATTATAGAACATTAATGCAATTAAGGGAACTTTTTGATATTGATTACAAGCAACTTGAAAAAATAGTTAGTAATGCTGAATCAAAACTCAAATTTAGATTTTCGGATGAGGCTTTTATAAGTTTGGTTATACATGTAGCTATTTCTATCGAAAGACTAAAGCATAAAAAAGATGTTAAATTATCAAAGGCGGTCTTAAATAATCTAAAGCAAAAAGATGAATATGTAATAGCTCAACAGATGGCGAAAGAGATAGAAGCGAAATTTAATGTAGTTCTTCCTGAATCAGAAATAGGATATATTGTATTGCATATCATTGGTACTAAAATGCAGCAAAATAAAATTGAAGATGTGAATTTAGAGTTGGAAGATGAAGAAAGTATTGAGCTAGCGGTTATTATGTCAAAAGAAATTATAAATATTGCTGAAAGGGCATTATCTCTTGATTTAAGCAATGATAAGCAATTGTTAAATGGTTTGATACTACATTTAAGACCAACTATAAATAGGCTTAAGTATGGTTTAACACTAAGAAATCCACTATTAAACGATATTAAAGAGAATTATCCTGAAATATATGGGGTTGCATGGATGACAAGTGTTGTGTTTGAGAAGTATTTAGGTAAAAAAGTTGCAGAAGAGGAAATAGGTTATATTGCACTACATTTAGGTGCTGCAGTTGAACGAGCTAAAAAACCACTTAAAGCCCTGGTTGTTTGTACAACTGGCATTGGAACAGCACAACTTCTTGCGGCAAGGCTTGAGAAATCTTTTAAACAGATAGAAATAAAAGACATAGTTTCTTCTGTTTCGCTACATGAGAGCATCTTAAATGACATAGATATAGTTATCTCTACTGTACCTATTGAGATAAATAAACCTTTTATAAATATAAGTCCTTTATTAACTCAAAATGATATAAGACGGCTTGATGAATTTATACAAGCTCTAAATAAGAGATCTAATTTAATTGATACGCAGTTACTTGATGTTGACGGTATTTACCTAAAAAAAGAAGATTTATTAAGTAAGGTATGTATGGAGTTGCATAAAAAAGGATATGTAAAGGAGGAATATATTCAAGATGTTATAACCAGAGAAAAAAGAGCTTCTACTGCTATAGGAAATGGTATTGCAATTCCACATGGTTTACCAGAACATGTTAATAAATCAGTATTTACAGTGGTAAGACTAAAAAATCCTATAGCTTGGGATGAAGAAAAGGTAGATATGTTATTTATGATATCTTTAACTCAAAGTGATATAGCAAAATCCAGGTATATATTTAGAAAATTATATAATAAACTTGAATCACCGGAATTTGTAGAAAATATAAAAAAAGCAAAAAACAGAGAAGAAATTATAAAGTTATTGGAGGTAATTTACGATGCTGATAAATAAAAATCTTGTTACACTAAATCTTGAGGCAAAAAACAAAGAAGAGGCAATTATAAAATTGGCGGAATTGGCGCAAAAAGAAGGGAAAATAACTTCTGTAGAGGAGTATGCGAGAAGTGTGCTTGATAGAGAAAAAGCATATACAACGGGGGTGGGGAATGGAATCGCGATACCACATGGAAAATCAAAAGCTGTAAAGGAGGCGATGATAGTATTTGGTAAAACAACTGATGGAATAGAATGGGATTCATTAGATGGCAAACCTGTCAATTTAATTTTTCTCTTAGGGGTGCCTGAAGAAAATGTGGATAATGTTCATCTCAAAATATTGTCACAGTTATCACGAAAATTAATGAATGATAGTTTTATTGAAATGCTAAAAAAGGCAGTAACTGTCGAGGAAATTTTAAATGCTTTAAGTGATATCCAAGTAAGTTAAAAATAAACAAAAATAAAATCGATAAGGAGGATAAAAATACGATGAAGGAAGAATTAAAAAGGATTAGAGAATACTTAATGACAGGCGTATCTTACATGATACCTATAGTTGTCATAGGTGGTGTTTTAATAGCTTTTTCAATTGCATTAAGTGGTGTGCAGGCTGGTAAAGGTGCAGTTGTTACAAATCCAGTGTTAAAAAGTATGATGGATATTGGTACAGCTTCTTTTTCAATGATGGTGCCAGTTCTTGCAGGATTTATAGCTTTTGGAATAGCTGATAGACCTGGACTTGCTCCTGGACTTGTTGGTGGAGTGCTTGCAAACCAGTTGAAGGCAGGTTTTTTAGGTGGAATTATTGCAGGCTTTATCGCAGGATATGTTGCAAGGTGGATAAAGAGTTGGAGAGTTCCTAAGAATTTAAGACCTATAATGCCGATTTTTGTAATCCCGTTGTTATCAGCACTTATTGTAGGTTTTCTTATGATATATGTACTCGGTAATCCTATAAGCAGTGCAATGACAGCTATGACAAATTGGTTAAAATCCATGAGTACAGGAAATGCTGTGATTTTAGCAATGATAATGGGTGCGATGATAGCTTTCGATATGGGAGGGCCTGTAAACAAAGTTGCATTCTTATTTGCTGCAGCAATGATAGGAGAAGGCGTATATACAATTATGGGACCAGTAGCAGTAGCAATATGCATTCCCCCGCTTGGGATGGGTGTTGCTACATTGTTAGCACCCAACAAGTACACTAAAGCAGAAAAGGAAGCAGGATATGGTGCACTTGCGATGGGTATGATTGGTATTACAGAGGGTGCTATACCTTTTGCTGCAGCCGATCCATTAAGAGTAATACCATCTATAATGGTAGGCTCATCTATAGGTGCTGCGGTAGCAGCAATAGGGAAGGTTGGAGACCATGCACCACATGGTGGACCTATTGTGTTGCCGGTTGTAGATAATAAAATCATGTTTATAGTAGCTGTACTAATAGGTATTGCGGTTACTGCATTAATGGTAAATGCATTAAAAAAACCTGTTATTGAAGAAGTTGAAGATGAGAGTGAAGTTGCTGAGCAAAACTAAAAATAGTTTCAAGATTATGTAAATAATTTACAAAATTTTATAGAAAGAGGGATGGAATATGAAAATAGTTGCAGTTACAGCTTGTCCTACAGGTATTGCTCATACCTATATGGCGGCTGAAGCATTAGAGAATGCAGCAAAAAAACTTGGGCACAAAATTAAAGTTGAAACGCAAGGTTCAATTGGCATAGAGAATAAAATAACTCAGAAGGAAGTTGATGAAGCAGATCTTGTTATTTTCGCAGCAGATGTAGCAGTTAAAGAAGAATCTCGATTTAAAGATAAGCCCATCTATAAAGTTGAAGCTCAAAAAGCTATAAAAAACGCTAAAGCTGTTATTGAAGAAGCATTAAAATTGGTTAATAAATAAAGAACTGATTGTTGAGTCAGGAAAGGGATTGCCTTTCCTGATTTTGCTTTTGCGGCTATCTAAAAAATGATTTGTCAAATTTGCTTTATTTTTTTATTTTATTATTGTGCAAAAGTTTCACACTGGGACGAAAACTATGTTATAATAGACGTTAGAACTAATTTTAAGGAGGGTTAACAAATGCTAAAAGGAGTTGCGGCATCCCCAGGGATAGCGATTGGGAAGGTTTTCTTATATACTAAAGAAAAAGCAGAAATCAACATGAAAAACATAGATGAATCAAAAGTAGAGTACGAAATTGAAAGGTTTAAGAAAGCTTTAGAAGTGACGAAGGAGCAAATACAAAAAATTAAAGAAGATGCATTGAAAGAATTTGGGAAGGATAAGGCAGAAATTTTTGAGGCACATTTAATGCTAGCAAGTGACCCCGAACTTATTGAAGGGGTAGAAAACATGATAAAGACTGAACTTATAACTGCTGATAATGCGGTAAATAAAGTAATTGAACAAAATGCTTCTGTAATGGAAAGTTTAAATGATGAATATTTAAAAGAAAGAGCTGTAGATTTAAGGGATGTAGGAAGCCGTATAATAAATAATCTTTTAGGAGTAAAAAGCGTGAATCTTTCTGAACTTGATGAACAAGTGGTAGTTATAGCCAAAGACTTAACCCCTTCAGATACAGCTACCATGAAAAAAGAAATGGTTTTAGGATTTGCTACAGATGTAGGCGGAAGAACTTCTCATACAGCTATAATGGCACGTTCCTTAGAAATTCCTGCTGTAGTAGGATTGGGTAATGTTACCTCTCAAGTTAATAATGGAGATACCATAATAGTAGATGGGTTGGAAGGGGTTGTCATTGTAAATCCTGACGAAAATACAATAAACGAATATAAGGCTAAAAAAGAGAATTATGATAAAAAGGTGGAGAAATTAAAGAAATTAAAAGATTTGCCTGCAATAACTCCCGATGGCAAAAAAGTCATGTTAGCGGCAAATATAGGAACTCCAAAAGATGTAAAAAGTGCGCTGGCCAATGGAGCAGAAGGGGTTGGACTTTTTAGAACTGAATTCTTATACATGGATAGAACTACTCTTCCTACAGAAGAAGAGCAATTTGAAGCCTACAAAGAAGTTGCAGAAAAAATGGAAGGCCGGCCTGTTACTATAAGAACACTGGATATAGGAGGAGATAAGGAACTTCCTTATCTTGATATGCCTAAAGAGATGAATCCTTTTTTGGGATATAGGGCTATAAGGCTTTGCTTGGATAGGACAGACATATTTAAGACTCAATTAAGAGCAATTTTAAGAGCAAGTGCTTATGGAAATATTCACATAATGTATCCTATGATATCTTCTGTAGAAGATGTAAGAAAAGCAAATACCGTTTTAAACGAAGTAAAAGCTGAGCTTGATAAAGAAGGCATAAAATATGACAAAAACATAAAAGTAGGTATAATGGTGGAAATACCTTCTGCTGCAATAACTGCAGACATATTGGCTAAAGAAGTGGACTTCTTTAGCATAGGAACTAATGACTTGCGTCAGTATACTCTTGCTGTTGACAGAATGAATGAACACGTAAAAGATTATTATCAACCTTTTAATCCTGCTATTTTAAGACTTATAAAACTGGTTATTGATGCAGCCCATAAAGAAGGCAAATTTGCGGCTATGTGCGGTGAAATGGCGGGAGATCCTTTAGCTACAGTTATATTGTTAGGACTTGGCTTAGACGAATTTTCTATGAGTGCAACTTCTATACCTACAGTTAAAAATATCATCAGAAATGTGGAATATGAAAGAGCAAAAGAAATAGCGGAAAGGGTGCTAAATATTGCTGAGGCAGAAAAGATACAAAAAATGATGGAGGACATAATTAAAGACATTGAGTAAATCTCTGGCTTTTGCCAGAGATTTTTTATTAAAAAAATATCAAAAAAATAAAGGAAAATTTCAAAATGTATAGAATAATAATATTAAAGATTATTTGCGATAAGATAGGGGGATATGTATGAAGGATTACAAAACTAATCAAATAAGAAATGTAGGATTGGTTTCCCACGGTGGAGCCGGTAAAACTACATTAACTGAGGCATTCCTTTTCAACACAAAAGTCATTGATAGAATGGGGCGCGTAGAAAATGGCACTACTGTATCTGACTATGACCCAGAGGAAATTGCCAGGCAGATATCTATTTCCACATCAGTAATTCCAGTGGAGTGGAGAGAGTGTAAAATTAATATATTAGATATGCCAGGGTATTTTGATTTCTTTGGAGAAGTTGTAAGTGGCTTGCGGGTTGTAGACAGTGTTATAATACCTGTGTGTGCTGCTTCTGGTGTAGAAGTTGGAACTGAAAAAGTGTTTAGTTTGGCTCAAAAGAATAAGTTGCCTATTATATTTTTTATTAACAAAATGGATAGAGAAAATGCAGATTATTTTAAAACATTAAATCAATTGATGGAGAAATTTGGTAATAAGGTTATTCCTTTGACATTTCCTATTGGAAGCGAACAAAGTTTTAAAGGTTATGTAGATGTTCTTACTCAAAAAGCATACGTTTACGATGAAAAAGGGGTAAAGGAGACAGAAGTACCGGCAGATTTGATGGATAAAGTTTTATCGGCCAAAGAGGAATTGATTGAGAACATTGCTGAAAACGATGAAACTTTAATGGAAAAGTACTTTGGAGGAGAAGAATTTACACAAGAAGAAATGAAAGAAGGAATCAAAAACAGCATAAGAATTGGAGAGTTAATGCCTGTTTTATGCGGTTCAAGCCTTAAAAATATTGGAACAGATAAATTATTAGATGCTATTGTGGAATTTTTGCCATCACCTCTGGATATAGAAAGAGAAAAAGCTAGTGAAAATGGACCAGTAGCCGCATTTGTATTTAAAACTATAGCAGATCCTTATGTGGGCAGACTATCTATTTTCAAGGTTGTATCAGGTACTCTAACTTCTGATTCTACACTACTTAATTCAAATAAGCAGATGCAAGAAAAAATAAGCCAGCTTTACATTTTAAGAGGGAAAAAGCAGATGCCTGTATCTAAGTTAGTAGCTGGAGATATAGGAGCAGTTGCAAAGCTTCAATATACAATGACAGGAGATACCTTATGTGACACTTCTAATCCTGTTACGTTGTCAGCAATCGAGTTTCCTCAGCCTACACTTGCTCTTGCAATTGAACCTAAATCCAAAGGAGACGAAGAGAAAATCAGCAATGGGCTTCAAAGGCTACAGGAAGAAGATCCGACTTTTAAAGTAGAAAAGAATTTAGAGACAGGTCAAATGATAGTTTATGGAATGGGAGAGCAGCATATAGAAGTAATTTCTAAAAAGTTGATGAACAAGTTTGGAGTAGAATGCACCTTGACAGACCCAATTGTACCCTATAGAGAGACGATAAAGGGTAAAGTCAAAGTAGAAGGAAAGCATAAAAAGCAGACAGGTGGACATGGACAATATGGTCATGTGTGGATTGAATTTGAGCCAAATCCCAACAGTGAATTTGAGTTTGAAGATAAAATCTTTGGTGGAGCTGTTCCTAAACAATATATTCCAGCAGTAGAAAAAGGCTTGAGAGAAAGTATGAAAGAAGGTGTGCTTGCTCGTTATCCTGTTGTAAACATTAAAGCTACTTTGGTAGATGGTTCCTACCATCCTGTTGATTCTTCTGAAATGGCTTTCAAAATTGCTGCATCTCTTGCTTTTAAAAAGGGAATGGAACAAGCAAATCCAGTTCTTTTAGAACCTATTATGAGAGTAGAAGTGGTGGTACCTGAAGAATACATGGGAGATATCATTGGGGATTTGAATAAGAGAAGAGGAAGAATTTTAGGCATGGAGTCAAAAGACAATTTAGAAGTAATCACAGCAGAAGTGCCTTTGGCTGAAATGAATAGATATGCGACAGATTTAAGGTCTTTGACACAAGCAAGAGGAGACTTCAAAATGACTTTTGCAAGATATGAAGAAGCTCCACCTAATGTGGCACAAAAAATAATAGAAGAAAGGAAGAAATTAAAAGAAAAAGAAGAATAAGCCTGCTTTTGCAGGCTTTATTTTTATTGCAGCTAATAACTTTTTTCTAAAAAATATTTAAGTTATAATATAAGAAAACACGGGTATTAGAGGAGGACTTTATGAAATGAATATAAGAGAAGAAACTTTAAAACTTCACAAAGAAAATAGAGGCAAACTTGAAATTATAAGCAAAGTAGAAGCGAAAAATGACAAAGATTTAGCTTTAACCTATACCCCAGGTGTTGCAGAGCCTTGTAAGGAGATACATAAAAATAGTGATTTAGTATATGAATATACTACAAAGAGCCACATGATTGCGGTTGTGACAGATGGTTCAGCTGTTTTAGGTTTAGGAAACATAGGGCCCTACGCAGCACTACCTGTTATGGAAGGAAAAGCAGTTTTATTTAAAGAATTTGGAGGCGTTGATGCAGTACCTATATGTCTTGCTACTCAAGATGTTGAAGAAATTATAAAAACTGTGGTGAATATTTCACCTGCTTTTGGAGGTATAAATCTTGAAGATATTTCTGCTCCTCGCTGTTTTGAAATAGAAAGAAAGTTGGACGAAATTTTGGATATACCTGTATTTCATGATGACCAGCATGGAACGGCAGTTGTAACTTTGGCTGCTTTAATAAATGCTTTAAAAATTGTAGAAAAGGAATTAAAAGAAGTTACTGCCGTTGTAAATGGAGCTGGAGCGGCAGGGATTGCTATTGCTAAATTTTTAATAAAAGCGGGTATAAAAGATGTAATAGTTTGCGATAGAAGTGGTATCATATATGAAGGAAGAGAAGATGAAGACTTCTCTAAAAAAGAGATTGCAAAAATATCAAATAAAGGAAGATTAAAAGGGCTTTTAAAAGATGCTTTAAAAGGAGCAGATGTGTTTATTGGAGTATCAGCACCTAATGTATTAAATAAAGAAATGATAAAAACAATGGCAAAAAAACCAATAGTTTTCGCATTAGCTAATCCAGTGCCTGAGATATATCCTGATGAAGCAAAAGAGGCAGGAGCTTATGTAGTAGGTACTGGCAGATCTGATTTTCCAAACCAAATAAATAATGTGTTAGCTTTTCCGGGTATATTTAGAGGGGCATTAGAAGTTAGGGCTACTACAATTAATGAAGAGATGAAAATTAGTGCTGCGTATTCTATTGCCCAGACTATTTCAGAAAATGAACTTACTCCGGAATATATAATTCCAAAGCCTTTTGATAAAAGAGTTCTTAAAAATGTAGCAATAGCAGTTGCGAAAGCAGCAATAGAGACTGGGGTAGCAAGAGTCAATTTAGATTTAAAAGAGTTTGAAAATAGCTTTAATAAATAATAAAGTGAGCAAGAGGTGGAGGATATGAATAAAAGTCAAAAATTTTTCAAAGGAAAGCTATATAAATCTGTAAGAGGGAATTTTTTTGAAGAAGAGACTTACGAAAATACGGATAGAAAGAATTTAAAGGGAAAAAGCAATTTTTCATCTCTTATAAATCAAGAAGACCGTCAAGAGTTGGCAGATGAAGAGGAAGAAAACTATGAAAATGAATGAAAAATGGTGAAAATTTTAGAATATGAGAGATATTTTTATTATTTGATGAAAATATTAGAAAAAATCACTTGCTTTAGCGTGAAAAAGCTATTGACGAGAGGACAAAAAAATGCAAAAATATATTCGAAGGTCAAAGAAAGTCAAAGTAAAAGTAAGAGACGTGGTGATGGCGATGGCAAGGCTTAGTGATTTGATTGAAAATTTTATAAAAGAGCTAATGGAAGAGGCTGGTAAGCATTATGTAGAAATTCAAAGAAATGAATTAGCAAATGTTTTTAATTGTGCGCCATCTCAAATAAACTATGTGTTAGAGACGCGTTTTACTATTGACAGAGGATACATCATAGAAAGTAAAAGAGGCGGCGGAGGTTATATAAAAATTTATAAAACTTCTATATCAAACAATTGGATAAATAAAATAATAGAAAACATAGGGGATAATATTTCTGAGAGTAAAGCTAGATACTACATTGATGCTCTTTTAGACCACAATATTATAACGTCCAGGGAAGCAGCTTTGATGAAAGCTGTAGTTAATGATAAAATTCTTCCTTTTTCTCAGGAAGATAAGAATATGTTGCGAGCATTACTACTTAAGGCAATGCTTATGGAAATTGCTCGCAACAAGTAAAGGAGGTAATTTTTATGATGTGTGATAAATGCAAAATAAGGCCTGCTACAGTTCATTACACTAAAATAGTAAACGGAGTAAAAACTGAAATGCATTTGTGTGACCAGTGCGCAGCAGAAGAGGGAATTTTAAATACAGAAGTTTTTTCAACTTTTACACCTTTTTCAGTTCAAAATTTATTGTCAGGGTTAATGGACTTTTTGCCTGGAGTAGATGACTTTACAAAAAAAACTTTGAAATGCAGTCACTGTGGTATGACTTACGAAGATTTCAAAAAAATTGGAAGATTAGGTTGTAGTTTCTGCTATGATGCTTTTGCTGAAGAATTAAATCCTCTTATGAGGAGAATACACGGCAGTACAGAACACAGAGGGAAAATTCCTAAAAAAGCTGGCGGTAAAATGAGAGTAAAAAGAGAAATTGAGGAGTTGAAATATCAATTGGAAAAAGCTATTAAAGAAGAAGCTTATGAAAAAGCAGCAGAATTAAGGGATAAAATCAGAGAATTGGAGAAAGAATTAGGAAAGTAGGTGACCGAAATGCTACAGTACGATAAAGATGTGGTATTGTCCAGTAGAATTAGACTTGCTCGGAATATAAAAGATATTCCTTTCCCTACTATTATGACAGAAGAGCAGGGACGAAAGGTTATAGATTTGGTTAGAAAGGCTATATTAGGTAGTAATACTATTTTATCTACCCAATTTATAGAATATGATATGAAGAAATTGACTCCTATTGACAGGCAATCACTTGTAGAAAAGCACCTTATAAGCCCTGACCTTTCACAGAATACAAAGAGTGGTTATGCTCTTATAAAAGATGACAATACAGTAAGTATAATGGTCAATGAAGAGGACCATCTTAGAATACAATGCATATTAGAAGGATTAAGGCTTAATGAAAGCTGGGATACTGCCGATAAAATTGACGATTTGATTGAAGAAACTATCGACTATGCCTATGATGAAAAGATAGGTTATTTGACTTCTTGTCCTACTAACGTAGGAACAGGGATACGAGCCTCAGTCATGGTTCATCTTCCAGCTCTTACTATCACTGGGCAAATAAGCAATATTTTAAACTCTGTTTCTAAAATAGGTATGGCAGTGAGAGGGATATACGGTGAAGGTACTCAAGCTTTAGGAGATATTTATCAAATTTCTAATCAAGTCACTCTTGGCCAAAGCGAAAGAGAAATAATTGAAAATATTGAAGGAGTAGCAAGACAAATTATCTCTAGCGAAAGAAAAGCTAGAGAGGATTTATACAAAAAACAAAGAATTCAAATAGAAGATAGAGTAGGAAGGGCTTTTGGAATTTTATCTCATGCAAAAGTGATGTCTACAAAGGAATACATGACTTTAATGTCTGACGTGAGATTAGGAGCAATTTTAGGAATATTAGATGTGGATATAAATAAAATTGATGTTCTCACTACACATATACAACCAGCTAATTTACAAAAAATTTATGGCATTCAATTAGACCCCTATGAGAGAGATGTTAAAAGGGCAGAATATGTAGTAAGTCAAATAAACAAAAAAGATAATTTATAGGAGGTGTTTGTTATGGCGATGTTTGGAAGATTTACAGAAAGAGCTCAAAAAGCTCTTTATTTGGCTCAAGAGGAAGCGAGGTCTTTTTATCATAACTATGTAGGGACAGAACACATTTTATTAGGATTGTTAAAAGAAGATGAAGGAATTGCAGCAAGAGTTTTAAAAAAACTGGGAGTAACTTATGAAACTACAAGAGAGAAGGTATTGTCTTTGATTGGAATGGGAAATATTCCAGGAGACGTCGTAGGTTATACCCCTCGGGCAAAAAGAGTACTAGAGCTAAGTCTTAGTGAGGCAAGGAGATTTAATACCAGCTATGTAGGGACAGAGCATATTTTGTTAGGACTTTTAAGAGAAGGCGAAGGAGTTGCTGTAAGAATTTTAATGGAACAAGGTATAGATTTCAATAGGGTGAGAGAGGAGATTGTAAAAATGCTTAATGAAGAGCCTGCAGGAGGACCTGCAAAGGCTGCAAAAGTTAAAAATACCAATACACCTACTTTAAATCAATTTGGAAGAGATTTAACTGAGCTTGCAAGAGACGGCAAACTTGACCCTGTAATAGGAAGAGAAAAAGAGATTGAAAGAGTTATACAAATCTTAAGCAGAAGGACAAAGAATAACCCTGTCCTAATAGGTGAACCGGGTGTCGGTAAAACTGCTATTGTAGAAGGTCTTGCGCAAAAGATTGTAGAAGGAGAAATTCCTGAAATTTTGAAAGATAAAAGAGTTGTAACTTTAGACATGGCTTCTATGGTAGCAGGTACAAAGTACAGAGGCGAATTTGAAGATAGGTTAAAAACAGTATTAAATGAGGTTATAAAGGCAGGAAATGTGATACTATTTATAGATGAGATGCACACTTTGATAGGAGCAGGTGCAGCAGAGGGTGCAATAGATGCATCAAATATTCTAAAACCGGCACTTGCAAGAGGTGAAATTCAAGTAGTTGGAGCTACTACTTTGGATGAGTACAGAAAATATGTAGAAAGAGACCCTGCATTAGAGAGACGATTCCAACCAATAATTGTAGATGAACCAACTGTGGAGGAGACTATTGAGATATTAAAGGGCTTGAGAGATAAGTATGAAGCCCATCATAGGGTTAAAATTACTGACGAAGCTTTAGAAGCAGCAGCTAGACTTTCTCACAGATATATTGCAGATAGATTTTTACCTGATAAAGCTATAGACTTAATAGATGAAGCAGCTTCTCGCGTAAGACTAAAGACAGTGACAGCTCCTCCAGAGATAAAAGAACTGGAAGATAAAATCAATGACCTTATAAAAGAGAAGGAAGAAGCGATAAGAACTCAAGAATACGAAAAAGCTGCAAAAATAAGAGATGAAGAACAAAAATTGAGAGAAGAATTAGAAAAATTAAAAGCTAAATGGCAACAAAATTCTCTTTCTAATGAAAAAAGTGTAGGACCTGAAGAAATCGCACAAGTCGTATCTCTGTGGACAGGAATACCTGTTAAAAAGTTAGCTGAAGAGGAATCAGAGAGATTGCTCCACTTAGAGGAGGTATTGCATGAAAGAGTTATAGGACAAGATGAAGCAGTAGAAGCAGTGGCAAGAGCTATAAGAAGGGCAAGAGTAGGCTTAAAAGATCCAAAAAGGCCAATAGGTTCATTTATCTTCTTGGGTCCTACTGGTGTTGGTAAAACAGAACTTACAAAGGCTTTGGCAGAAGCTCTTTTTGGTGACGAAAATGCTATGATTAGGCTTGATATGTCAGAATACATGGAAAGACACACTGTATCTAAACTTATCGGTTCACCTCCAGGATATGTAGGATTTGAAGAAGGAGGACAATTAACAGAAAAAGTAAGAAGAAAGCCCTATTCAGTAATCTTGCTGGATGAAATTGAAAAAGCGCATCCTGACGTGTTTAACATTCTCCTTCAAATATTAGAAGATGGACGACTCACAGATTCAAAAGGTAGAACTGTGGACTTTAAAAATACAGTTATAATCATGACATCAAATGTGGGAGCAGAACTTTTGAAAAAGCAATCTACCTTAGGATTTATGCCTCAAGAAAAAGAAGACAAAGCCTCTTATGACAAAATAAAAGAAACATTGATGGCAGAGTTGAGAAAGACCTTTAGACCTGAATTCTTAAATAGGGTGGATGAGATAATTGTATTTCATCAACTCTCAAAAGAAGATATTGAAAAGATTGCTGATATAATGATTAAAGAATTGAATAATAGACTAAAAGAGAACAACATTAAACTGGAGTTTACTCCTGAAGCCAAAGAGGAAATTATCAAACAAGGATATGACCCCAACTACGGTGCAAGGCCTTTAAGAAGAGTTATACAAAGAATTGTAGAGAATCAATTATCAGAATTGATGTTGCAAGGGGAAGTCAAACCAGGAGATGAACTTATTGTAACTGCTAAAGATGGTAAAATAGACTTTGTAAAAAAAGATGCTGTGCAAAAGGCTTAGCCTCGTGCTAAGTCTTTTTTTTATTTAAAGATAATATATATGCTATTGAAGGATTAAAAAAGGTGTGAGCATATGGAAAAAGATAGGTTTTATACTGTAAGAGGTTACCAAATTCATTCCCAGGAGAGGAAACATCTTACATCAGCTATGGAAGACTATATAGAAATGATTTATAGGGAAAGTCTAAAAAACCCATATATCCGTGTAAATCTTCTCTCTGAACTTTTAAATGTAAAAGCCCCTTCAACTACTAAAATGCTTCAAAGGTTAAAGGAATTAGGATTTGTGGAGTATGAAAAATATGGAGTGATAGGTTTAACAGAAAAGGGCAAAGAAATGGGTAAGTTTTTATTGGATAGGCATTCTACTGTGGAGGAATTTTTAAAAAATTTAGGAGTTAAGGAGGGATTGTTAGAGCAAACAGAATTAATTGAACACAATATATCTATTGAAACGCTAGAAAAAATGAGAAAATTTAATAGGTTTTTGGAGGAAAATCCAGAAATAAAAGAAAAGTATCAGAAAAATAACCCGTAAATGCGGGTTGTTTTTTTATGTAACAGGACAAAAAAGAAACACATATTTTAAATAAGGCAAATAAATTTAGCTTTGTCTAAAATGGGGGGATTTATTTGGAAAATCGTGAGTCCATCATAGCGACTAAAAAATTTTTTTCTCTCCGTGAGACCTTTAAAAAAGTTTTAAAATATTTTGGACCAGCTTTTGTGGTAAGTGTTGCCTATGTTGATCCTGGAAATTTTGCCACGAATATAAGTGGGGGTTCTATATTTAACTACCATTTAATATGGGTGGTACTTTGTAGCAATATTATGGCCATATTTTTGCAAAATATGTCTGCAAAATTAGGAATTGCAACGGGACGCAATTTACCGGAAATGTGTAATTTGATTTTTAAAAGGAAAGTTAATTGGCTTTTGTGGATAGCAGCAGAATTGGCGGCTATGGCTACAGATTTGGCGGAGTTTTTAGGTGGTACTTTAGGATTGTATTTGCTTTTTCACATTCCTCTTATGTATGCAGGCCTTTTGACAGGAGTGATCACATTTATCATTGTTTACTTAGAAAAATATGGTCAAAAGATAGTTGAAATAGTGATTTTTGCTTTAGTTGCTATTATTAGCCTTTCTTATGCTTTTGAGCTTTTTTTGGCAAAACCAGATTGGGGAAAAGTGATGTATCATACTATAATTCCTTCTATACCAAGTGGAGAAGCTATGCTAATAGCTGTGGGAATATTAGGGGCGACAGTAATGCCTCATGTGATTTATTTGCATTCCCAGTTAGTTCAATATAGAAATACAGGAAATACATTAGAAGAAAAGAAGGAACATTTGAGGATGGAAAAGATAGATATTTTAGTAGCAATGAATATAGCATTTATAATAAATGCGGCTATGTTAATAGTGTCAGCAGCTGTTTTTTATAAAAACGGCATGGTGGTTGAGTCTATTGAAGAGGCTCACATGTCTTTAAAACCATTGTTAGGGTCTTTGTCTAGTTGGGCTTTTGGCATTGCACTTTTGGCTTCTGGTTTGTCATCATCTGCAGTAGGTACAATGGCAGGGCAGACTATAATGAAAGGTTTCGTAGGGTTAAATATTCCACTAAATGTAAGAAGACTTATAACCATGATGCCAGCACTAATAATTATTTTATTAGGTATTGACCCTTTGAAAACCCTTATCATAAGCCAAGTAATTTTAAGTTTTGAACTTCCTATGGCTATAATACCAATGCTTTTAATTACTTCTCAGAAAAAGTTTATGGGAGAATTTGTAAACACACCCATTGAAAAAGTCATTGGCATAATTGTGGCTTCTGTTATAATCTTTTTAAATGGGCTGCTTCTGTATTTCACTTTTATGGGAGAGGTTTAAAAGTGTGATATAATTAAAAGAGAATTTTGCGAAAGATGGTGGAGGTATGGCCAAATCAACTACAAAATTTGTGTGTAGAGAGTGTGGCTTTGAAAGCAGTAAATGGATGGGAAGATGTCCTAATTGTGACAGCTGGAATTCTTTTGAGGAAGAAACGATAGAGGATTCAAAAAATTTTAGGAAAAATAAAGATAGATCGCAAATATTTCTTCTCGAAGATGTAACTTTTTCAGAAGAAGAAAGAATAAAGACAGGGATTGAAGAGTTTGACAGGGTTTTAGGTGGCGGAATTGTAAAAGGTTCTCTTGTTTTAATAGGTGGTGACCCAGGAATTGGGAAGTCTACTTTGCTATTACAAGTAGCAGGTAATATTTCTGATAACAGAAAGGTACTTTATGTGTCAGGAGAGGAATCAATTCAACAGATTAAACTGAGGGCAGATAGAATTTTGAAAGAAAAGCAACAAATATATCTCTTGTGCGAAACAAATATAGAAGAGATAGAGAGAAAAATTGATGAGAATAAGCCGGATTTTGTTATTATTGATTCTATACAGACAATGTACACTGAGGAAAGTGAGACAATACCAGGAAGTGTGTCTCAGGTAAGGCAAGTGACTCAAAGGCTGATGGAGATTGCAAAACAAAAAGACATAAGTATTTTTTTGATAGGACATGTTACAAAAGAAGGGGCAATAGCAGGCCCTAAAGTTTTGGAACATATGGTAGACACAGTTTTGTATTTTGAAGGGGATAGGACCCAGTCTTTTAGGATATTGCGGGCTGTAAAAAACCGTTTTGGCGCAACTCACGAAATAGGAGTTTTTGATATGGAGGAGGATGGGCTTTGTGAGATAAGCAATCCTTCTGAATTTATTCTCTCAAATAAGCCGAAAGATGTTTCAGGGACTGCTGTTGTATGTTCTATTCAAGGGACGAGGCCAATTTTAATGGAAGTGCAGTCTTTGATATGTAAGACTACTTTTGGAGTGCCGCGAAGAATGGCCACTGGATTTGACTACAATCGTTTTATATTGCTTTTGGCAGTTATAGAAAAAAGACTGGGCATAAATCTTTCACAATTTGATGCATATGTAAATGTGGCTGGAGGAATGAAAATTCAAGAGCCAGCTGCTGACCTTGGAATAATTGCTTCATCTCTTTCTGGATATTTTAATATACCTATTCCTGAAGATGTTTGTTTTATAGGAGAGGTGGGATTGACGGGAGAAGTGAGAGGAGTCAGCAATATAGATAAACGAATAGGTGAAGCACAAAAGATGGGATTTTCTCAAGTTTTTATTCCTGAGATGAAAACAAAAGAAATAAAAAAGTTTGAGAATATAAAAATTATTAAGGTAAGAGATATAAAAGAAATTATGGATTTTTTAAGAAAGATAAAACAATAAGCGTCTTCCTAAGGAAGACGCTTATTTTATAACATGTTAAATATGCCTAAAGTGTTTAACTCTTTGTGTTTTTTTAGGAGTATGTCGTAAAAATTAAGTCCTAAAACATTACACAAAGCGATTATGTAAAAGATATTGTTACCTATTTCTGCTTCTATAACTTCTTTACAGTTTTCACAGAGTTGGCCCTCAAGATGGGTTTTGAAATATTTGTGGGCCTCTTCCAAAGTTGCATCCGGGGGAGTTTCTTGTTTGCTAGCATTTATCCTTATGCAACCGCACTCGGTTACTGATTTAGCAACAGCTCTATTTATGCGGGCACTGCTCTCTTGTATTTTTGTCATTATATCCATAATACTTCTATGGCGCAGAAGGTATTCATCTACTGTGTTTTGAAGGTCGTCTACAATAATATCCTTCATTTTTTTGTCCACTCCCGTTCTATGAGTTTTTAAGATTTCTCTTGCTTTTATTATAGACTTAAACCATTACCATGTCAATATTTAGAATGGCATTTAAATACATTATATAGCATTAATGTAATTTTAATCTTTTGTTAAATTGACAATCCATCTACATAAGTAGTATACTGTAATTAACAACCACTTTATACGTGTAAAAATTGTGAAATATTTTTAATTATTCCCCCAAACTGCTTATAATAATGTGAAAAATAGCCAATAATAGAGATAGGAGGTGAAAAAGTGTTGTATAAAATTATAAGAAGTGGAATTGGATTACTGGGAATGGCGGCGGGTTTTGAATTGACAAAGCTTTTGCTAGATCTTGTAAAAGACCAGAATTTTGTGCCTATACAGTTAAATTATTTTTCAACAGTGATAGCTTATATTATAGGTACTTTAATAGGTGGAATCATATTTTATGTCATTTCTCCTAAATTTATAAAGTGGGGGAAAGACTTTGAACAGTGGTTGGAAGCAAAACTTCAGAATATGCCGATTGATGAAATTTTAATAGGAGCATTTGGGTTAATAGTAGGGCTTATTGTGGCTAATTTGCTAAGCGCGCCTCTCTATTCTATTTTTATTGTAGGTAAAGTAGTGCCAATTCTTTTGAATTTATTTTTGGGGTATTTAGGCATTAGAATTTCTTTAAAGAAAAAAGAAGATATTTTAAATGTGTTTTCCTTTATGAAAAAATTGGGACCGCAAAAGACTGTTAAAAACGAGTATAGTGGAATCCCAAAAATTTTGGATACCAGTGTAATTATAGATGGCAGGATATTTGACATATGTAAGACAGGCTTTATTGAAGGACCTTTAATAATTCCGGCTTTTGTATTAGAGGAATTAAGGCATATTGCGGATTCTTCTGATTCTTTAAAGAGAAATAGGGGTAGACGAGGACTGGATGTTTTAAATAAAATACAGAATGAGTTAAATATCAAAGTGGAAATTGTAGATAAGGAAATTGATGCGGCAGAAGTAGATACAAAACTTTTGAAACTTGCCCAAATGCTAAAAGGCAAAATAATAACTAATGATTATAATTTAAACAAAGTAGCGGAATTTCACAGGGTCCCTGTTTTGAATATAAATGAACTTTCCAATGCGGTAAAACCAATTGTTCTTCCTGGAGAAGAAATGGTGGTGCAAGTTATTAAAGATGGCAAAGAGGCCGGGCAGGGAGTTGCTTATTTGGACGATGGCACGATGATTGTTGTAGACGGTGGTAAAAAATTCATAGGTAATACTATAGAAGTGCTTGTTACTAGTGTTTTGCAAACTGCCGCAGGGAGGATGATATTTGCAAAGCCCAAACAAGCAGAACAAGAAAAGGCTATATGAAAAAACGCAGGGAAACCTGTGTTTTTTTGTGGGGAAATGATATAATTGGAGTGTGCATTATTTTACTTGTGAGGTAGAGAAAATGAATGCAAGTGCAGTTGTAGTGGCGGCAGGTAAAGGCATTAGAATGGGGCACACAGTAAATAAAGTATACCTTACTATAGCAGGTAAACCAGTTTTGTATTATTCTCTCAAAGCCTTTGATGAAATTGATTGGATTAAGGAAATTGTTGTTGTTGTATCAAAGGAAGAAATGGAATATTGCCAAGAAAATGTAGTAAAAAAGTATATTTTCAAAAAACCAATTAAATTAGTAGAAGGAGGTAGTGAAAGGCAGTATTCTGTTTATAATGGAATTACAAATACAAAGGTAGATTGCGAAATTATAGCAATTCATGATGGAGCAAGGCCTTTAATTGAGAAAGAAACAGTTATAAAAGCTTTAAAAGAAGCTTATTTGCATAAAGCAGTAGCATTGGGAGTACCTGTCAAAGACACTATAAAAGTAGTTGATGGGAAAAATTTTATTTTAAATACCCCTGATAGAAAATATTTATGGGCAATTCAAACCCCTCAGGTATTTGAAAGGAATTTGATTATTAAAGCTCATCAAAAGGCACTGGAGGATGGTTTTTTGGGGACAGATGACACAGTATTAGTGGAGAGATTGGGTTATAAAGTAAAAGTAGTTGAAGGGGACTATAGAAATATAAAGATAACTACGCCCGAGGATTTGATTGTAGCAGAGGCTTTTTTAAAAAAATAACGTTTTTCGCGAATCCTCATATAATTTAATAGAGAATTTTCTATTAAATTGTATGAGGGTGATTTTATGGATAACCCTGTAGTTTTTGTACACGGTATGTTTGGTTCTATTTTTACTCCAACTCCTTTAGGGAAAATATGGAGTTTTGGTCCTGCGGCTTATGCTTATAATCCTTTTATAGAAAATTTGGGCAAATTAGGCTTAGTAGAAGGGAAAAATCTATTTATATGTTATTATGAATGGTGGAAAAGTGTGCCGGATTCTGTTGATACCCTTAAACTGACTATTGAAGAGGCAAAAGCTAAGACTGGCAGCCATAAAGTAGATTTGATATGCCATAGCATGGGAGGACTTTTGGCGAGAAGTTATATTCAAAGCGATAAATATCAATTTGATGTGGATAGATTGATATTTTTAGCTACTCCCCATTTTGGAGCGGCAAATGCTTATTATGGTTGGGAAGGGGGTACTGTAGCCCCAGAGGATGATGATTTTATAAACATGCTCTTTAAAGGGTTTTTGTGGATTTTTTCAAAAATAAAAGGAGAGAGTGATGCCATAACTGTTATTAGAAAATATATCCCATCTGTGAAAGACTTAATGCCTTCTCGCGAATATGGGAATTATATTTTTATGTATCCTACTCGATATGATAAAATTTTGTTTAAAAATATTGAGTATATGAAAGTTATAAATGAATTTTTGAATAGTTTAAATGAGCAAGTAGGAGTTTTATACGACAGAGTCAAGAAAATCTATGTTTTTTCAGGAGATGGAATATATACTAATAAGTTTATTCAAGTAGAAAAACCAGTAAGTGAGATAGTATGGCCAGATGGCAAGCCAGTAGGTGTAATAAGGGACGATAAAGGGGACGGTACAGTCCTTAAAAAGAGCGCGTTAGGGGTAGAAGGAGAAAAATTTATTGTAAAAACAGGTCATATTGGGATTTTAAATGATTCTATTCCTTATTTGCAACAAATATTGGGTGTTAAAGAAAGGCCACAAGTTTCTATTTTAGAAAAAGTTGTATCATATTTGAGCATGATAACAGACAAAAAAATTGTGGTGCTGGACAGAAGTAAAAATGCTACAAGTTATGATATCTTGGGAAAATACACATGGCATCTAAATTTAAAACCTGAAGGAGAATATCGCATTTCTGTAAGAGAGCCTTTTGTTTCGGAGGTATATATTGAGACTAATAAGGGGAATTTTGTAAAAAAGATTAAAACATCTCGCTTTGCAAGAGGTGTAAGCATGAGTTTAGAAGTTGATAAAGAAGGGAATTTTAGAGTAAAGGATGGTTGAAGTGAGAGTAGGGTTGGGATATGACGTCCACAAGTTTGAAAAAGGAAGAAAGTTAATACTGGGGGGAGTAGAAATTCCCCATGATAAAGGTTTGGCAGGCCATTCTGATGCAGATGTTTTGATACACGCCTTAATTGATGCTATTTTAGGAGCAGCTGGTTTAGGGGATATAGGGGAGCACTTTCCTGATACGGAGATAGCCTATAAAGATATTGATAGTAGCCTTTTATTAAAAAAAGTGTTGGCAATAATAGAGAATAAATTCAGAGTAAATAATGTGGATTGTATTATTGTAGCGCAAAGGCCTAAGTTATTTCCTCATAAAGAGCAAATAAGAATAAAATTATCGGAATTATTAAAAATTGAGAAAGAAAGAATAAATGTAAAAGCAAAAACAGAGGAAGGATTAGGTTTTACAGGTAGACAAGAGGGAATAAAAGCCTATGTTATTGTCAGTTTAGAAGAATTAGGTGTTGACATAAAAAAGTAGGTAAAATAAAATTTACTTAAAATTATGTACTTAGGAGGATGAAAATGAGACTATCGCAGCTGTTAGTTCCGACTTTAAGAGAAATTCCTGCTGAAGCTGAAATTCCCAGCCATATTTTAATGTTAAAGGCTGCATTGATGAGGAAATTGGCTTCAGGGGTATATATTTACTTGCCATTAGGACAAAGGGTACTTAGAAAAGTGGAGCAAATTGTAAGAGAAGAGATGGACAGAGCTGGCAGTCAAGAGGTATTAATGTCTGCTCTTATTCCAGCAGAACTTTTGAAAGAAAGTGGAAGATGGGATGTATTTGGCCCTGAGATGTTTAAGCTAAAAGATAGAAATGAAAGGGACTTTTGCTTAGGGCCTACACACGAAGAGGTTTTTACAGACCTTATTAGAAATGAAGTGAAGTCTTATAGGCAGCTTCCTCTTATTTTATATCAAATTCAAACTAAGTTTAGAGATGAAAGGCGCCCGAGATTTGGCGTCATGAGAAGTAGAGAATTTATAATGAAGGACGCTTACAGCTTTGATGTGGATTGGGAAGGGTTGGATAAGTCCTTTAATAAAATGTATGAGGCTTACTGCCGAATATTTGATAGATGTGGACTTAAATATTTGGTCGTAGAAGCTGATTCAGGTGCTATGGGAGGAAAAGACTCAAAAGAGTTTATGGTAATTTCTGGTGTAGGGGAAGCAGTAATAGCTTACTGTGACAATTGTGGTTATGCTGCAAATGAGGAAAAGGCAGAATGCCTTATCAACCAAGAAATAGATGAAGAGATGTTGCCAAAAGAAAAAGTATATACACCAAATGTTAGAACAATTGAAGAGTTGGTTAATTTTTTGGGAATTACTCCTGATAAATTTGTAAAAACTCTTATATACAAGGCAAAGGACAACGTTATAGCAGCATTAGTTCGTGGAGATAGAGACTTAAACGAAACAAAGCTTTTAAATATTTTAGGAATAAGAGAAGAGGAATTAGAATTGGCAGATGCATCAATAGTTGAAAAGGTTACAGGAGCAAAAGTGGGATTTGCAGGACCTATAGGATTAAAAGGAGAAGTAATGATAATAGTAGATAATGAGATTCCGCAAATGAGGAATTTTATAGTAGGAGCAAATGAGACAGATTATCATATTAAAAATGTCAACTATGGTAGAGACTTTAAAGCTGATGTTGTGGCAGATATCAAGAATGTTATTGAAGGAGATAAGTGCCCAAGGTGTGGTTCACCGCTTAAAATTGACAGAGGTATAGAAGTAGGACATATTTTTAAGTTGGGGACAAAGTACAGTGATGCATTAGGAGCTAAGTATGTAGATGAAGAGGGAAATGAAAAGCCAATTATAATGGGCTGCTATGGAATAGGAATTAATAGAACGGTTGCTGCTATTATAGAGCAACACCATGATGAGAAAGGTATTATATGGCCTATGAGTGTTGCACCTTATCATGTGATTATAGTACCTGTGAATGTTTCTAATGAAGCTCAAAATCGAGTAGCCGAAGATATATATGCTGCTTTGCAAAAAGAGGGAATAGAGGTTTTAATAGATGATAGAGATTTGAGAGCTGGTGTCAAATTTAATGACGCCGATTTGTTAGGAATACCTATAAGGATTACAGTAGGGAAAAAAGTAGATGATGGAATAGTGGAAATAAAATTGAGAGAAAAAGAAGAAGCAGAAGAGGTAAAAATTTCTGATGTTGTGGAAAAGGTGAAAAATATTATAAAAGAGAAGATGTGAGGGGTTCCTTGAAGGGAATCCCTTATTTTGCATAAAGAAAGTTTGTATGTGAAAAAATATTTGTCAAAAGGTTGATAAAAAGGAGGGACTCTTGTGAATATTTATATAATGGGTATTAGTGTGGAGAAAAGGAGCGAATTTGGCCCAAAAGTTCAAGAAGTTTTGACAAAGCACGGAGACCAGATAATTGCAAGGTTTGGAATACATGATTCACAAAATGGCAGCGGTTTCATTACTTTGAATGTAAGAGGAGAACAAAAATTTATGGAGGAATTGGCGGAGGAATTAAGTGCTATTCCTACAGTGAAGGTAAAATACATGAATTTAAAATAAAGTTTTTTAAAGCTGACGTTTTGCACCACTTGCTCTGGTGACCTCACAGGCTAAACTAACGCTCGACCTCAGACTCCGGCGGGGTTCCGGGCACAATCGGCTTCCATGCCTCAGGTGCCCGCCTCCGGCATCCTTGCCTCCGGCCCCGCCTTCATCTTTCGGTCTCGCTAAGTTTAGCAACTGTTCAGTCAAGTCGCGCGCTTTGCGCAAAACGTCACCTAATCTACAAAATTTTACACACACAATTGTCACTTCATCTATTTAAAAAGCGGAAAATTTGTTATAATTAAATCTAGTATAAAGTATTAACTAAAAAAGGATGGAGTGACACACATGAGCAATTTGAGAGTTAGATTTGCGCCAAGCCCAACTGGAGCTATTCATATAGGGAATATAAGAACTGCTTTATTTAATTATCTTTTTTCTAGAAGTGAAGGGGCTACTTTTGTTTTAAGGATTGAAGACACGGACTTAGAAAGGTCTTCAAAAGAGTTTGAAGAATTAATCTTTAAAGAATTAGAGTGGTTAGGTATAGAATGGGACGAAGGGCCAGACAAACCAGGTCCCTATGGTCCTTATAGGCAAAGTGAAAGACTTGAAATTTATCATAAATTTGCCCAGAAACTTATTGAAGAAAAAAAGGCATATAGATGCTATTGCACTCCGGAGGAATTAGAAGAAGATAGAAGAAATGCAGTAGAAAGAGGAGATATACCTCGTTATTCTGGAAGGTGTAGGTATCTTACAAAGGAGCAAGAAGAGGCCTTTATAAGAGAGGGAAGAAAACCTGTAATAAGGTTTATTATTCCTGACGATGAAGTTATAGAGTTTGAAGACATGATAAAAGGAAAAATTACAATAAAAAGTGATACTTTAGGCGGGGACATGGTAATTGTCAAATCAGACGGAATGCCTACTTACAATTTTGCAGTTGTAATAGATGACGCTCTTATGAAGATTACCCATGTCATAAGAGGAGAAGACCATATATACAATACTCCGAAGCAGATACTCATTTACAAGGCTTTAGGATTTGAAATTCCTAAGTTTGCCCATGCACCTTTAATATTGGGACCAGATAGGACTAAACTTTCTAAAAGGCATGGGAATACTTATATAGGCCAGTATAGAGAATTGGGATATTTGCCAGAAGCTATGTTTAACTTTTTATCTCTTTTAAGTTGGTCACCGGAGGATAATGTAGAAATCATGTCAAAAGAAGAAATAATAAAGAAATTTAATTTCAGAAGGATTCACAGTGCTAATCCTGTTTTTGACATTGAAAAGCTTAATTGGATGAATCAACAATACATACAAAAAAGTTCTATTGAGAGAATTGTTGATTTGGCTATTCCTCATTTAAAAGCGGCAGGATACATTGACGAAATAGATGATGTGATGTATAATTGGCTAAAGGATGTAATATTCCTTTACAAAGATGGACTCCAATATGTGGCTCAAATTACTGAGAAAGCTAAGATGTTTTTCGTAGAAGAAGTTGAGTATACTGATGAAACGATGAAAATATTGAATAGTCCAAATAGTAAAACTGTACTAGAAGCAGTTAAAAAAGCCATAGAGGAAGCTGATGAAATAACAGAGGAATATGTTAAAGATTTGCTTAAAAAATTGCAAAAAGAAACGAATGTAAAAGGGAAAGAATTTTTCATGCCAATCAGAGTAGCAATAACAGGAGAAGACCATGGACCTGAATTGGTGAAGATTATTCCTCTTTTGGGGAAGGATAAAGTGATAAATAGGCTTAAAAAAGCGATAAATTTAATAAAGTAAAAAGCGATGAGGAGAAGAGTATTATAACATAAGCCTTCAGAGAAGAGCTACCATAGGCTGCGAGTAGCTCGAGGATATGTTATAAGAAGTGCATCTCCGAGCTGTATCCCTGAACTTTGAGTAGGGGGTTACCGGCCTTTGCCGTTATCTAAAATGAGTGGAGTTTAAAACTCAAGCAGAGTGGAACCACGGGAGTCCCCCCTCGTCTCTGAGATGAGGGGGGTAAATTTTTAAGGAGGTGTTTGGTATGTTTAAAACTTTAAAAGAAGACATCCAAGTTATTTTTGAAAGAGACCCTGCTGCCAAAAGCGTGCTGGAGGTTATATTATGTTATCCCGGGCTCCACGCTATAATACTACACAGAATTGCCCACTATTTGCATAAAAAAGGTTTAATTTTAATTCCCCGGCTTATTTCGCAGTTTAATAGATTTCTCACAGGGATTGAAATACATCCCGGTGCTAAGATAGGTAGGAGATTTTTTATCGATCACGGTATGGGAGTTGTAATAGGGGAGACTACAGAGATTGGTGACAATGTGACAATATATCAAGGGGTAACTTTAGGAGGTACAGGAAAGGAAAAAGGTAAAAGACATCCTACTATAAAAGATAATGTGGTTATAGGAAGTGGTGCGAAAGTATTAGGCCCTATAGTAGTAGGAGAAAATTCTAAAATTGGTGCGGGTGCAGTTGTTTTAAAAGATGTACCACCTAATAGCACAGTAGTCGGAGTACCTGCTCGCTGTGTAAAAAAAGATAATATACGTATAGCTTCTCCATATGTGGTGGATTTAGAGCATGGTAAACTTCCTGACCCTGTGGAAGAGGAATTGCAAAAATTAAGAAAGAGGATTGAAAGGTTAGAGCAAATTTTAATTGAAAGGAAGGAAGAGAAAGATGAAGCTGTATAATACTCTTTCAAGGACAAAAGAAGAATTGGAACCTTTAAATGATAAGATAGTGAACATGTATGTTTGTGGACCTACTGTATATAATTACATCCACATAGGAAATGCGAGGGCTTTTATTGTATTTGATACGGTGAGAAGATATTTAGAATATAAAGGTTATAAAGTAAATTACGTTCAAAATTTTACTGATATTGACGATAAAATAATTAAAAGAGCCCAAGAAGAAAATGTTACTACAAAAGAAGTAGCGGAAAAATATATAGACGAATATTTTAAAGATGCAGATAATTTGGGTATAAAAAGAGCAACAGTTCATCCTAAAGCGACAGAGCATATAGAAGATATAATCGAATTTATAAAGATTTTAATCGACAAAGGATATGCTTATGTGGTAAATGGAAATGTTTATTTTGAAACTGCGAAATTTAAGGATTACGGGAAGCTTTCTCACAAAAATATAGAAGAATTGCAGGCAGGCGCAAGAATTGAGATAAATGAAGAAAAGAAAAATCCATTGGATTTTGTTCTCTGGAAAGCTCAAAAGCCCGGTGAACCTGCGTGGGACAGTCCATGGGGAAAGGGAAGGCCAGGATGGCATATAGAATGCTCTGTTATGTCTACGAAATATTTGGGCAAAACTTTAGATATCCATGCTGGTGGTCCTGATTTGGTCTTTCCTCATCATGAGAACGAAATTGCTCAGAGTGAAGCAGCATATGAACAACCATTTTCTAAATATTGGATGCATATAGGGTATTTAAATATAAACAATGAAAAAATGTCAAAATCTAAAGGGAATTTCTTTACAGTAAGAGAAATAACAGAGAAATACAATCCTGAAGTTTTAAGACTTTTTATGCTTATGGCTCACTACAGAAGCCCCATTAATTTTAGTTTAGATTTAATGGAGCAGGCAAATTCTGCTTATGAAAGATTGTTAAATGCAGTGGCCAATTTAAAACATTTGGCAAATGTGTGCAAGGATGGGGGATTAAATGAAGAAGAGAAGAAGTTGATGGAAAAGTTTGAAGAATATAAAAAAGAATTTGAAGAGGCAATGGATGACGATTTTAACACTGCGGATGCCATATCAGTTTTGTTTGAAATGGCAAAAACCTCCAATGCAAATCTCAGTAGAAATTCTTCAAAGAAATTGGTAGAATATATTTTAGATATGTTTTTAAAACTCTCAGAAGTTTTAGGACTTTCTTACAGAGGCGTGGAGACTGAGCTCAATGACGAAGAAATACTTGCTTTAATAGAAGAAAGGCAAAAAGCAAGAAAAGAAAAGAATTGGAAGTTAGCTGATGAAATAAGAGATAGACTGAGAGAAAAGGGAATAATTTTGGAAGATACGCCAGAGGGAGTAAGATGGAAAAGAGTATGATGGGGTTTTTAGAAAATTCAGAGTTGCTTACGAAGAAGGGGGTGTTAAGTTTATCCCCCCTTGTTTTAGCTTTTATTGGAGATGCTGTGTATAGCTTATACATTCGCACCATGATTGCAGCAAAAGAAAATCGGTCTGTTAATTTTTTGCACAAAGAGACAGTTAAGTATGTAAAAGCTAAATCTCAGGCAGAATCTGTAAAAAGAATTTATGATTTTCTCACAGAAGAGGAAAAAGACGTAGTTAGAAGAGGAAGAAATGTAAAGTCTAATACTATGCCTAAAGGAGTAGAAGTACAGGCCTATAGGTATGCTACGGGATTTGAAGCTTTGCTAGGTTATTTATATCTTGCAGGAGAATTTGAAAGATTAAAAAACATTCTTGAGCTTTCTGTACAAGTTATTGAAGAATAGGTGATGATTATGGAAGAGCAGAATGTAATTCTTGGTAGAAATCCAGTAATCGAAGCTATAAAAAGTGGGAAGGAAATTGAAAAAATATACGTTTCTAAAACAGCAGGAGGAAATATTTCAAAGATAATAAATCTTGCCAAAGAAGCAGGTATTGTAGTTTCTACTACTGATAATGATATTTTAAGTAAACTAGCCGGTAGTCAAAATCACCAAGGGGTCGTGGCTGTAGGTGCTGTATATAAATACTTCGAAGTAGATGACCTTTTGGAATATGCTGAACAAAGGAAAGAAAAGCCTTTTTTGTTGATATTAGATGAGATAACAGACCCTCACAATTTGGGTGCGATTATAAGAAGCGCAGAGGCTTTTGGAGTCCATGGGATAATAATTCCAAAAAGGCGGGCTGTAGGAGTAAATGCTACTGTTGTAAAAACTTCTGCCGGAGCAGTAGAACATATGAGAATAGCAAAAGTATCAAATATTAACAATACAATACGAGGTTTAAAAGAAAGAGGCTTATGGATTGTTGGAACAGATGTAAATGCGGGAAAAAGTTTTGAAGAGCTGGATTATGATTTTCCTCTTGCTATTGTAATTGGCAGTGAAGGAAAAGGGGTTTCTAAATTGGTTTTACAAAATTGCGATTTTGTGGTTAAGATACCGATGAAGGGTAAAATAAATTCTTTAAATGCTTCTGTAGCAGCCTCCATTTTGATTTATCAGGTAGTATCAAAAAGAAAAGGTAAGGCGTGATGTCCTTGTACATGTTGGTAGACGGCTATAATGTAATAAACAACTGGCAGATACTAAAAGAAAAAGCGCAAAAAAACTTGGAAGATGCGCGGGACAAGTTAATAGATATGTTGGCTGATTTTAAAGGATATTCGGGGATAAATATAATATTAGTTTTTGATGCAATGTATGTAAAAGGAAGTCTAGAAAAACATGAAGAAATCAATGGTATTGAGGTTGTTTACACAAAAGAAGGAGAATCGGCAGATCACTTTATAGAGTTAAAAGTAGTAGAATTAGCGAAAAAAGAACAGGTTGTTGTGGTAAGTTCCGATTGGACTGTGCAGCAGGTGGTTTTAGCTCATGGTGCAATAAGAATGTCTGCAAAAGAACTTTATGAAGAAATGAATAGATATATTGAAAGACATAAAAAAAGCTATGTGAATACAGTTTATAAAGACAATTTGGAAGAGCGACTTGATAATGAAATAGTAAAAAAACTGCGCAAAATGGCAGAAAACAGTTAAAATTAGCTTGACTACCTTTACCAATATAATGTATAATTATAACGTATAAAGTTGCCGGAATAATAAATGGGGGCGGTATTCGTGAAATCTGGGGCGCAGCAGGATTACTATCAACCATATGACCAAATGGAAGAGGAGGAGGTCGTTTTTAGAGCTCAAAAAGGAGACGAAGTTGCTTTAGAGTACCTTATTGAAAGGTATAAAAGTTTTGTAAAAGCAAAAGCTCGTGCCTATTTTTTAGTAGGTGCCGATAAGGAAGACATTATTCAAGAAGGAATGATAGGCCTTTATAAAGCAATTCGAGATTACAAAAGTGACAAGCTCACCTCTTTCAAAGCTTTTGCGGAATTATGTGTGACTCGTCAAATTATTACTGCAATTAAAACCGCAACAAGACAGAAACACATACCGCTTAATTCTTATGTTTCCCTCAATAAGCCCATCTTTGATGAAGAATCTGATAGGACTCTTATGGACGTTGTTTCTACCCAATGCATTGCCGACCCTGAAGAGTTAATAATAAGCAAAGAGGAATACGTTAACATTGAGAGCAAGATGGAAGAATTATTGAGTGGATTAGAGTGGGAGGTCTTGGTATCATATTTGGATGGTAAATCATATCAAGAAATTGCTGAAGATTTAAACAGGCATGTTAAATCTATAGACAATGCTTTACAGCGTGTAAAAAGAAAATTAGAAAGATATCTTGAAATGAGAAACAGCTAACTATTGACATTTAGAAGACTTTATAGTAAAATCAAAAATCGGAGTCGTGATATTCCCTTTTGCCCACGTAGCTCAGTAGGCAGAGCGTCGCCTTGGTAAGGCGGAGGTCACCGGTTCGATCCCGGTCGCGGGCTCCAATTTTGTTATTGATGTTTTTTTTTATCATAGAAGTTGTGCTTTTTAATCCTATTAATTTATAAAGGGTTACTTTTATGACACAATTTTAAGAAACACCAGGACAAGTTTATTGAAGTAAAGGAGGAAAAGAGGATGGCGAAGCAAAAATTTGAGAGGAAGAAGCCCCACGTAAACGTAGGGACGATAGGTCACGTAGACCATGGTAAGACGACGTTGACAGCAGCGATAACGATGGTATTATCGAAGGCAGGAATGGCAGAGGCGAAGGGATATGACGAGATAGACAAGGCGCCGGAGGAGAGAGCAAGGGGAATAACGATAAACACGACTCACGTAGAATATGAGACAGAGAAGAGGCACTATGCGCACGTAGACTGTCCAGGTCATGCTGACTATGTAAAGAACATGATAACAGGGGCAGCACAGATGGACGGGGCGATATTAGTAGTATCAGCAGCAGACGGACCGATGCCACAGACGAGGGAACACATATTATTGGCGAGGCAGGTAGGAGTGCCATATATAGTAGTATTTTTAAACAAGGCAGACATGGTAGACGATCCAGAATTAATAGAATTAGTAGAGATGGAAGTAAGGGAATTATTGAATGAATATGAGTTTCCGGGGGATGACACACCGATAGTAGTAGGGTCAGCACTTAAGGCATTAGAGTGTGGATGTGGCAAGAGAGAGTGCGAATGGTGCGGGAAGATATGGCAGTTAATGGATGTAGTAGACGAATATATACCGACACCGGAGAGAGACATAGACAAGCCATTCTTAATGCCAGTAGAGGACGTATTTACGATAACAGGAAGAGGAACTGTTGCGACAGGGAGAGTAGAGAGAGGGAAGGTAAAGGTAGGAGACGAAGTAGAGATAATAGGATTGACGACGGAATCAAGGAAGACAGTAGTAACAGGGGTAGAGATGTTCAGGAAGACACTGGATGAGGCGCAAGCAGGAGACAACATAGGAGTATTATTAAGAGGAGTACAGAGGGACGAAGTAGAGAGAGGGCAAGTATTAGCGAAGCCAGGGACGATAAAGCCGCACACGAAATTTGAGGCACAAGTTTACGTATTGACGAAGGAAGAAGGAGGAAGGCACACACCATTTTTCAATGGATACAGGCCACAATTTTACTTTAGGACGACAGACGTGACAGGTGTAATAAACTTACCGGATGGAGTAGAGATGGTAATGCCAGGGGACCACGTAACGATAAAAGTAGAGTTAATAACACCGATAGCGATGGAAGAAGGTTTGAAGTTTGCTATAAGAGAAGGCGGCCGTACAGTAGGTGCTGGCGTCGTGTCAGCTATCATAGAGTAAAGAGAAGCCGGGTTCAAACCTGGCTTCTTTTGAGTTAAATCAATGCTTTAGCAAACTGTGCAAAATGTCAACTAATGAGCTACCTACAAATCTTTGACACAGACTTTTTGTTTTTGGTGATTGACAAGAAGTTATATTTATGATAAATTTGACTAAGCAGTCGAATCACCGGGAGGTGTAATAATTGAGAGTAAAAATTACATTGGCATGTACTGAGTGTAAGAATAGAAACTATCATACGACAAAAAATAAGAAGAATGACCCTGATAGGTTAGAATTAATGAAATACTGCAAATTCTGCAAAAAGCATACCTTGCATAGAGAGACTAAGTAGTTTTTAAAACTTTAAGAGGATGTGAGGAAATGGCCGGTGAAGGAAGAAAAATTGTCAAGTTTTTCAAAGATGTAAGGGCAGAAATGAAAAAGGTGACATGGCCAAGCAGAGAAACTATGATAACTTATACGGAAATTGTATTAATAGTAGTAGCTCTTTTTACAGTATTCATTTTTTTGATTGACTCAGTTTTTAGTTATCTATTAAAGCTCATTATTAAAGTTTAAAGGAGGTTGGGGCGAGTCCCCAGAGGTTGACTATGCCAGAAAAAGAAAATGCAAAGTGGTATGTGGTTCATACCTATTCTGGATATGAAAACAAAGTTAAGGCTAATTTAGAGAAAATTGTAGAGAATAGGAATTTGCAGCATTTAATTCACCAAATCATCGTACCTACGGAAAAAGTTGTTGAGATTAAAGACGGTAAAAAGAAAACTGTCGAGAGAAAGATTTTCCCGGGTTACGTTTTGGTGAAAATGGTTATGACAGATGATACTTGGTACGTTGTGCGAAATACCAGGGGTGTTACAGGATTTGTAGGCCCTGGATCTAAACCTGTACCATTAACTGAAGCGGAAGTTAGAGCTTTAGGTATAAAAGAGATTCCAACTGCAGTTGACCTTAATGTAAAAGATACTGTCAGGGTTATTTCTGGGCCTTTTGAGAATTTTATTGGAGTAGTTCAAGAGATTTATCCAGAAAGACAAAAGGCGAAAGTTTTAATTTCCATGTTTGGGAGAGAGACACCGGTTGAATTTGACCTTGTACAACTTCAAAAAATATAAAAGTAGAAACTCATAAGCTATTTTAATTTGGTAAGGAGGTGTAATCATGGCAAAGAAAGTGGCAGCAGTTGTAAAAATACAGTTGCCAGCGGGAAAAGCTACTCCTGCGCCACCAGTAGGTACTGCTTTAGGACCTCACGGTGTTAATATAATGGCTTTTTGTAAAGAGTTCAATGAAAGGACAGCCAAAGACGCAGGGCTAATAATTCCTGTTGTTATTACAATATATGCAGACAGGTCATTTAGTTTTATAACTAAAACTCCACCAGCAGCTGTGCTACTCAAAAAGGCAGCTGGAATAGAGTCAGGTTCTCCGCAACCTAACAAACAAAAAGTAGGAAAAATTACAAGGGAGCAGCTTAGAGAAATTGCTGAAATCAAGATGAAAGACTTAAATGCTTCTGATATAGAGGCTGCTATGCGGATGATAGCAGGTACTGCAAGAAGCATGGGTATAGAGATTGTATAAAAATAAGTGGGAGGAAAGTCCGATAATACCACAAGGAGGTTAGAAAATGAAACGTGGGAAAAAATATTTAGAGAGCTTAAAGTTATATGACAAAACACAGCAGTATTCCAGTGATGAAGCAATAGATATTGTTTTGAAAACTGCAAAGGCAAATTTTGACGAAACAATTGATTTAGCTGTAAGACTAGGTGTTGACCCAAGACATGCTGACCAACAGGTAAGAGGTACAGTAGTGCTTCCTCACGGAACAGGAAAAAGTGTGAAAGTATTAGTTTTTGCAAAAGGGGAAAAAGCTAAAGAAGCAGAAGCAGCAGGTGCTGATTATGTGGGAGCAGAAGAATTAGTTGCAAAAATTCAAAATGAAAATTGGTTTGATTATGATGTTGTAGTTGCAACTCCTGATATGATGGGAGCTGTAGGGAGATTAGGTAAAATATTAGGTCCAAAAGGATTAATGCCAAACCCTAAATCAGGTACTGTGACTTTTGATTTAGAAAAAGCTATTAAAGAAATTAAAGCTGGTAAGATTGAGTACAGGGTGGATAAAGCAGGTATAATTCACGTTCCTATAGGGAAAAAATCCTTTGGGAAAGAGAAGTTATTAGAAAACTTCAGAGCAGTTATGGATGCTATAATCAAGTCCAAACCAGCAGCCGCAAAAGGACAATACATCAAAAGTGTAGTGTTATCTTCTACAATGGGACCAGGTGTGAAGGTTAATCCTTTAAAGATTTTTTAATAAAAGTTGTTGACAGACAAAAAGATGTAAGGTATAATAAGTGACGTTGAAATTGAATAAAAAGACCGTAGACAGTGGGTGTGCTTTTGCACGTAAATCCCACCGAGGTTTTTAAAAATAAATTCCCAAAAGGGATCCTCGTGTCTACGGGATCCTTTTTAAATTTTTTAAGGAGGTGGGAAGGTGGGCACAGCAAAAGAGAAAAAGCAACAAATCGTAGCAGAGTTTAAAGACAAATTGTCACGAGCACAAACAGTGATTTTTTCAAACTTTAGTGGCTTGACTGTAGAAGATGATACTATATTAAGACGCAAATTTAGAGAAGCTAATTCTGAGTACAAAGTCTACAAAAATACTTTAATGACTATTGCAGCTAAGGAACTAGGCTATGGAGATGATTTAATTAAATATTTTGAAGGGCCGACTTCTGTAGCTTTTGGATATGATGACCCTGTTGCGCCTGCTAAAGTTCTTGTGGAATTTATGAAAGACCACAAGGGAATTGAGTTAAAAGCAGGTCTTGTAAATGGGAAGTTAGTGACAGTTGAAGAAATTAAGGCTTTGGCAGAGCTTCCTTCAAGGGAAGAGCTTGTGGCGAAAGCTTTGGGCAGCATGAAAGCTCCTATTACCAACCTCGTTTTCGTGTTGTCTGGCACGTTGAGAAGTCTTGTATATGCTTTAAATGCAGTGAAAGAGAAAAAGCAAGCTGAAGCTTGAAAACAAAAATAAAAATTTTAAGATGGAGGTAGAGAAAATGAACAAAGAGGAAATTTTGGAAGCCATAAAAAATATGACAGTTCTAGAATTAGCTGAATTGGTAAAAGCTTTAGAGGAGGAATTTGGCGTATCTGCGGCAGCTCCTGTAGCAGTTGCAGCAGCTCCAGCAGCTGGAGTACCAGCAGCAGCACCAGCTGAAGAAAAAACGGAATTTGATGTTATTTTACAAGAAGTAGGTAGCGACAAGATAAAAGTTATCAAGGTTGTGAGAGAAGTAACAGGCTTAGGACTAAAAGAAGCAAAAGATTTAGTAGAAAGTGCTCCAAAGCCAGTTAAAGAAGGAGTAAGCAAAGACGAAGCAAATCAAATCAAAGCAAAATTCGAAGAAGTTGGTGCAAAAGTAGAAATAAAATAAGGGCAAAAATTTTGCCCTTATTTTTTTATGGGGAATTGTTGACATAAATCTTCACTTGTGCTATTATAATAAATTGCATTAATAGTGGCCTTTTTTATTTGTTAATATATGTATAAGAGGACGACTGTTGGTGAATAATAATGGTAAAATAGGGTTCTTTTGTGCACAATCCAAAAGTTGAAAACTTTTGGTAATTTACATTTTTTAAGGGGTGAAATGGATGGTACGTCCTGTACAAGTGGGCAACAAGACAAGAATGAGCTTTGCCAAGATCGACGAAGTATTAGAAATGCCCGACCTTATTGAAGTTCAAAAGAAGTCCTACAAATGGTTTTTAGAGGAGGGATTGAGAGAAGTCTTTAGAGAAATTTCCCCAATAGAGAGCTTTACGGGGAATTTGGCTTTAGAATTTGTTGATTATCGATTAGAAAATAACCCCAAGTATTCAGTAGAAGAATGTAAAGACAGAGATACTACATATGCTGTGCCGATGAAAGTCAAAGTACGCCTCACCAACAGAGAGACTGGGGAAATTAAGGAATCTGAAGTATTTATGGGAGATTTCCCTTTAATGACAGAAAAGGGTACTTTTATTATAAATGGCGCAGAACGTGTAATTGTAAGCCAATTGGTTAGGTCTCCAGGAGTCTATTATGAACAACAATTTGATAAATTTGGGAAAAAATTAATTTCTGCAACTGTAATTCCAAATAGAGGCGCTTGGCTAGAATATGAAGAAGATTCCAATGATATAGTATATGTTAGAATTGACAGAACAAGAAAAGTTCCAATTACTGTATTATTAAGGGCTTTGGGTTATAGTACTGATATTCAAATTCTTGACCTTTTAGGGGAAGAGGAAAAATTAAAAGCTACTTTAGATAAAGATACTACAAAATCTGAAGAAGAGGCTTTAATAGAAATTTATAAGAGATTAAGACCGGGGGAGCCGCCTACTGTCGAGAGTGCTAAAAGCCTTTTGTATGCATTATTTTTTGATGCAAAAAGGTATGATTTAGCAAAAGTTGGACGCTATAAATTTAATAAAAAACTTGCGTTAAAAATGAGAATTGCAAACTTAAAGAGTGCAAAAAAGATTGTCAACCCTGTTACAGGTGAGATATTAGTAGAAGAAGGAGAGAAAATTTCAAAAGAAAAGGCAGAAGAAATTCAAAATTGCGGCATAAATGTAGTAGAAGTGTTAGTAGAGGGTAAAGTAGTAAAAGTAATAGGCAATAATACGGTGGATATAAATAAATATCCAATGCCTTATGATGTATCTAGCTTAAATATAAAAGAAGCAGTAAATTTAAGTATATTAAAAGAAATACTTGACAATTTCTCTGATGAAGAGGCGGTAATAAACGAAATAAAAAATAGAATGGATGAACTTGTTCCTAAGCACATTACTAAAGATGACATTATAGCCACTATAAGTTACCAATTAAATTTAACTCATGGAATAGGTTCAATAGATGATATAGATCATTTAGGAAATAGGAGACTGCGGTCTGTAGGGGAATTATTGCAAAACCAATTTAGAATTGGACTTGCGAGATTAGAAAGAGTAGTCAAAGAAAGAATGACAATCCAAGATGTGAATGAAATTACTCCTCAAAACCTTATAAACATTCGCCCAGTTGTAGCAGCCATTAGAGAGTTTTTTGGAAGCTCCCAGCTTTCTCAATTTATGGACCAAACTAACCCTTTGGCAGAACTTACTCATAAGAGAAGAGTAAGTGCTTTAGGTCCTGGAGGACTTAGTAGAGAAAGAGCGGGTTTTGAAGTAAGAGACGTTCATTATTCTCACTATGGAAGGATATGTCCAATTGAGACTCCTGAAGGACCTAATATCGGTTTGATTGGATCTTTGACTACCTATGCTCGTGTAAATGAATATGGATTTATTGAAGCTCCATATAGGAGAGTAGATAAAACTACTGGTACAGTTACAGATGAAATTGTATATATGACTGCAGATGAAGAAGATGAATATATTATAGCTCAAGCTAACGAACCATTAGATGAAAACAACAGGTTTATTAATGAGAAAGTGGTATGTAGATTAAAAGAAGAGATAATAGCTGTACCTCCAACAGAAGTGGACTTCATGGACGTTTCACCAAAACAGATAGTGTCTGTTGCTACTTCTATGATACCTTTCTTGGAAAATGATGATGCGAATAGAGCCTTGATGGGGTCTAACATGCAGAGGCAAGCAGTACCCCTTATAAAACCTGAAGCGCCAATAATTGGAACGGGTATAGAATATAAGGCAGCTGTTGATTCTGGTGTAGTAGTATTAGCGAAAAACGATGGAGTAGTGGAAAAAGTTGCTGCTGATAAAGTTGTAATTAGAACAAAGGACGGTAGAAGGGATGAGTATAATTTACTTAAATTTAAGAGGTCAAACCAGGGAACTTGTATAAACCAAAGGCCTATTGTAAATGAAGGAGATGAAGTGAAAAAAGGGCAAGTTATATGCGATGGACCTTCTACTGACCACGGTGAACTTGCACTTGGGAAAAATGTCTTAGTAGGATTTATGCCTTGGGAAGGTTACAACTATGAAGATGCTATTTTGATAAGTGAAGAATTGGTTAGAGATGATTCTTTAACTTCTATTCACATTGAGGAGTATGATGCAGAAGCAAGAGATACGAAATTAGGTCCAGAAGAGATAACGAGAGAAATACCGAATGTAGGCGAAGATGCTTTAAAAGATTTAGACGAGAGAGGAATAATACGTATAGGTGCAGAAGTTACCGCTGGTGACATATTGGTAGGTAAAGTTACTCCAAAAGGTGAGACTGAACTTACAGCTGAGGAAAGACTTTTAAGAGCTATTTTTGGAGAAAAGGCAAGAGAAGTAAGAGATACTTCTTTGCGTGTTCCTCACGGTGAGTCAGGTATAGTAGTAGATGTTAAAGTTTATTCCAGAGAAAATGGTGATGAATTGCCACCAGGAGTCAACCAGATGGTAAGAGTATTTGTTGCTCAAAAGAGGAAAATTTCTGTTGGAGACAAAATGGCAGGGCGCCACGGTAACAAGGGTGTTATTTCAAGGATACTTCCAGTAGAAGATATGCCGTTTTTGCCAGACGGTACCCCTTTGCAGATATGCTTAAACCCATTAGGTGTTCCATCCCGTATGAACATTGGTCAGGTTTTAGAAGTTCACTTGGGTCTTGTTGCAAAAGCATTGGGATGGCAGATTGCTACACCTGTTTTTGATGGAGCAACAGAAGAAGACATACAAGAGCTTTTAGCTAAATCGGGTTTTTCTCCTGACGGCAAGGTGCAATTGTACGATGGAAGAACAGGCGAGCCTTTTGATAATAAAGTTACAGTAGGTTATATGTACATGCTGAAACTTCACCATCTTGTTGATGATAAGATGCATGCAAGGTCTACTGGACCATATTCTTTGGTTACTCAGCAACCTTTGGGTGGAAAAGCTCAGTTTGGTGGACAGAGATTTGGTGAGATGGAAGTATGGGCATTAGAGGCATATGGTGCAGCTCACACTTTACAAGAGATTTTGACTGTGAAATCTGACGATGTATCAGGTCGTGTAAAAACCTATGAAGCTATTGTCAAGGGTGAAAACATACCAGAACCAGGTATTCCTGAATCCTTTAAGGTATTGGTTAAGGAACTTCAAAGCTTAGCATTAGATGTCAAAGTTATCACAGAAGATAATCAAGAAATTCCATTAAAAGAATTTGAAGATGATGACGATTCTGATGTGCCAGATGCTACTCTTAATATCAATATAGAAGGCCGCGAAGATACGCCACCAGAAGAAGTGTATGATGAAAGCTACGAAGAAGGCTTTGAAGAAGAGATTGAAGAACTGCCAGAGGATATTGATTTTGAGCCAGATAGTTTTGATATAGAAAATGACGATTTGATGATTGACGAAGATTTTGACATTTAATTAGTTAAAACCAAAATTTTTTGAAGAAAGGAGCGACACTCCTTGTTTCAGTTAAGAAATTTTGAGGCTATTAAAATTGGGTTAGCATCACCTGAAAAAATAAGAGAATGGTCAAGAGGTGAGGTGAAAAAGCCTGAAACTATCAATTATAGAACGTTAAAACCAGAAAGGGATGGCCTTTTTTGTGAAAGAATTTTTGGACCTACAAAAGACTGGGAATGCCATTGCGGTAAATACAAGAGAGTGAGATACAAAGGTGTAGTTTGTGATAGATGTGGAGTTGAAGTTACAAGGTCCAAAGTTAGAAGGGAAAGAATGGGGCACATTGAACTTGCTGCCCCTGTTGCACATATATGGTATGTAAAGGGGATTCCAAGTCGAATGGGGCTTCTTCTTGATATGTCTCCAAGAGCATTGGAAAAAGTGCTGTACTTTGTATCATATGTGGTTATTGACCCCGGCGATACTCCTCTTACTAAAAAGCAATTATTATCAGAAAAAGAATATAGGGATTACCTTGATAAATATGGCAACAGATTTAGAGCAGGGATGGGAGCCGAAGCTATAAAAGAATTGTTACAAGAAATAGATTTAGAAAAATTGAGCAAAGAATTGAGAGCTGAAATACGTGAATCTACTGGCCAAAAAAGGGTAAGAGCAATTAGAAGGTTAGAAGTAGTGCAAGCTTTTATAGATTCCGGCAATCGCCCTGAATGGATGATTTTAGATGTTATACCTGTAATTCCGCCTGATTTAAGACCTATGGTGCAGTTGGATGGTGGGCGCTTTGCAACTTCAGACCTTAATGATTTGTATAGGAGAGTAATCAATAGAAATAACAGATTGAAAAAGCTTTTAGACTTAGGGGCTCCAGATATTATAGTAAGAAATGAAAAAAGAATGCTACAAGAAGCAGTAGATGCTTTGATAGACAATGGCAGAAGAGGTAGACCTGTTACAGGCCCAGGCAACCGACCTTTAAAATCCCTTTCTGATATGCTAAAAGGTAAGCAAGGAAGATTCAGACAAAATCTTTTAGGTAAAAGGGTAGATTATTCAGGTCGTTCCGTTATAGTAGTGGGGCCGGAGCTTAAAGTTTATCAATGTGGTTTGCCAAAAGAAATGGCATTAGAGCTTTTTAAGCCTTTTGTAATGAAGAAATTAGTAGATGAGGGTTTGGCGCAGCATATAAAAAGTGCTAAGAGAATGGTTGAAAAGGTAAAGCCTGAGGTATGGGATGTATTAGAGGAAGTTATTAAAGAACATCCTGTGTTACTAAACAGAGCACCTACACTTCATAGATTGGGTATTCAAGCTTTTGAACCGGTGTTAGTTGAAGGAAGAGCTATAAAGCTTCATCCTCTTGTGTGTACGGCTTACAATGCAGACTTTGATGGTGACCAGATGGCTGTCCACGTACCTCTTTCAATGGAAGCACAAGCTGAAGCGAGATTTTTAATGCTGGCTGCTAATAACATACTCAAGCCCCAAGATGGAAAGCCTGTTATGACTCCTACTCAAGATATGGTATTAGGTTGTTATTACTTAACAGCAGATGAAGAGGGAGTTCCAGGTGAGGGCAAATATTTCTCCAGCCCTGAAGAAGCTATTATGGCATATCAACTGGGATACATTCACATCCATGCTAAGATAAAAGTGAAGATGACAAAAGAAATTGATGGAGTCAAAAAATCAAAAATAATTGAGACAACAGTTGGAAAAATTATATTTAATGAAGCAATTCCACAGGATTTAGGTTATGTAGATAGAACTAATCCTGAAACTGCTTTTGACTTAGAAATTAATGATTTAGTAGATAAATCTAAATTGGGGAAAATTTTAGATAGAGTATACAGATTACACGGGCCAACAAAGACAGCAGAAACTCTTGATAAAATCAAAGAGTTAGGTTTCAGATATTCTACAAAAGCAGCTATTACTGTCAGTGTATCTGACATGGTAATACCTAAAGAAAAAGAGAAGCTTCTAAAAGAAGCAGATGAAATGGTAAGTAAAATTGAAAGCCAATTCAGACGTGGTCTCATATCCGAGGAAGAAAGATATGAGAGCGTAATAAGGACATGGAACATGACTACAGAAAAAGTTACAGAAGCTTTGATGGCAAGCTTGGACAAATTTAATCCTATATTTATGATGGCTCATTCAGGAGCAAGAGGAAGTAAAAACCAGATAAGGCAGTTAGCAGGTATGAGAGGTCTTATGGCAGACCCTTCAGGAAGAATTATTGAGCTTCCTATAAGGTCTAACTTTAGAGAGGGTCTTAATGTGTTGGAATTCTTCATATCTACTCACGGTGCAAGAAAAGGTCTTGCGGATACAGCTTTAAGAACTGCAGACTCTGGTTATTTGACGAGAAGATTAGTTGATGTGAGCCAAGATGTCATAGTCAGAGAAGATGATTGTGGAACCGATGAAGGAATTTATGTAGAAGAAATAAGAGAAGGAAATGAAATAATTGAAAAATTAGCTGACAGAATAATAGGAAGAGTTGCGGCTGAAGACGTGGTTGATAATGAAGGCAATATAATTGTCAGAAGAAATGAGTTGATAAACGAAGAGGAAGCAGAAAAAATCGAAAAAGCAGGTATTACAAAGCTAAAGATAAGGTCACTTTTGACATGTAAGTCAAGACACGGCGTATGTAGAATGTGTTATGGTAGAGACCTTGCAACAGGTGAACTTGTAAATATAGGCGAAGCAGTGGGCATTATTGCTGCACAAGCTATAGGCGAACCAGGTACACAGCTTACAATGCGAACATTCCATACTGGCGGTGTAGCTGGTGCAGATATTACACAAGGTCTTCCAAGGGTAGAAGAGCTTTTTGAGGCAAGAAAACCAAAAGGACTTGCTGTAATTTCTGAAATCTCTGGTGTTGTAAGAATCAATGAGTCAAAGAAGAGAAGAGAAGTCATTGTAACAGATGAAGAAAACAATATTTCTAAGACTTATCTCATTCCCTATGGTTCAAGACTTAAAGTTCATGATGGTCAGGTAATACAAGCTGGGGATGAGTTGACAGAAGGGTCTGTAAATCCTCATGACCTTTTAAAGATAAAAGGAATATTTGCAGTACAGACTTACTTGCTACAAGAGGTTCAAAAGGTTTATAGATTGCAGGGTGTTGAAATAAATGATAAGCATATTGAAGTAATAATAAGACAAATGATGAGAAAAGTAAAAGTAGAAGACCCAGGAGATACTTCAATGCTTCCTGGAGAGCTTATAGATATGTTTAAATTCGAAGATGAAAACAAAAAAGCAATTGAAAAAGGATTAAGACCCGCTACTGGAAGAAGAGCTCTTTTGGGAATTACAAAGGCGGCTCTGGCAACAGATTCTTTCTTATCAGCTGCTTCTTTCCAAGAGACGACAAGAGTGCTTACAGATGCGGCTATAAAAGGTAAAGTAGACCCGCTCTTAGGATTAAAAGAAAATGTGATAATAGGTAAACTAATTCCTGCTGGAACAGGTTTGTCACGCTATAGAAATATTTCTGTTGTAAAAAAAGTGAATGACCAACAGGAAAGACAAGATAAAGAAAAAGAAGAAACAGAAGTAAAGGCAAGCAACTAAAGATTGAAACGAAATTCTACTGTTGACAGCTAAACTGCTTAATGATAAAATTATTAAGTGTGTTAAAAACCGCTGTCCTGATGGGAGGAAGGCGAATGGCGGGACAAGATTGCCCTTCTAAGCGGGTGGTTGGAGCGAAGCAGACTCTAAAAGCAATAATGAATTGCAATGTACTTCAGGTCTACATTGCAAAAGATGCGGAAGAACATGTTACTAAAAAAATAAAAGAACTATGTGAAGAAAAATCAATTAGAATAGTGTACGTCGATACTATGAAAGAACTTGGGGTAATGTGTGGTATTGATGTAAATGCTGCCGCTGCAGCGGATATTATAGGTGAAAAGAAATAATTACCCCTTTGAGGGGGTAATTATTTCTTGATTTATTTGGAAGGAGGTGCAAAAATGCCAACAATAAATCAGTTAGTAAGACAAGGAAGAAAGCCAGTAAAATATAAATCTGCTGCTCCAGCTTTAGAGGGTAATCCTCAAAAGAGAGGAGTTTGTGTTGTAGTAAAGACTACAACTCCTAAGAAGCCAAATTCAGCATTGAGAAAAATAGCAAGGGTAAGGCTAACAAATGGTACAGAGGTTACAGCGTACATCCCTGGTATAGGTCACAATTTGCAGGAACACTCTGTAGTTTTAGTAAGAGGTGGAAGGGTTAAAGACCTCCCAGGTGTAAGGTACAAGATTATCAGAGGAGCCCTTGATGCTGCGGGTGTTGCCAATAGAAAGCAAGCTCGTTCAAGGTATGGCGCTAAAAAGCCTAAAAAGTAAAAAAAAGATGAAATGGAGCTATAAATGTATCTAGTAGAGTTAATTAGTGTAAAGTTTTTACACAAAAGGAGGGAAAAGGATGCCAAGAAAAGGTCATGTAGAAAGAAGAGAGGTCCTTCCTGATCCTGTATATAATAGTAAAAAAGTTTCAAAACTAATTAATAAAGTAATGTGGGATGGTAAAAAGAGCTTAGCTCAAAAAATTTGTTATGGAGCTTTTGACATAATAAGAGAAAAGACAGGAAGAGATCCTCTTGAAGTTTTTGAAGAAGCTTTAAATAATGTCATGCCTGTTCTTGAGGTAAGGCCTCGAAGAGTAGGTGGTGCCACTTACCAAGTTCCTGTGGAAGTAAGGCCTGAAAGAAGGCTATCTCTTGGAATAAGATGGCTTGTAGAGTATGCAAGGCAAAGAAGTGGCAAATCTATGATGGAAAAATTAGCAGCAGAAATAATGGATGCTGCAAATAATACTGGTGGAAGTGTTAAGAAGAAAGAAGATACTCATAAGATGGCGGAAGCTAACAAGGCATTTGCTCACTATAGATGGTAAAAGTAGTTTATAGGGGGTAGTGAACTAAGGGACAAGAAAGGAGGATGGAAGATGCCAAGAGACTACAGCTTAGATAAAGTTAGGAACATTGGTATTATGGCGCATATAGATGCAGGAAAAACCACTACTACCGAGCGAATACTTTTTTACACAGGAAAAGTTCATAAGTTAGGAGAAGTCCACGAAGGTACTGCTACAATGGACTGGATGGTACAAGAGCAGGAAAGAGGTATAACTATAACTTCTGCGGCTACTACTTGTTATTGGAAAGGGCATAAAATAAACATTATTGATACGCCGGGACACGTGGACTTTACTGTAGAAGTTGAAAGGTCTCTAAGAATATTAGACGGAGCTGTTGCGGTTTTTTCTGCAAAAGAGGGTGTTGAACCTCAATCTGAAACTGTATGGAGACAGGCTGACAAATATCATGTTCCGAGAATTGCTTATGTAAATAAAATGGATATAATAGGTGCTGACTTTTTCAATGTAATAAAAATGATAAAGGAAAGATTGGGAGCTAATCCTGTAGCTATACAAATTCCTATTGGAAAAGAAGATACTTTCAGAGGCATTGTGGATTTAATTAAAATGGAAGCCATAATATATGAAGATGATTTAGGTACTGTAATGGATGAGACTGAAATACCTGATGATTTAAAAGATTTAGCTGAGGAGTATAGAGAAAAACTATTAGAGGCAGTTTCTGAGCAAGATGAAACTATTTTAGAAAAGTATTTAGAAGGTGAAGAAATAACTGAAGAGGAGATCCACAAAGCCTTAAGAAAAGGAACTATAAATGGTGAATTAGTACCAGTTGTCTGTGGTTCTTCATATAAAAATAAAGGGATTCAGCCTATGTTGGATGCGATAGTGAGATATCTTCCTTCTCCACTTGATTTGCCACCGGTAAAAGGTATGGCATTAGGCACAGGAGAAGAGATAGAGAGAAAAGCTGATGATTCAGAGCCTTTCTCAGCGTTGGCATTTAAAATTATGGCGGACCCTTATGTAGGTAAACTTGCTTTTTTTAGAGTATATTCAGGGACTTTAAATGCGGGGTCATATGTGTTGAATTCTACAAAAGGTAAAAAAGAAAGAGTAGGAAGAATCCTTCGAATGCATGCAAATCACAGAGAAGAAATTGATGCTGTATACACAGGTGATATAGTTGCAGCCGTTGGACTAAAAGATACTACAACAGGAGATACGCTCTGTGATGAGAATCATCCAATACTTTTAGAATCAATGGATTTTCCAGAACCAGTTATTTCTGTTGCTATAGAGCCTAAGACTAAAGCTGCTCAAGAAAAAATGACTATGGCTTTATTGAAACTAGCTGAAGAAGACCCTACTTTTAAGACATATACTGACCAAGAGACAGGACAGACAATAATAGCTGGTATGGGAGAATTGCACTTAGAGATAATTGTTGATAGGCTAAGAAGAGAGTTTAATGTTGATTGCAATGTAGGTAAGCCTCAAGTTGCTTACAAAGAGACTATCACTAAACCTGTTAAAATTGAAGGTAAATTTATCAGGCAGTCTGGTGGACGTGGTCAGTATGGTCATGTTTGGCTGGAGATGGAACCTGCTCCAAGAGGAGAAGGCTATACATTTGAAAACCGCATTGTAGGAGGAGTTATTCCAAAAGAATATATTCCTGCAGTTGACGCAGGTGTTCAAGAAGCTATGCAAAACGGTGTTCTTGGAGGATATCCTGTTATCGATGTAAAAGTGGCATTGGTAGATGGTTCTTACCATGAAGTTGACTCCTCAGATATGGCATTTAAAATAGCTGGTTCTATAGCATTTAAGGAAGGTATGAAAAAGGCAAATCCTGTTCTTTTGGAACCTATTATGAAAGTGGAAGTTGTGGTTCCAGAAGAATACATGGGAGATATAATAGGAGATATAAATGCACGACGTGGAAGAGTTGAAGGAATGGAAGCAAGAGCTGGAGCCCAAGTTATAAGAGCATTTGTGCCACTTGCTGAAATGTTTGGATATGCCACTGATTTAAGGTCAAAAACTCAAGGAAGAGGAACTTACACTATGCAGTTCCATCATTATGAGGAAGTTCCTAAAAATATTGCTGATCAAATATTAGAAAAGAAGTAAAGGAGGAAAAGAGGATGGCGAAGCAAAAATTTGAGAGGAAGAAGCCCCACGTAAACGTAGGGACGATAGGTCACGTAGACCATGGTAAGACGACGTTGACAGCAGCGATAACGATGGTATTATCGAAGGCAGGAATGGCAGAGGCGAAGGGATATGACGAGATAGACAAGGCGCCGGAGGAGAGAGCAAGGGGAATAACGATAAACACGACTCACGTAGAATATGAGACAGAGAAGAGGCACTATGCGCACGTAGACTGTCCAGGTCATGCTGACTATGTAAAGAACATGATAACAGGGGCAGCACAGATGGACGGGGCGATATTAGTAGTATCAGCAGCAGACGGACCGATGCCACAGACGAGGGAACACATATTATTGGCGAGGCAGGTAGGAGTGCCATATATAGTAGTATTTTTAAACAAGGCAGACATGGTAGACGATCCAGAATTAATAGAATTAGTAGAGATGGAAGTAAGGGAATTATTGAATGAATATGAGTTTCCGGGGGATGACACACCGATAGTAGTAGGGTCAGCACTTAAGGCATTAGAGTGTGGATGTGGCAAGAGAGAGTGCGAATGGTGCGGGAAGATATGGCAGTTAATGGATGTAGTAGACGAATATATACCGACACCGGAGAGAGACATAGACAAGCCATTCTTAATGCCAGTAGAGGACGTATTTACGATAACAGGAAGAGGAACTGTTGCGACAGGGAGAGTAGAGAGAGGGAAGGTAAAGGTAGGAGACGAAGTAGAGATAATAGGATTGACGACGGAATCAAGGAAGACAGTAGTAACAGGGGTAGAGATGTTCAGGAAGACACTGGATGAGGCGCAAGCAGGAGACAACATAGGAGTATTATTAAGAGGAGTACAGAGGGACGAAGTAGAGAGAGGGCAAGTATTAGCGAAGCCAGGGACGATAAAGCCGCACACGAAATTTGAGGCACAAGTTTACGTATTGACGAAGGAAGAAGGAGGAAGGCACACACCATTTTTCAATGGATACAGGCCACAATTTTACTTTAGGACGACAGACGTGACAGGTGTAATAAACTTACCGGATGGAGTAGAGATGGTAATGCCAGGGGACCACGTAACGATAAAAGTAGAGTTAATAACACCGATAGCGATGGAAGAAGGTTTGAAGTTTGCTATAAGAGAAGGCGGCCGTACAGTAGGTGCTGGCGTCGTGTCAGCTATCATAGAATAGCATCATATTTTTGTGCTAATAGCAGCTGCTACTAGCACAAAAATATTGATATGTCAAGTCTTGCAATGATTTAGAACTTGAGATAAAATATTAAAGCTGGTGTCGCAGGTAAGATTTTTTTTGACAATAAAACGCCTGGATATGTGGATATAGAAAAGTGTTGAGGATTGATAGAAGGAGGGAAAGTAAAATGCCCAAGCAAAAAATTCGCATACGTTTAAAGGCTTTTGACCATGCTATTTTAGATCAATCGGCTCAAAAGATAGTGGAGACTGCAAAGAGGACAGGTGCAGAGGTTTCTGGACCTATTCCATTGCCAACAGAAAAAGATATTATAACTATTTTAAGAGCTCCTCACAAATATAAAGATTCAAGAGAACAGTTTGAGATAAGAACTCATAAGAGATTAATTGATATTTTAAATCCAACACCTAAGACAGTAGATGCTCTTATGAGATTAGATTTACCATCTGGTGTGGATATTGAAATAAAACTGTAAAAGGTAATAAGGAAAGAAACAAAAAAATAAAAAAGAAATTAAGACGCAAAAGCGTCCGCTGATTTCAGGAGGTGGATAAAAGAATGAAAAAAGGTATTTTAGGTAAAAAGCACGGTATGACACAAATATTTAATGAAAAAGGAGAAGTAATTCCTGTCACAGTAATTGAAGCAGGTCCTTGTGTTGTCGTACAGAAAAAAACAGTGGAGACTGATGGATACAATGCTATTCAAGTTGGTTTTGGAGATGTTAAAGAGAAAAGACTTACAAAACCTTTAATAGGGCATTTTAAAAAAGTAGGAGTGCCTTTTAAGAGATATTTAAGAGAATTTAAGTTAGATGACATAAATGGATATGAAGTAGGTAGCGAAATAAAGGTAGATATTTTTAAACCAGGAGATAGAGTAGATGTAACAGGTATTTCAAAAGGTAAAGGCTTTGCAGGTGTTGTAAAGAGATATGGCGCTAATAGAGGACCTATGTCTCACGGTTCCAAATATCATAGAAGAGTAGGTTCGATGGGTGCTACCACAGACCCAGGAAGAACTTTTAAAGGCAAAATTATGCCTGGGCATATGGGACATGAAAGAGTAACTATACAAAACCTCGAAGTTGTAAAAGTTGATCCTGAATTAAATTTATTGTTAGTAAAAGGATCAGTGCCAGGACCTAAAGGTTCCTTGCTCATTATAAAAGATTCCGTGAAGAGCAAGTGATGAAAGGAGGAAGAAAGATGCCTAAGGTAGCGGTTTACAACGTAAAAGGGGAACAGGTAGGAGAAATAGAACTAAAGGATTCAGTTTTTGGCGTGCCAGTAAATGTTCCTGTTATGCATGAAGCAGTGCTAAATTATTTGGCGAATCAAAGGCAGGGTACCCATTCGACCAAAACCCGCGGCGAAGTTCGTGGTGGTGGAAGAAAGCCTTGGAGACAAAAGGGAACAGGAAGAGCACGTCAAGGAAGTATAAGAGCTCCTCAATGGATTAAAGGTGGTATTGTCTTTGGACCAAAGCCAAGAGATTACAGCTATAAGTTACCTAAAAAAGTAAAAAGATTGGCTTTAAAATCTGCTCTTTCATCTAAAGTTAGAGATAACGAGATAATTGTATTAGATGAATTCAAATTAGATCAGCCAAAGACTAAAAAAGTTGTTGAACTCCTTAAGAATTTTAATGTTGATAGCGCGTTAATAGTGGTACCTGAAGGGGAAAAGAACGTAGAACTTTCAGCAAGAAATATACCAGGTGTTAAAACTTTATATGCTAATTATTTGAATACTTATGATATTTTAAAATACGACAAGTTTATCATAACAAAGGATGCCGTGGGCATAGTCGAGGAGGTGTACGCCTAATGGAGGCACGCGACATTATAATACGCCCAGTAATAACTGAAAAAAGTATGAACCTCATGAGTGAGAGAAAATATACTTTTATTGTGGATAAAAGAGCAAATAAAATTCAAATAAAGAAAGCTGTAGAAGACATATTTGGGGTCAAGGTGGAAAAAGTATATACAATGAATTACAAAGGAAAGCCAAAGAGAATGGGAAAATATGAAGGAAGGACAGAAGCTTACAAAAAAGCAATAGTGAAGCTTACTCCAGATAGTAAAGGTATCGAATTCTTTGAAGGGTTGCAGGCATAATTTTAAGTTTAAGGAGGGAAAGAAATGGGAATAAAATCTTTTAAGCCGACATCTCCCGGCAGACGTCAAATGACGGTATTAACTTTTGAGGAAGTTACTAAGGATAAGCCAGAGAAATCCTTAGTTGTTACTTTAACTAAAACAGGTGGAAGAAATGTATACGGGAGAATTACTGTCAGACATCGTGGTGGCGGACATAAGAGAAAATATAGGATTATAGATTTCAAGAGAGATAAGGACGGAGTACCAGGAAAAGTTGCTGCTATTGAGTACGATCCAAATAGAACAGCTTATATTGCACTTATACATTATTTAGATGGGGAAAAAAGATATATCATTGCTCCTTATGGACTAAAAGTGGGAGATATAGTAGAATCTGGTGAAAATGTGGACATTAAGGTAGGAAATGCTTTGCCTTTAAGGAATATTCCTGTAGGTACAATAATCCATAACATCGAGCTTATACCAGGAAAAGGTGGACAATTAGTGAGAGCGGCAGGTACAGCGGCACAGCTTATGGCTAAAGAGGGGGATTATGTTCAAGTTAGAATGCCTTCAGGAGAAATTAGATTGATAAAGGCTGACTGTCGTGCAACCATTGGACAAGTATCAAATTTAGACCATGAAAATGTAAAGATAGGTAAAGCAGGAAGGTCAAGATGGCTTGGAAGAAGACCAACTGTTAGAGGTTCAGCGATGAATCCGGTTGACCATCCACATGGTGGTGGTGAAGGTAAAGCACCTATCGGACATCCAGGGCCACTTACACCATGGGGCAAGCCTGCATTGGGTTATAAGACACGTAAGAAAGGTAAAGCTTCTGATAAATTTATCATTAAGAGACGCAAATAGTTGGTGAAAGGAGGTCAATGCCTTGAGCAGATCTGTAAAAAAAGGTCCCTATGTTGATCCAAAACTTCTTAAAAAGATTGTTGAAATGAATAAAAAGAATGAGAAAAAAGTAATCAAAACATGGTCAAGGAGCTCGACAATTGTGCCAGAAATGGTTGGACATACAATAGCTGTTCATGACGGCAGAAAGCATGTACCTGTTTATATAACTGAAGCGATGGTAGGGCACAAGTTAGGAGAATTTGCTCCTACTCGAACCTTCCACGGACATGCTGATACTGAAAAAACTTCCAAAGTTAAATAGGCAAAGGAGGAGATAACGTGGAGGCAAGGGCAATAGCCAGATATGTAAGAATTTCGCCTCGAAAGGTAAGATTAGTTCTTAACCTGATTCGTGGCAAGCATGTGGATGAAGCCTTAACTATTTTAAGGTTTACTCCAAAAAGAGCCTCAGGAATAGTTGCCAAGGTTCTTAAATCAGCCATTGCTAATGCTGAAAATAACCATGGAATGAATAGAGATAATCTGTATGTAGCAAAGGCTGTGGCAGATGAAGGCCCTACAATGAAGAGAGTTTTCCCAAGAGCGATGGGAAGAGCAGATATTATGAGGAAGAGAACCAGTCATATAACGATAGTCGTGAAGGAAAAAGAATAAAGGAGGGATATGCGTGGGCCAAAAGGTACATCCATATGGACTTAGAGTTGGAGTTACACAAGATTGGCTAGCTAAATGGTATGCGAATGACAAAGATTTTTCAAAACTCTTAATAGAAGATATTAAAATAAGAAACTATATAAAAGAAAAACTGTATTCAGCTGGGATTCCTAAAATAGTTATTGAGAGAGCGTCCAATAGGATAAAAATAGATATTCATGCTGCAAAACCAGGAATGGTAATTGGCAAAGGTGGAGCAGGTATTGACAAGTTAAGAGAAGAATTGGAAAAAATGACTAATAAGACAGTTATCCTTAATATTGTGGAAGTCAAAACTCCTGAACTTAGTGCACAACTAGTAGCTGAGAATATTGCAGCTCAAATTGAAAAAAGGATATCCTATAGAAGGGCTATGAAACAAGCTATAGCAAGAGCGATGAAATTAGGTGCTAAAGGTATCAAAATTGCTTGTTCGGGTAGATTGGCTGGTGCAGAAATTGCTCGTACTGAAAGGTATCATGAAGGAGTTGTACCGCTTCAAACTTTAAGAGCGGATATTGACTATGGCTTTGCAGAGGCAAATACTACTTATGGGAAAATAGGAGTAAAAGTTTGGATAAATAAAGGAGAGATACTGCCACAGCCTAAAAAGCAGGTAACCGCGGAAGGAGGTAAGTAAAACATGTTAATGCCAAAAAGAGTGAAATACAGAAAACAACAACGGGGCAGAATAAAAGGAAATGCTACTCGTGGTAATACCCTGACTTATGGAGAATATGGGTTGCAAGCGCTGGAACCTGGTTGGATTACAGCCACCCAAATTGAGGCAGCAAGGGTTGCAATGACGAGGTTTATAAAAAGAGGCGGAAAAGTGTGGATAAAAATTTTCCCTGATAAGCCGGTTACTAAAAAACCTGCTGAAACTCGTATGGGTTCAGGGAAGGGGTCACCAGAATTTTGGGTAGCAGTTGTAAAGCCAGGTAGAGTTCTTTTTGAAATAGGTGGAGTATCAGAAGAAGTTGCAAAAGAGGCTTTAAGGCTTGCAATGCATAAACTGCCTATAAAGACAAAGTTTTTAAAACGTGAAGAATTGGGTGGTGAAGATAATGAAAGCTAAGGAAATAAGAGAACTTACCAATGAGGAATTGCTTCAAAAGCTTTCGGACTTAAAAGCAGAGCTTTTTAATTTGAGATTTCAACTTGCTACCGGCCAATTAGATAACCCTATGAGGATAAGAGATGTAAGAAAAACAATTGCGAGAATAAAGACAATTTTGAGAGAGCGGGAATTGGGTATTAGGCAAAATAAAGCATAAGGAAGGAGGGCATTCACTTGGAAAGAGGTCACAGGAAAGTTAGAATTGGAACAGTAGTAAGCAATAAAATGCAAAAAACTATTGTAGTTGCTGTAGAAGACAGAGTAAGACATCCTCTTTATGGAAAGACAATAAAAAGAACTAAAAAGTTCAAAGTTCACGATGAAAATAATGTATGCAATGTTGGAGATATAGTAAAGATAATGGAAACAAGACCACTTAGCAAAGAAAAAAGATGGAGATTAGTTGAAATAGTTAAAAGAGCTGAATAATTTGAAAGGAGGTAAACTCAAATGATTCAACCTCAAACTCGATTGAAAGTAGCAGATAATACAGGTGCAAAAGAAATTATGTGTATTCGCTTGGAAGGCGGTTCAAATAGAAAGTTTTCAAATGTAGGAGATGTAATAGTTGCTTCTGTAAAAAGTGCAACACCCGGTGGTGTTGTGAAAAAAGGTGAAGTTGTTAAAGCAGTAATCGTAAGGACAAAGAAAGGAATTGCTCGAAAAGATGGCACTTATATAAGATTTGACGATAATGCTGCGGTTATTATAAGGGATGATAAACAACCAAGAGGTACTCGTATTTTTGGACCAGTTGCAAGAGAATTGAGAGAAAAAGACTTCATGAAAATTATTTCTTTGGCTCCTGAAGTGCTTTAAGGAGGGTGGAAAATGGCACAGAATAAATTGCACGTAAAAAAAGGAGATATGGTTGTTGTAATTTCAGGTAAGGATAAAGGTAAGAAAGGCAAAGTATTGCAAGCCTTTCCTAAAGAAGGCAAAGTAATTGTGGAAGGCGTTAATGTTGTGACAAAACACAGGAAATCGACAAATCCGCAAAAACCAGGTGGAATAATTCACCAAGAAGCGCCAATTTACAGTTCGAAGGTTATGCTCTATTGTGAAAATTGTGGAAGAGGAGTTCGCTATGGGGTAAAAGTCCTTGAAAATGGCGAAAAAGTACGTTACTGCAAGAGGTGCAATGAAACGCTATAATTATAAAAAGGAAGGAGGCTCATTATGTCAAGGCTGAGAGAAAAATACGAAAAAGAAGTTGTGCCAGCGCTGATGGAACGTTTTGGCTATAAAAATATAATGCAGGTTCCTAAAGTTGAAAAAGTTGTTATAAATATAGGTGTGGGTGAAGCAAAAGAAAATCCTAAGGCGCTGGAAGCAGCAGTCAATGATTTGACAATGATTGCGGGACAAAAACCAGTTATTACAAGAGCTAAAAGGTCAATCGCAAATTTCAAAATTCGTAAGGGAATGCCAATTGGAGTAAAAGTTACTTTGCGCGGAGAAAGAATGTATGAATTTATGGATAAACTTTTCAATATAGCTTTGCCTCGTGTGAGAGACTTCAAAGGAGTTTCTCCTAATTCTTTCGATGGAAGAGGGAATTATGCTTTAGGAATCAAAGAACAATTAATTTTTCCTGAAATTGACTATGATAAGATAGATAAGATAAGAGGAATGGATATAATTATTGTTACAACTGCTAAAACCGATGAAGAAGCGAAGGGATTGTTAGAACTTTTAGGTATGCCATTTGCAAAGTAAAGGAGGGTAAAATTATATGGCAAGAAAGGCTTTGATAGTAAAGCAGCAAAAGCCTCAAAAATACAAGACAAGAGAATACAATAGGTGCAAAATTTGTGGCAGACCTCATGCATACTTGAGGAAATTTGGCATGTGCCGTATATGCTTCAGAAAGTATGCCCATCAAGGAATGATACCAGGTGTTAAAAAAGCAAGTTGGTAAAAGAGGGGAGGTAGTACAATGGTAATGACAGATCCTATAGCAGATATGCTAACTCGAATAAGAAATGCGAACATTGCAAGACATGAAACAGTAGAAATACCTGCTTCAAACATGAAAAGGGCTATTGCAATGATTATGCTAAAAGAAGGGTTTATAAAATCAGTAGAAGAAATAGACGATGGAAAAGGTGGTATTCTCAAACTAACATTAAAGTATGGCCCTAACAAAGAAAGAGTTATATCTGGTTTGAAAAGAATAAGCAAACCTGGTTTGAGAGTATATGCAAGGCACGATGAATTGCCAAGAGTATTAGGAGGATTGGGTATTGCAATTATTTCAACATCAAAGGGAATCATGACAGATAAAGAAGCAAGAAAAGCAGGAGTTGGAGGAGAAGTTATTTGCTACATTTGGTGATTTTAATAAGGAGGTGTGGTCAGTGTCTAGAATTGGTAGATTGCCAATAGAAATACCAAAGGGAGTAGAAGTTAAAGTAAGTCCTGATAATGTAGTAACTGTAAAAGGTACAAAAGGCACTTTAGAAAAAAAGTTTCCGCCGATTGTAAATATAGAAGTAAAAGATAATCAAGTAATTGTAACTCGAAATGGCGACGATAAAGAAGAAAGAGCAATGCACGGAACTACAAGAGCAATAATAGCAAATATGGTAAAAGGCGTAACTCAAGGCTTTGAAAAAACATTAGAGATTGTAGGGATAGGATATCGTGCAGCAAAACAAGGGAAGAAATTAGTGTTAAATGTTGGATACTCTCATCCGGTAGAAATAGAAGAAGAGCCAGGGATTGAAATTGTTGTAGAAGGTAATAACAAAATAATTGTAAGAGGAGCCGATAAAGAAAAAGTAGGTCAAGTTGCTGCAAACATCAGAAGAGTCCGTGAACCAGATGCTTATCAAGGCAAGGGTATAAGATATGCAGGAGAAGTTGTGAGATTAAAAGAAGGTAAAACTGGTAAGAAGTAAGGGGTGAGATGATGATTACAAAACCAAATAGGAACGAATTAAGAAAAAGACGTCATTTAAGAGTAAGAAAAAAAGTTTTTGGAACACCAGAAAGACCACGTCTTAATGTTTTTAGAAGTTTGAAACACATTTATGCGCAAATTATCGATGATACTAAAGGGCATACTCTTGTCCATGCTTCTACGTTAGATCCTGAACTTAGAGGTATTGCAAAAGGAGCAAATAAGCAGTCTGCTAAATTGGTAGGAGAGCTGATTGCAAAGAGAGCTTTAGAAAAAGGCATAAAAGATGTTGTATTTGATAGGGGCGGCTATATTTATCACGGTGTAGTAAAAGAATTGGCTGATGCTGCACGGCAAGCGGGATTAAATTTCTAACAAGGAGGGAAATGAATGGCTCGAGTTGATTGGACAAAGTTAGATTTAAAAGAAAGAGTCGTAAGCATAAATCGTGTTGCAAAAGTTGTGAAGGGCGGTAAGAATTTTAGATTTAGCGTCACAGTTGTAGTTGGAGACGCCGATAAAGGCTATGTAGGAGTAGGAAGAGGTAAAGCTGCAGAAATTCCAGATGCAATTAGAAAAGCTATAGAGGATGCAAAAAAACACTTAATTAAAGTTCCAATTGTAGGAACTACTATTCCTCATGAAGTCATAGGGGAATTTGGCGCTGGAAAAGTACTCTTGAAACCTGCCAGAGAAGGTACTGGTGTTATTGCAGGAGGACCTGTTCGCGCAGTGTTAGAGTCTGCAGGCATAAAAGACGTTTTGACTAAGTCACTTGGGTCTTCTAATGCAACTAATATGGTTTATGCTACAATTGAAGGGTTAAAAAGACTTAGAACAGCAGAAGAAGTAGCGAGATTACGCGGAATTCCAGTAAGCCAACTGTTTGAATAAACACAAAAGCAATATAGGAGGTGCAAAGATGAGACTGCACGATTTAAAACCAGCTGAAGGAGCACGACGTGAAAGAAAAAGAGTAGGAAGAGGAATAGGTTCTGGCCATGGTAAAACTTCAGGCAGAGGACAAAAAGGGCAAAAAGCAAGAAGTGGCGGTGGAGTGCGTCCGGGTTTTGAAGGAGGCCAAATGCCACTTACAAGAAGACTCCCAAAAAGAGGTTTTACTAACATATTCAAAAAAGAATATGCAATTGTAAATGTTGGAACTTTAGAAGAAAGGTTTGAGGATGGAGCGGTAATTACTCCTGAAGTTTTAATAGAAAGTGGTATAATTAAAGATGTAAAAGATGGGGTTAAGATATTAGGTGACGGAGATTTAAGCAAAAAATTCACTGTTAAGGCTCATAAATTCAGTCAAAGTGCCATTGAAAAAATACAAGCCGTTGGGGGAAAGGCAGAGGTGATTTAAAATGTTTCAAACCCTTGTCAATGCTTGGAAGGTTGATGATATAAGGAAAAGGATACTTTATACTTTAGGAATGCTAGTGATATTTAGATTAGGGTCCCATATTCCTGTGCCAGGAGTTGACCCAAAGCTGATTGCTCAAATACTTGGTCAAGGGCAATTGTTCGGATTTTTTGACATAATATCCGGTGGTGCTTTTCGAGAATTTACGATTTTTGCCATGAGCATTGTGCCTTACATTAACGCTTCAATTATAATGCAACTTTTGACAATAGCAATTCCCTCTCTTGAACAAATGGCAAAAGAAGGGGAAGAGGGAAGAAAGAAAATTGCTCAGTATACCAGATATTTAACAGTTGTACTTGCCTTGATACAAGCTATAGGAATGACAATTGGGCTAAAGAGTGCAGTTATCAATCCTACATTTTTTAACTTGACGGTCATTGTTATAACTTTGACGGCAGGTACTGCTTTTCTGATGTGGTTAGGTGAAAAAATTACTGAAAATGGAATAGGCAACGGAAGTTCATTAATAATTTTTGCGGGGATAATTTCTAGGATTCCTAACATGATATATCTGACAAGTGAATATATTCAAGCAGGTACTGCTAATATTTTTGGTGCTATTGCTTTTGTAGTTGCGGAGCTTATAATGATAGTATTGATAATTCTAGCAACAGAAGGGCAAAGAAGAATTCCGGTGCAATATGCCAAAAGGGTTGTTGGCAGAAAAGTTTATGGTGGCCAAAGTACTCACATTCCTATAAGAATAAACATGGCAGGGGTTATTCCTATTATATTCGCTCTTTCACTATTACAGTTTCCGCAACAATTAGCAACCTTTTTCCCACGGTCGTCATTTTACAACTTTGTGCAAAAATGGCTTAGCACAAGTGGGCTAATATACAATATTTTAGATATATTATTGATAATAGGATTTACTTATTTCTATACAGCAGTAATCTTCAATCCAGTAGATGTCTCAGATAATTTAAAAAAATATGGTGGATTTATTCCTGGAATAAGGCCAGGGAAACCAACTACAGACTATCTTACAAGGGTATTGAATAGAGTTACTTTTGTAGGAGCATTATTCTTAGCATTTATTGCTACAATGCCAGTAATTTTAATGAATGTAACGGGGTTACAACTTTACTTTGGAGGTACAGCACTTTTAATAGCAGTTGGTGTGGCACTTGATACTATGAAACAAATTGAGGGACACCTTATCATGAGGAACTATCAAGGATTTTTGAAATAAAGGGGGAGGATTTATGAGAGTAATACTTTTAGGACCCCCAGGTGCTGGCAAAGGGACACAAGCTGTGAAAATTGCTAAGGAGTTTGACATTCCTCATATTTCGACAGGAGATATTTTTAGACAAAATTTAAGAGATAATACTGACTTAGGGAAACTAGCAAAAGAATACATGGACAAAGGCTTATTGGTCCCCGATGAGGTTACGAATAAAATAGTGGAAGATAGATTAGAAAAAGATGATTGCCAAAAAGGGTTTTTGTTAGACGGATATCCAAGAAATGTAACACAAGCGGAAGAATTGGATAGATTTTTGCAGCAAAAAGGAACCTATCTTGATTGCGTTCTAAACATTAAAGTTGAGAAAGATGCTTTGATAGAAAGGATTACTGGCAGGAGAGTATGTCCTAATTGTGGTGCTACTTATCACATAAAGACTTCTCCTCCTGCAGTTGACAATGTATGTGACAAATGTAGCACAAAACTTATACAGCGTTCCGACGATAAGTTAGAATCAGTTGTGAAAAGACTAGAAGTTTATGAAAGTCAAACTAAGCCTTTGATTGAGTATTATACAAAGAAAAACATTTTAGTGAATATTGATGGAAATAAATCGGTAGAAGAAGTATTTGAAGATATAAAAAAGGCTTTGGGAGACAGAGGCAAATGATATATATCAAGTCTAAAAATGAGATTGATTTGATGAGAACAGCTGGCAAGGTAATAGCAAATCTCTTTGAGGTTTTAGAAAGGGCAATTAAGCCAGGAGTTACGACGTTAGAGCTTAATAGAATTGCAGAAGACTTTATAATAAAAAATGGCTGTAAACCTGCCTTCAAAGGTTTATACGGTTTTCCTGCTAGTATTTGCGCTTCAATAAACGAAGAAGTAGTTCATGGGATACCAAGTTTAAGAAAACTTAAAGAAGGCGATATTATAAGTATAGACCTTGGAGCTACCTATAAAGGGTATAATGCAGATGCAGCAAGAACTTTTCCTGTTGGAGATATATCGAAAGAAGCACGAAAATTGATTGAGGTCACAAAAAATAGTTTTTTTGAGGGTATAAAATACGCGAGAGAAGGGAATAGGTTATCTGATATTTCTCACGCAATACAAACTTATGTAGAAAGTCATGGCTTTTCAGTAGTAAGAGAATATGTTGGACATGGGATAGGTATAAAAATGCATGAAGATCCACAGATTCCTAATTTTGGTCCCCCTGGAAGAGGGCCTAGATTAAAAAGAGGTATGTGCCTTGCTATAGAACCGATGGTAAATGCGGGACATTATGCAGTAAGAACATTAGAAGATAATTGGACAGTAGTGACTGTTGATGGCAGTTTATCAGCCCATTACGAAAATACTATTGTTATTACGGATGGGGACCCAGAAATACTGACCATTTTATAAGAGGTGAATTTATTAATGGAAGACTTGCAAATTGGTCAGGTAGTGAGGAGCAAAGCAGGTCGCGACAAAGGCAGAGTTTTTGTAGTTGTAGGAAAGTTTGATGACCAACACGTTCTTGTAGCTGATGGGGACCTTCGAAAGATAGAAAAACCTAAGAAAAAAAAGTTTAAACACCTTCAAAGATATAATGACGTGATTTGGCAGATTAAAGAAAAAATTCAAAAGGGCGATAAATTAACTAATGAAGAAATCAGAAAATTTTTAGAACCTTATAAATCCTAAGTCAATAAGGAGGAATGGATATCCTTGGCAAAAGATGATGTTATTGAAGTTGAGGGCACAGTGATAGAGGCTTTACCAAATGCTATGTTTCAAGTACAATTAGATAATGGGCATAAAGTATTAGCCCATGTATCCGGAAAACTGAGAATGAATTTTATACGAATACTTCCAGGAGACAGGGTGACAGTAGAATTGTCTCCTTATGACTTGAGTCGTGGAAGAATAGTATGGCGTGGAAAGTGATAAGGAGGGTGCGAGATGAAGGTGAGACCATCTGTAAAACCTATTTGCGAAAAATGTAAAGTTATAAAAAGAAAAGGTAGAGTTATGGTAATTTGTGAAAATCCAAAGCATAAACAAAAACAAGGCTAGGAGGTGTGAAAATGGCGAGAATTGCAGGCGTTGACTTGCCAAGAGATAAACGAGTGGAAATAGCTTTGACATATATATATGGTATTGGCCGTTCTCGTTCAAATGAGATACTTGCTAAAGCAGGTGTAAATCCAGACACAAGGGTCAAGGATTTAACAGAAGAAGAAGTTTCTAGATTGAGAGAGATAATTGATAAAGAATACAAAGTTGAAGGCGACTTAAGAAAAGAAGTTGCTATGAACATCAAAAGGTTAATGGATATAGGATGCTACAGAGGAATAAGGCATAAAAGAGGACTACCCGTAAGAGGACAAAGAACAAGGACTAATGCTAGAACGAGAAAGGGTCCAAGGAAAACTGTTGCTAAGAAGAAGAAGTAAGAATAAGGAGGGGAAATAATGGCTAAAAGAGTAAAAAGAGCTGGCAGAAAACGCGAGAAAAAACACGTAGAAAGAGGAATTGCCCATATTCATTCTACGTTTAACAATACCATTGTGACTATAACGGATCCTGCTGGAAATACAATTTCTTGGGCAAGTGCTGGTACAATAGGCTTTAAAGGCTCAAGAAAATCAACTCCCTTTGCAGCACAAATGGCGGCAGAATCAGCAGCTAAGGCAGCAATGGATCATGGAATGAAAACAGTTGATGTTTATGTTAAAGGACCTGGTGCAGGTAGAGAAGCAGCAATAAGGGCTTTACAGGCTGCTGGCCTTGAAGTGAGTCTTATAAAAGATGTGACTCCAATTCCTCACAATGGCTGCAGACCACCTAAGAGGAGAAGAGTATAAGGAGGTGCGATTATGGGAAGATATATAGGACCAACTTGCAGATTGTGCAGAAGAGAAGGCATGAAATTATATTTAAAAGGAGATAAATGCTATACAGACAAATGTCCTGTTGCAAGAAGAGGATATGCACCAGGACAACATGGACAAGAAAAGAAAAAACTCACTAACTACGGCATGCAACTACGAGAAAAACAAAAACTCAAAAGGTACTATGGCGTTTTAGAGAGACAATTTGTCAGATATTATGAAGAAGCAGAGAGAATGAAAGGAATCACAGGAGAAAATTTGTTACAACTTTTAGAAAGACGTCTTGATAATGTAGTGTATAGGTTGGGCTTTGCAGCGTCTCGGCCACAAGCGAGACAATTGGTAAGCCATGGTCATATAGAAGTAAATGGTAAGAAAGTTGATATACCATCTTTCTTAGTAAAGCCAGGAGATGTAATATCTGTGAGGGAAAAGAGCCGTTCAATGGAATTAATAAAGAATAATTTAGAAGTATCAAGAAATGTACCTGATTGGTTAGAACTCAATAAAGATGCTTTTGAAGGTAGAGTAGTTTCATTGCCAAGAAGAGAACACATAGATCTACCTATCCAAGAGCACTTGATTGTTGAGTTGTATTCTAAGTAATGATATAATCGGTTACCCTCATAAAACAGTTAAAAGGAGGGTTCACAGTGTTTGAAATGATTGAACCAAAAATAGAGATTGTTGAGCAGTCGGAAGATGGGACGTATGGGAAATTTGTAGTGGAGCCTTTAGAAAGAGGATATGGCATAACTCTTGGGAATTCCTTAAGAAGAGTACTTTTGTCCTCTCTTCCTGGTGCTGCTCCTAAATCTGTCAAAATAGATGGAGTATTGCATGAATTTTCAACCCTACCAGGAGTTAAAGAGGATGTAGTAGAAATTATACTTAACCTTAAAGAAGTGGCAGTTAAATTGCATTCAGATGAACCGGTGGTAGGGCGCATAGATGTAGAAGGAAAAGGAGAAGTTACTGCAGGTCATATAAAAGGCAGTGCTGATATAGAAATTTTAAACCCTGACCATCATATAGCTACTTTAAGTGATGATGGTAAACTCCATATGGAGATTGTGTTTGTCAAGGGAAAGGGTTATGTGCCTTCAGATAAAAACAAAGAGCCTAACCAACCGATAGGCGTTATTCCAGTTGATTCTATTTTTACACCAGTAAAAAGGGTAAGCTACAATGTAGAAAATACTCGTGTAGGCCATGTTACAGACTATGATAAACTTACTTTGGAAGTATGGACAAATGGAACTATAACGCCAAAAGAAGCTATTAGTATGGCTTCTGATATGTTGATTAAGTACTTTCAAAAGTTTATATCTTTTACTGGCGAATACAAAAGTTCAGATATTTTTGTGGACAAACCTGAGAAAAAAGTCGAGAAACCTCTTGATATGACAATTGAAGAATTAGACTTGTCTGTTAGGTCCTATAATTGTTTAAAGAGAGCTGGAATAAATACAGTACAAGAGCTCACTCAAAAGACAGAAGAAGAGATGATGAAGGTCAGAAATTTGGGTAAAAAATCTTTAGAAGAGGTTAAACAAAAACTCGAAGCATTAGGACTTAGCTTAAAAAAGGCAGACGAATAAAGGAGGGTTGAAGGTGGGTTACAGAAAATTAGGCCGTCCTTCTGACCAGAGGAGGGCTATGCTTAGAAATTTAGTCACAGACTTTTTGAAATATGGTAGAATAACTACAACAGAGGCACGAGCAAAAGAGGTTCGCAGCATTTCTGAAAAAATGATTACTCTCGGTAAAAGAGGCGATTTACACGCAAGAAGGCAGGCTTTAGCCTATATCTTAGATGAAAGTGTAGTAAAGAAGTTATTTGACGAAATAGCACCAAAATACAAAGACAGACAAGGTGGTTACACGAGAATTTTAAAGCTTGGGCCTCGCAGAGGAGATGGCGCACCATTAGTAATTATTGAATTAGTGTAAACAATCGAAGGGGTTAAGTTTGGTGCTGCAACTTAATCCCTATTTTTCATAAAGGAGTTTAACTTAAAAGAAGGTGTCCTTAATGGAACACATAATAACTACACAAAATTTATCTTTTGAATATCATGCCGAAGAACAAACTCGACACCTAGTTTTAAAGGATATAAATTTACAGTTTGAAAAAGGACAGTTTATAGGGATAATTGGTCATAATGGGTCAGGTAAATCAACACTTGCTAAACACTTTAATGCACTTTTATTGCCGACAGAGGGAAAAGTACAAGTAAAAGGAATGGACACCAAAGATACAAATCATTTGTGGGATATAAGACAGACTGCTGGGCTTGTTTTTCAAAATCCAGATAATCAAATAGTTGCTACTATAGTTGAAGAGGATGTAGCTTTTGGCCCAGAAAATTTAGGTATTCCACCTGATGAAATAAGAGAAAGAGTTGAATACGCCCTTAAAGCGGTAGGTATGTGGGAATACAAAGATTATCCTCCTCACATGCTCTCAGGTGGACAAAAGCAAAGAGTTGCCATTGCTGGGATAATTGCAATGAAGCCAGAGTGCATAATTTTAGATGAGCCAACGGCAATGCTTGACCCAATAGGAAGAAGGGAAGTCATTTCTACCATAAAAAAGCTCAACAAAGAAGATGGGATTACTGTAATACTCATAACACATTTTATGGAAGAAGTAGTAGATGCAGATAGAGTTATTGTAATGGATAATGGAAAAGTAGTGTTAGATGGTACTCCTAAAGAAGTATTTAAAGAAGTTGCTCTTTTAAAAAAGATTGGCCTTAGTGTGCCCCAAGTTACAGAGTTGGCATACCAATTGAAGAGAGAAGGCTTTGACGTCCCTTTAGATATTTTAACAGTAGAAGAAATGGTGGAATTTTTATGCCGATAAAAGTAGAAAATTTAAGCTTTGTGTATAATGAAGGGACGCCATATGCTACTGTTGCTTTAAATAATGTTACTTTTGAAATACAGGATGAAGAGTTCGTGGGAATCATCGGGCACACAGGGTCGGGTAAATCTACGTTAATACAACATTTAAATGGGCTTTTAAAACCCACTTCAGGGAAAATATATATAAATGGAGTAGATATAACAGACAATAAAGTCAGTTTGAAAGATGTACGAAAAGAAGTAGGATTAGTTTTTCAATATCCTGAATATCAACTTTTTGAAGAAACCATTTTTAAAGATATAGCCTTTGGTCCTACTAATTTGGGACTTAGCGAAGAAGAAATTGAAAAAAGAGTATATGAAGCAATGGATATTGTTGGAATCAGTAGAGAATTAGCAGATAAATCCCCTTTTGAAGTATCAGGTGGCCAAAAACGTAGGATTGCGATAGCAGGAATATTGGCGATGAAGCCTAAAATTTTGATATTAGATGAACCTACTGCAGGCCTTGATCCAAAGGGGAAGGAAGAGATTTTAAACAAAATTAAAGAAATTCACGATAAATATAAGATGATAACAATTTTGGTATCCCATAGCATGGAAGATATAGCTAGATTTGCAGATAAAATAATTGTGATGAACAAAGGAAGAATAGAAGTTATTGGAACTCCAAGAGAGGTATTTAGAGAAGCCGAAAAATTGGAAAAGATGGGATTAGGGGTACCACAAATAACTTCTCTCGCAAGAGAATTACAAAAAAAAGGCGTAGCAATTCCAGAAGATATATTAACAATTGAAGAAGCAAAGGAATATATAATTCGTTATCTCAGGGGGACTAAAAATGTTTAGAAATATAACTATTGGGCAATATATCCCTGGTGATTCGGTAGTTCATAAGTTGGATCCGAGAATCAAAATAATTATCACTTTTATATTTATAGTGGCCATATTCTTTATAAATAAAATTTCAGGTTACATTTTTGCAGTTTTTTACCTTTATTTGGTAATAACAATTTCAAAAATACCTTGTAGCTATATTTTAAAAGGATTAAGACCAGTTATTATAATTCTTTTACTGACGGTGAGTTTAAATATGTTTTTTACCCCTGGGGGAACGATATTGTATACTTTAGGACCCTTGAAAATTACTACTAGTGGGTTGCGATTAGCTGTATTTATGGGGTTAAGACTCATATTTTTGATTATCGGTACTTCACTACTTACTTTAACTACTTCTCCTATCTCTTTGACAGATGGAATAGAGCATATTTTAAAACCCTTTAGTCGGATAGGGGTACCGGCTCATGAATTAGCAATGATGATGACAATTGCTTTAAGATTTATACCTACATTAATAGAAGAAGCAGAAAAAATCATGAAAGCTCAAATGGCAAGAGGAGCCGATTTTGAAAGTGGCAATATAGTAAAAAGGGCAAAAGGACTAGTGCCTCTTTTAGTACCTC
>NC_015958.1:1480000-2272500 GCF_000147695.2 Thermoanaerobacter wiegelii Rt8.B1 | reverse complement strand
CGTAGTCGAGAGGGGAACAGCCCAGACCTCCAGCTAAGGTCCCGAAGGGCATGTTAAGTGGTAAAGGAAGTGGGACTTCGAAGACAACCAGGATGTTGGCTTAGAAGCAGCCATACATTTAAAGAGTGCGTAACAGCTCACTGGTCGAGAGGTCCTGCGCCGAAAATGAACGGGGCTCAAATATGCCACCGAAGCTGGGGCTACCGCGGAAGCGGTGGGGTAGGGGAGCGTACTGTACGGGTAGAAGGCAAAGCGTAAGCTAAGCTGGACTGTACAGTAGAGAGAATGCCGGCATGAGTAACGAGAGTAAGGTGAGAAACCTTACCGCCGGAAGCCTGAGGTTTCCTGGGGAAGGGTAATCCACCCAGGGTAAGTCGGGGCCTAAGCCGAGGCGAAAGCGTAGGCGATGGGGAACCGGTAGAGAATCCGGTACCACCGAGGGCCGCAAAGAGAAGTGGGGACGCAGCGAGATAGGTGGAGCGTGCGGTTGGTAGAGCACGTCCAATCAGGCACCGAAGGGTACGTAGGCAAATCCGCGTACTGGCAGGGGCCTGAGAAGGGGAGCCGGAAGGCGAAGCCACCGAAGCAGCTGCCGAGAAAAGCCGCTATCGAGGTCCAAGGTGCCCGTACTGCAAACCGACACAGGTAGGCGAGGAGAGGATCCACAGGCGAGCGGGAGAACCCTCATTAAGGAACTCGGCAAAATGACTCCGTAACTTCGGGAGAAGGAGTGCCGAAAGGCCGCAGAGAAGAGGCCCAAGCGACTGTTTACCAAAAACACAGGTCTCTGCTAAGTCGGAAGACGAAGTATAGGGGCTGACGCCTGCCCGGTGCTGGAAGGTTAAGGGGAAGTGTGAGAGCACTGAACCGAAGCCCCAGTGAACGGCGGCCGTAACTATAACGGTCCTAAGGTAGCGAAATTCCTTGTCGGGTAAGTTCCGACCCGCACGAAAGGCGTAACGACTTGGGCGCTGTCTTGATGAGGGGCCCGGTGAAATTGTAGTACTCGTGAAGATGCGAGTTACCCGCGATTGGACAGAAAGACCCCGTGGAGTTTTACTGTAGCCTGTCACTGGATTTTGGTAATTCTTGTACAGGATAGGTGGGAGACGGAGAAGGTAGGGCGCCAGCCTTACTGGAGTCGGCGTTGGGATACCACCCTGGGATTACCGGAATTCTAACCTATAGCCGTGGAGCCGGCGTAGGGACAATGGCAGGTGGGCAGTTTGACTGGGGCGGTCGCCTCCTAAAGGGTAACGGAGGCGCCCAAAGGTTACCTCAGCGCGGACGGGAATCGCGCGAGAGAGTGCAAAGGCAGAAGGTAGCCTGACTGCGAGAGAGACATCTCGAGCAGGGACGAAAGTCGGGCTTAGTGATCCGGCGGCAGTGAGTGGGAACGCCGTCGCTCAACGGATAAAAGCTACCCCGGGGATAACAGGCTGATCTCCCCCAAGAGTCCACATCGACGGGGAGGTTTGGCACCTCGATGTCGGCTCATCGCATCCTGGGGCTGAAGTAGGTCCCAAGGGTTGGGCTGTTCGCCCATTAAAGCGGTACGCGAGCTGGGTTCAGAACGTCGTGAGACAGTTCGGTCCCTATCCGTCGCGGGCGAAGGAAACTTGAGAGGCACTGCCCCTAGTACGAGAGGACCGGGGTGGACGAACCGATGGTGTACCAGTTGCACCGCCAGGTGCACAGCTGGGTAGCCAAGTTCGGAGGGGATAAACGCTGAAAGCATCTAAGCGTGAAGCCCGCCTCAAGATTAGGTTTCCCACCCGTAAGGGGTAAGACACCTCGAAGACCACGAGGTAGATAGGCCGGGGGTGTAAGAGTGGAAACACTCTTAGCTGACCGGTACTAATCAGTCGAGGACTTGACCGAGAAGGCTTTGTGCAGTTTTGAGGGTCTAGATTTCCGGTGGCGATAGCGGAGGGGAAACACCCGTTCCCATTCCGAACACGGAAGTTAAGCCCTCCAGCGCCGATGGTACTGCTTTCGCGGGAGAGTAGGTCGCTGCCGGAATTAAAAATATTCCTCAGTAGCTCAATGGTGGAGCAACCGGCTGTTAACCGGTAGGCTGTAGGTTCGAGTCCTACCTGAGGAGCCAAATCGTGGCCCCGTGGTCAAGTGGTTAAGACACCGCCCTTTCACGGCGGCAACATGGGTTCGAATCCCGTCGGGGTCACCAAATAAATATGGGCCTTTAGCTCAGCTGGCAGAGCGGTCGGCTCATAACCGATTGGTCCGGGGTTCAAATCCCTGAAGGCCCACCATTTAAAAAATTAAATAATAATGCGGCCCAATAGCTCAGTTGGTTAGAGCGCCAGCCTGTCACGCTGGAGGTCGAGGGTTCAAGTCCCTTTTGGGTCGCCATTATGTTATGCCTCGATAGCTCAGTAGGTAGAGCAAGGGACTGAAAATCCCTGTGTCAGTGGTTCGATTCCACTTCGAGGCACCATAATTTTTTTATGGAGTTTTTAGCTATTGCTGGCGTAGCTCAGTGGCAGAGCAGTTGATTCGTAATCAACAGGTCGTGGGTTCGAATCCCACTGCCAGCTCCAGTTCATTAATTAGATAGAGTAAAGGTTAATTAGATAGAGTAAAGGGGAGTAACTCTGAATCAATCAGTCGTCATGACGGCTTTGCCCGGCTGATTGAGCAAAAAATGCGAGTGAGACCTTTACTTTGTGGAATACTACAAAGTAAAGGTCTATTTTATTTTGCAAAATTTTTAAAGGAGGGCTGCTAATGAAAAGATATTGGAATATGGATGTAGAAGAGATAAAAAAAGAATTAGAAACTGATGATAAAAATGGATTGACACAACATCAAGCTAATGAAAGGCTATTAAAATATGGAAAAAATATTTTAAAAGAAAAGAAGAGGAAATCAATATTTTCATTATTTATTGAACAGTTTCAAGATTATATGGTGATAATTCTTATTATTGCTTCAATTATATCTTTTTTTCTAGGGGAAACAACGGATGCTGTTATAATATTAGCTATTGTAATTTTAAATGCATTATTAGGGACGATTCAGGAGAACAATGCTGAGAAATCGCTTGAAGCTCTTAAGAAATTGTCTCAACCTCTTGCAAAAGTAATAAGAGATGGGAAAGTAATGGAAGTTGAAGCATCTTCTCTTGTAATAGGAGACATAGTATTAATAGAAGCAGGAAATATCATACCTGCAGATGGAAGATTGATTGAGGCTAAAAACCTTAAAGTAGATGAAGCAATATTAACTGGTGAATCAGTACCTGTTGACAAGGTTGATACTGTAATAGAAAATGAAGATATACCTTTAGGAGATAGGCTCAATTTAGTGTACATGGGTACTACGGTTACTTATGGTAGAGGGAAACTTATTGTAATTGCTACGGGTATGGATACCGAAATGGGTAAAGTAGCCGGTTTGATAGAAAATGAAAGAGATGTCAAAACGCCACTCCAATTAAAACTTGAAGAATTAAGCAAATATTTAGGAACAGCTGCACTCCTCATAAGCGCTGTAATATTTGCAATAGGAGTACTTCAAAAAAGACCAGCATTTGATATGTTTATGACGGCTGTGAGCCTTGCTGTTGCAGCGATTCCTGAAGGACTTCCTGCTATTATAACTGTTACGCTTGCCCTTGGCGTGCAAAAGATGATTAAGAAAAATGCGATAATAAGGAAACTTCCGGCTGTAGAAACGCTTGGCAGTACAAGTGTTATTTGTTCTGACAAAACAGGAACCCTTACACAGAATAAGATGACTGTTGTGAAGTTTTATACAAACGATAGAAAAGTGAATGCTGATAAAGATGAAGTAAAACAGGAGGACTATTTCCTTTTTAAAAATGCTGCATTATGTACTGATGCTTTTATAGATGAAACAGGAAAAGGGATTGGCGATCCTACGGAAGTTGCACTTGTTGCCGTGCTAAATGATGTGGTAGGCCTAAAAAAAGCCGATATAGAAAAGGAATTTCCAAGAATTGCAGAACTACCCTTTGATTCAGATAGAAAAATGATGTCAACAATACATGCTATGGATAATGGGGGCTTTAGATTAATTACCAAAGGAGCGCTTGATAATATTATTCAAAGAAGTAAGTATATTTTGAAAGACAATAAAATTTTACCGCTTGATGAAATAGAGAGGAACAGGTTAAGTTTTATTAACGAAGAAATGGGAAAAGAAGCTTTAAGAGTTATTGCAGTTGCTTATAAAGATATAAAAGAAATACCTAAAAATTTGAGTAGTAATGAAATGGAAAAAGATTTGATATTTATAGGGCTTATAGGTATGATAGATCCACCACGACTGGAGGCCAAACATTCAGTTGAAATATGTAAAAAAGCAGGAATAAAACCTGTTATGATAACGGGTGATCACAAAATAACAGCCTCTGCGATAGCACGTGAGCTTGGAATTCTTGAGGATAATGATGAAGCAGTAACAGGCAAAGAGCTTGACAGAATCTCTGATGAAGAATTAAAGGAGAGGATAAAAAGAATACCTGTTTTTGCAAGGGTCTCTCCTGAGCACAAGATGAGAATTGTAAAAGCGTGGCAAAAAAACGGTGCTGTGGTAGCAATGACGGGTGATGGCGTAAATGACGCGCCTGCTCTTAAACAAGCGGATATTGGAGTCGCAATGGGTATAACTGGTACCGATGTTGCAAAAGAAGCGGCAGATATGGTTTTAACTGATGACAATTTTGCAACAATAGTTGCAGCAATAAAAGAAGGCAGGACTATATTTACAAACATAAAAAAAGCTATCCATTACTTATTAACCTGTAATTTAGGTGAAATAGTTGTACTGTTTATTGCTACAATATTAGGCATGCCGATGCCTTTAAAACCCATACATATACTATGGGTGAACCTTATAACTGATAGTCTGCCAGCTCTTGCCCTTGGATTTGAACCGGCGGAAAAAGATATAATGGAGAAAAAACCCAGACCAAAAGGCGAAAGTATTTTTGCAGGAGGATTAGCTTATAGAATACCGCTTGAAGGTATGTTAATTGGATTGGTCACATTAATTGCTTTTATAATAGGACTTAAGCAAAATATAGAGACTGCAAGAACAATGGCTTTTGCGGTACTGACTTTATCGCAGCTTGCTCAAGCTTTAAATGTAAGGTCTGACAAATCCGTTTTTAAGATAGGATTATTTACAAACAAATACATGGTTTTTGCTTTGATAGTGTCGATTTTGTTACAAGTTATTGTAATTGTAACTCCTTTAAACACTATATTTGGACTTAGAAATATTAATATTTATGACTGGGATATAATTATTGCAATGTCAATTCTACCTCTTTTAGTAATGGAAGTAGTTAAATTTTTTAAAAATAAGAGGTAAGGTTGATTATTGAAAATAATGGAGGTGGTTTTGAGAATAATTTCGCCTCCATTATTTTTTATATTTTATTTTTTAACCAATTTTTTTACCTGAATTAATGAGTTTCAAAAATACGATAAATAATTCTTGATATTATAAATTTTTATTGATTTTTCGAAAAAAAAAAAAAAAAAAAAAAAAAAAAAAAAAAAAAAAAAAAAAAAAAAAAAAAAAAAAAAAAAAAATAAGTAAAAAAAAAAAAAAAAAAAAAAAAAAAAAAAAAAAAAAAAAAAAAAAAAAAAAAAAAAAAAAAAAAAAAAAAAAAAAAAAAAAAAAAAAAAAAAAAAAATATTAGACAATTCGGAAGGATTTTATCGAATTTTGTCGAATTTATAAAAATAAAAGATAATACCGGTTTATTTATTGGGAGGGTTTTTAGATGAACAAAATCGCATTTGAGGAATCATATGCGATTAAAGATTTAGGTGACGAGTTAGAGAAGTTAATGAGTAAAATTGATGGTGTAAATTTACCTTTTTATGATGAAAATTTTGTTCTGATTTGTGAACTGCAAATAGACATGCCACGAAACAAGCACGAGGAGGAAATAAAATTCACAAAAAATATAATAAAGGATTTTTTAAGAAATGCGCTAAATACGCATTTTATTCTTGTTTTACCTAAAATTGATGAAATCTTATTATTTGTTGGGTTTGATAGAAATAAATATGATAGACAGACATATATAAATAAGTTAAGAGAAGTTTTTTATAGATTACAAAGAGAAATACATGATTTAAATAGGTATTTCAAATTATCGGCAGGGGTTAGTTCTTCCGTAAAAGAAAAGCTTTCTTTCAAAAAAGCTTATACGGAGGCTCATATAGCAAATGAGGTGGGAAAGAAGATTTATAAAAAAGAGAGTATTACTTTCTATGATGATTTAGGTATATACAAATTTTTGCACATTCTTGATAAAGAAGATGTTTTGGAAGACGAAAATATACGCTGCCTTTACGAGTATGACAAAAAACACAATACCAATCTCATAGAAACACTGGAAGCATTTATGGATAGTAATGGGAAGATTAGAAAAACAGCCGAAAAGGTTTTTGCCCATCCTAATACCATTAAATATAGGTTAAATAAAATAAAAGAACTTGTTGGAGAAGACATATTGAAAAATGAAAGCAAAAGACTTTATTACTACATACTGATAAAAGCAACCAAACTGATTTCAGATTGAATAAAGTTTTTACTATTCATACTAAAAAATACATAACATGTTATTTGTTTTGTTTTTTTTAGACATATGCATTTTTTGATACTGTTATTATAATTTAGTTAAAAGTTAATAAGGTTACAGGGGGTGAATATGCTGATAGGGTGTACCGGTTATATTTTGTAATTTGTTGAAGGACCTAAAATGTAAAAAATTGTTAAAGGAAGGTAAATCGTGACATCTAATGTTATTCATGCTTTATTTTACATGCTACTGGCAAGGGATAGATCAACGGCCATTCATTCTAGAAATGTATCGAAGTATGCTATGACGATAGGTACTGCATTGGGTTTAGATTCAAACGATATGAAAGAACTTTATGTAGCTGCTCTGTTGCATGATTGTGGCAAAGTTGCGTTGCCGGACAAGCTTTTAAAAACACCGAGAAGTTATACACGCTGGGAAAAACAGATGGTACAACAGCATGTGGTAATAGCGAAAAAGTTGTTGGTAAATCTCGGTTTTTCTAACAAAATTCTTGATGGCATTTATTATCATCACGAAAGATATGACGGTATGGGCTATGTAGAAGGTTTAAAAGGTGACAGCATACCACTCTTCGCACGAATAATTGCTATTGCAGATGTATTTGACGCGCTTACGAGCAAAAGACCTTACCGAGATCCATTATCCATTCAGCAGGCCATTCACTTATTAAAAGAATCAAAAGGGCAGTTTGATGAAGAATTGTTGGGCATTTTTTTAAGATATATTAACAAATCATATGTTGATACTATTAAAAGCAATTAATTTCAAAATTTTAAAATATGGTGGGAGGTTTAAAATATGGCTGAAAAAAATTATAAAACACTTGCTCCCTTGAGTGGAGAGAGCACAAGTACAACCAGTACAAATACAGTAATAGAGGGGGTAGATAAAAAGCAAATTGAGATGCAAAGAAAAAAGGCACGCACCTTTGCAAAGAGACAACAGGCAGCAGAAAGAATTGCAACAGCGACAGAAGAGCTTTCATCTGGAGTTGAGGAAGCTTCAGGAGCAATTGAAGAATTGAGATCTTCTATGGAACAGATTGCTAGCGGTGCAGAGGAAGCAAGCAAAGCAATACAGGAGTCACTCGCAGCAATTGAACAAGTGACCAGAGGAGCGGAACGTTCATCAGGGAATGCGCAGAAGGTATTGGATAGGGGTGAGGCTATTCAGCTACTTGTAAAAAAGACAGCTGAAGACATAGAAAAGCTTGTAGAAGGCGTAAATAAAGCATCGTCTAAAAATGAAGAATCAGCAAGACTTGTAGCACAACTAGAAAAGCAAGCAGAAAATATAGGTGATATAGTCAAGACAGTTGGAAGAATAGCAGATCAAACTAATTTACTGGCATTAAACGCAGCCATAGAAGCAGCGCGGGCTGGAGATCACGGCAGAGGATTTGCCGTAGTTGCTGATGAGGTAAGGGTGCTTGCTGAAACCTCTGAAAAGGCGGCTAATGATATAAGAGAAGTAGTAAATCAAATTCAGCAAGAAGTTAAGGTAGTAGTAGATGCCATTAATGGAGCAGCAGCCAAAGCACGTTCACAAGTTGAACGAGGGAAGGTTATAAGTGAAGGCCTTGTTTCTATTATTAGAGCAATGGATGAAGTAGTGAAAGGTGCCTCTTTGATAAATGATCTCAGTCGCCAATCGTTTCAAGCTGTGCAAGAATTCCAAAAAGGGGCGGAAATAATAGCAAGCAGTGCTGAAGAGCAGGCTGGAGCTACCCAAGAATCACTTCAGGCGATAGAACAACAGGCAAAAGCCATTGCTGATGTAAGTCAGGGTGCTGCTGAACTTGCTGAAATGGCAGAAGATTTAAAAACATCCACTGATACTCAAAAATCGGCTGAAAGCTTTGCGGCTGCGGCAGAAGAGCTTTCTGCTGCAATAGAAGAATTAAGTAAATCAGCAGACCAAATAATGGTTGCACTTTCACAGATATCCAAAGGTGCTGAACAGCAGGCAAGTGCAGCAGAAGAATCTTCCAGCGCTGTTGCTCAGGTTGAAAACGGAATGAAGACGATTGGAGAGCAGGCGCAGTCGGCTTTAAATAGAGTGATGGAACTTTCAAAGTTACTTGAAACCAACAAGAGCAATGTAGATCAACTTATTGCTGGTATTGAAGATGCTCTTAATGAAAACAAGCTAAATATAGAAAAAATAAAAACATTAGAGTCTATGGCTAAACAGATTAATAAAATTGTGGATACTATTGTCACAGTTGGCATTCAGACAAATATGCTTGCTGTAAGCGGAGCTATAGAAGCGGCAAGAGCAGGAGAACACGGTAAAGGCTTTGCAGTTGTTGCATCAGACATAAGGAATTTGGCGCAAGATAGTACGAATAATGCAGAGGAAATCAAAGAACTGGTAAGGTCTATACAGGAGCAAATAGGAATAGTACTTGAAGATGCAGAGGCGATAGGCGATTCTACTGCTGAGGAGGTAGAAAAAGCTAAAAGCACTTCAAAAGATTTGGAGCAGATAGAAAAGGATATGAAGGAAATGGTAAAAGCTAGCGAAGAAATTGCAGAAGAGGCTAATCAGAGTATATTAGCGATAGGACAAATAAGGAAAGGAGTAGAGCAGATTGCTTCGGCTGCCGAGGAAGCTTCAAGGGCCGCACAAGAAGCAGCCGCAGCCGGTAAGCAACAAGCAGAGGGTGTAAGGGCGTTAGCTGGGGCTATTGAAGACATTGCAGCACTAGCTGATGAAATGCAACAACTTTAAGATTTAAATATTGGTTAAGGTGATGTTTTATGGAACTGATAAACACGAGAGATATGTCAAAGAAAGATGGTCTTCAGTGTGTTACATTTCATTTGGGCGATGAAATGTACGGCATAGATATGCGATATCTCCAGGAGATAATAAGGGTTCCTGATGTAGTAAAAGTTCCGGGTACTCCTTCACATATTCGTGGGCTTGCTAACTTGCGAGGAACAATCTTAACAATTGTAGATTGTAGACTGCGCTTAGGACTCCAGAGGAAGGAGGATACTGAGGCAAGTCGTGTGATCGTGCTGACAGCGGGTAACAAGAAGTTAGGGTATGTGGTTGATGAGGTAGTTGGAGTAATATCTATCCATGAGGATGAAATAGAAAAGGGGTCTGGCTCAGAAACTGCTGCAGACTTTGTTGAAGGTATTGCCAAAATTGAAAAAGGCAAAAAGTTGGTCGTGCTTCTAGATGCCAAGAAACTTCTAAATTTACGCGAGGGAGAAACTATCAAAGAAGGGATAGAAGTTAGTAAGAATAATATAGTTAACATAGTTCAAGAAAGCGAAAAAAAGAACGCAGATGCCGCTAATGGAGAACAATTACAGATGATAAGTTTTAAGATAGGAGAGGAAGAATATGGTATTGAGGTAGGCAGTGTACAGGAAATTGTTCGTTTTTCTGGTGAAGTTAGTGAGGTACCTAATACACCACCTTATATCCTTGGTGTTATTTCTCTTCGAAATAAGGTATTACCCATTGTTAGCTTACGACGATTGTTTAATATGGAAGAATGTTCTTTTGATGAGAGATCGAGAATAGTAGTTACAAGTATAGAGGAAAATGGTTTTTCGTATACTGTGGGGCTTAGAGTTGATTTGGTTTTGGAAGTGTTGAGAATAGATAGAGTTGCGGTTGCTCCTGTACCACCTTTATTAAAGGCAAAAGATAGTGAAGAAATAAGTGGCATATGTAAGCTTAATGAAGGTAGTCGCCTAGTTTACGTACTTGATCCCAAAAAGCTATTTTCATATAGGTTGAGAGAAAGTGCTGATATATTAAGGACACAGGATGGTGATGAGAGGATGAAGGTTGTTGATGCAAAGGACGAAGAGGAGCAGCTTGTAAGTTTTTTGGTGGATGGTATAGAATGCGCATTTCCTATAGAGGATGTGAGGGAGATAATAAGACCAACGGAGATAATAGCGGTTCCTAAGGCACCGGATTTTGTGGAGGGTGTCATAAACCTGCGTGGTACTATTGTACCTGTTATCGACCTTAGAAAAAAATTTGGGTTAAAAGAGAAAAATCGTGATGATCGCAATAGGATAGTGATCGTTGAAATTTCTGGAAGACATACCGGCCTAATCGTTGATTCAGTTAAAGAAGTATTAAAAGTTAGGCATTCTCAGATAGAAGATACGCCGGAGATTCTTATGGATGAAATAGACCAAAGGTTTATGAAAGGCATTGCGAAGTTTGATGGAGCGAACAGGATGATTATTTTGCTATCTGTGGAAGAGGTGTTGTCAGGAAAGGAGAAAAGAGAACTAATGGCAATAGATGAAGCAGATAATTGACGTAATAGTTTGATAGGAGAGAAGTGTTAATTATGAAGAAAAAAATTCGCGTACTCGTAGTGGATGACTCTGCTTTTATGCGAAAGTGTCTAAAAGATATACTTGAAAATGAGGAAGACATTGAAGTAATTGATACCGCTCGTGATGGTAATGAGGCGGTAAAAAAAGCAGTAGAACTTCGTCCTGATGTGATAACTCTTGATATAAATATGCCAGTGATGGATGGGCTTACGGCATTGCAGTACATAATGTCTCTTGCACCATGCCCTGTTGTAATTATTTCATCTCTTTCTACAGAGGGAGCTTTAACCACATTTGAAGCTCTCGAACTCGGAGCCGTTGATTTTGTGGCAAAACCAGGAGGCACAATTTCGTTGGGAATAAAGCAGCTTGCAGACGAAATTGTGTCAAAAGTGAGGATAGCTGCTTTATCGAATAAGGAGTTAATAAGCTCTCCAAGAACTTTTAAAAAGTCTTTGAAACGTAAAAAGTACGATATAACTGGGAAAACATATGAAAATAAAATTGTCAAAAACGAAATTGTGGTAGTAATTGGAGTTTCTACAGGGGGACCAAAAACGCTGATGGAAATTTTACCTTATCTTCCTTCAGATTTTCCGGCGGCTGTGTTGGTAGTTCAGCATATGCCGCCAGGTTTTACACAATCTTTTGCTCAACGTCTAGATCAAAGCTGTAATTTAAAAGTAAAGGAAGCTGAAGACAGAGCAATCGTGGAACCTGGAACAATTATTATTGCAAGAGGTGGCTGGCACCTCGTGCTGGAAAGAGATTCAAGAAGTTCTAAGCTTATTACTAAATTAACTCAAAAACCCGAAGAGGCGCTTTATAAGCCTTCTATTAACGTTACCATGAAATCGGTACTTGAAAATGTAGATGGGCGGAATATTATAGGTGTGCTTTTGACGGGTATGGGTGATGACGGAGCAGATATGATGGTTGAAATAAGAAAACGAGGCGGGTTAACTATAGCAGAATCACAAGAGACTGCTATAGTATATGGTATGCCAAGAGAAGCTGTAGAGCGTGGTGGAGCTGAGATAGTAGCCCCTGCTTATAAGATAAGTGATATTTTGCTAAAGAAGGTGAATGAGTATGCAAAAACTCCATAATATTAATGAATTAGTAAGATTGATGAAAAACGGCAGAAATGAAAGCGAACGCATCGCGGCAGCACTCGATTTGGGGAATTTTAAAAGCAAGGAGGTAGTAGAAGCCTTGGCGGAGCAACTTTGGATAGAGACAAGTAGAGCAGTACAAGAGTCAATAGTGAGTTCTCTTATAAAAATAGGAAACGAAAATGTTGCAGAGCTTGCTGTGGAGTTACTTAAAAGTGACGATGCTTATCTTAGGAATGTTGGAGTAGAAATATTGGCAACCATAGGGGATTCGGCTCTTGAGGTTTTTGAAAGAATGATTATGCATCCTGACAAAGATGTTCGACAGCTAGTGGTTAATGCTGTGGGAGAAGGGCAATTGAAAGAAGCTGTTATGATTTTAAGAAAAGTTATAGAGGAAGATGAAGATGAAAATGTTGTGGCGGCAGCAGTTGAATACTTAGGCGAGATTGGAGGCAGTGATGAGGACAAGAAAGCAATAAAGCAAGCTTTAAATCGCTTTTCCAGTCCCTTTTTTCAATATGTCGCAGAAGTTGCGTTAAAAAAACTGGGGTGAATTGAAATGAGGTGTACAAGTGACAGCTGAAGAATTTATCAAGTTAAGAGATTTTATCTACCGTAAAACAGGGATATATTTTGAAGAACAAAAAATGTATTACGTCAAAAATAGGGTAGAAAGTCGCATAGAGGCTACCGGATCCGAGAATTTCAGGAACTATTTTGCGTGGTTGCGATTTGACGTGACAGGGCAGGAACTTCAACAGTTACTTAATACTTTAACGGTTAATGAGACTTATTTTTTTAGGGAATATTATCAATTGAAATGTTTTGCGGAAGAGGTTTTACCTGAAATTTTGGAAAGAAAACGTAAGGAAAACATGCAAAAAATCAGAATTTGGTCGGCGGGCTGTTCTACGGGTGAAGAACCGTATACACTTGCCATAATTATGGAAGAAATGCTTGAAAACATAAATGATATAGAATGGGAAATCTATGCAACGGATATAAATACAGATGTTCTAAAAAAAGCTGAGATGGGTTTGTATTCGCAAAGATCTGTTCGACTTGTGCCTGAAGAATATAAAAAGCGTTATTTATATAAAAAAGGAGAGTTTTATGAGGTAGTACCAGAACTTAAAAAGAAGGTTATATTTTTTCAGTTAAATTTAATGGATGCAGTGGAAATGCGAAAAATGAGGAACTTTGATGTGATTTTTTGCAGAAATGTGCTTATTTATTTTGATGATGCATCCCGAAGGCAAGTAGCTATTTATTTTTATGAAGCTCTTGTAGAAGAAGGTTATATATTTTTAGGCCATTCAGAGTCAATGAGCCGCATTACACCTATCTTTAAACTGCGAAAATATAAAAATGCGTTTGTGTACCAGAAATGAGGTGAAAAAAGTGAATCCCAGCGTATTAATTGTGGATGATTCTGCGGCAGTACGTGGTTTTCATAGTTCAATACTTCGAAATATTGGCTTTGAGGTTGAAGAAGCTGCTAACGGTTACGAAGCTTTGGAAAAATATCTTGCAAAAAAGTTTGACCTTTTATTGGTTGATGTAAATATGCCTAAAATGCACGGATACGAGTTGGTGCGGCAGATAAGAGAACAAGAGCTTCATGGCTTTGTACCAGTGATTGTTATATCTACAGAATCAGGAGAAAATGACTATTTAGAAGCGTTTCGAGTCGGTGCAAACCTTTATTTAGAAAAACCGGTTGATCCGATATGCTTACAACTTTCTGCAAAAATGCTTACAGGGATAAGGTAGGGATGGCGAAAATGAAGAATGAATCCAATGGATTTATAAATAATGCAAAAAAATTGCTTGATAATATAGGTTTTTTTGTGATTGCGTTAGAAGATGCTTATGAGAAAGATAAAGCAGCTGAAGAAATTTTAAGCAGATTGAATGGCTTATTGGAATTATGCAAGTCCTATGATTTTGATAAACTTGGGTCTTTTATAGAAAGTTTAATAAAGTTGATTGGAGAAATGACCCTAAAGGGAAAAATTATTAATACAGATATAAGCGATTTTTTGCTGGATTCCTTTGAGAGGATAATAAGTTTAATTGAAAACGCTGAAAAAGAGGGACTTGAAACATTAAAAACGCCGGATCTAAAAGAATTTGAAGAGAAAATATCCGAGTTTTTAAATGAAATAGATAAAATACTTCAGGTACCTGTGGTACATACAGATGATATGTTGCGTACCATTTCAAAAGACAAAAAAAGATTTTTAAGTGAATTAGCACAAAAAGGTGGAAACATATATGAGATATTACTGCAAGTGGTAGGTACAAGAGCTTTGGAGATTGACGTATCTGAATTTTTTAGCAAATTAAAACAAGTTGGGGAAGTTGCGCACATTGATGCTGATACGCGAAAATTGCCTTCACTTCAGGATTTTGATCCTTCTACCCCTTATATATCTTTGACTTTTGTCGTAATATCTGATAAAAATGCCCAAGAAATAGAAGATACACTGTATAAAGTAGTAGGAATAGATACTGATGTAAAGGTACTTGTGTCACCGGTATTTCCTGATGCAATTAAGGACGTTACAGAATTTAAAAGTTCTTCTTTTACAGATGTTTCAGCTGAAGAAGATAAAGTGCAAGAAGTGATGGATATGATTATTTCCCAGCAGGAGGATTTCTATAAGATTGCAGAGACGCCGGAAGACCAGCGCTGGAGAGGAAACATGGTTATAAACGTGCTTCAAAGGATAGCAGAATACATGGGTTGGGTTACGAAAAGAGAAAAATTAGTTAAAGCAATTAAAACGAATAAAATCAAATTGCCAGAAAGATTTGTAAAGCTTATGAATCTAATAATAAGTAACGAAAAAGAATTACAAGAAAGTGAATCTAAAGAAAAGGGGTTTTATGCAGTAAGAACTGAGAATGAAGAAATAGAAAAGCCTGAAATTAAAAAAGGTGAAGAAGAGTATAATGAAAGTATTTCCAGAGTCGTGATGAACAATAAAGGATTTTCAGAAATCGAAACTGCGAAAACGCTGAAAGTAGACCAGACTAAAATCGATGAGCTTATGAATTTAGTAGGAGAACTGGTTGTAGTTAACAATGGACTTTCGTTTATGATAAAAAAAATCGAAATGGAATATGGAACAACAGATGTAACAAAAGAATTAAAAGATAGGCAGGTTTTGCTAAAGAGGATAGGAAATGACTTGCAGGATATAGTAATGAGCTTGAGACTTCTTCCAATAAAATATATATTTGATCGTTTTCCCAGAATGATTCGTGAAATCAGCAAAAAACTTGACAAGAAGATACGTCTTGTTACTGAGGGGGAGGAAACCCAGATAGACAAGAATATTGTTACGGCGCTTTATGATCCAATGTTACACATTATAAGGAATGCAATCGATCACGGAATTGAGAAGCCAGAAGAACGGTTAAAAAAAGGAAAATCCGAAGAAGGTTTGTTGGTTCTAAAGGCACAAAAAATAGGAGATAAGGTTATTATTGAGGTTAGAGATGATGGGCGTGGCATTGATACTGATGCAGTAATAGCGAAGGCAGTTCAAAAAGGTTTTGTATCTGCTGAAAAAGCAGCAACGATGGATGAGCACGCTGCTTTGGAACTTCTGTTTATACCTGGTTTTAGTACTTCAGATGACGTAACAGAGTTATCTGGTAGAGGTGTAGGAATGGATGTTGTCCGTGATACGGTCAAAAAACTGGGTGGTAATGTGCGCCTGATAAGTCAGGTAGGAGTAGGCACTTCTGTATATCTGGAACTGCCTGTGACAATGGCAACATCCAGAGTAATGCTATTTACTTTGGAAAAGCGCCGTTATGCCTTGCCACTTGAAAGTGTAGGAGAACTAGTTAAAATAAAGGCTGAAAATATAAAAAAGATGAAAGGAAAAGAAGTAGTAGTATTGAGGCGAGAAATAATGCCACTTTTGAGACTAAAGGAATTTATGGGGCTTCAAAATGATGAGGGAGAAAAATTTGATACAGAATATTCACTTGTTGTACTAAATAATGGCATGGCGCTGGTGGTAGATGAATTTATCGGTGAACAGGAGATCATTATAAGGCCACTTCCGGAAGAACTATCTTCAGCATATTTTTTGGGTGCGGCTATATTGGGTGATGGGGATATTGTTCTTGTTCTAAATCCTGAAAAATTAGCGGGAGGCATTTAAAATGATGTTGGACTATATTGATGCTTATGTTGAGGAGACTGAAGAACAGCTTTCAAGATTGGAACAGCTTTTTTTGGAAATAGAGAAAAATTCCAACCAGATAGAAATTTTAAATGAAATTTTTAGGATTATACATACAATAAAAGGTTCGTCAGCTACAATGGGTTTCAGCGTGGTGGCAGATTTTTGCCACAAATTAGAAAGCCTTTTTGACAAGCTGAGGAAAGGTGAGCTTGGTGTAGACGACTATTTGATAGATATATTGTTTAAAAGCTTTGACACTTTGAAAGATATGATATCAACATCTATAAAAGGAGAAAACTATGATAGCCATATAGTAGAAGAGTTGATTAACGTTATAGATAGTTTTAAACAAATGGATGCCAATAATAATGATAAGAAGATAGAGGAAAGCAATAAAGAAACTATTGAAAAAAAAGAAAACCAAGCAAATGATAATATTTGGAAAATATCGGTTGAGATAAGCAAGGATTGTGTAATGAAAAATGCACGGGCACTTATAATTGAAAAATATATTGAGGAAATGGGAAATGTGATATGTTTTGAACCTTCTCTTGATGTGCTACAAAGAGAAGAGGTTATAGGTGAAAAGATAACGGCAATATTGGAAAGTCGTATGAGAGACGAAGATATAGTCTGGAAGTTACGAAATGTACCAGATGTTATTAACGTAGAAGTGAAGCAAGACTATGGAAGTAAAGAGGTTGTCAGAATAAAAATAAATACGCAGAATAAAATAGAAGATATTATGCATTTAAAAGAAGTTATGATGAGAGCTAACATGGTGGAACTCGAATTTGAAGAAAAGCCAAAGCTGAGTTATGCATTATTACAGCTTATACTTGCTGCGTATAGAGAAAATAAAGAAATTCATTATAAAAAGACTAGGGGAAATGTAGCAAAAATACTTAATTTAATGGGAATAATTTCATAAGGAGATTTTAGATTTTTTAAAAGTAGCACAAATTTTTTCATCAATATTATAAAATATAAAAATTATCCCACAAAGGACAAAATGTATAAGTCAGGGAAGTCTAATAATTTAAAATCCCTGACTTTTCTTTTTATACAAACCATGTTTCAAGATATTTTGTTAATATTGGTACTGTAATATCTCTTGGAGTGTAATTCTTAAAGATATTATTAATTGAGACTTTATATTATTACATTGCGACTTTCATTTAAAAGAAAATATTTAGTTTATAATCTTTTGTTAAATATAAAATTTTTTAAGCTTTTTGATATTGTATAAAGTTGTGGTATAATAAAAAAACAATAAAAAGTGAGGAGGATATTTATGGAGAAATTTGGTTCATTATATCAAAGTGGAGATTGGAAAGGAGAAAAGCACGTTCCTGTCATACATATCTCTGACAAAGTCAAAAAGGGAGAGGTAGTCGAATTAAGGGTCAATATAGGAGAAGAGATTCCGCATCCAAATACACTAGAACATCACATCAAATGGATTAAAGCGTATTTTCATGGGGAGGGAGATAAATTCCCTGTTGAGATAGGTAATTACAATTTCACATCTCACGGAGAGTATGGGGTGTTTACAGAACCCGACTTAACAATAAAATTTAAAGTTGAAAAATCAGGGACAATCTATGCGGCAAGCTACTGCAATATACACGGTTTGTGGGAGAATAGCAAAAAGATAGAAGTCGAGTAAAATTTCAAAGGGCTTTCATCTTTAAATTTATCCAGATGAAAGCCCTTTGTTGCTAATTTAAGGAGAGGAGAGAGTGCAATGAATTCTTTAGAGTTTGCTATAAAAATACAACCTCTTCTATAAATTTTCAGAAGGAGTTGTTAAATTATGGTTATATCAATTTATCATCTATTTCTAAAACCACAGGACAGTGGTCACTACCCATTACATCAGAATGAATTTCTGCATCAATAAGATAATCTTTTAATCTTTGAGAAACTATGAAATAATCAATTCGCCAACCGATGTTTTTTTCTCTGGCATTTCTCATATAAGACCACCAGGTGTAAGCATCTTTTTTATGAGGATAAAAATATCTGAAAGTATCTATAAAGCCGGAGTTTAAAAGCATTGTCATTTTTTCACGTTCCTCATCTGTAAAACCTGCATTTCTTCTATTAGCAGATGGATTTTTTATATCTATTTCTTTATGGGCTACATTTAAATCTCCACATAAAATTATAGGCTTTACGGAATCTAATTTTAGCAAATAATTTCGAAAGTCTTCTTCCCATTCCATTCTGTAAGAAAGTCTTGTCAATCCTCTTTGAGAATTAGGAGTGTAGGTATTTACTAAGTAAAATTTTTCGTATTCTAACGTTATAACTCTTCCTTCGTTGTCATGTTGAGGGATGCCTATTCCGTAGTTAACGGATAAAGGTTTATATTTTGTGAATACAGCAGTTCCTGAATAAGCCTTCTTTTCAGCAAAGTTCCAAAAAGCGTAATAACCTTCTAAATTAAGTTCTTCAAGGTCTGTCTGATGGGGCTGTAATTTGGTTTCTTGTATACAAAAAATATCAGCATTTACTTTTTTGAAATAATCCATAAACCCTTTTTGTAAGCAGGCCCGTAAGCCATTTACATTCCATGAAACAAGTTTCATATTTTTTCCTCCAATATTTTTGAGTTGCTATGAATTAAAAACTATGTGATTACTATCTTCATTATATAGAAAAACAAAAATAAATCAAATTCCAAAATTGTTTACATATTTTTACACAAAAATAACTGCATAAAAGCCCTTTACAAATAGAATTCTATATGATAAAATAAGCTACGTAGTTTTTGTTAAAGCTTCAAGCAAAACTTTTTATTGTTTTAAAAATGTGGAGGGATACCCAAGTGGCCAAAGGGGGCAGACTGTAAATCTGTTGGCTGTCGCCTTCGATGGTTCAAATCCATCTCCCTCCACCATATGACCCATTAGCTCAGGAGGTAGAGCACCTGCCTTTTAAGCAGGGTGTCCCGCGTTCGAGTCGCGGATGGGTCACCAGTTGTAAAAGACAGTTATCAGTTGATAGCTGTTTTTTGTTTTTTACAGCAAAAGTTTATGGTATAATAATATAAAATGTCGAAAAGGTCGGTTTTATAAATTTGAAGGGAGTTTTTGACATGAAAATGAGAAAATTGACTCCTGAAGAGGAGAAGCTTTTAGAGAATTTTGTGACAGACGTATATGGACCTGTCTATTTTATACATTCATTGCCGGAGTTTATCATTCCACCTATAAATTCGAAGGTAAGTAGAAGAGATACCAGCTGGAGGCTTAATATACTTGAGTCTTTGACAGATGGAGATTTAAACATAACTGACTACATACCCAAACATAACATACCTTTAGAAAAAGCAATACAAAAGGCGAAAGAATTTCACGAAAAGTGGGTTGAAAGATTTGGACATTCTTCTATTGCTGAGCAGCATTTAATGCACCTGTGCGTGGAAGATGTTTCAAGGCTTTTGTCAGGGGATATTGAACTTATGAACAGGCGGCCTGCCTTTATAGAGTGGAGCCAAAGGTATCAAAAGCCTACAAGAGATAAAGTAGTGATACCAAAAGAATTAGAAGGAAAGCCTGATTTGAAAGAAAAGTTTTTAAAAGTCTGGAACAACTCCTATGATGCCTATGAAAAACTTGTAGAAGTTTTGACAGAATATTTAGCTAGGGCAGAAGAGAAAAAAGAGGGGGAAAGTGAAGAAAGGTTTTACAATAGGATTAGTAAAATTGCCTTTGAAGATGCGAGATATGCACTTCTTTTAGCTACCAAGACAAGTTTTGCAGTAGCTTTAAATGCCTTAGATTTACAGGATATAGTGAGAAAACTTTTCGCGCATCCTACTAAAGAAGCAAAGTTATTAGCCGAAAGAATAGTAGAACAAGGGGAAAAAATTGCACCAAGCATGTTACGACATACAACTCCTACTGTTTATCAATTAAAAGTTCACGATAGATTAAAGAATTTAGCAAGTGTTGTAAAGGAAGATGAGCTTTCAGATTCAGATGAGGATGTCATTTTAATAGACTATACAGGGAAAGATAGTGAATATTCTCCGGTAGATATTGTAATTATGCATATTTTGTTTACATATTCAGGTAAAAGTTTTGAAGCGGTGAGAAAAACAGTGAAGGAGATGGACGAAGAGGGGAAAAGTAAAATCTTGCAGCAGGCAGTTGAAGATATAGGGGAATTTGACCATTTAATGGAGGCATTTAAATCGGTTAGATTTAAATTTCAACTGAAGATAAGTGAAGCTAATTGGCATCAGCTTTTAAGGCATAGAACTATTGTCTTTGATTGCGGTGAACCGACAATTGAAAATGGTTTTGTTATTCCTCCAAATATCGAAAAAGCGAAGGCTTCCGAAATTTTAATAAAAGCGATAAAGGCTTCAGAGGAATTGTTTATAGAATTAAAAGAAAAATTGCCTGAAGTAAGTCCTTACGTGGTAACAAATGCACACAAACGCTTGGTTCTTATGAATGCGGATTTATGGGCTTTTGATCATTTTGCAAATTTGAGATGCACTAATGAAGCTCAGTGGGATATAAGGAATGTTTCTTTTAAGATGCTTGATTTGATTAAGGAAGTAGCGCCCCAGTTGGCAACCTTTATGGCAAGGCGAAAGAAAGCTTAAAAGATGGAGATGAAATCATGAAAACCAGTTTTAAAGAAATAAGTTTGCCAAAGCTTAATAATTTGACACCCTCACTGGAATCTACTGCTCTTAAATTAATGGAAGAAGCAGGAGAATTGGCACAAGCTATAGGAAAATTTAGAGGTTTAAACGGAGAAAATGTCACTTTAAGCGAAAAAGAGATAATGGAAAAAATTTCAGAGGAGCTTTTAGATGTTGCTCAAGTCGCAGTTTCAATGATGTTTGTCTTAGAGGAAAAGTATAATATAAATATTGAAGAAAAACTTAAAGAACATATCGAAAAATTAAAAAGGAAGGGGTATATAAAATAAAAAATATGCAGAAAAACTCTGCATATTTTTTATTTTTGTGCGCATATTAAAATTGAAATCTAAGAAGGGAGGATAAATATGCAACTTTCAAACAAGGAGTTACTTTATTTGGATGATATTTTATCATTACAGCAAAATATGACAAAGACTTTAAACGATTATGCTGCAAGATGTCAAGACCCACAGCTTAAAGCTTTATGCCAAAATCTTGCAGATAGATGTCAAAACAATTTCAATTCTTTGCTAAAACATTTAAGTTAGGAGGAGTGTAAAAATATGTATGGAAATACGCAAATTAGTGACAAGGATATTATGATGAATGTACTGGGCAGTTACAAATTGGCAATAGAAATGTTCAGTCATGCAGCAGTTGAGTCTGCAAATGAAAGCATAAGAAGAGAATATATCAATCTTTTAAATTCTACCTTAGAAGATCAAAGGACAGTTTGGAATGCTATAAATCAAAGAGGATGGTATCCTGTCAAACCGGCTCCACCTCAGGATATACAAGAGGCAAGGAATAAATTTAGACAACCAGTTGGGATGATGTAAATATAAAAAGTTTGTGATATAATAATGGAAGTAGTGTTTTTACTGCTTCCATTATTATATTTTATTTTCAAAGGAGGAGTGATTTTATTATGTACGATCTAATTATTTTAGGAGGAGGTCCTGCGGGACTTACTGCTGGATTGTATGCTGCAAGATCAAGGCTTAAAACGGTACTTATTGAAAAAACTTATCTGGGAGGGCAAATAGTAAATACTTATCAGTTAGAAAATTACCCGGGTTATGAAGAGATAAGTGGTGCTGACCTTATTGCCAAGATGGAGGCACAGGTGAGAAAACACGGCCTTGAGATTGTTAATGAAGATGTTGAGAGCCTAGATATTACAGGAGATGTAAAGAAAGTTAAGACTTCTAATAAAACTTATGAAGCAAAAGCTATTATTTTAGCGATGGGCGCTACACCTAAAAAGTTAGGTGTTCCAAATGAGGATAGATTTATAGGAGCTGGTATCTCCTTCTGTGCTACCTGTGACGGAGCTTTCTACAGAGATGCTACAGTAGCAGTTATAGGTGGAGGAAATACAGCAGTAGAAGACGCGTTATATCTTACTAAATTTGCAAAAAAAGTCTATATAATTCATAGAAGAAATGAACTTAGAGCTACAAAGATTGAACAGGAAAAAGCCTTTGCAAATGAAAAAATTGAGTTTATTTGGGATACTGTAGTAGTTGATGTAGAAGGTGAGTATGGAGTAGAAAGACTCAAACTTAAAAATGTCAAAACAGGAGAAGAAAGCACACTAAACGTAGATGGTGTCTTTGTAGCTATTGGATATGCTCCTAATACAGAATTGGTGAAAGGAATAGTAGACCTTGATGAATATGGATATATCATGACTGATGATGATATGAGGACAAATATACCTGGAGTTTTTGCAGCTGGAGACATAAGGCATAAATCTTTAAGACAAGTTATAACGGCTGCTGGAGATGGTGCAACAGCGGCTTATGTAGCAGAAAAATATATAGACAGCGTCAAAAAATAGTCAGGATTTTTCCTGACTATTTTTTGACTTTATTCTTCTTTGCTTTCTTCTTGTTCTGCATTTATTTCTTGTACTTCTTGGTTATAGGCTACTTCCTGTGAAGATGTAGGAATTATAATTCTCTGACCGGGATAAATCAAATTAGGGTCTTTAATATCTGGATTTGCCTTTAATATAGCGTCTACTGTTGTGTTGAAAGCTTTTGCTATATTCCATAAAGTGTCACCAGGTTTTACTATATAAACTTTTCCTGGTGGTGTAGGGGTAGTAACAGGAGGAGTTCCAAACAAGAGTGCATTCCATGTCACGTTATCGACAATTCCTGTTACTGGAAGCCCTCTGCTTTGCTGATACGCTTTTACGGCTTCTTCTGTTTTTCTTCCAAAAATACCATCAATAGGACCAGGGTCAAAGCTCAAAGATTTTAGTCTTGCTTGCAAGTTTACTACAAAGGGTCCTTTATCTCCAATCTTTAGTGTGGGATATTCAATGGGTGGTGATGTGGGACAAGGAATTATTAATGTTTGCCCAGGGTATATCATATTTGGATTTACTAGATAGTTTGCTTTAATTAGCTCCTCCAATGATACTCCAAATTTTTGTGCTATAGTCCATAAAGTATCTCCTGGCTGTACTGTGTAATAGGTTGGACAAGGCTTTTGTGCGGGAGGTGGTGAAGGTAGTGGTGGTTGTGGTGCGATTATTTTTGCTCCAGGGATGAATAGCTTTTGACCCGGATATATGGTATAAGGGTATGTGAGATTATTTGTATAAATGATAGCTTCGTAGGGAACATTAAATTTTTGAGCAATAAGATATAGAGTATCTCCAGGTTGGACAGTATAATAACTTCCTTGTACTGGAATGATAAGCCTTTGTCCAGGATATATTAAAGATGGGTTTATAATGTTGTTTCTTGTGATTATAGCGTCAACTGAGGTGTTAAATTTTTTAGCAATTGAAAATACCGTGTCTCCTGGTTGTACTACGTATGTGAATTCTAAAGTGACCATATTTTTACCCCCTTCCTTTAATCATAATATGTGAATTTTATTATTAAGTGACATATAAACTTTTTTAGATGAATAATTTTTACTAAAAGATAAGGGGATGGGGACATGGTATTTAAAAGGTGGATGATGTTTTTAATAATTGTAAGTTTAATAATAGGGTTATATAGTTTTAAAAAAGGGTATTATACAGTTGCTTTTAAAACTGTTCCAATAATGAACAAAGTTATTGTTATAGATGCAGGCCATGGGGGGCCTGACCCTGGAAAACCTGGGAAATATGGCAAAGATGAAGATGAGTTAAACCTTGAGATTGCTCAAAAGTTGAGGGAACTTATTGAAGAAAGTGGTGGCATTGTAGTGATGACAAGGGAAGACGACACTTTGTCAGATAGTTCTCTTTCAAAAGATTTAAAAAATAGAGTGGTAAAAGCAAATGAAGTAACAGCAGATGTTTTAATTAGTATTCATTTAAATAGCTTTAGTCAATCTATATACAAAGGAGCACAGGTATTTTATCAAAACAATTCTGAAAAAGGTAAACTATTAGCAGAACTTATTCAACAAGAGTTAAGAAATACGTTAGATCCTAATAACAACAGGATGGCTAAAAGTTCTAATAGTTATTACCTTTTGCGAAACGCTAAAATGCCGGCAGTTATTGTGGAATGTGGCTTTATGTCAAATCCTGAAGAAGAAAAACTTTTAAATGACGAAAATTATCAATATAAAATTGCTTGGGCAATATATAAAGGTTTAATACATTATTTTCAAAAAGTTTCAGAATAGCAAAATTTTTCACTTCATGTCTTGTTATGAAGTGATTTTTTTTGTATACTAAAAGAAGAAGAGAATTTATGAAGGGAGATAATATGGGGATAAAAACAGTACTTTTCGATTTAGATGGAACGATTATTGATACCAATGAACTTATTATTGAGTCTTTTAAATACACAATTGAACGGCATTTAGGATATATCATAAAACCGGAAGACGTTACTCCTTACTTTGGAGAACCTCTTCCAATAACTTTAAAAAGATTTAGCCAAGATAAATGGGAATTGATGCTGGATACTTATAGACAATACAATGAGTTTAATCATGATAAATATACCAAAATAAGAAAAGATGTAAAAGAAGCCCTTGAACTCATATATAAAAATAGAATAAAAATGGGTATAGTTACATCTAAGAGGAGAGAATTGGCTATAAAGGGGTTAAGGCTTTTTGACTTAGAAAAGTATTTTAAGGTAATTGTGGCATTAGAGGACACAGAAAGACATAAGCCAAATCCGGATCCAATTTTGAAAGCTTTGAAACTACTCAATGCTAATAAAGAAGAGACTTTAATGGTGGGAGACAGTCCTTATGACATATTATGTGCTTCTAATGCTGGAGTAAAAAGTGCGGCTGTTAAATGGACAATCTTGCCCTTTAATCTCTTAGAGGAAGCAAAACCGGATTATGTCATAAATAATATGCTGGAAATTCTAAAAATAATTTGAATATATGGTGGAGGTAAAAATGGATAATATTGCTGTAGAAAAAATTATAGAGAATATAGAAAGAGTAATAATAGGGAAGAGAAAAGTTATTGAACTTGTGGTAATAGCTTTATTGGCTGAAGGTCACGTCCTAATTGAGGATGTTCCTGGTGTAGGAAAGACTTCTTTAGTTAAGGCTTTAGCTAAATCAGTAAATCTTAAATTTAAACGAATACAATTCACACCGGACCTTTTGCCTTCAGATGTTATAGGCATAACTATTTACAATCAATTAAAGAATGACTTTGAATTTAAAGCAGGTCCTATAATGAGTCAGATAGTTTTAGCTGATGAAATCAACAGAACTTCTCCTAAGACTCAATCTAGCCTCTTGGAGGCAATGGAAGAAAGACAAATAACTGTTGATGGGGTTACTTATTCTTTACCTAAGCCTTTTATGGTATTGGCTACCCAAAATCCAATTGAATATGAAGGGACTTTTAGATTGCCAGAAGCTCAATTGGACAGATTTATGATAAAAATAGAGATAGGTTATCCCGATGAATATCAGGAAATGATGATTTTAAAAAATTTCGAGAGAGAGGACCCTTTAGAGTCTCTTTCTCCAGTAGCCGATGCTGAAGACATAAAGGAAATGCAAATGAAAGTAAAGTCTGTCTATGTAGATGATCTAGTCAGAAATTATATTGTCACATTAGTTGCTAATACCAGAAAAAGCAAAGCAATAAGGTTAGGTGCAAGTCCAAGAGCTACTGTAAATTTAATGAGAGCTGCTCAGGCAAAGGCCTTTTGCGAAGGAAGAAATTATGTTTTACCAGATGATGTAAAAGAATTAGCGGTACCTGTGTTATCTCATAGAATCATTTTAAAAAATGAAGAAAGATTTGAAGGATTGGACGAGAAAATGTTTATTAAAAATATTGTAGACACCACAAAGGTGCCGGTGATAAAAAGATATGCGTAATAAAATTTTTCTTTTATTGCTACTCATAGTTTCTTTTGCTTTTGCCATTTTTACCGGCGGGAAAATACTTTATTTGCTTGTCTATGAATTTGCATTTTTTATCCTTTTGAATTACCTGTATATAAGGCATATAAAAAATTCTATAGATATCTATGTTATATCTCACAAAGATGAAATTACTGTTGGAGAAGAGATAGCTTATGAGATAACTTTGATAAACAACAGTTTTCTTCCTGTTTTTAATCTTAAAATTATTGACTATTCTCCTCTAAATGCTAAATTTAAATCAGAAGAATGGTATCTTATGCCTTTTAAAAATAAAAAAGTACAAAAAAAATTTGTGATTTCAAAAAGAGGAATATATTTTCTTGGACCTTTTGAAGTAGAAATAAAAGATCCTTTTGGAATTTTTAATGTAGTAAAAAAATATGATTTTAAATTAAAATTTGTAGTGCTACCAAGGATTCATAATATAAATGTGGAATTGAAGGCAAGACAACAATTAGGAAATATAGAGGCGGAAAATAAAGCTTTTGAAGATTATACTAATATATCGCAATTAAGAAAGTACAATTATGGTGACAGTATTAAAAGGATTCATTGGAAGGTGTCAGCAAAGAAAAGAGAACTCTACGTGAAAGAATTTCAAGTATCCGCGATGAGTGAAGTTTATATTTTGTGGGATTTAGATAAAAACCATTTTGCTATGGATACCCAAGGAATAATAGATGAAAATTGTGCTGAATGCATGTTATCTATAGCGAAATTTTGCCTTTTACATAGTATTCCTGTAAGTGTTATAGATTACAATACTGGTAAGGTTCATATAAAAGGAAGAACGATTAAAGATTTTAAAAATTTTATTGAGGCTTCTTTAAGGAATTTTCCAGTTTACGAAAAAAGTCTAGAGGACTTTTTGAGATTATATAAAAGTATTCCCTATGATGTGACTCTTATTTTAATAACTCCTTATTTGAATAATGTAATTTTAGGAGAATTAGCGGATTTAAGAAGCAGTAATAGAGAATTAATAATCTATTATGTTAATGACCCAAAAGAAATTGAAGATAAAATTAGCAAATTAGATATCGAAGTTGTTTTCTGGGGGAAGAAAGATGTCAAAAGAGCTAAAAAAGAGTTTGCATGAACACATTATGACAATTGCCCTATCTCTTGTGGTTATATCATCTGCTGTTAGCGGCTTTAGATTCTCATATCCTTTCTATTATCTTTTACTATTAGATATAGTATTAGTGATATTTTTTGCTTTTTTGCTCAAAAGGCCACAACTGATAATATTTTTGCTTACAAGCCTTTTACTTATAGATGTCATAGTTTTTATCAAATATCGCAGCTTATTAGTGAGTATTGTATCTTATATTGATGGTTTTATAAAATGGGCGGATATTTATATGAATTATACAATTTCGCCTCCAGGCTTTGACCTTTTAACAGAAAAATATAGATTTTTTATGATTATAATGACCGTTGTTATAGTAACACTGATTATTACGTTATTAAATATTATCATAAGGAGTTGGTTTTTAACTTTATTTTCAGGAATATTGTTTTTTGTTGTGCAGTGGTATAATTATGTAGATGCTGCTTACCTCTATATGACAGTTTATATTACGCTTTGTTTTATAGATATTGGAATAAAGAACTATTTTAAAAAAGGCAGTGCCAAAGCACCTATTGCAGTTTTTTTGATTGTTGTAATCTTTCTATCTTCTATTACCTCTATCAGTGCTCAATTGATGCCTAAAAACTTTAAACCCGTTAAGTGGGAAACATTGAATAATTGGTTTTATGATACTTTCCCTTTTACTAGAGATTGGAGAAATGGCGAAGGTACTAATGATGATTGGTTTGGGGAAACGGTTTTTACTACTTTTGCCAATGAATTAGGCGGAAATGTGAAACCGAGTAATTTTTTAATAATGGAAGTAGAAGCCGATGAAAGTACTTACCTTAGGGGAATGGTCTATGATACTTATACTTATTCCTCAAAAAGTCCTTTAATTTATGATAATTTTTCTAATAGATGGGAAAATTCCAGACAACAGTATATGTATGTAGAAAGCAGCGATAAAATTCCGCCAACTTTCAGTAATAATGTAAATTTTGAAGTAAAAACTATCACAGTAATTCCACTAAAAATTAAGTCAGATATTCTTTTTTCCCCTTGGCAACCTCATAAACTAAGCTATGATTTTTATTATGAAGTTGATAATTTAAACTTAAGAGCAAAAACCTCTCATGGTACTGGAGAGCCTTATGTTGTCACTTATTTAAAGCCACAAATTGATTTAAATTCACTGAGGCAAAAAGGTAACGAGACTTTAAAAGGCGAAGAAAGAATAAGATATTTGTCTTATCCAGCTATTCTTCTACCAGAAAGAGTGAAAGATTTAGCTTATTCTATCACAAAAGACAAAAAAACTCTTTATGATAAGGTAAAAGCAGTGGAAGAATATTTAAGACAATACCCCTATTCTTTAGATGTTCCTCCTACTCCTTCGGATAGAGATTTTGTTGACTATTTTTTATTCGATCTAAAAAAAGGATATTGTTCTTATTATGCGACAGCAATGGTGATTATGCTCAGGACAATTGGAATTCCTGCACGATATGTAGTGGGATTTAGAATGCCGCTAGTACCTAGTAGTGATGGCAAATACAGGATTACCGCTGCCAATGCTCACGCGTGGGTAGAGGTATATTTTGATGACTACGGTTGGATTACTTTTGAACCAACACCTAATTATCCCTCATTAGAATTTCCAATGTCCCTCTCAAATAATAATCACTTAAATTTAGAAAATGATATGGAATTACAACCAGATAACGGGAGTAGAGATTCCCATAGCACAGTCGATAAACTGCAACAAAGTGATAATACGGAGACAACTTCTCAGGAAATTGCTTTTTTCAATTATAATAAATTTAATATTTTACGTTTTGGCTTAACATTGATAGTAATTTTAGTGGTAACAACTTCTTTATACTGGTGGGATAAAAAGAAAAAATTAATAATTTAGGCAATAAATTTTGGGTGATATATTATTATGAAAAAATTGGAAAGCATTTAGCTAAAAAGGGCTTAAAAAAATTAGATACGGAAACTCCTTTAGAATATCAAAAAAAAGTGTTGGGAAATGGGTATATAGGTTTCAGTGAAGTTACGCGAATATACAATGAAACAGTTTATGGAGGTAAAACACCTTCTCAAGAAGAGGTAGGTTATCTAAAAGAATTTATAAAAGGGTTAAAAAAAGAAACCAGTTACATCTAAAAAGAATATAAGGCTTATTGATAGTGTAAAATTATCGTAGGATTTTTAAAGTGAAAAAACAAGAGACAACCCCTGTGATAAAATAGAAATAGGAAACAAAACATCACAGAAAGGGGTGTCTCTTGTGAAAAAATATATTTTTGAAGATATTATACTACAAAATGCTCTAAATTTCACTAGAGAAGTAGTAGAAATTTTTGGTGATTTATTAAACGAAGGAATGGATATTACAAGACTTGTAGCAAGAATAAAGGAAATCACGGACAAACTAGGTAGTGAAGTAATAGAAGCAATTATTGAAGAGTTAGATAGGATAATAAAAGAAGACAAGAGAAGGAAAGAAAAATGGATAGTAGAAAGGAGCTAAGTAAACAGACGGTATTAAACGCAATAAGGGAAATAGGGGAAGTAGAAGTAAAGAGAGAAATAAAAGAGAAGAAAGAAGTAAGGGTATTATACATAGAGGCAGATGAAGACCATGTACCTTTACAAGAGGGTGGAGATGAAACACCTCGATTGGTGTACATACATGAAGGGAGGGAAGAGAGAAACGGAAGAAACGTACTGAAAAATGTGTATTACAAGGCATACGTAGGAGAGAAAGCTGAAGACATATGGATAGATGTAGCAAATTACATAGAAGAAAATTACAAGGAAGAGAAGATAGAGAAGATATACATAGCAGGAGATGGAGCGCCGTGGATAAAAGAGGGATTAGAGTGGATAGTAAAATCAAGGTTTGTGTTAGACAGATATCATTTAAACAAATACGTATTAAAAGCTACATCGAAAGAGCCAAAATACAGGGATAAGATATGGAGAGCAATAAATGAAGGAGATAAAGAAGAACTAAAGAAGGTATTTAATGAACTAATAAAGGTAACAAAGGAAGAGAGAGAAAAAGAGAAGGTAAAAGAGGCGAAGAGGTACATACTAAATAATTGGGAAGGAGTAGAGATATACAGTAAAGACAAAGATGTAATAGGGTGCAGTGCAGAAGGGCATATAAGTCATGTATTTTCTTCTAGATTAAGTAGGAATCCATTAGGATGGAGTAGAGAAGGATTAAAGTTAATGGCGAAATTAAGAGTATTCAGCAAGAATGGAGGAGATTTGAGAGAAATAGAATGGGGTAAGAAAGAGAATATAAATGAAGGGAGCTACAAATTAACGAAGAAGCAAATAAAAGAGGCGGTAAGGAGAGTTAAAACGTCTACAAATGAAAAAATAAATAATATTACGGTTTTGAATATAGGGAAAGTAACACCAATATATAAGGTTTTAAGAGCAATAAAATATGCGCAAGTTATATAAAATGCATGATAAGTTGAAGGCGGAAATTAACTAAGTTTCAGGGGTTGTCTTAAAAAAATCCTACAGTATCTTGACACTATCAGGCTTATTAATAAATTTGACATAAAGTAGAGAATTCACATATAATAATATTGGAAGGGAAAGTATGCACCTGAAAGGGGTTTATTAAAATGGTTTTAAGTTACGAGCCTGGCGTGAAAAGCAGAATTATGGTGTGCGTAACCCCACAGAAAAGTTGCCGCAGGCTTGTGGAAAGAGGTGCTGAAAGAGCGAAAGAAACTAATGGTGAGTTTTGCGTTGTATACGTTAACAAAAACAACGACATCTCAAATGATTTAAAGCAAAACAAAGTATTGCTGGAGCTCTTTGATTTAGCACAAAAAATGGGTGGCAGAGTTTCTATTTTGGTGGGTAAAAAAATCTCAAAAACGCTGGCAGAATTTGCGAAAGAAAACAATATAACCGAGATAATAGTAGGCAAGTCTTTAAGGTCTGCTCTGGATGTTATACTTCATGGAGATGTGATAAATCCATTGAAAAAAGAAGTAGAAAAGAATGACATAAGAGTAGAAGTCATAGAATGACATATCCTTCTATGACTTCTCTCTAATTTTTATATGATTTATCACTTTTTTTACCCCATTTACGCTTTCAGCTGCTTCATTGGCTAATTCTTTTTCTTTTAAATTATTCACATATCCACTTAATGTTACTGTCCCGTTGTTTGCTGTAATAACTAAATCAGGCAAACTCAAATCATAACGAGACAGCTTTTGTACTACTAAATTTACAAGAGATACATTATCTATTTTATGCTCTTTGTTAAGTTCTAATTTGCTTATTACACTTTTGACACCCATGGCTTGGGCTGCTTGACTTATGCTTTCTATTTCTTGCTGTGCGTTATTAATCTTTCCATATAAAGTTACGGTACCGTCGGTTGCATCAACACCTAATTCTCCTATTTCTTCATGAAATTTGGAGTTCTGAAGATTTCTCAAAACACCCTGCTTTATATCTCTGTCTGTTATTTTGCTATCTATTGCAATTGTTATATTATTTTCTACTTTTTTTACACCTTCTACGCTTTCTGCTATTTTTTGAGCGTGATTTTTTTCGGATAAGTTATCTACTATTCCATACAAAGTTACATGACCATTGATACACCGGACATTTACATCTACTCCGTAAGACACCCTTTCCTTTTCTAATTTTTCCTTTATATTTTTTTCTATAATTTTATCTTTATTCATTTTCATCCTCCTTATTTTTTGCTAAAATAATTTTTCCACTTTAATTAAAATTTAATTCAGTTTAAATTATGATTAAGGTGTCAAAAGTATTTTTTCATCCATGATAAACTAAAAATGTGGTAAAATAGAAATATAAACAAAATCAAAATAGAAGGAGCGATACATAGCCATGGCATTCAAACCAAACGAATATCAACAAATAACAATGGATGATAGATTCTTAAACTTAGATGATAGAACAAAAAAGTTCGTTTTAAATTCATGGGCAAAAGACTTTGCTGAAATCATATTTCCAGCAATCAATGAGAGACGGTTTTCTGTGTTGTACAGTGACAATCCCGCTTCTCGTCCCAACAGTCCTGTAAACGCAATAATTGGAGCCCTAATACTAAAAGAAATGTTTAATCTCACAGATGACGAACTATTAGCAAGCATCCTATGTGATGTACGTTTTCAGTATGCACTTCACACTACAAGCTTCAAAAGTCAACCTTTCAGTGACAGGACTTTTAGCCGTTTTCGTGAAAGGCTATATCTTTACAATCTGGAAACAGGAAGAGACCTTCTTCATGAAGAGATGGAAGCCATGGCAAACGTATTTGTAAAATACTTTGATATAAATCCATCAGTAAAAAGGATGGACAGCATTATGGTATCATCCAGTTGCAAAAAAATGTCCAGATTAGAAATACTATACACATGCGTAGCAAATATGGTCAAGGCAGTATACAAAACAGGAGAATATGAGCATCTCAAAAACATGGAACACTACCTGGACGAAGACGACAGAAACAAAACAATTTACCATAGAAAAAGCGAGGAAATAACAAAAAGACTTCAAGAAATAATTGATGATGCCTATACGCTAATAAAAGAATTAGGAGAAGCATACGCTGAATTACCGGAATATCAGCTATTACAACGTGTACTAAAAGAACAAACAGAAATAACAGAAGAAGGCAAGATAGTACCAGTAGAAAAAGAAAAAATAAGCCCTGATAGTCTCCAAAACCCAAGCGATCCAGATGCAACATATCGCAAAAAAGCAGGAAAAGACCATAAAGGCTATGTAGCTAACGTAGTAGAAACAATAGACGAAAAAGGCTCCATAATAACCAGCTATGACTATGATGTAAACACACACAGTGATAGCAGCTTTTGCAAAGAAACAATAGAAAAACTTGGAAAGCAAGAAAAAGAAATAACAATAATAGCAGATGGAGCTTACAGCAGTATTGAAAACATAGAACTTGCAGCCGAAAACAATATCGAACTGATAACAACAGCTCTTATAGGTAAATTACCGGATGAAATACAAAGCGAATTTGAATTAAATGAAACGACTCATGAAATAGTCAAATGTCCAAGAGGAGAGAAGCCATACAAAACAAGATACTATGAAAAAACCGGAGTATATAGAGCATCCTTCAATAAAAAAACATGTGAACATTGTCCCCTGAGAGAAAAATGTGGAGCAAAATTACAAAAGAAATCAGCGTATGTATTAATAACAGCAAAAACAATGCAGAGAGCAAGCTACTTAAAAAAGATGTCAACGGAAGAATATAGTATACTTCAAAAGATAAGAAATGGAGTGGAGGGTATCCCATCAATACTAAGGCGTAAATATCATGTAGATGTGATGCCTGTAAGGGGATTAGTGCGCTCAAAAATCTGGTTTTCATTCAAAATAGGAGCTATAAATGCGAAAAAAGTACTAAAAATGGCAGCAGAGATGGCTGCAATTCTGTATGATAATATCAAAGTCAGATTTATTTTTACAGAATCAGGTAAAAATCAAGAAAAGTTGTTATTAGCTGCTTAAAAAAATGCTTCTTATGACACTCAAATCAATTATTTTTTATTCAAATTTGTTGTATAATTAATATGTACACACGATTTACCACAGAGCCTTGAGAGGTGAATTTTTTGTTTAATGGACTTATAGATATCATAAAAACAATGCGCATTAACGATGTAATAGATATTTTAATAATAGCTTATGTCCTGTATCGCTTAATTTTGGTAATACACAAAACACGAGCAGAGCAGTTGCTTAAAGGGCTTGCTGTGTTAATTGTAATTACCAAAGTGAGCGAATGGCTACAACTTAGGACAGTCAATTATATATTGCGAAATGCTATGACGGTAGGAGTTATTGCGCTTTTAATTGTTTTTCAGCCGGAGTTAAGGCGTGGATTAGAGTCTTTAGGTAGGAGCGGGTTCTTAGGCAAAAATTTCTTCTTTTTTAATGAAGAGGAAAAAGATATGTCAGAGGTTTTAGGAGAGATATGCGATGCGGTACAATTTTTGTCCCGCTCAAAAATAGGGGCTTTAATTGTTTTAGAAAGGGAGACAGGCCTTAATGAGCTCATTGAAACTGGCATAGCCATGGATTCTAAAATTTCCAGTGAGCTTTTAATAAATACCTTTATACCTAATACGCCCTTACACGATGGAGCTGTCATAATTCGTGGAGATAGGATTATGGCGGCAGGTTGTTTTTTACCTTTAACAGACAACCAAAATCTAAGTAGTGAATTAGGAACACGCCATAGAGCGGGAATAGGTGTTACTGAAATATCTGATGCGGTAGCGATAATCGTTTCTGAAGAGACAGGCACTATTTCTCTTGCACAAAATGGCAGGATTTCAAGACATTTAGATGCAAAAACTTTAAAAGAGGTGTTGTCGAGCATATTTGAAGTAAAAGATACCAAAAAGCCCGTATGGAAAAAATGGGGGAACAAACATGCTGACTAAAGATTTTACAATAAAATTGCTGTCACTGGTATTGGCTTTTTTACTGTGGCTTTATGTAATGGGAGAAGAAAATCCAGAAATTCCTTATGAAATAAGCAATGTGCCTGTTAAATTGATTAATAGCGATACTTTAGAGAAAAAAGGACTTATTGTTTTAGATGAAAAAAATTATACGGTAAATGTAAAAGTAAAAGGAAGACGAAGTGATGTTCTGAATATAGCAGCCCAGAATATATCAGCTTTTGCAGATTTAAGCAGAGTAAATTCTAATGGGACAAATGTCATTCCTGTTACAGTGGAAGGATTACCTAGAAATGTCTCCTTAGTTTCAATAAATCCGTCAGAAATAAAGGTAGAAATAGATAATATTGCGAAAACGCAAATGCCAGTTACTGTAAAAGTAATTGGCAATGTGATGGAAGGTTATGCTATGCAACCTGCTGTCCCCACGCCGGGAGAGGTATTGGTGATTGGACCAGAAAGTAAAATTAATCTTATAAAAAATGTGATAGCTGGGGTCAATGTTTCTTATAAAAAAGAGGATGTAAAAATCTCTGTTCCAGTGGTTGCTGTTGACAGAGAAGGAAAAGAAGTAAAAGGCGTTACTATTACTCCTAATCTTGTTGAAGTATATATTCCTGTAAATAAATCTATACGTGTGCCTGTAGTTCCTAAAATATTCGGAAAACCAATGGAAGGATATATGATAGCATCTGTAAATGTACTGCCAGAGTATGTGTATATTACTGGTGATGAGACTGTCCTAAATACGATAAAATCTATAAGTACTAAGCAAATCGATATTTCTGGGAAAAATGAACCTGTCACTGAAAATGTACCTTTTGATTTGCCAGATGGTGTGAAACTTGTTAAAAGTGATATTAATGCAAAAGTATATGTGGATATACAAAAAATAGCGACTAAAGAGATTACTATAACCAATATAGATATAAAAGGAGCAGACAACAAAAATGTTATAATTCAAAATCCAGATTTAGTCATTACTATATCTGGCCCAGAAAGTGTAGTTAATGGAGCTACAGCATCCGATTTTAACGCATATATAGACGTAACCAATCTGCCAATGGGTGATCATTCTTTAACTGTAAATATAAATACTAACTTGAACTTGCAAATAATTAGGATTAAACCTGACAAAGTAACTGTTAATATTCAATAGGCGGGCAATTCCCGCCTATTAATTTTGCTAAAAATCTATCAATTCCACAAAATATAAAGTCTTTATAAAAAAATTTTAATTTAAGAGAAGGATTTTTGACAAATATGTAGAATTAAAATATTGTAAGGTTAAAAAATTTTTAATAACACTCAAAAATTGTAATAGAACTTCATATTATGTATTAAGAAGGGCAGGTGAACCTGTTGAAAGTTTTAGTTATTAATCCGGGTTCTACTTCTACTAAAGTGGCATTGTATGAAGAGGAAAAAGAAATTGTAAAAACGGAGATTGTCCACGACATTGAAGCGCTTAAAAGATATAAGAGTATCATTGAGCAATTTGATTTAAGGTTAAATGCTATAAATGATTGGATAGAGCAAAACAACATAAACTTGAAAGAAATATCTGCAATTGTGGTAAGAGGAGGACTTATTAGACCTGTTCAAAGTGGTACTTATCTTGTAAACGATATTATGCTTGAGGATTTGAGAAGGGGAGTTGGAGGTGAACATGCTTCAAATCTCGGTGGACTAATTGGAAGAGCTATAGGAGATAAGCATAATATTCCTGTTTATACATTAGATCCTGTAGCTGTTGATGAAATGGAAGATGTTGCAAGAATTTCTGGCCTCCCTGAGCTTCCAAGGAAAAGCCAATCTCATGCCTTAAACATAAAGGCTTGTGTACATCGCTATGCTAAAGAAAATGATATTAAGGAAGAAGAGTTAAATCTTGTTGTAGCTCACATGGGGGGAGGCATTTCTGTAGCAGCAATTAAAGGAGGAAAAATTGTAGATGTAAACAATGCAAATCAAATGGGGCCGTTTTCTCCTGAGAGGACAGGAAGCCTGCCATCGATGAAAGTTGTTGACCTTTGTTATTCTGGTAAATACAGTTTTGATGAGATGAAGAAAAAAATTGTAGGTATGGGTGGGATGGTAGCACATCTTGGGACAAATGATGCGAGAGAAGTAGAAAAGCGAATACAAAATGGTGATAAAAAAGCTAAATTAGTTTTTGAAGCTATGGCTTATCAAATTGCAAAGGAAATTGGCAGAATGGCGGCAGTATTAAAGGGGGATGTGAAATCAATAATTTTAACTGGTGGACTTGCTTATTCTAAACGACTAATAGAGATAATCATTGATATGACGAGCTTTATTGCACCTATAACTCTTTATCCAGGGGGAGATGAAATGGAAGCTTTAAGAGATGGTGCATTAAGAGTTTTAAGAAATATTGAAAAGCCCAAGATTTATAGCTGATGAGGTGTATGATATGAGAACATTTGAAGAAATGTATAATTACGTAAAAGACTTGCCTCCCAAAACTATAGCAGTAGCTCAAGCGGCAGATGAAGATGTATTAGAAGCGATTAAAGAAGCTCATGAAAGAGGAATAGTAAAAGCAATATTAGTTGGTGATAAAGAAAAAATAGAAAGGATAGCTTCTTCAATATCAATGCCTTTAAAGGATCACGAAATAATAGACACAAAAAGTAACTTAGAAGCTTGTCGCGAAGCTGTAAAGTTTGTGAGCGAAGGCAAAGCTGATATATTGATGAAAGGCCTTGTACAGACGGCAGAGATATTAAGGGTTGTTTTAGATAAGGAAATTGGTCTTCGCACTGGAAGAACTTTAAGTCATGTGGCTGTTTTTGAATCTCCTTATAACAGGCTTATCCTTTTGACAGATGCAGCAATGAATATTGCCCCTGATTTGAAAGTGAAAATAGACATAATTTTAAATGCAGTAGACGTTGCAAGGCAAATTGGAATTGATGCTCCAAGGGTTGCAGTTTTAGGAGCTGTTGAAACAGTTAATCCTGATATGCAAGCCACATTAGATGCAGCAATACTTTCAAAAATGAGTGAAAGAGGTCAAATCAAAGGGGCTATAATAGATGGGCCGTTGGCTCTTGATAATGCTTTATCAGTAGAAGCAGCGCGGCATAAAGGGATAATAAGCCCTGTTGCAGGTAATGCTGACATTCTTTTAGTTCCAGATATTGAAGCTGGTAATATGCTGTATAAAGCTATAACCTATATAGCAGAAAGAAGGATAGCAGGAATAATAATGGGGGCAAAAAGGCCGATTGTCTTGACTTCAAGGGCAGACTCCAGTGAAGCTAAATTTAATTCTATAATGTTGGCATCTCTTGCTTCTAATGTTTGATTATTAAAGTTGATTATTAAATAGGAGGAGATATTTTATGAAAATATTTGAAATAATGGAAACTAAAGATTATGAAAATGTGATTTTATGCCATGACAAGACTTCAGGTCTTAATGCGATAATTGCAATTCATGACACAACTTTAGGTCCTGCTTTAGGCGGATGTAGGATGTGGACTTATGACTCAGAAGAGGATGCAATAAATGATGCATTAAGGCTTGCAAGGGGAATGACATACAAAAATGCTGCTGCGGGCCTAAACTTAGGTGGAGGTAAAACAGTTGTAATAGGAAACCCTCGAACAGATAAATCTGAAGCACTATTTAGAAGCTTGGGAAGATATATAGAGTCACTAAAAGGAAGATATATAACAGCAGAAGATGTTGGAACTAACTTAAAAGATATGGAATATATACGCTATGAGACGAAATATGTAGCAGGGTTAGCAGAAACCAGTGGAGACCCGTCTCCTTTTACAGCTTATGGAGTCTATAGGGGTATGCAAGCAGCTGCTGAAGAGATTTTTGGAACTTTAGATTTAAGAGGAAAAGTAGTTGCAATACAAGGTGTAGGAAATGTAGGCTACAATTTAGCGAAACACTTATATGAAGCAGGGGCAAAGCTAATTGTGACAGACATATTTGAAGACAATGTAAAGAGGGCAGTAGAGGAATTTAAAGCTGAATATGTGAAACCGGATGAGATTTATGGGGTAGAATGCGATATATTTGCGCCTTGTGCTTTGGGAGCGATAATAAACGATGAAACGATACCGCAACTTAAGTGTAAGATAGTAGCAGGTTCAGCTAATAACCAGTTAAAAGAAGAGAGGCATGGGGATATATTGCAAGAGAAAGGCATACTCTATGTGCCTGATTACATTATAAATGCTGGTGGGGTTATAAATGTAGCTGATGAGCTTAATCCTTCTGGCTATAACAGAGATAGGGCTATGAGAAAAGTTTCTATGATATTTGATACAGTGAAAAAGGTTATACAGAAATCTAAAGAAGAGAACATACCGACATATGCAGCAGCAGATAGAGTGGCAGAAGAGAGGATAAAGACCATTGCTGCTGTAAAAGACAATTATATTGTCAAATAAGGGTGGGCGGTTTTTTGCTTGCCCTTTCCTTAAAAATTTTGATAGAAAAAGGAAGTGTAATATAATATAAATTGATAGCACGGAGGGGATTGTTTTGCCTTTAATTCTTGTGATAAATCCCGGCTCTACATCTACAAAAGTTGCTGTGTTTAAGGACACAGTGCCCCTTTTTACTGAAACTTTAAGGCACAATACTGAAGAGCTTAGTAAGTATAAAAGTATTATTGACCAGTTTGAATTTAGAACTCAGGCGATTTTAAATATGTTAAAAGAAAAAGGCATTTCTCTTTCAAAAATTGATGCAATAGTAGGGAGAGGCGGACTTTTAAAGCCAATAGAAAGTGGAACTTATATTGTAAATGAAAAAATGATAGAGGATTTAAAGAAGGCTGAAAGAGGAGAACATGCTTCCAATTTAGGGGGTATAATTGCTTATACTTTAGCTAAAGAACACAATATTCCAGCTTATATAGTAGACCCTGTAGTAGTGGATGAGTTAGAGGATGTAGCGAGAATAACAGGGATGCCTGAGATTGAAAAATCTAGTATATTCCATGCGTTAAATCAAAAAGCAATTGCTCGCCGTTTAGCTGCTGACTTACACAAAAAGTACGAAGAAGTAAATTTAATTATTGCTCATTTAGGTGGTGGTATATCTGTTGGGGCTCATAAACACGGCAGGGTAGTAGATGTAAATGATGCTCTAAATGGAGAAGGGCCTTTTTCTCCAGAAAGGGCAGGAGGCCTTCCTGTACTTGACTTAGTAAAATTATGTTATAGTGGCAAATACACCTATCAGGAGATGAAAAAGAAGTTAATAGGCCAAGGAGGAGTAGTGGCACATTTAGGAACTAACGATGTAAGAAAAGTTTATAAAAAAATTGAAGAAGGAGATAAAAAAGCAGAATTGATATTAGAAGCTATGGCCTATCAAACAGCTAAAGAAATTGGAGCTATGGCAGTAGTTTTAAAAGGCCAGGTAGATGCAGTAGGAATTACAGGTGGAATTGCGTATAACGAGGATTTTGTAAAAAGGATAAGTGAAAGAGTAAAATTTATAGCTCCTGTTTATGTATACCCTGGTGAGGATGAAATGTTAGCTTTGGCGCAGGGGGCATATCGGGTACTTAGCGGTGAAGAAAAAGCTAAAATGTATAGTTAAAGGGATGATGGATAATGGATTTCAAAAGGTTGACAATTGTAGTAGGGCATTACGGTACAGGTAAGACCGAGGTTGCAATAAATTATGCTAAGTTTATAAGAGAATCAGGAAAAGAGGTAGAAATAGTCGATTTAGATATTGTAAATCCATATTTTAGGTCGAGGGAAGTGAGAAAAGAACTTTTTGATAAGTGGGGAATACGAGTAGCAGGAGTAGAAGAGAAATATATGAATGCAGATGTGCCTGCTATTTCCCGCAACATCTACGGGGCATTATACAGCAAGGATAAATATGCAGTCTTCGATGTTGGGGGAGACGATGTAGGAGCAACTCCATTAGGTCAGTATCGGCATATAATAAAGGATCAAGATGCAGAAGTATTATTTGTAGTTAATGTAAACAGGCCACTTACAAAAGATGTAGAATCGGTCATTGAATATCTTAAATCGATTGAAGAAGCAGCTAAAATTAAAGTAACTCATTTGGTAAACAATACTCATTTATCTTATGAAACAACAGTAGAGGATATTTTAAAAGGTCAAAAAGTGGTGGAGGAAGTCTCAAAAATTACAGGGATACCTATTAAGATGGTGACTGTAAAAAGAGAATTGCTCAACAAAGTTCCTGACTTAGGATATCCGATATTTCCAATTGACCTTTATATGAAAACTCCATGGGATAAAATGTGAGAGGAGGAATTTATGTGGCAAAAGTTATTTTTAATGAAGATTTATGTAAAGGTTGTGAATTGTGTGTAAATGCTTGTCCCAAGAAGATTATTGAAATGGACATGAGCAAAATAAATGTGAAGGGATATCATCCTGCCACTGTTAAACCGGAAAATATGAACAAATGTATAGGTTGTGCATTTTGCGCTATGATGTGTCCTGATACTGTTATAACAGTTATAAAATAAATGGAGGGGAGTAAGATGGCTAAGGTATTAATGAAAGGTAATGAGGCGTTAGCGGAAGCAGCTATTCAAGCTGGGTGTAGACATTACTTTGGTTATCCTATAACACCTCAAAATGAGGTTACAGCTTACATGGCAAAGAGAATGCCAGAGGTAGGTGGCGTATTTTTACAAGCAGAAAGTGAAGTTTCTGCTATAAATATGGTATATGGAGCAGGTGGAGCAGGAGCTCGTGTTATGACTTCCACCAGCAGCCCTGGTTTGAGTCTTATGCAAGAAGGTATCTCATATCTTGCAGGTGCTCAAGTACCTTGTGTAATTGTGAATATAATGAGGGGTGGCCCAGGATTAGGAGATATTCAAGGAGCTCAAGGAGATTACTTTCAATCTACAAAAGGAGGAGGCCATGGAGATTATAGATTGATTGTCCTTGCTCCTTCTACAATCCAAGAAATGGCAGATTTAGTCCAAGAAGCTTTTGATATTGCAGATGAATATAGGAACCCTGTTGTTATATTGGGAGATGGGATGTTAGGTCAGATGATGGAACCTGTAGATTTTGAAAATATTCAAAAAAGAAAGAGAGATATTCCAGAAAAAACATGGGCTACTACAGGAAGAGGAAATAGAGAGCATAGAAACATAATCAATTCTTTATATATCGATCCACCTGTATTAGAGAAATATAATTATCAATTATTTGAAAAATATGCAAAGGCTGAAAAGAATGAAGTGAGATATGAAATGATAAATTGCGAAGATGCGGATGTTATTTTAGTTGCTTATGGTACTATTGCCCGCGTAGCAAAGAATGTGATGAATATTGCAAGAAGAGAAGGGTATAAAGTAGGATTAATAAGACCTATTTCCTTGTGGCCTTTCCCGAAAGAGCCTTTCGAAAAGACAGTTGATACCGCAAAAGCTTATTTGACTGTAGAAATGAGCATGGGACAAATGGTAGAAGATGTAAAACTTGCAGTACAATTCAAAAAGCCGGTCTATTTCTACGGAAGGCCAGGTGGTATGATACCAGAACCATCTGTGATGCTAGAACAAATTAAGAAAATAGCAGGGGGTGTGAAATAATGGCTGTTGTATTTCAAAAAACAAAGGGATTGACAGATACGCCTTTTCATTATTGTCCAGGCTGTACTCATGGTATAATCCACAGGTTAGTAGCTGAAATTATGGAAGAGTTAGATGTTTTAGATAAGGCAATAGGTGTTGCTCCTGTAGGATGTGCTGTATTTGCATATGACTATTTTAATTGTGATATGCAAGAGGCAGCTCATGGGAGGGCTCCAGCAGTTGCTACAGGTATTAAGAGAGTTCATCCTGATAAAATTGTGTTTACTTATCAAGGAGATGGAGACTTAGCAGCTATTGGAACAGCAGAGATTGTTCATGCGGCTGCAAGGGGAGAAAATATAACAGTTATTTTTGTCAACAATGCTAACTATGGAATGACAGGAGGCCAAATGGCTCCTACTACATTAATTGGTCAGGAAACAACTACTACTCCTTACGGAAGAAAGCCGGAAATAAATGGTTATCCCATTAGAGTGAGTGAAATGCTGGCAACCCTTGAGGGTACAGCATATATTGAAAGAGTATCTGTTTACGATGTAAAACATGTAATGCAGGCTAAAAAAGCCATAAAAAATGCATTTTTAGCTCAAATACAAAAGAAGGGGTTTTCTATGATAGAAGTGCTCTCTAGTTGTCCTACTAACTGGGGTATGACACCGGTAGAGGCATTAAATTGGATAAAAGAGCACATGGAACCGTATTACCCTTTGGGTGTGTATAAAAACACCTTAGAGGAGGTTAAGTAATTATGGAAGAAAGAATAATTTTTGCAGGCTTTGGTGGTCAAGGAGTTTTATCAATGGGGCTTATAATTACCTATGCGGGAATGTTTGAAGGGAAAAATGTGTCTTGGACTCCTTCTTATGGTCCTGAAATGAGAGGAGGAACTGCTTATTGTAATGTCACTGTATCAGATGAGGAAGTAGGCTCTCCAATTATTACAGAGGCTACCTCTGTAGTTGTAATGAATAGGCCTTCTTTAGACAAATATGAATCTTATGTGATACCAGGTGGAAAATTATTCATAAATACTTCATTAGTAGATAGAAAAGCAGAGAGAAAAGATATAGAAGTGTATGAGATACCTGCCAATGATATTGCTAATGAATTGGGTAATTTAAAAATTGCTAATATGGTGATGCTAGGAGCTTTCATAGAAGCCACTAAAGTTGTAAAAATGGAAACAGTACTAAAAGCTCTGCCTGAGGTCTTTGGCAAAGGTAAAGAGCATTTGATGCCTATAAATGAAAAAGCGTTAAATAGGGGAGCAGAATTAGTAAAAAGTCTCATTACAACTAAAAAATAACCTCTTCGGAGGTTATTTTTTCTGTAGGAGGTGTAAATTTGAAAAAATTAAGTGAAATTGTAGAGAAAGCAAAAGGATTCAAAAAAATATTTACTGTGGCAGGGGCAGAAGACTGTGAAGTATTGTTAGCATGCGAATCTGCAAGAAAAGAAGGGATAGGAAATCCTATATTGGTAGGTATTAAAGAAAAAATAGAAACTATTGCAAAAGATATAGGCATTGATATTAAGCAATATGAAATAATTGATGAAAAAGAAGAGTCGGAAAAATGCAAAAGGGCAGTTTTAGAAGTTAGAGAAGGTAGGGCTTCTTTTGTCATGAAAGGCCTTATTCCTACGGCTACTCTTTTAAAAGCTGTACTTGACGGCGAATACGGAATTAGAGGAGAAGGACTACTCAGTCATGTAATGGTTTATGAAATTCCCAACTATCACAAGTTATTGCTTTTGACTGATGGAGGAATGAATATTAGTCCTACTTTAGAAGAAAAAGTGCAAATTTTAAAAAATGCTATTAAAGTGGCAAAAGCTATAGAAATAGAAAATCCTAAAGTAGCGTGTTTGTCGGCGGTAGAAGTGGTAAACCCTAAAATGCCTTCCACTGTTGAAGCCGCTAAATTAAAGGAAATGAACCAAAGAGGTGAGATAGAAGGAATAGTAGATGGTCCTTTAGCTTTTGACCTTGCCATAAGCAAAGAGGCGGCAATTCACAAAGGAGTAAAAAGTGAGGTTGCAGGAGATGCCGATATTTTGTTGGTGCCATTTATAGAGGTAGGAAATGCTTTAGGTAAAAGCTTTACTTATTTTGCAAAGGCAAGAAGTGCAGGAATTGTGGTAGGAGCAAAAGCGCCAATTGTTCTAGTTTCAAGAGCTGATTCCCACGAAGATAAGTTTAATTCTATAGCTTTTGCCTGTGCAGTATCTTTTTGATAACGATAAATTAAATGGGGGGAAAATGAATGAAAAAAATAATGATGGGCGATGAAGCAGTAGCAAGAGGTGCTTATGAGTACGGCATCACTTTTGCTGCTGCATACCCTGGTACACCAAGCACAGAGATAATAGAGAATATAGCTAAGTACAAAGAAATATATTCTGAATGGGCGCCAAATGAAAAAGTTGCTGTTGAAGCAGCAATTGGTGCTTCTATCGCAGGCGCAAGAAGTCTTGCTGCTATGAAACATGTTGGCCTTAATGTGGCAGCAGACCCACTTTTCACTTTTGCATATACAGGTGTTAATGGGGGGTGTGTAATTGTAACGGCAGATGACCCTGGAATGCACTCATCACAAAATGAACAGGACAATAGGTATTATGCAAAATTTGCTAAAATACCCATGTTAGAACCTTCAGACAGTCAAGAATGTAAAGATTTTGTAGGATACGCATTGGACATAAGTGAAAAGTACGATACTCCTGTTTTGTTAAGGCTTACAACAAGGGTAAGTCATGGCAAAGGAGTAGTAGAATTAGGTGAAAGGCAAAATGTAGAGATGAAACCTTATAAAAAAGATATTCCTAAATATGTAATGGTGCCTGCTAATGCACAAAAAAGGCATGTAGTTGTAGAAGAAAGGTTAAAGGCTTTAAGACAATTGTCAGAAGAAATTTCTATTAACAGAATAGAATGGAATGATAGAGAAATTGGCATAATTACCAGTGGTATAAGCTATCTTTATGTAAAAGAAGTTTTTGGAGATGAAGTTTCAATCTTAAAATTAGGAATGACTTATCCTTTGCCATCAGAGCTTATAAAAAAATTCGCAGAAGGAGTTAAAAAACTATACGTTGTAGAGGAATTGGATCCTTACATCGAAGAATATGTAAAAAGCTTAGGAATAAAAGTCATAGGCAAAGAGATATTGCCGATAGTAGGGGAATTAAATCCTGGTATAATAAGAAAAGCTATAAAGGGTGAAGAATTAGAGCATATATCAGTTGATACAAAAGTGCTAGGTAGACCTCCTATGCTTTGTGCAGGATGTCCTCACAGGGGAGTTTTCTACGTATTGAAAAAAAAGAGAGTTCCAGTCTTAGGCGACATTGGATGTTATACTTTAGGGGCAGCTCCTCCACTGGAAGCTATAGATACCTGTGTTTGCATGGGAGCAAGTATTTCTGGATCTCACGGATTCCAAAAGGCCAATGAACACAAAGGAAGGAAACAAAAGATTTTTAGTGTAATAGGTGACTCAACTTTCTTCCATTCAGGAATAACAGGTTTGATTGATATAGTCTACAATAAAGGAAATGCTGTACCTATAATTCTTGACAACCGCATAACAGCTATGACGGGGCATCAGCACAATCCTGGAACTGGGAAAACTTTGATGGGAGAAGAGGCTCCAGAAATAGATATAGCGAAATTAAGTGAAGCAATAGGAGTAAAAAGAGTAAGAGTGGTTGATCCTTTTAACTTAAAAGAAGTTGAAAATGCTGTTGATGAAGCTATGAATACTGACGATATAATGGTAATTGTAGCAAGGGGACCTTGTGCTTTGATTCCTCCGAGACCTCAGGGAGAGTGTAGAATAGACCAAGATAAATGCAAAAAATGCGGTTTGTGTCTAAGGATAGGTTGTCCTGCTATAAGCAAAAAAGATGGAATATTTAGCATAGATCCTGACCAGTGTACAGGGTGTACAGTTTGTATGCAAGTATGTCCTTTTGATGCTATAGTAAAGGTGAGGTGAAACAAAGTGCAAGAAGTAAAGAGCATATTAATGGTAGGGGTAGGAGGGCAAGGCACTATTTTAGCCAGCAATGTATTGGCAGAGGGGCTACTAAAAAGTGGTTATGATGTAAAAATGTCAGAAGTCCACGGCATGTCTCAAAGAGGAGGAAGTGTCAATACTCAAATAAGGTTTGGAGAAAAAGTTTATTCTCCAGTCATTGAAGTTGGGGCTGCTGATGTTATCGTAGCCTTTGAAAAAATGGAAGCTGTGCGATGGTTAAATTATCTTAAAAAAGACGGCGTTGTCATTGTAAATACGGTAGAAATACCTCCACTTTCTGTGCTCATAAGCAAAGAAGAGTATCCCAAGAACTTAATTGAGGAAATATCAAAAAGCGTAAAGACAATTGCAGTAGATGCAGATAAAATAGCAGAGAGCCTTGGAAATATAAAGGCTCAAAATATAGTTCTTTTAGGAGTACTTGTTAAATATTTAGGACTACAAGGCATTGATTGGGAAGAGGTAATAAAAAATAACGTGCCACAAAAATTTGTTGAATTAAATACAAATGCCTTTAGAAAAGGGCTGGAGGTAATCTAAGAGGGGGAGATAATTTCCTCCATTTTTTATTAAAAGAAGGATTGTTAAAGATTGTGGCGAATATATCTTATAGCGCTGACTTTATTGAATTTGTCATTAGAGGAAGGGAGGTATTATTTTTTTGTTATATAGAATTTTACGGCTTATTGCTAAATTGATTCTTAAGATATTCTATTCCTTTGAAGTAAAATATGAGAAAAATTTGCCTGAGGGAGCTTGTATTTTTGTTGCAAACCATCAAAGTTTGCTAGACCCAGTTGTGGTAGCCTGTTCTGTAAAAAGACCCGTTATATTTTTAGCAAGTTCTGAACTTTATAAAAGACGTTTTTTAAAATATTTTTTAAAAATTGATAAAGCAATTCCCATAAAGAAAAATTCGCCTGATTTAAATGCCATAAAACAGGCGTTATTTAGACTAAAGGAGGGAAATTCTATAGGATTATTTCCAGAAGGAGGAATATCACCAACTGGTAAAGTAGAAAAAATGTATGAAGGGGCTATGTATATAGCATATAAATCGGGAAAGCCCATTGTGCCAGTGGCTATAAAAGGCACAAGAGAAATACTACCTTTTGGCAAATATTTTCCCAAATTTAGGGGAAAAATTGAACTAAAAATAGGGGAACCAATTTACCCAAATCTGAATATTGATATAAAGATGGAAATTGTTGAATTGAGAGACAAAGTTATGCAAAATATATTAACAATGTTGGAGGAATAGTGTAAATTGAAATATGGTTTTCACTGTGATAAAATATTATCGTATGATTTATTGAGAGGAGATAGAAAATGGCAAGGTTGTTTGGTACAGATGGTGTTAGAGGTATAGCTAATTATGACTTGACTCCACAACTTGCTTTTGAACTAGGAAGAGCAGGAGCATATGCTTTGACGGAAGGAAGTCATAGGCCCAAAATTGTAGTGGGAAAAGACAGCCGTATTTCTAGCGACATGCTAGAATGCGCATTAGCTGCTGGTCTTACCTCTGTAGGGACGGAGGTCATAAGTGTGGGGATAATTCCTACACCAGCGGTAGCTTACCTTACCCGATTATATCAAGCAGATGCTGGAGTTATGATATCGGCATCTCATAATCCCGTAGAGTACAATGGGATAAAATTTTTTGATAAAAATGGGTATAAATTGCCAGATGAAGTAGAAGATAGAATAGAAAATATAATAAAAGAAAAAATTGAGTTGCCTTCTCCTATTGGAACGGGAATAGGTACCAGGAAAGAATACACAAATTCTCATAGAGATTACATAGAGTTCTTAAAGTCTACTATTGATGGGGATTTAAAAGGAATGAAAATTGTAATTGATTGTGCTTATGGAGCTAGCAGCACAGTAGCGCCAATTCTATTTAAAGAACTAGGGGCGGAAGTCATATTACATGGAGCAGAGCCTATAGGGGAAAAGATAAATGTCAATTGTGGGTCTACTCATCCTGAAAAATTGCAACAACTCGTCATAGAAAATGGGGCCGACATAGGTTTAGCCTTTGACGGAGATGCTGATAGACTTATTGCAGTTGATGAAAAAGGAAATGTTGTTGATGGAGACCACATAATGGCAATATGTGCTATAGATTTAAAGAAAAAAGGTAGGTTAAAAAATAACACAGTTGTGGCAACAGTTATGAGCAATATAGGCTTTGAGATTGCACTTAAAGAGCAAGGGATTAATCTCATAAGGACAAAAGTAGGAGACAGATATGTTTTAGAAGAAATGATAAAAGGCGGATATTCTATTGGTGGCGAACAATCAGGCCATATTATTTTCCTTAATGACAATACTACTGGAGATGGGGAAATTACTGCTTTAAAACTTTGTTCTATTTTAAAAGAAAGTGGCAAAAAATTGTCAGAGTTAGCTGCCTGCATGGTTACTTACCCACAAGTTCTTATAAACGCAAAAGTAAAAAATGAGTTAAAACATGCTTATTTAGAGGATGAAGAAATAAAAAGGGAAATTGAAAACTTAGAAAGGGAAATGAGAGGAGAAGGACGAGTACTTATAAGACCCTCGGGCACTGAGCCTCTTGTGAGAGTTATGGTAGAAGGAAAAGATTATGATAAAATTAGTCAAATGGCAAAAGAACTTGCTGAATTAATAGAAAGAAAATTAAATTAAATAAAAGTGCGAAAGGTATTATTTGAAAGGGGGGATGCCTATTGAAGAAGAGTAAAAGAAGGTAAGGATTAAAAATTAAAAAAGCGCCTGGGCTTAAAGTGTATACTTTAAGCTGACGAGGACAGGGTTTATCGAGTTATCGGCGGGTGCCCTGCGGTTTTCTGCGACCGATAAAGGACTGGTAAAACCACAGGCGACTGTGGCATAAAGCAGTCTGGGCAGGGATGAGTATTTATTACAAAAGTGAGAGGAGACCGAGTATGTGTGGAATTGTAGGATATATTGGCGATAAACAGGCGACGCCAATACTTTTAGAAGGTTTGACAAAATTGGAGTATCGAGGCTATGATTCGGCAGGAATTGCCATTTTAAATGATGGCAATATAAATATAAAGAAAGCGAAGGGAAGATTAAACGTCCTAAAAGAGCTTGTTGAAAAAGATAATATGGTAGGGACAATAGGCATAGGACACACAAGGTGGGCTACGCATGGTGAACCATCTGATACAAACTCCCATCCTCATTTATCCCAATCAGGGCTAATTGCAGTAGTCCACAATGGCATAATTGAAAACTATCTTCCACTGAAGAAATGGCTGTTAGAGGAAGGTTATACCTTTAAGTCTGAGACTGATACAGAAGTTGTAGCAAATTTGCTGGAGTATTATTACAATGGCGATATAGTAGAGGCTGTGAAAAAAGTTTTAGACAGAATTGAAGGTTCTTATGCCTTAGGCGTTTTGTGCAAAAACAATCCCGATATGATTGTAGCTGCAAGAAAAGAAGCACCTCTTATAGTTGGAATAGGCAATGGTGAAAACTTTATTGCATCTGATATCCCAGCTATATTAAAACATACAAGAAGTGTATATTTTCTTGATGATCATGAGATTGCCATAATTAAAAAAGACAGCGTAGAGTTTATAGACATGTTTGGAAGGCAAGTAGAAAAATCGCTTTTTGAAGTAAAATGGGATGTAGAGGCGGCTGAAAAGGGCGGTTATGAACATTTCATGATAAAAGAAATTCACGAGCAGCCAAGTGCTATAAAAGATACATTAAGAGGCAGAATAATTGATGATTCAGAAATAGTTTTAGATGATGTGAAAATTACTAAAGAAGACCTTGAAAAGATAGATAAAATCTTTATTGTAGCCTGTGGAACAGCTTATCATGCGGGTGTTGTTGGGAAATACGTCATAGAAAATCTTGCGAGAATACCTGTTGAAGTAGATGTCGCTTCAGAATTTAGATATAGAAACCCCTTAGTAAATGAAAGAACTCTTACAATTGTAATAAGCCAGTCGGGGGAAACAGCAGATACCATTGCTGCATTAAAAGAAGCTAAGAAAAAAGGGTCAAGAGTTATAGCCATTACAAACGTCGTTGGAAGTTCTGTCTCCAGAGAAGCAGATGATGTACTATACACATGGGCAGGTCCTGAAATAGCTGTTGCTTCTACCAAAGCTTATACTACGCAACTTATAGCTCTCTATCTTGTAGCTATGGACCTTGCAATAAAAAGAGGGACAATAACTAAAACAAAGGTTATGGAACTTTGCACAGAATTAAAGAAACTTCCTGAAAAAGTTCAGTATTTACTTGACAACAAAGATGTAATACAAAAATTTGCCTCTGAACACTATAATGCAAAAGACGTATTTTACATTGGAAGAGGACTGGACTATGCCGTTGCTATGGAGGGTTCTTTAAAACTCAAAGAAATATCCTATATTCATTCAGAGGCTTATCCGGCTGGTGAATTAAAACACGGTACTTTGGCCCTTGTAGAAGAGGGAACACTTGTGATAGCTCTTGCAACACAAGATGACCTTTTTGAAAAGATGCTTAGTAATATAAAAGAAGTAAAAGCAAGAGGTGGTTTTTTAGTCGCCTTTGCAAAGCAAGGTAATTTGCAGCTGGAGGGCGTTGTAGATAAAGTAATATATATACCTGAAACGCTTAAAGAGCTTACTCCAGTATTGACAGTTGTGCCTTTGCAACTTTTAGCATATTATATGGCAGTAGAAAAAGGATGTGACGTAGATAAACCGCGTAATCTTGCAAAGTCAGTTACAGTAGAATAAGGATATTCCTCCCACCCATGCGAAATGTATATTTCATTTAAATCTTTTCCCTGTGTGAAAAAAGTGGTTCCGTTTGGGTAGGGAAAAGGGAAAGGGTTTAATGGGCAAGTATCATTGAACAAGGTGAGGGATAAGTGGTAAGGCCTTGAGAGATGAGGGTTTTACACCACTTATCCCTTTTTCCTTTTGCCCTTGAACCTGCCCATTCGGACAAACTTTTTTCGCACAAAATAGGAGCATGATTGGGAATTTTTAGTCGAAATATAGCTTATTTACGGAAAAACTTTATTACCTCCCAGAAAATGCCATGTAGATTTTATGCGGGTTTGAGGGATTGGAAATGGAAAGGGTTTTTTTAAATTAACATAGTTAGGGGCAAGGAAAAAGGAGATAAGGATCAAGTTTTGAAATTGTTTTTGGTTGAAGTTTTTCCGTGGGTAAAAAAGTCGTTCCAAAAAGGGAAAAAAGTTTTTCTTGTATTTATTAGATCCTTGAACCTTGTTTTGAAATATCTTATAAATGGCAGAAACAAGACAAAAGTTATGCTATTTCCTCATCTCCTGCTTGATATTGCAGTTTTCGGATACAGCCGATCAACATCTTAATTATTTCAATGGTTTTTTGCTCAAGAACAATATAATCTTCTTGAGAAATATATCCATTATCAGCAGCAATAATAAGCCAGTGCCGCGTTTCCGATGCACTGCCGAGTGCATTATTTAAAAAGTTTATCTGTTTTTTCTTATAAAGCTGGCCGTTGCCCTCAGCAATATTGGCGCCAATGGAGGTAACGGCCCTTATTATTTGTGATTTTATTGCATATGTTTCAAACTGAGGAAAATTAGCAGTGATTAAATATATATCTTGAGTCAATTCCCTTGCCTTTTGCCAGACTTTAAGTGTCTTGAAATCTTTTATACTATAATCGTTTTTCTTCATCCCTATCACTCTCCCTTCTTAAAATGTTATTATTTGCTCTTATAATAACTGAAAAGGGACTTTAAAATCAAATTTTACTAAGTGGCTATTGGCACAAGGATTAAGAAAATAAAAGTTTTTTATAGAACTATAAAAGGAAAAGCCTCTACCCTGGTTCTCAGAGTAGAGGCTTTATTTTTCGTTTTTAAAAATGAACGGAACGATTTTGAATATGCGAAACCTTAATCAAAGATTTTCGTTTTTAAAATCAAAATTGTATTTATATTACAAAGGCTTCAGCAAATCTTGCTGCAAATGTTGTAAACAGATTTAGGGGTAAGAAAAATGTTTTTTTGTATACCGTTTCCAATTGTTGGTTTTCATTCGGGACTGCTATTTCAACCTCATCTCGCCAGAAATCTTTTCGCCGCACGCAGATCCAAAAGATACCTTTTGGCGAACAAACAAATTTGACATATTTTATCATATATGTCAACTCATTTCAGATTAGTTTTCATAGCGTATGAATATTCTACCATTGATTATTTCATGCATCAATGTTTTTTTAATAAAAAATTATAAGAAAAGCTTGAAGTAAGTTGAAATAGGTTTTTGAAAAGAAAAAAGGAATTCAGTGGTATGTATGAGGCACACGTTTTTAAAAACGAATTATGATTTTGAATTTGTTGTTAGGTTTTTAAAAACGAAAGCCTTTTGAAAATGCTTCCATTTTTCCATTTGAAGCAATAAGATCATGTTGATTGATTTCATTAATTCATATTAAGACGTATTAACATAAATTAATTTGTATTAATACATATTAATTTGTATTAATACATGTTGGCCCATATTAATAAAATCACAATTGGTAAAAACGAGAGTTGAAATGCGGATAGTGTATTTACGATTTTAAAAATGCTCCAAGCATGGAGGCTATTTAATGTTTACCGCTAAAAAACGTTATTATTGCAAGAAATACATAGAATACTTGGAATAAACCAAAATAATTTGTCAATTTTAACTTAAAAACATAATTTTAACGATTTTTGCTATATTGGTTTCAGAGATTTCGCATCTAATTTCCAATAAAACTTTTTTCTTGACAGGAAATCAGACGTATTCTATTTTGTTGAAATTTTGGAATTTGAAAAGGCCGTAGGCCGTGTATATAGATACACTTTCCCCCTCCCCATTATATCGAAAAGATATACTTCCAATTTTATTATCAACTATGTAGTGTTAAAAATTGGATTAATCCAATTCATAATTATCAACATTTCATCTTTCAGATCTTCTATTATATTTATCTGCAAATGTCTTTTCCCTCTAAATCCCCTAATGTTTCTAAAAAAGTATAATTGGGTCAAGTTAAAGGCTATCATCATGAATTCAACTATAGCCTCTACGCCCCTAGGGCTATGCAAATAGCAATGATCAAAATGACACTCTGCTTTCAATTGGTGAAATACATTATTTTCAATATCCCATCTTTTATGTATTATCTTCCATAAAGTCTCAACACAAATATTTTTGTTGGTGGTTACAATCCAGACTTCTTTTAACTCTTTCTTATCACCTTCTTGAATATTCTCTAAAAATCTTATAAATCTCACCTTAATATCCATACCCCTCATTTCAAATCCATCATCATCCCAAGCACTAACGATAATCTTCTTTGTGTTTCCTTCACGCACTATCCATTGTTTGTCAGCTTCACGTCTTTGAAACAGTCCTAATGCGTCTTTAACAATATGAAGCCTTTCATCTTTTACTCTGATAACTGCATCCATTCCAATTGCTAGAACTTCCATAATCCATGATGCTTTGCAATACAAAGCATCCGCAACTATAACATCTGCAAAATGATGAAATTTTTTATAAAGCTTTCTAATAAGTCTTTTACCTCCAGTAATTTCACCTTCATCTTTATTTGAAAGGTCTTTTTTAGGTTCTAACATCTCATAGCCTAATACAATATGGGGATCAGAACCCACAGTTGCACAAACAACTGCTCTGTGGAAGTAATGAGTTATTCCTTGTTTATCAACACGGGTAAGGCATTTTTCACACCTCTTTTTTGTACTTTCAAATATCTCAACTCCATCAATAGCAGCAACCTTTATTCCATCTATTGTACCATTTCTAAATACCTTATTTTTGAATATAGTGCTTATTATATGATCATGCAAAATATTCAAACCGTTTATATCAAAACTACTTAAGGAACGTCTAACAGCATCAATATGGGGCAATCTTGTTTTCTTTGGAAATAAATTTTTAAATCTTCTTTTTTTAAGCCAATGTTCAAGTCTATTAAAACTTTTAAGTCTACAGATAAATGTAAGCAAGACTATAAAAGAAATAGTTGAAGTCTCAATTTGAGGATTTAATCTTCCATCTTTTAACCCCTTGATTTTTTCTCCAAGATGGTATACCTTAGAGAAGTAGGTGAGCATTTGTTTTAAATAGCACTTGTTCATCTTAACATCCTTTCTATTGAATTGGTTACAAGATTCATTATAGAAAGGATGTTTTTATTTTTAAACACTAAATTTTTTTCCAGTAAAAATCGGAATTTACATGCTTCAATTATTATTCATCTAATCCTTGTCATATCATTGGCTAAGCACTATTTGTTTTTTAATCTGCGAAATCTCTGTATTGGTTTGGTTATTAAGCGTTTTAGAGGTTCTGAGCTGGTTTTACTGCTCACAAATTTAAAGAAAAATCTAAAAAAGCTTGATGAATTTTATTTTTTGTTATGCTATGATTAAAGAGAGGGAGGGATATATTTTGTGAGAAAGCCGCATCAGATTTGGGCCTTAGTGAGCCCAGCAATGCATAAAAAACTAAAGGAATATGCAGTACAAAACAAAATAGCTGCTACGCGTGCGAAAATGATTATGTATATTCTTTATAATTTTCATCCTGACCAACTTTTGGAAGACTATACTTTCCAGTCAAAGACAGGGAAGATGGTTAATATAAAAGTTTCTGATGTAGAGCTTGAGTATATCAAAAGCCTCGCACAGCGCTACAATTTAACTATTAGCCGCTTGCTGCGGAATATGGTTTATACCTTCTTTAGGGAATTAGAAGAACAAAAAAGACGGGAGTATGTCGATTGAAAAGGTATAGGAACATTTTAGAAGTATTAAGGTGAAAGGTAGGGGATTCAAAAGGTGAAAACCTTATACGAGCTTTGTGTGCCGCGGGAGAGCGTTTTTGATGAAACAAAAAGAGATGACGTATTAGATTTAACTGATTTAATTGAAAATAGAATAGACCCGAATCGTTTTTTTGAAGAAAATTACGTAACTCAAGGCATGAGAATATTATTTGAAACGGCCTTTAAGCGTTTTCACAGGCAGAGTGCAGCAGGTGTTATCAAGCTAACGCAGAACATGGGCGGTGGTAAAACGCATAACATGATTGCACTTGGGCTTTTGGCCAAATATCCAGAGTTTAGAGAAAAGATAATGGGGGATAAGTTTAAAGACAGTCCTCTTGGAAAAATTAAAGTTGTTGCATTTACAGGAAGAGAAAGTGATGCTCCTTACGGCATATGGGGAGCAATTGCTCAGCAGCTTGGGAAAAAAGAAATGTTTAAAGACTACTATTCGCCTCTGCAAGCGCCTGGGCAAAGTGCGTGGGTGAACCTCTTAAAAGGAGAGCCACTTTTAATTCTTCTTGATGAGCTACCTCCGTATTTAGAAAATGCTAAAGCAAAACCAGTTGGTGATTCAAATTTAGCGGTGGTAACTACTACAGCACTGGCAAATCTTTTTAATGCTTTAAATAAAGAAGAACTTTCTAATGTATGTCTTGTTATTTCAGACTTGCGGGCTGCATATGAAAGCGGGAGTGAACTTTTGCAATCTTCCTTCAAAGAACTTGAAAATGAGGTCAATCGCTTGGCCATAAATATTGAACCAGTTAATATGACTTCGGATGAAATATATCACATTTTAAGGAAGAGGCTTTTTAAAGTTTTGCCTTCAGATTTAGAGATAAATGAGGTGGCGAATGCCTATAAGCAGGCAGTTTCAGAAGCAAGACAAATGGGCTATACCAATGTCTCACCTGACCAAATTTTTATCGGAATAAAGGATTCTTATCCTTTTCATCCTTCCATAAGAGACCTTTATGCGAGATTCAAAGAAAACCCTGGTTTTCAGCAGACAAGAGGTTTACTTAGATTAATGCGCATAGTTGTTTCTCAGCTTTATAGAGGTGGTAATCCAAAAGCGAAAAGTAAATACTTAATAAATGCTTATGATTTTGACTTGAACGATCATGAAATGCTAACTGCGATTACGCAGGTTAAGCCCTCGCTTGCCAATGCTATTGCTCATGATATTGCTTCAAATGGAAAATCCGTTGCGGAAGTAGTTGATGCAACAATGGGAGAAACCCACATGCAGGACCTTGCAAAGCTTATACTTGTCTCCTCTTTGGCAGATGTGCCAAATGCACTTTTAGGACTTTCGCTTCAGGAGACAATAGGATACTTATGCGAACCAGGAAAGGATATTACCCGTGTAAAAAGGGCACTTGATGAATTTGTCATGCGGGCATGGTATCTTCATACCGACAGAGATGGTAGGTTATATTTCCAAAACACAAGAAACTTAATAGCAGAACTTAATTCTTTGGTGGATTCTTACGATAACGAAAGTGCTAAAAAAGAATTGAGGACTTTCCTTGAGGAAAAGTTCAAACCCACTATTGGAGATTGCTACCAAAAAGTTTTAGTTTTTCCTGCTGTTGATGAAATAAGGCTTTCTGAAGATAAAGTTACCCTGGTTATATTCGAACCGTATACGGGAGGGCCAGGTTTACACCCTGATTTGCAAAAATTCTATGAAAACGAAAAGTACAAGAACAGGGTAATGTTTCTCTCGGGTTCCAGGAGTACAATGGAAAAGCTCCTGCATGCAGCTAAAGAACATAAAGCAATTAATGAAATAATTAACAGAATGGAAAACGAAGATAAAGTTCCCGCAAACAATCCGCAATACCAGAAGGCTCTTGAAAAAAGAGACAGGATAGTATTGGAACTTTTGCAGGCAGCGAGGGAGACTTTTACGCAACTATACTATCCTGCAAAAAATGGTCTTTTAAAAGCTGATTTTCTGATGGAGTTTACGAGTAATGAATATAACGGGGAAAAGCAAATAAGGGATGTTTTAATACAGCGACAGAAATTCACTACGGATATTACGGGTGATACCTTTAGAAAAAAATGCGAAGACAGATTGTTTACCCAAAAAGAAATGCGGTGGAGCGATATAAAAGAGCGAGCAGCTACAAATCCTTTATGGCAATGGCATATTCCTACTGCACTTGATAATTTAAAAGGGGAGATGCTCAAAAAAGGCATATGGCGTGAACATGGTGGGTACATAGATAAAGGGCCGTTTCCAAAAGAAAAAACCAGTGTTCAAATTCAGGAACTGCGAAGAGATGAGGACACAGGCGAGGTAATCCTGAAAATTACTCCGCTTTATGGAGATAAAGTTTACTATGAAGTTGGCTCTGTGGCAACCGAAGCTTCAAACCTTGTGGAAAATCCGTATGAGTTTAGGACAAAAGAAGTAAAACTTTCATTCCTGTGTGTCGACAGCAGTGGCGAACACGAAACGGGCGAACCAGTCGAATGGGTTAACAAAATAGATCTTAAGTATCGAGTATACAATAAAGGAACGAATAAGGTTGTTGAATTGAAATCCATTCCTCCAGCTACCATAAAATACACAACCGATGGCTCTAATCCAAAGGAAAACGGAGGTATATACGAAGGCGAGTTTGTTGTCCCCGAAAACTGCACATATGTGGTAGCAGTTGCAGAAGCTAAAGGGGTTTATTCAAGTACCCGTGAAATTAAAATAGACAAGGAGAGAAAAGAAGAAGTTAATATAGCTGTTGAAAAACCGTTGACACTTAACAGGCGTATAAGAACGAATGACACCAAAGAAACCTATGAAGAACTTGATTTGCTTAAAAAGCACAATGCAAAGATTAGCGATGTTATAGTGACTTTTTATAAGGAAGAAGAAACAAGCGGCGATAAAGGTTGGGTAGAATTAACCTTCGATTCTTCTATGAAAATAGATATAGATAAACTCGAAAACAGCATGGATAACATAAGAAGCAACTTTATGGACAAGGGAAAGATAAATATCAATTTTGAATGCAACAGTATCCATTTTGATACTGGCCAGGATTTTTTGGATTGGGTTGCAGAAAAGAAGATGGATTTAAAAGACTTTAAAGAACAGGAGATTGTTCAATAATGGCAAGTAAAAGACAGGTTTTCGGCTTTGGCTTTATTCCCGAAGAATCTCAGCATCATTTTTTAGTGATTATTCCGCGTGCCAATGATGGCAAGGTTATTATTTACGAGCGTTTTAAATGGCAAGATGGCGTTCAAGAACAAGTAATTGACGAAAGAGAAGATAGACCGAAAGTTGAACTTTCAAAGTATAAATGGAAACAGATAGAAGATACCTTAAAAAACGAATTCAATGCGAGGTTGAAGAAGGAAAAATTACCTGCTGGTAAATGGCATGTAGGGCAGGTTCCTGTTCAGAGGCTTTTTGGCAAAGAAATGGTGCTTTTAGCTTGGGCAATAGAGGATTGTGATCCTTCTGTGATACCGATAGCTATAAAGAACTGGCTTGGGCTTTCACCAGAAGAGCGCTGGTGGCTTTTTACCATGACCAATGCCGCAACAGGGGGGCTTAATGATAAAAGAGGCTGGCGAAAGGCTATAAGGTATGCGCTTACCGAAAACCCTGTAGAAGAATCAAACAGGCAGTTGGACTTTTTCGACTTGATGCTTCAAAGAAAAATAAATGACTAAAGGGGTGGCAGAATTGTTTGACTGGAATAAATCTTTCATAGAGGTTCAATTTCCCGTATCAAAAGCTTCAAAAGAGAGCTATAAAGAGAGAAAGGCAGGCAGTGGCCAAACATTGACAGGGCTTGGGAAGTGGTGGGGCAGGAAGCCTCTTATTCTTGTAAGGGCTGCACTTCTTGGCTTATTGATGCCTGCAAGCGATAATCCCAAAAAGGATATGGAGATATTCCTGAAAATATTGACTATGGATGAAGAAGGGCTGTGGCTTCGCAAAAAGCAGTCAATTCCTATTAAAGAAATATATGAAAATTTATCTGAAGAGGAGAGAGAAAGATATTTTGAAAATAATGATGGCAAAATCACATACAAAAGCAATATAACCAGAAAAGAAAAAGAACAATTACAAAGACTTGTATTTAATAGGCTCTCTTATGATGAAAAGCTTAAATATTGCGTGAGGCCAGAAGAAATAGATAATCTTCCTGAATCCGAATGGCAGGTTATAAATCAGCATTTAGGCACAAATGCAAAAAGCTTACAGGAGCTTGTCCGTGAGCTCGGCAAAAAAAGATTTGGAAAAGTTCCCGTTGTTGGTGATTGCTTTGCAGGTGGTGGAAGTGTGCCTTTCGAAGCGGCAAGGATGGGCTTTGATGTGTACGCTTCGGATTTAAATCCTATTGCTATGCTTTTAACATGGGCGGCGCTGAATATTCTAGGAAGTTCAGAGGAAGAAATAGAGAGTTTAAAAAAGTTTCAGGAAAAGATATTCGAGCTTGCAGATAAGCAGATTACCGAGTGGGGGATAGAACATAACGAACAAGGTCACAGGGCCAATGCTTATTTATACTGCAATGAAACTATCTGCCCTGAGTGCGGATGGAGGGTGCCTCTTGCACCTTCTTGGATTGTCGGGAAGGGGACAAAAACGGTTGCTATTTTAAAAGAAAACTCCGAGACTAAAAGTTTTGATATAGAGATAAAGTCAAATGCAACGGTTGAAGAAATGGAACTTGCAGAGAAGATGGCTACAGTAAAGGACAGTAGCCTTGTATGCCCGCACTGCAAGGTTTCAACCCCAATAGCAGCTATTAGAAAAGACAGAATAAAGGAGGATGGTTCAGTAGAATACGGCCTTCGCAGGTGGGAAGCTCACGAATTTCTTCCACGACCTGACGATGTATTTCAGGAGAGGCTTTACTGCATAAGGTATGAAACTCAGGATGGTAAAAGGTATTATACAGCTCCAACAGAAGAAGATTTAAAAAGAGAAGAGAAAGTTGTAAATCTTCTAAAAGAAAGATTTTATGAGTGGCAGGAGAAAGGATATATTCCAAACAGTATGATTGAAGAAGGGGAAAAGACTAATGAGCCTGTAAGAACAAGAGGTTGGTCATACTGGCATCAGCTGTTTAATCCAAGGCAACTTTTGGTGCATGGGCTTTTGATGGAACTGATTGATAAGCATGCAAAAACGGAAAAGGAGAAGGTTGTGGGGCTGTTGGGAATAAATAAGTGTTGTGACTGGAATTCGAAATTATGTAGGTGGGATAATAGTTATGAGAAATCCATCCAAACATATTATAATCAGGCTTTAAACACAATTTATAATTATAGTTCGAGACCGATAGTATTTTTACAGAGTAGTTGGATTTTAGATTTGAATAGTTACTTTTTAACAAAATTTGCTACTATAAAATTATCTGATGCAAGAAGTATTAAAAATATGTCTGATATCTGGCTCACCGATCCCCCCTATGCTGATGCCATAAATTACCATGAACTTTCCGAATTCTTCCTTGCATGGGCTAAGAAAATGCTTCTTGATGTTTTCCCTGATTGGTATGCCGACAGCAAGCGTGCTCTTGCAATAAAAGGGACTGGAGAAAGTTTCAAGCAAAGTATGGTGGAAGTATACAAAAACTTAGCAGACCATATGCCTGATAATGGAATGCAGATAATAATGTTTACCCATCAAAATGTCAGCGTATGGGCAGATTTGGCTTTGATCTTGTGGGTGGCAGGTTTGAGGGTAACTGCTGCATGGAATATAGCGACAGAAACAGATGCCAGTGGGATAAAGCAGGGCAATTATGTAAAAGGAACTGTCATTCTTGTCCTTCGCAAGCAGACTTCTGAGGAAACTGCATATCTTGACGAGATTTATCCAGAGATTGAAAGTGAAGTTCAAAGTCAAATTGACATTATGAGAGCACTAGATGACAAGGAAGAACCTAATTTCAGCGATACCGATTACTTACTTGCCGCTTATGCTGCTTCATTGAAGGTGTTGACATCTTACAAAAAGATTGAAGATATTGATATTCAATATGAACTTTCAAAAACAAGATTACAAGGGGAAGAATCACCGATTGAAAAGATAATAAATGAAGCTGTAAAGATTGCCTATGATTATATAATACCTAAGGGTTTTGATTCTTATACGTGGAAAATGCTGACGCCAGAAGAGAGGTTCTATATTAAAGGTTTAGACCTTGAAAAGGAAGGCATTTATCAATTGGGTGCATATCAGGAATTGGCAAAAGGCTTTGGTGTTAAAGAATATAGAGAACTTCTTGCCTCTACAAAGGCTAACAATGCAAGATTAAAGACAGCATTAGAGTTTGGAATGAGGGGATTGGGCAGCAGCGACAAATTCAGCAACACGATTGTTAGAAATGTCCTTGCCGCACTGCATCAAGCTATAAAAGCAGAAGACACAACAAAGGGTAGAAACTGGCTTAAAAACGAATTGCCCAATTACTGGAATCAAAGAAGTATAATTATTGAGATATTGGAATATATCTCAGCGTTAGGCAATATAAAAACAATGCCTCACTGGAAAGAGGAAGCAAAATATGCAAGGCTTCTTGCGGAGCTTGTGAAAAATGATGGAGTGTAAGCGAGGGTAATTGAGATGATTTACCGTTATTCCTCAAGAAGAAAAAGATTGGATTCAAGTTTTTTAAATGAAAAACTTAAAAATGCTGTAAATTATGACAGGATTGCTGGTTATTTCAGCTCTTCCATCATTGAGGTTGCAGGAGAAGCAATTGAGAATATCCAGGGTTGTGCAAGGGTTGTATGCAATTCAGAAATGCAGAAGGAAGATGCTGTTACAATAAGTGCTGCCGTTAATGCTATGCGCAGGGAATGGTGCAGTGCAAAACCCGAAGAAAAATATAAGAATGTCCCTGAAAGATTAAAAAAGCTCTACAGTCTTATAAAAAGCGGTAAACTGCTTATAAAAGTTGTCCCGAACGATGTTTTTGGACTTATCCATGGGAAAGCAGGAGTTATTACCCTAAAAGATGGGCGAAAAACAGCCTTTATAGGCAGTGTAAACGAAAGTTATGCTGGTTGGAAACTGAACTATGAGATACTTTGGGAAGATGATTCAGAAGAGGCAGTAAAATGGGTTCAGGAAGAATTTGATTATTTCTGGAATAGTCCTTATGCGGTGCCTCTTGCAGATTTTATCGTTGAGGACATTAAGAGGATTTCCGAAAGAAAAGTGATTTATTCTATTGATGAATGGAAAAAAGACCCTGAACCTGCTTCAACTGTTATTGAATCGCCAGTATATAGAGAAGAACTGGGTTTATGGGAACACCAGAAGTATTTCATAAATATGGTTTTTGAGGACCATAAAAAATACGGAGCAAGGTATGTGCTCGCCGATATGGTTGGGCTTGGGAAAACTGTGCAGCTTGCTATGGCTGCACAGCTTATGGCTTTATATGGAGATAAGCCTATCCTTATAATTGTGCCAAAAACGCTTATCTGGCAGTGGCAGGATGAGATGAAAACTCTTTTAGATATGCCGTCAGCAGTATGGGATGGAAAGGGATGGGTAGATGAGAATGGTATAAGGTATCCTGCAAATAGCGATACAGCTATAAAAAAATGTCCAAGACGTATCGGTATAATCTCCCAAGGGTTAATTACAGCAAATTCCGAACAGATCCAGCATCTTTTGAATTTGGAGTATGAATGTGTAATTGTGGATGAAGCCCACAGGGCAAGGAGAAGAAATTTAGGTCCTGGCAGGGAAAAAGAAAAACCTGAACCGAATAATCTGATGAAATTTTTACTTGAAATTTCTAAGTGCACAAAGAGTATGCTCTTAGCCACTGCAACACCTGTGCAGTTATATCCGATTGAAGCATGGGATTTGCTCTATATTCTTGCTCAGGGCAGCGATGCTGTTTTGGGAAATACTTTCAGCATGTGGAGAAGATACCCTGAAAGAACTATAAACTTGATTACAGGGAAAGAAGTTCTTGACCGTTTTGATAGAGAAAATTGGGAGTGGATTAGGAATCCTTTCCCACCAGCATCTGAAGGAGAAACGACATTTGGATTTATAAGAAAGCAGTTAGGCATGGCCGATAATGAATTTGTGATAAAACCAGAAGTATTTGACCAGCTGAGAGAACAGGATAAGCGGAGGATTATTAGAATTATAGACGATAATTTTATGACCGAACACAATCCTTTTATAAGACACATAGTAAGAAGGACCAGGGAATATCTTGAAAATACTATAAATCCTGAAACAGGAGAACCATATTTAAAAAAGATTGAAGTTGAATTAATGGGAGAAAGCGATGATGAAGTTATTGTTTTGCCGCCGTATTTGCAGGAAGCTTACAGGTATGCAGAGGAATTTTGCGAGCTATTGAAGAGAAGATTGAAAACCAGGGGATTTTTTAAGACATTGCTTTTAAGAAGGATGGGTAGCACTATAATTGCGGGAAGGATTACTGCAGAGAGGATGCTTAACAATTGGGGAGATTTTGTAGTAGAAGAAGATTACGAAGAAGAGGAAGTAGAGGATGAAAAGGATATTCAAAGTGAAACAAAGAATTTAACGGAAGAAGAAAGAAATTGCCTCAGAAAATTAATCGAGACCCTGAATATTAATAAAGAAAGAGATCCCAAGTACAATTTGGTTTTAAAGTTACTTATTGAAGATAAATGGATAGAGCGTGGATGTATTATTTTTTCTCAATATTATGATTCCGCCTTTTGGGTTGCTGAGAGTTTATCTCATGATCTTCCAAATGAAAAAATAGGACTTTATGCAGGCGGAGAAAAATCAGGTGTGTTTGTTAATGGAATTTATGAAAGGAAAAGCAAGGAAGAGATAAAGCAGATGGTTAAAAGGCACGAATTAAGAATTTTAGTTGGTACTGATGCTGCCAGCGAGGGATTAAATCTTCAAACATTGGGCACGCTTATAAATCTTGACTTGCCGTGGAATCCGACAAGGCTTGAGCAGCGCAAAGGGAGGATCCAACGTATAGGGCAGGTTTACGATAAAGTGTATATTTATAACATGAGGTATAAAGGTTCTGTTGAAGACAGGGTGCATCAATTGCTTTCCCAAAGGCTTGCGAATATTTACGATATGTTTGGTCAAATTCCCGATGTTTTAGAAGATGTATGGGTGCATGTGGCATTAAATGAAATTGAAGAAGCAAAGAAGAAGATTGATGCTATTCCAAAACAACATCCTTTTGAACTACGGTATCATGCTCATGTTGGCAAAATTGATTGGGAAAGTTGTGCGAAGGTGCTGGATAATAGAGAAAAGAAGAAATATCTTATGGTTGGCTGGCAATAAATTGGATAATGGAAGGAAGGATGATAATAATATGTCATTTCAAACACCGCTTACAATATATGATGCCATAAAAAACATAAGCAGCAGGAAATATTTGCTTCCTGCAATACAAAGAGAATTTGTTTGGAGTGAAGAACAAATAGAACGGCTATTTGATTCAATTATGCGGGGTTATCCTATTGGTTCATTTCTTTTTTGGAAGGTTTCAAAGGAAAGCGTGAAAAAATATCAGTTTTATGAATTCATATGCCACTATCATCAGGGTAAAAGCCACAACCAGAAAGCGGTTCTTATGGGGGATGAAGAAATTATATCAGTTCTTGACGGACAGCAAAGACTTACTTCCCTTTATATTGCCCTAAAAGGAAGTTATGCCTCAAAAGTTCCTTACATGCGTTGGAATAACCCTGCCGCTTTTCCGAAGAAATATCTTTATTTAAATCTACTTAAGGAAGCTGATGATGAAGATTTGAAGTATGATTTCAGATTTCTTACCGAAGAAGATGCAAAAAAAAGAGATGAAAATACATTTTGGTTTAAAGTAGGGGATATTCTTAATTTTGATCCTCAAGATCCTTCGCAGATTAATGACTTTTTAATAGAAAATCAGCTTGCTACAAACAAATTTGCATCCAGAACACTTTTCAGATTATCAGATGTTATCTTTAAGCGCACGTTAATAAATTATTACCTTGAGGAAGATCAGGAACTCGATAAGGTTTTGAATATTTTTATCCGTGTGAATAGCGGTGGTACGCAGCTGAGCTATTCTGATTTGTTGCTTTCAATTGCTACCGCACAGTGGGATAAAAGGGATGCGCGAGAGGAAATTATAAAGTTTGTAGATGAAATTAATAACATTGGGAGAGGCTTTGCATTTAATAAGGACTTTGTTTTAAAAACTTGCCTTGTCCTCTGCGATTTTAATGATATCAGGTTTAAAGTTGACAATTTTAATGCTCAAAACATGGCAATTATTCAAAATAACTGGGATAAGATAAAAGAAAGCATAAGAACAAGCGTAGAATTAATAAATACATTCGGATTTGATTATCAGACCTTGACTTCAAATAACGCAATTATACCAATAGCTTATTATTTGTATAAAAAAGGTCTAAATAGTAGTTATGTAACTTCTTCAAATTTTAGGTCTGAAAGAGAAAAGATAAAAAAGTGGCTTCATATTGTTCTTTTAAAGCAAATTTTTGGCGGACAATCAGATAACATTTTAAGGATTATAAGAGATGTTATAAGAGATAACTTAAATGGCTTCCCAGTTGACATTATGAAGCAAAGGCTGAAGGGCACACCAAAATCATTGGATTTTGGCGAAGATGAAATAGAAAATCTATTAGAATATGAATACGGCAAAAGATATACTTTTTCGGTTTTGGCTCTTTTATATCCCACACTGGACTATAGCAATCTCTTTCATCAAGATCACATTCATCCAAGAAGTTTCTTTACGAGCAGAGAAAAACTACTAAAATTAGGAGTAAAACCAGAAGATATCGATTTTTGCCTCGAAAATTATAATAAGATTCCAAATCTGCAACTTTTACAGGGCAATATAAATATGTCGAAAAGTGCAAAGCCATTCATCGAGTGGCTTGATGAAAATTATAAAGATGACATTGCCAAAAATCAATATAAAGAACTTCACTATTTGAGCGGGTTGGATCTTTCTATTGTTAATTTTAGGCACTTTTTTAATAAGCGCAAAGAAATGATGAAAGATAAACTTATGCAGATTTTGATGTTCTGAATAAAATAAGGGTAGTTTGCAGGATTGATGGTAGATTATAACGGTATTGCCCATGGCACTGGTCATTGAACAGGCTATAAACTTATTTGAAGATGTGGCTTAATTTGATGTGATATAAGTAAGTAGTAGTTTTAGATTTAAGGGAAACGCTACTATTCGGAAAAGAGGGGGTATATATGGATATAAGGAGCAAAGTTTGCAAAATATTTGAATACCTTTTAGCAGTTAAGAATTTAAACGAGACAGTAATTAGAAATATTGAGCAGTATGATGAAGTAATCTGGCAAAAGGATTTGCCAGATTATGAAGGGTGTTTTTTAAATGGCAGTGGGAAATATAAAGAAGCTTGGCTTGAAGTACATAAGCAGGATCTACCATCTGCTCCACAATTACCAAAAACGTTAAGTGATTGGGTGATTTATTGGCCCGATCCAGAAAAAGAACCAGTAGTTAAGAAACAAATTCCTAAAAAAGACAAAATTACAGAAAAGCAAGAAGTAAGCAGTAAGAATTCTTTTTCTTATAATGACTCTTTATTGAGCGAAAAAGATAAAGCAGATTATGAAAATTTCGAGGATGACCCTGAAAGAGTAGAGGCTTTTAAAGAATGGATAGAAAATGTATGGCGTCCTTGGATGAATGAAGCTTTACCTAAAAAAAGAATTAAAAAATTATATACAAAATTATTTACAATACATCAAAGAATTCAGCGTGAAGGAGAAGACGTTGAACTTGCATGGGGGCATGGTATATTATGGTGGGATGTTAACGGATTTAGGATTAAAAGGCCTGCACTTGTAACGCCATTAGAATTACAGTTTGATGCTAAAAATGGGATTTTTATATTGTTACCAACAAGTAAAAGAACATATTTGGAAACTGATATGCTTAACAATATTGATTTGCCATATATTAAAAGGCTGCAACAAATGGAATTTGAGATTCAGAATGCCGAAATAAATGTTTGGGATAAGGAATCAATAGAACCTCTTTTAAAGGAGATAGTGCATACAATAAATCCTGAAGGTATATATTCAGATGAAGATTTTCCCCTCCAAAATATAGGGGAAGTTCCCGTAATTACTTATTCGCCTGTCATATTTTTAAGGAAAACCAGTGGACGCATATGGCATACAGAATTAATTACAGCGATAGATAAAATAAAAAACGGTTATCCTATTCCTGAAACTATTAAATTGCTTGCTGTTGATAATTTAGAAGAATGTAAGAAAGAAGATGAAGCAAATAATAATCAAGATAATTGGGATTCTGTTGGAGAAGATTTGTTATTTCCTCTTCCAGTAAATAATGAGCAAAAATTGATTGCCCAGAAGTTGGCTGTAAGCCCTGGTGTAGTTGTTCAGGGACCACCTGGCACTGGGAAGAGTCATACAATTGCTAATTTAATTTGCCATTTGCTTGCACATGGGAAAAGAGTGTTAGTGACGAGTGAAAAAGAAAGAGCATTGCGGGTTTTAAGAGATAAGATTCCAGAAGAAATTAGGCATTTGTGTGTAAGTGTGTTAGGAGGAGATTCTGCTTCTGTAAAGGAATTAGAGAATTCAATAGAAAATATTACTGAAAATATCGATATCTACGATCCTCAACTTTTAAAAAAGGAAATAGAAAGGCTGAGAAACGAATTATATGAAACAAGGAAAAAGAAGACTCGATATCAAAATTTAATTAAACAGGCAGGCGAATTGGAAAACAAAAAGGTTAGTATTGGTAATTGTGAAATGACTCCTTTAGAAATAGCAAAATGGCTAAAAGAAAATGTTGAACATAACTGGATGCCTGATTCTATAAGAATAGATCAAGAATGTCCTTTATCGGAAGCAGAGGTAAGAAAATTTTTTGAATTAGCGGGGAAGTTACGAACGAGCGATAAAGAAAGTTTAGGAAAAAAGAGACCCAAAATTTCAGAATTACCTGATCCACATATATTCAATGAAAATGTATTGAATATTAGGACTCTTGAGCAGCAAATAGCGGAAAAGTTTAATTATATAAAGGATTGGAATGTATCTCAAAATGTCTATAACGAAGTAGATACATATAAGCAAAAGATTTTGTCTATAATTAATGAACTAAAAGAGTTAAGCGAACCTTGGATGCAGTTTATTATGAAGGATTCAATATCAGGTGGGGACAGAAAAGAATTATGGAAGGTACTTGCTCAGTGTAAATGATAAAATAAGAATGTACGAAAAGTGGAAAATAAAAATGTACAAATTTGTACATGAATTTGGTATCCTTCTGTTTGTAGGAGGGATACCAAAAATGAAAAATCTATTAGGTCAAATTAGTATATTTAAAGCTATGGAGATAAAACCTAATTTTTCAGAATTAGCAAGAGAATATGGAATAGATAGGAGAACTGTTAAAAAGTATTATGAAGGATATGAAGGCAAGCCAAAAACAAGAAATAAACAAAGTAAATTAGATAAATACTATGATGAAATAAAAGCAAAGCTTGAGATAAAGGGGGTTACGGTAAAGGGAGTATATGAATACTTTGTTTCTAAAAATTATGATATTGGAACATATTCTAATTTCAACAAATATGTAAAGAGAAAGGGGTTGAAACCTACTAAAAAAGCAAGTGGTCATCCACGATTTGAAACTCCTGCGGGAAAACAGGCCCAGGTAGATTGGAAGGAAGACATAAAATTAGTTTCGAGATATGGAGAAGAATTCGTTGTTAATGTATTTAACTATAAACTTGGATATTCAAGATATTGCTACTTTGAATATAGGAAAGCAAAAACTCAACAAGATGTAATTGAATGCTTGATAAACGCATTTAAAGCTACAGGAGGTGTTCCGGAGGAAATACTTTTTGACAATATGAAAACAATAGTTGATATAACAAACGAGGGGAGGAAGATAAATAATAAAATAAAAGCATTTGCAAATGATTTTGGCTTTAAGATACGCTTATGTAAACCAAGACACTCATATACCAAAGGAAAGGTGGAATCATCTAATAAATTTATTGACTGGTTACTGCCATACAATGGTGAATTTGAAAATGAAGAAGATTTAATAAAGATAATTGATGAAATAAACAAAAAGTTAATCAATCCACAAATCAATCAACAGGGATACAACCGATAATATTATTCCAAAAAGAGAAGGAGTATCTATCTCCGCTACCAAGTAATGATATCATAGAAAGTTATATGAACTTCGAGCAAAAAGCAACTGTCCATAAAGATTCTATGATATATTACAAAGGGAGTAGATACTCAGTCCCTCCAAAATATATAAATAAAACTGTAACTCTTAAAACAGTAGAAAATGAGTTACATGTATATTTTAACACAGATTTGATATCTGTCCATATATTAAGTGATAAAAAGATAAATTATCATGAATCTCATTATAGAGAATTAATGGAAAATCTCATCAAAAATAGAGAAGATATTGAACAAATATGCACAAATAATCTTAACGAATTAGATAAATTATTGCATAGGTAGGTGAAAATGTGAGTAACTATATTAAGCTATTAAACAATTTAGAAGAGCTTGGATTAAATAACATAAAAAATAATATAGATATGTACTTAAACCTGATTAAATCAGGAGAAAAAAGTGTTATAGATGCTCTATATGAACTAAGCAATTTAGAAATAAAATCAAAACAAGAAAAAGCAATACTTGCATGTGTTAAAGTAGCAAACTTCCCTTTTTTAAAAGAACTTGATGATTTTGATTTTGAATTTCAACCAAGCATAAACAAACAAGAAATTCTTGATTTAAAAAGCTTAAGATTTGTAGAAAATAACGAAAATATATTGTTTGTAGGAACCCCCGGGGTAGGCAAGACACATCTTGCCACCGCCATAGGGATAGAATGTGCTAAGCACAGATATTCTACATATTTCATTCATTTTCAAGAATTAATGTCTCAATTAAAAAGGCATTAGCAGAAAACCGTTTAGAGATCCGATTAAAACATTTTTCAAAGTATAAAGTGTTAATAATAGACGAAGTAGGGTATTTACCAATAGACACAGATGCTTCAAATATATTTTTTCAGCTAATATCTAAAAGGTATGAAAAGCATAGTACTATTATTACAACTAATATGCCCTTTTCTAATTGGGCAGAAGTATTTGGATCAGCAACATTAGCCAATGCAATATTGGATAGATTACTTCATCATTCGCATGTTATATCAATAAAAGGGCCTTCATATAGATTAAAGTCAAAAGTTGAATATTTTAACAGTTCTTCGAATGCATCTTAGTACATTTTTTGTACAAAATTATATTCCACTTTTTGTACAAAAATATATTGACTTTTACACTCAGGAAAGCCGAGATAGGATTAAGCAAATAAAAAATCTTGATATGGAGTTAATAGAGCATGAGATTGTTTTTTCTGAAGATATTGATCCTACAGTTGCAAAGGAAAGCTTAAAGGTTTTAAAAGAGAAACTAAAAGGTGTTAAGCAAATAAGTTGGTTTTTTAGAAACATTACGGGTCGTAAATATACGTATTTAATGGATAAGAGTAAAGTATCTTTAGACGGGCATGAAATAAGAAATGAAAATGAGGTTGATATAATTATCAAATATATAGAGAAAAATGAAATTAAAAACAAGTTAATATTGAAATGGAATAACATAATGAAGGACATTGGAGGGCCACAATTATCTGATTCAATACCAAGATTTTCTTTCTATGTAGAGGAACTTATAGATAAAATAGAAAAAGGGTTACAATGGAATGATAAAGTTGTAAAACCTTTGCAAGAATTTTTGAATGGCTTAGGCATTCCAGAAACACCTGCTTGGACTAATATAAAATGGTTTGAAAAACTTTATAATGGTATAGAAGTACTTGAATTAAAGATAAAATTGAATGATGCCAATGCATTTTTTGAGAGATTAAAAACTCTATTAATTCGCGGGAAGGAATCAAATAATGCTCATCCAAGCTGGATAAATCTTTTAAATGCATGTGAAGCAAAAGATACAGAGTTATGGAATAAAGAATACTGGGAAGTTGTTCGACTTGAAGGCTTAGAAGAGGATTATAATGTTTATTTAAGCTTAAAAGACAGACTTGAAGAAGTAGCACCTAAATGGGTAAGAATGATAATTGAACAAGGTGGGCAAGGGGAACCTTTAATTCCACCTGATGATTGGAAATTAGCATGGCAATGGAGACAATGTGATACTTACCTGAAAGAGTTAGAAGAGACAACTAATATAGAAAAATTTGAGGAATTGTTGAAGGAAGAAGAAAAAAAGGAATCACGTATCTTAAGAGAACTTGTTGCGAAATCTACATGGCTTGCGCAAATTGAAAGAACTACATATGAGCAAAAGAAAAGTCTGCATGCATTTGTGCAAGCAGTTAGGAAAATTGGTAAAGGAACAGGTAAGTATGCTAATATGTACCGAAAAGAAGCGAGGGAAGAAATGCAGATTTGCAAAGGAGCGATCCCAGTTTGGATAATGCCTATACAAAAAATAATCGAGAACATAAAGCTTACAGATGATTTATTTGATGTAATAATAGTAGACGAAAGCAGTCAGAGTAACTTATTTGCTTTATGTGCATTATTACGAGCAAAAAAAGCAGTGATAGTTGGAGATGATAATCAGATAAGCCCAGAAAGTATTGGTATAAATGTTGGAGAAGTGCATCAACTTATTCAACGTTATTTGGCTGGAATAGTGCCCCATGCCAGCAGATTTGAACTTACTACAAGCTTGTATGATATAGCGAATCAAATTTTTGAAAGCAAAATTGTATTAAAAGAACATTTCAGGAGTGTTCCTGAAATAATACAATTTAGTAATGATTTTATGTATGAAGGAAAAATAATACCCTTAAGATTACCAATGTCTCATGAAATATTTGAACCGCCTGTATCAGCAATATTTGTAGAGGAAGGATTTGTGGAAGAACATACTACTAAAGTAATAAATAGGCCTGAAGCGGAAGCAATAGTAAGACATATTGTAAAACTTTGTTCTGATCCAAAATATAATGGAAAGACAATGGGGGTTATTTCCCTTCAGGGAGATGATCAAGCAGAACTTATTGAGGAACTTTTAAGAGAAGCAATTGGAGAAAAAGAGATGGTTGAAAGAAAGCTGATATGTGGGGATGCATATTTCTTCCAAGGTGATGAAAGAGATATAATTTTCCTTTCAATGGTTATTGCACCGAATGTTAGGTTTAGGGCATTAACCAAGCGTTCTGATTATCAAAGGTTTAATGTTGCGGCAAGCAGGGCAAGAGACCAAATGTTTTTGTTTCATTCAGTGCAATTAAAGGATATAAATAATCCAGAATGTGCGAGATATCGCTTATTACAGTATTGCCAAAATCCACATAGAGTGCAACAAAAAATTGATGAAGTTAAACATTTATTTGAATCAAAGTTTGAGGAAGATGTTTATAGAATTATTTGTGCACGTGGGTATAGAGTAATACCCCAAGTAAAAGTCGCGAATTTGGGCAAGCGAATTGATTTAGTGGTTGAAGGAATTCGCAATAGATTAGCGATTGAATGTGATGGAGATAAGTGGCATGGTATTGATAAATGGGAGGAGGATATAGAACGCCAACGTATTTTGGAAAGGGTTGGTTGGACTTTTTGGCGTGTGCGAGGAAGTGTATTTTATAGGGATCCTGAAAAGGCTATGGCGTCTTTATGGAAGAAGTTAGACGAAATGGGAATTAAACCAGTGGAATAAATGATCAATTGTTATTGTAGCAAAAAATAAAAAATTTGCTTACTTAATCTGTATTAATATTATGCAACTATCGCTTATGATAGTTGCTTTTTTATTTTTCTTCTCTTCTGTTAAACCAATCTATTTTTATTAAAAAAATTGACAATAAAAAAGGGGGTAAAATTTGAGTTTAAGCCTCTTTATGTTCTAAAATGATAACAGAATTCCACATAAGGAAGGGGATTCATAAAGGATATGGGAAAAATTCAGCCTTTTCAACATCGGCTTTACAAATACAATGAAATTTGTTATCCTAAAGATTCTTTTGAAGCCGTTAAATTAGCCATGGCTGTGATGGGTAAGATAAAAGCATATGGAGGAACTGTTAGCCGTGAACATTACGGCCAGTTAAGGACAGTGGCAAAGATTCTCCTTTTCCCCTTAATTGATTCCAACAAACCAGTGGTTATTCCAATGGAGACTGGACTCGGCAAGTCAACAATGATAGAAGAGTTTTTAAGGCTAAAACTTGACGATGATTCTAATAATTTTGGCGCAATAGTCGTTAAAGAAAGGATTGAGGATATTTTAGACCTCGAAGAAAATCTGAAAGGAAAAGCCAAAGCTGTCTACAGCTTTTATCCCGACCACTGCCTGCAGGGGTACAAGGAATATCAGCGCATAGCATGCAGAAACTGCGACGCCGATTGCAGGATGAAAAAAGCCGTCAGTGAGCAGAAAAATTATCCTGTACTCTTGATGAGCAGTGAGAGATTTCGATTGGAAATGCTGTATGGACGGCATCTCAAGGATTTTTTGACATTCTATGGTAAGGATGGGATTGAGCACAAGCGAGACATCCTTATCATTGACGAAAAACCACCGCTGGCAATTAATAGACCTGTAAATAGAAGGGATATAAGGAAAGTATACGAAGTTATACGCTATATACAACCAGGATCAGAACTGTATGAGGAAGCTCAGTGTCTTATGAGCCACCTCAGAGAGCTCAATACCATATTAAATGACCTTGATTTTACAAGCCCGTTTCTGTCAGCCTTAGAACCAGGTTTTAAGCTGTCTGATAAGTTCAAGAGTTTTTTTGAAGAAGCATACACAGAAAACGATGTCGAAATACTCGAGTGCATTGCAAGTCTTATCAGAAAAGGCGGCATTCTGCGCGCCGAAGAAGCCAAGATTGGCTTGGAAGCCCAGGCTATTACTACGGATTACATTGAATTTGCCAAATTAGACGGATTAAAGACGGTTATCTTTGATGCCACCGCAAAATATGACGCCGAGTACAAAGAAAGGCAGTTTGCAATATTGGATTTGCCTCAGATTCGAAACTACGATAATCTTACCATTTACAACTGCCCTGTAAATTTGAGCCGCACAAACATTTTCAGCAGAAAAAGCAGTGCGAGGTTTGATTTCAAGAAGCTGTTTCAGGATTTGGAGGGAATTAAGGATAAAGAAGTGTTTATTTTAACCTATCAAAAACTCGTTAATACCATCAAAAAAGAATTGATGGATACCATGTTTTACAAAAACAACCGTGTTTACATTGACCACTTTAACAACGTTAAGGGTAAGAACATTTATGCCAACTGTACGGTCATGCTAAATATTGGCATTAACCATAAAGGTGATGAATACTATCTTGCCAAAGCCGTATCAGTTAGCAACGAACAGGATTTCGACGATTTAGGCAGTGCGGATGATAAAGCAGTAGTACTTGCTGAAAAAGTGAAACGGGTCATCGAAAGTGACCTTTTCACAGAGATGATCCAGAACTTTTGCAGGACCGCGCTGAGGAAATCTACAAATGAACAGGTTCAGATTTACAGCTTTATTGGAGAATCTGTACTGCTTGGACTTCTAACAACATATTTTCCCAATGCCAAAATTGAAACATGGTATCCCGAGGAGTTCTATAAGCATTATTTAACGCACAGTAGCAAACGCAACAAAAAAATTCTGCAACTGGGTGAGTTTCTGAAAACACAGTTTTCTCAAAAAAGCATTATTACAAAAAAAGAGGTTCGCGAGGCGCTGGGATATACAGACCAGGATACCCTTGCGAACCACTTGAAAGTTCAGTATATAAAGAATTTAATGAAAAAAATGAATATTGAAGAGAAATATCATTCTCTTCAAAAAAAACGAGCTTAACTAAATATAAAAGAGGTGGTCTCAATGATACTTTATATAGAAAAAAACTGCATTGAAAGCTACGCCCAAGTGGGTTGTGACGTTATTCGCATAATTCCCTTGGCACTTCAAAATTTAGAAAAGGCAGCATCGAGGAAAAAATACACAATAAAGCACACCGAACTAAACGATAATTATGTTGTTAGAATAAATATGCCAGATATCCGCTTCAATTTCGAGCGCTTTTCGGATGGGAAAACCGATGCTTCCGACATTGTCAACTTTGCGCTGAAGCTTTATTTGCCAATTTACAAAAGAGAACAAAAGAAAGAAAAAATAAAAAAGGCATTTGATGAAGCTTACATGTCAAGGCTTTTTCAGGAACTTGACTTGGAAATAGCGGAAACTGAAATTGATAACGAAAGAGAAAGAATTTATTATTACACTATCTGTCCAGCATGCGGTATGGAACGCTTCTACCTCAGCCTTGATTTGGCTAACAAAAATATATTCGTAGGATGCATTAATTTTAGGTGCAGCTTTTATAACAGAAACCGCGTAGATATCATATCCTTTTTAATTAAACAGTATAATAAAACTTTTGCCGAAGCAATAGAATTTTTAGCTGAAATTTGTGAACAAAAAACTGAAGTGAAAAATAGCAAATTTGTAAGTACACCTTTTTATACCAAAATGACTCTTGAAGATTTTAAAGGTTTTGGTTTTGATAAAGAGATTGTTTCAAAATGTTTTATCGTGCCCAAAGGAGAAGGTGAAAATCCCATAGTTTACATGAACAAAGGGGAAAGAGACGATGTTTACGTAATTGTATATGATGTATTGTGTGCAATGCGAATTAGGAAAAACAACGAGGATGTTAACATTATAGCAGTTTATTCTAACTCGATTAGCGAGGAACAGTTGAAAACTATATGCAATTGTGTTCCAAAACAAAGCAAAATTATTCTTGGTTTTGGCAATAATGTTTGGTATGAAGATCTCAACCGCGAAGTGAAAAAACTCAGTGAAGAAGGCTATCAACAAGTTGAAGCTGCAGATATTCCGTTGCGGTTTAACAATTTTGCGGACATGATGTTTGATGATCCTGAAATCGAAAGAAAAGAAGTAAATCGAGCATTAAAACTCGTTTAAAAGGGGAATAGATCCCCTTTATTTTTTTACCACAAAAATGAGATAAGAAACTGATCATAAAAGAAAGCAAAAGCGAGCTTCAACATTACTTTTAGCTGTAGCAAGAGCTTAAGCTTTTAGCTTTAGCGTTTAGCCTAAGCCATTAGCTTAAGCAATAAGAAATTATGAAAACCAATCTCCTATAAATGCTTATAAGATTTTATAAACAAACTTAGGAGATTGGTTACTTTAATCTATTTGCTTTAGCTTACAACAAAATGGAGTGTAAGAAAATTTTCTACAACGGGGGAATCTCAGGGGATTTGAACAAAAGCCAAATTTTCAAAAAACATAATTTTCAAAGGGATAAGCTATAGCGGAAAAAACTTCCCAGGGAATTCCCCCGTTTTTGAATATTTTGCTTTGCACTTTTTGAACCAATGCAATTTTGGAGCTGAGCTTAGCGTTAAATTAGCTATTTGATGTTGCTTTATTTCTATGGCAAAGATAGAGCGAGGAGATGCTGATGCTGGACGAAAATATAACAAACCATTTTGATGATGTTGAAAGTGGTGTGAAAAACTTAATGTCAAAGGAAGAGTTTGTAAAACTTATGCAACAAGATCTTTACAGACAAGGTGTATGGTCGAGGGGAAAAAGCACGTTTTTAAAAACGTAATTACACCCACCTTCACGGCGACGAACGGTTGTGGTTTTACGTCAAAGGATTTAGAAGGCAAGCTTTCGTTTTTAAAAGGCAATAGACTAAAAAGCCTTAATGCGAAAAATCCAAGAGAAACATAGTATAGGGCTCAAAAGTGCTATGTAGAAAGCAAAAGAGCCCCGATTTTTTCGGGGCTTTCGTTTTTATATTGTGAATGCTTCAGCAAGCCGTGCAGAAATTGTAATAAGTGGTGAGCAAATGGGAAGAAAAAGATTTTGCGCCAAACTGTTTTCTTGCCATACCAGTGCGGAACCTGCAGCACTACTTCTGCTTTCCAAAAACTGTGCGTAATTACGTATATCCAGAACGCCCCTCTCTTCGAGGATACGAATTTTTCGAAAACTACCATTCCTACCAGCTCCTTTCACAGTCTTACTCATCATTGTTGGCTACATCATATCATATTTTTTGCAACTTGACAATATTTGCAAAAAATATTGAATAAAAACTTGACTCAAGCATGAATATTTTTCTATTATGTTTGTAGAGAATTAAAAGCGAGGTGGTTTGTATGAGAAAACAAAAGCAGTTTTGGACGGTAGTTTCGGAGCGAACTTTTCAGAGATTGCGCGAACTCTCGGAGGAAACTGGTATGACGATAACAAAAGTTGTGCTTTGGATACTGTTTGAACAATTTGACTACAGCACGGAAATCAGAAATGATTACACTTTTACCACGGCAAAAGGGCACAAAATAGTTGCAAAAGTGACGGATGAAGAGTTGGAGAGACTGCAAGACCTTGCTCAGAAACATTCGATGTCTGTATCACGTTTGGTGAGAAACATTTTGTATACTCATTTTTTTAAAAAGTCGGAGTAAAATTTGATTTTCTCTTAAGGTATTTCTTACAATATTTGCGTAGAAAAAAATGCCGTTTATACTTGGCGTAAAGTCTTTGCACGGTGTTGAGGAGCTTGTAGAAACTTTTAAAAGTTACGAAAAGAATAAAAACTGCCCGCTTAACGGCGGGCTGACATACTTAAACAAAAAAAGCGGGAATTCTTCCCGTTACAGAAAATTTTTTTGTTGCGTTTCATGTTTCTCAGTTACTCCCTCGTACATACTACTCAAAAAAAGGAGAATAAGAAACCTAATCAAAGGAGAGTGATGTGCTTAATGAAAATTATACAAAATTTATACAAAGAATACAACGAGATTTTATCACGCTATAATGAAATAGTTGAAACAAAAAAGACTTTTCAAGACATTATCGAAGAAGCTATTCAAAACGCTTTACAAAACGCAGACTGGAAGCAACTACGACACTTTAATTATAAACAGTCAGTAAATCAAAAAGATGGCTATTTATGGAATCCGATTTTTTACAAAGCCGATTACGAAACGTATAAGCAACTAAAAAACTTTTTATCAAATGACATAAAAATGGATGATATTGTGAATTTTGCTCTGCTGTTTTCAAAAAAATTTCTACTTGCAAAAATAAAAAAAGAAATTTTAGACGCAAAATGGAACACTGAAAGAATTGCAAAGATTTTTGAAAAGCAACGGTATGAAATTATAGATATTAGTGATTATGTTGTGAAGCTTGATATTTGTCCAATTTGTGAACACGAAAATTTTGCAATTTTTATGAATGAAGATGCCCTGCCGCATGGAAACTGTTTTCGCTGTGGTTTTACGGGGGATATTTGGGGGCTTTTGAAAGAAAGTGCCGATCTTTTTGTTGACAATATCGAAACTGTATGGGAAATATTAGAGGAGAATTCGCAAGAAAGAGATATAGAAACTCAAAAAATAATAGGTAAGACAAATGGAGTAAGAGGTTTTGTAAACGAGAAGAATGTTGAAAAAATCTTAAGCGAAACCAAGGGAAAATGTATGTATATGGAGAAGTTAGGATTTAATGCACAAGAGATGGAAGAGTGTGATATTTATTACAGAGACGGGAGCGAATCGGCTGATTGCAACGAATCGAACGACTTCCGTTATCGTGTCATTTATGCTATCAAAGACATAAATGGGAAAGTGGTTGGCTTGCAGGGACGGAGCATTTTTGACGATGAACAAGAACGAGAACATAAAGTTTTGAGCGATAATTTTTGGAAAAAACAGTATTGGGAAAACTTGGAAATTACAAAGGAACAAAAAAACAATAAAAAGAAAAAGCTGACATCGAGAATTATTAATACTGTTGGTTTTAAACGCGATGAAAACCTCTATCTCCTTTACAAGTATGTAAAAAATCCGAATGAATATAAAAAAGTCGTGCTCGTCGAGGGGCCAAAGGATGCAGCACGAGTTTATTGCTACCGTCTTGATGGCGTTGCGGTTGTGGCGACACTCGGAAATTCTATATCTGAACGGCAGATAGAACTCTTAATGGAAGTTTTTGGGAAAGATATAGAGGTGATTTTAGCATACGATAGTACGGATGACGGAATAAAAGCAAATATTGCAACTTATGAAAAGATGAAAAAGTTTGGTTTTTCGAGAGTGAAAATTTTAGTATATCCAAAAAAGAACACACATGACAGGTATAAGGATTTCGGCGAGATGGTTGCTCCACGGGATTCGGCTTTTTACCAGATTGTAACAAGAAAAATACAACATGCGATTGATGAGGCGGTGGACATAGAGACATACCGCAAAAAGTTTGGACTTATTTCAGACGCACTAGAAACGCAAAAAACACAAGAAAAGAGTTTCCGAGATGAAGTAAACGCATATTTTTTGTCTTGTGTTACGGGAAAAATGCAAAAAGAGAAAGAAATGGAAGCAGAAAAGAAAAAAGAAAGCATACAAGCAGATAAAAGCATAATAGAAAAAGAAAAACTTGTGCATGAGATTATGGAAGATTTTTATATCACGGAGACGGAAGCGAGAAACCTTGTTTATCGTGAGGCTGTTTAGTAGTCTCTTTTTTGAATTGCAAATGTGTAAAGTTACTGGATTTTTTCATAACTCTATTTTTTGCATTGCCGAAATTCATATGCTTGCATTTTAAAAAATGTGGTTTGAAGTGATATAAAGAAAAGTTTCTTGACTTTTTAAAAGAACATTGTTTATGATGGCGATGTTACGAGTAAAAGTTTTTCAAGAAAAAACTGGTTTAAAAATCATTTTGACTAAAAACTCCTGAAATTCCTGCTGCGGTTCCCACAGCACTAAAAGTGCTGTTTTATATATATTCCCATTCTCTCCCTTCTTTTCCTGTCTCCTTCTTTTTTGACAAAGCAGGTGTATTTATTGGCCGCTACTGATTTATGGTAGCGGCGTACATATTGCTTGTAGGGATTAAGGGAAAAGGATTTAATTAAGGTTACATACAATAATTAATTGCACAAGAAGATGAAGGAGGGAATATCTTTTGCGGGACATTTACAGTGCTTTGGAAAACTATAAAAATGACAGAGTAGACGAAATTGTAAACCGTATTGCTGCAACTTCTTCGGAATATAAGCAACTAACATGTTCTGTGAAAATAGCATATGAAAAAATATTTTCAAGTTCCATTGATGATAGCAAGTCGAGGCTTGAAAAATACGAAGACTTAGTCGGGCAAAGGGAGGCTTTGGCTTTTCGTTTTTTATACCAACAGGGGTTTAAAGATGGGTTGAAAATAGGATTTTTGCTTAATAATGCAATTTTTAAAGACGAGATAAAAACGTGACCAAGTTTTTTAAATACATGTTTAGGGGATTGTTTGAATAGGACAGTCCCCTTTTTTATTTTCAAAAACGAAAACGATCCAAAGTTTGTTTAAATACCATCTTACTTTCTTACCCATCATATTTTGAGCCTGACCAAAAGGAAACACTTTTGCCTGTAAAAGATTTCAGCTATACACTCGACTTTAGCTATACTTTGACATATTATGTAATGCAGAAATTTGAATGGAATTATTTTTTGCTTTTTTGTCATGTGCGCTATAATAGATCCATCATATTAAAAGGAGAGGTGAAACCATATGGCAAATGCTAAAGATAAAGAAAGGTATAACGCAGGGGAAGTGCTGCAGGAAATTATTTATCTCGCACATTACGGACATGACATAGCAGAGTTTGGAAGAAGTGTAGCAAGCGTTCTTTATGAAAAAGGATGTATAGATGAGGCAATCTATGAGATACTGGTGGGAAAATAAAAATTTTTGACATAAGAAAGGTGTATTTTCTATAATTTTCTTGATTGATATGGTTATGTTTTGGCTTTTTTTATAATATCTCCTTCTTCTTCATGATAAAACCGCAGGTTTTAAATTGACCTGCGGTTATTTTGTGTTTCCATTGTGTTTACATTAGGTTAATTTTTCCACTGCAGCAGTCTTATCGGCTCGGCTAACTCGAACATAGAAGTCCATGGTGGTTTGAATACTTGAATGGCCTGCCAGCTTTGAGATGATAGGTATGGGAACATTTTCGGACATCAAACGGGTGCAGAAAGTATGCCGCAAGACATGAGCGGAAATTTCTTCGATGCCTGCCATACGACAGTATTTTTTAATAATTTTATCAACCGATTCTCTTCTCAGCGGGCCACGCTGGCCGATGAAAATTCTGCCACTTAAATGTGACCTTGTGACGAGGTATTCTTCCAACGCCTTTTTGACTTGGGAATTTAAAGGTATTTCTCGATATTTATTGCCTTTCCCATTACGGATAACAATATATGAATAGTTTTCTTTGCCATTTCGTGCAGTTAAATGGATGTCTTCTGTGGTTAAAGAAACGAGTTCGGAAACTCTTACACCTGTTCCTATCAAAAGCTCGATCAATGCTATATCTCGCTTATTTCCGCTTGCATATACTGCACGCTTAAGCCTGTTAAGTTCATTGCGGCTAATGGTTCTAATTTCTCTGTCATGAATGTCGGCCACAGAAATACCACAAATGTCTGCTTCTATCCCTGTGCCAGTTTGGATAAGAAACTGGTTGAAGTTTTTTAAAGCGGCCATCTTTCTGTTAATGGAGGATGGCTTTAACTTTGCTATGTTTAGTAAGTAGTTACGGTATTCACGAACGTCTTGCTCAAGAATTCTACCGTCGAATTCCTTCGCATATGTATCGGAAAACCACTTCAAGAATTCTTTTATGTCTGTGCAATAACTTATAATTGTATTTTGACTTTTCCCTGTTTGTTTTAATTCCTCTTCAAACTTTTCTAACCAATCCACAACAGTTACCTCCCATACCATAAATCGGATTGGCTACATAATTTGGCTTCATAAGATATCGTTATGTAGCGAGTTTTACGATTTTAAAAACGAATTTTTCTGATGTTTGCGTTTTTAAAAATGAAAATAAATGAAAAAATCTCGCTACATAATATTTTTATTACTTTTTTCCGCCTAATACATCCTTGTATGCTTCTTCTAAAATGTCGTTCAGGTCTTCAATAATTTGAGATAAAATTTTTCGATGTTCGGCTAAGGCTTGTTTTGTAATACATTTGTCTTTCTCTTTCAGTTCCGCAAGGGTATTGAAATAAAGAACTACATCGCTGATAGTTTTTAGCAGCAATTGCAGTTCTGATTCTGTTACTTTATGTTCATTATATTTTCCGATAGAAGTAGAAAGATTTTCCACTAAAAAATACATTTGAGATGGGTCGCCTATCTTTGACCACTCGAATTCTTTCAAAAATTCACTTTGTATATTAGCTTTTTCTACAAACTGTGGTTCCCGTATGTTGGTACGCCCAAGAAGGAAGTCAAGTGAAACCTGAAAATAATCAGCAATTTTAATAAGACTTTCTATAGAAGGTTCAGCACGGTTCTTCTCATATTTGGTCCATGCTGCATCAGAAACTCCAATGATTTCCCCAATTTCTTTCATTGTAAGTCCTTTCTCTTTGCGAAGCATTTTAAGTCTTTCGCCGATCAATTGCTGTCAACTCCTTTCGTAAAGAGTATATCATAAAAATTAGCGAAAAAAAAGTTAGTAAAAAAGAGAGCAGTAAAATTTGCACACTAACAAATTAGATGTTATAATAAAAATGTCTTAAAAGTTAGTAAAGGGGGTGGTATGTATGAGTAATGTCTATTATGATACAGCAAAAATTAAGCTGGAGCGTGCCAGACAGGGTAAAAGTATAGCCCAGCTGGCAGAAGAAGCGAATTTGAGTCCTAAAACATTAATAAGAATAGAACATAGCAAGGTAATCCCAAGGCCGCAGACAGTTGGGAAAATTGCTGCGGCCTTAGGTAAGGATATAGAAGAGTTTATTATAAACACAAAATTATAACCTCAAATGACTGTTTAAAAATAAATTGAAAGGGGTTGGTATATGTGACGACAGAATTAAACAAAAAAGCAAGAATTAGATATCTTCTCAATGAAGAAGGAAGAAAAAAAAGCCTTTTGAGCGGAGGCAATGGTAAAGAATTGCAAGAAATTTACTGCAATGCTACTCCAGAAATTATTGAACTTGCAAGAGTGGACAAATACGGAAATATTTATTTAAACATTGGAGCAGAGATTAGCGTTGAAGAAGACAACAGGGATTCTTTTTTTAATGAAGGATATAAAAAATATTATCTTGCTGAAGTTGTAGTTGACTATAAGCTTGAGGAAAGATGCCCATCGTATTGGAAAATTGAAGAAGTAAGAGATTTTAAAAAGTTTAGTGAACCTCAAACAGTAGAACAATTGATTGAATGGGAAAAGAACAGAGTGAAAAATATCACGGAGAAAAAAGCAGCGTTAGAAGAACAAAAAAAGGTATTGGAAAAAGAATATGAAGAAAAAGAAAGGATAAAAAATGAACAGAGGCAAAGAGAGGCCGAAGAATTAGAAAAGAAGAAAAGAGAAGAGGAAGAAAAAATAAGGCAAGAAAAAGAGCAAATCATAAAAGAAAGAAAAACTTGGATTGAACAATATGGAAGCGAAAAATTGAAATTAGCTTTAGAATTAGGATATGAGTGCGAAAAGGATTATGTGTACGAAAGGGCAAGAAAGGAATTCCCTGATTTTACTTTAGACTATTTCGACAACGGCTGTTGGGAAAAAACAGATAATCCAAGCCTTGAAGCATTAAAAGAGGTTAAAGAACTGATTGATAAAGGATACAATGCTTATGTCGCAGAAATTGAAACATTTCCTTATGATGAGGATAACGATTCAGAAGATGATAACGATGATATAGAGGGCGAAGTAATTGTTATAAGCGATTATTTAGGTAAATATGATTTAGTTAAATTAGTGCAGTAATTTACGACAATTGCTAATAATGATGCCTTGTAATGCTGACACTTAAGTTTGAATTTTAATTAGAGCAAAAAAGTAAAAGAAAGGATGATTTGTATGAAAAATCTTACCGAAGCCGAAAAAAATATAAAAATTGAAATCAGTCCGATGGTTTACGAAGCCGTACGCAATTATCCTTCAGGCAATATTTATCTTTTGGAGGATTACGAAGAAATTGGAGAAACAATTACTGAGGAAGATAAGGCTTGTTACCTTGAAAATAAGATTAGAGATATGATTCTTGACCTTACGAGATTATTTAATTTCACCAGAAAAAGACTGCAAGGATATTTTACGGAAGAAGAAGTTTATATATTACTTCAAGTGTTTTGGAATACCCTGTATCATGTAAGCAATAAAATTGAGCCAAGAGAAGTAATTGTTAAGTCAATTGAAGATGTTTTAAAATATGAATCTTTTGATTTTGACGAAGAAGATTTTGATATTGCTAAGACTTTGATAGAAAAAATTCAGAAGCTAACTCCTTTTGAAGCGTATGTGACGATATTATTAACTTGCTCATTGAAAAAGAATGATTTAACAGATGATGATATAAGAAAAACTTTTATGACTGCATAAAATTTTAGCTCCTCTGCTGGGGAACCTTCATTGAATTGTTTTGAAGGTTCCTCAGCAATTATTATAGCATTTCCTTATAAAAGGAGATGAGGAATATTGGGAAATACAATACTGACTGGTCGGAAGAAAAATATAAAAGGTTTCTAAAAGAAGGACGCGGACGGGGAGAAGGGAAAGACTATAAGCCCTGGTTAACTGTTCAAGATTTTCCGTCAAAGGGCCGCTGCCATAGAATTTTCGGATGGAAAACAGGACGGATTCACCATCTTTTCACTGACAGCGAGGCCAGATTTTTCTACCTGCTTGAATGGGAAGATTCAGTAATTGACATCAGAGAACATTTTCCCCTCTTGGATTATGGAGACTGGGTACAGGATAGAGAAGACTTGCGGTTTGATTTGTTTACCGACAAAAAATCGGGAACCACCTATGTTATTTCAACTTCGTTTTTGATCACGGTAAAGGATCATGATGGTAATGTAAGGTATGTAGCGAGGAGTCTTAAGGCGGCAAGTGAGCTGGAGAAGAGAATAAGCCTTGAACGGCTTGAAATAGAAAGGCGCTATTGGCAGGCAAGGGGTATCGATTGGGGAATCGTAACGAATAAAGATATTCCTGTTGTCAAAGCAAAAAACATTGAATGGATACATTCAGCGCGCTATGCTTATATGGATGCAGGGTTAACTGAAAGTGAATTGGTTGAGCTGGGGGACGCTTTTTTATTAAGGCTCTCCCAAAGCTCCGAATCAATTCGTAAAACGGCGTTGGAATTTGATAAAGATTATGGGCTTGATCCAGGAACAGGGATGTTCCTGTTCAGGCACCTTCTTGCGGTCAAAAGGATCAAGGTAAATATGGACGAGCCTATTGACCTTAATCGCCCCGCTTATAGTGTCGATATAACCGATGCCGCCAGAAAAGGGGGGAAGGCTTATGCTGGCGGTTAATATGCTTATCAAATGGGAAAATGGTGGAGAAACAAGTATTGAGAGAATCTTATGGCTGGATCGTCAATCCGATCTGGCTTTCGTAATTGATGTAGAAGCAAATGAATTTCCTTTTGCAGTAACGATTAGCGAAATTGAGGAAGGGATAAATGAAGGGTTTGCAACTGTATTGCATAACGATCCTTTTTTACGGGTCGTAGAGGAGGACAAACTTTCTGAAAAAGAACGGCATATGCGAGACAAGGCGTGGGAGCTGATTGGCGGAATCGTCACCCTTGAACCTCACATCTATTATCGAAAAGAACGGAGCAAATACATCAGAGCCATTGCTGAAAAAAGCGGTGTATCCGTAAAGACGATCGGAAACTACCTCAAAAAATACTGGAGAAACGGGAAGACAAAAAATGCTCTGCTGCCGTCATTTTATTTGTGCGGCGGCAGAGGAAAAGAGAAAAGGATAGGCAGTGCCAAAAGGGGCAGGCCGAGGCAGCACGCTGATATTGTAGGCGAAGGCATAAATGTAGATGAAGATGTCAAAAAGATATTCCGCAATGCCATTAACAAGTTTTACTACTCTTCTGCCAAGCATTCCCTGCGGCTAACTTATGAACTGATGCGTAAAGAATACTTTTCTGAAGGATTTAAAATTGAAAGCGGCGTTAAGGTTCCAATCTTAAAGCCTGCATCGGAAATCCCTACCTTTTGGCAGTTCCGCTACTGGTTTGAGAAAGAGCGCAATATAAAGAAAGAAATATCCACCCGTTTCAGTCCAAAGAAATATGAGCATGAGTACAGGCCAGTCTTAGGAAGTTCTACTGTAGAGGCTATGGGACCAGGCTCCATCTTTCAGGTAGATGCTACGCTGGCGGATGTGTATCTCGTGTCAAGGTACAACCGCAACTGGATTATCGGGCGGCCAGTAATTTACGCTATTATCGATGTTTTCAGCAGGATGGTTGTGGGAATTTATGTTGGATTGGAAGGGCCTTCATGGAATGGAGCTATGATGGCAATTGCAAATGCGGCAAGTGATAAAGTTGCTTTCTGCAAAGAATACGGAATTGAAATAACCGAAGAGGACTGGCCAGTTCATCATATTCCCGAGGCCATCCTTGCAGACCGTGGGGAGCTGGAGGGCAAAAATGCCGAAAACCTTGTAAATGGACTCCATGTGAAAATAATGAACACCCCGCCTTACCGCTGCGATTGGAAAGGAATTATCGAGCAGTATTTCAGAACCGTAAATTTGCAGTACAAGTCTGTTGTCCCTGGTACCGTCGATCCCGAGGGGCGGGAGCGGGGAGACAGGGACTACAGGCTTGATGCCAAACTTGACATTTACCAATTTACGCAAATTATTATCAAGTGCGTACTCTACCATAACAACCAGCACTATTTGAAAAATTATAACCAAGAAGAAATGATGATTGCCGACGATGTTGAGTGTATCCCGCGGGAAATCTGGAACTGGGGGATAGAAAACCGTGCAGGAAAACTGCGGAGTGTGCCCGAGGATATTGTAAAGCTCCACCTTATGCCCAGCGATACGGCAACTGTTACGCCGAGAGGCATAAGGTTTAAGAACCTGTACTACGGCTCGCCACTCATGCTGGAGGAGAGATGGACTGAAAAAGCCAGAATGAACGGGACCTGGAAGGTGGAGGCATGTTTCGACCCGCGGAACATGAACTATATTTACATAAAAGATGCGGACGGTATCAATTTCGAAAAATGCTACCTTCTTGATCATCAAGTTAGATACAAAGATAAGACTTTTGATGAAATACAGAATTTATTGGCTTTAGAAAAGCTCAAACAGAAAAAGGCAGCCGACAGTGAGGCCCAGGCAAAAGCGGAACTGATTACCGAAATCCAGCATATAGTGCAAGAGGCACAGAAAGCTACAGCTGTGACAAAGGATGACGGAGAAAGTGATACGAAAAAGAAAAGGAGCATCAGGGCAAACCGTCAGGCGGAAAAGCTTGCCAATCGAGAGAAGGAAGCTTTTGAACTGAAAAAAGAGACTTCGAAAGGACTGGCTCCTGTTGTCACGCTTGGGAACAGTCAAGAAACTGTAGGGGAAGAGGAAGGACAGTTGGAATTATTGAAGAGAAAGCAGAAGGAGGCACTACAGAAAAGTGATGGATAAACTGAAAATACCAAACGGTACGGTGGCTGTCCCTGCAGAATATAAAGAGCAGGTAATTCCAGAATACCGAGGGAATCCCTTCATCGAAGCCCTTCCTCCGATTTTATGCGCTGAAGAGGCGGCTGAAAGGCTTGCTTATTACCCGCCATATCATCCCGAGGAGAGGAAACTTGAAAGCCATTACCGCATTCACATGGTTCAGCGGCTTTTTCAAATATTTCAGCCACTTCCCGTTCATCTTGACATGGAAAGCAGGATCTCAAGGGTATTGAGGCAGGGTTACCTTGCCCGCAACCCTTTAAAGCCTCAATTTGTGCAGAGTTTGAAAAAATCGGATGAGATAAATAAAGGAATTAATGGAGTTTTGGAAACCAATGAATTGTTTCGGACCACTGCTTCAGGTTTCAGCATCGTCGGCGTAAGCGGTATGGGCAAAAGCACGGCGGTAAACCAGATCCTGCGCATGTATCCCCAGGTGATCATACATTCGCGCTATAAAGAAACCAAATTCAGCGTGTATCAATTGGTTTGGCTCAAGCTTGACTGCCCGTTCGACGGCTCTATAAAAGGTCTGTGTATTGAATTTTTTAACAAAGTGGACAACTTGTTGGGGACAGACTACTATAAAAAATTTGGAAATGGGCGCTACAGCGTCGACAATATGGTAACTGCTATCTGCAAGATCGCCCAGAACCTCGGCCTTGGCCTGCTTGTAATCGATGAAATCCAGCACCTAAATGAAGCAAAAAGCGGAGGGGATCAGCGGATGCTAAACTTCTTTGTCAGCTTGGTCAATACCATTGGTTTACCTATAGTTTTGATCGGCACGCCAAAAGCTTTGAATGTGTTGCAATCGCAGTTCAGACAGGCGCGTCGGGGCAGCGGACAGGGTGATATGATCTGGGAAAGACTAAAAAAAGACGATACATGGCAGCTTCTTATAGATGCACTTTGGGGCTATCAGTGGACCAAAAAGGAAACCCAGCTTACCGATGAAATCAATGAAGTGCTCTATGAAGAAAGCCAGGGTATTACCGATATTGTCGTTAAGCTCTATGCTATGTCACAAATTAGAGCTATTGTTTCGGGAAAAGAAGAAATCACTCCTAACCTTATAAGGCAGGTTGCCAAAGAAAATTTGCAGCTGGTACAGCCCATGCTGCAGGCTTTGAAAAAAGGAGGCTTGAGGGAGATTGCAAAATATGATGATATCTGCACCGTAAATGTTGACTTTGCAGGTTTCCTTGACAGGAGCAGACAAACGGTAGAAGCGGAAATGCGGCTGAAAGCGCTGCAAAAGCAAAGACAGGAAGAAGAGAAAAAAGCGTCGCTTTCTATTAAGGAACAGGCGATTACAAAACTGCTGGAGCTTAATATCGAAGCAAAGAAAGCCCAAAAAGCTGTAGAACAGGTAATGGAAGCAGAAGGGGAGAAGATTGATGTTTCGGAGCTGGCGGTAAAGGCGATCCAGCTTCTTTCTTCACCTGGAGAAAAAATGAATCGTAAACCCAGACGCACTATCAAAAAGATGAACGAAAACGACATCCGTTTTATCGTCGAGGAAGGCAGAAAGAAGCAGATGACGGCTTATGAGGCGTTAAAGGAGAAGGAGCTCATAAAAGGTATAGACAATGTTATATTCCAAGTGGGGTGATCTGGATGATGCCGTTCTTTCCTACACCTTACCCCGATGAGCTGTTATACAGCGTCCTGGCGCGGTACCACCTGCGGAGCGGAAATATCAGCTTTAAAGCCACCATGGAAGATGTTTTCGGTACTAAAAATGCTACGGCTGTAGTGGAACTTCCATCGAACATTAATGCTTTAATAAGCAACATGCCACTTAACACTGAATATACTGCGGACTATCTTATAGACAACCACACCCTTTTCCCGTTTTACACAGCATTCCTGCCACCAAAAAGGGCTCAATGGGTTAGGAATAACATGATGAAAAGAAATGGAAAAGGGATTTACGGCAAGACGGGTATCATGGCAAGCAGCGTGGTATCAAACCATTATTTCAGGTTCTGCCCATTGTGTAATGAAGAAGATAAGGAACGGTACGGAGAGCTGTACTGGCACCGTATCCACCAGATCCCTGGGGTACTTGTGTGCCCTAAACATCAGGTAATGCTTTGCGACAGCAAAGTGCCGATTAAGGGCTACAATAAGCATCAATATGTTGCTGCCAGCGAGGAAAATTGTATCAAGTCAGATAAGGTAGTTGTACACTCGGATAAAACTATGTCACATTTAAACAATCTGGCAAAAGATGTTGAATTTTTGCTTAACAACCAGTTTGAACGGCGCCCCACGGAATGGTTTCATGAGCAGTATCGAGCGAAGTTAATGGAGCAAGGCTTTGCTACTATAAATGGGAATGTAATGCAGAAAAAACTGACCAAGGAATTTGTACAGTTTTACGGTGAGGAATTTTTGACACTTGTGCAATCGAGTATTGAAATCGGCAGTGATAACAATTGGCTGGCAGATATGGTCAGAGGGAGAAACAGGGCAAGCCATCCTATAAGGCATTTGCTTTTGGCAAGGTTTTTGGGCATAACCATTCCCGATTTGTTTTACAGGCAGTTAACCTATAAGCCGTTTGGAGACGGACCCTGGCCGTGCCTTAACCCTGCGGCGGAACATTACCTTAAACCTGTGGTAAAACAACTCAAAATATCTTACAGCAACGATACAAAAAGGCCTGTTGGAACATTTTCCTGTGACTGCGGATTTGTATATGTTAGGACAGGGCCTGATGTTACTGAAGAATCTCGGTATAAGGTTGGGAAGATTAAGCAATTTGGGCATGTGTGGGAGGCAAAGCTTAAGGAACTTGTCGAAAAGGGATTGAGCTTGAGACAAACAGCAAAGCTGATGGGAGCAGATCCGAAGACGGTAAAGAAATATGCAGCCAAGCTGGGACTTGAGACTTACTGGGAGAAAAGAAGTAAGCGGGAACTTATTCAAGATAAAGGGAACAGCATTACGAATGCTGATAAGAAGGATTATTACCGAGGAGAATGGCTTAAGTTAATGAATCAGTATCCTGACAAAAGCAAAACGGAACTTCGTCAGTTAAACAAGGCAGTTTACGCTTGGCTGTATAGAAATGACAAAGAATGGCTTAAGTTTAATTCTCCAGAGCCGATATATAGATATAGAAACACGCGCGTTGATTGGGACAAAAGGGACAAGGAAATATTGGCCAAGGTAAAAGTGGTAGTCGAGGAAATGCTGAACTCTACAGAAAAGCCTGAAAGGATTACTATAAGCCTTATTGGGAGCAAATTGGGTATAAGAGCGTTACTTGAAAAACACTTGGATAAGTTGCCCCTTACGAACCAGTACCTTGATTCGGTCCAGGAAAGCAGGAAGGATTTTCAGTTAAGAAGGATAAAGTGGGCAGTTAAGGAATTGAAAAAGGAAGGGCAAGAACTAAAAATGTGGAAAGTGTTAAGAAAGGCGGGGATAAGGAAGGAATTTTGTCAAGATATGGAGAACTATATACTAAAAATGATTAAAGAATAGAATTTTAATGAGAGATAACATGGCTGCTTAAGGGACATTTTGTTTTTACAGTAATAGTAAAATATGTAATAAATGGGTAAATAACAAAGCAGACGAGAAAAGCACAATATACATACATAAATGTAGAGTCCAAATCTTTCAACTAGATCAATATTATGACGAAATTTAGGAGTGAAATTAAAACCAAAAAATCAGAAATGCGTAAGATCATGCTATAAGGTTAGGTGATTAAGTATGAATAGGAAGAATCCAACTAGTCCGATTAGGAGCGGACTTGATTTTCAGGATTTATGGGGAGCTTTTCTTTGCGTTGAATGGCTAAAGAACCCTGATAAATATAAATGGATTAGGTTTGAAACAGTTCCTGATGAATTAAATGACCGAAATTTCTTTTTGGATGATATTATTTTGTGTACCCAGGATGATACTTATCATGTATATCAACTTAAACATAAGCAAAATCCCAAAAAAGATAAATGGAACTGGGATTCCCTTTTGAAACAGGAATCCAATTCAAAGGGAGAGCCTAAAAATTCGCTAATACAAAAATGGTTTAAGTCGATGTTTAAACCTGAATTGGATGGTAAGATAAGTTTTGCAGCTTTTGTTAGTAATGGGATAGCAGACGAAGACATACAAAAGTGTTTAGACGGAGATAAAATAGATATCAGCCTTGTTAAGAGTAACTTTCCTGAAGTTTATGCAAAAATAAAAGAACAATTGGTTGACGAGATAAAAATTGAAATATTTTTTAATGAATTTCATTTTTATTTTGGGCAGAAAAATGTTGATGAGTTAGAACAGGAGATAAGAAAAATCCTCCAAGAGGATTTAGGAGTGACCGAGAATGGAGCGACTAATTTGCTTTCTCAAATTCATAAAGAGTCCAGGAAGCCATATACAAACAGAATATTGATAGAACAAATCAGAAATTGGTGTGAATGGGACAATCCGAGGCCTCTTAATGAGAATTTCCAAATACCCGAAGATTTTGTATTTTTCGATCGGGAAATGCATGAAAAGATCATTTCAGATTTAATGAATCCAGAGGGAGGCATAAAAGTATTTTATGGTAAACCTGGTAGTGGTAAAAGTACATATCTCTCAAAACTTCACAAGCTACTTACGGAACGAAAAGTAATTTCAGTTAGACATCATTACCATATTGCCCCCAATGATCCTAATCCTATTGATAGGTTAGAGTCCCAACGAGTGATTGAAAGTATAAAGTATCAGTTTAAGCAACATTATCAATACTTAGGGAATCTTGCCCATAAAAATTCTAAAAATATTACTCTACGTGAGTACATAGCCCAGTTAGCAGGAGAGCTATACGAAAAAGGAAAAGCATTTGTGCTAATAATTGACGGTCTGGACCATGTTTTAAAGTATAGAGACGAAAAGGAGCTTTCAGAATTCTTGAAGGAAGTATGCTATCCTCAACCTGGTTTATGGTTATTAATAGGCATGCAGATGAGTGCTAAAGAGTATTTACCACAAATTATTTTTGAGAAGTGCCCTGAAGAACAATGGATTGAGATTAAAGGGATTTCAAAAGATGCAGTTGAGGAAATCTTAAATGCCAACCTTCTTGGGCTCAATCTCCCTAAGGACAGTTCTCAAAAAAAAGCCTTAGTAGAAAAGCTATTTGGATTAACTGAGGGGAATCCACTACACCTGCGATATACTTTAAGGGAATTGAAAAATAAACTGGGCAATAAACTTTTAACCGTTTTTGATTGCGACGATCTTCTCCCTTATGGTGGAGAAATTTTCATCTACTATAATTCGTTATGGAGAAAACTTCCTGAAACCTCGAAAACATTTGCTTTCCTTGTAGCAATAGCTGATTTTTCTTTTAAAAAATTCCAACTTTTTGAAATCCTTCCCAAATTTGAAGATAACCCGATAAAAATACAGGAAGGGTTTAAAGCAATTTCACATTTGCTTGACGAAAAATCGCAAGGCATCTTCATATATCACAATAGTTTTGAAACATTTATTTTGGACAGACCAGAGCTTCATTTGCAGGAAAAGCCAATTAAACGGATACTTAAAGAATGGCTTGAGGAATCTCCATATGAAGAACTTAAGTGGGCAGAATTAAGGAAACTATATTATGACTTGGGCAACCCTGAGCCAATATTAGAATTAAACAGAGACTGGCTGCTTGATGCTATATGCTATCCAAGGGATCCTCTGAAAATAGTTGCCCAGCTAAGACTTGGTATTAAGGCAGCACTTGAGCGAGGATTATATGGGAAAGCTTATGAGCTCTCCAAGTTAAAAACCTATTATGAAAATTCTCTGGAATATATAGATGAATCGGCAGAATTGATATGGGAAGTTGCTTTTCTTCGTAATGAAAGGAAAGAAGAAATCTACAAAAGGGATCTTAATAAATTATACTCAAAAAATATATCTATTATTGTCGAGGCAGCCGTAAAAGATGGAGAAACAGAAATAATTAATGATGCTATTGAAGTCCTCAACAGCAGGCATGAAAATCAAACCATAAGAACAAAAGGTGATATAGGTGCCGAGGTTCCACAAATATCACGTTATTTGTTAGAGGTTGTTTCTTGTGCTAAAAATATTAGCTCAAAAAAGGTTTATCACTATATTAAGCAATTTAGAAACACTGGTTGGTCTAGCGATCTTTTCGGTATCTATTCGGCAGCCTTGCTAAAAAGCAAACAACTAACTAAAGTTTTAGAACTGCTTGGAATGGAATTGACCAAAGAAGAAAGGAACACTATCCTTAATAATTTGGCCGAATATGGGTTGAAATATAATGACAAAAATATCGATTCAGTAATAAGTGCTGAGAACAAAGCCGATTTAAGTTATTTTTGCTTGCTCTACTTGCTTATCAAAGGGGTTGATATTGGAAAACTTCCTAAGTTACCCAATTATGACGATTTTCCGTATTATGTTAAAGAGTACGAGACAGGAAAGAGAACAGAAAGAGCCAAAATATTCTCGAACAACTTCTTCCTTGGAGTAATGTACGGGCTGCGAGAACGAGAATCGGAAGTCTTTAAATGGATTGAGGGAGCAGAGAAAAGATGGGCTTTGGACGTAATATCTTGTGTCTTCCAAGCGGGAATAGCTATAGCTAAAAAAATTAAAGTCAGAGACTCTATTGAGTATACAACAATATTTGAGTACCTGGATAAGGTAACTAAATTAAGGTTTCCCGAACACAGAGATCTATTAGAACTTCAGCACAGTCTGACAATTGCCCTATCAAACATTTTAAAGAGCATTTATCTTATTAAAATATCCTTGAATCAATCTTCTCTTATAACAATGGAGGAGTATATAAAAATTAATAGCTCTAAATTCTATTCTTCGCAGGAATTTATACAGTTTTTGCTTGAAATAGGGACTCCTATTTTATCGACTGATTCTTTTAGGCATTTTCTAGAGGAGCAAAGAGCATTTTGGAAAAGACATATTACTTATTTCTCAGAAAGGTCTCGATGGTATGCATTGCTGGCTAGGCTAGCATTAATTTATAATGATGTGGATGCAGTTAATGAATTCTTGAATCTTTCTGCATCAAATCTCTTAGGATATGGATACCATAAAGATATGTATCTTGACGAGCTGATGGATGCTATTCGTGAATGTCATAAGTCAGGTTCTGAAAAATCTGTAAAATGGATAAGTGAAATAGCTCCACTTGTGGAAAATGTAAGTGAATATACTGATGGGGATGAGACACGCCATTTTCCTATATTTTTAGCTGAATTGTTGGTAAATGTTAGTCCTGAGCTTTTATATAAATACTATTATCAAAAAGCTTATGAGGAAGATCTTTTTCTTGCGGAGGATATTTTCAAAAATGTTATAAGGTCCTTAAATTTTGAAGCTGATGAAGAAGTATGGTTAGCCACGACAGCACTTGATTCTAATTCCTTTGAAGAATTAAAATCCATAGCGGCGAACAACGAAGGTGCTAACAGAGCTTTAACAATAATCCAGGATTATTTAGGTCCAGTTGATTATTCAGTTAATAATGATTTTTATTCTGGACCTGTTACTTCATCTTCTCCATTTCCAGCTGAGAAAAAGATAGATTACTCGGTTATTACTCCATCTTCTTTGGGACAGTATTTGGATGGGATTGAGACAAAATGGGATATGCGTCAGTTCCTAACTGAATGGTTAAAGCATTGGAATAGTAGAGAAGATGTAGATAAAAGATGTATTTACGATACTATAAAAACTATAGTTGAAAAACAAGGTTTACACAATGCTGATGAAGAAATTCTGGATTTCTTGTATCCGCTAGCATATGAGTTTGACGAAGATATAAACAAAGCCTTTGAATATCTTTGTTGGGCACAAGCTAACCATAGTGGGTGGGGTAAATATTGGAGTGATGAAAAAAGAGTCTTTGAGAGATGGAAGTTTTTAAAAGAATATTTTCCCACAAGGTATATGGAATTCTTCAAAAAAAGTATTTATTATACTGGAGTTCGTTACGGCAGAGGTAGGGAATATTTCGTTCCCCTTTTACGAGGTGTTCAATTCTTCCTATTTTTCGACAAACAAGAATATGCAGAAGAAATAACAGAGGCAGGTATTTTGTTTGCCAAGGAATTGATGGCTGATATAGTATTGCCAGCCAGTAAATGGCTGATGCTTCCTGAGATTGGTGTCATCGATATTTTACTTCAGAGATTGACGTGGCCCAGTCCATTTGTCAGGGAAAGGGCTGCAACAGCTATTGCTTCTTTGTTAATAGATTCTTCTAACAAGATCTTTATTTGGGACAAATTAATAGAATTTATATCTAATCAGAAATTGGAGAGTTTAGTCGCAATAGGTTTGTTGCCTTTAATAAAAGCTGCTTCAACAAGACCCGAAGAAATGAACTATCTAGACATAGATAGATTGATTTCTGCTTTACCCTTAACTTCTGTAGTAATTGATAAACTTGTTAATGAATTGGCTACTCTGTTGAATAAAAAAGTAACTGTTCCGAAGAAGGTTATTGATATCAAGCCTGCGCCATATTTGTATCATCCCAGCGATTTTTTCTTAAAAAATGTAACAGGCTTTTTAGCACCAATTTATTTTGAAATTGCAAAAATGATTTCAGAGCGGACGGGGAAAGATTTTATTAAACAATGGGCATATACGGCAGATGAGATTATGGAGCAATGTGGTTTCCAGAAAGAAGAAAATGAAGTAATGCATTTCTATGGGGGAAGAACTTTGCCTATACTTCTTGGAATGTCTACAAATCTTAGTGAGGTTTATAGGTCAGCCTTTTTAAGGGTTCTTCAATATTATTATGACCAAGGCAATATTTCAAAGGATTTATATCTGAAATATTCATATATAACTTTACCTGTAGAATTATCTTATTGGAAGATAGAACCTCAAAGATGTCCTGATTGGTGGCCAGGGTTTAATACTAATGTGTCAAGTAGAGATATAGATCTCTCCAAGACTGGGCTTTTTGATTCCCTTAATAGGCTTATTAATGAAGAAGGGGACTTTAAAGTTATCGGACTTGATGGTGCAGCTAAACCGTCTGTCGGTTGGAGTAAAGGGAATATTGATACTCGGATAACCATGATTGCCTTTGCATATGAAGTTGTAGGAAATGATATTCCTTTAGCGGAAGAAGTAGCCAAAGAAATTATGTGGTCTTCGCAAAGGCTAATTCCCAAAGCCCCAAGACCTTTTAATATGCTAGAGGCAAGTAACTATGTTATGCAGTTAGAGGAGATTCCTATTGAGATTAATGATTTGGTTATTTTCCCATTAGTATACAGGTGTAAGCCTTTAGTAATATATTTGTGGCAGTGGTTTAGAGACTATCATCCTCCATTTATTTTATCAAAGGACCTGGATAGAGAGATGATAATTAGATTACACAAGAAAGAACTGAACTATTATTATCGTGATAAAGTTATTGTTAGGGTTTTTGATTGGTTAGAAGGGTTAAAGGAAAGAAATGATATAGATATGGAAATTCCACATGGAACATGTATATTAATGAAAACGGAATTTTTGAACAAACTATTGGTTGATTACGGTTTAAGGTTAGGATATGTTGTAAGGATAAATTACAAATTCAAGAAAAGCATTTTTGACAAGGCACAATCATATGAGGAGTATCATTTATTGGGTGTAAGTAGAATAATAATTTAAATGTTATTTGCCATGGAATAGTTTTTCGAACTATATTATATTTTAAGAAAATATTTCTTCTTAGACCCATATTTTGTGTTTAAATATTAGATTATAGGATTATTGGGGTACTTATGGGCGGTATATAATACCATTAAATCGAAATCTTATATTAAAAATTTCGAAAGTCTTACAAACTTTGACTGTTAGACTAATTTAGAAATAAGTCTTAACCTTTACCACTTATTTCCAAACGATGTATATTTCATTTAAATCTTTTCCCTGTGTGAAAAAAGTGGTTCCGTTTGGGTAGGGAAAAGGGAAAGGGTTTAATGGGCAAGTATCATTGAACAAGGTGAGGGATAAGTGGTAAGGCCTTGAGAGATGAGGGTTTTACACCACTTATCCCTTTTTCCTTTTGCCCTTGAACCTGCCCATTCGGACAAACTTTTTTCGCACAAAATAGGAGCATGATTGGGAATTTTTAGTCGAAATATAGCTTATTTACGGAAAAACTTTATTACCTCCCAGAAAATGACATGTAGATTTTATGCGGGTTTGAGGGATTGGAAATGGAAAGGGTTTTTTTAAATTAACAGAAATGTGTATTTTTCATTTATTCCTCTCCTGCATGCGAAAAAAGTGGTTCCGCTGAGGGGTAAGAAAGGGAAAAGGATTAAGGTTCAAGCAGTAGTGAGGAAGATGAGGGATAAGTGGTAAGCCTTGAAAAAGCAAGGTTTACGCTACTTATCCCTTTTTTCCTTGAACCATGATCCTGCCCTTTTGGAAAGACTTTTTTCACACAAATTTGAGATGTATTTGGTAAATTATAGGAAAAATATTACTGCTTCATGGAAAAACTTTATTACCTCCCAGAAAATGACATGTAGATTTTATGCGGGTTTGAGGGATTGGAAATGGAAAGGGTTTTTTTAAATTAACAGTTATTATTTTTTTAGCGTGGGGTATTGTATTTACAACAGGGGGACAGTATGGAATTAAAAGTTTGACAAAACAAAATTGGATCTTTTTGATTCTTTCTGGACTCGCAACAGGTTTGTCTTGGTTATTTTATTATAAGGCAATATCCATAGGTGAAGTATCAAAGGTTGCACTTATTGATAAATCCAGCATTGTCCTGACCTTGATTTTATCTTTTTTTATCCTAAACGAGCAATTCAACGCAAAAACTTTAGTTGCAAGTGTACTCATTACTGCAGGTATATTTGTGATGATATGGAAATAAATGTTGTATTTTTTGATTTTACTTTTTATAGTCCAGGTTGACATGGCATTAAACAATTTGCTATTATAAAAAGCAAATCTAGAAAACAAAAAATGGAGGAATTGTTATGGCTGTTCTGGAGATAAATACATCGGCAAGAGAAGTGATGGTGGATATTACTGATATGGTGATGCAAGAAATTAAGAAATCTGGTATTGTTGATGGCCTTTGTGTCATTTTTGTGCCTCATACAACAGCGGGAATTACAATAAACGAAAATGCAGATCCAACTGTAAGAGAAGATATAATGGCGGCTTTAGAAAGAATAATTCCTAATATACGTTTTAAACACATGGAAGGCAATTCTGATGCCCACATCAAGGCGTCTCTTATGGGAAGTTCAGTAACTCTCATTATTGAAAATGGAAGGCCACTTTTAGGAACTTGGCAGGGTATTTATTTATGTGAGTTTGATGGTCCAAGGAGAAGAAGAGTGTATATTAAGTTTTTGAAGTGAGTTTATTCAAACCTGCACTCTTCTGGTTTTACGTTATACTCAAATTGAATAAAAGAAGGTGCCCTCATCTTCATGTTTTCAGACCATTCCATAAATCTCACTTTACATGTTAGCAAGGGTTTTAACCACTGCACATTTTTTTCTTTAAAGTTATAATAATTATCTGGGGCTTTTATCTCCTTGGCAACTTCATAGAATGCTTTTAATTCCTTCTGGGATAGGCCTGATTCACAACTTCCTATGTTTATTAAATTATTTTCCTCATCGTAAAGCCCCAGTATGAGGGCTGTTTTGTCAGTTCTGTACCCTATAATAACAGCATTTATTACAATAAAATGTTTTGACTTAAGCCAGAGTTTACTCCTTTTTCCTATTAAATATTTTGAATCTGCTTTTTTGGCAACAATTCCTTCAAGTCCTTTTTTCCCTGTCTCTTCAAAAAGCATTTTTCCATGTTCAAATATAAAATCTGATATTTTTATGATCTCGTTTTCTTTAACTGTTTTTCTAAGTATATCTTTTCTCTCTATAAGTGGCAATTCTACAAGAGGTTTGCCGTTTAAGTACAATATATCCCATGTTATGAAAATTACAGGCATTATCTTGCTTAAAAGATTTATTTTTAATAAATTTTGCTGATGCTTTCTTGACATAATGCTTTTGTAACTAGGCTTGCCGTTTTTTAAGACTACAAGTTCACCGTCAAGTATTGCTTCTTTTGCTTTTATTTGCTTATGAAGTAATGCCAAATCTGGAAACTTATAGGTTATATCAACAAGCCTTCTATCTTGAAGTCTTGTTTTACTAGAAAGGAAAGCAATAGTCCTTGAACCATCCCATTTGATTTCATATATCCACTCGGGGCTATCAAAAGGGTCACTGCTGGATGCCAGCATAGGTGATATTTTTTCTTCTATCATAGACATATTCAATCTTCCTTTTATGCGCCTTTTCTTTTGCGTCCTTTTTTTGCTTTTTCTTCATTCTTTACAGATTCAATACTCGCTTTTAATGCACTTACTAAATCAAGAACATTATCGGCTTCAGGTGCTTTTTGGGGAATTTCTACATCTTTGTCCTGTATTTTTGACTCAATCATTTCAATTAACGCTTTTCTGTAGCTATCATCATATTTTTCGGGTTTAAAATCGGAGGTCAAAGTATCAATAAGTTGTTTGGCCATTTTTATTTCATTTTCCTGTAAGCTGACTTCTCTTAAGGGAGGAAGCTGGTTTGCGTTTTTTATTTCATCAGGGAAATGCATTGTTTCCATGACCATGTATTTTTCATCATACACTCGTATGCATGCGAGGTTTTGCTTTGACCTAATTACCACTTTCGCTATTGCAACTCGCTTTGTTTCTTTCATAGAATCTCTTAAAAGTACATAAGGCTTTGTACCAATATCTTCAGGTACAATGAAATATGTTTTGTCATAGTATATGGGGTCTATTTGTCCTATATCGGTAAAATCTACTATATCAATGGTTTTAACTGTTGGCATAGGTATTCTTTCCAAATCTTCATCATCTATAATGACAAATTTACCTGGTTCGTATTCATACCCTCGTACTATTTCCTCATCTGAAACGGGTCTATTACATACAGGGCATATTTTTTCATATTTTATGGGGGATTTACATTCTTTGTGAAGTTGCCTAAAATGTATGGCATGGTCTTCTGTAGCGGTATACAGTTTTATGGGGATACTTACAAGACCAAAACTTATTGCTCCTTTCCACATTGAGCGCATATTTAAATCACCTCATAATTAATATCCCCATTAAGAAACTTTTTATTTATAAAATCATATTTGTAAATTGGTATATATGGATATATATATTTGTTGAAATATGATGTTATATACAGTATAATATGGAGTTGAATGGGGGGATAAAATTGAAGAATATAAAAAAGATACTTTCATGGATTCTTATTATTGCTATTGTTGTATTGATACCTATATTTTCGTATGCAAGAAATCTTCCAAAATTCACTTTTGGGTCAAGGCTTTTATATAGCGGGACGTATGGAACTGATGTAGAAGAATTACAAGCTATGTTAAATAAAGCGGGATTTGATACAGGTACTGTTGATGGCATATTTGGTAAAATGACATTAAATGGAGTTTTAGACTTTCAAAGGTACAAAAATTTTGTACCCGATGGAATTGTAGGTCCTAAGACATATGCTGCTCTTGAAACTGTTTCCTGGGCTGACCCGATAGTTTACTCTGTCAAACCAGGGGACAACTTATACTTTATAGCAAAGCGCCATGGAACGAATGTCCAAAATATAATGGATGCAAATGGATTAAATGATGGGGATAGTTTATATGTTGGGCAAAAGATTTTAATTCCTCATCCGCCTGTTGAAGTGCCGCAGCAATTGAACAATGCTACAAATTATCAAGAACTTAAAAATAACATTCAGGTATTAATATCTCAATATCCTGGTAAATACGGAGTTTACTTTATTGACTTAAATACAGGGCAAACTTTTGAAATAAACGGTTATGATTCGTTTATTGCGGCAAGCACTTATAAAGTACCTCTTAACTTTTACCTTTATACTCTTATAACCGATGGAAAAATAGACCCTAATATGAAAGTGCAATACACTCAAGCTGACTATGAAGGGGGTGCCGGTTCTATACAGGCAGACCCTGTTGGAAGTTATTATACTATAAGAGAGCTTTCAAGACGTTCGATTGAAGAGAGTGATAATATAGCATCAAATATGATTATGAGAGTTGTAGGGAGGGATAACTATATAAAATTCATGGAAAGCTTAGGAGCAAATGTAATACCTTATAACAGCAATGTTACTTCCCCAAGAGATATGAGTATGTATATGGAAAATCTCTTAAATTATGTGAAGGCTCATCCGGATACAGCTGGAGAATTGATGTATTATCTCAAAAATACCATATACAACGATAGAATATCTTAATTGATAATTTAAAAGTTAGAACTCATGACGATAGATTAAATGAATTAATAGATATTGCTGTAACAAAAATTAAAAAACCAAGACAAGAAGACAGGATAATGGCTTTAGAAAAAATATGGGATGCATTTGAAAGACTAAAAACGTTTTATACAGATGACAAAAAAGAATCTGTCACAAAGTTAATTAAAAAAGTAGCTGGTAAAACAGCAAAATTTGATGCTCTTTTAGAGGAGGAATTCAAAATTTTAACACGTATATGTAATGAGTATCAAATAAGACATTTTGAAATTGATAAAATTCAAATAGAATCTTTACAGCAAATTGATTATCTCTTTTATAGAATGATTGCTTTAATAAACTTATGTTTACTAACAATTAATTTGTAGTTTTTTAATTGGAGTAAAGATACTGGCTAGCTAGTTTCAAATAATAAGAAACTTTTTGTAAATAAAATCAGGTACTTTTATTACAACCGATTCTCTCGCTAAGTACTACAAGGCTTGTAAGCAAAATTTTCGAGGTAAAATATACTTAAATAAAACAAAGTTAAGCTTCTAATAAACAGCAGAGGTTATTAGATGGATTTTTACACTTCTTATTGAATTTGCAGGCTCATTTTCTTATTAGCCCATATTATACAAACTTCCGATGTGGTCAATAGTGGTAGATGAACAAGGAGAAGGAGGCATTAGGAGTGCCTGAAAGAACGCAAAAACTGTGCATTATAGACCGCTTTGAAGAAGGTTGGGTAGTAATCGAATATGGAGAACAATTTTTTAACTTTCCCAAAGAACTTCTTCCCAAAGAAGTAAAAGAAGGCGATATACTTAAATTCAATGTAGAAATAGACATTGAAGAGACTGAGAAGTGTAAAAAGGCTATTGAAGGCCTTGCGAAGGAACTTTTCACCGACGAGTAAATCGGTGGATTTGAAATGGGGTGGATGTATGGCGACGGAAATAAAAGTGTGGCAGATTATTAACGGCAATTTGGAGCCTATTGAAACAACAATGGTTGAAGCAGGACGTAAAGAAATAGAAGACCTTGAAAAATGGATTAAAAGCAATCCCAAAATCCTTGGTGAAGATGTATTAATTATAGGGGAACAGGTGCCAACAAAATCAGACCCAATGGATTTTCTTGGTATAGATAAATCAGGAAATCTTGTTGTGATCGAATTAAAAAGAGATAAACTCCCAAGAGATGTACTAACACAAGCCATTGATTATGCCTCAGATGTTTCTTCATGGGATGTTGATAAGCTTAGCGAGATATGTACTAAATATACTGGCCAAAGTTTAGAAGATTACCTCAGTGAGAAATTTGAAGAAATTGATCTGGAAGATTTAACTATAAATAAGACGCAAAGAGTTCTTCTTGTCGGTTTTTTGATTGAGGAATCGTTACAAAGAATGATTGAATGGCTTTCAAATAATTATGGAGTTAGTATCAATGCAGTCATTTTGAAATATGTAAAAACAAAGAATGGCGAAGAGCTTATCGCCCGAACAGTAATAATACCGGAAGAGATCGAAAAAGAAAGAATTAGAAAAAGACAGCTTGAAATTTTAATGTCCGACGAACCTGGGAAATACAACGAAGATGAACTTAGAGAGCTGCTGATTAACTATTTGTCAGAGAATAGAATTACTCCTCGTCGAATAAGGGAAATACTATTTCCTCTGTGTTTGGAGCACAAGTTTGTAAATAGAGAAATGATAAAAAAAGAATTACTTAAAAGAAAAGAAGCCGAAAACGATACACAGGCAGGTATTATATTGACCACCATTTCTAGAGAGATTGGAATTGCTAAAAGAGATTATTTAAGGCAGATTATTCAATATGATAAACCTAACCCATGGGAAAAAGAAAATTATAGACTAGTAGAGCATTATAGAAATTTAGTAAAGAATGTATTAGAGATGTTGAATAAACAAAAAGAAGAAAAGTGATATGCTGCGTTACAAGTTCAGCTGCGGTCGGGAATTAAACATGATTGGGATCGGGTACTAATGATCGGAATAAAGGAAATTAATAATATGGTGTCTCAGCTGTCACGAAGTATACCTGAACTTTACATCATAAACTAATTCGAAGGTTACTGAGAAACGATTGAATACGAAGTAAAATTCTTTACCTTTCCAAAAGAGCTTCTTCCCAAGGACGCAAAGAAAGCGATGTATTTAAATTCAATGTAGAAATGAAAATTGAAGAAACTAAGAAGTGCAAAAAACTGTTGAGGACCTTGCAAAATATTTATTTGTAGATGAATAAATATAGGAGGAAACAACAAACCACGTTGAAGAAGAGATTACTCTCACTGCTTTTAATTTTCATTCTTCTCCTATTTTCCTTTGCAGGCTGCTCAGGTACAACAAACATAGACCAACAATCAACGTCAATACAAACACAGCAAGTGAATGCTGTCCAGACACAACAAACAAATACGCAGGAAACCAATCAGGCAGCACAGCAGCAGTCTAATAAAAGCACAAATACTTCAGTGTCAGGCAAACTCACAGCAAGCTTTATAGGCATGGGACAGGGCGACAGCATATTCATTCAAACACCATCAGGTAAAACAATGTTAATAGATGCAGGAGTTCCTGAAATGGGCAGCAGAGTAGTGGACTTCATAAAAAGTCGTGGAATCAATAAAATAGACATACTTGTCGGTACACACCCTCATGCGGACCATATAGGTGGTATACCGGCAGTAATAGAAAACTTTCAAATAGGCAAATTTTACATGCCTAAAGTAACAACAACCACAAAAACTTTTGAAGATGTTTTAAGAGCAGCAAAAGCAAAGGGACTTTCAATAAATATTGCAAAAGCTGGAGTTGCATTTGACCTTGGTAGCGATGTAACTGCAAAAATGATTGCACCTAATAATACATCTTATGATGATTTAAACAATTATAGTGCGGTAATAAAGCTCACATACGGAAATACCTCTTTTCTATTTACAGGAGATGCAAGTGCCCAGTCTGAAGAGGAAATGCTCAGCAAAGGATATGATTTAAAAGCAGACGTATTAAAAGTAGGACATCATGGAAGCTCTTCAGCTACAACATGGGTATTTTTAAAAGCAGTCAGTCCAAAATATGCTGTAATTTCAGTTGGTAAGAATAATGATTACGGTCATCCTCACAAAGAAACAATGGAAAAACTCAAATCTCTTGGTGTAACAGTATACAGGACGGATGAATGCGGAACAGTAGTTGCAGTAAGCGACGGCAGGACAATTTCATTCAATGTTAAACCGGGAGATTACACAGCCGGCAGCAGTGGAAACAGCAGTACATCAAGTACATCTTCGTCAAAAACTTTTCAAAGCCTGCCGTATATATGTAGACAGCAGCGGTAGGAGCTTAATTAAAGGCAATATCAACAGCAAAGGAGAGAAGATATACCATATTCCAGGAGATCCATGGTACAACAAAACAAAATAGGTTATCCCATATGTATTTTATTGTAAAAGTAAAATATAAACTTATTTGGAAGGAGTTGTTTTAAAAATGGATAACATCAATACAGAAAAAATATTGGGTTTATACGAAGAAAATTATCCTTTTGTCCATTTTGAAATAATAGATGAAAATGGTAATTCTTGTGGAACATATAACAATAATTTAATAAGAGTCTACTTGCCACAAGTAAAAGAATTATACGATAAATGTATAAAAATAGCAAAAGACAATAAATTTTGTGATTTTACTCTATATGATTGTATTTCCTATACTCTTGACCATGAATTAATTCACCATGATATTGAGAAAACTATAATAGCAAAATATGGTTATACTAATTTTTTAGGATATGCGGAATATCTCTTCTTGAGTGAAGCAATTGTTAATTACAAGCAGTATATTGACTATCATAAAAATAATAAAATAAAATTTTCTATTATAAAATCTAGATTACTTGATTTAATAGATGTGATTAAAAACATACATGAAAATAATGAATTATATGGAGAAAATAAAATTAAAAAACCAAAGCCGATAGAAAAAGGTTTTAACTTGCGTCAAAAAAACTATTCGGATGAGAAAATTATTAATTTTTATGGTGGTTTAATAGGCTGTCAATTGGCTTACAATGAAGTAAAAGACAACTGGAATGACGAATTAAATAATTTCAACAAAAAAATAGTATCTTTGCAAAATATTTGAATCAGTTTGCCGATGATATATTAAGTTCTGCAAATAATTATGAAAACATTACTGAAGAATTATTAAATAAAATGCAAAGAAAGAATGATATTTTTATAAGTCAGAATGGTCTTAAAACATATATTTAAAATCTAGTAATGAAGGAGTAATAATTTAAAATACAGAAATTTGGAATGTTATTTCAACAGTAATTACGGCAGGAATGGCTATTGCTACTGCCTGGATGGCGATAATGCCCATATTTTTGAGGATATTGACCTGATTTTGAAAGATAGAGGTCAAATAATCATGAGAGAACTCATTAATAAAACGGCGAAAAATCCATTAAGAAGGAAGAGGTTTAGAAATATCGAAGCCATAAAGATGAGCAATGATAAGATTGTTGCGGAGATAATCTAAAAGGTCAGAAATTGTACCAAATCTTAGAGCTTAATAACAATAAAAACTCTAAACATTCCATGATGAGAATAACCCTTACGTCCATGATTAGAGGAAGGGAATTCAGGTATTGAAGATAGGTCAAGATTTTTAAACATAGAAGAATAGAAATCAATTTTAGACTGAGAGGTAAAAAGCTCAGGTATATTTAAAAGTAATTGAAGTTGGTACATGTAGGATTTCCTCCTCCTTAAAAAAATTTTTTATAGTGTATATATAATAATTCGACAAATGGGAGGGGAAATCCTACATAAAAGATAAAAAATTCAAGAGTGATAGTGAAAAAGTATGTCTACAAAGTGGCTTAAATGAAGGCTTTTGGATTTTGCACAAGTCTATAGACTTAATTAATTTTTTTAAAACATTTGGGTTGAAAACATGGGATTTTATATAATTTCAACATAACATGTAAAGAGGCGATACTGTGATTAAGTCAAAGTTAGATTATAGCAAAGGCGCTCAGCCATTATATTTTCAAATCAAGCAGATTTTAAAAGAGAAAATTGAGACTGGTGAATATAAACCAGGTGATATAATTCCTTCAGAAAGAGAATTACAAGAGCAATTTAAAGTAAGCAGAATTACTATACGACAAGCTATAAATGAGCTGGTGGGAGAGGGATATTTATCTCGCAAGAGAGGAAAAGGTACTATTGTAATACCTCATAGAATTGAAGAGATGTTATCAAGAATCAGAAGTTTTACAGATGAAATGATTTTGAGAGGATTAAAACCTTCTACTTCAATAGCGCAAATAAGTATTCAAGAAGCTTCTAAAAAGGTTGCGTTAGCTCTTAATATTAAAGAAGGAGATAAGGTATATAGATTAAAAAGAGTAAGATGTGCAAATGATGAGCCGATTGTTGTATTTGACACTTATTTACCAAATTTCCTTGAACTTCCACTTGATGATAATTTATATTATGGTTCTTTATACAAACTTCTTGAAGAGACAAATGGAATTAAAATTACCGAAGCTATAGAGTATATTGAAGCAACTGTTGCCGATAAAGAAATTGCTAATTTGTTAGAAATGGAGGTGGGGTATCCAGTTCTAAAAACAGTAAGAACTTCCTTTAATGAGAGGAAGAATCAGATTGAATATACAGAATGTTTCTATAGGGGTGATAGGTATAGGTATTTTGTTACATTAAAATGAAAAAAGAAAGGAGGGTTTTTTATTCTAAAAAGATATAACATTATAACAAAATAACATTATTACATTAAGGAGTAGTAATTATGGTTGGAATTATATTGATTTCTCATGGTAAATTAGCAGAAGGACTTCTCGACGCAGGAAAAATGATTTATCCGAATATTGAAAACGTTGAGACGGTGATGCTTTCAAATATGGAAGGAATTGAAAAATTTACTTTTGAATTAAAAAAACAATTGATGGCTTAATAACCTGTGAGGAAGTTTTGCTAATGTGTGATTTACAAGGTGGTAGCCCATATAATGTGAGTTTAGAACTTGCAATTAAAAAATATTCAAATAAAAATATACGAGTAATTTCTGGTTTAAATTTACCAATGTTTTTAGAAATAATTGCAATGAGAGACACTGCTAATTTGGAGGAACTTGTTAATATAGCTATACAAACAGGTAAAGAAAGCATTTTTGCTCCTGAAATATAAAAATTGCCAATAGAATAATTGAGGGGGTTATTAAAATGCCAATAACACTTGTCAGAGTGGATGATAGAGTTATTCATGGACAAATTGTAACAAGGTGGGCGAGAGAGAAAAAATGCGACGAAATAATTGCTGTGGATGATAAAATAGCATCAGATAAAGTTCTTTCTATGGTTATGAAAAATGCCGCTCCTCCTGGCATAAAATCTAGTATTTATACTATCAAAGATGCAATTCCTAAAATTATTGAAGCAAGGGATTCCCAAAAAAATTACTTTATTATTGTAAAAACTCCCATTACTTTACTTAAACTAATTGAAGGGGGGTGTGATTTTATAAAAGAAGTAATTTATGGGCCCTCAAGTGCGAGGCCAAACACAGTAAATGTTGCTCCAAATGCATCTCTGACGTATGAAGAAATAGAAGCGTGTGAACAATTGCATAATTGGGGGGTAGACATAACATTTCAACTTGTACCTGACAGCAAAATGTATAGATGGAGTGACATAAGAGAAGAGTTTGTAAAAAAATAAAATTAAAAAATTAAAAGGGAGGATTTGAAATGCTTTTAAAGGCAATATTAATAGGTATATTTTGCTACCTTGGTTCTTTGAGTACGCCGTGGATCTTAGGTACAACAGGCGGATGGTATACACTAACACGTCCTCTTGTTTCGGGAATGATTGTCGGTCTAATACTGGGAGACGTACAAAAGGGTATTTTAATAGGAGTTGCTGTACAGGCAGTATATATAGCTTTGATAACACCCGGAGGTACAATGCCGGCAGATCTTAATTTTGTGGCTTATCCTGCAATTGCACTTGGTGTATTATCAGGTGCTGACCCTAAAGTTGCTGTAACACTTGCTGCTACAATTGGTATTGCGGGAACAATCGTATTTAATTTCATGATGGTATTAAATTCTGTATATGCCCATATGGGTGATAGATTTGTGGAAAAGGGTGACTTTAGAGGAATTGTATTAGTAAATGCAGTTTATCCGCAGATAACGAATTTTCTTTTGAGGTTTATACCTTCGTTTATTGCGGTTTATTTTGGAGCACCATATATACAGCATTTTGTAACTGCAACACCTAAAGTTGTTATTGATATTATGAGTGTTCTTGGCGGTATGTTACCTGCAGTTGGTATTGGTATTTTATTAAAACAGGTTGTTAAAGATGTCTCCTTGCTAGCATTCTTTGCTGTTGGTTTTATAGCAGTGGTTTTCTTAAAATTGAACATGGTCGCACTTGCTATGTTAGGTATTGCTTTTGCTGTAATGCATTATAAATATAGTTCCTCAAATAAGGAGGCAATTGAAAATGAGCAATAGTGCAAATGTAAAGAAACTCGAAAAGAAAGATTTAATCGCGGGATGGTGGAGATGGCTTTTCTTCAATTTGTCTTCAATGAGTTTTGAAAGATTAGAATCATTTGGATTTTGTCATTCAATGATTCCAATCATAAAAAAATTATATGACAAAAAAGAGGATCAAATAGCTGCTTTAAAAAGACACTCCGCTTTTTACAATACAGAACCTCAAATTGGCAGTATAGTAAATGGTATTGTGGCTGGATTAGAAGAAGCAAAAGCAAATGGAGAGGATGTTGATGAAGAAACTATTCAAAGTGTTAAAGTAGGATTAATGGGTCCTTTAGCAGGAATAGGAGATTCTTTAATTCCTGGTATGCTTATACCAATCTTGTTAAGTATAGGGATGGGGCTTGCTTCTGGAGGAAGTGTTTTAGGGCCTATATTTTATATAGTGACGTATAATCTCATTATAGTTTTAGGCACCTATTATTTATACATGAAAGGATATAGTTTAGGTCTGGATTCTGTAAAAATTTTAATAGGAGAACAAGCTAAAAGGATAACGGAATCGTTTATAGTACTTGGAATGATTGTAATTGGAGGAATAGCAGCTAGCTACGTTAATCTTTCAACTAAGTTGGTTTATAAAAGTGGAAATGTCAACATTGAGTTTCAAAAATTACTTGATAATATTTTCCCTCATTTATTACCTTTTTTGCTAGTTATAATAACGTGGTATTTAATGTCGAGAAAAAATGTATCTGCTTTAAAAATGATGATAATCTTGCTTATAACAGCAATTGTAGGAGTTTTACTTGGAATATTTTAAAAAACCGGGCTTTTGCCCGGTTTAGCATTGAATATTGATAATATTTTAAATTATATTAATATTGGGAGTGTGTATAATAATGAGACAATATTATGGAATTGAGATAATACCGACAAAAGAACCTCTGGGTTTTATTTATGGTAAAAATGTATTTGGGCCAGAAGTAGAGTATAGAAGATTAGAAGATATCAGAAAAAGTTTATTAGATCCTATGTGTGAAGGACCAGAGATAGTATATGCTATAGCAATGGATGTAGGAAAAAGTAAAGATAAAAATGTATTAATAAAGAAAAACTTACTATTTGGTATAGTAACTTATGCTTCTGGTAGGTTGGGGAAAGAACCTGTAAGGTCACAAGGACATATCCATGCTTTGTCAAGGTATTGTAATTGTTCAACGCCGGAAATATTTGAGATTTGGACAGGTGAAGCAGTTATATATATGCAAGAAAAAGTGGAGGATAATCCTGATAGATGTTTTGCAGTATACGCAAAACCTAAAGACATTGTAATAGTTCCCCCGGGTTGGGCACATTATACTGTAAGCGCTAATACAAAAGAACCTTTAACATTCTTAGCACTATGTGTGAGAGATTATGGTTTTGAATATGAAAGAATAAGAAGTTATGGTGGACTGGCTTGGTACCCAATTTTAGAACATAATGACAAAATAGAGTGGGTAAAAAACAATCGATATAAAGAACATGATTTAACAATAAAAGATCCAAGAAATTATGATGAATTTTCTATCAAACAAAATGTGCCTTTATATGAACAATTTGAAAAAAATCCAGACATATTTGAATTTGTTTCAAATCCTAATATGGTCCAAAGGCTGTGGAATAATTTTATTCCATAGTTTCTGGATAGTTAATGAAGGGAGAAATGTTTAAGATGAATATATTAAAACCAAAACTACAGTTTGACAGGGTAAAAAATATTTTGGTTGGAATAAATGTAAAACATTACAAAAAACATTTGAAAGATGTTTTACATTTATATGCAGATGCTGATGTTTCTATTTATAATCATGAAACTATAATGTATGAAGTTTATTCATACGGAGAAGGCGATGAAGATAAACAAGGAAATTTATTATATGGACTTACTGTAATGTATCCAGTTTATATTAAAAATGAATGCAATATGACGCAAGGACATTTCCATGTTGATAAAAATTGTGCAGAATATTATTTTGGCATAGAAGGTGAAGGATTGTTATTACTGATGAATGAGCAAAGAGAAATGTATGTGGAAAAAGTATTTCCTGGGTCCATTCATTACATTGATGGTAAATATGCACATAGATTAGTTAATACTGGAGATTCGGTTTTTAAAGTGGCAGCTTGTTGGCCAACAACAGCAGGTCATGATTATGAAGCTGTCAGAAAAGGAGAATTTCCATATAGAGTATATAAAATTAATGGCAAAATTGAGTTTGTTAAAAGATAAAATTATATTTATGTTTAAGGAGGTTTCGATGTGAGGTACAGAGCAACAATATCAAATTTCAACAAGGAACCTGAAGTAGTTATACATGGGTATGACAATTGTGCATGGGAAGGTTATTCTGATATATTAAAGGAAATTAAAAGCAAAATAAACAAAGAAAAATTCATTATTACAGTGGATACCTATTTGGGAGTTAGGGAAAGTGAGGTTTTAACAGCTTTCAAAGATGGATTAAAACCTACATTAATAATAAAGAGTGATGACATTTTTTATGAATGTAACAAATTAACTGAGCTGATGCAAAGAAATTTAACCGATGATAGGGTTTTTGGTATTATGTATTACGGAACAATCTATGATTTTATAGATACTGAAAAACTACAAAAAGCTAAAAGGGCAGTTGAGGAAGTAGAAAAAGGATTAATTCTTATCTATGGTTTTGCAGCTAGTGTTGTAAACAGAGGAGATATTCTTATATATGCAGATTTGGCTAGATGGGAAATACAGCAAAGATTTAGAAGAAACGAATTAGGTAATTTTAAACTAGATAATTTTGATGAAGATGTTTTACGAAAATATAAGAGAGCCTTTTTCATAGAATGGAGAATAGCTGACAGACATAAAAAAACTCTTTATGAGGAAATAGATTATTTACTTGATACTAATATATATGATAAACCCAAAATGATTACTGGAAACGCTTTTAGAGCTGGGTTAATAGAGGTAACGAAACGACCTTTTGAATTGGTACCGTATTTTGATCCTGGGGTATGGGGAGGTCAGTGGCTGAAAGAAGTATGTGATCTTGATAAGACAAAAGAAAACTATGCTTGGTGTTTTAACTGTGTCCCAGAGGAAAATAGTCTTTATTTAAGGTATGGAAAAGTTAGAATAGAAATACCCTCGTTAAATGTGGTATTATACAGACCCAAGGAACTCTTAGGTGAAAAAGTCTATGCGCGATTTGGTGCAGAATTTCCAATAAGATTTGATTTTTTGGATACAATGGATGGAGGTAATCTCAGCCTTCAAGTCCATCCCACAACCGAATATATTCAAGAAACTTTTGGAATGCATTATACACAAGATGAAAGTTATTACATTTTAGATGCTAAGGAAGATGCACATGTGTATTTAGGATTGAAAGAAAATATAGACAAAGAAAGTTTTATTACTGAACTTAAAGAAGCGGAAAAAGGGAAATTAGAATTTGATGCGGAAAAATATATAAACAAATTCCCTGTCAAAAAACACGATCATCTTTTAATCCCAGCAGGTACTGTCCATTGTTCAGGTAAAAATTGCATGGTTTTAGAAATAAGCGCTACTCCTTATATTTTTACTTTTAAATTATGGGATTGGGGACGGGTAGGTCTTGATGGTTTGCCAAGACCTGTGCATATAGATCATGGTGTCAAAGTTATCCAATGGGGAAGAACTACAGAATGGGTGAAAAAAAATCTAATTAATAAAATAGAACTCATAGAGGAAGGAGAAAACTACCGAGAAGAAAAAACTGGATTACATGAATTAGAATTTATAGAGACGAGAAGACATTGGTTTAGTGGACCAGTAAAACATAACACGAATGGAATAGTAAATGTGTTGTGCCTTGTGGAGGGTGAAGAAGCTATTGTTGAAAGTCCGGAGAATAAATTTGAGCCTTTAATTGTACATTATGCAGAAACATTTATAGTACCTGCTGCTGTTGGCGAGTATACGATAAGACCTTATGGAAAGAGTAAAGGAAAAACAATTGCAACAATAAAGGCATATGTTAGATGTTAGAGAACATTTCTTTGGTATTGTGTTTATTTGTTTATTTTTTATTTAATATTCTAGATAGAAGTTAAAAAGTGTTAATTTCAATTAAAGAAATATGAAGAATTTAACATTATTCATAATTTGGGGTGAAAAAATGAAATTAGAGGCACAGTGTATACCTTGTGTAATAAATCATGCATATAAAGTAGCTAATAAATATTTTAAAAATGAGGATGAAAAAATACTCTATTTGAAGGAAGTGATGAAAAATGTAGTAGAGGTACCCTCCTCTAAAAGTCCTCCCTATATTACACACATCACGTATAATTTGCTAAAGAAATATTTAGGGATTAGTGGAGACTATGATTTTTATGCAAAAGAAAGAAAATATTTCAATAAAAAGTTATTGAGTTTAACAAAAAAGCTAGAATATATTATAGAAAGTTCACAAGATAGACTCTTAACATCGATAAAAATTGCAGGGGCAGGTAATATAATAGATTTTGGAATCTTTGATAATGTTGAAGAAAATGTAATGGAAAAAATAATTGTTCCAACTTTAAAGAAAGAGTTTTCTATGGAAGTATATAATAAATTTAGAGAAGACATAAAAAAAGCCGAGTATATTCTTTATTTAGGTGACAATGCAGGAGAAGTTGTTCTCGATATGCTTTTAATAAAAGAGATAAAAAATTATAATCCTGACGTGAAAATAATTTTTGGAGTAAGAGGAGGATATATATTAAATGATGTTACAAAAGAAGATGCATATATGGTAGGAATAGATAAATTTGCTTGCATTATTGATAATGGCACTGCTATACCGGGCACAGATTTAGAAGAAGTATCTGATAAATTTATGAAGTGGTTTAAAAAAGCGGATATCATTATATCAAAAGGCCAAGGGAATTTTGAGACTTTGAATGATATTTATGGACGTAATATCTATTTTATTTTTTTGTGTAAATGTGATGTTATTATGAAAAAGATCCAGCTTAATAGTCTTGATATTGCTTTTTTAAACATACACCTATAGATGAGAAAAATTTATGGTGTTTATTGTAAAATAAAAATGGACAAAGTTGCAAAGAAAAATCCCCAGATTTGCAAAGGGTCATTGCAGGCACCCATAAAAACCATTATTCCTGTAGTTAGGGAAACTCTTAAATTGCAAGGAAGGAATGGAGGATGCTCACAATGACCCAAATAGATAATATCAGAAATGCGTTCTTTTTAAGGGGTTAAATATCAGTGAAATAGCAAAGAAATTTAAAGTTGACCGGAAAACGGTGCGCAAATATGTTTACCAGGAATACTGGGATGCTTCAATTGACACCAAAGCGAAAAAGGTATTTCCAAAACTTGAGCCTTTCAAAGAAGATATAGATAAGTGGCTTGAAGAAGACAAAAAAGCCCGAAGAAAACAAAGTCATACTGCCAAACGAGTTTATGATAGGCTGTGCGAAGAATATGGTGATAAATTTAATTGTTCTTATCGCACTGTAGCAGGATATGTGGCTATGGAGAAAAAGAGCTGTATCAAAACAACTCATGCCGTTTACCATTAGAACATATACCAGGGGAGGCTCAAGTAGATTTTGGTGAAGCTGATTTTTATGAGAATGAAACATTGTATCATGGATTTTATTTGAATCTATCATTCCCCTACCAGCAATGTAGGTTATACACAGCTTTTCAAGGGAGAAAATCAGGAATGTTTATTCCAGGGATTGAAGAACATATTTGAACATATCGGTGGGGTACCGCATAAGCTGTGGTTTGATAATGCCAGTAATATTGTAAAGCTATTAAAAAATAGTGAAAGAAAACTTACAGATGCATTTCTAAGGTTTGGGAAGCATTACGGTTTTGAAGTTACATTTTGCAATCCAAATGCGGGGCATGAGAAAGGGAACGCAGAAAACAAAGTAGGGTATCACAAGCGTAACTTTCTAGTACCACCTCCTCGATTTGAAAAGTTAGAGGATTTTAATGTGGAACTTTTACGATTATGCGATGAGGATATGGAACAGGAACACTCTAGGAAAGTGGGAACTCACGCCGAACTTTTCAGAGAAGACAAAAAAGCCTTGCTCAAATTGCCTGCTAACTCCTTTGAGGTAGCAGAGTATGTAATAGTTAAAACCAATGCTTATGGGAAATTCAGTCTGAATGGTGGCAAGCATATTTACTCTACTGCTCCAAAATATGCTAACAGTCGAGTATTAATCAAGATAACACCTTACGAGGTTATACCACTTGATGAGAATTATAGAGAAATTGTACATCACCATCGGTTTTACGGTGACACAAAACAAGAGAATATGAATTGGCTACCATATAATGCCCCCATTTGTCAAGACAATTTTTTTAAAAATCTAAGTTAGATTTTTGCTGGTTAGTTGTATAATTAAATGCAACAGATAAAAAAATAGAAACCATAGTGAAAATCGTGTATGATATAGGTGTCAAATCAACATCATACAAGGAGGATTTTCACTATGGTTCATAATAATTGTACCACAAAAAAGCGTTCTTTTAAACACTTAAGTAGCTATGAACGAGGAGAAATCTATGCATTACTCAAGGAAGGAAGGAGTATTCGGTATATTGCTAAAAAACTTAATCGATCTCCAAGTACCATAAGCCGTGAAATTAAACGTGGAACTACTACACAACTTAGAAGTGATTTGTCTTCTTATACAAGCTATTTCCCTGAAACTGGTCAGGCTGTCTACGAAAAAAATCGTTCAAATTGTGGAGCTAAATTTAAAGCAGCTAAAGCAGAAGATTTTTTGAAATATGCTGAAAATAAAATATTACATGAAAAATGGTCGCCGGATGCAGTTGTAGGTTATTGTAAGAAGGACCCAAGCTGGAATAATAAAACCATTGTTTGTACTAAAACACTCTACAACTATATAGATAGAGGATTATTAAAAGTTAAAAACATTGATTTACCTTTAAAACTACGTTTAAAACCAAGGAAGAAGCAAAACCGTAAAAATAAACGTATTATGGGTAAAAGTATTGATTTTAGGCCTAAAGAAGTTGAAAGCCGTGAAGTTTTTGGACATTGGGAAATAGATACGTTAATTGGCAAGAAGTCTAATGACAAGGTCCTTTTGACATTAACAGAGCGTAAGACTCGCCATGAAATAATACTTCTTTTAGATGCAAAAGACAGCAAATCTGTTAAAGATGCACTATCAAAATTAAAAGATATATTTGGTGATAATTTAAACAAAGTATTTAAAACCATAACATCTAATAATGGTACAGAGTTTAGTGATTTAGAAAGTACTCTTTTAGAATATGGGGTAGAAGTATATTATACACATCCATATTCATCTTGGGAAAGAGCTACGAATGAACGACATAATGGTCTTATACGACGTTTTATCCCTAAAGGAAAAAGTATTAAAGATTTATCTATAGATACGATAAAGAGAGTAGAAAATTGGCTTAATAACCTTCCACGAAAATTGTTAAATTATAAAACACCTAAAGAATGCTTTTATGAGGAACTGGCAAAAATCTGTTAAGCCCATCTCTTATAAAGTATAGAGCTCGCTCGTGATTTGTCAAGGGGCAGGCTTCGCCTGACTTAAACCCTTGACAAATTACGACCTTCGCTCAATTTGTTAACTAAGATGGGCTTAAGGTTATATATGATTTGTCCCAAATCCTATATCTACATGATTTTCATTAAGTGTTGCATTTAATATTGCAATTTATAACGAAAACTTGACACAGACTTTTTCATATGATAAGCTTTACAGTTATTGTTTTGTGATTTATAATAATTTCTGTAGTGTTTTATAGTGTTTTAGATAGGGGGTATTGTATGGAGAGAAAACAAAAAGTACTTCTTGCATTAAATAAACTATCAGAGAAAAACAAAGAATTAATTAAATTTGAAATTGGTTTTACTGCAGAAGAGGTTGCACGCGAAGCTGGTATATCACGGTGTAATGCCAGTAGCGATTTAAATTCACTTGTAAAAGCGGGAATTGTTATAAAATTTAATGGAAGACCCGTAAGGTTTATTTCGAAGAAATATTATGAACAATATTATAAAAGTAATGATTCTTTAAATACATTAAAAATCGAAGTTGATCCTTTTTCTTCAATAATAGGATGGAATATGAGCTTAAGAGATGCGATAGACGAAGCTAGAGCAGCGATAAATTATCCACCATTTGGACTCCATACACTACTTATAGGACCAACTGGATCTGGTAAAACTTATTTTGCCAAAAAAATGTTTGAATATGCAAAAAATATTGGTAGAATTTCTGATAAATCAGATTTTGTGGCTTTCAATTGCGCTGATTATGCTCATAATCCACAGCTTTTGATGAGCCACTTATTCGGACATATTAAAGGTGCTTTTACAGGTGCAAACAATGAGAAATCTGGCCTTGTTGATAGTGCGAATAATAGCATTTTATTTCTTGATGAGATTCACAGGTTACCACCTGAAGGACAGGAAATGCTTTTTTATTTAATGGATACGGGGCAATATAGACGCCTTGGGGAAACAAACGGATTTAGAACATGCCAAACAATGATAATTGGTGCCACAACTGCGGATCCACATTCCTCTTTATTAAATACTTTTTATCGCCGTTTTCCTGTTGTAATAAGGATACCATCTTTATCTGAGAGGCCAATTGCGGAAAAGAAATTAATGGTAAAGCAATTTTTTACACAGGAAGCCCATAAGATCGGAAGACCATTGAAAATTGCAACAGATGTTATTAAAAGTTTTATAATGTATGATTGTATAGGAAATATAGGACAACTAATTAATGATATAAAGGTTACCTGTGCAAAAGCATTATTAAACGCTATAAAAAATGGAATGTATGAGATTAAAATAACAAGAGAAGATTTGCCACCACATGTAAAAAAGGTGCTATTAAACGATAATTCATGTGATGATTTTTTATTAATTAATATTATGCTCGATGAAGAATGGAATTTTGACAAAGAAGATGCTTATGACGATGATGTGATAGGTGAAATTTATTCATTATTAAATGAAAAAGAGAAAAATAAAAATACGGTGGAGAAAAAGTGGAGTAAGGCTAAAAGTCTTTTAGAAAATTATTATAAAAATCATATAAATAAAATCTATCAAAATAAAGATAGGGTTATTTTAAACTTAACAAATATCATTGGGCAAGATGTCTTATCTATAGCCAATGAATGTGTAAAAATAATAAAACAGAATTTAAAAGTTGAAATAGATAAAAATATATTACCTGCGCTGGCATTACATATATATGCCTGCCGTGAGCGAATTATGTCTGGACTAAGGATAGAGAATCCATATATCGATAAAATAAAAAGAGAGTATCCAGAAGAATTAAATGTTGCTAACATGATAGTAGAATTAATGAAAGAGAGACTCAAGTTAGATATACCTGCAGATGAAGCGAGCTTTTTAGCAATGCTAATTCGATCAAATGAAAAAAATGAAGATGCAATAGAGAAACCTGTAGGTGTAGTTGTTATGTGTTATGGTGATAGCACTGCTTCAAGTATGGTAGCGACAGCAAATAAAATTATAGGTTCTGATATTGCTATACCAATAGATATTCCAGTAGATTCTGATCCAAAACAATATTTAGAGTATGCTATGAATGAAGTGATCAGAGCTGATAAGGGGAATGGGGTACTGCTTTTAGTAGATATAAAGAGATTTGTGTCATGGGGAGAAATAATAGCGGCGAAAACCGGAATTAAGATTAATATTATTGAAAATGTAAATACATCTATGGTTATTGAAGCGGTTCGAAAAGCAAGAAGAATGAAACTTGAAGATTTAAGTGCAGAAATTGAAAATTTTAATAAATATCCAGACTACTGGGTTGTTGACGAAAATAAAAAAAGTAAAACTTTAATATTAACATGTATAACAGGAAAAGGTACAGCGACTCGTTTAAAAGAATTGATAAGAGATTTAATAAAAGATGATGATATAAACTTAGTTACGCTTAACATAAATGGGATCGATATAGAATCTGGTTTGAAAGCGGATTATTTTAAGAAAAAGGAAAAGCCTGTAGCTATAGTTGGTAGTGTAGATTTAAAAATACCCGGTGTACCATTTATATCACTTGAAGATTTATTTTTTGGTGATGGGGAGAATAGAATTGCAAAATTATTAAATTTAGAAAATGTAAACATAGATATTACACCAACGGAAATAGAGAATGTTCTCAAATATTATCTTCGCTTTCTTGATAATAAAAAGATATATAAATTATGTACATCAATTATTAATAGGTTAAAAGAATCTGGATTTAAATTAAAAACGCATCAAATTATAAATCTTACTCTTCATTTAAGCTGTCTTGTAGAAAGAATTATCTCTGGTGAGGATTTTGGAAAATGGCCAAAAGAGGAAAAAATAAGAAGCGAGTATAAACACGAATGGGATACGGTAAGTTCAGCACTTTCTATTATTGAAAGGGAACTTAATATACTGATACCTGATAGCGAGGTAGCATATATTGTTCAGTATTTGATGGAGGGATAAGCCTCCTTTTGTTTTATAGTGTTTTAAACACATACTCTATACTATTGAAAATATAGAGTTGGCATGAAATTTGCTTTATATAAAGGGTAGATTAAAAAAAGGTGGTGATTGGAAGAAAACAATAACAAAAAGGTGGATAATAACAAAGGGGTGACTTTAAAAATGAGCAAAGTAGTTTTGTTTCGCATCGATGAAAGGCTAATACATGGTCAAGTTGTTACTGCATGGGTTGGATACACTAAAGCGAAAAACATACTGGTTGTTGATGACGAAAGTGCAAATAATCTCTTATTATCAAAGGTATTAAAAATGGCAGCACCACAAGGAGTTCAAGTAAAGGTTGTTACAATCAAAAATGCAGCAGATATGCTAAAAAATAGTCAGATTGACAATATCATGATTATTGTTAAAACTACAAAAACTGCTAAGGAGCTAATAGATTCATGTGATAAAGATATATTTCCTGCTGAAATTAATGTAGGAAATTCCGGCAAAACTCCTGAGAGGGAGAAGATTACATCAAATGTTTATCTAAGTGAAAATGAAATAGCAGATTTAAAATCAATAAAAGCGAAAGGCTTCAATATTTATTTTCAAATGGTTCCTGATGATACAAAATATACATGGGAAAAAGTAATAAAAGAATAGGAGATGGTATTTATGGCGTTGTGGCAGGCAATTGCGATAGCATTTTTTGCATATCTTGCATGGATTGCTACACCGTGGCTTGGTGGGCAGACAATTGGTTATCAGGCATTTGGTCGTCCGCTTATTGCGGGTACAATTGTTGGATTGATACTTGGTGATGTAAAGACTGGCATGATAATAGGTGCAACAATCAATGCTATGTATATAGGCGCAATAACACCAGGTGGAGCTATGGCGGCAGATCTGAATTTCGCAGGCTATGTCGGAACAGCATTAGCGATGATATCACATGTTAAACCAGAAGTCGCTATTACACTTGCAGTTCCACTTGGTCTTGTTGGGACATTTACATGGCAGCTTTTTGCAACAGTCGGCGTATTTTTTGCCCATATAGCAGATAAATATGCTGAAGAAGGAAATACAAAGGGTTTAACATTTATGGTTATGGGTTTACCACAAATTTTTGCTTTCATTTTGAGGTTTGTACCTGCATTTTTAGTTTTATATTTTGGTGCCCCTATTGCGCAAAACATGGCAAACCTTATACCCGCATGGCTCACAAATGCACTGACAGTTATTGGTGGTTTATTACCAGCATTAGGAATGGCTGTACTCTTAAAGATGCTAATAAAAGATGTAAAATATATAGGATTTTTCCTCTTGGGTTTTATAATGGTGGCAACATTAAAAATTCAGATTCTCCCAGCATCTGTAATAGGTATAGCCCTTGTATTAATCAATTTGATTTATATTAACAATAAAAAGCCAGAGGAGGCTTCATTATGAACGAGAAATCAGGTATTGTTAGTAAAAGTGAAGAAATAACAAAAAAAGATTTAACCAAAGTAGCATTAAGATGGCTTTTCTTTAACACATCAGCATGGAATTGGGAACGTATGCAGCATATCGCATTCGCTTGGAGCCTCTTACCTGTTTTGAGAAAACTCTATAAAAATAAAGACGACCTTGGAAAAGCATTAAAACGTCATATGGTATTCTTCAATACTGAAATGGTTATAGGTAGTCCTATAATTGGTGCAGTCGCAGCAATAGAAAAAGAGAAGGCAGCGGGTGAAGACATACCAGATGATACTGTAAATGCAATAAAGAGTGGTCTTATGGGGCCCTTCGCTGCAATAGGTGATTCTCTATGGAGTAGTGCTATAAATGCTATATTATTAAGCTTTGCAATGGGACTCGCGATGCAGGGTAATATATTTGGCCCGATATTATTCGTTGCTGCGTGGGCTACATTAGCATGGTATGTGACAAAATTAGGTATTAATATAGGATATCGTATGGGCGTAAACCTTATTAATTCAGAGTTCCTTACGCCCGAAACAATAAACAAAGTAACAATAAGCTTAAGTATTCTTGGATTGGTTGTTGTTGGTGCATTAAGTGCAAACTTTGTAAATCTTACAACACCGCTTAAATGGATTGTTCAAAATAAAGAAACAACACTGCAGTCTATACTTGATAGTATGATGCCTAAGGTGTTACCTTTATTATGGATAGGGTTGATATGGTATTTACATCAATATAAAAACTGGTCTGTCATGAAACTATTAGGTTTTACAGTTATAATAGGCCTGTTAGGATCTTTACTGCATATTTTTTAGTTTTAGCCCGGTTTATTCGGGCTAATTCTTGCTATGAAGAGGCTAGATGGCTTGCTAGCTCAGCTCACACATAAAAATTGTACCACACTGTAAGGGTCTCTCCCTTTTTCGAATAGTTGCCGGTTATTCCAGGCTACAGGAGGTGTTAGGAGTACTGCTCGCAGCTTAACCTAAATTAATTTTCATAAAAGTACGCATATTATCAAGAATCAAAAATCTTTTTTTGATTAATTGATAAATTTAATCTAAATCATTATTTTATACGAGCTTAATTGAGTTAATCACAAAATATTGAGATAGGAGGCTACAACTGTGGTAGGAATTTTATTACTAACACATGGAGTATTGGCTGACGCAATGATTGATGTGGTAAATATGGTGCTTGGCAAGCAAGAGCTAACTGCAAGTGTTGGTCTAAAATCGGGTGATAATATTGATGATTTTCGCAAAAAGGCTTATAAGTATGCAAAAGAGCTTGACGAGGGAGACGGCGTTCTGATTTTAACAGATATACCTGGGGGAAGTCCTGCAAATATAGCGGCAGAAATAGTGTGCTATCGTAAAAATGTTGCAATGGTAACAGGTATAAATTTACCTATGCTTTTAGAGACATTTGTTCAGAGAAAAGTAGAAAACCTTAATAATCTTGCAAATCAAATAGTAACTTGGGGTATTGATGGCATAAAGGTATATAAATCTGAAGACATTGGAGGTGTTGTATTATGAATAGCAGAGAAAGGGTATTAAGAACATTAAAACATGAGGTACCAGATAGAGTGCCGCTTGCACTTGGTGGAAGTGCATATAATATTAATGATATTGCATATAAAAATTTAATTAGATATCTTGGTTTATCAGATGATTGGAAGCCATTTAGAAATGATGGATTTAAAACAAGTAATTATCTTGATGAAAGAGTTTTATCCGTATTAAATATTGATTTTAGGTATATTTATATGCCAACACCTGACCTTGTGAAAAAGGATGGAGGGATTTTCCGCAATGGCTGGGGACAAACAATAGAGAAATCGGGCGAATTTTTACATACAAGCGCAACACTTGCGGATGCTACAATAAAGGATATAGAGAATTATGCATGGCCAAATGCTGATGATTATAAGATAAGCCCTGATGTTATTGAAAAAGCGAAACAATATAAAGAAGCTGGGTATGCAGTAGTTGCTCGATCTGTATGCTCATATGGATTTATGGAGCAATCTGAACATCTAAGAGGTTCGGAGCAATTTTTAGTAGATATGATGATAGATGAAAGTATTGCGAAATGTATTGTGGACCATGTTGGAAATACAATATTAAATCTCACTAAGGTATATTTAGAAAATGTCAAAGATTTTATAGATATATATGAGCTTCCTGGCGATGATTATGGTTCGCAGGCAGGTCCCCTAATATCAGTAGACCTTTTTAATAAATATTTTAAACCGTGGTACAAAAAAATCGTTGAACTCGTGAAAGGAATGTCACCTAATGTTTATGTACTTGCACACAGTGATGGTTTTATAACACCATTTATACCTGAATTCATCGATGCTGGAATAGATATAATACATCCACTTCAACCAAATACAGGAATGGATAACACTGCTATAAAGAAAGAATACGGAAAATATGTTACATTTTTAGGTGCAGTTGATATACAAAGTGCATTGCCTTCGGGAGTAGAAGCTACAAAAAAGGAAGTAAAAACACGCATAAAAGAGCTTGGAGATGGTGGTGGATATATTGTTGCACCAGCAAATCATATTGGGCCAGACGTAAAACCGGAAGCAATTGTTGCTATGTATAAAACAGCTATGGAATATGGGAAATATTAAAGATGTGAATCCTTGTTTAAAGGCTTCTCTTACCATAACAAACTATATTTGACATTTCTAAGCGCCATAATGGTAAAAGAGATCAAAGCCATTTGTTTGTGTAAAATTCACTCTGGTTAAAATCAAGTGATCTAATTACCACCATTTGTCGAGAATACTGCCTCTAGCCCTTAGGGGTCAAGGATACGCTGCCACTAGCTTTTGTCGGTTCTTGACCAGAAGGGCTTCCGGCGGTTATTAACAGTTATGGCTATCTTATTGAAACTACCTTTTCCTTTGATTTTTTAGAGGTCTTCTTTCTGCTATTCAAAGTACTCGGCTATATCGAGTACTTTTTAGTAGAAGCCCATTTTTCATACTGTTCCATTAGTAATTTTCAGCCGATTGCTAGTTGGGAAATATCCTGATTATTCTTTCACGCTGGTGATTTCTTCATTTAGCCGTTCTAGGCTATTAGTAGTATTGAGGCCTTTTTCGATAACGATCAGGAAGCTTTAATACGGTTATAGCATCCTCAAAACCAGTTTCTAATACATCCAGGGTCTTAGCAGTTTTAGTTTTATACTCATTTCGTACTTGATTTAGTAGCATTCTTGCTGCTTTTGTATCTGGAGCTAAGCCATGACAGCTTTGATGTTGTGGAGGTCATTGGTCATCCTCGACATCAATTCACGTATCTTTATGTCGTCAAAAATTTAAAAAGCATTGCCTGTATGGGCTTAAACAGATTGTATTTTAAATCGAGTACAGTGTTTTCTGAGACCATTTCCAGCTAATATGAGCATAGCTATATCAATATCAATATAATCCTCTTATGGCACTTATAGATAATAAAAATTGCCAGTATGTGAGTTAAAAGTGCCTCCTTATAATCACCTTATCTATAAGTACTCTAGAAAAATATGAGGTATAAAAGGTAGAGGCCTACAGTTAAAGCTATGGATAAAAAAGGCAATAATGAAATAAAAACAACTCTCTTTTTATTCTGTTTGCCACTTGCCGAACTCAAGTTAAAGATACTTACCATGAGTTTGGACTTGTGTAAGAGGGTTTGATGTTGTTTTGTGTAACATTTTTGGTATAACATTAGCATATAAAATTTAAAAAAATCATAGCAAATTAAAAGATATGTATATTCCTGCGTGGTACTATAGTATAAAAAAGGGGAAGTTTCGTATGCCAATTGAAAAAAATAGAGAGGTGTTTATAGATAAAAATATTGTTTTCAAAAACTTAGGATATAATGAACTTAACAATATACCACAGGATATATTAAATGAAGTGGATGAAACTATATCTCATTCCATGTCGCTTATAAAACCTATGGTGGTTTATGAAAGATTGCCTTTTGAAGTAAATGAACAAGAAAAAGTTGTTTTAATTGACGGCAAGTATCAATTTAAAAGTGACTATCTCATAAAAAAATATAAAAGAAGCTGATTCCATGGTTATAGCTATAGCTACTATAGGCCCAGGCATTGATGAAATGTGTGATAAATATTTTAGCCAAGGACATTACTTAAAAGGAATGATTTATGATGCCATAGGTACCGCGGCATTGATCAACCTTATGAGAAAATTCTGGCTTGACCTAGTGAATAAAGCGAAAAATGAAGGCGTTGGTATAACACGGGGATTAAGCCCGGGTAATAAGGATTGGGATTTAAAGGCTCAAAAAATGATATTTAGCATCCTTGATGGTAGTTCTATAGGTGTAGAATTATCGGAAAACTTTATGATGAAGCCTATTAAATCTATATCTGTGGTTTATGGAATGGGTAAAAACATACCTATAGCTGTTGTGGATCATGACTGTGCAGACTGCGAAATAAAGGATTGTTCTTTTAGAATTACACCAAGATTAAAAGAAAGGTATAAAGTAGATATAATTAATGGAAATAACAAGCTAACGGTAGAAGTAGAGAGGTAAACGCTTATGGGACTTGCTTATGGAAAACAAAATACCCGTACAGAGTTCTTGTGGTGGGCATGGAACATGTGGAGAATGCAGGGTTATAATGCACCCTGTGAAACAATTTAATCAATTAACTCCAGCAGAAAAGAAATTTATATCTCTACAAGATACCCAAAAAGGCTATAGATTAGCGTGCACTATTTTTATTGATCAAGATATGGAAGTTATAGTACCAGAAGTAAACAAAGATGCGAAAATATTATCAGTAGGTGATGAAAAAGAAATAGAGTTAAAGCTTAGAGTGAAAAAAATAAATGTTATAATGAAAAGACCAGAATTAGATGATCAAAGGGATGACCTCAAGCGATTGGAATATAATATTGGAAGAATAAAATCAGTTCCCAATGTTATACGAAAGTTACCTAATGTTTTAAGACAAAACGAATTTAACATAAATGTTGTAATAAGAAATGGAGAACTTTTAGACGTAGTATCTCCAAACAACAAAAGTCTTTATGGTATAGCGATGGACATAGGCACGACGACAATTGTTGCATATCTCATAGATTTAAATACAGGAAAACAACTTGATGTTTATTCAAACCTCAATCCTCAAAAGCCTTATGGAGCCGATGTGATAACAAGGATAAACTACACTATTACAAACCCAAAAGGGTTAGAGGACCTTCACAATTCAATAATAGATGAAGTTAACAATATCCTAGCTTATTTTTACCAAAAGAATGGCATAAACAGCAATGACATATATGAAATTGTAGTAGTAGGTAATACCACCATGATGCATATATTTGCAGGGATACCTTGTGTCAATATCGCCAATGCTCCTTACATACCTGCATATACTAAAGAATTGGAATTTAAAGCGAGTGAAATAGGTATAAATATAAATCCTAACGGTTATATAGTAATGCTGCCTATGGTATCTGGATACGTAGGAGCAGATACCATTGCAGCGATTATCGCTAGTGGCATGTATGAGAGTAAAGAGATGAGTTTACTAGGAGATATTGGTACAAACGGCGAAATAGTACTCGGTAATAAAGATAAGATGGTATCCTGTTCTGCAGCTGCAGGTCCTGCTTTTGAAGGTGCTGAAATAACTTTTGGGACAGTTGGTGTAGCTGGCGCTATAAGTTATGTAGATCTTAACAGCGATAGTATTTATAAAACCATAGGTGACAAAAGACCTCCTATAGGGATTTGCGGCTCGGGTATCGTAGATACCGTTTCTGAGCTTATTAAAAAAGGTATAGTTGATGAGGCAGGAAAAATGCACAAAGCTGAAGAACTGGAAGACTTATTGGAACCCAGACTTTTAAAAAGGTTAGTGGAATATAACGGACAGGTTGCATTTGTACTTGATGATTCAACGGGAATTGTATTAACTCAGAAAGATATAAGGGAATTTCAGTTAGCAAAGGGAGCTATAGCAGCTGGCATAAACATACTAATAAATGAGTTAGGTATAGAAGCAGAAGACATACAGAAAGTTTATTTTGCAGGAGGTTTTGGTAACTACATAAGAATAGAAAGTGCTATAAATATTGGACTTATTCCCAAGATTTTAAAAGATAGGATTATACAAATAGGAAATGCAGCAGGAGTAGGAGCTAAGATGGCTCTGCTTTCAAATGATTATTTAAAATTAGCATTAGAAATAAAGAATAAAGTAAAATATATAGAACTTTTTGCTATACCAGAATTTCAAATAGAATTTATGAATGCAATGTATTTTTAGGGGTTGTTTCCTATGATATCTAAGGAAGTGCTGCAGAAGAGTATGGATGCGTACAAAAATTCCACTGGCATAGACGTATACGCGATAAATCCTGTGGGAGATGTGTTGTACCAAACTAGTTACAACTATGAATTCTGCCGTTATTTCAAGAAATTGGTAGGTGATAATTATTGTAGAAAACTCCAAATTGAGTCAGGTTATAGAGCCGAAAGCTTTGGAGAATCGTATATATTTTCTTGCTTTGGTGGTCTTGTACATTGGTCTGCGCCTGTAGTGATTAATAAGGTGATGGTTGCCATTTTAGTGGCAGGACCTGTATTGATGATTCAACCTGATGACATCATGTTGGATGATATGGCAAAAAAATATGGTTTAAATAGTCAGCAGCTTGATTTATTAAAGCAATTTCTTAAAAGCATACCTGTATTTATACCAGAACGCATTCGCTATCTATCAGAACTTTTGCTTATGGTGTCAGAACACATAAGTTCTGAAGAGATGTTTCAGTTAAAAGCCAAAAGAGAATTTTATGAGTCGCAGGCCAGAATTGCCGAAGAGATACAGGAGATAAAGTATGAAAACACATTTTTCTATTATCCCTTTGAAAAAGAAAGGCAACTGGTAAGACTAGTAAAATCAGGTGAAAAGATTGCGGCGAAGGCCTTGTTAAATGAACTGCTAGGTCATATATTTTTTAAAAGTGGTGGCAATTTTGAATACATGAAAGCCAGGGCTTTGGAGTTAGTTGTGATTCTGTCAAGAGCAGCAGTAGAAGGTGGTGCCGACCTTGAAATGATTTTTGACCTTAATTTAAAATATTTTCAAGATGTTGGTGCCATATCTGATGTTGATGAACTGTGCTACTGGCTTGTAAAAGTCCTGGATAAGTTTACAGAGAGTATATATAATATCGGCCAGTCTAAAAATACAATAATTTATAAAGCTATTGATTATATAAAAAAGAATTATAAAAAAGGCCTGACCCTTGAAGAGGTTGCTAGGTATGTGTATTTAAGTCCTAATTATTTTTCAAAGTTGTTTAAAGAGGAGGTGGGAATGAGCTATACAGATTACCTCAATAAATTAAGGGTAGAAGAAAGTAAGAAATACCTGATGCGATTGGATCTAAATATTCTCGACGTGGCACTAATGGTAGGATTTCAAGATCAGAGTTATTTTACTAGAGTATTCAAAAAGTATGAGGGAATATCCCCAGGTCAATTTAGAAAAATGAGCTGGGGCAATATATAAAAAACTAAATTTAGTGAGGAGGATTTGCTTTATGGAAATTTTGAAGGAAATTTCAGAAGCATTACAGGTAGGAAATGCTAAAAAAGTTAAAGAGTTGGTTCAAAAAGCTTTGGATGATGGCATAAGGCCCAATGATATTTTGAATAATGGACTTATTGAGGGAATGAGTATTGTAGGTGTTAAATTTAAAAACAACGAGATTTATGTACCAGAGGTATTGATTGCAGCGAGGGCTATGCAGGCAGGCATGGACGTGTTAAAGCCACTTCTTACTGCATCTGGTGTAGAACCTATTGGCAAAGTGGTGATAGGTACAGTTCAAGGTGACCTACACGATATAGGTAAGAACCTAGTAAAAATGATGATGCAGGGAGCAGGCTTTGAGGTAATTGACCTAGGAGTAGATGTATCTGCCGAGAAATTTATAGAAGCAGTCAATGAGTATAATCCTAATATTGTTGCAATGTCAGCTTTACTCACGACAACGATGATACAAATGAAAAATGTAATTGAAGCGCTTAAAAATGCGGGTTTAAGAGATAAAGTTAAAGTGATGGTAGGAGGTGCACCTGTAACAGCAAATTTTGCAAAAGAAATAGGAGCAGATGGTTATGCGAAGGATGCGGCAGAAGCCGCAGAACTAGCAAAAACATATGTTGTAGCATAGCAAAAGTTACGCAGAAGAATACCAAACATGGTATCTTTTGTAAAATATGTTCAAATAAAACAAAAATGAAATAGGAGGGGTTAAAAATAGACCTTCTTAATGCCTTATTCAAAGAAAACAAACTACCAGTAGTACCTTTAATGGGTTTTCCAGGTATTCAGTTGACAAACACAACAATAAAACAAAACTTAGAAGATGCACAAACACAATTTAAAACTATAAAAGCATTAAAAGAGAAGTTTAATCCCGATGCGGTTTTATATATGATGGACCTTTCTGTTGAAGCAGAAGCCTTAGGGTTAAAAATAAACAAGCCTGAAAACGAATCCTATACAGTTTCAGAACATCCAATAACAAATATAGAGGAATTAAGAAAATTAAAAATCCCTAACCCTTTAAAAGATGGTAGAATGCCTTTATTCGTAGAGGTAACAAAAAAGATGGCAAAAGAATTTCCTGATGTACCTAAAATAGCATATGTGATAGGGCCATATACACTTGTAGGACTGATGACAGGAGCAGAGAACACCGTTATAAATTCTATGATGGAAGTTGAATTTGTACACGAAGAATTAAACTTTGCAGTAGAAGTCATAAAAAGGTATGGAGATGCCCTAATAGAAGCAGGAGCTGATGCCTTGTGCATATTAGAACCAACAGCTACAGTATTATCTCCTGCGATGTTTGAAGAATTTTCAGGTAACTATGTAAAGCAGTTAAAAAAATATTGGAATTACCCTACTATACTACACATATGCGGTAATACCACTCATCTAATACCGAGTATGGTCAAAACAGGATGTGATGGATTAAGCCTTGATTCCGATGTAAGCCTAAGAGATGTAAAATTTCAAATACCAGATGGGGTACTTATAATAGGAAACCTAAACCCAGTTTCAACAGTAGCCTATGGCAAAAGAGAACAAGTAGAAAAAGAAATAAGGCGGTTAATAGAGGATATGAAAGACAAAAAACACTTTGTACTCTCATCAGGCTGTGACATACCAGGAGATGCAGATCTTGAAAACATACAATTAATGTTTGATGTAGCGAGAGGGAGAATATAAGTTTAAATGCCTTAATGTCAATAACAAAAATGATATGCGAAAAGGAAGATAAAAATGAAAGTAAAAGCCTATCCTATAGAAATTGATAAAGAATCTGTAATAAAATACCTTGGATACAAAGACAAAAAAGTTCCAGAGGATATTTCAAAGGAAATAGACATTGCTATTAAAGAATCTTCTCAAATAATAGATGCTAAAATCTGCTATGACGAATTTAAAATACAGTATGATGAAAGCAAAAAACAAATTATTTTACCTGATGGAAGTATTTTTAAAGATGAATATACTGTAAAGAATATAAAAGACGCTGACTACATAATAATGGCAATTATGACATTAGGCAAAGAAATAGACGATAAAATTTCCTATTATTTTAACAATGGTGATTACATGAAAGGCATGATATATGAGTCTATTGGAGTAGCTGCATTAGACTATTTAAGCAAAAAGTTTTGGCAAGACCTGATGAAAGATGTGTCAAAGCAAGGTCTTGGCATTACACATAGATTATGTCCAGGGGATAGCAGATGGGATATAAAAGACCAGCGAATAATTTTTAAGAATCTTGATGCTTCAACAATAGGGGTATCTCTAAATGAAAACTACATGATGACTCCTACAAAATCAACTTCTATGATATATGGAATAGGTAAGAATATTAAAACATCACTAATTGACCACGAGTGTGAAGATTGCGACCTTGTAAACTGCATTTATCGACACACATCAAAAAAGACGAAGCATGTATTAAATGTAGAATACATGGGACAAAGGAAAACAATACTTGCTGAAAAAGGAGAAAACCTTTTTAGAGCGCTAATTAAGAATAGCATAAACATTCCAAGCGATTGTGGAGGACATCATATATGTGGTAAATGCAAAATAATAGTAGATTCGGATGCAGATATAAACGAAGTAGAAAAAAAGTTTCTCACAGAAGAAGAAATAAAATCAAATATAAGACTTGCTTGCTTTTTAAATGTGGACAGAAATTTAAATATAACCATACCAGATACAAAAGGGGAAGCAGTAATACTGACAGATAACAAAGGAATATCACTTAAATCACTTAAGCCAAGAGTAATGAAAAAATTTCTAGACCTTTCCAAACCTTCATTAGAAGACCAAAGAGGGGACTATGAAAGAATTACTGATATTTTAGGTAAAGAAACAAAAATTCCTTTTAAAATCCTCAATAAATTGCCAGATATTTTAGAAAAACATAATTATCAAATTGTCTCAGTAATACGAAATAATGAAATAATCTCGTTAGAAAACTTGGAAAGTTTTAACCAAACATATGGCATAGCTATTGACATAGGTACAACAACAATTGCTGCGTATCTTTACAACATACAAACTGGAGAAAAAATTGATGTAATTTCCACATTGAACCCTCAAAAAACCTTTGGGGCAGATATCATATCAAGAATAGATTACACAATCACAGAAGAAGATGGACTTCAGAAAATGCACGAGAAAATAATTGAAGAAATGAACAACATAATTAATAACTTTTGCAAAAGAAATAAAATAAGTAGGCAAAGAATATATGAAGTCATATTAGTAGGAAACACTACAATGATCCATTTTGTTTTAAATGTACCTGCAAAAAACATTGCAAATGCACCTTTTATACCTGCTTTTACCTCCAAAATGGAGATAAAAGCAAGAGAGCTTAATATAAATATAAATCCAGAAGGGTATATAATAACACTGCCAATGGTAGCTTCCTATGTAGGAGCAGACACAATTGCTGCTGTATTAGCAAGCCGCATGTATGAAAAAGAAGAAATAAGCCTGCTTGTTGATATAGGGACAAATGGAGAAATAGTTCTAGGAAATAGAGAAAAGCTTGTTGCTTGTTCAACTGCTGCAGGTCCAGCATTTGAAGGAGCAGGAATCACATTTGGGATAGGTGGAGTTGTGGGAGCAATTGATCATGTAGAGTTAAGTAAAAGACCCATCTACACAACAATAGGGAATGCAGAGCCAAAAGGAATTTGTGGTTCAGGAGTAGTAGACGCTATAGCTGAGCTTGTAAAACTAGGAATAGTAGATATGACAGGAAGAATACTTTCAAGAGAAGAAATTGCGAATAAAGATATACCACTGGATATCATAGAAAAAATAAAAAAATAAAAGAATACAAAGACGAAAAAGCTTTTCAACTTGATGAAGAAAATGGAATATATTTAACACAAAAAGATATAAGGCAAATACAACTAGCAAAAGGAGCAATATATGCGGGGATAAAGGTACTAATAAAAGAAATGGGGATAAAGGCGAAAGACATCAAAAAAATGTATTTTGCAGGTGGATTTGGTAACTATATAAGTGTAGAAAGTGCTGCTACAATTGGGTTAATACCAAAAGAACTAAAAGACAGAGTAGAACAAATAGGAAATGCAGCAGGGACAGGAGCAGTGATGGCTTTACTATCGGAGGATGAACTAAAAAAGACAGAAGAAATTAAAAAGATGATAAAGTATATAGAATTATCAAGTATGCCATCATTTCAAGAAGAGTTTATGTATGCAATGTATTTCAAAAATTAACCAAAAAATCCGGTACGTGGTGAAGACATATTTACTACCTAATTTATTCCGTAGGAGGGTATAGAAGGTATTTACTTTTCTTAGAATTTCTTCAAGCAATAAGGTGGGGAATAGGAAAACATGGGAGGAAACCAGCACTTTGGAATCCTTAAACTTTTCAAAAGGAGTCCTCCCATTCATTCCCTTCCCATTGTGAGGTCTAAAAAAGTTCCATGTATCTTGCCACTTTTGAGCTCTTACCATAAATTCTTCTTTTGTTTTACATCTTTCTGCATGAATTATCAAAAAATATTCGTCATCTGCTCTGTGGGAATTTTCAATTATGCCCATTAGATGCTTTGCCCTAGGAGGAATGGGATTAAGTTCTACTCCAAGATAGTATAACATACTATTCCACTCCTCAAGCTTTTTTTGACTACCTCCACAAAACTCTGCACCATTGTCTAATCGTATTTTGATTGAGTTTCTCACGTTGTGAGTTCTTAACCATAATGCAACTAAAACTATAAACATAAAGCCAAAGGTAGAAGACAATTCATAAGTGTCATTTCTCAAATTAATTCAGCCCAAAACCGATAAAATTTTTCAGATTAAATAATCTTGTGATAAAATTAATGCTAAAGGAATGTGAAAAAAATTCATCACATTCTTTTAGCATTAATTTTTTAATTGGAGATGTTGTTTTATGCAAATAATTTTTCATGTTGATAACATTGAAGAATATTTGCAAAGAAGTAAAGATTACAATTTTCCTGACCCACCAGACAGATGCCCTCATTCTGACTGCAAGTGCAGAGTAAAACTAAAAAAGCACGGTTTTTACTACCGTTACTATTTAGATGGACCTAACTGTGTAAAAATAGCCATAAGAAGGTATATATGCCCTGTGTGCAAAAGGACTCTTTCCTACCTCCCTGATTTCTGTATTCCTCATTTTCAGTATTCTTTCAATATGATTGTAAAGTCTTTAAAAGAGACACTTACAAGAGAAAAAACTCTCAGTTCTTTCATAAATGACTTAAAAAGAAACTTCCCTACCATACTATTTTCAAGACAGCATATATATTTTTACACCAAAAGGATAATGAATAATTTAAGTTTTATCATATATGGATTAAGGCAAATAGACCCTTACATAAAGTTATTCGAGGTTAGTTCTCAAAGAGAGAGGGCCAGAGAGATTTTGGACATAATAAACATTGTACCACTCTTTTCCCAACAGTTTTATGCCCATTGCCAAAAATCATTTCTGGCCCCTCTCACATAATTTTAGCATTAAACATGAAAGATTTAAATAAAAATTTTGATTTTTTCTTAGCAACATAGCTTTTTCCTTTAATGTCCCCCAGATATGAGCTAAAATTACGATTAAGAAATCAAAAAAGTGAAGGGGGAACATATAAATGCTTGATGAAAAAGCGAGAGAAGCTATAGCATTAAAGAGATTTTCACTGATAAGTCCGGTGTTAAACGGACAGGTAAAAAATCAGAAAGAATATTTTGATGCTCTTTCCGATAAACCTATTGAGATACCTTATCTTGGAATGAGAAGATATACTCCCAAGACACTTAGAGGGTGGCTGTATCAGTATTTAAGAGGTGGTATAGAAGCGTTAAAGCCGGGTTATCGAAGTGACAGAGGCAAATACAGAAAGATAGACTTTGAACTTTCAGAGAAAATAAAGCAAAAGAAGCTTGAACATTCTGAAATGCCCAACAAACTTCTTTATGAGACATTGATAGGAGAAGGAATAATATCACCGGATAAAGTATCCCTTTCGACATTCTATAGGTTTTTGAAAAACATTCCTGTAAAATCTCTAGATAAAGAAAAAGAGGGTAAAACAAAGAGGTTTTCCCATGAATACATCAATGAACTGTGGCAAACTGATGTCATGTATGGGCCATATATTAAAGAAGGTAAAACAAAAAGACAAACGTACCTTATTGCATATATAGATGATGCTTCAAGGCTTTGTACCTATGCTCGCTTTTACTATACCCAGAATTTTTTAGCTTTAAGAGACTCATTTAAAGAGGCGGTGCTAAGAAGGGGGATACCCAAAATGCTTTACACTGACAACGGAAAGATATATAGAAGCACTCAATTGGAATATATCTGTGCTTCACTAGGCACGTCTCTTATTCACGCTGAGCCTTTTTCACCTCATTCAAAAGGAAAAATAGAAAGATTCTTTCATACGGTGAGAATGAGATTCTTAAGCACAATAGATCCTACCTCCGTAAAGAGTATAGATGAACTCAACATGATGTTTTTTAAATGGCTGGAGGATGATTACAACAGAAAAGAACATAGCAGTATTGGCATGAGTCCTTTAGATTTTTTCATGTCACAAGTATCAAGAATAAATATGTGTAACATAGATATGTTGAATGAATGTTTTCTCATAAGAGTAAATCGTAAGGTAAATAAGGATGCTACACTTAAAGTGGAAAATATACTTTATGAAACAGAAGAAAAGTTTAAAAATATGCACTTAGAAGTCAGATATGACCCTGAGTGGCTTAAGGATAATACACCGCTTCTACTTTATTATGAGGGCAAAAAAGTGGGGGAAGCGTATAAAGTGAACTTTCATGAGAATGCTAAAATTCCTGCTGCGTATATAAAAGGCAAAAATGACGTAAACGAAAATGAAGAAATAAGTGATTTTACCAAGCATAAAGTAATCTCTTTTGGCTCTTTGTCAATAGTTGGGGTGGGTATTTTTCTGAATGCCCGCCCTATAATTTTGTATTAGAATATAAGTAACTATTGTTTGTAAATTTTAGAAGAAGATATTTAAATTAAGGGACTTAAAATGAGTAAGTATTTAGCTGTTTTCCAAATCAAGTGTGAAGCAGATAAATTATTAATCTGTTTGCTGCAACGACCTTGTTTTGAAAGGCGGCAAACAAATTTATATTATGTGGTATAACAGTATTATTTGCGATGATGAAAGAAACAAATATGTTGTTTCCACCTGTATAGATTTATCCCAGAGATGTTAAAACAGTCCTCAATAATCTATGTAATCATTTTGAGGAAAAAACACATTTTATTTATGCGAATACAAAATCAAAACAAAAAAGACAAAAGACGGTAGATATATTTGAGTTCTAAGCAGGGGAAAGTCATTGTAGGATGAAGAGGACAGAGCCATAAGAATGGCAGGGTCGCACACAAAGTATTAAAAACTATATTATCAAAAAATTGTTAACTTTTTTCATCTTTATTTTAAAACTTACTTTTGAAGAAAATATGAAGAGAAAATAAATATAAAAGTACGTTTTTTTATGAGATTTTCAAAACTGGAATTAGGAATGGAGGTGAGTTATGAAACCTATATTTGATAAAGTATTTCGGTAATATGTCAAGAGGGTGATAAAAAAATCAAAGAAAAAATTTAATAAAATTAAAATAAGAGAAAAAAGGGCATAGCAAAGCTAACCATCACGCAACAAGCTGATGAAAATTAATGTAAAATATGGTTATGGGATAATATGTTAACTTATACAATCATCTCCTTTCATTATTGGGGATTTATAAAGTTTTTCTTCGCGCAGCAGAGCGAAGACTAACCTTACAGTTTTACGTGCAGTCAATACAAGAGCACGTTTATGCTTGTGAGTTTTGCTTTCTTTAAATTTGCGAGTATTATAGTATTGTAAGAACTCAGGTAAATGCTTCCTGAGCTTAAAGCTGCTTGAATAAAATAATATCTGAGATACTCATTACCAGTACGCTTGAGATATGTGTTCTCCGCTTTAAAATCAGTAGCATTAATTCTATAAGACTTGCGAACAGCCTCTTGAAGCAATTTAGCTGTAGCTTCTGGATCATCAAAACGATCTTTACTCTTATCAACCAAAAAGCTGGCAAGTTCATCAAGCGGTCGAGCCGCAATATCATCAAGGGTGAAAAACTCATTAAATATTTCAGTAGCAGCTTTAGCAAAATTATTACTAAAGACTTTATTTTGGCACAAACCACTAAACTTAAGGAACAAATTGCTGAGTAAATAATTTTTTTCTCTAACAATACTATTAACAATGTGAAAGCGATGGCGAGTAAGCCTCTTTAGAGCAAGGTATCTAAAATCTACAGAACAAGATTTAGGGAGTATGCATAACTGAAGGAGATACACTTGAGGAAGCACTATATATGGCTAAAAAAGCTTTAGAGCTTTTTATATACAATTTAGAAGAAATAAGGAAGCAATCCCAGCTCCAACGGCTCCAGAAAAAATAAAAGTTCCTGAGGGGGCTTTCGTTACTTTCATTACTCTCATTGAAGTTTATATGCCTCCTGTGAGAGATGAAATGGCAAATAAAAGTGTAAAAAAGACAGTTACACTTCCACGGTGGTTAAATGAAGCAGCAGAGAAAGCTAATATAAATTTCTCACAAGTACTTCAGTATGCTTTAAAAGAACAGTTGAAAATAAGGGAAAGAGGTAAAAAGATATAACTCATATTGTACCATGTGACTATATAATTAATTATGAAGGAAATTTTCTAAAATATATAGGAGAAGGTATTCCTCTATCAATGAGGACTGCTGGAAATGTGGGAAACTCAAGTGTTTCGAAAATTGCCTGGAATAGAGTGATAAAGTATGCATAAAGTTGTGAGCGTGAAAACAACAGATGATTATAAACTGTTTGCTACTTTTGATAAGGAATTGTAAAGGAATACGAGATGAAACCAAAGCTTAACGAGTGGCCATTTGAGTTATTAAAAAACAAAGCCTTTTTCAGAGCGGTAAAAGTTGATGCTGGTGGGTATGGTGTGAGTTAGAATAGTGAAATAGATTTGAGTGAATATGAGCTTTGGAAAAATGGAAAGAGATCAATTTGGTTTAAATTTGTTTTAAAGAAGAGAAGAGAGAAGAGGGGGAATAAAAATAATATTGACAATATTTTTAGCTTCAATATCTTTAAAATTCTAACAAGTAGTAGAAAGTATTAAATTAGGCTTAATACTTCATTAAAATTTTCATTAATTTTTAATTGAAAATTTGTTATACTAGTAGTATAATTTAATTAAGCAAAGGATAAAATAGGAAGGAGGGATATACATTGTTAAAAGCGGGTGATGTAGTTATGAGTAAGAGAAAATTTTCCAACCTTAAAAATCTGGTTTCGTATATGATTTCTGTAAGCGACTTAGGAAGAGGAAAAGCATCTAAGATTATAGAGGAAGTTGCTAAGAAAAAGGAGCATTATATAGTTATAAAAAACAATAAACCACAGGCAGTAATTATACCTATTGAGCAGTATGACGAACTTATGGAAGCACAGGAAAATTTGGAACTTTTGCAGCTTGCAATTGAAAGAACAAAGAACTTAAAAGAAGAAGATCATATACCTTTTGAAGAAATTCTTAAAGAAGATGGGCTAACTAGAGAAGAATTGAAAAAGTATATTGATATGGTGGAGATTGAATAATTATGTGGGACATTTCTTTTATACCTGAAGCGAAGAAAGATTTGTATAAGTTAGATAAAAATATCAGGACTATTGTATACGCAGGTATTGAAAAAGTAAGCTCTAATCCTCTTCCCCAAAGCGAAGGTGGCTATGGGAAACCTCTAGGTAACAAACATGGTAATAACCTGACAGGTTTTTTTAAGATAAAGTACAAAAATATAGGAATAAGAGTAGTGTATACACTTGTTAGAGATAAAAAACTTATGAATATAATAGCTGTTTCTCCAAGAGATGATGATTATTGTTACTCAGTAGCAGAGAAGAGAAAAAGAAAATACGGACCTGAGCTATTAACAAGCGAGTTTGAGAAATTGGAAAGTGACTGATTTTACTTAAAAAAAATTAAAAGAAAAAGAGGGGGAATAAAGAATATTGACAATATTTTTGACTATTATGGCTGTACTTATGTGGTTTATTGCATTTTGCATGCTTTTTAATATTAATTTTGAATACAAATATAGCTTTTTAAAAATTTCTCTAGAAACGGAAGAAAAGAAAAATTGAGGTATTATAAAGTACGTTCATAATTGAGAGCGATTCGATGCTACCATTTGTTTCCATAAAAAGAAAATAATCGCTTTTTCAGAAAGGATATTGGTTTTTATTTCTGAAAAAGCGATATTTTTTGTGTTTTAATTTTTTAACCTGACTTTTGCAGCAGAAAAGGATAAAAAATGCCCTCAACTCCTTTAAAATAAAGGGTTTAGGGCATTTTAATTTTGTCATAAGGTTGTAGTGAAAATTAACTTTTTTTCGTTTGTCCTAAAATTTTTTTAATCTCTCCCAGCCTCATAAATTTTTTACTAAAATCAATACTTAACTCTTTACCTATATCCTCAAGAACATCATTATAAAAATCAAAAAGATAATAATTCTCCTTAATATGACTACAAGATGCTCTTCTCAAGCTCTCAAGTATCTCTGATACAGAATATTTTCCCTTTAATCTATGCTCCAGTATCCTTGCAATTACAAGTGATATAAAACATGTCAGAAAATGAGCATCAATGTGATCCTTTAATGATAAATAAACCGGTCTACTCTCAAAATCACTTTTCGTTACCTTGAAAGATTCTTCTATCTTCCAAAGCCCACGGTACATTTCAATGGTTTTCTCAGGGGTTCTTTGTATTCACTGGTAACAATAGGATAGTAACCGTCAAACTTTTCCTCTTCACGTAATCTTTCTTCATCGAAAACTAAATGCTCATGAACACTCTCCAATATTTCAACGGTGTTAGGGTCAAATGTAAGGTTTTTTACGTATTTGGCAGCACCATATGCTGTTGATTTATTGTATTTATAAGGATTTTTAATCAAATCCATCGCTTTAATTAATGCAGCTTCACGATCTTGCTTAGCTTTTGCTGCATATTTAGGACTATAGAAAATAACCTGTCTTTCATCCACTACCTTTTTTATCTTTTTCCCGTTTGTTGCAGTTACTTGTATTTCTCTTGGATAAAGCCTTGATTTAATTTTAAAACCATCACCTTTGTCGATATATCCATTTTCATCAAGAACATAGTCTTGAAAATCCTTGTCTGCACTACGAATAGAATAGCTTAATACATAACCATTTTTAGCTGATAGAATGTACCAAATATTATCTCCAGTAGTTAACCCTTTGTCTGCTACTACAATAATTCTGCCTAAAGAATACTCACGTTGAATTCTACTTAAGGCGGGAATCAAAGTAGTTTTATCCGGAGCATTCCCAGGAAAAAGCTTATATGTAATGGGTATACCATTTGTGTCCATAAATAATCCCATCTGTACAATAGGGTCAGGATGATGTTCTTTTGAAACACCTTTTTTCCTAAGGTCATCCTGCTCATCAATTTCAAAATAATAATTTGTAACATCATAATAAACAAGCTCCGTATTGCGATTATACAAAGATTTAATACGTTCATGAAGCCAAAGCTGAAGAGCATCACTGTGTTTACTAAACAGAGAAAGGCTTCTATAATATATCATCCAAAGAAAAATCAAATTTTTCAAAGAACATATCTTTGTTTTCATAAGTTTTTTTCTTAGAAGCAGGATAAAGCAAGCGGGAGAATACCAGTAGTTTCATGATGGCATTTGCATCATATTTTTCATTTGAATGTCGTTGCCTGTTTCTTATAAATTTATCTATTCCAAGTTCATGATAAATTTTACTCAAAGCAGTATAGCCAAAATTCTTGCGAGCATTATAATTAGAATCCATAGATTCATTTAAAGAAAGCTGGAGATTAATAGAAAGCTTCTCATTATTATTCTTCTCATTCATCTTACGAACTTCTTCAGTAAAAAAAAGCAATTGGATCATCATATTCTTTTAGAAGTTCATCCAGATAACCAAGAGAGCGGACTGTGGACGTACGAGATTGCTTAGTTTGCTTATCATAATAACTATTAACAATTGACAAATAAGTTCTGCCTGTTTTACGGTTCGTACTTTTTTTAAGATACAAGTTTAAACACCTCAACAATCTTGTAATACGAAGGATTATATTTTTATTATACCACAATTCGCCAGAAAACGCTAGTAAAATTTGACGAAAAACAGAGATTTCGCATCTAATTTCCAATAAAACTTTTTTCTTGACAGGAAATCAGACGTATTCTATTTTGTTGAAATTTTGGAATTTGAAAAGGCCGTAGGCCGTGTATATAGATACACTTTCCCCCTCCCCATTATATCGAAAAGATATACTTCCAATTTTATTATCAACTATGTAGTGTTAAAAATTGGATTAATCCAATTCATAATTATCAACATTTCATCTTTCAGATCTTCTATTATATTTATCTGCAAATGTCTTTTCCCTCTAAATCCCCTAATGTTTCTAAAAAAGTATAATTGGGTCAAGTTAAAGGCTATCATCATGAATCCAACTATAGCCTCTACGCCCCTAGGGCTATGCAAATAGCAATGATCAAAATGACACTCTGTTTTCAATTGGTGAAATACATTATTTTCAATATCCCATCTTTTATGTATTATCTTCCATAAAGTCTCAACACAAATATTTTTGTTGGTGGTTACAATCCAGACTTCTTTTAACTCTTTCTTATCACCTTCTTGAATATTCTCTAAAAATCTTATAAATCTCACCTTAATATCCATACCCCTCATTTCAAATCCATCATCATCCCAAGCACTAACGATAATCTTCTTTGTGTTTCCTTCACGCACTATCCATTGTTTGTCAGCTTCACGTCTTTGAAACAGTCCTAATGCGTCTTTAACAATATGAAGCCTTTCATCTTTTACTCTGATAACTGCATCCATTCCAATTGCTAGAACTTCCATAATCCATGATGCTTTGCAATACAAAGCATCCGCAACTATAACATCTGCAAAATGATGAAATTTTTTATAAAGCTTTCTAATAAGTCTTTTACCTCCAGTAATTTCACCTTCATCTTTATTTGAAAGGTCTTTTTTAGGTTCTAACATCTCATAGCCTAATACAATATGGGGATCAGAACCCACAGTTGCACAAACAACTGCTCTGTGGAAGTAATGAGTTATTCCTTGTTTATCAACACGGGTAAGGCATTTTTCACACCTCTTTTTTGTACTTTCAAATATCTCAACTCCATCAATAGCAGCAACCTTTATTCCATCTATTGTACCATTTCTAAATACCTTATTTTTGAATATAGTGCTTATTATATGATCATGCAAAATATTCAAACCGTTTATATCAAAACTACTTAAGGAACGTCTAACAGCATCAATATGGGGCAATCTTGTTTTCTTTGGAAATAAATTTTTAAATCTTCTTTTTTTAAGCCAATGTTCAAGTCTATTAAAACTTTTAAGTCTACAGATAAATGTAAGCAAGACTATAAAAGAAATAGTTGAAGTCTCAATTTGAGGATTTAATCTTCCATCTTTTAACCCCTTGATTTTTTCTCCAAGATGGTATACCTTAGAGAAGTAGGTGAGCATTTGTTTTAAATAGCACTTGTTCATCTTAACATCCTTTCTATTGAATTGGTTACAAGATTCATTATAGAAAGGATGTTTTTATTTTTAAACACTAAATTTTTTTCCAGTAAAAATCGGAATTTACATGCTTCAATTATTATTCATCTAATCCTTGTCATATCATGGGCTAAGCACTGTTTGTTTTTTAATCTGCGAAATCTCTGTGACGAAAATTTAAAAAAATTTTACCCGAAATCATTAGTAATATAAATGGTTTCGGGTTACATTAATTCAAAATTTGCTGCAAAACTAGGGAACTAGGGGGTACAAAGCAAAAAATTTTTAATCTAAAACATATTGACAAAATTAACAATTTGGTATATGCTAAAATTAGAACGTTTCAATCATTTATATAGTTAATAGTTAAAACGTTTCAAATTATTTAAAAGGGGTTAATAGAGTGATGCCAACCATAAAAGATGTAGCAAAGTTAGCAAATGTATCCATTGGTACAGTTTCACGTTATTTAAATGGATACAATGTTAAAGAAGAGAATAAGAAAAAGATAGAATTGGCTATTAAAGAACTTGACTTTAAATTTAATCCTATGGCAAAAGGATTAAGAACAAATAAAACTTTCTCAGTAGGAGTTTTAATTCCAAGTATAACTGATATCTTTTGTACACAAGTAATCGAAGGTATGCAAGAAACTTTTGATAAATATAACTATAGTATTATTATCTGTGATACAAGAAATAAATTAGAAAATGAAATAGAAAAAGTTAAATTTTTGATGGCAAAGCGAGTTGATGGAATTATTATTATGCCTGTAAGTAACAATGGTGAGCATATAAAATTGATTCAAAATAGTGGAATGCCGGTAGTACTTATAGATAGGTTAATAGAAAATTTAAGCTGTGATACCATTGTTTGTGACAATGTAAATGGTGCTTACGAAGCTGTAGAAAACATAATAAGGAGAGGGCACCGCAAAATTGGAATTATAGCTGGTCCTCAAAATATATATACAGCAAAAGAAAGATTAGAAGGCTATAGAAGAGCATTAAATGATTACAATATTGAAATTAATGAATCGTTTATAGTTTATAGCGAATACAAAAAAGGAGCTGGATACGAAGCCTATGAAAGACTTTTAAATTTAAAAGATAGACCTTCAGCAATTTTTGCTACAAATTATGAAACTACTCTAACTGGAATAATTTTTTTTAAGAATATGGGGATTTCGATAGGAGAAGATATTTCTTTTTTTGGATATGATCAAACTGAATTATTTCAAATGTTAACGCCGCCTTTATCAGTAGTAGTTCAACCTATGAATGAAATTGGGAAGGACGCTGCTGAACTTTTAGTAAAACGTATGAATGGTGATATGTCATTTTTTCCGTTAATTAAACGATTAAAGACTAGTATTGTAGTAACAGATTCAATAAAAAATTTAATTGACACAAAAATAGAATGATTATTTTAATGCGTAGTTAAAATTAAAACTTTTAAAAAATTAATATAGTTTATAGAATTAATATTCCTAACAAAAGAGAGGGGGTGAGTTTGAAATTATCTTTAGAGATGATTTATTGTAAACTAATAGTTTAAATTAGAGTTGGAAAAGGAGGGTTATAAATGAGAAAATTAATTAGTATTATCACAATTATCATGTTTTCTTTATCAATCATTTCTTTAAATGGATGCCAAAGTAAATCCTCAACCACCACATCAGCAAATAATGGAAATAAAAAGATTACAATTGGTGCTTCTTTATTAACACAACAACATCCATTTTATGTTCAACTTAAAAATGCATTAGAAGAGGAAGCAAAAGCCGAAAATGTTGATTTAATAGTATCAATAGCTAATCAAGATTTAAATAAACAAATATCGGACGTTGAAGATTTTATTACTCAAAAGGTTGATGCAATAATTATAAGCCCTGTTGATTCTAAAGGGGTAGCTGCAGCAATAAACAAAGCGAAGGCAGCAAATATTCCTGTTATAGCAGTTGATATACCTGCTACTGGTGCTGAGACAGTATCTTTTGTAGGAACTGATAACTATACAGGTGGGAAGATAGCAGGAGAAGAAATGGCAAAAGTATTAAATGGTAAAGGTAAAGTTGCTATAATAGATTATCCCACAGTCCAATCTGTAATAGATAGAGTAAATGGATTTAAAGAAGTAATTGCTAAATATCCTGATATAAAGATTGTAGCTATCCAGCCAGGTATTACAAGGGCAGAAGCATTAACAACAGCACAAAATATTATTCAGGCACATCCAGATATCGATGGTATATTTGGGTTTGGCGATGATGCAGCGCTTGCAGCTGTTGCGGCAGTAAAAGCTGCTAACAAAGAAAATCAAATAAAAGTAATAGGTTTTGACGGTATGCCAGAAGCGAGAAAAGCAGTTCAAGATGAGAAATGTTTTGTAGGTGTGGTGACACAATATCCTGATGAGATGGGTAAAATAGCTGTTCAAACAGCTGTTAAAGTGATAAAAGGTGAGAAGGTTGATTCAAAAATACCTATAAAACCGGGGTATTTTGATAAAAACGGAGAACATAAGGACATAAATATAGAATAAAATTTTGTTAGAGTATGTAAAGGGAAGACCTTTACATACTCTAATATATACTTTCATTTTATTTTAAAATAAAAAGCAAAACAGATAAAAATAAAACAGATAAAAATAGATAGTACAATTTAGTTCATAAAAAAAACAAAAAATTTTATTATTGTTGTATATTTTAGGATAAAAAGACTTAGGAGAATAAAAACCACTCTTAAAAGTAACTTAAAACGAACATTTTTAGGATTTATACAACTAGTCTATAACAATTATAAATTGAGGTGTTCAAAATGTTACTAGATGCAAATATAATATTAGAAATGAAAAATATATCAAAATCTTTTAGTGGTATTACTGCACTATCAGGTGTCAACCTAGCTTTAAAAAAAGGTCATGTTCATACAATACTTGGTGAAAATGGAGCAGGAAAATCAACGTTGATGAAAATACTAGCGGGAGTATATCAACCAGATGAAGGAGAAATATATATAAATGGTGAAAAGGTAACATTTAAAAATCCGTTGGATTCTCAAAAAAAAGGAATAAGTGTTATATATCAAGAACTTAGCTTATGTCCTAATCTTTCAGTTGCTGCTAATATATTTGCTAATAGGGAACAGATAAAAAATAAGTTTTTTTAGACGAAGCTGCAATGTTTAAAAAGGCGGAAGTCATCTTAAATGAATTAGATTCTAGGATTAATGTAAATGAAAGTGTAAGAAATTTAACTATATCTCAACAGCAACTTGTTGAAATTGCAAAGGCTCTTTCTCAAAATTCTAATATTTTGATTATGGACGAGCCTACATCTGCACTTAGTGAAGCAGAGACTGAAAGATTATTTAATATAATTAGGAAACTTAAAGAAAAAGGAGTATCTATTTTATATATTTCTCACAGAATGGACGAAATTTTTAAGATATCAGATGAAATAACAGTTTTAAGAGACGGCAAGTATATTGGGACAGTTTTGGCTAAGGATGCTAAAATTGATCAATTAATTAAGATGATGACAGGACGAGAGTTTAAGGATATATATCCTCCAAGAGTTAGAAATATAAGTAATGATGTTTATTTTAGGGTTAGAAATCTTTCATGCAAAGGTTATTTTGAAGATGTTAATTTAGAACTTAAAAAAGGAGAAATTTTAGGAATATTTGGAATGGTTGGTGCTGGTAGATCTGAAGTTGCAAAAACTATTTTTGGTATAATGAAAAAAAATAGTGGTGATATTGAAATAGATGATCGTAGGGTTGAAATAAATTGTCCACATGATGCAATAAAAAACGGCATAGCGTTTGTAACAGAAGATAGAAGAAAGGAAGGTCTTGTACTTATAAATTCAGTAAAAGTAAATATAACAATGGTAAGTTTAGCTAATATTATAACAAAACTTGGTTTTTTAAATGCTGAAAAAGAAAATAACATAGCTAACAATGCTGTTACAAAATTGCGCATAAAGGTTACGAGTATTGACCAGAAAGTTAATAAGTTAAGTGGAGGTAATCAGCAAAAAGTAGTATTAGCAAAATGGCTTGAAATAAGACCCAAAATATTGATCTTAGATGAACCCACAAGAGGAATTGATGTTGGAGCAAAATATGAAATTTATCAGATTATAAGAAGGCTTTCTGAACAAGGTATAGGTATAATACTAATTTCATCAGAACTACCTGAGGTTCTTGGAATGAGCGACAGAATTATTGTTATGAGGGATGGAAAAATAGTTAGAGAATTTAAAACAGGAGATACTTCCCAAGAAGAAATAATAATGTATGCAACAGGAGGTAATAATAATGGATAATTTTATAAAAAACTCTTTAAAACCTTATTTTGGTATTTTATTAGGGCTTCTTGCATTGATTATTGTTTTTTCTGTAACATCACCAAAATTTTTTGAAATAGGTAATTTTATGAATATATTACTTCAATCATCAATAATAGCTATATCTTCTTTTGGAATGACTTTTGCTCTAATTATTGGAGGAATTGATTTATCAATAGGTTCAACGATAGCTTTAGCAGGAACTATTATAGCAATTTTAATACAAAAAGGTATGCCATTAACGATTGCTCTACTTGGTACACTTATTGTAGGAATTATATGCGGGGCTTTTAATGGTACACTTATTGCCAAAGCACATATTCCTGCGTTTATAGTTACTGTTGCTACTATGGGTATATTTAGGGGAATTACATATTTACTAACAGGTGGTGTTCCGATTAGTATAGACAATAAAGCATTTTTGTATATAGGTAATGGGTCATTAGGCATGATTCCGTTCCCTGTAGTAATACTAATTATACTTTTTATATTTATGCAAATTTTGCTTGGGAAAACTAGGTTTGGCAGACATGCATACGTAATCGGAGGTAATGAAGAAGCAGCAAGGTATGCAGGTATAGACGTCGAGAATGTACAAATGCGTATTTATATGATAACAAGTTTAATGGCTACAGTGAGTGGCATTATCCTCGCTTCAAGGCTTTATTCTGCTCAGCCTAATGCTGGTAGTGGTTATGAGCTTGATGCAATAGCCGCTGCAGTTTTAGGAGGCACAAGTCTTAGTGGTGGATATGGAACAATAACGGGAACATTTATTGGTGCTATGATTATGGGTGTTATAAACAATGGCATGAATTTATTAAATATGTCGTATTTTTATCAATTAATTGTTAAAGGAATAGTAATACTTATTGCGGTGTTTATAGATGTTCAAAATAAGAGAAAACTATTATAATTACAATATTTTGGTAATAAAATTTTTATAAAATGTCCTGACAAATTGGAAGAAAAAACAAGCTGATTTATAAAATATCATAGGAGGAGGATTTTAAGATGCCGCATGTAATTACTATAGGTGAAGTTCTTGTAGAATTTATGGCGAAAAATATAGATCAAAAATTTTATATTACAGGAGAATTCACGGGGCCATATCCCAGTGGTGCACCTGCCATTTTTATTGATCAGGTTGCAAAATTGGGAACCAGTGGTGGCATTATTTCCAAAGTTGGATTTGATGATTTTGGTAAATTAAATTATGATAGATTGAAGTCAGATGGGGTAGATGTTAAGTATTTTTCTTTTACAAATGAGGGTGCAACAGGCGTCGCTTTTGTAAGTTACAAGAATAATGGTGATAGAGATTTTATTTTTCATTTAAAAAATTCTGCCACGGGTTTTCTTAACATAGATGATATCCATGAGGAATATTTTGACGATTGTAACTTTTATCATATAATGGGTTCTTCGTTATTTAATGATAATATACGAAATGCCGTGGAAAAAGCAATTTCAATTGCTAAAAAGAATAATATTAAAATATCATTTGATCCTAACCTTAGAAAAGAAATCTTGCAAGATGAAAGTTATAAAAATTTTATTAACTATATATTAGAAGAATGCCATATTTTCCTGCCAAGTGAAGAAGAACTAAAATTAATTACAGGAATAGAAGATGAAGAGACTTCTATACACTTTCTTTTGGATAAAGGGATAGAGTATATTGTTGTAAAACGTGGTAAGAAAGGATGTACTGTTTATGATAAAAATAATAAAGTTACATTTGCCCCAATAAAAGTAGAAGAGATTGATCCAACAGGAGCAGGAGATTGTTTTGATGGCACGTTTATTTCTTTTTTAGATAAAGGCTTTGATGTCAAGACTGCGGCATTATATGCAAATGCGGCAGGTGCAATAGCTGTTACGCGTAAAGGGCCAATGGAAGGGACTTCTACTCTTCGGGAAGTTGAGGAATTTTTAAAAAGCCAGTCAAATATTTGAGGATAAAAAATTCTATAAAAAATTCAATGATTCTGGGGGTTAATGGGATGTCATTAGTTAACACTAAACAAATGTTGCAAGATGCAAAGAAAAACAAATATGCAGTAGGAGCCTTTAACATACACAACCTTGAAACATTAAAAGCGGTTGTAAAAACTGCAGCTGAGATGGAATCACCTTTAATTTTACAGACAACACCTGGCACAATAAAGCATGCAGGAGAAGACTATATAGCGGCAATGGCAGAAGTCGCATCAGAAAAATATGACATACCAATAGCACTACATTTAGACCACGGAAATTCCTTTGACCTCGTTGTAAAATGCATAAGAGCAGGTTACACTTCAGTAATGATTGATGGGTCAATGCTTCCCTATGAAGAAAATGTGGAACTTACAAAAAAGGTTGTAGAGGTGGCTCATGCAGCAGGTGTAACCGTGGAAGCAGAACTTGGGAATATAGTAGGCGTTGAAGACGATATGTACGTAAAAGAAGATAAAAGTGCATTTACAGATCCCAAAATGGCAGTAGATTTTGTAGAGAAAACAGGAGTTGACTCATTAGCTATAGCAATTGGTACAGCACATGGGATGTACAAAGGAGAAGTAAAACTTGACTTTGAAAGGCTAAAAGAAATAGCGAGCTTAGTAGACATTCCATTGGTACTTCATGGTGCATCAGGAGTTCCTGATGAGTTGGTAAAAAAAGCTATAGCACTAGGCATATGCAAATTAAACATTGCCACAGAATTAAAAATTCCTTTTACAAATGCAATAAAAGAAGTATTTAAAAATAACCCAGATGAGAGCGATCCAAGAAAATTCCTTGCACCTGGAGAAAAAGCGATAGAAGAAGTCGTAAAAGAAAAAATAAAACTTTTTGGCTGCGGGGGAAGGGCATGATACTGACAGTCACTTTAAATCCCTCAGTTGACAGAAGTTACAGAGTGGACAATTTTCAAGTGGGCAAAATTTTCAGAGCACAGGAAGAAAACAGCGTGGCAGGTGGCAAGGGAATCAATGTAACAAAGGTTATAAAAACATTGGGAGAAGAGGTAACAGCAACAGGATTTTTAGGCGGCAAATCAGGAGAATTCATAGAAGAAGAGCTTAACAAAATAGGTGTCAAATGTAGCTTTATCAAAATAGATGGAGAGACTCGTACCTGCATAGCAATTTTGGACCCTGTGTCAAAAACTCAGACGGAAATTTTAGAAAAAGGACCTTATATATCTCAAGAGCATATAGAAAAGTTTTTAGACAATTTTAATGAACTATCAAAGAGCTGCAATATCATAACAGCCTCTGGAAGTGCACCTTCTGGTGTTCCTGAAGATATCTATGTAGAACTAATAAATATCTCAAAGAAAAATGGTGCAAAACTAATTTTAGATACAAGCGGTGCATACCTATCAAAAGCCATTAGAGCAAAACCATTTATGATTAAACCTAACAAAGAAGAAGTAGAAAAACTACTCAATAAAGAATTGGGAGATACTGAAGAAATCAAAAAAGCGGCTTTAGAGCTCAAACAGTTTGGAATAACTATTGTGTCAATATCTTTAGGCAGTGAAGGTTCTATTGTTGCATGTGAGGAGGGAGTATTTAGACTTATACCACCTCAAATAAAAGTAGCAAGTCCTGTGGGCTCAGGGGACTCATATGTTGCAGGTATGGCAGTAGGCATAAAAAAAGGACTTGATATTGTTGATGCTGCGATATTAGCAACTGCATGCGGTGCGGCAAATGCCATGTATTACAAGACAGGATATTTGACGATTGAAGACGTAGAATATTTAAAAAATAAAGTTATAGTAACTATATATGAGAAAATTTGGAAGTGAAAAAGATTCTGTGTATTTAGATTAATTTCATACTCTTTCTTGGCAAGAATTAATTAGTTACCATTGAAAAATGCAATTTTAGATTTTTATTGGGAGTGAAAAAGATTTTGTGTATTTAGATTAATTTTATCCTCTTTCTCAGCAAGAATCAGTTAACATTTTTATCTGTTCTATCTTTAGTATGACCTTTTTTCTATATCTTATGCATGAAAGTGAATAATTTTGGTTAAAATATTTAATTAGGGATTCTGTAAGCTTTTCTTTAGAACCCTTGAATCCCTAGGAATTCAAGGGTTCTAAAGAAAAAATTTTTTCGGGCTTCGCCATTATAAGTATTTTTCAAGTCTGCCGGGATACATTATGATTAATTGATTTAATACTATATCCCAGTTTTTATACCTCACTGTCCATTTCTTTAATACATTCATTGTTACTAAGTATAGCATTTTTTCTAATGCTTCATCAGATGGAAATATTGTTTTTGATTTTGTAACTTTTCTTAACTGCCTATGGAATCCTTCAATTATGTTTGTTGTATACATTATTTTCCTTATTTCTTCAGGGAATTTGTAAAATGGACTTAATACATCCCAGTTATTTTCCCAACTCTTTATGGCATAAGGATATAGATTCTGCCATTTGTTTTTTAATTTCTCAAATTCATCTCTTGCTATTTCTTCATTAGCTGCTTGATATACTGCTTTAAAGTCTTTACTGAATTCTTTAAGGTGTTTATATGACACATATTTGAAACAGTTCCTTAATTGATGTATTATACATCTTTGTATCTCTGATTTTGGAAATGCTGCTTGTATTGCTTCTTTTATCCCTGTTAATCCATCTACAGAAAATACTAAAACATCTTCTACTCCTCTGTTCTTTAACTCATTTAATACTCCAAGCCAGAATCTTGAACTCTCATTTTCTCCAATCCAAATCCCTAATACATCTTTTATACCCTCTATCGTTACCCCTAATACTACATAAGCTGCTCTATTGATAATATGGCCATCTGTTCTTACTTTGTAATGGATGGCATCCATAAATATGAAAGTGTATATCTTTTCTAATGGTCTTGATTGCCATTCTTTTATTTCCGGTACTATTCTTTCGGTTATTTTACTTACAATTTCTGCAGATAATTCTATTCCATACAGGTCTTTTATCTGGTCATGAATATCTCTTGTTGACATTCCTCTTGCATATAGAGCTATTACTTTTTCTTCAATTCATGATATGTCTCTTTTGTATTTTGGAACTATTTTGGGTTCAAATTCTCCTTGTCTGTCTCTTGGAATATCAATTTCCATCTCACCAAATTGCGTTTTTACTGTCTTTTGAGTATAGCCATTTCTTGAATTTTGAGTATCTTTGTCTTTTTTGTCATATCTTTCGTAGCCAAGTTCTGTTGAAAGTTCTGCTTCAAGCATTTCTTGAATAGTATCTTTAAAAAGGTTTTTTAATGATGTATAAAGGTCTGGAATAGATTGAATATTGTTTTCACTAATGAAATTTCTTAATTGTTCTTTTGTCAATAGTGACATTTTTAAAACCTCCTTCTTGGTTTAGTATATGTTCTAATTCTTACCAAGAAAGAGGTTTTTAATCAGTTTACACAAAATTTTTTACAGTCTCTGTAATAATAGTACTATGCTTTTCATACCTTTAAGATATTAGCTGAAAAAATATATTTGAAGCATCTGTGTCTATTGGTAAATACCCTACTTCGTCTATTATTAACACTTTATACTTTGAAAAATGTTTTAATCGGATCTCTAAACGGTTTTCTGCTAATGCCTTTTTTAATTAAGACATTAATTCTTGAAAATGAATAAAATATGTAGGATATCTGTGCTTAGCACATTCTATCCCTATGGCGGTGGCAAGATGTGTCTTGCCTACCCCGGGGGTTCCTACAAACAATATATTTTCGTTATTTTCTACAAATCTTAAGCTTTTTAAATCAAGAATTTCTTGTTTGTTTATGCTTGGTTGAAACTCAAAATCAAAATCATCAAGTTCTTTTAAAAAAGGGAAGTTTGCTACTTTAACACATGCAAGTATTGCTTTTTCTTGTTTTGATTTTATTTCTAAATTGCTTAATTCATATAGAGCATCTATAACACTTTTTTCTCCTGATTTAATCAGGTTTAAGTACATATCTCTATTATTTTTTATGTTATTTAATCCGAGCTCTTCTAAATTGTTTAATAGCTTAATATAGTTACTCACATTTTCACCTACCTATGCAATAATTTATCTAATTCATTAAGATTATTTGTACATATTTGTTCAATATCTTCTCTATTTTTGATGAGATTTTCCACTAATTCTCTATCCTGAAAATGGTGTCTCTCAAAAAGGCAATAAAAAACTAAACCCATACCGATGTAAAAATATGGGATAAATGAATGGTTAATAAAGTTAAATTAAAAATTAAGACACTGCAGATTCGACCGTGACCTTAAGGCCTAAAGGCTCTAGCTTTTTTAAAGATTGACGAATAATCATATTACGCTTTTTCTCTTCATAATAAGTAGGACCTAATTCAATATATGGTTGCTTTCGCTTGAGAATATGATAAACTATAATTAAAATGCTATGTGCCACTGCAACTGCTGCACGGTTTGCTCCTCTTCGAGCAGCGATGCGGTGGTACTGACTTGAGAGATAAGTATCTTTTGCCCTTGAGGCAGCTCTGGCAGCTTCAATAAGAGAGCTTCGCAATTTTTGGTTACCTTTTCGAGTTCTTGCAGACTTTTGTTTACCAGCACTTTCATTATGACCTGGACACAACCCTGCCCAAGAACACAAATGGGCAGCAGAGGGGAACTGTTCCATATTCGTGCCGATTTCGGCTATTATTTGTTCTGCAGTTCTTCTTCCGACTCCAGGGATTGTATCCAGCAGTGCCAGGTCTTTTTCAAAAGGGAGCATTCGATTTTTAATTTCTTCGTCTAATTTTGCTATTTCTTCATCAAGGTAATCAATGTGTCTAAGCTGTATTTCCAGAAGCATCCTTTGGTGATGATTGATCAAGCCTTTTAAAGCGCGTTTTAGTTCATCCATTTTATTTTTAGCTTGCCTTGAGAAAGCTCAGCCAGGGTTTCGGGATTTTCTTCACCATTTATAATAGCCTCAAGTATAGAACGACTGGATGCCCCGTTGATATCAGAGACTACGGAAGACAGTTTTGATATTAGCTCCTTCTAAAACCTTTTGTATGCGATTAAGTTCTCTTGATTTTTCTTCAATGAGGCTTTTTCTATAGCGAACAAGCTCGCGAAGTTCTCTTTGTTCACGATCTGGCACAAAGCTGCCTTGCAAAAGGCCATGTTGCAAGAGACTTGCTATCCACTCAGCATCTTTTACATCGGTTTTTCTACCAGGGACATTTTTAATATGCTTAGCATTGACGAGTAGGATTTTAATATTCTCAAGCTCAAGGAGATTGTAAATAGGTTTCCAGTAAGAGCCGGTGCTTTCCATAGCAACAACAGAACAACCTTTAGCTTTAATAAATTCTTTTAATGCAATAAGGTCATCGGTCATAGTTGAAAAAGTACGGATTTCCTTACCTTCTGGTGTTATTATACAAGCTACGACATTCTTTTTATGGACATCTAATCCGCAACGTGAGAGTAAACTAAATCCATGAAAGAACCAACTCCTTTTTTAAAATTTGAACGATAGCGACTGTAAAATTGAAGAGCTGGTGCAACAACCATAAGGGGTTATTCTATCCTGCGTGCTTCCCGTAAAGGGAGCAACAATCTGTGGTGCACCTGGTCGTTGGAGTCTGTCTATAAGTCGGGCTCAAAGCACCAAAGTAAGAACGACCTTTCTTCACCAGCCGCTGTACTGATTATATCATCAAAAAAGGACATTTTCATCCTCTGCTGGTGCCGCATTTGCGGCATGGGAGTCTATATGGGTTAATAATGCTATATTTAGGATGTCCTCCGACTATCATTCCTTTGATGCTCAAAATTTGGTGTTACTCTAATACCATTTAATGTAAGCTTGGTGCCATTTTGGTGCCCAAATGGTGCCCAAAGACACCAAAAAAGGTTTAAAAAACTCAAAGCAAAAAATGGAAGTAAAGGCTATGATACTAGAAAATAAGCCATTTAAGAGCACTGCAAAAAACAAGAGCAAAAGTGGACGACAGAATATCTTATCCAATACCTGATGAAATAGAAGTAGCACACAAAATAGGCAACCTTTCAAATGTTGTAAATGACACTGCAATAGTTTTTCATCCCACAAAGCCTTATATCTTGACGGTCTTGGCAAACAATGTAGATGGGTCAGATGATTCTTATGCATATACTGTAATAAGGCAAATATCAAAGATGGTGTACGATTTCCAAAGCAGGTAAAAGTTTAAGCCGGAAAATTCCGGCTTAAACTTTTTTATAACATAAATACCAGTCAGTACAATTATATCCTTCAATGTTTTTAACTCTTTCTTTAAGTTCGGCATAAGTTTTTGGAGGTGGAACGATGACAGGCATACCCGGATACCAGTTGGCGGGTGCCAAAACCTTGTATTTATCTACTGTTTGCAGTGCATCAATAATTCGTATTATTTCTTGGATGTTTCTACCTATTTCGAGAGGATAATACAGTATAAGGCGAAGTATCTGTTTGTCATCAATTACAAATACAGCTCTAACAGTACTTGTAGAACTTTCTGCGGGGGATATCATTCCGTACAATTTTGCTATTTTCATATCTTTATCTTCTATTATAGGGAAAGGAATTTCTATACCAGTATTTTTGTATATATTTTGTACCCAAGCTAAATGGGAAGGATTACTGTCTATACTTAATCCTATCAATTGGACATTTCTTTCTACGAAGCTTGTGTAAACTTGTGTAAATGCTATAAATTCAGTAGTACAGACAGGAGTGAAGTCTCCTGGATGCGAAAAAAGTACTACCCATTTACCTCTATAATCTGATAATTTTATAGGTCCAAAAGTGCTATTAGCTTTAAAATCTGGAGCAGGTGCTCCTATTTGAGGGAGGCAAGTTCTTGGGATACTTTCCACTGCTTCTGTTTCCATAAAATCACCTCTTAGTTTTTACTTTCAATTCATTATATTCAAGGATTATGACAAGTGTTATAGATTTAAAGGTTAGAACAAAGCTTTATAAGCTATTATAAGTAAAATAACTCCGCTTATAATTGTGCCAAATTGTCCGATGGTAAAAGAGCCTATTCGTATATTAGCAACTTTTGTTCCTAATTGTACTCCTGCCCATACAGAAACAAAGCTTCCAATTGATGTAGTGAAAGATATAGCAAAGGGAGAAAATCCCAAAAGCCCTGCTCCTAGTCCGTTTGTCAGAGCATTTGCTGAAAGGGCTATTCCCAAAAGGATTGCTTCCCATAAATTGATTTCTCCGGATTTGTCCAAATCTACAATTTCAGGATTTTCCAAAATTTCTTTTATAGAAGTAGTCTTTGATGATACTTGTTGTATATTTTTGGAAGAAGATTTACGAGGAACAGCCAGTAAAATAATTCTAAGTCCTATTATAAAAAGCAGAAATGCTCCTACAATTATAGGTAATGATCCTGGCAGGATTTTATTTAACCATTTACCAAAAAATATCCCAGATATGCTAAATAAAAAAGAGATTACTGCGATGATTGCATTGGAAAAAATACTTATTCGTATATTTCGTATACCATAGGAGATGCCTACTCCAAAATTATCTATGCTTGATGATATTGCAAAACCCAGGATGATTAGCCATTTCATATGTTCACACTCCTCTCTATCTACCTTTATAGTACGCAATAGATAGAGAAGATGTGATTCATAGGAAGTTGATAAAAAAAGACCACCTTTTAGGTAGTCCATACAATTAATATATAAGTTCACTTTTATTTATCATTTTTACAGTGAGTATGGATAATATTATGCAGTATAATACCACTGATAAAACTGTGCTAATTATATCATCTGTGTTAAACGAATTTGCGGTTAATATTAAATTATATGGAATAAATTTAGACATGCTAACAACATTCATCAATATTGTCAAGACTACGTGAAATACTACTGATGATATTGCAGCTATTATTCCTTTTTTAAAAATACTGCTGAAAAATATAAGTAATGTTACTATAAAAGCGAAATAAAGTGACATGAGCAATGAAGATATTAATATTTTGTCAAATGTTATGACATTTTTATTAAAAAGGGTTGTTGCATAATAGTAATTAATAGAAAATCCGCTTATTATAAAAATTGACAAAACGGCCGAATGATGAAGGATTTTTGAAATAACGACTGCAGAAAGATTACATCCTTTAGAATAGGGAAAAATTAATTTTTGTGATGATATTTCATCACTTAAAGTACCCATGAGAGTGAGAATTACTATTAACAACGATATTTGACTTAAATCTTTTATATAATTTTGTACAGCTGTTTTCATGTCAATCTGTATAAGTAAATTCAAATCGCCGGGTATCTTATTTTTAAGTATCTCCGGCAACAATTTAAGTATTACAGGGTCAAGTATAGAAAATAAAATAATTCCGATTAACATGATTAAATATTTGTATTGTCTTACTGATTCTATAACTTCTTTTTTCAAGTATGCTTTAAATGTTTCCATTTTCTTTCACCATCCTTATAAATATGTCTTCAAGATTGCTTTCTCTTATTTGAAATGATATTACTGGTATTTTAAGTTTTGATATTTCATCAATAATATTTCTTTTTGCTACCTCAATGTCATTAACATAAATACTCACCTTATCATTGTATATTTTAATACCTTCGATCCATTCTATGTTATTAAATTTTTCTTTGATATTTTGGGGAAATGTCTCAAAAGTAATATCGTATATTGGTTGAATATATTTTTGTTTTAATTCTCTAAGTTCTCCTGAAAAGATGATTATACCGTTATCAAGTATACCTATATAATCACAAACTCTCTCAGCATCGCTCAAGATATGGGTGGATAAAAAAATGGTTTTCCCATTTTTCTTCATATCTAAAATTAAATTAAGTATATCATGTCTACTTTCCGGGTCGAGAGCAGATGTAGGTTCATCTAAAAAGATTATTTCAGGATTATTAAAAAGTGCTACTGCAAGTCCTAACTTTTGTTTCATTCCTCTTGAATATTCTTTAATTTTTTTCTTTGCATAATCTCTTAATCTTACCGTTTCAAGAAGCTCTTCTACCCGCATTTTGACTTTTTTATAGGGTATGCCACTTATTTCCCCTATAAAATAAAGATATTCATATGCGGTCATGTAGTTATAAAAAGAAGGGTTTTCTGGAAGATATCCTATCTTATTCAATGTTTTTCTATTATTTCTCTTTAGCATTTTTCCATCAATGTATATTTCACCCTCATCATAATCGATAAGTCCTGTTAGAATATTCATTGTCGTAGTTTTACCTGCTCCATTTCGTCCTAACAATCCGTAAATTACGCTTTTTCTAACTTCAAAGCTTATTACTTTCAAAACTTCGTGGTTACCATATTTTTTTGTTAAATTAATAACTTTTATCATGATTTATTCCCTCTCTCTACCTATTATTAAAAATATTAAGCATCCGAGTATTTCTCCAAAAACTATAATTAAAAACCATACCCATTTGGGAAAATATTTAACTTTATCCTTTGAAAGCCTGTAAATTGAAAAAACAACAAGCCCCAATTGAATTATAATTAAAGGAAAAAGTAGTTTGATGAATTCAAAAGCACTTAATTTATCAACCATAATTTAATTCCCCCTAAAATTCTTTTAATTTTCTTGAACATTCCGGGCAATATCTCCAATCTTCTTCTATTTCTACACCGCAAGTTGGACATATTTTTTTTAAAGCATTACCACAATAAGGACAATATTTATAATTATTTTTTACTGTTTTGCCGCAGTTTGGGCATTTCAGATATCCATGCCTTGTTACAATAAGGTATATGATTAGAGAGGTGGGGAAATTTAGGAGTCCAAGAAGTCCCCATGCCCAATAATATTTTTCGCCTCTTTTTCTTGCATCCGTAAAAATCCAAGTTGCTTGAAGAAGTAGAAGAGGTATTACAACTATTAAGCTTTGTGCTATTTTTGACATTTTATCATCTCCTTGAAAGTCTTAATTTATAAAGTGGTATTAAAACCAATGGCAAATTAAAATAGAGAAAAATTTGTATATATACTAATAATTTAATGTCTAGATTTACAACAAATAATATTGAGGATAAGGAAAATATTAATGAAGTAGTTATAAATAGAAGGAGTTCAAGTTTGTTTTTGCGTTTGTTTTTTAGTTCATTTGCCCTTTCTATTAGTTCAGTAATATTTATTTGTAATTCACGTATATCAGATATAGTATCCAAGGTATCCATGTAATTTAAAGATAGCTCTAATTTTTTCCTGAAAGTACTGCAAGCAGAACAATTTTGAATATGGGAATTTAGTGTTGCATTGTCATCGGTAAATTCGTTATAATACATATCAATTATTTTATTTTTGATTTGACTACATTCCCTTTTCAAAACGCATTCCTTCTTTCTAATTCTGACATAATTTCTTTTATGGCGTTATGCAATCGTGAACGTACTGTTCCCACAGGACAATTCATTATTTTTGCAATTTCTTGATATTTGTAGCCATAATAGTGTTTCAAAATAAATACTGCTCGTTTTTCATAAGACAATTTCATTAAAATATCCATTACTTCGCTGTATTGAATATTTGTAATAGCTGTTTTTTCTATATCTTCCTCTTTATTTGCAATTATTTCTTCAATAAAATCAATGTTTTTGTATTTTCTTAAATAGTCTTTGTAGTTGTTAGTTGCGATTTTTAAAAGCCACGTAGAAAATTTTACTTCAGGATTAAATTTGCTTATATTCAAAATGGCTTTAAGTATTGTGTCGTGTGCCATGTCTTGGGCAAGTGCTGGATTGCCTGTCATTTTAATACAATATCCCACTAATATATTATAGTTTTGTACCAGTAATTCATTTAGAGCCTGTTTATTGCCATTTTTAGCTTTTTGTATTAATTCTTTTTCTTCCATCACCTGCCCACCCTTCTGCAAATTTAACGTATCGAAAACTAAAAAGTTCATGATTTTATTTTATCAAAAATTGGATATGTATTTTATGAAAATTATGATTTAATAGACCAAGATTAGATTATTATTTTTAAAAGATTGACAATTGCAACTACTTGCATAAAAATAGATATAGTGTATAATCGTGTTGAATAATAAAAAGTGAAGTTTTTAAAGGTTGAAAACAGTGGAGATTAATTAAATTTGTAAGGATGAGAACTTGGAGGAAATTAATGTGAAAATGATTTTAAAAATTGTGTGGCTTTTACTAGTGCTTTTTATAATCATAGGTATAATATTGGAATGGCAGATTATTTCTTTTGCATATAATGAAAAGCCAAAAAAATCGGATGTAATTATAGTTTTAGGTTGTGCTGTATATGGAGACATACCAAGCCCTTTTTTTAAAGCAAGGCTTGAGGAAGCCTTAAGGCTTTATAATGAAGGATATGGTAGATATATAATAGTCTCTGGTGGGAAAGGACCAGGAGAAAATATTTCTGAAGCGGAGGCAGGGAAAGGATATCTTTTGAAAAAGGGTATACCTGAAAAAGCTATACTCATTGATGACAAATCTTTTTCTACTTATGAAAATTTGCAGTTTTCCAAGGAAATTATGGATAAAAAATCTTTAAAGAGGGCAGTAATCATATCAAATAAATTTCATTTAAAAAGAGCAAGTGTAATAGCAAAAAGAGTTGGAATAGAAGCAAGTTTCTCAGGAGTATTTGTAAGAAGGTATATAAATGAAGAAATTTATGGTTTTTTACGTGAAGTAGTTGCGCTTTGGTATATATATTTAAAAAGGTAAGGGGATATATATGATTGTATCTTATTGTAAAATATATTTACGTGCAAATTGGGTTCATTCTTTAAAAGAAAAAAGAATGATTGTAAGAAGTATTGTAGGTAAAGTAAAAAGTCATTATAATGTTTCTATATGCGAAATAGAAAATCAAGATTTACACAAATCAATTGTCATAGGTTTTTCGGTGTGTGGCAGTGATGCTGTTTTAACAAATAAAATAGTTCAAGAGGTTGTAGATTATATTGAAGAAAATACAGATGCTTATATAGAAAATATAGAAATGGATACAATAAATGTGTGACTCCAAATGAATATGCTCATTTGGAGCTTTTATTTTGTGATTTTTATCACAGATTCTTTTGAGTTTTTAGCTTATCATAATTTGTGGGCAAAAACTTAGAAAAAGGAGGAAGTAAAATGAGTATGTTTTGTTATCAATGTCAAGAAGCCTCTCAGGGCATAGGGTGTACAGTGAGAGGTGTATGCGGTAAGACAGACGACGTTGCAAATCTGCAAGATTTGTTGATTTTTACATTAAAAGGCATATCTTTTTTAAATTTAAAAGCAAGAGAGGCAGGAGTAAATAAAGAGAAGACGGACAGATTCCTTTTTGAGGGATTATTTTCCACAATAACTAACGTTAATTTTGACAGAAACTTCTTTATTAACAAAATAAAAGAAGCTGTTGCATTAAGAGAAGAAATAAAAGAAGACCTCAAAAAGGCAGGAATTGAAGTAGACGAATCCTGTGAGGCAATAAGCTGGGTTTATGATACAGATGAAGATATAGAAGCAATAGCAGCTGAAGTAGGAGTTTTATCTACGAAAGACGAAGATATAAGGTCTTTGAGAGAGCTTATCACTTATGGTGTAAAAGGTATGGCGGCTTATGCATATCACGCATATCAGCTAGGATACAAAGATGATAATATATTTAGGTTTATGGAAAAGGCTTTAGCTAAAGTTTTAGATGACAGCTTAACTGCAGATGATTATGTGGCTCTTGCACTCGAGGCAGGAAAATATGGTGTTGATACAATGGCGCTCCTTGACAAAGCAAATACCTCGACTTATGGCCATCCTGAGATAACAAAAGTTAATATCGGTGTGAGAAATAATCCTGGAATATTGATAAGCGGTCATGATTTGAAAGACTTAGAGCAATTGTTAGAGCAAACTGCTGGTACAGGTGTAGATGTTTATACACATGGAGAAATGCTTCCTGCTCATTATTATCCAGCTTTTAAGAAATATCCGCATTTTGTTGGTAACTATGGAAATGCATGGTGGCAGCAAGATAGAGAGTTTGAGCTATTTAACGGACCAATTTTAATGACTACAAACTGCCTTGTGCCTCCAAAGGATTCCTACAAGGATAGAGTTTACACTACAGGTGTTGTAGGCTTTGAGGGAGTAAAATACATTCCAGAAGGTCCCGACGGAAAGAAGGACTTTTCAGAAATAATTGAACATGCAAAGAGATGCAAGCCACCTGTGGAGATTGAAAGAGGGGAAATAATTGGTGGTTTTGCTCACAACCAAGTTTTAGAGCTGGCGGATAAAATTGTAGAAGCGGTAAAGACAGGAGCTATAAAGAGATTTTTCGTAATGGCAGGCTGTGATGGCAGAATGAAGAGCAGAACCTATTATACCGAATTTGCTAAAGCTCTTCCTAAAGATACAGTCATTTTAACTGCAGGCTGTGCAAAATACAGGTACAACAAGTTAAACCTTGGAGACATAAACGGAATTCCAAGAGTTTTAGACGCAGGACAGTGCAATGACTCTTACTCATTAGCTGTGATAGCCATGAAGCTTAAAGAAGTCTTTGGTTTAAATGACATAAACAAGCTTCCTATTTCTTACAACATTGCGTGGTATGAACAGAAGGCTGTTATAGTGCTTTTGGCACTTTTATACCTCGGAGTAAAAAATATTCATTTAGGACCTACGCTTCCTGCTTTCTTATCACCAAATGTCACAAAAGTATTAGTTGACAAATTTGGCATTGGTGGTATCACAAACGTAGAAGATGATATGAAAATGTTCATGGGTGAGTAAAGATTACGGCTGCAAAATGCAGCCGTAATCTTTTGTCATTATGATTAATAATTAATCATAATGGTTAAAATTATACTTTCTTTTCTTTTTTAATGAACTCTTCTAAATCAGTAGTATTCAAACTCACTTTTATGTATCCTTCTATATCTCTCTTTCTTTCCTCAGGCAATGTTTCAAAGGCTTTAAAAATTATTTTATCCTTTTCACTGATGCTTTCAAACTCTTCTCTCGATAAGTATTTTTCCTCTTCTTCTTTTACATATTCTATTTGTTGGCCAGTAAGAAGCCAATCTATTGAAACATTAAGGGCGTTTTTTAACTTTATCAAAGCATTGGAAGAAGGCATTGATTTGTTGTTTTCAAGGTCACTTAAATTTCCAACAGATAATCCTGTGAGTTTGCTCAAAGCTGTTATAGTCAAATTATTTTTTTTACGAGCATATTTTATGCGTTCGCCAACTGTATCCATAACACTCCTCCTTTGTTTTTTCTGAATTACGATATTAGTATTGACATTTTCGTAATTCAGATATATATTTAAAATAGTTAATTTTTAATCATTATCTATTTTAACACAAATATTTTATTATTCCTACTGAATAAATATGCTAACTTTTGTTTGTAGGAAAAAACAAGGGGGTGCTTTGATGAAGAAAAGAAAGTTAACAGATTTTGGGAAATTAGTGAATGACAGATTGGCGGAACTGAATATGACACAAAAAGAATTGTCGCGATTGATAGGTACCAGTGAGCCATATTTAAGCATGATTTTACATGGTGAAAGGTCAGGGAAAAAATATATGGATAAAATAAAGGAGATATTAAAACTTTAAAAAAGAGTTTTCGTATTTTGTGAAATTTTTTTGATAGAAATTTTTTATAAATTTTTTTCGACAATTATAGTTCTAATATTGAACATAGACAGAATAATTTACAATTTTCGATATCGCAAAAAACACCAAATAGTTTTACATAGACTTGTTAAATGTTTGTTAAAGTAAAAAAAGTGTCTTTTCTGTCGATAAAAAATTTTCAAAAAAATAAAGGATTTTTTAGAAAAAAATAGAATATATTAATATGTATTGTAAGTTAATAATTAATCTTAAAAAATAAATTGGAGGGGATAGTAAGATGTATTACAGGAAAGTGAGCGAGTACATATCGACAAGGGAGGAAGAAAGGAGAAACATAACTACTCACTACACAGTGGTCATGTCAGAAATAAGTGTTTTTAACGGAAAAGAGGAAGTAAAATTGCCGTCGTATGGGATCAAAATTCTTCAAGAAATTTTTGATGGAGAAAAGGAGAAAATTGAAATAATAGAAGAAAAAGTGACAAATATAAGTCCTTACTTTGAAAAAGTGGACAAGCTAGCACAATTCTTTAAAGAAATGACGGTATCGCCTGTTCATCTGTATGAAGTAATTGACGATATGTGTGAAGATTATATAAGTGACTATGATAGACAAGCTAAATTGTGTAAGGTTGCTATTTAAGAAGGTGTCATGCCTTCTTTTATTTTTTTGAAGGATTTTGTGAATTAATAGAGAAATAATATAATGTAATTAGGATAATTGGAGGAACTGTATATATGGAACTGTTTGTGGGAACGGATATTGTAGAAGTTGAAAGGATAAAAAAAGCTTTTGATGCAAATTCTAAATTTTTGGAACGGTTATTTACTCAAAAAGAGATAGAGTATTTTAACAGTAAAAGGATGAAATTACCTCATATAGCGGGTTTTTTTTCAGCAAAAGAAAGCATATCAAAAGTCTTAGGAACAGGTATCAGTGGTTTTAGCTGGAAAGATATTGAAATATGTCACGATGAAAAAGGAGCCCCTGCCGTAATTTTAAAGGGGAAGGCTAAAAATATTGCAGACAAAAAGGGAATAAGGGATATAAAGCTGTCTATTTCTCATACGAAGACCTATGCTATAAGCTGTGCTATTGCTATTGGAGGTGAAAAAAATGATAGTGCTGACATCAAAACAGATGAGAGGAGTTGAAAAAATAGCTATAGAAAAAATAGGAATTCCTTCTATAGGTTTAATGGAGAATGCGGGAAGAGAAACAGCGCTAGAGGTGAAAAAGATTTTAGAGGAAGAGAATTTAAACTCTGTAATAGTCATATCTGGAAAAGGGAATAATGGTGGAGATGGCTATGTAGTGGCTAGAAATCTTCATAATTGGGGAGTCGATGTAAAAGTATTTTTAACTACAAGTTTAGGTGCTATTTCAGGGGATGCAAAAGTAAATTTAGATGCAATCCTAAATATGGGGATTTATGTAGCGGAAATTACTCAAAGAGAACATCTAAAATTTTTGGAAAAAACTATTAAAGACAGCGATGTGATTGTGGACGCAATTTACGGAATTGGGCTTAAAGGAGAAATAAGCGGCATAACAAAAGAGATTATAGAAATGATAAACCAAGCCAATAAAATTGTGGTATCTGTCGATATTCCTTCTGGATTAAATGCTGATACAGGTAAAGTAGAAGGATGCGCTGTTAGGGCTACTAAAACAGTTACTATGCAATTTCTAAAGCCAGGCTTATTAGTGTATCCGGGTGCCGATTATGCAGGAGAAGTTCGTGTTGCTGAAATAGGGATTCCTTACCGGTTAGCAGCAGAGGTAGGTTATAATTATAACCTTGTGACTTCAGAGGATGTAAAGCTTCCAAAAAGGCATGGAAATACTCATAAAGGAGATTATGGTAAAGCTTTGATTATAGCTGGTTCTAAAAATATGACAGGAGCAGCATATCTGTGTGCTAAAAGCGCTATTAAGGCAGGTTGCGGATTGGTGAAATTAGCAGTTCCCCAAAGTGTGCAATCAGTAATTCAGGGGGGACTTTATGAGGTTATAACCTATGGATTAGAGGAACAAAATGGTATTTTATCCCATAATGCTTTAAGTAGTGTACTAGAGTTAATAGAGGAAAGTGATGTTATTGCTATAGGACCAGGATTGACTCATGATAGAGATATTTCACAATTGGTATATGACATTGTAAAAAATACGGATAAGCCTGTAGTTTTAGATGCTGATGCTCTCAATGCTTTGGTAGGAAGATTGGAAGTTATACAAGGTAAAAAAATTATTCTAACTCCCCATTATGGGGAAATGTCAAGATTGACAGGCCTAGAGATTGATGAGATTAAGAATAATCTTTTTGAAGTAGCAAAAACTTTTATTGATAGGTACAAAGTGACACTTGTACTTAAAGGTGCTAAAACTGTAATAGCGACAAAAGAAGGAAGCATATATATAAATAGCACAGGCAATCCCGGGATGGCAACTGCTGGTAGTGGAGATGTTTTGACAGGAATGATTACAGCTTTTTTGGCTCAAGGGTTTAGCGAAGAAAAAGCGGCAATTTATGGGGTATTTTATCATGGGAAGGCAGGAGATATTGCTAAAGAATATGTGGGAGAGTATGGAATGACAGCGATGGATATCCTTGAGAACATTCCAGAGGCTCTTAAATGTGGTTTGTAAGAGGGTGAGAGTTGTTGAAAAAGAGTTTTTTTGTAATTGTTTTTGTGCTTATATTTCTTCTTTCAGGGTGTGGAGTAAAAACAAAAAAAGTTAAAGATCCTTTTATTTCTATTAAAGAACAATTAGACAAATTAGAAAGTTATACTGCCACAGCAATTGTAGAGCTTTATAACAACAAGATAGATAACAAATTTGCAGTTGTGCAATTTTACAAAAAAGGTAAATTTCGATTAGAAGTTTTAAAAGAAAGTGGGAGTCCGGATAAAATTATTGTATATGACGGCAAAAGAAGTTATGTGTATTTTGCAAAGGTGAATCAAGTTTTTGTAGCAGAAAATACAGAAGAGATTCCTTTGTATTCGATGATTACTTCTTTTATAAAAAACTATATTAATTCAGGTGGAGAGATAGAAAAAAGAGAGATGGATAAATTTTATTTAATAACAGTTCCTATTTTAGATAAAAATATTTTCATGTACAAAGAACAAATGGCTTTTTCTAAAGAGGATTTGACACCTAAAGAATTGACAATTTTTGATATTAATAATGAAATTTTTTCAAAAATTACTTATAAGGATTATAAATATAACCCTGAAATAAATGACAAGTTGTTTACTAAGGATAGCGTAACGACGTTAGCGGGAAATCTTTTAGATTCTCCAGTAATAGAAATAGATACAAAAGAGGTTTATAAATATTGCGGCATAAATCCTGTAATGCCTGTGTATTTACCACAAGGCTTTAAACTTTTAAATGTATTAGTGAATGTTAATGAAAATAATGGAGTTACTTTTGTGTATACTTCGGGTGGGGAGTTGATAGAAATTTTTGAGACTGTGGTTGACCAAAACGAAATAGTTAATGAAAAAGGATTTCTTTTGAGCGAAGGAGTGTATTATAAAGAAAAAGACAATGGGGAAAAGGAATATACTACGATGGTAAATGGTATGCAAGTAAAAATTACAGTAACCGGGGATTTGAATGAAGAGGAGATACTTAAAGTGATAAAATCCTTGAGGTGAAAAACAAGGGGGATTTTTAATGTTTGATAATATAAGGCCAACAAGAGCAGAAATATATTTGGATAATATAGTGCATAATTTAAGTGAAGTAAAGCGATGGGTGGGCAAGAAAGTAAAAATAATGGGGGTAGTGAAAGCCAATGCTTATGGTCATGGAGCTTGTCAAGTAGCAAAGGTTTTAATAGAAAATGGGGTTTCTTATTTGGCAGTAGCTACAATAGAAGAGGCGTTAGAATTAAGGGAATGCGGAATTAATATTCCCATACTCGTTATTGGATATACTCCTTTAACTCAGGCCAAAGAATTAATTGTGCACAATATAACTCAAACTGTTTTTGATATAAACTATGTTAAAGACTTAGAAAGAATTGCCTTAAATGTGGGTAAGAAGGCTAAAGTTCATGTAAAAATTGATACAGGTATGGGACGGATAGGATATACAGATTTAAAGGTAGCTGAAAAAGAGATAGAAAAAATGATGGAAATGGAAGGGGTAGAGGTAGAAGGCATATTTAGTCATTTTGCTACTTCTGATGAAAAAAATAAAACATATGCTGAAAAACAGTTTGATATGTTCAAAAAATTGTTGGAAAGGTTAAAAGAAAAAGGGATAAATATTCCTTTAAAGCATATAGCTAACAGTGGAGCAATTATTGACCTTAAATATACTTATTTAGACATGGTAAGGCCAGGAATAGTTTTATACGGCAGTTATCCTTCAGAAGAAGTCGAAAGACCATTGGATTTAAAACAAACTATGGGCTTTAAAACTAAAATAGTGCATATAAAAGAGGTACCTGAAGGTACTTCCATTAGTTATGGAAGGACATTTATAACTAAAAGAAAAAGCAAAATTGCCACATTGCCTGTAGGATATGCTGATGGTTTTAATAGATTACTCTCTAATAATCATCATGTCTTAGTAAAAGGGAAATATGCTCCTGTAATTGGGAGAATTTGTATGGACCAAACGATGATAGATGTCACCGATATAGAAGGAGTAGAACTAGGTGATGATGTAGTTATTTTTGGAAATCAAGAGGGAGAAAAAATAACAGCGGAGGAGATTGCTAAAAAATTAAATACTATACCTTATGAAGTATATTGTGGAATATCTAGAAGGGTGCCTCGAATATATATTTACAAAGGAGAGGTAGTTGAAGTAAAAAATTAATTAAAAATTTGACTTTTATAGTATAAAATTTACAAATGATTGACATCATTATATATAGTAATATATAATAAATTATATAAGTGCGTAAGGAGGTCCTAAAAGTGGGCGAAACAAAGCGAATACTTGTGAGCTTACCTCAGAGTTTATTAGAAGAGGTCGACGTTCTTGCCGCTATGGAAAACAGAAATCGCAGTGAATTTATAAGAGAAGCGATGAAATTATATATACGCGAGAGGAAAAAAGTTCAAATACGCGAGAGCATGAAAAAAGGATATCTCGAGATGGCAGCAATCAACAGTGAACTTGCGGAAATGGGCCTAACCGCAGAAAACGAATGTTTTACAGGATATGAAATGAAATTGAAAAAGTGTGATTGACTATGGTGATAAAGAGAGGAGATATCTTTTATGCCGATTTAAGCCCTGTAATAGGCTCTGAACAGGGTGGAATTCGGCCTGTACTTATAATTCAAAATGATATTGGTAATAAATATAGTCCAACAGTAATAGTAGCGGCAATTACATCTCAGATCAACAAAGCTAAATTGCCCACTCATGTTGAAATAAATGGGGCAGAATATGGACTTAACAAAGATTCTGTAGTATTGTTAGAACAAATCAGGACTATTGACAAAAAACGTTTAAGAGAAAAAATTGGCCATTTTGACCAGGAAATGATGGAGAAAGTCAATGAAGCTTTGCAAATAAGTTTAGGGTTGATTGATTTTTAAGGACTTATTTTAAGATAAGTTCTTATTTTTTGTGTGCGCCCGGCATGGGCGATAGCTAGGCGGTGAAAGTCCGCTGTGGGCTTGGTAGTGGGAACCACTAGCCGAGAGCAAGGGTGTCCATCGTGAGGTGGAATCTGAAGGAAGCTTAAGGCAAAATCTCGGTCTGATGAACAAGAACCAGATAAGAGGCTGAATTGGGATGGATGAGTTTGCACATCAAAACAAAGTCCAACACTACCCGAATCCCATACAGTAAATCTGGCAGATATATGAGATGAAAGCAATCGTTCTTACCCGAGGAGGTCTCAAGGATAAGTCATGGAAGTAAAATATGAAGTGACAACCCATACAGTGATGTATGGCTGAACCTTGAGAAGTCAGCAGAGGTCATAGTACTTATCTAGACATGAATAGATAAGGAAGGACTGAACATTAGGAGGTTTCGGAAATCTTATGAACTCGAGAGATATGCGAAGACTGCAGACAACTCAACAAAGAGGCTATCCGTTGGATAGAGAAAGGGAATTTCAAAAGACAACGGAAGTGCATAGTATATCATCGGCGTCAAGGGATGGAAGAAACGATGTACTAAGAATTGTACATAATTCCTAATGAACCGCCGTATACCGAACGGTACGTACGGTGGTGTGAGAGGACGCTGAATAAAATAATTATTCAGCTCCTACTCGATTGAAATATCATTTATTTTTTTATAAAATAGAGGTGGAAGAGGGGAATTATAGGAGGAAGAACAAATGAAAAAAGCTTATGCGCTTATATTGGTTTTTGTTGTGATTTTAGTGGCTTTGAGTGTTGGTTATGCTGATCAAAATCCTGAACCAGGAAGTCAGCAAGACCCCCTTGTCAGCAAAAGCTATGTTGATTCGCAATATAATCAGGTAAAAGCTTATGTTGATGATAAGCTAAAAGAGGCAAAGACAGGGGCAAGCTATGAAGTAGTTGAACTAAATGCAGGAGAGGTTTTGACAATGGAGGGCGGTACCCAAGCGATAGTTAGAATTGCAAATTCAGCAGTAATTGTTACAAAAACTGATGGAGTAGCGGACCTTACTGCAGGTACAAATTTGAAAGATAATGACCTTATACCTGCTAATCACCTTTTGCTTTTTCCACGCTCTGATGGCAGAGGCATAAAAGCGACAAAACACACATACATAGTTGTGATGGGGAAATATACAAAAAATTAACAGCGCTTTGCGCTGTTTTTTTATGCTCTAAAGAAATTTTTGTGATATAATATGAATAGTTACCCACCTTAAATGTTGATGTGTTACAAAAGCGAATGCAAAGGAGAGATTAATTTGAAGCTAAGAAAAATACTTGTAATATTTATTGCTATTTCTTTAGTAGTATCTATTTTCGTAGACATAAACAGAATAAGAGTAGAAAACAACTATGATACAGTAGAAATTGTAGGAGATTTAAAAAGCTTCAAATACCTTGCTTCTGCAACAGGCAAAGATTTGGTTTCTGTACTTTCTGACATGAAATCAGCTGGTCTTATAGGTGTTGCTGTAAATGAGGTTACTCTTGAAAGCCTTCAACAGTCTGGTAAAATTTCTTTGAGCCTTTTAAAAGACGTAGGAAATCTTTATTTGTTGTCTTCAAACTTAGGGAATGTAGCATTGGAAGACTACTTAAAGAGTCTTACAGATAAGGAAAGGGAGCAGTATGGAAACTACATAGTTGTTACAACAAAAGATGTAAAGATATTCAATTTTCTTAAAGAGGCTTTAACAAGAAGAGTACCTGAAGACGAATTAAAAGTGCTTGAAAAGAGAGGTAGCTATGCCTTTGTTATCAATAAACCCAAAGATGCTTTTATAACAAAGGGGTTGGGATTTGATGAAAGTGATTTAGAACTGGTAAAGTCTTTAGGCTTTGATGTGATACCGCGAATTGAGAATTTTACTGGGATAAAGGATAAAGATATAAAAGACTATGTTGATATATTGAAGAAATTTGATGTAAAAACTGTAATTTTTAATGGTACTGATGTCTTAGGAAATCCGGAAAAAATATCTTATGCTGCTTCTTTATTTAAGAAAAATGGCATAAACGTAGGAATTATAGATGTGCCTATGGGGAAAAAACTTCAAGATGGAATGAATAAATTTGCTAAGTTCGATGATTATAGGGGGATAAAAGTCTTTGGAGTTTCAGAAGCAGAAACTCAAAAATACGATACTTCTGAAATAGTAAATAGATGGTACAGAGGAATAATAGAGCGAAATGTGAGAATTATTTATATGAGAGCAAAAATAGATAATTCCAAAAGTGCAGCTTACAACATACAACAAAATCAATCTATGATTGAAGATATGACAAAATACATAAAAAAAGCTGGATTAAAAGCTGGCATTGCAAAACCTCTTCAACAAATTCATCAATCAAAACTTACAGAAATACTCATAAGTTTGGGAGTTATCGCTGGTGGCTTGTTGCTTTTACAGATGTTAGGAATTGGAGAATATGTGTTAATTTTATTAGGATTGTTGGGAGCTGTACTGACTTCTTCAGTGCTAGTAAGCAGATTTAACGATTTAGGGGTCAAAGCAGTAGCATTAGCTTCTTCTATAATTTTTCCTTCTCTTGGAATAGGATATTTTATAGACAAAATGAAAGAAATATTGGATAAAAAGAAAAATCTCAGTTTCAAATATACTTCTTTAAAAATATTTATTAATTCACTACTGATTTCTTTTATAGGAGCTCTTAGTATAGCGGCTATAATGGCTGATAGTAAATATATGTTAAAAATTGACTATTTTAGGGGTGTAAAAGTTTCTTTTGTACTACCTTTAGTGTTTTATGTTTTGTATTATATTATAAAGATATACAATGCTAATCACTGGAAGACTTTTATGGAGAGAATAAAGGAATTTTTAAATATAGATATAAAAGTATGGCATTTAGTAGCTATTGCTATAGCAGGGATTATCGGAATTATATACATTTCAAGGACGGGCAATGAACCTATTGTTAAGCCGACAGAGCTAGAGCTTAAATTTAGAGATTTTCTTGAACACACTCTTGTAGCAAGACCTCGGACGAAGGAATTTTTAATAGGTGACCCTGCGATTATATTGGGAATTTATGCTGCTTTTAAACGCTCAAAAGCGTGGACATTTATTATGGGGATATTTGCTTCGATAGGTATATTGTCGATTGTCAATACTTTTAGCCATATCGAAAGCGTGCTTACGATTGCGATAGAGCGCACGGTAATTGCATGGGTATTGGGGGCTTTAATTGGCATGATTGCTGTATTTATAGTGGACAAGATCTTAAAAAATATAAAAAGGGAGTATTGATATGAAAACAGTCATATCCGGCTATTACGGATTTGATAATATTGGGGATGAAGCTGTTCTAAAATGTCTGGTAGAAGGTTTAAAAGAAAGAGGTATAACAGATATAACAGTTCTTTCTAATAAACCTGATGAAACTTCTAAAAAGTACAACGTAAAAGCAGTAAATAGGAACTCTTTCAAAGAAATATACAAAGCGCTAAAACAGTCAGATGTACTGTTAAGTGGCGGGGGGAGTCTTATACAAGATAAGACCAGTAGTAAGAGTTTGTGGTATTATCTCGGAATAATGCTTATGGGGAAATTCCTTAGGAAAAAAGTGTATGTTATGGGACAAGGTATTGGTCCAGTTGATAAAAAGTTTAACAGATGGCTTACTGCAAGAATTTTAAATAAAGTTGACGGAATAGCTGTAAGAGACGAATTATCCAAAGAGTATTTGAAACAGCTAAATGTCAAAAAAGATGTGGTAGTAGCGGCAGACCTTGTATTAAATTTTTCTGGTGGTAATAATAGAGAAATTTTTGGCAAAATCCTCGAAAAAGAAGGGATTGATTTAAATTCTGCAGAATATGTTCTGATTTGCACGAGAGAATGGGGAAATTCTGAATTATCAAGGGTTGAGTTGGCAAGGGCTGCAGATTTTATTGCGCAGGATTATGGATATAAGATTGTTTTTCTTCCTTTTTATCATGAGGATATAGAAGAGAGCGATAGGGTTGCTACTTATATGAAAATGCCTTATGAAATTTTAACTGGAAAATACGAAATAGAAGAGATATTGAGTATTATTAGAAGCAGCAGCTTATTAATAGGTGTAAGACTGCATTCTTTGATTTTTGCGTTTATATCTTTGGTTCCATTTATTGGTATATCTTATGACCCTAAGGTGGAGGGTTTTCTAAAGTCTGTTGATGAAAGCAGTGCAGGAGATATTAATTCTTTTACTGCCGAAGACATTCTAAAAAAAGTAAGTTCAATTTTACAGCAAAAAGAAGAGTATATAAATAATATGTCTAAGCATTTAAATGAATTAAAAGAAAGAGCAAAAAAGAATTTTGACATATTATTTGAACATAATAAATTTGAGGTGTGAAGATGGAAAGATTGGATATATTTGGAGTGCCAATAGATCGAGTGACAATGAGACAAGCAGTAGAGATTTTAAACAATTTTTTACAAGAAGACAGACTGCACATTGTTGCAACACCTAATGCGGAAATTGTAATGATGGCGCAAAAGGATAAAGAATATATGGAAATATTAAATAATACTGACTTAAATGTTCCAGATGGAAACGGCATTGTTTTTGCTTCAAAAGTTTTTAAAAAGCCGATGCCTGAAAGAGTAGCAGGTTTTGACCTCATGATGGAATTTATAAAAGATATATCTTCTAAAAATACAAAAATTTATCTATTAGGAGCAGCTCCTCAAGTTGCAGAACAAGCTCGTGTCAATTTAGAAAAGTTATATCCGAGGGTCAAAATAGTAGGAACTCATCATGGCTATTTTACTCAAGAGGAAGAAAATAAAATCATAGAAGAGATAAATAATAAGGGTGCAGAAGTTCTTTTTGTGGCTTTAGGTGCTCCTAAACAAGAGAAATGGATATATAAAAACAGAGACAAATTAAAAGTAAAAATAGCAATGGGGGTAGGAGGAAGTTTTGATGTAATAGCTGGAAAAGTTAAGAGAGCACCTTACATTTATAGAAAATTAGGCTTAGAGTGGCTATACAGGTTAATTAAAGAGCCTTGGAGATATAAAAGGATGATGGCACTTCCTAAATTTGCTCTTAAAGTTTTGCTACACAAAGGAAAAGTTGACATGCGATAAGGGGATGTATTATGAAAGTTTCACTTAAGAAAATAATAATAGACTTTTTCTGGGTTACGATAGGTACCTTACTTGTTAGTTTGTCTCTTGACCTATTTTTGGCACCTAACAAAATTGCTCCTGGTGGAGTAAGTGGACTTGCAGTTGTTCTACAACATTTGTTTGGATGGCCAATTGGAGCAGTTACATTGGCAATAAATATTCCACTTTTTATCATTTCGACTAAAGCTTTAGGAACAGGTTTTGGAGCTAAAACACTTTATTCAACTATTTTATTAGGTGTTTCTATTGATGCATTAGCTTTTTTAAAACCTCTTACCCATGATACTATGTTAGCAGCAGTATATGGTGGTATAATAATGGGTGTAGGGTTAGGTATTGTGATAAAATATGGTGCAACAACTGGTGGAACAGACATGGCTGCTATGACTTTGCATAAATACATACACTTTTTAAGTGTGGGCAGAATATTGCTTATAATAGACTTTGTAATAATAACTTTAGCAGGCATAGTTTTTAGCCCGGAACTTGCCCTTTATGCTTTAGCTACTGAATTTATTTCTATCAAAGTTATTGACCTCATACAAGAAGGTAGTGGCGATGAGAGAATTGCTATAATTATTTCTGATAAGTATGAAGAAATTAGTAAGTCAATATTGGAGGGAATGGAAAGGGGGGTAACAGAACTAAAAGGAAGAGGGGGTTATTCAAAAAAGGACAAAAATGTTTTATTGTGTGTTGTAACTCGTAGGGAAGTTACAACCTTAAGAAGCCTTGTGAAAAGAATAGACCCCAACGCCTTCGTGATATTATCAACAGCTCATGAAGTTTTAGGAGAAGGATTTAAAAACATGTGAAATGGAGGTATTGGTATGGACAAAGAATTTTTGAAGCAAAAGGCAAAAGAAGTGAGAATAGACATTATAAATATGTTAGCAGAAGCAGGATCTGGCCATCCTGGGGGGTCATTATCTTGCGCAGATATTTTAACCTTGCTCTATTTTGATAAAATGAATGTAAAGCCTGACAACCCCAAATGGGAAGATAGGGATAGACTCGTTTTATCAAAAGGTCATGCAGCTCCTGCTCTGTATGCGGTTTTAGCTGAAAAAGGATTTTTCCCAAAAGAAGAGTTAAAAACTTTAAGAAAGCTCGGTTCAATACTTCAGGGTCATCCCGATATGAAATCCACACCGGGACTTGATATGACCACAGGGTCGTTAGGTCAAGGACTTTCCGCTGCAAATGGAATGGCATTAGCAGGTAAATTAGATAAAAAGGGCTATAGAGTCTATGCAATATTAGGAGATGGAGAATTACAAGAAGGGCAAATATGGGAAGCAGCTATGACAGCAGCCCATTACAAACTCGACAACTTGACTGCAATACTTGACTTTAACGGTTTACAAATAGATGGCCCAAACAGAGAAGTAAAAAACATAGAACCAGTAAATGAAAAATTCAAAGCTTTTGGATGGCACGTAATAGAAATAGACGGCCACGACTTTGAACAAATAGACAAAGCCATAGAAGAAGCAAAAGCTACAAAAGGAAAACCTACATTGATAATAGCTCATACAATAAAAGGGAAAGGCGTATCCTTTATGGAAAATCAAGTAGGATGGCATGGCAGTGCGCCTAATGAAGAACAAAGACAAAAAGCTATACAAGAACTTGAAGGGGGTGGAGTATAAATGGCTATGGCGACAAGAGAAGCCTATGGGAAAGCCTTAGTAGAATTAGGCGCAAAAAATAAAAATGTAGTGGTATTAGACGCAGACTTATCAAAATCTACAAAGACGGCAGATTTTCAAAAAGTATATCCAGATAGATTTTTTAACATGGGAATATCAGAGCAAGACATGATGGTAACAGCAGCAGGACTTGCTACCTGTGGGAAAATTCCTTTTGCCAGCACTTTTGCCATATTTGCAACAGGAAGAGCATACGAACAAGTGAGAAACTCCATAGGTTATCCACACTTAAATGTAAAAATAGCGGCAACCCATGCTGGTATAACAGTAGGAGAAGACGGGGCAACACACCAATCAATAGAGGATATATCCCTTATGAGAGGAATACCTGGGATGGTGGTAATAAACCCAGCCGATGCAGAAGAGACGAGACAAGCCATATTTGCGGCTGCAGAACACTATGGGCCAGTATACATAAGGTTGGGGAGGATGGCAGTACCAGATATACACGATCAAAACTACAAATTTGAATTAGGAAAAGGTGAAGTAATAAGAGAAGGGAAAGACGTAGCGATAATAGCGACAGGGATAATGGTAGCCATAGCGATTGAAGCAGCAGATAAACTAAAAGAAGAGGGAATAGAAGCGACAGTTGTCAATATCCACACAATAAAGCCGATAGACAAAGATTTAATAGTAGAAGTAGCTAAAAAGACGGGCAAAGTTATAACAGCAGAAGAGCACAGCATAATAGGTGGGCTTGGTTCGGTGGTAGCAGAGGTTCTTTCAGAGGAATATCCAGTGAAGATAAAGAGAATTGGAATAAGAGATGAGTTTGGACAATCCGGTTCACCTAAAGAGCTTTTAAAACATTATGGTTTGACAGCGGAGGATATTGTAAAAGCAGCTAAGTCATTTTAAAAAATGCCAGGATTTAACCTGGCATTTTTTATCTATCAAAGTATATGTTTTTGCCTGTAGCAGAAAGAGGAATGCCTATAACAATTTCTCCTTCAATTAATTTTAACCTTCTTGCACTTACACCTATTCTATACATAACTCGATTATCCACATTCAAGAGACTGGCGGTTTTAACTGCAGACCCTACTGCTATTCCTAAGTCGATGAGCCTCCAGGCACATATGGGACCTGCGAATTCTGTACCTTCTCTAAAATCCCTTAGACTAGTGCAAAGATTATAACCGCAGGCGCCGCAATTTAGTCCAACTTTTTCTGGTTTATTTAATGAAATTAAAAGTACTGCACTGGAGTTAGCGACGTTTTTTGCATCCCTGTCAAAATTTTTCTTTCCGGATTCTTCGCCATATTTCATCATATCCTCTTTTAACCTTACGAGGTCTTCACCTGTAATTACTTTTGTTTCTATAAAGTCTTTTCCAGTTGCTTTAGGTGCTGTTCTCGCTGATAATGCCATCAAATGAGCAGCTAATTCAATTACATCCATAATGTCTCCCTCCGTATTTTTAAGATGAATGCGTTATTTATTATAATTTTGCTATATTTTTTTGCTTTTTGCAAGAAGGGTTGATAAAATTTTATCAAAAATTATTATTATATTTCTTTTTGTGATATAATATATCTGAATTACTTTACAATTTATAATAGAATATCACAATGGGGGTATATTATGTATACTAAAAGCAATTGTCTTATAGCACAATCAGGTGGTCCTACAGCTGTTATTAATTCCAGTCTGTATGGAGCTATAATGGAAGCTTCACGCTCGGAGAAAATTGGTAAAGTTTATGGTGGGATAAACGGCATAGAAGGTATAATAAAAGGCAATATTATTGACATATTTGATATTCCCTATGAAAGAATAAAACAAATGAGATTTAGCCCTGCGGCTGCATTAGGGTCGTGCCGATATAGGTTAAAAGACTATTTAGAGGATGAAGAGGAATACAAAAAGTTAATAGAAATTTTTAAGAAATACAACATTAAATATTTTTTCTACATAGGTGGCAATGATTCTATGGATGCCGTTGACAAAATCAGTAAATATGCAAGAGAAATAGGTTTTGAAATAAATGTAATTGGAATTCCTAAGACTATTGATAACGATTTGATGTTTACAGATCATTCTCCTGGTTTTGGAAGTGCGGCAAAATATATAGCCACAACTACTTTAGAACTTGCTTTAGATGCGGAAGTGTATGAGACTAAGACAATTAACGTACTCGAAGTGATGGGCAGAAATGCAGGTTGGCTTACCGCTTCTTCTGCTTTGGTTAAAGAAAGATTGCCCCATTTGAAACAACTTATTTATCTTCCTGAGATACCTTTTAATGAGGAAAGATTTTTAGAGGATGTAAATAAAGCTTATAAGGAATATGGCAATGTCTTTATAACTGTATCAGAAGGACTTATGGATGAAAAAGGGAATTACATTGGAAGAAAAGAAAATGCTTATCATAAAGATGCTTTTGGTCATCCTCAACTGGGAGGAGTAGGAGACTATATAGAAAAGCTTGTAAAAGAGAAAATATATAAACGTGTCAAAATGACCAGACTTGGTGTAACGCAAAGATGTGCAATGCACTTGGCATCTAAAGTGGATTTTGAAGAAGCTGAAATGTTGGGGAGGGAAGCAGTAAAGTATGCGTTATGTGGTGAAACCGGGAAAATGATAAGCCTTGTAAGAGAAAGAAATTACCAATACACTGTTAAAACGGATATTGTAGATGTTGATAAAGTGTGTAACAAGGAGAAAAAAGTGCCTTTAAATTGGATAAATGAAGAAGGTAATTATGTCACTGAAGAATTTTTTGATTATGCAAGACCCCTTATACAAGGAGAAGTGAAGGTCCCTATGGTAGGAGGGCTACCTTATTATACAAACTTAAAATATGCGATATAAAAGCAGGAATAAAATCCTGCTTTTTAAAATTCTTCTGTTGTAGCATTGCTATATTGTTTATTACTTTCTATAAACACGATAAGTATTGATAATATAGGGAATAATAGATTTAAATAAGCATAGGGAAGGTAATCAATGACTTTTACTCCTAAAACTGCAGAAGGAAGCATTGCTGCTAAATTCCAGGGTATTATGCCGGCAAGTATCATGCCTGAATCTGCTATTGCTCTTACCATCATATCACTTTTCACGTTAAGATTTTTAAAGACTTCCAGCATTATGCGGGAAGGTAAAATTACAGAAAGGGCTTGATTACAAGTTATTACTGCCATTAAAGTGCTTAATAACATTGTGACCAAATAGGCAATTTTAGGGTTTTTAATTTTTTGGGCTTTTCTAAAAACTGCTTTTATAATTCCTGTTCCTTCTAATATTCCAGAAAGAGCGGTAGCAAAGGTTACTACTCCTATCATTGGGAAGATTGAAATCATACCTCCTCCTGAAAAGATAGATTTAAATTCTGGAATATTAGATATATTTCCCAACATAATGACTTTTAAAGAATCTATAGGGTTATAACCATTTAGTAAAGAGACAAAGTAGGAGAGAAGGACAGCAATTGAAAGATTTATCTTTGTAGAAATCCTGAAAAAAGCCAACGTTATAATCATTATAGGAGCTAAAAACAAGAAAAAGTTTATTTTATAATTTTTCAAAATTATAGCTGCAAGATTGTCAAAGGTGTGCGGCGAAGAAATATTAATGTGAAGACTTAAAAGATAGTACAATAAACCAGTTAATACAAAAGTAGGAATCGTGGTTTTAAAAAGAGATTTAAGTACATTGTATTGTTCAATTTCTCCCATATCTGACAGAAGAATAACATTTCCTGCAAGGGGAGAAGTCCTATCTCCTATAAAAGAACCGGATATTACTGCACCAGCAACTATTGGAGGAGAATAGCCAAAGCCATGGGCTAGTCCCATTATTACTATTCCAATAGTACTAGCGGTTCCTACAGCTGTACCTAAAATCATTGAGATAATAGAGGTTGTGATAAAAGACACCAACAAAAAAGCTTGTGGTTTTAAAAAGTGGGAGGCGTAGTAAATAAGAGCAGGAAGGGTTCCATTCTGTTTCCACAAGGCAACGAGGGCTCCTATCAAAAGGAGTATAATCATCACATTTATACCTTTTTTAATTCCTTTAATTGACATATTGATAAGTTCTTGAGGCGAAAAACCGTTTATCAAAACAATAGCAAAGGTTATTATATAGCTTATAAAAAGCGGTATATAGGGAGGTTGGTGAAAAACTAATACCATTGTCATGGTTATGGCTAAAATTAACAAAAAAGTTATAAGTGAGATTCTAAATTTGTTTTCCATTTTTCACTGCTCCTTTTAGTAATGAAGAAGTTATTTATAAGGTATTACGTGAATTTCTATATTTTTTGCTTTTTTAATTAACTTTATAACAGTAGAACCTCTAAAAAAGGTTTGTAGTCTTGACCTTTGAGAATGCCCTATTATTATTTGTGTAATGTGCATTTGCTTTGCAAATTTTAAAAGCTCATCAGACACGCTTTTTCCTGTCAATGTGTAGACTTCTGCCCCTAATTGTTTTGCTAACATAAAATGGCTTTCTAAAACTTCTTTATCTTTTTCAGTAAGTTTAGGTGCAAGAAAATGTGTACAGTTTACATACACTACTACCCAATCACATTTGAATCTTCTTGCTCTCCTTGCACCCCTTCTTATAAGCTTTTTAGATAGTGGATTTGGTGTTATACACACCATTATTTTTTCATTTGTTTCCCATGTATCAGTTATTCCATGCTCTTTCATATATTCTTCTAATTCTATATCTACTTCTTCGGCGGTAAGTCTTAGCATTAACTCTCTTAAAGCATTTAAATTTCCTTTTCTAAAAAAGTTAGATAGACACTCATCGACTTTGCTTACTGGATAAATATCTCCTCTTTTTAATCGATTAAGCAAAGCATCAGGAGTCAAATCTACAGCAACAATTTCATCTGCGTTATCGACTATGCTGTCAGGGATTGTTTCTCTTACAGCAACACCTGTGATTTGCTGAATAACGTCATTTAAACTTTCTAAATGTTGGATGTTAAGTGTTGTAATTACATTTATTCCATGGCGTAAAATTTCTTCCACATCTTCATATCTTTTTTTGTGCTTAGAGCCAGGCGCATTTGTATGTGCCAATTCATCTATTAAAACTACTTCTGGTTTACGAGCAATTATGGCGTCGGTATCCATTTCTTCTAATATCATGCCGTGGTATTCAATTTTTTTTCGCGGGATTATTTCTAAATTTCCTATTTGTGCTTCTGTCTCTTTTCTTCCATGAGTTTCCACATAACCTATTACTACATCTTGACCTCTTTTAAGACGCCTGTTGCCTTCATTGAGCATTGCATAAGTTTTTCCAACACCAGGAGCATATCCTAAGAATATTTTTAATTTTCCTCGCTGTTGCTTTTTTATAATTTCTAAAGCTTCTTCAGGAGTTAACCTCCTAAAACCTTCACTCATTAAATTTACACGCCCTCCACAGTTTGATTATATCTTTGTTTGAGCATAATGATTTTATACAACTATAATAATATGAATCTTATTAAAAATCAATAAAAAGAGAGAGCAATTGCTCCCTCACATTTTTTCAAACATATCTTTTCCTACTCCACAGTCTGGACAAACCCAATCATCAGGCAATTCTTCAAAAGGCGTTCCTGGTGCAATTCCTTGGGATGGGTCTCCTTCTTCTGGATCGTATATGTACCCGCATACTGTGCACTGCCACTTTTCCATAAAAAATACCCCCTTGATGTTTTCCTTTATTATAGCAGAAATTAGTAAAGAAAATCAAGGGGGAGTGTAAATATGGCAAATATACTAGCAGGTCATAGAGGGAGTTCCAAGGTACTCACTGACAATTTTCATAGCGCAGAATTTTCCGCACATACTGCAAGTTTTGGCTGTAGATATGTTTTTATTGACGCGATATTTAAAAGCTTTATCAGGGTCTATAGAAAGCTTTATTTGGTCATCCCAGTTTAAGGCTTTTCTAGCTCTAGCCATAGTTAAATCTTTTTCTTTAGCACCTTTTACGCCTTTTGCGATATCTGCAGCATGGGCAGCTATTTTTGCTGCAATAACGCCTTCTTTGACATCTTCTTTGTCTGGAAGTCCGAGATGTTCAGCGGGTGTAACATAGCAAAGGAAATCAGCACCAGAAGCTGCTGCAATTGCTCCTCCGATTGCTGAAGTTATGTGGTCATAACCAGGAGCTATATCAGTCACAATAGGGCCAAGCACATAAAAAGGGGCGTTGTGACAAAGCTGTTTTTGAAGTTTTACATTTGCTTCAATTTGGTCAATTGGCACATGCCCAGGTCCCTCTACCATAACTTGGACTCCTGCTTCGCGAGCCCTTTTGACAAGCTCACCAAGGATTATAAGTTCTTGAATTTGTGCTGCGTCTGTAGCATCTTCAAGACAACCTGGACGCAGTCCATCTCCTAAGCTTAGAGTTATGTCATATTTTTTAGCAATATCAAGGAGCCTATCAAAATGTTTATACAAAGGATTTTCTTTGTCATTATGGAGCATCCAAGCAATTGTAAAGGAGCCACCGCGGCTTACTATATCCATCACTCGGCCGTTGTCTTTAAGCTTTTTCAATGATTCAAATGTTAAACCACAGTGGACTGTAATAAAATCAACCCCGTCTTTTGCTTGTTCTTCTATAATTTCAAAAATGAATTCTTCAGGCATAGCTACAATGCTACCGTATTTGGATATAGATTCTACAGCTGCTTGATACATGGGGACAGTGCCTACAGGGACAGGGGAATTTTCAAGTATTTTTCTACGAGATTGGTTAATGTCGCCCCCTGTGCTTAAATCCATTACCGCATCTGCTCCAGCTTTTACGGCAACATTTAATTTTTCAATTTCTTTTTCAACTTCAGGGTATGCATCAGAGGTTCCTATATTGGCATTTACTTTTGTCGATAAACCCTTTCCTATGCCTCTGGGAATAAGATTTTTGTGATTGACATTTGAGGGTATGACTATCTCGCCTTTTTTGACTCCTTCTAAAATAAATTCTTCGTCAACTCCTTCATACTCTGCAACTATTTTCATCTCTTTTGTGACAATGCCTGAAAGGGCGTATTCCAATTGTGTCATAATAAAAACCTCCTTAAAAAAATAAATAAACCATGGGATTGCAGCCATGGCAGTTGACCACATCCCTACGCAGGTACTAACCTAACAGGTTCGATGGGTTAAAAGGCGACACCTTTTTCTCAGCCGGTTACGCCGGCACCCCATGTGGCAAATATTAAATTTTTATAATCGATAGGGTATAAATATTATACAATATTATTATACCACTAAAAAAAATCGGCGTATATTAAAATTTAGAAAAAATTTAAGGTTAGTTGTATAATTAAATGCAACAGATAAAAAAATAGAAACCATAGTGAAAATCATGTATGATATAGGTGTCAAATCAACATCATACAAGGAGGATTTTCACTATGGTTCATAATAATTGTACCACAAAAAAGCGTTCTTTTAAACACTTAAGTAGCTATGAACGAGGAGAAATCTATGCATTACTCAAGGAAGGAAGGAGTATTCGGTATATTGCTAAAAAACTTAATCGATCTCCAAGTACCATAAGCCGTGAAATTAAACGTGGAACTACTACACCCTAGTTTTGCAGCAAATTTTGAATTAATGTAACCCGAAACCATTTATATTACTAATGATTTCGGGTAAAATTTTTTTAAATTTTCGTCAAATTTTACTAGCGTTTTCTGGCGAATTGTGGTATAATAAAAATATAATCCTTCGTATTACAAGATTGTTGAGGTGTTTAAACTTGTATCTTAAAAAAAGTACGAACCGTAAAACAGGCAGAACTTATTTGTCAATTGTTAATAGTTATTATGATAAGCAAACTAAGCAATCTCGTACGTCCACAGTCCGCTCTCTTGGTTATCTGGATGAACTTCTAAAAGAATATGATGATCCAATTGCTTTTTTTACTGAAGAAGTTCGTAAGATGAATGAGAAGAATAATAACGAGAAGCTTTCTATTAATCTCCAGCTTTCTTTAAATGAATCTATGGATTCTAATTATAATGCTCGCAAGAATTTTGGCTATACTGCTTTGAGTAAAATTTATCATGAACTTGGAATAGATAAATTTATAAGAAACAGGCAACGACATTCAAATGAAAAATATGATGCAAATGCCATCATGAAACTACTGGTATTCTCCCGCTTGCTTTATCCTGCTTCTAAGAAAAAAACTTATGAAAACAAAGATATGTTCTTTGAAAAATTTGATTTTTCTTTGGATGATATATATAGAAGCCTTTCTCTGTTTAGTAAACACAGTGATGCTCTTCAGCTTTGGCTTCATGAACGTATTAAATCTTTGTATAATCGCAATACGGAGCTTGTTTATTATGATGTTACAAATTATTATTTTGAAATTGATAAGCAGGATAACCTTAGGAAAAAAGGTGTTTCAAAAGAACATCGTCCTGACCCTATTGTACAGATGGGATTATTTATGGACACAAATGGTATACCCATTACATATAAGCTTTTTCCTGGGAATGCTCCGGATAAAACTACTTTGATTCCCGCCTTAAGTAGAATTCAACGTGAGTATTCTTTAGGCAGAATTATTGTAGTAGCAGACAAAGGGTTAACTACTGGAGATAATATTTGGTACATTCTATCAGCTAAAAATGGTTATGTATTAAGCTATTCTATTCGTAGTGCAGACAAGGATTTTCAAGACTATGTTCTTGATGAAAATGGATATATCGACAAAGGTGATGGTTTTAAAATTAAATCAAGGCTTTATCCAAGAGAAATACAAGTAACTGCAACAAACGGGAAAAAGATAAAAAGGTAGTGGATGAAAGACAGGTTATTTTCTATAGTCCTAAATATGCAGCAAAAGCTAAGCAAGATCGTGAAGCTGCATTAATTAAAGCGATGGATTTGATTAAAAATCCTGCAAAATACAATAAATCAACAGCATATGGTGCTTTAAAATACGTAAAAAACCTTGCATTTGACCCTAATACCGGTGAAATATTGGAAAGTGTTCGTCAACATTTAGTTTTCGATGAAGAAAGATTACGTGAAGAGGAAAAGTTTGACGGTTACTATGCTATTGTTACCAGTGAATACAAAGAACCCCCTGAGAAAATCATTGAAATGTACCGTGGGCTTTGGAAGATAGAAGAATCTTTCAAGGTAACGAAAAGTGATTTTGAGAGTAGACCGGTTTATTTATCATTAAAGGATCACATTGATGCTCATTTTCTGACATGTTTTATATCACTTGTAATTGCAAGGATACTGGAGCATAGATTAAAGGGAAAATATTCTGTATCAGAGATACTTGAGAGCTTGAGAAGAGCATCTTGTAGTCATATTAAGGAGAATTATTATCTTTTTGACTTTTATAATGATGTTCTTGAGGATATAGGTAAAGAGTTAAGTATTGATTTTAGTAAAAAATTTATGAGAGCTGGGAGAGATATTACAATCTATAGGATATGCCCCAATTACTTATTATTTTCTTGGAAACTCCCAAGTTTGCCGTTTCCTCTTTACATATTATATTAAAACATGGCTGCGATGTATTTACTGTTTTTGCTGCACCTGATAAGTATTATACAATATTATTATACCACTAAAAAAAATCGGCGTATATTAAAATTTAGAAAAAATTTAAGGTTAGTTGTATAATTAAATGCAACAGATAAAAAAATAGAAACCATAGTGAAAATCATGTATGATATAGGTGTCAAATCAACATCATACAAGGAGGATTTTCACTATGGTTCATAATAATTGTACCACAAAAAAGCGTTCTTTTAAACACTTAAGTAGCTATGAACGAGGAGAAATCTATGCATTACTCAAGGAAGGAAGGAGTATTCGGTATATTGCTAAAAAACTTAATCGATCTCCAAGTACCATAAGCCGTGAAATTAAACGTGGAACTACTACACAACTTAGAAGTGATTTGTCTTCTTATACAAGCTATTTCCCTGAAACTGGTCAGGCTGTCTACGAAAAAAATCGTTCAAATTGTGGAGCTAAATTTAAAGCAGCTAAAGCAGAAGATTTTTTGAAATATGCTGAAAATAAAATATTACATGAAAAATGGTCGCCGGATGCAGTTGTAGGTTATTGTAAGAAGGACCCAAGCTGGAATAATAAAACCATTGTTTGTACTAAAACACTCTACAACTATATAGATAGAGGATTATTAAAAGTTAAAAACATTGATTTACCTTTAAAACTACGTTTAAAACCAAGGAAGAAGCAAAACCGTAAAAATAAACGTATTATGGGTAAAAGTATTGATTTTAGGCCTAAAGAAGTTGAAAGCCGTGAAGTTTTTGGACATTGGGAAATAGATACGTTAATTGGCAAGAAGTCTAATGACAAGGTCCTTTTGACATTAACAGAGCGTAAGACTCGCCATGAAATAATACTTCTTTTAGATGCAAAAGACAGCAAATCTGTTAAAGATGCACTATCAAAATTAAAAGATATATTTGGTGATAATTTAAACAAAGTATTTAAAACCATAACATCTGATAATGGTACAGAGTTTAGTGATTTAGAAAGTACTCTTTTAGAATATGGGGTAGAAGTATATTATACACATCCATATTCATCTTGGGAAAGAGCTACGAATGAACGACATAATGGTCTTATACGACGTTTTATCCCTAAAGGAAAAAGTATTAAAGATTTATCTATAGATACGATAAAGAGAGTAGAAAATTGGCTTAATAACCTTCCACGAAAATTGTTAAATTATAAAACACCTAAAGAATGCTTTTATGAGGAACTGGCAAAAATCTGTTAAGCCCATCTCTTATAAAGTATAGAGCTCGCTCGTGATTTGTCAAGGGGCAGGCTTCGCCTGACTTAAACCCTTGACAAATCACGACCTTCGCTCAATTTGTTAACTAAGATGGGCTTAAGGTTATATATGATTTGTCCCAAATCCTATATCTACATGATTTTCATTAAGTGTTGCATTTAATATTGCAATTTATAAAGAAAAAATTTAAGAAAGAGTACAAAAAAAGTTCTTGACTTTACAGTTTCAAAGTGATAACATAGATTACAACATGCAAAATTGAATATATTACACACAAACCTCTTATCAAGAGTGGTGGAGGGACTGGCCCGATGAAACCCGGCAACCGGCATTTATATGCGTCTGGTGCCAAATCCTGCAGGTTAGGGTGTCTAACCTGAGAGATGAGAGGAGTGGCGGATTATTAGGCCCTCTTCTCATTGAGAAGAGGGCCTAAAAATTTATTTGGAGGTGTGACATGAAAATAAAAATCGGATTATTAGGACTTGGAACAGTAGGAACAGGAGTATATAAATTGATAACTTCAAGAGGAGGTCATATAAGGGAGAGTACAGGGGTTTATCCTGAGATAAAGAAGATACTCGTGAAAAATCTCAATAAGCCAAGGAAAGTGAAGGTAGAAGGACTACTTACCCAAAATGCTGAAGAAATTTTGAAAGATAAAGAGATAAAAATAGTCATTGAAGCAATAGGAGGTATTTCTCCAGCTTACGAATATGTGAAGGAGGCTTTGTCTTCAGGGAAGCATGTAATCACTGCAAATAAAGAATTGATAGCTAAGCATGGAGAAGAATTAAATGAAATAGCAGAAAAGAATAGAGTATTTCTAAAATGTGAGGCAAGTGTAGGTGGGGCTATACCTATACTGCATCAAATTGATAGATTAAAAATTACAGATGAAATAGATTTTGTAGGCGGTATAATAAATGGCACTACTAATTATATTCTCACCAAAATGACTACTGAAGGTAGAAGTTATAAAGAAGCACTTAAAGAAGCCCAGCAATTAGGATATGCAGAAGCAAATCCCGATTATGACGTAAAAGGCTTTGATGCCCTTTATAAACTTGCTATATTAATGAGGAAAGTGTTCAATATAAACGTGCCAGTAAATTCTATAACCAGAAAAGGAATAGACGAAATCACGACTCAAGATTTAAATTACATCAATAAGTGGGGATATAAAATAAAATTATTTGCCTGGGGCCAAAAAGTCAAAGATGGCATCTTTGCAGGAGTGGAACCAGTTTTAGTCGAAGAAAATAATATTTTGTCAAGGATAAACGACGTAAATAATGCTATCATACTTAGAGGGGATAGTTTTGGTGAATATGTTTTTGCAGGAAAAGGTGCTGGAGAACTTCCTACAGGGGATGCTGTAGTGGCAGATTTAATTGATATATTGTTAAACTATGATATCAAAGATAATAAGAGGATAAACTTTCTTCCAATTCGTCAGGGAAGTTTTACAGATACTTTTTATATAAGGCTTGAAACTCATAAAGAAAATATTTTAGGTTTGAAAAAAGTTTTAAAGTTTTTAAAAGAACAAAAAGTATCAATTGTGGAATCTTCCTATGAAAACGGCACATTTACAGCTATTGTTAAAATGAAGAAAAGTGTTGAGACATTTACAGAAAAATTAGAAAAAATAACCGAGATAAAAACTATTTTTAAAGTTTTGCAAGAGGATATAACAGAAGAAGTAAGTAAATTTGAGGATTTTGTAGAAGTGATTTAAAAAAATTTTGTGAAAGGAGTTAAAAGTATGTCTAAAAAATATGGTTTTTCAACTTTGGCAATTCATGAAGGGTGGGAGCCTGACCCAACTACGGGAGCTGTAGCCCTTCCTATATATCAAACTTCTTCCTTTGCTTTTAAAAGTACACAACATGCTGCAGACCTCTTTGCCTTAAAAGAAGAAGGGTATATATATACTCGAATGATGAACCCCACAGTTGACGTTTTTGAAAAGAGAATAGCTGCATTAGAAGGTGGGGTAGGTGCCCTTGCTGTATCTTCAGGTCAAGCAGCTATAACGCTGGCAGTTACTAATATCGCAGGAGTAGGAGAGGAGATTGTATCTTCTACCAATCTTTATGGAGGGACTTATAATCTTTTTGCGACTACTTTGAAAAAGTTTGGTATAAATTTTAAGTTTGTGGACCCCAGTAATCCTGAAAACTTTAAAAGTCAAATAACAGATAACACAAAAGCTTTGTACGTTGAGACTATTGGCAATCCAAAGATTGACGTGGCTGACATTGAAAAAATAGCAGAAATTGCCCACACTGCAGGAATTCCTCTCATTGTAGATAATACTTTTGCAACTCCTTACCTTGCACGGCCTATCGAGTTTGGGGCTGATATAGTGGTACATTCGGCGACTAAATTTATAGGTGGACATGGGACTTCTATAGGTGGAGTTATAGTAGATTCTGGAAAATTTAATTGGGACAATGGAAAGTTTCCAGAACTTACAGAACCAGATCCAAGTTATCATGGTATAAGGTATGTAAAAGATGTAGGCGAAGCAGCTTATATTGTAAAAGCGAGGGTGCAGCTTTTAAGGGATTTGGGTACTGCTTTGAGTCCATTTAATGCATTTTTATTCGCACAAGGATTAGAGACTCTATCTCTTAGGATGGAAAGGCACAGTCAAAATGCTTTAAAAGTTGCAGAGTTTTTAGCTTCTCATCCCTACGTTTCGTGGGTGAATTATCCAGGACTTAAATCAAGTCCCTATTATGCTTTGGCACAAAAGTATTTGCCAAGAGGGCAAGGAGGAGTTTTGACTTTTGGCATAAAAGGTGGATTAAAAGCAGGCATTAAGTTTATAGAGAGTTTAAAATTATTTACTCATCTTGCTAATATAGGGGATGCAAAGTCTTTGGTTATACATCCAGCCAGCACGACCCATCAGCAGTTATCAAAAGAAGAACAGTTAGCTTCTGGTGTTACGGAGGATATGATAAGACTTTCTGTAGGGCTTGAAGACATAGAAGATATATTAGAAGACCTTGATAATGCCCTTTATGCATCGCAAGAATAGATAAGGAAAGGTTGATGTAAATGATAGTTGAGGAAAAAAAGGTTACACTAAAAGGGAAAAATATATTCACTACAGAAAGTGGATATAGCTTTGATGAACTTACTATTGTTTATGAAACTTATGGAAAATTAAATAAAGAAAAAAATAACGTGATACTTGTGGAACACGCTTTAAGTGGCAGTGCACATGCAGCAGGTATGCATCCTGGGAAAAATAACGTGGGCTGGTGGGACCCTTTAATTGGTCCGGGCAAGTATATTGATACAGATAAGTATTTTGTCATATGCTCTAACTTTCTTGGCAGTTGTTATGGAACGACAGGCCCTTCTTCTATAGACCCTAAAACAGGAAAACCTTACGGTTTAAGGTTTCCAAAAATTAATATAAGAGACATGGTGAGAGTGCAGAAACTTCTTCTAGATTATCTTGGCATAGACCGAATAAAAGTCGCTATTGGAGGGTCTATGGGAGGAATGCAGGCTTTAGAGTTGGCAGTGACATACCCGGATTTAGTGGATAAATCTATTGTCATAGCTGCTGATTATAAGCTTACTCCTCTTAATATTGCGTATAATCATGTAGGAATACAATGCATACTAAATGACCCACATTTTTACGGCGGTGATTACTATGATAAGCCCCATAAACCTGATAAAGGATTGAGCACTGCCAGAATGCTGGGAATGATAACCTACAAAAGTGGTGATTTATTTGACTATAGATTTGATAGGTTAAGAGATGAAAACAATTTTGAAGTGGAAAATTACCTCAACTATCATGGTTTGTCTTTTATAAACAGGTTTGATGCAAATTCATATTTATATATTTTATGGGCTATGAATGAACATGACATTACGAAGCCTTATGGTTCTTTGAAGATGGCACTTAAAAGGATTAAAGCGGAAATACTCATGATAGGGATAGATACAGATATGATTTTTCCTTCTAAGTACATGAGGGATTTCATTAAAAAACTTAATGCTTCAGGAGGGTGTGGCAAATTTGAAGAAATATCTTCAATGCAAGGTCATGACTCTTTTTTGGTGGATATAGATAAGATTGGACCTATTATTTCGGATTTTATAGAAGAAACATACAATAAAGAAATGGTTTGTGTATAATTGTAAAAGAACAGTCCCTTTTAAAAGGGGTTGTTCTTTTTTATGCTTTATTAATGTTATAATTAAAATATATCGTAATTTTATAAAGAGGTGATTTTGATGTCAAAAAAAGAAATAAAACTTGGCTTTATAGGGCTTGGCTTTATTGGGACAATCCATTCTATAGCTTGTTTTTCAATGCCTTTAATATTTAAAAACCTTCCTTTTGAAGTGAAACTTGGACCTGTGTACAAGAATAACATAGAAGATATACCACATTTTTTTGAAAAAGGTGTAAAAAGTATTGAAGAAATGTTGGAAGAGGGCGGCCTTGATGCTGTCGACATATGTACCCCTAATTACCTTCATTATGAACAGGCGATGAAAGTGATAGAAAAAGGCATTCCATTATATCTTGAGAAGCCAATAGGAGTTAACGGCAAAGAAGCCTATGAAATAATGGAAAAGGCAAAAGAAAAAAGGATAATACATCAAACAGCTTTAATGTACAGGTTTATGCCTGCGGTAAACCAAGCAAGGGATATGATAAAAAATGGTGAGATAGGTGAAATTTTAAATTTTAAGGCGTTGATGCTTCATTCGGGCTATATGGACCCTAAAAGGCCTATGTCTTGGAAAATGAAAAAAGCTACTTCTGGCGGTGGAGCAATAGTTGACATGGGGATACACCTTGTGGATGCAGTAAGATTTATGATGGGAGAAATAAAGTCTTTAAGAGCAAATTCTAAGACATATTTTAAAAAAAGGCCTGTATCCAAAGGCTCTTATATTTATGAGGAAGTAGATGTAGATGACTGGACAAATGTAGAAGTGGAAATGGAAAATGGAGGATGGGGAAGCATCGAAGCTTCAAGGATATCTCCCGACCTTGAAGAAGAAACTATATTTGAAATATACGGAACAAAAGGATCAATAAAAATATTCACGAGACAGCCACGTTATGCAGTATTATACAAAAAGCAAGAAAACGTCCAAATAATCGGCCATTATGATAAAAAAAGTAAATTTAGCGAGTATGTGGAGTCAATATATCCTCCAGAAAAGTATTCTCTTGGATGGATGGTAGATTTACATATGGCAAGCCTTATAAACTTTTTTACAAATATTGTAGAAAATAAAATTATCTACAGTGAGACGCCGACTTTTGACGAGGCCTATAAAGACCAATTGATTTTGGATAAAATATTATTATCAGCGGAAAACAAGGGAGAAATTATTAAATTATAAGATAGGGGTCAGGAAATGAAAATTACAGTAAAAGAAGAGTTTTTGAAGAAAATGGAGCAATTACTTAAAGAAGAGTATGAAGATTTTTTAAAGGAATACGACAAAAAGCCTCAAAAAGGATTAAGAGTGAATACATTAAAAATCGGCGTAGAAGAGCTTAAAAGAATTGTCCCTTTTGAGATAACCCCAATTCCTTGGTGCCCAACTGGGTTTTATTATGATAAAGAAGAAAAGGCAGGCAACCATTTGTACCATATTTTGGGGCTTTACTATATTCAAGAACCGACGGCAATGGCAGTTGTGGAGGTATTAGATCCTAAGCCAGGAGAAAAGATTCTCGATGTAAGTGCAGCACCGGGAGGTAAAACCACCCACATAGCTACAAAAATTGGCGATGAGGGAATAATTGTTGCTAATGAAATAGATAAAAAAAGAATAAAAGCATTGGTAGAAAATGTAGAGAGAATGGGGATAAGAAATATTGTCATAACAAATGAAACTCCTGAAAAGTTGACTACTGCGTTTGAAGGATATTTTGATAAAATTTTGGTAGATGCTCCTTGCTCAGGAGAGGGAATGTTCAGAAAAGACCCTACAGCGAGAAAAATTTGGTCTTTAAATAATGTGATAAGTTGCTCCATAATACAAAAAAATATACTTAGAAATGTAGCGTCGTTATTAAAACCGGGCGGTATTTTAGTTTATTCTACTTGCACTTTTTCCCCAGAAGAAAACGAAGGGGTCATAAAAAAATTTTTAGAAGAACGTCCTGAGTTTGAAGTTGAAGAAAGTGAACTGAGCAAATATTTCGACAGAGGACATCCCGAATGGGTGACAGGTCCTTTAGAGTTAAAAAAGTGTATGAGATTGTGGCCCCACAAAGTTAGAGGAGAAGGACATTTTATTGCGAAACTGAGAAAAAAAGAGGCAGATGTGCCAGACTCCAGATTTAAAAAAGCAAAGGGCAAAAGAAAACAAAAAGAATTACAATTATTTTACGATTTTGCTGATAAATATCTTAGTTTAGACTTAGATAATTTAAATATTGAAGTGCATAATGATTTTGTCTACCATGTACCAGAGGGTTTACCGGATTTGAGTAATATAAAGGTGTACAGATACGGTTGGCAGTTGGGAGAGCTTAAGAAAAACAGGTTTGAGCCTTCTCACTGGTTGTCAATGGGGATTAAAACTTCTCAAGCTAAAAGACATTTGGAGTTAACAAAAGAGCAAAGAGAAAAATATTTAAACGGCGAAACTTTTGAATTGGACTTAGAAGATGGATGGATTCTTTTTACTATAGAAGGATTTCCTGCAGGATGGGGCAGAATTGCAAAAGGGGTAGTTAAAAATTATTATCCTAAGTGGCTTAGAGATATAGAAGTATGGGAGGATACAACAGTTGAAATTAATAGTAAAAAATGATATAATTTTAAATAGGTGATAATAAATGTTATTAACTATAAAAAAGGTTAAAGAGCTGTACAATATAAGTAGAATTACTTTAATAAACTGGGAAAAAGAAGGATTAATAACTCCTGTTAGGACACCGAAAGGAAGAAGAAGATACAAAAAAGAAGACATTGAGAAGTTATTAGGTATGTTAGAAGAAAAGCCGAAATCCAAAGTAGTTTTGTATGCAAGAGTGTCCACAAAGAAACAAGAAGAATATCTTAAGAATCAAATTAGAAGACTTGAAGAATATGCCAAGTCTCAAGGATGGCAGTATGAAGTTATACATGAGATAGCAAGTGGAGTAAATGAAAACAGGAGAGGACTATTAAAACTTTTAAATAAAATCAAAAGAGGAGAAGTTGAAAAAGTTGTAATAGAATATCCTGATAGGCTAGCGAGGTTTGGTTTTGAATATCTCAAATTTTTCATGGAAAGCTTTGGGGTGGAACTTATAGTTTTAAACGGGAAAGAAAACGAGGAAGATGCAAATAAAGAGCTAGCAGAAGACTTAATAGCAATAGTAACATCTTTTGCAGCAAGAATTTATGAATAAATGGGTGGCAAAAAGCATGATAGTAATACAGGCTAAACTCATTTTTCTAAATCAAGAAGGCAAACAAATAGTATTAAACTTAATGAGAAGATGGTCATCCTGCATGAGATTTGCATATAAAAGGTTTCTAGAAGGCTATGATAGAAACACACAGGGACCTTCAGGGGATGTTTGCCTTAAACTCAAGGTATGTAGATGATGCAGTAATGAAAGCAAGAGGTGTATTAGAATCATCCAAAGAATTAAGGAGTAATCCAAAGAAAGTCATTTTTGGAGGAAGAGACTTATTTAGAAAACTTCAAAAGCGCCATACAAATGGGAAAGAATATCAAAAGCTAAGAACAAAGTGGCAAGAGAAGAGAAAAGGAAATCTCTATTCAAGAGGGGATAAAAGCAAAAAAGGAAATCTCAACACAAGGATAGAAGTAAAAGAAAATGGCACTTTCTTAAGGATAAATGTAGGGGAAAGAAAATATGTCTATGCCAGAATAGAAGCAGGATATAAAAAGAATAAGAGAAGAGAAGAGCTCCTTCAGGAAATCGCTGAATCAAACATACCCTACTCTGTAGAATTAAAACTCAAAAATGGCAATATATACGCCTATTTTGCTGTGGAAGAAGAATACCCAGAAATAAAAATAACAAAAGAAAAAGGAGCCATAGGGATAGATATAAATGCATATCCGTACAACATATCATGGGTAGAAGTAAATGAAAAAGGGAATCTAATAAACTATGGCAGTATACCAATGCCAGAGCTTGCAAGCGGAAATAAAAACAAAAAAGAATATTACAGATGGCAGTATGCTCACAAGATAGTAAAAATAGCAAAAAAAGAAAGGAAAAGCAATTGTAATTGAAGAATTAGAAATAAAAGAAAAAGGCAAAAGAGGGGACTTTTCAGGGAGAAAATCAAGAAGGATAAGACATAATTTTAGCTATAAATCACTTCTTTCAAAAATAAAAACATTAGCAAGAAGAGAAAGGATAGAAGTAATAGAAGTCAATCCTTCTTACACCTCAATAATAGGGATGTTAAAATATGCACCGCAGTATATGATAACAAAAGATATAGCAGCGGCCTATGTAATAGCAAGAAGGGGATTAGGACTACAAGAAAAGATACCAGATAATTATATAAAGTTTCTCAATACATTAACTGTAGATGAATTAGAAGAATTAAAAGAGCATGTAAAGAAAACAGTCAAAAACAAGCATTTAAAGAAAAAGCATTTAAGAGAGATAAATAGAGCAATAAAATTTTTACAAAGCCTTGAGAGTGAGTCAGGAAGGGTACTAAAACCTCTGGATGGAACAAGTTTTAGTGCCTATGATTTCTGGCGAGTTCTCAAGGTAGCGGTGGTAACTCCACTCTCCCCTGAGAAGGTCTTAAGAGACTTCTCTACCCTGAAGGGAGTATTAATTCAGGGTAAGTGGGGAGACCCGTAAGGGTGTGAGTTCCTGCTTCTTGGGGCAGGGGCTATGGCTTTCCCAAATACCGCCTGCTGGGGCTGGGAAAGTCTGAAAGGCGGGCTACAAATACCCCAGCTATCTAAACTATACACTTTTGTACAGTTTGGGTAACCAGGAATGAAATGATTAGGTGTTTATCATATTCACAAGGGGAAATTGTCAGTATTTCCCCTAATACTATTACAGAAAAAATTAACAATAAAAATCTTTTATGGGTTGATTTAGAAAACCCAACTGATTCTGAAATCAAAATATTAAGCGATGTTTTTAAGTTTCATCCTCTTACTATAGAAGATTGTCTCCATAGGAAGCAGCGGTCTAAAGTAGAAAACTACAAAGATTATTACTTTATAGTAATGAATGTTTTTAAAGGGAGAAAATTGGAAGAGGAATTTAGAATTTCAGAAATTTTTCTTTTTGTTTCTCAAAATTATATTGTTACAGTTCATTGGGGTAATATGGAAGTTGTGAATACTGTTTATGAAAAAGCAAAGAGCGCAGCGAATATTTTTGAGAGAGGAATTGATTTTTTGCTTTATAATCTTGCAGATGAAATTATAGATGATTATTTTCCTATTGTAGATGAAGTGGGAAATAAAATTGATGAAATTGAAGCAGAAATTTTTGAAAAAGAGAGTAAAGAAATTCAAAGTAAGATATTTCTTCTAAAAAAGAACATGTTGAAATTGAGAAAAATCATAACAGCGCAAAGAGAGGTTTTAAATACGCTTTTAAGGCATGACTTCGTTATAATAAAAGAAGAAAACAAATTGTACTTTATGGACGTTTATGACCATATAATGCGCTTGTTTGACTTTATTGATACTTACTATGACCTTCTCACTGGTACTTTAGACCTTTATATGTCTTACATATCAAATAGAATGAATGGGGTTATGAAGACTCTTACAATTATAGCGACTATAATTATGCCTCTAACCCTTATTACTGGTATCTATGGGATGAACTTTAAAAATATGCCTGAACTTAATACAGAATATGGTTATTTTGTTACTCTGGCGGTTATGGGAATTATAGCTTTTGCAGAAATTTTGTATTTTAAAAGAAAGGGATGGTGGTAATAAAAGCCTAAATATTAGGGGCTTTTATTTTTTTATGCTTTAAAATTTCAAACTTGAGGGAATAATATTTTTAGCACTAAATTGCAGTGAGGGAGTTGACATACTATGGAGTATGTGTTGATAGGAGCTATCTTGCTTTTAATAGCCGCGTTTGTTGTACATATTTCAAAAAAGCCTACATGGGGTAAGGAAGATTCTATAGGAGATTTTGACGATATTATTTTAAGTTCGGAGGAAATGGAAAAACATGCAGCAGAAATAGCGCAGAATCACAACATAATGAAGAGAACTAAATTATCCTATTTGCTAATTCCGCGGATGAATAAAAACTACAACTACATAAAGAATGTTTACAGAAATTTGAACAGCATTTTAAAAGAAGAGGATGTCTATATTTCTCAAGAAGAGGAGTGGTTGTTAGATAACTTTTATATAATCGAAGAGCAAGTTAAGGAAATAAGGAAAAGTTTGTCAAAAAGTTATTATTCGGGACTTCCAGGGCTTAAAAATGGTTTATTCAAAGGTTACCCAAGAATATATGCTATAGCCTTTGAGCTAGTTCTTCACACTGATGGGAAAATTGATGAAAAAGCCATAATTAATTTTATAAAGGCTTATCAGACAAAGGCTTTGCTTTCCAGCTCTGAGCTGTGGGCTTTAAGCCTTATGATACGTATTGCTTTGGTGGAGAAAATAAAAAAGATTTGCGAGAAAATTGTAGAAACTCGCCACCAAAGGGAAAAAGCAGAAAAGATACTCACATTGCTTTTGGAAAAAGAAATGAAATATGAAGAAGTGAAAAAGCTTATAAGGGAAAACATTAATGTTGCGGATAGATTTCCTCTTCAATTTATTGAACATTTGGTGAGTAGACTTAGAAAAGAAGGGAGTAATTCTGCTCACGTTATACAGTCTATAGAAAAGATTTTGATGGAATATGACACTAGCATTAACGATGTAGCAGAAAAGGCACATCAAATACAGGCAAAAAGGCAAATTTCTATAGGCAATGCTATTACCAGCTTAAAAACTGTTTCTTCTCTTGATTGGGCACAAATTTTTGAAAGTTTGAGTTCTGTAGAGCAAGTTTTGAGGCAAGACCCGGATGGTACATATCCTAAGATGGATTTTGAATCAAGAGATTATTACAGGCATGAAATAGAAAAAATAGCCAAATATTATAATACTTCAGAAACTTATGTTGCTAAAAAGGCGATTGAATGTGCAAAGGAAGTGACAGAACAAGAGGGAAAACTAGGGTATATAAACCATGTAGGATTTTACCTTGTAGGCAAAGGAAGAAGTATTCTTGAAAATAAGCTGAGTAACAAATCAAAAAGGACAATAAGCTGGGGAAAAATTGCCAAAAAATCTCCAGAGACTTTGTATGTAGGTTTAATTTTAATCTTCCTATTGGTGGAGGAGTTTTTTGCATTAAAATATATAGCAAATTTTTCTAATAAATGGGGGCTATTATTTATCTCTGGTGTAATTCTTCTAATACCTTTTAGTGAAATGTCAGTTCAATTAGTAAATTGGATTTTAGTGCATATTTTTAAGCCAGTAGTATTGCCAAAAATTGAGTTAAAAGAAGGTATTCCTGAAGATGCTAAGACAATGGTAGTTATTTCTTCTCTTTTGCCAGATGAAAAAAGGACAAAAGAGCTGATTGAAAACCTTGAGGTGTATTATCACGCCAACAGAGAAAAGAATTTGTATTTTGGCTTATTAGGGGATTTTAAAGACGCTCCTTTTGAGGTTATGTCGGAGGATGAGAAGATTGTAAAGTGTGCTTTGGAACAAATTGAAAAGTTAAACGAGAAATATTCTAAAAACGGCGAAAAGATATTTTACTATTTCCACAGAAAAAGAAAATACAATCAAATGCAAAAAAGCTGGATGGGCTGGGAAAGAAAAAGAGGAGCTCTTGTCGAATTTAATGAACTTTTAAGAGGGAAGGAAGATACGAGTTTTTATGTAGTTAGTGGAGATGTTGCCAAACTAAATATAAAATATGTAATAACTTTGGATGCAGATACAAATTTGCCTATTGATACTGCTAAAAAATTAGTAGGTACTATGTTGCATCCCTTAAACAAAGCAGTGATTGACAGAGATTATGGTGTAGTAGTAGAGGGATATGGACTATTGCAACCTAGAATAGGCATTGATATAGAAAGCGCAAATGCTACACTGTTTTCTAAAATCTATGCTGGAGAAGGCGGTATAGATCCATATACTACAGCAGTATCAGATGTTTATCAGGATTTGTTCGGAGAAGGCATATATACAGGTAAAGGAATATACGATGTAGATGTATTTAGAGAACTTTTAAGAGATACTATACCGGATAATTCTATTTTAAGTCATGACCTTTTAGAAGGGTCCTTTGTTCGAACCGGTCTTGTCAGTGATATAGAATTGATTGATGGCTATCCTGCTAAATACAATTCCTATATCATGAGACTGCACAGATGGGTAAGAGGGGATTGGCAGTTATTGCCTTATTTGAAATCTAAAATAAAAAATAGAAAAGGAGAAATGGTAAAAAACCCCCTTTCTTTAATAACTAAATGGAAAATTATAGACAACCTAAGAAGAAGTGTTGTTTCAGTTGCCTTGATGCTAATACTATTTTTAGGATTTAGCCTTTTGCCGGGAAGCAGTTTTTTATGGTTAGGGGTTGCGATTTTAACTGTATTCTTCCCCATTCTACCTGCTTTAGTTGACACTATTTTTAAAGGCCAGTTCAGATACTATTGGGAAAAAAGACATAAAGCCGTGATAACAAGCATAGAAGCCGCTTTTTATCAATCATTACTTAATTTTGTGTTTTTACCCTATCAAGCTTATATGATGGCAGATGCAATAGTTAGAACACTGACGAGACTGTATATAACTCGAAAGAATTTATTAGAATGGGTTACGGCTGCTGACATGGAGAAGCGACTTAGAAATGACTTTGCAAGTTTTTTTAAAAGAATGTGGATAGTTTTAGTAGAGGGATTAGCATTAGTTGCATTAGTTATGTATTTTAAACCCCAAGATTTAATTGGGGCAATAGTGCTTTTTTTCCTTTGGGCAATTTCTCCCTACATTGCTTTTTATATAAGCCAGCCAATAATTCCAAAAGAAAAAACTGTGTCACAAGAGGAAATGGAGGAATTGCGCTTAATAACGAGAAAAACCTGGAGATTTTTTGAAGACTTTGTGACAGAAAGCCAGAATTATCTACCACCAGATAATTTTCAAGAAGATCCGCCTAATGGGATTGCGGAGAGAACGTCACCTACAAACATAGGACTTTACTTGGTTTCAGTAGTTGGAGCAAGAGATTTAGGCTATATAACCACAACTGAGATGGTAGAAAGAATCAAAAAAACCCTCACTACAATTGAAAAAATGGAAAAATGGAACGGCCATTTGTACAATTGGTACAATACGAGGACTTTAGAGCCTTTAAGGCCCTATTATGTGTCTACAGTCGATAGCGGAAATTTAGTAGGTTATTTGATTACAGTAAAGGAAGCAATAGGTGAATTTTTAAATAAACCTCTTATAGATATTGAATTGGCAAAAGGCTTAAAAGATACTATCAAAATGTTGAATATAGAAGGAATTACTGAAGATATTTTTAGAAACATTTTAAATAAAAAAACTTTAATGCCATCTGATTGGGAGGTATTCTTAAGTAAAATTAGTGAGAAACTTTCAAGTTCACAAAATGAGTTAGAAAATATTGAAAGGTTAAAGAGCATAATTGGGGCTTTAAAAAGGGAGATGAAAGAATTTTTAGTATGGACAGAATTTGATGAAAGTGAGAAATCAAAAGAGATTTTTAAAAGATATAAGGAGATTTTTGAAGAACATTCATCTCCAAAAGAATTGGAAAAAGTCTATAAAAACTATTTGTTAGAAATAGAAGAAGTTTTTGAAAAGGCTTCAGAAGAGGAGAAAGCTTTGTTAAAAAGTCAAAAAGATGAAGTTGCCCAGGCTCTTAAGAAAATTAAAAACTTGGAGGCAGAGATTGAAAATATAAAGAGTACAATTGAAAATTTGGTAGAAAAAACAGAGTTCAGGCATTTGTATGACGAAAAAAGACAATTATTCTCAATAGGGTACAATGTTGAAGAGGAAAAACTTACAAAGTCTTATTATGATTTGTTGGCTTCGGAAGCAAGGCAAGCAAGTTTTATTGCTATTGCAAAAAGAGAAATTGATAAAAAACATTGGTTTAAATTGGGCCGGATGCTTGCCATTGAAAATCGTTATAAAGGCTTGGTATCTTGGTCTGGAACGATGTTTGAGTACTTTATGCCCCTTTTAATAATGAAAAATTACCAAAATACTTTATTGGATGAAACTTATGCATTTGCTGTAAGAGTGCAAAAAAATTATGCTAAAGAATTAGGAATTCCATGGGGTATATCGGAGTCCGGATTTTACGCTTTTGACATAAATTTGAATTATCAGTACAAAGCTTTTGGAGTCCCAAGTCTAGGTCTTAAAAGGGGATTATCCCACGACAAAGTAGTAGCTCCTTATGGGTCTTTGCTGGCTATTGGAGTAGATGTAGAAGGGGTGCTACAAAACATAAGGTTCCTTAAAAAAGAAGGAGTTGAAGGGAAATACGGTTTTTATGAAGCGATAGATTATACACCAGAAAGAGTTCCTTTTGGCAAGAAAAGTGCGATAGTCAAAAGCTTTATGGCTCATCACCAAGGTATGGCTTTTGTGGCTTTAGACAATTTTATAAATAACAATATAATGCAAAAAAGATTTCATAAAGACCCAAGTATAAAAGCTACTCAAATATTATTACAAGAAAAAATGCCAATGTATTTAGATATAACGAGGGAAGAAAGAGAAGAAGCAAGAAAAATTCAAAAAGTTCGCAAAGAAGATGGAGACTTTGTAAGGGTTTTAGGAGAATCAAAAACTTGGCTGCCAGAGGTTCATATTTTATCGAGCGGAAGATATTTTGTAATGCTTACAGAAAAAGGGACAGGATACAGTAAAAATAACAAAGGTATTTTCTTGACAAGATGGAGGAAAGACTTGGCGCAAGATTTTGGTACTTTCATATTTGTTCAAAATATAAACTCTAATACTGTATGGTCAGCCACTTACGCTCCTTTTTACGAAAAAGGTCAGAATTACAGGGTTGTTTTCTCTGCAGATAAAGCAGAATACTTTAAAAGAGTTGGAAATATAGATACTCACTTAGAGATAGTCGTTTCACCAGAGGATGATGTGGAGATAAGGCGATTGACTTTAAAAAATCATAGTAAACATCCAAGAATGTTAGAAATTACAAGTTTTGGAGAAATTAGCTTAATAGACTTGCCAACAGATGTGGCACATCCTGCTTTTAATAAACTTTTTGTAAAAACAGAACTTTTAAAGGAAGAAGATGCAATTTTAGTCTGCAGAAGGCCGAGGGAACAAGGAAAAAATAAACTATGGGCTGTACACAAGGTAGCAGTTTTAAGTGGAGAAATTGTGGGAGATACTCAGTTTGAAACTGATAGAACAAAATTTATAGGAAGAGGAAGGAGTTTAAAAAATCCAATTGCTTTAGAAGCTGATCAACCCCTTTCCAATACAGAAGGAGCAGTCCTCGATCCTATTGTAAGTTTAAGGAAAAGAATAAAAGTAATGCCAGGAGAAGTAGCAAAAATAGTATACATTTCTGCAATAACTGAAACTAAGGAGGAAGCCGTAAAAATTGCTGCAAAATATAAAGAGGAAAATGTAGTAGAAAGAGCTTTTGAAATGTCGTGGACAAGAAGTAGGGTAGAATTAGATTACCTTAATTTAAAACCCAGAGAATTAGGCCTATTGCAAAGAATGTTGGCTCACATTTTATTTGTGAGTCCTCAGCGTAAAGTTAGAGAAGAGATGATTTTGAAAAATGCAAAAGGTCAATCTGGACTGTGGGCATATGGGGTTTCAGGAGATTTGCCAATTGTGTTAGTAGAGATAGAAAAGATGGAAGAAATAGAAATAGTAAAATGGTTTTTAAAAGCTTATGAATATTGGAAAATGAAAGGGGTAAATATTGACCTTGTTATATTAAATAAAGATAAAAGCGGTTATCTCCAACCCTTACATGATAAGATAAAAGAATTAATTAATACCACCTTTTCTTATGACATTTTTGGCAAATACGGAGGAGTATATTTGTTACAGCAAAATAATTTAAAAGAAGAAGATATATATCTTTTAAATACTGCTGTTGCCCTTAAATTTGATGGGGGAAATGAATCTATTTACGACCAGATAATGATTAAAGAGACAAAAAACACTCCAAAACTTAAAAATTGGGTCAAAAAAGTACAAAATTTTGAAGAAATCAAATTAGAAGAATTACCATTAGATTATTACAATGGTTTTGGAGGGTTTAGCTATGATGGTAAAGAGTATATTATAAAATGGGAAGGTAAAAGTACTCCTGCTCCTTGGATAAATGTGATTTCCAACTCTTCTTTTGGTTTTCAGGTGTCAGAGGTAGGAGCAGGGTATACTTGGGCAGAAAACAGTAGGGAATACAAATTGACCCCATGGTACAATGACCCTGTTGTAGACCCCCATGGAGAGGTAATTTATTTGACAGATGAAGAAACAGGGGACAGATGGTCAATTACTCCTTTACCTGCTGGTAAAGCAAAAGTTCATTATATAAAACATGGTTTTGGGTATACTTCATTTGAAACAATATGCTGTGGGTTAAGCCAACAGTTAAAGATGTTTGTAGCAAAGGAAGATTCTATAAAGATAAATTTAGTTACCATCAAAAATTTAGGGAATGAAAACAGGAAACTTACAGTATCTTATTACATAAGGCCAGTTTTAGGAGTTACTGATGAGATTACTTTTCCGTATCTATTTACAAAGTACGATGAAAAAATAGGAGCATTAATGATTAAAAATGTGTACAATGAAGATTTTGCTAACAGATTAGCATTTTTGTCTGCTTCAGAAAAGATAAATTCATTTACAGGCGACAGGGCAGAGTTTATAGGAGTTGCTTCAAGTTTAACTTCACCCCAAGCATTAGAATATGAGGCTCTATCAAATTCTACAGGAATACCATTAGACCCCTGTGCTGCCATACAATTTCATGTAGAAATAAAAGCTAAAGAAGAAAAACAATTTACAATCTTATTAGGACATGGTAAAAACGAAGAAGAAGTAAAAAGGTTGATTTTAAAATATGCAAATGCTGAAAATTGTCAGAATGAATTCCAAAGAGTCCAAGAATTTTGGCAAGAGCTTCTAAGAAGGATACAGGTTAAAACTCCTGACAAGTCAATGGATTTACTTGTAAATGGATGGCTGCCTTATCAAACAATTGCATGTAGATTGTGGGCAAGGTCAGCTTTTTATCAATCGGGAGGAGCTTATGGCTTTAGAGACCAATTGCAGGATGCTATGAATATGGTATATCTAGAGCCAGAATTTACAAAAAATCAAATAATCAATGCGTGCCAGCACCAGTTTGTTGAGGGAGATGTGCAGCATTGGTGGCACCCTGTATTAAACAAAGGCATAAGAACAAAGTTTTCTGATGACTTGTTATGGCTTTCTTACGCAACAGCTGAGTATATAGAAAAGACAGGAGATTGGTCTATACTGGACATAGAAGTAAATTATTTAGAAGATTTGCCTTTAAAAGATGAAGAGGAAGAAAGATATTCAACACCTCGCATATCTGAAACAAAAAGCACAGTGTATGAACACTGCGTAAAAGCTATAGACTATTCGTTAAAATTTGGAGAGCATGGTTTGCCTTTGATGGGGTCTGGTGACTGGAATGACGGAATGAATAAGGTAGGAAATAAAGGAAAGGGAGAAAGTGTATGGTTAGGATGGTTTTTGTATACTATTCTTAAAAAGTTTTTGCCCATATGCGAAGCTAAAAAAGATGAAGAACATGCAAAAAAATATCAGGAAGTAGCTAACAAATTAATAAAAGCTATAGAAGAAAATGCGTGGGATGGCAGTTGGTACAGAAGAGCCTATTTTGATGATGGGACACCTCTAGGTTCTGCAGACAATTCAGAATGTAAAATTGACTCTATATCACAGTCTTGGGCTGTGATATCTAAAGCTTCTAAAGATATTAGAGCAAAAGAGGCAATGAAGGCAGTTATAAATTATTTGGTCAATGAAGAAGAAGGGATAGTAAAGCTTTTAGCACCTCCCTTTGATAACGGGGATTTAAATCCGGGGTATATAAAAGGATATGTCCCTGGAGTTAGAGAAAATGGCGGACAATACACTCATGCAGCAGCATGGGTAATACTCGCCTTTGCAGAGCTAGGAGAAGGAGATAAGGCATGGCAACTTTACGATATGATAAATCCTATAAATCACACCAGGACCCCCATTGAATGTATGAAGTACAAAGTAGAGCCCTATGTCATGGCGGCAGATGTGTATGCGGTAGAACCTCATGTAGGAAGAGGAGGTTGGACGTGGTATACAGGTGCAGCAGGTTGGATGTACAGAATAGCAGTTGAAAACCTCCTCGGCTTGAAAAAATACGGAGAAAAACTTATAATAGACCCTTGCATACCGAAAAATTGGGATAAATATGTGATAGAATATAACTATAAGAATACGAAATACCTAATAGAGGTAAGAAATCCCAATGGTGTTAACAAAGGTGTAAAAGAAGTATATATAGATGGGGAGCTTGTTACAGATAAGACTATTGATTTAACAAAGAAGGGAAATAGTCATCAGGTTTTAGTGGTAATGGGATAATAAGAAGCTATGACGACTTTTGTCATAGTTTCAATTTGTAGACAAACTTTCGTAAAGTAGATATTTTGCATAAGGAGCGACTTGTTACAAAGCGGTAACAAAACTTAGCGAGACCGAGGGTGGAGGCAGGGCCGAAGCCAAGGATGGCGGAGGCGGGCACCTGAGACAGGACGTCGATTGTGCCCGGGACCCTGCCGGAACCCGAAGGTAAAGCTTAGTTTTGTTGCTTTGGAACACTGGAGCGACGATGCAAAATATCTACTTTAAAAAATTTTTGACTTTGTCAACAAACTAAAGCTATGACGACTTTTGTCATAGTTTCTTATTATCATTTTGCTTTAAGTTACAATCTTAACTAATGCTTAACAATTTGTACACAAATTTTTAATAATTTTGTGATATAATTTCCACACTATGTAAAATGGAGGGTTGAGACGATCATGATGATAGAGCTAAAAAACGTCACAAAGGTTTACGGCACTCGTAAAGCAGTAGATGATATAAGTTTTTCAGTGGATAAAGGAGAAATAGTTGGTTTTTTAGGACCAAATGGTGCTGGCAAAACTACTACTATGAAAATGATAACAGGATATATGCCTCCTACCAGCGGTACTATAAAAATTGCAGGATATGATATTGTTGAACAGCCCATAGAGGCAAAGAAACATATTGGTTATTTACCAGAGGTACCTCCTTTGTATTTAGATATGACCGTAGAGGCATATCTCCATTTTGTGGGAGGTATAAAAGGTGTTCCTCCAAAAAAGAGAAGAGAAGATGTTGAACGAATTATACATGAAGTTGGTTTGACTGATGTGAGAAAAAGGCTTATAAAAAACTTGTCTAAAGGTTATAAACAAAGGGTTGGACTTGCACAAGCAATCATAGGAGACCCTGATGTTTTGGTATTAGATGAGCCGACAGTAGGTCTTGACCCTAAGCAAATTAAAGAAATAAGAGATATTATAAAAGAGTTAGGAAAAAAGCATACAATAATTTTAAGCACTCATATATTGCCAGAAGTTAGTATGGTATGTGACAGAGTTATTATAATAAATAAAGGGAAAATTGTTGCAATAGATAAGACAGAGAATTTATCAGCTGCATTGCAAAATTCAAGGAGATATTTTATAAAAGTGGAAGGGTCTTATGAAGAAGTAGTAAATAGTGTAAAAGAGATTGAAGGAGTAACTAATGTAGAAGCAGAAGTTGATTCAGATAATACGATAAAGTTGACAGTGGAATCTTCTGCTGATAAAGATGTTCGAAAAGATATGTTTTTTGCTTTTGCCAAAAAAGGCTTTCCAATATTAGAACTTAAAATGCTAAATTATAGTCTTGAAGAAGTATTTTTAGAACTTACAACAGAGGAGGAAAGTTACGATGAAAATGTGGGAAATACTAAAGAGGGAGCTTAAAAGCTATTTCTTTTCACCTCTTGCCTATGTGCTGCTAGGATTTTATCTTTTGATATCTGGATACTTTTTTTCAACCTATGTGTTATCTACTCATTATGCTATATTAACTCCAATCTTAGGTAGTATGGTCACTGTTTTTATGTTTATAAGTCCTATTTTGACAATGAGACTTATTTCAGAGGATATGAAGACGGGAACAGATCAACTTTTACTCACGTCACCCGTTACAGTTACTGATATAGTGATTGGCAAGTTTTTTTCTACAGTGTTTGTGTATTTGATAGCACTTGTAATAACTTTTTTATACCCCATTTATCTTAAATTGTATTCTTCACCAGATATGGGCTCTATCATAGCAGGTTATATTGGAGTGTTTCTAATAGGAGCAACTTTTATATCAATAGGGCTTTTTGCTTCTTCACTTACAGAAAATCAAATGATAGCTGGAGTAATTGGATTTGCTTTAATTCTTGTGCTTTGGTTGATTAGTTGGCTAGGAGACGTGTTTAGTGGAAAAGCAAAAACTATTTTTCAGAATCTGTCTTTCTTTGACAGGCTAAATAATTTTCTAAATGGATTAGTGAATTTAAGTGATGTGGTATTTTTCATAAGTGTAATTGTATTTTTTATCTTCTTGACAATACGAGTTGTGGATAAAAGACGTTGGAGTTAGGAGGAGAAAAGATGAATAATATAAGGCTAAAGTACGGGACTAATGCTTTTATAATGACAGCTCTTTTACTGGCTATTTTAATATTGGCAAATGTCATAGTCACGCAAAAGCCTGTCAAGTGGGACTTGACTAAAAACAAGCAATATACTCTTTCTGACCAGACAAAGCAGGTTTTGAAAAACCTTAAAACAGATGTAACTGTCTATGCCTTTTTCAAAGAGGGTACTACTTCAAGAGACACGGTAAAAAGCTTGTTAGACCAATACCGAAATGTTTCAAAGAGAATAATTGTCCATTTTGTAGACCCAGATAAAGAACCGGCAATTGCTCAAAGATATGGAATTACGGATTATGACACAGTGCTTTTTATTGCAGGAAGTGGTGCTAATGAAAAAAGGCAGATAGTAAATTCTTATGATATTTTTGGCTTTGGGAGTCAACCTAATACTGCTACTTTTAACGGGGAGCAACAATTTACTCAGGCTATAATTAATGTTACACAGCCTAAAAAATTAAATGCGTATATTCTTCAAGGTCATGATGAATTAAACAGCATTGACTATTTGGTGACTTTTAAAAACGCTTTAAGGGGAGAAGGATATAATGTAGAAGATTTAAATATAGGACAGGCAGGAGGAATACCAAAAAATACAGACTTATTAGTTATTGTTAACCCAAGAAGAGACTTTACTGATAAGGAAATGGTTGCTTTAAAAGAATACTTTGACAAAGGCGGAAAAGCAATTATTGCGATGGGGGCAGAATACGGGCCTTTGACTCAAAAATCTGTAAATGAGCTTTTGTCTACTTGGGGTGTAAAATTTGACAATGACGTTGTAGTAGATGCAGGAAGGAATTATTTTATGGACCCGCTTTCTCCAGTTCCTCAGTACAAATTTCATACTATAACTAATAAATTGGATTTATCAAACTTGTACGTTGTAATGCCAATGTCAAGAAGTATTTCTTATCCTGATAAACCAACAGAAAATATAACTATAGAGCAATTGCTTTCAACCAGTGATAAAGCTTGGGGTAAAACCGATTTTAACTCAAAAGATGCTAATTTTCAAAAAGGTGATATCAAAGGTCCTTTAAGCTTAGGCTTAGTTATATCCGATTCAAAGACAGGGATGAAGATTGTAGCTATTGGAAGTAGCATGATGTTTACTGATAAAATAATTACATTGGAAGCTAATAGAGACTTTTTAATGAACAGTGCTAACTGGTTAGCGGATAAGACAACACAGATTTCTATACGTCCTAAATCCCTTGAGTTTAATCAGATTTTCCTAACCGGCAAACAAGCTGCTATACTCTTTTATACCACAGTTGTAATTATTCCACTGGTAATGTGGATAATTGGAGGATACATGTGGTATAGGAGGAAAACATTATGAGAGTTTTTAAAACCACTATTGTTTTGCTGGCAATATTCGCTGTTCTTTTTGGCTACTATTTTTATGAAAGTAAGACCAATAAACCTGTTAAAGAGGACAACAAAATTTTTACCTTCAAAAATAACGATGTAAATTCTTTAAAAATAGAAAAAGAAGGGAAAACTTTAATTGATTTTAAAAAAGAAGGCGATACATGGATTATAAAAGAACCTATTGACTACAAAGCGGATAGCATTTATGTTGATGAATTATTAGACAGCTTGACATCTCTCACTTTTGATAGAATATTAGAAGGTGACTTATCCACTTATGGCCTTGACAAACCTTCTTATGCTATAAAAGTATCTTTGAAAAATGGAAAAAGCTATTCACTTTTTATAGGAAATAAATCTCCTGTAAAAGAAAATTACCAAGAGGGTTATTATGTAAAAACTGATGGAGATAAAATTTACAGAGTCAATGCTTCTTCTTTAGAGAATTTCTTTCTGACAGATGATTACGTATATAAATATATGGAAAAATTTGTAGTGTCTATTCCAAAGAATGAAATAACTAAATTAGTTTTCTACCAAGATGGAAAAGAGTATCAAATACAAAAAGGTGAAAAAGATAACTGGCAAATTGATGGGAAAGCTATTAAAGCTGATGATGTGGACAATCTCTTAGACGGAATAGTGTTACTTCAAATTAGTGGATTAGATGAAGGAAAAAATATTTCACAAGCAGATCAACCTTTTGCTTTTGATGTGTATGGCAAGGACAAAGTAGAAAAAATAAGTTTTGCTAAAAGAGATACAGAAAATAAATATGTATTAATCAACGGTATAGGGATAGGACAATATGTAACTTTGAAAGACATAAAAAATCTGCAAGATACTTTTGATAAGCTTATTAAGTAAAATTATAGAAAGGCAGAAACTGCATGCTTCTGCCTTTCTATAATTGTTCACGATGACCTTCTATCTTACCCATCAATTTGTTCTAATACAAAATCTCTAATTTTTTGAGCTATTTCAAAGGCTTTTTGTGCATCATTTTTACTAGGCATTCCATCAGGTAAGCTCCGCAACGGTGCATTAGGATATGTAAAACATATCAATTATTTTAGCGTCATTTTTAAATTTTGCAAAATCTTCTGAAAGTTTCATACATAGATTAAGTAGAAGAATAGTTTAATCACTATCTGCGTATTCTAACCACTGTTTATACTTTGCTTGTCCGTTTGTCATATAATACAACTCCTTTCTTCAACACTTCTTATGTATAAAATAAATGTCCACTTTCAATAAATTTTTTTTCTTCTTCAGGAGTATAAGCTAAAAAGTCTACTGGTACCTCTGGATTGGTAATCTGAGCTAGGTACAATAATCTATCTATAAATCTTAAATCTGTATCCATTATCACGACTAAGTCAATATCGCTCCATTCCTTAGCAGTACCATTAGCCATTGACCCGAAAAGTATTATCCTCTCTGGATTGCACTTTTCAATAATAATATTCGTTATCCTTTTTAGTTCATCTTCTAAAGAATACTTTAATAATTCAGTAGCTTCTATCATAAAAAACACCTCTTTTTGTCAATAAAAAGGTTTATAATCAGTTTCTATTCATATTAGTACTGTTTTTAAATCAATTACAAGATCTTCAAAAATAGAAACTTTAACTTTATTATCTTGTGTATATATGTCGGGTCGTCCATATCTTTCATTATCCTGTAAAATAAACACACTTAGGATTTTGTTTTCGGGTTCTACTATCCAATATTCTTTCACACCATACTTTTCGTACAAGTTAAACTTGTGGAGTTTATCTTTCTGCGCTGTTGAAGGCGAAATAATTTCGATTATCAAATCAGGAGCTCCCGTACATCCCTTCTCATCAAGCTTGGATTCATCACACACAACAACTATATCAGGCTGAACTACAGTCTTTATATCTTTCTCGTCCTTCTCATTTCCATCAGGAAACCTTACATCAAAAGGTGCCATATATACTTCACACGATTTATCTTTGAGATAATCAAAGAATTGATAGAAAAGCTGTCCCAAGATCCTTTGATGAGTTCTTGAAGGGGAAGTCATCAAGTAAATTTGGCCATCAATCAGTTCTATTCTTTCATTTTCTGGCCACGCTATATAATCTGCATAAGTATATATTTTATTTTCTTTTGGCAAGGGCATATTTAACACCTTCTTTCAAATTAGATTAAAAGCTTTTATTCCTCTTATGTAAATTGCCAAAACATCCACACCTTTTTCATCTAACAGCAAATACATTACTCACATTTAACCATTTAACTCCTTTTACATTTAATTATACCACAACAACCTTAAGTTTTCTTCAAATAATGTAAAATTTCACTTTTTGATTTTGCGCGTGGATTTACAATGCAAGCAGGATAATATTCAGTACGTTTCTGCCTATTTGTCTATGCTTGACATACATTGAAAATTAGGATACAATAAAAGAAGTACAGTTTATTACTTTATCACGTTACAAAGACATAGTAAATGGTGGGGTGTTTTAATGATATATTTGCCTGATGGTGTACAAGATTTTTTGCCGGAAGAATATAGAGTTAAGCGCAAAATAGAAGAAAAGTTTAGAGAGGTTTTTATAAAATTTGGCTATCAAGAGATAATGCCTCCTACTTTTGAATATAGCGATAATTTTTCTGTTTTGTTTGATGAAAACAATTTGTACAGATTTTTCGATAAAAAGGGAAATATATTAGCTTTAAGGCCAGATGTGACTACTCAAATAGCGAGAATTGTCTCTACGAAGTTAAAAGGTAGTTTCCCACTTAAGTTATGCTATGTCGCTAATGTCTATCGCTATGATGACCCTCAGGTAGGAAAAATGAGAGAGTTTACTCAGGCAGGGATTGAACTTATAGGTACAAATCATGAAGAATCTGATGCAGAGATAATAGCAGTTGCGATAGAGGCTTTAAAAAGTATTGGAATAGAGGACTTTAAAGTGGATGTGGGACAGGTGGAATTTTTTAAAAGAGTAGTGGAAGATTTAGAGCTACAAAATGAAGAAATAAACCTTTTAAGAGAGTTTTTGCAACAGAAAAATCAATCTGCGATAGAAGAATTCATAGAAGACAAAGGAATTAGGGGCAAAAAAGCAGAGTTTTTAAGTGAACTTCCTCTTTTATTTGGTGGCGAAGAAGTGCTTAAAAGAGCAAAAGAGCTTTACGATACTCCTAAACTGGGTGAAACGATAGATTACCTTGAAAGGGTATATAAAATATTAAAAGATTTTGGTATGGAAGAGTATATAAGTTTTGACTTAGGAATGGTGCAAAATCTTAATTATTATACTGGTATCATATTCAGGTGTTTTGTTAAAGGAATTGGTTATGCTATATGTACCGGAGGAAGGTATGATGGCCTTTTGGGGATTTTTGGAGAGCACATTCCAGCGACAGGTTTTGCTATAAGTGTGGAAAGGTCAATGTTAGCACTTCAAAAAGAGAAAAAAGATATTATCGATAAATCCTGGAGAGTCTTAATAAAATACAAGGAAAACTTAAGAAGTAATGCTTACAAGAAAGCCACTTTGTTAAGAGATGAGGGAAAAATTGTAGAGATGTATAGTTATGAAAAAGCGAAGCATGTTGATGAAAATAGCTTTGACGAAATTATAGATATGGGGGAATAACATGGAAAATATTTCTATTGCACTGCCAAAAGGCAGAATGGCGGATAGTGCTATAACTTTGTTTGAAAAGGCAGGAATTGCTGAGAATATTTTAAAAGATATTTCTCGAAAGCTTGTGGTTAATGACTATAAAAATTTAATGAAGTTTATGTTGGTAAAGCCAATAGATGTACCCACATATGTAGAGCACGGGGCAGCTGATTTGGGAATTTGCGGAAAAGACATTCTCTTAGAGCAAAAAAAGATTGCTATGAAGTTTTAGATTTAAAATTTGGTTTTTGTAAAATGGTGGTTGCGGGGCCTAAAGAGGCAAGGGACAGTTTTCTTACTAATAAAAGAGTTGCAACAAAGTTTCCCAATATTGCAGAAGAATTTTTCAGGCAAAAGGGAGAAAATGTAGAAATAATTAAGCTGAATGGTTCTGTGGAGCTTGCTCCTATCGTGGGGCTGTCAGAGGTAATTGTAGACATTGTAGAGACAGGCAATACTTTAAGAGAAAATGGTCTTATAGTCATTGAAGAAATTTTTCCTTCCAGTGCGAGATTGATAGTGAATAAAGCCAGTCTTAAAACTAAAAGCCAGAGAATAAAAGAGATAATTATAAAATTAAAAGAGGTTGTGAAAACTTTTGAGGAGGTTTAAAATGATTGAAATATTTGATTTTCGAAAGGGAATTGACAATGGTATTTTACAAAAGCTTCACAACAGAAGTAAATTAGAGAATAAAGAAATAGCAAAAAAAGTGGAAGAAATAATTTCAAACGTAAGAGAGAGAAAAGACAAGGCTTTGTTTGAGTATACTTACATGTTTGACGGAATAAATCTTGACAAAAGTACTGTAAAAGTTACGAAAGAGGAAATAAAAAATGCTTATAAAGAAGTGGAAGGAGAATTTTTAAAAGCGATTGACAAAGCTATCAAAAACATAACAGAATTTCATGAAAAGCAAAAACAGTCTACATGGATGGATTTTAAAGAAGGTATAGTTTATGGGCAGATAGTAAGACCTCTTTCTCAAGTTGGAATTTATGTGCCGGGGGGAACTGCTTCTTATCCTTCTTCAGTTTTGATGAATGGAATACCTGCAAAGGTGGCTGGTGTAGAGAAAATAGTGATGGTTTCTCCGGCTGGTAAGAAGGGAATAAACCCTTATGTGTTAGTGGCTGCAGACAAGATAGGAATAGAGGATATATATAAAGTTGGTGGCGCACAGGCTGTTGCAGCCTTGGCCTTTGGTACAGAGGCAATACCTAAGGTGGATAAAATAGTTGGCCCGGGAAATATTTTTGTCGCAATGGCTAAAAGAGCCCTTTACGGACATGTAGATATTGATATGGTGGCAGGCCCCAGTGAAGTTTTGGTGATAGCTGATGAGAGTGCTAATCCTAAATATGTGGCGGCGGACCTGCTGTCACAGGCGGAACACGATGTAATGGCATCTTCAATACTTGTCACAACATCTTTGGAGGTTGCGCAACAAGTAAAAATAGAAATTGAAAGGCAAATGGAATATCTTGAAAGGAAAGAAATAATTGAAAAGTCTTTAAAAAATTTTGGCGCGATAATTGTTGTAAATAATTTAAAAGAAGCAATTGGTATTGCTAATGACATAGCTCCGGAGCATTTAGAGCTTAACATTTCCAATGCCTTTGAAATAATTGGTGAAATCAAGAATGCAGGAGCAGTCTTTGTGGGAGAATATTCTCCAGAACCCTTAGGGGACTATCTTGCTGGCCCTAACCATGTGCTTCCTACTAGTGGAACAGCAAGGTTTTTCTCGCCTCTTTCTGTGACGGACTTTATCAAAAAGATGAATATTCTCTATTATTCTAAGGATTCTTTAGAAGAGGTAAAAAAGGATGTAATCACTTTTGCAAATTCAGAAGGGCTTACCGCTCATGCTAATTCTATAAAAGTGAGGTTTTAAAATGATTGAGAATTTGGTGAGAGAAGAAATTAAGGGATTTAAAAATTATAAAGTGCACAGTATTCCCTACAGATATAAGATGGACGCAAATGAAGCGCCTTTTGAACTTCCTGAAGAAGTGATAAAAAATATTCAAGAGATTGTAAAATCTTCTCAAGTAAATGTATATCCAGACCCTACTGCAGAAAAGTTAAAAGAAGAATTGGCACGATATTGCAAAGTTGAGCCTACAAACATATTTGTGGGAAATGGCTCGGATGAGATAATCCACCTTATTATGCTAGCTTTTGTTAACAAAGGCGATGTGGTAGTATATCCTCATCCTTCTTTTGCGATGTACAGTGTATACAGCAAAATCGCGGGAGCAGTCGAAATACCTGTAAGGTTGAGAGAAGATTATACTTATGATGTGGGGAGTTTCACGGAAGTTATAGAAAAATATCGGCCTAAATTAGTGTTTTTGTGTAACCCTAATAATCCAACAGGAAGTGTGATAGAAAGAGAAGATATAATTAAAATAATACAAAAGAGCAATGGAATTGTAGTTGTTGACGAAGCTTATTTTGAGTTTTATGGTAATACAATTGTAGATGTTATAAATGAATTTGAAAACTTGATTGTTTTAAGGACCTTATCTAAGGCTTTTGGACTTGCCGGTTTGAGAGTAGGATATGCTGTAGCTAACGAGAATATTTTAAAGTATTTAAACCTTGTGAAATCACCTTATAACATTAACTCTTTATCTCAGGCAATAGCTTTGAAGGTTTTAAGGACTGGTGTTTTAAAAGAAAGAGTTAACTTTATTTTAAAAGAAAGAGAGCGTCTGATAAAAGAGTTAACTAAAATTCCTGGCATTAAAGTTTATCCCTCAAAAACGAATTTTATATTGGTAAAATTTAAAGATGCAGATTATGTGTATAAAGGACTTTTAGAACGAGGAATTTTGGTGAGGGATTTTTCAAAGGTAGAAGGGCTTGAAGGAGCTTTAAGGATAACAGTGAGCAGCAAAGAGGCTAATGATTATTTTATAAATGGGTTAAAGGAGTTATTGCCATGAGGAAGGCGGAAGTTAAGAGAAAAACTAAAGAGACGGATATATACGTTGAACTTAATATTGATGGAAAGGGAAATTATGACATAGCTACGGGAATAGGTTTTTTTGACCACATGCTTTCTTTATTTGCCAAGCACGGACTTTTTGATTTAAAAGTAGTGGCAAAGGGAGATTTAGAGGTAGACACTCACCACACTGTTGAAGACGTAGGTATTGTATTGGGTAATGCTTTTTTAAAGGCTTGTGGAGATAAAAAGTCTATAAAAAGGTTTAGCACTTTTTATGTACCCATGGACGAAGCCTTAGTGAGAGTTTCTGTAGACATAAGTGGAAGGCCTTTTTTATACTGTGATTTGCCTTTAAAAGCTGAAAGAGTTGGAAATTTTGAAACGGAAAATGTGGAAGAATTTTTAAGAGCCTTTGCTTACAACTTTGGCATTACGCTACATGTAGAACTTTTGCACGGCGGTAACAGTCATCACGTTATAGAGGCAACTTTTAAAGCACTGGGGAGGGCTCTTGATGAGGCATTGAGAATAGATGAAAGGACAGAGGGTATACCTTCTACTAAAGGGATTTTATAAAGATACAGTTTAAGGGAGATTGCATATACTTTACACGTAACTTAAGTGAGGCGGTGAAAAATTGATAGGGATTATTGACTATGGAATGGGAAATTTAAGGAGTGTAGAAAAGGCATTTGAATACGTAGGCTATGAAGCAAAAATTATAAAAGATGTAGATTCGGTAAAAGAGGCTCATGCATTAGTTCTTCCTGGAGTGGGCGCTTTTCCTGATGCGATGGATACTCTCATTAAAACAGGCATGTTAGAAGAGATAAAAAGACAAATTGATAAAGGTAAGTTGTTTCTTGGGATATGTTTAGGGATGCAGCTTTTATTTGAAAAGGGTTTTGAGATAGAAGAAACTGAGGGCTTTAAGATCTTTAAAGGGCAAGTAATAGAACTTCCAAAGCATAATAAAATTCCTCACATGGGATGGAATAGTCTTGAAATAAAAAGAGAAACTCCACTTTTTAAAGGAGTGGAGAATGGAGATTATGCGTATTTTGTCCATTCTTATTATGTAGCCAACAATGAAGAGAAATATGTGTATGCAGTGACTGATTATGGTGTTCAGATTCCTGCAGTTATAATTAAAGACAATGTTTTTTCTTGTCAATTCCACCCTGAGAAGAGCGGAAAAGTGGGACTTAAAATTTTAAAAAATTTTGGAGAGATGGTAAAATGGTTTTAATACCTGCAATTGATATTATGGAAGGAAAATGTGTAAGGCTTACAAAAGGAGATTTTAATACCAAAGAGGTTTATTATGAAAATCCCGTTGACGTAGCTAAAATGTGGGAGGAATTAGGAGCAAAGAGAATTCATGTGGTAGATTTAGATGGTGCAAAACGAGGTCATTTGGTAAATAGTAATATCATCGAACAGATTATAAAAAGTTGCAAAGCCGAGATAGAAGTAGGTGGAGGAATAAGGAATAGAGAAACTATCGATTATCTTTTTTCTGTGGGTGTTAAGTATGTAATTTTAGGTTCGGCGGCAATATATGACAACGACCTTCTTCTTTATTCCCTTTCCAATTATGGAGAAAGGACGATAGTAGGTATAGATTCAAAGAATGGAGAAGTTGCCGTAAGTGGATGGCTTGAAAAGACTAAAATAAAAGATATGGAGTTAGCTAAAAAAATGAAAGAAATAGGAGTAAAAACGATAATTTTCACTGATATTTCTAAAGATGGAACTCTTAATGGACCAAATTTTAAAGCTTTAGAAAATATTTTAAAAACAGGTGTTCAAGTGATAGCATCAGGAGGAATATCCTCAATTGAGGATTTAAAAAAGCTTAAAGAGATGGGAGCATATGGTGCGATAATTGGAAAAGCCTTATATATTGGAAAAATAAACTTTAAAAGTGCTTTGGAGGTAATATAAATGCTTGCAAAAAGAATAATTCCTTGTTTAGATGTGAAAGACGGCAGGGTAGTAAAAGGAGTTAACTTTTTAAATTTAAAAGATGCGGGAGACCCTGTCCAGATAGCATCAGAGTACAATGAATTAGGAGCAGATGAGCTTGTATTCTTGGACATTACTGCTTCTTATGAAAAACGAAAAATAATGATAGAAGTTGTAAAAAGGACTTCTGAAAAAGTATTTATTCCTTTGACTGTTGGTGGCGGAATTTCAGACCTTGACGATATAAAAGATATTCTAAGAGCAGGAGCTGATAAGGTTTCAATAAATACTCAAGCTGTGAAACAACCAACTCTTATTCGTCAGGCCGCTGTGCGTTTTGGAAGCCAATGTGTGGTTGTAGCAATTGATGCCAAGAGACGAAGCGATGGCTCGGGTTTTGATGTGTATATAAACGGAGGAAGGGTAAACACAGGGCTTGATGCTGTTGAGTGGGCTAAAAAAGTAGAGTCTTTAGGAGCAGGAGAAATACTTCTTACAAGTATGGATAAAGACGGTACTAAAGATGGGTATGATATAGAGCTTACAAGAATGGTAAGTGAAGCTGTCAATATCCCTGTTATAGCTTCTGGAGGTGCTGGGAATAAAGAGCATTTTAAAAAGGTTTTTACTGAAGGCAAAGCTGATGCTGCGTTAGCGGCTTCTGTGTTTCATTACCGGGAAATTGAAATAAAAGAGCTTAAAAAATATTTGAAACAAGTGGGTATACCAGTGAGAATGTAAATTTATTGAGAGGGTGTATGGAATGATTGACATAGAGGAATTAAAGTTTGATGAAAAAGGACTTATTCCTGCGATTGTGCAAGACTACAACACAAAGCAGATATTAATGCTGGCCTATATGAATAAGGAAAGTTTAAAATTAAGCTTGGAAAAGAAAGAGACATATTTTTTTAGCCGAAGTAGAAATGAAATTTGGCACAAAGGGGAAACTTCAGGTAATATCCAAAAAATAAAAAATATATTTTACGACTGCGATGGTGATGCTTTGTTAATTGAGGTGGAGCCAAAAGGACCGGCATGCCATACAGGGAATGTAAGCTGTTTTTATAGAAGCTTTTTGGGTAAAATTGAAAATTATGACATGGAAATACTTAAAATGCTATATGAACGGGTAAAAGATAGAAAGACAAACCCGGCAGAAGGGTCTTATACTAATTATTTGTTTGAAAAAGGCATAGATAAGATTTTAAAGAAAATTGGCGAAGAAACTACGGAGGTAGTGATAGCTTCCAAAAATGACTCCAAAGAAGAGATAGTGTATGAGGTTTCAGATTTACTTTATCATTTAATAGTTTTGTTAGTTGACGAAGGCATAAGGCTTGAGGATGTATACGGTGAACTTGGCAGAAGATATTATAAACCAAAGGAATTTAAAGAAGAACATAAAGAGAGAAAGAAATAGGGAAAGTCAGTAAAAGACTTTCCCTATCTTCTTTGTATGAGGTCCTCATAAAGAGGGTATTTTTTGAGAAGATTTGCTACTCTCTCTTTTGCTTTTTCTTTATAGTTTTCATCCCTTATTACATTGACTATAATGTCCGCTATTTCTACCATATCTTCAGGTTTCATTCCTCTTGTTGTGACAGCTGGAGTTCCCAGTCTCACACCGGAAGTGACATTTGGCCCTAATGGGTCAAAGGGTATAGCATTTTTGTTGCAAGTTATGTTTACTTCATCTAATCTTGTTTCTAACTCTTTGCCTGTTATTCCTGTGTTTCTTAAATCCAACAACATCAAGTGGTTATCAGTTCCACCTGACACTAAGTTTATTCCTCTTTCCATTAAAGCATTTGCTAAGGCTTTTGCATTTTCTACAATTCTTTTTTGATATTCTTTAAATTCATCGGAAAGAGCTTCTTTAAAACAAACGGCTTTTGCCGCTATTATGTGCATTAAAGGGCCACCTTGTGTGCCCGGGAAGAGTGCTTTGTCTATTGCTTTTGCGTATTCTTTTTTGCAAAGAATAGCCCCTCCTCTTGGACCTCTTAAAGTCTTATGGGTGGTAGTTGTGACAACATCAGCATAAGGAACAGGATTGGGGTGAAGACCTGCTGCTACAAGACCTGCTATGTGAGCCATGTCTACCATTAGGTAAGCTCCAACCTTGTCTGCAATTTCTCTAAATCTCTTAAAATCGATTATCCTTGGATAAGCGCTAGCACCTGCGACAATCAATTTGGGTTTGTGCTTTTTTGCGACTCTTTCTACTTCATCGTAATCTATATATCCTGTATCTTCTCTTACTCCGTAATATATAAAATTATAGATTTGGCCTGAAAAATTGACTTTACTTCCATGAGTGAGGTGCCCTCCATGGGCTAAATCCATTCCCAGCACAGTATCTCCTGGCTTTATAAGAGCAAAATAAGCAGCCATGTTTGCCTGTGCTCCTGAATGAGGTTGTACATTTGCGTGTTCAGCACCAAAAAGTTTTTTGAGCCTTTCTCTTGCTAACTCTTCAGCTATATCCACATATTCGCAACCGCCGTAATACCTTTTATTTGGATACCCTTCTGCGTATTTATTAGTAAGAGGGGACCCCATCGCTTCCATTACAGCTCTACTTACAAAATTTTCAGAAGCTATAAGCTCTATTTTATTTCTCTGCCTTATAAGCTCTTTTTCAATTGCGTCTGCAATTTCTGGATCAGTTTTTCTTATTATTTCAATATCCATGACTTTACCTCCTATGTTTCATTTATATTTCTATTATAAATTTTTTGTATACTATATTCAATAACAAATCTCTCATCGCAGTGTCACAATTAACAAAAAGTTAATATAAATTTAACAAAATTAACGAGATTTTAATTTTAAAACTCACAAATTTGGTTATAATATAAGATGAGCTCCCTTAAAAATACCCCCTATCCCTCAAAAAATTTTTTATGAGGTCTTGATTTTTTTGAAAAAGGACTGTATAATGTATACTTGGTCAAAACAATGACTCCCCCTTTAACATATGCAAGCCCTTGGAATATTCCAGGGCTCTTTTTGTTTTTATATCAAAATTTTCTTTATGAGATTTTCAAAATTTTTGTGAGTAATTTTAGCAATTTGTTCTTCACTATATCCTCTTTTTATTAGGCCTTCTACAATTTTAGGAAAGTGTGATATATCTTCTAATCCTTCTGGTGTACTGTTAATTCCATCAAAGTCAGAACCAAAACCTACATAATCTTCTCCTACTAATTCGCATATATAATCTATATGATTTAAAACATCTTCTAATGTAGCTTGACCTTCATTTCTTAAAAATTGTGGAGCAAAATTTATTCCAATTACACCGCCTTTTTGAGCTATCGCTTTTATTTGCTCATCTGTCAAATTTCTTCTGTGGGAGCATAGGGTTTTAGCATTAGAATGAGAAGCTATAATAGGTTTCTCACTAAGTTCTACTACATCCCAAAATCCTTTTTTATTAAGATGAGATACATCTACAATCATTCCTAGGCGATTCATCTCTTTTACAACTTCTTTGCCAAAGGAGGTAAGCCCCGATTCTTTAACACCGTCTACTCCGTCCCCTAAATCGTTTCTCAAACTCCATGTTAAAGTGAGAGCTCTTACTCCTAATTTGTAAAACATTCTAAGAAGAGAAATTTCACCTTCTAAAGCTTCGCCACCTTCTATAGAAAGCAATGCTCCAATTTTTCCTTTTTCTTTTGCTTTATCTATATCTTCTCCTTTTAATATTAATCTAAATTCTTTTGTTTCTTCGATTACTTCATGCATTTTGTCAATCATCTTTAAAGCCATTGTAGCAGCATTTTTTCTCATCTGTGTTGGGTCTACAAATACAGCAAAAACCTGTAAGTGAACTTTACCTTCTTTCATCCTTTGTAAATCCACATGACTTTCTCTTGACCTTTCAGTGAAATCTATTTTTTTGTCCACTAAACGATAAAGAGTATCACAGTGAAAATCTACAAACATATTCATCCTTCCCCCTTTTTATTTTTTCTTCGTAGTATGATTGTATCACAACAAAATATTTTTCAAAATTTGAGATTATTAATTAAAAATTAATTATCATGTAATAATTTGTTCATAAATGTATAGTACAATAATAGCATGAATGGAGGCAGAGTAGCATGATAAATAAACGGACTATTTACTTTTCTTTGTTTATTGCTTTATTAATAGGAATATCCTATATAATGAATTGGGAAATGGCTATTGCAAACTTCGCAGAAAAAGGTACACTGCCAACTTTTGATGACCCTGGGCAAAGAATCCTCATTATAGTTCCTCATCCTGATGATGAGACTTTAGGAATGGCAGGAATTATTCAAAGAGCTGTAGAACTTAAAAGGCCTATTAAAGTAGTAATAGTCACAAGTGGAGAGAGTTACAAGAAAGCTGCAATGTCATTTTGTGGTAAAACAAATCCTACTCCTCAAGATTTTTATCGTTTTGGACTTGCAAGACAGCAAGAAAGTATTGTTGCCATGAGAGTTTTGGGATTACCGCGACAAGATTTAATTTTTTCAGGGTTTGCTGATGGAAGCACCAGATTTTTGTGGAGCCAATATTGGGATAATGGCCGTCCAAGAGTGAGTGGCGGAATTCATGTGGCATATGCTCCTTATGATACAGTTTATAAGCCGGGTATTCCATATACAGGACAAAATTTAGTTAATGAACTTACGGAAATAATTAAAGATTTTAAACCTACTGATATATATTATCCTTTAGCAGATGATATACATCCTGACCATTGGGCAGTAAGCAATTTTGTTAGATATACCATAACAGCCATGAATATAAATGTGCGAGAGCATATGTTTTTAGTTCACCATCCTCAGTGGCCAGTGCCATGGATGGCGGAGAAAAATAGGCCCATGTTACCTCCTGTAGATATGAAAGATAGTAACACAGAATGGCAATCTTTTGATTTAACTCCAAAGGAAGTTGATTTAAAGAGGACTGCTATAAAACAATATAGAACTCAAACAGAAGTTATGGAACCGTTTTTGATGGCTTTTGTAAGAAAAACCGAATTATTTGCTACAAAACCTGTCATCACTATTCCTGTAGTTGATTCAAAACCAGATTTACAAAGTAGAGCTTTGCCTCATACTCTTTTAAAAGTGTATACTGGTGGCATGTTAAATGAGGAAATATACAGAAGTGCAGCTTTAACGCGATTAGGAGCTTTTTACTACGATAATAAATTGTACATCGGATTAGAATCGGCAAGACCAATATCTAAAAAAGTTATTTACCATATTGAAATGAGGCTATTTTATAAAGATCAAAATGATATAAAACGTATTGATTTAGGAGTTGTAGATGAAAAATTGTATCAGTATAAAAGGGTAGAAAATTCTTTGACAGATGTTATAGCGGCAAAACCTATAATCAATGGAAATAAAATGTGGGTTGAAGTAAAAATACCACAGGTGAATAATTTAAGATATATATTTATGGGAGCGGATTCTATTTATAGGAATCGTCTTATAGATAAAATACCTTGGAATATGTATAAAATAGGTGAGTAAAAGAGAAGGCTTTTAAGGTTTTCTCTTTTCTTTTATGTTTAGAAATAGAAAAGTAATCATAGGTAAAATTATTTGTAGAGGTACATGTATGTAAAAAGGAGTAAATTTAAGACCTATAAGTATGTGGGTTTGATAACTGTCGGCAATTATAAAAGAAGCAGCAAAAATCATCGACAAAACAGGGAAAAGCAGGTATTTATAACTTTTTAATTCCAACGCATTTTTTATCATGGTAAGTCCCGCATAAGTAAATACGCTAATCTTAAAAAATACCCCTATAATCATTATAAATACATACAAAGTGTCTAGGTTTTTTAAATTTCCTAAATTTATTAATCTTATAACTTGATATAATGGGAAATTTTCTCTTGAAGCTTCATCTGCTCCTAAAGAAGAAATTATAATGATATTGTTAAAGGACAATAGTAGACCAGTAAAAACAGTGGTTATCAGCATTATCTTTTTTATTTTTTCCTTTTGTTTTACTTTATCAAAAACTGTAGTAAAAGCAATAAGTTCACCAAAGGGAAAAGTCACAATTAGAGGAATTGCTGCTTTGATTACGGGAACAATTCCATTTTCTAAAATTGGTAAAAGTCTTGAAAAACTAAAATTATCTTCCATCATTATCATAGCTGTTTGAAAAGCCATAATAGCTAAAATAAGAGGGAGCAAAATTTTAGCAACGCGGGCAAGTACACATATATCAAATAGGAGGTAATACATTACTAATATAAGCATAAAAGAAGAAAAAATATATGTAGGTGTTCGAGAATATATTGTATTTACACTGAGTTCTACATAGTCTCTTACGTTTCTTGAAGCAATGTATAAAAAGTACAGAGCATAAATTAGAGATAAAGTTTTACCTATATATTTCCCATAAACAAACTCAAGTAACTGTGGAAGATTTTTTTGCGATTTTTCAAAAGAGGAGACGTACATAAGTGTAATTGGCAGAGAAATAAGCATTGCAATTAAAATAGAAAGCCAACAATCTTGTTTTGCTTCAATTCCCAAACAAAAGAGTACTGATGTTCCAATCTCAAAAGTTATCATTAAAAACAATAAATCGCTAACTTCTAATCTTTTGTTCATTGTTACCACCTTGAAAATAAACTTTAATATTAGGATTCCTATTAATTGAATTTTTTATTTATTTACTAATTTATCTATTAAAACAAAAAGTTGCTTAAGAAAAGGAATTATCAAAAGTGCAGAAAAAAGATTAAAAAATGTGTGCGCGTTTGCCACCTGTCTTAAAGGATTGTGGGGGGAGATGAGTTTCAAAAACTCTGCAAAAAAATTTGTAAAAGGCAAAAAGAGTATAGTGCCCCCTATATTAAGAAAAATGTTAAAAAGAGCTATTTTTTTCCCTCTTTGTTAGTGGCAAAGCTCAGTATGATAGCCTCTGAGCAAGTTCCAATATTTAAACCATATATTATTGGCAGTGCTTGAGATAAGGTTATTAGTTGAGAGGACACCAAAACTTGTAGAGTTGCTATACCTACATTACTTGACTGGAGGATTAACGCTGTGATTATTCCAGCAAGAATTCCCCAGAAAGGATTTGAAAGATTAGCACTAATAAGCTCAAAGTTAGAATTTTTTTTAAGAGGCATTGTAGCGAGTTCCATTATCTTAAGACCATAAAATACTAATCCAAATCCTAAGAGTACATTTCCTATAAATTTTAATTTAGTATTGCAATTTTGGAAATATAGTACAGAACCTATAAAAACTAAATAAGGGGCTATTTTAAACAGATTAAATGCGTAAAGCTGCACGGCAATAGTAGTTCCAATATTGGAACCTATAATTATACCTGCTGCGCTTTTAAGAGTTAAAAGCTCTGCTCCTGCCATTGTTACTGCGATTACAGTTACCATGCTACTGCTTTGAATAATTAAGGTTATAAAAAAACCTATTATTATTGATTTTAATAAATTGCTTGCAAAATTGTTAATAATTTGAGAAATTTTTTGGTGTGAGAAGACCTTTAATCCCCTTGTTAAAGTAAAAATTCCCCAAATAAATACTCCTATTCCTGCCGCGAAATATATTAAAGAGATTATCATTTTTACTCCCCCGCAAAGTCCTTTCCTATTTCAATTTTATGTTGCTAATGTCTTAAAATGAATAATTTTTCATTAAATAAAAAACACTAAGAATTAGGGGTTAATAATATTTTTTAGAGGTGGTTGGATGAAAGGGATAATCATGGCGGGTGGAGAAGGAAGTAGGCTAAGACCTTTAACAGCCGATATACCTAAACCTATGGTACCTGTTGTAAATAAACCTGCGATAAAGCACATAGTGGAACACTTACACAAATATGGAATCAAAGATTTAGCTGTTACGCTTTTTTACTTACCTCAAAAGATTAAAAAATATTTAGAAGAAGAATATGGGAATGAGATAAAATTTTATATAGAGGATAAACCGTTAGGTACTGCTGGAAGTGTCAAAAATGCTAGAGACTTTCTAAATGATACTTTTATTGTTATGAGCGGAGATGTAATTACTGATGTTAATATAAAAGAAGCTTATGAGTTTCACAGAAAGAAAGGGGCAAAAGTTACTCTCATTTTGACACGAGTAGATGTGCCGTTGGAATATGGTGTTGTGATTGTGGATGAGGAAGGCAAAATAAAAAAATTTTTAGAAAAGCCTTCTTGGGGAGAAGTATTTAGCGATACAGTAAATACGGGTATATACATAATAGAACCAGAAATATTGGAGTTTATACCTCAAGATAAGCCTTTTGATTTTAGTAAAGATTTATTTCCTATGTTGTTGAGAAATGATATTCCAATGTACGGTTATATTACAGGAGGATATTGGTGTGATATAGGAAATACCAATCAATACATCACTAGTCATTTTGATATTTTAGAAGGAAGAGTAGATTTAGGATATAAAGATAAGTTACTTAAAAAGGGAAAGGTAATAGGTAAAAATGTTACAATTTCTCCTGAAGCTAAAATCATCCCTCCTGTGATTATAGGAGACAATGCAATAATTGAAGCTAACGCTGTTGTAGGACCTAACGTAATAATTGGTAAAAATAACTATATAAAGAAAGGGAGCAGTTTAAAAAATGCTGTATTGTGGGATGAAATAATTGTAGATAAAAATTGTGAATTAAGGGGTTGTGTAGTTTGCAATAGAGTGAGAATCGGCAATAATGTCCGAATTTTTGAAAACAGTGTTATAGGGGAGAGCTGTAAAATAAAATCCTTTGCTGAAATAAAGCCAGAGGTAAAAATATGGCCCTATAAAATAATAGATGAGGGCTCTGTGATCACAAAAGATGTAGTGTGGGGGAATGGAAGGAAGCCTTTGACTTTTGGGTATAGGGGGATTAAAGGAGTTTTTAATGAGGATATTACTCCTCAAATTGCAGTTGAAATTGGAGAAGTTTTTGGAAATATAGTGAATAGCAGTGTGTTGGTAGGACACGATGGGGATATTGTATCTCAATTTATAAGCGATTTAATAAGTTTTGGGCTTGTATCTGGTGGTTGTGAGGTCTTAAAAGCCAATAATACTCTTTTACCCACTTTAAGATATGGAATTAAGAAAAATAAGTGTGGAGGAGGAATCTATGTAGAGGAAGAAGAAGGAAATTTAAGGATTTTGTTTCTCGATAAAGAAGGGTGTGATATCGATAGAAACTTAGAAAAGAAAATAGAGAACAAATTGAGGGTATATGATATTGAACGAGTTGATGGGAAAAATTTAAAATCTATAAGAGAAATTGATATAAACAACGATTATCTTAACTTTCTTTTTGAAAAAAGGACTGCATATAAAAGTTTTAAAATTAAACCTTACAATGAAAAAACAAAACTGCTATTAGAAGCCATAGGTAAAAATGAGTTTTTTATAGCAGAGGAGTCTTATGATGTAGGGGTACTTTTTTATAAAAATGGAGAAAAAGTTAAACTCTACGACGAAAAGGGAAGAGAATTTGATGAAGATGAACTTGAGTTTATAAGAATGTTAATTGCTAAAGAGCAAGGGGTTAAAAAATTTGTACTTCCTTTTGATAGTTCCAAATATTTGACAGAATTTGCGAAGGAATTTGCAATTGAGACTGTAAGCAGCAAAATTTCTCATAAAGATAGAATGAAAACAATAGTGTCGAAGGAAGGTATAGAAAAAGACCTACAGATTAATTTAGATTTTGACGGCTTTAGTTTTTTACTAGACCTTTTAGAATACTTACAACATACCTCTCAAAAACTTTCCTCTATAAAAGATAGTTTCCCTTTAAGATATAGAATATCCAAAAGTATAAAATGCGATTGGAGAGATAAAGGGAAAATAATAAGAATGCTTTTTGAAAAGGCTGATGAAGGGGCAGAATTTTTAGATGGTTTAAAGTTTAATAAAGAAGATTCATGGGTGTTAGTAGTACCGGATTATGAATTACCTGCTTGTAATATTTATATAGAAGCTCCTACAAAAGAGAGAGCTGAAGAGTTATTTTCAATGTATGAAAAAGAAATTAAAAGTATTATACAAAAATAAAATTTCTTTTTACGCTTTTATAAAAACAATTGGAAAGTGATGTAAAGTGATAGATTACATAGTATACAATAGTTGTAACGCTTTACATCCTATTTTTTTGCGCAAAAAAGGATTTAAAGGCATAAAAGCCTTTTTGATGTTTATTGAGTTGAATAATATAATATATATGGTACAATGAATAGTAAATAAATTAACAAAAATGATGGAAGACATGGCAATATGTAAAAGTGTTGTCATGTAGTCCGCCTCATAAAGAAAGAGTGCGGGCTTTTTATGTTTAAATTTAATATTTTTATAAAAAATCGATAATAATAATTAGAGGTGAAGGAGAATATGGATTTTATAATTCTATTAGGATTTGTAACATTGTACTATGTTGTAAAAGGAATAGTTAAATGGTGTTGTGATTTGGTAGAAGCTAATTCTTATGAAGTAGGGGTGTATTAAAGGTGGCCTTATTGTATGTGGTTTTTTTTCTTTTACTCCTTTATTTGTTTTATGCTTTAATACATCCGGAAGAATTTTAAGGGAGGAAAGTGCATGTATTCGAATATAGAACTTTTTACTATGATATTGGTTATAGTTCTTTTAACTAAACCAGTTGGGACTTATATGTACAAAATATTTGAGTATAAGCCTATGAAATTAGACAAAGTTTTTTTACCTGTTGAGAATTTTATATATAAACTTTCAGGGATCAATGCAGAAGAAGAAATGAGCTGGAAAAAATATGCATTGTCCTTTTTGCTTGTTAATACGGTAATGATGATAATTGGGTATATTATATTGCGAATACAAGGATTTTTGCCTTTAAATCCTACTGGAGTTAAAAACATGGAGTCTTCTCTTGCTTTTAACACGGCAATAAGCTTTACGACAAATACAAACCTTCAACACTATGCTGGGGAAAATGGCGTAACTTTTTTAAGCCAAATGATCGTAATAGTATTTTTGATGTTTACTTCTGCGGCTTCAGGGTTAGTAACTGCAGCAGCTATAATGAGAGGACTTAGCAGAAAAACAGATGGATTGGGAAATTTTTATGCAGATTTTGTAAGAGTAGTAGTAAGGCTTCTGCTTCCTATCTCTGCAATTGTCACTCTTATATTAGTATGGCAAGGAGTTCCTCAAACTTTTGCTGGGAAAGTAGTTGTGGATACATTAGAAGGTGGTAAGCAAACTATTATAACAGGTCCCGTAGCTGTATTAGAGTCAATTAAACACTTAGGAACAAATGGCGGTGGATTTTTTGAGGCGAATTCTTCTCACCCCTTTGAAAATCCTACTTGGCTTACCAATATGATTGAGATGCTTCTTATGATGCTTTTACCTGCATCTTTAATTTACACTTATGGGTTAATGATAAACAATAAAAAACACGCTTTGGTATTATACATTTCCTTGTTTGTGATTTTTATTCTTTTGGCTGTTGGAACAGTTTATGCGGAAAGTCATCCAAGAGTGGCTTATTCGAAATTACATATTGATGGTACGCCTTATGGAAATTATGAAGGAAAAGAAGTTCGCTTTGGAGTCTCACAATCTCCACTATTTGCGACTGTGACTACTGCTTTTACAACAGGTTCTGTTGACAGCATGCACGATTCTTATACACCTTTAGGAGGAGCAGTGCCGCTTATCCTCATGATGTTAAATACCATTTTTGGAGGAGATGGAGCAGGACTTCAGAATATAATAATGTATACAATATTGACGGTATTTTTGACAGGGCTTATGGTAGGAAGAACTCCAGAATATTTAGGAAGAAAAATTGAAACTAAAGAGATAAAACTTATAGCCCTTGCAATATTGGTTCACCCTTTTTTGATACTTTTTTCATCTGCTTTGACAGTGATGCTAAAAGTGGGAGCTTCTTCTGTAACGAATCCACTGTACCATGGACTTACACAAGTTTTGTATGAGTTTTCTTCTGCGGCGGCAAATAATGGTTCTGAGTTTGCAGGATTTATAGGAAATACCGTGTTTATGAATATAATGACAGGTTTGGTTATGTTCTTTGGGAGATATATAACCATTATTCTTATGTTAGCTGTTGCAGGTTCTATGGCGGAGAAAATTCCTGTACCGCCATCACCAGGTACTTTTAGAACAGACAATGCTTTATTTGGGGCAATTTTTATAGCGATTGTTGTAATTGTAGGAGCTCTTACTTTCTTTCCAGCGATAATATTAGGACCTATTTCTGAGTTTTTGAGCATGACGTAATGGAGGTAACGCTTTATGAAAAGAAAAAAAGAAATAAAAACGATGAGTAGAGAAATTGTATTAGGTGCTATCAAAAACTCTTTTTTGAAACTTAATCCTCTTAAAATGTATAAAAACCCTGTGATGTTTGTGGTAGAGGTAGGTATGTTTATTACACTGTTGGCCACAATATTTCCTACTTATTTTGGAAGTACTTACGACGAGGTGGGATATAACGCTTTAATCACTTTTATATTGTTTGTAACAGTGCTTTTTGCTAATTTTGCAGAAGCACTGGCAGAAGGAAGAGGGAAAGCTCAAGCAGATACCCTTAAAAAGACAAAAAAAGAGACTATGGCAAAACTCATTAAAAGTGATGGAAGTATAAAAATGGTTAAATCCTCTGAGCTTAAAAAAGGGGATATAGTGCTTTGTGAGGCAGGAGATATAATTCCGGCTGATGGAGAAATAATAGAAGGACTTGCTGCAATTGATGAGTCTGCAATAACAGGTGAATCTGCACCAGTTATAAAAGAAGCGGGTGGTGATTTTAGCTCAGTTACTGGTGGGACAAAAGTAATAAGCGATAGCATTAAAGTCCAAGTTACTGTTGACGAAGGGGAATCTTTTTTAGACAAAATGATAAAAATGGTAGAAGGAGCCAAAAGGCAGAAATCTCCTAATGAAATTGCTTTGACTACTGTTTTAGTGAGTTTGACAATAATTTTTATAATTGTTGTTATGACCCTATACCCAATGGCTAAATTTGTCCATGTAAGAATAAGTGCTACTACATTGATTGCTTTGTTAGTTTGCTTAATACCAACTACAATTGGAGGCCTTCTTTCTGCGATAGGTATTGCAGGTATGGATAGAGTTACACGCTTTAATGTAATTGCTATGTCTGGAAAAGCAGTAGAAGCTGCAGGGGATATCGACACAATGCTTTTGGATAAAACAGGCACAATCACTTTTGGAAATAGATTAGCAGCTGATTTTATACCAGTTGGCGGCCATAAAAAAGAAGAAGTTACATATTATGCCCTTGTATCCTCTTTAAAAGATTTAACTCCCGAAGGAAGGTCAATAGTAGACTTAGCTAAGAAAATGGGCGTAAAGGTACCGGAAGATATTTTAGATGGAGCGGAAGTTATAGAATTTACTGCAGAAACAAGGATGAGCGGATTAAATTTAAAAGATGGGACCATTGTGAGAAAAGGGTCTTATGATAAAGTTAAAGAATATGTAAAATCACAAGGAGGAAGCATACCCGAAGATTTAGAAAAGGAAGTTGAAAAAATTGCTTTGTTAGGTGGCACTCCTCTTATCGTAGTAAAAGACAAGGAAGTATTAGGGATAATATACCTTAAAGATACTATAAAACCTGGGATGAAAGAGCGTTTTAAACAGCTTAGAGCGATGGGAATTAAGACTATCATGGTGACGGGGGATAATCCTTTAACTGCGAAAACAATAGCAGAAGAGGCTGGTGTTGACGAATTTATTGCAGAAAGTAAACCAGAGGATAAGATAAATGTGATTAAAAGAGAACAGGCGGCAGGAAGGCTTGTTGCCATGACAGGAGATGGAACAAATGATGCACCAGCACTTGCCCAAGCAGATGTAGGACTTGCAATGAATAGCGGTACAATGGCTGCTAAAGAAGCTGCAAACATGGTGGACCTTGATTCTGACCCTACAAAGATTATTGAAGTAGTAGCAATTGGTAAGCAGCTTCTCATGACGAGAGGAGCGTTGACTACTTTTAGTATTGCCAATGACGTTGCTAAATACTTTGCGATACTTCCCGCCATTATGTCTGATACTTTGCCATCAATAAAGGTATTGGATATAATGAAACTTTCCTCACCGACTAATGCAATATTATCAGCTTTAATATTTAACGCCATTATAATACCTATTTTGATTCCTATTGCTATGAGAGGAGTAAAATATAGGCCAATGAGTGCTAATGCGTTATTGGTGAGGAATTTACTGATTTACGGACTGGGAGGATTGATTGCTCCTTTTGTGGGGATAAAACTTATTGACTTAATAATATCTTCTATCTTTTAATTTGGAGGATTTGCTATGAGCGAAGTTAAGAAAGCAATTAAATTTACACTTGTCTTGATGATATTGCTAGGGCTTATATATCCTTTTATTATGACAGCAATTGCAAATTTAATATTTCCTTATCAGGCAAAAGGTAGTATAATTAAAGTAGATGGCAAGGCAGTAGGATCCGAGCTCATTGGACAAAAATTCACTGATTCTAAGTGGTTTATGGGAAGACCTTCCGCAGTGGATTACAATGCAGAGTCTTCAGGTGGTACTAATTACGCTTTATCTAATCCTAAATTTAAAGAAGAAGTGGAAAGAAATATTGAGGAGTTTTTAAAGAAAAACCCTGGAGTAAAAAGAAGTGACATACCTGCAGATATAGTTACTTCTTCTGCATCAGGATTAGATCCTCATATTTCTCCGCAAGCCGCATATTTACAAGTTGAAAGAGTAGCTAAAGCAAACAATTTGCCAGAAAAAGTTGTAAAAAAACTTGTGGATGAAAATATTGAAGGCAGATTTTTAGGCCTTTTTGGAGAACCACGGGTAAATGTGCTTAAATTAAATTTAAGCTTATTAGAAGAAATTAAGAAAAATAAAAAGTGAGGCTTTATGATGGCGAAGAAGTCCCCTGATTATTTTTTGAGAGAAATAGAAAGAGCTAATAAGGGAAGGTTGAAGATTTATCTTGGTGCTGCTCCTGGTGTCGGCAAGACCTATCACATGTTGCAAGATGCCAATGAAATGAAGGCAAGAGGTATAGATGTGGTAATAGGCTTTGTAGAAACCTATGGGAGAAAAGACACTGAGGAGCAGATAGGGGACCTTGAAATTATTCCACCAAAGGAAATAAATTACAAAGGTGCAATTCTTAAGGAAATGGATTTGGAGGCTATTTTAAAGAGAAAACCCCAGGTTGTGGTGGTAGACGAATTAGCCCATACAAATGCTCCTGGTTCAAAAAATGAAAAGAGATATCAAGATGTTTTGGAGCTTATAGATAACGGCATAAGTGTGATGACTGCTGTCAACATACAACATTTTGAAAGTCTTAATGATTATATAAACCGCATGACTAATGTAAAGGTGAGGGAAACTATTCCTGATAAACTTTTAGAAATATGTGATGAAGTAGAAGTAGTTGATGTTTCGCCGGAGACTTTGATAGAGAGGCTTAAAAATGGAAAGATTTATAGTCCCGATAAGATTGAAACTGCTCTTAACAATTTTTTTAGAATTGGCAATCTTTCCGCGTTAAGGGAACTTACATTGAGGGAAGTAGCAAATGAGGTTGACGATAGGCTTTTGGAATATAAAAATAGAAAAAACGTTATAGGATTAAAAGGAGCACAAGAAAAGATATTGGTTTGTGTAAATTTGAGATTTAATGCAGAGTATCTGATACGAAGAGGTTATAGGTTAGCTAAAATGCTTAAAGCAGACCTCTTTGTTTTGCATGTTTACAATGATGATGACTTAAGAGACCATAAAAAACTCAAAAAATTAGATGAAATCACAATGCTGTGCAACAAATTAGAAGCAAAGTTTTACATGGTCAAATCAAATGACCCTGCTAAGGCTATAATAAAATTTGCTGAAGAAAATGCAATTACTCAAATTGTAGTAGGACAGTCTGTGAGAAGAAGAATTGATGAAATAATAAGGGGTTCTATTGTTAGAAGAATAATGAAAGGTACTAAATTTATAGATGTTCTTGTTGTAGCCGATCCACGGGGGTAAAAATGGGTTTTACCCCGTTTTTTTATATGGTATAATAAGTCTGTAAAAATATTGTTTTTAAAGGTGTTATATTATGAAAAAAGAGGATAAGTATATATCTGCCACAGAGATAAATCAATTTCTTTATTGCCCCTATCAGTGGTATTATATAAAAAAATATGGAATAGAGTATATCAATAGTTTGAGAGATCCAAAAGAGCAAGATTTGCAATTTAGTAACTTTAAGAAAGGGATAGAATATCATGAAAAATATTACAAGGATATTGTAAAATTGCGATATAAAAAATATGCGATTATTTTTGGAATTATAGCTATTTTATTAATAATTGCGATTATGAGGGTTTTAAAATGATTCTCAATATAATTTTTTTATTTTTTACTATATATTTGCTTATTCAATCAGTTATCGAACAGAGGTCTTTTTATAAAAAAATGAGAAGAAGCATAGGATTTCGAGGAGGTAAAATAATATACATAGATAAGCCACAAGAGGTAAAGGAAAAAGGAGTAGTATATGGAAAATTATTAAAATCACATAAATATGGCTTATCTGGAAAACCGGATTATATTTACCGATTAGGAGAAGAATTGATACCAATAGAACTAAAGAGCAGTGAAGCAGAGGATTCACCTTATTATAAAGATGTTATGCAGTTAGTTGCATATTTTTTGATAATAGAAGATGTATACCAAAAAAGAGTAAAAAGAGGGCGAATAGTTTATAGGAATACTATGTTTGAGGTTTATAATAGGCGACACTTAAGAAAAGAACTTTTTAATATATTAAAGCAAATGGAAAAAATGCAAGAAGGAGATTATTCTCCTGAAGTAAATTCTTCTTTTGCCTTGTGTAGATTCTGCCTTTGTAGAGATACTGTATGTGAAATATACAAAAATACTTCCAAATAAAAACAGAATATTATGTTTATATAGAGAAAAAATAAAAACGGAATATAGAAAAATTGAAATGAGGTATGACCATGGTAAGAAAAGTATTCTATATCTTAATGGGAATTTTGTTGTGTTTTTCGATTACCTCTTGTGGAATAGCAAAAAAATACATTACAAGGGCAGAAGAACAAAAAATGCAAAATGAAGCTTTACAAAAGCCTTTGGAAAAACCTAAAGAAAAAATATCTAATACGGCCAACGATGCTGTTTATACCAATACAGAAAATCTGGATAACACTTTGTATAGCTGGGGACTAAGGGTGTTGCCAAATCATCAAACTCCAGAAATTACCCCTTTGGCAATGGAGCTTATAAAAAAATACGATGCGATTTTTGTAGGAGATACGACAAAAAAGGTAGTTTATTTGACTTTTGACGAAGGATATGAAAATGGTTATACACCTAAAATATTAGATATACTCAAAGAAAACAATGTAAAAGCTGCTTTTTTTGTAACTGGGCCCTATGTAAAAGAACAGGCTGATTTAGTTAAAAGGATGGTGGAGGAAGGGCATATAGTTGGGAATCACACAGTGAATCATCCAAGCTTACCTACCTTATCTGATGAAAAAGTAAAAGAGGAAATAACTAAGTTAGGAGATATGTTTGAAGAGCTGACAGGGAAAAAGATGAAGTATTTTAGACCGCCAAAAGGTGAGTATAGTGAGAGAACCTTGTATCTTACAAAATCGTTAGGTTATAGAACAGTTTTTTGGAGTTTAGCGATGGCTGATTGGCAGCCACTTCCTGGAGGACCAGAGGAAAGCTATAATACTGTTATGAAAAGGCTTCACCCGGGAGCTGTCATACTTTTACATGCTGTTTCAAAAGACAATGCTTTAGCTCTTGATCGAATAATTAAAAGTATTAAAGCCGAGGGATATGAATTTAAAACCCTAGATGATATACCATGAAAAATGTAAAATAAAGCCTTTGTGATGTAGGTTTTTCTACATCGTAAAGGCAAAATTGGGGGAATTATTTTGGGGACAATTCTTGAGAAGAAAAATTTATATATGATGGCTTTTGCATTACTTTTAAGCATTGGTTCAATTTTAGTCTTGTTAAAAATTACAGGCGTTAAAGAAATTGAAATGGCTTTTCACATACCCCTTTTTTATCTTGGGGCGATTTTTGGCTTGATAATATTGAGCTTGATAGTGGATACTTTGCGAATAAGGGATTTATTGAGAGAATTAGGAGAAAACTTGCCTTTTGATTATCTTTTTAAATTTAACCTTGCGACTTTTTTTATAAGCTACATAACACCTTTTGGCTCAGGAGCTTTACCTCTCATTGTATATTTACTTAGTAAAAAAGGAGTTTCACCAAATAAAAGCTTAATGATTTTTACTGCCAAGCTTCTGTTCTCAGGGATTTTTTTTGGGACTGTGCCTCCTATATTACTTATTTTTTTTAGAAATCAATTAGAATTAGGAACTGTTCTTTCTTATTTTGCAGTGTTAGTAAGTATATTTTTGATGTTTTTGTTATTTATATTAATTTATATCATATTAAAACCCCGCTTTGTCATTGAGATTGTTAATAAAATAAGCAATATCTCGTTTTTTAAAAAGCCTAAACTGGAAAAGTATTTTGAAAAAATAAAAGAAGAAATCATACTTTATCATAAAAATTTTAATGACCTTTTTATAGGGCCTTCCAGTTATAAGCTGTTTTTTTCTCAATTATTTTATGCAGTAGCTTATTGGTTGCTTTTTTACAGCATTGCTCCAGTTTTATTATTAGCTATGAATGTACCTTTTAATTTGTTAGCAGTAATTGGAAGACAACTCATATTTTATGACATTTTGGCGTATAGTTTTATTCCAAGTGGTTCTGGTGTAGTAGAAATAGGTTTTGCAACAATTTTTTCAAATATACTTCCTCCCAGTAAATTAGGAATTTTTGTGGGCATGTGGAGGTTTTTTACTTATTATGTTTACTTGGGAATTTCGGCTATAGGATTTTTTATGGCAATAAAAAATCAAGATGCAAAGAGAATGTTAATTAAATAACAGTTTGGTACTAATTATCATACAGGAATAATAACCTTTGATATTTTGTATCAAAGGGGTATTTTTTTATATGTATTTTTCAGGTTTATTTTTTGGCATATTACTTGCATAAAGAAAAGATGGGGGTATAAAAATGAGAGAAAAGATTCTGGATGCAATGAGAGACTTCCCGATAATAGCTGCAGTGCGAGAGGCAAAAGATTTAAATACGGCTCTTTCTTCAAATGCACAGGTGATATTTTTACTTACTGGTGACATAATGAACATTTCTGAAATAGTTCAAGAGGTCAAAAGACATGATAAAATTGTTTTTGTGCATTTTGATTTGCTTGAAGGTTTAGGAAAGGACAACAAAGCAGTAGAGTATTTGGCTGAAAAAATAAAGCCCCATGGTATAATCTCTACCCGCAATAATATTTTGATACACGCTAAACAATTTGATCTTTTCTGCATCCAGAGACTTTTCATTTTAGATTCCCAGGCATTAAAAACAGGGTTTGCTTCAGCAAAACAAATAGTTCCAGATGCAATAGAAGTAATGCCTGGGATAATTCCCTCAGTGATAAGTGAAATATCGGTAGATGTGCATCAACCAGTCATCGCAGGAGGTTTAGTCAAGACAAAAGAAGAAGTTATAAATGCACTTAAATCTGGAGCTATTGCCGTATCAACGAGTGAAAAAAATCTGTGGTTTATTGAGTGAAAGGAGGGCGAGAGACATAAAAATTGAGTTTTAAAAAATAAAACTTAATAAATTTTGGAATCATGGAGGGATATTTTATGAGTGACCTTGCAAAATATGTTGCTGAATTTTTTGGTACGATGATACTTATATGGTTAGGTGATGGCGTTGTTGCAAACGTTGTCTTAAATAAATCTAAGGGTCAAAACAGTGGCTGGATTGTAATCACTGCAGGATGGGGATTTGCAGTAATGGTGGCTGTTTATGTAGTTGGATGGATAAGTGGTGCTCATTTAAATCCGGCTGTGACTATTGGTTTAGCAACGATAGGCAAGTTTTCATGGAGTTTAGTGCCAGGCTATATTATAGCACAAGTTTTAGGAGCTTTTGTGGGAGCCATAATTGTTTATTTGATGTACATGGATCATTTTGCTGCAACAGATGATCCTGATAGCAAATTGGGAGTTTTCTCAACAATTCCAGCTATAAGAAATTTAAGCAAGAATTTTATAACTGAGGCATTTGGTACTGCCATGCTTTTAATAGGAATACTAGGTATAACAAATGGCAACAATCAATTAGTTGGAGGACTAGGACCGCTTCTAATTGGTTTACTTATTTGGGCAATAGGGTTAAGCTTAGGTGGACCTACAGGTTATGCAATTAATCCAGCAAGAGACTTTGGACCAAGGCTTGCTCATGCTATTCTTCCTATCCCAGGGAAAGGAGATTCTGATTGGGGATATGGTTTGATAGTTCCAATATTTGGGCCAATAGTTGGAGGAATACTTGGAGCTGTAGTTTACCAGCTTATTATGAGTATACACTAATACAAAAGTTTAAAGAGTTTAAATCGGCGAGAATTTATCTCTCGCCGATATGATATTATAAAAATTGTAAGGAGGAAAAAAGATGGCAAAGTACATTATGGCTTTCGACCAAGGGACAACAAGTTCCCGTGCAATAATTTTTGACCATAGCGGCAAAATTGTTGCCGCATTGAATAAGGAATTTAAACAAATTTACCCTAAGCCTGGGTGGGTAGAACATGACCCAATGGAAATATGGGAATCCCAAATAGAAGTTGCAAAAGGTGTTATAGAAAAAGCGGGTATTAATCCGGAGGATATTGCAGCTATTGGCATTACAAATCAGAGAGAGACAACTGTTGTATGGGATAAAAATACAGGAAAACCTATTTACAATGCAATAGTGTGGCAATGCAGAAGAACAGCTCCTATATGCGATGAACTAAAAAACAAGGGTTTTGACAAGAAAATTAGAGAAAAGACAGGACTTGTAGTAGATGCATATTTTTCAGGAACTAAAGTAAAATGGATTTTGGATAATGTAGAAGGGGCCCGTGAAAAAGCAGAAAAAGGAGAATTGCTTTTTGGAAATATTGATACCTGGCTTATTTGGAATTTGACAAGGGGTAATGTACACGTAACTGACTATTCCAATGCTTCAAGGACGATGCTTTTTAATATACATGAGCTTAAATGGGATAAAGAGATATTGGCTGAACTTAACATACCAGAGCAAATGCTTCCGGAAGTTAAGCCTTCCAGTTATGTATATGGCTATACTGATAAAAGTATATTTGGAGTAGAGATACCTATTGCCGGAGATGCGGGAGACCAGCAGGCAGCTTTGTTTGGTCAAGCCTGTTTCAAACCTGGGATGGCAAAAAACACCTATGGAACAGGCTGCTTTATGCTCATGAATACTGGTGAAAAGGCTGTACCTTCCAATACTGGACTTCTCACTACAATCGCTTGGGGAATTGATGGCAAAGTAGAATATGCCTTAGAGGGTAGTATATTTATAGCAGGTGCTGCGATACAGTGGCTGAGAGACGAGCTTAGAATAATTGACAATTCACCTCAAAGTGAGGAATATGCGTTGAAAGTTGAAGACACAAATGGTGTATATGTTGTTCCTGCTTTTGTAGGATTAGGAGCCCCTTATTGGGATATGTATGCGAGAGGCACTATTGTAGGACTTACAAGAGGCGCAAAGAGAGAACATATAATAAGGGCAACACTTGAGTCTATTGCTTATCAGACAAGAGATGTATTAGAGGCTATGCAAGAGGATTCAGGAATCAAATTACAAGCTTTAAAAGTTGACGGTGGAGCAAGTGCTAATAACTTCTTGATGCAATTCCAATCTGACATTTTAGGTGTTCCAGTTGACAGGCCTCAAGTAATTGAAACTACTGCTCTTGGCGCTTCTTATCTTGCGGGATTGGCAGTAGGATTCTGGAACAGCAAAGAAGAAATAGAGAAGAATTGGAATGTTGATAAACATTTTGAACCAGCTATGGATAATGAAAAGAGAGAAAAATTGTATAAAGGTTGGAAAAAGGCTGTAGAAAGGGCTATGAAATGGGCTGAAGAATAAAATAAAAAATTGATAAAAAGTAGCAGGAATTTTAAGATGTTTGTAGAATATATTTATTAAAGAGAAGAAAAAATAAATATGAGTATGGTGGAGATTTGGAGAACCATATATAGCCGACAGGGTCGGTTATATATGGTTTTTTTATCTTTTAAGGAGGTTTTATGACTATGAAAGAAATGTACGATGTTTTGATAATAGGTGCTGGAGTGGTTGGATGTTCAATTGCGAGAGAACTTTCAAAATACAAATTAAAAATATTAGTTGTAGAAAAAGGTGAAGATGTGGCTTCGGAAGGAGCTTCTAAAGCTAATAGTGCAATACTACATGCGGGTTATGACCCTGTACCTGGTACTTTAAAAGCTATGCTGAATGTCAGAGGAAATGAAATGTACGATGAGTTGTGTAAAGATTTGGATGTTCCAATAAAGAGAACAGGTTCTTTAGTTGTGGCTTTTTCTGAAGAAGAGGTAAAAGAGCTCTATGAATTGTTTGATAGAGGAATAAAAAATGGTGTCAAAGGGTTGTCTCTCATTACAAAAGATATGGTCAAAGAGATAGAACCACACATAAATGACGCTGTAGTTGCTGCTTTGTATGCCAAAACAGCAGGAATAATATGTCCTTATGGATATACTATTGCAGTGGCAGAAAATGCTGCACAAAATGGAGCAGAATTTGTTTTTAATTCAGAAGTAATTGATGTCAAAAAAAATGGTGACTTCTTTATAGTAAAAACTCACAAAGAAGAATTTTACAGTAAATATGTTGTCAATGCTGCAGGACTTTATTCAGATGTCATAAATAACATGGTAGGGGCGAAGCCATTTTCTGTGCATCCTAGAAAAGGAGAATATTTGATATTAGATAAAGACCAAGGATATCTTGCAAGGACAGTAATATTCCAGGTTCCAACTAAAATGGGTAAAGGAATACTAGTTTCTCCTACAGTTGATGGAAATCTACTTATTGGACCTACTTCAGAAGACATACAAGATAAAGAATTTAAAGCAACTACCAGAGAAGGGCTCAATAAAGCAATTACAGTTGCAAAAAGAAGTGTGGATAAATTTGATGTCAGAAAGACTATTACTCAGTTTACAGGACTTAGAGCGACTCCTGATACAGAAGACAAAGACTTTATAATTGGAGAATCTGATGTGAAAGGATTTATAAATGCTGCTGGAATAGAATCTCCTGGTTTTACTGCAGCACCTGCTATTGCTGAAATGATACGGGATATACTTAAAGATGCCGGACTTAAGTTGATTGAAAAAGTAGATTTTAATCCAAAAAGAAAACCAGTTATAAGATTTACTGAACTTTCAGACGAAGAGAGAAACAAACTTATAAAAGAAAACCCTGCATATGGAAGAATAATATGCAGATGTGAGACAGTGACAGAAGGAGAGATAATAGATGCGATAAGAAGACCTGTAGGTGCAAAATCTTTAGATGGTGTTAAAAGGCGTGTAAGAGCTGGAATGGGGAGATGTCAGGGAAGTTTTTGCGGGCCAAGAGTTGTTGAAATATTAGCAAGAGAACTTAATATTTCTCCTCTTGAGGTTACAAAGCATGGAAGAAATTCAAATATTTTAGCTGCAGAGACAAAAAAATTTTTATTAGAAAAAGCGGCAGAGGTTTTAAAGAAAGAGGTGTATAAAAATGCTTAATTACGATATAGTCATAATAGGCGGTGGCCCTGCAGGGTTAGGTGCTGCTGTAGAAGCCTATGAAAAGGGTGTAAAAAATATAGTCATAATTGAAAGAGATAAATACCTCGGGGGTATTTTACAACAGTGCATACACAATGGATTTGGACTTCAAGAATTTAAAGAAGAATTGACAGGTCCAGAATATGCACAAAGATTTATTGACAAAGTAGAAGAATATGGCATAAATGTGATGCTGGAAACTATGGTTTTGGAAATAACTCCTGAGAGAATAGTAAAAGCAGTTAACTCTAGAGATGGTGTGTTTCAAATAAAAGCTGGAGCTATAATTTTGGCTATGGGATGCAGAGAAAGGCCAAGGGGCGCTATTATGATACCTGGTACTCGCCCAGCAGGTATTTTAACTGCGGGTACTGCTCAAAGGTATGTAAATATGGAAGGCTATCTCCCTGGAAAAGAAATAGTCATATTAGGTTCTGGTGATGTTGGGCTTATTATGGCGAGGAGGCTTACATTAGAAGGAGCAAAAGTCAAAGCAGTTGTAGAACTCATGCCTTACTCTAGTGGACTTACAAGAAATATTGTTCAGTGCTTAGAAGATTTTAATATTCCACTTTTATTAAGTCATACTGTCATCGAAATTCACGGCAAGGACAGAGTAGAAGGGGTTACAATTGCCAAAGTTGATGAAAATAGAGAGCCAATTATGGATACTGCACAGTATATAAGTTGCGATACATTAATATTATCTGTGGGGTTAATACCGGAGAATGAACTTTCAAAACAAGCTGGTGTAGAGCTAGACCCTGTCACAGGAGGACCTATTGTAAATGAAATGTTAGAGACCAATATACCTGGAATTTTCGCCTGCGGAAATGTCCTTCAAGTTCACGACTTAGTTGACAATGTTACTGCAGAAGCGAGATTGGCAGCTAATTCAGCAATACGATTTATTCGAGAAGGTGAATTTGGAAAAAGCAATATTGCCGTAAAAGCTGGTAATGGCATACGTTATGTTGTTCCGCAAAAGATAAATGTAGATAACTTAGAAAAAAGGATAAAATTCAGAATGAGACCTGTTAACGTTTATAACAATGCTACATTAGCAGTAAAATCAGGAGATAAATATTTACTAAGACAAAAAAGGCAGCGCTTAACTCCTGGTGAAATGATTGATGTAAATTTAAGTAAAGACATACTAAAAAATGCAAATCCTAAAGAAGGCATTGTCTTTTTAGTTGAGGAGGGATAAAATGGAATTAAAAGAAATTACATGTATAGTTTGCCCGTTGGGCTGTAGGATACAAGTTGAAATGGAAGGAGGGGAGATAAAAAGCGTAAAAGGATATTCTTGTTCTAGAGGATTAGAATATGCTAAAAATGAAGTTATTATGCCTAAAAGGACTATTACGACAAGTGTGAGAGCGGTAGGGGGACATCTTCCACTCTTATCAGTTAGGACAAAAGAGCCTGTTCCAAAAGAAAAGATACAAGAAATAATGCTTGAATTGGCCAAGGTAGAGGTTAAAGCTCCTGTAAAAATAGGAGATGTAGTTGTGAAGAGCATTTTAGGTACGGGAGTTGACATAATTGCTACAAGAAACCTTTATGTAAAATAAGTTTTTGTGTGGTGATAAAATGGAGGGAAGAAGGGAAATATTAAGAACTCCTGTGAGTATCCATTCTCAGATTGCTGCCCATATTGTTCAAAAGGTTAGTCACATAAGCAGACAAAACAATGTAAGCATATTTTTAAGGAAGATAAATGACAATAGGTTGATTCCTGCTAACAGTATGCTGTCAATGGCGACTTTTTTTTGCTTCTCGCGGTGAAGAAATAGAAGTCGTAGTAGAAGGAGCCAATGTGGACAATGCTATAAAAGAGTTTAAAGGCTTTTTTTACAACGAGTTAGGGAAAGAAAAGGAAGAAAAAACTACTTATGAACTTTTAAAAAATACCTCAATAGCCTATGAGAAAATATTTAATTCCATTGGCTCAGGACTTATAGTTACTGATGACAATGGAGCAATAATGATTTTTAACAAAGCAGCTGAAAGTATTACAGGGATTAATATGGACCAGGCTATAGGGAAAAAAATACAAGAAGTGATACCGGATATAAAAATTGCTGATGTTTTGAAAATAGGCAAAGAAGAGATGAATAAAAAACTAAAAATAAATACAAATGTGGTGTTAACAAATATAACACCTATTTATACAGGTACAAAGATAGAAGGAGCTGTTATAGTATTTTATGACTTCCCTCAAATAGAATATTTGGAAAATGAGCTGAAAAGAAATAGAAAACTTGACAAAGCTTTTGACATAATAATAGGCAATAGCGGAAAATTAAAAGACGCTCTTACTATTGCTTCCAAAGCGGCGGAAACTGATTCAACAGTCCTCATAAGAGGAGAAAGCGGAACGGGAAAAGAGCTGGTGGCTAATGCGATACATTACGCCAGTAAGAGAAAGGATAAGCCATTTATAAGGGTAAATTGTGCGGCTATTCCTGTGACTCTATTGGAGAGTGAACTTTTTGGACATGAAAGGGGAGCTTTTACTGGAGCGGTAACTCAAAAGATAGGAAAATTTGAATTAGCCGATGGAGGAACGATTTTTCTTGATGAAATAGGAGATATTCCACCTGAGATTCAGGTAAAGCTTTTAAGGGTGATTCAAGAAAAGGAATTTGAAAGAGTAGGAGGAATAAAAACTATAAAAGTAGATGTGAGGATAATCGCTGCGACAAATAAAGATTTAGAAAAAGCAATAAAAGATGGTACTTTTAGAGAAGATTTATACTATAGATTAAACGTTATACCTGTGATTTTACCTCCTTTAAGGGAAAGAAGAGGAGATATTCCTCTACTTGTGGAACATTTTATTGATAAACTTAACAAAAAATTAAACAAAAATGTAAAAAAGGTTACCAAAAAAGCTATGCAAGCATTGATATATTATGATTGGCCTGGGAATATACGAGAATTAGAAAATATAATTGAAAGGTGTATAACATTGAGTGATACTGATTACATCGATTATGAAGATTTGCCCCAATATATTCGAAATGAAACTACCACTATATCAGATGATGACATTATTTATCTTGGAGAAAATAGCGAGTTACTTACAATGGAAGAATATGAGTACAAAATAATAAAAGCCGCACTACAAAGATATAAAAGCTTTAATAAAGCAGGAAAAGTTTTAGGACTTACCCACAAGACTATCGCTGCAAAGGCGAGGAAATACGGACTTGTTGATAGATAATACCAATAGAAATGAATGGTTGATACTTTTTACCAAAATAGCCTTTTGAGGCTATTTTTTTATTGCCTATTTGCTACAATTTATTTGGCATATAAATTGCATTTAAAAACTAACAAAAGTAAATTAGGAGGAGGTAAACAATGAAAAAGTTGATTAATAATCCTAATGATGTCGTGAAAGAAATGATAGGGGGATTATTGGCTGCTCACCCATCTTACCTGAGAAAACTTGACAACATAGATGTAATTGTCAGAAAAGACGCACCTGTAGAAGGAAAAGTTGGACTTGTAAGTGGTGGTGGCAGTGGCCATGAGCCTGCTCATGCAGGATATGTGGGCTATGGAATGTTAGATGCGGCTTGCCCTGGTGCTGTCTTTACTTCACCTACACCTGACCAAATTTATGAAGCGATTAAGGCAGTGGATGGAGGAAAAGGAGTATTATTGATTATTAAAAATTACACAGGTGACGTAATGAATTTTGAAATGGCTAGAGAAATGGCACAGATGGAGGGAATAGAAGTAGATGAAGTGATAGTGAACGATGATGTTGCAGTAGAAAATAGCACTTGGACGCAGGGAAGGCGTGGCATTGCTGGAACTGTTTTTGTTCACAAAATTGCTGGTGCAAAGGCACAAGAAGGGGCTAGCTTACAAGAAGTAAAAAGAGTAGCTGAGAAAGTAATTGCAAATGTAAGGTCAATGGGAATGGCACTAACACCCTGTACTGTTCCAGCAGCAGGGAAACCCAGCTTTACTCTTGCAGAAGATGAGATGGAGATTGGTATAGGAATACATGGAGAGCCTGGAACTCACAGAGAAAAAATAAAACCTGCAGATGAAATAGTAGAACATTTAATGGAGAAAATAATAAATGACCTGCCTTATAAAGAAAATGACGAAGTAGCTGTTATGATAAACGGGCTTGGTGCAACTCCTTTAATGGAACTTTATGTTGCGAACAGGAAAGTAGCAGAAATCTTAGAGAGTAAGAAGATCAAAGTTTACAAAACATACGTAGGAGAATTTATGACCTCTCTTGAAATGAGTGGATTTTCTATAACATTATTAAAATTAGATGAAGAACTTAAAACATTGTTAGATGCAAAGGCTGATACACCTGCTTTCAAACAATTATAAATTTTTAGGAGGTAGAAGATGGTTATCACAAAAAATGATGTCCTAAAAATTGTGGACAAAATTGTAGAGGTTATAAAAGAAAATAAAGAATACCTTACAGAGTTGGATGCTGCTATTGGTGATGCGGACCACGGAATAAATTTAGATAGAGGATTTGATGCCGTAAAGCAAAAATTGACCACATTGCCTGAAACTACTGATATAGGGACAATATTAAAAACTATAGGCATGACTCTTGTATCTACGGTGGGAGGAGCTTCTGGTCCTTTATATGGTACAGCTTTTATGAGGGCTGGACAAGTAGTTCAGGGTAAAAATGAACTTTCTGAAGAGGATATAGTTAAAATCTTTGAAGCTGCTTTAGATGGCATCAAACAAAGAGGAAAAGCCGAAGCAGGAGACAAGACTATGATAGATTCTATTGAACCTGCATATAAAGCTTTAAAAGATAGTTTAGAGAACAACATTGCATTACCTGAAGCATTAAATAGAGCAGCTAATGCTGCAAAAGAGGGAATGGAATACACTAAGAATATTTCTGCAAGAAAAGGAAGAGCAAGTTACTTAGGAGAAAGAAGTATTGGACACTTAGATCCAGGGGCAACATCAGCATATTTGATGATAAAGTCTTTTTCTGATGTTGTCAATTTATCATGATGGTGGAGGAAAAAATGGTTGGAATAGTGTTAGTCTCTCACTCAAGAAAAATAGTAGAGGGGATTTATGAACTTGCAAGCCAAATGACAGGTGGAAAAGTTCCCATAGGGATAGCTGGCGGGACACAAGATGGCAGATTGGGAACAGATGCTACAGAGATAATGGAGGAAATTAAAAAAGTAGACGAGGGAGAAGGAGTAGTAGTTTTAGTTGATATTGGAAGTGCTGTAATGAGTGCGCAAATGGCGATAGAACTCCTGGGAGAGGAATATGAAGGTAAAGTAAAAATTGCTGATGCACCTTTAGTGGAGGGAGCAATTGCAGCTAGTGTAGAGGCTTCTATAGGTAGTGATTTTGATAAAGTTCTTTCAGTGGCAGAAGAAGCAAAAAAACTTAATAAATTGTAAGAGTTTTTCAGTCTGGACAAAATCCAGACTTATTTTTTGTGTAGAATTTTTACTCAAAAGGTATTAAAATAAAAACATAGGGAGGTGGTGAGTTACGTCATTTTTAAATATTTATGATGTATACGATAACAGTATAAAAAAATTTGTAGAAAAGGAGGATTATATAAATGCTTATTGGTATGTTTTTCAGCAAAAAAGTTTGGTAAAGAAATTGGACAAAAAATTATATGAATATTTGCTGTTGTGGCAGATAATACTTGAAATTTATATAGGTATTCCTGAAGAAGCAAAAGAGCATTTTTTTGAGCTAAAGAGCGAATTAGAAATTGATAAGCATAATTTAGCTTTGTTTATAAAAAGTGTTATTCTTTTAGATTTGGTAGAAGAATCTTTAAAAACAAAAAATCTTTTTGAAGCATTAATGAATTATAGCGGGGAAGACCAATGGATAAAATTTTATTTATTGTTACTTTCTTTTAAAAATAAAAGAAGGATTTTAGAAATTTTGGAAGAATTACTTTATATGGAGAAAAAAGTAGAAGATAAATTGTTACTGCCGAAAATATATGGACTTATAGCTGAAATATATGAGGAGATTGGTGAGAGGCACCAATTCTTAGATAAAGCTTATAAATTAAATCCTCAGGACTTATATATATTGCGGCTAAAATTAAAATATGGCCTTATTAGTGAAGAAGAAAAACAAAATCTTAAACTTTATCGTTTGTTTCCAGAAGATTCGAAATTAATAAATGAGTATTACCATAAAACCAGAAAAAATTTTAACTCCATCCATAACTTTAAATTTTTTTGTTGGGGAGGGGATAATATTGGCGCTAGCTCTTATTTGGTATCCTATGAGGGAATAAATATTTTACTAGATGCGGGAGCTTTGATTAAGGATAAAACCTTATATTACAATTCTATAAAAAATTTACCTATAGATATTAAAGATATTGATTTGGTAATTATTACTCATGCTCATTTAGACCATTTTGGGGGAATTGTAGAATTATTAAGAAAAGGTTTAAACTCTCCGATTATAATGTCAAGGGCAACTCACGAAATTTTGAGGCAAATATTTTTGAGGGGACATACAAAATTAGAGATAAAAATAGAAGAGGAGATTATAAATTTTGACAGCCAGATTATAAGTTTTGATACAGAAGAAGAAAGAAGCTTTAGAATAAAAAATAAAGAAGTAAAACTTAAGTTATTTCCTGCAGGGCATATCTTAGGCGCTGTAGCTGTGTATCTTGAGATTGAGGGGATAAAAATTTTTTATACAGGTGATTTTACATTAAAAGATGTGGAAAGTAATAAAGGACTTAGATTTCTTCCCGATTTAAAAGTAGATATTTTAATATCTGAAGCTACTTATGGTTACGGCAATAACTTTGGTGTCCAAAATAAGTATTTACAGGATAAATTGATACTTAAGTCGATAGAAAAGCTATTAAAAGATGAAGAGAGAATACTTTTACCTGTATATGCTATTGGTAAAGGGCAAGACCTATTATTATTTTTTAGAAAAACTTTTTCATATATTCCTTTTAATGTGTATGTAGATGGAGATATAGCATATTTTAGTAAATTATATGAAAATTTTGCTGGGCCCATATATGGAAATGGAATACTAAATGTGGCTGAAAATACTTTATACACTGATAGAAAAGATTTTATAAAAAAGGAAATAGCCCTAGGCAATTGCGTGATTCTCGCCAGTTCAAATGACTTAAAAGAGGGAAGTGCATCTTTTATATATGCTTCTGAAATAAAAAATTTTTCAAAGGGCTGTATTATGAATCTCGATTCTAATAATAGAGAAATTGAAGGTTTAAAAAATTATCAAATTGGAATGTTAAATCATGCAAATATGGTAGACCTATTAGAAACAGTTATAAAGATGGCTCCATCTGCTGTTTTTGTAATTCACAGGGGATACGAAAGTAAGAGTGAAATAAATATAGAAACAATTTTAAAAAGAATTGAAGGAATAAAAGTTTTTGCACCAGAAGAAGGAGAAATAGTAGAACTTCAATAGGGAGGAGTTTATGAAAAGATATGTAGGAATAGATTTAGGTACTACGAATACGGTTGCATCAGTTTTGGAAATATCGCAAGAGGGAGAATTACTGCCTCGAGTGATAGATATTGGGCAGTTTAATGAAGACTATGAATACATTTATGATAAAATATTGCCTTCTTGTTTATATGTAGATAAAAGTGGAAATCAGTATGTGGGTAGAATAGCACAGTCTATGAAAGTTAAGGAACCGGAGAGAGTTATTTATAACAGTAAAAATTATATAGGAACGTCAGGTTATTTTTGGGAAATTGATAGAAAACTTTTTTCACCAGAAGAAGTGGCAGCTTTAATATTAAAGGAAGCTAAACAGAGCTTGGAGAGAGAAATTGGTGAAGAAGTAGTAAATGTAGTTATAACTGTGCCAGCATCTTTTAATCACGACCAAATTCGAGCGACAAAAAAAGCTGCAAAAATGGCAGGATTTGATGAACAAAATACTTATTTTATTTCTGAGCCTACAGCAGCACTTCTTGATTTTATAAATACTGAGAAGAAATTGCCACAAAACAAAAGACATTTAGATTTTTCGCGGCCGAGAAAAATGTTGGTGTTCGATTTAGGAGGAGGAACTTGTGATGTCTCGATATTAGAAGTACAAATAACGGATAAGGACTTCATTGTAGAAGAAATAGCCATTTCTTCTCATACTCTAGTAGGAGGAATAAATTTTGATTTAATGGGCAGTATTTATCTTTTAGAAAAATGTTCGAAGGAAATGGGGGATTTATTTGATAGTGAAAATGAAAAAAGGCATGTATATAATAGATTGGTTTGCGAGATGGAAAAGGCAAGAAAATTTTTTAGTATTTCAGTGGGAGAAGAAGTAATATATGAAAATATTGTAGAAAATTTTATAAAAGGGAAACCTTATAAGTTTAAAATATCTAATAAGGAATATGAGGAGTGTATAAGACCTCTATTGGTTAAAGAAGGAAACATGGGATATAATGTCGTAGACCCTATTTTAGATACTTTGGAAAAAGCGGGGCTTATGATTCAAGATATAGATGATGTACTTTTGACAGGAGGCATGAGCAATTATAGGCCTGTGCGAAATGTCATAGAGAAATTATTTATGAAAAAAGCTTTAATAAGTTTACATCCTATGTTTTCGGTTGCGCGGGGAGCAGCAATTTACCACTATTTAAGCGAAAAACTGAATAAAGGAAATAACAATATCAAAATTGAGCCTGTTCTGGCTTCCAACATATACATTGATATAAAGAATGGGTTACCTTTTTTGATTGTTTCACAAGGTACAAAAGCACCTTATGAAAGAGAGTATGACAAGATTTTAAGAGTAACTAATGCTACGGGTATGCGTTTGGATGTATTTTCAGGGAAAAATTTATGGGATCCAAAGATGAAGCGTTTAAAAAGCGTCCAATTAAATTTTTCAAAGTTAATAAAACCCGGCACGCCTATTTCTCTAAAAATAAGTTTTGATAGAAATAGAATTTTGACTTTGAGCGCATGGGTAGTAGCTTCTACAGAGCAAAGAGTTCAAGTGGCTATTGGCGAGGAGAGTGAAAACTATGAGCATTGACTGGAAGGAGTTGCTTTTGGAGAATAAAGATTTTTTTATAAATGTTTCTAAAGAGGTGATGGATGATGGAATGGAATATTTGGGAGCAAAAAGGATGAAGGATAAAGATAAAAACTTTAAAAGAGAACTATTTAAATATTATATTAGCGAAACTAATGCAAAACTTATTGGAGAAAAAATTCAATTGCTATCTACTCTTCACCAATCTGCACTAGCTTCTTTAGAAAAAGACATTGTTGAATTAGGGAGAAATATTTTATCAGAGGGGCAAAATCCAATTGAGATGATAGTATATAGTGCAAAAGCTTTGGATTTAAGACAAGAGGAAATTTTTAAAAGAATGGTGAGAATTCTCAAAAATATATCAAATAACAGCTTAGAGGCCCGCAATGCTCTTATCACTATTTTGCAAGAATGGGAATGGGAAGAACAAATTAAACTTGTCATTCAAACGCTTAGAGAAATAAAAGAAATAAGGGCTTATGAGCAATTAATTACACTTTTAGAAAATGATAATTTAAAGGAAATAGCAGCAGAAACTCTTATAGAATTGGGAGAGAAAAAATGCATTCCTCATATATTGAATATGGTTAATTCTCTTAATGGATTTAATAGCAGAGAAAGAAATTTTGCTTTTAGAATTTTAACAAAGCTTACTGTGCTAGGAGATGAGGCAGTAAAGCAGATAATAGAAAAATATTTGGACAATGAAAATAGCAGCTTGAATATTGTATATTCTAATGTTATAGCGAATCTAAAGGAAAAGGCAGTTGAAAATATTGCAGAGTTGCTATATGAGGAGAGATATAGTCAAAAAGCTGCGATAACATTAGGGAAAATGAGGACGAGCATTGCTACAGAGTATTTACTTAAGGCTTATTATGATCCTAGCGTAGAAAACAAAATGAATATAGTAATTGGGTTAGGGTATACGAAAGATGAAAGATGTGCAAATATAATGTTGGAAATTTTGAAAGAAGAAAATCAATCGTTAGAGTTAAAGGCTTGTGCTATTACTTCTTTAGCAAATTTGCGAATATTAGAAGCAAAACCTATGATAAAACAGTTTTTAGAAAATAATTATTTGGCTATTAATGCTTATTCGGCTTTGGTTCAGTTGGGAGAGATAAAATATCTAAGTAATTTATTCTATTATATTGTAAAACCAGGTTTTTCTGTAGAGGAATTATTAAATGCAATAAAAGAAATTAAAAGATTGAAGGGGCTTAGGAACAGTGACATAAATAGGCAAATTGCGGAAGGGATAAAGTATATTATTAAAAATGATGATGGTTATGCTTGTATAAACGCTTTAAAAATAATAGAAACAAATCTCGACGAGGAAATAGCACAAGAATTAATACAAAAATTAAAAAACACTGCAAAGGAAGAAATACAGTATTTGATTTATAAAATTTTAGGCAAAAATGCGAAAGGATTAAAAAATATAATTGATGAAAAAATATTTAGTGATGCAATGGAAAGCAATAGTGCTAGGATTAGGTATTTAGCACAAAAAATCGTTGAAGAGAACTATAAAAAAACAGACAAGCTCATTAAAATGTGAGAAGGTGAAAATATGTTGGAATTTAAAAATGTGACAGAAAAGAAGTATATAGATATTTTTTTATCTACTCTTCCCTATGATGTGCTTATAAAACCTTTCAAAAAAAATACTAATTTACAAAAAAAGTTGGCTGGTTTTCGATTAATAGAGAGTGCTTCTCCACCTAAAAAGATAATTCCAATTCTCAGAGAAGAGATTTTGAAAGGGAATATAGATGGAGAAGTCTTTATAAAAGAATGGGAAAAAAATTATGCAGATTTGGTGAGGCGGATACAGCCTTTGGCTTTTGAAAAAATAGAGGAGAAGGTACCAGAACTTTTGAATTTTTATAAGCCAGAAGTTATTTTCTCTGTACTTTTATTTTCAAAAGGTGAAAGTTATAAAAAAATATTGGAGGACTTAATAGATTTAATTGAGGGGGAAAAAGAAAAAATAGAAAAAAATATTGATGAGCAAGAGACTATCGATAAAACAGTAAAAATCAACAAAAAACTATTGAAAGAGATTGAAAAATTACAGGAAAAATTGATTCTGCAGGAAAAAAGAATATAATGGAGATAGAAAGGCTTACTGAAAAAATAAAAGAGCAAGAAGGAGAAATTTTAAGCTATAAAAATAAAATTTCACAGTTAGAAAAGGAAAAAGAAATATTAGAGGAGAGAATAGAAAAAATTGGATTAGAGTTTGAAAAAAGAATGAACAAGATTATTGAAAATACTTCATCAAAAGAAAAACAAGCCGAAAATTTAAAAATATTAGTAAATAGATTGCTAGTAGAAATCCAACAGCAAAAGGTAGATTTTAACAATGCTTTGCTTGAAATAAAAGAAATTTTGACTAATATAGAAGAGAAAACAAATTTTTTGTTTGACACCACTGTAACTCAAGTGGCTGTAACTAAGGAAGAACAAAAGTATTCTTTAGTAGAAGACCTGTCGCGAATGTTAAAGATAAATGACTGAGAGGTGTAACAATGCAACAAGATGAAGTAAGAGAATTGAGGGAACAACTCAATAAAACTTCGAAGACACCAAATGAAATTTCTCTGTTGTTAAAAAGAATAATAAAAAAACAAAAAGAAATAGTACAAATAATTAGTATTTTGGAGCTTTTTAATGAGACGGTGTATTTATACCATGTACTATTTAGGAAAAAGAATGTGGCAAATGCTTTGGTATATTTGGATAAAGAAACACAAAGCATTTTGGAAGTTGTTAAGAATATAGCAAATAATACAACATATTTCAGCCTTATGGAAGAAAAAATGAAAAGGAACACGGAAAAGACGATTAGAAAATATAAAGAGTACTTTGAAAATGCTATAGATGTTTTATATGGATATTACGTAGAGTCGAGATATGTTAACGAAGTGGTAAATGATAGAATAAGAGATTTCTTTTCTGAAGAATTGATAGATGAGGAAGAATTTTACGAAAGTGTTATTAATTTTATAAATGAGGTTGAAGAGGAAAAAGAAGAAAGGATAAAAGAAATAATATCCAGCATTCCTTTTGCTATGTCTAAAAAACGCTTTTATGAATATTTAACAAAGGGATTGGAGAAGGATTATCCAAATTATGAAGCTTTTTTGGAAAATGTAATAGATATAGAGGAAAATTTTTATGGAAAATTAATAGAAGGCTACGGCGAATTTTTCCCTATTATTGCTAAGAAAATTGAGTACTTACAGTCACTGGATTTTAAAGAAATGACTCGGGAAGAAGTAGACGCGTACTTTAAAAAAAGTGTAGAGTTAATAAAAAGTATTCAAAGTCTAAGAGAGGTTTCTTTTTCTGTTTTAAAAATTATAAATAGACTATTGATAGTATTTTTGTCAGAAAATAAATTTGAAACTTTATTTAAAAAAGAGCCTTTTATTGGTGAGTATATAGATTTTTATGTTAAATTAAATAAAAGTTCTTTAGATTACAAAGAAATAGAAAAAAATATCAAAACCTGTGATAATGTAATTTCTAATTGGTATTTTGAATTGTATAGGTATAATTTACTATTAGGAGAAATTGATTATTCTGATCTGGACATTATGGAAATTATAGATGAGGGTATATTAGAAGACATTGAAACGCTTTCAGAGTATGAAAACTTGTTAAATGATACTAGTGAGATAGTACTTGAGGATGCTCAAATAGAGGAAGAATCTATAGATATGGCTCTGATAAAAGGCGAAATAAAAAATGTCATTTCTTTAATTGAAGATATTTCAAGAAACATGAAAAATGAGTATAGAAAAGCGAGAATGAAAAGACTTATGGGAATTATTCCTGTACCTCAGAATTTTGAAAAAGAAGTCTTGCATTATATAAAAAACTCCATTGAGCTTGATAATTCGCGGAGCAGAAAGTTATCTTTTATGCATACAGTAAAGAAAAAGATAGAGCTTTACAAGGATTTAAAAAACAAAAAAATTTTTATGAGGCTATAATAAAAGGTGCAAAGGATGTTATTTAAAATGGTGAGGAAAATTATTGATACCTTTCTTATTAGTGGCATGGTGGTTTCACTGTTTTTGGCTGTTTTTCTTACTAGTTTGCAATATGTGGCTTTTAACGGTAATTTTTATAAAGAGGAATATGAAAAAAATAATGTAATGTCAGTAACTGGCATGAATATTGATGAACTTATGAAAATAACCAAGATAATGCAGAGATATTTAATGGATAAAGAAGAGACTTTAGATGTAAGTGCAAAAATTAATGGCAGTATGCAGAGAATGTTTAATGATAGAGAATTAGCTCATATGAAAGATGTAAAAGATTTGTTTCAAAAGGGTTTTTTAACAAGAAATATATCAATAATAGTTTTTATACTCATTTTTACATACTTTCTTTTTGCAAAATCCTTTTATAAAGCCTTCGATTATCTTTTAAAAGGTACAATATTTATAATAATTCTACTGTTGGTTTTTGCATTTGCGGTGACTTTGAATTTTGATAATTGGTTTACTGGTTTTCACCTTGTATTTTTTGACAATGATTTATGGCAGTTAAACGTTGAAACAGATAGACTTATACAAATGTTTCCTTTAGAATTTTTTCAAGATGCAGTGTTTTTTATTTTCAGAAATACTTTTTTTACTTTTATAATTATACTTGCTATAGTATATGGAATACTAAAAATGACAAAAAAGCCTGTTTTTAAATAGGCTTTTTTGTCATACGCATAAAGTATTTTCTTCTTCCCATAATGTTTGTAATTCTTCTTTTGTAATTGACTCCTTTTCTAAAAGCTTTTCGGCTATTGCAATAACTTTATTTTTATTTTCCAGCAATATTTTTTTTGCAAGCGTATAACAGCTATTTATAATTTTGTCAATTTCTTTATCGACAATTTCTGTAGATTTTAACATATGAAGGTCAATAACCCTGTTTCCCAATTCACTCATTCCATAATTGCAAACCATCTGATAAGCAATTTTTGTAGCTTCTTTTAAGTCATTTTCGGCTCCTGTTGAAATTTCATTGAATATTATTTCCTCAGAAGCTCTACCCCCTAAAAGCATGGTTATTTTATTTTTCAACTCTGTTTTTGTCAATAAAAAGGCATCTTCTTTTGGAAAGTTTAATACATATCCTAATGCTTCACCTCGAGGAACGATTGAAATTTTTTCTATAGTATTTACGTTTAAAATTTTTCCAATAAGAGCGTGACCTGCTTCGTGGTACGCAGCAATAGTTCGTTCTTTTTCTACTACAGAAGGATTTTTCTTTTTAAGGCCTGCGATTACGCGTTCTAATGCTTCTTCAAACTCTTCCTTTCCAATTTTACTTTTGTTTTTCATTACAGCCAGTATTGCTGCTTCGTTGCACATAGTAGCCAGATGTGCTCCTGTCATACCGTGAGTTTTTCGCGCTAATTCACTTAAAGATACAGTTTCGTCAAGGGGTTTATTGCGAGTATGTACCTTTAATATTTCCAACCTTGCTTTCATATTAGGTGCTCCAATGTGTATAGTTCTATCAAATCTTCCAGGTCTTAGTAAGGCTTCGTCTAGCATGTCAATTCTATTAGTTGCTCCTATGACTATAATCCCTTCGTTGCTATTAAAACCATCCATTTCTACCAATAGTTGGTTTAAAGTTTGATCTTTTTCTGAGTTGTTATCGGTGTTTCTCTTTGTTCCCACAGCATCTATCTCATCTATAAAAATAATACTGGGAGCGCTTTTTTTTGCTTTTGCGAAAAGAGCTCTTATGCGACTTGCACCTACACCTACATATTTCTCTACAAATTCTGAACCGGAAGCACTTATAAAAGTAGAATTGGTTTCACCAGCTAATGCCGTAGCCAAAAGAGTTTTTCCTGTACCTGGTGGCCCGTAAAATAATATACCCTTGGGGACTTTTGCTCCCATTTTGTTGTACTTTTCTGTATTTGTCATAAAGTCGATTATAACTTTTAATTCATCGATTACTTCATCTAATCCTGCCACATCCTTAAAAGTGATATTGGTTTTTCGATGACTGGTATCTTCCTTTGCTTCAGTGATATTGTTGTAGTTTACAGGCATAAGCTCCGAAAATTTATTTTTAAATAGTAGGTAGGTCACAACAATTACTGCTGCTGTCAAGACAAAAGAAAGGTTGAGATTTAGATTTGGTTTTACTTCTGAGATAAAAATGTAAGTAAAAAGCATATTTATAAAGATAGAAAGCGCCAAAATAATAATGTGCAGATTCTTTTTCATAATTTCTCGCCCCCACTTTTATTCTGAATGTAGTTTTTGCTTATTAATGCAATTTATTCGTTAATTGAAAGAGTATAAAAAATGATTTTGAAGGCAAAAATGTAAAATAAATGAACGATTTTAGGAGGTTAGATATGAAAGGTTACATGGGGATAGACGTAGGTTCTGTTAGTACTAATATTGCAGTAATTGATGAGAATAATAGAGTAATAGCTTCTGTTTACATAAGGACACAGGGCCAACCTATTAAAGCAGTTCAAAATGCTCTTCGTGAGATAAAAAATAAAATAGGAGATATGGTTATTAAAGGAGTAGGTACCACAGGGAGTGCGAGGCAATTGACTGGCTTAATGGTAGGGGCAGACATTGTCAAAAATGAAATTACTGCTCATGCTGTGGCAGCTTCCAATGTAATAAAGGATGTCAGAACGGTAATTGAAATAGGAGGACAGGACTCAAAGATCATAATTTTAAGAGATGGGGTAGTAGTAGATTTTGCAATGAATACAGTCTGTGCAGCAGGTACCGGTTCTTTTCTTGACCAGCAAGCATACCGGCTAAATATTCCCATCGAACAGTTTGGAGACATAGCTTTGCAATCTAAAAGTCCCGTCAGAATTGCGGGTAGATGTAGTGTTTTTGCGGAATCTGACATGATTCATAAGCAGCAGATGGGATATGCTCTTGCTGACATAATAAGTGGCTTGTGTGATGCCCTTGTTAGAAATTATCTAAATAATGTAGGGAAGGGTAAAGAAATAAAAGAGCCAATAGTGTTTCAAGGCGGTGTTGCTGCTAATAAGGGAATAAAAGCAGCATTTGAAAAGGCATTAGGGATGAAAGTATATGTGCCTGAACATTACGGAGTAATGGGAGCCATCGGGGCAGCAATATTGGCAAAAGAAGCAGTAAAAGAAAAAGGATATACTTCCTTTAAAGGCTTTGAAGTAAGTGACTTTAAATATAGAGCGGTAGGTTTTGAGTGTACTGCTTGCCCAAATCGATGCGAAGTCGTAGAGTTCATACAAGGAGATGAGGTAATTTCAAGATGGGGAGATAAGTGCGGCAGATGGTCTAACAGCACTAGCAAGAAAGTCCATGCAAATACAGCTAGTTAATTAATGGGAGGCAATATAAGCCTCCCAATTTTAAACCTTATTTTTCTATATATGTCCATTTCCAATCATTATCCACGCCAACTGCATGCCTTACAATTCCTTTTACGTAATCCTGCTGTACATAAGCAGTAGCTGAGAAAAACAGTGGAGAAATTGGCATATCTTCCATCAGAATTTCTTCAGCTTTTTTCATGTTTTCCATTCTTATTTCATTATTATTAGTACTTTTTGCTTCTGCAATTAACCTATCATATTCAGGATTTGAGTAAAAAACCCGATTTGGCTCGCCACTCGTTTCAGTGACCCACAGGTCCATAAAAGTCATTGGATCGTTGTAATCGGCTCCCCATCTTGTCAATATTACATCGAATTGTCCTTGTGAGTACATTTGCAATCTTATCTTAAATGGAACATTTTGCAGTTCTACATTTACACCTAGATTTTTTCTCCAAAACTCTTGAATTGCTTGAGATTCTCTTTTAGCTACATCTGTATCATCAGCTAACAGGACTATTTTAGGCAAAGTAGTTATGCCTAATTCTTTCATTCCTTTAGCCAGTAATTCTTTTGCCTGTGCTACATCTTCTTTGAATAAATCTCCAACTTCTTTGCGGAACTCACCATTTTTCCCGGGAATGCCATAAGGTACAAATCCATAAGCAGGTATAGAGCCATCTTTTAAAATATTTTCTGTTAATTGCTTTCTATCGAGGGATAATCCGAAGGCTTTTCTTATATTTGCATTTTTAAACACCGGATTTTTTGTATTAAATGCTAAAAAGTAAGTAAAACCATTAGGATATATTTGAAGTTTGTCCTTATATTTTTCTACATAATCACCTGTAACAGTTATTACATCGTATTGACCTGTATCAAAATTTTGGGCTATAGTATTCATGTCTTTAACCATATCCATATAAATTTCATCTAATTTAACATTGTTTTTGTCCCAGTATTTATCATTTTTTACCAGGACAATATTTTGCTCATGATTCCATTCTTTTAATATAAAAGGACCACTGTATACAAGCGTATCAGGAGTTGTGGCTAATTTATCTCCTACTTTTTCTACAAAGGATTTTTCTAAAGGCAGATATGTTATAAAAGCCGTTAAGCTTAAGAAATAAGGAGTAGGAGCTTCTAAATCTACTTGCAATGTCTTGTCGTCTAATGCTTTTACTCCTACTTCATCAGCACTGACCTCACCAGCATTATATTTTTCTGCATTTTTTATTGGAAACATTATATAGGCATAATCCGATGCTGTTTTAGGATCTAATGCCCTTTTCCAAGAATATTCAAAATCATAGGCTGTTATGGGATTGCCATCGCTCCAATATATATTGTCTTTTAAATAGAAAGTGTAATGTAAACCATCTTCAGATATTTTCCAATCTTTAGCTAAACCTGAACCCTTCTGTGGTATTTCATCGGGGCCAAGCCTTACTAAACCTTCCAATACTGCATTAAGCACTTGAAAAGAAACTCCATCTGTTGAGGTTTGAGGATCTAAGCGAGGTGGCTCTTCACCGAGATTTAACCTTAGAACTTGTTTTTCTTTTGTTGAATTTGCTGTACTTTGCGCTGATTTACCACTGCATCCTGATAAAATAACAGATATAATAAAAATAAAAGTTAAAAAAAGATTACAACTTTTCGCATAAACCGTATTCCCCCATTCGTTTTTTGAAGATATTTTACTGTGAATAAACTTTTTGTGCAAGGGAATTATTTTTAAATTTTATTACAAAATTTTTATAACACTAAAAATGTTAATCTACATTAAACTTATTAAAAGCCCTTCCGAAATAATATGTAAAATTGTATAATAAAATTATAAAGTAATAATTTCGGGGGTTAAATGATGGATAACCGTGATATTATTTTTGCTCTTGACATTGGGACAAGGGTAGTTGTAGGGATAGTTGGAATTGAAAATAATGGGAAATTCCAAGTGCTTGCTGTTGAACAGATGGAACATGAAAGTAGGGCAATGTTTGATGGGCAAGTTCATGATATAGATAAAGTTGCTAATGTTGTTGAAAAAATAAAGAGAAGGCTTGAAGACTCTTTAAATATAAAATTGACAGAAGTATGTATTGCGGCGGCGGGAAGGTCTTTAAAAACTCAATCTGCGAGAGCGGAAAAAAATATTGATGAAGAGCACGAAATAACGGTAGAAGATATAGACAATCTCGAGTTGGAAGCTCTTGAGATTGCACAAAATTCCATTGTTTCTCAATCAGGGGTTACAAAATATCATACCGTCGGTTATACAGTATCCAATTATTACTTAAATAGTTTTCCTATTACCAATTTAAAAGGACATAAAGGCCGTGAAATAGCAGTAGAAATTTTAGCTACTTTTCTTCCTTACGATGTAGTAGAAGGGCTCTATGCTGCAGTAAAAAAAGCTGGGTTGGAAGTTTCATATATCACGTTAGAGCCTATAGCAGCAATAAATGTGGCAATTCCACCTGAAATTCGGATGTTGAATATAGCTCTTGTAGATATAGGAGCAGGTACTTCTGATATTGCTATATCAAAAGAAGGAAACATAATAGCGTATTCTATGGTGCCTTATGCCGGTGATGAAATTACGGAATCAATTGCTACCCATTTCCTCACCGATTTTAATACTGCTGAGAAAATAAAAAAAAGCACAAAAAAAGAAATCAAATTTAAAGACGTGTTAAATATAGAGCACAAAATAACAAAAGAAGAAGTAATGGAAATTATAGCGCCACAAGTTAAAGTTTTGGCGCAAAAGATATGCAACGAAATTATAAAATATAATGGTAAAAGCCCTTCTGCGGTATTTTTAGTCGGTGGCAGTAGTAATCTTCCTAATTTGCCTGAAGAAATAGCATCTATATTGAATTTACCTATAAATAGAGTATCTGTACGAGGTATAAAATCAGTAGAAATTTTAGATTACAAAGGGAAGACGTTAAAAGGCCCTGAAAGCATAACTCCAATAGGAATAGCTTACTCTGCAATGATAAATAAGAGAAAGGACTTTATAAAAGTTTCTATTGACAATGAAACAATAAAGATTTTTAACATAAAAAATCCCACGGTAATTGATGCTTTAGTTGCTATAAACTATGACTCTAAAAATTTAATTGTACAAAATGGCAAAGACTTAGTTTTCAATCTTAACGGCCAAAAAATCGTTGTTAAAGGTGAAGAAGGAACACCTCCCAAAATATATGTAAATGATTCATTAGCAAATTTAAAAACTCCTATAAAGGATGGAGACGAAATAACAATTATAAAAGGTCAAAAAGGGCAAGATGCTACAATAACTGCTGGTGAACTACTAAAGCAGCAAAAAGGGAAAATAATTTTTGTAAATGATTCAAAAGTGGACCAAAATTATGTTATAAAAAATGGGGATGAGATAGTTATAAAAGAAGATTTAACAAGTTTTGTTGTAACAGTAAATGGGAAAGAAGTAGTGTTAAAGGGGAAAGAAGAGTATCTGTTTGTAGACGTATTTAATTTTATAGATTTGAAACTGGATAATAACAAAGTGCCAGAAATGAAACTTAATGGAAGGCGTGCCTCCTATACAGATATATTGAAGCCAGGAGATAATATTGAAATTGAAATATAAAAGTAGGTGAAGTCTCCGCTTTTAAAAGGGTGGAGACTTTAATTTTATTCGCTTTTAAATATATAAAGTTGTGGAATTTTGACATTGCTGATATAATTAAGGGAGAGGTGAAAAGAGAATGGATGTATTTATCGAAAAATTAGTCAAAAAACAAAAAACTTCGAAGGATACTCTATTTAGTATTGGTGTTGTAGTAGCTGCATTAATTATTGTGTTTGGCGTGATACCTTTAATACCAATAGTTAGAAATTTCTTGATTTTCTTTTTGTTTTTGTTTGGCTATTTAGCGCATTACTTAATAAGGTCGAGAAACATTGAGTTTGAGTATTCGCTTACAAACAGTGAATTGGATGTAGATAAAATAATTGACCAAAAAAGAAGGAAACATGTTATAAGCGTTGATTGTAGAGATTTTGAAATCATGGCAAGGGTTAATACTGACAAGTTCACAGAAGACATAAAAGCTATTAAAAATCGAATTGAAGCGGTAAGTTCTATGTCTTCTCCTGATGTATATTTTGCAGTTTTTGAAGATAAAGGGATAAAAACTGTTTTGTTTTTTGAGCCAAATGAAAAGATGATAGAGACTATAGGAAGATATATACCAAGAAAACTTTTCAAATAAGTGAAGAGGTAGTTTAAGAATGAAACAAGAGTTAGAACTTTTGGAGATAAATAACTAACAACTTTGCAAGGGGTTGATATAAGTGATTAAAGCAATTATCTTTGACATGGACGGTGTAATTATTGACAGTGAGCCAATACACATTAAATTAGAAGAGGAATTATTCAAAAGTTTAGGAGTAGAGATAAGTGAAGACGAACATTTGACATTTGTAGGGACTTCTTCTTATTACATGTGGAGGAAAATTAAAGAAAGATTTAATCTTTCTCAAAGCGTAGAAGAGCTTGTAGAAGTAGATAGAAAAAGGTATTTAGAGCATGTCTTGAAAACAGGCGAAATAATTCCTATAGAAGGTATAACAGAGACGGTAAAAAAGCTTTTTGAGAAAGAGTATAAATTAGCTGTTGCTTCTTCCTCTCCTATAGATGTGATAGAATTAGTTGTGAAAAAGTTGGGAATTGATAAATGCTTTGAGGTGCTTGTATCTGGAGACTATGTAAAAAATAGCAAACCAGCACCAGATATATTTTTATATACAGCAGACAAATTAAAAGTAAAACCCCATGAGTGTGTTGTAATTGAGGATTCATATAATGGAGTTTATGGTGCTAAAAAAGCAGGGATGAAAGTGATAGGTTTTAAAAATCCTAATTCCGGAAATCAGGACTTATCAGAAGCTGATTTTATTATAAGTTCTTTAGGAGAAGAATTATTAGAAATTATAGATGAATTAAACAATGGCGGAAGATGTTGTAAAAACTAATAAAATAAATGGTGCGCCTGACAGGAATCGAACCTGCGACCTATAAGATGTGGACACATTATGATTGACCAGTATATGTTTTATGCCGGTAGTTTGTTTTTTAAAAACAAAAATACTATAAAAGATGAACACCTGCCGGCAAAGCTATAACTTCGGTTATTTCTTCAGGCATTTTAATATTTCCCATGAGAGAAGCAAAGGTAATACTCTTTTTGCCATATTTATTTTTTATTTTTTATTTTTTGAATTGCTGTATCTAGTCTTTCTTTTTTGTCGTGAGAAATATAATCACAAAACAATTTCATTTGAAAGCCTGTCCCTGCTTTGGTTAAATCTATTGCTCTGATTGCAAGTGAACGTACATTTGTTTTCCAGTCATATCTTTTTATAAATAATTCAGTGGCAATTTGGGCTAATTCAATAGAATTTTGTATGGGATAAGGAGTTTTGGTTTGATACTGTTTTGTAAAAAATTTTTCATCACGGACACTTATTTGTACTCCGTTGGCTTCAAGCCCATTTTCTTTAAGTCTTTTAGATACATTAAAAGAAAGTTCCATAAACACATTTTTAACTTCTTCATTATTTACAAGATCGGCTGTACATGTAACTCCGTGACCAATACTTTTCACAGGTGCCTTATAGTCCGCATCATATACTATTGAATCATCCATTCCATTGGCATACTTCCAGAGAGTAATCCCATTAATGCCTAAAAGGTGTTTTAAAAAAGATGGGGGTGACTTGGCAAGCTCTCCTAAAGTGTCTATTCCATAACTTCGCAATTTTGCTGTGGTAGCCCTGCCAATGCCTATCATGGCTGAAATCTCTAGAGGCCAAACAATTTCTTTAAAATTTTCACGCATTATAACTGTCGTAGCGTCAGGTTAATAATTATACAAAATTTTACAATTCATTTGGGATGCTAGATACTTCTTTACTCTGGTCAATGTTGCTGCCGGCAGGGCAATTTATGAATTTGTTCGTTTAGACTTTTTCAAGAGTTGAGGCAGGTGTTTTTTTGATACCTGCCTTTAATTTTGCTGATTTTCTTGCTCATTAAACTGTATTAACCCATTTTTTAGCAAGGCTCTGGAAGAAAATACAGCACTGTGGTATAATATTACTAACTCTAAAGTTAGTAACTTTAGAGTTAGTACCTTATAAATCAATGAGGTGAATTTAATGTTTATTGGTAGAGAATATGAACTTGAAACATTAAACAGGCTGTATAATGAAGATAAATTTCATTTTATAGTAATGTATGGGAGAAGACGTGTGGGAAAGACTACATTATTGACCGAATTTTGCAAAGATAAACCGTCAATATTTTTTGTTGCCGAAGAATACAATGATAAAATTGCTCTTGAGTCTTTTTCAGATAAGATACTATCATATTTTGGACTGGGTGGATTAGTAAGTAGGTTTGAATCATGGGAAAAAGCGTTTCTCTTTTTAGCACAGCAGGCGAAAGACAAACGATTAGTTGTTGTAATTGATGAATTCCCATATATAGTCAATTCAAACAAAAGTATTCCATCACTTTTACAAAATTTAATAGATCATCATTTAAAAGACACTAAACTTTTTTTGATTATCTGTGGTTCTTCTGTAAGTTTTATTGAAAAAGAGATTTTAAGTTATAAAAGCCCTTTATATGGGAGAAGAACTGCTCAGTTAATAGTGGAACCTTTCAATTTTTTTGAAAGCAGAAAGTTTTTCCCTAACTATGATTTTGAAAACCAAGTCATAGCCTATGGAGTTTTAGGAGGGATTCCTCAATATTTAAATAACTTTGACAGTACAAAGGACGTATACGAAAATATTAAAACAAAGATACTGGATAAAGCATCTTATCTTTACGAAGAGCCTAAATTACTATTAAGACAGGAGGTAAGAGAACCTTCATTATATAACTCAATAATAGAGGCAATAGCAAGTGGAAGCAGTAAATTAAACGAAATATCTACAAAAGTAGGAGTTGATACTGATAAATGCTCGAAGTATATTTCTACGCTAATAGACTTAAAAATTCTTGAAAAAATTACTCCTGTTGAATTGAAAGATAAAAGCAGAAAAAGTATTTATAAAATTAAAGATAATTTTTTCAGGTTCTGGTATAGATTTGTCTTCACTAACAAAGCTTTAATTGAGCAGGGGTTGATTGATGAAGTTCTGGAAAACAAGATTAAACCCTTCATGAATGAATTTATTGGTGAAGTTTATGAGGAAATATGCATAGACTATCTTAAGATTTTAAACAAAAACAAGAAATTACCTTTCATTTTTGAAAAGATAGGGAAGTGGTGGGGAAACAATCCTTATAAAAAACGTGAAGAAGAAATTGACATAGTGGCACTTGATAAAAATAACATAATGTTTGGCGAATGTAAATGGCAGAACAGGAAGGTAGACATGGGTGTTCTAAAGGGTTTAATAGAAAAAAGTGCTTTGTTTAATTATCAAAATAAGTATTATATATTATTTTCGAAAAGCGGTTTTACAGATGATGTGATAAATTTTGCAAAGAACAACAGCAATGTTTTTTTGATTGAAAAATTTGATAAATGAAAGTTATCGCTTAATGTACCTTAAAACGGTTGATACTGTACACAAAAAAATTTAAAATGGAATTAAAAAGAGTCAAAAGAGGCAGGGAGCTAATAATGAGAAAAATTGTGAACAGAAAAGACAAGATTATAATCAACTATTCTCAATCCAAGGGCGGGAAGCAGCGCAGTTTTGACCTGGTTTTTCCTTACATAAATGATACCGAAATTGATGTTGTATTAGTTGCTGAACAGAGCGATTCAGGAGAATGGAATCCCCTGAAGGCAATCACTGATAAAGAAGAGACAACAGCCGATGAAGAAGAAGCAGCAAAAGATCTTGCGGATTTAACATGGCACATATATTCGAGAAAAGAACAAAAAAAACTGCTGCCTTCCGTTGTAAACTTATGGGAAGAAGGGAATTTAAGAATAGCAGCCTGCTTAAGTGAAAAATACGGAGAAAAGTTCTTTACAGCGAAGCAGCAGGAAAATTTAGAAAAAGAGGTGCTAAATTCGGATAGGTTAATATGCTGGTGGCCAGATCCAGTAATATGGGAAAGTGCAAAAAAGCTTAAAGAGTCCTTTAATTCATTACTTTTAATGAAATAGCTGTACCTTTCTACACATTTAAAGAGTATTTTAAGCGCCCAGACATACAAGCAGAAATGCAGAAATACTGGGATGAACTAGAAGAAATATTAGAGAGTCCACAGGAATTTGCTGTAATTGGAAAAAATATAAAAGTAGATGAATACGCAAAGTATTTGCGCGGTTTAAAAACAACACTGTTTTTCTTAAAGAAGAATAACATTCCCTTTAAATTAACACTTGGCAATGTTGAGCGGGCAGAAGAATTTTTTAAGAAAGAAAATCTTGATCATTTCCAACTAGATTCATGGATAATTGCTGCTCCAATATTTGAGCCTATGTCTGATTTCTTAATAGAAGAACAAATATTAACCGGTCCAAGCAGTATAATTACCGGGAAAGAAGAAATAAAAGCGTGCTTATCTTTTTTAAGTCACTTCCCATACACAGCACCTGTTCCAGATGCAGTTGGAGCAGTTGTCTATGCAGGAGATAAGCATATTTCAAGCACAGTTTTTTGGTTTAATCCAGCAACAACCATAGAAATTGTGAAGAAAACAATGGAAGCAGCTTTGGAAGAGTTAAATAAACGTGGTGTAGAAAAAATCATAATGATAGAAGAAATGGTTCCTTTTGAGGCTTCATGGGAAGGCGAGGTACTTCTACTACGGATACCTGAGGATTGGTGAATAAAAACTACTGAACAGATTTCAAAAAAGTAAAGATATTAAAAAGACATCCTTTAAAGGAAGGAGATAAAAAAATTATACTGAAAAAGAAGGGAAAATGCCTAGTGGGGTATGTGGAGGGTCAAGTCCAAATTTTTGTGTAAAATCCTTGTGGTTAAAATATGATCCAGTGTACTACTCCGCCACCGGGTTGTCAAGAGTACTCATTGCTGAGTTTTCGTCCGTCCTTGATACTAGGGTTCTTCGTCAGTTACTAAAAACTAATGGTAGGAATAAAGGATATTTTATTGATTAAACGAAGAGAGCTGAAACGTATACAAAAGCTACAAATAAACAATATTACAGTATTAAATATGGGCAAAATAACACCAATATATAGAATTTTAAAAGCAATAAAATATGAAAGAGTGATATAAAAAAACATAATGCATGGAACCTTGATTTAAGCAATTTCAGGGTTTGCCTTTAAAAAAAATATCTTACAGTATATTGACATTATCGATATCAACTTTACTCTAAACAAAAAAGGATTGTTATGGTATAATAAATATGGATAACAGTTCCATTCTTATGTGTATTTTTAGGATACTTCAATTTTTATTATACACTAATATGGATGTACAAAATTAATTAAAATTATCAGAAACAAAAACCACAATATATATGATATACAATATGTAGTTATTAACACTCTTAACCAAACATGAAGGAAGTGAAAAAGGATAAAAAGAGACAAAAAGAGGTGCAGATAGTGGTCAAATAATCATGAGCGATGTGATTTTTCTAGTTTTGCTTTATCCACAGGTAGTAAACGTGCATTTTACCATATGATATTAGGAGAAAGTTGTTTTTTTTGGTTCTTAATTCTTTCTTATACTTGGTCTTTTAAATATCCTTTTAAACATCGCAATTAGCTTAATACGGTTTTTCTAAAATGATATATCTTCAATTACGCTTTTGTGATGTCGTATAAATGAGAACATATTACCTACAACTGATTATATTGCCTTAATATGCTTTCTGTTGCTAGAATAGATGGATTGATTTACTATAGAAGTTAAATTAAAATTTGAAAAATAATTATTTTTAGTATTTTTAGAAAGGGAGGAATAAGCTTGTTTAAATTTAATTCTGATATTCAGATGTTAAAGTATGAGGTATTATACAAAGTAGCAAAATTAACATTAGAAGACAAACTGGAAGAAGAATATAATAAAATTCCACACGAAATAATTCCTGGCTCAAAACCTAGATTTAGATGTTGTGTGTATAAAGAAAGAGCCATCCTCGAGCAGAGAACAAAACTAGCAATGGGTAAAAACTTAGAAAGAACTCTGAAATATGCTATCGAAAGTGAGGAACCCATTATACAAGTAATAGATATAGCTTGTGAAGGATGTCCTATTAAAAGATACAGGGTTACAGAGGCATGTCGTGGTTGCTTAGCACATAAATGTATAGAAGTTTGCCCTAGAGGTGCTATTTCTATAAGAGATAAGAGAGCTCATATAGATTATGATAAATGTATTGAATGCGGTAGATGTAAAGATGTATGCCCATATAATGCGATATCGGATACTTTAAGACCATGTATACGCTCTTGTGCAGCGAAAGCAATAATTATGGATGAAGAATTAAAAGCTGTTATCAATTATGAGAAATGTACTTCCTGTGGAATGTGCACATTGGCATGCCCATTTGGTGCTATAACAGATAAATCATATATTGTAGACATAATAAGAGCTATAAAGAGTGGAAAAAAGGTTTATGCATTAGTGGCACCTGCTATAGCATCTCAATTTAAAGATGAGACAGTAGGACAGGTTAAATCTGCTTTAAAGAAATTGGGATTCACAGATGTTGTAGAGGTTGCACTTGGAGCTGATCTTGTTGCAATAGAAGAAGCAAAAGAATTTAGTGAAAAAATAGGTGACATAAAAGTCATGACAAGCTCATGTTGTCCTGCGTTTGTGACTCATATTAGAAAAAGCTATCCTGAGCTTATTCGAAATGTATCAACAACAGTATCACCCATGACGGCTATCTCAAAATATATTAAAAAGTTTGATCCTGATGCATTAACTGTTTTTATAGGTCCATGTACCGCAAAAAAATCAGAAATCATGAGAGATGAAATTAAGGGAATAACAGACTATGCCATGACATTTGAAGAAATGGTGGCTGTACTTGATGCAGCGGGAATAGATATCAAAGAGCAAGAAGACATGAAAGTTGAGGATGCGACACTATTTGGAAGAAAATTCGCACGATCTGGCGGTGTAGTAGAAGCTATAAAAGAAGCAATAAAAGAAATGGATATTGATATAGAACTTAATCCGGTTATTTGCAATGGACTTGAGGAATGTGACAAAACTTTAAAAATAATGAAAGCAGGGAAACTTCCCAATAATTTTGTAGAAGGAATGGCATGCATTGGTGGATGCATTGGAGGTGCGGGTGTTATCAATAGCAATGTAAATCAATCAAGGTTGACAGTAAATAAATTTGGTGATACATCGACATACAAAAATATTAAAGAAAGACTTGATAAACTCGATATAGATGAAGTTGATTTTCATGTGCCACACGAAAAAATACAAATAAATCATGAAAAAAGCTTAAAAAGAGAGAGTAAAAAAAGATGGGCATATATTTAAAAGCGTTGAATTAAAATATGGGAGTGAAAAATATTTTGTGTATTTAGATTAATTATATCCTCTTTCTCAGTAAGAATCAGTTAACATTTTTATCTGTTCTATCTTTAGTATGACCTTTTTTCTACATCTTATGCATGAAAGTGAATAATTTTGGTTAAAATATTTAATTAGGGATACTGTAAGCTTTTCTCTAGAACCTTTGAAGACCTAGGGATTCAAAGGTTCTAGAGAAAAAATTTTTTCGGGCTTCGCCCCCTATAAGTATTTTTCAAGTCTTCCAGGATACATTATGATTAATTGGTTTAATACTATATCCCAGTTTTTATACCTCACTGTCCATTTCTTTAATACATTCATTGTTACTAAGTATAGCATTTTTTCTAATGCTTCATCAGATGGAAATATTATTTTTGATTTTGTAACTTTCCTTTTGTATACACTATTTTCCTTACTTCTTCAGGGAATTTGTAAAATGGACTTAATACATCCCAGTTATTCTCCCAACTCTTTATGGCATAAGGATATAGATTCTGCCATTTGTTTTTTAATTTCTCAAATTCATCCCTTGCTATTTCTTCATTAGCTGCTTGATATACTGTTTTAAAGTCTTTACTGAATTCTTTAAGGTGTTTATATGACACATATTTGAAACAGTTCCTTAATTGATGTATTATACATCTTTGTATCTCTGATTTTGGAAATGCTGCTTGTATTGCTTCTTTTATCCCTGTTAATCCATCTACAGAAAATACTAAAACATCTTCTACTCCTCTGTTCTTTAGCTCATTTAATACTCCAAGCCAGAATCTTGAACTCTCATTTTCTCCAATCCAAATCCCTAATATATCTTTTATGCCCTCTATCGTTACCCCTAATACTACATAAGCTGCTCTATTGATAATATGACCGTCTGTTCTTACTTTGTAATGGATGGCATCCATAAATATGAAAGTGTATATCTTTTCTAATGGCCTTGATTGCCATTCTTTTATTTCTGCTACTATTCTTTCGGTTATTTTACTTACCATTTCTGCAGATAGTTCTATTCCATACAGGTCTTTTATCTGGTCATGAATATCTCTTCTTGACATTCCTCTTGCATATAGAGCTATTACTTTTTCTTCAATTCCTGATATGTCTCTTTTGTATTTTGGAACTATTTTAGGTTCAAATTCTCCTTGTCTGTCTCTTGGAATATCAATTTCCATCTCACCAAATTGAGTTTTTACCGTCTTTTGAGTATAGCCATTCCTTGAGTTTTGAGTATCTTTATCTTTTTTGTCATATCTTTCGTAGCCAAGTTCTGTTGAAAGTTCTGCTTCAAGCATTTCGTGAATAGTGTCTTTAAAAAGATTTTTTAATGATGTATAAAGGTCTGGAATAGATTGAATATTGTTTTCGTTAATGAAATTTCTTAACTGTTCTTTTGTCAATAGTGACATTTTTAAAGCCTCCTTCTTGGTTTTGTATATATTTTAATTCTTACCAAGAAAGAGGTTTTTAATCAGTTTACACAAAAATTTTTACAGTCTCTTTTTATTTTTTCACATTTATTTTACCAATATTCGGAATAAATTAAAATAGCCTATATAAAGATAAAATTTTTCTAGTAAAACAGTTAAAAAAGTTGAAACTTTAGATAACTGTACTGGTCCCTATTTATTTGGACTTCAACGACTAAAAGTCCTCGGCTCGCATTGTTTCGTAAAATTTCTTTGTAAAACTTGCTTGTTGGAATGTAACCTAGTGATTGATGGGACCTTATCCAGTTGTACTCTTTCATAAACTCATCAAGCTTTTTAAAAAATAGGCCATATGCAATAAATTCATGTAATTTTACAAATTCTTCTTTTAATGTTCTAAAAAATCTCTTTATATTAGGATTTCGTTCTGGTGATGTTATAGGTATTCGTTCTGTAATATACCATAGGATTCACAAAATTCTTCGAATTCTTTTGACTTAAATTGTGGACCATTATCGGTCCGTATTATACCCTACTATCTCAAGAGTATATGTATCTATAATACCTAACACAAAAATTATTTTTGGAAGCAATGTTACATATGTGATATCCATTTGCCAATGATTATTCGGCTCATTCACTGCAACTTCTTTGAAAGCTATCAAGGATTGCTCTGACCTATAATGCCTCTCTGCAGGCAATAGAAGGTCCATCTCTTTACATAATCTATAAACTTTCTTTTTGTTAATTTTTATGCCAAATAAACTTTTTAAAAGAACAGTCAATTTTTTGTAGCCATAGCGAGGATATTCTTCAGCTAAATCAAAAAGTATGGTCTTTATAGCTTAGTCAGATACTATTTTACCATCTATGGTTTGTAAAAAACCAGATACCCATCGCTTTTAGTGGAAGAACTTTCTGTTTCTGCTAAAATAGCAAGGTTTTCTTCAATGGTAAAGTTTTTATGTGATGCCATTGCTTTAACTCAATTTGTGAGAGGAAATAATAATGATAAAACAAATACTACTATTTAAAACGGCTTTTATGAAAAATTATTAATTAAGTAAAAGTAAAAAAGTTAGGCAGCGAAGCTTTTAATCCTTTGCTGCCTTTTTAAAATTTTGGCTTTATGGTAAATGGAGGGGTGGTGGCTATTTTAAAAAGGAAAGCAGCTTTTATTTTTTAATCTACTTGTTCTCTTAAAACGTCAACCGGCATGACCTTTGCCACTTTTCTTCTGACCAAAAATCTTGAAAATACGAACACCAAAAACAGTACAGCAAATGTTGAAATGACGCTCTTTGGGCTTACCTCAAGCACCATGGCAAAATCTATATCCTTTGTCGCCGCACTCATGAGACTGTCCATAGTAACTTTTGAAAGTGGAATGCCCGCTAAAAATCCTATCAAGAACGAAATATTGTTAAAGCCAAGTATCATTTTAAAGATGCTATTTTCTCTGTATCCCAACATTTTCAGTACCCCTATGTTTTTCTTATTCTCATTTATAGTCAGATTGGATAAAACATACACAATCAAAAGGGCAAGGATTGCTGCAACAAGTGACATAACTCCAATTGTCTTTGAAAGGTCCGATGCAGAAGCTTTTATTGTATTTACAAGCTCAGATTTTGAGTAGCTCTCAAACACCAGATTGCTGTCAAGGTTTAGCTTTTCTTTCGAAAATATGCCCACATAGTCTTTATCACTAAAACCAAACATCCTGTTGAAACTCTAAAGAGCCATATATCCGTTGTTACCAACCGGAAGGTCGGCAATTTTGTAAACTTCCAAGGTGTACTTTTTATCGGTGAACTTGCTCTTTATATGAATCTTGTCTCCCTCTTTAAGTCCAAGCTTGTTTGCCAGAGGTCTTGATACGATGAGCTTATTTGATACTTGTATTTGCTTGCCCTTTGTATCATACAGCTTTATCATCTGTGAATCCTTTTTAATACCGTATATCATAATACTAAGTTTCTTTCCCTCGATGCCAAAAGACATCATGTTGAAGCCTTCTGCAAAGCTTGGTAGCTTTATCTCAGGATGACTTGATACTGAGTTTAAAAAGATAGGCGTATTCATATTTGAAGTTCTTTTCCTCCGCCCTCTCAATCGAAACAACTATTGAATCTTTTGCCGTCATACCGTACATCATGAGTATGGTGGAAAAGATTATACCAACTGCCAAGACAAGCTCTCTTGTGATATGCCGCCATCCGTATTTTTGGATTTATGTCAATATAGTAGACACAAAAACTCGAAATTTTTATGCTGACTTTTTAATTAAATCCTCAAATTGTCGCGGAGTCATATACCCTATACTACTATGTACTCTCTTTCTATTATACCAAGATTCAATATATTCAAATATAGCAAGTCTGGCAGTAGCAAAATCATGGTAAGTAGCTAAATTTACTTCTTCCTTTTTTAAAGAAGCATGAAAAGATTCTATACATGCATTTATCATAGAGGCATCCTTTGTGACTAAATGAGTGTTTTATGTTACCTTTGGATAATATATATTCTTGAAATTTGGTGCTTGTATACCGTGAACCTAAATCACTATGAAGTATAAGCTCTCCCTGTGGCTTTTGAGCATTATAGGTATTTCCCACAGCACAAATAGCAAGCTATGTATCCATTGTCTTGGAAAATACATAACCAATAACTTCCTTGGTATGTAAATCTATTACTGTGGCAAGGTACCACCATTTGTCCTTGACAGTGTAAATATGCGTTATATAGGAGCTCCTTGAAACCTTTAAAACTTCACACATTAATTTAACATTATGATATTTTTATTTTCCTCAATAAACTCAAATATAGAGCTTACTCCTTTGCGAATATGGCCATCGCTTTTTTTAATATTTCATTCTTCTCTTCAAGTCTTGCCATCTTCTTTAACATAGCCTGATATTCTTCTACTGTAATTGTTGTGCCTTTGTTGTCTATATTTATTGGTTTTGCTTTTTTCAACCAACCTGATATTGTGGATTTTGAGATGTCATATTCGCTTGAAAGCTCTACTAGACTTTTACCATAGTTATACAACTCTACTATAGTATTCTTGAATTCATCATTATATTTTCTTTGTCCTCTTGGCATTTTGTAGATACTTCCTCTCTTTATATCTTTATTTTATCCTGTTCGAGTTAAAGTGTCTACAATAATATACTAACACCAATGTAAAGGTTGTAAATTTAATGAAAGGAACCAAATTACCAGTCGAGGATGCGACGGTACAATACATGATTTTAAATTTATATTCAATGTTACCAAATGAACAATAATGTGAATAGGGAGGATAAAGATGGTGCCAAAACGATTAAATTGGTTGTTTGTCTGCTTTTAAAACTTATGATGTGAAAGTAAATATGCCTGTTTCAAATACTATAGCAGTAAAAGTCGACAAAGGTTATCGGATTTATTTTGAAAGTTTAGGGAAAGTATATAAAAAGCTTAATCAGGAAGAGCCTAAGTTCATCGCAAATGGGTATTTGTTGTCTGTGGATGGAAACGGAAATATATATTTGTACAGAAACATAAATATAAAGACGACTAAAATATATAGAATTGATAAAAATGGCAATGAGAAAGAGATGATTACTTTTAATGAGAAGACTTTATTGGTGAGAAGATGTGGAGATGTAGTTATTTTTATTACTGCTAAGGATAAAGATTTTAAAGAATATGACATGGATTTAATCAATTTAAAAACGGCAAAAAAGACTGTGATACAAAATGCTTCCCCAAATTTAGTGTATGGCCTGCCGCTATTTTCTGACAGAGGTAATATTGCTTTAGTTTTCTATAAAGATAAAAAATCTCAAATGGTTGAAAATGGGAAAATAGCAGAGCTAAAAAATTTTGAAAGCCATGAGCTTCCTGGTACAAGGATGGAGCTGGGATTAAATGTTTATGAAAATTTGCCTATTGGATTTAACAAAATTGTACAGCTTAGAAAGGGGGGAAACAGTATAAAGCTTTTATTAGTAGATGTGACAACAAAATTTTAAAAACGATTGCAGAACAGGAAATAAGTGAGCAGGTAAAACGATAAATTCACAAATAAAAGAGACGATAGCTGGATGTATATCCTTCCATAGTGCCGTCTTGCTATCGTCTCTTTAGTTTACCGAAAGATGTTTACCGCCATTTTTTGTTTTGTAGGTATTCATGGATGGAACGAGCTGCTTTTTTTCCGGCACCCATGGCCAAAATTACAGTAGCTGAACCCGTTACAATATCGCCTCCAGCCCATACCCCTTCTCTGGAAGTTCTTCCATCTTCATCGACAGCGATATAACCGTGTTTTGTAAGTTCTAAGCCTTCAGTGGTCTTTGTGAGAAGGGGATTAGGGCCAGTACCTATGGCGATTACTACCGTATCAACATCCATAATAAATTCAGAACCCGTTATAGGAACTGGACGGCGACGACCCGAAGCGTCAGGCTCTCCAAGTTCCATGCGGATACACTCAATACCTTTGACCCAACCATTTTCGTTACCTGTTATTCTCACTGGATTTGTGAGGAAATCAAATATAATACCTTCCTCTTTAGCGTTCTCGAATTCTTCTTTTCTTGCGGGCATTTCTTCTTCAGAACGGCGATACACAATATGAACTTCGTCAGCTCCCATTCTTAGGGCAGACCTGGCTGCATCCATAGCTACATTGCCACCCCCTATTACTGCTACTTTTTTGCCTACCTTTATGGGGGTGTCAGTGTTGGGAAAAGAATAGGCTTTCATCAGGTTTATTCTGGTTAGAAACTCGTTGGCTGAATACACGCCAAGGTAGTTTTCACCAGGTATGCCCATAAATTTCGGGAGGCCAGCTCCTGTGCTGATAAAGACAGCCTCATACCCCATTTCAAAAAGGTCGTCTATCGTCAGAACTTTGCCCATAACCATGTTGGTTTTAATTTCTACGCCCAGCTGTTGTATAAACTTTACTTCTTGTTCCACTATAATTTTCGGTAGCCTGAATTCAGGAATACCGTATACTAGTACGCCGCCGGGTTTGTGAAGAGCTTCAAAGATCGTTACATCATAGCCGAGTTTAGCCAAATCTCCTGCACAGGTGAGACCGGCGGGCCCGGAACCGATGATGGCCACTTTTTTACCAAGCTTTTTAGGAATTACCGGGGGACGGATACCTTTTGTTCTCTCCCAGTCTGCTGCAAACCGTTCTAGGCGACCTATGGCCACAGGTTCACCTACTTTGCCCAAAACACAGTTTTTCTCGCATTGTGCTTCTTGTGGACAGACTCTGCCACATATGGCGGGCAAGCTGTTGGTTTCTTTTATAATCTTTATAGCTCCTTCAAAATCTCTTTCTGCAATACGTTTTATAAACTGGGGAATTTGTACCTGAACGGGGCACCCTTCAACACATCCTGGTTTTTTACACTGAAGGCACCTCTGGGCTTCACTAACTGCCTCTTCTTTCGAATAGCCCAAAGCTACTTCGTTAAAATTACACCTGCGGACTTCAGGCTTTTGGGTAGGCATGGGTGTTTTCTTTTTGCTTCTATTTAACGGCATCTTTATCAGCTCCTTCTATTTTGTTGATTAATTTGCATTCATGAGCTTCATTAAATCTTTCGAGGGAAATTTTTTCTTCCTCCTTATACGTGGCCAATCTTTTTATTAGTTCATCGAAATCTACTTTATGGCCGTCGAAAGCCGGACCATCAACGCGAGCAAATTTGATTTCTCCGTCTACGGTGACACGACACCCACCGCACATGCCTGTGCCGTCTACCATTATGGGATTAAGGCTCACCATAGTGGGTATGCCATAAGGCTTGGTAATTTCGCTTCCTATTTTCATCAAAATCGGGGGACCTATGATAATAATCTCATCAAATTTTTCGCCTTGTTCTAAAAGCTCTTTAAGTACTACTGTGACAAACCCATGGCGGCCTTTTGAGCCATCGTCGGTACAGATATACATCCTGTCGCTAACAGCTTTTATCTCTTCTTCTAAGATTAGCAATTCAGCTGTCCTAGCACCTATAATAGAAACTACTTCTACCCCCTGCTGATGAAGCATTTTGAGTTTAGGATAAAGTGGAGCAATACCAAGACCTCCGCCTATTCCTAAAACTTTCTTGTGATTAGGAAACTCCACCGGTACACCTAAAGGCCCAACAAAGTCCTGAATATAGTCTCCAGCTTCTAGAGTTCCTAACTCCCGGGTGGTTTTACCTACTTCTTGGAATACTATTGTGACAGTGCCATTTTCTGAATTGTAATCTGCAATAGTAAGAGGAATTCTTTCTCCTCCTTCTTTTATCCTTAGTATAACGAATTGGCCTGGCCTTGCTTTTTTAGCCACTAGTGGTGCCTCTATTACAAACAACTTAATGGAAGGTGCCAGTTCTCTTTTTTCTAATATTTTGAACATAATAGTCCTCCTTTTCTATTAAGATTTTAGCAATATTTTATCACTTTCGAAGATATTATTAGTATTAATGACAATAAAAATGTTACGAAAATAACTATTTATTGTTATTTTTTAACAAAAGGCCGATGTGTCACAAAAAAAACCGTTGTATTTAGCTTTATCAACATAAAAATGGGGGTTTAAGTCCCCATTTTTATGTTAATATTACAACAGGTTTGATTAGGTCCTTTGGTTTATCTTTCATCAGCATTAGAGCTTTTTCAATATTATCAAATCCTTGAAAAACATGAGTGACGAGTTTGGAAGGATCGACACGCTTATAAAAAACAAGGTCAATCAGTCTTTCCATTCTTAGACGTCCACCAGGGCATAAACCGCCTTTTATAGCTTTATGAGCCATGCCGCAACCCCATTCAAGACGAGGAACAGGCAAAACATCTCCTTCGCCAAAGTAATTTACATTAGCAATGGTGCCACCAGGTTTAACAATCTTAACTGCTGTAGCCATGATGTCAACATTTCCTCCAGCGATGATGGCAGCATCAACACCTTTGCCTTCCGTTAAATCCATAATCTGACTGTCGATAGGACCATTTTTATAGTTTACAATATCAGTAGCTCCATAGTATTTTGCAGCATCTACACAAACAGGTCTACTGCCTACTGCAATAATTCTTCCAGCACCCCGCAATTTGGCACCAGCGACTGCCATAAGACCTACTGGACCAATACCCAAAACCGCTACTGTTGCACCTAATTCTATTTCTGCCAGTTCGGCTCCGTGAAAGCCGGTAGTCATCATATCTGTGATCATGACGGCCGCTTCTAAAGAGATGCCGTCAGGTAAATGAGCAAGATTCATGTCTGCATCGTTAACGTGGATGTACTCGGCGAACACACCAGGTTTCTGGGCTGTGAACTTGTAACCAGCAAGCATACCTCCGGACTGCTGATGATAACCACGTTGAACATCTAACGTTCTCCAATCAGGAGTGATAGCAGGAATGACCACCTTATCACCAGGTTTAAAGTCTTTTACTTCACTACCGACTTCGACTACTTCACCTACAGCTTCGTGACCTAGCACTGCGTTGTGAAGTTCACCAAGGCCTCCTTCAAAAACAGTGTGAATGTCCGAAGAGCAAGGGGCCACAGCTAGGGGTCTTACGATAGCATCAAAGGGTCCTGGATTAGGCTTTTCTACCTCAATCCAGCCAACCTTACCGATACTGAGCATTGCAAAACCTTTCATTATTAAAACACCTCCTAAAATACTGGGTAAAACATTAATGTGAATAGCTTACCCGTTGATTGTTAAATTTTTTGCAATTATATAATAACACATGGTTAAAAATTTGTCAATCATTTATTCGAACATAGAATTATCGTAGGATTTTTTAAGTAAACAAAGGACTAAAGAAAACTCTTGTGATAAAATAGAATTTTCAAAAAACAAAATCACAGAAAGGGGTTGTCTATTGTTCAAAATCTAGAAAACATCATACTACAATTTGCAGTATGTATTTGGCAATTGAAAAATACTCCAAATTTCAGTTGAAATTTTCCCTTAACTCTAAAAAAATAAATCAAAAATTCAATATTGATTGTTTTTTAACAAAATGCTATAATTAAATTGATATAAATTTTACAAGGAGGTAATTAAAGTGTGGGAAACAAAAATAAATCCAAATAAGGTTTTTGAACTTCGCTGCAAAAACACGACTTATTTTGGAATAGGTAGTATAAAAAAGATAAAAGATATTCTAGAAGTTCTTAAAAACAAAGGTATCAACAATGTCATTCTTGTAACCGGTAAAGGTTCCTATAAAGCCAGTGGGGCCTGGGATGTGGTAAAACCGGCTCTTGAGACACTCGGATTCAAATATTCACTTTATGACAAGGTTGGGCCCAATCCTACTGTTGACATGATCGATGAGGCGGCAAAAATCGGCCGGGAAACTGGGGCAAAAGCTGTTATCGGCATTGGCGGTGGCAGCCCTATAGATACCGCGAAAAGTGTGGCTGTACTGCTGGAATACACTGATAAAAATGCAAGAGAACTTTATGAACAGAAATTCATACCTGAAAAAGCTGCTCCTATTATAGCTATAAACCTTACTCATGGTACTGGTACCGAAGTAGACAGATTTGCGGTGGCTACAATCCCAGAAAAAAATTATAAGCCTGCAATAGCTTATGAGTGCATTTATCCTATGTATGCTATAGATGATCCTGCTCTCATGATAAAGCTTGATAAAAAACAGACAATAGCTGTTACTATAGATGCTTTAAATCACGTTACCGAAGCTGCCACCACTCTTGTGACATTACCTTACAGCATTCTATTGGCGAAAGAGACAGTGAGGTTGATAGTTCGTTACCTCCCTGTTGCTGTAAATGACCCTGAAAACCTTGTGGCTAGATACTATTTGCTTTATGCTTCTGCTATAGCTGGTATTTCTTTTGACAATGGTCTCTTGCACCTTACTCATGCACTGGAGCACCCACTAAGTGCAGTAAAACCTGAGATTGCTCACGGTCTTGGGCTTGGTGCTATACTGCCTGCAGTGGTAAAAACTATTTATCCCGCTGTTGCAGAGGTGTTAGCTGACATATACAGTCCTATCGTGCCTGGACTAAAAGGACTGCCTGCTGAAGCAGAATATGTAGCTAAAAAGGTTGAAGAATGGCTCTTTAATATAGGATGCACCCAAAAACTTTCGGACTTTGGATTCACAAAAGAGGATGTCCCGACTCTGGTGAAGCTTGCTAAAACGACACCTTCTCTCGATGGATTGCTTTCTATTGCACCAGTGGAAGCAACTGAAGCTGTTATTGCCAAGATTTATGAAGAATCTCTTAACCCAATTTCTTAACCCATAGCCAAAGGCTACTCTGACACAAAGAGCCAAAAAGTTCAACAATTTAAAAAACCCCACTTTTAGCCAATACAAATAGTGGGGTTTTCATCTTTATGTATCTAATTATTGCAAAAGACACAAAAGTAAAGATTTTATAATTGGATATGAGGGTGTGTCAAAGGAGTAATGATTAAGGTTGCCGATAAATATTTCACTTCTGTGACGCGCAGGAGGTGGCGAGGATTTAGAAGCTATAAAAAATAGTAAATGGGAGGAGGATTGATTTTGGATGTAATCAGTGTATCTAAGGCAAACTGCAAAAATTGCTACCGGTGTGTTAGGCATTGTCCTGTCAAAGCTATAAAAGTAGTCGGCGGTCAGGCGGAAGTTGTGGATAGCTTATGTATATACTGTGGAAGGTGTATCATCGAATGCCCCCAGAATGCCAAGAAAGTACGGAATGACCTACATGCAGTAAAAGAATTCATAAATGCCGGCGAAAAAGTTATAGCCTCCATAGCTCCTTCTTACCCTGCTGTCTTTGACGTAACTTCTCCTCAGGAGATGTTTTCCATACTGAAGGCCCTAGGGTTTTATGGAGCTGAGGAAACAGCGGTGGGAGCTGAAATAGTATCTATAGAGTACCAGCATTTGTTCAAAAAGGGGCATAAGGGCCCCATCATAACCACGGCTTGCCCGGTTGTAAAGAATCTGGTAGAGAAATACTATCCAGGACTTATAAGGAATCTAGCTCCGGTTGTTTCCCCGATGGTTGCTCATGCAAGGTCATTGAAGCAAAGATATGGGTTGGACATTAAAGTTGTTTTTATAGGTCCCTGCATTGCCAAAAAAGCTGAAGCCCTAGATAGAAGCGTTTTAGGGGATGTAGATGCAGTACTAACTTTCCAAGAATTGGCCGATTGGATAGATGAGAAAGCTTCCACGATAGCTGGAGTAGACTTTGGAGAGCGAGAAAATGTATTAGAACCTTTTATTGCCAGGAGTTATCCCTTGCCAGGGGGGCTTTTAAAGACTTCTTCAATGGAGGATGACCTTTTGTCTCGAGAGGTCATAGTCGTGGACGGTATAGAGAACTGCATGGAGCTTTTAGATGCCCTGGATATGGGAAACGTAAGTGGTCGCATATTTGAGATGATGGCCTGTAGGGGTGGCTGTATCAATGGGCCCTCGATGCCGTCTGACAGTTCCCTTTATGAAAGAAGGGAAAGGTTGCTTTCATTTATTGAAAATAATCAACAGCAGCAAGGGTATGAGAATATAAAGGCTTATGCGGCTGGTATTGACCTCAGGAGGTCTTTCGAGCCGAAGGCCTTTAAAGCACCTACGCCAACTGAATCAGAGATAAGAGAAATACTGGCTTTAATAGGTAAAACAACTCCCGAAAAAGAATTGAATTGTGGGGCGTGTGGATATCCTACCTGTCGTAAAAAAGCCGAAGCTGTTTACCAAGGAATGGCGGAGCCGGACATGTGCATCCCCTACATGAGGTCCAGGGCCGAATCCCTAGCCAACCTGATCATAGACCACACCCCGAACGGCATCATTCTGGTAGACAGTAATTTGAATATAAAGGAAATAAACAGAGCGGCAGAAAAAATGTTTGGTGTTGAAAAGGAACAGGTCCAGGGGAAGCCCCTTTCGACCGTCATCGACGACAGGGATTTTGCCTGGGTAATGGCCAATAAAACCAACCTGCAGGATAAAAAGGTGAACTATTCCCGGAATTCTTTAACCACCCTCCAGACTATATGCTATATCGGGGAAGAGGACCTGGTACTGGCGATTATTCAGGATATTACCGAACAGGAAAAGCAGAGGATGGAATTGGAAAAGGTTAGGGAGGAGACCCTGGAGAAGGCTCAGGAAGTAATAAACAGGCAGATGCGCGTCGCCCAAGAAATAGCGGGACTGCTGGGAGAGACGACGGCGGAGAGCAAGATGCTGCTCCTTAAGCTTATAGAACTGGTTAAAGGCAGGGAAGAAGAAAAATGAAGGTCTACGCCGAAGTATTCACCAAAAGCCTTACCAAAAAAGGAGAAGAGCTGTGCGGGGACAGCGTTGAGGTTGTGCAATCCGAAGACGGCATAATTGCCGTAATGGCCGATGGCCTGGGGAGCGGGGTAAAGGCCAGTATACTTTCCACCCTTACCGTAAGGATTGCTTCTACCATGATAAAAAACAGGGCTTCCATAGAAGAAGTGGTCAGGACCCTGATTAATACTCTCCCAGTGTGCCGGATCCGGCAGCTTGCTTACTCCACTTTTTCCATTCTCGAGATTAACGATGACGGAGAGGGAAGGCTTTTTGAATTTGATAATCCAGCTGTGATCTACATCCGGGACGGAAAGGTTCTTAAGCTACCTTACAGGGAACTGAGAGTGGAAGAGAGGAGGATTCTGGAGTACCAGTTCGAAGCCTTTCCGGGGGATAAAATATTCCTGGTAAGCGACGGAGTCATTCACGCAGGGGTGGGAGGTATCCTGAACCTGGGATGGCAGTGGCCCAATGTGGCCGAATACCTGCAGAGGCTTGACAGAAGGGGATATTTCGTGTCGGAGATGGTGGACCAACTAATCAAAACGTGTAGCCACCTTTATTCCGGTAATCCGGGGGACGATACCACGGTCGTGGGAGTAGGTTTAAGAAAGTCGGAGCTGCTCACGGTACTAGTTGGGCCCCCTGAAGATAGGTCAAAGGATACAGAAGTCGTGAAAAAACTTATTGGCAGCGAAGGCAGAAAGGTGGTCTGCGGAGGTACTACTGCGAATATTGTTTCTAGGGAAACTGGAAGGAAAGTAGTCACAAATATGGACTATGCCGACCCGGCGATACCTCCCGTCGGTAGTATAGAGGGAATAGACCTCGTAACCGAAGGTTTGATAACTTTAAGCAGGTGTGTCGAGATACTGAGAAATTTTATAAACACGTATTCCTTTTCTCCCCACTTCTTGGACGATATAAGGAAAAAGAAGGACGGAGCTTCAATACTCGCAGACCTGCTCGTCAATCGTTCCACCCACATCCGCTTTCTGGTAGGGCGGGCGATCAATCCCGCCCACCGGAATGCATACCTGCCGGAAGGCGCAAGCGACAAGCTCAAGATAGTAGAGGAACTGGCCCAAATCCTGAAAAAATGCGGCAAGAGGGTGCATATAGAGCTTTATTAGCTGAAAAAGAGGCATTGGCCCTGCTCAAGTCGCTTTTTTATATTTCTGCTGTTTGTGAGACATTTAAAAAGAATTTCACACATTTTAATTATACCAAACAGAAGGGAGGTAGCCTCTATTCTTTTTATGGTGTTTTCTTCTTCAATGTTTTTGCAATTATTCTCCAAGTGGTAAATATGTCTATACCTATTCAAGAAATTTTTTTGAAAAACTCTGTCAATATTCAGCGAAAATGTCATTGTTATCGTAAATAATTAACCCCAAAATAGAATTTATTACCACAAGGTATTTTAACAATGGAAAAACAGTTTACATTAGTAGTATATAAATACAATCATTACCTGTAAAATGACAAAAAAGACAATACCACTTTATGGCTTACAGTTTGGTAAAGTTTAACATATATATTTGATATACCACGTATACTTATTAGAAATGCTCCAAATTCTAAATGAACTAATTTTTTGGATTGGGATTTAGAAGATACGATTAATAGTAGACCTATAAATTTCTCGAAAGATGGTAAATATATACGTGTACTAGATTCTCGAAATAGTGATACAGCAAAACTTGTAGAAATTAACTTAGATACTTATCAAACAAGGATAATTTCCGAAGATAAAAATTATGATGTGCGAGAAGTTCTTATTAACCCTATTTCTTATAATATAGAAGCTGCCTTATATCAGAGGGAGAAAGATGAATGGGAATTCATAGAAAGCTCTGTTAGAGATGATTTTAATTATATTATGAAAATATTAAAAAAACGTGAGGGAGAAATGATAATCAATATAATAAGTAGAGATGAGAGCGATAATAAGTGGATAGTTTCAACCAATTCTGATATTGATTCAATTTCTTACTATCTTTATGATCGTCCAACAAAGAAATTGGTTTTCCTTGCACATAGTAACCCAGATTTAAAAAAATATAAATTAAATAGAATGCATCACTATTCAATTAACTCTCGTGATGGATTAAAACTTAATTTATATGTTACATTTCCTAATGATGAAAAAAAGAATCTCCCGTTAGTAGTTCATGTTCATGGAGGTCCTTGGGGAAGACATTCATGGGGGTATGATCCAATAGCACAGTGGATATCTAGTCTTGGATTTATTTGCTTACAGGTGAACTTTAGAGGTTCAACAGGTTATGGGAAAGAATTTGTGAATAAAGGTAATCGAGCATGGGGAACAACAATGCATAATGATTTAATAGATGCTATAAATTGGACAATAGATAATGGATGGGTTGATAAAAATAGGATAGCAATATATGGTTCTTCATACGGAGGATATGCGGCATTAGTTGGTGCCACATTTACACCAGACTATTTTAGATGTGCTATTAGTGTATGTGGTATAATGATACCAGAAAACTAGACAGACAAAAAGGCAAAAATAAGTTAGAATATAGTTATGAATAAGAGAAGAAATTTTACACCAGAACAAAAAGCCAAAATTGTATTAGAGGCATTACGAGAAGAAAAAACGCTTAATGAAATCGCTGCTGAATATGAAATACATCCGAATATGATTAGTCGCTGGAAAGCAGAATTTATCAATAATGCAGCAAAGGTATTTAGCAAAGAAACCGACGAGTTAGAAAAGGTCAAAAGATCATATGAAAAGGAGAAGGAGGAATTATTAAAACAAATAGGGCAGCTCTCTTATGAGAATGCCTGGCTTAAAAAAAATCTGGCCAATTCTAAATCTCGTGAGGAACGCATGAAAATGATTGATAGGGGTGATAAAAAGCTTAGTATCAGCAGACAGGCTGAGCTCTTAGGCATTAATCGTACAAGCCTTTATTACAAGTCTGTTCCAACAAGCGATGAAGAATACATGATTAAGCGCATAATTGATGAGGTTTATACAGCCCATCCCGAATATGGCTATCGCAGAATGACAACTATACTAAGGAGGGATTATGGAATTCTTATCAACCGTAAAAGAACTCGCCGCTATATGCGGGAAATGGGCATACACGGATTCTACCCTGGGCCAAATCTTAGTAAGAGACTGCATAGCAAATATTTCTATCCATACTTATTAAAAGGGTTAAACATTGATCATCCTAATCAAGTATGGTCAATAGATATAACATATTGTCGGATGAAACGAGGCTTTATGTACATGGTAGCCATAATAGACTGGTAATCTAGGTATATTGTAGGATATGGGCTGTCTAATACACTTGAACATACATTTGTTATTGATACAATAAAGAAAGCCATAAAGCAGCATGGAGCTCCAGAAATCATGAACAGTGATCAAGGCTCACAGTTTACCTGTGATGATTATATAAATTTGCTGAAAGAAAATAATATCAAAATATCTATGGATAGTAAAGGCAGAGCATTAGACAATCAACGTATAGAACGATTTTTTAGGAGCTACAAATGGGAGAAGCTGTACTTGGAAGATTGTGAAACTGGGCATCAGCTAAGAAAAATAACACAAGAGTATATTGAATATTACAACAATAAGAGACCACACCAGTCATTAGGGAATAGAACACCTGCTGAATATTACTACGGAAAACCTAATACTCTTGTGCAAGCTGGCTAAATCTGTGGCATTTATCACATGTTCCCTGTGGTGAACTTTTCATTCCATGCCTTGATGCATCAGTAATATACAACTTGTAGATCACTAAGATGTTGATGTTTGACATAGCTGTCCAAATATCTAAAATGGTATGCACTAATTGTGATAAATCTAAACACACAAATAACTTCACTTTGTGTATCTAACTTACATTTTATATAAAATTATCAAAATAAAGGAGGTGCAAAAATCTAACTTAGATTTTTAAAAAAATTGTCTTGACAAATGGGGGCATTATATGGACCCAGTAATCTTGTAACTTTAGTTAAGTCATTGTCTGATTATTACTCTCCAATAATTAGTGAGTTCTATTATAGAGTAGGTCATCATGAGAAAGATAAAGACTTTTTAATTGAACGCTCACCTTTATTTAGAGCTGATAAAATTAAAATACCTATATTAATTGCTCATGGAGAAAATGATCCTAGAGTAAAAAAAGAAGAGTCCGAACAACTTGTAAAAGAATTAGAAAAAAATAATGTAAACTATGAATATATTTTATATCCAGATGAAGGTCATGGTATTACCAAATACAGAAATAGAATATCTTTTTATAAAAGAGCTACAATATTTTTAAATACGCATTTGCAGGGTAGTATTGGCAATGAAAAATAAGAGATCATTATTTTATTTCTTTTGTTCACAAATAGCAATAGATATTGGAAATTGGATTATACGAATTTCTGTAATAGCTTACTTATATCAGATAACTCAATCTGGTTTTTTAACAACATTAGTATTGATAATTGATACAGCTCCACGCATAATTTTATCAATTCCCTTTACAAGATTTTGTAAAAAAGTAGGAGAGAGAAAATGTTGTATAACTACTTCAATCATTCAAACTATAATTTTATCTGTCATATTTTTTTCACTAAAACAGACTTATTTAATATTAATTCTTTTATTTTTAAAATCTTTGGTAGAAACTTTATATGTAGTTAGTTCAAACATACTATTCCCAGCTTTAGTTAATGACAATGCAAAGTTGCTAAATTATAATTTCAAGCTATCTGCTATTAGTGCAGCTATTGTTGCGATTGGCCAAATGTTGGGAGGTATAATATACGCCTTCTTAGGTATAAAGTTTTCTATTTTTATTAATACTTTGGCATTTGGAATTAGCGCTATTTTTTTAAATCTAATTTCGAAGGGAATTCATTTATCAAATCATACAAACATCCAAAAAAATTATAATTTTAATACCACTAATAAATATGAATCTATAACAAATCATAAAATGATGAATTTACTAATTTTATCTAACTTTATTGCTGTAATAGGAGGAGGTATGTTTAATTCAATTTTGCCTGTTTTTGTTCAAAGTAATTTAAATACTAGTCCACAAGTTTTTGGTGTTATAATGGGGTGCTTTGGAATAGGAGCACTTATAGCAACATTAACTTTTTCATTTATAAGTAAGAGCATTAACTCTTACAATATTTTCTTGTTGTCATTGGTTGGCTTAGGATTTGTATTTGTTTTGTTGGGATTTATTAGGACACAAATTATTACAGGAGTATTGACTTTGTTTTTTGGTTCGTTTTCTGCAATGCGTGGTACTTCATCTAAAACATTAGTACAACTATACGATAGTTCATATAAAAACAATTCTATGCTCGGCCTGTATCAATCAACTCAAAACTTAGGATTATTGCTGGGCATGATGATAGGTTCTTATATTATTTATATTAATAATATTAAAATAGGTGTTTTCTCTGCTGGATTATTATATTTATTTGCTGTGACTATAGCCTATTTTGGATTTATAAGATATATAAAGAAAGCCAGGAGTCTATATATAAAAATTAAAATATTTATTAAGAAAAGGGGTTAGATATTATTATGGGTGAAATCATTTATCGTCAAGCTGTTAAAGAAGATTATGAAAAAATTCATTTAGTAGTAAAAGAAGGACAAGACTTACATGCTTTTAATCGTCCTGATATTTTTCAATCTGTCGAGATACTTTTTCCACAGGATTATTTTAATAAAATTGTATCTGGAGAAGATACAGCTTTTTTTGTAGCAGAGGATCAAGGAGAAATATGTGGATTTGCTGTTGTTGAGATAAAACATTCATCTAATCATCCCTCAAGCACTAAAAGAACTTATGGATACGTATCATTCATGGGTGTACTTAAAAGCCATCAAAGAAAAGGAATTGGAGGAAATTTGTATAATTTAATAGTAAATTGGTGCAAACAAAAAGGGGTTTCAAGATTAGAACTTAGAGTATGGAGTTTTAATGAGGCAGCCGTGAAATTTTTCTTAAAAAAGGGATTTGTTGAAGATTTCAAGCAATTGAGCATACCTTTATAATAGATTATGTAGATGTAAATCCAATTATATTATTGTGTTTTTAACAGCTTTAATTAAGGTATATTGAATAAGAACGAAAATCTGGAAATTATAAAAAATAGATAATAGATTTTGCGCAGATGATAAGAAAACTACTAGGTTTCATAGTTAGTGTAAAATAATTATAGGTTAATTAAAACAAAATAGTATAACTCCATATGATATATTAGATAGACTTGTGCAAAATTCAAAAGCCTTCATTTAAGCCACTTTGCAGACATATTTTTTCCCTATCACTCTTGAATTTTTTATCTTTTATGTAGGATTTCCCCTCCCATTTGTCGAATTATTATATATACACTATAAAAAATTTTTTAAGGAGGAGGAAATCCCACATGTACCAGCTTCAATTACTTTTAAATATACCTGAACTCTTTACTTCCCAGTCTAAAATTGATTTCTATTCTTCTATGTTTAAAAATCTTGACCTATCTTCAATACCTGAATTCCCTTCCTCTAATCATGGACGTAAGGGTTATTCTCATCATGCAATGTTTAGAGCTTTTATTGTTATTAAGCTTTAAGATTTGGTACAATTTCTGACCTTTTAGATTATCTCCGCAATAATCTTATCATTGCTCATCTTTGTGGCTTCGATATTTCTAAACCTCTTCCTTCCTATTGGACTTTCCGCCGTTTTATTAATGACTTCTCTCATGATTATTTGACCTCTATCTTTCAAAATCAAGTCAATATCCTAAAAAATATGGGCATTATCTCTGGTGAGTTTATTTCCATGGACTCTACCCCTATTAAAGCTAACACTAAGTTAAATAACCCTAAGTCTTTTTCTAAAAATAAATTCTCTAAAGATAATCAGCCTAAGTCTGATAAGGATTGTAAATTAGGCGTTTATTCTGCTTCTAATGATTCTTCTAATAAACGCTATAAGTTTTATTGGGGCTATAAAAATCACATTATTGTTGATGCTATCTCTTTATACCTATCGCTGAAACTACTACTCCTGCTGATGTCCCTGATTTTGATGTCGCTTTGTCTTTACTTGCTGATACTAATAATTGGTTTAAACTGACTGGTACTAATTTTATCGCTGATAAAGGTTATGACGTTAAGAAACTCTATAATTATGTTAGAGATACTCTTCATGGTCATTGTTTTATCCCTCTTAACAAGCGTAATTCTAAAAATCCTCCACTGACTGATGATGGTTATATGGTTTGTGAAGCAGGTATTAAAATGCTCAAAGACGGCAAACAGTATTTTGATGGTTTTATTAAGCAAAAATTTGTTTGCAAGTTCTGTAATTCTAAAGATGACTCTGCCTGCCCTATAAAGCATCCTAAATATTTTAATGGCAAAAAGCATAGAGGCTGTACTAAGTATGCTATTATATCTTCTGAGTATAGGTCCTCTATTAATAGAGACTCCCTATATTTTAACGCTGTCTATAGACTAAGAGTAGAATCAGAAAGATATAATTCTCGATTTAAAGCTCTAGATTTTGAAAAGGCTTATGTTAGAAATATTAATTCTGTGAGCAACCTTAATACTTTTGGCCATATTACTTTACTCACTGTCGCTATTGTAGCTATTAAATTGGGCAAATATGATGAGTTTAGATCTCTCGTTGCTTTGATGCAATCGGCCTAACTTTTGCTGAATTTAGTTCATGTCATTTTTTAACATTTGACTTCTACAGGATATTTATACCCTTTTTTAGCCCTCTTTTTGTCTTTTCTTTTCCCTTACCACTTCCTTTATGTTTAATTGTCAGTGTTGATTACTATATATTGTATGTCATACATATTTTGGTTTTTTGTCGTGACTATTTTTATTAATTTTGCACATCCCTAGAAAAAATTAAAATATATAGACATTGACTGAATATCCAGCACAAAAACACTAAGGAATTGCTTATACAATGATTAGTGTACGTGATCAAAGTCACACTTATTTGTGCTTGAGAGGATATTCTACACATGTTAAAATGCGGACTTGAGTCCAATGAGTGGGAGAAATAATTCCACTCCCTCCTCCGTGCTTTGTAGTATATCTATATATTTTAAAGAAATTATATCAAAAATATCGCTCAATAGCACACTTTCATTACAATTTGTGCTTGAGCAAAGCGAAAGGATGTGGGTTAGAATGAGAAAAATAATATTGACAGGCGATAGACCTACTGGGAGACTACATATTGGCCATTATGTAGGTTCTCTTAGACAAAGGATAGTGTAAAATTATCGTAGGATTTTTTGAGTGAAAAAAACAAGAGACAACCCCTGTGATAAAATAGAAATAGGAAACAAAACATCACAGAAAGGGGTGTCTCTTGTGAAAAAATATATTTTTGAAGATATTATACTACAAAATGCTCTAAATTTCACTAGAGAAGTGATAGAAATTTTTGGTGATTTATTAAACGAAGGAATGGATATTACAAGACTTGTAGCAAGAATAAAGGAAATCACGGACAAACTAGGTAGTGAAGTAATAGAAGCAATTATTGAAGAGTTAGATAGGATAATAAAAGAAGACAAGAGAAGGAAAGAAAAATGGATAGTAGAAAGAAAAGATAAAAAGAGGTTAACGACAATTCTTGGAGATATTGAATATGAGAGGACATATTACAAATCTAGGCAGGATGGGAGATATACATATTTGGTGGATGATGCATTAGAGATAGGGCGGCACGATAGGATAGAAAAGGGAGTAAAGATAAAGTTAGTAGAAAACGCGATAGAAGAATCATATGAAAGAAGTAGTAAAAAAGCATGTCCAGAGGAGCTAAGTAAACAGACGGTATTAAACGCAATAAGGGAAATAGGGGAAGTAGAAGTAAAGAGAGAAATAAAAGAGAAGAAAGAAGTAAAGGTATTATACATAGAGGCAGATGAAGACCATGTACCTTTACAAGAGGGTGGAGATGAAACACCTCGATTGGTGTACATACATGAAGGGAGGGAAGAGAGAAACGGAAGAAACGTACTGAAAAATGTGTATTACAAGGCATACGTAGGAGAGAAAGCTGAAGACATATGGATAGATGTAGCAAATTACATAGAAGAAAATTACAAGGAAGAGAAGATAGAGAAGATATACATAGCAGGAGATGGAGCGCCGTGGATAAAAGAGGGATTAGAATGGATAGTAAAATCAAGGTTTGTGTTAGACAGATATCATTTAAACAAATACGTATTAAAAGCTACATCGAAAGAGCCAAAGTATAGGGATAAGATATGGAGAGCAATAAATGAAGGGGATAAAGAAGAACTAAAGAAGGTATTTAATGAACTAATAAAGGTAACAAAGGAAGAGAGAGAAAAAGAGAAGGTAAAAGAGGCGAAGAGGTACATACTAAATAATTGGGAAGGAGTAGAGATATACAGTAAAGACAAAGATGTAATAGGGTGCAGTGCAGAAGGGCATATAAGTCATGTATTTTCTTCTAGATTAAGTAGAAATCCATTAGGATGGAGTAGAGAAGGATTAAAGTTAATGGCGAAATTAAGAGTATTCAGCAAGAATGGAGGAGATTTGAGAGAAATAGAATGGGGTAAGAAAGAGAATATAAATGAAGGGAGCTACAAATTAACGAAGAAGCAAATAAAAGAGGCGGTAAGAAGAATTAAAACGTCTACAAATGAAAAAATAAATAATATTACAGTTTTGAATATGGGAAAAGTGACGCCAATATACAGAGTTTTAAGAGCAATAAAATATGCACAAGTTATATAAAAAGCATGATAAGCTGAAGGCTGAAATTAACTAAGTTTCAGGGGTTGTCTTAAAAAATCCTACAGTATCTTGACACTATCTAGACAAAGAGTTGAATTGCAAAATTCAGGGTTATACGATATGATATTTATCATGATTGCTGATGCTCAGGCACTCACTGATAATATAGATAATCCAGAAAAAGTCCGTCAGAATATTATTGAAGTAGCTTTGGACTATCTAGCATGTGGCCTTGATCCTACTAAGTCCACGCTTTTTGTTCAATCTCAGATTTCAGAGCTTTTTGAGTTATCCTTTTATTACATGAATTTAGTGACTGTATCACGATTGCAAAGAAATCCTACAATAAAGATGGAAATAAAAATGAGAAATTTTGAAAAAAACGTTCCTGTAGGATTTTTTACCTATCCCATTAGTCAAGCTGCGGATATAACTGCATTTAAAGCAACAACGGTGCCTGTCGGTGAAGACCAGCTTCCAATGATAGAACTAACAAAGGAGATTGTTAGAAAATTCAATTCACTATATGGCAAAGTTCTTGTAGAACCTGAAGCATTACTGCCAGATAATAAAGCTTGCCACAGACTGCCTGGAATTGATGGAAAGGCAAAAATGAGCAAATCCTTAAATAATTGTATCTATCTATCAGATACAGCAGATGAAGTAAAGAAAAAGGTTATGAACATGTACACAGACCCAAATCATTTACGGGTTGAGGACCCCGGTAATATAGAAGGAAATCCGGTATTCACTTATTTAGATGCTTTTTGCAAGAATGAGCATTTTTCACGTTATCTTCCAGAATACAATAATCTAGATGAACTAAAAGAACATTATACTAAAGGTGGGCTTGGTGATGTAAAAGTAAAGAAGTTTTTAAATGCAATTTTACAGGAAGAACTTGAACCAATCCGCAAGAGAAGAGCTGAATTTGCGAAAGATATTCCCGAGATTTACAATATTCTGAAAAAGGGAAACTATATGGCAAGAGAAGTTGCAGCAAACACATTAGCAGAAGTAAAAAGTGCAATGAAAATAAATTATTTCTAAAATAAGAAATTAATTAATACTCAAATAAAAGGTTTAGTTGATAGGATCTATAAAGCCACCTAACCATGGTCAAGTCCAAATTTTTGTGTAAAATCCCTCTGGTTAGTATATGAAGCTTCTTTGTCACCACCGTTCAATTCATTGTACTGCCTCCGCCCCCTGGTGTCAAGGATACGCTACGCCGAGCTTTCACCCGTCCTTGACACCAGGAGGCTCCAGCAGTTATTAAAAACTAACGGTGGTGATAAAGGTCATTTTATTGAAATAACCTTATCCTTCGCTTTTTTTGAAATTCCTTTTTACCACTCAAAATACTCAGCTATATCTAAATACTTCCTCCCTGAAGCCCATTTTTCATCTTGTTCCATTAACAATGCTCCTATTAGACGAATGCCAGATTCTCGACTTGGGAATATTCTTATAACTCTTCCACGACGACGAGTTTCTCATTTAGACGCTCTAACATATTAGTAATGCGAAGTCTCCTCCTTCAATAAGGCTAATGTGTTTGGCACCTTTGCCAGGTAGCTCCCTGGAAATGCCGATGAATTGCTTGTACAAGTCCTCTATGATGATCGGAAACTACCAAATCAACTCCATGGAGCCCTCTCTGCTTCAGCCATGAAAAGAATTCGCTCCAGCTATCTTCTGATTCACTATCTCCTATCATAAGGCCTAATACTTCCCTATAGCCATCTTCATTTATGCCTACAGCAATTAGTACGCTGCATCCACAAAACACGTCCCTCTTCTCTTACTCTTATCACCATCGCATCAACTATGACAAAGGGAAAACCTTTTTCTCTTAAAGGTCTTGAATTCCACGTTGTAATAATGGGATCGAGATTTTTACAAAGCTCAGAAATTGTGGATCTTGAAAATTCAGTTTCACAAAGTTCATAAGTGATTTCTTCGATTTTTCGGGTAGATACTCCATTAACCACCATCTCCATTAGTGCCAATAAAAGTGCTTGTTCACTTCTCTGGTAACGGTTAAAAAGGTCTGTGGTAAATTTGCCATTACGAAGTCTTGGAACTCTTAAGGTGAGAGTTCTAACTCTGGTAATTAAACTTCTTGAATAATAACTATTACGATAATCCTGTCTTTCTTCTGTCCTTTCATAAGGTTCAGCTTTAACTTGTTCAGTAGCTTGAGCTGCTAAAATTTGATTAAGTACAGATTCCAACAACTTAGCTAGCTTTTCATCCTTAGTCCCTTGTACAAAAAGGTAATGCAAAATTTCAGAATCTATGGTAATATTGTCTTGAGCCATTTCTTAGGCGCGTGGTGAAGACATATTTACCACCTAATTTATTACTAAATAGGAAACAAAAAGCCCCTACTTTTCTGAAAACATCCTCAAGTAATATAGTTGGGAAAAGGAATACATGGGAGGAGACCAGAAGTTTTTTGAATCTCTAAACTTTTCAAACGGTGTCCTCCCATTCATTCCCTTACCGTTGTGAGGTCTATAAAAATTCCAGGTATCCTGCCACCTTTGAGCTCTTTCCATGAATTCATCTTTAAACCTATAAATTTTTGGTTGTATACTCCGTGACATTCTTTAGACAGAGCATCTACAAAGGAATAAATTCTTTTTCGATTATATGAATCAGCGGTTAATGGTTCTGGGAAATGTTGAGCGACCAAGGAGGGAGATTTGTTTGGTTAGCTTTGTAGAGTTATTCCAAACCGGCTGCCCTGGAAGAGATAAATTCCTTTCTCGCTTTTTTGGGCTTTTTAATGAAGAAGTGGTCAGATATTGGTGTAAATATCCCCAGGCTCCTTACGAAGATCTGGGACGTCCCACTTTGTATGAGCCGGGTGAGAAACGAGGTCATACTCTAGATTTTACTTTGAGGCATAAGGAGACAAGGCGGATTTTTATAGCAGAGATGAAATGCGAACTGGAGTTTGAAAATTATCGGTACTTAGCACTTAGAGAACCTTGGCAATTAGAGCATCACCGTAGCCAGAAGGCCTTTTGTAAATTTTTGGAGTTAGCTAAAAATCCGGAAGCTTATGAGGTTAGGGTGGGTGGTAGCCAGATCAGAGTTGACGGAGCTGTTTTAATTTGGGGAGTTGTGCTTCCTGAAGGGCGAAGGACAGTTATAGAAAAATATGGATTTGCCGAAGTGCTGGCAGTAGAAGATATGATAAAGGATCTTCGCCAATGGAAGCCAGGGGAGTGGATCCAAAGAATAGAACAAATTCAGGGGTGGGTCAATCAACTCCTTGAAGCTTTAAAATAGGTGCTTTGGGAAGTATACTAAGATAACTGTCCCAAGCTTTCAAGAATTTTTTCTGCTCCTTCTAAAGGTGGCAGGGGATGGGCGAATACATATGTTACGAAAAGCATATGACGTTTTGGCAAAAAAATTCAGTTTTTCTTACAATGATCTGGCAGAAAAACTACCCAGCGGAGGAACACGTTTCAGAAATAGGATAGAGTGGACTCTTGCCCATCTGCGAAAAGCAGGGCTTAGGAAACTACTAGCCGAGGTCAGTTTAGGATCACCCAGTGGGGCCTATAAATATTAGTGATAAATCCCAGTTCTATAGGTTTAAAATATCTTGCCCAGATTTCTTCCGAATATCGGGCTTGGCGGCAGGGGGACATGGAACCGGAGCACAACGACGAAAGAGAGAAAAGAGGAAGAAAACCTGTTTCTTTCGAATAACGACTGGAAAATACTTATCAGGGAATCATTGAAACATTAGCAAAAGAATTCCTAGAAAAAATTAAAAATTGTTCTCCTGAGTTTTTCAAGTGTTTGGTGCTGGTTTTCCTGGTTAAGATAGGTTATGAAGGTTCTACCAGACAAAAGTGAAAGTAAATAAAATTAGGAGAAGGACATAAATATTTTACCATATATTGTATTTTATCTTTCCAGAAAAAGTAGCAACTTATGAGGTATAAGACCAAATTTTTTTAAAATTTTTTACAACAAAAGACCATAGTGTAAAATTATCGTAGGATTTTGGTGATGAAAAATAGATAACCCTTGTGATAAAATAGAAATATAATACTGTAGGATTTTTACTTAAATAGGATAATGATTATCGAAATGGCAGAGTTTACCAAACTATTTTAACTATGTTTTAATGAGTATTAAGGTAAGATAGAAATATAAACTATCTTTTGCTTCTGCAGATTTAATTCAAATTGGAGGGATTATTTCAATTTATAAACTTTTGTTTACGTCTGTTTTTTTTATTATTAGGTTTTTTAATTATAAAAAGATCTCTGCCTATTGAACATGAATTTGTGGGATACGGATCTTGTAGGGTTTGAGTGGGTTTTGGTTTTGGGAAATAATAAAGAGAGGAGGTTTTGGAATTGAAAAAGATTTTTCTTGTTATCACAACAATATTGGTTTTATCGCTGTTTTTTGCAGGTTGCACTACTATGAAAAATCAAAGTACTGTAGATGAGATGACAAAAGAAGAAATGAAAGTGACTGATTACTTTCCGGTTTCGGAAAATCTTTATTGGGAATACGAAGGTATCGGCAATGAATTTGCAGGCGGAAGAGTGGATGTAGAATTTATTGAAGGAAACAGAGTTCAGTTCTCTTATGACAATGGAGGTACTGTTGTAGCAAAAGTTTTTGAAGTAAGTAATGAAGGCGTGAAGGTGATTAATTCTATCGAAGAAAGTTATTACAGGATAAACTATCTTGCAGAAGAACCTACCTATGAGGAGTATTATTTAAAATCACCTTTAAAAGAAAAAGTCAGCTGGCAAGACGGCAGCATTGTCTGGACTATTGAAAGCTTAAATGAGAAGGTAGAAGTACCTGCAGGAAAATTTATATGTATTAAAGTTGTGGGCAAGTCTAAAGATTTTGTATTAGAAAGATATTTTGCAAAAGGTGTAGGGCTTGTCAAACAAAGATTTGTATCTGATAACATGACTGTCGAAGACAACCTTTCTAAATTTGGCGATGCTGAAAAAGACAACTGCCTGCCTGCAAAAGAGCTGACAATTTATTATCCTTCAGAAAATGCGGATAAAATGCTGGAAGATAGGGTAGTAGAGAAGTTTAAAACCGGCGAAACTCTTGCGGAGAGGATAACCGAAATTTTAAAGGACGAAAAGTACAGAGTACTGAGTAAAAACACCCAGCTTTTGGATATAAAAAGGGAAGAAAGTGTTTTAAGGTTGAATTTTTCTAAAGAACTTATCACTGAGATGAATGCCGGCTCGGGATATGAGGCGCTACTTATAGAGAGCATAGTAAACACCTACGGTTACAACTTTGGAGTAGAAGGTGTCATCTTAAATGTGGAAGGTAAGGGATACGAATCCGGGCATTTTGTCTTTGGCAAGGACGAGGTTTTGAAGGTGAACAGGTAATTGTGCTGAGGATCTCAATATAAGGCCCCAAAAATTTTCTAAGATAGTGATAAATCCCTGTAGGTAACACGGATAAGAAGTTGCAAAAATAATTGATTTTGCTATTAGGTATGGTATAATAGAATTAACAAGTTTGGCAAAAAGAACAAAAACGCAGTTTTTTAATGCTACTTATATTTTCAAGCCTATATGGGTTGATAAACTAGCGAGTTATTTCGTATGCTTTATTTGTACCTATGTTTTTATAATGCTACGTGGGTTAATAACGGTTTGTAAAATTCTCCATCATCTATTTCTTCGTAGCTGATGTTTTGCGATTACTATATGGGTTAGTAGTTTGGAACAGGTATTTATATTGCAATATCCCGCCAACCGGGTTTAAAGCACAGCAGTTTAAACTGCTATATGGGTTAACAAAATTCATAATCTAATGTGGAAAGGTTTAAAGTGTTTTTGCCTGCTACATGGGTTAATAGCATTAACCAATCGGTTGCCAGTCTTGTCAATAAAGAAGTTTTAAATTACTATATGGGTAAAGTAAAATAAAAGCCTACGTTCTAATCGTGGGTAGTTTTTTTATTTGAGGTGATTTGAATGAAAACAATATCTATAACAAAGGTAAGACAGAATATATACAAAACAATTGAAGAAGTAAGAAAAAACAGTGAACCAATCCAGATAACTTCCAAAAAAGGTAATGCAGTTTTGATTTCCGAAGAAGACTGGAATGCAATTCAAGAAACATTGTATTTACTATCGATACCTAATTTAAAAGAAAGCATCATAAAAGCAGATAAAATTCCATTAGATAAATGGAAGGATGAGGAAGACTTAGGATGGGATATAAACTGAAGTTTTCAAAATATGCTTTAAAAGGAGTGAAAAGATATGAGAAGAAGAACAGGAATCTTAACAAGTGGGATTTCCCTCATTTTTGTCGGAATAATACTCATTTTAGAGAAATTTTATATTAGCATTCCTTATTTTGTACATGAGATTATATGGCCTTGTTTTTTTATTTTTCTGGGGCTAGAACTTTTGTTTAGCAAAAAATTGTATGGGGAAGAAAACAGCGGAATAAACGTTGAAGCTATTTTGCTGGCAATTTTAATGTTACTTTTTACTAACGGAATTTTTCATTTGCCGTCTTTTAACTTAAGAATATGGTAGCAGATTGGAGGAAGTGTGAATGAATAAAAGGCTTTACAGGTCAAGGGAGCAGAGAATTTTGGGAGGAGTTTGTGGAGGCATTGCAGAATATTTTAATGTGGACGTAACTTGGGTAAGACTTATATGCCTTGTTACTGCGATTTTTGGCGGAGGAGGACTTCTCTTTTACTTGATAGCGTGGATTATAATTCCTGAAAATCCCTATCAGATTGGTCGGCTACAAAAAATTTTTGTCTAACAAAATCTTGACATGGACTTTGTTTTTTCTGTATTTTTCTAATCAACAACATCTACGGTATAATTTAATTTTTCATAAACTGAGTTAAAATTTTCTTTGATTTTGCTCTCTATTTCGTAAGCAATGTCAGGATTATCTTTTAAAAACTGTTTTGCATTTTCTCTGCCTTGTCCCAGCTTTACTTCTCCATACGAATACCATGATCTGCTTTTTTCGATTAAACCAAATTTTCGCACCAAGATCTAAAAGACTTCCTTCTTTTGAAATACCTTCTCCAAACATCATGTTAACTTCAGCTTGCTTAAAAGGTGGAGCAAGCTTATTTTTTACAACTTTAATTTTAATTTTGCTGCCAACCACTTTGTCTCCCTGTTTTATGTTGTCCCCTTTTCTCACATCAATTCTTACCATTGCATAGAATCTAAGAGCTCTGCCTCCCGGCGTTGTTTCTGGATTACCAAAAGTTACTCCTATTTTTTCTCTTAGCTGGTTTATAAAGATTACAGCAGTTTTAGATTTACTGGCGGTTCCTGTTAGCTTTCTCAAGGCTTGCGACATAAGTCTGGCCTGCAAACCAACCTGGCTTTCACCCATTTCGCCCTCAATTTCAGCTCTAGGTACCAAAGCTGCAACGGAATCAATCACTATAATATCCACAGCACCGCTCCTTATTAAAGCTTCTACAATTTCCAGGGCTTGTTCTCCAGTATCGGGTTGAGCAACAAGCAGCTCATCAATATCTACTCCAAGATTTTTAGCATAAATTGGGTCCAGAGCATGTTCTGCATCTACAAAAGCGGCTGTCCCTCCTAATTTTTGTGCCTCAGCAATCATGTGCAGTGCCAGAGTTGTTTTTCCTGAGGATTCTGGCCCAAAAATTTCTATTATTCTGCCTCTTGATATTCCACCAATTCCCAGAGTAATGTCCAATTCAAGGCAGCCCGTAGGAATAACTTCAATATCGAGATTTGGCCTATCTCCCAATTTTATAATAGCTCCTTTGCCAAACTTTTTCTCTATCGCTGCAATTGCCATTTTTAGGGCTTTTTCTTTCTCTTCCATTTTTGTTCCTTCCAGTGGAGTGCATGAAACTTGATTAATTTGATTATACAAAAATCCGAATTGTTCTTGATGTTGTTCGCTGCTTGGTTGTTTGATATTATGGGACACCGACCTTTTTATACAGTTATACAGATTTATGGGATTATATCAACATAAAAAAACCCCACAACAAAATGTTATTGAAAATAAAAATGTGGGAAAAAGTAATGTCAAAGCAAAAAAATAAAGAATACAGCAACTTTTGTTAAGATACAAAAATTACTGCTTTATCTAATTTTTTACTGCGGGAAAAGTGTGGGAAAAAGAAAAAAGTAAAAAATATATATCGCTAAAAACTCAGTATTTTCAAGCATTCTGGTGCGCCTGACAGGAATCGAACCTGCGACCTCTCGGTCCGGAGCCGAACGCTCTATCCGCTGAGCTACAGGCGCACACTTTACACATAAAAGTTTACTATGAAAAAATTAACCTGTCAAATGGATTTGATATTTATTAAACGTAGTGGTAAAATAATATTTGGAAACAATAAGCAAAAGGAGGAGTGACAGATGCAAGCAATCAGTATCGAAGCTATAAAAAGAGATACTGGTAAAAATGCAGCTCGCTGTTTGAAAAATCAAGGCTATATTCCTGCTATTTTATATGGCAAGGGTATGGCGGAGAGCATTCCTTTGGCAGTGGAATATAACGCGCTTCAAAGGTTGCTACAAAAACATGGAAGGAATGTCCTCCTCAATGTGATTGTGGATGGTTCTACTCATAATGCGGTTATTAAAGAAATTCAAGAAGATACTTTGAAAGGGAAAATAATTCATGTGGATTTCCAAAGAGTGTCAATGTATGAAGAAATTGAAGCTACTGTTCCGTTGAAATTTGAGGGAATAGGCCTTATTGAAAGTAGAGGTGGAATTGTACAGCATCAACTTTGGGAGTTGACAGTGGAAAGCTTACCCGACAAAATTCCTCAAGAAATTGTTGTGGATTTAAGCAATTTGGAGATTGGAGATACACTTTTTGTAAAAGATATACAAGTTCCTGAGGGAGTAAAAGTTGTAGATGACCCTGATGAGATTGTAGTTTCTGTATTGGCACCGAGAGAAAGTGAAGAAGAAGAGGCAGAAGAAGAGGCTACTGAAACAGCAAAAGAAAGTGAATAATAAAAAAGAGAGGTTATCCCTCTCTTTTTTTAATAATTAGCGATTTTTCTCTTTTCATTGGTTAGCCTTTCTGGGATTATATCATTTCGGATTAAGTCTTCATAAGTTTCCCGCGCAACGATTATGTCAGCCTGACCATTAGATACGAGTACTGCAGCAGGACGGGGTAACCTATTATAATTGCTGGCCATCGAATAATTGTAAGCACCTGTACATGTTACAGCTAATATATCTCCTTCTTCAATTTTAGGTAGAGTAATATCCCAAATTAGCATATCACCTGATTCACAAAGCTTTCCTGCTATTGATACTTTTTCTGATTTTATATTCTTAGCTTTATTAGCTACAATAGCATCATATTTTGCTCCATATAAAGCGGTACGTATATTATCAGACATTCCTCCATCTACTGCTACGTATTTTCTAACACCTGGTATGTCTTTAATTGCTCCTACTGTGTAAAGAGTAGTTCCAGCATTTCCTATTATAGAACGACCTGGCTCTACAATTATGTTTGGCATTTTTATATTTAAAGCAACGGAATATTCCTTTACTGCTTGCATTATTTCTTGAGCTATTTGTTCGATTGGCTGGGGATCGTCCTCTTCTACATATGCTATTCCAAAACCTCCACCTAAATCTAGTTCCCCTACTTCCCAACCTAAAAATTCTTTTACTAATTTTAAGAAATTCATCATAATTTCTATTTCAGCTTTATAAGATTCTGCATCAAAAATCTGAGAACCGATATGAGAATGTAGACCTACTATATTTACATTTTCCAAAGTTAAAGCATATTCTATGGCTCTCATTGCGTCTCCATTAAAAAGAGGGAAGCCAAATTTTGAATCTATTTGTCCTGTTTTTACATATTGGTGAGTATGAGCTTCTACACCAGGAGATACTCTTATATAAATATTAGGAACTTTATTCATCTTTTTTGCCAAGTCATTTAACATATTTAGTTCAAACCAATTATCTACAATGATTCTCCCAATGTTATTTTCTAATGCCATTATAAGTTCTTCTTTCGATTTATTGTTGCCGTGAAAGTATATTTTTTCAGCAGGGAATCCTGCTTTTAACGCAGTATATAATTCTCCACCAGAAACGACATCAAGACCCAAGTTTTCTTCTTCAATTATTTTGCATATTGCCATTGTCATGAAAGCTTTGCTGGCATAAATCACTTCATTTCCTGGATAATCTTTTTTAAAGCCATTGTAAAATGCTCTACAATTTTGTCTTAAGAGCTCTTCATCTATTACATAAAGCGGTGTACCAAACTTTTTTGCAAGAGTTACAGTATCGCAACCACCTATTTCCAAATGACCCTTTGAATTTATTTTCATTGTCCCATGCAACATTCTATCAACCTCATTTACTTTAATAATTTAAATTATGAAACTAAAAAACAAAATAAAATACAGCTAAGTATTACCTCAGCTGCCTATTTTGCACATAGACATGGTAATACCTCCTTCCCCCTATAGCGAGATAGCTCTTCACTGAAGGCTCGGGAAACCTCCAGTGACAGTCCTATACCTATTCGGCATAGGCCCAGCTGCGTAAACTTTAAGGAATTTACGCGCTTCGGCGAGCATCCCTTTCATATACCTTCATCGGCCCTTAAATACCTCTGGTATACTACTCTTGATGACCCGCGCCTCTACCTCACCTTCCAAGAAGATGAGGTATTGTTATTCAATTTTTTTATTATAATATCATTTATGAAAACAGCTGTCAATAGATTTTCAAAAAATTTTTTATTAGAGATTAAAAAATGGGTAAACTAAATAAGAGGTGGTATAAATGCCATGGATAATAACTTTCGTAGTTTCATGGATTATTTTATTTTTATTAGCTGATTGGAGGTATATAAAATATACTGTATGGGGAGGCCTATTAGCTTTAAGCTTTCAACTTGTTGTAGATGAAATTGCAATTGGTCTTAATCTTTACGATTTTTCTAATGTTGTTATTAGGATCTTTGATTCAAGTTTATTTTTTACTTTAGGTGCGCCTTTTTGCATAGGGGTATTGTATGCACAAACATATCCTAAAAATAATATTTTGCGCCTTATAGATGTGATTATTTCAGCCGCATTATTTTTTATAATGGAATATTCATTAGTGCATATAGGGGCACTAAAGTATCTTCACTGGCACTATTTATATAGTCTAATTATAGACGTGGCAGCACTTTTGGCCTTAGGGAATCTCATCACTATTTTTAAATTGTCCCCCTGGATGAGGAGGGGGAAATAGTGAAACTATATGTTTTTTGGAGTTTGATTGCTATTGATGGAGTATTAGTGTTCTTGTGGTTTAATTTTTTAAATAAAATTCAAAAAAAAGAGGGTTAAAGAAAAAAATACCTAATATTGTAGATATATTGTACAAAAATTTGTGCTAAATATCATATTTATTGACGATAGTAAAGAAGAAGAAATAGTATTATAATAAAAACATCAAACGTTTTCTAATAGGGGGAATCTAAAAATGGCTGATGTTGTACTCAAACATGTTTACAAAGTCTATCCAGGCGGTGTTACCGCAGTTAAAGATTTTAATCTAGAAATTCAGGACAAAGAGTTTATAGTATTGGTTGGACCTTCTGGCTGTGGTAAAACTACAACATTGAGAATGATAGCAGGACTTGAGGAAATATCTCAAGGCGAACTTTATATTGATGGCAAACTTGTGAATGACGTGCCACCAAAAGATAGGGATATCGCAATGGTATTCCAAAACTATGCTCTTTATCCTCATATGACAGTGTATGACAATATGGCTTTTGGTCTTAAACTTAGAAAGGTTCCAAGAGCGGAAATTGATAGAAAAGTAAAAGAAGCAGCTCGAATTTTAGGATTGGAAGAATATTTAAACAGGAAACCAAAAGCTTTGTCAGGTGGACAAAGACAGAGGGTTGCATTGGGGCGTGCTATTGTCCGCAATCCAAAAGTATTCTTGATGGATGAACCTTTGTCCAATTTAGATGCAAAATTGAGAGTACAAATGAGAACCGAGCTGGCTAAACTACACGATAGATTGCAGACGACTTTCATATATGTTACCCACGACCAGACAGAAGCTATGACAATGGGTACAAGAATAGTAGTTATGAAGGATGGAGTTATTCAGCAAGTAGATAAACCTCAGACTATTTATGATTATCCAAATAATTTATTTGTTGCTGGATTTATTGGAAGTCCTCAAATGAACTTTATTGATGCAAGATTAGAGAATAAGAATGGCAAAGTATATGCTACTTTTAAGGGATTCAGCGTTTTGGTGCCAGAAGGGATTTTAAAGAGATTAAAAGATCCAAGCTACGTTGGAAAAGAAATTGTGCTAGGAATAAGGCCAGAAGATTTGCATGACGAAGAAGTGTTCTTGGAAACATATCCAGAGGCTGTAGTCGAAGCAAAAGTAGAAGTTACAGAGCTAATGGGTCCAGAGACATTTCTATATTTGGATGTGAATGGTGTTTCATTGACAGCAAGAGTAGATCCAAGAACAAGAGCAAAAGCAGGAGACGTAATTAAAATAGGATTTGATATAAATAAATTGCACATGTTTGATAAAGAAACAGAAATGACAATTTTGAATAGAGTAATAAGCTAAAAGGCGGTTATTCCGCCTTAGACTGTAGACAAACTTTTTATATAATATATGAGCATTTTGCATAAGTGTAGCGACTTGATAGAGCAGTAACTAAACTTAGCGAGGCTGAGAGGCGAAAGCAGGGCCGAAGCCAAGGAAGGCGGAGGAGGGCAATAAGTCAAGGATGACGAATGTGCCCGGAACCCCGCTTGAGCCCGAGGGCGAGCGATAGTTTAGTCTGCGATATCACCGGAGCGAACGATGCAAAATGCTAACAGCGATAATTAGTTTGCCAGCAAATTGAGGCGGTTATTCCGCCTTTTATTTTTTGTGTCAAAATACCACATAAATTTACATTTGCCTATTATTTCTTCTAGGAAATAGTGTATAATTATTGTATACTATAAAGTAAGGTGGTATGAAAATGATCGGCTATGACCTTATAAAAAAGGTAGCCTACGATATTCAAAAAAATATTCAAATGCCAATATATATAATAGATAAGTCCGGTAATTTAATTTACGGCGACAAAGATTTTTTTGAAAAAAAAGCAGGATTTTTAAAGATAAATGTAGAATATATTGATGAAAAAGAGATATATGAAGTAGGGGAATTTATATGCTATAACATATTTTACAATGATGTTCTCTTTTTTACTATCGCTTTAGAAGGAAAAGATGAACAATCAAAAAAAGTGCTTTATCTAATTTCTCTAATTTTTGAACAATTGCTGCAGAAATATAATAGAGAAGAGTTTTTGATAGAGGCTTTAACAGGTAAATTAAGCGTAAATTTAGTGTCGTATTATGCTGAAAAATATAAAATAAATAAGAATGTGAAATACACAGTAGCAATTGTCGAATCGAATAATGAAATTGACGATGCGATAAAAATAATTACCAACATTTTTGATAAAGGTAATTTATATACTGTAAAATTTGATGATAAAAGATTTGCAGCGATATTTTCTTACAAAGGAAATAACTCTTTAATAGAACTTTATAAAACTATGAAAGATATGATAGAATCTGAAGGCTATATGAAAGTAAAAATAGCCAGTTCTTCTTCCTTTGTGCCAATTGAGGATATACATATCGCCTATAGGGAAGCAGAGACAGCCTTACTTATTGGTAAAAAATTGGAAGATGAAAAAGGAATATATATTTACGAAGATTACAGCTTTGCAGAAATTTTATGGGGAATTGACATAGAAAAAGTAAATAATTTTATTAAGAAAAGAAATATTGATTTTGGTATTTTCAAAGATGAGGAATTGATACAAACCTTAAATGCTTTTTTTAGAAATAGTCTAAATTTGAGTGAGACTGCCAGAGAGTTATACATCCATAGGAATACATTAGTTTATAGACTTGATAAAGTTTTTAAAATGACAGGCCTGGATGCTAAGAATTTTGATGATGCTGTCCTGTTAAAGATGATCATGACTTTGACAAAATTATACGATATTCCGAGGTGAGAAAATTTGATAAAGTTTATAAATGTATCTAAAAGATACAATAAAGATATAATTGCTCTTTCAAATATTAGTTTTGAAATTGAAAGTGGAGAATTTGTATTTATTGTTGGGCCTAGTGGTGCAGGTAAATCAACTTTAATTAAATTATTGCTAAAAGAGGAAGAACCTACTTCTGGCAGTATTGTGATTAATAAAAAAGATATAACAAAACTTAAAAAGCGGGAGATACCTTATTTGAGAAGGAGTATGGGAGTAGTTTTTCAAGATTTTAGATTGCTTCCTAATAAAACAGTGTTTGAGAATGTTGCCTTTGCTATGGAAATAGTTGGAGCACATCCAAAGGAGATAAGAAGAAAAGTCCCGATGGTATTGTCATTAGTAGGATTAAGTGATAAAGCGGACAAGTATCCTAGGCAGCTGTCTGGTGGAGAACAGCAAAGGGTTTCTTTAGCAAGAGCTATTGTAAATGAACCTTCTATTCTTATAGCAGACGAACCTACGGGGAATCTGGATCCTGATACTTCCTGGGAAATTGTAAAACTTATTTCTGAAATAAATAAAAGAGGTACTACAGTTGTTATGGCCACCCATGCAAAAGACATAGTAGATGCTATGAAAAAAAGGGTAATAGCGCTGGAAAAAGGAAACATAGTACGAGATGAAGCAAGGGGTGTTTATGGATATGCTCTTTAGAAATTTAAAATATTTTTTAAAAGAAGGTTTTAGCAATTTAGCAAGAAATAGGCTTATGACAATAGCTTCTATAACTTCTGTAATGGCAGCAATGCTTATTTTAGGTTTGTTTCTTGTTATTATTTTAAATGTTAATAGTTTGACTAATCAGGTGGAATCTCAATTAGAACTTAAAGCGTTTTTAAAAGATAATATTTCTGAGCAAGAAGTTAGCCAAATAGGTAATGAGATAAAAACAATACCTGGTGTTACTTCAGTAGTTTTTGAATCTAAAGAAGAGGCTTTACAAAAATTTAAACAACAATTAGGAGATAAAAGCTATTTAGCAGAAGGTTTAGAAAAGGACAATCCTCTTCCCCAATCTTATATAGTAAAAGTGAAAGATGCTGGTTTAATGAAAGATATTTCAAACGAGATAAAGCAAATAAATGGAGTTGACAAGGTAAGTTATGGGCAAGATGTTGTAGATAAGCTTCTTGGAATTATAAAGATAATAAGGATAGTGGGGCTTTCCATTATACTTATTCTCTTTATAATTTCAATTGTCATAATTTCCAACACAATAAAATTGGGGGTTTTTGCAAGGAGAAGAGAAATCAACATAATGAAGTATATTGGAGCGACTGATTGGTTTATACGATGGCCCTTTTTGATTGAAGGTGTAGTATTAGGACTGGTAGGTGCCTTGTTATCAGTTGCACTATTAGTTTTAATTTATGGATATGTGCTTGATATTATTAATAATAAATTAATAGTGTTTCAACTATTGCCATTAGAAAAAATAGTAGGGGACATTTTTGTGTATTTTTCTTTAATTGGTGCAATAATTGGAGCCTTAGGAAGTGGACTTTCAATTAAAAGGTTCTTGAATGTGTAAAATTTACAAGGGGGAAATAGCATTGCGAAGATACAGGTGGAAATGGCTACTCTTTGTTGTTATATTTCTCTTTACAGTGCTCTTTACGTCCTATCCAAAAGCGGACCAGCTTCAAGATGCTAAAAACAAATTAAATCAAATTCAAAAATCCATTACTGAGACTAAGAAGAAAAAGGAAGAAGTAATTAATCAAAAAAATGATATTGCCGCTCAAATAGCAGATTTAGATAAAAAACTTAATGCTACACAGCAAGAATTAGCAAATGCACAAAAACAATTGTCTGATATTACTGCAAAACTTAACAAAACGCGCAAAGAATTAGAAGCGGCCAAACAAAAGGAAAATACCCAGTTCCAAACAATGAAGGAGCGCATAAGGGCTATATACATAAGTGGAGAATGGGGATATTTAGATGTGCTTCTTGGTGCCAAAAATTTTGGAGATTTTATAACACGATTGGATATTGTAAAACGCATAGTAGATTTTGATTCGAATTTATTTGAATCCTATAAGCAACAAAGAGAACTTATTGAACAAAAAGAGGAAGAATTAGCACAAATGCAAAAAGAAGCGCAAAATTATAAAAATCAAATAGTTTCTCGGCAAAGGGAATTACAAGTAGCTATGGCCTCGCGGGAAGGTTTAATGAGAGATTTAGAGAGACAGCAAAAACTATATGAACAACAGGAAGACGAGTTACTGCAACAATCAAAACAACTAGAAACAGTTATTCAACAATTACAAGCGAAGTCAAAAATTAAATATGGTGGTGGAAAACTCTTATGGCCTGTTCCTTCTAGTAGTGTTATAACCTCACCTTTTGGAATGAGATATCATCCTATACTTAAACAGAGTAGAATGCATACGGGTATTGATATTGCTGCCGAGACGGGCGCTTCAATAGTAGCTGCGGCAGATGGACAAGTCATTTTTGCAGGTTATTACGGTGGATATGGATATGCAGTAATTATAGACCATGGAGACGGAATATCCACTTTGTATGGTCATAATTCTGCTTTATTAGTTAAAGAAGGAGATATGGTTAAAAGAGGTCAAGTTATAGCGAAGGCAGGAAGCACAGGTTTAAGTACAGGGCCTCATTTGCACTTTGAAGTGCGCAAAAACGGTGTTCCTGTAGATCCGATGGACTGGTTAAAATAACCAGTCTGTTTTTTTTATTTCATGAATGTTGTATAATAAAAAAGAACATACATATATAATTTTAAGAGACTAAAAAAGGTGGGGAAATTATGGCAAAAAAAAGATTTTATATTTTATTAGCAGTGCTTTTAATAGTTACAAATGTTATAACTTTTATGTTAGCAAATGCAGTATCAGTGGCTCTTCCTAATGGTAAAGTCCTTGTTTCTCGTGAGGAGTACCAGTTGATAGAAGAATATAATAAGCTTTTTGATATTGAGAAAATTCTTGAAAATAGGTATGTTGATAAAGTTAACTCCTCAGTCCTTTTAGAAGGCGCTATGAAAGGGATGGCCAACTCTTTAGGAGACCCTTATACTGTATACATGAATAAAAAAGAGTTTTCTGATTTTATGACTCAGACTACAGGCACTTATGGGGGAATAGGTATAGTTGTAGCAGTTGATAAAGAAGACCATATTGTAGTGGTTTCTCCAATAAAAAATACACCAGGAGAAAGAGCAGGGATAAAATCCGGGGATATAATAGTAGAAGTGAACAATACAAAAGTAAGTGGCAAAAATTTAGACGAGGCAGTGGCAATGATGAGAGGACCTCAAGGAACACAGGTAACGCTTACTATAATGAGAGAAGGAAAAACTTTTACTAAGACAATCACAAGAGAGATAATAAAATTAGAAACGGTATATGAGGAAATGCTTCCTGATAAGATTGGATATATTAAGATTACAATGTTTGATCAAAGTACTTCTGATGACTTTAAAGCATCCCTTAATAGATTAAAATCTCAAGGAATGAAAGGACTTATAATAGATTTAAGAGATAATCCTGGTGGACTTTTAGAGGAAACTATAGATATTTCTAATTTAATTTTGCCCAAAGGAGTTGTTGTGACGACTAAAGGAAGAGTTGACAATAAAGAATATTATTCTAAAGGACCAGGATTGGGATTGCCTATTGCAGTGCTTGTAAATAAAGGCAGTGCCAGTGCTTCAGAAATTTTAGCAGGTGCAATAAAAGATAGAAAAGTAGGAATTTTAGTTGGAACCACTACCTTTGGGAAAGGGCTGGTACAAACTGTTGTTGACTTTGGTGATGGTACAGGATTAAAATATACTATTGCGAGATATTACACGCCAAATGGCACAAATATTCAAGGCAAAGGAATTGAGCCAAATTACGTAGTAGAGCTTCCTGCAAATTACACTCTTCAAGATACTCCTGACTTAAAAAGAGATACTCAGCTTATAAAAGCTTTTGAGATTGTAAAAAGTGAGATAAAGTAGGGTGTTAAAATGATAGCTTTTATTCAAGTTTTTTGGATGGCAATAAAGACAATAGCTTTGTCAATTTTTAATCCTTTTTTCTGGATAGTGATAATTCTAATGATAATGCAGTATAGAAATAAAATAGCTATAGAAAGAGAGATTATGGGACATGAGCAAGAACCAATGAAAGAATTGGTTCTTGACTCTATCTTTTATGGTGTAATTGCTGCAATAATTGGGAGCTTTTTTATGATATTTTTAGGAATAACAATAGAAAATGTAGGGCTTCAGTATGTATGGCCTTTGGCTATAGTGTTAATGTTTGTCAATCCTAGATATATTTGTTTTTCTTATGCAGGAGGAATAGTTTCCCTATCCAGCTTGATTTTTGGATTTCCTAGTATAAGTGTTCCTGCACTTATGTCTATTGTAGGTATTCTTCATTTGATGGAAAGCCTTTTAATATATATAGATGGTCCAAGGAATACTACTCCTATCTTTGTAAGGCTTAAGGATGGGCGAGTGGCAGGAGGCTTTACTATGCAAAAATTTTGGCCTATTCCTTTTGCTGCATTAACTATTGCTACTGGGATAACAATAACGGGACAGGGAGTAAATATGCCAGATTGGTGGCCCATTATCAAACCGGCTGGAATTGATTTAAATAATGCAATTTTTTTAATTATGCCAGGTATTGCAGCTTTAGGATACGGAGATTTAGCTTTAACACAACTTCCAGAAAAGAAAACGCGAATTTCTTCTATACGTTTATTTTTCTTTAGTATAGTTTTGATTATATTGGCGATATTAGGAATCTATATTAAATTATTTCAATATTTAGCAGCTATTTTTGCTCCAGTGGCTCATGAGCTTTTAATTTTAATAGGCCAAAGAGAAGAAAGGGAAAATCTACCTCTTTTTGTAGCGCCAGATACAGGAGTGATGATTTTAGCGACAGCAAAAGGTTCTCCCGCTAGAGAAATGGGAATTAAACCGGGGGATGTAATATTAAAAATTAATGATATTCCTATTAATGAGCCAGATGATATAATACGAATACTCAATGAACGGCCTTCTGTGATGTGGATCACTGTAAAAGATTTAAATGGTAATTACACTAACTATGAATATAAGGATCCACAGGGAATTTTGGGATTAGGAGTTTTAATAGTGCCAAAGGCAACTTCTATGATTTATGAAATCAATGAGGGGGGAATATTTATAAAAAAACTAAAAGAAATATTTAAAAACATCTTTAAGAAAAACAAATAAGGAGGCAAAGTGTGTGTTTTTACAAACTTTTGAAACATATAATTCTATTAATGAAAGAGAATTAAAAGACAAAAATGTCGTTGTAATAGATACTCTACGGGCGACAAGTGTTATTACTACTGCTTTGTACAACGGAGCTAAAGAGATTATTCCAGTTTCAGAAGTAGAAGAAGCGATCGAACTTGCAAAAAGTTTAGATAAAAAAACTTATCTTTTAGCTGGGGAAAGAAACTCTACAAAGATTGAAGGTTTTGACCTATCTAATTCTCCTTTAGAGTATACTCGTGAAAAAGTAGAGAATAAAACGATAATTTTTACTACTACTAATGGAACAAAAGCTTTAAAAAAAGTCTCTTTAGCAGATAATGTAATTTTAGGATGCCTTTTAAATGCTTCTGCTGTTGCTAAGTATATATACACAAGCAATAAAGATACAGTAATTGTATGTGCTGGTACAGAAGGGAAATTTTCTTTTGACGACATAATAACTGCTGGAGTGATATATAAAAAATTGCAAGATTTAATGAAATTTGAAAGTGATGATTTATCAAAAGCCAGCTATTTTTTGTATAAACCCTATGAAGATAACTTGTATGAAATAATGAAACATGGGTATCACTTAAAGAGATTAGAAGAATTAGGATATAAAGAAGACATAGAATTTTGTTTAACAGTTGATAAGTTTGATATTGTACCAAAACTCAAGGATGGAGTCATAAGAAATTCAGCCGACCTGTAAAGGCCGGCTGTTTGGTATGTGTAAAATTTCAGTAGGTAAAAAATAATATAGCTGACATTTTGCACAACTTGCTCCAGTGTCTTCGCAGGCTAAACTAACGCTCGACCTTGGATTCCGGCGAGGTTCCTGACCTATTCGGCTTCCTTGCCTCAGGGGTCAGCCTCCGGCATCCTTGCCTTCGGCCCCGCCTCCATCCTTCGGTCTTGCTAAGTTTAGCAACTGCTCAGACAAGTCGCGCGCTTTGTGCAAAATGTCAGCCATTTATAAAGTGTAGCTACATCTTTACCTACAAGATCTTGACACGGACGGCTGTTTGGTTATGTTTGTGTTGAGAAGTAGGGTATGCTATAATAAATAAATGATAAATTGCAAAGAGGGTAGGAAAATGAGTGGATTTAAGTTGGTATCTAATTTTAAACCAACAGGAGACCAACCTCAAGCTATAGAGAAATTAGTTGAAGGAGTAAAAAAAGGATATAGATTTCAAACTTTGTTAGGTGTCACAGGTTCTGGAAAGACTTTTACTATGGCTAATATAATACAAAAGTTAAATCGCCCTACTCTTGTCATTGCCCATAATAAGACTTTGGCTGCGCAATTGTATAGTGAATTTAAAGAATTTTTTCCTGAGAATGCTGTAGAATATTTTGTGAGTTATTATGACTACTACCAACCGGAGGCTTATATACCCCAAACTGATACTTATATTGAAAAAGATGCTTCTATAAATGAAGAAATAGACAAATTGAGGCACTCTGCTACGGCAGCTCTTTTTGAGCGAAGAGACGTTATAATTGTCGCAAGTGTTTCTTGTATATATGGCTTAGGTGACCCTGTAGATTACGAAAATCTTATGCTTTCTCTAAGGCCGGGAATGATAAAGGATAGAGACGAAATAATTAAAAAGCTTGTGGATATACAATATGAAAGAAATGATGTGAATTTTACAAGAGGCAAATTCAGGGTAAGAGGAGATGTAATAGAAATTTTCCCTGCTTCTTTTTCTAATAAGGCGATAAGGGTTGAGCTTTTTGGAGATGAAATTGACAGAATAGCAGAAATTGATGTGTTAACAGGTGAAGTACTGGGATTAAGAAAACACGTGGCTATATTTCCGGCTTCTCACTATGCTACTTCAAAAGACAAATTGGAAAGAGCAATAAAAAGCATTCGAGAAGAATTGGAGCAAAGGTATAAAGAACTTAAAGATGCTGGCAAAATAGTAGAGGCTGAAAGATTAAGACAGAGGACAAATTACGATTTAGAAATGCTACAAGAGATGGGCTACTGCCAAGGAATAGAAAATTATTCAAGGCATATTTCAGGAAGACCTCCAGGAAGCCCTCCTTATACCCTTTTAGATTATTTTCCTAAAGATTTTCTCATTTTTATAGATGAGTCTCATGTGACAATTCCTCAGATCAGAGGAATGTACAATGGAGATAGGTCAAGGAAAGAAGCATTAGTAGAATACGGATTTAGACTTCCTTCTGCTTTTGACAATCGTCCCCTTACTTTTGAAGAGTTTGAAGAGAGGATAAATCAAGTTATCTTTGTTTCTGCAACACCAGGGCCTTATGAGATTGAACATTCAGAGCAGGTTGTTGAGCAGTTAATACGACCGACAGGTCTTGTGGATCCAGAAGTGATAGTAAAGCCTGTTAAGGGACAAGTAGATGATTTGATAGGGGAAATTAGAAAAACAGTTGATAAAGGCTTTAGAGTGCTTGTTACGACCCTTACAAAAAAGATGGCAGAAGATTTAACGGATTATCTCAAGGATATGGGAATAAAAGTAAAATATTTACATTCTGATATTGAGACGATTGAAAGGGTTGAAATAATAAGAGATTTAAGGCTGGGTAAATTCGATGTTTTAATAGGCATAAACCTTTTGAGAGAGGGATTAGACATACCTGAGGTTGCTTTGGTGGCAATATTAGACGCAGACAAAGAGGGATTTTTGCGTTCAGAGACTTCTTTAATACAGACTATAGGACGTGCTGCAAGAAATGCGGAAGGAAGAGTGATAATGTATGCAGATACTGTGACAAATTCTATGAAAAGGGCGATTGATGAGACAAATAGAAGAAGAAAGATACAAATGGAATATAACAAAAAACATGGTATAACTCCAAAGACAGTAATTAAGGGAGTAAGAGATGTAATTGAAGCTACTCACGTTGCTGAAGAAGAACAGAAGTACACAAGAAAGAAAGTTAAGACTTATGACCCTGAAATTATTAAGTCAACTATAGAGCAACTTGAAAAAGAAATGAAAGAAGCTGCAATTGAGCTGCAGTTTGAAAAGGCTGCAAAATTGAGAGATGTGATTTTTGAATTGAAGAAACAGTTGGAGGAAGTAGTTTGAGGTGAAATCATGGTGAAGGACAAAATTGTAATTAAAGGGGCAAGAGTTCACAATTTAAAAAATATAGATTTGGAGATTCCACGAGATAAATTAACTGTGATAACGGGTTTATCAGGCTCTGGCAAGTCTTCTCTTGCCTTTGATACCATTTATGCCGAAGGTCAGAGGAGATATGTGGAGTCTTTGTCTGCTTATGCAAGGCAATTTTTAGGACAAATGGATAAACCAGACGTTGATTATATAGAAGGACTTTCACCGGCAATATCTATAGACCAAAAGACCACAAATAAAAACCCTCGTTCTACTGTAGGTACGATAACTGAGATTTACGACTATCTAAGACTTTTATATGCAAGGGCTGGGATCCCCCATTGTCCTGTTTGCGGAAAAGAGATTAGCATGCAAACTATAGATCAGATGGTTGACAGAGTCAAAGAATTGCCAGAAGGTACAAGGATACAGGTACTGGCTCCTGTTATTAGAGGAAGAAAAGGGGAATATGCTAAACTTTTAAATGACATAAAAAAGAGTGGATATGTCAGGGTAAAAATTGATGGGGTCATGTACGATGTAAATGAGGAAATTAAGCTTGACAAAAATAAAAAGCATACTATTGAAGTCGTAGTAGATAGGATTATTATAAAACCGGGAATTGACATGAGGCTGACGGATTCTATAGAAACAGCTTTAAAATTAGCAGATGGGATAGTTACTATTGATGTAATAGACGGAGAAAGCTTTACACTCTCTGAAAAATACGCTTGTACAGAGTGCAACATAAGTATTGAGGAGCTTTCTCCGAGAATGTTTTCCTTCAATAGCCCTTATGGGGCTTGTCCTGTTTGCACTGGATTGGGAGAATTTATGAAGGTAGATCCAGAGCTTTTAATACAAGACCCTAAAAAATCATTAGCAAATGGGTTGTTGCCGGGGATTGTTGCTTCACAGGATAGTTATGCTTATTACAACATTTTAAGATTGATTGAACATTTTGGATATACAGAGAATACTCCTTATGAAAAGTTTAGTGAAGATTTAAAAAATGTACTGCTTTATGGCAAAGATACAAAAGGAAAGTCCTATGGATTTGAAGGGATAGTAAACAATCTTGAAAGAAGGTACAACAATACTTCTTCAGATTTTATAAAAGAAGAGATAGAAAAGTATATGAGACCGGTTACTTGTCCTGCATGCCATGGAGCAAGATTAAAGCCAGAAGCGTTAGCTGTGACTGTTGGTGGACTTTCCATAAAAGAAATGACAGACCTTTCTGTTGGCGAGCTTATAAAATTTATTGACCAACTCAAATTAACAGAAAGACATGAGATTATTGCAAAGCCAATTTTAAAAGAAATAAAAGCAAGGCTTAATTTTCTTGTAGATGTAGGACTTGATTATTTGACTCTGTCAAGGCCTGCAGCTACTTTATCAGGTGGAGAAGCACAAAGGATAAGATTGGCAAGCCAGATAGGCTCTGGGCTTGTAGGAGTTACATACATCTTGGACGAGCCCAGCATTGGACTTCATCAAAGAGATAATGAAAGGCTTATAAATTCCTTAAAAAAATTAAGAGACCAAGGCAATACTCTTATAGTAGTAGAGCACGACGAAGATACAATATATGCGGCAGACTACATTGTGGATGTAGGACCAGGTGCAGGTGAGCATGGAGGAGAAATTGTAGTTGCGGGTACGATAGAAGATGTGTTAAAATGTGAAAAGTCAATTACAGGACAGTATTTAAGTGGCAAAATAAAGATAGAAGTGCCAAAACAGAGGAGAAAACCTAATGGAAAAGCTTTAATAGTGAAAGGAGCTAAGGAAAACAATTTAAAAAATATAGATGTGGTTTTCCCTCTTGGAGTATTTATATGCGTTACAGGGGTTTCTGGCTCAGGCAAAAGCACCCTTATAAATGAGATACTGTACAAAGCATTGGCACAGAAGATTTATAAGTCCAAAGATAAACCAGGTATGCACGATGCAATAGAGGGTATCGATAATATAGATAAAGTAATAAATATTGACCAGTCTCCTATAGGCAGGACTCCTCGTTCAAATCCTGCTACCTATACAGGAGTTTTCGACTATATAAGAGAGGTTTTTGCAAATACCCCAGAAGCTAAAATGAGAGGTTATAAACCAGGGAGATTTAGTTTTAATGTTAAAGGTGGAAGGTGTGAAGCCTGCGGAGGAGATGGCATAATTAAAATTGAGATGAACTTTTTGCCGGATGTGTATGTCCCTTGTGAGGTCTGCAAAGGGCAAAGGTATAATAGGGAGACATTGGAAGTAAAATATAAAGGAAAAAACATTTCGGATGTACTTAATATGACAGTAGAAGAAGCATTAGAGTTTTTTGAAAATATACCTAGAATAAAAAATAAATTGATGACTTTGTATGATGTAGGACTAGGATATATTAGGCTAGGGCAACCTTCTACTCAGCTTTCAGGAGGAGAAGCCCAAAGAGTAAAATTAGCTACTGAACTTTCTAAAAGACCTACAGGTAAGACATTATATATTTTGGATGAGCCTACGACTGGATTACATTTTGCAGATGTTCATAGGCTTCTTGACGTTTTAAATAGATTAACTGATGCAGGTAATACTGTTATTGTAATTGAACACAACTTAGATGTCATAAAAAGTGCAGACTATATTATTGACTTAGGACCAGAAGGTGGAGACAAGGGTGGAATGGTAATAGCTACAGGGACACCTGAAGAAGTTGCTGCTAATGAGAATTCTTATACAGGCCATTTTTTGAAAAAAGTCCTTTCTCAAAAATGAGGTGAATTTATGTATTATGCCATAGCTTCTCAGATATTAAAATATGTCCTTATTTTTCTCATCTACCTGTTTTTATACAGGGTTTTTAAAATAGTGTATATGGACATAAAAGGGGCAAGATATGAGAGGCAAATAACAGCGGCTAAACTTTCTTTTTTAAATGGAGAAAGGACTTTTAATCTTTTTGAAGTTACTACCATAGGAAGGTCGGAGGAATGCGATATAGTAATTGAAAGCCCTTATGTGTCTGCACGACATGCTATCATACGAAAGAGAGGCAAAAGATTTTATATACAAGACTTAAACAGCACTAATGGCACCTTTGTGAATGGCAAGCGAATAAAGGGAATTGCTAAAATTAAAAATGGAGACGTAATTACTTTAGGGGATGTTGAACTTAAATTTATTTTGTAAGTGGTCTGTACAAATTGTTAGCTGGAGAAATTACACACTAAATTTTAATACATATTTGCAGGTGAATGATATGGAGGAATATGTAAAAACCGGTTCTAAAGCCATGAAAAATGTTTTTTGGATATTTGTAATAGCCTTTTTGCTGCTTTTTATATACAATAAACCGGAAGGATTTGACACTATATATTTTACATTGGCATTTCCAATATTAATTTATATTGTTTATTACTTACATGTAAGATTGTTTCCATTGGGTGAAATCCAATTTATCATTTTAACTTCTTTTTTAACAGAAATGGGACTTATAATGATATACAGGGTTGCTCCGGATTTGCTCATAAAGCAGATTGTTTGGATTGCAATAGGATTTTTACTTTACTTCATTTCCTCATATATTTCAAAATACTACGATTTACTTTATAAACTTAAATATGGGGAAGCTATTTACATTGTACTTACAATAGCACTACTAGGCTCCACATTAATTTTTGGAAGAGAGATAGGTGGTGCTAAAAACTGGCTTACTTTTGACGGCATATATGTTCAGCCAGCTGAACTTGCTAAGATAATATATATAATTTTTTTGGCAAAATATTTGTGCACCAGGAGAGAAACAAAAGACATATTTATTTTAGGATTAATAACTCTTGTAATTGTAGGAATATTTGTATTAGAAAAAGACTTAGGGATGGCGTTTTTATTTTATGCTACTACAGTATTATTAATTTTTGTATCTACTTCTAATCTATTGTACACAGCAGTAGGGATTGGGCTATTTGTTTTAGGAGGCATAATATCCTACTTTTTGTTTTGGCACGTAAGAGTAAGAATTGAGGCATGGTTGAATCCTTGGATGGATGTACCAGGAAAAACATATCAAATTGTACAATCCCTTTTCGCCATTGCTGCGGGAGGCTTTTTTGGCACAGGGCTTGGCATGGGGCATCCAGAGTATATACCGGTTGTGGCAAGTGACTTCATATTTTCTGCTATTAGTGAAGAATTTGGACTTTTAGGTGCTATAGCCATAATTCTTGTGTATTTTGTTATAATGTATAGAGGGATTAAAGTAGCACTAAATGCTAAAGACGAGTTTGGTGTATTAGTAGCTACAGGCCTTATTTCAATGTTTAGTTTACAAGTTTTTACTATAATTGGTGGTGTCATAAAATTCATACCTCTGACAGGGGTAACCCTTCCCTTTGTAAGTTATGGTGGTAGTTCTATGGTGACGAGCTTTGTGACATTGGGTATGCTCAATGGCATAGCTCTTAAGGAGGAGCGACAGGATGTCCAACTTAAATCGCAATATTAAAATTTTGTTTTGGCTTTTTTCTATACTTTTTTTCGGGCTAATTGCCTATTTAACTTATTTCCAAATATATGAAAGAGATAAATTAATTACTAGTTCTTATAGTGTTTACAATCGAAGACTTATAGAACAAGAAAAAAAGATATTGCGAGGTAGTATTTTGGACAGAAATGGGACTGTACTTGCAAAAAGCGTGTTTGTAGATGGCTCACAAAAGAGGAAATACCTAGATGGGCCTGCTTTTGCGCAAGTAATAGGGTATAGTCGCAGAATATATCAACAAGGAAATACAGGAATAGAAAAAGCTTATGACAAAGAATTACTTGGTATGGTAGGAAATGATCCAATGACTATTCTAAGAAAATTGGTTTTAGCAAAAGGACAGGTAGGAGATAATGTATATTTGACAATAGATAAAACTCTTCAAGACCTTGCTTATAAAGAGATGGAGGGTAAAAAAGGAGCGGTTGTAGCTTTAAATCCAAAGACGGGAGAAATTTTAGCAATGGTTTCTTCTCCTTCTTATGACCCCAATACTTTAGGAGAAAATTGGGAAGAAATAATGACAAGTTCTGAGCACGTAGTTTTAAATAGAGCTACGCAAGGTTTATATCCTCCAGGGTCTGTCTTTAAAATTATAACTACCGCAGCAGTTTTGACATATAAACCTGAGTTATATGACAAGGCTTTTGATTGTAAAGGATATATAATTGTAGAGGGTAATAGAATAAATGATTTTGGAGGTATTGCTCATGGAATAGAGGATTTTAAACAAGCTTTTTATAGGTCTTGCAATTCCTTTTTTATACAGGTTGGTTTAGATTTAGGAAGCGAAAACTTGCAAACAATGGCTTATGCTTTTGGACTGGATAAACGAGTTCCTTTAGAGATAGATACAGCAAAAAACCAATTTCCTCCTATTGATGGGAAGGTTGATTTAGCGGAAACTTCTATAGGACAAGGGAAAATGCTGGTAACACCTCTTACAATGGCTTTAGTCGCTTCTGCCGTTGCAAATGATGGAGTTATGATGAAGCCCTATTTAATGAAATATGTAGCAGATCCTATTTCAGGGGCAATCATTGAGAAAAGCACTCCTTCACAGTATTTAAATCCTATATCAAAAAAGGTGGCAGATACTATTAAACAATTGATGATAGGCGTAGTTAACGATAAAGAGGGAACAGGTAAAGCTGCACAGATTTCTGATATTACAGTTGCAGGCAAAACTGGTACTGCAGAAAATCCTCATGGGGATCCCCATGCTTGGTTTGTAGGTTTTGCACCTGCCGAAAATCCACAGATAGTTGTAAGTGTAATAGTTGAAAATGGCGGTGAAGGTGGGAAAGTAGCAGCACCTATAGCGAGAGATATAATAAGAGCTTATTTGACTAAATGACCTGAAGGTGATGGATAATGACCATAGAAGAAAAATTAAAGCTTTTGCCTGAAAAACCTGGCGTTTATATAATGAAAGACAAAAGTGGCAAAATAATTTATGTAGGTAAAGCTGTAGTTCTCAAAAACAGAGTAAGGCAGTATTTTCAAAACAAAGAAAATCAATTGCCAAAAGTAAAAGTAATGCTTTCTCATGTGGAAGACTTTGAGTACATTGTTACTGACACTGAACTTGAAGCTTTAATGTTGGAATGCAATTTAATTAAAAAGTATAAGCCTAAGTATAATGTATTATTAAAAGATGACAAAAATTACCCCTATATTAAAGCTACAGTAAATGAAGAGTATCCCCGCATAATGTTTACAAGAAGGATTGAGCCAGATGGGGCTAAATACTTTGGGCCTTATAGCAGTGCCTTTGCAGTGAGGGAGACTATAAAACTTGTTAGAAAAATGTTTCCAATAAGGACATGTAACAGAAATATTGAAAAGGACATGGGTAAGGTTAGAGAATGTCTTTATTACCACATAGGATTGTGTTCTGCTCCTTGCACTAACAAAATAAATAAAGAAGATTATAGAAAATTAGTTGATCAGGCAGTTCTCTTTCTTGATGGAAAGAGAGATTGGCTCATACAAAAACTTAAAGAAGACATGCAAAAAGCGGCGGAAGAATTGAGGTTCGAGGAAGCAGCGAGGATTAGAGACCAGATTTTTGCTATTGAAAGGACATCAGAAAAACAAAAGGTAGTATCAGTAGGAGAAGATGAGCAGGATATAATTTCAATGGCTAGAGGCGCGGATATTTCCTGCATACAGGTGTTCTTTGTACGAGATGGAAAATTAAGCGGAAGAGAGCATTATTATATGAAAAATACAGAGGGTATGGAAAGAGGGGAAATAATCTCTTCCTTTATAAAGCAATTTTATGAAGGTGCCCCTTACATTCCCAAAGAAATAATAATTGATGTGGAATTAGATGAAAGAGAGCTTCTCAGTGAATGGTTATCACAAAAGAGAGGCAACAAAGTTTTTATAACAATTCCTATGAGAGGTAAGAAAAAAGAACTGGTGGATATGGTTTATCAAAATGCTTTAGAAGCTCTTAAGAGTGACATATCAATAAGAGAGAAAATTTCAAAAGACCAGGCTGTATTAGAACTTTCTAATTTAGTTGGACTTGATTATGCCAAAAGGATTGAAGCCTATGATATATCAAACACAAGAGGTCAAGACAATGTAGGGTCTATGGTAGTGTTTGCAGATGGAAAACCTAAGAAAAGTCAGTACAGGAAGTTTAACATAAAATATGTTGAAGGGCAAGACGATTATGAGAGTATGAGAGAGGTAATAGAAAGGCGTTTTTTACATGCCATTGAAGAAAAAGAGCTTATTGAAAAAGGTGAACTTGAAGAGAATAAAGCCAAATTTGCTGAAATGCCTGATTTAATATTAATAGACGGTGGTATAGGGCATGTAAATGCTGTACTGCAGGTATTGGATGGTTTGGGGATTGCTATTCCTGTTTATGGGATGGTAAAAGATTCAAAACACAGGACTCGAGGCCTTGTATCACCTCAAGGTGAAATTGACATACCTATGACTACAAAAGCCTTTCGCCTGATTGCGCAAATACAAGAAGAGGCTCATAGATTTGCTATAACTTTCCACAAAAAAAAGCAAAGCAAAAGATTTAAAAGCGAACTTTTCAATATCCCTGGCATAGGTGAAAAAAGGGCAAAAGCTTTATATGATGCCTTCAAATCTATAGAAGAAATAAGAAGTGCAAGTTTGGAGGACCTTAAAAAAGTGAAAGGAATGAATGAAAAAGCTGCTCAAGCTGTATATGAATATTTTAGAAAATAAAAAGCGTCAAGATTTTGTCTTGGATGCTTCAGCTTGTTGACAAACTCTTGTTGACAAACTTTCGAAAAGAAGATATTTTGCATAAGGAGCGACTTGTGACAAAGCGCTAACAAAATTTAGCAAGACCGAGGGTGGAGGCAGGGCCGAAGCCACGGATGGCGGAGGCGGGCACCTGAGACAGGACGTCGAATGTGCCCGGGACCTTGCCGAAACCCGAAGGTCGAGCTTAGTTTTGTCGCTTTGGAACTCCGGAGCGACGATGCAAAATATCTTCTTTAAAAAATTTTGACTTTTTCTACAAACTGAAGCGTCAAGATTTTGTCTTGACGCTTAAATGTAATCCAGCAAACCTCTCACAGATACATCTCCTGACATAATGCTAAGCCTTTTGCCTTCTTTTGTCTCTACTACCAAACTTCCATTATTGTCAATAGTGACAGCTTTTCCTTCAATTTCACCCTCATTGGCAATGACTTTTATCTGCCTTCCTATTGTTATGGATTTTTCAATGCATATAGGCCTTATGTATTCAAAGCCTTTTTGTAGATATGCATTATAATAAAATTCCAGGTTATTCAAAATGCTGGCGGTAAGTTTTTTCCTATCAACTTTAGAGTTGGTTTCTAAGTACAAGGAAGTGGCTTTGCCTTTTAATTCTTCAGGGAAATTGTCACAATTTACATTGACTCCAATTCCTATTATCACATAGTTTATTTTGTCAATTTCTGAACTCATCTCTGTCAATATTCCACACACTTTTTTATTGTTTAGTATTATATCATTTGGCCATTTTATTTTGCTTTCTACGTGAAATACTTCTTCAATAGCTTTAACTACAGAAATTGCCGCTAATTGTGTGAGATTAATTGCCTCTTTCGGCTGTATATTTGGTTTTAAAATGATAGACATCCAGATGCCACAGCCTTTTTGAGATATCCAACTTCTTCCTAATCGTCCTCTTCCTGCTGTCTGCTCTTCGGCAATAATTACTGTACCATCAGGAACGTTTGATGCGATTTCTTTGGCAAAGTTGTTTGTGGAATCAATAACTAATTTATGCATGTAATATTTTCCCAAGAAATTTGTAGAGAGATAAGGTGATACTTCTTCATAAGTTAACAAATCAGGCTCAGAAAGCAATATATACCCCATTTTGCGATGGGCTTCTATTTGGTATCCTTCATTTTTTAATTCATTTATATGTTTCCATATAGCAGTTCTTGAAACGTTGAGTTGTTCAGAAAGTTTTTGCCCAGAGATATATTCCCCTTTGTTTTCTTTTAAAAGTCTAAGAAGTCTTTGCCTTAACATTTTTTCACCTCAAAAGTTTATATGGCTATAAACATATTATAATTTACATCTTCCAAGAAGAAAAGGTTTTGTCTATTTACTTATTTTACATTAAATAATATAATTGAATTAAATGCAGCGTTTTGTCGCTGGCTGGAGGTGAAAAAGTGGATAAGATTCCTGTTGAAACTTTGATAAAGGATTTAAATTTAGAAGTCATTGTTGAGGCCAAAAATAATAAAATAGATATAACTACAAGTGATGTAAATAGGCCGGGCTTACAATTTTCCGGCTTTTATGAGCATTTTGCTTATGAAAGAGTGCAAATAATAGGAAAAGTCGAGACAACTTTTATAGAACAGCTGCCAGATGGCGTATTAGCTGAAAGAGCAGACAGATTTTTTAATTACCCTATTCCCTGTCTTATTGTAACGAGAGATTTAAATATTCGTCAAGAGCTTATAGATGCTGCGCAAAAGTACGATAGATATCTTTTGAGGACAAAAGAAGCTTCTACCAAGTTTATAAATAGATTAATTAATTACCTTGATGAAAAGTTAGCACCACAAATTACTATTCACGGAGACCTTGTAGATGTGTATGGTATAGGTGTTCTTTTATTAGGAGAAAGTGGCATAGGTAAAAGTGAAACAGCATTAGAGCTAATCAAAAGGGGACACAGGTTAGTTGCTGATGATGCAGTGGAGATTAGCAAGATAAGTGAGGACAAGCTTCAAGGGAGTTCACCGGAGATAATAAGGCATTTTATTGAGATAAGGGGTATTGGCATACTTGACATAAAGACATTGTATGGTGTGGGTTCTGTTAGAAATACAATGAGCATAGATTTAGTCATTCAATTGGAGGAATGGGATGAAGATAAATATTATGACAGATTAGGATTAGAAGATGAATATATTAAATTTTTAGATGTCAAAGTTCCAAAGCTTACTATACCTGTAAGGCCAGGAAGAAATCTCGCGATAATAGTAGAAGTAGCAGCGATGAACCACAGGCAAAAACAGATGGGGTACAACGCTGCCCATGAGCTTAACAAAAAATTATTAAAACAAATAGGGAATTAAAAGGAGAGGATAAAGTTGAAGTTAGTTTTGGACACTCATACTCACACAATTTCCAGCGGTCACGCTTACAGCACTATTACAGAAAACGCAAGAGAGGCTTATAAAAAAGGGCTTCAACTTATATGTATGACAGACCACGGGCCTAAAATGCCAGGAGCTGCTCACCTTTGGTATTTTGGAAATTTAAAAGTGTTACCTGAAAAAATAGAGGGGGTGGAGATATTAAAAGGGGTGGAAACTAATATAATGGATGAAGAAGGAAATTTGGACTTACCAGAAGGAATACTTAAAAAACTAGATATAGTGATTGCCAGTTTGCATGACGTGTGTTTTGAACCAAGTGACGATATAGAAAGAAACACAAAAGCTATTATAAATGCTATAAAAAACCCTTATGTAGATATAATAGGACATCCTGGGAATCCCATCTATCCAATAGATATTGAAAAAGTTTTAATGGCTGCTAAAGAATATGGCAAATTTATTGAAATAAACAACAGCTCCTTTGTAAGTTCAAGAAAGGGCAGTGAAGAAAATTGTTTTCTCATTGCTAAAAAAGCGAAAGAAATGGGAGTAAAAATTGCTGTAGGAAGCGATGCCCATGTAAGCTTTGATGTAGGAAGGTTTGAGGAAGCTCTCAAAGTTATTAAAAATGCCGGTATAACTGAGGATTTAGTGCTTAATACTGATGTTGGAAAAATAAAAGAATATCTTAAAGAGAAAAAACGGAAAATTGGAGGAGAGGAAGAATGAGAATTGGTGTTGACCTTGGAGGCACTAATATTGCTGTTGGATTGGTGGATGAAGAGGGACGTATAGTAGCTACAGGTAGCAGGCCGACAAAACCGGAAAGGGGTTATGAAGCAGTTGCCAAAGACATAGCGGATATAGCTATAGAACTTATTAAGAGGAGTAATCTAAGTGGAAGTGATATTAAGTCAATGGGAATAGGAGTCCCGGGTGTAGCAGATAGCGAAAGAGGCATAGTAATACGAGCGGTGAATCTCTTTTGGACAAAAGTTCCTCTTGCAAAAGAAATAAGAAAATACATTGATTTGCCAATATATATGGACAATGATGCTAATGTAGCAGCTTTGGCAGAAGCAGCATATGGGGCTGGCAAAGGTTCTAAGTCCTCAGTGACAATTACCTTAGGAACAGGAGTAGGTTCTGGTTTTATCCTTGATGGTAAAATATACAATGGTGCACATCATTTTGCACCTGAGCTTGGACACATAGTGATAGGAGACAATGGTATAAGATGTAACTGTGGTAAAATTGGATGTTTAGAGACATATGCTTCAGCAACTGCTTTAATAAGAGAAGGGAAAAAGGCAGTAGAGAAGAATCCCAATTCTCTTATTTTAAAATTTGCAAATGGAGATATAAACAGCATAACGGCTAAAAACGTAATTGATGCTGCGAAGCAGTACGATGAGCAAGCAATGCGAATTTTCAATGACTACGTCAAATACTTAGCTATTGGGATTGTAAATGTGATAAACATGTTTGACCCTGAAGTGATAATATTGGGTGGAGGAGTTGCAAATGCAGGGGATTTTCTCATAAAACCTCTTAAAAAAGAAGTGGCAGAGAATATTTTATTCAAAGACTTACCGTATGCTGACATAAGAAAAGCAGAGCTTGGAAATGATGCAGGGATCATCGGTGCTGCCATATTAAGTTAAAGGAGGATAATTATGAAAATTCATGAACTTCACAAAAACGCAAAAGTGCCTGACGATCATGTTGCAATAAAGTTTAAAGATAGAATCTATAGTTACGGAGAAGTTGACTCTCTCATAGATAAGTACGCTTCTTTCTTTCAATCAATAGGTGTAAAAAAAGGTGATAGAATAGCATTGAGTTTTCCCAATTGCCCTGAATATATTTTTTCTTTTATGGGAGCATCTAAAGCAGGAGCAATTGTTGTACCGCTAAACATGATGCTTACACTGGAAGAAATTGCATATATAATTATGGAATCAGGTGCTAATACTATAGTCATTCATCCTTTAATAGCTCAAAAAATTGATAAGTCTCAATTAGGAAGATTGAATCTCAAAAATGTGGTCGTTTTAGATGAAAATACCATTAATGCAATTTTAAAAATGGGTCCTTCTCAACATGTTGAAATAGAACCAGACGAGGTATGTACGTATATATATACCTCTGGAACGACAGGGAAACCTAAAGGTGCGATGCTTACTCACAATAACTTCATTGCTGATGTAAAAGCATTAGACGATGTATCTGACTTAGGACCAGAGGATAACTTTTTGTGCGTATTGCCTTTGTTTCATAGTTTTTCTTGGACAGTCAACATACTTCTTGGATTTTATTTGGGTTCTGCTATTACAATAAAAGAAAGTTTTATGCCAAAAGACACATTGGAGACACTGACAAAAGAAGATGTAACTGTATTTTGCGGAGTGCCTTCGATGTTTGCAGTCCTTATGAGAATGGCAGAAAAGGGACAATTTAAAGCTTTAAGGTTAGCTATATCAGGTGGAGCTCCATTAGCCCCTGAGATACAAAGAGGATTTGAGGAAAAATTCAATTTTCCTCTTGTAGAAGGCTATGGTTTAAGTGAGGCAGCTCCTGTTGCACTTTTAAATCCTTTAGAGCCTAATGCAATAAGAAAGCCAGGGTCTGTGGGATTGCCACTTCCTTGTGTTGAAGCAAAGATAGTGGACGAAAATGACAATGAACTTCCTGTGGGAGAAGTAGGGGAGCTTGTTTTAAGAGGACCTAATATAATGGTTGGCTATCACAACATGCCAGAAGAAACTGCCCAGACTTTAAGAGGTGGTTGGCTCCACACGGGCGACCTTGCCAAAAAAGATGAAGACGGATATTTTTACATTGTAGACAGACTAAAAGACATGATAATATTAGGTGGGTTTAACGTATATCCGAGGGAAGTAGAAGATGCCTTGTTAGAACATCCAGATGTTTTAGAAGCTGCTGTGATAGGAGTGGGTGATCCATTGAAAGGAGAAGAAGTCAAAGCTTTTGTGGTGCTAAAGGAAGGAGCGAAAGCTGACAAAAAAGAGCTTCAAAACTTTTTAAAGTATAAATTGGCATCTTATAAAATTCCAAAGATTTTTGAGTTTGTACCCGAACTTCCCAAGAATGCAGCTGGTAAAATACAAAAGAAATTGTTAAAATAAATGTAAAGGTGAAATGCAATGAGAGATTCAAAGCTTTACGACATAGCCTATTTCATAAGCGATTTAATGATATTAAATCTTCTGTGGATTGTATTTTCACTTCCTGTTGTGACATTTTTCCAATCCACAGAAGCTCTTTTTCGTTCTGTACATCTTTTAAGAAAAGACGAAGGAGAAGGAGTCTGGAAAGAATTTTGGAAAGCCTTTAAAAAACACTTTTGGTGGATGCTTATAAACTTTGTGATTACTGTTGCTGTTATTTTAATACTTTATGTAGACGTGAGATTTTTTATACAACAAAACACAGCTTTTGCATACATTCTTGCTGGTTTGTTATTGTCAATGGGACTCATGTTTTTAATCACATTGATATACACTTTTTTAACAATCCAATATTATAAGGGAAAACTTTTTGGCTTATGGAAAACCTCTTTTTTATTAGGTCTTGGACATTTACCCCAAACAATACTTATAATTTTGACGTTGTTAACTGCTTTGATTCTCGCAAACATTATGCCAATATTGTTCTTTATAATATTAGCAAGTGTTTCAGCCTATGTAATAGATATTATTTTTGAGGGAGTAATTAGGAAGTATATAAAGAAAGATAAGGAATGAGGTATGGTAGTTTAAAATATGAATTTACCACTTTAAGCATTGAGAAGGTAAAGGTGATGAGATAATAGTTACTTTCATTGATAGAAAAACCGTAGAAAAGATTGCTAGAGAATACGCCGGATTAGTCAAAAAAGAAATGAACATTTGAGAAAGCTTATTTATATGGTTCTTATGCGAAAGGCAATGATACTAGTGAAAGTGATATTGATATTGCTGTTATTATGTAATTTTTAAAAAGCTTCACTCTAATGTTAATTTAATTGGGATGAAGCTTTTATTATTGTGGTATAATCAATATATGAAGACAAATTACATTTCGAGGTGTTAAAAAATGGGAACCTTGTTGTCTTGTTATCTCATGCCTCACCCACCGATAATTGTCCCTGAAGTAGGGCGAGGAGAGGAAAAAAAGATTCAAAAGACGATAGATTCACTTAATACTGTTTCAATCAACATAAAAGAAAAAAGGCCTGATACAATAATAGTTGTCACTCCTCATGGATACGTTTTTAGAGATGCTGTGGCAGTGACTGTTTTTTCTAGTTTAGAAGGAGACCTTGGACAGTTTGGTGCAAGAGGTGTAAGGTTTGAATTTGAGAATGATTTAGAACTTGTTGAAAAAATTGTAGAAGAATCGAGAAAAAAAGATATACCTATTGCAGAGATAAATGATGAATTAATCAAAAGATACGCCCTTTCAAAAAAACTTGACCATGGAACAATGGTACCTTTGTATTTTGTGACAAAACATTATGCTACTTTCAAATTAGTTCATATTTCCTATGGCTTTTTGCCTTTTGAACAGCTTTACGAATTTGGAATTGCAATAAACAAAGCAATAATGGAATCAAACAAAAAAGTCGTTTTTATCGCCAGTGGGGATTTATCTCACAAATTGACTCCCAATAGTCCGAATGGTTATACGCCAAAGGGAGAAATTTTTGACAACAAGCTTTTAAATTTGCTTTCCGAAATGAGAGTGGAAGAAATAATAGGCATGGACAAAGGACTAATAGAAGAAGCCGCAGAGTGTGGATTTAGATCGGTTTGCGTTATGTTGGGAGCTCTTGATGGTTATGAGGTTAAAGCGGAAGTATTATCTCATGAAGGACCTTTTGGTGTAGGATATGGTGTTGCACAATTTGAAGTAGATCAGTATAAAGGAACAAGCTTTTTAGAAAAGTTGTACAGGTTAAAAAGACAAAGGATTGAAGAGATAAGGCAAAAAGAAGACCCATATGTCAAACTTGCCAGAGAAAGCCTTGAATATTATGTGAAAAACAAAAAGCTAATGCCAGTACCACAGGGCTTACCGGAGGAGATGTATAGTAGAAGAGCGGGAGTTTTTGTTTCTCTTCACAAAGATGGGGAACTTAGAGGATGTATAGGTACAGTAGTTCCACAGAGAAAGAATATAGCAGAAGAAATAATAAAAAATGCCATAAGTGCAGGTTTTGAAGATCCTCGCTTTGAACCTGTAGAGGAGTATGAACTGAAGGATATTGAGTATTCAGTGGATGTTTTGACACCTCCTCAACCTGTTAAATCAAAACAAGAGCTTAACCCCAAAAAATATGGAGTAATAGTGAGAAAAGGCTATCGTTCAGGATTGCTTTTACCTGACTTAGAAGGAGTAGACACTGTTGAAGAACAAATTTCTATTGCTTTGAGAAAAGCTGGAATTAGTCCAGATGAGGATTACACAATAGAAAAATTTGAAGTTGAAAGACATAAATAGTAAGGTAAAAAGGAGGGAGGAGCCATTTCTCCATTTAAGTTGATGGAGAAATGGTATCTTTTACTATGTTAAAAGAGGCTATGTTCTATAAAAAACTAGAGAATAATGTTGTAGAATGTTTATTATGTCCTCACAATTGCCGTATAAATGAAGGAAAGTACGGAGTCTGCAATGTGAGAAAAAATATAAACGGAACATTAGTGACTGAAAATTACGGAATTATAACCTCTGTAGCAATGGACCCAATTGAGAAAAAGCCTCTTTATCACTTTTATCCAGGCAGATATATATTTTCTGTGGGGACTTATGGCTGCAATTTAAAGTGTAAGTTTTGTCAAAATTGGGAAATAGCACATCAAAAATGGGAGGGAGATTACATCTCTCCTCAACAATTGATTGCTGCAGCAAAAAGACAAAGAGACAATATAGGGATTGCTTTTACTTACAACGAGCCTTTAATATGGTATGAATATGTACACGATGGATTGATTGAGGCTAAAAAAGAGGGGTTAAAAACTGTACTTGTGACAAACGGATATATAAATTTAGAACCATTAAAAAAGATACTTCCTTATGTAGATGCCATGAACATAGATGTAAAAGCCTTTATAGAAGATTTTTATAAAAAGATTGTCGGCGGAAGATTAGAACCCGTTTTAAAGACCGTCGAAGAAGTTTCGAAATATTGTCATGTAGAGGTTACTAATTTAGTTGTTACTGATTTAAATGACAAAGAAGAAGAAATAGAAAACTTAGTAAAATGGCTTTCTCAAATTGACAAAAATATACCTTTACATTTTTCAAGGTATTTTCCACGCTACAAACTAAATAATCCTCCTACTCCTATTTCTATTCTTGAAAAAGCCTATCAAATTGGGAAAAAGTATCTAGATTTTGTCTATGTAGGGAATGTAATGGGATTTGATAATAATACCCATTGTCCTTATTGCGGTAATTTGCTTGTAGAGAGGCAAAACTGGTATGTTAATGTGAAAGGATTGGAAGGCAATAAGTGTAGGAAATGTGGTAACAGTATAAATATAGTTAATTAAAGATGCAAATCAGTATCCATGCCTTAAGGTGCCCGCCTCCGCCCTCCTTGGCTTCGGCCCTGCCTCTACCATCGGTCTTGCTAAGTTTCCCGGCACTCAAGTAGGAGAGTTTGATAAAGCAAAAATAGAAAAAACAGGCATACTTACTTGAGTGCCGAGTCGCTTTGCAACAAGTCGCTCCTTATGCAAAATATCTCCTTTTACGAAAGTTTGTCTACAGTCTGTAAAAAGACTACAAAGCCTTTTCTTTTTTTGTGGCACTATCGTGATAATTTTCATATATTATCTTTAGATTATACTTTTTTGGAGGTAAATAATAATGGATGACATAAAAAAAGAATTTCAAAAGGCAGTTGATGCCTTAAAATATGCGATGGAATTGTCTTTTAAGGAATATAAAAAAGACCCGTCTAAAAAGAATGAAATAGTAAATTTATGGCAAGAGACAATAGGAGAATTTTTACAATATTTTTCTAAAATTAGTGAAAAATATAATGCAAAGGATTTATATAAAGCGATAACAAAAGTTATGATTTTTGGTAAATAACACATTAAATTATATAAAAAATTGAGGGCAAAATATTAATGGAACAAAAGAGAGGAGGAGAGAAGAAAATGGGTATTTTAAAATTTCTTTCCTCCAGAAAGCTTTACTGGGGGATTGGAGCAGCAGCTTTAAGTTTAATGCTCTACCCAAAAGCAAAAGAAAATATGAAACCATCAATAGAAAAGAGCATAGAAGAGATGCAAGATGCTGTTAATAGAGCTATGGAATTTTTTGACAATAGCAAACAAAAAATAGTTGAAACAGTTAAAAGTAAGATGGAAGAATTAAGGCAGCAAGGCAGTCAAAAAGAAGAGATGATGCAACAAAAACAACAAGCACTACAGCAATTAGAATACCTTAAAAATAAGATACAAGCTCTTGAAGAGCAGATAAAAACATTAGAATGATAGTTTTGCTCAACCGATAAGGTTGAGCTTTTTCGGTTCACAAAGAGGCGGAATAAATTTGTTTTGTATAAAAACTTAGCAATATGTACATACTGTACATATTGCACATAATATGATATAATGGAGGTGAAAAAGGGGGAATGAATGAAATGTTTACAGTGAATGCAACAGATGCTCGAAATGAATGGAGTGATTTTATCAATTCGGTCATTCGTGAAAAGCCAAAAATTATTAAGCGCACAAAAGATTATATTTTTGTTTCAAACTTAGAAATGGCAAAAGAAATGTTAAAAGTATATACATTTACAGCAAATATTTTTAAAGAAGAGGATGGGAGTGTAACAATTTCATTAAACGAAATTGATATTGTTGCTAATGGAAAAAACGAAGAAGAAGCTTTAAATCGTTTAGTAAATGATTTAATTGAATATGCAGAAGATTTTTATAACGACTTTCAATATTGGTATTCAGCTCCTAACCGTAAAAAACATTTACCATATATTTTAAATGTCTTATTACAAGATAGTCATGAAGGAGTAAAAAAACTAATAAAATGCCAACGTGGAGAGAATTAAAGCGTTTTTGTGAAAGAGACGGTTGGGAGTTATATAAACAAACGGATCATTATTTCTACGTTAAACGTGATAAAAATGGCAATGTTAGACGGACAAAAGTTTCAATGGGAAGTGGTGAAATTCCAAAATATTTATGGAAAGAGATTTTAAAAAATCAGCTTCAAGTTTCAGAAGAATATTTTAACAGCAAAATATAGTATCGAGGTACAGTATTTTTACTTCGATGCTTTTTATTTTGTTAGACTGCTTCGGCAGTCTTTTTTAAATAAAAAAACAAAATTTAAAATAAAAGTATGAAAATTTATTTGTTGCTATTGATTTTTTTTAATTTAGAGGTATAATAGTAAATGTAATGCGTTACACATTTTATTAGCTATGTCTCTGAAAATCAATGAAAAATATTATGTAATCTGTTACACAGGAGGTTACAATGGCTAATATTAGAGAAGTTGCTAAAAGAGCGGGAGTCTCTGTTGCAACAGTATCAAGAGTTTTAAATGGCAGTGACTCGGTGTCTGAAGAAACAAAGGAAAGAGTATTAAAAGCGATAAAAGAATTAAATTATCATCCAAATCTCCTTGGAAGAAATTTAAGACGTTCTGAAACGAAAATGATATTGGCTTTGATGCCTAATGTCTCAAATCCTTTTTATGCAAGGGTTGTAAAAGGAATAGAAGATGTAGCCCATAAAAATGGTTACAATGTAATGCTTTGCAATACTGATTCTGATATTAACAGAGAAAAAGTATATCTTGAAATTTTAAAAAACAGATTAGCGGATGGCGTTATTTTTATGGCGCCTGTGATGGGAAAAGAAGAATTGACATTGATAGGCCAAAATTATCCTGTCGTTCAGTGTTGTGAATACATAGAAGGAGCTGGCGTTTCATATGTATCTATAGACAACTTTTCTGCAGCTTACAAAGCGGTGAAGCACTTGATAAGTTTGGGACATAAAAGAATAGGAATGATAAGCTGTGAAAATAACTTTGTATCTACAAAGCAGAGGGAAGCGGGTTATAAAAAAGCTCTTGAAGATTCAGGGATAGAATTTGACGAAAAGCTTATAAAATACGGAGATTACAGCTTTAAAAGCGGAGTAAGAGCAGCGAAACAGCTTTTGGCGATGGAAGAAAGGCCTACTGCTATATTTGCAATCTCTGACATCATGGCTATTGGAGCTATAAGAACGATAAAGGAAGAAGGGCTTAAAGTCCCTGAGGATATAGCGGTTGTAGGCTTTGATGATATAAGCTTTGCTTCTATGTATGACCCTATGCTTACAACTATTTCACAGCCAAAATACGATTTAGGGTGTGTTGCTATGGAACTACTGATAAAACACATGAGTGGCAAATTAGAAGAACCACAGAGGATTTTTTTAGAGCATGAGCTAATAATAAGAGAGTCGACAGTAAAATAAAGAATAAAGTTTTGTCTTAAAAATACAAATTTAAATATAATTAGGGGAGGAATTTTTATGGTAAAAGAAAAACTTAGAGTAGGAATTATAGGTTGTGGAGGAATTGCTTTTGGCAAACACATGCCCTCTTTGACAAAACTAGACAATGTTGAAATGGTGGCCTTTTGTGACATCATAGAAGAGAGGGCTCAAAAAGCGGCAAAAGAATATGGAACAAAAGACGCGAAAGTATATACGGATTACAAAAAACTTCTTGAAGATAAAACGATAGATGTGGTTCATGTTTGCACTCCCAACAAGTCTCATGCAGACATAACTGTTGATGCTCTTTATGCAGGAAAACATGTAATGTGTGAGAAGCCTATGGCTAAGACTGCTGCAGATGCCAGAAGAATGGTGGAAGCATATAAGAAAACAGGTAAGAAACTCACTATAGGGTATCAAAATCGCTTTAGACCAGATTCTCAATATTTACATAAAGTTTGTCAAAATGGTGAACTAGGGGAAATATATTTTGCTAAGGCTCATGCTATACGTCGCCGCGCGGTACCTACATGGGGTGTTTTCTTGAATGAAGAAGAGCAAGGCGGTGGGCCTTTAATCGATATAGGAACACATGCCCTTGATTTGACATTGTGGATGATGAATAACTATAAGCCTAAAGTTGTAATGGGAAGCGCCTACTATAAATTAGGCAAAAGAGCAAATGCTGCGAATGCTTGGGGGCCATGGGACCCTGAAAAGTTCACAGTTGAAGATTCAGCTTTTGGATTTATAGTAATGGAGAATGGGGCTACCATTATATTAGAGTCCAGTTGGGCTTTGAATACTTTAGAGGTTGGCGAGGCTATGACCACTTTGTGTGGAACAGAAGGCGGAGCTGACATGAGAGATGGACTTCGCATAAATGGAGAGAAATTTGGAAGACTTTATACAACTAAAGTTTCTACTGATGTAGGTGGAGTAGATTTCTATGAAGGTAAATCAGATGACCCAGGATTTTTAGAAGCAAAAGCTTGGATTGATTGCATCATAAACGATACAGAGCCGGTTGTAAAGCCAGAAGAAGCTCTTGTAGTAACTGAGATACTAGAGGCTATTTATATATCTGCGAAAACAGGAGAACCAGTATATTTTAACAGGTAAATGGAGGCTTTTGTATGGAAAAACTTAAATATGCATGTGTTGGTGCAGGGTCAGTTGCTGATTACAAACACTTAAACGGTTATTCAAAAGTAGAAGATGTTGAAATTGTAGCCATATCTGATCCGGATATAGAGGCTGCAAAAAGATTAGCGGAAAAGTACAATATACCTCACGTTTATGCAGATTATGAAGAAATGTTTGAAAGAGAAAAACCAGACTTAATAAGCGTATGTACTCCTAATTATTTACATGCGCCTATTTCTATAAAAGCGATGGAAAATGGAATTCATGTGCATTGTGAAAAACCTATAACTCTAAACGCAAAAGAAGCTTATGAGGTCATTGAATCAAAAAATAAATACAAAAGGAAGTTTATGGTTGGACTAAATAATAGGTTTACAGATGAATCTTTCTTTGTAAAAAGATATATAGAGGAAGGGTATATAGGCGAAATATACCATGTAAAAAGTGGCTGGAGGAGAAGGAGAGGCATTCCTGGAAAGGGCGGATGGTTTACCAATAAGAAATTATCTGGGGGAGGCCCATTAATTGATTTAGGTGTACATTTTTTAGACTTAGTCTTGTATTTCATGGGATACCCTAAAGCTCAATCTGTGTCAGCAGCTACTTATTCTAAGTTTTCAAATAGCAATAGTTTAAACAGCTGGAATTATGCAAAAAGCGGGGATGGAATTTACGATGTGGAGGATATGGCAGTAGGCTTTGTAAGGCTTAAAAATGGTGCCACAATTGACTTTGAATTCAGCTGGGCTTCCAACATTGAGGGAGATTACAATTACTATGAAATTTTAGGTGATAAAGGTGGCATATGGTTTAAAAACGGACAGCTTAAAGTATTTTCGGAAATTGTTGATACATTGATTGACATAGTTCCCGACACCAATTATCCAAAATCGCCTTTAAATGAATTTGAACATTTTGTTGACTGTATAAAAAATGACAAAGAGCCTCTGGCTTCTGCTGAAGAAGGGGCAAAACTCATGGAAATAATAGACGGTGCCTATGAATCAGCTGAAAAAGGTAAGGAAATAGTTTTAGGTTAAAGGGGGAAAAATTAAAATGAGTATACCTATAGCACTTCAACTTTACACTTTGAGAGAGAAGACACAAAAAGATTTTACAGGTACTCTTGAAAAGGTTGCGGAAATAGGATACGAAGGAGTGGAGTTTGCAGGATATGGCGGTTTAAAAGCATCAGAATTAAGAAAAACGCTTGATAAATTAGGATTAAAAGCTGCTGGTAGTCATGTAGGAATAGATTTATTGAAAAACAATCTTGAGGAAGTGATAGATTATAACCTCGAAATAGGCAATAAATACATCGTCTGTCCATGGAATGAGTACAAGTCAAGAGAGGATTACATTGAAACAGCAAAGTTGTTTAATAGAATAGGTGAAAAGTGTAGGGAAAAGGGACTTGAGTTTTGCTATCACAACCACAATCACGAATTTGAAATATACGATGGAGAATATGGACTTGATATACTTTACAAAACTACAGATAAAGACCTTGTAAAAGCTGAAATCGATGCGTATTGGGTTACATATGCGGGAGTTGACCCGTTAGAATATCTTAAAAAATTCTCCAATAGACTACCTTTAATTCACTTAAAAGACATGGATAAAAAGGACAGGTCTTTTACTGAAATAGGAAATGGAATTATCAATTTTAAAGAAGTAATAAAAATTGCAAAAGAAAATGGAGTTAAATGGCTAATTGTTGAACAGGATGTGTGTAAAAGACCTCCAATTGAAAGTGTGAAAATTAGTTTTGAAAATTTAAAAAAGATTTTAGAGGAGGAAATGTAGATGTATTTAGGATTTTTAACAGTATGTCTTGGGAATATGCCTCTTAAAGAAAAAGCTAAGTGGGCAAGTGAAAATGGGTTTAAATCACTGGAAATTGCCTGCTGGCCTAAAGACAATACGAGGGATTATTCTGCCAGTGACATAGATGTAGAAAATCTCACACCTGAAGAGGCGGAAGAAATAAAAAAATATTTTAAGGAGTACGGGCTCACAATTTCATCTCTTGCATATTATGACAACAACCTTGACAGAGACCCAGAAAAGAGAAAGTTTATAAACAATCACTTAAAAAAGTGCATTGATGCAGCTAAAATGCTTGGGACTGACATGGTGGGAACTTTTGTAGGAAGAAACATTGAAAAGAGCATAAAAGACAATTTTGATGAATTTGAAAGAGTCTTTACTGATATAATAAGCTATGCGGAAGACAAAGGAATAAAAATTATAATCGAAAATTGCCCTATGGAAGGATGGCAGGTACCTGGCCTTCCAGGAACCATATCTTTTACACCAGAGCTTTGGGAGGAGATGTTTAGAAGGATACCTTCTAAAAACTTTGGTTTAAATCTTGACCCTTCCCATCTTGTTTGGCAGTTTATAGACTATATAGATGTGATACCAGAGTTTAAAGATAGAATATTTCATGTACACGCAAAAGACACAGAAGTGTTTGAGGATAAATTTAAGCGATATGGAGTTTTCAACAGACAGCTTTACACAGGAACGCATGGCGAATTTGGATACTGGAGATACCGAATGCCAGGTATGGGAAATGTAGATTGGGGCAAGTTTATAAAGGCGCTAAAAGACAATGGATATGATGGGGTAATAAGCATAGAACATGAAGACCCTCTATATGAAGGCAGTGAAGAAAAAGTAAAAGAAGGGCTTCTTTTAGGATTAAACCATTTAAGTCAGTTTGTAAAATAGGAACAAAAGAGCTCAACCACAGCGGTTGGGCTCAGACTGTAGACAAACTTTCGTAAAGGAGATATTTTGCATAATGAACGACTTGTGACAAAGCGGCAACAAAACTTAGCGAGACCAAGGGTGGAGGCAGGGCCGTAGCCACGGATGGCGGAGGCGGGCACTAAGACAAGGATGTCGAATGTGCCCGGTACCCTGCCGGAACCCGAAGGTCGAGTTTAGTTTTGTCGCTTTGGAACATCGGAGTGACGATGCAAAATATCTCCTTTGAATATTTTTTAACTTTGTCAATCGAGTAGGAGCTGAATAATTATTTTATTCAGCGTCCTCTCACACCACCGTACGTACCGTTCGGTATACGGCGGTTCATTAGGAATTATGTACAATTCTTAGTACATCATTTCTTCCATCCCTTGACGCCGATGATATACTATGCACTTCCGTTGTCTTTTGAAATTCCCTTTCTCTATCCAACGGATAGCCTCTTTGTTGAGTTGTCTGCAGTCTTCGCATATCTCTCGAGTTCATAAGATTTCCGAAACCTCCTAATGTTCAGTCCTTCCTTATCTATTCATGTCTAGATAAGTACTATGACCTCTGCTGACTTCTCAAGGTTCAGCCATACATCACTGTATGGGTTGTCACTTCATATTTTACTTCCATGACTTATCCTTGAGACCTCCCCGGGTAAGAACGATTGCTTTCATCTCATATATCTGCCAGATTTACTGTATGGGATTCGGGTAGTGTTGGACTTTGTTTTGATGTGCAAACTCATCCATCCCAATTCAGCCTCTTATCTGGTTCTTGTTCATCAGACCGAGATTTTGCCTTAAGCTTCCTTCAGATTCCACCTCACGATGGACACCCTTGCTCTCGGCTAGTGGTTCCCACTACCAAGCCCACAGCGGACTTTCACCGCCTAGCTATCGCCCATGCCGGGCGCACACAAACTGAGCTCAACCACAGTGGTTGAGCTTTTGCTTTTATTTATATAAAGTTAAAATTTATGGTATAATCAAAAGTAAGAGCAATTGAGGTGGAATAAAATGGTCATATCAAAAATGGCAGAGATACTTGTAGAGATTTTTATTGTAATGGCAGCAGGATATTATATCACCTATATAAAATTAGTTAAGCAAGAACATTTTAAAATGCTGGCGGATTTAATCATTTTAGTTACAACACCTTTACTTATCTTTCACAACATGTATTCTAATTATACGCCAGCACTACTTAGAACTGTTTACATACTGCCTTTTGTAAGCGCCTCCACGTTAGTTTTGACATTATTAGTTTCAATGGCTTTTTTTAAATTACTTAAAGCTCCAGAAGAAAAGAAAAACGTGTTATATGCGATTTCCTCTTTTAGCAATACTTTATTTTTAGGGCTTCCCATAAACATTGCCTTATTTGGAGATAAAAGTATACCTTATGTTATCCTTTACGATTTAGGGCACACAGCTTTATTTTGGACTTTGGGAATATGGGTTTTATCTGAAGAAAAATCTTTTGACATAAATGGTTTAAAAAAACTTCTAAATCCTTCTTTTGCTTCTCTTGCTTTGAGTTTTTTAATAGTGATATCAAGAATCAAAATACCAGATGTAATACTGAAAAGTGCACAAATGATAGGTAGTGTAACTATTCCTCTGGCTATAATGTTTATAGGGATGAACATGTATATAATCAAGAAAAGCAATATAGACTATTTTGTTTATCTTGCAGCAATAATAAAGCTCATTTTGTCTCCTTTAATAGCTTTTGGGATTGTGTACTTTTTAAATTTACCCCTTAATGCTAAAAAGGTTGCAGCTTTAGAGGCAGCAATGCCAACGATGATGACAGTAGCCATTGTTGCGAGGCAAATGAGCGAAAAAAATAGTTTTGCTTCTGCAGGGGTGTTTGTTACAAACTTGGTTTCGTTTTTGACAATACCAATATTTTTGGTATTGATTAATATATTTTAATTGGAGGAGTGATACAAATGTTTAAAGTCTTTGTGACAAGAGCTATTCCTGAAGAGGGACTTAATCTTTTGAGAAAGTATTGCGAGGTAGAAGTAAGCCCTTACGACAGAATGCTTACAAAAGAAGAGTTACTTGAAAAAGTACAGGGCAAAAATGTTGTAATTACACAGCTTACAGACAAAGTAGACAAAGAGTTTTTTGAAGCTGCAAAAGAAGTAAAAATTGTTGCAAATTATGCTGTAGGATTTGACAATATAGATTTAGAAGAAGCTACAAGAAGAGGAGTTTACATAACAAATACTCCTGACGTGTTGACAAACGCTACTGCGGAACTGGCTTGGGCTCTTCTTTTTGCAACTGCAAGAAGAGTGGTAGAATCTGATAAATTTATGAGAGCAGGAAAATTCCAAGGTTGGGCGCCAATGCTTTTCTTAGGAAAAGGCGTAACAGGCAAGACATTAGGAATAATAGGTGCAGGTCGCATAGGACAAGCTTTTGCTAAAATGGCAAAAGGCTTCGACATGAAGATTTTGTACACTGCACGAAGTCCTAAAAAAGAGTTTGAAGAAGAGACAGGAGCTCAATATGTAGACTTGGATACTTTGTTAAAAGAATCTGATTTTGTTTCCATACACGTGCCATTAACTCCTGAAACAAGACATTTGATTGGAGAAAGGGAATTAAAATTGATGAAAAAGTCTGCTATATTGATAAATACAGGGAGAGGTCCTGTTGTAGACGAAAAAGCCCTTGTAAAAGCGTTAAAAAACAAGGATATATATGCAGCAGGATTAGATGTGTACGAAAGAGAGCCTCTCTTTGAAGAAGAACTCGCACAGCTTGACAATGTCGTAATGCTTCCTCATATAGGAAGTGCAACAGAAGAAGCGCGAAGGGACATGTCAATACTTGTGGCTCAAAACATAATTGATGTAATAGAAGGAAGAGTGCCTCGCACTTTAGTAAATAGAGATGTATTGAATAAATAATAATTTAAAGGAATCCTTTTTGGAATTCCTCAGAATGTAGACAAAATCTTTATATAGGAAATATTTTACATAAGGAGCGACTTGTTGACAAAGCGTTAACTAAACTTAGCGAAACTGAGGGTGGAGGCGGGGCCGAAGCCAAGGAGGCGGAGGCGGCCACCCTGAGCCATGGAGGGCGAATGTGGCCGGCACCCCGCCGTAACCTCTAAGTTTCGCTTTAGTCTAGTCGCTTTGCAACTCTGGAGCGACAATGCAAAATACTTTCCTGTAAAACTTATTTTGCTACAAAACTCGGGAATCCTTTTATGGATTCCTTTTTTCAATTCCAGACATTCCATAAAAACCAAGAAAAAAATTTTAAAACAAAGAAGGATTTTTTGGATTTATGTAGAATTAGTACACTAAAAGCAATAGAATCCACAAACAAAATGTGTGTTTTTAATTTGTGCCCCGGAGAGGTGTTGGATTACGTTCTTTATGGAAAGAATAAAAATGACTAATAAGTGTAGGAGAGGAAGTAAATGCTTGTTTCAACGAGAAGAGATAAGATTAAAGAGATTATTTTAAAAAAGAAAGTCGTTAAAGTATCCGAACTCTGTGAGATGTTTAATGTTTCTGATGAGACAATAAGAAGAGACTTGGAAGAGTTGGAAAGACAAGGACTGGTGGAGAGGAACTATGGAGGAGCAGTATTGAAAGAAAATATCATTATACCTCCCCTTGTCAAAAGATTTAAAGAGCATATAGAAGAAAAACAAAAAATAGCAGCAAGGGCTGTGGCAGAAATACAAGAAGGCAATGTCATATTTTTAGATGCCGGTTCTACCACATATCACATAGCCCGTGCCATCAGAAATTTCAAAGGCATAACGGTAGTGACGAATGCATTAAACATTGCTACAGAATTAGCCAACAATACTGACATCAATCTTTTTATTACCGGCGGCAAATTAAAGCCTGATAATCATTCAATGGTAGGATTTGAAACCTTAAATTGTATAGGTAAATACAACATCGATATATTATTTTTAGGGACAGGTGGCATTTCATTAGAAAAAGGGCTTACCACCTCTGATATTTTTGAAGCGGAAGCGAAAAAAGCCATGATAAAGTCAGCCAGCAGAGTAATTGTAGTAGCAGATAGCAGCAAATTTGGGAAAGTCGCAATGGTATCTTTTGCTACTTTTGAAGATGTGGAGAAAATAATAACTTCTGGAGAGGAAAACAAAGAGATAATAGAGGAATTAAAAAATTATGTGAAGATTGAAGTCGTGTGAAAATAGAAAAGGAGTAGTAAACTGAATTTTAAATAAATACGAACACGAGCACTATGATTTGGTTGCAAAAAACATTGAAAATCACTTGAAAGAAATATTTAACATATAAAGAAAGGAAGATAAAAATGAGTGTAAAAATTGCGATTGTCAACTCTAGCAGTTTTGGCAAGCATTTCCCTGACCATATTGAGAAGTTAAAAGCATTGGGGGAAGTGGAAAGATTTGAACTTCCTCATGACATGAGGGGGAAGGCTTTAGCAGAAAAATTAATGGGCTATTCTGTGATTATTGCTAGTGTAAAACCTTATTACGACAGAGAATTTTTTGAATACAAAGATAAGACACTTTTAATAACACGCCACGGTATAGGATATGATGCTATAGACATAAAAAGCGCCACAGAAAAAGGTACTCTTGTCACAAAAGTTGCTGGAATTGTAGAAAGAGAAGCAGTGGCAGAAAATGCAATTGCCCTTCTTATGGATGTAATGAGGAGAGTAAGAGAAGCATCTTTAAGGGTAAAAGAAGGCAAATGGCAGGAAAGAGCGAGTTTCATGGGGTATGAAATAAAAGATAAAGTTGCAGGAATAATCGGTATTGGAAATATTGGAAGTAGAGTTGCAGAAATATTAAAATATGGATTTGGTGCAAAAGTAATAGCCTATGACCCTAATCTTTCAGAAGAGGAGATACAAAAAAGGGGAGCGCATCCTGTTTCTTTAGAAGAGCTTTTACGAACTTCTGATATTATTTCATTAAATTCCTCACTCAATGAAAAAAATTATCACATGCTGTCTCATAAAGAGTTTTCTATGATGAAAAAGGATGTATTTATTGTTAACACTGCAAGAGGTGAGCTTATGGATACAGAAGCTTTGATAAAAGCACTGAAAGAGGGGAAAGTTGCAGGAGCAGGATTGGACGTAGTAGAAGGTGAACCCATTGATGATAATCATCCCCTTTTAGCCTTTGACAATGTTATAATCACTCCTCATACATCCGCTTACACTTACGAATGTTTAAGAGGTATGGGTGACAAGGTTGTTTCAGATGTAGAAAAAGTCTTAAGGGGAGAAATTCCTGATGGCGTTATAAATAAAGAAGTCTTGGAGAGGGAGTCATGGAAAATTTAATTCTTTCTGTTGACATAGGTACTACAAATTTAAAAGCAGGTGTAGTGGACGAAAAAGGAAATATTTTAAGTTTATATAGAAAAGAAACGCCTATAGAAAGAGACAATGAAGGAAAAGCGGAGCATAATCCATAAGTCCTTTTTGGTGCTTTTGTAGAAGCAGTTAAAGAGGCGGCAAAAGGATTTGAAGATAAAATTTCTTTAATTGTGCCTTCTTCCTACATGTTTGGGCTAATACCTGTGGATGAAAATTTAAATCCCCTGATGGGTATGATGACTCTTTTGGACTTAAGGGCAAGAATCTCTTTTTTCTTTCCTATATAACTGGAGAAAAGGTTAAAGCGATAGGCAATATTGCTTCTGGAGTGTTTTTTGGATTGAAAAACACTCACAATAAAGGCCACATGATAAGAGCCGGCATGGAAGGAGTTGCATTTTCCCTAAGGATGCTTTATGAAGCTTTAAAGGATAACAATGTAAAAATAAAAGAAATTAGAGCGGGAGGAGGAGGCACAAAGTCGCCCATATGGATGGAGATTTTCGCTTCTACTTTAGGTTTGCCAATTAAGGTGTCTAATTTAGAAGAACCTGCTCTTGTAGGTTCTGCACTTTTAGGCTATTATGCAATGGGAAGGTACAAAACTTTGATTGAGGCCACAAGAGAAATGGTAAAAATAGAAAATACTTATGTGCCTTCCAAAAAAAAATAGAGTATCACGAAAAGAAATTTCAATTTTTTAGAGTTTTAACTAAAAATCTCAAAGAACTTTTTGAACTTCACAGCAAATTATAAAAACAGGAGGTAAAGTAAATGAATGAAATAGGTTTAATCGGCTTAGCAGTAATGGGACAAAATTTGGCTTTAAACATTGCCAGAAAGGGCTATAGCGTATCTGTATTTAATAGAACACCTGAAAAAGCACAAGAATTCATGCAAAACAAAGTAAAAGATGAACAAATTAAGCCTTATTATGACATCAAATCTTTTGTGGAATCTTTAAAAAGACCGAGAAAAATCATTCTCATGGTTAAAGCAGGAAAACCCGTAGATGATGTAATTCAAGAGCTTTTGCCTTATCTTGACAAGGGAGACCTAATCATTGATGGAGGAAATTCTTATTTTAAAGATACTTCAAGGAGAATTAAAGAACTAGAAGAAAAAGGCATACTCTATTTGGGAATGGGAGTATCAGGTGGTGAAGCTGGAGCTTTACACGGCCCTTCGTTAATGCCAGGAGGAACACAGGATGCATATGAAATGGTTAAAGATGTTCTTTTAAAAATTGCAGCTCAAACAGAAGCAGGGCCATGCTGTACATACGTTGGAAATGATTCAGCTGGACATTTTGTCAAAATGGTCCACAATGGAATAGAATATGCCATAATGCAAGCAATAGCTGAGGTTTACGATGTACTTCGAAAGGTGTTAAAACTTTCTCCCGAAGAGATAGGAGAGATATTTGAAAAATGGAATAATGGGGAGTTAAACTCCTTCCTGATGGAGATTTCTTATAAAATAATGAAGTACAAAGACAAAGAAACAGGAAAATACCTCGTTGACCTCATATTAGACGAAGCAGAACAAAAAGGCACAGGCAAGTGGACTTCCCAAACTTCTTTGGATTTAGGAATACCAACTCCCTCTTTGAACCTTGCAGTAGAAGCGAGAAGTTTATCTTTCTTTAAAGAGGAAAGAGTACAATTAGCTAAAAGAGTTACAAAAATATATCCTGAAATTGATATAGATAAAGAAAAAATAATAAAGGATTTAGAAAATGCATTACTTTTTAGTGTTTTTGCATCTTTTTCTCAGGGATTATGGGTTATATCTGAAGCTTCAAAAGTTTTTGAGTATAATATTGACCTTTCAGAAGTATTGCGTATTTGGAAAGGTGGCTGCATCATAAGAGCAAAGATTTTAGATTTCTTAAGAGACATTATTAAAGAAAATAAAGAAAATGTAAATCTTCTTAACAGTGAAAAGGCGTTATCTTTCCTAATGGATAAAATTGATTCAATAAAATATATCACTAATTTAGCAAAAGATTTTTACCTTCCAACACTTGTACTTAATTCTTCATTAGATTATTTTTTGAGCATGATAGAAGAAAACTTGCCTGCTAATCTAATCCAAGCTCAAAGAGATTTCTTCGGTGCTCACACTTACAGAAGAATAGACAAAGAGGGAATTTTCCACACTGAATGGGAGGCAGAATAATCAACATTGAATTAATAGGAATTTTTTGCTCTCCCTTTTCCTTTCAACAAAAATTCAATAAAAAAACTAAAAGAACACGAATAATTTTTTGGATTTGTGTAGAATATATATGATAAACACAAGATAATCTACAAAGTAAATAACTGAGAATTAAGCTGAACGCTTTAAACAATCAAAAGATTTGATCTTATCAAAATTGCCTGAAACGTTTAAAATTTGTTGAAGCTTATACATGTAGGGTTTTCATACTTAAAAGTAGTTTACTTAGGTTTTGGCAGAACCCCAAAATCCTCATAAATTAAGGGGTTCTGCTATATATTTTCAAAGAAATTCCCCTGATTTTGTCGAATTTTGTATATAGAAATACAAAATCCACAAAACGTAGGAAAACCTATGAAAAATAAAGCTAAACAATTTGTCTGAAATTATTCCGCCTTCTGTATTTGTCAAGTAAAAAATATACAGGGAAAACCTTGCCTCTTGAAGTTAATTTAAAAAGGTACTGGATTATTGATGAATTTTCTGCTATTCTTTTATTATGAGACATTTGCTCCACTCCCGACATAAATATTGTTATGGTAGTGTCTAACAATGTATAGCAATATTTATACAATGGAAACGGGCATTTGTCTCTACTTTTTTATAAATTTATTGCATATAAATTTATTATGGAAATTTATGTTATCAAATCTTCTCATCTATAGTTAATTGTTTAATTTGAGAAATTCTATAGGCTTTGAGCTAAATTAATTTGAGAAATAGAGTTTCACAACAACTTAGAAACTGGCTGATGAAATGGGGGCCGAATAGCATGTCAATTTTAAAAAGGAAAGATAAGATTTACAGAAAATTAAGAGAACTTACTGCTTCATTACCACTAAGTGTTGACAATAGCAAATTAGGATTTGAAGCTGGTTACATAGGCGAATTAATTGGAATCGATCGGGCTAATACAAGCAGAGAACTTAATAATTTATTAAAAGAAGGGAAAGTTCTAAAAATTAAAGGTAAACCTGTTTTATACTTAGATAGAATGTACTTACAAGAAAAGTGGAATATAAGCTTTGCTAATCCAGTTATAGAAAGTCAAGAAGAATTTACTTTGATGCTTAAAGAAAAGGGGGTATTAAAAAGTATAAAAAAAGAGACCGCAAAAAATAATATAACCACAAATAAGGTTAATCTCAATTTTGAGTTTTTAGAAAATAGTTTTGACAACCTTATAGGAGCTCAAGATAGTTTAAAAGACCAAATAACAAAAGCTAAAGCTGCAATATTATATCCTCCAGATGGACTCCATACATTAATTGTTGGACCAACAGGTGTTGGTAAAACTACCTTTGCGGAAGCAATGTACAAGTATGCAGTTCAGATAGGGATATTACATGAGAAGTCTCCATTTGTTGTTTTCAATTGTGCGGATTATGCTGAAAACCCTCAATTATTATTGTCTCAGCTGTTTGGATATGTAAAAGGAGCTTTTACTGGTGCAGATAAAGAAAAAAGAGGTCTTGTTGATGAAGCTGATGGAGGAATTTTATTTTTAGATGAAGTACATCGTTTACCTCCAGAAGGTCAAGAAATGCTTTTCACATTAATGGATAAAGGAATGTACAGAAGAATGGGTGAGTCAGAAAATACAAGAAAAGCAAAGGTAAGGATAATTGCAGCTACAACCGAAGAACCGCAATCAGTCTTATTGCATACTTTTTTAAGAAGGGTTCCTGTTATAATTCAACTTCCAAGTTTGGAAATGCGAACATTGAAAGAACGACTGATGTTTATATATCAATTTTTTTGGGAGGAATCTCGTCGTATTAAAGTGCCTATAAAAGTATCCAAAGAAGTTATAAAAGCCTTACTATTATACGATTGTCCAGGGAATATAGGTCAATTAAAGAATGATATTCGGCTTATATGTGCAAGAGCCTTTCTTGAATATATGATGTCTCCAAATACAGTAGTTGAGGTGAAACTTTCAATACTTTCGCGTCATATTCAAGAAGGGTTATTTAAAATAAGAGATAATAAAAGAAACGAAAGAATAATAGCAGAAATTAATAATTATAAAGATAAAGATATAGTATTTGATGGATATAATACGGAACTTATGAATGAATTTAATGATAAACTTTTTATAGGTGATTATAAAACAGAAGATAATTTTTATGAGATAATAATAAATAATTGGAAAAAATATAATGAAGAGGGATTATCTTCTGGGGAAATTAGAAAAAAAATAGAAAACCAGATTAAAGAATATTTTGATAAGTATTTATTTCCCAGTGAGTCAGAACTTAACATTATTAATCGAGATGTAGTATTAAAATTTGTAAGTCCCAATATACTAGAAGCTGTTGAATTTGCTTTAAATAGTGTAAAAGATAAATTTAAAGGGCTTATTGATCAACGAGTAACCTATACTATTGCACTTCATATTGCAACACTTTTAGAAAGATTAAAAATGGGTACAGTAATATCTCATCCGGATAGAGAAAATATAGCAAAAGATTACCAATTTGAATATACTGCTGCAGAAGAAATAAAGGCGAAATTAGAAGAGAAGCTATATATAAAAATACCAGAAGATGAAATAGCGTTTATAGCTATGTTTTTGCATGCGTTAAGAATAGGTAGAAGAGATGAAAGCATTGGTGTATTAGTCATAATGCATGGAGATTATGCGGCAAGCACAATGGCGAGTGTGGCAAATGCCCTTCTTGGGGTAGATCATGCAAAGGCTTTGGACATGCCTCTTAATGAAAAAGTTGAAGTTACCTTAAATAAAGCTATTAACATTGTTAGGCAAATAGATAGAGGGAAAGGCGTACTTATATTGGTAGATATGGGATCACTTACAACTTTTTCTGATATAATTTCAGAAAGAACGGGGATTATAACAAAAACGATAGAAATGGTAAGCACGCCCATTGTTATTGAAGCTACGAGAAAAGCTTTAATGCCTGATATGACTCTTGACGAACTGGTGCAAGAAGTTATAAGTTTGGGTTCTGCCATATATAGTAGTTGTAATAATAAAGTAATAGAATATACGCAAATAGATTTTGAAAATAATATACCTTTTTTAAAGAAAAACTTGATTAATATACTTGATAAAACGTTAACTTTCTTAAATCCCAATAAGGCATATAACATTCTAGAGAATGTATTAAAAAATATATTATCGGATATTGGTTCTGATGTGGACGAAGAAATATTGATAAAGTTCTTATTTCATTGTTCATGTATGGTAGAAAGAATTATAAAAGGTGATAGTTTGCCTTATAATAATTTGAATTTTATTAAAAATAATCAAAGTGTTATGTTTGAACTTATAAAAAAACATTTTGAAATAGTAGAAGAAGTTTTTGGAATTTTAATTCCTGACACAGAAATTGCGTATATAGTAGAAATGATCAGCACATATTATGGCACGCTTTTGACTAAGAACTGACACACATATTGAGATAAATATTTAAAGACAGCTACACAAATAAAGTTTTTTAACATACATTAGTGCTAATGCTTTAAAATAATAGCACTAATTTTTTTTCTATTGTATATACTAAGCAAAGACTTTCTTGAGGAATTTTTAATTAGCATTCATATGACAAAATACTTGGCATGAAATTTGCTAAAAAAATTAATAGAGATTTTAAAGAACCAACAATTATCATAATAAAGGGGTAATTTCATGATAGGAATTTTAGTAGTTACACATGGAAATTTGGGCAAGGAACTTTTAAAAAGCGCAGAACTTATTGTGGGAAAGCAAGAACGAACAATGGCTTTAGGACTTTTTCCAGGTGATAATATTGAGGAATTAAAAGACAATATATTAAAAACAATTGAAATACTCGATGAAGGTGATGGGGTTTTAATATTTATAGATTTTTATGGTGGGAGTCCAGCAAATGCTACTATTATTAGTAGTAAAGATCTAGGGGAAAATGTAAAAGTCGAATATATAACGGGTGTTAATATGCCTATGATTATAGAAGCATTGACAATGCGAAAAATTTATAATTTAAGTAGTTTAAAAGAACATTGTATTGAGAGAGGAGTCTGCGGAATAAAAGATTTGCGAAAGTTGTATTTCTAACCACAAAATAGTTTGTGAAGGAAGCTGATGTTATGGTAGATATTGTTTTGGCAAGAATTGATGATAGATTAATCCATGGGCAAATCATGGCTTCTTGGGTACTGCATACCCAAGCTCAAAAAATTATTATTGTTGATGATGAAGTTTCCAATGATGTGTTTCTTAGCAAAGTAATAAAAATGGCAGCTCCTCCAGGTATAAAAGTAGAGATTTATAGCATTAAAGGGGCGATTCATGTCTTAAAAGAGAAGTTTGTTGATAAGGAGAAAGTAATATTATTAGTGAAGAGCCCTTCTACAATGTATTCTCTGATAGAAGGAGGAGTTAAATTAAAAGAAATAAATATAGGTGGTATGAGTGCAGGACCAGGAAAGAAAATATTAGTTAAAAATATTTTTGTCTCACTTGAAGAAAAAGAAATATTAAAAAATATCTTAACAAAAGGTATACCTGTTTATTTACAGACTTTGCCTGATGACCCTAAGCTTAAGATAGACAAATATCTATGATATTTGCAATATTAGTGATTAAAAGCAGAATAAGGTATTCCCTCTTTTTGTAAGTTGTGTTTATATAATATTTAACAAAAGAGGGGGAATTCCTTTGAAAGTATATAACTGAACCACTTAATTTAAGGATTTTGGGGATTTGCAAAAGTTTAAAAATAATTTAAAACTGAAGGAGGTGGCGGGGGTTTTTGTTCACAATAGGAACTGCAAAAGCCTAAAAAATAATTAAAATGAAGGAGGATGTAAAGATGGATCAACAAATTACTCTTAGTGCTGGACAGGCAGCTTTAATAGCTCTATGGGTAGCAATAGTAGAAGCACGTGCTCTTGGATACTCTACGTTAATGCTTCGCTTTACTCCTATGATGACAGGTTTGATAGTTGGCATAGTTCTGCATAATATTCCTACTGCTATGACTGTTACTGCTGCTATTCAACTAATTTACATGGGTTTAATTGCTCCAGGTGGTACAATGCCAAGCGAACCGGCTGTGGCAACTGCTATAGCAGTACCGGTCGCGATTTTGGCAAAGCTAAGTCCAGAAGCAGCAATTGCTGTAGCTGTTCCTATAGGGCTTTTAGGTAGTTATCTTTATACTTTTAGGTTTTTTGTTAATACCTTTGTCGTTCGTTTAGCTAATAAATTTGCAGATCAGCTAAATGAGAGAGGTATAACTTTCTCTATTGTCGTTCTCCCCATCATTGTGAGTTTAGTTATCTTTTTTCCAACAATTTTCATTGCACTTTATAAAGGGACACCTTTAATAGCTGCATTAGTGAAAACAGTTTCTGCTGGCAAAGTTTTTCATATGTTGTCGGTTATAGGAGGAGGGTTGCCTGCGTTAGGAATTGCTTTGACATTAACTGTTATAGGGAAAAGAAAATTCGTTGTATTTTTCCTTCTGGCTTATTTTATGACAGTAATTTTGAAACCTCTTAATGTAAATACTGTAACATATGCAGTCTTAGGGGGAATAATAGCTTATTTGTATGTTATGTTAGCTAGCCCGCAACAAGTCGAAGAATAAAAATGATTAAGGAGGTAGATGAGAAATGGGGACAAACGAAAAGAGTAAAGATTTAAGTACTGACCAGGCTAATGGTTTTCCAGAGAAGATTACTAAGAAAGATTTACACCGGGCTTGGTTTCGATGGTGGTATGTAAATGAGATTCCTCATAATTATGAAACAATGATAGCTCCTTCATTTTTGTGGGCTATGATGCCTATTTTAAAGAAATTATATAAAAAGGCAGAAGACTTAAAAGAAGCATATAAAAGACACCTCCTATTTTTTAATACCCAATGTATCTGGGGAGGAGGTACTATACTTGGAATTACGATTTCTTTAGAAGAAGAGAGAGCTAAAGCAATAGCTGAAGGAAGAAAAGAAGAAGCCGTCACTCCTGAAGTTATTAATAATACAAAAGTTGGTTTGATGGGGCCGCTTGCGGGTATAGGAGATGCGATAGATTCTGGGACTGTTCAATATATTTTAATAGCTCTTGCTCTTCCTTGGGCACAAGCAGGCAATCCTTTGGGTGCTTTGATTCCGTGGGTTGCATTCGTTACAATAACATATCTTTACGGATTTTACTTTGTTAGGGCAGGGTATAGTTTGGGACGAGCTGCAGTAGCGGAGATAGTTAGTGGTAAACGCATAAGAAGCATCATAGATGGATTATCGGTTTTGGGTACCTTTATGATGGGCGTTTTAGCAGCTTCATATGTGAATGTAAGTACTCCACTTAAGTGGACTATTTCAGGGAAAGAATTTGTGCTTCAACAGATACTGGATAAAATATTACCTGGTATGCTACCTTTACTTGTGGTAATGTCAGTTTATTTATATTTCTCTAGAAAAGGATTGAAAATTATACAAGTGCTTATGTGGTTAATAGTTATCTTTGCTGTGTTAGGGTTTATAGGTATACTCTAATATTAAATATTAATGGTTTTTAAGAGTTAAAAATATAGACTTAATTGATATATTTTGTAATACATTAGTAGAATAATGAAAGATAAAATTTTAAAAGTTGACTATGATAAAATCGCAAATTGATAAACTTGTAATTCTCTGAAATTATAAGGGAGGAGGGATGTTTTGTTTCTCCCTCTTACCTTGTTTAGGGATAAACATATATACTAAAAAACTTGAATGAAAGACAAGCTATTTAATTAAAGAGTGAATATGCTATGTATGAATGAAACATTTTAACATTTAACGCCATTAAAAATAGAAAGAGGGGGAACAATGAAAGAGAAGGCTATTTTGATTATTACGCACGGAAATTTTGGTAAAGAGTTATTAAAGAGCGCTGAATTGATTATGGGAGACCAAAAAGATGTAGTTGCACTTGGACTTAATTTAGGGGATGATGTTGAATCATTACGGATGGACGTCGAAAAAATTGTTAAAGACAACCAAAAAGCGAATAAAGAAACAATTATTCTTGTAGATCTGTTTGGTGGAAGCCCATCAAATAGTGCTTTATCTGTTTCAAAGCAATATGATGTAAAAATTTTGACAGGGGTTAATTTGCCAATGTTGATAGAAATGTTATCATCTAGGGATAATTATGATACAGAAGATTTGATTGAAATAAGCTATAAATCAAGTGTTGATGGAATTAAAAAATTAGGATACAAAATTAGTAAAAAGGAGGAAAATAACTAGAAATGGGAGAAATACTTTTTGCTAGAGTGGATGATAGATTAATTCATGGCCAGGTTATGACTAAATGGTCAAAAGGATTTGGTTGTAATGCTGTTTTTGTAATTGACAATAATCTTGCGAAGGATGAATATATGAAAAGTATTTATTTAATGTCAGCTGCGACATCTAATTTAGCGGTAAAAATACTTGGCGTGGACGAAGCAATCTCGTTATGGAATAATGATAAGTTTGGGAATTACAGAGTTATTTTGCTTTACAAAGATATTGCTACAGTGAAAGAATCTATTACTAAAGGCTTGCCTATAAAAAAGTTGAATGTAGGAGGACTTGCTAAAAGTCCAGAGAAAAAATTTGTGATTCCGAGTGTTAGTTTAAAAAAGGAAGAAGCGGAGATGCTGTGGGAATTGGCAAATAATTTTGATGTCGAGGTATTTTTTCAAACACTTCCAGAAAGCAAAAGAGTTAACTTAGACGCTGCTCTAAAGCTATTTGGAATAAATATGTAAGTTTAGATACAGTGATAGAAAGGGTGATGTTAATGCCAAAGATTATAGATGCAAAAAAATTAATAGAATTAGAAGTAGAAATTTTTAAAAAACGGGTTTTAAAGAGTCAGATGCCAAAATAATAGCGGAGAACCTTATATATTCAGATTTAAGAGGAATAGAATCTCATGGAATATCTAACTTACCTATTTATGTAAAAAGAGCAAAATTAGGCTTGTATAATTTATCAGGTGATATAGATATCTTGAATTTAGATAAAGATATACCATTATTATTGATAGATGGTAAAAATAACATGGGACAGGTGGCTGCATATAAAGCGGTGGAACCTTTAGTAAATAAAGCAAAGAAAAGTGGGATTGCAGCAGCATTTATAGGGAATACAAACCATTGTGGTTCATTAGGGTATTATGGAAATATGATAGCAAATAATGACTGCATCTTTATAGGTATGACAAATGCTCCTGCATCAATGGCACCATGGGGTGGGAAAGTCAAATTTGTTGGGACAAATCCTTTATGTATTACAATTCCGTATAACGGCCAAGTAATAAATTTAGATATGGCAACTTCTACTGTAGCAAAAGGAAAAATTTATGTTGCATTGTCTAAAGGTGACAAAATACCAGATAATTGGGCTTTTGATGCAAATGGGAAGCCTACAACTGACCCTCAAGAAGCTTTAAAAGGAACACTATATCCGTTAGGGGGATATAAAGGATTTGGACTAGCAATGTTGATTGATATTATATCCGGTTTACTAACAGGTTCGTCATGGGGACCGGAGGTAGGATCACTTCATAACACATTAGATCGTGGTCAGGATGTAGGAATAGTATTTATAGCAATTAATATTACTGATCTAATGCCAATAAAAGAATATAATGAGAAAATTAATTGTTATATTGAAAAAATGAAATCTGTTCCAAGGTCAGATGATAATATTGAAATTATGTTTCCAGGTGAACCAGAACTAAGAAAGATGGAAGAGCGTTTGAAAAACGGAATTCCGATAAACGACAAAACGTATGAAGAAGTAATAGAGTTGGCAAAAGAGTATAATATAAATTTTGAAGTGTAAGGTAAAGTGAGTAGCAAATGTAAAGTTGACTAAATCGTGGTGGGTTAACAAAGGGCAATCCTATAGGAATTACAATTAAAGTAAAACAAAATATGTTATATTTTTAACGTAAATTATGTGTCTTGGTATTATAAAAAAACTATAACATGGGTGGTTCGAGATGAGAAAAAAGATATTAATAACACCAAGATCTTTTGGCAAGACAAGTAATGTTCCATTTGAAATGCTAAAAAAATACGATTATGAAATTATAAGAAATGAATCAGGGAAACCATATGAAGAATCTGAATTGATTAATATTATAAAAGATATAGATGGTATTATTGTAGGTTTAGACAAAATTACAAGTAATGTATTAAAAAACGCAAAAAAGCTAAAAGTTATAACAAAGTATGGAGTTGGGATGGATAATATAGATATTGAAGAAGCTGAGAAGTTAGGAATAAAAATCACTTTTACTCCTGGTGCGAACAAAGAATCTGTAGCAGATTTAGCCTTTTCTCTGATGCTGTGCTTAAGCAGAAATGTTATTAAGTTGGATAATATAGTGAGGAGCAATAAATGGGAAAAGATAGTTGGTTATGAGGTGTATGGTAAAACTTTAGGAATCGTTGGTACAGGGAGTATTGGCAAGGGCGTTGCCAAAAGAGCCGCAGGTTTTGACATGAAAATATTAGCTTATGATAAATACCCTGATTATGATTTTGCAGATAAAATAGGCATGAAATATGTTGACAAAAAAACGCTATTGGAAGAATCAGATTTTATAACATTGCATATACCGTTAAGTGATGAAACATATCACTTTATAGATGAAGAAGAATTTAATATTATGAAAAATACGGCATATATAATTAATACTTCTCGGGGTGGAATTATAAACGAGAATGCATTATATAACGCTTTAAAAAACAAAAAAATAGCAGGGGCAGCATTAGATGCTTTTGAAGAAGAGCCACCACTAAATAGCAAATTGTTTGAATTAGATAATGTAATTTTATCACCTCATTGTGGAGCGTCTACTAAAGAAGCTACAGACAGGATGGGAATTATGGCGGTAGAAGGGCTTATCAGTGTGTTAGAAGGTATGGAACCTAAATATCTTTATAAGAAATAAAAATTAAGAGGAGGATGCGAAATGAAAAAGCAGGAAATAATTGAAAAACTTAAACAACTTAAAATAACAGCTGTAATTAGAAATAGCGATATAAACACAATGTTTTCTTTAGCTGATGCCTTAAAAAAAGGTGGTATTGAAGCATTAGAAATAACTGTTGAAACTCCTGGTGCTTTAGATGTAATTAAAGAATTAAATAAAGAAAATAAATATTTTGTTGGAGCTGGAACAGTATTAGATGGAGAAACAGCGAGGGCTGCTATTATAGCTGGTGCGAAGTTTATATTCACACCAGTTATGAGACTTGATGTAATAAAATTGTGCAATAGGTATGGTATACCTGTAATTCCCGGTGCTACAACACCCACAGAAATTTTAACAGGTTATGAGGCAGGAGCAGATTTCATTAAAGTTTTCCCTGCGGGTGTATTTGGACCTCAATATTTAAAAGAAATTTTAGGACCACTTAAACATATACCTATTTTTGTAACGGGAGGAATTAATAAAAATAATATTAAAGATTTTATTTTAGCAGGTGCAACAGGTGTATCATTAGGTGGAGCATTAGTAGATAAAGATCTTATAGCAAAAGGCATGTTTGACAAAATAACCGAAAGAGCCAGGGAATTTGTAAATTTAGTAAATCAAGTTTAAATTTACGTTGGTAAGTAAAATTAGGTATACAATGCTTAATTTTACTTACCATATTTAATTTAATAAATGGGGGATTTAAAATGGAGAGGGGAAAGAAACGATAGAAAGAGCATTTGCAAGATTTTATCCAATATTTATCAAATTTATTCAAAAACAACGAAGACCCCACTTTTTGTATGAGTTAAAAATGGAGTTTGTCTTAAAACTGAAGTGCAGAGATTTCCTCTGCACTTTTAAAATATATTTTTCAAATCAATTTTTAAGTCATCGAATATCACCGATTTTAATACCTCATCTTTTGAAAAATTAATTGGTTCACCGTATACGCCGTCTTGCAAACTAAATATCTGAATTTCTTGGTTTTTTGGTGATACTATCCAGTATTCTTTTATTCTAAACCTCATATATAAATCCATTTTTATGATATAATCTTTTGATGCTGTGGAAGGAGATAGTATCTCCACCACAAGTTCAGGTACTCCAGTATAGTTATTTTCAGTGAGTCCTTTTTCATCACAAATAACAGTTATATCTGGCTGTACTTTGTGCTTTTCTTGGTCATTTTGTAGTATAACATCTAAAGGGGCAACAAAATGTTTGCACTTTTTATCTATAAAATATATTCCAAATTCTGTCGATAAGTTCGTTAAAATTCTTTGGTGTGCCACTGAAGGGGCGGATAACAAATATATTTCGCCGTTTATGAATTCGAGCATTTCATCAGTTTTAGAGTCTATTTCTTCGAATTCTTCATAAGTAATTTTTTTGTTTTTAGGTATTATATTTTCCATTATATCATCCCCATTTACTACGTTCTAAATATATTTTAGCACATTTTTCAATATTAACAATTATTCATTACCTTTATAAAAATATCTAAAAAACTTTTTATAAACTAGAAGGAATTTTTAAATATGTGTCGAATATAAAATAAAAAGAGGTTAATTAAAATAATAAACAAACTCTTTTAAATGTTTTTCATTGCATGTGAATGTCATGTTTTAATAAATCTGCTGTTTTAACAAAGTCATTGTATACTGTAGATTTCTTTTTTATTACAGACTTAATTAAAAAATATAATAAAGTCACTGGAGGATATATTATGGATTCCAGAGAGGTAGCATTACACATCGAGCGGCTTATAAAGTTTGCACTTAAAAAAGGCTTGATAGAGGAATTAGATGTGATTCCAAGCCGCAATGCACTTATGGATTTATTTAAAATAGAAAAACCTTATGAAGGTGAGGTTTCTGAGGAGGAATTAGAAAGCCCTTCTCCTATTTTAAACAAATTATTGGACTATGCGGTGGAGATAGGCCTTATTGAGGATACTGTTACCTATAGAGATTTAATGGATGCAAGAATTATGGGGCTTTTAATGCCAAGAGAATCAGAAGTTGTAAAAAAGTTTAATACCATTGCCTCTGAAAAGGGGATTGAAAAAGCCACAGAGTATTTTTACAAATTATCTCAAGCCTCCAATTACATCAGGATGGATAGAACTTCGCAAAATTTATATTGGCGTACTCCCACAGAATACGGTTCTTTAGAAATCACTATAAATCTTTCTAAGCCAGAAAAAGATCCAAAAGAAATTGAGGCGGCAAAGAAAATTCCTCAGTCAGGATATCCAAAGTGCCTTTTATGCATTGAAAATGTAGGTTTTGCGGGAAATTTAAATCATCCAGCAAGGCAAAACTTAAGAATAATCCCAGTAAAAGTTGCGGGAGAGCAATGGTATTTCCAGTATTCACCTTATGTATATTACAATGAGCACTGCATTTTACTTCATGAAGAGCACATTCCAATGAAAATATCAGAAAAAACTTTTGTGAGGCTTTTTGATTTTATTGAGCAATTTCCCCATTATTTTATGGGCTCCAATGCGGATTTGCCAATTGTGGGAGGCTCAATTTTATCCCATGAACATTTTCAAGGGGGAAGGCACATTTTTCCAATGGAAGAGGCTTCTATAGAAGAATACTTTATACATCCTCAATATCCTAACATTAAAGCAGGAATAGTCAAATGGCCTATGTCTGCCATTCGCCTTTCAAGTAAAGACAGGGATAAACTAATAGAGCTTTCTTCACATATATTGAATACCTGGAAGGACTACAGTGATGAATCATGTGACATATTGGCATATACTAAAAAGAATGGGGAACTCATCCCTCACAATACGATTACACCAATTGCGAGGATTAATAAAGATGGTGAATTTGAAATAGACCTTGTTCTACGAAATAACAGGACAACAGATAAATATCCCTATGGAATTTTTCACCCTCATGAAGAACTTCATCACATAAAAAAGGAAAATATCGGACTTATAGAAGTCATGGGGTTAGCAGTTTTGCCAGGCAGGTTAAAATTTGAGCTGGATGAGATAATGAAATTTTTAACAGGCGAACAAAAATTTGATCCAACTTTGTATGATAAGGATCATCCTTTATATAAACACATTCCATGGGTGGAAGAATTGCTTTTAAAATATGGCAATAAATGCACCAAAGAGGAGGCAGAAAGCTATATAAAGCAAGAAGTTGGGAACAAATTTTTGCAAGTTCTCTTTGATGCAGGAGTGTTTAAAAGAGATAAAAAAGGAAAAGAAGCCTTTGAAAGATTTATGAAAGAAGTAGGCTTTGAAAAAATAGATATGAAAGGAGATTTGGAATGAAAACTGCTGTAATTGAAGCACTTGAAAAATTCTATGGTAAAAATGATGCTGAAATACGGGTTTTCTATGCTCCGGGGCGAGTGAATCTCATTGGAGAGCATACAGATTACAATGGAGGCTATGTTTTTCCCTGTGCTCTTGACTTTGGAACATATGCTGCGATTAGAAAGAGAAATGACAAAAAAGTCTTTATGGCTTCTTTAAATTTTGATTTAAAGGTGGAGTTAGATATTGACAATATAATTTACGATAAAAGTCACGATTGGGCAAATTACCCTAAAGGAGTTTTGCAAGTATTGCAGGATGAGGGATATACCTTTTCAGGATTTGAAATTGTATTTGAAGGCGATATTCCAAACGGCGCTGGGCTTTCTTCTTCTGCATCAATTGAGGTTGTCACTGCTGTGGCGATAAATGAAGTTTTCAACTTGAATATTGACCGGATAGAATTAGTTAAAATGTGTCAAAGAGCTGAAAATACTTTTGTGGGAGTAAACTGCGGCATAATGGATCAATTTGCTGTTGGAATGGGAAAAAAAGATCATGCTATCCTTTTAAAAAGCGATACATTAGAGTATTCTTACGTGCCTTTGAAATTAGAGGATTATAAAATTTTGATAACAAATACAAATAAAAGAAGAGGACTATTGGATTCAAAATACAATGAAAGAAGAAGTGAATGTGAAAAAGCACTTTTCTACCTTCAAAAGGCTTTGCCAATACACAATCTTTCAGAGATTTCAATTGAACAGTTTGAAGAATACAAACATTTAATACCGGAGGAAGTGCTTATAAAAAGGGCAAGACATGTTATAACAGAAAACCAGAGGGTGTTGGAGGCTGTTAAGGCACTTAATGATAAAGACTTAATCAAATTTGGAAAATTAATGGTTGAATCTCACAATTCTCTAAGAGATGATTACGAAGTTACAGGGAAAGAACTGGACACATTAGTAGAAGAAGCGTTAAAATTAAAGGGAGTAATAGGTTCCCGTATGACAGGAGCAGGTTTTGGAGGATGTACTGTAAGCATTGTCAAAGAGGAGGCAGTACCAGAGTTTGTAGAAGTGGTTTCTAAAAATTACAAACAAAAAATTGGGTATGAGCCTACAGTTTATATAACTGGTATAGGCGAAGGGGCAAGAGAAATTGATTTAACAAAGGAGTGGTAGAATGGCAATTCTTGTATGTGGTGGAGCAGGATACATTGGAAGTCACACAGTGGTAGCACTTCTTAGAAGGAAAGAAGAAGTTGTAATTATAGACAATCTCATAACAGGCCATAAAGAGTCTGTTTTAGGTGGGAAGTTGTATATAGGGGATTTAAAAGATGAAGTTTTTTTAGACAAAGTATTTACAGAAAATGAAATTGAAGCAGTAATTGACTTTGCGGCATTTTCTCTTGTGGGAGAAAGTGTTTCTGAGCCTTTTAAGTATTATGAAAATAATGTCTGTGGTACTCTTAGCCTTTTAAAAGCAATGAAAAAACACAATGTTGGAAAAATTGTATTTTCCTCTACTGCTGCAGTATACGGAGAACCAGAAAGGATTCCTATAAAAGAAGAAGATAAAACCAATCCTACTAGTCCTTACGGTGAAACTAAATTGGCAGTTGAAAAAATGCTTAAATGGGCAGATGTAGCTTATGGAATTAAATATGTTGCACTGAGGTACTTCAACGTTGCAGGTGCTATTGAAACAGGTGAAATTGGAGAGGACCATTCCACAGAGACCCATCTCATACCGATTATACTTCAAGTTGCATTAGGGAAAAGAGAAAAAATTATGATTTACGGTGATGATTATCCTACAAAGGATGGAACCTGTATAAGAGATTATATCCATGTGATGGACCTTGCTGATGCTCACATACGTGCACTGGATAAATTGAGAAAAGATAATGAAAGTGCAATTTATAACCTGGGAAATGGAGAAGGATTTAGTGTAAAAGAAGTTATTGAAGTTGCAAGAAAAGTGACAGGACATCCTATTCCTGCAGAGGTCACAGGGCGCCGCCCTGGAGACCCCGCAGTACTTGTAGCTTCCTCAGAAAAAATTACAAAGGAATTGGGATGGACTCCTAAATACACTTCTTTAGAAGAAATAATTGAAAGTGCGTGGGAATGGCACAAAAATCATCCACAAGGATTTGGAAGAAAATGAAAGAAGGGATGTAGATGGAAAACTTGATACCTGTTAGCTATAAATTATTAAAAGGAATGAATGAATCGCTTATTTTAAATATTATAAGAAAAATGGGGCCAATATCCAGAGCAGACATTGCAAAAGAGACAAATTTAACTCCTCCAACTGTAACTAACATTGTAAACAAACTTATTGAAGAAAGAGTAGTTGTTGAATATAAAGTTGGAGAATCAAACGGTGGCAGGCCTCCTGTGCTTATCAAAATAAATCCGGAATTTATGACAATTATTATTGTTCACATAAGTACCAATAATTTGCATGAATATACTCTTGATGCTGAACTTAACAGAAAAAATGGGCAAAAGCATTCTATAAAAGGTTTAAAAGAAGAAGAAGTATTGGAACTATTGATGTCTACTCTTGATAAAGCGATAAAAGAATCTTCAGCCAATGTATCAGGAATAGGAATTGTTGTAAGAGGTCCTGTTAAAACAAAAGAAGGTATTTCTGTATTTGCGCCTAATATAGGTTGGAGAAACGTACCTTTAAAAGCATTGGTAGAAGAAAAATTTGGCATACCTACCTATGTCATGAATGACGTGAGGGCTATGGCATGGGGAGAATTTCAAATGGGAAAAGCTAAAGATGTTGAAAACATGATATTTTTAAAAGTTGGATATGGTATAGGATCAGCCATAGTAATAAATGGGAAATTATACACAGGTATTAACGATAGTGCAGGAGAAATAGGACATACCACAATTGATGTAGCAGGTCCTCAGTGTAGTTGTGGTAATTATGGCTGTTTTGAGGCTTTAGCTTCAGAAAGAGCTCTTGTAAATTTGGTTGTTAAATCTATCAAAGAAGGAAATGATTCTATTGTATACCAGATGGCAGAAGGGATGCTTGAGAGCGTCACACCAGAAATGATTTACGAGGCTGCAAAAATGAATGATGTGTTGGCTATTAATGCATTAAATACCATAGGAAGGTATTTAGGGATAGGTATTGCAAACATAATAAATTCTTTTAACCCTGAACTTATTTTAATAGGAGGTGGAATTGTACAAGGACGTGAGTTTTTTGAAGATATAATGAGAGAAACTGCTAAAAGGAAAGCTTTTGAAAATTCCTATTCTGCCTGCAGAATAGATTTTGCTGAATTAGTGGATAATGCTACATTGATTGGTGCCGCCAATATGGTTATGGATGAAGTTTTGTAAAAGGAGGATAACTATGGCAATAAAAATTGAAAAAATAAATTTTTCGGGATGGGAAAACAGTATTAAATTGTCAAATGGAATTATTGATGTTGTTGCTACAACTGATATAGGACCCAGAATTGTTAGATTTGGTTTTGAAAATGATGTAAACGAATTTAATTTGGACCCTAAAACTATTGGCTTAAAAGGAGGTGACGAATACAGATATTATGGCGGCCATAGACTGTGGCATAGCCCCGAAGACAGAAAAAGGACATATGTACCAGACAATGATGAAGTTGATTGGAAGGAAATTGAAAATGGAATAAGGCTTATTCAAAAGCCAGAGAAATGGGTCAACACGCAAAAACAAATTGATATAATATTAAATCCTAATGAAGGTAAAGTAAAGCTAATACACAGAATAACTAATCTTGGTGCATGGCCTATTGAACTTTCAGCATGGACAATAACAGTATTAAACACAGGAGGAATAGAAATAATACCTCAGCCAAACAAAGATACAGATTTACTTCCAAATAGGCAAATTGTACTCTGGCCTTATTCTAAGATGAATGACGAAAGAGTGTACTGGGGAGAAAAATACATTGCATTAAGGCAAAATCCTAACAATAAAAATCCTTTCAAATTAGGAATTAATAACGAAGCTGGTTGGGCTGCTTATGCCAGAGGAAGACATTTATTCCTTAAAAGATATTACCCACAACAAAATTTGATATATCCTGATTTTGGTGTATCTTTTGAAACATACACAAATGATTGGATGCTTGAAATAGAAACATTGAGTCCATTTACAAAATTGCAACCAGGTGAAACTGTTGAACACATTGAAGAATGGGAACTTTATGACAATGTAAGTGTGAAAGATGTAAATGAGGATTTGTTTGATGAAATTGCAAAAAAATATTGTGAGAGGTAAAATTTGGGCAACAAAAAGTTTATAAAAATTTTTAATAAATTACGTTTTAGAAGAAGGAATTTTTAAGTTCATGTCGAATATATAATATAGGAGTTAGTTAAAATAAAAAATAAACTTGCGCACATAGAAGCAAGAAACTGTTTAATATGTTGATATAATGATACAAATTTTATGTAAAGTATACAAAGCAAATAAAAATGTTTTAAATAAGTCAATAAATCAGGAAAGATTTTCGAGGATATGCCAAATATATTATATTAAAATAATTAATAAAGTCTGCATAGTATTCAATTAACTCAAAAACTCGAAGTTATTGTAACATTTGACAACGTTATCTATAAATTTTATCATCATAATCTAGTCCAAGATGAAAGAGGGTGAGACATTTTTAAAGACGACTTTATATTAATGTGTGAAGATAAAATTATCTAAAGGAGGAAAGTTTATGAAAAAGTTTGTTGCTTATGTTATTTCAGGCATATTTCTGCTGACAATTCTTTTGACAGGATGTGGAAGTTCGAGCAGTTCAACTTCTTCTAAAAATTCTGCTCAACAATCGAATACCACAACTTCTAGTACAAAAAAGATTACTGTATGGGCTTGGGATCCAAATTTTAATATTGCCATAATGAATGATGCGAAAGCAATTTATACTAAAGAACATCCCGATGTTCAAATCGATGTAGTAGAAATGGCGAAAGGCGATTTGGAACAAAAATTAAATACGGTTCTAGCATCTGGTGTTAAAGAGGGTTTGCCGGATATAGTATTAATAGAAGATTATAATGCACAGAAATACCTGCAAGCATATCCAGGCGCATTTGCGGATTTAACAGATAAAATTGATTATAGCAAATTTGCAAAATATAAAGTTGAACTCATGACTCTTAATGGGAAAATTTACGGTGTTCCATTTGATTCAGGAGTAGCTGGATTTTTCTACAGAAGAGATATATTAGAGCAAGCAGGATATAAGGCGGAAGATTTAAATAATATAACATGGGATCAATTTATAGAAATAGGCAAAAAAGTGAAAGAGAAAACAGGGAAATATATGCTTGGTTTTGATCCTGCTGATGGTGGGTTAATGAGAATAATGCTTCAGTCTGCTGGAGAATGGTATTTTGACAAAGATGGGAAACCTAATTTTACAAATAATCCTGCATTAAAAGAAGCAGTAATAACCTACAAAAAGTTACTAGATTCGGGTATAGTAAAAAAGGTAAGTGGATGGAATGAATGGGTTGCTGCGTTTAACAAAGGAGATACAGCTGCAGTTGTTACGGGCGTTTGGATTATTGGCTCAATTAAAGCGGAATCAAGCCAAAGTGGAAAATGGGGACTTGCTCCCGTGCCACGTTTAAACATTAGTAGCTCAGTTAATGCTTCTAATCTTGGAGGTTCAAGCTGGTATGTGATTAATAGTTCTAAAAATAAAGATGTCGCAATAGATTTTCTTAAAGAAATATATGCGGGAAATAACGATTTTTACCAAAAAATACTTGTAGAACGAGGAGCATTTGCTACTTATTTGCCTGCTCAGACAGGAAATGCTTACTCTGCACCTGATCCATTTTTCGGTAATCAAAAAATATATTCAGATTTATCGGAATATATGAAAAAAATTCCTCCAGTAAATTATGGTGTATACACATATGAAGCAGATTCAGCAATCATGGGTATAATGCCGGATGTATATTCAGGAAAAATATCTGTGGATGATGCTTTGAAAAAGGCAGAAGAACAATTGAAAAATCAGATTAACCAATAAATAATTACCTAGATTTAAAAATGGAATGAGGAATAGCAATTAGCTTTAATTGCTATTCCTCGGATTAAATAAGGGGTGAAATAATTTATGGTTGGAAATGAAGCACAAACTCCGTTAAAAAGCAAAAATGTTAGTTATGAAAGAATTTTAAACAGATATGGATGGGGCTTTACATTTTTCGCATTAATATTGCTTATAACTTTTCTATTTTATCCAATAATTTATTCTTTATATCTTTCAACTATGTCTTCTAGAGGTATTGTACAAAAATTTGTTGGATTAAATAATTATTTAAGACTTTTTAACGACCAAATGTTTTTGATAGCTTTGAAAAATACTTTTACGATTTTAATAATACAAGTGCCTATAATGCTCTTTTTAGCATTAGTCCTTGCCAACATTCTTAATGATAAAAGTATTAAATTTCGAAGTTTTTTTAGAACAGGTATATTTTTACCTGCAGTTACTTCACTTGTTGCATATGCTGTTTTATTCAAAATGATGTTTAGCTTGGATGGTTTTATAAATACAAGTTTGATAAATTTACATATAATAAAAGAACCTATTCCTTGGTTATTGGATCCTTTTTGGGCAAAAGTTACACTTATTATAGCGATGACATGGAGATGGACAGGGTATAATATGGTTTTTTATCTATCAGGGTTACAAAATATTCCATATGAGATATATGAATCGGCAGAAATAGATGGAGCAAATAAAATACAGCAATTTTTTTATATAACTATCCCGATGCTTAAACCTATTATTGTTTTCACAACTATCATGTCAACGATAGGAACTTTACAATTATTTGATGAACCTATGAATCTTTCAAGTGGTGGTGTAACGGCTTCTAGCATAGGTCCAGGGAATTCGTTACTTACGTTATCTGTGTATATTTATAATCTTGCATTCAAATATATGCCCAATTTTGGATATGCTGCTGCTGTATCTTATATCATAGTATTTTTTGCTGCTATACTTACTGTTATTCAATTTAAAGTGGCAGGTGAGAGAAGTTGAAATCAAAAAATTTTTTATTCACAATTATCATATACGTTTTTTTAGTTACAATGTTTATAATTTCTGTATTTCCGTTTTACTGGATGATAGTAGGGATGACAAATAGTGCTGTTGATGTGATAAAGGGGAAAATGACTTTTGGTGATCAATTAATTCATAATTTCATAACTCTCAATACGTCATACAATTTAGGCAGAATATTATTAAATTCAATAAAAATATCAGGTCTAACTGTGATTGGTACTTTAATAGTAGCATCGATGGCAGCATATGGGTTTGAAATATATAGTTCCAAACGCCGCGAAATTGTTTATGGAATAATACTTTTAACAATGATGGTACCATTGGCAGCACTTATGGTTCCTTTATTTAGATTGATCGTGGAACTCAAACTTTTAAATACCCATGCTGGAGTTATTTTGCCAAGTATTGCATCAGTCTTTATAATATTCTTTTTCAGACAAAGTTTCAAATCTTTTCCTAAAGAAATCATAGAGGCAGCGCGTGTTGATGGTGCAAGTGAAATAAGAACCTTTTTTTCTATAGTGGTACCATCAATGAAATCTACTTATGCTGCAGCAGCAATTTTTTCTTTTACAACAAGTTGGAATTCTTATTTATGGCCACTTATAGTGCTTCAAACAGATAATCAAAAAACAATGACTCTTTTGATATCAAACTTGTCATCTGCATATTTTCCTGAGTATGGAGTTATTATGACCGCAATTGTAATAGCTACATTACCTACCCTAATTATATTTTTTGCACTACAGAAATATTTCGTGCAAGGTATGACTGGAGCTGTCAAACAATAAAATGCTCAATTTTAAACTGGTCTTGATTTTTTACAGAAAGGAGGGAATGGCTTTTACCCAACCAAAATGGCTATATATTATGATGAAAAAACAAAAACGTTTCACCTTGTAGCAAAGGATACAAGTTATGTAGTATATGTGAGTACTTATGGTCGTCTGTTTCATGTTTATTTTGGCAAAAGGATAAAAGATGAAAGTACTATTCATTTAAGTTCTGAAGTAGAAAAAGTATATGTAGCAGTTGTGGAGCAAAGGAGAAATTTTTCATTTGAGGTAATGCCTCAAGAATATCCTGCGTATGGCAATACTGATTTTAGAAGTCCTGCGTATCAAATTCAGCTTGAAAATGGTTCTACTATTTCTGATTTAAGATACCTATCTCACAAGATCTATAAAGGTAAACCTAAATTAGAAGGGCTTCCGGCTACTTATGTTGAAAATGAAGATGAAGCTGATACTCTTGAAATAGAGTTATATGATAAAGTAGCAAATTTAAAAGTAAATTTAATTTACACGGCATTTAGAGATTATGATGTTATCACAAGGTCAGTGAGATTTGAAAACATGGGAAAAGAAGACATAAAATTGTTAAGAGCTTTGTCTATGAATGTTGATTTTAGTGATGATAAGTTTGACATGCTTCAATTGTCAGGGGCTTGGGCGAGAGAAAGACATGTTATAAGAAGACCACTTACTCTTGGAGTTCAGTCTATTGAAAGCAGAAGAGGTGCAAGCAGCCATCAGCAAAATCCTTTTATAGCACTTTTAAGGAAAGACGCTGATGAATGGCATGGAGATGTGTATGGATTTAGCCTTGTTTACAGTGGCAATTTCTTGGCACAAGTAGAAGTGGATCAATATAAGATGGCGAGAGTCTCTATGGGAATTAATCCATTTGATTTTTCATGGCTTTTAAAACCAGGTGAAACATTTCAAACACCAGAAGTCGTTATGGTTTATTCGGATAGTGGCTTAAATAAAATGTCAAATACCTATCACAAACTGTACAGAAATAGACTTATGAGAAGTAAATTTAAGGACAAAGAAAGACCAATTCTTATAAACAATTGGGAAGCCACTTATTTTGATTTTACCGAAGAAAAACTTAAAGAACTTGCTAAAGAAGCTAAAGATTTGGGTATTGAATTGTTTGTTCTTGACGATGGATGGTTTGGAAAGAGAAATTCTGACAATTCTTCACTGGGAGATTGGTTTGTAAATAAAGAAAAGATTCCAAGTGGTTTGGATGGCCTTGCAAAAGGGATAAATTCTTTAGGTTTAAAATTTGGATTATGGATGGAACCAGAAATGGTGTCTCCTGATAGTGACCTCTATAGAGAGCATCCCGATTGGTGTATACATGTACCTAATAGGCCGAGAAGTGAAAGCAGAAATCAACTTGTATTGGACTTATCACGAAAAGATGTACAAGATTATATTATAAAAGTAGTGTCAGATATTTTGGAAAGCGCCAACATAAGTTATGTAAAATGGGATATGAATAGAAATATGACAGAGATAGGCTCTGCACTTTTGCCTCCTGAAAGACAAAGAGAAACTGCTCACAGATATATTCTTGGACTTTACAGAATATTAGAAGAAATAACGACAAGGTTTCCTGATGTTTTGTTTGAAAGTTGTGCTGGTGGTGGCGGTCGTTTTGACCCTGGAATGCTTTATTATATGCCCCAGACTTGGACTAGTGATGATACAGATGCAATTGAAAGACTTAAAATACAGTATGGTACAAGTATAGTTTATCCTCTTATTTCCATGGGAAGCCACATATCTGCTGTACCAAATCATCAAGTTAACAGAATTACGCCGTTAAAAATACGTGCACATGTAGCAATGTCAGCTAATTTTGGCTTTGAACTTGATTTGGCAAAATTGAGCAGTGAAGAAAAAGAGGAAATAAAGAAGTATGTTGAGAAGTATAAAGAGATTAGGAAACTGGTGCAATTTGGAGATTTTTATCGATTGTTAAGTCCCTTTGAAGGGAATGAAACTGCTTGGTTGATTGTTTCTGAGGATAAAAGAGAATTTTTGCTCTATTATTTTAGAGTTTTGGGAGGAGCAAATGAACCTATTAAAAGACTTTATCTAAAGGGAATAAAACCAGATTTCAATTATGTTTTAGAAGATGATAATAGTGTATATTGTGGTGATGAGTTAATGTATGCAGGAATAATACTTCCAGAACTTAAAGGAGATTTTCAGAGCATTATGATGCATTTTAAGGAGGAGAGTATTAAAGATGGGTAGAGAAGTATTGAATTTTAATGTAGATTGGCTATATATTCCTGAAGACTTAAATGATGCATATAAATTTGATTTTGATGAGAGCAATTTTGAAGTTGTTAGTCTTCCTCATGCAAACAAAACATTTCCTCACCACTATTTTAAAGAAGAAGACTACAGGTTTGTTTCATGGTACAGAAAACACTTTAAAGTAGATGAGAGATACAAAGGGAAAAAGGTTTATATTCATTTTGAAGGTGTTATGACTGTTGCGAAGGTTTATGTAAATGGCGAATTCGTAGGAGAACATAAAGGAGGATATACTCCTTTTGAATTTGACATTACAGAATATGTCAAATATGGCAATTTTGAAAATTTAATTGCTGTACAAGTGGATTCAAGAGAACGTAAAGATATTCCTCCGGAAGGTCATCTTGTAGATTATATGTTGTTTGGTGGAATATACAGAAATGTATGGCTGAAAATTTTAAATGATACCCATATAAAAGATGTTTATTTTGTTGTTGATAAATTGCAAGATTCTGTTGCGGAAATTTCAATTACTACAACCATCGAAGGTAAAGAGGTAAGGAATGCAAAAATATTGACAGAGGTTATAAATAAAGAAGGTGTTGTGTGTTCATCTTCGGTTACTGATGTTAAAGACATGCAAAAGGAGATTGTACAGCGAATAAAGATGGAGAATCCATTAACTTGGCATCCAGATCATCCGTATTTATATAATGTGTCTGTAAAACTTGTTGCAGAGAATGAAATTTTAGATAATTATACTTTTAGAACAGGAATAAGGACAGTTGAATTTAGAGATGACGGCAAATTTTATATTAATGGTGAACCTTTAAAATTAAGAGGATTAAACAGACATCAGACTTTTCCTTATGTTGGCGGTGCTATGCCGGATAGGGTTCAAAAAAAAGATGCAGATATATTAAAGTATGAATTGGGATTAAATTATGTTAGGACGTCACATTATCCGCAGGCTGTTTCATTTTTGGATAGATGTGATGAAATAGGCTTGTTAGTTTTTGAAGAGATACCTGGATGGCAGCATATAGGCGATGAAAATTGGAAAAGTATTGCGAAAGAGAATTTAAAAGAAATGATTTTAAGAGATAGAAATCATCCTTGTATATTTATGTGGGGTGTGCGAATTAATGAGTCTCTTGACGACCATGACTTTTATGTACAAACAAACGAGATAGCGCATAAGTTAGATAGGAGTAGACCAACAGGTGGTGTTAGATATTTAAGAGATAGTGAAAAACTTGAAGATGTATTTACATATAACGACTTTATATACAATTTAGAAGGCAAAATACAACTTCCAAATCACAAAAAGTATATGGTAACAGAATATATGGGTCACATGTATCCGACAAAATCTTATGATAACGTTAATCGACTTATTACTCATGCAAGGTTGCATGCTCTTATCCAAGACAAACAATATGGGATACCAAACATGGCTGGTGCATCAGGATGGTGTGCATTTGATTATAATACCACAAGTGCTTTTGGTTCAGGAGACAATATATGCTATCATGGAGTCTGTGATATATTTAGACTTCCAAAATTTGCAGCTCATTTTTACAGAAGCCAGGCCGATCCTCACTTATATGGGCCCTATGTGTTTATAGCTTCGTACTTAATACCATCATTTAGAGAAGAAAACGGTGACAAATTGCTTGTATTTAGCAATTGTGAAGAAATAGAACTTTATATAAACGATAAGTTTGTAATGAAGCAAATGCCTAATAGAGTTGACTTTCCAAGTCTGCCCTATCCGCCATTCGAATTTTCATTAAATCAACTGGGAGTTAACTATATGGATATGGCGATAAAAGCTAATAATGCTTCTATTACTGCGGTAGGTTTAATAAATGGTAAAGAAGTAGCAAGGCATACATTAAGGACATATGGAAAACCCAATAAATTAATTCTCTCTTGTGATGATAATGAGATTATGGCAGATGGCGCTGATTGTACAAGGGTTGTTGTAAGTGTTGTAGATGAAAATGGATCTATTCTTCCATATGCTAATATACCAGTATCATTTGAAATAGAAGGTGAAGGAATACTGATTGGGGAAAATCCATTGACATTAGAAGCAGGAAGAGGAGCAGTTTATGTAAAATCAACACGGAAGCCAGGAGAAATTATTCTAAAAGCTAAATCTCATTATGTAGCGGAAGAAAGCAATGTATCTATAAAAACTAAGTCAATAGGATATTAAAAACCCACCCTTTGTGGTGGGCAAATTTTTTAATGTTCTTTTTTACACGTTAAGTTCTTCTGGTTTAAGTTTTAACACAAATTTTAACACGATATAGTAAATTATTCCTATTAAAATCCAGGCAGCGCCAAGAATTTTGGCATGTAGGTTAAGATTTATCCAAACATAGAAAATAACTAAAAATCCCAAAATTGGATATACTAAATGGTTTAATATATTCTTTGAATACTGCTTTATAACAAAGTATGTTATAACTGTAATATGCAAAACTAAAAATGAAGTTAATGCACCAAAATTTATAACAGAAGTCAGATCAGCTATTTTATCACTATAAATGATTACAAGAATAGCAGAAAGTACAGCGATTGCGATTGTTGCTATATAAGGAGTTTTATATTTCGGATGGACTTTTGACAAAAATTCAGGCAAGTTTTTGTCTCTAGCCATGCTGAACAGCACTCTTGAAACTGCAGCCTATGCTGCTAGTGAATTGGCTATTCCCCAAGCAAAAGCTGTTGCTAAAGAAGTAGTGAGCATAAGCCATTTTCCGCCTGCACGGTTAGCAACCTCATAAAAAGCAACATCGAGATTAGAAAAAGTTCTATAGTCAGGCCATATCATTGATGCTATCCATGTCTGAAGTATAAAGAGTGTGCCGGCGAATAAAAGCGCTAATACAGTTGCTCTTCCTACGGTTTTTTTCCCTCCTACAGTTTCTTCTGCAAGGGTGCTTATTCCATCAAATCCAAGAAAACTTAAAACTGCGATAGAGACAGCGCTCATTACAAGGCTTAAGCTAAAATTTTGGGGGTCATAAAAAGCTTTAAATGAAAATTTTGCTCCGCCAACGCCATGGGAAATTGCAAAAGCTCCAACAGCAATGAATACAGCTAATACTAAAAGTTCAAGTATTAATACAATTTTATTAAACTTAGCAGTAACTTCAATTCCTACAATATTGATTATTGTATTTATTACAATAAATGCTAGTGCCCATACTATGACAGGGACAGAAGGAAATATTCCATTCAAAGCGGCTGCACTGACAACATAAAGGAGCGCAGGTACTAATAAATAATCCAATAAAATGACCCATCCGGTAAAAAAACCGATAACTTTATTCAAACCTTGAGTTGCATATGAATAAACAGAGCCAGCAATCGGAAAAGCTTCAGACATTGACGCATAGCTAAAAGCAGTAAATATCATTCCCACTATTCCAATTGCATAGGCAAGTGCGACCATTCCTTTTGAGATATCAGCGACAAACCCATAAATACCAAAAGGTGCAATAGGAACCATAAATATAAGTCCGTATATTATTAAATCCCAAATTATCAAACTTCTTTTTAGTTCTTGCTTATATCCAAAACTTTCTAATGAGGTATCGTTTTTGTTTTCCATATCTTTTTCCTCCTCTAAAATGCTATTCCGTAACTATCTAATACCCAGTTTGGCAAAGAAAAGCGCACAGTTTTAAGTGGATCTACTACTTGTGAAATCTGTACATTTCCTGCTATGCTAAAAAGTGTAGCTATCTCTTCTATTGATAATTTAGTAAAGCTTCGGAATAGTTTTGCCATATCGTGAACTGCTACTTTTACTGCTTCATCTAAAGATTCATTTGATACTATTGTTGCTGTTACATCTTTTGTTTTTACTATTGGGTTAGAAAGTTTGAAGTTCTTCAAAACTCTAAACTCTACGGTAACAGAACCTGCCACTTCTACACCTGATACTCCTACTTCTCCATCTCCCATTGCAGCATGTAAGTCTCCCAAAGCGAACAATGCACCCTCTACGAATACTGGCAAGTAAAGTTTTGCGCCTTCACCAATAAGTGTTGTGTCCATGTTTCCACCATGAGAACCTGGTGTTCCACAGTTTATATTACCTTCTTTTGGTGAAACCCCTATTACTCCTATCATAGGTTTAATTGGCAGAGAAACTTTTTCGTTAAAAATAACGTTCCCATCTTTTATATAAACTACTCTGGAATACAGTTCCTCCATTAAATCTCCCAATACCCCTAAATCTTTACCTGTTGCTACTACTCCTTTATCTGCTATTTCAATTTTTTTAATTGTAATTTCCAAAACATTTCCTTCTTTTGCACCTTCAACATAAATAGGGCCTGTTGCAGGGTTTACCTTGTTCCAATCCATTGATTCGAGCTTATCTTCATTTGACTTGATTTGATTTGAAAAGCAATCTAATGTTTCAATCTCTACTTCATCGCCTTCTTTTACAAATAGTACAGGTTTATTATCTTTTGAAAAAATAAATATATGATTTTCGCTTGATATTTTGTAATGCATTAACACGACTCCCCTTTCGCATTTGTGGTGATTTTAATTTTCAATTTTGCAATTTGCAATAACCCCTTCTTTCTTTGGACATATTGCTTTCAAAAACTTTTATTTTCTAATTGAGAATATTATACTATCCCAAAATTCATTTTTGAAGTTAAAAATTTTTAAGAAAGACTAAATTTTTAAGTATTTCCTGCAAACGCGAAATGAATGATTAAGTAGATTTGATAAATGGTTAAATCTTCTATATTGACAGGTTTTTCTTGAATAAATATAATTAAAAATAAATAAGTAGATGGGTAAGAGACGGAAAGAACATAAATAAGTGTTTAAAATGACTGTAAGGGTTCATATTTATGGAATTAAATCGGAGAGGAGAATTAATTATGAAGCGATTGTATTTGTTAATTATTGCAGTAATTACATTTAGCATCATTTCTTCAGGTTGTTCTAATTCAAATTCACAAGAAAATCTGTACACAGGCACAATAGAAGCCACAACCGTATATGTACAATCAGAAGTTTCTGGTCGTATCACTGATTTATATGTAAAAGAAGGAGAAGAAATTAAAAAAGGAGATAAAATAGCTTTAATAGATGTAAGTCAATACAAGGAGCAGGCTAGAATTGCCAAAGCCAATTTAGAGATAGCTAAACTAAAATATGACCAGATTAAAAATGGGCCTAAAAATCAAGCGGATATAGCAAAATTAAATGTAGACGAGGCTCAAGCAAATTATGATTTAGCAAACCTTATGATTGAAAAGGGTACAATAACTTCTCCGATTGATGGTATTATAACTAATATTTACATTAATGCTGGAGAAATAGCAATGGCAGGAGGAAATATTGCACAAATATCTGATTTAAGCAATCTTTTTGTAAAGATTTATATACCAGAGAAATATTTATACAAGGTTTCTTTAAACCAGGAAGTAAGTATAAAAGTAGATTCTATAAAAGATTCAATTAAAGGAAAGATTACTTATATTTCATCAAACGGCGAATTCACTCCCAAAAATACTGTGACAAAATCATCGAAAGAAGATGTAGTATACCAAGTAAAAGTTCAAGTCCTCGATCACGTAAAGGATTTAAAACCTGGAATGCTGGCAGATGTAATTATCAATGAATAGAAGGTGGAGCTATGAAATATGTTATAAATTTAAGAGAATTGACAAAGCGATTTGGCAATATAACTGCTGTAGACAAGCTTACGTTACAAGTTCCACCTCATAAAATATTCGGCCTCTTAGGTCCAAATGGTTCAGGAAAATCCACGACAATACGAATGATTTGCGGTATTTTAAAGCCCACATCAGGAGAAGGAAAAGTATTAGGTTATGATATTGAAAAAGAAAGTGAAAAAATAAAAAAATCTATAGGGTATATGTCTCAAAAGTTTAGCCTTTACGAAGATTTAACTGTTATTGAAAATTTAAATTTTTATGCGAGTGTTTATGGACTTAATAAGAAAGAAACAAAGGAGAAAATTAAGCAGATTGTTGAATTGATGGGACTTCTTGGTAGAGAAAAACAGATGGTTTTTGCGCTATCAGGTGGATTAAAACAACGTCTTGCCTTAGGTTGTGCTATATTGCACAGTCCTAAGTTGTTAATTCTTGATGAACCTACATCAGGAGTTGATCCCTTATCAAGAAGGATGTTTTGGGACATTATAAAAAGCCTTGCTAATGATGGCATGTCAATTTTAGTAACTACTCATTACATGGAAGAAGCAGAAATATGTGATCTGACGGCATTTATATTTAATGGAAAATTGATGGCTTTTGGTACGCCTTCTGATATAAAAAAGGCTAATAATCTTGAGTCACTTGAAGATGTTTTTATTAAATATGTAAGGATGATGAATAATGAATAAAACTAGGCTTTTTGCAATTATTAAAAAAGAAATTATACATATAAAAAGAGACAGGATAAGTTTAATCATTTCCTTTATTATGCCTATAACAATGCTTTTGCTTTTTGGTTATGCTGTTGCGACAGAAGTTGAACATATACCTATGGCAGTTTTTGACCAAAGCAAGACATATGAAAGCAGAAGCTACATTGAAGCCTACAAAAATTCTCTGTATTTTAATCCAGATTTTTATGTAAGTAGTATAGATGAGTTAAATCGGTTGCTGGATGAAGGAAAAGTAAAAGCAGGTCTTATCATACCTCCGGATTTTTCACAGTACAAAGTTAAAACCGTACGACCGTTACTTAAAATTGACGGGTCTGATCCTACAACAGCAAGGACTGCTTTATCAAGTGGTATTATGGTATCTCAAATGTTTTCAAGCAATATTGTGCAAAAAGAATTGAAAGTCAAAGGCATGAAAATGCCTTCCATTGGAATAGACCTTTCTACAAAAGTAGAATACAATCCAGAACTCAACACGCAAGTGTTTACAATTCCGGGGCTTTTAGGTCTTATCATGCAAAACATCACCATAATATTGACGGCTTTTACACTTGTGAGAGAAAAAGAAAGGGGTACAATAGAACAATTGATTGTAACCCCTATAAAATCTTCAGAACTAATGCTTGGGAAACTTTTACCTTACATTCTAATTGGTTACACAGATTTTTTAATGGTTTTAGGACTTAGCATGTATTGGTTTGGTGTTCCTGTAAGAGGGAATATGTATTTATTACTACTTCTCGGACTTGATTTTATAACCTGTGCTCTTGCAATAGGAATACTTATTTCAACAGTTGCACAGACTCAAACGCAAGCAATGCAAGGAGCATTTTTTGTGCTGCTTCCCACTATAATATTGTCAGGCTTTATATTTCCGAGGGAACAAATGCCTACTGTCATAAGAGCAATTGGAGATATTTTTCCACTTACATATTTTCTAGTTATTTTGAGAGGGATAATAATAAAGGGAATTGATGCTTCTCTTCTTGTACATCAAATAGTGATAATTACTCTTATGTCAGTTTTTCTTTTGACAGTGGCCATGTTGAGATTTAGAAAGAGACTGGACTAATTTGAAAGAGTATTTATTACGAAGAAAGTTTTTATGATAAAATTAACATAGGAAAAAAGTATTTTAAAATTTTTTAGCAAAGGAAGGATTTTTATGAAAGGGACTTGCTATTTTTGTAAGAAGGAATTTGAAAAATCTTCAATATTGAGGCATATTCTTTCATGTAAGAGTATGAAAGAGTATTTTTCAAAACTGTCAGATAAAGAAGGGATAAAAGAAAAGGAAGTTTTTATTTTAAGCGTATATCCTAAATATGATTCATCACTTTATTGGCTATATGTTTCTGTGGATACAAAAGCCACCTTAAGAGATATTGACAAGTTTTTGCGTGATTTTTGGCTTGAATGTTGTGGACATTTGAGCCAATTTAAAATTGATGGGGAAATATATGATATAGATCCGAAAGGGTGGTTAGATGAACCTTTCTTTTTTGGGCCAAAACCGAAAAGTATGAACTATAAATTAGAAAATGTTATAACGGAAAATATGAAATTTGACTATAAGTATGACTTTGGTTCAACCACTTACTTGGAATTGAAAGTTTTAAAAAGACAATTACTTCCACAGAAAAAGAAAATAGTTGTTTTGGCACAAAATATTGCCCCGATTTACTATTGCGATAATTGTCAAGAAAAAGCTAAATATTTTTGCTATGAATGTGGAGAATTTTTGTGTGAAAATTGTATAGAAGAACATTTATATCATGAGGAAATGATAGAGAAAATTGCGAATGGCATTGCAAATTCTCCTCGTAATGGCGTTTGTGGATATGGCTTTCAAGATATGTCTTCTATGATGAAAAAATATTTACCTACGGAGTAGATGCTGAAATATGGTTTAATCATATAATAAATTTAAGCTAAAGTTTTTGCAAGTTTTGTCAATGAATAAAATAAACAAAAACAAAAGAGAATTAGGGGTGAAAATATGGCAAGCCTCATTGATACAAATTATTGGTATATGTATCCTTATTACAGTGAGTATAGTTATCTTTTTAATATGACCAATCCATTGACTTCAATACAAAATATTACACCAAGTAATATATTTGAAATTGCACAGCAAGCGATGTATATAAATAATGAGAATCAACAATTGCCAACGCAAATAACTAATGTTCTTGTAATGTTAAATAGTTATGCAAACAATCTAGCTGAGACAGCAACTCAACTTCAACTTACATCACCAAATAGTGTCTTTAATCAGATGATTGCTACATCCAGTGACCCAAATTCCATAAGTGCGACTGCTCAAGCGGGTGCAACTGCTTCTACTTATAATGTCTCTGTAAACCAGCTTGCCGTGGCTCAACAAAATATTGGAACGAGTTTAGCAAGTAATAGCATTACAAGCCTTACACCTGGGACTTACAGCTTTACTGTACAAGTAGGTGGTAAGCAGTATAATATATCCTTCAATGTTAATCAAGGAGATACAAATCAAACTGTTTTAAATAATATGGCTCAAGCAATTAACTTTGCTAACATAGGAATTACAGCTATTGTAAATAATGATCCGTATCTTGGTACAAGCCAGTTAGTATTGAATGCAAATAGTACTGGAACAAATAATGCATTTACGTTGACTGATGTTACTGGCAATGCAGTTTCCTATACCGGTGCAAATACAGTATCAGTGGCAGCAGCAAATGCAACTTATGCTATTAATGGTATAAGCAATACCTCTCAATCAAATACTATTTATCTTGACAATAACAATTTAGCCATAACATTTAATAAAACGGTAAGTAATGTCACTGTTACAGTTACACATGATATACAAGCTATAAGCAACAGTATCAATAATTTTGTCAATGAATACAACAAAATAATAACATATATAAATCAAAATCAGCAATATATAAGTCCCATTGTTACTTCGGAACTTGTACAAAGCTATGAATATCAAGCAGCAAATTTGCAAGCGATCGGAATTACTCAAAATCCAGATATGACTCTCTCTATAGATCAAAATACCTTAAACAATGCGCTGCAAAATAATTTTAATACGGTCCAAACAGCTTTTGCTGGTTACAATGGTCTAGCTGTAAATGTGGGTCAAATTGCCGAGCAAATAGCTGAGAGCCCCCTCACAGCCTATGCAAATGAAATGGTGCCAATAGGTAATAATTATATGGGGCTTTATAATTCACTTGGAATGCTGGATACTTCTTTAATCTGGTCAATGTTGCTGCCATCAGGGCAATTTGTAAATTCATTTATTTAAATTAAGGACAGCTCTATTGATTAAATATTTCTTAATTTCTATGTTGCTGTTTTTGGCATATGTAAAAACTAAAAGAACTATTTTTAGAATACCCCATTAAAAATTATGCATGCTTTCGAATAAAATATAAAAAATAAAAATGGAGGGAGATTTAATGTTTAAAAAAATTTTATCAATGATTTTAGTTTCGTCCATGACAATTTTTCCTGTTGCTGCATTAGCTAATGATACCACAAGTATTTTACAAAACAACTATATGACTAGTTATACACAATTATCAGATAATAACACCGTAAATAGCACTGTATACAACCAGGTATACAGCCAACCATCAAATGATACTACCACAACTTCACCGATGGATAACACTACCATAACAGAACCTTCGAGTTCACAATCGTCAGATCAGGGAACTACTGAAAAGATTAATGAAGTAAACAACCAAATTCAAAAACTAGAACAAGAGTTAGAAACTGCATTGGATAAAAATCAATTTGAGAAAGCTTTACAAATATCAAATAAAATAAAAGAACTCGAACAAAAACTTAAAATACTTAACCAAAGTAACAACATAGAATCACAAATTGCAGAACTAAAGATAGAAGCTATAAATTACTTACAAAGTGGACAAATAGATGAAGCAATTAATACAATAACAAAAATTCTTAAACTTAAACATTCGAAAGATAACTACAAACTACTTGGAAAGTTATATCATCAAGCTAAAAAAGATAAAAATCCACATGTTTTTGTAAATGGCAACGAGATTAAGTCAGATGTAAACCCGATAATCAAAAATGGAAGAACGTACATTCCTTTAAGAGCAGTGGCTAATGCCATTGGTGTTGATAGCAAAGCAATAAATTGGGATCAACATAATCAAGCTGTAAGCATTAAAACAGGTAATATAAACATATATATGCCTATAAATACTACACAAATAATAGTTAATGGACAAAAAGAAACAATCAATGCTCCTGCGTTTGAAACTAATGGAAGAGTTATGGTTCCGTTAAGAGCAATAAGTCAACTGTTTGGCAAAAATGTAGATTGGTATCAAGAAGGACAAATTGCAACAATAGGTGATTGAAAAAGAGGAATAATATAAATTCATTCTGTTTCCTTTTTACCCCACTTTTTGCTGTATATAAAAAGTGGGGTTGTGTTTATTTATTGAATTATTATAATTATGGATTTCTGCCTTACTTAATTTTGCTAAGTTCCTCAATAAATGCTGGTCTTTTTTTATATAAACTCATTAGCTCATTTATAATTTCTTTTTGGCTTTGCTTTCCTGCTATTTTTTTATATCTTTTAAGTATTCCACATACTTTTTGATAGTCTTTTCTATTTGATGAAGAGCTTGCAGCAAGTTTTATATATTTTTTGTACACTTCAATAACTTCATCTTTAAATCTATCTTTTAGCTTATCTGCATATTCTTCTATTCTTAGTGGGTTTTCTTTTACAAACTCCATAAGCTCATCTAAGTCATTTTCTTCTAATATAACCTTAAGATAAATATCTTTCCCATGCCATCCCTTATAGCTCTTTAATTCTTGTTTTAAATTATTGTAAAACTCTACCTTATCGCCAGTAATTAATTCCTTTAGTTCTCGAAAGTATTCAAAATTTCCATCAAACAAAAGCTCTTTTGCCAATTTCATTTGTTCTTCTTTTAATGAAAGCTTTTTATAGGCTTCATATCTCATCTTTTTCCATTTTGATACTAAACCAGGATATTGCCTGTCTTGTATCTCCCACTTTAAAGCTAACTCTATGACTTTCTCATAGTCTTTTTCTCTAAAAATCTTTTGAATAAACACTTCTTTAAAAAAGTCAAATTCAAGATGTTCTTGTACGAATTGTTCTGCTTCTTCTCTACTTCCATATCTCTCTTTTATCACAAAAAGAATTTGAAGTAATTTTTCAGTAATATATTTTCCATAGCGATTTTCGGAAGACCAATTACTTACAAGATATTCTATTTTCGATGCCAGTTTATCTCTCAGTTCCTCTATGTCGACAAAGTCAGCACAAAGCCGAAGTATATCAATTCTGTAACTTACCCATTCATCAAAAATTTTACTTTCACTTAATGTCAATAACCTATTAAATATTTCCTTTTTAAATTTATATCTAGGTTTTCGCTCCGGAATACTATGTCTCCTATAACTTCTATGGTTTCTGATGCCAACAAGCCTATACTTCCACCCGAATCATCTGCGTATTCAAAAGCCTGTATCGCTTCTTCAAGTACTAAAAATGCAATATCCAATGCTAAAAATATATCTTCAGTATCTCTGGCTTTCCACAATAAATCTCCCATTTCACTTACAAAATCATATGTTTCATTATAGGAAATAAAACCATCTCTGTCCTTATATTTCCTAACAATAGAATTTATTAGTTTTCTGCACCTTATAAGTTCCTGTTTACTGTCAACCTTTGAATATCTTAAGACAAGCCTATTTTTTAAAGTTTCATCGTCTCCTATTAAATCCATTATGATATCTATTAACTCTTCTTTTGAAAGACTGTCTAATACTTCTTTTATATCTTGTTGTTCTTTAGCTCTTTTTTGTACATTTGAAGCTTCGTTTTGATTGCCAAAAATCTCAACCAGTTTATAAAAAGCGGCTACCTGATGTTTACATACAGGACCATAATCATATGGGCAATTACATTCTGAATAGAGAATTTCTCCATTGTCATCTAGTTTTACCATAACCTCATAGTCATCACTACCTTGAATTTTAAAAATATATTCATTTTTTCCATGATTATAAAGGTCTATTATGTTTCCTCCAACATAATAATCGTAACCTCTATCTAAAATTATTTCATCGATATAGTCTTCAAAATCATATATAGTCATTTATACTTTCTCACCACTCTTTCTCAAAAAGACAACATTTAATAATACTGTGCAACACTCACTAAACTAATTAGCTATGCAAACAATTTTTTGCACTTTTATTATTTGGTCAATAATGTATACAATTGACCAATGCATTTACGATTGCATTTATATTATCATATATAATTGCCTTTTGCTCTTCAATTTTATCGTAGAGATGTTTTAAATATTGTACTTCTTCAAAATCCTTTGACTCTAAATAGGCTATGTAATCATTAAAAAATTTTCTTGATAATAGCTGTTCTAAATTTTCTAAAATCATATCGCTATCATCTATTCTTTGAGGTAAAGTATTAATATAGTTGGCTAGGGATATAACAAATCTTATCTTCATTAAATTGATCTGGAAAGTTGTTGGTATAGCTAAAAATTCTAATATGTTTTGGAACTTTTTTTTGAGGTCATCATCTTTTGTAGTTTTTTCTATTTTTACTATTTTGTCTAATATAGAAAAATACACTTTTTCTGCAACTATATCTTCATCAAAAATTTCATCTACCACTTCATCAAATATAGAATCAAAAAGTTCTTGTTGTTCTGTGTTTTTCTTTTTTAAGAATTCAACAGCTTTTGCAAAGAACTTTAAATAAAAAACATAAAATACATAAAATGGGATTTTAATTTCCATTTCAGGGTCTAAAATATAATTTAAATCATCTCCCATTTCCATAAGCATATTGGCACTTAAATATTCGGCAAATATAGGATATTTATAGAATATTTCAATTACTTTTTTATTTATTAAGTCTTGAGGTAATTTTTCTACATCATTTAAAACGTTTTCTAATTCATCTTCTCCATCCAAAATGTCAAATTCCGTTGCTTCTAAGATAGGTGTTGCAAATATCTTATAAGTTTTATCTATGACTGCTATCGAAAGCCAGATAAAGATATTTTTCATTTCTTCTTCGGTAAATTTTTCTGTACGTAGAGAATAGGCTAGATCCAATAAATAGTTTTCTAAAAAAGATATATTAGATATTTCTTCTAAAACTCCTTCCATTTCTTCCTCATTATCAAGGTCTACGTTTATTATAATATTAACCGGAATTCTTAATTCTTTCAATCCTTCATTTTTTCTGAATATACTTACAATTTTTCTAAATAACTCTTCACTTATTTCATCTTCATTTTCTTCATTAAGTTTTTCTAGTTGTTGTTTTCTTTCTCTCAATGATTCTATTAATAACACTTTTAATTTTTCTAAATTTAAAGTTTCACTTTTACTATCTAGCTTAATTCCGTACATTACACTTAATATTCGTATAAATTCATAGTCATAAGGCAAAAATACATCTTCTTTTTCTATTTCTTTTAAGAGGATTTTTTCCATTTTTTCTATGTTAGGAAGACAGCATTTTTTGTATTTTTTCCCACTTCCACAAATGCATTCATCATTTCTATCAATATCAAAAATTTTACTCATTTAAAGCCCTCCAAATTGATTTTTACTTTCTTTTTATAGATTATCACATTGTTTTTTTCTTGTCTATTATTTTTAAATATTTGTTTAAAGGAGATATTTTGCATCGTCACTCCGGTGTTCCAAAGCGACAAAACTAAGCTCGACCTTCGGGCTCCGGCAGGGTTACGGGCACATTCGACGTCCTGTCTTAGTGCCCGCCTTCGCCATCACAAGGCTACGGCCCTGCCTCCACCCTCGGCCTTGCTGAGCTTTGTTGACGCTTTGTCACAAGTCGCTCCTTATGCAAAATATCTCATTTACGAAAGGTTGTCATCAGTCTACCATATTTTTATGTAAAAATATGGTAATTTATAATATAATAGAATTTATAAAAGAATGATAAAGGACGCTGATTGTAAAAAGATGAAGACCTTTTACAAAGGGGTACTTATGAAACATATAAAACAATGCCAGATAAAAAACTGAAAAATATCTTTTCATATGTAATATCTTAATTATTATACTTTTAAGTATAATAATTTGTAGTATAATAATATTGAGGTGAAAAATTGTGAAAAAATTTGTTAATAGAGAAGCTGAAATTCAATTTCTAGAAACCCAATTCTCTAAAGAAGGGTCTTCATTTGTTGTTATTTATGGAAGGCGAAGAGTAGGTAAAACTGCACTCATTAAGGAGTTTATAAAAGACAAAAAAGCTATATATTTTTTAGCAACTGAAGAAATAGAGAGTCAAAATATTAATAATTTTAAAATTTTGGCGGCAAAGTTTTTTAATAATAGCTTACTAGAAAAAGCCCAAAATATTATGTGGGATGAAATCTTTGAATTTTTAGCTGATAACGTAAAAAATGAAAAGCTGGTCATAGTTATTGATGAATTTCAATATCTTTGCAAAGTAAACCCCTCTTTTCCATCAATTTTGCAGAAGATATGGGATGAAAAGTTAAAAGGAAAGAATATCTTTTTTATTGTTTGCGGTTCATTAGTAAATATGATGGAACAGCATGTTCTAAATTATTCAAGCCCATTGTATGGAAGGAGAACTGGTCAAATAAAATTAAAACCCTTAAAATTTAAATATTTAAAAGAGTTTTTCCCACAGTCGACAGAGGATGAACTTATCTGGCTTTATGCTATATTGGGTGGAGTTCCAAGGTATTTGGAAGTATTTAATTACAAGGGTAATATTTTTGAGGCTATAAAAGAGAATATGCTGAATAAACAAAGTTTTTTATATGAAGAACCTTTGTTTTTGCTTGAAAGGGAGATTCAAGATATTGGTACTTATTTCTCTCTTATTAAGAGTATTTCTTTGGGCAACCATAAACTTCAACAAATAGCTCAAACCCTTTCCGTTCCTCAGACAAGACTGACAAAATATATAAATACACTGATAGATTTGGATATACTACGGAGGGAAACCCCTGTAACAGAAGAATATCCTGAAAAAAGCAAAAAAGGATTATATTTTATTAATGATAATTTTTTAAATTTCTGGTTTAAATTTGTTTATACTTTCAAGGAACAACTAGAACTTGATAATGTGGAATTTGTTTTAGAAAACATAAAGAAAAGAATTATAACTGAGCACATAAGCTACGTGTATAAAGATATCTGCAAGGAATATGTTTGGGAATTGTCACAAAAAGGAGATATACCTTTGAAAATAAGCAAAATTGGAAAGTGGTGGGATAAAAATAATGAAATTGATATTGTAGGAATAGATACAACAACTGGCTCTTTTCTCTATGGAGAATGCAAATATACAAATTCTAAAGTAGATATTGATTTGTTCTACTCTCTAAAGCAAAAAGCAAGTAAAGTAAATGCAAAAAATAAAGCCGAGGAGTATTATATTATCTTTAGTAAATCAGGATTTACAGAAAGATTCTTGAGTTTTAGCAAAGAAATTGAAAATTTGATTCTTATTACTTTTCCTGACAAGACAAATTTAAATTTTTGAATTTATAGGGCTTAATTAAGCCTTTTTTATTTTGACCTAGTTGATTTAAAGTGTCTATCACCACCATTACAAACAATATATTGTAGAGATAGTTTTCAATAAAAATGTTCCAGATGGTAATTAATTATACATTACAAAGGCAAAAAAAGTACTTAAAAGAGCAAATTAATGTTCAAAACTGAAAAATTTATAAAAAAAACAAAATACTTTTGTTCAAAAAGTTTAGAATTATTGCTTAAATTATTTGGAATTAATTGAAAATAGATAGATTAATAGCGTAATTTTGAGTAAAAATTTAAAATAACTATAATTAATGATATATTTAGCTGTATAAAGATAAATTTAAGTTTTTTTAGTCAAAATCAAATAAAATTATAGTTTGACATATTTTCTAAAGAGAATTAAAATGAACGTAAATCAATCAATTACAATCATTTTATTGAACAATAATGTGAACAAGAGGTGGAGTTGTGAACAAAGCAGAGAGAATTCAAAAAATATTTGAAATTCTTTCAAGTGAAGGTAATGCATCAACAAAATATCTTGCAGAAGCATTGGGTGTGTCTGAGGCGACGATTAGAAGAGATCTTATAAATCTATCCCAAGAGAATACCTTTCCTTTCCAAAGAGTACGAGGAGGAGTAATTTATTCATTAGAAAAATCAGGTGTTGAACCAATGTTTGATCTTAAACTTTCTCAAATGGTTGATGAGAAAAAAAAGATAGCTAAAATGGCATTGGATTTGATTGAAGATGGTGATTCTCTTTTTCTTGATTCAGGGACAACTATTTATTATCTTGCTAAAATAATTGGAAGTAAAAAAGGTTTAAAAGTTGTTACGGTGGATGTAAAAGTTGCAGCGGAGCTTGCGAAGCATCCAAATATTAAAACAATTTTGGCAGGCGGGGAGGTGAGATCTGGATATTATAGTATAGGGGGAGACGATACAGTTAATTTTTTAAAACAATTTCGTGTAGAAAAAGCATTTTTAGCGACGGATGGCTGGAATATCGATGGTACTTTCAATTCTTCTAATTTTGAAGTTGGAATTAAGAGAAAAATGATTGAATTATCAAAAAAGAGATATCTTTTAGCGGATCATACAAAATACGGGAAAGATGCATTTATTAAAGTATCTGACCTAGATGTTTTCGATGCAATAATTATGGATGTTCCACTCTCTGATGATATAGTAAGTCGCCTAAAAGACAAAGGAATTTCTATAATTTTCTGATTAAGAAGGAGGATAAATATGGATATAAATAAAATATTTAAAAAGGATAAAGTTGTAATTGGGATGGTACATTTTCCGCCTTTACCCGGTTCTCCACTTTATGAAGATGAATCTGGTATAAAGAGCATTGTTGAAAGAGTAAGAAATGATCTAGTTAATCTTCAAGATGGTGGAATAGATGCTGTAATGTTTTGTAATGAGAATGATAGGCCATATAGGTTACATGCAGATTATGCTACTGTTGCTACGATGGGAAGGGTGATTGGAGAGATAATAGAGGAAATTAAAGTACCATTTGGTATTGATGTACTGTGGGATCCAGCAGCATCTATTGCACTTGCTAAAGCAACTGGAGCAAAGTTTATTAGAGAAGTATTAACTGGAACGTATATTTCAGATATGGGATTATGGAATACAAATATAGGAGATATTTATAGATATAAGAAATTATTAGATGCAAATGAAGTTGCAGTATTTTTTAACATTTCAGCTGAATTTGCTTATAATTTGGATAGAAGACCTATTGAAGAAATAGCGAAAAGTGTAGCTTTTTCTTCTCTAGCAGATGTAATTTTAGTATCTGGTCCTATGACAGGTGTTCCTCCTACTGCTGAAATGCTTAAGAAAGTTAGGGAAAACGCGAAGGTTCCTATTTTTATAAATACAGGAGTAAATGTTAATAATGTGCATGAGCTTTTACAATTTGCAGATGGTGTGATAGTGGGAACAGGATTGAAAAAAGATGGGATCACATGGAATCCAGTTGATAAAGAACGCGTGAAAAACTTCATGAAAAAGGTGGAAAATTTGAGATGAAAGATCTTACTTTGGGTATTGATATAGGAACAACAAGTGTTAAGTCAATTCTCATAAGTAAAGATGGCGATGTATTATTTGAGACTTCTAGACCGCACGATCTTATTTCTTCTGAACCTGGTTTTGCAGAGGAAGATCCCAATATATGGTGGAATAGTGTAAAATCAATATTAAAAGAAATATCCGAAAAAAAATTATCTAATAGAATTGCAGCGATAGGTATAACAGGGATGGTCCCTACTTTGGTTCTGATTGATGAAAAATTAGATGCTATAAGAAATTCTATTCAACAAAATGATGCTCGTTCTACGGCCGAAATAGCAGAACTAAAAAAATTTATTAAAGAAGATGAATATTTTTTCGAAACGGCAAACACCTTAAATCAACAAGTTATTTTTCCTAAAATTTTATGGTTAAAAAAACACGAACCGGAAAACATTGATAAAACTCGATGGATAATGGGATCATATGATTTTATTTCTACAAAACTTACCGGAAATCCTCATGTTGAGATGAACTGGGCTTTAGAAAGTGGGATGTGGCTTGTAAAAGAGAAAAAATGGCATGATGATATTTTAGAAGTTGCTGATATTAAAAGGGGAATTCTTCCGCCTGTTTTTGAACCAATCGAAATTGTTGGTGAAACAATTCCAGAAATAGAAAAAGAAATAGGATTTCCTGCTGGCGTTCCCGTAATAGCAGGTTCAGCAGATCATATAGCTTCTTCACTTGCTGTAGGTCTTAGAGATGAGGGGGATCTCCTACTAAAATTTGGCGGTGCAGGAGATATAATGTTTGTTACTGATTCATTAAAGATGGATAGAAGATTGTTTCTTGATTACCATGATATTCCATCAAAATATATATTAAATGGGTGCATGGCAGCAAGTGGTTCATTAGTTAAATGGTATATGAACATTGTACAAGAAAAAAGCTATGATGAACTTACAAAGATGGCAATGGAAAGTAGCATAGGATCTAGAGGACTGTTAACGTTACCGTATTTCTTAGGAGAAAAAACACCGATTTTTGATACTAAGGCTCGAGGTGTAATATTTGGATTAGGTCTTCATCATAATCGCGGTGACATTTTTAGGTCAATTTTAGAAAGCGTTGCTTTTGGGTTCAAACATCATATTGAGGTGCTTAAAGAAATAGGACTTGAAATTAAACGAGTTTTTATATCCGATGGAGGAGCTAAAAATCCACTTTGGAGACAAATTACGGCCGATGTAGTGGGAATGGATGTAAAATATATATTAAATAACCCAGGCTCTTCTCTCGGAGTTGCTTTTCTGGCAGGTGTTTCTGCAGGAATTTTTAAAAATTGGAATGAAATCGATAAATTTATTACAGAATCGGAAATAGTAATTTCAAATCAAAAAAGTAATTCGCAATATGAGAAGTATTATTATATTTACAGAAAATTATACGAAATTTTGAAACCGCTCTATGAAGAGCTTTACAATATTAAGGAGGGGAAATTAGATGAGGTTTGAAAATAAGGTTGTTTTTATTACAGGAGCTGCAAAGGGAATAGGGAAAGCAATATCTCAAGGATTTGCCGAAGAAGGCGCATTGCTAGCTTTATCAGACTTGGATATTGATGAGTTGGAACGAACTGCAAAAGAACTTAGTAATGTTGCTAAAGTAATAAAAACTTATAAACTTGATGTTACTAAAGAAATAATGGTAGAAAAAGTTATTGAAAAAGTTATAAAAGATTTTCAAAAGATAGATATTTTAATAAATAATGCTGGAGTTTCTACAATGAACTATTTTTGGGATTTAACCGAAGAAGAGTGGGATTTTAATATGAATGTAAATGCTAAAGGTGTATGGTTAGTAAGTAAATATGTGGTACCATACATGATTAAAGAAAAAAAGGGAAAATAGTTAACACTGCGTCAATGGCTGGGAAAATAGGAGCGCCTCTTTTGGCACACTATTCTGCTTCAAAGTTTGCTGTTATTGGATTTACCCAAGCTGCTGCAAAGGAATTAGCACCATATGGAATAAATGTAAATGCTGTATGTCCAGGATTTGTTAAAACTTCAATGCAAGATAGAGAAGTTATTTGGGAAGCAAAATTAAGAGGCATATCTGATCCAGAGGAAGTACGAAAAGAATATATAAAGCAAACACCTCTTGGAAGACTTTGCTATCCAGAAGATGTTGCAAGAGTTGTCCTATTTCTTGCATCTGATGATGCTGACTTTATGACTGGTCAAGCTATAAATGTAACAGGAGGAGCTTGTATGCATTAAAGCTAGTTAACCTAGTTATTATAATAATTAAATATATGAATTAAATATATGGAGATTGTGACTTGAGCAAAGTGGAGGCTGAATTGGGGCGGATGAGTTTGCACAGCAAAACGAAGTCCAACACTACCCGAACCCCATACAGTAAATCTGGCAGATAGATGAGATGAAGGTTTCGTTCTTACCCTGCAAGGTCTGAATGATATGCTCAAGTCGAGAATAAATTTTTCCATGAGTAACCTATATCGTGAGATATAGCTGAACATTCAGAAGCCAGTTCAAGTCATAGTACTGTTTGAACCTACCGAAAGGATAGGTAATGGAAGGACTTGACGGTAGTAATTAAGTAGATATTAGGATGGACTATTCATGCTTGAAAGCTGTCAACCCTGATAGGGACTGCCTAACAGAAAATAGAGTGGAACTCGAAGATAAAGGTTAGGAGTGCTTAGTGAAATCTATGCCTAATATATGGAGGTAATCTCACTTATTTACTTACCGAACCGCCGTATACCGAACGGTACATATGGTGGTGTGAGAGGACGGCGGTTAGTCACCGCCTCCCACTCGATTGCCATTAAAATATTTAGGATGCTTTGTAGGACAGGCAGAGTCTTCTTTAGAATTACAGAACTTGCAAACAAATTTTTGCTTTATAAATCCATCAAAATACTGCTTGCCGTCTTTGAGCATTTTAATACCCGCTTCACAGACCATATAACCATCTTCTAATAAAAAAGCAAGGGGGTGAATAGGGAATTTATATTTTTTGAAAATATTATATTATTTAGATTTATTTCAATAGAAAAGGAGGAGTAAAAATGTCAAACCAGTCTCATATGTTTGTGCGAAATGCTACGGGACTAGTAAGAGAATTAACAGCTTTTGATGCATTTAATTTAGTTTTTGCAGCTATATTAATTCCTGTAGGAATTTCACAGGCTTTAAATTTTGGTGCAGCTGCTTTCCCGGGTGCTAATGTTGCTTTAGCGTTTATTTTAGGAGCAACTTTACTTCTCATAGGGTTTGGAGCCGTATATATTTATTTTACAATGGCAATGCCACGTTCTGGTGGCGATTATGTATGGGTAAGCCGAACTCTGAGTCCTTTTTTAGGATTTGTAGTTAATGTGACATTAACCTTTGTTTTTGTAAATTGGGTGTCATTCAATTTTACTACAATGATGACTCTTTTTGGACCTGCAGCTGGTTATGTAATGGATTGGTCACCGAATGTTATTCAATGGTTTAATGTTCCAGTAAATCAATTTATAGTAGCTACTATTTTGACGATACTTTTCACATTATTGATGATTCCAGGTACTAAGTTTGTTGCTAAATTTATGCGAATTCTGTTTATTGTAGTATGGGCAGGAATGGCGTTGTGGTTTATTGGTTTATTAGTAACACCTAACGATGTTTTTGTAAAAAACTTTATTGAAATTACTAAGACAAATCCTACGCAGATTATCGAATTAGCTAAAAATTCTGGTTTTTCTGTACCAACAGGGCTTAATTGGGGAATGACTATATTAGCGATGTTATGGGCTTTCCAAAATCTAACAGGATTTCAATGGAGTGGTTATTTTGCCGGTGAACTTAAAAACGTGAGGCGAACAGTTGTGATTTCTGTATTAGGTGGATTAATTGTTGGAGCAATTTTATATGCTGCTGGGTCTTTCTTGGTATATAGAACAGTTGGATTTGAACTTTTTTCTAGTCTCTCATATATAGGAATAAATATGCCGGACAAAATGCCTTCTAATGTAACGTATATACTTCCATCTCTGACGAAATTTTTTGCTTTACCGACAATAATTAAAGATTTAATCGCTTTAACATTTATGCTAAGTATAATTTGGTGGACTCCAGCTGGTTTTATGCTAGGTACACGTAATTTATTTGCTTGGGCATTTGACAACTTGGCACCAAGTTGGGTAGCAGACGTCCATCCTACTTTTCATACCCCTGTTAATGCCACTATAATAATGGGGATTTTTATTGAAATTCTTAACTTTTTAAATATATATGGAGGATTAAGCAATTATCTGATTAATATTATCGCTGTCATGGCTTTAGCTTTTGTTGTTGTTGGATTAGCAGCGGTGATATTCCCATATAAACGCAAAGATTTATATGATAATGCTCCCGAAGTTGTTAGAAGTAAGATCGGTGGTATTCCTGTTATGACTATTGCTGGATTAATAACAATGTTGAGTTGGTCGTTTGTGTTAATTGCTGCATTTTCGACTTCACAATTTGGCCTTAGTGTTACTCCTATAGCTATGATCGAAGCATTTTCTGTTCCAGTCTTAGCATCAATATGGTATTTTGTAGCAACCTCAATTCGTAAACGGCAAGGTATCGATATAAGTAAAGTATTTTCTGAAATACCACCAGAGTGATATGGAGTGATGTTATGAGTTATTCTGTAGAAAAACTTCTCAATCTTGCAATAGAATTAATAAAAGAGGCGGAACAGCGAGGAGTTACTCTCCGCCTCTTAGGAGGATTAGCGTTTTATTTTAATTCGCCTACTGCTAGAAAGTTGCCAGCATTTCAACGCCAATACAAAGATTTGGATTTTGCTGTGAATCCTAAAGGAGCACGCTATTTAACAGAAGTTTTTAAAAAATTAGGATGGAAAGATGACCAGTATTTTAATGCTCTTCATGGAGCCACACGTATGCTTTTTTACTTTGAAGAAAATCAAGAACTTCAAGCAGATATTTTTATTGGCGTATTCGAGCAATGTCATAAACTAAATTTTGAAAAAAGATTATCTTTATCCTCAACAACATTACCTATTTCAGATTTGCTACTCACTAAATTACAAATTCATCAGTTAAATAGGAAAGATATCCTAGATATTATAATGCTTCTTTATGACCATGATTTTGGTCGTGTTACTCCAACAGAAAAGAATGAATTGGCTTATATAGTTGAATTAACTAGTAATGATTGGGGTTGGTATACTACAATTTCGGATAATTTAAATATAATTGAATCTATGATTTCAGAATTTGTTGAAGATACTAATGATTTAAAGCGAATCCAATCTAATATCAAATGGATTTATAATGCTATCCAAGAAGCCCCAAAATCAATTAAATGGAAATTGCGTAACATTATAGGGAGGAGAATTCGTTGGTATGATGAACCAGAAGAAATAAAACGGTAAAGGAGGATGACTGTGCCATTCAAAATTTTTTTTACAACTGATATTCATGGTTCGGAACGTTGTTTTAGAAAATTTATAAATTCTGCAAAGTTTTATGATGCTCAGGTGTTAATCCTAGGTGGTGATATAACAGGTAAAGTAATTATTCCAATACTAAAAAATGCAAATAAAATGTATCGAGCTGTAATTTCTAATCGCCCTCGAGAAGTAGCTGAGGATGAATTGAACGTGCTAATTGAGGAAATACGCTTTAATGGTTATTATCCGTATATAACAACTGCAGAGGAGTTAGCTGAGATTGAGGCTGACCCTAAAGGGAAAGAGAGACTTTTTAGATTAGCTATAAAAGAAAGTTTAGAAAAATGGATTGCTTTAGCTGAAGAAAGATTGAAACCATTAAATATTAAAGTATATATTTCCCCAGGAAATGATGATGATTTTATTGTGGATGAGGTATTGAAGTCATCGGATTTTATTATAAATCCGGAAGAAAAAGTCGTTGAAATAGCACCTGGTGTTGAAATGCTTACATTTGGATTTGCTAATCCTACGCCGTGGAATAGCCCGCGGGAATTATCTGAAGAAGAGCTAGAAGAAAGATTGACTGTTCTAGCAGATAAGATGTCATATGAGGGAATTTCTATATACAATATTCATGTTCCTCCTTTTAATACCCCGATTGATCAAGCACCTAAATTGGATTTTAATCTTAAACCTGTTGTAGAAGCCGGGCAAATCGTGATGACAGGGGTAGGCAGTAAAGCTGTTAGGAATTTAATTATGAAATATCAGCCGACTCTTGGATTACATGGGCATGTGCATGAATCAGCTGGTATAGTCCGTTTAGGTAAAACTGTCTGCATAAACCCTGGAAGTGAATATAATGATGGGGTACTGCGAGGTGCATTAATAACAATTGATGAAAAAAAGAAAAAAATTTCATATCAATTGACGGTGGGATAAAAGATGAAAGATGAGAAAGGAATTGTAGTAGATATTATAAAAAAAGCAGGAGAGATTCTTCAAGATGGGTGGAATAAAAAAAATTTTAAAATTTATCGGAAAGGAACAATTAATTTAGTTACAGAAATAGATAAGAAAATTGAATTTCTTATAATACAACTTTTAAAACAATATTTTCCTGATTATGGTATTCTTACAGAAGAAAGCAAAGAAATTAACAGCAAAGCAAACGTGCGATGGATTATAGATCCCCTAGATGGTACTACTAATTATATAAAACAATATCCGTTTGTAGCCATATCAATTGCTTTAGAGAAAGAAGGAGAATTAATTTTGGGAGTTGTTTATAATCCGATTTTAAATGAAATGTTTATAGCTCAAAAAGGATGTGGTGCGACTTATAATGGGAAGTCAATTCATGTTTCTAAAATAAAAGAATTGGGATCGGCAGTTCTAGCATCGGGCTTTCCTTATGATGCGTGGGAAAATCCTGATAATAATGCTAAACAATGGAGGCAATTTCTTACTCGTAGTTTATCTCTTCGATGCGATGGATCAGCAGCTCTCGATCTTTGTAGAGTAGCTTGTGGACAATTGGATGGTTATTGGGAAAAGGGAATTAGCCCGTGGGATGTTGCAGCTGGTATTGTAATATTGCGCGAAGCAGGAGGAATAATTACTGATTATTTGGGTGAGGAAAATTTCTTTAAACGTGGAGAAGTTGTTGCTGCAAATCCTGTTCTCCACGCACAAATGTTGAAAGTTTTAAATAATTAGTGAAGTTTTATTTTACTTTAGAATGAAAATCATGGCTTTCAGGATATTTCTCAGTTTGTTGACAAAATTAAAAAATTTTTCAAAGGAGATATTTATACTCAGTCTTGCAAAGTTTCCCTGTACTCAAGTAGAAGAGTTTGATAGTGCAAAAATAGAAAAAACAAGCATACTTACTTGAGTGCCGGGTCGCTTTGGAACAAGTTACTCCTTATTTCAAAATATCTTCTTTAGGAAGGTTTGTTTACAATCTGAGAGCCTTCAAGATAAGGCTCTCTTTTTGTGTGTGCTAGGCACATGATAAATTTAAACAAGTAAGCTATTTACGGTAGTGTGAGTGGGTGCTTAATAAAATATTCTTTAACCTTTTACTCAATATGTAATGATGGGGGTATGACAACATAAATTTTAGAAAATATCTTTTTTATGATATAATTTAATAGAATAAAGAGATAAAGTAGAAATTTTCAAAGTACGGTATAGGAGATGATATAATTGGAGAGTAAAGAAGAATTAAGAAATATTTTAAATAGGCTAAATGAAATAGTGATTTATAGAAATATCATTACTCATAGTCTGATAAGAAAAATGATTAAAATTTTACAAGAGCTTTCAAAAGAAAAACCCTCTATTGAGCTTATTTATGCTGAATATAGCAGTTTTTACAAAGATATTACTGAATATGCTTTTAAAAAGAGAATTTATAAAAACATTTGGCCTACTTTTTTAGCAGAAGAAATTGCTTACGATGAAAACCCCTTTAGCCGCATTTCAAAAAAACATGGTTTTGATGCTGTGAATGATTTAATGATTAAGGCTGTCGAAAAAGAAATAGGGATTTTAAAGGAATTTTGCTCTATAAACATAGCGGAAAGTGCAAATAATTTATTAAATACGGAATTGCCTGACTTTGAAAGGTGTATTGATGGGAGCTTTTTCAAGTCAGAGATTAGCTTCACGGAAAATCTCAATACTAGTCATACATTAGAGGATTTATGGGAACTGAGAGGAGATAACTTTGCTGAATATCTAGCTGATTATTACCATTCAAACGGCTGCGGCATTTTTGGAAAGTATAAAGCTTTTCGCTGGGTTACAGAAAATGGTTCAGGACAATTAAAAGGAATAGAAAATGTTGACCCTATAACCTTTGAGGATTTGATAGGATATGAAGAAGAACATAAAATAGTTATAGAAAACATGAAAGCTTTCTTAAAAGGTTTTCCTGCAAATAATGTGCTTTTATACGGCGATAAAGGTACTGGGAAGTCTTCTACTGTTAAGGCTTTGCTCAATGAATTTTACAAAGAAGGCTTGAGGCTTATTGAAATTAATAAAAATGATGTAAAAGAGTTATCATACATAATTGATATAATTAAAGACAGGGGAATGAAATTTATATTGTTTTTTGACGATTTATCTTTTGATGAAAGTGAGGCGGAGTATAAAGAACTTAAGTCAGTTTTAGAAGGTGGAGTAGAGATTCTTCCTTCAAATGTAGTAATTTATGCCACGTCAAATAGGAGACATATTGTCACAGAGAATATAGAGGACAACGAACTTCATAATACAGATGCGAGAGAAGAAAAACTTTCTTTAAGTGATAGATTTGGAATAACTATTACTTTTGTCACTCCAAGTCAAGAAGAGTATTTAAAAATTGTTAAAAGGTTAGCTCAAAAGTACAACATAGAAATAGAATGGAATTTTTTAAAAGAAAAAGCATTGCAATGGGCTATATGGCATAATGGAAGGTCTCCAAGAAGTGCAAAACAATTTATAGACCATTTGAGATATGAGTTATCTAAAAATACTGTTTGAGTTTTTGAAAGCTTGTTTTACAAATAAAATAAAATTGCACAGTATAAAGCATGGCTTTTATTTTTTTAAAGTTAGATATATAATAAAGGTAAATAAATTGATAACGGAGGGATGAAGTGATGAAATTTTTTCTTGACACTGCAAATGTTGACGAAATAAGAGAAGCTAATGCATTAGGTGTAATAGCAGGTGTTACTACAAACCCATCTCTTATTGCAAAAGAGGGAAGAGATTTTAAGGAAGTAGTAAAAGAAATTACTCAAATTGTAGATGGTCCTATAAGTGCAGAAGTTATAAGTGACGACCACGAAGGTATGATAAAAGAGGCAAGAGAACTTGCTAAGATACATAAGAATATAGTAATAAAGATTCCTATGACGGCTGAAGGCTTAAAAGCTGTAAATGTTCTTTCCAAAGAAGGAATTAAAACAAATGTGACGTTAATATTTACAGCAAATCAAGCATTACTTGCAGCTCGTGCAGGTGCGACGTATGTAAGTCCTTTTGTAGGAAGGCTTGATGATATAAATACAGATGGGATGCAGATTATTGAGGATATTGTTACGATATTCAATAATTACGACATAGATACAGAGATAATAACTGCAAGTGTAAGACATCCTATACATGTTTTACAGGCAGCAAAACTAGGAGCACATATAGCGACAGTACCATATAAAGTGCTCATGCAGATGGTAAAACATCCGCTGACAGATGCCGGAATAGAAAGATTCAAAGAGGATTGGAGAAAAGCGGGACTTAAAATATGAGGTAAAACATGAAAGAAAGCAGGGTAGATTTAATTCTATCCTGTTTTTTTAAGTTATTTATAGTCAATTTTTAGAATATAGATAGTAAGAGGTGATGCGTATGAAAAAACCTTTTACTATCTTTTTATATTTGTTAGTGATATTTTTTCTTATATATTGGCCTTACTATATGAATCTTTATGAAAAAGGGCAAATACAAGAGAAAAGCCAGGAAGAAAAGGAGTTTAGAGGAATAATAACTTTTTGGGATTTTCCTCATCCATCAATAGGAGATGTGGGAGGATTTGAATTTATAAAAAGAAAAATAGAAGTCTTCCAGTACAAATACCCGGGTGTGGTAATAGATTTTGAGCCTCTTTCATACAAAGACGGATATGAGAAACTGATTAACTCTTCTAAAGATGGTTCTTTGCCAGATATTTTACCTGTGGGTGCAGACTTTTACTTTATTTCAAATGATTATTTAAGCCCTATTAATAAATATATTGACGAAGAACTAAAAAAACAGTACAAAGAAGAAGTTTATAATGCGATAAGCTATAAAGGCAATATTTATGGAATGCCTTTAGGAATGTATACTAATGTGCTTTTTTTAAATGTGGATATGTTTGATGAAAAAGAAATTAAACTTCCTGAAAACGGCGAGTGGAATTACGAAGAATTTGTGGATAGTATGACAAAATTGACTTATACTGAAGGTAAAAAAGATAAAAAATACTTTTATGGATTAGGCATTTCTCTTGCACCTGATAATTATAATTTATGGGGGTTTTTACTTTTAGATGGCGCGAGGGCTTTTGACAAAGAAAAGTATTCTTTTTTTGGTCCTCAAGCAGTTTCAGGTGTGCAAAAAGTTTTAGATTTATTCAATAAATATAACGTGGTCAATCCTTTTTCACTTGATGGAGACAGAGAAAAGTTGTGGCAAGACTTTGTTACTACTAGAAACACTGCAGTATTAGTAGAGGAGAGCTATAAAATAGCGCAGCTTAAAAACTTACAGTCAAAGGGAAAGCTGCTTGAGTTTGATATAGCTATGTACCCCGAAGGGGAAAGTGGCATACCATTGACATTGTCACCTAAAATATATGCCTATGGCATAAAGAAGGAAAAAGATGAAAAAAAGCTTGAGATGGAGTATAAATTTATAAAGTTTCTTACAGAAGACCAACAAAAGGTGATTGAATTAGGTTATGTACCAGTTAAAAAAGATAAAATTATTGAAGACGATAAAATGAAAAGAATTGAATTAGCTATTAGTTATACAAATATCATCCCACGATTTGGCGGATGGAGAAAAATAAACAACACAGTGATGGCAAAAATAAAAGAAGGAATAGAAAATAGCAAAAATGCCTTTGATATAACAGAGGAAATAAAAAATAGTGTAAGTCAGTTGGTGCAGTACAAATAAGGGGTATTATTATTTTTTATTTTTTACTGTGTCATAATACCTAAGAGTATCTCTTAATATTTCTTGTGCTATTGGCGCGGCTACTTCTCCTCCCATATGTCCATTTTGTGTTGGATTTTTAACAAGAACTAATACGGCAATTTTTGGGTTTTCAACTGGTGCAAATCCAGCAAAAGAGGCTACGTATTTTCCAGGAGCGTAATTTTCAGTTGTACCTGTTTTTCCTCCAACTCTATAGCCGGGTACTTGTGCGGCTTGACCAGTACCCTCTGTTACTGTTTTTTCAAGTATATGTCTCATTGTATCGGAAGTTTCTCTAGAGATAACTTGTCTAACTATTTGAGGCTTATATTCTTTAATTATTTTATCACCGTTTTCGATATATTTCACAATATGTGGAGCCATGAGGTTTCCACCGTTTATCACGGCAGAAAAAGCTGTAATCATTTGGATTGGAGTTACAGCGATTCCCTGGCCAAAGGACATAGTAGCGAGGTCAACAGGATATATCTTAGATTTTGGCAAAATCATTCCACTGGCTTCTCCAGGAAGCTCAATTCCTGTTGGAGTACCGAAACCAAAAGCTTGTATGTATTTATAAAAAGTATCAAGACCTAATCGTTCTACTACCTGCATAAAAACTGTGTCACTAGATTTTTCTATGGCTTCTTCAAAGTTTATCTTCCCTAATTTTGTCCAGCTGTTAATTCTATGCCCCGATACAATATAATAACCGGGGTCGTCAAATTGCTCATCAGGTGTAACTACAGCTGATTCCAGCGCTGCGGAAGCAGTTATCACTTTGAATACCGAACCAGGTTCGTAAATACTTGATATTGAAGGATTTGACCAATATTCCTGTGAAGATACCTTTTGGGGATTATTGGGGTCAAAATCAGGCAAATTAGCCATTGCAAGTATTTCACCTGTTTTTGGATTCATAACTATTGCTGTTATACCATCTTCCGGTTTATATTTTTCATAAGCATTTTTTATAGCTTTTTCAGTATAACTTTGTATTACAGAGTCAATTGTAAGGACAATATTATTACCGTTTGTAGGTTTGTAAAACTTGTTTGGGACTCCTATTTTTCTACCTTCTGCATCCACAAGAGAGATTTCACGACCAGGTACGCCACTTAAGTATTTATCTAAAGAATATTCAAGGCCATACAAACCGTTGCCATCAATTCCTGCAAAACCTAATACTTGTGATAGCATTTTGCCGTTGGGATAATTTCTCATAAAAGTATCTTCTACATATATGCCTGGTATGTTAAGACTTTTTATTTTGTTTATATTTTCCAGAGGAATGGACCTGCCAAGTACAGCCCATTCTGAGTTTTTATTTGAAAGAATTTTATAAAGGGAATCTTTGTCCATATTTAAATAACTATAGAGTTCTTCTGAAACTTTTTTGGGTTTTTTATAAATTTAGGAGCCGCAAATACATCTCCTGCTGGAACATTACATGCAAGGATATTCCCGTTTACATCATAAATATTGCCCCGTTGAGGCTTTAATATGACATCAGCAGTACTTTGCCTTTCGACTGCCATGGCAAGTTTTGAAGAATTTATACCCTGTATCCAGATAAGCCTTACAATAAGGGCAAAAATCATGATAGTAAAAAAGATAAATATAACAAAAGTTCGTTTTTTTACATATGATGTCAATTTTATTCTAACCCCTTTTATAAAGATTTTGTTTATTCCAATATAATTATACCATAGATATTTTGTGGGATAATTAGATAAAAAGATAAAAATAATTAAGATTTATTAAATGTTAAGCAAAAATCATAAATCCAAACCGAAAAACAGTCTTTAATATGTAGCCTTTTCACTTGTATTTTTGTTTAAAAAATGTATAATATTATTATAGAGAAAAATTAAATAACGGTGATGAAGCTCACCTTATTGCCGTGAAGGCTAATGGCTTCTACGCGCTTTCGTAGAAGCCATTTTTGTGTGCGCCCGGCATGGGCGATAGCTAGGCGGTGAAAGTCCGCTGTGGGCTTGGTAGTGGGAACCACTAGCCGAGAGCAAGGGTGTCCATCGTGAGGTGGAATCTGAAGGAAGCTTAAGGCAAAATCTCGGTCTGATGAACAAGAACCAGATAAGAGGCTGAATTGGGATGGATGAGTTTGCACATCAAAACAAAGTCCAACACTACCCGAATCCCATACAGTAAATCTGGCAGATATATGAGATGAAAGCAATCGTTCTTACCCGGGGAGGTCTCAAGGATAAGTCATGGAAGTAAAATATGAAGTGACAACCCATACAGTGATGTATGGCTGAACCTTGAGAAGTCAGCAGAGGTCATAGTACTTATCTAGACATGAATAGATAAGGAAGGACTGAACATTAGGAGGTTTCGGAAATCTTATGAACTCGAGAGATATGCGAAGACTGCAGACAACTCAACAAAGAGGCTATCCGTTGGATAGAGAAAGGGAATTTCAAAAGACAACGGAAGTGCATAGTATATCATCGGCGTCAAGGGATGGAAGAAATGATGTACTAAGAATTGTACATAATTCCTAATGAACCGCCGTATACCGAACGGTACGTACGGTGGTGTGAGAGGACGCTGAATAAAATAATTATTCAGCTCCTACTCGATTTATTTTGGCAAAAAAGAGAGGATGAGAATCTGCATGAAGTTAGAATTTATTCCATTGTATGAGGTTTTTGAAAAATATAAGGGAGGGTGTCCAATATGCAAGATTATAAAAGACGAAGAAAAAGCATATTGTGAGCATTTGTTTGAAGATGAAGTTTTAAAAGATCCTGAAATGTATGTCAAAATAAGAGAGACAAATTTCTGCCATTATCATTTGGAATTATTGAATAATTCATATGATAAATTGGGTTTGGCAATTGCATTAAAAGCAAATATCAGTTATAAATTACAGCGGATTACAGACAAACGTAAGTCTTTAAAGAAAAAAAGAGGGAAAGAAACAAAAAACAAATGCCTTATTTGTGATTATTTAAGTGAAAGAGATAAATACCAGATGCACATATTAATGGATATTTTACATGCTGATAAAGAATTTGTTGAAAAGCACAGTGAAGGGTTGTCTAAATTGTGTTTTCATCACCTAAATATGCTTATGGAAAGTGCAAAGGATGTTACACCACAAATTGAGAAAATAATTAAAATAAATGAAACGGCAATTGAAAAAAATATTACTGACCTCGAATGGTTTATAACAAAATTTGATTATAGATTTCAGGATGAACCATGGTATGACTCTAAGGATTCAATTGAAAGAGCATTGAAATTATTGCGAGGTGGCTATTATGATTAGGATTTCTTTTGAAATTACTGATGAAAGCTTTGAAGAAATCAAAGAGTTAGTTGCTGACTTTGAAAAAGACGGTTTTACAGAAGAAGACGCATATAGAGCTATTTTTGAAATGGGGATTAAAGCATATCAAATAGAACGTGATAATCCTAATGAAGATGATTTAAGAAGACAGCTTATTTCTATGGCGTCTAAATACTCTGCAATGAAATTTAAAAATTTTCAGTTGATGCGTGACAACCAAACCCTTGAAATAAGATTAAAAGGTTATGAGTCTGAAAATAGATATCTTAAAAAAACTTTAGGTATAAGGGCTGATGAATGATGAGATATATATGTCCTGTGTGTTTTAAAATAGCTGAAATTGGAGAAGAAAAGTGCTCAAATTGCGGATATGATTTTAAAAATATATCAGATGACGATTATAGTGAAAAACTTATAAAAGCCATAAATCATCCGGATTATAATGTCGCTTATATGGCAGCAAAAATAATTGGAGAACTTAAAATAAAGAAAGCGGAAAAAGTATTGATAGAACATTTACGCAATAATGGGGGTAAAAAGGACCCATATATTGAACAAATTATTGTTTGGGCTCTTGGAGAGATTGGCGAAGAAGAGTCTCACAGGTTTCTTTTAGAAAACAAAGATAAATTCTCAGTTTTAACAAAAAATATCATTGAAAATTCCTTGGAGAAGATTAAAACAAGAGTGGCAAATAAGGAGGGTGAGTCAATTGGAAAATAAAGGAATAAAAAACAATGAGAATAATAACATTAAAGTCTTGGGTTGGGTTGCATTTTTTGGTGGGTTAAGTCAGGATATGATTGTACCTATTTTGCCTACTTTTTATACGCAGATTCTAGGACTGAGTAAAGAGATGGTAGGTTTAATAGAGGGAAGTGTCACTACAGTTGTAAGCCTTATGAGAATAATATCCGGAATAATTTCAGATAAAATTGGAAAAAGGAAATCTATTGTGTTTATTGGATATCTATTCTCTGCCATTGGAAGAGTATTACTGCCATTGTCGAATGGTGCTGCAATGGTTTTTGGGTTGAGACTGGTTGATGGTATTGGGAAAGGTACAAAAGATGCGCCGAGAGATGCGCTTGTGGCAAAATCTTCTAAAATGAAAAATATGGGCTTTTCATTTGGATTTCAAAGAATGCTTGACACATTAGGTTCCTTCCTTGGACCATTGATTACTGCTGGATTAATGATCTTGTTTGCCAAATACATAGACTCTATAAAGTACAGATTAATATTCTTGATTGCTGGCCTTGTAGCTTTTATAACAATAATCCTCATAGGTTTATTTGTAGTGGAGCAAAATGGCGAAAGAGTAAGTTCATCTTTCAAATTAGATTTGTCTGTTTTTAAGGGAAAATTTCTGCTGTTTTTCATTGTAATGCTGATATTTACGCTTGGCAACAGTAGTGATGCATTTTTGATTTTAAGAGCACGCAGTGTTGGTGTAAAAGATTCAACTATACCGATAATTATAGCTATGTTTAATCTATTTTATGCTTTATTATCAGTACCAAGTGGAGTATTGTCTGACAAAATAGGAAGAGTTAATGTAATAAGGTTAGGCTGGATTATTTATGCAGTTACATATCTCGGTTTTGCATTAGCAAAATTGCCGTGGCATATTTGGGTTTTGTACGCGATATATGGAGTTTACTATTCAACAACGGAAGGTGTTGCAAAGTCTCTTGTTGCACATATAGTCGATGATAGTAATAGAGGAACTGCATTTGGGCTGTATAATGCATCGATGGGACTACTCGCACTTCCCGCAAGTTTTATTGCTGGATATTTGTGGGATAAAGTATCTCCTGCTGCACCCTTTTACTTTGGAGCAATATGTTCCATAATGGCAGTTTTTTTAATAACACTGTTTAAAATTGAAAAAAGTTAAAAGTGAGGTGAGAGAAATGCCGTCTGATATAGATTCCTGGGCAAGAAATGTGAGAGACTACAGTGAAATTCCAGAAATGTTTAAATTTTACTATGATTGAGAACTTTAAAGATTCAACCCAGTTTTTAAATGCTATATATGCTCCTGCTGATAGCTGGGGCAGAAAAAAAACAAATGATAAACTTATACTTTTGTATGAAAATAGCATCGTTTTTCTTGAAAGTGTAAAAGGTAATATTAACGTTGTTTCATATCCCATTCAAAATATTAACTATATTGAAAACGGTTCTATATTGTTGTACTCGTGGTTAAAAATAAATGGAGATGTAAATGGTGAAACAAAATCATCTCTTGTTGAGTATAATACTGTTGTTGAAAATATATTTAAGCCTATAATCGATGAATTGCGAATATCATTGTGTGATATAGATGTGCGGGAGGTAGAAGATGAACTACATACTTTTGACTGCTTAAGGGATGTAAACTATAAATTTATGAATTATGCAAAAAAAGCTGTATTGAATGGAGAAAAAGTAATAGATTTTTTATATCAACGGGAAATAAAAGTACCATACCTAAAATTTTTTACAAGAATAAAATCCACTTCTCATATGATTATATTTACAAATAAAGAATTAATAATATTACAAGAAGAAAATGCAAAGTCTATAAAAGATGTAAAATATGGTGGTATATGGATTTACATTCCTGTACATAAGATTTTAAATTCGCACATTGATGAGGAAGAAACTGGGTTTTTAAATTTATCTATTAAGGTATCTGGCTCTAATGTTTTTAAGTCACGATTTGAATCTTCCCAAAAGGAAAAGGTAGAAGGATTAGTTGAACAAATTAACAAAATAGCAAGATACAATCTATTATAATATTAATAAGTTTCAAAAATGTCAACCGTATTATAAACGGTTGACATTTTATCAAAAAATTTATGTCAAACGGTTGACATATAAAAATTAATTAAGTATAATAAGAGTAAATCTAAAAAATTTAAAGAAAGGGGATTGTCATGAAGAGAAAAATTTTATCCATTATGTTGACGTTTGCATTGGTTTTTTCGCTCATGGCAGGCTGTGGTACAAAAAGCAGCGACAATGGAGAAAGTAATAGTACTGCCACGGCAACAAAAACTGTAAAAATTACTTTGCTAAATTCTAAGGGGGAAATTCAGGCTCAATTAGAAGATGCAGCTAAAGCTTTTACAAAAGAAAATCCGAATATTGCTGTAGAAGTCATTCCTGCAGCAGCTGGTCAGTCACCTTTTGAAAAGGTTACCTCCATGTATGCATCTGGTAATGCACCAACAATGGCAATGTTAGATCCAGGTGATATAGCAAAATTCAAAGATAAATTCTTAGATTTAAGCAGTGAAAAGTGGGTAAAAGATGCAATAGATGGTGCTTTAAATGCAGCTACAGTGGATGGAAAGGTTATAGCGTTTCCGTTTGCTGTTGAAGGATATGGACTTATTTACAACAAGGCTGTACTGGACAAGGCTTATGGTGGAAACTTTGATCCGAGTTCTATAAAGACGAGAGATGCTTTAGAAGAAGCATTTAAAAAAGTAGAAGCAACAGGTGCTAAAGCACTAGAAATTTCTCCAATGGATTGGTCTTTAGGCGCACATTTCCTTTCAATAGCGTATGCGGATCAATCTAAAGATCCTGCTCAAGTAGCTCAATTTTTATCAGACTTAAAAGCGGGAAAAGTTGATTTAGCAAATAATAAAGTGTTTAATGGCTTAATGGATACTTTTGACATGATGAAAAAGTACAACATAGATAAAAATGATCCATTATCTCCGACTTATGATAGAGGACCAGAGCTTATTGGTAAAGGTGAAGTTGGATTTTGGTTTATGGGAAATTGGGCATGGCCACAGATAAAAGAATTTGATACTGCAAATGGACAATACGGCTTTATACCTGTACCAATCAGCAATAACCCAGATGACTATGGTAATTCAGGTATACCTGTAGGTGTAACAAAATTTATCGGCATAGATAAAACACAAAATAGTGCTGAGCAGCAAGATGCAGCTAAGAAATTTTTAGATTGGTTGGTATACAACTCTACAGGTCAAGACATGCTTGTGAACAAACTTAACATTATACCTGCATTTAAAAATATAACTTTACAACCGCAAGATCCCCTTGCTAAATCTATTCTGCAGTATGTTAAGAGTGGCAATACTTTAGAGTTTATGACTACATTGCCACCAGACCACTGGTCAAAGTTAGGAGCTTCAATGCAAAAGTATTTGGCAGGCAAAATTGACAGAAAAGGCTTGATTGATGAAATAGAAAATTATTGGAAAAATGTTCAATAATACGTAAGATTTGATTGAATAACGGATAGAATGTTATTGTCTATCCGTTATTCAATATAAAAGTGAAGGAGGATATGAGTGTGGAACAAGAAAAAACTTTGTTGGCTAAACTCAAAACGTACTTGATATTTGCAGGACCTACTACCTTTGCTTTTCTCACAGTAATAATACTACCGTTTTTATATGGAATATATTTAACTTTTACTGATTGGAATGGTATTTCTGCTACACATGCTTTTGTAGGTTTTTCAAATTATTTACAAGTATTTAAAGATAAAGTATTTTGGACATCTTTTTTATTGACACTAAAATATGTATTTTTCACAGTAATATTAATTAATGTCATAGCTTTTTTCTTGGCTTATATGTTAACGAGTGGCGTAAAAGGCCAAAATTTCTTTAGAGCAGGGTTTTTTACTCCCAATTTGATAGGCGGAATATTGTTAGGTTTTATATGGCAATTTATTTTTTCAAACATTTTAGTATATTTAGGAAAATCATATAATATACCAATTTTGTCAGGCTCTTGGTTGTCAGATCCTGACAAAGCTTTTTGGGCTTTGGTTATTGTGACAGTTTGGCAGTATACTGGTTATATGATGGTGATATATATTTCAGGTTTTATGAATATACCGAGAGATTTGTTAGAAGCAGCAAGTATAGACGGAGCAAATACTTATCAAAGACTAAAAAATGTGATACTTCCATTAATGGTACCTTCTTTTACTATAAGTGTTTTTTTGACTTTACAAAGAGGGTTTATGGTTTACGACATAAACTTGGCTTTGACAAATGGAGGGCCTTACAAAAGCACCGAACTCATATCTCTTCACATATATAACACTGCTTTTTTAAGTCAACAGTATGGTATTGGTCAAGCAGAAGCGTTTTTCCTCTTTTTTGTAGTAGCGGCTGTCACGTTGCTTCAAGTGTATTTTAGCAAAAAGCTGGAGGTGGAAAACTAATGGAAAAAAATAATCGCCTACTTAACGGCATAAAGTTTTTTGCTTTAAGTGTTTTTTTGGTGCTTTATATATTTCCATTTTTTATAGTTTTAATTAATTCTTTTAAAGAGAGAAAGGAAATACTAGAAAATCCACTTAAACTTCCGTCGGTGCTGAATCTAAGCAATTACCTTGATGCTTTTACAAAAATGAATTATATGCATGCTTTTTTAAATTCTTTGATTATAACTGCTTTTAGTGTATTTTTGATTACGTTGTTGTCATCAATGACTGCTTATATATTTGTGAGAAAAAAGTGGAAATTTAATCAGTTTATGTTCTTCTTTATGGTGGCGTCTATGATTATTCCTTTTCAAGGGATAATGATACCCCTTGTAAAAATATATGGTTCTATCGGCATGATGAATAGCAAATGGGCATTGATTTATATGTACGTAGGTTTTGGTGCATCTTTGGCTGTATTTATGTATCACGGTTTTATAAAGAGTATACCACTGGAATTAGAAGAAGCTGCTATGATTGATGGAGCCGGTCAGCTTAAAACTTTTTTTACAATTGTTTTTCCACTTTTGAAGCCTGTAACAACAACAATTGCTATCTTGGATATTTTGTGGATATGGAATGACTTTCTATTGCCATATTTAGTACTTATGGCACCAGAGCAGAGGACTCTACCGCTATCTGTTTTCTATTTTTATGGAACTTACACGATTGAATATGGGCCTGCTATGGCAGCTCTTATGTTAGCTACTATTCCTGTAATAATTGTATATTTACTAATGCAAAAGCAGATTATAGAAGGCGTTTTAAAGGGTTCTATAAAATAAAGGTCTGGAGGTAGTAGAATTGGAATTGATAAATATAAATGACGCAAATAAATATATTCAAGAAAATAAGTGTAGATTAAATTTGCAGTATAGATTAAAATACCATCTAATGGGTGAATATGGTTGGATCAATGACCCTAATGGATTTATATATTACAAAGGTAATTACCATTTGTTTTATCAGCACAACCCTTATGATGCAGTTTGGGGTCCAATGCATTGGGGGCATGCTATTAGTAAGGATTTGGTTAAATGGACTTATCTTCCAATAGCGTTAGTGCCGGGAGAGGATTTTGACAAAGATGGGTGTTTTTCAGGTAGTGCCATTGAAAAAGACGATATGTTATGTTTACTGTATACTGGACACATATATACAGGACCTGATAAGAGTAAAGATTATAGACAGGTTCAAAATTTGGCTTACTCGAAAGATGGCATTAATTTTATAAAATATAGTAAAAATCCTGTAATTGGAGAAAAACAAATTCCAGAAGAAGCAAGTAAAAAAGATTTTAGAGACCCTAAAGTTTTTAAAAACGGACAGTATTATTACATAATGTTAGGTTCAAATGATGGAAAAGGACACGGGCAGGTATTATTGTATAAATCAACAAATTTAAAAGATTGGGATTTTGTAAATATACTGGCGAGAGGGAATGAAAACACAGGTTACAATTGGGAATGTCCTGATTTATTTGAATTAGATGGAAAATATATATTAATGGTTTCAGTGGAAAGGGAAAACCGCTCATCTATTTATTTTGTGGGAGAGTTTGAGATAGAGAAAGGTATATTCAAATTTGATATAGATGACTATCAACCGATTGACTATGGATTTGACTTTTATGCCCCACAAACTACTAGTGATGAACAGGGAAGAAGGCTTATAGTTGCATGGATGGATACGTGGGGGGAAGTTATGCCAACACAGGAAAGAGGCCATAATTGGGCGGGAGCCATGACATTACCAAGGGAAATTTTAATGGTTAATGGTAAATTATATTTTAGGCCGATTAAAGAAATAGAAAACTACAGAAAAAATCATTATAAGCTTACAAACTTAATGATAGATGGAGAAAAAAACTTAAACACATGTGGTGAGAGTTATGAACTTGAAGTTGAGTTTGAGGCGGACAAAGCAGAGGAATTTGGTTTAAAAATAAGAAAAGGTGATAATGAAGAAACTGTTTTATCATATAAAAGATATGAATCATTATTTATATTTGACCGCAATAAATCAGGTATAGGACCTAAAGGAGAAAGGAAAATAAATGTAGCTTTAAAAAATAATAAACTTAAACTCAGAGTATTTGTAGATGTAAGTTCGGTTGAGATATTTATTAATAATGGGGAAAAAGTAATGAGTGGAAGGATATATCCTAGCAAAGATTCGGTAGATATATCTTTATATTCCAAAGGGGAGTGTAAAATTAATTATTTAAATAAATGGGATATTGTTGTAAATTAAATTTATGATAAATTTAAAGTGAGTGTTACCACAGTGTAAAGTAAAATCTATGTGGGGTGATTATAATGTATGATGTTGTAGCTTTAGGTGAGTTGCTGATCGATTTTACTCCTGCAGGGTTTTCTGATAATGGAAATACACTATTTGAAATGAATCCTGGGGGTGCACCTGCAAATGTGTTAACTGCTGTTACAAAATTAGGAGGTAAAGGTGCTTTTATAGGTAAAGTAGGTGATGACCAATTTGGATATTTTTTAAAAAAAGTGCTTGAAAATAATCAAATTAATACTGACGGTTTAAAATTTACTACAAAAGCAAATACAACTCTTGCTTTTGTGCATCTTGATGATAAGGGAGACAGAAGCTTTACTTTTTATCGGAATCCGGGAGCTGACACAATGTTGGAAGAAGAGGATATTGACCTGGATTTAATAGAGAAAGGGAAAATATTTCATTTTGGGTCTTTATCTATGACAGATGAACCCTCAAAAAGTACCACATTAAAAGCTATTGAATATGCAAAACAAAATAAAAAAATTATTTCATATGACCCAAATTGGAGACCACCTTTATGGGAAAATGAAACTGTTGCGAAAAAAGAAATGGTTTTGGGATTACAATATGCAGATATAGTGAAATTATCTGAAGACGAACTACAATTTCTAACTGGAGAATCAAGCTTGGAATATGGCAGTAAAACATTATTTGATATGGGGATAAAACTAGTTTTAGTAACTTTAGGAGCAAAAGGTTGTTATTATAGACATACATCAGGCACAGGACATATACCTGCATATCGTGTAAATGTGGTAGATACAACAGGAGCTGGAGATGCTTTTTTAGGAGGAGTTCTTTATAATATATCAAAAATAGATTATCCCCTAGAGAAATTAAAAACTCAAGAACTCGAAAAAATTATTGACTTTGCTAATGCTACCGGTGGCCTATGTACAACTAAAAGAGGAGCAATTCCTGCAATGCCAACGTTAGAAGAGGTAAAATATTTACTAGTACATGGTGTAAAATCGTTGTAAAATATGCCATCATGAAGACTTTAATTGTAATGACGATAAAGGTATAATAGAAGAGGAGATAAAAAGTGGTATTAGAAGGTGATAGACATGCCAACTATAAAAGACGTAGCGAAAAAAGCAGGAGTTACTGTTACGACTGTATCAAGGGTTTTAAATAACAGAGGCTATATAAGCGAGGTAACGAGAAAAAAAGTCTATGAGGCGATGAAAGAATTAAATTACCAGCCTAACGAATTAGCAAGGTCCTTATACAGAAAAAAATCCTATTTAATAGGTTTATTAGTTCCAAATGTATCGCACCCTTTTTTTGCAGAATTGACCGGTTATATAGAATATTATGCTTATCAAGAAGGTTATAAAATTTTGTTGTGCAATTCTGGGCAAGATAGTAGCAAAGAAAAAGGATATATAGATATGCTGAAAAGACATCAAGTTGATGGTATAATTATTGGCAGTCATACCTTAGAAGCAGAGCAATATTTAAATGTGAAACTTCCTATAGTAGCAATTGATAGATATTATTCCAATATACCTTATGTAGCTTCAGACAATTATAAAGGTGGAATTTTGGCTACAAAACTTTTAATACAAAAGGGATGTAAAAAAATCGCCCACATAAGCGGACCGTTGATTTTGAATACACCAGCTAATAACCGTTATAAAGCCTTCAAAGATGTAGCAACACAAGAGGGTGTGGAACATTACGTTGTAGAAACAAAATTAAATAGGTTTGAAATAGATGAATATAAAAAAATAGTAAGAGGCCTTTTTAAAGAACATCCAGATATCGACGGCATATTTGCTAGCAGTGACTTAATTGCTGCTTCTGTAATAAGTGTGGCAAAAGAGTTAAATAAAAAAATACCTCAGGATTTGAAAATTGTAGGTTATGATGATATAAATGTTGCTAATTTGGTAGTTCCATCTTTAACAACCGTAAAACAGCCAATTAAAGAAATAGCAAGAAAAGCTATTGAACTTTTGTTACGCCAAATAGATGGTGAAAAGGTGGAAAAAGAAAATATTTTGCCTATAACTCTGATAGAGAGGGAGACTACGTAATTTTGACCTCTCTTGACTTTTTTATTGAATTAAATGTATAATTTTATGTGCCGGCCTCAATATTGACTTAAATGGAATATACCCCTGTATGGTATTTTGAAGGTGTAAAAAGCTTGTAGAAATACTATTATGGGGGTGAGAAGATGGAAAGTCTACAAGATATAGCGCGCCAAATCTACCAAAAAACAGGGGTTATGACTTCCTCTAAGGATGTGGAAAAAATATTGTCAGCTGCTGCAGCAACTCCGCATTTTTGGGAGATTATAACCTTATCTCAAAAACCTTTTTCAGTTGTAGCAGAAATAATTGAGTTACTACGTCAAAAAAATTTGTTGGAAGTTAAGAAAAATGGAAATATAAAATTTAATTCTAAAGGTTTAGAATATCTCAATGGCTTTAAAATAGCTCCAAAAAGAATATATACTTGTTACGCGTGTGAAGGACGAGGGATAGACCTTTCTAAATTAGAAGACTTGATTAAAAAATTTGACCAAGTGACAGAAAATCGCCCAAAAGCTATTAGCGATTATGACCAAGGTTTTGTTACGACACAAACAGTGGTAAGCAGAATAGCTCTCATGGCTGAAAGAGGAGATTTAGAAGGAAAGAAACTTTTAGTTTTAGGTGATGATGACCTTGTAAGTATAGCTGCAGGACTTTCAGGTATGCCAACTGAGATTATAGTGATGGAAATAGACGATAGGCTAGTGCAATACATCAATGATGTGGCAAATGAATATAATCTGCCTATAAAAGCTATGAAATACGATTTTAGAGACAAACTACCAGAAGAATATGTAGGGTATTTTGATACTTTTATTACTGACCCGCCAGAAACAATAGAGGCTTTGGAAATTTCCATAGGAAGAGGGATTTCTGCTCTTTCTAAAGTAGGGTGTGCGGGGTATTTTGGACTGACGTTGATAGAGGCCTCATTGGAAAAGTGGAATGTTTTCCAGCAAATTTTAGCAAGCAAATTTAAAGTAGTTGTGACCGATATAATTCATGACTTTAACCATTATGTAAACTGGGATTACCTTTTAAAAACTGTTGGCAAGGATTATACCTTTGTGCAAGTAGAACCGAAACTTAATTGGTACAGGTCTTCTATGTATCGTGTAGAAACCTTAAAAGATTCAAAAGGAATTGAAAATGAGTATAAACCTTGTGAGTTATACGTAGACGAAGAGGCTTTAATTTACAAAGGAAAGAAAGCATAGGCTTCCATGTAGCCCATGGAAGCCTATATTTATGTGCGCCCGGCATGGGCGATAGCTAGGCGGTGAAAGTCCGCTGTGGGCTTGGTAGTGGGAACCACTAGCCGAGAGCAAGGGTGTCCATCGTGAGGTGGAATCTGAAGGAAGCTTAAGGCAAAATCTCGGTCTGATGAACAAGAACCAGATAAGAGGCTGAATTGGGATGGATGAGTTTGCACATCAAAACAAAGTCCAACACTACCCGAATCCCATACAGTAAATCTGGCAGATATATGAGATGAAAGCAATCGTTCTTACCCGGGGAGGTCTCAAGGATAAGTCATGGAAGTAAAATATGAAGTGACAACCCATACAGTGATGTATGGCTGAACCTTGAGAAGTCAGCAGAGGTCATAGTACTTATCTAGACATGAATAGATAAGGAAGGACTGAACATTAGGAGGTTTCGGAAATCTTATGAACTCGAGAGATATGCGAAGACTGCAGACAACTCAACAAAGAGGCTATCCGTTGGATAGAGAAAGGGAATTTCAAAAGACAACGGAAGTGCATAGTATATCATCGGCGTCAAGGGATGGAAGAAATGATGTACTAAGAATTGTACATAATTCCTAATGAACCGCCGTATACCGAACGGTACGTACGGTGGTGTGAGAGGACGCTGAATAAAATAATTATTCAGCTCCTACTCGATTATCCGTACAAGCACAAGACAAACTATAAAATCATATATAAAAATGAGTATATAAAATTTTAGTGAAAAGAGTGATTGCTATGAAAGAAGAAAAAGAAGGGTTTAATGCTTATTTGTTTGTTATTGTACTCTCGTTGATTCTCTATTTCGGTTTAGGCTATGCAAGGCCTGAAGAGCCAGCGATAATAATTTTTCCACTGCCAATAAGATGACATAAAAGTTATAGGGGGAGAAAATACATGTTATCGTCTGATAATTTGGAGTCCCAATTGAAAGATTTGCTATTAAAGTTAGGAATAAAAGAGAATAATGGTGATATTGTAGAAGATGATAAAAATAAAAATAGTGGAGAACCTGAAAATGAAACTGGCGATGATTCAAACAATGGAAATAACGACAAAAATAATGGTGGAAAAGATGACAAGGGTGGAGAAGGGGAAGATAAAGCAAAAAAAGGAGTTTTAACTCCTTCTCAAATAATGGTTATTTTAGGAATATTAAGCGGGGCTCTTGAACCTATCTCAATAATTGTGGATAGAAATCAAAATGTGCAAATTATTTTATCAGGTACATTGAGAGAAAAAATAGAATCAAAAGAAGGCACACAACCCAAAGATGAGAATTTTTTAGATAACGCAATAAAAGCTTTGCTTTAAAAAGCATAGTTAAAATGTCATTTTTTAGCACTTATTACTATGAAAGAGCCTTTACCAAAGCCATGTCTTACAGGTTCTTTTTCTTTTATTTCATCAAGTTTTTTAAAAATGGTCTGTGAGAAATTGAAATTTTTAAATCCTGCTTCGTAAAGCAATTCAACTATTTCACTTGTAGAATAAAATGTCGCTTCTTTGTAAAATAGACTTTTTTCCTTATTTGCTTGATATATTTTGCCAATTGTACTCTCTCTATCTACAAAGCCTATTAAAATTGTACCGTTATTTTTAAGGACTCTAAAACATTCTTTGAAGGATTTTAGCACATCATCTACAAAACATACAGTCGTCACCATTAAGACCAGGTCAAAAGAGTTGTCACCAAAAGGAAGATTTTCTGCTACTCCATCTACTACATTAAGGCCACGCTGCATAGCTATTTTTCTCATTTCTGAAGAAGGTTCAACGCCATTTTTTATATTAAAAGGTACCGCAAATCTTCCTGTGCCAATTCCTACTTCTAATCCCTTTTCAAATTTCGGCATGAGTAATTTCACTGCGTCTAATTCCGATTGATAGGCGTATTTATTTTCCAAAAACCACTCTTCATATCTGTCAAAATGTTTTTCAAAAGCAGATATTTTAGGCATAATTTTTCATCCTTTCTAAAACTTTTTTCTATTTTATTCTTCTTGTCTTTTAAAATTTATAGACTTATTCTTTGGAAGTCACACTTTAAAAGTCAAACACATTCTTTAATAAATCTTCCCTTTATTTCATTATATCATATAACAGAAATATACTGCACGCATATCATTTAGCTTTTGCTATCTTGCAAAGTTTTTACATTTTGGGTATAATGATATTGACAATTGTATAAAAAGTGATGGAACTCACTTCAACCGCCGAAAGGCTGATAGTTCCTACTTGGTGTAAAAACCAGTAGGAACTATTTTGCTTTTTAGGGGGTGATAGTAAGGTAAAAAATGTCACTCCATATCTGAATTTCGATTATACTGTGGCTAGGAGGTGAGGTTATGAAGAAACAATATGACCAGATTAAAAAAAGTCTAGATGTGATATTTGAAAAAATAGAAAGAATATCAAAAGATATCAATATTAAAGCAATAGGAGAAGCTGTTTCAGAAGTTAAAAATAAGTTTTGCAATAATATTTTTTATCTTATGGTATTAGGTCAATTTAAAAGGGGAAAATCAACATTTACTAATTATATGTTAGGAGCTGATATACTTCCAACAGGTGTTGTCCCTTTAACATCTGTTATAACAAAAATCAAATATAGCACTGATATATGGGCGAAAGTTCTATATAATGATGGCAGAAATGAAAATATTGACATTAAAGAATTGGATTTGTATTGCACAGAAAAAAACAATCCTAAAAACATAAAAGGAGTCAAGGAAATACATATAGGATATCCTTTTGAGTTTATAAGTAATGACGTAGTGATCATAGATACACCGGGAATTGGTTCAGTCTATAAACATAATACAGATGTTGCATATAGTTATATAAATAAAGCTGATGCTGTGATTTTTTTGCTTTCAGTAGATCCTCCTATAAGTGAACTGGAAAAAGAGTTTTTGTCTAAAGTATCTGAAAATGTCAATAAAATATTTTTTGTTTTAAATAAAATTGACTATGTAAATGAAATGGAGTTAAGGGAAATAATTAATTTTAATGAAAATATTGTAAGAGAAATTGCAAAGAATGATAGCATTAATATTTATCCGATTTCTGCTAAATTAGCATTAGAAGGGAAAATATCAAAAGATGATAATGCGATTGAAAAGAGTAGAGTCCAAAAACTTGAAATTGATTTGCAAAATTTTCTAATGAAAGAAAAAGAAAAAGTATTGCTTGAAAGCTATGCCAAAAACATTGAAAGAATTATTTCGATGTGCCAAACTTTTTTTGAAAGCAGTATAAAATTGAGACAAGTTCCATTAGAGCGTCTTGAGTCTAATATAAAAGCATTTGAGAACTTTATTAAAGAAGTTGAAAAAAACAAAAAAGAAATATCACTATTGTTTCAAGGCGATATGAGAAATATTTTACAGAATTTTGATGAAAAGGTGGAAGAATATAAACAGTTTATCAGTATCAGAGTATCAGAAAAGATAAAAGAGTATTACCATAGTATCCGTGACCTTAGCCGTATTAATCAGAAAAAAGAGCTTGAAAAGTACCTTGAAAAAGCTATTATAGAGGAATTTGAAAAATTAAAAGGTCGCATTGAAAGAGACATTGAAGAACAGTATAGTAAAGCTTTGTCTAATTATCTTTTACGGCTCAATGCAGTCATTGATGAGGTAAAAACAGTAGCAAACGAATTGTTTGGCATAAATCTGGAATATTTTAGAAGTGCAGGTGGCATTACTGCGGAGAGTAAATTTACATACAAGATAGGATATGATGTTGGGGCATTGGAAATTGACCCTGTGTATTTTACCTATTTTTTGCCTAAAAAAGTTGCTGGAAAAATTATTTTAAAAAGGATTTTAGATAGAGTAGCAATTGATGTTGACAGAAACATAGGTCGCATTCGTTATGATTTATTAACAAGGATTGAAGAAAGTTTTAGTGAATTTGAAAAAGATATGAATTTTAAATTACAAACGATGTATGATACTATAAAAGAACTACTTGCTAAGTCAATAAAGGATTATAAATTTGATAGAGATAGCTTCGAAAGAGAAAAAGCTTGTTATCAGACATTGCTAAAAGATATTGAAAAAATACGTGAAGAATTAGAGCATGTTTTAAATATGTTGAAATAATATAGTGAAGTATATAAGTGAAAGAATTTAAAAATTCAACAATAAAAAATATTTTTTTGGGTAAAATATTATTGACATAAGTCCAAAACGGTGATATTATATAGCTAGGTAATGGTCATATGACCAAAATAAAAAAGAGGAGGGATTGATATGCCAAGAGGAGATGGAACAGGTCCAATGGGATTAGGCCCAAGAACAGGAAGAGGCTTAGGATATTGTTCAGGATATAATGTACCTGGTTATTTAAATCCCGTAAGAGCATACTGGGGATTTGGTAGAGGCTTCGGTTGGTTCGGCAGAGGAAGAGGATTTAGACATATGTACTATTTAACAGGACTTCCTGGTTGGGCAAGAGGATGGTATGGTTATGGGTATCCTCAATATCCTGGCTACAATATAAATGAAAAAGATGTTTTAAGTGCTGAAGCAAAATATTTGGAAGACCAATTAAAATATATAAAAGAAAGATTGGACCAATTAGAGAAAAAAGATGATAAAAAAGAGGAATAATTAGTTTTAAAAGTCGCAGTCACGCAAGTGGCTGCTTATTTTTATGCTTTAATTTGATATAATTTGGCTAAAATGCTAGTACCATTTTTGTTTAATGATAGTGCAAAATTATCGGAGGTAGGAAGGCTAACATTTTGCACACGAGAAGCGACTTGTGACAGAGAAGCAACTAAACTTAGCGAGATCGAGGGACGCAGGCGGGGCCGCAGCCTTGTGATGCCGGAAGCGGGAACCTTAAGGCTAGATGCCGATTGTGCCCGGAACCCCGCCGGCGTCTGAGATCGAGCGCTAGTTTAGCCTGCTCTGTCACCGGAGCAAGCTGTGCAAAATGTTAACTTTATACATACTATATTTTATATTGTTACGAAAATTTTGCTAAAATGATTGTCACTATCACTAAAAATTATCCTACAGTATCTTGATACTATCTTGCTTTATAAATTTATTGACATATGACAAAAATAATAATATATTAATTAATGTAAGTAACATATGTCAATAATGAAATGGAGGATGCAATATGAAAATAGCTATTTCCTCAGAAGGAAAAACTCTTGAAGCTAAGGTGGATTCAAGATTTGGACGAGCTCAATATTTTATTATAGTTGATAGTGAGACGATGGATTATAAAGTTATTGACAACGCTGCAGTAGCCCAAAGCAGTGGTGCGGGAACTAAAGCGGCACAGACTCTTATAGATGAAGGCGTGCAAGTTCTTATCTCAAGTAATGTAGGACCAAACGCTATGGAAGTATTTAAAGCAGCAGAAATTCCAGTTTATAAAGCAGTAGAAGGAGATGTAAAAACAAACATAGAGCTTTTTAAAAATGGAAGTCTTGAAAAGATAACAGAAGCGACAAATCAAGGACATCATCATCACTAAAAGGAGCATTGAAGATGAGAAGAGTCAAAATTTCTGTATTGAGCGGTAAAGGTGGGACAGGGAAAACAACCGTTTCTGTCAACCTTGCGAAAACTTTTAATAATAGCGTGTATGTTGATTGCGATGTAGAAGAGCCCAACGGCTATTTGTTTTTAAATCCTCAAATAGAAGAGGACAAAACTGTTGAAGTCATAATACCTGAAATAAACAACGACAAATGCACTTTATGTGGTGAGTGTGTAAAAGCGTGTAGATTTGGAGCATTGACAAAATTAATCAAAAAAATTCTTGTATTTGACCATTTATGTCATTCCTGCGGAGCTTGTTTTGAGATGTGCCCTTATGATGCCATAGTAGAAAAATATAAACCTATTGGTACGATAAGGAAGGGCAAAGCCCAAAGCATAGATTTTATAGACGGAAAATTAAATTATGGAGAGGCCACTGGAGTGCCTATTTTAAAAGAGATTAATAAATTGATTGAGAATGCAGATAAACCTGTAATAGTGGATAGCCCTCCCGGGACTTCTTGCCCAGTTATACATTCTATTGAAGGAAGTGATTTGTGTATTCTGGTTACAGAACCTACTCCTTATGGTTTGCACGACTTTGATTTAGCTGTACAGCTTGTAAAGCAGATGGGCATTCCTATGGCCGCTGTCATTAATAAAGCTGGGGAAGGGGACAATATTATCGAGGAATACTGCGAAAAAGAAGGGATAAAAGTTTTAGCGAAGATTCCTTTTAAAAAAGAGTTTGCAGAGGCCTATTCAAAAGGAAAATTATTGATTGAGGTTGATGAAGAGGCAAAAGAAATATTTGAGAAGTTGACAACTGATGCATTGGAGTTGATAAAAAAATGAAGCAGTTAGCAATTTTAAGCGGGAAAGGTGGTACAGGGAAGACCACAGTTGCCACTACTTTGAGCACCATTGTTAAAAATAAGATTATGGCAGATTGTGACGTAGAAGCTCCTAACCTAAATATAGTTTTGCAGGGGGAAATAATAGAAAAACAAGACTTTTATGGAAAAGAGACGGCGGTTATAGATAGAGACAAATGTATTGAATGTGGACTTTGCGAAGAACTTTGTAGGTTTGACGCTATTTCAAATTTTGAGGTATATCCTTATTATTGTGAAGGTTGTGGCCTTTGCATGTATAAATGCCCTGTTGAAGCGATTAAATTGGTAGAGGAAAAAACAGGCCATGTAATATATGCCAAGACAAAGTCGGAAGAAAAAGTAGTGTATGCAGAGCTTTTTCCTGGAGCAGATGGTTCAGGAAAATTGGTGACAGAGGTGAGAAAGAAGGCGAAGGAAGTAAGTGATGACAACGATGAGTATTTGATAATTGATGGAACTCCAGGAATAGGATGTCCTGTCCTTGCTTCTGCTACGGGTGTAGATTTGGTATTAATTGTTACAGAACCTACACTTTCTGGTTTTGCTGACATGAAGAGAGTATTGTCAGCGATAGAAAGCTTTAAAATTCCTTCCGTGGTGTGTGTCAATAAATGGGATTTAAATAAAGAAGTATCACAACAAATAGAAAAATATTGTGAGGAAAACAACATTGTGGTTGTTGGGAAAATAGATTTTGATGAAACAGTTGTAAAAGCTTTAAAAAATTTACAAAGCTTAAGTAGTTATCCTGACAGCACTGCTTACCAGCAAATTTATAAAATGTGGCTTAGGATTAAAGAAATTTTAGATGAAGGGGTGGAAAGTAAATGAAAATTGCTGTTGCTTCAGAAGGCGAAGAAGTTTCAATGCATTTTGGACATTGTGAAGGTTTTTGGATTTTTGATGTGGAGGATGGTAAGATAAAAGACTCTACTTTTTTACCTAATCCCGGTCATAGACCAGGATTTCTCCCAGAGTTTTTAAAAGACAAAGGAGTTGATTGTATAATTTCTGGAGGAATGGGGACTAGTGCTATTGAGCTTTTTAATAGTTATGGAATAGATGTAATAACTGGCGCTGAAGGAAATGCTACAGAAGTGGCAGAGAAGTACATCAATGGTACTTTGATATCTTCTAACAGTCCTTGTGAAAAACACGAACATCATCATTAAAGAAGGGAGGAGAGAATAATTGGAAATACAAGTGCTTATAGAAAATGTGGTTTTTAATAAAAATTTTGTAGCAGAACATGGATTATCAATTTTAGTAAAAAAAGATGATAAAGAAGTTTTGGTGGATACCGGCCAGAGTGAAAACTTTATAAAAAATTGTGGTTTAATGGGTATAGAGGTAGAAAGAATGCAAAAAGTGGTTCTCACCCATGGGCATTATGACCATATTGGTGGGCTCAAAGGTTTGCTTGAAAAGAATCCCAATGTAAAAATATATGCTCATAAGCGGATTTTAGATAAAAAATATGCATTGAGGAAAAATGGAAATATAGATGAGATAGGTTTTAACTTAGCAATTTACAATAAATACAAAAATAATTTTGTGCTAATAGAGGAAGATACAGAAGTAGAAAAAGATTTTTTTGTGATCACAAGCACTGACATAGTTTATGACAATGAATTCACTACTAAGAATTTTTTAATTGAAGAAAAAGGAGAAAAAATAAAGGATAATTTTTTAGATGAGGTTTTTGTGGTAGTAAAAGAGGAAGATGGAATTAATGTAATTACGGGATGTTCCCATGCAGGTATATTAAATATTTTGGGAACGGCAAAAAGGCGTTTTGAAGGAAGTTCTCTCAAGTCATTAATTGGAGGTTTTCATTTAAGAGGTATGCCAGAAGAAGAAATCATAGAAATAGCCAAAAAAATAGATAGCTATGGAATAAAGAAAATATATACAGGTCATTGCACGGGAATAGACGAATATGGGATTTTAAAATCAGTGCTAAAAGACAAACTGTCCTATTTAACTACGAGTTCTTCCATTATTGTTTAAAACCTTAATAAGTTTAACATAAGAGGAGGCATTTGTTTTGATTAAAGTTGCAATTGGAACTAATGATAAGGTGCATTTATCAGATAAGCATTTTGGCATGAGCAAGTATTTTATAATCTTTGAAGTAGATGAAAATAATAGCTACAAAAAAGTTGAAGAAAGGGAAAATCCCTATGGGGGAGATAAACATAAACATGCTGAGACAGATGAGATAATGGAAGTTTTAAAGGACTGTCAAGTTTTTATTGGCAAGGCAATGGGTAAAGAGAGCCAAAGGAGAATAAAAGAGGAATGGAATAAAACTCCTATAGTTGTAAAGGATGTAGATACTGTGGAAGAGGCTATAAAATTTTATTCACAAAAATATTTGTGAAGGGAGGAACAATTGTTATGCCTGGTTTTGGAAGAGGATTTGGAGGTAGAGGTGGAGGATTTGGCGGAGGAGGTGGCTTTGGAAGAGGAGCAGGTTTCGGACCTGATGGTAGCTGTGTGTGTGAAAACTGTGGCCATGAGATTCCTCATCAAAGAGGTGTACCTTGTTATACACTAAGGTGCCCTGTATGCGGCGGGCCAATGATAAGAAAAGCTGCAGGCTATAATGTATCTTATCAGAATTTTCCTACTACTAACACTAATAATCCTGTGGCAGAAGAGAAAAAAGAAAGTGGCCTAAAATATACAAAACCACTTAAACCTAAAGTGGATGAATCGGTCTGCATTGGGTGTGGTAATTGCGTGAGAGTATGTCCTTTTGATGCTATAGAGTTGAAAGATGGAATTGCATATATAGATCCTAATAAGTGCAGAGACTGTGGCAGATGTATTGATATTTGCCCTGTAGGAGCGATTTCATAGAAAAAAGGCTATCGCACATCAATTTAATATTTTTTTACGATAGCCTTTATCTTTTCCAATTGTCCTATTTTGGGATAAAATAAGCTTTTTGATATTTTCAAGGCTATTTACAGCTTCAGAGGGATTGTCAGGTACTTTTCCAGGATAAAGTTTATATAATTTTTTATACTCATCTATACCTATATTTGGCATTATTACATTAGCTCCACACTTTAGTCCTTTAATATAACCTGCTTTGTCTTTAACAGCCAAAGCAGTAGTAGCAGGTATGTTAATGTCAGGCAATAGTAGTCTTGATAAAGCCAACATTTTTAATACAATTTCCACATTGCCGCCTTTTTCCCTTTCTAAAGGTGTGTTTTCGCAAGGTATAAAAGGACCTATTCCTAGCATATCTGCATCTATTTTTTTAAAAAATATGAGATCTTGTGCCAGCATTTCTAAAGTTTGTCCCGGGAGGCCTATCAGGCTTCCTGTTCCGACTTCATAATCTAATTCTCTTAAATCCATAAGGCACCTTACGCGATTTTCATAACTCATGCCGGGATGTAATTTTTGATAAAGCTCTTTGTTTGTAGTTTCAATGCGAAGTAGATATCTATCGGCTCCTGCTTTTTTTAATTCAGCGTAGTCTTTAGTGGAAAGTTCTCCAATACTTAAAGTTACTGCAATATCTAATTTTTTAATTTCTTCTATTATTTTACATAAAGTAGTTATTTTAAAATATTTATCCTCACCGCTTTGAAGGACTATTGTTTTTAGTCCAACTGATGCTCCATATTTTACACATTGTAAGATTTCTTCGGGTTCCATTCTGTATCGTTTAATTGTCCTGTTAGGACCTCGAAGGCCACAATAAAAACAAGTGTTGCTGCAGTAGTTACTGAATTCTATGAGACCTCTTAAATGTACTTCATCTCCTACATATTTTTTTCTAACTCTATCCGCAGCTTGATAAATCTTGGAAGGGTCTTCTAAAGCTAAAAGTGTTACAAGTTCTTCTTTATCAATGTTGTGATGTGTTTCTAATTTTTCAATTAACGCATCAATATCTTTTTCTTTTATCATGAATATCACTCTCTCTTTCCCTAATTAGTATAAAACAATTGTTAATAAAAAATCAATAAAATTGTTAAACTATTTTCTTAACAAATTTTTGATATTTTATTGACATAAGTTTATTATAATCCTATAATTTACGTAGAGGTACCCTACAGGGTAGGGGGTAGTTTCTAGCAAAATGCAAAATATAGGAGGTAATAGAAGTGATGGAAACTGATGTTTTGGTCATTGGAGGAAGCGCAGGTGGAATTTTAGCAGCTTTATCTGCTAAAAAAACTTACAAAGATAAGAAAGTTACTGTTGTAAGAATGGGAGAACGGGTAATGGTTCCTTGCGGTATTCCGTACATTTTTGGAACATTAAAAGACACATCTAAAAATGTTATACCCGATGCAATGCTTACCAATGCTGGTATTGATTTAATAATAGATGAAGTTCTTTCAATTGATAGGGAAAACAAAAAAGTTAATGCTAAAAAGAGTGGAGAAATTTCCTACAAAAAACTAATTTTAGCGACAGGTTCTTTGCCAATAGTTCCTACTTTTATACCAGGGCATGACTTAGAAAATGTATTTACAATAAAAAAAGACGAAGAATACTTAAAATTTGTTCAGCAAAAGATTAACGAGGCTCAGGATGTTGTAGTAATTGGCGGTGGATTTATTGGTGTTGAAATGGCAGAGCAGGTGCAACTTCTTGGCAAAAATGTAACAATAATTGAGGTTGCTGACAAGCTTTTGTGGCAAGCCTTTGACCCTGAATACAGTGATATGGCAGAAGCTACATTAAAAGAACATGGTATAACAATAAAAACAAATACAAAAGTTACAAAACTTATAGGGGATACAAAAGTAAAAGAAGTAGAACTGCATACAGGTGAAAGAATAAAAGCTGACGTTGTCATATTAGCTATGGGAGTGAAACCAAATACTAAGTTAGCTGAAGCTGCAGGTATAAAACTCAATGAAAGAGGAGCAATAACAGTTGATGAATACATGAGAACTAACGATCCAGACATATTTGCTGTTGGTGACTGTGCAGAAAAGAAATGTTTTTTCACAAGAAAGAATGTACCTATACTTCTTGCCTCAATTGCTGCTAATGAAGCAAAAATTGCAGGTGTAAATGTATTTCAATTAAGATTGGTTAGGGAAAATAAAGGCACAATAAGTGCTTTTTCTACAAAGATATACAATACTGTTTTTGCTGCTGCAGGTCTTACAGAAACGCAAGCAAAAGCTGAAGGCTTTGATATAGTAATCGGAGAATTTAGCACAATGGACAAACATCCTGGAACTTTGCCTAATGCAAAGAGTGTGAAGATAAAATTGATTTTTTCTAGATATTCTGGAGTCATATTAGGAGCTCAAATAGCAGGTGGAGAAAATGTTGGTGAAATGATAAATATTTTAAGTCTTGCAATACAAAAAGGAACAACAGCGTCAGAATTAAATACCTTCCAAGTGGCGACACATCCACTACTCACATCTTCTCCTGTGTCATACCCAATAAATTCAGCGGCTTTAGATGCTATGTCAAAAATATGAGAATTTTAAGAATAAAAAAACAGACCAAATTTGGTCTGTTTTTTTATGACTATTGTTTTCTTCTTTTTTTCGTGTTATAATTTTTAAAAAAGTAACACCATATTGCGCTATTCGTATACCTTATACATGGATCGATAATAAAAATTTATTAATGGAGCATTCCTGTAATGAATAAAAAATAAAGAAGAATGGACTTTGAAAAAATAAGTACCTCCTGATAAAATACAGAGTGTAAGTTTAAGAACTTACCTCGAATTATCAAAATAAACAGGAGGTACCTAAAATGAAGTATACACAAAATGAAAAGATTTTGCAAGTAACAGAAGACACATTAATTGTAGGAGTAGACATAGCAAAAGAAAGCCATTATGCCAGAGCATTTGACTACAGAGGAGTAGAATATGGGAAATACCTAAGATTTGAGAACAATAGAGAAGGTATGACAAAATTTTCTAAATGGGCGAAAGACTTGATGGAGAGACATAAGAAAAACAAACTAATAGTAGGGATGGAACCGACAGGACAATATTGGGTATGTTTAGTCCAATACCTTAAAGACAATAACATAAAGGTAGTAATGGTTAATCCATTTCATGTAAAGAGGAGCAAAGAATTAGATGACAATTCTCCCACAAAAAGCGATAGAAAAGACCCAAAAACAATAGCAATGCTAGTAAAAGATGGGAGATATGTAGAACCGACAATACCTGAAGGAGTATATGCAGAATTAAGGATAGCGATGGACATAAAAGACAGGTTGAACAAACAAATAGGGATGATAAAGAATCAAATAACAAGATGGATAGACATATACTTTCCAGAGTTTAACAGCGTATTTTCAGACTGGGAAGGGAAAGCAGCACTTATCACATTAAAAGAAATTCCAACACCAGAGAAGATAGCAGAAAAAAGCAGTGGAGAAATCCTATCGATATGGAAGAAAGAAGTACAAAGGGGGGTAGGAGAAAAAAGGGCTATAAAGCTAATAGAAACTGCGAGGAAGAGCATAGGGAAGAAGCAGGGAATGAAGATGGCAGAATATGAGATAAAGACCCTCATTGAACAATACGAATTTTTTAAAAAACAAATTGAGGAAATAGAGAAGAAGATAGAAGAATTAATAGTTGAGATACCAGGGGTTAAAGAACTGCTAGGAATCAAAGGGATAGGAGTAAATACAGTAGCAGGTTTTATTGCAGAAGTAGGAGATATTGAAAAATATGAACATCCGAAACAGATACAAAAACTAGGAGGATTAAACCTAGTAGAGAATAGCTCTGGTAAGCATAAAGGAGAAACGACAATAAGTAAAAGAGGGAGGAAGCGATTGAGGAGAGTACTATTTACTGCAGTAATGGCTTTGGTGGCAAAAAACGAAGAATTTCGTGAACTTCACAAATATTACACTACCAGAGCGCAAAACCCGCTAAAAAAGAAGCAATCATTAATAGTATTGGGCAACAAACTAATAAGGATATTTTATGTCATATTAAAGAAAGGAGTAAAATATGACCCAATCAAGATGATGAAGGACATAAAGAGGCCAGCATTACAGGAAGTTGCATAAAAAGTGCAATATACTATCAAATCAATTAAGGGTTAATCATCTTTTCTTCAGCTTTAACTTAATCACATCTAAAGAGCTGACCCTTAAGAAGAAATCAATTTTTAGGGAAAGCGAAAGTATGAACGACGTTATATAAAAGGTAACGGAAGGAATAAAATAAAAACAAGTAATCAAGAGATGGGATATTGACAACAAGAGCGGGAATTGTCATACAAGAATAATCACCATACGGGCAAAGACCCTGCAATGGAGCAGAAATGACATCCACCTCATGGCAGGTAGAACGAAGGAATTAAGGACAGAGATCCAGTGAGACATGGGAGGGTAAACCCCATGAGATAAGTGGAGCTATCCCGCCATAATATGGAAATAAGATATGAGGTTTATTAAACTTACCTATTTAATGGTTAAATAAGTAATAAATGATAATATAAGCCATGAGATGCTCTTGTTGTAATGAGAAATTTAAAGAAAAACTAAGATATTAAGAGAAAATAAAAGATAATAGAGGGAGGGGTAATTAGTGTCAAAACAATTAAAGAAATTTAATGGGATAGTTGCTATTTTGTTAGCGATTGTCATTTCTTTGACAGCTTGTAGTAAAGCTTCACAAAATCAATTTCAAACTTCTCAAACTTCCAAGGGAACAGTTCAAACAATTACAGTTACAGATTTAATCGGAAGACATGTAGAGATAAAGACTCCAGTACATAAAGTAGTAGGTATAGGTCCAGGAGCTTTAAGACTTATAACCTATATAGATGGGATTGATAGAGTCGTAGGAGTAGAAAACATAGATAAAAAAGTTGTAAATGGTAGAGCCTACAACATGATTTTTCAAGAGAAATTAGTACAACTTCCAACTATTGGGCAAGGAGGTCCTGATTCTACGCCAGACGCAGAAAAATTAGTGGAAGTAAATCCAGATGTTATTTTTGTGATATCTTTGCTCGACAAAGCCAAAGCTGACAATTTACAAGCTAAAACAGGAATTCCTGTGGTAGTTTTAAGCTATGGGAAACTCGGGACTTTTGAAGAGGATGTATATACCTCGCTAGAGATTATAGGAAAGATTATGGGAAAAGAGGATAGAGCCAAAGAAGTAGTGGACTACATAAAAGGAGTTCAAAAAGAGTTACAGGATAGAACGAAGAATATACCAGAGGATAAAAAGCCATCTGTCTATATAGGTGCGTTAGGATTTAAAGGTGACCATGGCATAGAGAGTACACAAAGTAATTATCCTCCTTTTATGGATGTAAATGTAAAAAATGTAGCTGATACTTTAGGGCAAAAAGGAAGCGTTATGATAGAAAGAGAGAAATTATTGGCTTGGAATCCTGATATAATGTTCATTGATGAAGGAAATTTTGACTTGGTAAAACAGGATTATCAGAAGAATCCTATCTTTTATAAAAGCTTAAAGGCAATAAAAAATGGCAATGTATACGGCATTTTGCCGTACAATCAGTATAATACAAATATTGATACAGCTTTAGCAGATTCTTATTGGGTAGGAAAAGTCCTTTATCCTGAACAATTTAAAGATATTGACCCTGTAGAAAAGGCTAAGGAAATTTACACCTTATTCTTTGGAGAAGCTGGAAAAAGTGTTTATGATAAGATGAAAGAAGTGTACGGTGGCTTTGAAAAAATTAAATTTTAGTGTAAAATAAATTCCTCCACTAAAAGCGGGGAATTACAAAGATAAGGGGATGAAGCCTTGAGACAGTCATTTGTAGATACTGTACCGGATAGTTATAACAAATATATAAAAAGAAAAATATTGATTATATCTTTAACAGCTTTGGTTATACTTGTACTTGTAATATATGCTATAAATGCAGGCTCTGCTGGTATTGGTACTTATGATGTCATAAAAGCGTTATTAGGTAAGGGAGAAGAGAGATTTCATATCATAGTTTGGAACATTAGGTTGCCAAGAATTTTATCAGCAATTGTGGCGGGAATTGGTTTATCTGTTGCAGGATGTGTAACCCAAAGCATTCTGAGAAACCCCCTAGCTTCTCCTTTTACTTTAGGTATTTCCCAAGGGGCTGCTTTTGGAGCGGCAGTAGCTATCATTGCATTTGGAGCAGGTAGTACTACAAACCCTGATTCTGTAATTATAAATAATCCATATTTAGTAGTCCTTTTTGCTTTTTTGGGTTCAATGGGTTCGACAGTAGTTGTATTGATGTTGGCAAAAAGCTTTAGAGTAACTCCTGAAGCGATGGTTTTGGCAGGAGTAGCTTTAGGGTCTTTGTTTTCAGCTGTTACTATGATTTTGCAGTATTTTGCTGATGATGTAAAAGTGGCTTCTGTAGTTTTTTGGACATTTGGAGATATAGGAAGGGCATCATGGAAAGATTTAGGTATAATGTCTGTAGTTGTAGGTATTTCTCTGATATATTTTATGTTTAACAGATGGAACTATAATGCTTTAGACAGTGGAGAAGAAACGGCAAAAGGTCTTGGAGTTGACGTGGAAAGAGTAAGATTATTGGGCATGTTTGTCTCTTCTTTAATTGCTGCCGTTATTACCTCTTTTGTAGGAATTATAGGCTTTATTGGACTTGTTGGACCTCACATAATGAGGAGATTAATTGGAGGAGACCATAGATTTTTGATTCCTGCTTCTTCTGTAATGGGAGGTTTAATACTTTTAGCATCAGACACTTTAGGCAGAACTATTATTTCACCGGTAGTATTACCTGTGGGCGCTATAACCTCCTTTTTGGGAGCACCGGTTTTCCTCTATGTGCTTTCAAGGGGGTATAAGAGATGATTTTAGATATAGATGGTATTGAATTCAGTTATACCAGTGTACCCGTTTTAAAAGATGTTAAATTTAATCTTCAAAGAGGGGAGTTACTTTCTATTTTAGGAAACAATGGGGCGGGGAAATCTACTCTTTTGAAGTGTATAAATAAAATTCTAAAACCTCACAAAGGAGCAATATATATCGAAAAAGATGAAATTTCAAAATTAAGTAGAATAGAGGTAGCTAAAAGAATAGGATATGTGGCGCAAAGGAATGAGAATGGTCGATTTACTGTATTTGATGCGGTACTTTTAGGAAGAAAACCTCATATAAAGTGGGATGTGACTGAAAGGGATATAAAGATTGTAAATGAGGTGTTAAAAAAATTTGATTTAGAAAAATTATCACTGTGCTATTTAAATGAGTTAAGTGGAGGAGAATTGCAAAAGGTAGTCATAGCGAGGGCTTTAGCACAGCAACCTATTGTAATGCTTTTGGATGAGCCGACAAATAATTTGGATTTGAAAAACCAAATCGAGGTTTTGAGAATTATAAAAGAGACGGTGAAAGAGCAAAATATAGCAGCAATTGTTATAAGCCACGATTTAAATTTGGCACTTAGATTTTCTGATAAATTTTTACTTTTAAAAGATAATACCATTTTTGCCTATGGTGGAATGGAAGTCATGACTGAGGAAAATATAGAAGCTGTTTATGGTATACCTGTTGCAGTAGAAAAATGCCGTAATATACCAATAGTTATACCGCTCTAAATTGTAGAAAGGGGTAGTTTAGCTTGGATTTAATACCAATAGGAATTATTCACAGTCCTTATACAGACAAGGGGGACGGTTCCTTCCGTCTGAACTTTCATTCCACTTTAACGGAAAGGAAGGGATAATTGACGTGGAATTGATACCTATAGGTGTGATACACAGTCCCTATAAAAAGAGAGGGGAAGCGCCTCATCAAGGAAGGGTGAGCGATAAGGAAGCAGTGTTGGAAATATATCCTGAGTTTCAAGAAGGGCTTCAGGATATAGAGAGTAAAAAGCACATAATAGTTCTTTACTGGTGCCATTTAGGGAAAAGAGATGTCATAAAAACTGCCACTCCATGGGGGCCAGAGATAAAAGGAGTATTTGCCACTCGTTCTCCTTCAAGGCCAAACCCTATAGCTTTTTGTGTGGCTGACCTTGTAAAAATTGAAGGAAATAAACTTTATGTAAAAGGTGTGGATGCCTTAGATGGAAGTCCTATACTGGATATAAAGCCTTATGTTTATGAACTTGACAGCATAAAAGGTCCAGAGGATACATTGTAATATACCCTTCAATACAGTTAAAATATGTGGCAATACGCTGCGGAGAATGAGATAAGATTTAAAGACGGGAAAAAGGTCTGTATAGATTGCTTTGAAGAATAACCCCCTTGCACAGGGGAGAGGGATATGCTATAATTTTTTTAGCGAATATTGTATACAGTATACAAGAGGTGAATAAAATGAAGTCAATTTATACCTGTGGAGTATGTCCAAAAAAGCCTTGTGCTAAAGGGGAGGGGAATTTTCCTAAAAATTGTCCTACTATTGAAAAAAGAGATATTGTAGAACAGTCAGTTGCGATATACAAACAAGATGAAATGGTTCATAAGATAATGAACTTCGCCAATACTCTTCCTAAGAAGGAAAATGGAGAATTGAGAAGTAGGGCAGAAGAAATAATAGAGTTTATTAAGCAGATGGGATTTAAAACTATTGGCGTTGCATTTTGTTATTCTACGAGTAAAGAAGCGAAACAATTTGTAAAATTATTAGAACAATATGATTTAAAAATTGTTCCTGTTTGCTGTAAAGTCGGTTCTATTGATATAGAAGATATAGACATTCAAAAAGATAAAGAGGGATTTGTTGCTACTTGCAATCCTATAACACAGGCAGAGATAATGAACCAAGAAAATACAGAACTTAATGTAGTGATAGGACTTTGCGTAGGGCATGACATACTTTTTAATAAATATTCTAAAGGATTAGTAACAACTTTAGTAGCAAAGGATAGAAAATACTCCCATTGTCCTGTAAAAGGATTAGAAGCTGTTAATGTATAACACTAGGGTTTATAAAAAACGGGACATCCGCAGAAGACGGCTGTCTCAGCTTTTTGACAAAGTCAAAAATTTTTAAAAGCAGATATTTTGCATCGTCGCTCCGGAGTTCCAAAGCGACAAAGCTAAAGCTCGACCTTCGGATTTCGGCAGGGTCCCGGGCACATTCGACATCCTGTCTCAGGTGCCCGCCTCCGCCATCACAAGGTTGCGGCCCTGCCTCCATCCTCGGTCTCGCTAAGTTTTGTTAACGCTTTGTCACAAGTCACTCCTTATGCAAAATATCTACTTTCCGAAAGTTTGTCTATAGTCTGGGACATCCGCAGAAGATGTGCGGGTGTCTTTTTTATATTGACTTAAAGTAAGATATGTGGTAATCTTTTATATAGATAATGAGAAATATTATCAATATCATTTGTAATTAATTTTCAACATGTTTCATACATAATTGCTTTTGAAAAAGTGATTGTTCAAGTAATTTATTAAAACAGATAAACCATAGGAAAAGAGGCGGAAATTATGGGGACTCAAAATGTAACTACCTTAAATAAATTGCCAATAGGTACAAAAGCAATAGTTGTTAAAATTGCAGCTAAAGGAGATTTAAGGAGAAGGCTTACAGACATGGGAGTCATTCTAGGGACTGAACTGAAAGTAGAAGGCGTTGCACCCTTAGGAGACCCAATAGAAGTTACAGTTTTGGGCTATCGTTTAAGTCTTAGAAAGAGTGAAGTAGCTTTGATAGAAGTAGAGGTGATGTAAATTGATAGGGAAAGAAGGGATAATAGTGCCATTAGCCATGCTTCCAGCAGGAAAGAATGCTGTTATTGTGGATGTTGTTGGAGGAGAAAGCATTAGAAGAAGGCTTACGGATATGGGGCTTATTAGAGGAGCTGTTATACGAGTAATAAAAAATGATATCGGGCCTCTTATTGTAGCATTAGGTGAAAGTAGAATGGTTTTAGGCTTTGGAATGGCTCAAAAAATTATGGTGGAAGAAAGATAAAAAGGAGGATAAGGATGGGAGAGGTATCTACCTTGCAGGGAAGAAGGGAGCTTGTAATTGCTTTAGCTGGCAATCCTAATTCAGGTAAAACAACTTTATTCAACGATTTGACTGGCTCAAGGCAACATGTTGGGAATTGGCCAGGAGTTACAGTAGAGAAGAAGGAAGGGAAATTAAAATTTGAGGGTGTAGATATCAATGTTGTAGACCTTCCTGGTACCTATAGTTTAGGAGCTTATACAGAAGATGAAGTCGTAGCTCGCAATTTTATTATTTACGATAAGCCCGATGTGGTTGTAAATGTAGTTGATGCTACTAATTTAGAGAGAAATCTGTATTTGACAATGCAGCTTTTAGAAATGAATGCTAATGTGGTACTAGCATTAAACATGTATGACGAGGCAAAAGCTAAAGGCATCCAAATAGATGTGGAGAAACTATCAAAACTTTTAAAAATACCTGTTATCCCTACTGTTGCGACAAAGAATGTAGGGATAAAGGAGCTTTTACAAGCTGTTTTGAAAGTTTATGAAAGCAAAGAAAAAGAGGTTTATAAAGTTGATTATGGAAAAGAGATAGAAGAAGAAATTGATAAGTTAAAAAAATTGATTGAGAAAGAAGAAAATTTAACAAAAAGATTTTTGGCACGCTGGTTGGCTGTAAAATTATTAGAAAATGATGAAAACATCATAAAAGAGATAGAAAATTATAAAGATATTTTGTCTCAATTAAAAGAGAGCAAAAAGTATTTAGAAGAGGTATTGGGAGAAGATGCAGAAATTCTTATAGCTGACAAAAGATACGGTTTTATATCTGGCATTATAAAAGAATGCGTAAGAAAACACTATACAGTAGAAGACAGGTATACCCTTTCGGATAAAATTGATAAAATTGTTACAAATCGTTATTTAGGGATACCCATTTTTCTACTGGCAATGTGGGGAGTTTTCCAATTTACCTTTGTTATTGGAGATCCTTTAGTAGGCTGGATAGAGACATTTTTTGGGTGGTTGGGAGAAGTTACAAATACTGTATTAGCAAATATTGGAGTTCCAGAGGTAGTGGCTTCTTTTATAACTGATGGGCTTATAGGTGGTATAGGTTCAGTTCTTGTATTTATACCTCCAATATTTTTACTGTTTTTTGCTATATCTATTTTAGAAGACAGTGGATATATGGCTCGTGCAGCTTATGTGATGGACAGATTAATGAATGCACTTGGTTTACATGGGAAGTCTTTTATTCCTATGATTATAGGTTTTGGATGTAATGTGCCAGGTATAATGGCTACAAGGACATTAGAAAACAAAGAAGATAGGCTTATAACTATTTTGATAAATCCGTTAATGTCCTGTACTGCTAGGCTTCCTGTTTATGTGTTATTTGCTGGGGCGTTTTTTACTGCAAATCAAGGATTGGTAGTATTTTCTATATATTTATTGGGAATTGTTCTTGCAATAATAGTAGCAAAATTGTTTAAAAAATACCTTTTTAAAGGAAAAACTTCTCATTTTGTTATGGAGTTGCCTCCATATAGAATTCCTACTTTAAAAGGGCTTTTTATTCACATGTGGGAAAGAGGAAGTGAGTTTATTAAAAAAGCAGGTACGATAATTGTGAGCGTTGTAATCCTTATATGGGTACTTTCAAATTTACCTGTTGGAGTGGAATATGCCAGTGAAAACAGCTTAATAGGCCGAATAGGGTCTTTGATTGCGCCAATTTTAAAGCCAGCCGGTTTTGGAAAGTGGGAAGCGGCATCAGCCCTTATATTTGGCATTTTGGCAAAAGAAGTAGTTGTTGGAACTTTTGGGGTTGTATATGGAGCTGAAGGGGCTGCACTAACAGAGGCAATCCGCCAAAACTTTACCCCACTTTCTGCATATGCCTTTATGGTAATGACCTTGATTTATATTCCTTGTGTTGCAACAATTGGAGCTATTAAAAGAGAAACAAATTCCTGGAAATGGACTGCTTTCGCAGTTGGATACACCCTTGTGTTGGGATGGCTTATGGCTGTGATTGTGTATCAAGGTGGAAAACTTTTAGGACTTAATTGATTTTGAAAGGATAGATTTGTATGGTAGAAACAATTGTTTTAGGTTTACTGGGTGTTTTATCTGTTTTTGTGATATATAAAGAGTTAAAAAAACAGCTTAGTTCGAAGTCATGTGCATATTGTTCTAATTACAAGAATTCTTGCGGCAACTGCCCTGTAAAAAATATAGAGTATATACTCAAAAGAAGCAATCCCAATTTATAATGGGATTGCTTTTTTTGAAATTTAACAAAGGAGGAAAATAAATGTTTAGAAAAACAAATAAGTTCTACCATGATATTGTTGAGTGCTTAATTGCTGCATTAGAAGCAAGAGATGTTTATACAAAGGGGCATTCTACAAGAGTTGCTGATATGACAGAAGATTTAGCGCGAAAAATATGACTCAGAGGTAAAGAACTTGAGAAAGTACATATCGCTGCCCATTTACATGACATAGGGAAAATTGGCATTTCAGATCAAATATTAAATAAAAATAGACTTGTGCAAAATTCAAAAGCCTTCATTTAAGCCACTTTGCAGACATATTTTTTCCCTATCACTCTTGAATTTTTTATCTTTTATGTAGGATTTCCCCTCCCATTTGTCGAATTATTATATATACCGCATGAAAATATTTTTTAAGGAGGGGGAAATCCTACATGTACCAGCTTCAATTACTTTTAAATATACCTGAACTCTTTACTTCTCTGTCTAAAATTGATTTCTATTCTTCTATGTTTAAAAATCTAGACTTGTCTTCAATACCTGAATTCCCTTCCTCTAGTCCTGGCCGTAAGGGTTATTCTCATCATGCAATGTTTAGAGCTTTTATTGTTATGAAAGCTGAAAGATTCGGTACAATTTCTGACCTTTTAGATTATCTCCGCAATAATCTTATCATTGCTCATCTTTGTGGCTTTAACATCCTTAAACCTCTTCCTTCTTATTGGACTTTCCGCCGTTTTATTAATGAGTTCTCTCATGATTATTTGACCTCTATCTTTCAAAATCAAGTCAATATCCTCAAAAATATGGGCATTATCTCTGGTGAGTTTATTTCCATGGACTCTACCCCTATTAAAGCTAACACTAAGTTAAATAACCCTAAGTCTTTTTCTAAAAATAAATTCTCTAAAGATAATCAGCCTAAGTCTGATAAGGATTGTAAATTAGGCGTTTATTCTGCTTCTAATGATTCTTCTAATAAACGTTATAAGTTTTATTGGGGCTATAAAAATCATATTATTGTTGATGCTATCTCTGGATTACCTATCGCTGAAACTACTACTCCCGCTGATGTCCCTGATTTTTGAAGTTGCTTTGTCTTTACTTGAAAAGACTAATAAGTGGTTTAACCTTAAGTATGTTAATTTTATTGCCGATAAGGGGTATGATGTTAAGAGAGTTTATAATTTTGTTAGAGATACTCTCCATGGTCATTGTTTTATTCCTCTTAACAAGCGTAATTCTAAAAGTCCCCCACTGACTGATGATGGTTATATGGTTTGTGAAGCAGGTATTAAAATGCTCAAAGACGGCAAGCAGTATTTTGATGGTTTTATTAAGCAAAAATTTGTTTGCAAGTTCTGTAATTCTAAAGATGACTCTGCCTGCCCTATAAAGCATCCTAAATATTTTAATGGCAAAAAGCATAGAGGCTGTACTAAGTATGCTATTATATCTTCTGATTATAGGTCTTCTATTAATAGAGACTCCCTATATTTTAAAGCTGTCTATAGATTGAGAATTGAATCAGAAAGATAAATTTAGCTTTAAAGCTCTGGATTTTGAAAAGGCTTATGTTAGAAATATTAATTCTGTGAGCAACCTTAATACTTTTGGCCATATTACTTTACTCACTGTCGCTATTGTAGCTATTAAATTGGGCAAATATGATGAGTTTAGATCTCTCGTTGCTTTGATGCAATCGGCTTAACTTTTACTGAATCTAGTTCATGTCATTTTTTAACATTTGACTTCTACAGGATATTTATACCCTTTTTTAGCCCTCTTTTTGTCTTTTCTTTTCCCTTACCACTTCCTTTATGTTTAATTGTCAGTGTTGATTACTATATATTGTATGTCATACATATTTTGGTTTTTTGTCGTGACTATTTTTATTAATTTTGCACATCCCTATTAAATAAAAAAGGTAAACTATTGCCTCATGAATTTGAGATTATAAAGACTCACCCTGTGATAGGTTACAATATTCTAACCAGATCCAGTAGACTTAAAGAAATCGCTAGAATAGTTCTTTATCATCATGAGCGCTGGGATGGGAAGGGATATCCTGAAGGATTAAAAGGTTTAACTATTCCTTTGGGAGCAAGAATAATTGCTATCTGTGACAGTATAGATGCCATGGCTTCCAAAAGACCTTATAGAAGCCCGCTAGATTGGGGAGAGATAAGAGAAGAAATCATTTTCAATAAAGGTACACAGTTTGATCCGGTATTAGTGGAGGAAATAGATGAAATATTGTGGGATAAGTGGAGAAAAATGTACAAATAGTTATTGACATATGTCAATAAAAGGTGTATATTTAAATTGAACATATGTTTGAAATTTGGTGATTCATTATGAATGATATTAAAAGTAAAAATGATTTAATGTCTCTTTTAATAAAGGCTTTGAAAGCAAATGGTTTAAAAATAACTGAAAAGCGACAAATCTTACTAAATGTGTTTTTAAAAAATCCCGATACACATTTTGACTTTGACACCCTTTACCAAGAAGCAAAGAAAGAATGGTCCCATTATGGTGTAGCAACTCTTTATAGGAATTTAAAAATTTTTGTAGACAAAGGAATATTATCAGAAAATATAATAGGAACCAAAAAGTACTATGAGCTTAAAATGTTTAACAAGAAAAAGATTCACGCTCATTTAATTTGCAAATATTGTGGTAATATAGACGAATATTACAGTCCTGATTTGATTAAGTATATAAAAATGATAGATAAAAAATATGATTTCGACGTATATTATGGAGAATTAAATTTTTATGGAATATGTAGTAAATGCAAAAAAACTCCAAAAAATGAGAAACATTAATATTGGCGAAATTAATAATTTTTAGGAGAAGGCAGGAAAATCCTGCCGTTTTCATTTATGGTATTTTCTACACTTTACAACAGAGGATGTTAAAAAAATATTTATTGTTGACAAGTTTATAAGGGGATGATATACTAAATATTGAGTTATAAATATTTTTATACACTATATTTTGTAGAAAAATTAATATTCTCAGATACAGGTGCCCAATTTGGAAGCTAAAATTGGGTTAAAAGGGAAGCAGGTGAAAGTCCTGCACGGTCCCGCCACTGTGATGGTGAGCTCTTTACATTATGCCACTGCCTGTTCAAACAAAAGGAACCGTCCCCGATGTTTGAAGGGTGGGAAGGCGTAAAGAGTGATGAGCCTAAGTCAGGAGACCTGCCTGTATTTGTTACCACTTCTCTACGGTGTATAGAGGAGGTGAGGTACCTTTGTATACCTCTTAACTGGCCGTAGGAGTTAAGAGGTTTAATTATTAACCAAAGAATTGTTAAAAAATGGAGGTTTTAAACTATGAAAATTGCTATGAAAGTTATAAAAAGGAATGGAAATGAAGTTGAATTTGATAAGTCTAAAATTGCGAATGCTATATATAAGGCTTTTAAGGCAGTAGGAGAAGGGGAGTATGAGCAAGCAGTGCAAATAGCTGATGAAGTTACAGACTATGTTGAAAAGCATTTTGAAGGGATAGCCACTGTAGAACAGATTCAAGATATTGTAGAGCAATATTTGATAAAATATGGTCATGCCAAAGCAGCAAAAGCTTATATTTTATACAGAAAGCAGCATCAAGACATAAGAGAATTCAAAAAGATGTTTATGGATATTGAAAGAATGGTGGATGAATACATAGGAAAACAGGACTGGAGAGTAAATGAAAATAGCAATATGAGTTATTCTCTTCAAGGCTTAAATAACCATATTTCCAGTACGATAACGGCCCATTACTGGTTAAATAAAATATACCCTCCAGAAGTTAGAGATGCCCACGTAAATGGAGATTTGCACATTCATGACTTAGGGCTTTTATCTGTATATTGCTGTGGATGGGATTTAAGAGATTTACTGCTTTCTGGATTTACAGGAGTAGAAGGAAAAGTTCAAAGCAAACCTCCAAAGCACTTTAGGTCTGCTCTTGGGCAGATTGTCAACTTTTTCTATACACTTCAAGGGGAAGCAGCAGGAGCTCAGGCTTTTTCCAACTTTGATACTTATTTAGCGCCTTTTATATATTATGATAATCTTTCCTACAAAGAGGTAAAACAGGCTTTGCAGGAATTTATATTTAATATAAATGTGCCTACAAGAGTAGGATTTCAAACCCCTTTTACAAACATAACTATGGACTTGGTGGTACCGGAGATTATGGCAGATGAACCTGTCATAATTGGCGGTCAATTGATGGACAAAACTTACAAAGAATTTCAAAAAGAAATGGATATGCTAAATATGGCTTTTGCAGAAGTCATGATGGAGGGAGATGCCAGCGGCAGGATATTCACTTTTCCAATACCCACTTATAATATAACTAAAAATTTTGACTGGGATAGCCCTGTAGCAGATAAAATAATGGAAATGACTGCAAAGTATGGTCTTCCTTACTTTAGCAATTTTGTAAATAGCGATTTGGATCCAAATGATGTTCGCAGTATGTGCTGTCGCCTCAGGTTGGACAACAGAGAGCTGAGAAAAAGAGGGGGAGGACTTTTTGGTGCAAATCCTTTGACGGGTTCAATAGGTGTCGTAACAATAAATATGCCTAGGATTGGGTATTTATCAAAATCAAAAGAGGAATTTTTCAAAAGGTTAGAAAGGCTCATGGATATAGCTAAGACAAGCCTTGAAATAAAAAGAGAAGTGTTAGAAAAAATGACTGAAATGGGACTTTATCCTTATTCGAAATTTTACTTAAGGGATATAAAGAAAAGATTCGGTTATTACTGGCAAAATCATTTTAACACAATAGGACTTATTGGCATGAATGAAGCGCTATTAAATTTCATGGGAGTAAGCATAGCTACTGAAGAAGGAAGAAAATTTGCTCTTGAAGTATTAGATTTTATGAGGCACAAATTAGAACAATATCAATTAGAATCAAATATGATGTACAATTTAGAAGCTTCTCCTGCAGAAGGAGCTTCCTACAGATTAGCTAAAAAAGATAAAGAATTATTCCCAGATATAATAACTGCTGGTAGCGATGTGCCTTACTATACTAATTCCACCCAGCTTCCTGTGGACTTTACTGAAGATATATTTACTGCTTTAGACTTGCAAGAAGAGTTACAAACAAAATACACAGGAGGTACGGTATTTCATGGGTTCATTGGAGAGAGTATAAACGATGTAGCTACTTGTAAGGCTTTAGTCAAAAAAATAGCTTATAATTACAGACTTCCCTATTACACGATAACTCCAACCTTTTCAATTTGTGAGGACCATGGTTATATATCAGGAGAACATTTTGAGTGCCCATATTGTGGGAAAGAATGTGAAGTTTACAGTCGAGTTGTTGGCTACTACAGACCAGTTAAGAATTGGAATGAAGGTAAGAAAAAAGAGTTCAAGGACAGAAAGGAATTTGTTGTATGATATACGATTTTATGCCTGTTTCTTTTATTGATTTCCCAGGAAAAATTGCAGCCACTGTTTTTATAAGTGGCTGCAATTTTAAGTGTCCTTATTGCCACAACAGTTATCTAATTCCTATAAGAGAAGGTATACGGAGTGAAAAAGATTTTTTTAATTATCTTAAAAAAAGAGCAAACCTCATAGAGGGTGTATGTATCACAGGAGGGGAACCTACTCTTTGGAGAGGATTAAAAAATTTTATAAAAAATATAAAAGATTTACATTTCAGTGTCAAATTAGACACTAATGGTTCAAGGCCACAGGTTTTAGAAGATTTGATAAAAGGAGAGCTTGTTGATTATATAGCTATGGACATAAAAGCTCCAATAGAAAAATATGGCATATTTTTGAAAAATAAAAAAGATATAGATAATATTCAAAAAAGTGTAGAGATAATTAAAAATTCTCATATAGATTACGAATTTAGAACTACTGTAAATGACAAACTACTTACTTTAGAAGATTTTGAGGCTTTAGCTGATTGGATTTCTCCTGCAAAAAGATATGCTTTGCAAAGGTACAAGTATGCTGAAAGTATATTGGATAAGGAAAAAAGTGGAATTCAAGATTGTGATATTAACTTTTTGAAAAAAATAAAAGAAAAACTGAATGGAAAATTTGGTGAGATATTAATAAGAGAATGAGAGAGGTACCTCTCTCTTTTTTGTTTTTCGGAAAAATGAACTTGATAATGGACATAAATTAAAAATGGATTTATAATGTATTTAGAAACATTTGTTTTTATAGGGAGAGAGGAAATGGGATGGTTAGCAATATAAATATTTCAATAAATTACCAGATATTAATTTTGTTGATTTTAGCAATATTTTATTTATTAGTGCATAATGCAGAAAAGGAAAAATATATTCTTTTTTGGGGAAGTGCATGGGGCTTTGATTTAATAAGATATGTCATGGAATATGCAATAGAATATGGGGATTTGCCTAATACAATTTTGTCACAGATGATAATATATGGTTTGCTTGTAATAAGTTCTATATTGTTTACTTATGGTTTTCAATCTTTTTTTGAAGTAAATTTTTTGCAAAAGAGTTTATGGATTATTTCACTAAGTTTAGGATGGTATGCAGTAAATAAAATTTTAGGAAGCAGTAATTATATGGCTGTGATTCCAATGTATATTTTTTTAGGGGTTATGAGTATATTTGCTGGTACGTTGATATTTAAAAATTTCAAATCCTCAAAAGTGATTTCTAGTTTTGTAATAGGAATATTACTTATTTTAATGGGCGTTCGTGAGGCTACTTTTCCTCTTATAAAACACTTTAATTTGACAAATTATCTAGTTGACTTTGACCTTTTGTATTCCTTAAAAGTTATATTAGCAATTGTTTTATTAATGCAATTTTATGAAATTGCAAGCAATATATTAGCTATTATTTTTCACAAACAAGAAGAACTTATGAAATCTTTAAATAAAGAAAAAGAATGGCTTCGGGTTACATTAATGAGTATTGGAGACGGAGTTATTGCTACAGATTCTTATGGCAATATAGAATTTATGAATCCTACAGCCGAAAAGCTTACAGGGTATAAGGAAGAAGAGGTATTAGGTAAGAAAATTGATGAGATTTTTAATATAATCAATGAAGATACAAAAGAGAAGGCAGAAATTCCAATAGAAAAAGTTCTAAAAACTGGTGAGATTACAGGACTTGCAAATCATACTGCCTTAATATCAAAAAATGGGCAAGTTATTTCTATTGCTGATTCTGCTGCTCCAATAAAAGATGAGAAAGGAAACGTCATAGGTACGGTGATGGTTTTTAGAGACATAAGCGATAAAAGAGAGTATGAAAAGCTATTAAAGCAATACGAGTTTATTGTAAAGTCTTCTGCGGAAGGAATAGGAAGTTTTAATTTAGAAGGTATTATTCAAACCTGGAATAAAGGTTGTGAAAAAATATACGGTTATAAAGCCGAGGAAATAATAGGTAAGAGCATATACACTCTGATTCCAGATTTTGAAAAAGAAAAAATGGAAAATATTTTAAAAAGTTTAATGAAAGGAGAAGAAGTAAAAAGTTATGAGGGAATAAGGATTAGAAAAGATGGGAAATTCATAAATGTGTTCGTTTCAATTGCGGCGTTAAAAGACGAATTAGGTAGATATGTTGGTGTATCTTTTATCTCTCACGATATAACAGAGAATAAAAAAGCTGAACAAATTTTAAGAAGATATAAACTGCTTTTTGACAATATAAATGACATAATTTTATTTGCAAAATATGAGAATGGCAAGATTATAGAGGTAAATAAAGCTGCAATGGAGGCATATGGCTATGAAATGGAAGAACTTTTAAATATGGATATTTTTGAGCTTTGTAATTGTGATAAAGAGGAGTTAACTCAATTGTTAGATGTTGAAGCTGAAAAGGGGGTTTTACTGAACTTACAACATAAGAGAAAGAACGGCAGCAAGTTTTATGTAGAGGCTAATATAGTAAGTGTCGATTTTGAAAATGAAAAGCTTATTATGACGATAATAAGAGATATAACAGAAAGGAAATTAGCGGAAGAGAAGCTTGAACACATGGGTACTCACGATATTTTGACAGGCCTTTATAATAGGAACTTTTTCGAAGAAAAAATGTCATTTATAGAGAAAAACAATATCATACCAACAGTAATCATAGTATGCGATGTAGATGGTCTAAAGCTTGTCAACGATACAATGGGACACAAAGCGGGAGATATGTTGTTAAAAACAGCGGCTGAAGTGTTAAGAAAGTGCTTTAGAGGGCAGGACATTTTAGCAAGGATCGGAGGGGATGAATTTGCAATTATACTGCCTCATACAAGCAGCGATATTGTAGAGAAAATTGTTAGCAGAATAAAAAAAGTGATTGAAAATAGCAAATTCACTATTGAGAACTACAACATAGCTTTGAACATGTCAATAGGATATGCTGTGAAAAATAATAGTTTTGATAAAATGGAGGAAGTTTTTAAAGAAGCAGATAATAATATGTATAGAGAAAAATTGTTTCACAAAAGAAGCAGCTATAGAAAGGTATTAGATTCTATCTTAAAGATGTTTGAAATTCGACAGCCGAGATTACAAAAGCACCTAAAGGGCGTCAAAGAAGTTTTAGTGAATTTTGCTGAATATTTAAAACTTTCTCGAGTACGTATAAAAAATTTAGAACTTTTGGCTGAGTTTCATGATATTGGAATGATAGGAATTTCAGATAAAATACTAAGTAATATAGATAACTTAAATGAAGAAGAAAAACTTGAATTTCAAAAGCATTGTGAAATAGGTTATAGAATTGCTATGTCTTCCCCTGATTTAGCTCACCTTGCAGATATGATTTTAATGCACCATGAATGGTGGAATGGACAAGGTTATCCACTTGGTGTAAAAGGAGAAGATATTCCTTATGAATGCAGAATTTTGGCTATAGTAGATGCTTATGTGCAGATGATAGATGAAGAAGAGAAGGGGCTTTCTAAAGAGCAAGCGCTAAAAGAGATTAGAAAGATGGCGGGGATACAATTTGACCCTATTCTTGTTGAAAAATTTTTAGCCTTTATGAAGGATTGATATTTTTCTTTAAAAAGTATAAAATATTAAAGTAATCGTCATTTATTAAACAATAGGGTGTGATAAAATGCCAAGACCTCCAAAATGCAGATGGGTTAGAAGTGAACCAAATGTAACTCATTTTAAACCAGTAGGCGTGCCTATGTCTATGTTAGATGAAGTTATACTAACAGTAGAGGAATTAGAAGCTATAAGGCTTAAGGATTTAGAAGGTTTAGAGCAAGAAGAATGTGCTGATATGATGAAGGTGTCGAGACCTACCTTTTTTAGAATAATCAATTCTGCTAGACAAAAAGTGGCAGATGCTTTGGTTAATGGTAAAGCGATAAGAGTGGAAGGTGGAAATTACAGAGTTTATGAAGAAGAGCAAAGAGGTCATAGAGGTATGCGACATAGACATGGCCACTGGGGTGGAGAAGATTAAAATTCTATTAAATTTTCATATTTTTTTACAAAACCTTTCATATATATAGTATAATTAATGCTGTGAATAAGAGTTACTATATATATGAAAGGATGAAGTAAATGGACCTTATAAAAAACTTCATTGATATTGTATTGCATCTTGATAAGTATTTAGGCAGTGTTATTCAAACTTATGGCACATATACTTACAGCATTTTGTTTTTTATTATTTTCCTTGAGACTGGCTTTGTGGTGACGCCTTTTTTGCCTGGAGATTCTCTTCTCTTTGCAGCAGGGACTTTTGCAGCAATTGGCAGTTTAAATATATTTTATGTCGTTATACTTTTGGCCTTTGCTGCCATATTAGGAGATACAATAAACTATCATATAGGGAAATTTGTGGGGGGAAAAATTTATGAAAGAGAAAACCTACGGTTAATAAAAAGAGAGCATTTGCTGGAAGCTCGTGACTTTTATGAAAAGTATGGTTCTATTACTATTGTTGTAGGAAGATTTATACCAATTATTAGAACTTTTGTCCCTTTTGTAGCGGGTATTGGACAAATGAGATATTTTAAGTTTTTATTTTACAATGCATTAGGAGGAACGCTGTGGGTTTTACTTTTTACTTTAGGTGGGTACTATTTTGGGAATTTGCAAATAGTGAGAGACCATTTTGGATTGGTGACAATTGCGATAATTGTCATATCGTTAATACCCGCAATTGTAAGCTTTTTAAAAAGGAAAAAACGTTGATGCAGGAAGTTTTTTGATAAAATGTGTGCTGCTTCGATATAATATATTTAATATATTTTAAATTTTATGAAAGGGGAATATGGATTATGGGCTGGTTTGGAACTAAAGGTGAGACTATTGTCATAAATGTTAAAGGGATGACATGCAACCATTGCAAAATGTCTGTTGAAAACGCACTAAAGAAGTTAAATGGGGTATCGAAAGCTGTTGTTGATCTTGACAAAGGTGATGTTACGGTAACATATGATCCTTCCAAAGTTTCTGTAGATGATATGAAAAAAGCAATTATTGATACAGGATATGAAGTGTAATACAAATTAAAAAATTTAAAGTGAAAGAAAAGCATTGAATAGAATATCAATGCTTCAGACTGTAGACAAACTTTCGTAAAGGAGATATTTTGCATAAGGAGCGACTTGTTACAAAGCAACCCGGCACTCAAGTAAGAGAGTTTGATAAAGCAAAAATAGAAAAAACAAGCTTACTTACTTGCCGGGAAACTTAGCAAGACCGAGGGCGTAGGCAGGGCCGAAGCCAGGGATGGCGGAGGCGGGCACCTTAAGGCATGGATGCCGATTGTGCCCGGTACCCTGCCGGAGCCTGAAGGTCGAGCTTTAGTTTTGTCGCTTTGGAACATCGGAGCGACGATGCAAAATATCTCCTTTGAATATTTTTTAACTTTGTCAACAAACTGAAGCATTGAATAGAATATCAATGCTTTTCTTTGCGTTATCTTGGTTTAAATGTTGTGCATTCTGTTTCTGCACTAGTTTTTGCAGACATTACTTTTGAATTTATTTCAATCGATGGAGCATGACATTTCATATCTTTCCAGTAACTACAAGTATTTACTGAACATTTAACTACATTTTCTGCTGACATGTAACACACCTCACTTTTTATTATCAAAAAATAGTATTTGCATATATTATTTTATTATACTTTTTTATAAACAAAATAACAGGATGTTTTGTGGAACTTATGAAATATCTGTGTTAACTTTACTAAATGATTTGCTCTGACTAAGGAAAAGATATTTGAGCGGCTTGTACCGCCCATTAAGTTTGATAAAGGCTAAGATATAAGTCGTTTTTCCCCTTCTATTGCTTTTATAGGAGCAATATCTTGTGTCACCTCTAAAGTCCCCATGTATTCGCCACTTTTATCTCTTATAGCGAAATACCTTATAAATACATATTTGTTACTCATCTTTATCCAGAAATCTTTGTGTTTTTTGACTGACTTAAAGTCATGAAGCAGTTGTTTTACTACATGAACACTTGCGGGTGGATGACAATATTGAACCTTTCTTTGCGAATGTATTACTTCAACTTACAGACAATGTTTAATAACATGACAATTTAGATACGTAAATGAACCTATTGACATTGATATAAGATTGTGATACCTTAAAAAGAGGAAATTTATAATTCTTATCGGAATACTCGGAATTAAAAGGAGGCAAAAAATTATGTCTGAAAGAGAAGACAAAATTTATGAGGATATAACCCAGCTTATAGGCAATACACCTATGGTTAGGTTAAATAGAATTGTTCCAGAAGATGCATCAGAGGTCATAGTAAAATTAGAGTCTTTTAACCCAGGTGGAAGTGTTAAAGACAGAATTGCATTAAATATGATAAAAAGGGCTGAAGAAGAAGGGAGATTAAAACCTGGTGGGACAATTATTGAAGCTACCAGTGGAAATACTGGCATTGGCCTTGCAATGGTAAGTGCTGTAAAAGGGTATAAGTTGATTCTTGTAATGCCTGATACGATGAGTATAGAACGAAGAAATTTACTTTTGTCATATGGAGCAGAGCTTGTTTTAACACCCGGTGCTGAAGGCATGAAAGGGGCTATAAAAAAGGCGCAAGAAATTTTAGAATCTAACCCTGACTATATAATGTTAGATCAGTTTAAAAATCCTGCGAATCCAAAAATACATGAACTTACAACGGCAAAAGAAATATTAAAAGATACAAATGGAGAAATAGATGCATTTGTGGCCGGAGTAGGCACAGGTGGGACGATATCTGGAGTAGGAAAGATTTTAAAGCAATATAACAAAGATATAAAGATTTTTGCAGTAGAACCGGAAGAATCTCCTGTATTGTCAGGCGGCAAACCTGGGCCTCACAAGATACAAGGAATAGGAGCTGGATTTGTTCCTGATACACTAAATCTTGACGTTATCGATGAAATTATAAAAGTAAAAGAGAAAGATGCTTTTTTAATGTCAATGAAACTTGCAAAACTGGAAGGAATTCTTTGTGGTATTTCCTCAGGAGCAAATGTTTTTGCGGCAATTGAAGTTGCAAATCGCCTCGGGAAAGGAAAACGAGTTGTAACTGTGTTGCCTGATACTGGGGAAAGATATTTAAGTATGCACAAACTTTTTGAATATTGAACTCCCTTGTGAATAAAAAATGCAGAACATATACTAAGACGTAAAAAACAATAGAAAGAGGCGATTTTTGTGGAGAAAATTTATTTAGATAATGCGGCAACTACTCCAGTCGACAAAAATGTATTAGAGGCGATGCTGCCATATTATAGCGACATTTTTGGAAATCCATCTTCTTTGCATTCACATGGTCAAGAGGCGAAAAAAGCTATTGAAGAAGCGAGGGAAAAAGTAGCAAAAGCGCTGGGGGCAGATGCTGAGGAAATATATTTTACTAGTGGAGGATCTGAGTCTGATAATTGGGCATTAAAAGGTGTAGCATATGCATTAAAAGATAGGGGAAATCACATTATTACAACGGAAATTGAACATCATGCAGTACTTCATACTTGTCAGTATCTTGAAAAAGAAGGCTTTAAAGTAACATATCTTCCTGTTGATGAATATGGACTTGTAAAGCCCGAGGATTTAAAAAAAGCAATTACAGACAAAACAATCCTTGTTTCTATCATGTATGCTAACAATGAGATAGGTACGATAGAGCCAATTGAGGAGCTTGTCAAAATAGCTCATGAAAAAAACATATATTTTCATACTGATGCTGTGCAAGCAGTTGGGAATATACCGATAGATGTAAAAAAATTAGATGTAGATTTGTTATCTCTCTCTGCCCATAAAATATATGGACCTAAAGGTGTAGGAGCATTGTATATAAAGAAGGGAGTAAAGCTTCATTCGTTTATACAAGGTGGAACACAGGAAAGTAATAGAAGAGCAGGTACAGAAAATGTTCCAGGAATAGTAGGATTGGGGGAAGCGATAGAACTTATAACGAAAGATTTAGATTCTCATATAAATAAACTTACATTTTTAAGAGATAAACTTATAAATGGAATATTAGAAAAAATACCTTATACGAGGTTAAACGGGCATCCAACAAAAAGGCTTCCAGGCAATGTTAATGTATCATTTGAATTAATAGATGGCGAATCCCTTATTTTAAACTTAGATATGGCTGGAATATGTGCTTCCAGTGGGTCAGCATGCACTTCTGGCTCACTTGAGCCCTCTCATGTGCTTCTGGCAATTGGGCAATCAAGGGAATTAGCTCGAGGGTCGTTAAGACTTACAATTGGTAAAGATAACACAGAGAGCGATATAGACAAGGTTTTAGAAGTACTTCCACAAATTATTAAAAGATTAAGGTCAATGTCACAGATTGTATGATAGAATCTACAAGGAGGTTAGAGAATTTATCTATGCAGAAAAACAACAGAGTAGTTGTGGGAATGAGCGGAGGTGTTGATAGCTCTGTTGCAGCATATCTTTTAAAAGAACAGGGATATGAGGTTATAGGTGTTACGATGCAAATATGGCAGGACAAAGATGAGGAAGCAGTAAGAGTTGAAGGCGGCTGTTGTTCATTAAGTGCTGTTAATGACGCTAGAAGAGTAGCGAATAAGATTGGCATTAAATATTATGTAATGAATTTTAAAGATGTTTTTAAGGAAAAAGTAATAGATTATTTTGTAGATGAATATTTGAAAGGTAGGACTCCCAATCCCTGTATTGCTTGCAATAAATATATAAAATTTGAAGAACTTTTGAAAAGAGCCTGGATGATAGATGCGTATTACGTAGCGACGGGCCATTATGCGATTAAAGAGTACGATGAAGAAAGAGGAAGGTATTTATTAAAGAAGTCTGTAGATACTTCAAAAGACCAGACGTATGTACTATATAATCTTACTCAGACTCAGCTTGAGCATATTTTGTTTCCACTGGGTAAATATAAAAAAGATGAAGTTAGAAAATTGGCCCAAAATTTAGGTCTTCCGGTTGCATCAAAGCCAGACAGTCAAGAAATTTGTTTTGTAACTGATAATGATTATGGAAAATTTATTAGAGAAAATGCCAAAGAAGAGATAAAACCAGGAGAATTCCGCGATACGAGAGGTAGATTTTTAGGTTATCATAAAGGGATTATACATTATACAATAGGACAACGGAAAGGTTTAGGAATTTCTGTTGGCAAACCCCTCTATGTTGTCGATATTGATGCAGAAAATAATGTGGTAGTATTAGGATACGGTGACGAAGTATTTGGGGATGAACTCATTTCCTATAATAACAACTTTATTTCAATTGACAAACTTGAAGGAGAGATGAGAGTAAAAGCAAAGATACGGTACACTGCAAAAGAGCAGGATGCAGTAATACGACCACTTGAAGATGGGAGGGTTTTTGTGAAATTTGACAATCCACAAAGGGCTATTACACCAGGGCAGTCAGTAGTTTTTTATGATGGAGATATTGTTGTAGGAGGGGGAACAATAGAAAGAAAAGTTAGATAAAATTTCGGAATCTCCTTTTATGTGGAAGAATTTCCTATAAAAATACTGAGAGATGAAGAGGAGATGAAAATATGGCCGAAAAAGCTAATTTAAAAATAACAGGGATGTCTTGTGCAGCTTGTGCAACAAAAATAGAAAAAGGGCTTAAAAGCTTAGATGGAGTTTTAGATGCAAATGTAAATCTTGCGATTGAAAAAGCAACGGTTATATATGATCCAGATAAAATTAACATATGCGATATTGAGAAAAAAATAGAAGATATAGGATATGGTGTAATAAAAGATAAAGCAGAGCTTGCACTTGTGGGTATGTCCTGCGCATCATGCGCTGCCAAAATCGAAAAAACCTTAAAAAACCTGCCTGGTGTAAGCAATGCATCAGTTAATTTTGCGACTGAGACAGCAATTGTCGAATATGATTCAAATGAAGTTGATACAGAAAAAATGATTAAAGCGATAAAAGATATAGGATATGATGCAAAGGAAAAAACTAGAGTAGGTATTGATACAGGAAAAGAGATAAAGGAGAGAGAAATAAATACATTAAGGAAACTTGTAATATATTCAGCGATTTTAACTGTGTCGTTAGTAATATCAATGGTTTTTAGAATGTTTAAAATTTCAGGAGGAATACTTGATAATCCGTGGTTACAGGTATTTTTATCTTCACCTGTTCAGTTTATCGTAGGTTTTAGATATTATAAGGGTGCGTGGAACAATTTAAAAAATATGACGGCAAATATGGATACTTTGGTAGCGATGGGAACATCTGCAGCGTATTTTTATAGTTTGTACAATGTATTTACCAAACCCTCTCATGAGATACACAATTACTTGTATTTTGAGGCATCAGCAGTTATTATAACGCTTGTAACATTGGGTAAACTGCTTGAAGCTACAGCCAAGGGGAAAACATCTGAAGCAATAAAAAACCTTATGGGACTACAAGCAAAGACCGCAAGAGTGATAAGGGATGGGCAAGAATTAGATATACCTATTGAAGAAGTCAAAGTTGGGGATATCGTTGTTGTAAGGCCGGGTGAAAAAATACCAGTTGACGGAAAAATAGTTGAGGGTAGTTCCACAATAGATGAATCTATGATAACTGGTGAATCTATTCCTGTAGAAAAAGGCGTTGGTGATGAAGTAATTGGTGCTACGATAAATAAAACAGGAACGTTTAAATTTGAAGCGACAAAAGTGGGTAAAGATACGGTACTATCGCAAATTATTAAAATGGTGGAAGACGCCCAAGGATCAAAAGCGCCAATTCAACAAATTGCTGATAAGGTCTCTGGTATTTTTGTACCCACAGTTATGGGTATAGCTGCTACCACATTTTTAATTTGGTATTTTGTGCATGGAGATTTTAATGCGGGCATAATAAATGCAGTATCAGTACTTGTAATTGCATGCCCGTGTGCCCTTGGACTTGCAGTTCCGACCTCTGTGATGGTAGGGACAGGAAAAGGAGCAGAAAATGGTATACTCATAAAAGGAGGAGAACAACTGCAGAAAGCAGGAAAAATAACGACAATAGTGCTTGATAAGACTGGGACGATAACAAAAGGAGAACCGGAAGTTACAGACATAGAAGCTTTTGGAGATTTCACCGAAGATGAGATACTAAAAATAGCGGGAATTGCAGAAAAAAATTCTGAGCACCCATTGGGCCAAGCAATTGTTAATAAAGCAAAAGAAAAATTCAAAATATTGGAAGATCCTGAAAAATTTGAGGCTATACCAGGCTACGGTATATGCATTACGATAAATGAAAAAGAATTTTATATTGGCAATAGAAGGCTCATGGACAGACAAAATATTGATATAACGTCAATTGAAGATAAGGTCACAGAACTAGAATCACAAGGTAAAACAGCAATGATATTGGCATCTCACGACAGAGTTTATGGCATTATAGCTGTTGCAGATACCGTAAAGAGTGACTCGGCAAAAGCTATTAAAGAGTTACAAGCTATGGGTATCGAAGTATACATGATTACGGGAGATAATAAAAGGACTGCTGAGGCAATAGCAAAACAAGTTGGTATAAAAAATGTGGTGGCAGAAGTATTGCCAGAACATAAAGCTGAAGAGGTTATGAAGCTTCAAAAAATGGGAAAAGTAGTTGCAATGGTGGGAGATGGTATTAATGATGCTCCTGCTTTAGCTACTGCGGATGTTGGCATAGCGATAGGTACAGGTACAGATGTGGCGATAGAAACCTCGGATATAACGTTGATAAGTGGTAATCTTATGGGTATTGTGACCGCCATAAAATTAAGCAAAGCTACCATGAGAAATATATATCAAAATTTATCCTGGGCTTTTGTATACAATACAATCGGCATACCATTTGCCGCAATGGGCCTTTTAACTCCAGCTATAGCAGGAGGCGCAATGGCATTTAGCTCAGTATCAGTTGTATCAAATGCCTTGAGATTGAGAAGATTTAGGGAATGAGTTTGGAATTGTCCAAACTCATTCTTTCGCTTATTTCTGTTGCTACTTCAGTCATATGACTGATTGGGTTTAATGCTTTGTTTGAGATGATTATTCCTCCTAAAATTGCAATTGCAATTAAAATTGGAATCATAATAGTTTAATGGATCATCCGGTTATGAGTTATGAGATTATAAATAAGATGAAGGTTATGGAAAATATCGCAAAGATAATTCGTCATCATCACGAAAGATATGATGGCAAAGGTTATTCCGATGGATTAAAAGGAAAAGAGATACCTTTAGGTTCACGAATAATAGCTGTGGCTGACAGTTTTGATGCCATGACTTCTAAAAGGTCTTACAGAGATTCATTTACAATGGCTCAAGCTATTGAAGAATTGAAAAAATGCGGGAAAACAGTTTGACCCCAAAGTTGTTGATGGATTTATATCTGTTATAGAAAATTTGGGCATTGATTTTTAAGATTTTCTAATTTGTTTTTAATGAAAATCTAATTTTCCTTTAAGACTTCACCTCTATAATATTTCGTGAGGTGAAGAAACATGAATTTGACACTTTTTCACATGATAAATGGCTTAGTAGGCCATAATATTTTTTTGGACAAGATTATGACTTTTATTGTTGTGTATTCTCCAATTTTGTATGGGATGCTTATGTTGGTTCAGTGGTTTATAGGTGGTGATAAGGGTAAAAAGACTTCTATGAACGCCTTAGAGGGGAGACTTTTGGCTGTAGCTAGAGAAACTTTTTTCAATATGTAATACATTATGTTTAAGAATTGTTTTTATGGTATAATTTTGGTAAGAATAAACATATAAAGGGGTGTTTTTTATGAATTTTGACAGTTTTTTGTATAACACAAGGCCATTTTTAAATTACCTTTTTGATTTTTATAGCAACCTAGAAGAAAAAAGTTTAAGCAGTGTGATATACAATGCTGGTGGAGAGGATAAGGTTTCAGTTTTGGTTGTAGATATGCTAAACGGTTTTTGTAAAAGCGGTCCTTTAGCAAGTCCAAGAGTTGCAGGCATAATAGAACCCATAAAAAATTTATTGAAAGCCTGCTACAGAATGGGGATAAAAAATGTGTTCTTTTTAAATGACGCCCATCCTTCAGATGCAGTTGAATTTGGAGAATTTCCACCTCATTGTGTAAAAGGTACTTTTGAAAGTGAAATTGTGGACGAATTAAAAGAAGTAGTTGAAGGAGAACCTGTGATTGTAGAGAAAAATTCATTAAATGTGTTTTTTGGTGGGGAATTAGAAGGCGGGAATGAGTTTTTGAAGAAAGTTGTTGAAATGATAAAGGAAGGAAAATCTACTTTTATTGTTGTAGGAGATTGCACTGACTTATGCGTTTACCAGACGGCTATGTCTATAAAAATGATTGCAAATGCCAATAATCTTAAAGCAAATGTAATTGTACCGGAAAATTGCGTTGAAACGTATGATACATCTGTAAAAACTGCTCAATCCCTCAAGATACTGCCTCATGATGGCAATTTGATACATACCATGTTTTTGTATCACATGAAATTAAACGGTATAGAAGTTGTAAAAGAGCTGTTGGAGGAGTAATAAAATTCTATATTGACTTTAGGAAATTTTAGTATATAATATTAATAGAGATATTAGGACGGATGTCCGAATTAATTTTGAAAGGGGTTATATATATGACAAGTTTGCTTGAAAAATCTATCAATTTTGGTTTGGGATTATTTGCATTATCGCGAGAGAAAATAGAAAAAATAGTGGAAGAACTTGTAGATAGAGGAGAAGTTGCAAGAGAAGATGCACAAAAAATGGTAAAAGACTTAGTAAAAAAAGGTGAAGAACAGAAGGAAGAATTGAGAAAAATGATTAAAGACGCAGTTGCTGAAACGTTAGATTACATGAACATCGCCAAAAAGGAGGACATTGTTAGTAAAGAAGATATAAGAAATATTGTTCGTGAAGAAATTAAAAAAGTGCTGGAGGAAATGCAAAACACAAAGAAATAAGTAACTATAAAATTTTGATGACAGGTGTGAAATAATGCAACATTTAAGAAGATACAGAGAAATAGTGTTTGTATTTATCAAATATGGGTTTGGTGCTATAATTGACAATATTGGCATTCTAAAACATATTAATGTAAGAAGAAAAATCTTGAAGCAAACAAATGATGAAAATATTGCGAAACTTTCCCGTGGAGAAAGATTAAGACTTGCTCTTGAAGAATTAGGACCTACTTTTATAAAAATGGGGCAGATTTTAAGTACCAGGCCTGACATTTTGCCAAAGGATCTTATAAAAGAATTGGAAAAATTACAGGACAAAGTTCCTGCTTTTTCTTTTGATGAGGTGAAATCAGTTATACAAAATGAATTTGGCGAAAGTTTGGAGGAAGCCTATGCTGAATTTGAGCCTACTCCTTTAGCGGCTGCTTCTATAGCACAAGTTCATATGGCTAAGTTGTGGTCAGGCAAAACTGTTGTTGTCAAAGTTCAAAGGCCAGGGATAGAAAAAATCATAGCCCAAGATATGAGGATATTAGAAGATATTGCCAAATTTGTTGATAATCGTACAAAATATGGCAAACTATATAATTTTACAAAAATGGTAGAAGACTTCAAAAAGAGATTGGAAGAGGAATTAGATTTTAGAATAGAGGGGGAAAACGCAGAAAAGTTCAAAAAGAATTTTTTAAAAGACAAAAAAGTCAAAATTCCTTCTATACTCTGGACCCATACGACAAGACGTGTATTGACGATGGAATACATTGATGGCATTCCGTTAAATGATTTTAATGCAATTGATGAGGCTGGATTAGACCGCGGTGCAATTGCAAGAAACCTTGCAAAATCTGTATTGAATCAGATTTTAAGGGATGGTTTTTTTCATGGAGACCCTCATCCGGGAAATATTATGGTGCTAGGGGATGGGACAATAGCATTTTTAGATTTTGGAATGGTAGGTAGCTTAAGCCCAGAAAGAAAAAGGCAGTTTTCTAAAATGTTGTTGGGGATTGTTTACAAAAATAGCAGGATGATTACTGAAAGCATTATAGATTTAAATGCTGTGACTCTAAATGTTAATATGAAAAAGCTAGAAAAAGACATAAATAATTTGCGAAATAGATATGTTGAAATACCATTAGAAAAGCTCAAAGTTGGGGAAGTCCTCAATGGGGTATTTGACCTTGTATTTTCGTATAATATTGTAATTCCCAATGAATTTAATATGCTGGCTAAAAGCCTTATAACGTTAGAGGGAATAGTAGAAAAGTTAAATCCCAAAATTAGCGTTTTAGAAGTGGCAAAACCAATTGCAAAGCAGTTGATACCTAAAATGTTTTCTACTCAACATATGAAAGAAGAGATAATAAATGCCACGATGGATTATAGCAGATTGATAAAAGAGTTGCCATCATTTTTATTGAATTTTTTAAGGAAAACAGAAGAAGAAAATTATGCTGTAGAATTGAAAATAAGAGACTTTGAAAGTTTAGAGAAACGCGTTGATAAGGTATTTAATCGACTTTCCACCAGTATTATACTTTTGGCTTTAAGTATTGTTATTGCCGGGATTTTAATAGGGTCAGGAATGAGTGCTAATGCTGGCGCAGAAATGTATAAGCTTAATGTGATAATTTTAAAGATTGGTTTAGCAATAGCTTTTGTCATAGTTTTAGGTTTAGCAATTTCTATTTTCCGATCTGGGCGGCTTTGATAAATAAACTTCAAAAGGGGAAATCCAAGATGGAAGAAAGAAACCAATCGCAAAGAATATTAAATGCTGCATATAAGTGTATTTCAACTAAAGGATATGCTAATGTTTCCTTAAGAGACATTGCAGAGGAAGCTGGTGTTGTATTAAGCCAATTGCATTATTATTTTGGCAGTAAGGAAGGACTTTTTACGGAGGTAATAAAGATGATGATAGATAAATATTTAAAAGAAATAAATGAAGCTTTGAGTGTTGGAGAAACTGCAAAGGATAAGATGCTATCCTTAGTGAAATTTTTTAAAGACCTGCTTAAAAATAATCCGGGACTTTTTAAACTGTTGTACGACTTTACAGGTTTAGCCATGTGGTCCTCTTCTTTTAACAGTTTATTAAAAGATTTATTTAATGACTTATCTAAAATGATTGAGGAAAAAATTCTAAGTAACAGTGCTTTAGGAGAGAATTTTAAAAATTATTCTCCACGAGCAGTGGCGAGAATGATACTTGGTGCAATGTTTGGTACGGGAATTCAAGTGATTTTAGATTCTAATGAAAATGAAATTTTGGATGCGTTAAATGCCACACAAATTATTTTTGAGTAAAAATGGTGATGGAAAATGAGACCAAAAGTAGGACTTATACTAGGCGGTGGAGCAGCAAGAGGATATGCGCACTTAGGTATACTAAAAAGATTTGAAGAAGAAAATATTCCTATTGATTTTATAATAGGCATAAGTATGGGAGCGATAATAGGAGCAATCTATGCTTCAGGACATAATGTAGACAAACTTATAAATGATGCAAAAAAGATTAATATGTTAAAATTTTTAAGTTTATTGGATTTTAAAGCCTCACAAACCGGTTTGGTAAAGGGTGAAAAAATAGAGAAATACTTGCGGGGTTATGTAAAAGAAAGTTTTGAGGAACTTAATGTCCCTCTGTATATTGTGGCTACTGATATTCAAACAGGAAAGGGAGTAGTATTTTCAGAGGGAGACTTGATAAAAGCTATAAGGGCAAGCATTTCTATCCCCGTCTTTTTTGAACCCGTGGAGTACAATGGAACCAAGTTAGTTGATGGGTCAATTGTTGATTCTGAGGCAATAGAATTAGCAGCTAAATTGGGTGCAGACATAATTATAGAATGTGATGTGAGCTCTAGCATAGATATGGGAGTTTTTGAAAAAACCTTTTATTCTTTAGCTAATAGTGATAAGTTGCTGCCTCTAAAAAAATATTTCAATTTAAAAAGGACAGCGCCTGAAATTATATCCATTACAGCTACAACTATGAAGTTATTAAAAGACAGCTCTAACAAAAATTCCGAAAAAACAGAGAGGGGTAAAAAAGTCTATACAATAAAACCTAATGTTAATAATATTCGCTGGTATAGGTTTGACCAGGCGGGAAAATGCATAAATATGGGATTTGAAGCTGCCGATTCTATTGTTTGGAGAATAAAGAGAGAACTGGAAGTATAGAATAAACAACCCCCATTGATGTGAAAAAAGGAACGGAAAATACTTTTATAGCTTTAAAAATCATATTGAACATCTCATATAATTATGCTCTAAGTTTTAGCAAAAAACATAGAAAAACGGATATTTTTTTTGATAAAGGGAGAAATATTGAATAAATATAAGGAAAAATTCAAAATATTAGAAGATATAAGGGAATTTCAAGCTATATCCGATTTCTTTCGTTGTGGTATAATAAAAATTGGAATAGAAAGAATCTTGACGGGTACATAAAATATTCAAAATTTTGAGATTATTTAATGCACAAATCAAAAGCTGCTTAGACTGGAATAAAACTAATTACAGGAGGTGTAATGTTTCCTTTTGATAGTTTTAGAGTGTAAGCAGCTAATGAAGAGGTGATTGCCGTGGAATGCCCTAATTGCAAAAGTACGAATGTGGGCAAAATAGGGAATAACCTGTATTTTTGCAGGGATTGCAATTGCGAGATAAAGATAAAAAAGTGTACAGCTGTTGTGAGCATGTATGATTCGGAGGGTTGCATAAGCAAGAGATTTAAAGTTTGTTACAATGCATAAAGGAGGGGTAGTCCCCTCTATTTATTTTGTGAAAAAAAAGTGATATTATAAAATTGCATATAAAGTTTCATTTTGGAATGAAAACAATATATTATTGATAGACTATAGATGGAATAATTAATTAACTTTAAATTTTAAGGAGTGGTACAGTGATTGAGATAGTTGACAAATTGAAGGATATCCTTAGAGAAGGGAAATTGTATTTAAACGAGCCCATGAAAAGACACACTTCTTTTAAAATAGGTGGACCTGCAGATGTGTTAGTTGTGCCAAATAATCGAAAAGAATTATTGGAAGCCATATCTTTGTTGAAACGAGAAAACATACCTTTTTTTATACTAGGAAATGGCACTAATCTATTAGTAAGTGAAAAAGGTATAAGAGGAGTTGTAATAAAATTATCCTCTTTGAGAAATGTAATTGTAGAGGGTAATAGGATAATCGCTGAAGCAGGAGCGCCTCTTTCCTATATTGCCAATGTGGCACTTGTACATGAACTTGCGGGATTTGAATTTGCTAGCGGGATTCCTGGCACTTTAGGTGGAGCAATAGTGATGAACGCAGGAGCTTATGGGCCTGAAATGAAGGACGTGGTAGAAAAAGTAGAGGTTTTAGATGGAGAAGGCAATATATTGATTTTATCAAATGAAGAAATGAATTTTTCCTATAGACATAGCATTATTCAAGAAAAGGATTGGATTGTTTTAAGAGCGTGGCTTAGTTTAACAAAAGGGAAATACGAAGAGATAAAAAGCAAAATGGAAGAACTAAATGCAAAAAGGAAGGAAAAACAACCTTTAGAGTATCCCAGTGCCGGAAGTACTTTTAAAAGGCCACCTGGATATTATGCTGGAAAATTGATTGAGGAAGCAGGACTTAAAGGCTATTCAATTGGAGGAGCTAAAGTTTCTGAAAAGCATTCGGGATTTATTATAAATACTGGCAATGCAACTTTTTACGATGTTTTAAATTTGATTGAGCATATACAAAAAGTAGTAAAAGAAAAGTTTGGAGTGGAACTTGTACCAGAAATAAGAATAATAGGAGAGAAATAGGTGATTTGACAAATGAAAATTTTTGCTGATTATCACACCCATACGGTATACAGTCATGGGAAAGGCACAATAGAAGATAATGTAAAAAGGGCGATAGAAATTGGGCTTGAGGAGATTGCAATCACTGACCATGGACCAGCTCATGTATTTTATGGCTTAAGAAAAGGGGATTTCAAAAAAATGAGAGAAGAAATAGATAAGATTAATGAAAAATATCCCCAAATTAAAGTGCTGATGGGAGTAGAAGCTAATTTAATCAGCTTAGAAGGGGATATTGATGTTCCAGATGAACTTATGAAATATTTAGATATTTTGCTTATGGGATATCATGAAGGAGTTATGCCTAAAGACTTTAGAAGTGCTTTACAGCTTTTTGGTAAGAACATGGCAAGTAAATATTTTATTTCCTTGCGGGAAGAGATGAGAGAAAAAAATACTCAAGCGATGATTAATGCTATAAAAAAGTACAAAATTGACATAATAACACACCCAGGGGCTAAAATAGACATTGATACACAAAAGCTTGCAAAGGCAGCAAAAGAGAAAGGAACGGCTCTTGAAATTAATTCTAGTCACGGTTATATGACAGTTGAATATGTAAAGATAGCTAAAAAAGAGAGGTGCAAATTTGTAATAAACAGCGATGCCCATACGCCTCATAAAGTAGGAGACTTTGAAAGAGGAATAGAAATTGCAAAAGAGGCAGGACTAACAGAAGAAGATATAATAAACGCAAAGGGGTGATATTTTTATGAGGTTTGTAATAATAACAGGGCTTTCTGGTGCTGGAAAAACACAGGCATTGAAGGCTATGGAGGATATGGGCTTTTTTTGTATAGACAATTTTCCACCTGCTCTTCTTCCAAAACTTGCTGACCTTTTTTATCACTCAAAAAATGTTGATAAGGTAGCCCTTGGCATGGATTTAAGAGGTGGCCAGTTTTTTGAGGACATCTATTCTAGCCTTGAGTTTTTGAAAAAAAACAACTACGATTACGAAATAGTTTTTTTGGAAGCTTCTGACGAGGTTTTGATAAAGAGGTTTAAAGAAACCAGAAGAAAACATCCTCTCTCTGAGGAAGGTAGAATAGTTGATGGAATAAATGAGGAAAGAAAGAGACTTGCAGAAATAAGGAAAATTGCCAATAGCATAATAGATACTTCTAATTTAACTTCTTCTCAGTTAAAAGAGGAATTGTCTAATATCTTTTTAAAAGGGAAAAAGTTTAAAGGAATCATAATAGATATTATGTCTTTTGGATATAAATATGGAATACCTCTTGATGCTGACCTTGTATTTGATGTGAGGTTTTTGCCTAATCCTTTTTATATTGAAGAATTAAGACCTTTAACAGGAAATGATGATAAGGTAAAAGAGTACGTGATGAAGTGGGAGGAAGCAAAGGAGTTTTTAAAGAAATTAGGGGACATGATTAAATTTTTAATCCCGTATTATATAAGAGAAGGTAAATCTCAACTTGTTATAGCTATTGGATGCACAGGAGGAAAGCATAGGTCTGTTACTATTGCAAATGCCCTTTATGAGTTTCTAAAAAAAGAAGATTATTCTGTTATTTTGCACCATAGAGATATAGGAGAGGAGTAATATGATTATGAAAAATAATTCTAAAGGGGGACTTCATATTGTTGCTATTGGTGGAGGTACAGGGCTTTCTACTATGCTAAGAGGATTAAAACTTTATACAACCAATATTACTGCGGTAGTTACAGTAGCAGATGATGGCGGCGGCTCGGGAATCCTAAGACAGGATTTAGGGATACTGCCGCCTGGAGATATAAGAAATTGTATACTGGCTTTAGCAAATACAGAGCCTACAATGGAACAACTTTTGCAGTACAGGTTTACTGAGGGAATGTTAAAAGGCCAAAATTTTGGGAATTTGTTTTTGGCAGCCATGATAGGTATTTCTAAAAATTTTGAAGAAGCTGTAAAAAAGATGAGTGATGTGCTTGCTGTATCAGGAAAAGTTATTCCTGTAACTCTTGATGATGTAAGGCTTGTAGCAGAGCTTGAAAACGGAACTATCATTAAAGGGGAATCGCAAATTCCTGTTGTACAGCAAAAAGAAAACAGTAAGATAAAGAGAATATATATTGAACCTTCTCATGCAGAGCCTTTTGAAGAAGTGTTAGTGGATATATTAAATGCTGATGCCATTGTATTAGGTCCTGGAAGTTTATATACGAGTGTAATTCCTAATCTTTTGGTAGATGGAGTGTGTGACGCCATTGAAGCTTCCAAAGCGGTTAAAGTTTATGTTTGCAATATCATGACACAGCCAGGAGAGACTTTGGGCTATACTGCTTGTGACCATGTGAAGGCTCTTTTTGAACATGGGCTTAAATCTCTAGATTACATTATTGTCAACAATGGCGAAATTCCCCATGATTATATGGAGCGCTATATAAAAGACATGTCACAACCTGTTGAATACGATAAAAATCAGTTAGAAAGTATGGGAATTAAAGTGGTAGAGGAAAATTTAGTAGCTTTAAAAAAGGAATTTATAAGGCACGATGAGCAAAAGCTTGCAGAAGTAATTGTAAGCCTGCTTAAGTAAACGAGGAATTTTAGTCTATGTTGTACAAAAAAACATATTGACATTTGTTAAATTAAGATATACAATAATATTGAAAGCAAGCGCAAGCGATTGCAACACTGTTGCAATTGGGCGCTTTTAAAAAATACAGTTCAAGAAAGCGATTGCTGTAATATATTAGCAATAACTTGTAAGGGGGAAAGTGATGGGAAAGAATGTAAAGCTATTTGCGGCAATAATTTTAGTCTTTTCTTTATTGCTGACCAGTTGTGGTATTAAAGAGACTAGTTCTAATAATTCCGCTGAATCGGATGTAATATATCAGGTTATGATAGATAGGTTTTACAATGGGGATAAGTCCAACGATGACCCGGAAGTAAGTAAAGGTATGTTTGATCCAACACATACTAATTGGAGGATGTATTGGGGTGGAGATTTAAAAGGTTTGACAGAAAAAATTCCTTATATAAAAGGGATGGGAGTAACAGCTATTTGGATTTCTCCTGTTGTAGACAACATCAACAAACCGGCAATATATAATGGCGAAATAAATGCACCTTATCACGGATATTGGGCAAGGGACTTTAAAAGAGTAGAAGAACATTTTGGTACATGGGAGGACTTTGACAGTTTTGTAAAGACTGCTCATGCTAATGGGATAAAAGTTATACTAGATTTTGCTCCAAATCATACGAGTCCTGCAGATGAAAACAATCCTGACTTTGCTGAAAACGGTGCACTTTATGGCGATGGGAAATTATTGGGAACTTATAGCAATGATGTCAATAAACTTTTTCATCATAATGGTGGAATTACCAACTGGAATAATTTAAAGGACTTGCAGGATAAAAATTTGTTTGACCTTGCGGACCTTGATCAAAGTAATCCTATTGTTGACAAGTATTTAAAGGATTCTATCAAGTTATGGTTTAGTCATGAAATTGATGGGGTAAGGCTAGATGCAGTAAAGCATATGCCTATGGAATGGGTAAAAAGTTTTGCTGATACCATATACGGCGTTAAAAAAGATGCTATTCTTTTTGGCGAGTGGATGTTAAACGGTCCCACTGATCCTTTGTACGGTTATAATATTCAATTTGCCAATATGAGTGGTTTTTCTGTATTGGATTTTATGCTCAACAATGCGATAAAGGATGTTTTTGAAAAAGGTTATGGCTTTGACAGATTGAATGATACTATTGAAGAGACAAATAAAGATTATGATAATCCTTATAAGTTGGTTACTTTTGTGGACAATCACGATATGCCGAGGTTTTTATCAGTCAATGATGATAAGAACAAATTGCATGAAGCTATTGCGTTTATAATGACATCTCGTGGGATTCCGGCTATATATTATGGGACAGAACAGTATTTGCATAATGACACAAATGGCGGAAATGACCCTTACAATAGGCCAATGATGGAAAAGTTTGATGAGAATACTACGGCTTATGTTTTAATTAGAGAATTGTCAAACTTGCGCAAGGCTACACAGGCGTTACAGTATGGGAAGACTGTGGCAAGGTATGTTAGTAATGATGTTTACATCTATGAGAGGCAATATGGGAAAGACATAGTTGTAGTTGCAATAAATAAAGGAGAAGAGACTACTATAAAAAATATAGAGACTTCTCTTCGAAAAGGCAAATACAGTGATTATTTAAAGGGTTTATTAGAAGGAGTTAATTTAAAAGTTGAAAGAGGAGATAGTGAAAACAACATTTTAAGTATAACTTTACCTAAAGACAGTGTAAGCATATGGACAAATGTAAAAGTGAAATAAGATTTTGGGTTTTTCCCAAAATTATAATAAAATTAAAAATTAAGAGGAGGATTTGTATGAAGAAGTACACAAAAATAATTGCATTGCTGACTGTGATGGTATTCGTTTTGTCAGCTGCTTTAACAGGTTGTGGCGGCAGCAAGACAAGCGAAAATACTTCATCACAAGGTCAGACAGAACAAAAGAAAGAGCCTGTAGAACTTGTAGTATGGTCACACTTAACAGATCCTGAAATAGCAAAGGTTCAAGAGATTGCAAATAAGTGGGCAGAGCAAACTGGCAACAAAGTAAAAGTTTTGGCAGACCAGAGTGACTTCCAAGCTTTCTCAACAGCTGCTCAAAGTGGTAAGGGCCCAGACATCATGTTTGGTTTACCACACGATAACTTGGGTACTTTCCAAAAGGCAGGACTTTTAGCTGAAGTACCAGACGGAGTTATAAACAAAGACGACTATGTTCCAATGAGCATAAGTGCAGTATCCTATGATGGAAAAATGTATGCTGTACCAATTTCAATGGAGACTTATGCACTTTTCTACAATACAGAGAAAGTTCCAACACCACCAGCAACACTTGATGATTTAATTAAGCTGGGCAAAGAAGTAGGATTCCAATACGATGTAAATAACTTCTATTTTAGCTTTGCCTTTATATCTGCTTATGGCGGTTATGTGTTCAAGGATACAGGCGGTGGACTTGATCCAAACGATATAGGATTGAATAACGATGGTGCAAAGAAAGGCTTAGAACTTATAAAAGACTTTGTGACAAAGTATAAATTCATGCCTGCAGATATAAATGGAGATATGGCAAAAGGTAACTTCCAAAGTGGAAAGACTGGTTTGTATATAAGTGGTCCATGGGATGTGGATGGCTTCAAGAAAGCTAATGTTCCATTCAAAGTTGCTCCACTACCACAGGTTGATGGTAAACCAATGCCTTCCTTTGCAGGTGTGCAAGCTGCTTTTGTAAGTGCAAATTCAAAACATCAACAAGAAGCATGGGATTTAATGAAGTATCTTGCTGAAAATACAGGATTGCCATTATTTGAAACAGGTAACAGGATACCAGCTCTTAAATCCCTCTTAGACAATCCAGAAGTTAAGAATAATGAGATTTTGAATGCATTTGCTGAGCAAGCTACACATGCTATTCCAATGCCTAATATACCGCAAATGGCAGCAGTCTGGACTCCTGCAGGCAATGCATTACAGCTTATTACATCTGGAAAAGTTCCAGTTGACAAAGCTGCTGACGATATGGTGAATCAAATCAAGCAAGGCATTGCAACACAGCAATAACAAAAAGGGGCTTTTAGCCCCTTTTTTTAGAGAAGGAGGTTGCTAGATGAAAACAAACAAAACTATGCGGGATAAATTAAGACCTTATGCTTATTTGTCTCCTGCTATACTATCTATGACTGTATTAAGTTTTGCCCCTATTTTGTATACTATTTATATTGCTTTTACAAACTTTAATTTATATCATTTTAAAAATTATCAATTTGTAGGATTTAAAAATTTTGTTGATATACTTGCCGGCCCTTTCAAAGTAGTTTTTGCTCCTGTATTTGTGTGGACAGTTATTTTTGCTCTTTCAGCTACATTATTGAGTTATATTATTGGCCTTCTTTTAGCGGTTATTTTGAATAACAAAAATATGTGGGAAACAAATTTATATAGAGCAATATTGATTATTCCATGGGGACTTCCTGGCACAATTGCCGCACTTACCTGGACAGGACTTTTAAATCAGCAGTATGGGGGTATAAATCTGATACTGCAAAAGTTGCACCTTCCCATGATACCATGGCTTCTTGATCCTTTTTGGGCAAGAGTTGCGATTATAATTGTCAGTGTGTGGATGGGTTATCCTTTTATGATGAATGCCTCATTAGGAGCTTTGCAGGCTATTCCACCTGAACTTTATGAAGTTGCAGATATTGATGGTGCTACGTGGTTTCAAAAGTTTAGAATGATAACAGTACCAATGTTGACATCTTCTACTTTGCCACTTATTATTTCATCTTTTGCTTATAATTTCAACAATTTTGGTGCAGCGTTTTTAATTACAGGAGGAGGACCTCCAAGGACAGATACTTCTTTTGCAGGTCATACTGATTTGCTTGTAAGTTCAGCTTATAAAATGACAATGCAGTTTAATAGGTATGACTTGGCGGCAGCTTTGTCTATAATTATATTCTTGATAATTGGTACACTAAGCCTTATCAATATGAAGATGACTCGTGCTTTCGAGGAGGTGGATTAAGGTGGAATATGCAAGTGTTAAAATTGGTGACAAAAAAACGACTAAAAAGATTTATTATAGGGAAAAATTAAAACCCCATGAAAAAGTATCTCTTTGGATTAGCCGACTTATTATATGGGCTGTAATTGCAATAATGATGTTTCCTGTGGCTTGGGTAGTAGGAGCCTCTATGGCGTCTGGAGATGCTTTTTTCTCTGGCTCTATTTTTCCACAGCATATGACCTTTCAAAATTATGTTGATGTATTGCAAAAAACAAATTTTTTACTTTGGATAAAAAATAGTATGATTTTAAGCGTTGGTGTAGCAACTATTCAATTATTTTTGACTGCTACGTCAGCTTATGCTTTCAGTAGAATGAAGTTTGCTGGAAGAAAAAATGGCTTAAAGACTCTCTTAATACTTCAGATGTTTCCTACGTTTATGGCATTACCTGCTATATTTGGTATAATGGCAAAATTAAACCTTCTGGATAATCTCTATGCCCTTATGCTGGTCATGGCAGGTAGCAGCGCTTTTAGTATATGGCTTTTAAAAGGCTATATTGATAGTCTTCCAAAAGAGTTGGACGAAGCTGCTTTAGTTGATGGAGCTACTCATTGGCAAATTTTCACGAAAATAATTCTTCCTTTGGCGACTCCCATGCTTGTAGTTATATTCTTATTTAGCTTTATGGGAGTATACAGTGAATTCATTTTGTCCAGTGCGGTACTAAAGTCACCTGAAAATTACACAATAGCGTTAGGGCTTCAAAGGTTTATTCAAAACCAATTTTCGGCTCACTGGACTCAATTTGCGGCAGCCTCTGTTATGGCATCTTTGCCTCTTGTAATACTCTTTATGGTATTGCAGAGGTATTTGCAAGCTGGTCTTGCAGCAGGTGCAGTAAAAGGATAAAAAATTGTTACACATGGAACAATTTGTAAATACCGGATTATTTCCGGTATTTTTATTTTTGTATATAAATAAAAACTTATGGCAAAAATAAATATGTATTTGTTTTTGAAGGAGGTCAAAAATGAGCAAGACTGTAGGAATACCTAAAGGACTTTTATATTACGATTTTTATCCAATGTGGAAGACTTTTTTTGAAGGTGTGGGAGCAAAAGTAGTGGTTTCCCAGGATACAAATAAAAAAATTCTTGATGAAGGAGTAAAAAACTGTGTTGAAGATGCTTGTCTTCCTGTTAAAACTTATGTAGGACATGTGATAAATTTAAAAGAAAAAGATGTTGATTATATATTTATTCCGAGGATTGTAAGTGTAGAAAGAAAAAAATACCTTTGTTCAAAGTTTTTAGGACTGCCAGATTTTATAAAAAGCTTAATTGGTGATTTACCACCTATTATAGATATTGAGATTAATTATTATAAAAATAACGATGAATTTACTCAAAATGAATTTATAAAAGTTGGTAGGATGTTTGGGAAGACTAAAGACCAATCTTTAAAAGCCTATTTTGAGGCTACCCACCAACAAAAAAGTTCGAGAGTTTGTTGAAAAAAGGTCTTACCAATTTAGAAGCTTTAAAAGTTTGGGAAGGAAAGAATTTGGTAAAAGAAGAAAGTAATTATGACCTTAAAATAGCCATCATTGCTCATCCTTATGATATTATGGATGAATACATAAGTATGGGGATTATTGAGAAGCTAAAAAACATGGGAGCACAAGTTTATACCATGGAAATGCTACAGAAAGATCTAATATTAGAAGGAGCATCAATGCTTTCAAAAGAAATGTTTTGGAACTATGAAAGAGATATTTTGGGAGCGGGATTGTATTTTTTAAAACAAAAGAATGTAGATGGGGTAATTATGGTTTCTGCTTTTGGATGTGGACCTAATTCTATGACAGAAGAACTATTGGAGAGGCTGTACAAAAAAGCGAAGGAGGTACCCTTTATGTTGATTACAATTGATGAACATTCTGGAGAGGCTGGCATTATGACGAGGTTGGAGGCCTTTACAGACCTTTTAAGATTTAATAAAAAGGCGGTGATGGTATGAAAATTACTTATCCCCACATGGGTTCTTTAAATATGATTTTAAAAACGATGTTTGAAGGAATCGGGGTAGAAGTGATAGACCCACCACCTTCTACTAATAAAACCTTGACCTTAGGAGTTAGAAATTCTCATGAATTTGCATGTTTACCCTTTAAAATCAATGTCGGAAATTTTATTGAGGCTCTTGATAGGGGAGCAGATACGATTATAATGTTAGGTGGAATTGGGCCCTGCAGATTTGGGTATTACGGTCAGGTGCAAAGAGAGATATTAAAAGATTTGGGCTATGACTTTAAAATGATAATTGTTGATCCACCCCATGGCAGGTTAATAGACTTTTTAAAAGAATTAGCTTCATATTTTCCTAATGTAGATGGAAAAACGGCTTTAAAATCTTTTGTATTTGCAGTGAAAAAAATGATAGCGGCTGATAAATTAGAAAAGTTTTTATTAAAATACAGAGCCCATGAAGATAAACCAGGTGTAACTACAAAAATATATGAAGAATATATGAAAAAGCTAGAAAAAGCCCAAAATGGCAAAGAAGTGGACAAAATAGTATCAGAGGCTATGAAAAAAATAAAGGAAAATGCAAATGTACGGAGGAAAATACAGCTTAAAGTAGCACTAGTGGGAGAAATTTATATGCTATTAGAACCCTTTACTAATATGGATATCAGCAAATCTTTAAATGAATTAGGGGTAGAAGTTACAAAAACAGAATATCTTTCAGATTATTTAATTAACAGCGCTTTTAAATTGCCTCAAAGGATGGAGTTTAAGAAAAACGCAAGAGGATATTTAGAAAGAGATATAGGAGGACATGGGCTGAACACTGTTGCAAATACCGTAAAATATGCTAAACTAAATTATGATGGTGTGATTCACATACTTCCCTTTACCTGCACCCCTGAAATAGTAGCTCAAGGAATAATTGCAAAAATTAGCCGAGATTACAATATTCCAGTAATGTCTTTAGTATATGATGAAAACACTGGGCAAGCAGGTTACCAAACCCGTTTGGAAGCTTTTGTGGATCTTTTGTATAGAAAAAGGATGGAGGTAATTTGCTGAAATCATCCTTTTAATTTTTATTTTTCCGAAAATAATGAAGGAAAAATGTATTTTGTGTGGAATATATAATAAGTGGATGGTTAGTAAGGGGTGATAGGTATGAATGAATTGGGAGAATTTTTAAAAAGTGAAAGAATTAAGAAGGGATTGACTCTTGAAGAAATTCAAGAAATAACTAAAATACGGACACGCTATTTGAAAGCTATTGAAGATGGAGATTTTAGCGTAATGCCTGCCATTGTATATGCCAAGGGCTTTGTGAAAAGTTACGCTGAGGCTTTAGGGTTAGATGGCAATGAGTTAGTAAAAAAGTATGAATATTTGTTTCAGGAGAAAGAGGAGGAAGCCATGCCTAATATAGAGACCACATCTTACAAAAAAGAGGGGAGAGATTTTTCACAATTTTTTTTGACTTTAAAAAAAGCAATAATTATTGTTTTAATAATAGGTATTATAGGATACGGTTTTTACTATTTTCTAAATCAAGTTAAAAAAGGACTTGCACCAATTCCACAACAAAATCAAAGTGAAGCTTCAACAATTTCGGAAGACAAAACAAATCCTTCACAGGAAAGCAATGCTTCTCAATCTACAGTAAAGACGTCGATTGAAAAAATAGCAGAGACTTCTAAAAAAATAGAATATAAAGTTGTTCCCTTTGGAGAAAGTTATAAAGTAGAAATAAGCGTACCTGGTGAAAAATGTTGGTTTAGTGTAAAAGTAGATGGAAATGTCGTTTATGAAGGCCTTATGACAAAGGATATGTCTAAAATTTTTGATGTAAAAGATAGTATTACTATCTTGATGGGTTATCCGCCAGCTGTTAAAATAACTGTAGATGGTGAGGAGCTACCAACAGTGCAAACACCGTCACCAGTTACAATAAATATACATACATAGAAAGGGGAAAGAGATGATAAAAGAAGCTATATTTCATAAAAGTGATATACCTTTCGCATATCCACTGAATGAAAATCAATTAAAGATAGTACTAAGGACTGCTGTATTTGATGTAGATAGGGTGTATGTTTTATACAAAGACAGATACGATTGGCTGGGAAAATTCAAAATAAAACCAATGGTATTAACTCATACCAACGAGTTATTTGATTATTATGAGACTACTTTAGAGCTTAATAAAAAATTTGTGTATTTTTTCTATTTGGTAGCTGAGGGGGGCGAGAAGTTATATTATACAGAAGCAGGATTTTACAAAAAAAGGCCAGAAAATCAGTTTTGGGGATTTTTCCATTACCCGTATATAGGAGAAAAGGATGTTTTTTTTGCTCCAGAGTGGACAAGCGATTGCATGGTGTATCAGATATTTCCTGAAAGGTTTAATAACGGTGATAAATCAAATGACCCTGAAAATGTAAAGCCCTGGGGTGAAAAACCTACTGCAGATTCTTTCTTTGGAGGAGATTTGCAAGGAATAATAGATAAAATAGATTATTTAAAGGATTTGGGTATAAATACTATTTATCTAACCCCCATATTTTTATCGCCTTCCACCCACAAATATGATACTACTGATTATTATACAATTGACCCCCACTTTGGTGATACGCAAAAAGCGAGAGAACTTGTGCAAAAATGTCATGACAATGGCATAAAAGTTATATTTGATGCCGTTTTTAATCACTGCGGATATGACTTTTTTGCATTTCAGGATGTTATTAAAAATGGTAAAAAATCAAAATACTGGGATTGGTTTAATATATACGAATGGCCAATTAAAACTCATCCAAAACCTTCCTATGAAGCTTTTGCAGATACTGTATGGAGAATGCCAAAACTTATGACAAAAAATCCAGAAGTACAGAAGTATTTATTGGAAGTAGCGGAATATTGGATTAAAGAAGTGGACATAGACGGCTGGAGGCTGGATGTTGCTAATGAGATAGACCACCATTTTTGGAGAAAGTTTAGAGAAGTTGTAAAGGCAGCTAAACCGGAGGCCATAATTGTAGGAGAGGTTTGGCATGATGCTTCTCCTTGGCTTAGAGGGGATCAGTTTGACAGTGTAATGAACTATCCTTTTAGAAATGCGGTTGTGGACTTTTTTGCAAAAAGGAAAATAAGTGCTTCTCGCTTTAATACAATGATTACAGAGCAACTTATGAGGCATATGGATAGTGTAAATAGGGTTATGTTTAATTTAATAGGAAGTCATGATACTGAGAGGTTTTTGACTTTAGCTAATGGCATGGTTGCGAGAATGAAGTTAGCATTAGTGTTTCAATTTACCTTTGTTGGAATCCCATATATTTACTATGGGGACGAGGTAGGAATGGTGGGAGATTATGACCCTGATTGCAGAAGATGCATGATATGGGAGGAGGAAAAGCAAAATAAAAGTATTTTTAATTTCTATAAAAAGTTGATTTCTATAAGGAGAGAAAATGAGGAGCTCAAATACGGAAGTTTCTGTACTTTATATGCTATAGGAAGGGTGTTTGCTTTTAAGAGGGAATACAAAGGTAAATCAATAATTGTTGTACTAAATAACAGTAGCAAGCAGGAAGTGATATTTTTGAATGAAGCAGAAGGGAAAGAAGATATTTTAAAGATGAAGGAATTAAAAAGAAGTGGAAATCTCCTTTATTTGCAACCTAACTCTGCCTATATTTTAAAGTAACCAATCTGAGTTTAAGTGAATAATATGAAGGTAGAAAAATAAAGGGGAATGAAAATTCCCCTATATTTTTTAAAAAACAGGGGTGATGGTATGAAAGATACATCCCGCTATGGCAGAGATTATCAATACTATAAGGATTATGAGAGATTGTATGGAAGTTACGACATTACAAAGCTTATCACATTAAAAAAATTAGTTGAAGCAAGTGAATATGAAGAGTGGAAAGATTACAAAGAGTTCAAGGAATGGTGTAATTCTGAAGAAAGACATAATTGGAAAAATTCACCTAAATATATTGAATGGGAAAAGAAAAATTATTGTAGTTTGTTATAGAAGTGTAAAAACCCCTTTTATTCATTTGTTTTTGAAAGGGGTTTTTTTTGAAATAATGTAGTATAATAAAGATAAGCCTGTTGAGGTGATGCTTTATGTCATTTTCTTCAGATACAAAAGACGAATTAGCAAGGATTTATCCTGAAGATGAAGAAAGTAAAATAGCAGAGTTAGCTGCTTTGATTAGGACGATAGGCAGCATTTCGATATATGGCAATAGGAAAATTTCTTTAACCTTTACTACAGAAAATGCCTCTGTGGCGAGATTAGTTTTTAAGTTAATAAAAGATTTATTTGGGATAATTCCTGAGACAATGGTAAGAAGAGGTAAGTATCTTAAAAAAACCTTAACCTATCTCATATTTGTACCTGATACAAAAATTGTAGAAGAAATTTTGGGTAAAGTTAAGATATTGAATTATGAAAAAGGTCATATAAAATTAAATTATGGGATAGACAAAAAGATTGTAAAAAACAGTAAAGCAAAAAAAGCTTATTTAAGAGGAGCTTTTTTAGGGGGTGGTTCAATAAGCGATCCTGAAAAAGCTTATCATATGGAGTTTATTACTCATAATTTAGAACACGGAAAAGATTTAAGCAAATTGATAAATTCTTTTGACTTAAATTCAAAGGTTATTGCAAGAAAAAATAATTATGTAGTATACTTAAAAGAAGGAGAGCAAATTGTTGATGTTTTAAATATAATGGGGGCCCACAGTGCTCTTTTGAACTTGGAAAATATACGAGTATACAAAGAAATGAGAAACAATGTAAATAGAATTGTAAATTGTGAAACTGCAAATTTGACAAAAACTATTAATGCATCTTTAAGGCAAATAGAGAGTATAAATTACATTAAAGAGACAGTAGGACTTGATTATTTGCCGCCTAATTTGAAAGAGGTGGCGGAACTCAGGATTAATTATCCTGATCTGAGCTTAAAAGAATTAGGACAAATGCTAGTTCCTCCTGTCGGTAAGTCAGGAGTGAATCATAGACTTAGGAAAATTGAAGAAATTTCAAAGAAATTGAAAGAGAGGAGAGTTCAATAATGAAAGAAGTTACGATTGAAATTAAAAATAAGACGGGGCTTCATGCAAGACCTGCAGCATTATTTGTACAAACTGCTAGCAAATTTTCCTCACAAATATGGGTAGAGAAGGATAACAAAAAAGTAAATGCCAAAAGTATAATGGGAATTATGTCTCTTGGAGTTTCACAAGGCAATGTTGTCAAATTGAGTGCCGAAGGAGACGACGAAGAGGCTGCTATAAAAGCATTGGTCGACCTCATTGAATCAAAATTCGGTGAGGAGTAAACAAAAAAGGTTTCTTTTTAGAAACCTTTTTTGTATAAAGGATGATAGTTATGAAAAAAAATGAAATTGTATTGGAATATATAAAAAATTTACCTGAAGGTACAAAAATTTCAGTAAGAGGTCTTGCACAGGCTTTACATATAAGTGAAGGTACTGCTTACAAAGCTATAAAGGATGCAGAAAATTTAATGCTTGTGACTACGATTCCAAGAGTGGGAACTATAAGAAGGAAACAAAAAGATCCATTTTTTGACCGTCTTACTTATGAGGTTATTACAGATGTAGTAGAAGGGACAGTATTAGGCGGCCATGGTGGAATGGGGATGGAACTTCACAAGTTTCTAATTGGAGCCATGACCATTGATGAAATGGTGAAGTACATAACTCCAGGGGACCTTGTAATTTTGGGAAATAGAGAAGATGCGCAGGAAGCGGCTTTGAAAGCAGGGGCAGCAGTGATGATTACAGGAGGTTTTGATACGTTACCTCACATAAAAGAACTGGCGGATAAGCTTTCATTGCCGCTTATATCTACTTCTTATGACACTTTTACTGTAGCGACTCTTATAAACAAGGCGATCAATGAAAGTATGACACGAAAAAAGATTTTGTACGTCAGCGACGTAATGACATATAATCCAATCTATATGACGCCTCAACAAACAGTAAAAGATTGGAAAAAATTATATACAGAGACTAAACATACCAGATATCCCGTTGTTGATTCTAAAGGGATGTTAGTCGGTATGGTAACTTCAAGAGATGTTGCCACTGCATCGGATGATGATAAAATTGGGAGTATTATGACTCCTAACCCTGTATTTGTAACGGATACTACTACGCTCTCTTATGCAGCCCATCTGATGATATGGTGGAATGTAGAGATACTACCTGTGACTCGTGGCAGAGAATTGATAGGACTTATAAGCAGGGAAGATGTAATTAAGGCCCTACATTATACGACAAAACAGCCCCAGATTAGTGAAGCTATTCAAGATACAATTTTTAAAGATTTTGATATGGAAAAAATAGAAAATGGAGTAAAATTTAAAGGTAAGATTCCTTCGATGATGATTAACCAATTTGGTACAGTAAGTAGCAGTGCCTTGATGATGTTAATGTGTGAATCTGGTATTTTTGCTATAACGCAGAATAAAAGATATGATGCAGTTTTGGATAATTTCTCAATTTATTTTATAAAACCCATGCGCACAGAAGAAGTAATAGAAGTTTTCGCAAAAATAATAGAGGTTAGTAATAATTTTAGTAAGTTGGAAATTCAAATCATTCATGAAAAAGAAGAAATTGCAAAGGCGTTGATGTCTGTCAGGCTTTCTAAAAGAATAAAGATGGCTTAGGTGATATATTATGTTTGTCCATTTACACGTTCATTCTGAATACAGTTTACTTGACGGTTCTTGCAGAATCAAGGATTTAATTGCTAAAACTAAAGAGTTAAACATGAAAGCCATAGCTATTACAGACCATGGAGTGATGTATGGCGCAATAGATTTTTATAAAGAAGCAGTAGCACAAGGAATAAAACCTATTATAGGCTGTGAAATTTATGTAGCCCCTCGAAGCATGCAGGATAGAGAATATGGGATTGATAATGAAAATTATCACTTGGTGTTACTGGCAAAAGATATGACAGGGTATAAAAATTTAATGAAGATAGTGACTGTGGCTTCAATTGAGGGCTTTTATTATAAACCGCGAGTTGACAGAGAGTTTTTAAAAGAGCACAGTGAGGGGCTAATCGCTTTAAGTGCTTGCCTTGCAGGAGAAGTTCCCTCTTATATCTTAAGAGGTGAGTATGAAAAAGCGAAAGAGGCAGCACTTTTTTACGACTCTATTTTTGGACGAGGGAATTTTTATTTAGAACTGCAGGACCATGGAATTTTAGAACAGCAAAAGGTAAATAAAGAGCTTATAAGACTATCCAAAGAGACAGGAATACCTTTAGTTGCTACTAATGATGTACACTATCTTGAAAAAAAAGACGCAAAAGCTCATGAAGTGCTTTTGTGCATTCAAACAGGGAAGACAATTGATGATGAAGATCGCATGTCTTTTCCAACTGATGAATTTTATTTAAAATCTCCAGAAGAGATGGAGAATCTTTTTTCTTGTTGTAAAGAGGCCATTGAAAATACTGAGAAGATTGCAGACATGTGCAATGTAGAATTTGAGTTTAATAAGACGAAATTGCCCAAATACGATTTGCCAGAAGGCGTTGATTCCTATGAATATTTGAGAAATTTATGTTATGAAGGATTGTACAAGAGGTACAAAAATCCAAGCAAAGAAGTGATTGAAAGATTAGATTACGAACTTTCTGTGATAAAGCAAATGGGATATGTGGATTATTTCCTCATAGTGTGGGACTTTATAAAGTTTGCAAAAGACAACGGGATTATGACGGGACCAGGAAGAGGTTCTGCGGCAGGTAGTTTGGTAGCCTATACGTTGGGAATAACCAACATAGATCCTATAAAATACAACCTTCTTTTTGAGAGGTTTTTAAACCCTGAGAGGGTCAGCATGCCTGATATTGATTCAGACTTTTGTTATGAGAGAAGACAAGAAGTAATTGATTACGTTGTAAAAAAATATGGTAAGGACAATGTGGCTCAAATTATAACTTTTGGTACAATGGCGGCGAGAGCGGTTATAAGGGATGTAGGAAGGGCTTTAAATTATCCCTATGCAGAGGTAGATACAATAGCTAAAATGATTCCTTTTGAATTGGGAATGACTATTGATAAAGCTTTATCTTTAAACCCTGAACTTAAAGCGCGATACGAAAATGAAGAAAAAGTAAAACAGCTTATTGATATTTCCAGGTCTTTAGAAGGCCTTCCTAGACATGCCTCTACTCATGCTGCGGGAGTAGTAATATCAAAAGAACCCCTTGTCAACTACGTGCCACTGCAAAAAAATGAGGATTCCATAGTGACCCAATTTCCGATGACCACCCTTGAAGAGTTAGGACTTTTGAAGATGGACTTTTTGGGACTGAGAACTTTGACGGTTATAAGGGATACAATTGAAATGGTAAAAAAGAACAAGGGTGTGATTATAGACTTTGATTCTATGGAGTACGATGACCCTAAAGTTTATGAACTTATATCAAAAGGGGAAACAGAAGGAGTTTTTCAATTAGAGTCTCCAGGAATGAAACAGTTTATGACAGAATTAAAGCCTAAAAACCTTGAGGACATAATAGCAGGAATTTCTCTCTATCGCCCCGGACCTATGGACCAAATTCCAAGATATCTTGCAAATAGAAATCACCCAGAGAGTATAGTCTATGACCATCCTCTTTTAAAGCCAATTTTAGACGTAACTTATGGCTGCATGGTGTATCAGGAGCAAGTTATGCAAATTGTAAGAGATGTCGCTGGTTACTCTTTAGGCAGGTCTGACTTGGTAAGACGAGCTATGGCTAAAAAGAAAATGGATGTAATGGAACAAGAAAGAAAGAATTTTATCTATGGGATAGTTGATGAAGAGGGAAATGTGATAGTTCCAGGGGCTTTAAGAAATGGATTAGACGAGGCAACTGCTAATAAACTTTTTGACGAAATGCTAGATTTTGCAAACTATGCTTTTAATAAATCTCATGCTGCGGCTTATGCTGTTATAGCTTATCAGACTGCATATTTGAAAAGGTATTATCCTGTAGAATTTATGGCAGCTCTTTTAAACAGTTTTGTAGATAACTTGGACAAGATTGCTTTTTATGTTCAGGTGTGTAAAAAAATGGGTATAAAAGTGCTACCGCCAGATATAAATGAGAGTGATTCATATTTTACAGTGGTAGAGGATAAAATAAGGTTTGGCCTTAGTGCAGTAAAAAATGTTGGTTTAAATATGACAATGGAAATCGTAAGTGAAAGAGAAAGAAATGGGAAATTTAAATCTGTAGTCGACTTTTTTGAGAGGATGCAGGACAGTCAATTAAATAAAAAAGCAGTGGAAAGCTTAATTAAAGCAGGAGCTTTTAGTTCTTTTGGAGTGCGGCGTTCTCAACTTCTATCAGTATATGACAAATTAATGGAAAATATAAAGAAAAATAGAAATAATAATTTAAATGGGCAGATTTCTTTATTTGGAGAAGTAGAACAAAGTCATGGGGTGGAATTTGAATTTCCTGATTTAGAAGAATTTCCTAAAAACAGATTGTTGTCCATGGAAAAAGAAACTTTAGGTCTTTATATAAGTGGGCATCCTCTAGAAGAATACATGGAGGATATTCCTAAAATTACTAATGCCACTACTTTGGATTTTAAAGTTAGCGAAGAGGAAATGTTTCAGCCTAAATTGCAAGATAACCAAGAAGTAGTGATAGCAGGAGTTATAGCTACAAAAAAAATTAAATTTACCAAAAATAACAATATGATGGCTTTTGTCACAATTGAGGACTTATATGGTACTGTAGAAGTAATAGTATTTCCAACTGTATATGAAAAGTATTCCAGTATAATAAAAGAAGACAACCCGGTTGTAGTGAGAGGAAAGGTTAGTTTAAAGGAAGAGGAAGAGCCTAAGATTTTATGCGATGAAATTAAGCTGTTGTCACAAGCGATAGTGAAAAAACTTTATCTTAATTTGCAGGATTCTACAAAGATTGAGATTGTTAAACAAATATTACGTAAAAATCCTGGTAATATGCCAGTAGTTTTAAAGCTTAATAGTAAAAAATTATTGGCGGCTAATAGAGACTTGTGGGTAAATGGAAGTAAGGAATTAATTAAACAACTGTATGTTGTTTTAGGAGAGGAAAATGTCAAAGTAATTTGAAATAAGCATTTGCAAATTTTTGAGTTGATAACTGCAAAAAAATAGATTAAAATATAATTTAGAAATACTAAGGAGGCCGTTTTATGTGGACGGTAATATACATGGCACAAGATATGGAGACAGCAGAAAAGGTCAAAGACGTTTTAACAAAAGAAGGTTTTTTGGTAAAATTGCGTCAACTTAATAAAAAAATAGACAAAAAAGGTTCTTATTGTGAGGTTTTGGTTCCAAAAGCAGAAGCTCAAGATGCGCAAAGCATTATTATTGAGTATGGCTTATAATTTTTTGCCCGAAAGGGCTGCTTTAACGAAAATGGGACAAGTAAAGTCCATGTGGGATAAAATGAGGAGGTAAAGTATGAAAACAATTGGTATACTTACGAGTGGTGGAGATGCACCAGGGATGAACGCAGCTATAAGGGCTGTGGTGAGGACAGGAATTTATTATGGGCTTAAAGTAAAAGGTATTATGAGGGGATATGCAGGCTTAGTAGAGGATGAAGTTATTGACTTAAATCTTTCTTCAGTAGGAGATATATTGCAAAAAGGCGGTACTATTTTGAGAACTGCTAGATGTGAAGAATTTAAGAAAAAAGAGGTGCGCAAAAAAGCTTACGAAACCCTTCAAAAACATGGAATAGAAGGTCTCGTTGTAATTGGAGGAGATGGCTCTTTTAGAGGAGCCCAGCTTTTGAGTGAAGAATGGAATGTAAATACAATTGGAATTCCAGGTACAATTGACAATGACATACCTTGTACAGATTATACAATAGGTTTTGATACAGCTTGTAATACTGTTATTGATGCAATAAATAAAATAAGGGATACTGCTACTTCCCATGAGAGAGCAAATATAATAGAAGTGATGGGAAGAAATGCGGGTTACATTGCTTTGTATGCTGGTCTAGCTGGTGGAGCGGAGATGATTATACTTCCTGAAGTGGAATGGAGCATCGATGAACTTTGCGATAAAATTACTTACGGGATAAAGAGAGGAAAGCTTCATCATATAATTGTCCTTGCAGAAGGAGTTATGAGCGCTCCAGAACTAGCGAAAATGATTAAAGAAAGGCTACCAAAATTAGACTTAAGGTATACTATTTTGGGGCACATTCAAAGAGGTGGAGCTCCTACAGTGATGGATAGGGTATTGGCAAGCCAAATGGGAGCAAGAGCAGTGGAGTTGCTTTTGGAAAATAAAACTAAGAGGATAATAAGTATACGAAACAATCAAATTGTAGACGATGATATAGATGAAGCCCTTTCCATGAAAAAGGAGTTTAACAGAAAACTTTATGAGCTCAGCAAGATATTGTCTATATAAATAAATTTTAGGGAGTGAAGGTATGCGCAGAACAAAAATAGTGTGTACAATAGGACCTGCCAGCGAAGACTATAATATACTGAGAAAATTAATTGAGAAGGGCATGAACGTTGCTCGATTGAATTTTTCTCATGGAGATTTTGAAGAGCATGGGGCAAGAATTGACAATATTAAAAAGATAAGAGAAGAATTAGGGTTACCTGTTGCTATTTTGTTGGATACTAAAGGTCCAGAGATAAGGACAGGAAAGTTTAAAAATGGCGGAGTGGAATTAAAAGAAGGACAAACTTTTGTCATTACGACAAGAGATGTATTAGGAGACGAAACTATATGCAGTGTATCCTATAAAGGGTTGCCTCAAGATGTGGAAAGAGGTAGCCGCATATTAATTGACGATGGGTTAATTTCTCTAAAGGTTACTGATGTTAAAGGAGAAGATATAGTTTGTATTGTAGAAAATTCTGGTGCTGTAAAAGACCATAAAGGAGTAAATGTTCCAGGAGTAAAACTCAATCTTCCTGCTTTGACTCAAAAAGACGTAGATGATATAGAGTTTGGAATTCAAAAGGGCATTGATATAATTGCGGCTTCTTTTGTTAGAAAAGCAGCTGATGTTTTGGCAATAAGAAGACTTTTAGAAGAAAATAAGGCAGAGCATATTTTAATTATTGCTAAAATAGAAAATCGCGAAGGAGTAGAAAATATAGACGAAATTATAAAGGTTTCAGATGGAATAATGGTAGCCAGAGGAGATTTAGGGGTTGAGATTCCTCTTGAAGAAATACCAATCGTTCAAAAAATGATTATACAAAAATGTAATAAAGCAGGGAAACCGGTAATTACTGCAACTCAAATGTTAGACTCTATGATGAGAAATCCAAGGCCTACAAGAGCAGAAGTTACAGATGTAGCAAATGCTATTCTTGATGGAACAGATGCTATAATGCTATCAGGGGAGACAGCTCAAGGTAAATACCCAATAGAGGCCTTTGAGACAATGGCAAAGATTGCAGAAAAGACAGAGGCTTATGTGGGATATAGAGATATCATTGATAGAAATATTGATACAAATGTTTCTATTACAAACGCTATAAGCCATGCAACTTGTACTACTGCAAGAGATATAGGAGCAGCTGCTATAATAACTTGTACTAAATCTGGTTATACAGCGAGAATGGTATCGAGGTACAGACCTCAAGCTCCAATTATTGCTACTACTCCAAGCGAAAGTGTTGCGAGGAAGCTCTCTATAGTCTGGGGAGTATATCCTTTAGTTACAGAAGAGGTTTCTACTACAGATGAAATGATAGATGTTGCAATACAAAGTGCTTTAACTGCTGGACTTATAAGAAATGGCGATATCGTAGTAATTTCTGCAGGAATTCCTGTAGCTATGACAGGTACCACCAACATGTTGAAGGTACATATAGTAGGAGATGTTTTGTTGAGAGGAATAGGTATAGGTTCTAAGGCTACTACAGGTGTTGTATGTGTTATTAATGATATCAGCAAAGACAAAGATAAATTTAGAGAAGGCGATATAATAGTAACTGCAAAGACAGAAAGAGATTTTATGCCTCTTATAGAGAAAGCTTCTGCTATAATCACAGAAGAAGGAGGGCTTACTTCTCACGCAGCTATTGTGGGATTAAACTTAGGAATTCCTGTAGTTGTAGGTTGTGAAGGAGCGACTTCTAAATTAAAAGATGGCATGACTGTAACGGTTGACACAGTTAGAGGATTTGTGTATAAAGGAATTGTAAATATTAAATAAATAAGACAAGATTTTCTCTTGTCTTTGTTTTTTTAAGGAGTGATTTAAATTATGCATGTATGGGATGCCGAGGTAAGGGTTCGATACGGAGAAACGGACAAAATGGGTATAGTTTACTATTCCAATTATTTTAATTGGTTTGAAATTGGCAGGACGGAGTTTTTTCGCTCTTTGGGGATGTCCTACAGAAGCTTAGAAGAAAAAAATGTAATGCTACCTGTAATTGACGCTCAGTGTAAATATTTTTCTTCTGCTTTGTACGATGACCTCATAATAATACGAACACGATTAGAATTTGTGAAAGGAACTCGTCTTAAATTTTTATATGATATAATACGCAAAGAGGATAACAAACTTTTAGCACAAGGTTATACAGAGCATCCCTTTACAAATCTTGAAAAAAAGCCTATCAATTTAAAAAAAGTAATGCCAGAAGTTTATGAAATGCTTGCAAAATGCTGTGATTAAAATTTATAAAAAATGGTATAAAATACTATTAAAATGAGTTATAATAAATAATAGGGTAACCGATTTTTTCTCAATACACTTTCTAAGTGTATTTTTTCTTTTTTATTCATAACAAACGTTTGCACAAAGTTATGATTTGAGATAAAATAGAGATATAAGACGGAGGTGTTATTAGATGAATAGAAAAATTGTAGCGATATTATTTTTAATAATTTTTTCAATAACTATTTTTTCAGGATGTTCTTCTGATGTTTCTTATGTAAAAATTCAGCACTTAACTGCTAATGAAGCACCACAGGCACCTGGCAAAGAGGACACTTGGGCATCTGCTCAAAAACAAGGCATTGGAACTGCAAATAATGATGTTTCAAAGGTATGGTTTACTTTGACTCATGGTGCAATATCAGAAGTTTACTATCCCACGATTGATATGGCTAATAGCAAATTTTTAAAATTTTTAGTAACTGACGGAAAAAGTTTTGTTTCTGATGAGACAAAGGATACAGTGAGCAAAGTGGAGAAACTCAACACTAGGTCTTTAGCATTTAAACTAATAAATACTGACAAACAAGGAAGATATAGGATTACAAAAGAGATATTCACTGATCCTAGAAGGAATTCTGTTATTATGAAGACAACATTTGAAGCATTGAAAGGGAATGTATAAGATTATAAACTTTATCTTGCTTATGACCCTCATATTGCTAATCAAGGTAAATACAATGAGGGGTATGTTATAAAGGCAAATGATAAGGAAATTCTTATAGTACATAGAGAAAAAATATATTCAGCTTTGACAACTGATGTAAAATGGAAAGGGTATTCTATAGGATATAATCAGGTGAATGACCCGATATCAGATTTAGAAAAAAACAAAACTATGACACAACATTTTGACAAGGCAAGAGGGAATATTATTGAAGGAATAGAGATAGATTTAAGCGATAAGACAGAGTTTAAAACAGTGCTTTCTTTTGGAGAAAGTGAAGAGGAGGCAGCAAAAACTGCTTTGAGTACATTAAAGGACAATTATGATAAAATGCTTGGCATATACATTGCTGAGTGGAATAAATACTGTGATGGGCTTAAAGATTTTAAAGAAAAAGCTAATGAGTTATACTACACGAGTATGATGATTTTAAAAGCTAGTGAAGATAAGACTAATAAAGGTGCCTACATTGCTTCTCTTTCAATTCCATGGGGTGAAGGTCAAGGAGATGAAAATAAAGGGGGATACCACTTAGTTTGGGCAAGGGACTTATATCACATTGCGAATGCTTTTATTGCAGCTGGAGACAAAGATTCTGCTAATAGAGCTTTAGACTTTTTAACTATGGTAGTAGAGAAAAATGGGTTTATTCCACAAAATACCTGGATAAATGGGGGGCCTTATTGGAATGGCATTCAAATGGATGAGCAAGCAGACCCTATAATACTGGCATATCAGCTAAAGCGGTATGATTTGTACGAAAAATTGGTAAAACCTCTTGCGGACTTTATTATAAAAATTGGCCCCAAAACAGGGCAAGAAAGATGGGAAGAAGCAGGGGGATATTCACCTGCTACAATGGCAGCTGAAGTTGCGGGACTTGTATGTGCTGCGGACATAGCAAAACAAAATAAAGATATGGAAAGTGCACAAAAATATTTGGATAAGGCTGATAAATGGCAAAAATTAATTGATGAGCTGACTTATACAACAAAAGGACCTTATGGAAACGGGCAGTATTATATAAGAATAGCAGGACTACCGGATCCAAATTCAGACTTTTTAATAAGCATCGCTAACGGCGGTGGAGTCTATGACCAAAAGGAAATTGTAGACCCAAGTTTTCTTGAATTGGTGCGGTTGGGAGTAAAACCTGCCAATGACCCTAAAATATTAAGCACTATTTATGTAGTAGACAACCTCATAAAAGTTAATACTCCAAAAGGTCCTTGTTGGTATAGGTATAATCATGATGGCTATGGAGAGCCCTCTAAAACAGAACCATATCATGGCACAGGTAAAGGAAGATTATGGCCTCTTCTTACTGGTGAAAGAGGTATGTATGAAATAGCGGCAGGTAAAAGTGCTGATGAATACCTTAAGGCAATGGAGAATTTTGCAAATCAAGGCTATGTGTTGTCTGAGCAAGTTTGGGAAGATACAGGACTTCCTACAGATTCTGCATCGCCTCTTAACTGGGCCCATGCAGAGTATGTAGTATTGTTCGTTTCAAATATAGAGCATAAAGTTGTAGATATGCCTCAAACAGTTTATGATAGATATGTGTTAGGGAAAAAATAGCGGGGATGTATTATTCCTCTCAGACTGTAGACAAACTTTTGTAAAGGAGATATTTTGCATAAGGAGGGACGATGCAAAATATCTCCTTTGAAAATTTTTTAACTTTGTCAACAAACTGTGGGGATGTATTATCCTCTATATTTTTTTGCTATATAAAGGTATAATAATTGTGAAGGAGGCGTTTTTGAATTGCACGACATAAAAGTAGGGGAAAAATACGAGGTATATATTGACAATATGGCCCATGAAGGCCAAGGAGTTGGAAGAATTGAAGGAGTGGCTGTCTTTGTAGAAGGAGCATTGACAGGAGAGAGGGTCGTTGCACAAATAGATAAAATTTCCAAAAATTACGTTATAGGTCATGTAGTAGAAATATTAGAAAAGTCCCGTGATAGAGTAGAACCTTTATGTCCTTATGCAGATAAGTGCGGTGGCTGTTCTTTACAGCATTTAAGCTACGAAGGGCAGTTAAAATATAAAACACAAAAAGTCAAAGACAATTTAGAGAGAATAGGCAAAGTGTATACTAGAGTCCACGATACCATAGGGATGGAAAAGCCTCAGCGGTATAGAAATAAAGCACAATTTCCAGTTGGAATGGTTGAAGGGAAAGCTGCTGTTACAGGTTTTTACGCTCCTCGTTCTCATGACATTGTGCCTGTGGAAAGTTGTATGATACAGCATGAGATTAGTGATGAGATTGCTAGGATTGTAAGGAATTGGATTAGAAAATACAACATATCTGTATATGACGAAAAAACAGGAAAAGGTCTGATAAGGCATATTGTCACAAGAGTTGCTTTTAAAACTGGGGAAGTTATGGCTGTTATTGTGATTAATGGAAAGGACATACAATATAAAAAACAACTGATTGATGCTTTAAAAGAAGAGATAAGGGGGCTTAAAAGTGTAGTAATAAATATTAATACCAAAAAAACTAATGTGATTATGGGGGAGGAAAATATAACTATTTACGGAAGCGATAATATTATTGACTATATAAAAGACATAAAATTTGAAATATCCCCTTTGTCATTTTTTCAGGTAAATCCTGTTCAAACAGAAGTCTTATACGGAAAAGCCCTTGAATATGCTGATTTAAAAGGTGAGGAGACTGTAATAGATGTGTATTGTGGTATAGGGACTATATCTTTGTTTGCAGCACAAAAGGCAGCCTTTGTCTATGGTATTGAGGCTGTCCACCAAGCAGTGGAAGACGCAAAGAGAAATGCTTACATAAATGGCATTAAAAACGTGGAATTTATTTCAGGGGATGCGGAAAAAGTAATGCCTGAGTTGGCTGATAAAGGAGTCAAAGCAGATGTAGTTATAATGGATCCTCCAAGAAAGGGCTGTGATACATCTGTTTTAGAAGCAGTTATAAAAATGAATCCGAAAAAAATTGTATACGTCTCTTGCAATCCTTCCACATTAGCACGGGATTTAAGATACCTTGAGGACAATGGATACAAAACGATGGAAGTTCAGCCTGTTGATATGTTCCCTTATACGCACCATGTGGAAAGTGTGGCATTGGTGTTGCCTTCATTTTTTTAAAGATATATCAAATTAATGGAGCATTCCTGTAATGAATAAAAAATAAAGAAGAATGGACTTTGAAAAAATAAGTACCTCCTGATAAAATACAGAGTGTAAGTTTAAGAACTTACCTCGAATTATCAAAATAAACAGGAGGTACCTAAAATGAAGTATACACAAAATGAAAAGATTTTGCAAGTAACAGAAGACACATTAATTGTAGGAGTAGACATAGCAAAAGAAAGCCATTATGCCAGAGCATTTGACTACAGAGGAGTAGAATATGGGAAATACCTAAGATTTGAGAACAATAGAGAAGGTATGACAAAATTTTCTAAATGGGCGAAAGACTTGATGGAGAGACATAAGAAAAACAAACTAATAGTAGGGATGGAACCGACAGGACAATATTGGGTATGTTTAGTCCAATACCTTAAAGACAATAACATAAAGGTAGTAATGGTTAATCCATTTCATGTAAAGAGGAGCAAAGAATTAGATGACAATTCTCCCACAAAAAGCGATAGAAAAGACCCAAAAACAATAGCAATGCTAGTAAAAGATGGGAGATATGTAGAACCGACAATACCTGAAGGAGTATATGCAGAATTAAGGATAGCGATGGACATAAAAGACAGGTTGAACAAACAAATAGGGATGATAAAGAATCAAATAACAAGATGGATAGACATATACTTTCCAGAGTTTAACAGCGTATTTTCAGACTGGGAAGGGAAAGCAGCACTTATCACATTAAAAGAAATTCCAACACCAGAAAAGATAGCAGAAAAAAGCAGTGGAGAAATCCTATCGATATGGAAGAAAGAAGTACAAAGGGGGGTAGGAGAAAAAAGGGCTATAAAGCTAATAGAAACTGCGAGGAAGAGCATAGGGAAGAAGCAGGGAATGAAGATGGCAGAATATGAGATAAAGACCCTCATTGAACAATACGAATTTTTTAAAAACAAATTGAGGAAATAGAGAAGAAGATAGAAGAATTAATAGTTGAGATACCAGGGGTTAAAGAACTGCTAGGAATCAAAGGGATAGGAGTAAATACAGTAGCAGGTTTTATTGCAGAAGTAGGAGATATTGAAAAATATGAACATCCGAAACAGATACAAAAACTAGGAGGATTAAACCTAGTAGAGAATAGCTCTGGTAAGCATAAAGGAGAAACGACAATAAGTAAAAGAGGGAGGAAGCGATTGAGGAGAGTACTATTTACTGCAGTAATGGCTTTGGTGGCAAAAAACGAAGAATTTCGTGAACTTCACAAATATTACACTACCAGAGCGCAAAACCCGCTAAAAAGAAGCAATCATTAATAGTATTGGGCAACAAACTAATAAGGATATTTATGTCATATTAAAGAAAGGAGTAAAATATGACCCAATCAAGATGATGAAGGACATAAAGAGGCCAGCATTACAGGAAGTTGCATAAAAAGTGCAATATACTATCAAATCAATTAAGGGTTAATCATCTTTTCTTCAGCTTTAACTTAATCACATCTAAAGAGCTGACCCTTAAGAAGAAATCAATTTTTAGGGAAAGCGAAAGTATGAACGACGTTATATAAAAGGTAACGGAAGGAATAAAATAAAAACAAGTAATCAAGAGATGGGATATTGACAACAAGAGCGGGAATTGTCATACAAGAATAATCACCATACGGGCAAAGACCCTGCAATGGAGCAGAAATGACATCCACCTCATGGCAGGTAGAACGAAGGAATTAAGGACAGAGATCCAGTGAGACATGGGAGGGTAAACCCCATGAGATAAGTGGAGCTATCCCGCCATAATATGGAAATAAGATATGAGGTTTATTAAACTTACCTATTTAATGGTTAAATAAGTAATAAATGATAATATAAGCCATGAGATGCTCTTGTTGTAATGAGAAATTTAAAGAAAAACTAAGATATTAAGAGAAAATAAAAGATAATAGAGGGAGGGTATTAAACCCTCACATTAATTTGATAAAAAATTATTACATCATTAACTGATTTAAAATTTAAAACTAAGATATTACATAAAGAAAATTTTTATTTTTTTGTTGAACATGTATTAATGCCAAATAAGGCATATAATGGGCAGAAACCAAAAGCAGCTGTTAATATTGGTACAAGTCCTATTAATCCCAAAAATCTTATGTTACTATGAACTAAAAACAACAGACTCAACAAAGCTATTCCTATTATATATCTGATTATTTTATCAATTTTTCCAACATTTTTCATTTTTATAACCTCCTCCATTTATTTTTCCTATCTTGATATCTATTATACAAGACTATACAATTTAATTCAGTGACAAAGTCACATTTCTGCAATTCTTTTTAATTTTTCTTCATTTTTTATGATAATTTTTCCTCGTAAAAGTGTAACAATATTTTCTTTTTCGAAGTCTTTAAGTATTCTACTGATTACTTCTCTTGCGGTACCCAATTCTCCGGCGATTTTTTCATGGGTAATTTCCAAGCTTCCTTTTTGCCCATTTTCAGCTGATTTTTTTAATATAAATTTAGCCAATCTTAAGTTTACATTTTTAAATACAATTTCATCAATTAACAATATAACTTCTTGAAACCTTGTAGATACAGTATTAAAAATGAATTGTTGGAATGATGGCTCTGTAAAAAATAAATCATTATAAAATGAAACTGGAATAAGACCAACTAAAACTTCTTGTTCAGCTTCAGCAGTTGCAGGATAAGGTGTATTACTCATAATAGACGCTACATTTAGGACACAGGTTTCGCCATCGTAAAGTCTGTAGAGAGTTATTTCCTTTCCTTCAGGAGAAAGTTTATATACTCTTACTACTCCATTTATAACAAAAACTATGTCGGTACAGTAATCTCCTTCTTCTAAAAGTTTTTCTTCATTTTCTAACTTGATAATTTTGATGATTTTCATAAAATTGTCTAACTTATTTTTATCCTTTAGGTTTTTAATAAAAGGGAATTTATTTCTGATTTCATGGATTAAACCATCGTCAATCATTTTCTTTCCTCCCAGTTAATTTTATAATGCTTAAATGGTGATAAAAAGGTGCAGTAAAGCGTATTAAAAATCTTTTACTGCACTTTTTAATTTATTTATTTCTTTTCTAAAGTATAAATACATTGTAGTTCCTTCAAAAGCCCATTGGATAGCTGTTACAAACCATACATATACAACTCCTAATTTTAAGATGTAAATGACTACGTACATAAGAGGAAGTCTTATAAACCAGCTGGATATTGTGGAGATAATAAAGGGAGTCTTTGTATTTCCACTTCCTTTAAGGCCTCCTCCATAAACCATACCAACTGCCATAAAAGGCTGTTCAATGGAGGCTACCATAAGGCAAAGGATGCCGACAGCTATTACGTCAGCATCTTTTATAAAAGCTCTTATAAAGAGATGGGGTATTGTCAGAAATAGTATAGACATTGTACCCATAATTGCTACAGCAAATAATGCCGAAATATTTGTATACCTTTTTGCACTGTCATATTTTTTAGCTCCTACCATTTGACCTGCCATTGTGGTTGCAGCGACTGCAAAACCCCATCCTGGCATAAAGGATATAGATTCAATCGTAGTTGCAATTTGATTTGCTGCAAAAGCTACTGTCCCAAGGTGCATTATCATGAATATTGAAATAAGTCGACTTATGTCAAAGGCAGCTTCTTGAAGAGAAGCAGGGAAGGCAAGTTTCAGTATATCTACAATTATTTGCCTGTCAAAGTTCACTATATCACGAAGCTCGATATTTAATATTTTTTGGTTGAAGTAATATAACATTATAAATATAAAGCCAGTAATTTGTGCTATAGTAGTAGCAATTGCAGACCCTTTTGCACCTAAAGGAGGAAAGGCTAATTTTCCAAATATTAAAATCCAGTCCAATAAAATATTAATAAATATGACTATACTTGCTCCTATCATAGGTGTTTTTGTATTTCCTTGAGCTCTTAAAATTGCGTTTAATACATTCATAAGCATATTAAAGAAAATACCTATTGATGCAATTTTTATAAATATCCTTCCTAAGACAAGCACATTACCAGTAGCGCCAGCTATTATTAAAAAATTTTCTGCAAAGGTAAAAAGTATTAAAGAAATGAAAATAGCAAAAATAAATCCTAAAAGAATTCCTTGAGATGCGTATTTTTCGGCAGCTTCAAAATCTTTCGCTCCTATACTGCGGGCGACATAAGAAGTTACTCCTATGGAGATTCCCATTGCTATAAAAATATTAGAGAAGGTATATATAATTTCTGATGCAAGGCCTACAGCGCTGACACTATCTTTACCGCCAAAATGCCCTACCATCATTGTATCTATTACCCACACTACCATGTATAATAGCATTTCTCCAACTGCAGGTAATGCTAAATTAAGTATTTCTTTTATTTCTTTTTTAGTTGCCATGTAACACCTCCTGTTTGCTGAGGAATTAGCGGAGTTTATACAACCATTATTTTATATTAATTCCTTTTTAAATTTATCTATTGTATTCTTCAAAAATTCCACTTTTTAATTGCTAATAGTATTATAGCACAAAAGGGAAAATTTACAGTAACTAAGACTTGTGTTAATAAGAGCTTCTTATTAGATGATAGTATGGAGCATCTGAGAGAAATTTTCATTGAGTTTTTAAATGAAAATAGTATAATAATATGGCAGGAATAAAATAAAAACAAGAAGTTTAAAATTAACTATAATTTTTAAGAGATGAGATGGAGGCACATTTTTATGTCTGAAATCGTAAGGCCTAGATATGAGTACATTGCTTTTGATATTGCTAAAAGAATTGTAGAGGGCGAGTTTAATGAGGATGAGAGATTGTACGGCAGGTCAAATCTTGCAGGACTTTACAAAGTTTCACCTGAGACAATACGGCGTGCTATTTCCCTTTTACAAGACATGGGAGTAGTTGTTTCAGAACAAGGTAAAGGAGTAATTGTTAAATCGAAAGAAGCGGCACAAAGATATATAAATCAATTTAATGAAAAACAAACCTTAGAGGTCTTAAAAAATGAATTGGTTAAAATCGCTGAAGAAAGAAAAAAACTTGATGAAAGGATGGAAACTATTTTACTAAAATTTATAGAATACGCTAATAGATTAAAAAATATTAGTGACTTTAATCCTGTTGAAATTCGCGTCAATGAGAAAAGCACTGCTGTAGGTAAGACTTTGGCTGAGTTAAAATTTTGGGATGTTACAGGTGCTACCGTAATAGCTATAAGGAGAGGAGAAGAGGTAATTATTTCTCCTGGTCCCAATGAGCAAATTAAAGGTGGAGATTATTTAGTTCTTGTAGGAAGTAAGGAGGCTTTCAAAAAAAGTATATCTCTAGTCGATAACTATACTGTTATTAGTTTTCCCTAGCAACAACATTAGTTGCTAGGTTATTTTTTGTAATCCCTTTTATTGACATACTGACAACTTTATTATATAATATAGGTTGTCACTTAGAAAGGAGGCGTGGTAGCATTGATAAGATTTGAAAATATAGTAAAAACATATGGAGAAACTGAAATATTAAAAGGAATAAATTTAGAAATAAAAGATAATGAATTGGTGGTTTTGATAGGACCGAGTGGTTGTGGGAAAACCACTTCGTTGAAAATGATAAATCGCTTAATTGAACCAACCTCTGGCAAAATATATATAAACGGACAAGACATTTCTCAGATAGACCCAATCCAACTTCGCAGGAATATTGGATACGTGATTCAGCAAATTGGTTTACTTCCACACATGACAGTAGAACAGAATATAGAATTAGTTCCTTTGCTTAAAAATTGGCCAAAAAAGAAGAGAATTGAAAGAGTAAAGGAATTAATGCATCTTGTAGGAATGCCTCCAGAAGAGTATATGAACAGATATCCAAAAGAATTATCTGGTGGGCAACAACAGAGGATAGGAGTTGCACGGGCTTTGGCTGCAGATCCAGACATCATTTTAATGGATGAACCTTTTAGTGCCCTGGACCCTATTACAAGGTCTCAGTTACAAGAAGAACTTTTTGAATTGCAGCAAAAGTTGCAAAAGACCATTGTATTTGTAACTCACGACATGGATGAGGCGTTAAAATTAGGTGACAGGATCTGTATAATGAAAGATGGAAAAGTAGTGCAATTTGATACTCCCGAAGAAATATTGAAAAATCCAGCAGATGAATTTGTGGAGAATTTTATAGGGAAAAAACGAATGTGGATACAACCAGAGCATGTTTTAGCAAAAGATATTATGATTACCAATCCAATAAAGGCTCTTCCTTCCAGAACTCTTGCACAAGCGATAGAAATTATGAGTAATAGTGGTGTTGACAGTATTTTAGTGGTTAATAAAGAAAATCAACTTTTAGGCATAGTAACAGCGGAGGATATAAGGGCTAATAAAAACACTGCAAAACGGATAGAAGAGATTTATACTCGAAATGTTTATACAGTCAAACCTGATGATTCAATTTTAGATGTTCTTAAATTAATGGCGCAAAAAAATATAGGTTATGTACCAGTAGTGAATGAAAATAATTTGCTCCAAGGCTTGATCACGCGAAGTGCCCTGGTAAATTATTTAGGTGCAAATTATGCAGAATAGGAAGGAGGACTTTTAAATAGTGTTGGCAGAATATATAAATTTTATGAAAGATAGAGCTGACGATATTTTAATTTTAACAACTCAGCATATTCAATTATCTGTTATGGCTCTGATTATAGCTATAGCTATAGGAGTACCATTAGGTATCTTGATTGCAAAATTTCCTTCAACTTCTTCATTTGTCATTGGATTAGCCAATGCTGTACAAGCAATTCCAAGTTTAGCTTTGTTGGGATTTTTGGTGCCTTTTTTAGGTATAGGTTCAACTCCTTCAATAGTTATGATAGTTATGTATACACTACTACCAATTATAAAAAATACCTATACCGGTCTTGTCAATATAGATAAAGCTATTCTCGAAGCAGGTAAAGGTATGGGAATGACGGAGATACAATTAATGAGGATGGTGCAACTGCCATTGGCTTTACCTGTTATAATGGCAGGTATTCGAATAGCAGCTGTGACAGCCGTTGGATTTACTACTTTGGCGGCGTTGATTGGAGCCGGTGGTTTAGGTCAATTGATTTACAGGGGGATATCTATGGTGAATAACCAGATGATACTAGCAGGTGCAATACCAGCAATGATTTTGGCACTATTGATAGACTATATTTTACTTTTAGTAGAAAAAATAGTAACTCCAAAGGGAATAAAATAGAAAAAGGAGGAGATTTTAAATGAAAAGAATTTTGCTATTAAGTTTGGTTTTTATTTTAGCTGTTACTTTCATGGCATCTTGCGGTATTGGCAGTTCTCAAAGGAATGCAAATGATACTGTAGTTGTAGGATCAAAAAATTTTACAGAGCAAATTATCGTAGCTAATATGGTTGCCGACATGATTGAAGCACATACTAACCTCAAAGTAGAGCGAAAACTAAACCTTGGCGGTACAAATGTAAACTTTGAGGCGATAAAAAGGGGAGGTGCGAATAACGGAATAGATATTTATGTTGAATATACAGGGACAGGTTTGGTGGACATATTAGGGATGAAACCTACTACTGATCCAGAAAAAGCTTATGAAACAGTGAAGAAAGAATATAAAGACAAATGGAATATAGTATGGTTGAAGCCACTTGGATTCAATAATACCTATACTTTAGCTGTAAAGGATGAATTGGCAAAGCAATATAATTTAAAGACTTTTTCAGATTTAGCTAAAATTAGCGATAAGTTAATCCTGGGAGCTACAATGGAATTTTTGGAAAGGCCTGATGGCTATCCTGGTCTACAAAAAGTGTATAATTTTAAGTTTAAAGATGCAAAATCTATGGATTCGGGTATAAGATATACAGCGATAGATAATAATGAAGTTCAGGTTATTGATGCTTTTTCTACTGATGGATTGCTAGTATCTCATAAACTAAAAATACTAGAAGACGATAAACACTTTTTCCCACCTTATTATGCTGTACCAATTATTAGGCAAGATGTGTTAGACAAACACCCGGAATTAAAAGATGTTCTCAACAAATTGGCAAATCAAATTTCTGATGAAGAAATGCAAAAACTTAATTACAAGGTCGATGGTGAAGGGCAAGATGCAGCAAAGGTGGCAAAAGAATTTCTAAAAGAAAAGGGATTAATTTAGCAGCAGAAATGTAAAGCTTCCTGAATTTAGTCGGTCAGGAAGCTTTATTATTTTATTTTAAGAATTAAAAATAAATTTTCTTCACTTTATCAGTTCAATTTGATAAAATATGTACTATACATAGAAAAGGTATAAAGGGGGATGCATTGTGAAGAACCTACGCATATACGATACAACATTAAGAGACGGAGTTCAAGGACAAGGTATATCTTTTACTGTGGAAGATAAATTAAAAATAGTTAAAGCGCTTGATGAGTTTGGTGTGGCCTATATTGAGGCAGGTAATCCTGGGTCTAATCCTAAAGATATTGAATTTTTTGAAAAAGTTAAGAATATTAAATTAAAAAATGCTAAATTAATTGCTTTTGGTAGCACAAGAAGAGCAAATACAACTACCGAAGAAGATGCTAATGTAATTTCACTCTTAAATGCTGGCACAGAGGTAGTAACTATCTTTGGCAAGTCATGGGATTTTCAAGTTATAGAAATTTTGAAAACTACTTTAGAAGAAAACTTAAAAATGATTTATGATACAGTAAAGTTTTTTAAAGACAAAGGTAAGTCAGTTATATTTGATGCAGAGCATTTTTTTGATGGTTACAAACAAAATCCAGAGTATGCTTTAAAGACATTAGAAGTAGCATTAGAGGCGGGAGCAGACAGTGTATGCTTGTGCGATACAAAAGGCGGAGCTTTTCCTATGGAGGTTTATGAAATAACAAAAACTGTTGTGGATAAATTTAATACAGAAGTAGGAATACACTGTCATAATGATAACGGAATGGCTGTCGCAGATTCTATAATGGCAGTACAAGCAGGGGCAATACAAGTACAAGGTACAATAAACGGTTATGGTGAAAGATGTGGCAATGCGAATTTATGTACCTTGATACCGAATTTGCAATTACTTATGGGATATAAATGTGTGCCTGATGAAAATCTAAAACAATTGACTCATTTAGCCAGATTTGTAAGTGAAATTGCAAATGTCACTTACGATGAAAGGGCGCCTTATGTTGGGAAAAATGCTTTTTCCCACAAAGCGGGGATGCATGCTGATGCTGTAAATAAAAATACTTATTCTTATGAACTGATTGACCCTTCTTTAGTGGGAAATAGTAGGACCTTTTTGATTTCTGAAGTTGCAGGCAGAGGAACAGTGCTAAATGCCATAAATGAAATAGATCCAACTATTACAAAGAATTCTCCTGAAACAAAGTTAATTTTAGATAAATTAAAAGAAATGGAGTATTTAGGGTATCAATATGAAAATGCAGGAGGTTCTTTAGAACTTTTGATAAGAAAGGTTCTTGGAAAATATAAACCAGCATTTAATTTAAAAGAGTTTAAAGTTATTGTAAATGAGCCTTCTGTAAATAGTGTTAATTCTTCAGCACTTATAAAAGTGGAAGTCGATAGTATAGAGGAGATAGCTGCAGCTGAGGGAGATGGGCCAGTACATGCTCTTGATAATGCTGTAAGAAGAGTACTGGAGAGATTTTACCCACAGATAAAAGAAATGAGGTTGACAGATTATAAAGTGAGGGTTTTGGATTCTAATTCTGCAACTGCTGCTAAAGTTAGAGTTATAATAGAGTCGACAGACGGAAAAGATTCATGGAGCACAATTGGGGTTTCTACAGATATTATTGAGGCCAGTTGGAGAGCCCTTGTTGATTCAATAGAGTACAAACTTAACAAAGAAAGTTAATTCAAAAGCGGAGAAATTGACATGAATTGTCATTGATGTTAAAGTAAAAATGAACATGTCAATTTCTCTTTTTTTGAAAGGAGAAATTTGAATGATAATAAGTGCAAGCAGGAGAACGGATATTCCGGCTTTTTACAGCGATTGGTTTTTTAAAAGAATTGAGGAAGGCTATGTTTTGGTGAGGAATCCTTTTAATTTTCATCAAGTCAGTAAAGTTTCTTTAAAGAAAGATGCAGTAGATGGCATTGTGTTTTGGACAAAAAATCCAGAAAAAATGATAACGAAATTGCATTTGATAGAGGACTATGCTTATTATTTTTTATTTACTTTAAATCCCTATGATAAAAGAATAGAGAGGAATGTGCCAGAAAAATCACATATAATTGAAGTTTTTAAAAAGCTGTCTAGCAAAATAGGGAAAGAGAGGGTAATTTGGCGTTATGACCCTATTATTTTAACTCCCGAATTTGATATAGAATACCATGTAAAAAGCTTTAAGGAAATAATGTCTGAACTTTATGGATATACATCAAAATGTATAATCAGTTTTGTGACTCTTTATCCTAAAGTTTACAAGACTTTAGAAAAAATAGGGGCTTATGAGATAAACAAGGAACAGAAGTTAGAAATTGCATATAGATTTTATGAAATAGCGAAAGAGCACACAATTAAACTTGAGACTTGTGCAGAAGAATTGGATTTATCGCCATATGGTATAGAGCATGCGAGATGTATAGATAAAACTTTAATAGAAGAGCTTTCAGGTAAAAAACTCAATATAGGAAAGGATAAGAATCAAAGGAAGTTTTGTGGTTGTGATGAAAGTATAGATATTGGTGCCTATGATACTTGTCTACATGGCTGTATTTATTGCTACGCAAACAGTAGTATCAGTACTATAAAAAGAAATACAAAGCAGTACAATGTAAATTTTCCTTTGTTGTGTAGCAAATTGACAGAAGAGGATGTAATAAAAGAAAGGGAAGTTAAATCTTGTGCTGTTTGGCAAACTTCAATTTTTGATAGATAAAAAATCTGTCTATGTGGAAAAGTTTTCTTGACTGTAGTATAATTGAATTATGAAATATTTGGAGGTGTTATTATGCAAAAGGCTGTTGAAATTACATATAACGGCAAAACTTTAAGAGGAATGATGCATTTGCCTGATGATGTTAAGGGTAAAGTGCCTATGGTAATAATGTTTCACGGTTTTACAGGCAATAAAGTAGAGTCTCACTTTATTTTTGTGAAGATGTCAAGAGCTTTAGAAAAAGTAGGTATTGGGAGTGTAAGGTTTGACTTTTATGGTTCTGGAGAAAGTGATGGGGACTTTAGTGAAATGACATTTAGCAGTGAATTGGAAGATGCAAGACAAATTTTAAAGTTTGTGAAAGAGCAACCTACGACTGACCCTGAGAGAATAGGACTACTTGGTTTGAGTATGGGAGGAGCTATTGCAGGGATTGTAGCAAGGGAATATAAAGATGAAATAAAGGCGTTGGTGCTATGGGCTCCAGCTTTTAATATGCCTGAGCTTATAATGAACGAAAGTGTAAAGCAATACGGAGCTATTATGGAACAATTGGGCTTTGTAGACATAGGAGGACATAAACTGAGTAAAGATTTTGTTGAGGATATTTCAAAATTAAATATATTTGAGCTGTCAAAAGGATACGATAAAAAAGTGCTTATAGTTCATGGGACAAATGATGAAGCGGTTGAATATAAAGTTTCTGATAGAATCTTAAAAGAGGTTTATGGGGATAACGCTACAAGAGTGACAATCGAAAATGCAGACCATACTTTTAAGAGTTTAGAATGGGAGAAAAAGGCGATTGAGGAGTCAGTAGAGTTTTTCAAAAGGGAATTGTTAAAGGGATAGCTCCATCGCTATCCCTTATTTTTCTGCGTAAAGCTCAATTATTTTTATTATTACTTCGACTGCTTTTTCCATTGCATATGTCGGTATAAATTCATATTTACCGTGAAAATTATGCCCTCCTGTGAATAAATTAGGTGTTGGAAGCCCCATATAGCTTAATCTTGCTCCATCAGTGCCTCCTCTTATAGGCACTATTTTAGGTTCCACTCCTACTAATTTCATTGCTTCTAATGCTGTATCGACTATGTGCATATGCTTTTCAATTATTTCTCTCATATTGTAATACTGGTCTTTAAGTTCAAGCTCTAGTGTGCCTTCACCATATTTTTTATTTAATGTTTCTACAATGCTTTTTAGGTATTCTTTTTTATCTAAAAAAGTTTGCTTATTAAAATCTCTGATAATATAATACATTTTAGTTTGTTCTACATTGCCTTCAAAATTGTTCAAATGATAAAAACCTTCATATCCTTCAGTATGGGCAGGAGTTTCATGTTCAGGTAACATATTTTGGAGTTCTATTCCAATCAAAATGGAGTTTTTCATCTTGCCTTTTGCTGTTCCAGGATGCACATTTCTGCCATTAATTTTGATTTTAGCACTGGCAGCATTGAAATTTTCGTATTCTATTTCTCCAATTCCACCGCCATCTACAGTATAAGCAAAATCACAATTAAATTTTTTTACATCAAATTTGTCTACACCCCTACCAATTTCTTCATCAGGTGTGAAGGCTACTTTTATATTGCCATGCTTTATTTCAGGATGATTTATTAAATATTCCATAGCTGTTATTATTTCTGCAATTCCTGCTTTATCATCAGCTCCCAAAAGAGTTGTTCCGTCTGTGGTGATTAAAGTTTTTCCTATGTAATTTTTAAGCTCTGGAAATTCAGTAGGAGATAATACTATGTTTTTTTCTTTGTTTAAGATTATATCTTTGCCATCATAATTTTCTATTATCTGAGGCTTTACGTCTTTGCCGCACATGTCAGGACTTGTGTCCATATGAGCTATAAATCCTATTGTAGGGAGTTTTTTGTCAGTATTTGAAGGAAGTAAAGCCGTAACATAACCGTTTTCATCTACATTTACCTCTTTAAGGCCTATTTCTTCAAGCTCATTTGCTAATTCTTTTGCAAATATTACTTGTCCCTCAGTGCTGGGATAAGTTGTTGAGTTTTCATCCGATGTTGTATGATATTTTACATATTTTAAAAATCTCTCCACTACTTTTGACATATTATAACCCTCTTTCATTTAAAATTTTTCCCAATGTAAAACTTCAGATAAAGCTTTTTTATATTTTGGTTGTGGCTCTTCTGCGGGATATCCTAATGATATAATAGAAATCATTCTTAAGTTGTCAGGAATGTTGAGGTATTCGTTTATTTCTTTTTCATAGGTTCTGTTATACCCAGCTACCCAACAGGAACCTATGCCGTAGGCAGTAGCTGCGAGTAATATATTTTCTGTTGCTGCTGAACCATCTTCTAAGTGATGTCTGTTATTTTTATCGCAGTAGACGATGACACAAGCTCCTGCATCTTTAATAAATTTCCCATATGTAGCTTTTTCTGCTATGAATTTAAGTCTTTCTTTGTCTGTTATAACGACGAAATGCCAAGGCTGTGCGTTATTTCCACTGGGAGCAAGCCTTGCGCAGTCTATTATGTCTTCTAATATTTCTTTTGGAATAGGTTTATCTATGTATTTCCTTATACTTCTTCTCTTTTTTAAAGCCTCTAATGCCTCCATAACTTTTGCACCTCCTCTTTATATTATATCCCATAAAGTAAAAATTCCAAAAAGATTGACAAAAATTTATGGGTATGTAAAAATAAAGCTGAATAAAAGGAGGGTAAAAGTATGGGCAAGGTTGAAGGAAGAATTGGAGGCTTTATATCCGGTTATGATGTTCATGCTAGTATAGATAATGGGAGAATAGCTGGTCGAATTGGAGGAACACTTTTGGGAGCAGACCTTGATATAAAATATTCTTTTGAGATAGGGACAATTGAAGGGAGGATAGGGGGTGTTATTATAGGAAGGAGTATTTCTGGGGCTATTGGAAAAGACTTTGTCTCTCTGAGATTGGGAGGAGCTATTGATGGCAATGACCTTAGTTTGAGAGTTAGCGATAAAGAAATACATGGAAGGTGTGGGGGAAATATAATAGGTTTTGATGTAAAATTGACTTTTGACAATGGAAAGATATCTGGAAGAATGGGTGGAGAGGTAATAGGTTTTGATGTAAATGGAACGTATGTAGATGTAGAACCTATTATCGCAGGGCTTTTATTTGCTACAGCTTACTACATTTATAAGGTAAATCATAGGGGAGGACAAGGTGGATCCGACAATGGAAATTAATTAAGTAAACTTATACATACTTTTGAAAAACTTGAACAACATAGATTTATGGTATAAAATAAGTATGTAAATAAGGAATGGAGGTTTACATATGAAGAAATTGATAGGTTTTGATTATTCAAAAGCTCTACAATTTGTAAGTCAAAAAGAAATTGAATATATGGAAAAGCATGCAAAATTATCTCTTGATATGGTGCTTAATAAAAATGCTCAAGGGAATGACTTTTTAGGATGGGTAAGTCTTCCCAAAGATTATGATAAGGCAGAGTTTGAACGCATTAAAAAAGCAGCAGAGAAGATTCAATCAGATTCTGATGTGCTTGTAGTTATAGGTATAGGTGGGTCTTATTTAGGGGCAAGAGCGGCAATTGAAATGCTTTCTCATTCCTTCTATAATTTGTTGCCAAAAGGTAAGAGGAATATGCCGGAGATTTATTTTGCTGGAAACAGCATAAGCTCTACATATTTAAGTGATTTATTTGAACTTATAGAGGACAAAGATGTATCAATAAATGTGATTTCTAAATCTGGTACTACCACAGAATCGGCAATAGCTTTTAGGGTTTTTAGAGATTTTCTTGAGAAAAAATATGGAAAAGAAGGGGCTAAATCGAGAATATATGTGACAACAGATAGAGCGAAAGGAGCTTTAAAAAAATTAGCTGATGAAGAAGGATATGAAACATTTGTGATTCCTGACGATGTTGGAGGAAGATACTCAGTTTTGACAGCTGTAGGCCTTCTACCAATAGCAGTAGCAGGCATTAGCATAGACGATATGATGCAGGGTGCTTACGATGCTTCAACAGTCTATACCAAAGACAACCTTAATGAAAATATAAGCATGCAGTATGCAATTTTGAGAAATATTTTGTACAGAAAAGGCAAAGCTATAGAAATACTTGTAAATTATGAGCCAAAGCTTCACTATTTCTCTGAATGGTGGAAACAGCTTTTTGGAGAAAGTGAAGGTAAAGACAATAAGGGAATTTATCCTGCTTCAGTAGATTTTACGACAGATTTACACTCAATGGGGCAGTTTATACAAGAGGGAAGCAGAAATATTTTTGAAACAGTTTTAAATGTTGAAAAACCTGTTAAAGATATAGTTATAAATGAAGACAAGGACAATATAGATGGGCTTAACTTTTTAGCAGGAAAAACTATAGATTTTGTCAATAAAAAGGCTTTTGAAGGTACATTATTGGCTCATACAGATGGGAATGTTCCTAACCTTGTAGTAAATATCCCTGAAATATCAGCTTACTATTTTGGCAATCTGGTCTACTTCTTTGAAATGGCTTGTGCTATAAGCGGATATATAAATGGGGTTAATCCATTTGACCAACCAGGGGTAGAGGCTTACAAGAAAAACATGTTTGCACTTTTAGGAAAACCAGGATATGAAAAAGAAAAAGAATTGTTAGAAAAGAGATTGGGAAAATAAATTAAAGGCCGGGCAATTGCGCGGCCTTTTTAAATAAGGGTTGACTTATTTTTTTGTGTACATTAAATCGTAGTATTCTTTTAACATTCTATTAGCTGAGAAAGCTTCATAAGTCGTCCTTATGCTTTCTCTCATCATATTTTCCCATTTTGCTTTATCATTGTAGTATGTGGGTACTACTTTATTTAAAAGAACGTCGTAGAGTGCTTCAAGGTCGTGTTTGTCTAATTCTTCTATATTGTCAGACTCAAAACCATCTCCAAATTGCCAGCCATTTACTCCGTCTATACAAGCTTCTGGCCACCATCCATCTAAAATGCTTAAATTTAGTACTCCGTTCATGGCGGCTTTCATGCCGGAGGTACCACTGGCCTCCATTGGCCTTCTTGGATTGTTTAACCACACATCAGCGCCTCGAGTAAGCATTTTTCCTATTGTCATGTCGTAATCTTCTAAGAATACTACGCTTTCAGGATATTTCTTTGTCATCTCTATTAATTTTGTGACAATTTTTTTACCCACATCATCTAGTGGATGACCTTTTCCTGAGAACACCATTTGTATTTTTTTAGACCTTAGATAATTACCTATGACTTCGTCATTTGTAAATATAAGGTCGCTTCTTTTGTAAGGAGCAGCTCTCCTTGAAAAACCTATCAAAAGTTTATCAGCGTCTAATTTGACTCCTGTCCTTTGATATACAAAATCAATTAATTCTTGTTTTAAAATATTATGAGTTTCTAAAAGTCCTTCACCTTTGTTGTAGGCTTCTATTATTCTTTTATCTACCCAAGTGTTTCTATCAATTCCGTTTGTTATTGAAATTATAGGAGCCTTGTTGTCAACATGTTCCCACATTTTGTTTGCAGTTTGACCGTGAAGTTTTGAGACACCGTTTGCAATGCGAGAAAGTCTCAAACCTGCGACTGTCATATTAAAAGGAACGCCACCAATTTGGGCCATTTGCTCAATTGAAAGGCCATTGTTTGCACCCATATACATAAGAAGTTCTAAATCGTGAGATTCGTTTCCTTCCTTAACAGGGGTATGGGTTGTAAATACTACTTCTTCCCTTGTGGCTTTCCATGCTTCTTCAAAACTCATATTTTGATTTTCCATTTTTTCTCTTATAAGCTCAATGGCTGCTAATACTGCATGCCCTTCGTTAAAATGATAAACATCTACATCAATTCCCAAAGCTCTTAAAGCTCTTACTCCGCCAATGCCTAACACCATTTCCTGTGAAACTCTTTCTTCACCAAACCATCCATAAAGCTGACCTGTTATCCATCTATCTCCATTTTCTGGTATATCTGTGTCAAGCAAATACAAAGGCGCATTGTCAAAGCTGTTTACTAACCATACTTTGCAGTATACATCTTTGTTTCTTATTTTTACTTTTACCTTTACTCCTGTGTCCTTTAAAAAGTCGTACTTACGTGTGTAATTGCGATAGGCATCATAAGGGTATCCGTCTTCACCGATATGTTGTTCTGTATAACCTTGTTTCCACAGTATGCCTATTCCTACTAAAGGCATACCTAATTCTTTTGCGGCTTTTAGATGGTCTCCTGCTAAAATGCCAAGACCACCTGCGTATAGTTTGAAATCTGATTGTAAGCCGTATTCCATGCAGAAATAGGCTACTTTTGGCAATTTTTCATTACTCATATTAAACCTCCTCATTTCCCAAGTATTAAGTATATTATAATATTAAAAAATCTATTATGCAAGTGCTTGCACAGATCCAAAAGGAAAGATTTTAGAATGAATGTGTAAAGGATTTAAGCATTAAAAAAGTTTTTAATTTTATTCGAAACCATAAAAAATTTTTTATTGACAGGGGAGTAAAACCATAGTATTATATAGCTTAAATAGTTTAATAAGTTAATACTTTAAAATCTCTTATCGAGAGTGGTGGAGGGACTGGCCCGATGAAACCCGGCAACCGGCATTTTATATGCGTCTTGGTGCCAATTCCAGCAGCGTTTCGCTGAAAGATGAGAGAGTTTTGGTGTCTCTTCTTTTGGCGAAGAGACTTTTTTATTTTTAAAAATGGAGGCGATGTAGATGTTGAAAAATGAAAATTTGTGTACTAAACTTAAGAAAAGGAAGTTTGTTGTGACAGCAGAAATTTCTACGCCAAAAGGGGTAGATATAACGAAAACTATTGAAGAAGCGAGAAAATTAAAAGGCATTGTAGATGCCTTAAATATAACGGACTGTCCTATGGCGAATATGCGGATGAGTCCTATAGCAGTCGCTCACCTTTTACAAGACCACTTAAACATTGAAGCTATTTTTCATTTGACCTGTAGAGACAGAAATCTGATAGGCCTTCAGTCAGAGCTCTTAGGAGCTTATGCGTTAGGTGTGAGAAACATACTAGCCTTGACAGGAGATGACCCTTCCCGTGGAGATACTCCTCAGGCTAAAGGGGTATATGATGTAGATTCTGTTGGGCTTTTAAAGATTATCAGTGCTTTTAATAGAGGTTATGATTACAATGGAAATAAATTAGATTCCCCAACAGAATTTTGCGCCGGTACGACTGCAAATCCAAATGATTTAAGGGATGAAGCACTAGAGAAGCTTAAAGTTAAGATAGAGGCAGGGGCAGAATTTATTCAAACACAACCGGTTTATGATGAGGAAATTTTATTTAAGTTTATTGAAAAGATTAAAAATTTCAATGTACCACTTTTGATAGGCATATTACCTCTTAAAAGCTATAAAATGGCAGTCAATTTAAATGAAAAAGTGCCAGGTATAGATATTCCAGAAAAAGTTTTAGAAAGGCTAAAGGATGGAGGAAGAGAAGAGGGAATAAACATAGCTGTAGAGTTTATAAAGCGGATACGCAGTGAAGTTGCAGGAATTCACATTATGCCTTTAGGGAGTACAAATGTTGTGTTAGAAATAATTTCAAGAGTCGATGATTTAGTCTGTGATTTTGCAGAAAATAACGTACAGATGAATTAAATGGAGGTTAAAAATGTTAGACATTTTTAAAGAACTTTCAAATAGAGTGATTGTTTTTGATGGAGCAATGGGGACACAACTTCAAGAGAGGGGTTTAAAAACTGGAGAGTGTCCCGAATATATGAATATAACCCATCCAGAAGTAGTATTTGATATCCACAGGTCCTATATAGAAGCAGGAGCGGATGTAATTGAAACAAATACCTTTGGCGCTAACAGGATAAAATTAGCAAAGTATGGACTGGAAAATGAAGTTTTCAATATCGTCACTCAAGCTGTCAAAATCGCAAAAAGAGCGGCAAGAGATAAACCTGTGGCACTTTCTATAGGACCTACTGGAGAGCTTTTAACTCCTTATGGAGACATGACTTTTGACGAAGCTTATGATGTTTTTAAAGAAGTAGTTATAGCTGCAGAAAGAGCGGGAGCAGATATTGTTTTAATTGAAACAATGTCAGATATGCTGGAGGCAAAAGCTGCCATTCTTGCTGCTAAAGAGAATTCAAACATGAAAGTTATATGTACAATGACTTTTCAAGAAGATGGAAGGACTCTTATGGGGTCAGACCCTATAACTGTAGTAGTTAGTTTACAAGGGTTAGGATTAGATGCCATTGGCGTTAACTGCTCGACAGGTCCCGATAAAATGGTAAGTGTAGTTGAAAAAATTTCACAGGTTGCTCGCATACCTATTATTGCGCAGCCTAATGCAGGTATGCCTGTGATTAGGGATGGAAAAACAGTTTACGACTTAAAACCAGAAGAGTTTGCCAGTTTCTTTCCTTTACTTGTTGAAAAAGGCGCTTCTATAGTGGGAGGGTGCTGCGGTACTACTCCTCACTATATAAAACTTGTTAAAAAAGCTGTAAAAGATTTAAAGCCAAAAGTCAAAGTCAACAAATTTACAGCTGTAGCTTCCAATACAAAAACAGTTTTCATAGGTGAAAATTATCTTTTAAGGGTTATAGGGGAATGTATAAATCCTACTGGAAAAAAGAAGTTAAGTGAGGCTTTTTTGGCGGGAGATGTAAGTTTAGCAGTAGAGGAAGCTATAAAACAGCAAAAATGCGGAGCGGAAATATTGGATGTAAATGTGGGAGTTCCTGGGGTAAACGAAGAAGAATTACTTCCTAAAGTAGTTTCTGAAATACAAAATGTGGTAGACATTCCTCTTCAAATAGATAGCACTAATATTAAAGCTGTAGAAAAAGCTATAAGAATTTTAAGAGGTAGACCCATAATCAACTCTGTAAGTGCAAAAGAGGAAAGTTTAAAAGAAGTGCTTCCTATTGTCAAAAAATACGGAGCTTGTGTTGTAGGACTTACTGTAGGAGATAAAGGGCTTCCCAAAGATAGGCATGAAAGAATTGAAAATGCGAAAAAAATTATAAAAAAAGCGGAAGAGTATGGCATACCTAAAGAGGACATATTGATAGATTGTATTGTGCTGACGGTTTCTTCTGAGCAGGAGGCTGCAATTGAGACTTTAGAAGCGATAAAATTGGCTAAAGAAGAGTTAGGAGTAAATACTGTTGTGGGACTTAGCAATGTTTCCTTTGGTTTACCTGAAAGAAGGTTGATAAACTCTACTTTTTTAGCAATGGCAGCATCTTATGGGCTTACTACTGCTATTATAAATCCCTGCGATGAAGCCATGATGGACACTTTGAGGGCTTCAATGGTTTTACTAAATAAAGATAAAGGCAGTGTGAATTATCTGAATATATATGGGAAAAAGCAAAAAGAGGAGATCAAAGAGAAAGAACAACAAAAAATTCAAGAAGAAGATTTAAAATCAAAACTCTATATCCAGATTTTAGAAGGCAAAAAGTCAGGAGTAGAAGATATAGTAAAAAATATTTTAGAGGAGGAAGTTCAGCCTCTTTCTATAGTTGATAACATAATAATTCCTGCCTTAAAAGAAGTGGGAGATAGATATGAAAAAGGCATATATTTCTTGCCACAACTTTTGAGCTCTGCAGAAGTGGTGCAAAGCGCTTTTAAGATAATAAAAGAAAAGCTTCCAAAAGGTTCAGTATCTAAAGGCAAAATAATACTTGCTACAGTTGAAGGAGATGTACATGATATAGGAAAAAATATAGTAAAAGTTTTGCTTGAAAACTATGGATATGATGTAATTGACTTAGGAAAAGATGTAAAAGGAGAAGTGATATTAGAGGAAGTAAAGCGAACAGGGGCACCGTTAGTAGGTCTAAGTGCTTTGATGACGACAACTTTGTTTAATATGGAGAAAATTATCAAACTGCTTAAAGCAAATACTGATGTGAAAATAATGGTAGGCGGGGCTGTTTTGACTGAGGAATATGCCTATAAGATTGGAGCAGATTATTACGGAAAAACGGCTCAAGATGCAGTTAAAATTGCTGATAAGTTTTTCTTAAAAAATGCTCTTTTATGTAAAACTTGTGGTATTTAAAGGTGGTGTAGAGGTGTCAGTAGAAGCGGTGAAAGAGTTTTTTAAAGAGAAAGGATATGATATTAAAATAAAAATTTTTGAAGATACAAGCACTGTGGAAAAAGCAGCTAAATCTTTAGGGGTAACTCCTGGGGAAATAGCAAAGTCTATGCTTTTTAGATTAAAAGATAAATATATTATGATTATAACAGCAGGGGATAGAAAAATAGACAATAAAAAATTTAAAGATACTTTTAAAACAAAAGCAAAAATGGCATCCCCAGAAGAAGTGTTAGAAGTTACAGGGCATCCTGTTGGTGGCGTTTGTCCTTATGGGCTGAAAAATCCGGTTGAAGTATATTATGATGTGTCTTTAAAAAATTATGAGGTAGTATATCCTGCAGCTGGTGATACAAATGCTGCTGCTACCATAAAAGTCGAAGACCTTGATAAAATAGTAGAAGGAAAATGGGTAGATGTATGCCAATAGACATACATCTACTTTTTTAAAAGAATTTTTTACTTTCCATATATTCTCTTACCTGTACTAAAGTTTCTCCAAATCTTTGAAAGTGTACAATCTCCCTTTCTCTCAAAAACCTTAGAGTATCTTTTACACAAGGGTCATCTGTGAGATTTATTAAATGTTCATAAGTTGCTCTTGCTTTTTCTTCGGCTGCCATATCTTCGTGTAGATCAGCGATTGCATCTCCTTTAGCCTGGATATAGGCGGCGGTCCATAACATTCCTGTTGTATCTGCATAGAATAGGCCTCTATCATGTTCTGTATAGTATTCCCCTAATCCTTCTCTTTTTAATATTTCTACTGGTACTCCCTTTAAAAGCTTGAAAACAAGAGTTGCTATTATTTCAAGGTGTGCTAATTCTTCTGTAGCAATGTCTGTCAAAACTGCTTTTGCTTTTCCTGTAGGCATGACGAATCGCTGAGTTTGATATCTTAAAGCGGCTGCCAATTCTCCATCAGGGCCTCCATATTGGGCGATGAGGTATTTTGCCATTTTTACATCTGGTTTGCATACTTTAGCAGGATATTGCAGTTTCTTTTCATAAACCCACATAGCAAAGTCCTCCTCAATATTCTATTTCCCAAGGCCATGGGTCATCTACCCATTTCCAAGGATATTGACTTTGTGAATGACCAAAAACCATCAAGGGCCCGTAAAATTGTTCATATTGTTGTTTCAACATAGACAATTGGTTGGAATAATAGTTATAGTCTTGAAGGGCTTTTTGGTCATCGGGATGGGTGTCTAAATATAGATTCAAATCTATACAGGTAAACTCTATTTCCATGATTTTCTTAAGCAAAGATATTTGATTGCCATCCATTTTATCACCTCATTTTTTCGCCTACATAAGGCATATCAAGTTCAGGAAAAACAGTGCCTTTTTTAATGGCTTCTTCTGGAGGATAAATAGATACATATTTCTGTAAAGGTACATAAGCTTGTGCAAGCTTTAGAGGAGGAAAAGCATAATCTTGTACATAAGGATTATAGTCGTACATTTTTAAACCTCCCAAATCTATATATTTACTAATATAATATTCTTGCATATATCTTTGTGATACAATAAAAAACAGCCATTTTGGCTGTTTTAATGAACTCCTAATAGTACAAGCATTATTCCACCTGCTATTGCCGTTCCAAAAACTCCGGCAAGGTTTGGCCCCATGGCGTGCATTATTAAAAAGTTGTAAGGATTTTCTTTTATGGCTACAGAGTGGGACACTCTCGCAGCTATTGGAACAGAAGCTATACCTGCAGAGCCAACAAGAGGATTTATTTTTCCACCAGAAAGTTTATTTAAAAATTTTGCTCCCAGTACACCTCCAGCTGTTCCTGTCATAAAAGCGATAAGCCCTAAGGTGACTATCTCTAATGTCTTAATGGTCAAAAAAGTGTCTGCTTTCATGGTGGAGCCTATGGAGACTCCTAATAATATCGTAATTACGTTCATAAATTCTCCACTGACTGTTTTTGCAAGCCTATCTACAACTCCCGACTCTTTTAAAAGATTTCCTAACATCAACATTGTTATAAGAGGAGCAATTGGAGGAAGTAGTAAATCTATTAAAACAGTTATTACAATAGGAAAGGCGATTTTTTCTGTTTTTGAAACGGGTCTCATCTGTTTCATCATTATTTGCCTTTCCTCTTTTGTAGTAAGTAACCTCATGATAGGAGGTTGTATTAAAGGCATTAACGCCATATAAGAATACGCAGCGACAGATATTTGAGCCATAAGGTGGGGAGCTAATTTTTGAGTTACGTAAATTGCCATTGGTCCATCTGCACCGCCAATAATCCCTATAGCCCCCGCTTCAAATATACTAAAACCTAAAAGTTTTGCGCCTATTAATGCTATAAATATTCCTATATGGGCAAAAGCACCTAAAATCATTAAACTAGGATTCGCAATCATAGGACCAAAGTCCGTCATGGCACCTACGCCGAGGAAGATAAGGGGAGGATAGATAACCTTTTCAACCCCTAAGTAAAAAAAGTGTATAAGTCCTCCAGGTTCCAATAAATCAGTAGCTGGTATGTTTGCTACAATACTGCCAAAACCTATTGGAAGAAGTAAAAATGGCTCATATTTTTTTACAATAGCTAAGTATATGAGGAATATACCTACCAATATTAAAAACACATTACCCCAAGTTAAATGAACAAGACCGGTAGTTTGTATCATATCATTAAATAGTTTTAACAGAAACTCCATTTGTGTCACTCCTTATTTTTTGTTAATAAATTTTTCGATTTTACTAAATAACGGAAATATCTTTGATAATATAGCACCAATTACTAACAGAAGCATTGACAACAAAACCATGTCTATGATTGACAAATAAATAGCTCCTAAAACTGTATCTGGTACCATTATTTCACCTCCTGAAAAAATAAAAGAGCCATAGTATTATGACTCTTTCCCTCTGTCTCCCCTTATGTACTTTATAAGTGCATTATTCCAAAACCCAACCTTTCATGATTTGTGAGAGGATGTAAAGCTGATTTTCCAAACATTGAAACTGCAATCCAACTATTATCTGCTACAACTGCAATTTTCATCATAAGGCTTACGTCTAAGGGCAAAGTCAAGGATAAGGATTTTACAGCTTCAATTGTAGCATGTAAGAGGGCGTGCATAGAAGTTGGATTTTTTTCAATTACATTATTGTTTAAAGCTGCTCCTACCACTGCAGAGACTATTTTTTCATTGAATTCGCTACTTTTACCTCCCAGCTCTGTTACAGCGCATTTGTAACCTTTTTCTAAGAGAAGTTTTTTGATTTCTTCTTCTTCCTCTCTATTTGAGGAAAGAGACAATACTATGGCTCCTTTTGCAACTGTTAGGTTGTTTATAAACACTTTAATTCTTCATCCTTTCTCACTCTTTCACTCTCTCACCCAGTATTAGTATACAACGTTATTAAAATTATGTAAAGGTTATTTTATTTTTTGATGAAAACATTTTAATAAGTAATATTAGAATTATTGAGCAAAATAAGGTATAATCTAGATAGCAAAGGAGGAATGACAGTGAGAAAAAACGATGTTATCACAGTTGACGTAAAAGAGATGGAATTTGGTGGATTTGGGATAGGCTATTTTGAGGGGAAAAAAGTAAAAATAAAAGGAGCACTTTTGGGGCAAAAAATAAAGGCAAAAGTTAAAAAAGTAAAAAAGGATATGGTAGAAGGCGAAATAGTAGAAGTAATAGAGAATTCTACTTTGGAGAAGCAAAGCCTTTGCCCTCACTTTGGAGATTGTGGCGGCTGTACTTATCAAAATGTTAGCTATCAAGATCAACTTAAGATAAAAGAAGATATTATGAAAAAGCTTTTTGAAAAAGAAGAAATAACAGAGTACGAATTTTTAGGTATTGTAAAAAGTCCTAAAGAGCATGGTTATAGGAATAAAATGGAATACACTTTTGGAAAAGATAAAGAAGGCAATGCGGCGTTAGGACTTCATAGAAAAGGTCGATTTTATGAGGTAATCATGACAGACAAATGTAATATTGTTGAAGATGATTTTCTCAAAGCTTTAAATCTTACTTTTGATTATGCAATAAAAAAAGGACTTCCTTTTTATGACAAAAAGACTCATGAAGGTTTTTTGAGACATTTGGTTGTGAGAAAGGCATCAAAATCAGGAGAGATTTTGTTAAACATTGTGACGACAACACAGTTGCAACATGACTTTACAGAGCTTATTGAAAGATATAAAAATGCGAATTTTGAAAGTCGGCTTGTAGGTGTACTACATACTCAAAACGATTCCTGGTCAGATGCTGTAGTATGCGAAAGATTGGAAGTGTTATATGGAAGAGATTATCTCATAGAAGAGATTTTGGATTTAAAATTTAAAATAAGTGCATTTTCTTTTTTTCAAACTAATTCATACGGAGCAGAAAAACTTTATGAGACAGTGAGGGAATTTGCAGGAGATGTATCTGACAAAATAGTTTTTGATTTGTACTCTGGTACAGGAACCATAGGCATAATTATGGCTCCAATGGCTAAAAAGGTAATTGGGATAGAACTAGTAGAAGAAGCAGTTATGTCAGCAAGAAAAAATGCTGAGCTAAACGGCCTTGAAAATTGCACTTTTATTGCTGGCGATGTATCTCAAAAGTTAAAGGAGATAAAAGAAAAACCTGATGTAGTAATTGTAGACCCCCCCAAGGTCTGGAATCAATCCAAAAGCGCTTGAAGACATTGTGAAATTTAACGCTGAAAAAATAGTGTATGTTTCGTGTAATCCTGAATCTCTTGTAAGGGATTTAAAAACCCTCAGTGAAGATGTATATAAAGTGAAAAAAGTAAAATGTGTAGACATGTTTCCTCATACCTATCATGTTGAGACGGTAGTTTTAATAGAGAGAAAGTAAGAATGAGGAGGTGAGCCGTTTGGCCAATCAGAATTTAAAAAGGATTATTTTAGAGGTTGTAAATAACCAGATTAGAGACAATAATCCACCAATTACCAAAGTGACACTGGAAAGACTAAAAAAATCAGGATACACAGAACAACAGGCAAAAGAAAAAATCGCCGCAATATTAATAGAAGAAATATACGAGGTGCTAAAAAATGGTGAAGCCTACAATGAAGAACGATATGCTAAGAAACTGTCGACTTTGAAATAGATGTCATAGTAAAAAAATTGACACTCATGCTATTATATTTGACATCATGGAAAGAAGAAATTATGGAGCTAAAATATCGTAGAATTCAAAAAGCTTTAAAATAAGATTTTATTGAAAAGGACATTAAAGTAATAATCAATTATATTTTAAATATAGGAAAGCCCAGAAGGATTTTTGTAAGAGATGAATATTTGCTTTATCTATTGACGGATTTATGTGAACGTGGAAAAATAGATTTACAGGTTAAAGAAAGGTTAAAAGCTATTGATAGATTTGTAGAAAGCTTTTCTGAATTTCAATTTTAATAAGTAAGCAGATAATTTTGCGAGAATGAATGGCTATCTGCTTTTATTTATTTTCTAGGTAATATATGGTATACTTAATAGTGCAAAGTAGCGAAAAGGCAGGGATATAAAATGTATGGAGTAGTATTAGAAGGTGGAGGAGCGAGAGGGGCCTATCAAATAGGAGTTTATAAGGCACTGATAGAGGAAGGAATAGAAGTAGGAGGAATTGCAGGCACTTCTGTAGGCGCTTTAAATGGGGCTGTATTAGTGCAAGGAGATTTTGAAAAGGCTTATGAGCTATGGTATGATATTTCTTATTCCAAAGTCATAAAGGCTGAGGATGAAGAGATAGAGAAATTGAAAAAGGGTAAGCTGGAAAGAGAAGATATCCTTTTATTAGTTCAAAGATTAAAAGGCATCATTGGAGATGGAGGCTTAGATATAACTCCTTTGAGGAATTTATTACAAGAAGTTATAGATGAAGACAAGATAAGAAGGTCAGGGAAGGATTTTGGCATTGTGACAGTGTCTTTAAGTGATTTAAAGCCGTTGGAATTATACATTGAAGACATTCCTCAAGGGAAATTGGTAGATTATTTGATGGCAAGCGCTTACTTGCCTGTTTTTAAGAGGGAAAAAATTGATGGAAAAAAGTATATTGACGGAGGGATATACAACAATCTTCCTGCTAATTTGCTAATGGACAAGGGATACAAGGACTTGATAGTCATAAGGACAGGAAGCTTTGGAATCGTGAGGAAACTTGATTTTAAAGGCTTAAATGTTTTGGTCATTTCTCCAAAAGAGGATTTAGGAGGGATATTAGATTTTGATAAAAATCTTTCTAGGTATAATCTTAAATTAGGGTACTTTGATGGTCTAAAAGCTTTAAAAGGACTAAAAGGATATAAATATTATATACACCCAGAGGAAAAAGAAGAATTTTTTATAAATTATCTTTTAAACTTAGAAGGGGAGAAAATAAAAGATATAAAGGAGATTTTTAGAATCAATCAAGAAATACCTGACAAAAGGGCTTTGTTTGAATTTATAATACCAAGACTTTGTGGAATCTTGGACTTAAAAGATACTGCTGATTACGAAGAAATATTTTTAGCATTGTTAGAAAATTTAGCAGAAACCTATGATGTAGATAGGTTTAAAGTTTACACCTATGCTGAACTTATAGAAGAAATAAAGAGAAAAGTTAGAATAGAGGAAGAGGAAGAAGAGGGCAATATAATCGAGAAAATAATTAAAAAAGTGGATGTGCTTTCTTTGTTTACAAAAAGTGAAGTCATAAAAGAATTAGGTAGGATTATTTTTAGTTAAATTTATGACAAATTTTTTTTATTCCAATAATAGAGTATAATAAGTGTGAATACTAAAATATAAAACTGGAGGTAGTAAAAGTGTCAGAAGAAAAGGCAAATAAAATATACGATGTAAAAACATTTTATAAGTTTGTAGAAGATTTATTGACCCATGGAGGGCAGCCTAAACCTTCTAAAAAAGTGAAGTTAAGCAAAGATTTTATGGAAAGGATTATGCTGGCGGTAACACAAGTGAATGGTTGCCCCTATTGCAGTTATTTTCACGCCAAAGAGGCTTTGAAGTCAGGTATGTCAAAGGAAGAGATAAAAAATTTGTTAAATGGAGAATTTGGAGATGTTCCGGAAGACCAAGTGGTAGCTTTAATGTTTGCTGAGCATTATGCTGAGACTGCAGGACATCCTGATCCAGATGCCTATAAAAGACTTTTGGAGACTTATGGAGAGGACTATACTTATAGCATTATGAACGCTATAAGAGCTATTATGGTAGGTAATACTCATGGCAATGCTTTTCATGCTTTAAGAAGAAGATTAGGAGGTAAACCTCTTCCTAACAGCACATTGGGAAATGAATTAGGAGTAGTGTTTGGCATATTTGTATTTGTACCGGTCATACTAATTAAACAGCTTTTTAGAAGAAAGAATTAGCTTCTTATTTTCCTTTTATATGGCACGGTTTTTTATAGCCTAGTGTCAATCATTATGTATTTTGCTTTCTTCCTTACAAAGGCTGATGGTATCCTGCAAGAGTAATGGAACTATGTTGATAATGAGTTTTTGGTGTGATATTGCGAAAATAAAGGAAAGGGGGATTTAATTTTATTTATTTTAAACTTATTCCAATGTAAATCAGTAAAGGTATAGCTATTATATGGATAAGAAGCCACCAACCCCAACCTATAGAAGGAGTCCATTTTGTCATGTTATCACCTCCTCTTCCTATACAAACCTTATTGTGTTCAGTATAAGAAGTATTTATTCATTTATTGGAAGGAGATGAAAAGACTAAAAAAGTGTTTTTAAAAAATTCCTAAAATTAAAATAAAAGAGGGTCTTGTATGACTGTTTTGATTTTATCAATTATAGGAGTTATTAGTGGTTTTATATTATTTTCACGAGTTATTATTAAAAATGGTGTTCAACATTATACTGGTAATGTAAGGGTTTCTGTAATTATTCCTGCTAGAAATGAAGAAAAAAATTTACCATATCTTCTTGATAGTCTACAAAAACAAACTTATAAGCCTTATGAAATAATTGTAGTTGATGATTTTTCTGAGGATTCTACAAGCGAAATAGCTAAAACTTTTGGAGCTAAAGTGATAAAAAATAGGGAATTACCCAAAGGATGGGCAGGGAAAAATTGGGCTTTGTGGAATGGCTTTTTGGAGTCTAGTGGAGATGTACTTATTTTCCTTGATGCAGATGTGAGACTATCTCCTTTTGCAGTAGAGTCTCTTCTTAAGGAACAGGTGAAAGTTGGGGGAGCAATATCTGTAATTCCTTATCATTACACAGATAAGTTTTATGAAAGGCTTGCTCTTATAACTAATATTTTAGGGATATTTGCTTTTACTTCTCCTTTTGAAAGAAAAAGTCCAAAAGGCTTATATGGATCATGTATAGTAGTGGATAGGGAGAATTATGAGAAAGTTAAAGGGCACTATAGTGTAAAGGGAGAGCTATTAGATGACCTTAATTTAGGTAAAAAGTTCTCAGATGCCAAAATTAACATTAAAAATTTTATTGGATATGACCTTGTCTCTTTTAGGATGTACCCTTATGGTATTATAAGCGAAATACAGGGATTTAGCAAAGGAGCAATTTTGAGTGCAAATACTTTAAGTTTTGGAACGATTTTCTTGATAGTTTTATGGCTTTTAGGACTTGTATTAGTGGGATTTATAACTCCTTTTTTGGTTTTTTCTCATTCGCCTATTGCTATTTTTTACGAAATTGGCTATCTTTTTTATACTCTGCAAATACTATATTTTACAAAGTATACAGGAAGATTTGGTATATTTATTCCTATTTTTCATTTTATTTCGACAGCCTTTTTTATACTAGTAACTTTACATTCCTTTTATCAGGTGGCATTTAAGAAAAAAGTTTTATGGAAGGGTAGGGAAATAAGTGTAGAAAGAAGGAATAATGTATGATTATTCTGCTCAGTATATTGGAGTTTGGCTGTGGTTCATTGATGTTTTCATATTGGATGGGGCTTATGCTGGGAAAAAGATTAGAAGAAGTGAGGGATGGAAATCCCGGAGCTTTCAATTTAGGTCATGCAGCAGGCTTTAAAATGGGAGTCGTTGGCGCTACTTTTGATTTTATGAAGGGCTATTTTCCGCTGGTGTATTTTCTTGAAAAAGGGTATGTTACAGGAAATGCTATTGCAATTGTGGCAATAGCTCCTATTTTAGGCCACGCTTTTTCACCCTTTTTAAAATTTAAAGGGGGCAAAGCATTAGCCACTACTTTTGGAGTGTGGAGTGCCATTACTCGTTTTAAAGCTTCTTTGACCTATGCTGTCATTTTAGGTATTTTAAAATTAGGTGAGAGGCGGTATAATAGAGGAAAGCCTTCTATACCTGAAATAGATGCTGTATTAGACCTTGTAGGTTTTGGTATTCTAGGTGGGCTGTTGTTTTTGAGTAGTGTTGAAAGTTATTTACTTTTACTGTGGATGCTCAACTTTGTTGTGCTTTTATATAAAAGAAAGAATGATATGAATATTGTTTTAAAGGCCAAAATGGTAAAATAAAATATAATTTTAATTAAAATCAAGTTGGGAGTGTATGAGGTGGAATCTATTTATATTGCAATAACTGGATGTCAATATTATTACGGCACAAAAGTTTTGAAACCAGGCACGATTGTAAGATTAGAAAAGGATTTGTACAATGACTATGATGATGAAGCAATATCTGTTACCCTTGCCCCATTAGGACAAGTAGGATATGTAGCTAATAGTGTTGGAACTGTTCCAAGAGGTTGTTATAGTGCAGGGCGAATTTACGATAGATTTGGGAGCCATGCCTTTGCTGTGGTAAAATTTGTGACAAAGGACCTTGCTATTGCAGAATTTTTAGAAGAGGACTTTGTAAAAGTTACTATAAAGTTCCGACTAAAAGAAAAAAGAAAGAAAAAGTACAAAAAAATAAAACTTAGATGGTGAGAAAATATGGAATACAAACAAGCATCTATATTTGATAATGAAGTGAAAAAAATAAACCTTTGGCCGACAGGATGAGACCCAAAACTTTAGATGAGTTTGTAGGTCAAGAACATCTTTTAGGTAAAGGGAAATTACTTAGGGAATTGATTGAAAAGGACAATATTACTTCAATGATTTTGTGGGGGCCGCCAGGGGTAGGTAAAACTACCCTTGCTATGATTATAGCCAATATGACAAATTCTAAATTTATCACCTTTAGTGCTGTTTTATCAGGAATCAAAGAGATAAAGGAGATAATGGCAAAAGCTGAATTGGATGCTATGTATGGAACTAGAACTGTTGTATTTATTGATGAAATTCATCGCTTTAATAAAGCTCAGCAGGATGCTTTTTTGCCTCATGTGGAAAAAGGAAACATAATATTAATTGGTGCAACTACAGAAAATCCTTCTTTTGAGGTAAATTCAGCGCTTTTGTCTCGTTCTAAAGTTTTTGTCATGAAACCTCTTACAGAAGAAGATTTACTTGTACTACTTAAAAGAGCTTTAAGGGATAAAGAAAGAGGTCTTGGAATGTATGATATAGAAATTAGCGGAGATCAGCTTAAGAAGATTGCACTTTTTGCAAATGGAGATGCGAGAGTTGCTTTAAATACATTGGAGATTGCAGTTATGGCAGCAGAGGTAATTGAAGGGAAAAGAATTGTTACAGATGATATATTAGCAGATGCAATGCAAAAAAAGACTTTACTGTATGATAAAGAGGGAGAGGAGCACTATAATTTAATATCAGCTTTTCACAAATCTTTAAGAAATAGCGATTGGGATGCGGCAGTGTATTGGCTTGCAAGGATGTTAGAAGCGGGAGAAGACCCTCTCTATGTCGCAAGAAGGATGATACGCTTTGCTTCTGAAGATATTGGGCTTGCAGATCCTCAAGCTCTTGAAATGGCTGTTGCAGCATATAATGCTTGCCATTATATTGGAATGCCTGAATGTAGTGTAAATCTGGCACAGGTGGCAATATATTTAGCGTTAGCTCCTAAATCTAATGCGGTATACGTGGCATATAATAAAGCTAAAAAAGATGCAGAAGATACAATTGCTGAAAGTGTGCCTATGCATTTAAGAAATGCTCCTACAAAGCTTATGAAAGAATTAGGATATGGCAAAGGGTATAAGTATGCACACGACTTTGAAGAGAAAGTAACAGATATGCAATGTCTACCGGATAATCTTAAAGACAGGAAATACTATGTACCGACGGATTCTGGTTTTGAGAAGGACATACAAAGGAGATTAGAGCAAATCACCAACTTAAAAAAGAAAGGAAAATAATTTTGAGCTGTTTAATAAAAAGGGGCAGTTGCCCCTTTTTATTAAACAGCGTTTTTAGGTTCTTCCCATATGATGATGCCAGGTACAAATAACAAAATTATCAAAATGATGATTATAATCCAAATCCATTGGTTTTCATGGTGTTTGTGTTTGTCAGACATAAACTTACCTCCTTTTTTAGGTTGACTTCTACTTTATAATATGAAAGATATATTATAATGGCTACAAATTATAAAAGTCTCCTAGCAGTACGCACTGCAAGGAGACTTTATGCTTTTAAACATTTGGGCCTGATTTTTTAATTTCTTCAGTTACATCTTTGTATTTTTTAAAGTTTTCTGCAAATCTAGTTGCTAAATTTTTTGCTGCTTTTTCATATGCTTCTTTATCGGCCCATGTATTTTTGGGATTTAAAATTTCAGAAGGTACCCCTGGACAAGAGGTAGGTATGCTTAAATTGAAGATAGGATCTTTTACAAATTCTACGTTGTCCAATGAGCCATTTAATGCAGCTGCCACCATTGTTCTTGTGTAAGTTAAATTAATGCGGCTTCCAATCCCATAAGGTCCACCAGACCATCCAGTGTTTACTAAATAGACTTTTGTATTGTATTTTTCGATTTTTTCTCCTAACATTTTTGCATAGACCATTGGCTTTAAAGGTAAAAAGGGTGCTCCAAAGCAAGTAGAAAAAGTAGCTTGAGGCTCTGTGATACCTCTCTCTGTGCCCGCTAATTTGCTGGTGTAACCGGATAAAAAATAATACATCGCTTGCTCTTTTGTAAGTTTAGCAATCGGTGGCAAAACCCCAAAAGCGTCTGCTGTTAAAAATATAATTGCTTTTGGATGCCCTCCCATTCCACTCGGGATGGCACCAGGTATAAAGTCAATAGAATAGGCTGCCCTTGTGTTTTCTGTAATTTTATCACTGCTATAGTCGGGCTCTCTTGTATTTTCATCATATACAACGTTTTCAAGTACGGTGCCAAACTTTATAGCATTCCAAATTTGAGGCTCTTTTTCTTTTGAAAGATTTATGCATTTAGCATAACATCCTCCTTCAAAGTTGAAAATGCCTTTGTCTGACCATCCGTGTTCATCGTCTCCAATTAAAAACCTCTGAGGGTCTGCAGAGAGGGTAGTTTTTCCCGTTCCTGACAAGCCGAAAAAGAGGGCGGTATCTCCATCTTTGCCAATATTGGCAGAGCAATGCATTGATAACACGCCTCGTTTTGGCATTAGATAGTTCATGAGGGTAAAGATTGACTTTTTGATTTCCCCTCCATACTGAGAGCCACCGATTATAATTAGTTTTTTAGTGAAACTTAATATAATAAAAGCTTCAGAATTTACACCGTCTAATTCAGGTATAGAGTTGAACTTTGGTGCAGCAATTAGCGTGTATTCGGGGATGTGATTTCTAAGTTCTTCTTCATTAGGGCGAATGAACAATTGGCGTGCCAGTAAACTCTGATACGCATATTCTGTTATAACTCTTATAGGAATTCTATATTGAAGGTCAGCACCTACAAAACCGTCAAATATAAAAATGTCTCGATTTTGTAAATAAGCAGTTAAACGGTTGTACAACCTTTCAAATTTATCCATAGAAATAGCTTTATTATTTTCCCACCATATATCTTCATGAACTTCTGGTTCATCCACAATAAATTTATCATTTGGAGAACGACCTGTGTATTTACCGGTATAAACATTAAAAGCACCATTATTTGCAAGTACTCCTTCTCCTCTTTTTATAGCTTCTTCAACTAATTTAGGGACGGGAAGATTACGGTAAACGTTTTTAACATTGATTATATTTAGTTTTTCAAGACCGTACATTTAATATGCCTCCTTTTAATTTTATAAAAGCTAATTTGCATTTTAATGTGTTTAAAATTGCAAAAATATCTTATAAAGTTTAAAATTAACATTTACAATAAAATTCTAACATTGTTCAAATATTTTTTCAAGTGGTACAAAATTTTTGGCTAAAATTTAAGGGATTTATGTCGAAATTTATGATATAATAGAAAAAAGTCCTTATCAACTTGAAATCGACGTGACAAGGAGTGAAACTAATGGAAAAGTGCTTTTGTGGTGGCAAAATAGAGATACAAAATGTAGAATATAAGTTGGTAAGGGGGAAAAGGACTATAATAATTAAAGATGTGCCGGCATATGTTTGTCAAAAATGTGGTGCAGTCTATTATGATACGGAAGTGCTTGATGAGGCTTTTAAAAATAAAGATAAGTACGAATATATTTCAACAAAATAGCTTATAATTAAAATTGCCAAAAGGATAAAAGAGGTCAGGGGACAATTTATTATAAGTGTGTGTCAATACCTTTTTAATTAAATAGCGAGAAAGATAGACTACATTTTCATCATTTATGACTTTATCTATGTCAAAAAAAGCTGCGGCGTCATTTTCTATTCCGTCAGAAGTAGGAGTTCCTGAAACATAATCTAACAAAAAAACAATGTATATTTCCGAATTGCCATCGGGAAGTATTATACTTCTTATAGAAATGATATTTTTTACACGGGTTTCTATTGAAGTTTCTTCTTTTATTTCTCTTAAAACTGCATCGTCTATATTTTCACCGGTCTCCACATGGCCGCCGGGTATTATCCATTTGCCTTTAAATTGGCCGTAAGTATGCCTTACCAATAAAACTTTATTATCTTTTATGACAATACCGCCTACTCCTACAATTATTTGTTTCATAAAATCACCAACCGCTGTATTTTATTTATAAATTGATTATACCACATAAATTTTTTGCATTAAATAAATTAGAAAATGGTGGGAAAATGAGATTAATCGTTGGAGAAAATGAAAAAGGCGTTATATTAGAAAATTTTTTGAGGAACAAAGGTTTTTCTAAAAGACTTATTAGAATTTATAAGTGGCAAGGAGAAATATTAGTAAATGGCGTAAAAGAAAATGTACAAAGAATTTTACAACCAGGGGATGTGATTGATTTAATCCTTCCCGAGGTAGATTCTGATATTGCCCCGGAAAAAATGGGTTTGGATATATATTATGAGGACGAGGATGTTTTAATAGTTGATAAACCAGCTGGAGTAGTTGTGCATCCAACAAAAAGATATCAAAGTGGTACTCTTGCAAATGGGGTAGCGTGGTATTTTAAAGATAAAGGAATAAAGGCTTTGATTCGACCTGTTAATCGCTTAGATAAGGGTACGTCGGGTCTGGTTGTATTTGCCAAACGCCCTTTTATGCAGTATTATCTTCAAATTGTAAAGCCTATGAGTAAACTTTATTTTGCAGTAGTAGAAGGAAAAATGGAAGGGGAAGGTCGAATTGACCTTCCTATATCGAGAAAACCACAAAGTGGCATTGAAAGAATGGTATCCGAGGAAGGAGATAGAGCTATAACCAATTACAAAGTGGTAAAAAGCAGTGAAAGGTTTTCTCTTTTAAAGGTAAAAATTGAAACAGGAAGAACTCATCAAATAAGAGTACATTTGAGCCATATTGGACATCCTATTGTAGGAGATACATTGTACGGCTCTTCTGATGATTATATTAAAAGGCAAGCATTGCATGCTTACAGGCTTACTTTTGTACACCCTTTAGAAGAAAAAAGCATTTCTGTTTATTCGCCTTTGCCACAAGATATACAACATTTACTAAAATTATTCTAATCCTTCTAAATCAAAATCAGGGATGAAATCTTCACTGGCGCTTTCTATTTCTTGAATTAAGCCATTTTCAAGGCCTATCTCAAAGAAAAAATCTATAGCTTCATCATATTCTTGAGGAGTGATTTTTCTATTTATTTCTGGATACTTTTGAGCTTGATAATAAGGGGTATATTGACTCATTAAGCTTACATATATTTCTTTTGGGAGGTTTTCTTTAATCCACAAAAGAATTTTTTTAGTGTCCTCTACAAATCCCGGCATTATGAGATGTCTTATCACTAAACCTCTTTTTAATATTCCTTCTTCGTCAAATTGAGGTATTCCAACCTGCCTATACATTTCTAATATGGCTTTTGTTGCGTGTTCAAAATAATTAGGAGCTTTGGAATATTTTTTTGCAAGAGTATCATCGTAATACTTAAGGTCAGGAAGATATATGTCAATTAGTCCTTCCAACGTTTTTAAAGTTTCTAAATTTTCATAGGCGTTTGTATTATATACTATAGGTATTTGAAGTCCTTGACTTTTTGCTAATAAAATCGCCTCCTTTATGGCAAAGACATGGATTGTAGGAGTAACAAGGTTTATGTTGTGAGCTCCTTGCTTTTGCAAGTTTAAGAAAATTTGAGCTAATTCATCAACAGATATAAACTTTCCAAATTGATATTGACTTATTTCGTAATTTTGACAAAAGACACACTTTAGGTTACAACCACTGAAAAAAACTGTTCCAGAGCCTCTTGTTCCACTTATAAAAGGCTCTTCCCAATGATGCAAATAGGCTTTTGATACTTTTACCTGCCAAGGCATGTTACAAAGTCCTTTTGATTTTGACCTGTCTACATTGCAGTTTCTTGGACATATATTGCATTTTATTGCTGGTTCCATAGAAATTCCCTCCACTCAATATTATATCATTCTTTATTTTTTTGTATAAAGCTTGTATTTTCTATATTTTACACTTGCAATTTAGTAAGATTTGTCGTAAACTATAATTGTAAACGAAAAACCAAATGAATCCTGTGAAGTTTGTATTAGGCTAATTTGTTTTCAACCAACGCACCTTTTTCGGGAATCCGGGTTCATCAGTGGAAGAAATGCCTGCTAAGACAGGACTTCAGAAGCTGATGACAGGGTACCCACCTGCGAGAGCGGGTATGAAAACATAGCCTTACGGCTTCGTGGGATAAAAAGGATAAAAATTAAAAGTCCTTCCGGAAGGGCTTTTAATTTTTTTATTATTGGTATATAATAAAAAATGAATACGCTTAATAAAAAGGATAAAAGCAAAATATATTTGTTTTATATTGAAAGCCAATTATTTGTAAGCAAGTATTGATTTTGAAACCGTTTTACGATATTTTGATTTACTATAGAAAAACTTGCTCTACATCCTTACTGTCTCAAGTGTGCATCTGCAATTTCTTCTACAAAGATTTAGGTATGGAATGTTCGGTGCTGTTACTGTAACTTTCCTAAGAACTATTTGACACTCTTCTGAAAGATAATACTTCACTAACGATAAGAGGGGTTCCATTACATTACATAATTTGTGAATATTCTTCCTAATTAATTATAATATTACTTTCTTTATTCGTTTTTAAGAGTTTCTCTGTTAAGAAAAAATAAATGTAATAGGATAATAAAAAACTCTTACTTTATAATAGGTTATAAGTGATAAATACTTAAAAAGTTAAGACATAAAATCAAGAAGCGAAAAATATTTATTATAAGTATAAGTGTTATCAATATAAAAATAAGAATACCTTTATTGTTTTACAAACTAAAATATATTTAAGTACAAAAGGTGTGATTGTGTATGAAAGAAAAGATTACACGATTTATTAACAAAAAAATAATACTGATTGAAGAAAGAGAATTAAATAAAAATATGAGAGTTAATTTCGAAGAACACAATTATATAATTACATTAAATAATGTTCATTTGCCGATAAAAATAATTCCAATATCGGAAAATAGTGAGATAGTGGAAAAACTGTCGATAATGTCGTTTTTGACAATTAATGAAAATGAAAGCATTGATTTAGAAACTTATAATGGAGAGGTTTTTTTAGTGACTGGTAATTACAATGAAATAAAAGGTATTGTTACCTCTAGAGAAATAATATCTTTCTTATTAAATAATTTAAAATCTGTTAAGAAAGAATTTGACCTTGTCAAAACAGACCTCGATGCTTTTATGGCCTGTTCAGACGATCTAGCTTGTATTACAGACGGATCGGGTTTAAAAGTGAGAATTAGCTCTTCTGCTGAAAAAATATATGGATTAAAGCCGGAAGATCTCATTGGTAAAAATGTGAGCGACTTAGAAAAAAATGGTATGTACTTTCCCTCGGCTACGAAAATTGCTATTGAAGAAAAAAAGAAAGTTACTGTGATTCAAAAAACAAAGACTGGCCGAAAATTATTGGTAACAGCTACACCATTTTTTGATAAAGATAATAACATTAGGAGAATTGTAAGTATTTCAAAAGACATTACAGACGAAGAAAAACTAAAAGTTGAGTTACAACAAACAAAAGAGTTACTTCAAAAATATGAAGAGGAATTATCTTCACTTAGAATTGCACACCTTAAGAATTCTGAGCTTATTTATAGAAGCAAGCAAATGGAAAAATTGATAGAACTAGTAAACAAAGTTGCACCTACAGAATCTACTATTCTTATTTATGGTGAAACAGGAGTAGGAAAAGAAGTTTTATCGAGATATATTCACAATATCAGTAGAAGTAATGGACCGTTTATAAAGATAAACTGCGGAGCGATACCTGAGAATCTTTTAGAAGCAGAATTATTTGGTTATGAAAAAGGTGCATTCACAGGTGCAAAAAGCGAAGGCAAACCAGGACTTATTGAAATTGCTGATAAGGGAACTTTATTATTGGATGAGATTAGTGAACTGCCTTTATCGCTGCAAGTAAAATTATTGAGAGTTTTACAAGAAAAAGAATTTATTCGAGTAGGGGGTATAAAATCTATTAAAGTTGATGTGCGAATAATTGCAGCTTCAAATAAGGACTTAAAAGAATTAGTCAAAGAAGGGAAACTTAGACAAGACTTATATTATAGATTGAATGTAGTTCCTATTACTATACCTCCGTTAAGAGAAAGGACTCAAGATATACCTGTTTTAGCTTATCATTTTCTTAACATATATAATGAAAAATATGGACGTTCAAAACAGCTAACTAATGAAGTGATGGAAGTATTTATGAAATATCCATGGCCAGGTAATGTTCGTGAATTAGAAAATGTTATAGAGAGAATTGTGATAATTTCTGAAAATGATCAAATAACGAAAAAAGATTTACCCGGTGAATTGCTTAATCAAGAAGAATCGAATCATTTGCCTGGAGTTTATGTTTCTAGATTAATGCCATTAAAAGAAGCTAGTGCTCTTGTGGAGTACCAACTTATAAAACAAGCTATAGAAGAATGTGGAAGCAGTTATAAAGCAGCGGAAGTATTAGGAGTAGATCAATCTACAATAATAAGAAAATTAAAGAAATACGAATCTATGCAATTATAAATTTTAATGCAATTTTGCAGTTATTAGAATGTTTAAATGCATAAAATCATTAATTAGACTTAAGATATTTGAGTGAATAATATTATAGGTTCTAGTTAAAATAAGACCTTTGCACTACACTGCAAGGTCTTATTTTTTTGGCATGAATATTGCTTAGATAAGAGATAGAGAAGTTGCTAATGGGAGGGTTACTAAATGGATAAAAACAAAAATTATAAACCTAGCTCCATGGAAAAGCTTAACTCATTGTCACCAGATATAGAATTATGGTGGGATTCAAATCCTTTAATTTATGAAAAATGGTGTAATGACTTTTTAAATTCAATAGAAGATAAAGACTTAAAGGATTTAATAAGCTTTCAGCTAAAAAAGCTGTGGGACCAAGAATCTGATCCAAAAGATTGGGTTTTTAAAGGAGTAACCACAAATCCCCCGCTTACAAAAGCGGTATTTGATAATTTGAAAGATGAATGGACAAAGATTATACAAGAAATTATAAAGGATAATCCTCGAATGGATTATACACAAGTAACATGGAAGGCATACAAAGAAGCGTGTAAACGTGGTGCAAGTCTTTACATGCCACTTTTTGAGAAATCAGGTTATAAATACGGTTATGTATCAGTGCAGGTAGATCCAAGAATTTCAGTGGATACCAAAGAAATGGTAAATCAAGCTCTTGAATTAAAAGCATTGCAGCCCAATATTATGGTTAAAATTCCAACAACTAAAGCAGGTGTTTTAGCAATATATATTCTCACTGCCTTAGGAGTGCCTACAAATGCTACTCTTTGTTATACTTTACCGCAAATAATGGCAGTAGCTGAAGCTGTAAAACAAGGGAAAGCACTAGGAGAAAGATATGGAACCGATTATTCTAAGTGGCGTTCTGTCATTACCATTATGATAGGAAGATTTGAAGACGCAAAAATTTTTGAAGAACAAGCAAAAGAAAGAGGAATAGAATTAACTGAAGAAATGAAAAGGTGGGCAGGAATTGCCATAACTAAAAAAGCATGTAAGATATTGGCTAAGAGGAATTATCCGAGCAAAATGCTGGTAGCATCCAGCAGAGTTAGTCCTAAAGTAAATGGAATACAGTATATATGGCATATAGAAAAACTTGCAGGTTGTAACTTGGTCTATACGATGAATCCAGAATTAATAAAAGCATTTATGATGCTATATATGGGCAGACCGATTGAAAACAAATGTGAAGAGCCTATTCCAAATGAGATAATGGAAAATTTGTTGAAGATTCCATATTTTGCAGAAGCTTATGGTGAAACTACAATAGCACTTGAAGATTTTGAAAAACTTGAACCGACTATAACTACTTATACTCAGTTTTCAAAAGCTGTTATAGACCTTGAAAATTATGTAAAAAGTTTATTTTAAAAATAAAAAGGGATTGAAGGAGTTGATTCTTTTGAACATTTCTTTTGAACAAATTGATTTGATAAAACAGACTGCTAACTTAATAAGAAAAGACTGCATTTGGATGAGTACACGAGCAGGGACGGGGCACCTTGGGCCCGCACTTTCATTAGCAGAAATTTTAGCTACTTTATATAAAAGTGTATTAAAGGTAGATCCACAGAATCCAAAATGGCCTGATAGAGATAGGTTAATACTCAGTAAAGGCCACGGATGTTTGGCACTTTATTCTATACTTTCACAAATGGGATTTTTTGAAAGAAAATTATTAGGGGATTTTTGCACTAAATATGATACTATGCTTCCGGGCCATCCAGAAACTAAACTTCCAGGAGTGGAATCTAATACGGGCTCTTTGGGACATGGAATAGCTCTTGGTGTAGGGATGGCTTTAGCAGCTAAAATGGACAAAAAAGAATACAGAGTTTTTGTAATAACTGGAGATGGAGAATTACAGGAAGGAAGTAATTGGGAAGCGGCCATGACTGCTGCTTATTATGGACTAGATAATTTAATTGTAATAGTAGATAGAAATATGCTGCAATTAGGAGATTTTACAGAAAATATAACCCGGTTGGAACCTTTAGCTGAAAAGTGGAAAAGTTTTGGATGGTGTGTAGAAATAATAGATGGTCACGATATAGAAAAGTTACTTACAGCTTTTAATAAAATTCCGTTTGTTAAAGGTCAGCCCTCTGTTATTATTGCTAATACTGTAAAAGGAAAGGGCTTAAAAATTGCTGAAAATAAGGTTGAGTGGCACTATAAGGTTCTTTCATATGAACAATATGAAGAATTAAAAAATGAAATGTCATTGGAGGAGCTTTATCATGAGTGAGCTAAAGAAATCAACTAGAACATCATTTGCTGAGGCACTTGTTGAGATAGGAGAAAAAAATCCTGATATTGTTACTATAGCAGCAGATTCAGCCTCACGATATGGGGATTTTATAAAAAAATTTCCAGAGAGAAGTTTTAATGTTGGTATAGCAGAACAAACCATGGTAGGCGTAGCTGCGGGAATGGCCCTTTGTGGTAAGGTGCCAGTTGTTACGTCGTATGCTAACTTTCTAGTATTCAGAGCTGCTGAACAAATACGTGTAGATATAGCTGGTAATAAATTAAATGTCAAATTGATAGGGACCGATACTGGATTTTCGGCAGCATGGCTAGGGTTTACACATCTAGCTTTGGAAGACATTGCGGTGATAAGAGCAATCCCTGGAATAGTTATAATAGATCCAGCTGATGCGGCAGAAACCTATAGTGCTACAAAAGCAATCTTTGATTATAATGGACCTGTCTATATGCGTCTTAGAGGAAGAAAGGAAGAACCGTTAATTTTTAATGAAGAGGTAAATTTTGAAATCGGAAAGGGGCAAATCCTAAAAGAAGGGAAAGATGCTTTAATTGTTGCTTGTGGTGGTGCTGTATATGATTGTTTAAAAGCTGCTGAAATATTGCAATCAAAAAACATTTATACAACTGTAGTAAACATGGCTACTATAAGACCCTTAGATGAAAACTTGCTGAGAGACCTTACGAGTTTTATTGATAACATCATTACTGTTGAACATCACAATATAATCGGTGGCTTAGGAAGTGCGGTAGCAGAATTTTTAACTGAAAAGAAACCAGGTGTTAAACACTTGAGAATAGGAGTAAAGAATAGATTTGGGACCGCGGGTTCAGAAGATATGCTAAAACGTGAGTTTGGTATAGATAGTGAATCAATAGCTAAAACTATTGAAAATTTTCTAAAAAAGCAGTAAATTAAAACGAGAGGAGAGAAAGAAATGAAAATAATTTTGGGTAGTGATCATTTTGGATTTGATTTGAAAGAAGTTATTAAAGAACATTTGCAATCAAAAGGAGTTGAGGTGGTTGATATAGGGGTTTATGATAAGACTCCAGTAGATTATCCGGATATTGCTTTAGCTGTGGCAGAAAAAATTGCAGCAGGGGAATTTGAGAGGGGCATTCTTATATGCGGTACAGGAATTGGGATGGCTATCGTAGCAAATAAAGTTCCAGGGGTAAGGGCTGCTACATGTCATGATGTTTATTCTGCTGAGAGAGCTCGTAAAAGTAACAACGCTCAAATTATGACAATGGGAGGCCAAATAGTGGGACCAGAGTTAGCCAAAAAACTGGTAGATGTTTGGCTTGAATCAGAATTTCAAGGGGGACGTTCTTTACCAAAGGTAGAAAAAATTAACATGATAGATGAAAAATATCGTAGTGTGACAAAATAAAGGAGCGATTTGCTTTGAATGTTAAAACAATTATTTTTGACTTAGATGGAACTCTTATAGACTCAAAAAAAGATATCGTTATGGCCATTAACAAAACACTAAGGGATTTAGATATTCCTACATTACCTGAAGATGATATAATACCTTTTATGAGTTATGGACCCGAAGTGTTTATAAAACAATGCATTGGGGAAAAAAACGCAGATAAGTTTGAAAGGGCATTTGAAAAATTTAAAGAAAACTATAGTGAACGATGCATTGTTTATACTTCTTTATTTCCTGGGGTAAGAGAGGTCCTCGAATTTTTAAAAGAAAGAAAAATTAATATCGCACTTGCAACTAATAAAATGATGTCTTTAAGCAAGAAGATATTACAACATTTTGGGTTAGAGAAGTACTTTTCTATAATGTTAGGACCAGAAGATGTAACAAATAAAAAACCTCATCCTGAAATAATAGAAATTATATTGCAAAAATTAAATGTTAAGCGAGAAGAGGCCTTGTATGTAGGTGATTCTGAAATAGATGTTTTGTGTGGGAAAAGTGCAGGGGTTTACACATGTGCTGTAACATACGGTATAGGAGATATAAAATCCATAATTGCTGCAAATCCTGATTTTATAATCACTGATTTAACGAAGCTAATTTTGTTAGTATCATAATTTAAAGAAAGTAGTACTTTGCAAACTAAAATAAGTGAGACATAAAAATTGGAGGGGAGTGAGTTTTTATGCATACTTATTTCTCTTCTTTTGGGGAAGGTTCTATAGCGCCGGGTATTGTAACATCTTCTTCTTTAACAAGAAGAAAATATGAGTGTGATTTGCACTGTCATACTACCCGTTCTGATGGAAATGATACACCTCAGGAACTAATCGTTAACGCTGCCAAAAATGGTCTTAGAGTAGTAGCAATTACAGACCATGATGTACAACCACCACTTTATTTAGATACTACTAATGGCAAGATAGATATAAAAGATTTTGCAAGACAACAAGGAATAGAATTGGTATTAGGAATTGAATTTTCCTGTGATACTTATGTTGATGATGTTCATATTCTGGGATACCGAATGGATTGGAAGAATCCTTTATTAGAGGAAGCAATAGAAAGGATGAGAAAAAGTAAGACAGAAGCTTATAAAAAATTGTGTGAAGTTCTTACATCTAAGGGTATGCCAATTGATTACGAGAATGAAATATTAAAATATACTGATGAAAATGGTAATATAAGGTATAGAGATCCTGATGAGGTTGAGAGAAAACATATATTTGAATTAATGGCTAAAAAGGGCTATGCTCCGACATGGAAAGATGCCAAGATAATGGTAAGAGATGATCCAGAGTTAAATATCCGAAGAGAAAAAATAAATCCATTTGATGCTATCGATCTGATTAAATCCTGTGGTGGAACAGCAGTATTAGCCCATCCTTTTCTAATAGATGAAGTAATTCATTATCCGGATGGAAGTAATTTGACTAGAAAAGAATATATAGAAAGACTTATAAAGCATGGAATTGATGGCATAGAAGCCCGTTATGTTTACAGTAAAACAAGTTATAAAGGAACTTTAAAAGATTTTGAAATTGAAGAATTAATTAGAACAGAGTATAATGGGAAAGTAAAATTTTTTACTGGAGGTTCAGACTATCACGCAGATCATAAAAAGGGTGTAGCTAATCCAAGAGAGTTGGGAGAAGCAGGTGTAACTTTTCAAGAATTTAATGCTCTAAAAGAATATCTTGTATAAAGGGGTTGATATAATGCCACTTGTAAGTAGTAAAGAAATGCTTATTTATGCAATGGAAAATGGATTTGCTGTGGGGGCTTTTAATGCTTATAACATGGAAATGGTTCAAGCTATAATCGAGGCAGCTGAAGAGGAAAATGCTCCTGTGATAATTCAGATAAGTGAAGGAGCAATAGCATATGGAGGTGAGAAATCATTTGCGGCTCTAATTAAGGTATTAGCTGAGGAAGCTACAGTACCTGTAGTATGCCATTTGGACCATGGAGTAAACTTTTCTACAGTTATAAAAGCATTAAAAGCAGGATTTACATCACTTATGTTTGATGGGTCGTCTCTTACGTTTGAAGAAAACATAAGGATGACAAAAAGATTAGCAGAAATAGCACATGCAGCAGGAATTCCTTTAGAAGGGGAAATTGGGAAGATACCTGATGCAGCTAAGGGACCCCTTTCTCCAGAGGAAGTAAAAAAATACCTTACGACTCCAGAAGAAGCTCTAGAATTTTATGAAAAGACGGGAGTAGATTCACTAGCGATTTCAGTGGGAAGCGCTCACAGAATGAAAGTTCAGTCTGCGCAATTAGATATTGAAGGAATAGTACGAATAAAAGACAAAGTAAAAATACCATTAGTACTTCATGGTGCTTCTGGAGTAATGGATGACTCTGTTATTCAAGCAGTAAAAGCTGGGATTTCAAAAGTTAATTTTGCTACAGAATTAAATAAGGCTTTTACCCATGCTTTAAGGGAAGAATTATCAAATAACCCGGATTTAGTTGATGTTAGAAAATATGGTGCCATAGCAAGAGAAAATGTAAAAAAGACTGTAAAAGAAAAAATACAACTATTGAATGCTACTAATAAAGCACCAGAGGTTTTAAAACTTATCAATAAAAGAAGTTTTGCAATGGGGAATAAAGATGTGGAAGCTATAGAATAACGATAGCTTTAGTTTGCAAATGAGGTAATGATGGACTGTTTGTCAGCATTGCATTTATGCATTGAAATAAAAAATAAATGGCAAATTTGCATTATTGATTTTTAATGTAGACTGTGAAACGATAGGAAACTTCACTATCAAACGTTTTGCGTGCTTTGGCACAATTTTTGCTTTACTGCTTAAAGTAGAGGTTGAATATAATAGAAAACAAAACGAAAATAATGACTGTAAATTAAAAAAGGAGGATATTACTGTAATGAGTATAAGAGAAAAACTTACAGGAGTATTTGCACCACTTGTAACTCCTTTTGTTAATCAAGAAATTGATTATGGAAAGTTGAAAGAGAATATTCAGAAATTAAATAGTTCTAAATTAAAAGGTTATTTATGCTTAGGAAGCAATGGCGAATTTAGAAGTTTAACAGATGAAGAGGCAATTAAAGTTATAAAAACAGTTGCAAAGAGTAAATCGAAAGATAAAACTTTACTTGCTGGTACAGGAAGAGAATCAGCATGGGCTACAATAGAATTTACTAAAAAAGTGGCAGATTTTGGAGTTGATTTTGCCAGTGTTCTTACACCTCATTATTTTGCTAGTAAAATGACTGATGAAGCATTAATCAAATTTTATACTGAAGTCGCTGATAAATCTCCTATTCCGATAACAATTTATTGCATTCCAAGATCTGCAAATGGAGTATTAATATCCCCGCGTGCAATTTCTATACTTGCACAACATCCTAATATAGTTGGCATAAAAGATTCTTCAAAAGAAGATATAGGAAATTATGTAAATGCTGTACCTAAGGGAGCAGAGTTCTATGTACTTTCCGGCTCTATAAATAAATTTTTGGACGGACTAAAAAAAGGAGCTATAGGCGGTGTTCTTTCAATGGCAAATTACCTGCCTGACCTTTGCTGTGAAATTCAAGAATTATTTAATGATGGCAAGTATGAGGAAGCAGAAAAATTGAGCAATAGACTTTGTAAAATAAATGAAAAAGTATCAGGCAATGGCGGTGTTGCAGCTGTTAAAGTGGCAATGAATTTCCTAGGTTATTACGGTATGGAACCGAGACTTCCTTTGTTACCGCTGAAAGAGGACGAAATTGAGGAAATTAAAAAAGTTTTAAAAGGGGAAGGGTTGTTATCATGATAAAAGTACTGCTTTCAGAAGAAATACATCCGGAAGGCAAAAAAATATTAGAGGGAAGATTTGAAGTTCTTGTGGCACCAGATAGAAGTGAGCAAACGCTAATATCTATGGTAAAAGACGTAGATGCAATTATTTTAAGAACAACATCAAAAATTACAAGAAAAGTGATAGAGAATGCTCCAAAATTAAAGATAATATCCAGAACAGGTGCGGGTGTTGATAATGTGGATGTAGAGGCAGCAACGGAAAGAGGTATTCTTGTTTGTAACTTACCCGCGGTGAACAATATTTCAGTATGTGAACATACGATAGCGCTGATAATGCACTTAGCAAAACAATTGAGTTTCATGGATAAAGCAGTACGCACTGGTAATTGGAAAGCTCGAAACTCTAATGTATCTGTAGAGTTAGAAGGAAAAGTACTTGGCATTGTGGGGATGGGTAACATTGGTGCTTTAGTGGCCAAGAAATGTCATGATGGGCTTGGAATGAAGATTCTTGCTTATGATCCTTACGTAAAGGAAAAATTTAAAGATTACGACTATGAATTTACTGACTCACTTGAAAGGTTATTTAAGGAAGCAGATTTTATAACACTACATTCTCCAGAGACGCCTGAAACGAAAGGGATGATAACAAGAGAGCTTATATATTCGATGAGGCCTACAGCCTATTTAATAAATGCAGCAAGGGGAGGTATAGTAGACGAACAAGCTTTGATTGATGCTTTGAAAGAAAATAGGATTGCTGGTGCAGGCCTTGATGTGTTCCAACAAGAACCACCATCATGTGATAATGAATTGCTTAGATTAGATAATGTAATACTTACTCCTCATTCAGCAGCTCTTACGAAAGAAGCAACAATCCGCATGGCAGTAGAAGCTGCTAAGGCTGTTGTTGACTATTTTGAAGGACGTCAGCCAAAATATATTTTCAATATTAATGAATTGAAAAATAGAGGTTTGATGTAAAATTAAGTGCAAAAGCTAAAAATGATAAAAAAATAGAGACCAAATAATAAAAATCATTTAATTTTGTGAATTATGAATCAACTTTTGCATATATGCATACTTAATCTTATTAACAACAAAATAGGTTAGGAGGAGCATAGTACATGCAAACCTATGGTTTTAAAATTGATTTTCAACCAATAGTAGAAGTAGTTGATACTGTATCTATTCCTAAAATGTATAAAGTAAGGCAGAAGTTTAAAAAACATACAGGCTTTAATTTTAACAGAAAGCTTAGAGAGGAATTAAATAACAAACAAGAATTGTTAAAAACTCTTAAAGGGAAAAAAGTATGCATAGCTGCTGGGAGTCGCGGTATAAATAATATTGCTGATGTTGTACGCCAGGTAGTAGATACTGTTAAGAAATATGGAGGGCAACCATTTATAATACCTGCAATGGGAAGTCATGGTGGTGCAACTGCAGAAGGACAAAAAAATGTGCTTAAGGAGTTAGGAATATATGAAGAGAATGTTGGTGCACCAATAATTTCAAGCATGGATGTTGAATATATCGGTAGTACTGATGAAGGCATTCCAGTTTATACAAGCAAAGATGCTTTAAATGCGGATGCAGTGATTCTTGTTAATCGTGTTAAACCTCATACATCTTTTCGCGGAGATATTGAAAGCGGTCTTGTAAAGATGTGTGTTATAGGTTTAGGTAAACAAAAAGGTGCCGAATTGTGTCATAAAATGGGATTTTATAATTTTGCTGACAGACTAAAGGAAATGGCAAGAATTATAATGTTAAAGGTTCCAATATTGTTGGGAGTGGCTCTTATAGAAGATTCGTGTGATGAAACAGTTGATGTTAGAGTGTTAAAATCAGAAGAATTTTTTACTGTTGAACCAGAACTTCTTAATAAAGCAAGAAGTTTAATGCCTAAAATTTTAATAGATAATCTTGATGTTCTTATTGTAGATGAACTAGGGAAGGATATAAGTGGAGATGGAATGGATCCAAACATAACTGGAAGATTTGCGTCAGAATATGTAAAAGGAGAACTTAAGGTTAATCGTATAGTTGTTTTACGCCTTACAGATAAGACTGAGGGCAATGCTAATGGCATTGGTATGGCTGATGTGACAACGCTAAGGGTATTAAACCAAACTGATTTTACAAAAGGTTATATTAACTCTATTACAGCTGCAATAACAAATACTGTGCGTTTACCTATAGTTATGCCCAATGATTATTTGGCTATAAAAGCTGCTATAAAAACTTCAAACAATTTAGATTATAGTGGCGAAAACTGTCGTATAGTTAGAATAAAAAATACACTTAAATTGGAGAATATATACATTTCTGAAGCTCTTTTAGTAGAAGTAAAAAATAATCCACAACTTGAAGTGGTCGAAGGACCGTTAGATTTCAAATTTGACGAAGCAGGTCAATTGTTAACAGGATGGTAAGTTGGTGCTTTGTTATTTTAGAATAACAATAATGAAAACAAAATTGTGTCGATGTGAGGAAGTCTACATTACTAAGAGCTTATTTTAAAGGAAGTGGAAATTTTTGATTACAATTTCGTTGTGCGCCTAGCATGGGCGGTAGCTTGGTGGTGAAAATCCACTACGAGCTTCGCAGTAAGAATTAACGACAAGGATGTCCATCGTAAGGTGGAATCTAAGGCACAAATAATTTCTGGTTGTTATATAGAAATGTAATTAATTTTCTATACAAATGTAACTCTTTATTACAGTAAATATCATGCAAAAAATAAAATGATCAAACAATTAATCAGTTATGAAAGAGATTAAGAAGAGGTGGTAATAAAATATCAAACAAAGACTAAAATAAAAAATATTGGTAAAAGGTGGTTTATATGAGAGAATTAAAAGTTGTAGTTACTGATTTTGAATTTGGAGATTTGAGATATGAAGAAAGGGTATTAAAAGAAGCCGGTATTACTCTAATACCAGCTCAGTGCAAGAGTGAAGAAGAATTAATTTCAGTTTGTAAAGATGCTGATGGATTAATTAATCAGTATGCGAAAATTACCCGACGTGTTATTGAGGCTTTAGATAATTGCAAAGTAATTGCGCGTTATGGTGTTGGAGTTGATACCATTGATATAAAAGCGGCTACGGCGAGAGGTATTTGTGTTGTTAATGTTCCGGATTATTGTATGGATGAAGTTTCTGACCATGCCTTGGCCTTATTGTTGGGCTGTGCGCGTAAAGTAGTTTTAATGAATAATGCAGTGAAAGCGGGTACATGGGATTTTAAGATAAGCAAACCTATTTACCGTCTGAGGGGCAAAGTTTTAGGACTAGTAGGTTTTGGACGTATTCCCAGAACCTTAGCTGAAAAAGCAAGACCATTTGGTTTTGATATTTTGGTGTATGATCCTTACATTACCCAAGCAGATGTAGAACCATATGGTGCAACTTTAGTGGGTTTAGAGGAATTAATGGCTAAGTCCGATTTTGTTTCTGTGCATGCACCTTTAACCGAGAAGACGTATCATTTGATTGGAGAAACGGAAATTGGTTTGATGAAGCCGAGTGCTTTTATAATCAACACAGCAAGAGGACCAGTGATTGATGAGAAAGCATTAATAAAGGCGTTACAAGAAAAACGCATTGCCGGAGCAGGTTTGGATGTGCTTGAACAAGAACCGACCCCGAGTGATAATCCTCTTTTAAAAATGGATAATGTGATTATTACTCCCCACGTTGCTTGGTATTCTGAGGAAGCCGAAGCGGAGTTGAGAACAAAGGCAGCACAAGGAGTTGCTGACGTTTTACTTGGTTATTGGCCGAAGTATTTAGTAAACAAAGAGGTGAAGGATAAAATCATGCTAAAAGAACATTACTAAAAGACAATTGCTTGTGAGGAGGATTATCATCTATTTCAAAAAGCACAAATTCAGAATAAAAAACTAGCAATTAAAATTGTTAAATGTAGGGATGTGCAAAATTAAATAAAATAATCATAATCAAAAGCCAAAATATGTATGACATACAATATATAGTAATCAAGACTGACAATCAAACATAAAGGAAGTGGTAAGGGAAAAGAAAAGATAAAAAGAGGGCTAAAAAAGGGCATAAATATCCTGTAGGAGTCAAATGTTAAAAAATGGCATGAAATAGATTCAGTAAAAATTAGGCCGATTGCATCAAAGCAACAAGAGATCTAAACTCATCATATTTGCCCAACTTAATAGCTACAATAGCGACAGTAAGCAAAGTAATATGGCCAAAAGTATTAAGGTTGCTCACAGAATTAATATTTCTAACATAAGCCTTTTCAAAATCCAGAGCTTTAAAGCGGGAATTATATCTTTCTGATTCAATTCTCAATCTATAGACAGCCTTAAAATATAGGGAGTCTCTATTAATAGAGGACCTATAATCAGAAGATATAATAGCATACTTAGTACAGCCTCTATGCTTTTTGCCATTAAAATATTTAGGATGCTTTATAGGGCAGGCAGAATCATCTTTAGAATTACAGAACTTGCAAACAAATTTTTGCTTAATAAAACCATTAAAATACTGTTTGCCATCTTTAAGCATTTTAATACCCGCTTCACAAACCATATAACCATCATCAGTCAGAGGGGGATTTTTAGAATTACGCTTGTTAAGAGGGATAAAGCAATGACCGTGGAGAGTATCTCTAACATAATTATAGAGTTTCTTAACGTCATAACCTTTATCAGCGATAAAATTAGTACCAGTCAGTTTAAACCAATTATTAGTCTTTTCAAGTAAAGACAAAGCAACTTCAAAATCAGGGACATCAGCGGGAGTAGTAGTTTCAGCGATAGGTAAACCAGAGATAGCATCAACAATAATATGATTTTTATATCCCCAATAAAACTTATAACGTTTATTAGAAGAATCATTAGAAGCAGAATAAACGCCTAATTTACAATCCTTATCAGACTTAGGCTGATTATCTTTAGAGAATTTATTTTTAGAAAAAGACTTAGGGTTATTTAACTTAGTGTTAGCTTTAATAGGAGTAGAATCCATGGAAATAAACTCACCAGAGATAATACCCATATTTTTGAGGATATTGACTTGATTTTGAAAGATAGTGGTTAAATAATCATGAGAGAAGTCATTAATAAAACGGCGAAAAGTCCAATAAGAAGGAAGAGGTTTAGAAATATCGAAGCCACAAAGATGAGCAATGATAAGATTATTGCGGAGATAATCTAAAAGGTCAGAAATTGTACCGAATCTTTCAGCTTTCATAACAATAAAAGCTCTAAAAAGTGCATGATGAGAATAACCCTTACGTCCATGATTAGAGGAAGGGAATTCAGGTATTGAAGACAGGTCAAGATTTTCAAACATAGAAGAATAGAAATCAATTTTAGACTGAGAGGTAAAGAGTTCAGGTATATTTAAAAGTAATTGAAGCTGGTACATGTAGGAATTCCTCCTCCTTAAAAAAATTTTTATAGTGTATATATAATAATTCGACAAATGGGAGGGGAAATCCTACATAAAAGATAAAAAATTCAAGAGTGATAGAAAAAAAGCATGTCTATGAAATGGCTTAAATGAAGGCTTTTGAATTTTGCACAAGTCTATTGTTAAATGTAATAAGGAGTGAATTTACAATGAACAAGACGAAATTTCATGGAATTATTCCACCAATGCTAACCATATTTAAGGAAGATGGATCATTTGACTGGGAAGGTAACAAAGCACTTATAGATTTTTTTTATAAAAAAAGGGGTACATGGAATATTTGTATTAGGGAGTTTAGGCGAATTTGTTCATTTATCTTTTACTGAAAGAAAAGAATTTGCGAAATTCGCAGTAGAATATGTTAATAAGCGAGTACCTATTCTTATAGGTACTGGAAGTACTAATACCGAGGAAGTTATAGAGCTGACAAAGCATGCGAAAGAAATTGGTGCAGATGGGGTAGTAGTGGTATGTCCTTACTATGTAAAACTTTCAGATGAAGAATTATATCAACATTTTGCTACAGTAGCCAAATCAGTAGATATCCCTATAATTCTCTACAATTTTCCGGATGTAACAGGTCAAAATCTTTCTCCTTCGGTTGTTGCACGACTAGCAATTGATTTTCCTAATATTGTAGGAATAAAAGAAACTATTGCTAGCATTGCACATATAAGAGATATAATTTTAGAAGTTAAAGCTGTGAGACCTGATTTTTGTGTATTAGCAGCTTATGATGATCATCTCTTCCCAACTTTAGCTATGGGTGGCGATGGAGCTATACCAGGTATTGCAAATTTTGCACCACATATTCATGTGAATATTTATAAAACTTTTATATCTGGTAACGTTGAAGAGAGTATAAATTGGCACCGAAAACTTTTGAAACTACTGCGTGTATACGATTTAGATAAACCTTTTATTGGGATACTCAAAGAAGCTTGTAAACTTTGCGGAGTGCCAATTAGTACTTATGTTCGCCAACCTGTAAGTTGTGCAGAGAAATTTGCAGTTGAAAGTCTTAAGGCTCTTTTAAAAGAGGTAGGTTTAATTAATTGAATAACTTTTATGGACGAGGTTTTAATGTATTATGTTCATCAACTTATATGGTGTCTTGTAAAATGCTATTTGAAGATTGTGAGAGGTTAAAATCAATAAGAAAAATTTAGTTATTGCTGTAATTTTCTTATTTTGCATTGAGAACGTAATATGTACCAAAAAAGTTTAAACTTAAGTTGGCAAACGAATCATGAAAATTAATAGTTGTATGAGGCAGAAAATTTTTAAAATATATCAAATCTTGTCTTATCAGGATTATCTAATTTAATAGCTGTGTTAAAAAACAGCATATTTATAAGGTGACTTCTGCAATTTTCTCGTAAAAAATTTTAGTAATTGGTTTAATGGATAGAGATCAACATTTAGATTACAACGTGTGTGTAAGATTGCAAATATGCATTGTAGAGTAAAAGTTAATTAGCAAAAATGCATCGAATTATATGTTTGCTCTTATTTTAAAGTATTTATTTTATCGATGTTTGAGAATATTTACATTTGGCATGTAATTTGCAATTAACCATAGTGTAGTAGCAAAGTTTTTTATAAATTTAATGTTGGAATAAATCAAAGAATTTAGAAAGGAGAGTTGTTGAGGTGTATGTACTCTCTATAGATTTTGGAACATCTTCAGTTAAGATGGGTGTATTTAATGAAGAAGGTGAGGTTTTAGCAGATACGAAAGTTGAATATGACTTTGAGGTTATAGATAAATTGAAGATACAAATTGATGCAGAAATAATGTTTAAAGCTTTTCTTGAGGGGATGAAGCGATTAGAGGAATATAGTAAGAAAATAGACGTAGTAGTGCCCGATGTTGCGTTGTCATTAATAGCGATGGATAAAGAGGGTAATCCTGTCTATCCCGTTATATTACATCTGGACAGGAGGAGTTATGCGCAGTCAGAATTCGTTCTAAAGACTGTAGGGAAGGAAAAATTAATGGAGATCAATGGTAATTTGCCATTTCCTGGTGGTATTACCTGCACAAGTATTCTTTGGATCAAAGATAATCTACCAGAAATTTACAACAAGACCTATAAATTTGGGCATTTCAATACATTTTTTTTAAAGAGAATGGTTGGAAAATTTCTTATAGATCCCTCGAATGCATCTCTTACTGGGTTATATGAAACAGTAAAAGCGGGAGAATGGTCTAAGGAGATTTGCGAAGGTTTAGGCATTGATTTGGGGAAGCTACCTGATATCATGCCATCCATGAGTATAGCTGGTTATTTAACGGAGGAAGCGGCTAGGCTAACTGGATTAAGAGAAGGTATCCCTGTTATTGTAGGAGCTAATGATACCTCAAGTGCGTCTTATGGTGCAGGTGCTGTTGAGAGAGGAGATATTTTAAATGTTTCTGGGAGCAATGAGATTATTCATGTTACTACAGACAGACCTGTTCCTAATGAGAAATATTACCTTAGGTGTTCGGTTGAGCCTGGGAAATGGCTTTATCTTGCTATTACAGTGGGTGGTACTGCAGTAGAATGGTTTAGGAAAGAGTTTTATAGGGAGATGAGTGAAGAGGAATTTTACTCGAAATACCTTCCTGAATTTTTTGAGAAATATTCAAAGGAAGATGTTTTGAATATAAATGAGAAATTTGAGCCACACCTTGCTGGTGATAGACATAGTCTTCTCAAGAAGACAGCATCTTTTTCTGGCCTTACTTTTGATAGTACAAGGGAGAGTCTATTATTAAGTCTTTTTATAGGAATTCATGAACCTGTTTTTAACACAATTAATGTTTGCAAAAGCCAAATGAATCTTAATCCATGTATTTTTTGGACTGGTGGGATGGTAAGCGATTCTTATCTTAAGTTTAAAAGGAATATTTTAAGGGAATTTGACTTCAAGGTGAGAAAGGATTGTTCTTTAATTGGAAACGTTAAAATTGCAAGTAAAGTTTTAAAAAGTTAAGTGCAAATAATTAGAGGCAATATTCAAAAGTTGAATAATAACAAAGTGCGATTTTAGCAAAATTCATAAGAATCATGTTTACAGTTGCTAAGAAGAAAAAAGCACGATTCTCAAAAAAATTTTGGGAGGGAATATCGCATAAGTTTGTCTTGCTTCACAACATCTTCGTTAGAAATAATATTAAAGCAGTTTAATTTAGCGAAAAAGAGATTTTAAAGGCTTAATTGAATTAATCACAAAGTATTGAGATAGGAAGGTGAAGGAGGATGAAGTCTTATATTCAAAGAAGCAAAGATGTGCGAAAATTATGGATACAAAGTGATGCATTGCATACAGGGATAGGTTGGAATTTGGAAGATTTGGAGAAACCGCAAATACTTGTTGAAGATGCTTATGGCGAAAGCCATCCTGGTAGCTATCATTTGTCGGCGTTATCTGAACAGGTAAGAATAGGCATTTATGAAAAGGGAGGGCGACCTGCTAGATTTACTACAACAGATATATGCGATGGATGGGCTCAAGGCCATGATGGTATGAATTATATTTTAGCTCAGAGAGAAATACTATGCAATATGGTAGAATTACATGCTTCAGTTATTCCATGGGATGGAATGGTACTCATTTCGTCTTGTGACAAGGCTATTCCCGCACACTTGATGGCTGCGGGACGAATAAATATTCCTACTATTTTTGTGCCTGGAGGCAGCATGAGACCTGGTCCTAATATGGCTACATCATTAACAAAAGTGAGTGAAATAGGAAGGGGAGACATAACTTCCGAAAAAGAGATTAATAATTATCGATTGACTGGTTGTCCTTCTTGTGGTGCATGCCAATTTATGGGGACTGCAAGTACAATGCAATGCATGGCAGAAGCATTAGGAATGGCATTACCAGGTAGTGCTTTAATTCCAGCAACACTTAGAGATATACTAGATTGGTCAAGAAAAGCAGGACGTAAAATAATGGAACTTGTTAAAAAAATATTACACCAAGAGATATTTTAACTTCAGCAGCTTTTAGAAATGCCATTATAGTACATGCAGCTATTGGGGGATCTACAAACGCAATGATTCATCTTCCTGCGATTGCTCATGAAGTGGGGTATGATTTAGATATAGAACTGTTTGACGAATTAAATCATAAAATTCCTCATATTTGCAATATTACGCCTAGTGGAGAATATACTACAGAATTGCTTTGGTTTGCTGGTGGTATTCCAATGGTTCAGCTTGCTTTGAAAGATTATTTAGATTTAGATGTCATGACAGTTACAGGGAAGACGTTAAGAGAAAACCTTGAGGACTTAGAAAAAGAAGGATTCTTTGAACGTGTAATAGGTTATCTACATAATTATGGATTAGAAAGAGAAGATGTTATCAAACCTGTTCGCGAAACTAAACTTATTGGTTCTGTGGCAGTGTTAAGAGGAAATATTGCTCCGGAGGGTGCAGTAATTAAATATTCTGCTGTTCCTCAAAATATGTGGCATCATATAGGACCAGCGAGGGTATTTAATTCTGAGGAAGAGGCTTATAAAGCAGTTGTAGAAGGAAATATAGAGCCTGGAATGGTGCTTTTTATTAGATATGAAGGTCCACGCGGTTCAGGAATGCCAGAAATGCTTATGACAACAGAGGCTATTGCTGTAGATCCTAAATTAAATGCTTCTGTGGTTTTGATTACTGACGGGCGCTTTTCTGGAGGGACAAGAGGGCCATGTATTGGGCATGTATCCCCTGAAGCAGCTGTTGGTGGCCCAATTGCTCTTGTAGAGGATGGTGATCTTGTTGAGCTTGATATAGAAAAAAGAAAATTGAATGTTATCGGTATTAAGGGTAAAGAATGCCCAAGCGAGGTGATAGAGGAGGTTTTTAAAGAACGCAGAGCTAAATGGCAAAAACCTCAAAAACAAAGACGAGGAGTTTTGAAACTCTATACAGAAAAAGCTGTTTCTGCTACAAAAGGTGCATATATAGAATAACTTAGAAATAAATACTGTATAGATTTTAAAAGCCTGTGCGATGGCCTCTTAGTGATCATTCTATCATACTTGATTCCTTATCTGAGAACCAATCTGATAAAATTTCTTCCATTTTAAAATATATTGATTAACTTAATTGGTATCGATTATATTAAGCAAAGTTTTGGAAAGTAGGGAGGGGATTAAAATCAGCAAGAATAATGTAGTAATTATAAACAAGAATGATAATGTAGCCACAGCAATAAAAGATATAAAAAAAGATGAGATACTGATAGGAGATGTAGTCTTAGAGGTAAAAGCATTACAATCTATTCCTTTTGGGCACAAAGTGGCACTTAAAGACATTCAGAAAGGTGAAAAGGTTATCAAATATGGAGAAGCCATAGGGGTTGCCTTTACCAATATTCATGCAGGTGAACATGTACATATCCACAATATTGAGGGTCGCAGAGGACGGGGCGGTTCGAAGGAGGACAAGGATTTATGAAAGAGCTGCTAGGTTATTGGCGCCAAGATAATCAAGTTGGCATTAGGAACCATTTATTAATTGTATCATCTGTGGTGTGTGCAAATAGAGCCACGGAATTAATTGCGGAAGCAATACCAGGTGCTATACCGGTAACACATCAGCATGGATGTGCTCAGATTGGTGCTGATATGGAGATGGTTTTTCGTACTTTAGAAGGAATTGGCAAAAATCCAAATGTAGGGGCAGTATTAGTTGTAGGTTTAGGATGTGAAAGTATTGATGCAGCTGATTTAGCTTCTCGCATAGGTGAAAGTGGAAAACCAGTGGATTTTGTTTCTATTCAAAAAGATGGCGGAACAGCTCAAACTGTAGAAAAAGGGATAAAAAAAGCAAAAAAAATGGCAGAATATTTAGGAATGATGAAAAGAGAACCATTTGGATGGGAGAAATTAATCCTAGGGACAGAATGTGGTGGCTCAGATACTACATCTGGGATTGTGGCAAATCCTGTAACTGGTCGTGTAGCTGATCGCGTTGTAAATTTAGGAGGCACCGTTATTTTATCGGAAACAACTGAAATTATTGGCGCTGAACATATTATGGCTAAGCGAGCGGCAACTCCTGAATTAAGTCAAAAAATTTTAGAATTAATTAATCAGGTTGAAAGACGTTATATGAGGCTAGGAGTAGATTTTCGAGGTGGGAATCCATCGCCGGGCAATGTAAAAGGTGGCCTTACAACGTTGGAAGAAAAATCACTGGGTGCTATTCATAAAGCAGGAACCAGCACAGTTCAAGAAATATTAGTTTATGCACAAAGGCCATCTAAAAAAGGCTTAGTTATTATGGACACGCCAGGGCATGATGTGGAGTCTATGACAGGAATGGCTGCTGGAGGTAGTCAAGTAATTATTTTTACAACTGGTAGAGGAACACCTACCGGTTATCCTATTTGTCCTGTAATAAAAATTACTGGAAATCCCCAAACATGGCAACAAATGGGCGATGATATAGACATTAATGCAAGCACTGTAATATTAGGTAAAGAAACATTAGCAGAAGTAGAAGAAAAATTATTTTTATACTTGATAGATGTAATTAATGGAAGGTTTACAAAATCGGAGGTGATGGGGCACAAAGAATTTGGAATTACAAGGATATCCATGTCATTGTAAGAGTGAAAATTATGCTACAAAGTTGGAGGTGAGAAAACATAAAGATGTGTGACACTATAAATAAAAAATTCTAGATATACCCATTTTAAAAAATTCTAAAAGGAGGAGCGAAAGTATGATTAAAGAAGAGAAAAAAGATATGATAATTACTTATCCAGAGCCACCTCAAGAGTTAGTTAAAGGCAAATTCAAGGACCTGATAAAGTACTTTGGACCAGGTGCCATAATGGCTTCTATAACTATAGGTAGTGGTGAAGTGTTTTTCTCATCTAGAGGCGGTGCAGTATTCGGATATGTAATTCTTTGGACCTTTATAATAGGAGCAATAATGAAGGGGATAATGACTTATACAGCAAATCGATATATAACTCTTACCGGTGAACATCCTATGACCCGTTGGGCTTACGTTTTCCCGGGGCCGAAAGGATGGTTCCCACTCATGCTAGGAATACTCTCAATTATGTGCTTCCCGTTTTGGGAAGGTGGACTTGGTAGTATGCTAGGGAACTTCATGGTTAATAATACTCATGTTTTGTCACAACCTATATGGGCAACTATATTGATTTGGGGAGCATTTCTCCTTTTTATAACTGGTAGCTATGAAAGGATGGAAAAAATACAGACATTTATTGTTGCTGCAATGGTTATAAGTATTTTGGCAGCTGTAATTGCGGTAAAACCTGATTGGGTACAAGTGTTGATAGGGTCTATAATACCGCGAATCCCTTCGTATGAACCTTGGATAGTACAAAAATATCCAAGCGTTGCAGCACGTCCTGTATGGGTCGAAATAGTTACTTATATGGGAGCTATTGGTGGCGGAACATATGATTATATTGGTTATACTGGTATGCTGCGTGAAAAAGGTTGGGGTGCTTTAGGGAGAGAAGACCTTGATAATATTAGAGAGTATTTAATTAACTTAAAACCTGGTGAGCGTATTCCACTTAGCGAAGATCCTGAAGAAGTGAAAAAAGGATTGAGTTGGACCAAGGCTGCTTTGACTGATAATGTTGTTTCATATGGACTTCTTGTGTTGTTCACAATAGGTTTCATGGTAAATGGAGCAGTAATTCTTCATCCACAGCAACTAATACCAGCAGATAACGATTTACTCACATATCAAGTAAAATTTTTACAAGTAATTCATCCACTGTTAACTTATCTCTATTACGTTGCTGTTTTTCTTGCTTTGTTTGGAACTATGTATGGTGTCTATATAGGCTACACTTATACTACTTATGAAACATTTTCGCCTGTTATAGAAGGTATTAGAAAATTAGGGGTTCGTCGCTTACAATTACCAATTGCTCTTTATGTTGCTATAGGTGGTACTATTGCTGTTTGGACAGGTGCAAATCCCGTAAGTATAATTACCCCTGCATCACTTATAGGTGGCGTGTTAACGGGTGGTATTTGGTGTTTAGCAATGTACTGGACAGATCGAAAGATGTTGCCTAAAGCTTACCAACTTAACACAGTAACTTCTATCTTGCTTGTGATATCGGGAATTGTATTGACATTTATGGGTATTGTTGGAGTTCTCCAGTACTTTAAAATAATATAGTAATTTTAAAAAAGATCTACATTTGTAAATTTATTTAGCCAAAATGGCTTATGAATACCTATATAGAGGGCAAAAATATTGGATTTTTGCCCTCTATGAAATAGAGAGGCTCCATGTGTCATTAAAAAGTGTAATTTGGATTACCGTATACAAAGATACATAGAGTGAGGGGTTTACATGAAATGGAATTATTTAGTTGCTGGCATATCTTTTAGTATATTAGCAATTATACGTTTTATCTATTATAAAGATATTTTAATTGCACTTTTGTTTTGCTTAGGGGGGATATTTTACTTATATAGATTTTACAAGTCAGCAATTTTTAAGAAAAAAACTCATAACATAGCTTCGAACAGTGAATTTAAGAGTAAAGCTATAACATCATATAAGCCGACAAAAGAGCAATTAATGGATTATATTGACCTGAACAAGAAAATAGCAAGGAACTGGTTAATCCTTTCTTTAGTGGCTACGGGAATTATAGTTGCAAATTTTTTGTTTTTACGATATTTCCCTCTAAGTATAGTTATGATGCTAATTGGAATATATTGTACACTCCGCTATCGCAATACCATATATATGATTAATAAAGCGAAATTAGCGTTAAATAATCTCGATGAATAATAATAAATTGATATAAATGATATAGTAGTGGGTGATGGTTGTTTGATTTTGTAAGGATATAAAGTCAATAAAAAAGCTAAGTTCATAAAGAGAAAGTGAGAGATTTCTGTCTGATATCAGTAGTTATATAGATAAAGGTATAAGCTGTTAAAAGAGAGGGTGACAGATGAATTGACTAGTATAGGGAAAATGACAAAAGAAATGACCGAAAATAAAGTACATTTATTAGACAAGCATGAAGTTGTCGAAATGTTGAATGTATCTCTTACCGGTGGTCTTTCTTCTGATATTGCAAATGAAAGGCTGAAAACTTACGGATACAATGAGATTGTAAGTAAAAAGGAAGTTACATTATTTGAGATTTTTTTAAATCAATTTAAGGATTTTCTTGTTATAATTCTTATAATAGCGAGTGTAATTTCTATCTTGATAGGTGAGGTTACTGATTCAGTAGTAATCATACTAATTGTCATATTAAACGCTATTTTAGGAGCTGTCCAAGAATCAAGGGCTAATAAAGCGATGGAAGCCTTAAAAAGGATGGCAGCCCCAGAAGCAAAAGTAATTCGCGATGGGCATATAATAGAAATCCCTGCTCGTGAATTAGTTCCGGGAGATGTTGTTTTACTTGAAGCGGGAAATTATGTACCAGCAGATTTGCGACTAGTCGAATGTATCAATTTAAAGATTGACGAAGCATCATTAACAGGGGAGTCGGTTCCTGTAGATAAAAATGCAGACATTGTATTAAAAGATGAGGTATCTTTAGGCGACAGAATAAACTGTGCCTTTATGGGAACAGTAGTTACTCATGGCCGAGGTAAAGGTATAGCAGTAAATACAGGGAAGAACACCGAGATAGGAAAAATAGCTGAGATGATTCAAACAACTTCCGAAGAAGCTACACCTCTGCAAAGGAAACTAGCAGATACTGGTAAAATATTGGGTATTGCGAGTCTTGTAATATGCGGGGTAATATTTGTTATAGGGTTGATAAGAGGTATTCCCGTACTTGAAATGTTTATGACTGCGGTTAGTCTAGCAGTAGCAGCTATTCCAGAAGGACTTCCTGCTGTGATTACCATAGTTTTGGCTATTGGTATGCAAAGAATGGTAAAACGTCATGTAATAGTAAAAAAACTACATGCTGTTGAGACATTAGGCAGTGTAACAGTTATATGTTCGGACAAAACCGGTACTCTTACACAGAATGAGATGACAGTAACAAAAATATATACAAATAGAAAGTTTTATGACGTAAGCGGTGAAGGATATAATCCTGAAGGAAAATTTTATTTGGATGGTGTAGAAGTAAATCCTATAGAAGATGTTAATCTAAGGCAATTATTGACGATAGGTCTACTTTGTAATGACGCAAAACTTGAAGAAACGGTTGCAAATGAAGAGAAGAAATGGCGTATAATCGGCGATCCTACAGAAGGAGCTATTGTTGTAGCTGCAGCTAAGGGTGGCATGTATTCTAAGGATCTTGAAAAAGTTATGCCACGTCTTCAAGAAATACCATTTGATTCTGAAAGAAAACGAATGACTACCTTCCATCCTGCTGGGAAAGGGTATGTTGCGTTCATCAAAGGTGCACCTGATATAATAATCAATCTTTCTTCTCGTATATATAAGGAGGGTGAAATAGTACCTATAACCGAAAAAAATAAGCAAGAAGCTTTAAACGCTAATCACGAAATGGCAAGCCAAGCACTAAGAGTTCTTGCTATTGCGTATAAAGAATTAGAAAGTATTCCGAAAACTCCAGAACCAGAAAACATAGAAAAAGATTTAATATTTGTTGGCTTAATAGGAATGATTGATCCACCAAGGCCCGAGGTTAAGGAAGCAATAAAAGTATGTAAAAGAGCAGGAATAAAACCGGTTATGATAACAGGTGATTATAAAGATACTGCTGTAGCTATTGCTAAAGAACTTTCAATGATAGAAAATGAAAACCAGGTTCTTACTGGTTTAGAGCTTGATAAACTAGATGAAAAAGAACTAAGTGAGAATGTAAAAGATGTTTCGGTTTATGCGAGAGTTTCACCTATGCACAAATTGAAGATTGTAGATGCCATAAAGAGAAATATGCAGATTGTTGCTATGACAGGTGATGGTGTCAATGATGCGCCTGCTTTAAAGAAAGCTGACATAGGTGTAGCTATGGGAATTACTGGTACAGACGTTGCTAAAGAAGCCGCGGACATGATTCTAACTGATGATAATTTTGCGAGTATTGTAGCAGCAGTGGAAGAGGGTAGAATAATATACTCGAATATACGGAAATTCATATTTTACCTTTTATCATGTAATATAGCTGAAATTTTAATTATCTTTCTTGCAATGCTAATGGGTCTTCCAGTTCCATTAAAACCAATACAATTACTGTGGGTAAATCTACTCACAGATGCCTTTCCTGCTTTGGCTCTGGGTATGGAAGGTAAAGAGCCAGACATAATGCAAAAACCACCGAGAAAACCAGATGAACCTATTATAGACAAGAGTATGCAAATCCAGATCGCTGTTCAAGGCACAGCTTTAACTGTAGCTGTTCTTGGGACTTTCATTTATGGGTTACATTACACGAGTGAAATTCAAGCCGCGAGAACATATGCGTTTGCCACGATGATATTTGGGGAACTTTTAAGAGCGTATACTGCGCGTTCTGAAAGGTTCTCAGTATTTAAGATAGGTTTCTTTAAGAATAAATATATGGTAGCAAGTACAATGTTATCATTATTACTGCTCATAGGAGTTATATATTTACCATTTTTGAGAACTGTTTTTAACACTGTTACTTTATCATACTTTGATTGGCTCATAATTGTTGCCTTCAGTTTAATTCCATTTACAGTTGCCGAGTTAAGTAAACTTTTGTTAAGAAAATAAAGTGGTTTGCTAGGAATTAGTGTAAGTAACAAATAAAGTGAAGCGATAGTTTCAAACCATAATGTCAAGACTCTAAAAATGGAAATTAAAGTTTTTAAGGAAAAAAGTATAATAATACTCCTTCCTCTTCTCCAAACTCTATGATAAAAGTTGGGGTTCATTATAATTTATTTCATTTAAACTAAAATTAGCAAATCACCTCTTTCCCTTTGTATATTTGGCCTTTGCTCTAGCTAAGCAAAGGCCAGCTTTGTAAGCTTGCGCGTAGTCAATACCAGCGCTCTTTTATGTTGATGTTCGGTTACCTCACATACTTTGATTGATAATAGGTCCTGTATTCCTCGTTGTGCACCCACAACGAGTTGGTAGCTTGTGCCAAGTAATATCGGAAGTAGCGATTTCTATTTTTAGTCAAACGATGTTCTTCAGCGTCAAAATTACTTAACTGGTAGCAGTAAGAAGTATATGTCACATCGAATGGATCTTACCTTTTCCGAACAGTTACCAGATTACTGGACTACAGGAGATACTAAGAGTGGCCACAGAACAATCTAAATTAATTTTCTCAAAGGCACGCGCGTTATTAAGAACCTAAAATGGTTCTTTCAGATTGAAGAGAAACCCCACTTTTTATGCATGTGGACTTTGTCTACAGTCTAAAGTCCTTCATATCAAAAGGATAGTGCAAAATTTAAGTAGGTGGTCTAAGAAGGAAAAAGGCACTTAAGTATCGAAAAAAGACTTTACCGCAACTAGAAAAAGTAAAGTAGAAAATCAAAATTACTATGCAGAAATCTTCGATGAGTTTAATCTCGCTTTTTCAAAAGCTTTTAAATGTTCTTCAGGAGTAATTAACCTAAAAGGCTCTTCATCCCTTAATACAGCAAAAATGTACCTTGCATTATATTTCTTCAAAGCCCAATTGTAGCCCTTGCGGGCAAGCTTAGCAATAGTTTGCACTAAAATCTCCTTATCAGCATCTAAAAGCTTGCTAGGAGAACAAAAATTTTCAAGAATATACAAAGAGGACTCAAAAGTAATATCAGAGAATACTTTGTCATAACATGGAAAGAGTTGACTTACCAAAGCAGAGAGGTAATTTTTATACTTTGCAAAATCATCTGACAACCTAAAATATTGACGGCAAAGGATGTTTAAAGACCTATCATGCAAAATAGCTAAAATCCTTTAAAACGTCAATTCCCACAACAATATTATTGTTTATCATAAAAAATTACCTCATTTAATGCTTTTAGAAAGACTTCATAAGTTCCTCCCTACATTACTTGAGTATACAGCCTTGCATATGAAGCGAGGATACCCTAGGGGGCCTCAACTAACCCAATTGTATATACTCAAGGGATGGGCGACGTGCTATTTTGATGGAATAAGCTAGTAGAAGGCTTCCCAGAAGGCATTTATGTCGATGCCACTATCCTATGAGTATTATACAACAAAAACTCTTTGCAACACCCCTGGGGCACCTCAAAAGTTAATGTTCGTGTTTATATACTCTTTTGTATCTAAATATATCTTACAAGGAGGTATATATATGGTAACAGCATTAGTTGTAATTTTAGTACTTATTCTGTTATTGCCATTTGTGGTAAAGCAGGTAGAACACAATTTGGAATATTTTTTATTTACAATGGGAATTATATCTGTAATTGTGTCAAAACAATTTAGTGCAGAATTGTTTTTCCATATTTTTAAAAATCCACTCATTTACTATATTACTTTGGCAGTTTTGATTGCAGGGTTAATTTTTACATTGTTAAAAGAAAAATTGAAAATAGGTGTTGAAAAAGTTGCAGATAAAATATCTTTGAGGCTTTTCGCATTCATTATAATCGTGGTACTTGGGCTCATGTCAAGCATTATTACAGCAATAATTGCCTCTTTGGTTTTGGTTGAGGTCGTAAACTACTTGCCTCTTACTAGAAAAAACAAAATAAATTTGATTGTCATTGCTTGTTTCTCCATAGGCCTTGGTGCTGTTTTAACACCTGTAGGAGAGCCACTGGCTACTATTGTTGTATCCAAATTACATGCGGACTTCTTTTATCTTGCACGATTAATAGGTATTGATATAATAATTGCAATTTTAGCTCTTGGATTAATAGGAACATTTTTTGCAAAAAGAGAAAGTGGGATAGGTGAGCCTACAGAAGATGTTGAGGCAGATGAGAATATAAAAGAAGTATTCATTAGAGCTTTTAAAGTATTCGTCTTTATTTTTGCATTAGAGCTACTTGGAACAGGTTTTAAGCCTATAATTGATTTATATATTGTTAAAATGAAAAGTGAGCTTTTATACTGGGTAAATACAATTTCCGCAATTGTTGATAATGCTACGCTAGCAGCAGCAGAAATTTCTCCATCAATGACGCCGGAACAGATAAGAGCTATTTTAATGGGAATGCTTATTAGTGGAGGGATGTTAATTCCAGGTAATATTCCAAACATCATTTCAGCGGGAAAATTAAAAATAAAAAGTACAGAATGGGCACGAACTGCTGTTCCTCTAGGTGCAATACTTTTGATAGTGTATTATATTGTATTGTTTGTGATCTAAATAAGTCAAGGAGGATAGTGTAAAAGATAGTGTCAAGATACTGTAGGATTTTTTTAAGACAACCCCTGAAACTTAGTTAATTTCCGCCTTCAACTTATCATGCATTTTATATAACTTGCGCATATTTTATTGCTCTTAAAACCTTATATATTGGTGTTACTTTCCCTATATTCAAAACCGTAATATTATTTATTTTTTCATTTGTAGACGTTTTAACTCTCCTTACCGCCTCTTTTATTTGCTTCTTCGTTAATTTGTAGCTCCCTTCATTTATATTCTCTTTCTTACCCCATTCTATTTCTCGCAAATCTCCTCCATTCTTGCTGAATACTCTTAATTTCGCCATTAACTTTAATCCTTCTCTACTCCATCCTAATGGATTCCTACTTAATCTAGAAGAAAATACATGACTTATATGCCCTTCTGCACTGCACCCTATTACATCTTTGTCTTTACTGTATATCTCTACTCCTTCCCAATTATTTAGTATGTACCTCTTCGCCTCTTTTACCTTCTCTTTTTCTCTCTCTTCCTTTGTTACCTTTATTAGTTCATTAAATACCTTCTTTAGTTCTTCTTTATCTCCTTCATTTATTGCTCTCCATATCTTATCCCTGTATTTTGGCTCTTTCGATGTAGCTTTTAATACGTATTTGTTTAAATGATATCTGTCTAACACAAACCTTGATTTTACTATCCACTCTAATCCCTCTTTTATCCACGGCGCTCCATCTCCTGCTATGTATATCTTCTCTATCTTCTCTTCCTTGTAATTTTCTTCTATGTAATTTGCTACATCTATCCATATGTCTTCAGCTTTCTCTCCTACGTATGCCTTGTAATACACATTTTTCAGTACGTTTCTTCCGTTTCTCTCTTCCCTCCCTTCATGTATGTACACCAATCGAGGTGTTTCATCTCCACCCTCTTGTAAAGGTACATGGTCTTCATCTGCCTCTATGTATAATACCTTTACTTCTTTCTTCTCTTTTATTTCTCTCTTTACTTCTACTGTCAATTCTCAAATTAAATCTCCAAAGATTTTCAAATTATAATGGCATTTTTTAAGTGCATAAAAGTATTTTTTCTCAAATTATTACAGCCTGATTAAAAATTTTTTTCACTTTCCAAGAGCATTACCGCCAAAATATGTTAATATCTGTTATTGAAATTTTATTTAATTAATATATAATAAAATTGAGAGTAACACAAAAAGTGCTACTCTCATAAACTGATTTCATTTTGTGCCTGGTATATTACTTCTTCGTCTATTTCTCTTAGCCTTTTAGAATACGCATAGAGTAAAGAAGCTGTTACCAGGTTATTTATTATCCTTGGGAGCCCTTTTGTTAGGGAATATATTGCTTCATATGCTGATGGTGTAAATATATCATCCATCATTCCGGCTATTTTCATTCTTGTTTTTATATAATCTTGAATTTCTTCTTTTTTTAGCCCTTGCATCACATACTTTATAGAAATTCTTTGCCTTAGTGCACTGTTTACATTGAGAGCTAGTTTGTTTCTTATGTGTGGTTGTCCTGAAAGTATCAATATATACGGGTTTTGAGAATCCATATTAAAGTTAAATATTATTCTCAAATCTTCAAGAACATCATTAGAAACCAGTTGTATTTCATCTAATATTATGACAGGAGTTATTTTCTGGCTATAGTAAAGTTCTGTTATCGCTTTTTGTATCTGGTGAAAGAGCGTTACTTTTTTGTATGAGGGTGTTTCGCCTAAAATCATAGCCAATGCTTGATAGAATTCTCTCACTGTAAGTGTAGATAAAGCGAAATAACATGGTTTAAATGTAGAACGGTTGAGGCTTTCAGCATATCCTCTTAATGCAGTAGATTTACCTGAACCGGCCTCCCCAACGATAAGTCCTATACCCCTTGTTTCTTGTAAATATTTTAACCTGGCATTTAATTCAGCAATGTCTTCACTTATGTAAAGGTCGTTTACACTTATCTCTTTAGAAAATGGATTAAATTTCATTCCAAAATATTGGGTAAACACTTTAAGGCACCTCTCTTTCAATCAATGATATCGTTAAAAGAGATTACTTTATGCTTGGTAAATCACTTATTCTTCTATTTTCGTTTACGTTCATTTTTGCCTTTTATATACGCAGCAGGAATTTTAGCATTCTCATGAAAGTTCACTTTATACGCTTCCCCCACTTTTTTGCCCTCATAATAAAGTAGAAGCGGTGTATTATCCTTAAGCCACTCAGGGTCATATCTGACTTCTAAGTGCATATTTTTAAACTTTTCTTCTGTTTCATAAAGTATATTTTCCACTTTAAGTGTAGCATCCTTATTTACCTTACGATTTACTCTTATGAGAAAACATTCATTCAACATATCTATGTTACACATATTTATTCTTGATATTTGTGACATGAAAAAATCTAAAGGACTCATGCCAATACTGCTGTGTTCTTTTCTGTTGTAATCTTCCTCCAGCCATTTAAAAAACATCATGTTGAGTTCATCTATACTCTTTACGGAGGTAGGATCTATTGTGCTTAAGAATCTCATTCTCACCGTATGAAAGAATCTTTCTATTTTTCCTTTTGAATGAGGTGAGAAAGGCTCAGCGTGAATAAGAGATGTGCCTAGTGAAGCACAGATATATTCCAATTGACTGCTTCTATATATCTTTCCGTTGTCAGTGTAAAGCATTTTGGGTATCCCCCTTCTTTGCACCGCCTCTTTAAATGAGTCTCTTAAAGCTAAAAATTCTGGGTATAGTAAAAGCGAGCATAGGTACAAAGCCTTGAAGCATCATCTATATATGCAATAAGGTACGTTTGTCTTTTTGTTTTACCTTCTTTAATATATGGCCCATACATGACATCAGTTTGCCACAGTTCATTGATGTATTCATGGGAAAACCTCTTTGTTTTACCCTCTTTTTCTTTATCTAGAGATTTTACAGGAATGTTTTTCAAAAACCTATAGAATGTCGAAAGGGATACTTTATCCGGTGATATTATTCCTTCTCCTATCAATGTCTCATAAAGAAGTTTGTTGGGCATTTCAGGATGTTCAAGCTTCTTTTGCTTTATTCTCTCTGAAAGTTCAAAGTCTATCTTTCTGTATTTGCCTCTGTCACTTCGATAACCCGGCTTTAACGCTTCTATACCACCTCTTAAATACTGATACAGCCACCCTCTAAGTGTCTTAGGAGTATATCTTCTCATTCCAAGATAAGGTATCTCAATAGGTTTATCGGAAAGAGCATCAAAATATTCTTTCTGACTTTTTACCTGTCCGTTTAACACCGGACTTATCAGTGAAAATCTCTTTAATGCTATAGCTTCTCTCGCTTTTTCATCAAGCATTTATATGTTCCCCCTTCACTTTTTTGATTTCTTAATCGTAATTTTAGCTCATATCTGGGGGACATTAAAGGAAAAAGCTATGTTGCTAAGAAAAAATCAAAATTTTTATTTAAATCTTTCATGTTTAATGCTAAAATTATGTGAGAGGGGCCAGAAATGATTTTTGGCAATGAGCATAAAACCGTTGGGAAAAGAGTGGTACAATGTTTATTATGTCCAAAATCTCTCTGGCCCTCTCTCTTTGAGAACTAACCTCGAATAACTTTATGTAAGGGTCTATTTGCCTTAATCCATATATGATAAAACTTAAATTATCCATTATCCTTTTGGTGTAAAAATATATATGCTGTCTTGAAAATAGTATGGTAGGGAAGTTTCTTTTTAAGTCATTTATGAAAGAACTGAGAGTTTTTTCTCTTGTAAGTGTCTCTTTTAAAGACTTTACAATCATATTGAAAGAATACTGAAAATGAGGAATACAGAAATCAGGGAGGTAGGAAAGAGTCCTTTTGCACACAGGGCATATATACCTTCTTATGGCTATTTTTACACAGTTAGGTCCATCTAAATAGTAACGGTAGTAAAAACCGTGCTTTTTAGTTTTACTCTGCACTTGCAGTCAGAATGAGGGCATCTGTCTGGTGGGTCAGGAAAATTGTAATCTTTACTTCTTTGCAAATATTCTTCAATGTTATCAACATGAAAAATTATTTGCATAAAACAACATCTCCAATTAAAAAATTAATGCTAAAAGAATGTGATGAATTTTTTTCACATTCCTTTAGCATTAATTTTATCACAAGATTATTTAATCTGAAAAATTTTATCGGTTTTGGGCTGAATTAATTTGAGAAATGACACCTTGGTTTTAAACGTAGTTTTAAAGGTAAATCAATGTTTTTAACTTTTAATAATCCTCTATCTATATAGTTGTAGAGTGTTTTAGTACAAACAATGGTTTTATTATTCCAGCTTGGGTCCTTCTTACAATAACCTACAACTGCATCCGGCGACCATTTTTCATGTAATATTTTATTTTCAGCATATTTCAAAAAATCTTCTGCTTTAGCTGCTTTAAATTTAGCTCCACAATTTGAACGATTTTTTTCGTAGACAGCCTGACCAGTTTCAGGGAAATAGCTTGTATAAGAAGACAAATCACTTCTAAGTTGTGTAGTAGTTCCACGTTTAATTTCACGGCTTATGGTACTTGGAGATCGATTAAGTTTTTTAGCAATATACCGAATACTCCTTCCTTCCTTGAGTAATGCATAGATTTCTCCTCGTTCATAGCTACTTAAGTGTTTAAAAGAACGCTTTTTTGTGGTACAATTATTATGAACCATAGTGAAAATCCTCCTTGTATGATGTTGATTTGACACCTATATCATACATGATTTTCACTATGGTTTCTATTTTTTTATCTGTTGCATTTAATTATACAACTAACCTTTAATAAATCACCAAAAATTTCTATCACTTCTCTAGTGAAATTTAGAGCATTTTGTAGTATAATATCTTCAAAAATATATTTTTTCACAAGAGACACCCCTTTCTGTGATGTTTTGTTTCCAAGTTCTATTTTATCACAGGGGTTGTCTCTTGTTTTTTTCACTTTAAAAATCCTACGATAATTTTACACTATCAGTGTAAAATTTCAGTAAGTAATGAAGCAGGAAAATGAGGTATGAATATAGAAAAAACACCTCACCGCGAAAAAACAAAAATCAAATCAAAGGAAGGTGAGGTCTGATATGTTTATTGGATATTCGACACATAGTGGGTATAATCCTGCTTTTTGTTCAAGGTTTAATGAGAATAATAAGGGAGAGTAAAGATTTTTATGAACTGGAGAGAGGGATACATGAACTTACACAAGGAATATCGAAACAACTTCTTGAGTGGATAGCAGAAGAGATGGATAGAAAGTTAATGGAGAACCGAGAGAAAAGAGTGTGGGAAGTAATAGGATTTAGAGCAAAGCAGAGACTTGTCAAGAATTTTGTGTTTCCATTTCATAGCGCATATCGTAGAGATGTAATATATTGTAACTACATTTTTTAAGGATAGGCACTCCATTTTTCCACTTGCCCCGACGCAAGTTTTCTCGTTGTAAATAGATGTTTATTTCTAAAACTTCTACTGATTGAAAATAACCGCCTGAGTTTATTTTTATTTTTTCAATTATACTGTTGACACTTTCTACTGCATTGGTAGTATAAATGTGCTTTCTTAAATCCTCTGGATACTTCATATGTGCAAGATAAAACTCGGCTTTTTCATAAATTTCCTTTATAAAACGGGGATATTTTGAGGAATACTGATTACAAAGGAGTTTGAATTTGAAACAGCTTCGTCAAAATCAGAAGAGGAAGCTCTTATTTTATCTAATTCTTTGTTAAAGACAGATGCATCATCTTTTGCCATATGCTTTTTAACGTTACGCTGGAGGTGAACAAAACACAGCTGATGGTCAGCGTAGGGGTAAGCGAGTTTAACAGCATCAATGATTCCAGGGAAATCATCGCTTACAACTATTAAGACTTTTTTGAGACCTCTGGTAATTAAGTCTTCGAATACTTTCATCCAATCGGTTTTATTTTCTTTGCCAAAGAAAGTGTAGATACCGAAGATATCTTTTTTGCCTTCTAAATCGATACCGAGGACAACATAGCAAGTAGCTTGTTTGACTTTGGAATTATCTTTTACTTCACAGTGATAACCGTCAATGATGAGAGCAAAAGCACTTTCGGGTAATTCTCTCTGTTTATAAAGTTGAAGCTCATTTTTAAAGTCGTTTTTGATTTTTGCGATTTCGTCTTCAGAATAGGGCAGACTCAAGCTTTTGAGAGTTTGGACTAAAGAACTTTCGGAATAACCATTGGCAACTAAGGACATAAGTAAGTTAGTATAAGAGCTGTCAACTCTTTTGTAGGGCTCAGGGAGGATGGAAGGTCTAAAAGAAGCCGAGCGTGTGCGAGGAACGGAGAGTTCAAGGTTGCCAACAGGAGTTGCGAGTTTTCTCTCATAAAAGCCATTGCCTTTGTCATTTTCATTTTTTGCAAGATAAACTGATCTTTCTGATAACATGATGCATTCAAGTAAGCTTTCTAAAAGTTGTTTGAGAGCTGGGTGAGTAGGGTCGTCCTTGAAGCAATACATATTTAACACTTGTTCGATAGCCATATTTTTAGCTGTTTCAAAAATTTCACTTTTCTCCATAATCGTGAACCTCCTTTGTTAATTATTTCAATACTAATTATACAGCGGACACAATTTTATTTTAACTTCCCAGGATATTATCGGAGAAAGCAAATGACAGATTAGAAGACTATACAAAGCAATGGCGTTTAAAGCAAGAAGAAATAAAAAAGATAATACAGCCGGTAGAGCAGGAGGAAAAAAGAAAGTACACGGAAGAAGACATAGAAGAGTGGTTAAGAGTTTCATTACCGATACTAGAAGGTCCATTTGCGAGCAAGCCATGGATAAAATACGTTTTAAAGGAATTAACACGAGCAAATGGCTTAGCAGTAGGTATTTGAGGCAGGAATAGTTCCATTATTTTACATTAAGAAAAGCAAGGGAAAGGAGAAGGGACATTTGTGCTTTATTAAAGCAATGATTTAACATAAATAGTAATATATACAAATCACTAATTTAAACTTATAGATTTTTGGCGGTGAGGTTGATTATAAAATTTTTTACCTAGGCAGTGTAAAATTTAAGTAGGTGAAATGAAGCAGGAAAAAGGGGGTCAAATGTAGAAAAAAGACCTCACCACCAAAACACAATCAAAAACAAAAATGAAAAGGAAGGTGAGGTCTGATATGTTAGATATTCGACACATAGTGGGTGCAATCCTGCTTTTTGCTAATGGTTTAATAAAAATAATAAAAGAAAGCAAAGACTTTTATGAACTTGAAGAAGGTATACATGAGCTTACGCAGAGAATTTCCAATCAAATTTTTGCATGGGCTTTAGAAGAAATAGATACTCGTCTTATGAAGGAACGTGATCGTAACATATGGGAAGTAGTAGGATTTAGGGCGAAACAGGTTGTTAGTACATTTGGAGAATTTATTTACAGGAGGCGTCTTTACAGAAATAAACAGACAGGAGAGACAAAGTTTTTGCTAGATGAGTTATTGGGTTGGCCATCCCGTTCCCAAATAACGCCAAGGTTAAGAGAGATAGCTGTAAAACTAAGTACAGAAATGCCGTTTAGGCGCGCAGCAGAGATATTAAGTTATCTTTTTCCTGGCATTAGTCCAATGACAATTTGGAAAGCAGTACAGGAATTAGGGGAAATTTTAAAACAAGATAGTGAAGAAAGAAGGAAAGAAGTTTTTGAATATGGAGAGGTTCCTAAAGGAGAGAAGGTTACAAAGAGACTGTATATCGAAAGTGACGGGGTGATAATAAGACTACAAAGAGCAGATAAAAAGAGGGGAGAAATAAAGCATTTAATAGCCTATGAAGGCAAAGAGAAGATAGATAAAGAGCGATATAGATTGAAGAACAAGCTAGTAGTAAGTGGATTAGGTAATAGTGAAGAGATATGGGAAGAGACTTATGCAAAAGTGGGATGCAAATGGGATATAGAAGGTGTAGAGAAAGTATACATAGGAGGAGACGGAGCAGAATGGCCGAAAGAGGGTTTAGAATATTTTCCTGCTGCAGAGTATAGATTAGATCCATATCATCTTAACAGACAATTAACAGAAGCACTTTGGTATGACGAAGAAACTTATGACAAAGTACGTGAAGCTATTTATCAAGGCGACCTACAAAAAACTGAGGGAACATTAAGGGAGGCGATAAAGAGAGCCAAAGGAGAACGTAAGAAAAAACTTACTAAGCTTTTAAAGTATTTGCTGGATAACTGGGGAGGTATAGTAAATTCTCCTGGAACAGAACGATTAGGAGCCATAGAAGGGCAAATACAGCACAATATAGCTAGAAGAATGAAGCGGCTTGGTTGTAGATGGACAATAGAAGGTGGAGACAGAATGTCTCGCATATTAGCGGAAAAGGCAAATGGGGAATTAGAAAACTATACAATGCGTTGGCCTTTAAAGCAGGAGAAATTAAAAGAAGTAGTACAATCAAAAACAGGGAAGGATTATAAAGCTGAAGACATAGAGAAATGGTTAAAGGTGTCTCTGCCGATTTTAGAAGGTCCATTTGCAGGAAGGCCATGGATAAAATATGTTTTAAAAGAGATAACACGAGCTAATGGTTTGGCAGTAAGTGTTTAAAGCAGAAGGTTAATAGCCAGTATTTGTCATTTGAAAAGTAATAAAAAATTAGGATGTTTGTTGTTTTCTTTCGGAGTAATAATTTAACATAAATAGAACATATTTCATATTTAGTAAAGTGAATTACGTGTTGGTGGTGAGGTAAGTTAGGCAAAAAATTTTTAAAAAATTTACCTACGAAAACTTGACACAGACTTTTACCTACAAAATCTTGACACAGAACTATCAAAAGAAAGGGCTTTTAATTTTGTATTGTATTAGTATATAATAGGGATGTGCAAAATTAATTAAAATAATCACGAACAAAAACCAAAATATGTATGACATACAATATATAGTAATCAACACTGACAATCAAACATAAAGGAAGTGGTAAGGGAAAAGAAAAGACAAAAAGAGGAGCTAAAGAAGGGCATAAATATCCTGTAGAAGTCAAATGTTAAAAAATGGCATGAGCTAAATTCAGCAAAAGTTAAGCCGATTGCATTAAAGCAACAAGAGACTTAAACTCATCAAATTTACCCAGTTTAATAGCTACAATAGCGACAGTAAGCAAAGTAATATGGCCAAAAGTATTAAGGTTGCTGACAGAATTAATATTTCTAACATAAGCCTTTTCAAAATCTAGAGCTTTAAATCGAGAATTATATCTTTCTGATTCTACTCTTAGTCTATAGACAGCCTTAAAATATAGGGAGTCTCTATTAATAGAAGACCTATAATCAGAAGATATAATAGCATACTTAGTACAGCCTCTATGCTTTTTGCCATTAAAATATTTAGGATGCTTTATAGGGCAGGCAGAGTCATCTTTAGAATTACAGAACTTGCAAACAAATTTTTGCTTAATAAAACCATCAAAATACTGCTTGCCGTCTTTGAGCATTTTAATACCTGCTTCACAAACCATATAACCATCATCAGTCAGTGGGGGACTTTTAGAATTACGCTTGTTAAGAGGAATAAAACAATGACCATGGAGAGTATCTCTAACAAAATTATAAACTCTCTTAACATCATACCCCTTATCGGCAATAAAATTAACATACTTAAGGTTAAACCACTTATTAGTCTTTTCAAGTAAAGACAAAGCAACTTCAAAATCAGGGACATCAGCGGGAGTAGTAGTTTCAGCGATAGGTAATCCAGAGATAGCATCAACAATAATATGATTTTTATAGCCCCAATAAAACTTATAACGTTTATTAGAAGAATCATTAGAAGCAGAATAAACGCCTAATTTACAATCCTTATCAGACTTAGGCTGATTATCTTTAGAGAATTTATTTTTAGAAAAAGACTTAGGGTTATTTAACTTAGTGTTAGCTTTAATAGGGGTAGAGTCCATGGAAATAAACTCACCAGAGATAATGCCCATATTTTTGAGGATATTGACTTGATTTTGAAAGATAGAGGTCAAATAATCATGAGAGAACTCATTAATAAAACGGCGGAAAGTCCAATAAGAAGGAAGAGGTTTAAGGATGTTAAAGCCACAAAGATGAGCAATGATAAGATTATTGCGGAGATAATCTAAAAGGTCAGAAATTGTACCGAATCTTTCAGCTTTCATAACAATAAAAGCTCTAAACATTGCATGATGAGAATAACCCTTACGGCCAGGACTAGAGGAAGGGAATTCAGGTATTGAAGACAAGTCTAGATTTTTAAACATAGAAGAATAGAAATCAATTTTAGACAGAGAAGTAAAGAGTTCAGGTATATTTAAAAGTAATTGAAGCTGGTACATGTAGGATTTCCCCCTCCTTAAAAAATATTTTCATGCGGTATATATAATAATTCGACAAATGGGAGGGGAAATCCTACATAAAAGATAAAAAATTCAAGAGTGATAGGAAAAAAGTATGTCTGTAGAATGGCTTAAATGAAGGCTTTTGAATTTTGCACAAGTCTATTAGTATATAATCCTATTGAGGTGATTTTTATGAAAATTGCTATTGCAGGTAATATTTATAAATACCCAGGAGGGACAAAATTAGAAAATATTGCAAAAAAATTTGAACATCTTTACAATGGGATAATAGTGGCTGCGAAAGTCGATAATGAATTAGTCGATCTGAACTGCACAGTTTCAAAGGATAGCACAGTGGAGTTTGTAGATACGACGATTGAGGAAGGTACGAGGATATATAGAAGAAGTTTGACTTTTGTTTTTATTAAAGCTGTAAAAGAGCTACTTCCTGGAGCTACAGTTACTATTGAACATTCTTTAGGGAAAGGATTGTATTGCGAGATACATGGTTATTCTCTCAACAATAAAATTGTTTCTATGATTAAAAAGAGGATGGAAGAAATAATAGAGAAGGATTTAAAAATCGAAAGAAAAATGTTGCCTAAAGAAGAGGCAATAAAGCTATTTGAAAAAGAAGGATTGACTGAGAAAGTAAAATTGTTTAAAGATACTGACAAAGACAAGGTTCCTGTTTATTATTGTGATGGTACAGTGGACTTTTTCTATAGCCCTTGTGTACCTTCTACAGGGTATCTAAAAGTATTTGATATACGTTTTTATTTTCCAGGCATTATTTTAATTGCTCCAGATGTATATAATCCCCGCTCTTTGCCTGCGTTTGTGGATGTTCCAAAACTTGCTTCGATTTTTAAAGAGACAGAGGAGTGGGCAAGTATTTTAAACATAAGTTATGTTTCTTCTTTGAACGACATGATAAAACAAGGAAGAGGTAGAGATTTAATATTGGTTTCTGAAGCATTTCATGAGAAGAAAATATCCAAAATTGCAGATTATATAGCTTCAAACAAAATGATAAAAGTAGTGCTTATTGCTGGACCCTCTTCTTCAGGGAAAACCTCTTTTATTCATAGACTTAGTGTGCAGTTGAGGGTAAACGGACTAAAGCCTTTTCCGATATCATTAGACAATTATTTTGTGCCAAGAGAACTTACTCCGAAAGATGAGTTTGGAAATTACGACTTTGAGTCCATAGATGCGTTAGATTTGCCACTTTTCAATGAGCATTTAATAAAGCTTATTCAAGGGGAAGAAGTAGAAATTCCTATTTTTAACTTTAAAACAGGGGAAAGAGAGCCAGAAAGAAGAAAAGTAAAACTTGACAAAAATCAAATTATTTTGATGGAAGGGATTCACGGTCTAAATGAAAAATTGACTTTGCAAATACCTAAAGATAATAAATATAAAATATACGTGAGTGCTATTACGCAGCTAAATCTTGATGAACATAATAGAATATCTACTACTCAGACAAGATTAATAAGGCGCATGGTGAGAGATAGCCAATTCCGTTCTAGTGATGCGGCAGAGACTATAAACATGTGGCCTATGGTCAGAAAAGGAGAAGAAAAATGGATTTTCCCTTATCAAGAACAAGCGGATGTCATGTTTAACTCTTTTTTACCTTATGAGCTACCTGTATTAAAAAAATATGCAGAGCCTTTGCTTAAGAAAGTTTCCCAAGACAATCCTGCTTATTCTATCGCTAAAGAAATATTAGAGTTTTTGAGTTATTTCCTTCCATTAGAAGATGAATTAGCAATACCTCCCAATTCTATCATAAGAGAATTTATAGGCGGCAGTTGCCTTGATGTTTAAGTTTAGGAATCTTCAATGGACTCCTGCTTTATTTTGTAGAATTTTTGCAAAAAGAGAAGGAATATTTAAGGTTTTGTAGAAATAATAAGAAAAGGCTAATACCTATGTTGTAATTAATGCAACCTAAAACAGGAGGGATTTTTATGCTTAAAAGTATCAAGTTTAGGCTGTTGATGTACGGTGTTATTTTGGCGGGTGTAAACAGTATTTTAGTTGCTTTTTTTGTGACCTATTTTGCAAGTAGAAATACAGTTGTGCCTTATGTAGAGGCTTTTATTGTAACAGTTGTTATAGCTGTTTTACTTCATTGGATAATGTTCGAAAAAAGTATGATTTTAGCAGTTGAAAAAATGAAGGAAGCCATTGAGGGAATAGCAAAAGGGGATTTGACGAAAAAAATTGACATAAAAGGTGATGATGAATTTGAAACGTTAGCTAAATCTCTAAATAGCTTTTTGAATAACTTTAAAAGATTAGTTACAGAATCTCAACAAACTGCGGAACAAACAGTTGTTGGGTCAAAAAAATTAACACATGAGATTAATAACGTTACCAATGCTGCAAAAGAGATTGCTGCTGCTTTAGAAGAAATTGCAAAGGGGGCAGAAGAGCAAGCAGAAGCTGCTCAGCAAACTGCCAAGGATGCTAATCAAGCTTTTGAGTTTAATAAAGAGATTAAAAGTAAATTTAATGAAACTAAAGATTTAAGCTTTGAGATGGGAAAAGTAATAAAAGAAAATGAAGCGATTATGACTGAATTGATGAAAAGGATAGAAGAAAGTGCTAACAAGAATAAGGAATTAATTAAAGAAGTATTGGATTTAAGAGAAAGAGCAAATAAGATAACAGATATAATTGGGATGGTGAATAAAATTGCAGATCAAACAAACTTATTAGCTTTAAATGCTGCAATAGAGGCAGCAAGAGCAGGAGAACAAGGAAAAGGCTTTGCTGTGGTAGCACAGGAAGTGAGAAATCTTGCAGAGCAGTCTGCTTCTGCTGCGGGAGAAATAGTTTTACTGACTAAAAACATTCAAGAAAAAATTAAAGAAGTTTCGGGGAAATTGGAACAAGAAATTCAAAACGCGTTAGAAAATTTGTCTTATACAAATACTGCAAAAGAAAAGATAGAAAATGTAGTAAAATCTAGTAGCAGAGTTATAGAGGCGATTATGTCTGTAGACAACTTAGTAAACTCTCAATACGATAAAATTAAAGAAATTAAAGAACTCAATCACAAGATTGCAGCGGTTACACAACAAACTGCAGCAAATACCCAGGAGACATTAGCTTCTACTCAAGAACAAGTTTCTTCAATGGAAGAATTAAAAGAAATGATGGGAAAATTAAATAACTTTGCAGAAAAATTGCAGACATTAGTTAAAAAATTTTCTAGCACAGTAAAACTTACACAAGAGCAAAAAAGAAAAATTGAAGAGGCTAAAAAGATACTTCAGAGAATAATAGAAGAAAACAAGGAACAGCTGTTTGGGAATAGAGCAAAAGAGATAGTCATGGAAATAATAAAGAAATATCCAAATTTTGAGTTGGTATTTTCTATTCTAAATAATGGAGATATAAAGGCTATTTCAATGGAAGTAGGAATTTCTAATGTATATCACAGGTCTTGGTTTCAACGGGCTATTGAAGGGGAAATAACAGTGACAGAGCCTTACATTTCTTTAGCGACAAACGAAATTTGTACCACAATTGCAATTCCTGTTTACAATTCAGAGAAGAAAATAATAGGAGTTTTTGGAGGGGATGTACAATTAGGTAAATAAAATAGTACTTGTAAGCATAAAATATAATAAATATTACTTGAAATGTTATTTTTAAAGTGGTATAATGTTCTTGAAATGGAATTTTGGTTTTTTGGGTTAGTTTGATATTTTGGGATAAAAAATAAAGTAGAGGAGGAGTTATGATGAATGTGATTGACCCGCTTATCAGTGCTGTTATTAACTATGTAGAAAAAGACCCAGAGAAAAATTTAGACAAAATAGCTAATCTTCTGTCAAAAATTGCAATAATGCCCAATCATAAACAGCAAATAGAAAGTGTGAAGAGATTTTTAGATGACAAAGACAGCAATTGGTACAGATTTGCAATGAAACTTCTTAAAAATATTGACAAAAACATTATAAAAACTTTAGGTGTTAATTTCTTTATAAATGCTAGCTTGAAAGGAATTCCAAAACAAAAAGAATTAGAAAACAAATTAGATATTAACATTCCGTGGGCAATTTTGATGGATCCAACTGAGGCTTGCAATTTAAGATGTGTAGGATGCTGGGCAGGACAGTACAAACCTCACAATCTTTCTTTTGAAGTGATGGATAGAGTATGTACAGAAGCAGAAGAGCTGGGCATATATTTTATAGTTTTGTCTGGTGGAGAGCCTACTGTTAGGATGAAAGATATTATAAAGCTTGCTGAAAGACATAAAAACCAAGTATTCCACTTGTTTACCAATGGTACTTTAATTGACGAGGATATGATAAAGGAAGTTAAAAGAGTAGGCAACATTACTTTTGCAGTAAGTATTAATGGTTTTAAAGAAAGTAACGATGCAATACGTGGAAAAGGTACTTTTGATAAGATTATGAGAGCAATGGATTTGATGAGAGAAAATGGGGTGCTGTTTGGATATTCAGCTACATCTACAAGAACAAATGTAGAGGAAATTTTAAGTGATGAATTTGTAGACATGATGATAGATAAAGGAGCTGCCTTTGCTTGGTATTTTACTTATATTCCTATAGGCAGAGACCCTGATATCAGCTTCATGGTTACACCTGAACAGAGAAAGTATAGCTATGAAAGAATAAATTATATAAGGGCTACAAAGGAACTTTTTGCAATTGATTTCTGGAATGATGGCGAATACAGTGGAGGATGTATTGCAGGAGGAAGAAGGTATCTACACATAAATGCAGCGGGAGAAGTTGAGCCTTGTGCTTTTATCCATTATTCTAATGTAAATATAAATGAAGTAAGTTTATTGGAAGCATTACAGTCACCTATTATGAAAAGCTATAGAAAAAGGCAGCCATTTAATCTAAATCATCTAAGACCATGTCCACTTATTGACAATCCAGAAAAACTTTTAGAAATAGTTAGAGAATCAAAAGCAAAACACACAGAAGCCAGTGAAGCTGCTCATATAGAGAACCTCTACGATGATTTAACAGTGGTTGCTGATAATTGGGGTAAAGTAGCCGACGAAATTTTGGAGAAAAAAATGGAAATAAAAAAAGAGGCTTGACATAAATATTAAAATCCCCTATAAATTTAGATAGTATTACTTAATGGGGTGTTGAGATGCTGACAAATAGGAGGGTGGAATTTTTAAAAACACTAACTGAACTTTATGATTCAAAAGGTGAGCCCGTTCACTATACAGATGTGGCGCAGGCAATGAAAATTAGCAAATGGACAGCTTATGATATTTTAAAGGAATTAGAGAAAGGTGATTTTGTTAAGACCGAGTATTACCTTGGGGAGGAAAAAAGCCAAGGAAGATCTACTTTAAGATTTCTACCAACAGAAAAAGCTTATGAAATATTTAAAAAAGCGAATAAAGATGAATGGAATTCCCTAAGAGATACTTTGATTAAAAAAGTAAAAAATAGTAAGCCTAATTCTCTTGAGGAAATATTAAATGAGATGTTTCAGGCTACTAAGCCTATAGAATTTTGTGCATATGCTATTACTGCATTTTTACTAAAACTTAGGATGGCGGGAGGCCTTTCCATGGAGAGTATAGAAAATTTACTGGCCTCTGTTAATCCTACTTCTTCTTTAGTTTTATTTGTAGGAGCAGTATTAGGTGTTTTGTTGTACACTAAAGTAAAGAGCGATATAGACAAAAAATTGGCTGAAAACATTCAAAAATTTTATATCAATTTAAATAAACTGAATTCGCAAGATGTCAATTTACTCAATAACTTTTTGAGAGAACTCCTTGCAATTGTATAAGGCTATATGCCTTATTTTTTTGCATATTTTCAAAGAGAAAGTTAAAAACTATTGAAGCAATGGAAGGTTAATGATATAATGTATGTGTAAAATTTTACATAAAATGATTAGGAGGTAATGGTATGAAAGTTTATGTCGACCAAGACGAATGCATAGCTTGTGGGGTTTGTATAGACATGTGCCCAGATGTTTTTGACTGGAATGATGAAGGGAAATCCCATGCAATTGTAGATGAAGTTCCAGCAGATTTAGAAGATTGCGTAAGAGATGCAATGAGCTCTTGTCCTACAGAGGCAATAAAAGAAGAATAACCCGGATTTTTCCGGGTTTTTTCATACATTTTTAAAGAAGCTTTAGGGGAAAATATTGATAAAACGAAACATGGAGGGTTTTTATGGGGAAAAGAAAAAAGTTATACCCTAAAGCTGAGGATGAGTTAGATTCTTTGAAGCAAGAAGCTGCTGAAGAGCTTAATTTAGATGATGATATTGAAAAACGCGGATGGGAAAACATGACTACAAGAGAAGTGGGTAAAATAGGAGGCAATATGGTAAAGAAAATGATAAAATTTGCAGAAAAAGAAATGGATGAAAGAGACGGAAAAATTGATGAAGAAGATTAATTGGCTGGAGGATTTTCCTTCAGCCAAAATTTATTCTTTGTGTAAAAAGAGGAAAAATTGATTTGTTGGCGAATAATTATTATTAAAAAGATTGGGTGGGTGTTGTTATGGGAAAGTTGAGTTTTAACAGATTAAAAAGATATGTAAATCCAGAAGTTTTTGATTTTGACACAACTGAAGAAATCCCTCCATTAGAAGGAATAATAGGACAAGACAGAGCGAAAAAGGCAATGGAATTTGGAATTAAAATAAAACAGAAAGGTTACAACATATTTATAACAGGAATAACTGGAACTGGTAAAACTAGTTTTGCCTCCAGTTACATAAAGAAGATTGCAAGAACGGAAGAAAGGCCAAATGATTGGGTTTATGTATATAATTTTGAAAAACCTGCTCAACCAATAGCGATAGAATTACCAGCTGGAATGGGCAAGCAATTCAAAAAAGACATGGAGGATTTTGTGGAACAACTCCAAAGGGATATACCTAAAGCTTTTGAATCGGATTCTTATGATATGCAAAAGAGTGAGATAATAAAGAAATACCAAGAAAAAAAGAGTGAGCTAATGGAAGAATTAAATACGCTTGCAAAAAGTTTTGGATTTGTCTTAAAAGATACTCGCACAGGTATTATAAGCATTCCTGTTATAGAAGGAAGGCAAATAAGTCAAGAAGAGTTTCAACAGTTAGATGAAGAAGTAAGAAAGGAAATTGAAAAAAGAGCTGCAGAATTTGAAGTAAAAGCTCTTCAAATATGGAAGGAAATACAATCTATTGACAAACAAGCGAGAGATGAAATTAAAAATTTGGACAATAATATAGGTCTCTTTGCTGTAGGTCATTTGATTGAGGATTTAAAGGGGAGATATAAAGTAAATGAAAGTGTGCTAAAATATTTAGAAAGCGTCAAAAAGGACATCTTAGAAAATATTGGAAGTTTTAAGAGTACTGATGGAGAAGATATGCCATTTCCTCTTTTGATGAGGAAAGAAAAAGCCTTTTTAAAAAAGTACATGGTTAATTTGCTTGTAGACAATAGCAATACTGACGGTGCTCCAGTTGTGTTTGAGTATAATCCTAACTATAATAACATAATAGGAAGTATAGAATACGAAAGTGACTTTGGAGTTGCTACAACGGACTTTACTAAAATAAAAGCTGGAGCATTACATAGAGCAAATGGCGGTTATTTAATTTTGCAAGCAAAAGATCTGTTATCTTATGCTTATGCTTGGGATGCTTTAAAAAGGTCTTTAAAGACGGAAAAAATTATAATTGAAAATATATCTTCTCAATATGGATTTTTGTCAATTTCTTCTTTAAAACCAGAGCCTATAAAGTTGGATGTAAAGGTGATTTTAATAGGTACCCCTTATCTTTACTATTTGCTTTACAATTATGATGAGGACTTTAGCAAACTTTTTAAAATAAAAGTAGATTTTAACGAAGAGATGGAGCTAAATGAAGAAAATATGAAAAATATGGCTTCTTTTATAAAGACCCACTGTGTAGAAAACAATTTAAAGCCCTTTGACAGGGAAGGTGTTGCAAAAGTTATAGAGTATAGTACTAGACTTTCTGAGGACCAGGACAAATTAACTACCCGCTTTAACGAAATTGTGGAAGTATTGTATGAGGCAGATGCCTGGGCAGGTTTGGAAGGAAGTCAAGTAGTTACAGGAGTCCATGTTAAAAAGGCTATAGAAGAAAAAATAAAGAGGGTAAATAAGCTAGAAGAAAAAGTTTTAGAATATTTCAAAAGGGACATATATCTTGTTGATGTTGAGGGAGAAAGAGTAGGAGTTGTCAATGGATTAGCTGTTATAAATTTAGGGGATTATGAATTTGGTAAGCCTTCAAGGATAACTGTCACCACATACCCAGGGGAAGAAGGGGTTGTAAATATTGAAAGAGAATCAAAAATGAGTGGTAGAATACACGACAAAGGAGTTATGATATTGACAGGTTATTTAGGGAGTAAGTTTGCAAAAGATTTCCCTTTGACCCTCTCTGCTAGAATCGTTTTTGAACAGTCCTATGAAGGAGTAGAAGGAGATAGTGCTTCCAGTACAGAACTTTATGCACTCCTTTCCAGCCTTGCAGAAGTTTCTATAAAACAGGGAATTGCCGTAACAGGGTCAGTCAATCAATTTGGGGAGGTACAACCGGTGGGAGGAGTGACCCATAAAATAGAGGGATTTTACAAGGTTTGTAAAGAAAAAGGTTTGACAGGGGAGCAAGGAGTAATAATTCCTCATCAAAATGTCAATAATTTGGTTTTAACAGAAGAAGTTATAGAAGCAGTTAAAGAAGGGCTTTTCCACATCTACAGTGTAAAAACAATTGAAGAAGGGATAGAAATTTTGACAGGAAAAAGCTTTGAAGAAATTTACGATAAAGTTTATAGAAAGCTTAAATATTATTATGGATTATTGTCTAATAAAAAAGAAGATAAAGGGGATAAATAGTGGATTGTGTAACTAAGGAAGAGATAAAAAAATTTGCACAACAAATTGGCATTGACTTAGTAGGTTTTGCAAGTCCTGATTGTTTGAAAGAATATAACAATTTTCTAAAAGAAAGAGAAAATTTAGGCTATAGTTGTTCTATTGAGGAGAGAGATATTCAAAAAAGAATCTCTCCTGAATTTATTTTGCCTGAAGTGAAATCTATTATAGCCATAGCTTTATCATATAATGTGGAACATGAGATTAAATATTATAGTAGAAGCTATGGTATAATTTCAAGAAGCAGCTGGGGAGTAGATTATCATAAAGTTTTAAAAGAGAAGATGGAAAAACTTTCTGAATTTATAAAATCAAAATGCCAAGAAGTAAAAACAGTATGTTTAGTGGACAATAACCCGCTTTTAGAAAGAGAAATTGCTTATCATGCAGGGATAGGGTGGTTTGGGAAAAATGGGCTTATAATTAATGATGAATACGGTTCTTATATTTTTTTAGGGGAAATACTCATCAACAAATATTTTGAACCAGATGTACCGCAAAAAACTAAATGTGGGGGTTGTGATTTATGTATAAAAGCTTGTCCTACTAAGGCTATAATTGAGCCTTATATAATAGATGCCAATAAATGTTTGTCTTATATTACAGTCAAAAAAGGCAAAATAGAAGAAAAAATAGCTAAAAAAATGGGCAGAAGAATATATGGCTGTGATACTTGCCAGCAAGTGTGTCCTTTTAATAAAAGAGCAAAAAAGGTAGTAAGGCCAGAATTTGTACCGGATAAGTTACTGCCAAGACATGACTTAATAGAAATTTTAAATATGTCAAAAAAGGAATTTGCAGAAATTTTTGGACCAACTTCTTCCTCTTGGAGGGGAAAAAGTATTATAATAAGAAATGCTATAATTGCTTGTGTCAATACAAAGGAAAAAAGTTGTATAGAGCCTATAAAAAACTTGTTAAAGTCACAAAGTCCTCTTTTGAGAGGATATAGTGCATGGGCTCTTTCTCATTTGTGCGACAAAGATAAAGAAGTCGTGGTTGAAATAAAGGAAGCGTTAATTGAAGAAAAAGATGAATTTGCTAAAGAAATGATGGCAAAAGCGATAAATAGGTTAAAAGGGTGAGGAAATTGCAAATAACAAAGGAAGAAGCCTTAAAAGTCATAGAAATACTAAAAAATACTTATCCTAATGCTAAGTCAGGGCTTAAATTTACTAATCCGTTTGAGCTTTTAATTGCCACAATTTTGTCAGCGCAGTGTACAGACAAAAGAGTGAATATAATTACTGACAGGCTTTTTAAAAAGTATAAAACGCCGGAGGATTTTTTAAAGCTTACTCCTGAAGAGCTTCAAGAGGAAATAAGGGAATGTGGTTTGTATAGGAATAAATCAAAAAGTATATTAGAGACATGTAAAATTTTAAAGGAGAAATACGATAGCAAAGTGCCTGAAACTTTAGAGGAATTGATGACATTACCGGGTGTGGGGAGAAAGACTGCCAATGTAGTTTTAAGCAATGCTTTTTCCAAACAGGCTATAGCAGTGGATACTCACGTTTTTAGAGTGTCCAATCGCATAGGTCTGGCGGACAGTAAAGATGTTTTTACAACAGAGAAGCAGCTTATGGAATTAATACCAGAAAACTTATGGTCTTTATCTCACCACCTTTTAATTCATCACGGAAGAAATTTGTGCACAGCGCGAAAACCTAAATGTGATGAGTGCCCTGTAAATCATCTGTGTTTGTATTTTAAAGGAAGGAAAAATTAATATTTTCGTAACCTTTTTAAGAAATTATTAATTGTATTATAAAGCTAATTGTAATATTATACTATTGTAAATGGAAGAAAGGAATAGGAGAGAAGCAAATGCAAGCAAAGGGTGGTACTAAAAAAAATAATTATTTTTATATTGCAATTATTTTATTGCTTTTGGTTTTCTTATCATCTTCTTTTGCGTATTTTTATTTAATGCTTAATTCTAAAGTTATTGCAAAGGGGATTTTTGTAAATGGCATAAGCATAGGAGGGATGACAAAAGAGGAAGCGGTAAATTTTCTTAAAAATAAGATAAAACTTCCTTCTTTTTCCATTACAGCTAAGTATCAAGACAAAGATTTTGTTATCACATCAGAAGATATCAATTTATCTTATAGCTATCAAGAAATGGTAGATGAAGCTTACAAAATAGGTAGAGAAGGAAATCCTATTGAAAGAGTGAGAGAAATTTATGTGACAGAAAAAGAGGGAAAGTATTTTAGCTTTTATCCCAAGTACGATGAAAATAAATTAAAAGAGTTTGTTGATAAAATTTCTCAAGAGATTGATAAAGAGCCAGTTAATGCGAAAATAAAAATTACAGGAGGAGTAAAACAAATTACACCAGATGTAGAGGGTGTAAAAGTTGATAAAAAGAAAACTTTAAAAAATCTAAAACAGCTTATAGATGAATTAGTAAAAGGAAAGACAGAAAAGACAGAAGTAGAGATTGTAGCGGAGAAAGTTGAAGCAAAAATTTCAAAATCAATGTTAGAAATGATAAATGGACGAATTTCCACTTTTTCTACAGTATTTAATCTTCAAGATGTAAACCGTTCGGGGAATTTAGCAGTGGCGGCAAGAGCCGTAAATGGAACATTGCTTTTGCCAGGAGAGACTTTTTCTTTAAACAAAACTTTAGGTCCAAGAATTATAGAAAATGGTTATAAAGAGGCACCAGTGATAGTAGGAAACAAGCTTGTACCAGATCTCGGTGGAGGTGTGTGCCAAATTGCTACAACCTTGTATAATGCAATTTTACGGGCGGATATAACAATTACTGAAAGATACCATCACAGTTTTCCGGTAGCTTATGTACCACCAGGACAAGATGCTACTATTTCGGGAGATGTTTTAGATTTAAAATTTAAAAATTCTACTCAATATCCCATATATATTGAGTCCTACATAGAAGGCAACAAATTAGTAATGAACATATATGGTTATGTGAAAAATCCTTCAAGATGGATAGATATTCAGTCAGAGATTGTTGAAAAATATGAGCCTAAAATAAAATATATAGATGACCCGACCTTGCCTCAAGGAGAAGAGGTTGTGGATATACAGCCCCATACTGGCTATAAAGTCAATACATATCGTTTGATTTATGAAAATAACAAATTAGTTAAAAGAGAATTTTTATATACAGATGTGTATAAGCCAGTAGATGGAGTAATTAAAAGAGGAACTAAAAAAGTAGAAAAATCTAAACCTATAGACGAGGAAAAAAAGGATGGAAGTAGTGATTTGACTCCAGAACAAGAAAGCCCACCTCAGGATAGTGCGCTCCAGCCTACCAACCCTTAATTTCTTAAAAAAATTCCCACTTTCTATTTAAAAAGTGGGAATTTTTTTAATTGCTAAGCTTCTTTTGACAAGCAGGGCAATAACCATAAAAATATAATTTTTGTTCTACCAGTTTGTAATCTGTGTGCTTTTTCACTTCTTCTATGAGATTTTGAAGAACAGATTCATCTAAATCTTCTACTTTGCCACAGCCCAGGCATACCAAATGAGGATGTGAGTTTGTATTAGCATCATATCGGAAACTGCCTTCTCCTACGTTTAATTCTTGAATGAGCCCTATATTTTTTAAGACTTCTAAAGTTTTGTATACAGTAGCTAAACTCATTGTAGGAAAATCAGAGGCAAGCTTTTTGTATATAGTTTCTGCTGTAGGATGTTCTTTTGTATTTCTAAGCAGATTAAGTATTGCTAATCTTTGAGGTGTTACTTTAAGCCCTTTTTGTTTTAAGAGGGCAGCGGCTTCTTCCATTATATCACTCCATTTCATAAAAGATAATATTTTTCTTTTAATATTTTGTGTCTTAATTATATCTCTCTTCATTAATAATGTCAATTATTTTTGAACAAATCGACGATATGGCAATTTACAGTGATATAATGTATAATATAATTAAACACAATATAGGGATGTGCAAAATTAATTAAAATAATCACGAACAAAAACCAAAATATGTATGACATACAATATATAGTAATCAACACTGACAATCAAACATAAAGGAAGTGGTAAGGGAAAAGAAAAGACAAAAAGAGGAGCTAAAGAAGGGCATAAATATCCTGTAGAAGTCAAATGTTAAAAAATGGCATGAGCTAAATTCAGCAAAAGTTAAGCCGATTGCATTAAAGCAACAAGAGACTTAAACTCATCAAATTTACCCAGTTTAATAGCTACAATAGCGACAGTAAGCAAAGTAATATGGCCAAAAGTATTAAGGTTGCTGACAGAATTAATATTTCTAACATAAGCTTTTTCAAAATCTAGAGCTTTAAATCGAGAATTATATCTTTCTGATTCTACTCTTAGTCTATAGACAGCCTTAAAATATAGGGAGTCTCTATTAATAGAAGACCTATAATCAGAAGATATAATAGCATACTTAGTACAGCCTCTATGCTTTTTGCCATTAAAATATTTAGGATGCTTTATAGGGCAGGCAGAGTCATCTTTAGAATTACAGAACTTGCAAACAAATTTTTGCTTAATAAAACCATCAAAATACTGCTTGCCGTCTTTGAGCATTTTAATACCTGCTTCACAAACCATATAACCATCATCAGTCAGTGGGGGACTTTTAGAATTACGCTTGTTAAGAGGAATAAAACAATGACCATGGAGAGTATCTCTAACAAAATTATAAACTCTCTTAACATCATACCCCTTATCGGCAATAAAATTAACATACTTAAGGTTAAACCATTTATTAGTCTTTTCAAGTAAAGACAAAGCAACTTCAAAATCAGGGACATCAGCGGGAGTAGTAGTTTCAGCGATAGGTAATCCAGAGATAGCATCAACAATAATATGATTTTTATAGCCCCAATAAAACTTATAACGTTTATTAGAAGAATCATTAGAAGCAGAATAAACGCCTAATTTACAATCCTTATCAGACTTAGGCTGATTATCTTTAGAGAATTTATTTTTAGAAAAAGACTTAGGGTTATTTAACTTAGTGTTAGCTTTAATAGGGGTAGAGTCCATGGAAATAAACTCACCAGAGATAATGCCCATATTTTTGAGGATATTGACTTGATTTTGAAAGATAGAGGTCAAATAATCATGAGAGAACTCATTAATAAAACGGCGGAAAGTCCAATAAGAAGGAAGAGGTTTAAGGATGTTAAAGCCACAAAGATGAGCAATGATAAGATTATTGCGGAGATAATCTAAAAGGTCAGAAATTGTACCGAATCTTTCAGCTTTCATAACAATAAAAGCTCTAAACATTGCATGATGAGAATAACCCTTACGGCCAGGACTAGAGGAAGGGAATTCAGGTATTGAAGACAAGTCTAGATTTTTAAACATAGAAGAATAGAAATCAATTTTAGACAGAGAAGTAAAGAGTTCAGGTATATTTAAAAGTAATTGAAGCTGGTACATGTAGGATTTCCCCCTCCTTAAAAAATATTTTCATGCGGTATATATAATAATTCGACAAATGGGAGGGGAAATCCTACATAAAAGATAAAAAATTCAAGAGTGATAGGAAAAAAGTATGTCTGTAGAATGGCTTAAATGAAGGCTTTTGAATTTTGCACAAGTCTATTAAACACAATAAAATAAGGAGTTGAAAAGGATGCAATACAAACTAATTGCCGTCGATATGGATGATACTCTTCTAAGACATGATAAAACTATATCTAAAGAGAATATAGAAGCATTACATAAAGCTCGGGAAAAAGGAGTATATGTAGTAATATCTACAGGAAGGGTTTTTGCTTCCGCCTATGCCTACGCAGATATGATTGGTTTTAGAACTTACATAATTGCAAGTAATGGTGCTTTGATAAGGGACCCTAACAATAATACTATTTACGAAAGTATTTTAAACTATGACAGCATGGTAGAAATTATAAAGGTTTGTCAAAAGTATAATACATATTTTCAGCTTATAAGTGAAACGACAGTTTTTTCGCCAGAGATTACAAATAAATTTCAAAGATACGCTGAGTGGAATGAGCTTTTTAAAACAGAATTAAAAGTAAATGTTAAAGAGATAAAAGAGCCATTAGAAGACATAGATAAACTAAAAGACAGTGTTTTAAAAATCATAGTTTTTAATGATGATATTGAGGTATTAAAAAGCATAAGAGAAGAATTGTCAAAAAATGATTCAATCCAAATCACCAGTTCCTACATGGACAATATTGAAATTGTCAACAAAGGAGTTAGCAAAGGAAGGGCTCTTGAAATTTTGGGAGAATATTTAAGTATAAAAAAAGAAGAAATGATAGCAATAGGAGATAGTGAAAATGATATTGAAATGATCAAGTTCGCAGGGTTAGGAGTAGCAATGGAAAATGCGATTGAAGAAGTGAAAAAGGTAGCAGATTTTATAACAAAGTCTAATATGGAAGATGGTGTAAAGTACGTTATTGATAAATTTATATTAAAACAATAAAAAGAAAGGAGTATTTTTATGAAAAAAACTGTATACTTGCGCATAACCGGACATGTGCAAGGGGTGGGGCTGAGGTATTCTGTGTATCAAAAGGCAGTTTCTTTGGGAATTGCAGGTTATGCGGAAAATCTTTATGATGGCAGTGTAGAAGTTGTTGCAGAAGGGGAAGAGGAAAGTATTAAAGAATTGATAAATTTTATTAAAACAGGTTTGAGATGGGCAAAAGTAGATAATGTAGAAGAAAGATGGTCGGATTACAAAGGGGAGTATCGGGATTTCCGGATTTATTAGTTGCTCTTTTTTTTATTCAATAAAACGTTTAAATGTGATATAATAATTAAAAAATAGTTTTACTATTTTAATGAGTTAATTTATTAATAGCGATTGAGGGTGCATGAATATGAGGATGGAATTCGATTTAAAACTTCAACAAACTCAAAAACTTATAATGACTCCTGAACTAAAACAGGCTATTGAGATTTTACAATTAAATTCCTTAGAACTTAATGCTCTTATAGAACAGGAATTAGAGACTAATCCTCTTCTTGAAAAAGAAGAAGTTATCGAAGAAGATATATATGAATCTAATGATTTTACTGAGTTGGCTAAATATATACGAGAAACAGAAGAGAGAATGTATTATGATGATTCCGATGATGAAGAAATAGAAGAAGTCAATTATGAAAACTTTGTGTCCACAAAGCCTTCTTTGACTGACCACCTTTTGTTCCAACTTCACATAACCCCTGTTTCTCCTAAAATCCAGAAAATATGTGAATATATAATATTTAGTCTAAGTCCGAGTGGTTATTTGAGAGAGGATATAAAAGATATTGCGGAAATTCTGGAATGTACTGAAGAAGAGGTATTAGAAGGATTATCTATAGTTCAATCTTTTGACCCCCCAGGAATTGCAGCACGTAATTTGCAAGAATGTTTAAAACTTCAGCTTTTAGCCCAAGATAGTTACAAAGGCATTGTAAAAGAATTGGTAGACTATCATCTTGAGGAAATTGCTGAGGGGAAGTATTCATACTTAGCAAAGTTGTATAATATTTCCCTAAAAGAAGTGCAACAAGCTGTAGATTTTATAAAAAAACTCAATCCTAAACCGGGAAGCAGCTTTTCTTCTACAGCAGATGTTAGATATATTGTACCAGATGTGGAGGTAATAAAAAGAGAGGGAGAGTATTTTGTTATAGTAAACGATTCAGTCACTCCTAAGCTCAAGATTAATAATTACTATCATTCTATTTTAAATAGCCATGATGAAGAAGCTAAAAAATATATAAATTCAAAACTGCAATCAGCCATGTGGCTTATAAAGAGTTTAGAAAGTAGAAAAGAAACTTTGTATAAAGTAGTTAAAGCAATAGTGGAGTTACAAAGGGATTTTCTTGACAAAGGTATCAATTACTTAAAGCCTATGACACAAAAACAAATTGCTGATATTGTAGGTATCCATGAATCTACTGTCAGCAGAGCTATAAATGGGAAATATGTTGCGACTCCAAGAGGGCTTTTTGAACTAAAATTTTTCTTTCAATCTGGAATTTCTAATAAAAATGGGAATGAATTTTCTGCTGAAACTATTAAAAATCTCATAAAAAAATTGATCGAAGAAGAAGATCCAACAAATCCTTTAAGTGACCAGAAAATAGCGGATATTTTAAAAGAAAAAAATATTAATATTTCAAGAAGAACAGTGGCAAAATATAGAGAGGAATGCAACATTCCTTCTACTATCAAAAGAAGAAGATATTAAATGGGCATGTAAATGCCCATTTAGGCTATTGAAAAAGCTTTATTAATAGTATAAAATAGTTAATGTAAATACTTTTTATGAAATGTGGGACATTTATAGAATAACGGGACTTTAACCGTCCTGAAGAGGGAAATGGCATGAAAGATATTATAGCTTTACAACAAAAGATAGTACCAGAGTTAATAGATTTACTTCAAAAGAGATATACTATAATGCGAAACATATATTTTAATCAACCCATAGGGCGAAGGGCACTTTCACACCAGTTGAATATGGGGGAACGAATAATTAGAAGTGAGGTATCCTTTTTGAAGGCTCAAGGTTTGGTGGATATAAATCCGATGGGAATGACAATTACTAAAGAAGGAGAAGAACTTATTGAAAACCTCAAAGATTTTATTCATGAGCTTAAAGGATTAAATAACATTGAAAATCTTTTAGAAGACAAGCTACAGGTAGAAAAAGTTATAGTAGTACCAGGTGATGTTGAAGAAGACTCCATGATAAAAAAAGAGTTAGGCAAATCTGCAGCTAATTACCTAAAAACAATAATAAAATACGACAGTATAATTGCCTTAACGGGTGGCTCAACTGTCTTAGAAGTTGCAAATGGTATGCCTCAACTTTATTCCCAATCAAACATAGTAGTTGTGCCAGCCCGTGGTGGATTAGGCCGGGAAGTAGAAAAGCAGGCAAATACAATCGCTTCAATTTTAGCTAAAAAACTTGGCGGTACATACAAGATGTTGCACGTGCCGGACAATTTAGGCAAAGAGGCGGTAAAGAGTCTCATCAAAGAGCCGGATATAAAAGATGTGGTAGAAACCTTGAAAAAAGCAGATATTTTGATATTTGGAATAGGTCGCGCAGATATAATGGCAGAGAGAAGGAATTTACCACAAGATATTAGAGATTTTTTAGAAGGGAACAATGCTACAGCTGAAGCTTTAGGCTATTACTTTGATAAAGAAGGGAAAGTAGTCTATGCTACACCAAGTATTTTTCTGACTTTAGAAGACCTAAAGTTTGTTAAAAATTTAATAGCAGTATCTGGCGGAAAAGGTAAAGCAGAAGCTATTGTTTCTACTTGCAGAAGTGGCAATGTACAAGTGCTTGTCACTGATGAAGGAGCTGCTTTTGAGATTTTAAAAATTGTTTAAAACACCTTTTCAGGTGTTTATAAAATAAAAATCAAGGAGGAATACATAATGGGTGTTAAAGTTGCTATCAATGGTTTTGGAAGAATTGGAAGAAATGTATTCAGAGCTGCATTTAAGAAAAATGTTGACCTTGAATTTGTAGCTATCAACGATTTAACAGATGCAAAAACATTGGCTCATCTATTAAAATACGATTCTACTTTTGGTAAATTTGAAGGAGAAGTATCTTATACGGATGATGCGTTAATTGTAAATGGCAAGGAAATTAAAATTTTCAAAGAAACTGACCCTGCAAAGCTTCCATGGGGAGAATTAGGAGTAGACATTGTAATTGAATCCACAGGAAGATTTACAAACAAAGATGATGCTATAAAGCACATCCATGCTGGAGCTAAAAAAGTTATAATTTCTGCACCTGCTAAGAATGAGGACATAACAATTGTTATGGGTGTTAATGAAAACATGTATGACCCAGCTAACCATCATGTAATTTCAAATGCTTCTTGTACAACCAACTGCTTAGCACCAATAGCTAAGGTTATTAACGACAAATTCCGCATTAAAAAAGGTATGATGACAACAGTTCACTCTTACACAAATGACCAAAGAATACTTGACTTACCTCACAGCGATTTGAGAAGAGCAAGGTCTGCGGCTATGTCAATAATACCTACTACAACAGGTGCAGCAAAGGCTATTCACTTAGTAATTCCTGAATTAAAAGGAAAAATGAATGGTTTTGCGATGAGGGTTCCAACTCCAGACGTATCTGTTGTTGATCTTGTTGCAGAAGTTGAAGTACCTGTTACAGTTGAAGAGGTTAATGCAGCATTAAAAGAAGCTTCTGAAACATATATGAAAGGCATTTTAGGTTATTCTGAAGAGCCATTAGTTTCAATGGACTATAAAGGAGACGACAGATCTTCTATAGTTGATGCACCTCTTACAATGGTAATTGAAGGAACATTAGTGAAAGTTGTTTCTTGGTATGACAATGAATGGGGTTATTCCAACAGAGTTGTTGACCTTGCAAAATATATTGCTGACAGACTCTAAGTAATAAAGGGTCCGTGTCCTTTGTGGACCGGACCTTTAAATCCTAATATAAGGAGGTTTTTGTGATGAAAAAGACAGTGCGTGATATAGATGTGGCAGGAAAAAGAGTTTTAGTGAGAGTAGATTTTAATGTGCCTATGGATGAAAACAAAAATATAACAGATGACACTCGTATAAAAGCAGCACTTCCTACTATTGAGTATTTAATAAATCACAATGCTAAAGTAATACTGGTATCCCATTTAGGAAGACCAAAGGGCAAAGTAAATCCAGAATATTCTTTAAAACCTGTTGCAAAAAGGTTGTCAGAGCTTTTAGGCAAACAAGTCATTATGGCAGAGGATGTAATTGGAGATGATGCTAAAGCAAAAGCAGCTGCATTAAAAGAAGGAGAAGTATTGCTTTTAGAAAATGTGAGATTCCACGCAGAAGAAGAGAAAAATGACACTCAATTTGCAAAAGAGTTAGCTTCTTTAGCAGATATATATGTAAATGATGCTTTTGGCACAGCTCACAGGGCCCATGCTTCTACAGCAGGCGTTGCAGCTTATTTGCCGGCAGTATCAGGCTTTTTAATTGAAAAAGAACTTACTATTATGGGAGAAGCTTTAGAAAATCCAAAGAGACCATTTGTCGCTATATTAGGAGGAGCTAAAGTTTCTGACAAAATAGGGGTTATAACAAACCTATTAGAAAAAGTAGATAGCCTTTTAATTGGCGGTGGTATGGCTTACACCTTTATAAAGGCAAAAGGATATGAAATTGGTAAGTCGCTTTTAGAAGAGGATAAAATAGAGTTAGCTAAAGAATTAATGGAGAAGGCTAAGCAAAAAGGTGTTAATTTGATGCTTCCTGTTGATACAGTTATTGCTAAAGAATTGAAATCAGGCGTACCTTATGAAGTAGTCGATATAGACAAAATGCCTCAAGACCAAATAGGAGTAGACATTGGACCTAAGACTATTGAAGAATACTCAAAAGTGATAAAACACGCCATGACAGTAGTGTGGAATGGGCCTATGGGAGTTTTTGAAATTCCTGAGTTTGCAAAAGGTACAGAGGCTATTGCGAAAGCTTTGAGTGAATGCAAAGGTACTACTATAGTAGGCGGTGGTGATTCTGCAGCTGCTATAGAGCAATTAGGATATGCGGATAAAGTCACTCATATTTCTACTGGAGGAGGAGCTTCTCTAGAGTTTTTGGAAGGCAAAGTATTGCCAGGAATTGATGTTTTAAATGATAAGTAAAGGGGTGTTTGTTTTGAGAAGACCAATAATTGCAGGTAACTGGAAAATGCACATGACCCCTTCTGAAGCGGTGAAGTTAGTTGAGGAATTGATACCTCAAGTGAAAGATGCAAAAGCAGAAGTTGTAGTAATACCTCCTTTTGTGGACTTGACAGAGGTAAATAAAGTAATTCAAGGTACTAATATTCTTCTCGGAGCACAAGATATGTTTTGGGAAGAAAAGGGCGCATATACGGGGGAAATTTCACCTTTAATGCTTAAAGAGATTGGGGTGAAATATGTTGTAATAGGCCACTCTGAAAGAAGGCAGTATTTTGGTGAGACTGATGAAATGGTGAATAAAAAAGTTTTATCCGCTCTATCTCACGGCTTAAGTCCTATTGTGTGTGTAGGAGAATCTCTTTCTCAAAGAGAAGAAGGAAAAACTTTTGAAGTAGTTTTAAATCAAACTAAAGAGGCTTTAAAAGGTGTTTCCCACGATGATATTGTAAATGTAGTAATAGCTTATGAGCCAATTTGGGCTATAGGTACTGGCAAAACTGCTACAGCTAAAGATGCCAATGAAGTGATAAAAGCTATAAGGAATACTATAGCTTCCCTTTATGGAAAAGGAAAAGCAAGTTTAGTTAGGATACAGTATGGGGGGAGTGTAAAGCCCGAGAACATTTCTGAACTCATGGCAGAGAGCGATATAGACGGGGCTTTAGTAGGGGGAGCAAGTCTTGTAGCATCAGATTTTGCAAAGATTGTCAATTATTAAGGAGAGGATTATATGCCTGAAAAATTAACCATGCTAGTTATACTGGATGGGTTTGGACTATCAGACAAAAAAGAAGGAAATGCAGTATATCAAGCTAATACTCCAAATTTAGATTTTTACTTTAAAAACTATCCCCATACGATTCTTTCCGCCAGTGGCCTTGCAGTAGGACTTCCTGAGGGACAAATGGGAAACTCAGAAGTAGGGCACTTAAATATTGGAGCGGGAAGAATAGTATATCAAGAACTTACGAGAATTAGTAAAGATATAAAAGAAGGTACCTTTTTTAAGAAAAAAGAATTTTTAGATGCGATAGAAAATGTAAAGAAAAACAACTCAAAACTACATCTTTTTGGCCTTTTGTCAGATGGAGGGGTTCACAGCCACATAACTCATTTATTTGCTTTAATGAAATTGGCAAAAGAACATGGGTTAAAAGAAATATATATTCATGCTTTCTTAGATGGAAGAGATGTTCCACCCGCTTGTGCAAAGGAATATATAAAGCAGTTTGAAGAAGAGTCAAACAGGATTGGCATAGGAAAAATTGCAACGATTTCTGGAAGATATTATGCAATGGATAGAGACAAAAGATGGGATAGAACTAAAAAGGCTTATGATGCAATAGTGTTGGGAAAAGGTGTTTATGTTAATTCACCAATGGAAGCAATAGATATAGCTTATTCAAAAGACCAAACTGACGAGTTTGTAGAACCAACGGTAATTTTAGAAAATGGAAAGCCAGTTGCTACGGTAGAAGCGGGGGATTCTATAGTATTCTTCAATTTTAGACCTGACAGAGCAAGGCAACTTACCAGAGCTTTTATTGACGAGGTATTTAACCATTTTGAAAGAGAAAAAGGGTATTTGCCTGTATTCTTTGTGTCTATGACGCAATATGATGAAACCTTTGAAAACATACATGTGGCGTATAAGCCAGAAAGACTGGAGAATACTCTTGGTGAATACTTAAGTAAAAAAGGGATTAAACAGCTTAGAATTGCAGAAACAGAAAAATACGCCCATGTGACTTTCTTCTTCAACGGTGGCGTAGAAGAGCCAAATGAAGGGGAAGAAAGAATTTTAGTTCCTTCGCCTAAAGTAGCTACTTACGACCTAAAGCCAGAAATGAGCGCTTATGAGGTTACAGATACTGTAATACCTAAGATTATGTCAGATCAATATGGCTTTATTCTTTTAAACTTTGCAAATCCTGATATGGTAGGGCATACAGGAGTTTTAAATGCTGCAATAAAAGCGATTGAAGCAATAGATGAGTGCCTTGGAAGAATAGTAAATGCTGTTCAAAGTGTAGGAGGGACAATAATTATAACAGCTGACCATGGCAATGCGGAAGAGATGATTGACCCTGCGACAAAAGAGCCACAGACAGCTCATACTACAAACCCAGTTCCATTTATTGTTATAGGTGAGGGAGATATTGATTTAAGAAAAGATGGGATACTGGCTGACATTGCTCCTACAATTTTGGACATAATGAAACTACCAGTTCCTAAAGAGATGACGGGTAAATCTTTAATCATTGGAAGAAGATAAAATTTAAAATAAAATTTAAAAAGAAAGGAGAAATTGTCATGTCATCAATAATTGATATTTTTGCAAGAGAAATACTTGACTCCCGTGGAAATCCCACAGTTGAAGTAGAGGTAGAGTTAGATAGCGGTGCCGTAGGAAGAGCTGCTGTGCCTTCAGGGGCTTCTACAGGAGCTTTTGAAGCAGTTGAGTTACGAGATGGAGATAAATCAAGATATTTGGGAAAAGGAGTGCTAAAAGCTGTTCAAAATGTCAATGACATTATTGCTCCTGAGCTAATTGGCATGGAAGCACAAGACCAAGTAGCAATTGACAAAGCGATGATTGAACTAGATGGAACTCCCAATAAGAGCAAATTAGGAGCAAATGCTATCTTAGGGGTATCTTTGGCAGTGGCAAAGGCAGCAGCTGAGGAATGTGGTTTACCTTTGTATCAATACATTGGTGGAGTAAATGCAAAAACTCTTCCTGTGCCAATGATGAACATATTAAACGGTGGAAAACACGCTGATAACAATGTAGATATACAAGAGTTTATGATAATGCCTGTTGGTGCTCCAAACTTCCGTGAAGCATTAAGAATGTGTTCAGAAGTTTATCACAATTTGAAAAACGTGTTACATTCTAAAGGGTTAAGTACAACAGTTGGTGATGAAGGAGGTTTTGCTCCCAACCTTACCTCAAATGAAGAAGCTATACAAGTCATATTGGAAGCTATAGAAAAAGCGGGATATGTGCCAGGAGAAGATATAGTATTAGCATTAGATCCTGCTTCAACAGAGCTTTATAAAGAGGATGGGAAATATCATTTTGAAGGAGAAGGAATTGTAAGAACCCCCGAAGAAATGGTAGATTTTTGGGAACAACTTGTTAACAAATATCCTATTGTCTCTATTGAAGACGGTCTTGCAGAAGAAGACTGGAACGGATGGAAACTATTGACTGAAAGATTAGGCAAGAAGATACAGCTTGTAGGAGACGACTTATTTGTAACGAATACTCAAAGACTTTCAAAAGGTATAAGCATGGGAGTAGCAAATTCAATCCTTATAAAACTCAATCAAATAGGAACTTTAACAGAAACTCTTGATGCTATTGAAATGGCAAAAAGAGCAGGATATACAGCTGTTGTGTCTCACCGCTCAGGAGAGACAGAAGATTCAACAATTGCAGACCTTGTAGTTGGAGTAAATGCAGGGCAAATTAAAACTGGAGCACCTGCAAGAACTGACAGAGTCGTAAAATACAATCAGCTTTTAAGAATTGAAGAAGCTTTAGGAAGCACAGCTCAATATCTTGGCAAAAATGCTTTTTACAATGTAAAAAAGTAATTAAAAGGGGATCCAAATGGGTTCCCTTTTTTAATAGTCCGTGTAAAATTATAAGTTAGGTAATATTGCTGACATTTTGCACAAGAGAAGCGACTTGACAGCCCGGCACTCAACCGAAAATTTTAAAAAAGGAGAATAAGAGAAAGGACCAGCCCGTTCAGTTGAGTGCCGGGAAACTTAGCGAGACCGAAAGACGGAAGCGGGGCCGAATCCAAGGATAGCGGAGGCGGGCAACTATTAACTTTTGACACACACTTTTTAATTAAACCTCTTGATTAAGAGATACATTATGATATAATATAGTATGTGGTATTGTGTTTTTGACAGAGCAAAAATTAGAGATAAGGCGGTGTAAATATGCTAAAAACTGTACTTATGGTTATACAAATTTTGGTTAGCATTTTCTTGATAGTAGTTATACTTTTACAAAAGGGCAAAAGTGCAGGTATTTCTGGTGTAATTGCAGGAGGAGCAGAAACATTTTTTGGGAAAAATAAAGCTCGAACTATGGAGGGGACATTAGAAAGGCTTACAACTATAGCGGCGGCGTTGTTTATAATTTTGTCTATGGTATTGACTATAATGATGGCTAAATAAAAAAGACAGTGCATTTAGAAATGAAAAAACCCTTTATGGGTTTTTATTTTTACCACCATTAAAAAAGGCTAGGTGGTCAAATGAAAATTAGAGAAATTACAGAGGAATTAGAATATCAGCTGCTTTCTCCTTATGCGACAAAAAGCCGTGAAACTCGCGGCAGGGATAAAGAAGAGGAAAAATGCGATATAAGGACAGAATTTCAAAGAGATAGAGACAGGATTATTCATAGCAAAGCTTTTAGAAGATTGAGCCATAAAACACAAGTCTTTATTTCTCCAGAAGGTGACCATTATAGAACAAGGCTAACTCATACTTTAGAAGTAGCTCAGATCGCAAGAACAATTGCAAGAGCTTTGAGGTTAAACGAAGATTTGACAGAAGCTATTGCTTTAGGTCATGATTTAGGACATACTCCTTTTGGCCATTCTGGTGAGGAAGTTTTAAATAGACTTTTAAAAGATGGCTTTAGACATAATGAACAAAGCATTAGAGTGGTTGAGGTTTTAGAAAATGATGGAAAGGGTCTTAATTTGACTTGGGAAGTTAAGGATGGCATATGTAACCACTCTACCGCAGGAAATCCTCAGACTTTAGAGGGACAAGTAGTACAAATTTCTGATAAAATAGCATACATTAATCATGATATAGATGATGCAATAAGGGGAAAAGTTTTAAAGCCGGAGGATTTGCCAAAAGATTTAATAGGAATTTTGGGAGATAAGCATAGTAAGAGAATAGATACAATGGTAAAAGATGTTATAAATAATAGCTTAGGGAAGCCAAGAGTTTCAATGAGTAAAGAGATTTATGAGGCTACTTATAGCTTGAGGGATTTTTTATTCAAAAAAGTTTATATTGGGTCAAAAGCTAAAAAAGATGAGGAAAAAGCCAAAAGAGTAGTAGAGCAATTGTTTTATTACTTTTATGACAATATTGACAAGATGCCTCAAGAATTTATAAAACTTGCTGAGATTTATGGAAGAGAAAGAGCTGTTGCTGATTATATTGCTGGTATGACAGACAAATATGCTCTTTTAAAATACAAAGAGATTTTTTTGCCCAGTCCTTGGTTTGAGCAAAATATTTTTTGATTTTAATAAAAATTTAATAAAACCAAAGAAGGATTTTTAAATCTTTTGTCGAATATATATTGGTCGCTACTAATAAATTAATTTGGTAAAGAGGAATTTAACAATTTTTGTCGAATAGAATAATTAGGTGATATTGATGGCTTACTCAAGAGAAATGATTGAAAAGGTCATAGAAGCAAATGACATAGTAGATGTTATATCAGAGTATGTAGAACTAAAAAAAGCGGGAAAAGAATTTAAAGGTCTGTGTCCTTTTCATAGAGAAAAAACCCCATCTTTTATGGTCAGTCAAGAAAAACAGGTTTATCACTGTTTTGGCTGTAATGCCAGTGGAAATGTTGTTACTTTTATAATGGATATTGAAAATTTGACTTTTAAAGAAGCAATTGAATTTTTAGCAGATAGAGTGGGAATAACTCTTGAAGAAAGCCAACTAAGTGATCAGGAGTACCGAAGAAAGAAGCTTATTGACGAAATATATAAAATAAATAAATTAGCAGCTATGTATTTTTATAATAAGCTTTTTTCTGAAGAAGGTAGACAGGCTTTAGCTTATATAAGAAAAAGAGGTTTGACAGAAGCAACGATAAAAAAATTTGGAATAGGTTATTCACCACCTCAAGGAAATGGACTTTTAAATTTTTTAAAGGAAAAAGGCTATACAGAAAGTTTTCTGGTAAAGGCGGGACTTTTGTCTCAAAAAAATAACCGCTATTACGACAGGTTTAGAAATAGAGTAATGTTTCCTATTATAGATGTAAAGGGTAATGTTATAGGTTTTGGAGGCCGCTCTATTGATGATAGTTTGCCTAAATACTTAAACACTCCGGAGACAGAGGTCTTTAAAAAAGGCAAAACGCTATTTGCAATAAATTTTGCTAAAAAAACTCAACAAGACAAATTTATTATTGTAGAAGGATACATGGACGCTATTTCCTTACACCAAGCTGGAATAGATTGTGCTGTAGCATCTTTAGGAACCGCTTTGACAGGGGACCAAGCAAGACTCATAAAAAGGTATAAAGGAAATGTTGTAATTGCTTATGATGCGGATGAAGCTGGTATTAGTGCCGCATTAAGAGGACTTGACATTCTTGATGAATTGAATTTAAATATAAAAGTACTGACTATTCCTTATGGGAAAGACCCTGATGAGTTTATAAAAAAAGAAGGAGTAGAAGCATTTAATCAATTAATAGAAAATGCCGATAGTTTAATTGAGTTTAAAGCAAAGGTATATAGAAAAAATCTCGACCTTGATAACCCTCAAGATAGAATAATATATGTTAAAAAAATTGCAAAAGATATTGCAAAACTTTCTGATGAAGTGAAAAGGGAAGTCTATATTTCTTCAGTGGCTAAAGTTGCTCAAATATCTGAGAATGCAGTGAGAACAGAGGTTGCTCGCTTTGTCAATAGGAAAATTGAAAAAAATCAAAAAAATATGTATATGGCTGGCAAGATAAGGCATAATATATACAGTAGCAGTAGTAAAATATCACCAGAAAAGTACTTAATTGCATTGCTGCTGTATGATAATAATCTTTACAAAAGGGTGAAAGAAACAATTACTGCCGATATGCTAGAGAATGTTAAATTAAAGCCAATTTTTGAAGAAATAATGTCAAGGTTGGAGGATGGGAAAAAAACTCAAATAAATGATATTGTTTATTTATTACAAGACGAAAATCTCATATCTGATTTTAACGATATTATTAAAGCTTTTTACGAGAGTGAAAATATTACTGAACAAGCTATTGATGATATTATAAACAAGATTCTCATTAACAGTTTGGCAGTTAAAAGAGAAAAGATTAAAAGAGCCATCAATGAAGCTCATATGTTGGGGGATATAGATAAAGAAAGGCAACTTTTAATAGAATTACAAAATTGTGAAAAGGAGATGCTAAAGATAAAAAATGGCTAAAAAGAAAGAAACCCATAGGGAGGGGAAACCTATGAACAACGAAGAACTGTCTAAAGAAGCCATTACAGAACTTATCAATAAAGGAAAAAAAACTGGGATGCTCACCTACAATGAGATAATGGATTCTTTAGAAGATATTGATTTAAATCCTGACCAAATTGAGAAGGTATATGATGCTTTTGAAGACATGGGAATTGAAATTGTTGGGGAAGAACCTCGTCAGGAAGAAATAACTGAAGAAGATTTAGACTTAGACCTTTCTCTTCCTGAAGGAATCAGTATAGATGACCCTGTGAGAATGTATTTGAAGGAGATAGGCAAGATTCCTCTTCTCACTCCTGAAGAAGAGATTGAATTGGCAAAAAGAATCGAACAAGGAGACGAAGAAGCTAAAAAAAGACTTATAGAAGCCAATTTAAGATTGGTTGTAAGCATAGCAAAAAGATACGTAGGAAGAGGAATGCTTTTCTTAGATTTGATACAAGAGGGAAATTTAGGGTTACTCAAAGCAGTTGAAAAATTTGACTATAGAAAAGGCTACAAATTCAGTACTTATGCCACATGGTGGATAAGACAGGCTATAACAAGAGCTATTGCAGACCAAGCAAGAACCATAAGAATCCCTGTACACATGGTAGAAACTATCAACAAATTGATAAGAGTTCAAAGGCAATTGCTGCAGGAATTAGGTCGCGAACCTACCCCTGAAGAGTTGGCAAAAGAGATGGGTATGCCAGAAGAAAAAGTAAGAGAGATAATGAAAATAGCGCAAGAACCTGTATCTTTAGAAACTCCTATTGGGGAAGAGGAAGACAGCCACTTAGGAGATTTTATACCCGATGAAGATGCACCAGCTCCAGCAGAAGCTGCTGCTTTTACAATGCTAAAAGAACAATTGATGGATGTTCTTGATACTCTAACGCCAAGGGAAGAGAAAGTACTAAGACTTAGGTTTGGCCTTGATGACGGCCGAGCAAGAACTTTAGAGGAAGTAGGAAAAGAATTTAATGTTACAAGAGAACGCATAAGACAAATTGAGGCAAAAGCATTAAGAAAATTGAGGCATCCCAGCAGAAGCAAAAAATTAAAAGATTTCCTTGATTAAATAAGCTTCTTGACAATGGGGCAAAAATCTGTATAATTATTATTGTATTCCTCAGTAGCTCAAGGGTAGAGCAACCGGCTGTTAACCGGTAGGTTGTAGGTTCGAATCCTACCTGAGGAGCCACTTTTTGGGCCTTTAGCTCAGCTGGCAGAGCGGTCGGCTCATAACCGATTGGTCCGGGGTTCAAATCCCTGAAGGCCCACCATTTAGAGAAAAAAGCATTTAGCTTTAAATGCTTTTTTATTTTTTATACTTTTAGGAGGATTACATGAAACTTACAGAGCGATTAGGGAAAATTGCTGAATATATTCCTCATGGGTCAAAAGTTGCAGACATAGGTACTGACCATGGTTTTATTCCTGTTTACCTTATTGAAAACAAAATAGCTACCTATGTCGTTGCTTCAGATTTAAATAAAGGTTCCTTAAATAAAGCTGTAAAAGAAGTTCAGAAGCGAAATTTGCAATCTTTGATAGACACAAGGTTAGGGAATGGTCTTAATGTTTTATCTCCAGGGGAAGTAGACGTAGTTGTCATTGCAGGTATGGGAGGAATTTTGATTACAAAAATATTAGAGGAAGGAAAAGATACTGCAAAAACTATTAAGAAATTTATACTTCAACCTATGAGAGATTCAACATATTTGAGGAAATACTTAATAGAAAATGGATATAAAATTTGTGATGAGGAATTAGTGAAGGAAAATCAAAAATATTATGAAATAATAGTAGCAGAACATGGTAGACAAAAAGTCAAAAATGACATATATTATCAAGTAGGGGAAAAACTCATACAAAAAAAACATCCACTGTTAAAAGAATTTTTGCAGTATAAAATCGACAAAATGAAGAAAATCATAAATAAACTTCCTGAAACCAATGAAAAGCGTAAGCAATTAGAGGAAAAAGTAAAGAAATTCGAGGTGTTGATAAATGGGCTTGAAATGCCAAGTAATAGCTTCCATAATGGATAAACTTGCACCGCGTAAATTTGCTGAAGAGTGGGATAACGTGGGATTATTAATAGGAGATGGTTCTAAAGATATCTCAAAAGTTTTAGTAGCTTTGGATGCTACTTCTGAAGTAATTAAAGAAGCGGTTGACAAAAAAGTAGATATGATTGTAACTCATCATCCGTTAATTTTTAAGCCAATAAAAAATGTCAGAGCTGATAATCCAGTGGGCTCATTGTTAATACAACTTATTAAAAATGATATCTCGCTTTATGCAGCCCATACCTCTTTTGATATAGCTCCAAATGGGGTGAATGATATTTTGTGTAATGTCTTAGGAATATACGATAGGGAAGTTTTGGATGTCACTTATTCCGAAGGATATAAAAAAATTGCAGTTTATGTGCCACAAGGATATGAAGAAGTGGTAAGAAATGCTATGTGCAGTGCAGGCGCTGGTTTTGTTGGGAATTATAGTGATGCTACTTTTCAGGCGCGAGGCATTGGAACTTATAGACCTTTAGAAGGAACAAACCCATTCATTGGTGAAACAGGGAAACTAGAAAAAACAGAAGAAGTAAAGATAGAAACTATAGTACCTCAGAGATATTTAGAAAAAGTGGTAACTGCAATGCTGAATGTTCATCCCTATGAAGAGGTTGCTTATGATATTTATTCTTTGGAAAATGTTAAAGAAGAATATGGGCTTGGAAGAATTGGAATTATTTCAGAAACTACTTTGCAAGAATTAGCTTTACAAGTAAAAGCAAAACTTAAAATTAATAATTTAAGAGTGGTAGGAGACCTAAATAAAAAGATCAGAAAAGTGGCTGTATGTGGTGGAAGCGGTGCAAGTCTTATTCACAAAGCTGTTTCTAAAGGAGCGGATGTTTTAATAACAGCAGATATTGGCTATCACGATGCAGTAGAAGCCCAACACCTCGGATTGGCTTTAATTGATGCTGGACATTTTGCTACGGAGAATATTGCAGTCAGGTTTATTGCAGAATATATAATCGATGAAACTCAGAAACAGGGACACGAAATAGAAGTATTAATTAGTGAAAGTCAAAAAGATCCTTTTATGTATCTATAATTAGGTTGACAAAAACAGATATATATGATAATATATACTCGACTGATATTAGAAAAATATATATGAAATAACGCATGTGAGTAAGTCGGATGGCCGCGTGCGATTTCGCACGAGGAAAGTCCGAGCTCCACAGGGCAGGGTGCCGGGTAACACCCGGTGGAGGCGACTCCAAGGAAAGTGCAACAGAGATATACCGCCTGGCACTCAACTTGTTGAGTGCCAGGTAAGGGTGGAAAGGTGAGGTAAGAGCTCACCAGGGACCAGGCGACTGGTCTGCTCTGCAAACCCCACCTGGAGCAAGGCGAATAGGAGGGAGTAGGTGGCCCGCCGTTTCCCTCGGGTTATGCCGCTAGAGGTGTCAGGCAACTGACCCCCTAGATAGATGGCCATCCTCGACAGAACTCGGCTTATAGACTTGCTCACATGCATTTAAAATACCATGATTTTGTGGTATTTTTTATTTTTTATTTATACAAAATTAAAAAATTGTTTGGTCCATAAATTTTTGTTTGATTTAAAAGCTGTTTTTTGCTAATATTATATATGGGCAAAACTATTATAGAAGGAGAGATTCAGATGAGCATACATATTGGGGCTAAAGAAAACGAAATCGCTCAAACAGTGTTATTGCCAGGAGATCCTTTAAGGGCTAAATACATAGCAGAAAATTTTCTTGAAGATGTAAAATGTTACAATGAAGTTAGAGGAATGTATGGTTTTACAGGATATTATAAAGGGAAAAGAGTGTCAGTTCAAGGGACAGGCATGGGAGTACCTTCTTTATCTATTTATGTAAATGAGCTTATAACCAGTTACAACGTGAAAAATCTTATAAGAATAGGTACTTGTGGTTCTTTGCAGCCAGATATCAAACTCAGAGATATAGTAATTGCCATGAGCTCTTCAACAGACTCTGCAATAAATAAGATTAGATTTAATGGCATGGATTATGCTCCTACAGCAAGTTTTAAATTATTGAAAAAAGCCTATGATAAAGCAATGGAGTTAGGAATACAACCTAAAGTAGGAAATATTCTTACAACGGATACTTTTTATAATGATGACCCAGACAGTTGGAAACTATGGGCGAAGTTTGGTGTTTTGGCAGTAGAAATGGAAACTGCAGGACTATATACTTTGGCTGCTAAGTACAATGTAGATGCTCTTACAATATTGACAGTGAGCGATAGCTTGGTTACCGGAGAAGCAACGACAGCTGAAGAAAGGCAAAAGACTTTTATGGACATGGTGAAAATTGCACTAGAAATAGCTGAATAATTTTTTAAAAGAGGATAACCTTGTTTATCCTCTTTTAAAATAATTGAAAAAGGAGCTGATAGTTGATGAAACCTTTAAAATTTAAGCCTATTTTTATGGAGAGAATATGGGGAGGTACTGCATTAAGAGATAAATTTGGATTTGATATTCCCGAGGGTAAAAAAATTGGAGAATTGTGGACAATATCTGACAATAGAACAGCTGTTAGTGTAATTGAAGGTGGAGAATTTAATGGCCAAAAACTAAGTGATATAGCCTACAAATTTTTTGAGGATATATACGGTAAAGGGGTAAATTATGAGAGATTTCCTTTACTTATCAAAATAATTGATGCACAAGACAAACTTTCTGTCCAAGTTCATCCAGATGATGAATATGCTTTTAAATACGAAAATGGCGATTCTGGAAAAACAGAGATGTGGTATATAATAGATGCAAAACCAGGGGCTAAACTTGTATGTGGTTTAAAGGAAGAAACTACAAAAGAAGAATTTAAAAGGCTATTGGAGGAAGAAAGATTAGAAGAATGTTTAAAAGAAATAGAAGTAAAGCCAGGAGATGTGGTTTACATACCTTCAGGGATGGTGCATGCTATAGGTGAAGGCATACTTATTTGTGAAATTCAACAAAATTCAGACCTCACCTATAGAGTATATGATTACAATAGAGTAGATGAATTCGGGAGGAAAAGGAAGTTACATATAGAAAAAGCATTAGATGTTATAGATTTTAATTTAAAAACAGATAAAATAATACCTGAATTTAAAGGAATACAAGGCGGACGCATATCTCATGTTGTTAAATCTCCATATTTTCAGGTAAGTATAATTGAAATAAATGAAGAAGTAAAAATAGATACAGAAGGAGAATTTAACACTTTAACAGCTGTAGAAGGAAATTGTAAAATTGACTATTATGAAGGTACTGTTGAATTAAAGGCAGGAGAAACTGTATTAATACCTGCTTCTATTCCAAGTTATACAATAGAGGGCAATTGCAAGGTGCTCAAAGCTTATATATAGAAAGCGTAAATATTGACAACCTTTTATTAAAATTGTATAATAAAAAAGCAAGAAGTGGGGTTATAGCTCAGCTGGTCAGAGCGCTACGTTGACATCGTAGAGGTCACAGGTTCGATCCCTGTTAACCCCACCATTTTTTTATATGGGTTACATGGGGATATAGCTCAGTAGGGAGAGCGCATGCCTCGCATGCATGAGGTCAGGGGTTCGAATCCCCTTATCTCCACCAAACTGAAAATAAAATATTTTTATACATAAAATTTATTTTTTATCAAAAGATATAACCGAATCATAAAAATGAGGAGGTTATATCTTTTTATGTGGAAAAAATTGAGATTGATATCAATCTTGATAATTTTGCTATTAACCATATCAATATCTTTGAGCGGATGTAAAAGTACAGCTCAAAAACCCTTTTTCAAACCTTTTAGTAAGATAGGAGTAAAAAAACTTCAAGTAGTAGGATTTTATGTTGATTCTGCTGGCCCAGATAATTCATATCAATCATTGGTAAAGTATTCAAGATATATTGATACACTTTCTCCCTTGTGGCTTACTGTAGAAGGAGACGGGACAGTAAAAGATTCTACAAACCCTCAAGCGCTGGCTTATGCGAAAAAACAAGGGATAAAAGTAGTTCCTCTTGTTAATGTGGCTAACAGCAAAGATGAAGTTCTTTTGGATCCAAATATCCGAGAAAAGGCTATTTCTCAATTAATGGCTTTATTAAAAAAACATGATTTTGACGGTTACAACATAGATTTTGAGTTTATTCCTCATGGAACTAAGAATTATGTTCAGGACAAAGATTATCTTACGGCTTTTATAAGCAAAATAAGACCGCTTATCAAAAAAGAAGGTAAAATTCTTGACATTTCCGTTATACCTCATTATCAGGTACCTAAAGAAATATCAGGTATATACGACTATCACGAATTAGCGCCTTTAGTGGACCATGTCACCTTGATGACCTATGATAGGCATAATGCTTCTTCACCGCCGGGACCTGTTTCTCCTGAGCAGTGGGTGGAGTACAACGTCAAAGATGCACTAAATGAAGGTTTTAAACCTGAACAAATATGTTTAGGAGTAGCTACTTATGGATATGATTGGCCTGCAAGTAAAAGTGGTGGTTTCTCTCGCCCTACAAAAGAAATACTTACAAAAGCACAAATTCAAGGAATTCAAATAAAGTGGAGCGACCAATACCAAGAGCCTTATTATGTCTATTATGACAAAAACACGGGAATAACGAGAGAGGTATGGTTTGAAAACTCTGCCACTTTAGCTGAGAAGATAGAAGTTGCTAAAAGGTATAATTTACATGGCATATGTGTGTGGAGGATTGGCTTTGAAACCCCTTCCTTTTGGAATGTTATAGGTAAGAAAATAGGAAGCAGATAGAAAAATATTGAAAACATTTAAGTAAAGGTATATAATAGAGATGTGATTACCAAATTATTGGGGGGATTTTTATGGATTTAAATTCCTACATAGACAATATGAGAGATGACATTATAAAATCTGTTCAAGAGTTAGTCAAGATAAAAAGCGTACAAGATGAACCGAAACCAGGAATGCCTTATGGAGAAGGTGTTGCTAAGGCATTGGACAAAGCTTTAGAGATTGCACAAAGTTTAGGCTTTAGGACTAAAAACGTGGATGGCTATGTAGGGTATGCAGAATACGGCGAAGGAGAAGAAATGATAGGAGTTTTGGGACATTTAGATGTAGTTCCAGAAGGTGATGGGTGGACTTATCCACCTTATGGTGCTGAAATACATGATGAAAAGATATATGGGAGAGGTACTGTAGATGATAAGGGCCCTATAATTGCTGCTTTATACGGGCTAAAGGCTATAAAAGACGCTGGGTTAAAGCTTTCTAAAAGAGTGAGAATTTTATTTGGAACAAATGAAGAGACAGGTTCTCACGAGATTGCTTATTATTTAAAACACGATGAAGCTCCTACAATGGGCTTTACTCCTGATGCTCAATATCCAATTATATATGCAGAAAAAGGAATAACAATGTTTAATGTGGTAAAAGACTTTAATAAAAAGTCCAGCAACATTGTTATAAAATACATCAAAGGTGGAGAAAGGCCTAATGTAGTACCAGGCTATTGTGAAGCTGGATTAGAGGTAAAAGAGGCAAATAAGAAGAAAGAAATTCAAGATAAGTTAGAAGCCTTCATAAAAGAGACTGGTTACAATTTGAAGGCTGAAGAAAAAGACGAAATGCTTGTAATCAAATCAGTAGGGGTTTCGGCTCATGGCAGCCTTCCACACTTAGGGAAAAATGCTATAATGCAGCTATTTCTCTTCCTTGACAGAATAGATTTAGAGGATAGCGATGTCAAAGATTTTATACATTTCTTTGCTACAAATGTGGGAATGGAAACAGATGGAAAAACTTTTGGGATATACTTAAAAGATGAAACAGGAGAATTGACTTTTAACGTTGGTACTATTCAATTAGATGAAAACAAAGGAGTATTAGGATTAAATATTCGATATCCTGTAAAATATAAATATGAGGATTGGATGAATATTTTTGAAGAAAAAATCAAAACTAATGGGATGAGAATAGAAGACATGCTCCATCAACCACCTTTGTATTTCCCACCAGACCATCCTTTGATAAAAACTTTGAGCAAAGTTTATGAAGAACAGACGGGACAGAAAGCAGAGCTTTTAGCAATAGGTGGAGGAACTTATGCGAAAGAGATGCCTAACACAGTAGCATTTGGGCCTGTTTTTCCAGGCAAGCCAGAGTTAGCACATCAAGCGGATGAATATATAGAAATTGAAGATTTGATATTAAATGCAAAAATTTATGCTCACGCTATATATGAATTAGCAAAATAAAATCCCTCTTTTGAGGGGTTTTATTTTAAACTAAAATATAATTTATTTTCTTCTAGCATAAATCCTAATTCTTCCCAAGGCAAAGATGTATTATTAGAATATACTGAAATGACACCAATATCGCGTAGAAACTCAGAAACAGTTTTTATAATTTGTTTTTCTAGTTCTTTTTTGTCAATTTCTTTTTCAAAAGACACAGAAAGTTCATTAATTATAATTCTATTAACTGGTTCATAAGAGTCTTGGAAAATTGTCAGCCAAAGTCGAAAGTTTTTTTCTATTCCATTTAGAAGAATAAACCATTCAGTATCATCTTCATATTTTAGAATATGTTGTATCAAGTTAATTTGTAAAATTTTTTCTATTTCCCACTTCATGAGGGAAAGGTATTCGTCGCTAAGAATTTCGCTCAAAGTAATGTTTATGCATCTCAATGATAATAAGTCATTCATGATATCCCTCTTTTTATAAAATGATATTCTTATTTGGTGATTTTTACTATATAGTATATGTTATTATGCAAGTAAGTGGTTTTATATTATAAATTCTATTAAAACGTTTAAAGTCCTTCTTTGTATTAAAAAATTTGTGATTGACATATTTTAGAGAGATGTATATAATAAAAATATAGAAAGTGGGGTTATAGCTCAGCTGGTCAGAGCGCTACGCTCACATCGTAGAGGTCACAGGTTCGATCCCTGTTAACCCCACCAATAATATGAAGATTTTCCGGCATTGTATAGATGCCGGGATTTTTATTTTTTGATGTTTATGCAGGAATGGTAATATTTTGCCCCTGTTGCCCAAGGAGGCAGCTCTATTCTTTTTATGTGTTTTCTTCTTCAATGTTTTTGTAATTATTCTCTAAGTGGTAAATATGTCTATACCTATTTGAGGGAGATACAAAAAGGTTCTTGACTTTACAGTTTTAAATTGATAACATAAATTACAACATGTTATACACAATAGTAATCATTACTTTCGTTATCCTTGGCTGGGATTATGGTTAAATCAACAGAACCGTAAATCCCCTTATTCTAAATGAAGAAATGCTTATAGACTGCTTAGTGATGTTGATAAACATTTTTGTAAAATTCATATAGGTTAGGAAGGAGTTATAGGTGTGGAACAATTGAAAAAGAAGGTCATTTCTTTTATCGATAGTATTAAGGGGGAGATTTTTGAAATTGCTGATGAGATATACAAAAATCCTGAGCTTGGAAATCAAGAATTTAAAGCTTCAAAACTATTAAAGGAAAAAATAAACGGTTATGGTTTTTTAGTAAATGAAGTCGAAGGCCTGCCAACTGCTTTTTTGGCACAGAAAAAAGGTAAAAAACCTGGTCCCAAGGTGGCGCTTTTGGCTGAGTATGATGCTCTTCCAGAAATAGGTCACGCTTGTGGTCATAACTTAATTGCAGCTGCAAGTTTTGGAGCTGCAGCAGCCTTAGGGGCATTAGATGAAGAGCTTTTCGGCGAAGTGATGTTAGTAGGTTCCCCTGCAGAAGAAACTGACGGTGCCAAGGTAATACTAGTAGAAAGAGGTATTTTTAATGATGTGGATGCAGCTATGATGGTACATCCTGGCAATAGAACTACTGTATATACTACTTCACTTGCCATAGAACCTCTGGAGTTTACATATACGGGTAAAGCAGCGCATGCCGCCGCTGCACCTCACCTAGGCATAAATGCTCTGGACGCGGTCATCCTTCTTTTCAACGGTATCAATGCCTTAAGGCAGCAGTTGAGACCTGATGCGAGAATCCATGGGATAATTACCGAAGGAGGATACACTCCCAATATTATTCCCGAAAGAGCTGTCGCCCGCTTTTACGTGAGGGCAAAAGAAAAAAATACATGCTGGAGGTAAAGGAAAAAGTAATAGCCTGTGCCAAGGGTGCTGAGGTGGCAACTGGAGCAAAGCTTTCATATAGAAATTTTGAGCTTGGCTTTGACAACCTAGTAACCAATAAAACTATGGCTGAGACATTTAAAGCTAATTTAAAGGAACTGGGTTATCATGATATAAGCGATAAGGAAGAGGGCGTTGGCTCAACGGACATGGGAAATGTAAGCCAGGTTGTGCCTTCTATCCATCCCCACATTGCCATAGCTGAAGAGGACATAGCACCTCATAGCTTGGAATTTTTGAAAGCTGCAGGTTCAGAGAGGGGAAAGGAGGCAGCCGTACTTGCAGCCAAAGCTCTGGCTATGACTGCGGTAGATATAATGACAAAAGAGGAATTGCTAAAGAAGATAAAAGAGGAGTTTAAAAAAACGGTTGAAATTTCTTAAATATTCCTCGCGAGCAATTTCTTATACCAATCAGAGTAGAAGGAAGCTTGCTGCCTTTATTTTTATGTAATTTAGGTTTGGTGCCAAAACTTTTTATGTTGAGGATAGATTTTTTTATTTCAGAGTCATATAAAAGCATTATAAGGAAATAAAAGTCACCTCTTGACATATTATCGAAATGCTGTAGAATGATATTATAATGAAAATCTTATCAGAGTTTTCTGTTTAAAAACTATTGTATGGAGGTTGTATGATGTACATTCCGACAATTAGCCCTTATGCTTTTAAAATTGGTCCAATTGCTGTTCATTGGTATGGAATTTTTATGGCTATTTCTATTGCTATTGGTGGATATTATTTGTACAAAGAGGCAATGAAATTAAATTACGATGAAGACTTTTTATTAAATCTATTAATGATTGTAGTAATTTCTGGTGTTATAGGTGCTCGATTGATGTTTGTATTGGCAAATTATCCTGAGTGGTTTATTAAAAATCCTATTCAAGTGTTAAAGATTTATGAAGGTGGACTTTCATGGCATGGTGCAGTTTTAGGTGGTTTTTTAGCAGGGCTTTATTATTGTCGTAAAAAAGGTGTGAGGATAAATCCTCTAGAGGATTTCGCAGTTTTAGGACTTTCAATTGGTAATATATTAGTCAGAATAGGAAATATATTTAACCAAGAAGTATTAGGAAGGCCGACTGAGTTTGCCTTTGGGAGATGGCCTGCGCAATTAGTAGGAGTTGCTATGGGAGTAATACTTCTCATAAGATATTTTTATATACAAAAAAAGCACATGCCTGATGGATATCAATTTTGGTCTTTTATATTTTATTATCAATTAATGAGAGGTTTAATTGAAGAAACAGTAAGGGACAATCCTTTAATATGGCCTGTATATTTAAATGAAAAATGGGGAATAGGATTTTTTACTTTAACTCAGTTAGTAACACCTTTTATTTTGATATTGGCATACTGGATGATTAGAAGGGTTTTAAATGACCCCAATAAACAATTTTACAATTAAACTGCCTTTGAGGCAGTTTTCTTATTTAAGGCAAATTGAATTAATCTTTAACTATTGATAAATCTAAAAGGGAACTACTTTATTTTATAACATTTTAATGGTAAAATTATATTGATAAATTTTTTACAGAGGAGCTGAAAAGATGGAAAAAAGAAAAGTTTTTGATGACTTATTAGTTAGGATTGACCAAAAGGCAAGAGAAATTGATGATATGGATGAATTTTATGGTGAAGTTGTTAAGATATTAGCAGACAATATTCCTTACTATAATTGGACAGGTTTTTATTTCATGAAGGATGGAGAGTTAGTAATAGGACCTTATATTGGTAGACCTACAGAACATGTGAAAATTAAAGTAGGACAGGGGGTTTGTGGAAGAGCTGTTGCAGAAAAAAATACTATAATTGTAGATGATGTAACAAAAGAAGATAATTATTTGGCTTGTAGTCTTGAGACGAAATCGGAAATTGTAGTGCCAATATGGGTTAATGGCGACATAATAGGAGAAATAGATATTGACAGCGATGATTTGGCTGCTTTTGATGAAGAAGACAAAAGATTTTTAGAAAAAGTTGCAGAAATTATAAGTCGAAAACTCAAAAAATAGATTTCCATTGATTTTTGTGGTATAATAATTGTGTCAGGAAGGAGGATAGGCTATGAGAGAAAGAGTAGAGGAAGTATTAGAGCTTCTAAGACCATCTCTTCAAGCAGACGGAGGAAATGTGGAACTTATTGACGTTACAGAGGATGGAATTGTAAAGGTAAGGCTGACAGGTGCTTGTGGAGGATGCCCTTTTGCTACGTTGACGCTGAAAGAAGGCATTGAAAGGGCTATCAAAGAAGAAATTCCTGAAGTGAGGGAAGTAATAGCAGTTTAAAAATCCGGGTTATCCGGATTTTTTTGTTATATAAGCAGGAATTTTTAACCATACATAGAATAGTATATATGGGAATATTTTCAAGGAGGTCTATGTATGGTTAAAAAATTTTGTTTAGCAGGATTGATTGCCTTGATATTATTTTTAAATTTATCAAGTGCCTATTCAGAAGCTAATCCTTATTCAGAAGAAAAAATATTACAAGAAATAATAATGAAGGTACCTTTTACAAGGGGATTAAAATTGGTAGAACATAAGTTGCAAAATGGGTTATATAGCTTTAAATTTGAAGGAAGTAATCCCTTTAAGAATTTAAAAATTGTATACAATAGTGACAATGATAAATTGGAGTATATAGATTACTATGAAAATACTTTTACACCTTTTGACAAAAATTTATCAGCAAAATATTCAAAAAGTGAGTCGATAATTTTAGCCCACAATTTGATATCTTCAATTACAGGAGAAGAATATCAATTTGTAAAAAGCCTTTCAGATGATGAGTATATTGATGAAAGTTTAGAAAAACCATATATTTATAAGTTAATTTTTAAAAAAGTGATAAATCACCTGATAGTGGATAATAGAGAAATAGTTGTGTACATAGATTCTCATTCAGGAGAAGTTGTTAAATTTTTTGGTGAAAATCTTTCGGAAAAAGTGGAATATGAGGGTACAAAGGATATTAAAAGTATTGGCGAAATAAAAAGCCTATATCAAAAATATATTGTTCCTCAGCTTATGGCTTATAAAGAAGGCAAAAAGTATCAGTTAGTGTATATTTCCTCTTTGAATCCTTTGTTTTATGGGATTGATGCCAAAAGTGGTATTTTTATTGATTATAAGGGAAATGATATTAAAGAAGAAATGATTACACTGGATTTTGCAAAGTTAAAAGACGATTGTTTTAATTTAAAAAATCCAGAGACAATTGCTCAAGATATAGCAAAAAATTTAAAAATAGATAAAATTTCTTTGCTCAAATCCGGTTATGTGAATAATTTTTGTTTGACGGGTAAACCGGCTGTGGCCTATGATTGGAATTTTACAAGTTTAAAAGACAAAATTTTAAATATAAATGTAGCAATTGATTCTCACGACCAAAATATTCTTCACTTAGGTTTTGGTTATTGGAATTATAATGAGAAAAATTTTAGAGTACTTGATATGGAAGAGGCAAAGACATATGTGAAAGAACATCTTTATAATTATTTGTCTTGTGATTTTTTGGTAGCATATCCTATGAATTATCGAGATAATAAAATTTATACTTTTTATAGACAAACAAACAATACGATAATTTCTAATAATTATATAACCATTGAAACAAATGAGGAAGGAATAGTTAAAAAAATAATTTTTAATTGGGATTATATTGATTTTCCAAAGATAGACAATACTATCAATACACAAGTTGCTCAAAATATTTTTATAGATAGTGGTTTTAAACTGTACTATTTTATAACAGAGAATAAAAAAGGTAAATTAGTGTATATACCTAACTCTTTGGAGTTTATGATAGATGCCAGCACAGGGAAAAAGATATATTACAGTTCTTTAAATTGGGAGGAGGATTAGAGAATGGACAATGAAATTTTGAAACTTGAAGCGGCTGAAGAATTAGGACTTCTTGAAAAGGTAAAAAAAGTTGGATGGTCTAAGTTATCTGCCCAAGAAACTGGGAAGATAGGTTCAATAGTTAAGAAAAAGATGAAAATGCAACAGGAGGTAGGAAAAAAAGAAAAGTTGTGATATACTCTATTTGAGGTGAATTGCCATGGGGGATAAAAATTTGTTTGAAGAGGCTGCTCGCCTCATTAAGCAGTCAAGAAAAACTATTGTATTGACAGGAGCAGGTATATCAACGGAAAGTGGTATACCTGATTTTAGAAGCCCAGGAAGGGGTCTGTGGGAGAAGTTAGATCCAATGGAGGTTTTGTCAACGGGAGTATTGTACAATTTCCCGGAGGAATTTTATAAAGTTGGTTTCAAGATTTTGTCTTCAATGAGAAATGCTGAGCCTAATGAAGCTCATTACATATTAAGCGAAATGGAGAAAGAAGGTATAATTTTTGGAGTAATTACACAAAATATAGACAATCTTCATCAAAAAGCTGGTTCTAAAAATGTATTCGAAGTTCACGGCAATACGAGAGAAGGAAGTTGTTTACATTGTGGAAAAAAAGTCTCTTTTGAAGTTTTAGAGGAAAAAGTAAATAAAAAACAAATTCCTCCTCGCTGCGATGAGTGTGGTGGGTTACTGCGGCCTGATGTAGTACTATTTGGAGATCCTATGCCTTATGTTTTTGATTTGGCAGTAAAAGAAGTAAAGTCCAGCGATTTGTTAATAGTCATAGGTTCTTCTTTAGCAGTTTCGCCAGTGAACTTTTTGCCAGATATAGTAAGACATTTAATAATTATAAATGCGACAGAGACTCCTTATGACTATAAAGCTGATGTAGTTATAAGGGAAAAAGCAAGCTATGCGCTTAGAAATATATGGGATATTATAAAATTTCAATAAAAAATTTGACAATTTGATATATAAGTGCTATGATAGAGAAGTAAATTATTTATCAAGTTTGGAGGAAGATATAAATGGTAAGAGGTAAAGTAAAATGGTTTAATGCCGAGAAAGGCTATGGCTTTATTGAAAGGGAGGATGGCACAGACGTATTTGTCCATTACTCAGCAATTGAAGGTGATGGCTTTAAGACATTAGAGGAAGGACAAAAAGTTGAGTTCGAGGTAGTTGAAGCTGCAAAAGGACCACAAGCTTCTAAGGTAAGAAAGGTAAACTGACGTGAAATTAAACCCTAACATTAAATATGTTAGGGTTTTTTGATATAGGAGGTATTTACTATGAGTGATTACATTGTAAGAGCTACAGCTTATAATAATAAAATATTAGCTATTGCAGCTTTTTCAACACAAACTGCCCAGAAGGCTAAAGAAATTCACAATCTCACACCTACCACTTGTGCAGCTTTAGGAAGAGCTTTGACAGCTGTCGCTATGATGCGAGTTATGATGAAGGGTGAAAAAGACAAGGTCACTTTAGTTATAAAAGGTGATGGGCCTATAGGGAATATTGTTGCAGTGTCAAATTACCCGGGAATTGTCAAGGGGTATGTAGGAAATCCTACAGTGGATTTACCACTGTCTGAAAAAGGAAAATTAGATGTAGGCAAAGCTGTTGGTAAAAATGGATATGTGACTGTTATAAAAGATATAGGTTTAAAGGAACCTTACATTGGAACTGTAGAGCTTCAAACTGGGGAAATCGGGGAAGATATAGCCTATTATTTTTATGCCTCTGAGCAGGTACCTTCTGCTGTTGGGGTAGGAGTGTTAGTGGGAAAAGAAGGAAATGTTTTAGCTTCTGGAGGCTTTATTATACAGTTATTGCCTAATGTTGAAGAAGAAGTTGTAGCAAAGCTAGAGGAAGTACTCAGGAATATTTCTTCAGTTACAGAATTGTTAAGGAATGGATATCTACCAGAAGATATATTGAACCATATATTAGGGGAGATGGGACTTAATATTTTAGAAAGAGTAGATTTAAAATATGAATGTGATTGTTCACAAGAAAGATTTGAAACTGCTATAATTGCTCTTGGAAAAGAGGAGATAGAAAAACTTATTTCAGAAGGACAATCTGTTGAAGCTGTATGCCATTTTTGTGGTAAAAAGTATTTGATAGAGGAAAGTAGGCTTAAAGAATTGCTGAGAATTGCAGAGGAATAAAGCAAATTTAAGAGAATCATCGATATTTTTTATTTTTAATTAGACATAAAGGCGAAAAAATCCTCAAAATAGTGTTGACTAATAGCAGTTTTTTATGTATACTATTACTTGCACGGCAGTAGAATGGTCGTATAGCTCAGCTGGGAGAGCACCTGCCTTACAAGCAGGGGGTCATAGGTTCGAGTCCTATTGCGACCACCACGGCCCAATAGCTCAGTTGGTTAGAGCGCCAGCCTGTCACGCTGGAGGTCGAGGGTTCAAGTCCCTTTTGGGTCGCCAGTTATGCCTCGATAGCTCAGTTGGTAGAGCAAGGGACTGAAAATCCCTGTGTCAGTGGTTCGATTCCACTTCGAGGCACCATTATGCGGACATAGCTCAGTTGGTAGAGCATCACCTTGCCAAGGTGAGGGTCGCGAGTTCGAGTCTCGTTGTCCGCTCCAATATGGCGACATAGCCAAGTGGTAAGGCAGAGGTCTGCAAAACCTTTATTCCCCGGTTCGAATCCGGGTGTCGCCTCCATAAAAATATGAAACTTTAGTGAATCAGGTTATGAAAAAGCCCTAGAAGGGGCTTATATTTTTTAATTTTAAAATCTAATCGTTTGTAGTCTTTTGGATAGGAGGGAAATTATGGATAAAATTAACGACATAGAAAATATAGAACAAATTATAAAGGAAAATGATATGGTATTTCTTTATTTTTCTACACAAGATTGCGGAATATGTACATCATTACTTCCTAAACTTGAAGAAATGCTAGTAAACTATCCAAAAATAAAAAGTTTTCACATTCCTATTGATGAGATTCCGCTGGCTTCTGGTAAGTTTTCTGTTTTTACTGTTCCTACTGTAATAGTTTATGTGGATGGAAAAGAGGCAATAAGAGAGGCTCGTTTTATAAGTATGGACACATTGGAAGAAAAAATTTCAAAATATTACTCTCTTTTCTTTGAAGAAACTGCATAAAATTTTATGTAAAATTTTTTCATTTTTAATTTAAATTTAATTTGCTAAAGTAGTAGTTTTTTTGCCAAAATTTTTATATAATATTATGGGGTTGTTAAATGTTTTTTTGTGGAGGAAGCATTGTGAAGGGGAGAAACATTCTTATTGTCGATGATAACAAACTTACAAGGAAAATTTTGAAAGATATTTTAGAAAATGCTGGGTATGGGGTGCTAGAGGCTAAAGATGGAGAAGAGGCTTTACAAATATACAGGAATAAACTACCTGATATGGTAATATTAGATATAGTTATGCCAGGCATGAATGGCTTTGACCTTTTAAGAATTTTGAGGAAAGAAGAAGAAAATTTGATGCTTCCTATAATACTTTTGACTTCACAGGACAATTTTGAAGAAAAAATTAAAGGGTTGGAATTGGGTGCAGATGATTATTTAGTGAAACCTTTTAATGACAAAGAACTTCTGTTTAAAGTCAATAATTTGTTTCAGCGGATAGAACACAACAGAATGGCCAACCCTCTTACTGGTCTTAGAGGAAATATTGACATTAAAGAAGAAATAAAAAGGCGAATTAAAGAAAACAAGCCTTATGCCATTTTGTATATTGATTTGGACAATTTTAAGTCTTATAATGATTACTATGGTTTTCTAAGAGGAGATAATGTAATAAAACTTACAGCCAAAATTTTATCAGATGCTGTAAATCTGATTGGAAATGAAAGAGATTTTTTGGGACACATAGGTGGAGATGATTTTGTGATAATTACTACTCCTGATAAAGCTGAAGAGATGTGTAAGTATATAATTTCTCGCTTTGATGAGGAAATAAAGTATTTATATGACGATGAAGATAGAAAACGGGGTTACATAGAGACAATTGGTAGGACTGGCGAAAAGATGATGTTTCCACTGGTATCAATTTCTATTGCTATTGTCACAAATGAATTTAGAGATTTTAAAAATGATTTGGAAATAAGTGCAGTAGCTGCTGAATTGAAAAAGAAATTAAAGACAATGGATGGAAGTTGTTATTTAAAAGATAGAAGAAAAGGTTAAAGAAAAGGTTAAAGAAAAGGTTAAGGGCATACAACAGTATGCCCTATCTTTGTATAAAAGAGGTGAAAAAATGTCTAATCCCTTTGTTCCCCATGGCAATTTTAAATGGGTTGTAATTGATGGAAGAGAGAGGGAAATTGGAGATAGTTTGTCTAAGTTAGGGATAAAAGTCTTATATACTGAAAAATGTGCAGATTTATACGATGCTATTTCTTTTCATCCCGATATACTTTTGCATCCCTTAGGAGACAGAGAAATCATTGTAGCTCCCAATGTGACACCAGAGTTTATACGCAAATTGAAATTAATAGGTTTAAAAGTAAAAATAGGACAAACTTTTTTGAAACGTAACTATCCTTATGATATCGCATATAATGTAGCAAGATTGGGAAACACAGCTTTTCACAATTTCAAGTACACAGATCCTGTTTTGAGAGAGTCCTTAGAAAAAAAAGGTGTCAAGTTTTTAAATGTAAAGCAAGGTTATACAAAATGTAATATGGCAATCATAGATGATAATAGCTTTATAACTTCAGACAAAGGAATATTTGAGGTAGCAGTTAGCAATGGTTTTGAAGCGCTTTTGATAGAACCCGGAGGTGTTTTTTTAAAGGGTTTTGAATACGGGTTTATTGGCGGTGCAATGGGGCTTATAGGAGAGAAAAAATTAGCAGTAACTGGTGTATTCAATTCACATAAAAATTATGAAAAAATTATTGAATTTTTAAATAAAAAAGGAATTGAAATTGTTTATCTTACTTTTAAACAAATAAAAGACATTGGTTCCATCATTCCACTGATTTAAAACAGATAAAAATGATAAAAAGACACATATACTATTAACGAAGGGAGTGAGAAAATTGCAACTATTTTCCATAGGTGTTTCAAAGGATTTAAAACTAGATGTAGAAAATTTAAAACATGGCTTAAAAAATTTAGCTGAAAATGGTATAAAGATTGCGATAAATTCTAATGTGTGTGGCTCAGTTACCTATTATAGCTTAAAAGTGGAGGATAAACAAGGCTTTAGCAATGTTGCGAGAATAAGAAATTATATAGCGGAAGCTATTTCAGATATAATTGTTAACCAAATTGACAAACGGATAATAAAAAAATTAATCAATAAATATTACCATTATTTTTCAGAAGATGAAAAGGAGGAAATAGAAAAAATCGCTTACAATATTTTAGAAGATGATGTGAATAAAGAGACATTTAAATTAGCAAAAAAAGAGCAAATTTTTGTATTGGTAAGAGATTTTTTAAAAGAGAGTGATTATATAGACTTAGAAGGATTTGTGAACTTTAGACTGAGGGATTTTATTGGTGAACTTAGCGAAGTAGCAGATAAGGCTGTTGATGAATTTTTAATGAAAAAAGAGTACAATGAGTTTATAGGTTTACTTAAATACTTCGTCGAATTACAGGATTCAAAAGTTGAAATATTGAATATCATTGTCGATAAAAATGGCAAATTTAAACTTTATGATGAAAATGACAAACCAATATCTAATGATTTTATTAATGAAATAGTTGCTGAATTAAAAGATGGTGTTATAAGTGATGAAGATGCTTTGATAAGCACGCTTATAACCATTGCTCCTAAAAAAATATTTTTTCATTCTATTAACAATATGAGAGATAATGAAATTCTAGAGACGGTTAAAAAAGTTTTTAATGACAAAGTAGAAATTTGCTATGGTTGTGAATTGTGTTCAAAGATTAAATGTGAAAAATAGCCCAGCTTAAGGCTGGGTTTTAAAATTCGTCAAAATCTGATATTATTATATTTGTGATTTTTTAAAATTTAGAGGTGGTGGAATGCAATTTTTAACAAGGATGCTATTTTTAGCTTTTGTAGGAGCAGCTATTGGATGGCTTACGAATTTTGTCGCCGTTAAAATGCTATTTAAGCCTTTGAAACCTGTAAAAATTTTCGGTATTACGTTACAAGGACTTATCCCTAAAAGAAAATATGAAATTGCTAAATCAATAGGTGAAATTGTGGAAAGGGAATTGTTATCTTTTAATGATTTATGGGACAGGCTTTTAACAGAAGAAAATCGCAAGTTTCTATTATCGAATTTGGACTTAAAAGTTAAAGAAGTTACAGAAAATAAACTTCCTTCTTTTCTTCCCAAGGCTATAAAAGAGATGATATCAAACTACATTGGTGATATTATAAATAGAGAAGTAGAAGTATTTTTAAATTCTCCTTCTAATGAAGTGGTAGAGATTATTTCAAAAAAACTTAAAATATCAGAAATTGTAGAGGAAAAAATAAAAAGCTTCAAATTAGAAAAATTGGAGGAGGTGGTGATAAAAATTGCTCACAGTGAACTTTATATGATAGAGATTATGGGGGGAGTTTTAGGGTTTCTAATAGGAGTATTGCAAGCAATTGTGATACAATTTTTATAAATTATTATTGACAAATGTCCGAGAGGAAGATATAATGATTAAAAAATTAAATATTAAAGCAATGAGGGGGAAAGTAGATATTTAAAGAACATCACAGAGATTGAATGACATAGGCTGAGATCATTCAAATGTTCTGAATATCGAAGACCACCCCGGAGCTGCGGATGATGAATCCGAACGGTTATTCCGATATAATACCAGAGTATAAAAAAGAGTGGAACCGCAGATAACCTCTGCCTCTTTACGGGGTAAGAGGTTTTTTATTTAAGAGAAAAATTTTACAAAGGAGGTAATTGAATGATTATAACATTAAAGGATGGCACACAAAGAGAATTTGAAAAGGGTATGACAGTTTATGAAATAGCTAAAAGTATAAGTGAAAGGTTAGCAAAAGAAGCCGTCGGTGGAAAATTTAATGGCAAAGTGGTGGAACTTAATACAAAAATTGAGGAGGACGGAAAATTAGAAATTTTGACTTTTGATGATGAAGAAGGGAAAAAGATTTATTGGCACACTTCTTCCCATATTTTAGCACAGGCTGTAAAAAGGCTTTTTAAAGATGTGAAATTGGCAATTGGTCCGGCTATAGACAATGGTTTTTATTATGACTTTGATACAGAAAGGCCTTTTACCACAGAAGACTTTGAAGCTATAGAACAGGAAATGAATAGAATTATAAAAGAAGATTATAAGTTGGAAAGGTTTGTCCTTCCAAAAGATGAAGCGATAAAATTGATGAAAGAAAAAGATGAACCTTATAAAGTGGAGCTAATTGAAGAAATACCAGAAGGAGAGGAAATTTCTTTTTACAAGCAAGGAGAATTTACTGACCTTTGTGCTGGGCCCCATCTTATGTCAACAGGCATGGTAAAAACTATTAAATTGTTGTCAGTTGCTGGAGCCTACTGGAAAGGCGACGAAAAAAATAAAATGCTTCAAAGAATATATGGAATAAGCTTTCCCAAAAAAAGCATGTTAGATCAATATTTACATATGTTAGAGGAAGCTAAAAAGAGAGACCATAGAAAATTAGGGAAAGAGTTAGATTTGTTTAGTATCCACCCTGAAGGACCTGGTTTTCCTTTTTTCCATCCTAAGGGAATGATTATAAGAAACATTTTAGAAGATTTTTGGCGAAAAGAACATATAAAGCATGGTTATCAGGAAATAAAAACTCCCATAATTTTGAATGAAGAATTATGGCGTAGGTCAGGACACTGGGACCACTATAAAGAGAATATGTATTTCACTGAAATAGACGGAGAGACTTATGCAATAAAGCCTATGAATTGCCCTGGAGCAATGCTTGTTTACAAGTCTACAATGCACAGTTACAGGGATTTGCCTTTGAGACTTTGTGAATTGGGTTTAGTGCATAGACATGAACTCTCAGGAGTTTTGCATGGGCTTATGAGAGTAAGAAGTTTTACTCAGGATGATGCTCACTTGTTTATGACTCCTGAGCAGGTTGAAGATGAAATTTTAGGGGTTATAAATTTAGTGGATTATTTCTATAAAATTTTTGGCTTTGAGTATTTTGTTGAATTGTCTACACGTCCTGAAAATTCTATGGGGTCTGATGAAGACTGGGAATTGGCTACAAATGCTTTGATTTCTGCTTTAAATCGCGTGAATTTACCATATAAAGTTAATGAGGGGGATGGTGCATTTTACGGACCCAAAATAGATTTTCATTTAAAAGACAGCATAGGTCGTACATGGCAATGTGGAACTATCCAATTGGATTTCCAGATGCCTGAAAGGTTTGAACTGGAGTATATAGGCCCAGATGGAGAAAAACACAGACCTATAATGTTGCACAGGGTAATTTACGGAAGTATAGAAAGATTTATTGGAATTCTTACTGAACATTTTGCAGGGGCTTTCCCAACTTGGCTGGCGCCAGTACAAGTTAGAGTTTTGCCTATATCTGATAAACACTATGCTTATGCCCAACATGTATACGGGCGTCTGTTGGAAAATGACATAAGAGCTGAATTAGACGACAGGAATGAAAAAATAGGATACAAAATACGAGAGGCACAACTTCAAAAGATTCCTTACATGCTGATTGTAGGGGATAAAGAAGTGGAACAAGGAACAGTATCTTTAAGGTCAAGAAAAGAAGGGGACTTAGGCGCTATTTCCTTAAATGAGTTTATAGAAAAAATTCTTAAAGAAATCGCCACAAAAGCTTTATAAAATCAAAATGCTCCTTTAAAGGGGCATTTTGATTTATTGAAAGAATTTAAAAAACGTGGTAATCTAAAATTAAAATATTAATTTTGAGGGAAGAGGTATGAAAAAGGACGCAGAAGTTTACAAATATTTAAGACATAACATAAAAATGAATATGACAAATGGTCTTGCATGGGCTATAGGCTTTAATATGGTCAACCCTTTTATTGGCATATATGCTATAAAATTAGGAGCAAATGACTTTCAAGTGTCTCTTTTAAATTCTTTACCTGCCCTTATGGTGGTAATTGGAGTTATTCCTGTAACATATTTGATTAATAAATTAAAAGAGGTTCACAAATTTTCTTATATTGTACTTTATATCGCAAGAACTTTTTATTTTTTACTTGCTCTTGCTCCGTTTTTTAATAAAGAGCTCCAACCGTGGGTGGTAGTCGTGTTGGTGGGAGTAATGAATTTACCTTCTATGACAGTTGGCATGTGTTGGCAATCATTTATGAGTGAATTAATTCCTCCAGAATATAGAAGTAAAGTTTTCGCTGACAGAAATTTTTGGACGACAATTGTGGCAACAATTACAGTTTTGGTAACAGGATGGTTGCTTGATAAAATAGTTTTCCCTATTAATTATCAAGTAATATTTACTGTTGCATTTATTTTCGGATTAATAGAATCTTATTATTTTTCAAGGTTTCATGTGGTAAAAAGGGATTTGGATGAAGCCAAGTCCGGAAGTTTTTATGAAGCTTTTAGAAACATGTTTGAGTCTAAGAAATTTATATATTTTAATGTAACTTCTTTTATATATTATTTTGCATGGATGATGGCTTGGCCCATTTTTACCATATATAAGGTAAATTTTTTGCATGCTAACAATGCATGGATGAGTATATTTACTATTGTTTCCTCTATTGGGTCTATTTTAGCTTTTTATAAATGGGCTGACCTGTCCAACAAAAGGGGAAACGGATTTGCTGTTGCATTAAGTGCATTGCTTCTAGGATTTATTCCCCTCATGTGGGCTACAGCTAAAAACCTTTATGTTGGCGCTATTTTTGATTTTTTAGGGGGTATAGCTGTAGGAGGTTATAACATGTTGCTCTTAAATTGGCTGTTAGAGCTTTTACCTCCTACTTCAGAAAAAATGAGTTACATCGCCGTGTTTACACTAATTACTCAAATTTCCGCTTTTATTGCTCCTATGTTTGGAATGTGGCTTTATACACAAATGGGTTATGTAGCTTTTATGATTTTAACAGGTATTGCAAGAATAGTAGTGAGTATTTTGTACTTTTTAGTAGCTAATTATGAAGATGAGATTAAAGAAATTGAAGCAAAGCAAGGAGGAAAAGTATGAGATATATTACTGCAGGGGAATCCCATGGGGAAGCTTTAATTGCTATTATTGAAGGCCTTCCATCAAATCTCTTTATTGACGTAGAATTTATAAATAATGAGCTTAAAAGAAGGCAAGGGGGTTATGGAAGAGGGGGAAGAATGGCTATTGAAAAAGATGAAGTACACATCTTGAGTGGAGTAAGACATGGCAAGACTATCGGAGCACCTCTTACATTGGAGATTATAAATAGAGATTATACAAATTGGAAAGATAAAGAAATTCCACCTATAACAAGACCACGCCCTGGTCATGCAGACCTTGCTGGTGCTATTAAATACAATCAAAGAGATATTAGAAATATTTTAGAGCGTTCTAGTGCCCGTGAGACCGCGGCAAGAGTGGCTATAGGAAGTGTGGCAAAATTGCTTTTAAAAGAACTAAATGTTTCAGTAAAAAGCAAAGTATTAGAAATAGGTGGTGCAAAAACAGAGGAAGAGTGGATTAAAGTAATTGAAGAGGCAAAGGCTAAAGGCGATACTTTAGGAGGTATAATAGAAATAGTAATTGAAGGGGTGCCTATAGGATTAGGCAGCCATACTCAATGGGACAGGAAATTAGATGCTCTGCTTTCTTATCATATAATGAGTGTTCAAGCAATTAAGGGAGTAGAATTTGGTTTAGGCTTTGAGGCAGCCAAAAGACCCGGTTCCTTAGTCCATGATGAAATTTATTATGAGGGAGATAAAGGTTTTTACAGAAAGACAAATAATGCAGGAGGAATTGAAGGAGGAATATCTAACGGTAGCCCTATAGTGATAAGAGCTGCCATGAAGCCAATTCCTACTCTTTTAAAACCCCTTACTTCTATTGACATAAATACTAAAGAGGAAGTAAAAGCTGCTTATGAGCGTTCAGATGTGACTGCTGTTGAAGCTGCTGCCTGTGTTTTAGAAGCAGTTTGTGCTTGGGTGATTGCTGATGAAAGCCTTAAAAAGTTTGGTGGAGACTCTATAGAAGAGCTAAAAAGAAATTATATTTCTTACTTGGAGTATGTGAGAAATTTTTAGGGTTATAAATTGCAATATTAAATGCAACACTTAATGAAAATCATGTAGATATAGGATTTGGGACAAATCATATATAACCTTAAGCCCATCTTAGTTAACAAATTGAGCGAAGGTCGTGATTTGTCAAGGGTTTAAGTCAGGCGAAGCCTGCCCCTTGACAAATCACGAGCGAGCTCTATACTTTATAAGAGATGGGCTTAACAGATTTTTGCCAGTTCCTCATAAAAGCATTCTTTAGGTGTTTTATAATTTAACAATTTTCGTGGAAGGTTATTAAGCCAATTTTCTACTCTCTTTATCGTATCTATAGATAAATCTTTAATACTTTTTCCTTTAGGGATAAAACGTCGTATAAGACCATTATGTCGTTCATTCGTAGCTCTTTCCCAAGATGAATATGGATGTGTATAATATACTTCTACCCCATATTCTAAAAGAGTACTTTCTAAATCACTAAACTCTGTACCATTATCAGATGTTATGGTTTTAAATACTTTGTTTAAATTATCACCAAATATATCTTTTAATTTTGATAGTGCATCTTTAACAGATTTGCTGTCTTTTGCATCTAAAAGAAGTATTATTTCATGGCGAGTCTTACGCTCTGTTAATGTCAAAAGGACCTTGTCATTAGACTTCTTGCCAATTAACGTATCTATTTCCCAATGTCCAAAAACTTCACGGCTTTCAACTTCTTTAGGCCTAAAATCAATACTTTTACCCATAATACGTTTATTTTTACGGTTTTGCTTCTTCCTTGGTTTTAAACGTAGTTTTAAAGGTAAATCAATGTTTTTAACTTTTAATAATCCTCTATCTATATAGTTGTAGAGTGTTTTAGTACAAACAATGGTTTTATTATTCCAGCTTGGGTCCTTCTTACAATAACCTACAACTGCATCCGGCGACCATTTTTCATGTAATATTTTATTTTCAGCATATTTCAAAAAATCTTCTGCTTTAGCTGCTTTAAATTTAGCTCCACAATTTGAACGATTTTTTTCGTAGACAGCCTGACCAGTTTCAGGGAAATAGCTTGTATAAGAAGACAAATCACTTCTAAGTTGTGTAGTAGTTCCACGTTTAATTTCACGGCTTATGGTACTTGGAGATCGATTAAGTTTTTTAGCAATATACCGAATACTCCTTCCTTCCTTGAGTAATGCATAGATTTCTCCTCGTTCATAGCTACTTAAGTGTTTAAAAGAACGCTTTTTTGTGGTACAATTATTATGAACCATAGTGAAAATCCTCCTTGTATGATGTTGATTTGACACCTATATCATACATGATTTTCACTATGGTTTCTATTTTTTTATCTGTTGCATTTAATTATACAACTAACCAAATTTTTAGGGTTTAGCAAACATAAAAATAAATATTGACAAAAAAATAAAATAATGATAAACTAAAAAAGCGAATAAGTAGAAGCGCCCGCTTCTCACCTTTCACCGAAGGTGCAAAGGTTTCTTCAAAAGTATTTATCTTTGTTTTATTGTAAAGAAGCGGGTATTTCTATATCCGCTTTTATTTTTTCATAATTTTTAGGAGGTGCGTATTTATTAACAAAGAGCTGCAGGTCAATGAGGAAATAAGGGACAAAGAGGTAAGGCTGATTGACCAAGACGGTAAGCAAATAGGTATAATGTCGGCAAAGGAAGCTTATAAAATTGCTCAAGAGCGACATCTTGATTTGGTTAAGATTGCCCCTCAAGCCAATCCGCCCGTGTGCAAATTGATGGATTTTGGTAAGTATAGGTATGAACTTAGTAAAAGAGAAAAAGAGGCAAAGAAAAAGCAAAAGATTATAAATGTAAAAGAAATAAGGATGTCCCCGACTATTGAAGACCATGACTTTGGTGTAAAGTTAAAAAGTGCTATTAAGTTTTTAAAAGAAGGTAATAAAGTAAAAGTTACTATAAGATTTAGAGGAAGGGAAGCAGCTCACACTTCACTGGCAGAAGACCTTTTAAAAAGGTTTGCAAATGAGCTCAGTGAGTATGGCGTTATAGAAAAAGCTCCTAATATTGAGGGGCGAAATTTAATGATGGTATTAACACCAAAAAGTTAGCAAAAATTACAGAAGGAGGATATATTTATGCCTAAAATGAAAACACATAGAGGAGCAGCAAAAAGGTTTAAAGTGTTAAAGTCAGGAAAAGTTAAAAGGTCGAGAGCTTATAAAAGTCACCTTTTGACACATAAAAATGCAAAAAGAAAAAGAAGATTGAGAAAAGCTACTTATTTGGTAGGTGCGGATGCTAAAAATATCAAACGCTTATTACCTTATTCATAATAGATTAGGAGGTTTTTAAAATGGCTAGAGTAAAATTTGGGAAAGTGACGAGGAGAAGACGCAAGAAAATATTGAAGCTTGCAAAAGGTTATTTTGGAGCTAAGAGCAAGCTTTTTAGAGTTGCCAATCAAGCAGTAATGAAATCTTTAATGTATGCTTATATTGGCAGAAAATTAAGAAAGAGAGATTTTAGAAAGCTTTGGATAACAAGAATAAATGCTGCTGCAAGAGCCCACGGAATTTCCTACAGCAGGTTTATAAATGGGCTTAAAAAGGCTGGAATAGAAATTAACAGGAAGATGCTTTCAGAAATGGCGATAAACGACGAAAAAGCCTTTGCAGAATTAGTAAATATAGCTAAGCAGCAGTTAAACGCATAAGGCCAGTTTGTATGGCCTTTTGCTTTAACTAATTTTGTAAAAGAGTGGTTGAAATGTTAATTACGAGTGAAAACAATGACCTTATAAAAAAATAAAAAAGCTAAAAGACAAAAAGGGCCGATACGAAGAAGGACTGTTTTTTGTAGAGGGTACTACAAGTGTATTGGAGGCTTTAAAAAGTGACTTTGAAATAGAGTACATAGTTATGGGGGAAGGGGTTAAAATAGATATTCCCAAAGGTGATTTTGAAATTGCACATACTACTGAAAGAATCTTTAAGAAAATAAGTGATACAGTAACTCCACAAATGGTGATGGCGATTATAAAAATACCAAAATATGAAGAAAATACGTATATAAAAGAAAAGGGTGTATATGTTATAGCAGACAATATTCAAGACCCAGGAAATTTAGGTACTATAATACGTACGGCTGATGCATTTGGGGTTAGTGCTATTTTTACTATAAACAACTGTGTGGATATTTTTAATCCAAAGGTTTTAAGAGCCTCTATGGGTTCTATTTTTCACATTCCTGTCATAGCTACTACTTCACAAATTTTGTTAAAACTTAAGCGAAGAGGAATAAAAGTTTTTGCAACTCACTTAAAAGCTCAAAAATTAGTTCATGAATGCAATATTTCGGATAAAGTAGCTTTTGTTTTGGGAAATGAAGCAAAAGGTGTCAGTGTTGTAGATCTGGTTGATGACTTTGTGAAAATACCTATGACAGGGGAGGCAGAGTCTTTAAATGTTTCAATCGCTGCTAGTATATTTTTATACGAATCTCAAAGGCAGAGGTTGATAAAAAATAATTAGGATGGTATAATCTTAAAAAAATATTTCAAAATGCTATGAAGGAGTAAAGTACATTATCGAAAATCACAGGGAGATAACACCGTAGACTGAGAGTGTTATCGTTAAGTAGATAATGGAAAGTTCCCTCCGGAGCAGCGTGCTGAACTAATAGTAGGCATTGCCGGTCATACCGTTATCCAAATGAGTGAGCATTTTTTATAAAATGCTAATTTAGGTGGTACCGCGGATTCTTCGTCCTATTGACGGAGGATTTTTTATTTTAACTAATACTAGGGATGTGCAAAATTAATTAAAATAATCACGAACAAAAACCAAAATATGTATGACATACAATATATAGTAATCAACACTGACAATCAAACATAAAGGAAGTGGTAAGGGAAAAGAAAAGACAAAAAGAGGAGCTAAAGAAGGGCATAAATATCCTGTAGAAGTCAAATGTTAAAAAATGGCATGAGCTAAATTCAGCAAAAGTTAAGCCGATTGCATTAAAGCAACAAGAGACTTAAACTCATCAAATTTACCCAGTTTAATAGCTACAATAGCGACAGTAAGCAAAGTAATATGGCCAAAAGTATTAAGGTTGCTGACAGAATTAATATTTCTAACATAAGCCTTTTCAAAATCTAGAGCTTTAAATCGAGAATTATATCTTTCTGATTCTACTCTTAGTCTATAGACAGCCTTAAAATATAGGGAGTCTCTATTAATAGAAGACCTATAATCAGAAGATATAATAGCATACTTAGTACAGCCTCTATGCTTTTTGCCATTAAAATATTTAGGATGCTTTATAGGGCAGGCAGAGTCATCTTTAGAATTACAGAACTTGCAAACAAATTTTTGCTTAATAAAACCATCAAAATACTGCTTGCCGTCTTTGAGCATTTTAATACCTGCTTCACAAACCATATAACCATCATCAGTCAGTGGGGGACTTTTAGAATTACGCTTGTTAAGAGGAATAAAACAATGACCATGGAGAGTATCTCTAACAAAATTATAAACTCTCTTAACATCATACCCCTTATCGGCAATAAAATTAACATACTTAAGGTTAAACCACTTATTAGTCTTTTCAAGTAAAGACAAAGCAACTTCAAAATCAGGGACATCAGCGGGAGTAGTAGTTTCAGCGATAGGTAATCCAGAGATAGCATCAACAATAATATGATTTTTATAGCCCCAATAAAACTTATAACGTTTATTAGAAGAATCATTAGAAGCAGAATAAACGCCTAATTTACAATCCTTATCAGACTTAGGCTGATTATCTTTAGAGAATTTATTTTTAGAAAAAGACTTAGGGTTATTTAACTTAGTGTTAGCTTTAATAGGGGTAGAGTCCATGGAAATAAACTCACCAGAGATAATGCCCATATTTTTGAGGATATTGACTTGATTTTGAAAGATAGAGGTCAAATAATCATGAGAGAACTCATTAATAAAACGGCGGAAAGTCCAATAAGAAGGAAGAGGTTTAAGGATGTTAAAGCCACAAAGATGAGCAATGATAAGATTATTGCGGAGATAATCTAAAAGGTCAGAAATTGTACCGAATCTTTCAGCTTTCATAACAATAAAAGCTCTAAACATTGCATGATGAGAATAACCCTTACGGCCAGGACTAGAGGAAGGGAATTCAGGTATTGAAGACAAGTCTAGATTTTTAAACATAGAAGAATAGAAATCAATTTTAGACAGAGAAGTAAAGAGTTCAGGTATATTTAAAAGTAATTGAAGCTGGTACATGTAGGATTTCCCCCTCCTTAAAAAATATTTTCATGCGGTATATATAATAATTCGACAAATGGGAGGGGAAATCCTACATAAAAGATAAAAAATTCAAGAGTGATAGGAAAAAAGTATGTCTGTAGAATGGCTTAAATGAAGGCTTTTGAATTTTGCACAAGTCTATTAACTAATACACTAAAAGAGGGGTTGGTTTAAAGATGGAAGAATTGTTGCGCAAGCTTTATGAAGATGCACAAAAAGAAATTCTGTCAGCTGATAGTTTACAGCAAATTGAAAACTTAAGAGTTAAATACTTAGGTAAAAAAGGCGAATTGACGCAAATTTTAAGGGGAATGGGAAGTTTAAAGCCTGAAGAAAGACCTGTAATTGGTCAAATTGCCAATGAAGTTAGAGAGAAAATTGAGGGTTTACTCACAGAAACAAAAAATAAAATTGCCCAATTAGAAAAAGAAAAGAGGATAAAAAGTGAGTACATAGACATAACTATGCCGGGTAAACCTTATGAGTACGGTCACAAACATCCCATGACACAAGTATTGGATGAAATTAAAAAGATATTTTTAGGATTAGGCTTTTCTATTGCAGAAGGGCCAGAAATAGAGTTTACTTATTACAACTTTGAGGCATTAAATACTCCAGAGGACCATCCAGCTAGAGACTTGCAGGATACCTTTTATGTGACTTCTGATATACTTTTGAGGACTCAAACATCCCCGGTACAAGTAAGGACTATGGAGAAAAATAAGCCTCCAATAAGGGTTATATCTCCTGGAAGGGTTTATAGGTCTGATGAGATAGATGCAACTCACTCTCCAGTATTTCATCAGATGGAAGGGCTTGTAGTAGATGAAGGAATAACAATGGGAGATTTAAAAGGAGTTTTAAATATATTTGCGAAGAAATTTTTTGGGGAAGACACTCAAACCAAATTTAGACCTCATTATTTTCCCTTTACAGAACCCAGTGCAGAAATGGACGTGAGCTGTTTTGCTTGTGGTGGAAAAGGTTGTAGAGTTTGCGGTTATACTGGTTGGATTGAAATTTTAGGTGCAGGCATGGTACATCCTAATGTTTTGAGAATGTCTGGTATTGATCCTGAAAAATACAGTGGATTTGCTTTTGGATTGGGGATAGATAGGATTACAATGCTGAAATACGGAATAGAAGATTTGAGACTTCTTTTTGAAAATGATTTAAGGTTTATACAACAGTTTTAAAGGGGTGGTCGTATGTTAGTGTCACTTTCGTGGTTGAAAGAGTTTGTTGACATAGATGAAGATGCGAAAATTATTGCTGAAGGCCTTACTATGTCAGGGTCAAAGGTAGAGACTATAACAAGTTATGGGAAAGAAATTTCAAATGTGGTGGTAGGGAAAATTATTTCATTAGAAAAGCACCCTAATGCTGATAAATTGTTAGTTGGTATTGTAGATGTAGGCACTGAAAAACTACAAATTGTAACCGGAGCACAAAATATTAAAGTGGGGGATTACATACCAGTAGCACTTCATGGCGCAACTCTTCCTGGAGGAGTTAAGATAAAAAGAGGCAAATTAAGAGGAATAGAATCCAATGGCATGATGTGTTCTGCTGAAGAGCTAGGACTTGATGAAAGCCTGCTGCCAGAATATCAAAGAAACGGAATTTTTATATTACCACCTTTTCCATTAGGAATGGATATAAATGAAGCTCTTCAGCTAAAAGACGATGTATTGGAATTTGAGATAACGCCCAACAGACCTGATTGTTTGTCAATGGTAGGAATAGCGAGAGAGGTAGCTGCGACTTTTAAGAAAAAATTTAAAATGCCAGTGGTAGAAGTTAATGAAAGCGAAGAACAAAATCCTGCAAAAGTGACTATTGAGGCTACGGATTTATGCTTTAGATATGTGGCAAGGGTCGTTAAGAATGTGAAGATAGGTCCTTCTCCTATGTGGATGCAGATGCGTCTTTTGAAAGCGGGAATAAGACCTATAAATAACGTGGTGGATGTTACAAACTATGTGATGTTAGAATTAGGTCAGCCCTTACACGCTTTTGATTTGGACAAAGTTGAAAACAAGCGTATAATTGTGAGAAGGGCAAAAGAAGGAGAAAAATTAGTTACATTGGATGGAAAAGAGAGAACTTTAGACAGCTCAATGTTGGTTATTGCTGATGAGAAGAAAGCTATAGGTTTGGCAGGTGTAATGGGAGGAGAAAATACGGAGATAACTGACACTACTGTAAATATTTTAATAGAAAGTGCTAATTTTAAAGGAAGCAATATAAGGCATACTTCTAAGAAATTGGGTTTAAGAAGTGAAGCTTCTTCAAGATTTGAAAAAGGTTTAGACCCAGAGATTACAGTTTTAGCTTGTGAAAGAGCAGCACAGCTTATGGAAAAATACTGTGGTGGTACAGTTTTAAAAGGGCTTGTGGACGAGTATCCAAAGCCAATTGAAAAAACAGTTTTAACTGTAAATCCTCACAGGATTAATAGATTTTTAGGCACAGAGCTTCCGACATATCAAATGATTGAAATATTGGAGTCTTTAGAGTTTAAAGTTCTACAAAAAGGCGATGACCTTGAGATAACAGTTCCGCATTTTCGCAGAGATGTGACAATGGAGGCAGACATTGCAGAAGAAATAGCGAGGTTATTTGGATACAACAACATACAAGATAGCTTAATGAAAAACGCTCAAACGACATTGGGGGCAATGACAAAAGAACAGGAATTAGAGGAAAAAATAAAAGAAGTGCTGTTGGCTTGCGGATTGAATGAAATAGTTACGATATCTTTTATGGGAAGCAAAGACTTAGATAAAATCAATGTGCCTTTAGACAGTCCATTGAGGAAAGCAGTTAAAATTATAAATCCTTTGGGAGAAGACCAAAGCCTTATGAGAACTACTCTACTGCCTTTTATATTGAATGTAGCTTATACCAACTATAGTAGAAAAGTACAAGATTTCAAAGTTTTTGAAATATCTAAAGTCTTTATGCCAAAAGAATTACCCTTAAAAGAATTACCACAGGAAATAAAGACTATTGCAATAGGAATGTACGGGAAAGATGTGGATTTTTACTCATTAAAAGGAGTAATAGAAGCACTTTTTGAAGTAATGGGTATAAAAGGAGTAGAATATGTAAGGGCAGAAGATCCTTCCTATCATCCAGGAAGGTCTGCAAAAATTCTCCTAGGTGACGAAACATTAGGTATATTTGGAGAGATACACCCTGATGTTTTAGAAAATTACGACATACCTGTTAGAGTCTACGGTGGAGAAATAAACTTAGATAAAGTAATACAATATGCTAATGTAGAAAAGAAGTACATGCCTCTTCCCAAGTATCCAGCTGTAGAAAGGGATATAGCAGTTTTAGTAGATAGAGATATTTTTGTAAAAGATGTGGAAAAAGTTATACTTGAAACAGGAGGAAAACTTATAGATAAAGTCGAATTGTTTGACGTCTATAAAGGTCCTAACATCCCTGAAGGCAAAAAAAGCGTTGCTTTCTCTATCTGGTACAGGTCTTATGAAAGGACTTTGACAGATGAAGAGGTAAATGTAATTCACAACAACATTGTAGAGGCTCTTGACAAAAAATTAGGAGCCAAATTAAGATAAAAAAGGCTATTTTACAGCCTTTTTTATCTTTTATTTTAATTAAGAAGGAAATTGCACTTTAATGTAGAAGTAAATAAAATAACAAAAGATTAAGGGGATGTTTTTGTGGAGTTAAATAAAGTTACCGTGATTATCAATGGGAATGAATATATTTTAAAATCTGATTATCCTGAAGAGCATGTAATAAAACTTGCCAATTATGTAGACAATGTAATTAAAGAATTGCTCCAAAACTACGAAAAGTTATCACAAATGCAACTACTACTTTTGTCGTCTTTAAATATTGCAGATGAACTTTTTATTGCAAAAGAAGAAAATAATGCTATCAAAAAGGAATTGCTTTCTTTAAAAGCAGAATTAGAAGAAAAAAATCGCTATATAAAACAATTAGAGGAGGAGCTTACTAAAACTAAACAACAGCTTTTAGAGACAGAGGAAGAGTTTCGGCAGTTTATAGAAACTTTTGATGAAGAAAAGTAAAGGTGATTGGATGAAAAAAGTTGAATTATTAGCTCCAGCAGGAGATTATGAGGCTTTAACGAGTGCAGTTAATGCAGGATGCGATGCAGTGTATCTAGGAGGAAAAAATTTTGGTGCAAGAGCTTATGCAACCAATTTTGACTATGATGATTTAAAATCTGCTGTAGAATTCTGCCATTTAAGAGATGTCAAGGTATACGTTACTGTAAATACCCTTGTAGCGAATGAAGAATTTGAAAAGCTGGTGAACTATTTAGATTTTTTGTATTCTATAGGTGTTGATGCAGTTATAGTGCAGGATATGGGAGTATTAAAGTTTTTACGAGAAAATTATCCTGATTTAAAAGTTCATGCCAGTACTCAAATGACAGTTCATAATTTAGAAGGAGTACAAGAATTAGCTCAAAAGGGAGTTTCACGGGTTATTTTATCAAGAGAGCTTACATTAAAGGAAATAAAGGATATAGTTCAAAATTCTAACATTGAAATAGAAGTTTTTGTTCATGGAGCTCTCTGCGTCAGTTATTCCGGACAGTGCTTTATGAGTAGTATACTAGGAGGAAGAAGCGGAAACAGGGGAAGATGTGCACAACCCTGCCGTTTAAAGTATTCTCTTGTAGATAAAGAGGGAAAAGTTTTAGAAAAGGATTTACACCTTTTGAGTATGGCGGATTTATGTACTATAGAACATATACCAAAACTCATTGAGGCGGGAATCACTTCTTTTAAAATAGAAGGTAGGATGAAAAATGCCGAGTACGTCGCTTCGGTTGTAAAAGCCTACAGAGAAGCTATTGACAGTTTTTATGAGAGCAAAGCTTTTGATTCAGGTAAAGCTATAGAAGAGATGTCTCGAATTTTTAATAGAGGATTTTCTACTGGCTATCTTTTTGGAGTTAAACCCTCTAAAATGAGTTATATTTCCCCTAAAAACACGGGAGTTGCTGCTGCAGAAGTGATAAGTGTAACTTCAAAAACTTCAAAACTGAGGCTTTTAAGGGATATCGCAAAAGGTGATGGAATTTCTGATGAAAAAGGAGAAAAAGGACAAAAAGTTGAAATAATATTTAAAAATGGGAAGAAGGTAGATAGAGCTTATGAAGGAGACATAATAGAACTACCCCTTAAGTTTTATGTAAAAGAAGGAGAAATATTAAATAAAACTTATGATGCATTGTTAAATGACAAGCTGAAAAACTTACCTTCCAAGAAGATTCCTATAAAAATTTATGCGGAGTTAAAAAAAGGCAAACCTTTGTATATAAAGATACAAGAAGGAATTCGTACAGTAGAAGCTTATAGTGATGAAATAAGTCAGATAGCAGAAAAAGTTTCTATTGATGAAGATTTTTTGAAGGATAAACTTACTCAAATAAATGATACAGCCTTCTACGTAGAAGAAATAGAGGTAGTAGTTGAAAAAGGCCTTTACATGTCTGTAAAGGGAATAAAAGAGGCGCGAAGAAAAGCAATAGAAATGTTAGAAAAGAGAAAGTTAGACTATTATAAAAGAGAAGAAAAGCATACCTTTTTTATTCTGCCTTCTTTCAAGGAGAAAAAGGAAGAAGTAAGTTTAACTTTTTATACTGATAAAGTTGAGCACTTGAAGATAGCCAGCCAATTGGGTATAGAATACGTCTATTTCAATTACAAGCTTGATATAAAACTTTTAAAAAAAGGTTTAGAACTGACAAAAGATTCAAAGACAACGGTTATAGCTGCTTTCCCTTCTATATTGAGGGAAGAGATAAAAAGAATAAAGCCTCAATTAGAATTTTTACAAGATATGGGGATAAACAAAATTTTGGTTTCAAATTTAGGGCTTTATCATATTGCAAAAAATTATGACTTTGAGATATTTATAGATTATCCTTTGAATATTTTCAACAATTTAGCTGTAGATTACTTTAAACCTTACGCTGTGACTTTATCTTATGAACTTACGCTGGAGCAGATTAAAGATATTGCCAAAAGAAGTGATGTAAAATTTGAAGCTTTAATATATGGTAGACTGCCTCTTATGACAATGGAATATTGTCCAATAAGAAATTTAGTAGGCTGTGACAGAGAAAGGTGTGAAAAAGGTTATTATTTTCTAAAAGACAGAAAAGGCAAATTAATGCCTCTTAAAAGCAATGGTTTTTGCAGGATGCAGATTTTAAACGCAGATGTGCTTTTAATGTTAAGCATAAAGGAGCTTAAACAAGCTGGACTTTCTTTTTTGAGGATACATGATACAATAGAAGAAGATGAAGAAATAGAGAAAGTTTTAAAAATGCATATTGAAGCTTTAAAAGGGAATGAAATTGAAATTTTAGAAGGAAAATATACAAAAGGACATTTTTACAGAGGAGTTTTGTGATGGTGAGAGGAATTAATAGTAGAGCAATAAAAAGTCTTGAATTTGACAAGATAGTGGAGTTTATTGTTGGATATTGTGATTCGGATTTAGGCAAACAAAAAGCTTCAAATATTGTCATAAAAAAAGACATAGAGGAAATAGAGAGGGAATTAGATTTACTGAATGAGGCAATTAGCTTTATTTCCTCCTATGGAGGTATTTCTTTTGCTTTTGAGGACATAAGGGATTATATAAAAAAAGCACAAATAGATTCCGTGCTTTATAACCAAGAGCTTTTAAAGATAAAGAAATTTCTTAACTTGGTAAGCCAAATAAAAGGCTATTTTAAAAATCTTCAAGAAAGTGATAGATTTGTAAGGTTAAAAGAATACGATAAAAAAGTTTTACCAATAAAAGATTTGGAAAAAAGGATTGAAAATATAATAATTTCAGAAGATGAAATAGCAGATGATGCTTCTCCAATGCTTAAATCTTTAAGAAGGCAGAAATCAAGCATAAATGAAAAAATAAGAGCGACATTGAATTCGATAATTTCTACCCGTCAAAAAGAATTGCAAGAGCCTATTATAACTGTAAGACAGGGAAGATATGTTGTACCTGTAAAACAAGAATATCGCAGCACTTTTAAAGGTATCGTCCACGACCAATCCTCCAGTGGTGCTACTCTTTTTATTGAACCTATGCAAGTGGTTGACTTAAACAACGAATTGAGACAAGTGGAACTAAAAGAAAGACAAGAGATACAGAGGATACTTCTTGAGCTTTCTCAAGAGGTCAAAAAGTATTCACAAATTTTATTTGATGACATTGAAATAGTTTCAGACTTAGATTTTATATTTGCTAAGGCTAAATATTCTTTAAAGCTAAAAGCCGTAAGGCCAGAGCTAAACACAATGGGATATATTAATTTAAAAAAAGCAAGGCATCCTCTCATAAATCAGGAAGTAATTGTCCCTATAGATATATATATAGGAGACCAATTTAATACTTTAGTCATTACTGGCCCTAATACAGGTGGGAAAACTGTAACTTTAAAAACAGTGGGACTTTTAACTTTAATGGCAATGGCGGGGCTTAATATTCCTGCGGAAGAAAGGTCACAGGTTTCAATATTTGAGGAAGTTTTTGTGGATATAGGAGATGAGCAGAGTATTGAACAAAGCTTAAGCACTTTTTCTTCTCATATGACGAATATTGTAAGTATACTCCAAAAAGTAAACAAAAATTGCCTTGTTTTGTTAGATGAATTAGGGGCAGGTACAGACCCTATAGAAGGTGCTGCTTTGGCTATGAGTATTCTTGATACCTTGCATAAGATTGGTGCGAAGACAATAGCTACTACCCATTATAGTGAGCTAAAGCAGTATGCCTTAAAAGCACCAGGAGTAGAAAATGCCAGTGTGGAATTTGATGTTGAAACTTTAAAGCCTACCTATAAACTTATAATAGGCCTTCCTGGCAAAAGCAATGCCTTTGAAATATCCAAGAGATTAGGACTTCCTCAGCAAATAATAGAAAATGCGAGAAAGTATATTTCAGGAGAAGCTTTAAAATTTGAAGACATAATTGCAGACGTCGAAAGTAAAAGAAGGGAATTGGAAAAGGCAAATCAAGAAATAGCTTTTTTAAAGAAAGATGTAGAAATTTTAAAAGAGGAATTAGAAAAAGAAAAGAAAAAATTGCAAAGTGAAAGGGATAAAATATTAAAAGAGGCGAAAGAAAAGGCGAGAAAAATAATACAAGAGGCGAAATTTACCGCCGAGGAAATAATTAAAAAAATAAAAGAGGCAAAAGAAAGCACACAAAATAAAGACAGGATAATACAAGAAGTAAGAGAAGAATTAAAGAAAAATTTAGAAGAATTAGAAGAAGAAGTTTTAAAACCTAAAGAGGCTCACTACAGCAGAATCCCTGATAATTTAAAAGAGGGACAGACAGTCTATATAGTACCTTTGGACCAAAATGGGATTGTACTTTCTCTTCCTGACAAATCGGGAAATGTAGAAATACAGGCAGGAATTTTAAAGATGACAGTTCATATAAGTAATTTGAGGGTAGCAGAGGAGAAAGAAGATGAGGAAGTAAAAAAAGGCTACAGCAAATTTGTACACGAAAAGTCTCAATCTATAAGCACTTCCATAGATGTAAGAGGTAAAAACCTTGACGATGCTTTATTAGAGGTGGAAAAATATATAGACGATGCTTATTTAGCCGGACTTAAGGAGGTGACAATTATTCACGGACGTGGTACAGGGGTGTTAAGGACAGGGATATCACAATTTTTAAGAAGCAATAAGCATGTTAAATCTTTTAGATTAGGTAAATACGGTGAAGGAGGAGACGGCGTTACTATAGTAGAATTAGCTGATAAATAGGGGATGGTAAAATGTATTTGGTAAGTGCTTGTCTTGCCGGAGTTAACTGTAAATACGATGGGGGAAACAATGAAAAAGAAGAAATAAAAAGATTAGTAGAAGAAGGGAAGGCTATTTTAGTTTGTCCTGAGCAATTAGGTGGACTTCCAACTCCGCGTTTACCCTCTGAGATAAAAGGTGATAAGGTTTTTAACATTGAAGGAGAAGAGGTTACAGAAAATTTCTATAGAGGAGCCTATGAGACTTTAAAAATTGCTAAAATGTACAAGATAAATGAGGCAATTTTTAAGGCTAAAAGCCCTTCTTGCGGCTGTGGAGAAATTTACGATGGCACTTTTTCAGGAAATTTGATAGATGGAAATGGAATTACCACAAGGATTTTAAAGGAAAATGGGATATCTGTTATGACAGAACATGATTTTTATAAAAAAATAAAAAATGAGTAACCAAAACACCTCCTCTAACATAAAATATAGGGGAGGTGTTTTGCTTGAAAAGGAAAAAATGGGGACTGAGGCGCGTTAATTCGTTTTACATATATTTGATTTACATAGTTGTTTTATTTGTGATTTTATACTATTTTACAGAATATCGATTAAAACCGGCTATTATAGCAGTAAGTGAAACTTTAGCAAAAGAAACAGCTGTAAATACTATAAATGATGCTATAAATGAAAAAGTGTTAAAAGGAATAGAGTATAAAGATTTAATCTATGTGAGAACTGATAACAATGGCAAGGTATCTATGCTTCAAGCAAATACTATTGAGATGAATCTTTTAGCTGCCAAGATAACAAAAGAAGTCAAGGAAAATTTAAACAATATAGGACCTTTGCATGCCAAAATTCCCTTAGGTTCTGTGTTTTCCAGTGATTTATTTGCAAATGTAGGACCTAAAATAAAAATTGGGCTTTTGCCTGTGGGAGCAGTGGATGTGGATTTTAGTTCAGAGTTTGAACCTGCAGGGATAAATCAGACAAGGCATAGAATATATTTAGACATACAAACTACAATACGCATAATTGCACCATTAGCATCAGATAAAGTAGCAGTTACACTTCACATGCCAATAGCAGAAAGTATAATAGTAGGAGATGTGCCTGCCAGCTATGTGGATGTAAATGGCGACAAATTTACGATTCCTGTACCTCAATCACCAAATTCAAAAGTAGAAATACAAAAATAGCTATTGAATTTTTAAAAGGATGTGGTATAATAAAAAACGTGTGATATGTGGGGGTGTAGCTCAGTTGGGAGAGCACCTGCCTTGCAAGCAGGGGGTCAGGAGTTCGAATCTCCTCATCTCCACCAATTAAAGATAAAGATTACCCGAGAAGGGTATTTTTTTTGCTTTTTTTCTTTACCTTAGCAATTTTTTCTTTAAAATGCAGGATTTTTTTGTTCTTTGTCGAATTATAAAAGAAGTGAGGCTCAGGAGGTGAAATACATGAGTCTTAACATGGAAGTTGCTTATAAAAAGCGATTAGATAATATCGTAGAAAAAACTATTGAAGTGATTGAAAACAGCAAGGAGCAAATTTTTGATATTTTAGAAAAAGCAAAAGAAGAAGCGAGAAAGTTAGAAGGGCAATTAGAAGAGCTAAAAGTCCAAGTTGTAAATGTGATAAAAGAAGTAGAACTGTGTGAGAGAAGAGAAAAAAAGTGCAGGTTAAAGCTGGCATTCGTAAGCAAACAATTTGGCCACCTCTCTGAGCAAGCTATAAAAGAAGCCTATGAAGAGGCAAAAGAAGCACAAATAGAGTTGGCATTAAAAAGACGGGAGGAAAAAGAATTAATTGAAAAAAGGAATGAATTAGAAAGGAAACTTTTGGATACCAAAGCCATTATAGAAAAAGCTGAAAAACTTGCATCACAAATTAATATAGCTCTTAATTATTTAAACAGTGATTTGAAAGAAATGAATATGCGGTTTGAACAGTTAAAGGACAAGCAAGCTTTGAGCGTAAAAATTATTGAGGCTCAAGAAGAAGAAAGAAAAAGAATTGCAAGGGAAATTCACGATGGTCCCGCACAAGCTATGGCAAATGTGCTTTTAAAGTCTGAGCTTTGTGAAAGGTTGATAACTAAAGATGTTGAACAGGCGAAAGTGGAGCTCAAAAATTTAAAAGATATAGTGCAGCAGTCGTTGAAAGAAGTGAGGAAAATAATATACGATTTAAGACCTTCAGCTCTTGACGATTTAGGACTTATTCCTGCTCTTTCAAGGTATATAAAAAATTTTTCAGAAGAAACGGGCATTGCTGTTGATTTTACTGTTTTATCAGATTATAAAAGACTCAGTCCTGAGATTGAGATAACCTGTTTTAGGGTTATTCAAGAAGCTCTTACAAATATAAAAAAGCATTCTAGGGCGAAAAATGCCTCTGTTAAATTTGAATTTGGCATGCGATTTATCAGCATAATTATCAAAGACGATGGCACTGGATTTGATAAAGAAAATATTGGGCAAGGATATGGTCTAATGGGCATGAAGGAAAGAGTAGAAATTTTAAATGGCAAATTTGAAATAAGCAGTTTTAAAAATAAAGGGACTCAAATTTATATTTCTATACCTGTAAGGGGTGTTGAGGATGATCAGATTATTAGTGGCTGATGACCATGCCTTGATAAGAAAAGGATTAGTCCAGCTTATTGAAATGGAAAATGATATAAAAGTTATCTCTCAGGCTTCGAATGGGGAAGAGGCTTATAAACTTGCAAAGAAATTTATGCCTGATTTAATACTTATGGATGTGAATATGCCCGTGATGAATGGTATAAAGGCAGCAAAGATGTTAAAAGAAGAAAAACATCCAAGTAAAGTGTTGTTTTTAACTATTTACAATGACAGAGAGTATCTTTTAGAAGCGCTTAAATTAGGAGTAGAAGGGTACATATTAAAGGATGCGGAATATGACGATTTAATAAAAGCGATAAGGACTATTTACAATGGAGGAGTTTATATTCATCCTTCTTTAATGGAAGAAATAGACAACATAGACCATGAAAACTTGAAAAAAGACCTCACACCAAGAGAGATAGAGATTCTTAAACTTATTTCTAAAGGGTATAGCAATAAAGAAATTGCACAAAAACTATTTTTAAGCGAGAAAACTGTCAAGAACCACGTTTACAATATTTTCAAAAAATTAGATGTGAAGGACAGAACTCAAGCTGCTATTTATATGCTTAAAAATGAGACAATTTTACAAAACTAATCTTTTATAAGGCTAAATTTGACTTTTATACAAAAAAAGCGTATCATATTGTTGATACAGAGTGTCATCCATACAAAAAACCACGGGGGGGTAATTTCATTGGAAGAAAAAGATTTAAAGGAAATTGAAAAGCGTTTAGGTTACAAAAACGTAGATGCATGGACAAAAATTTCTGATGAGGAAAAAGAAAAAGTTTATCAGTTTGGAGAAGACTACAAAGACTTTATGACAAAATGTAAGACAGAAAGAGAAACGGCAGAGAAGATTATAGAAATAGCAGAAAAGAATGGCTTTATCAATATTGAAAAAGTTACAAATTTAAAGCCGGGCAGCAAAGTGTATTACAACAACAAGGGGAAATCAGTAGTTTTAGCTGTAATTGGTAAAGAGTCAATGCAAAAGGGGATAAAGGCGGTAGCATCCCATATTGATTCTCCGAGAATTGACCTAAAGCCTAATCCAATGTATGAAGATGGCGGCTTGGCTTTATTTAAAACCCATTACTATGGCGGTGTTAAAAAATACCAGTGGGTGACAATTCCTTTGGCTCTCCATGGAGTAATTGTCAAAGCAAACGGTGAGAAGATAAACATTGTAGTGGGAGAAGATGAAAATGACCCTGTCCTTTACATAACAGATTTATTGCCTCACTTAGGGAAAGACCAGATGGAGAAAAAAGCAGCAGAAGTGGTTACAGGAGAAGCATTAAATGCTGTAATTGGAAGCATTCCTCTTTCTGAGGAAGTCAGCGTGAAACCTAATATTTTGAAATATTTAAATGAAAAATATGGCATAGTGGAGGAGGACTTTTTAAGTGCTGAGTTAGAATTAGTGCCTGCCTATAAGCCTCGCGATATAGGTTTTGACAGAAGTATGATTGGGGCTTATGGTCAAGATGACAGGGTTTGCGCTTATACTTCTTTAAGAGCAATTCTTGAGCTTGAGGTGCCAGAGAAGACGGCTGTTGCGATATTTGCTGATAAAGAAGAGATTGGGAGTATGGGCAATACTGGTTTGCAATCAAGATTTTTCGAAAATGCTATTGCAGAGATATTAGAAAAATATGAAGGAAGCACAGATATCAAATTGAGAAGGGTTTTGGCTAATTCTGAATTGCTATCTGCTGATGTAAATGCTGCATTTGATCCTACTTATCCAGAAGTTAGTGAAAAGCAAAACACTGCTTATTTAGGGAAAGGGGTTTGTGTAACCAAATATACTGGTTCAAGAGGAAAAGGAGGATCAAATGATGCAAATGCGGAGTTTGTAGGCAAAGTTAGAAAACTCTTCAATGAAAAGGGAGTAATATGGCAGACAGGTGAGCTGGGCAAAGTTGACATGGGAGGCGGCGGCACAGTAGCACAATATGCTGCAAATTATGGAATGGAAGTTTTAGACTGTGGTATTGCCTTATTAAGCATGCATGCTCCTTATGAATTGTCCTCTAAAGTGGATGTATATATGGCTTATAAAGCTTATAAAGTGTTTATGGAAAAAGATTAAATCCGGGGAAACCCCGGATTTAATCTTTAATAAACATTTCAACAACTATTATCCCATTGCCTTCCCTATTTTTTACTATTCCCACTCCAACCTTATTGTAGTAAGGATTTAAAATGTTTGCCCTATGTCCTTCTGAGTTCATCAAGGAATAGTGAGCTTTTATAACATTGGAATTTAAAGCTATATTTTCACCTGCCAAATAGTAATTTATTCCAAAATTTTTTATCATGTTGAAAGGTGAGCCGTAGGTTGGAGAAGTATGAGAGAAATAGTCGTTTTCTTTCATGTCTTCTGCTTTTAGTCTGGCGACTTTACAAAGATTTTCATCTATTTGAAGAGGATTCAAGTTGCGGCTTATTCTTTCTCGATTTATTAATTCTACTAAAGTTTTTTCTTCTTGAGAAAGAAAAATATTTGTTGTTGGAAATGTTACTCCTTTATTTTGCGAAGTAGAACCATTGCTAGTAATGGTATTAGAAACATTTGGTGGGTTTGAGGTTGTTTGTTTAGCTGTGACATTATAAGAAACTGGTTGTTTTATAGTTATAAAGTTCTTTGAATCAGAAAACCTTATTGAATTATTTGCTACAGTATTTTTAGTGAAATATCCATAAGAATAAAAAATTGAAGCACTGGCAGGATTTAAAGAAAAAATTATAGTTATTGCTATTAATACTGCTATTATTGATTTTATTTTCATTTTTATTACCTCCTCAAAATCATATATTCTACAGACAGCTGTAAATTCCTTCAAGTAATTTATGGTAAGGTAGGAACGTTGTATCAACTTTTGTTTTGTTGGAATATACTAATTTTGAGGTGGTAATAGTGAAATATGGATTGATTGTCTTTTACTCTTATCAGCATGGTTTAATGGCAGAAAAGATATTAAAGAAAAACAATATTCCGGTGGAGTTTGTACCAACTCCTAGAAGTATTACGGAAAGCTGCAGCCATTCTCTCAAGTTTGGATTAGAATCTTTGCGAGTAGTACAAAACCTTTTGCAAAGGCTCAACATTCCTTATAAGGGGATATACGAAATAGAGAGAATTCCTGCAGGATATAAAATAGTCAAAATTATTTAATATTAGTCGCTTTTTATAAATATACTTTTTATTTTTTGAAAAGTAGTAACATTTTGAAGAGTCTCAAGCTTGCTGTTTAAGGTTATTATTTGATTTTGCAAATCTTTTATTTGTTTTTTAAGATTTTCATTTTCTCTTATCAAACTATTTACCATTGTATTGTAATTGTCCGCTTTAAGGGCAATTTTCATTTTTTCATCATTTATTTGTTTTAATAATTCTTGTAAATCGGCTATATTTTTGTTTTTTATTGTAATTTCAACATTTTTTCTGCTTAGTTCCTCTTCTAATCTTGTTTTTTCCTCCTTGATAGTTTCCAGTTTTTTTATTAGGATGTTTAAATACTCCTGAACTTCTTTTATATAAAAAGTGAAGTAAGAATCTTTTTCTCCGTTTTTCCTGGTTAATTTGTATTGCAAAGAAGGAATTACTTCTCCGTTATCGTTTATAAATAAATAATTGCTTTGAAATTTGTCTATTGGGCTTTTTAACTTAAAAAAGTTGTATTCAGAAAAAGAAGGAGGAATTTTAAAAGGCTTGCACCAACTATTTCCTCCATCAGAGGACATGGTGGCAAAAAAGCTATCGTTTTGAAGGTAAGTGCACCATAAAATATTTTCTAAAAGGGAGATATAGCAATTTTTAATATTTGTAGAATAAGCCAAAGTTATAGGACTACCCCAACTGCCTTTTGGCCAGCTTCCAGGGGTTTTCTTTCTATATTTTATTTTTTGAATTATATCTTCTTCTACCCATAAGGTATGTACATTTTTTTGCGAATTTACCGTTATTGTAGGATAGAATATTCCTTCTGCTTCTGAAATTAGAAATTTTGGCGACCAGTTATCTTTTACGTAGTAAAGGTAATAAAGTTGGTTCTTATTTTTTTCTTTTGTAACATAAATTAAATGAATATTTTCCTCTTCATCAATGAATAAGTCATAAAAAGGGGTGAAAGAAATATTTTTTATAACAGCTATATTATTGCCCTTCCAATTTTTGGCCCATTTTTGGTGTATTAAATGGACTTCTCTAGGATTATTAGAATTACTGATTGTGAAAAATATGTGAAGTGTTTTATTTTTTATAAAGAGGCTAAAATTGCTTATATACGTTTTTTTATCTTTATAGGTGTATAAAGCTTTCCCTACCCATCCTTCTTTCTTTTGAATTAAAAAAATTATTTCTCCTTGTGAATTAAAGTATATCAGGTTTAGATTTCCTTCTTCATCGTAACAAGCGTCAAAATCACTTAAACAGTCTTTTACAATGATTTCTTCTGTTGTTTTTCCATTTTCTATAGTGTTCAATAGGATTTTTCTATCTTTAAGATAAAGATACTGTAAAAAATCCTCATCTTTTTTAGTCACAATCTTGTCCATAAATTTCCCTCCCTTTGCTAAAATATATGCATAATGATTGTTGAATAGAATTGACATGTTATTGACAATGATGAAAGAAGGATTTTTGAGGTCAAATGTAGAAATAAATAAGAAGATAAATCAAGCATCAAATACACTCAAAAAGGAGGTCACAACAGTTGGAAATGACAGTGCAAAATGATATAATTTTAATTAGGTGATTATGGATGTATTAACTGTGCAAAAAGTTAAAGAGATATATAATATTAGCAGAAGAACACTAATACACTGGGAAAAGAAAGGTTTAAAACTTTTGTTAGAACACCAAAAGGGAGAAGAAGATACAGAAAAGAGATATAGAAAAATTATTGGGTATGATAGAAGAAAAACCGAAACCGAAAGTAGTTTTATATGCAAGAGTATCTACAAAAAAACAAGAGGAATATCTTGAAAATCAGATTAGAAAGCTAGAAGAATATGCCAATTCTCAAGGTTGGCAGTATGAGGTTATATCCGAAATAGCAAGTGGGGTAAACGAAAATAGAAGAGGTTTATTAAAACTTCTGAACAAAATAAAAAGAGGAGAAGTTGAAAAAGTTGTAATAGAATATCCTGATAGACTAGCAAGATTCGGTTTTGAATATCTTAAATTTTTCATGGAAAGTTTTGGAGTAGAACTTATAGTTTTAAATGGAAAAGAAAATAAAGAAGATGTAAACAAAGAACTAGCAGAAGACTTGATAGAATAGTCACTACATTTGCAGCCAGGATTTATGGACAAAGAGGTGGTAAAAGACATGCTAACAATACAGACTAAACTTATTTTTCTAAGCGAAGAAGACAAACAAATCGTACTAGATTTAATGAGAATATGGTAGAATATAGAAAACTAAAAATCAAATGGCAAGAAAAAAGAAAAGGAAATCTCTAAAGGATAAGTTAAAGGAGTGATTATGTTGAGAAAGGGAGAAGTTTTAAAACTGGGAATTGTACCTTATATGGAAGGAAAAGAGATACAGCTTAAAGCCTTTGAAAGAGTTAAAAAGGGCGAGACGGACGGGATTCTTATATTGCTTCAACATCCACCAGTATATACTATAGGAGTTTCAGGTGGTTTTGACGAAAACATCCTTGTGCCTTTAGAGGAACTTATGAAAAAAGCGGAGCTTTATAAAGTAGAAAGGGGAGGTAAAATAACTTTTCACGGGCCAGGACAAATAGTTGCCTATCCTATATTTAATTTGGCAAAGTGGCAAAAAGATGTTCATCTTTTTGTTTATAAATTAGAAGAGACGATTATAAAACTCCTGGAGGAGTATGGTATAAAAGCGGAAAGGAAGCCTAAATACACCGGAGTATGGGTAGGAGATGAAAAGATATGCGCCATAGGTATCGCTGTTAGGCGCTGGATTACTTGGCATGGAATAGCCTTTAATGTAAATACTGACCTTTCATATTTTGGCTTAATAAATGCCTGCGGCATTACTGAGTTTGGAGTTACTTCTATGCAAAAACTTGGAATAAATGAAGACATAGAAAAAGTAAAAGAAAAAATGGTTGATAAATTTAGTGAAGTATTTGGTATACACTTTAATGAGATAACTTTAGATAGATTGGCGGTGATTGATAATGCAAAAGCCTGAATGGCTCAAAGTGAGGCTATTAAACGAAGATTTAAACAGGATGGAAGCTTTTTTAAAAAGTATGTCTTTAAACACAGTTTGTCAAAGTGCCAATTGTCCCAACATGGGGGAATGCTTTGCGAGAAAGACAGCTACTTTTATGATTATGGGAAATATATGTACACGAAACTGTAGGTTTTGTGCGGTAGAAAAAGGCCATCCTCAGCCTCTTGATGAGGATGAACCGAGAAGAGTAGCTGAGGCTGCTCAAAAATTAGGATTAAAGCATGTGGTGGTTACTTGTGTTACAAGAGATGATTTGCCGGATGGTGGGGCATCACATTTTGCAAAGACAATCTATGAACTTAAAAAATTGCCAGGAGTTACAGTCGAGGTACTTGTATCTGATTTCATGGGCAAAGAGGAGTCTATTGCTAAAGTAGTAGAAGCCAAGCCAGATATAATAAATCACAATATAGAAACAGTGCCTAGACTTTATTCAAAAGTGAGGCCAAAAGCTGATTATTCAAGGTCTTTAAACCTTTTAAAAAAGTCAAAAGAACTAGACCCTTATATTCTTACTAAGTCAGGAATTATGGTGGGGCTTGGGGAAACAGAAGAAGAGGTTATACAAGTTATGAAAGACTTAAGAAGTGTTGATTGTGACATGATGACTATAGGACAGTATTTGAGACCTTCAGCAAAACATATAGAAGTAGCAGAATATGTTACTCCACAGCAATTTGAGAGATATGAAGAGATAGGATATGAATTAGGTTTTAAATACGTAGCTTCTGGCCCCTTAGTCAGAAGTTCTTATCATGCTGACGAGGGGTTGAAGGTGACAAAGGCTTAGTTTTTAAGCCTTTGTTTTTGCTTGAGGAGAATTTTAAAATGATTTAAGGGGGAGTGTCATGAAAGATTTTATATCTTTTATGGAGAGGGCTTGGTGGAGATACGTTAATGAGGGGGTAATTACTGAAGGTGTTAAAGAAGAGGTTAGAGAGTCATGGGAGCTTTGTAAGTTCTACGGTGTAGACCCTTTTGGAGGTGTTGGAGAAATATTAGATGAAGATAACATGAAAATAAGGTTGAGGCAAAATGAGGATTTAATATCTGTTGCACATCCTATTATGGAAAATGTATATAAACAAGTAACTGGCTCGGGTTTTTTGTTTGTTCTGGTGGACAGGGACGGTTATCTTATTGACAGAATTGGCGATGATAGTATACTGGGAGAGACGAGAAAATTAAACTTTGTTGAAGGGGCTTTATGGACAGAAGAGGCAGTGGGGACTAATGCGATTGCTTTGGCTTTAAGACTTAATAAACCTATACAACTGGTGGGAGCCGAACATTATTGCATTACCCATCACATAGCCACATGTTCTGCAGCACCTATTCATGATGAAAACGGCAATATTATAGGATGCCTTGATATGACTGGATTAAAAGAAGACGCACATCCACATAATTTAGGTATTGTACTTGCTGGAGCTTGTTCTATTGAAAAGCAACTTGCGCTTATCAAATCTCATAAACTTATAGACGCTACTTTTGATTCTATTCACGAAGGCATGCTTATAATGGACCATAATTTTGTTGTTCAGAGGGTTAATGAAATAGCATTAAAGATATTAAATATTTCAAAGAAGGAAATTATAGGCATGCATATACAGTCCATACTTGAAGATGTGGATATAATTGAAGATATACTAAGTCAGACAGAACCCTATTACGATGTTGAATGTGTTTTTTATGGTCGAAACCAAAAAATACCATGTCGTATAAATGCTGTTCCTATAGTAGCTAACAGAAAAATTATAGGTACTGTTATAACTTTTAGAGAAGAGAAATATGTTCGTAATGTTGTTAATAAATTAGCAGGATTTAAAGCGAGTTATACATTTGAAGATATAATCACAAATGATGAAAATATGAAAAAAATCATAGAAACTGCTAAAAAAGCTGCGAGGAGTGATTGCAATATCCTTATAGAGGGTGAAAGTGGAACAGGTAAAGAACTTTTTGCGCAAGCAATACATAACTATAGTAAACGTTCAAAAGGACCATTTATTGCAGTAAACTGTGCTTCTATACCACGAGAATTAGTAGAAAGTGAGCTTTTTGGGTACGAAAGAGGAGCGTTTACTGGGGCAAATAAAGAAGGCAAACCTGGTAAATTTGAACTTGCTGACAATGGAACGATATTTTTAGATGAAATTGGAGAGTTGCCCTATGAGGTGCAATCTAAACTTTTAAGAGTGCTGGATAACCATAAAATTGTAAGGGTAGGCGGTACTGAGGAAAAGAAATTGAATGTAAGGGTTATTGCGGCAACTAATAGGAATTTAAGTGAAGAAGTGAATAAAAAGAATTTTAGAAATGATTTATATTATAGGATAAATGTCATAAAAATAAACATTCCTCCTTTAAGAGAGAAAAGGAGACGTTGAACTTCTTGCTAAAGTGTTTGTAGAACGACTTAATAGATATAATGCTTTAAGCGTTTCAGATTATAAGGTTTTAAGCGAATCGTTTATAGAACGATTGATGAATTACAACTGGCCAGGAAATGTTCGAGAGTTACAAAATGTTATCGACAGGGCGTATTACCTTACGGAAGGCAAAGTAATTATCGAAGAGTATTTCCCTGAAAATATAAGTGAAAATAGTAATGCACAACAGGAAAATAATACTACAGTCTTTCCAATTGAAGTTATTGAAGAAAAAAACATAAGAGAAGCACTAAAAATAGCCAAGGGTAATATATTGAAGGCAGCTGAAATGTTAAATTTGAGTAGAGCTACTATTTATAGAAAGATAAAAAAATACAATATAAGTGTAAAGGAATTGCTGTCTCAAATTGAGACTAAATAAAAGGAATCTCAAAATGAGACAAATGATTTTGTATAAATATGAGATTGCTAATTTATTAACCCTTAATTTAAGGGGTTTTTTATTTTGGCATGAAATTTGAATATTAATTTTAATAGCATTGTCTTTGATAAAAAATTTTAAGAAATGGAGGCGGTACTTATTAAAAGGTTTATAGTCGAGTTTGGATATGGAGTAGATTTACACGGTCAAGATGTCAATAAAGCTGCTCAAAAGGCAGTAAAAGATGCGATATCTCATAGTTGTCTATGTGGACTTACGGAAATATTGGGTGTTGACTTAAATGAGATAGTTGTAGAGGCTACAGTGGCAGTATCAAGGCCAGAAGAAATTGAAGAAGAAGGAATAAAGGCTGTACTTCCCATTGGGGAAAAATATGTAAAAGCAATAAAAGGGGGGATGAGGGTAGCAGGAATAAAAGAGCCGGAATTTGGAGACAAAGATGACACCATTGAAGTTGCAGTGGCTTGCATAACGGTAAATATAAAATGAGGAGGAGATGAATAGTTATGGAAATTTCAAGAGATGTTCTTCTTGATATGTACACCAGAATGGTTAAAATCAGGAAGTTTGAAGAAAAAGTCGCGGAACTATTTGCTCAGGGGAAAGTTTTAGGTTTTGTACATTTATACATTGGTGAAGAGGCTACAGCTGTCGGTGTATGCGAAAATTTAGAGGATAAAGACTATATTACCAGTACTCACAGAGGTCATGGTCATTTAATAGCAAAAGGTGGCGATCTAAAATATATGATGGCCGAATTATATGGCAAAGAAACGGGATACTGTAAAGGGAAAGGCGGATCTATGCATATAGCGGATGCCACTAAAGGAATTTTAGGAGCTAATGGTATTGTAGGTGGAGGTTTTCCTATTGCAGCGGGTGCAGCTCTTTCCGCTAAAATGAGAGGAACTGATCAGGTGGCAGTATGTTTCTTTGGTGATGGCGCCTCCAACCAGAGTACTTTTCACGAGGCGTTGAATATAGCCTCTATATGGAAGTTACCAGTAGTGTTTGTCTGTGAAAACAACCTTTATGGTATATCTATGAGGCAGGATAAGCACCAAGCTATCAAAGATGTAGCTGACAGAGCTATTGGTTATGGTATTCCTGGGGTTACGGTGGATGGAAACGATGTATTGGCAGTATATGAAGTAGCAAAAGAAGCTATAAACAGGGCTAGAAGTGGCGCCGGTCCGACTTTAGTTGAATGTAAAACGTATAGATATAGAGGGCATTTTGAAGGGGATCCTACTATTTATAGGTCTAAAGAAGAAGTGGAAGAATGGTTGGCAAAAGATCCAATACTTCGATTAAGTAAACATATACTCGACAATGATGTGGCAACTGAGAAAGAATTAAAAGATATAGAGGCAAGGATAGTTGAAGAGGTAGAAGAAGCGGTAAGGTTTGCTGAAGAAAGCCCATATCCAAAAGAAGAGGCAGCGGTAGAGGATGTTTATACAGATATAGTAGAGGAGGTAAGGGTAAGATGAGGAATATGGCGTATGCAGAGGCTTTAAGAGAAGCTATTTTAAATGAGATGAGAAGAGACCCGGCAGTGTTTTTATTAGGAGAAGATATTGGGAGATTTGGAGGGACTTTTGGCGTAACTCGCGGCTTGATAGATGAATTTGGAGAGGACAGAGTAAAAGATACTCCTATTTCAGAAACAGCAATTACAGGTGTTTCGATAGGAGCTGCAGCTACTGGCATGCGACCTGTTGCTGAGCTTATGTTTGTGGATTTTGTAACAGTGGCAATGGATCAGCTTGTCAATCAGGCTGCAAAAATGAGGTATATGTTTGGCGGGAAAATTACAATACCTATGGTTTTAAGAATGCCAGCAGGTGCAGGAATACAAGCAGCAGCTCAGCATTCACAAAGCCTTGAAGCGTGGTTTACTCATGTGCCGGGATTAAAGGTGGTTTATCCTTCTACTCCTAAAGATGCTTTAGGTCTAATGATATCTGCAATACGTGATGACAACCCGGTGGTTTTTGTGGAACATAAAGTTTTGTACAGTATGAAAGGGGATGTTCCTGATACTAATGAACCCATACCTCTTGGAGTAGCAGATATCAAAAGAGAAGGCAGCGACGTTACCGTAGTTGCAACAGGTCTCATGGTCCATAAAGCGTTAAAAGCAGCAGAAATATTGTCAAAAGAGGGTATAGAAGTGGAAGTAATAGACCCGAGGACTTTGTTCCCTCTTGACAAAGAAAAAATTTTTAATTCCCTAAAAAAGACTCACAAGATAGTAATAGTTACAGAAGAAGTTAAGAGGGGTAGCTGGGGCGGTGAGTTAGCAGCATTGATAGCTGAAGAAATGTTTGATTATCTAGATGCACAGATAGTACGCATTGGAGCTTTAAATACACCAATCCCATTTACGACGGTTCTTGAGAATGTTGTAATCCCTAATGAAGAAGATATAATAAAGGCGGTAAGGGCAATAGCATAGGACGTAAAGCATTTTGTTTGATAAATATAAGGAGGCAGACATGAAAACCATAGGGATAATTGCAAATCCGTCATCGGGGAAAGATATAAGGCGATTGGTTGCACATGCGACGGTAATTGATAATTATGAAAAGGTAAACATAGTAGAAAGAATTATATTGGCTGCTCAAAAATTTGGTACTGAGAAAATATATATAATGCCTGACACTTATGAAATTGGATATAAAGCCAAAAATAACTTAATTTATTTAAAACAATTGGGAATAGATGTGGAGATACTTGATATGACTATAACTGGTAGTTTTGCAGATACAATGGTAGCTACGAAAATAATGGAACAATTTGGTGTGGGATGCATTGTTTCATTAGGGGGGGATGGAACCAACAGAGTTATTGCAAAAGTGATTAACGAGACACCACTTTTGCCAATTTCGACAGGTACCAATAATGTATATCCTATGATGTTGGAAGGAACTATAGCTGGCATTGTAGCTTCTGTAGTATCTTCTGGTAAATTTGACAAAGAGATATTGTGTAAAAGAGACAAAAGATTAGAAATATACAAAAACGGTAAGTTAATAGACATTGCTTTGATAGATGCTGTAATCTCTAAAGAGAACTTTACAGGTACTAAGGCAATTTGGGATATATCGACAATAACTGATATTTTTGTTACAAGGGCTCACCCTAATAACATCGGCTTTTCTTCTGTAGCTGGTTATAAAACAACATTGTCAGAAGATGAGGATGGAGGTATATATGTAAAAATAGGGGAAAGCCCGGAGTCAGTCATGGCGCCTATAGCTCCGGGCGTCGTTGAAAAAGTAGGGATAATTGATTGTAAAAGATTGAACATGGATACAGATTATTCTTATGAGGTGATGGAAAAAGGTACTATTGCGTTGGATGGAGAAAGAGAAGTGATAATAAAAGAAGGTGATATATTAATTTTTAGAATATCGCGGAATGGACCTTATCGAGTTAATGTAACAAAAACGCTTGAAATTGCACAGCAAATAGGACTTTTTGTAAAGAGGTGATTTTATGCCGGTAAATGTAGTGATGCCTAAATTGGGACTTACAATGAAAGAAGGCAGAGTAGATAGATGGCTTAAAAAAGTTGGTGATATTGTAAAAAAAGGAGAAGAGATTGTCGAGGTTTCTACAGATAAGATTACCAATGTTGTAGAATCTCCAGCGGATGGAATTTTGGCGAAGATCTTAGTAAATGAAGGAGAAATTGTACCAGTAGCTACTCCTATTGGAATAATTACAGCTGAAGGGGAAAAGTTAGAAGAAGTAGAAAAAAGTGAGGAAAAGTTTATAAAAGCTACTCCAGTAGCAAAAAGGTTGGCGAAGGAGAATAACATAGACCTTTCTTTAATAACTGGAACAGGACCAGGTGGAAGGATTACTGAAGAAGACGTAAAAAAGTTTATTTCTGAGCAAAAAGTAAAAACAGAAGAAGAGGGACCAAAAAAAGAAGTAGCAGTAATAGAAGGACAAGCATTGGAAAAAGTTGAAAGAATGCCAATGGACAATATTCGCAAAACCATAAGTCAAAGGATGAAAAAAAGCTGGTCAGAAATTCCTCATGTTACAGAAGATATTAAAGTGGATGTCACAGAACTGGTTAACTTAAGAGAAAATTTAAATCATATTAGCGATAATAAATTTACTTATACCGATTTAATTGCAAAAGCATGTGTAATAGCTATAAAGAAAAATCCTGTAGTTAACTGGTCTATAGAAGGAGAATATATAATTAAAAATAGCAGTATAAATCTCGGAATTGCAGTGGCTTTAGATAATGGTTTAATAGTTCCTGTAGTGAAAGAGGCGGACAAAAAGAGTCTATTAGAATTGTCAAAAAATATAAAAGAATTAAGTGAAAGAGCGAGAAATAATAAGCTTACTCCAGACGAAATAATCGGAAGTACATTTACTATCACTAACCTTGGAATGTATGAAATAGATAGTTTCACGCCTATTATAAATCCGCCCGAAAGTGCTATATTGGGTGTCAACAAAATATATAAAGAACCAGTTGTTCTAGACGACAATATTGTTATAAGGCATATTATGAAACTTAGCCTTTCTTTTGACCATCGATTAATAGATGGGGCTACCGCTGCTAAATTTTTGCTTGACTTAAAGAAAACATTAGAGAATCCAGTATCTTTACTTATTTAAATTAAAATTTTAAATAAAGCAAGCTGATGTTGAAAATAAAGTTATATTTTCACATTGGCTTGTTTTATTTGATGCTGAAATAAATAACAAATACGTTGAGTTGATTCGACTTTTTGAAATTTTTTGATATTACATGAATTTGTGATATAATAAAATCAATACATAAGGAGAGGGGATGTTAGTTATGCCTGAGTTTGGAACTCCTTTTTCTGGACTCACTGAAAAAAGGAAGGTCACCCATGAAGAGTTGGTACGGGCTATACGCTTTATGGTGGCGGCAGAGTATGAGGCAATTCAACTTTATACTCAGTTGGCAGAAGCTACTGATAATGAATTAGCAAAAGCAGTTTTAATGGACATAGCAGATGAGGAAAAAGTGCATGCGGGAGAGTTTTTGAGGCTTTTGAAAGAACTAGCTCCTGATGAGGAAAAATTTTACGAAGAAGGGGCAAAAGAAGTAGAAGAAATGATTGAAAAGATTAAATAAAAGAAGGAGTTTGCGTTTATAGATGATTGAAAAATCAGGAACAATTTATGTGGCAAGCTAAAATAAGTACCTCAATCGAGGTACTTACAGACTGTAGACAAACTTTCGTAAAGGAGATATTTTGCATAAGGAGCGACTTGTTACAAAGCGGTAACAAAACTTAGCAAGACCGAGGGTGGAGGCAGGGCCGAAGCCATGGATGGCGAAGGCGGGCACCTGAGGCAAGGAGGCCGATTGTGCCCGGTACCCTGCCGGAGCCCGAAGGTCGAGCTTTAGTTTTGTCGCTTTGGAACATCGGAGCGACGATGCAAAATATCTCCTTTGAATATTTTTTAACTTTGTCAACAAACTGTAAGTACCTCAATCGAGGTACTTATTTTTTTGATTTTTTGTAACAGTCTAATACATTAAAACGTATATTGTAGATAGATAAGATAATTTAAGTTAATAAAAGCTGTAACTGTAAAGGGGGAAATAATATGGCTTTTTCTAAAAAAATGGTGGGGCAGCAAGAGATAGTGCCAGGCCCTGTACAGCCAGGGCAACTTCCTGAACCTACAGAAATAGCTTGCATTGAAGTGACTAAGATATATGATGCTTGTTCTCAGAGAATATGTTTAGATAAAATACCACCCATTACTTTTCATCCTTCTAACCCACAATTAACTCCTACTTTTGGCGAAATAACAAATATTACTGTATCACTTATTACACCTCCTGGCTTTGTTATAACTCCAATTGCAGATAGGCCAGGATTTGCAAGAGTAGAAGCAACTTTTCAAGTGACTTTTGACATTGTGATTAACTATCCGGATGGAACCACACAAACATTGCCAGGTAAAACTACTACTTTCAACAAAGATATTGTACTTTACGTGCCAGACCCAAATGTAGCAATAATGAAATACGAAGCGTTGGCAGAAGGGTTATATGGAAAGGTTACTACAGGAAAAAAGGAAAGTTCAGAGGGGGAAAGTTCAGAGGGGATTCCTAAAGCTACCGTAGAGGTAATAATAGGGGTATGGATTGTGATAAAATCCGCAGTAGATGTGCAATTATTAGTTCCTTCTTACGGTTTTTGCCCTACTCCAGCAGCTTGTGAAGAATTTGCAGCAGATGTGTGTGAAATTTTCAATCAAAAGCCTTTCCCATCTTTTGATCCGCCTCAAATGCAACAAAATCCTTATTAAAAGCCAGCTACTTAGCTGGCTTTTTTACGTGCGCCCGGCATGGGCGATAACTAGGCGGTGAAAGTCCGCTGTGGGCTTGGTAGTGGGAACCACTAGCCAGAAGCAAGGGTGTCCATCGTGAGGTGGAATCTGAAGGAAGCTTAAGGCAAAATCTCGGTCTGATGAACAAGAACCAGATAAGAGGCTGAATTGGGATGGACGAGTTTGCGTAACAAAACGAAGTCCAACACTACCCGAATCCCATCCAGTATATCTGGCAGATATGTGAGATGAAAGTTATCGTTTTTACCCGGGGAGGTCTCAAGGATAAGTCATGGGAGTGAACTCTGAAATGACAACCCATGCAGTGATGTATGGCTGGACCTTGAGAAGTCAGCAGAGGTCATAGTACTTATCTAGTCATGAATAGATAAGGAAGGACCGAACGTTAGGAGGTTTTGGAAATCTTATGAACTCGAGAGATATGCGAAGACTGCAGACAACTCAACAAAGAGGCTATCCGTTGGAGGGAGAAATGGAATTTCAAAAGACAACGGAAGTGCATAGTATATCACCGGCGTCAGAAGATAGAAGAAACGATGTACAAAGATATACCAGCAATATGATTGAGATGATAGTAGAACGAGAGAACATGAGATTAGCATACAAGCGAGTCGTTGCAAATAAAGGGAGCCATGGAGTCGATGGGATGGAAGTAGATGAACTTCTACCGTATCTCAAAGAGAAATGGCCAACCATAAAGCAACAATTGCTGGAAGGGAAGTATAAACCACAGCCAGTGCGAAGAGTAGAAATTCCCAAACCAGATGGAGGAGTAAGACTACTAGGAATACCTACAGCACTAGATAGGCTAATACAACAAGCATTAGCCCAAATACTAAATAGAGTCTACAACCATACATTTTCCGATAGCAGTTATGGATTCAGACCAGGACGCAGTGCAAAAGACGCAATAAAAGCCGCAGAAGCATATATAAATGAAGGATACGCATGGGTTGTAGATATGGACTTAGAAAAGTTCTTTGACAGAGTAAACCACGACATAATAATGTCCAAACTAGAAAAGCGGATAGGAGACAAAAGAGTACTAAAGTTAATACGAAGATACTTAGAATCAGGAGTAATGATAAACGGAATCAAAGTATCAACAGAAGAAGGAACGCTGCAAGGAGGGCCACTAAGTCCGTTATTAGCAAATATCATGTTGGACGAATTAGACAAAGAACTTGAAAAACGTGGGCATAAATTTTGTCGATATGCAGACGACTGCAACATATATGTAAGAAGCAGGTCTGCAGGAAACAGAGTAATGAAGAGCATAAAGAAATTCATAGAAAGCAAATTAAAACTAAAAGTCAACGAAGCAAAAAGTGCTGTAGATAGACCCTGGAGAAGAAAATTTCTTGGATTTTCATTCTATACAAAAGAAAATGAAGTGAGGATAAGAATCCATGAAAAATCCATCAAAAGGTTTAAGGAAAAAGTAAGAGAAATAACCAATCGGAACAAGGGAATAAGCATGGAAAACAGAATAAATAGACTAAATCAAATAACAACAGGATGGGTCAACTATTTTGGATTAGCAGACGCAAAAAGCATAATGAAAACCCTTGACGAATGGATAAGGCGAAGACTAAGGGCATGTATATGGAAACAATGGAAGAAGATAAAAACGAAGCATGATAACTTAGTAAAACTAGGAGTAGAAGATCAAAAAGCCTGGGAATACGCCAATACAAGGAAAGGCTATTGGAGAATTTCCAACAGCCCAATCCTGAACGCAACTCTTACAAACAAATACTTTGAAAGCATTGGATACAAGAGTTTAACAAAAAGATATCTAACTGTGCATTAGTTCCTAATGAACTGCCGTATACCGAACGGTACGTACGGTGGTGTGAGAGGACGCTGAATAAAATAATTATTCAGCTCCTACTCGATATAGGAATTGACTCTTTGCAAATTTTGTGGCAAAGTTAATATATAAGGAATTAAATTAGTAAAGGGTGTGTTGTAAATGGGCGATAATTTGAGAAATGATATTTTGATGAGATTAAAGACGATAAAAGGGCATATAGCAGGGATAGAAAAAATGGTAGAAGAGTCAAAAAGTTGTGAGGAAATTTTATTGCAGATAGCAGCTGTAAAAGCTTCTTTAGAAAAAGTGGGCATGTCTATAATACAAGAGCATGCTAAGGAGTGTATATTAGCAAGTGAAGATGGAAAGGCTACCTATGAAGAAGTACAGCGAACTATTAATTTGTTAATCAAGTTTGCAAAATAGATAAAAGGGATGATGTCTATGGAAGTATACCTTGACAACAGTGCTACTACACGAGTTAGGAAAGAAGTTATAGAGAAAATGGTAGAGGTTTTAGAAAATGAATATGGCAATCCTTCTTCGTTACATTTGAAAGGGTATCAGGCTGAAAAATTGATGAAGGAAGCAAGAGAAAATGTTGCTAAACTAATTAACGGAGATATTGAGGGGATTGTTTTTACTTCTGGTGGTACAGAATCAAACAATCTTGCTTTAATTGGAGTAGCGGAGAGTTTGAGAAAAAAGGGTAATCATATAATTTCTTCCGCTATTGAACATCCCTCTGTACTTAATGTGCTAAAATATTTAGAGGAAAATGGCTTTGAAGTAACCTATTTAACTGTGGATAAAACAGGAAAAGTAGATGTAAAAGACTTAAAAAGAGCTATAACTGACAAAACGATTCTCATTTCAATTATGGCTGTTAACAATGAAATAGGTACGATTGAGCCAATAGAGGAAATAGGGGAAATAGCAAAGGAAAGAGGTATAATTTTTCATGTTGATGCTACACAGGCAGTGGGAAAAATAAATATAGATGTAAAAAAGCAAAATTTAGATATGATTTCTTTAAGCAGTCATAAAATACACGGCCCTAAAGGTGTAGGAGCCTTATATATTGATAAATCAGTAAAGATTAGGCCAATAATTTTTGGAGGAGGACAAGAAAAAAATTTAAGGTCTGGGACAGAAAATATGCCAGGAATTGTGGGATTTGGTGTGGCTAGCAAATTAGCCAAAGAAAATTTCCACGGTAATGTAAGCAAATTAATGACCTTAAAGAAGCGACTTTATCAAGGCATAGTTTCTGAAATAAAAGATGTTCATTTAAACGGGCCAAATGTTGAAGAGGGAGCGCCACATATACTCAATATTTCTTTTGCCGGTGTGAGGGGAGAGGTGCTTTTACACGCTCTTGAAGAAAAGGGCATATATGTTTCTACGGGATCGGCTTGTTCTTCCAAAAAGAAAGGACAAAGTCATGTTTTAAAAGCGATAGGTCTTAAAGAGGACCTCATTGAAAGCGCTATAAGATTTTCCATTGGAATTTTTAATACAGAAGAAGAAATTGACTATACTATATCAGTGTTAGAAGAAAAAGTGAATTTTTTAAGAAAGTATAAACGGAGGTAAAATATGCAAGACATATTATTGATTAAATATGGAGAATTAGCTTTAAAAGGAGATAATAGGTCTTTTTTTGAAAATAAATTGATAAAAAATATAAAACATGCTCTTTCTGATTTTAAGGAAGTTAAAGCTGAAAAAACTCATGGCAGAATTTATGTAGAATGTGATGGAGATATTGAAGAGGTAATAGAAAGATTAAAAAAAGTCTTTGGTATTGTAGGAATAACAAAAGCTAAAAAAACCGATTTAAACTTGGATGAAATATTTAAAGCTGCAGTAGAACTTATGAAAGGACACGAAGGAAAGACTTTTAAAGTAGAGACTAAGAGGCCAAATAAGTCTTTTCCTTATAACAGCATGGAGGTTAGCCGCAGAGTAGGAGCAGCAGTATTGAAAAATATCAAAAACTTAAAAGTAGATGTCCATAATCCTGATGTGCTTTTAAATGTAGAGATAAGAGAAATGGCTTTTGTATACGCGGGAGTGATTGAGGGAATAGGAGGCCTTCCTCTTGGGACAAACGGTAAAGCGACTGTACTTTTGTCAGGAGGCATTGACAGCCCTGTAGCTGCTTGGATGATGATGAAAAGAGGCGTAGAAGTAGAAGCGGTTTATTTTCACAGTCCTCCTTATACCTCTGAAAGAGCTAAAGACAAGGTTGTAGATTTGTGCGAAGTCCTTTCTCAGTATGGCCAAAAGATAAAATTACATGTAGTGCATTTTACTGATTTGCAATTGGAAATTTATGAAAAGTGTCCACCAAGATTTACTACTATAATCATGAGAAGGATGATGATGAAGATAGCAGAAAAAATTGCTCAAAAGAATGGTTCTATGGCTCTAATCACTGGGGAAAGTTTAGGACAAGTTGCAAGTCAAACGATTGAAAGTTTATATGTAACCAATGCTTCTGTGTCTATGCCAATATTTAGGCCTCTCATTGGAATGGATAAGACAGAGATTATAGATTTAGCTCAAAAGATTGGTACTTTTGAGATCTCTATAAGACCGTATGAAGACTGCTGCACTATTTTTGTGCCAAAACATCCTGCTACAAAGCCTAAGTTAGACAAAGTAATAGAAGCAGAACAAAAAATGGAGTATCAAAAATATATTGATGATTTTGAAGAAGAGGTTATAGAAGTTTAAGCCAAGCAGCTTTGCTTGGTTTATTTTTATCCTTTAAAAAATTAATTTTTTTAAACTAAAACTTAAAATAATTTAAAATTTTTATTGACATTTTTAAAATAAGTGTTATAATAAAAACAAGATGACGAATGTGAGCAGGCTTTTTATAATAAACTTGCCTTTTAAGAGGTGATATTAATGAATGAAGTAATAGGTAGATGTCCAGTTTGCAGTGAAAAAATGGTGGTAACAAGGCTGGAATGTCCTCAATGTGGAACAGCAATTGAAGGTAAATTTGAACTTTGTAAATTTTGCTATTTGTCAAAAGAGCAAAGAGATTTTTTGGAACTTTTCATACGGACGAGGGGAAATATAAGGGAAATGGAAAAAGAATTAGGCTTATCTTATCCTACAATTAGAAACAAATTGGACAATTTGATTGCTGCTTTGGGATATGAAGTTGAAAGAAGGCCTACAGTAGACAAAAAAGAAGTCCTGAAGAAGTTAGAAAGTGGTGAAATAACTGTTCAAGAAGCTTTGAAACTTTTAAAAGAATAGTAAGGATTAGGGGGCAAGCTCTATGAATGAAGAAAAAGAATTGATTTTAAAAATGCTAGAGGAGGGGAAGATAACAGCAGAGGAAGCGGCTCAATTGCTTGAAGCGATAGAGGGAGAAGAATTTTTTTATGAAGAAGAATTAGAAGAGGTAGAAGAGAAAGAGAAGGCAAATAAAAAAGAGGAAAGTTTTTCAAAGCTAGAAGAAATTCCTTTTAAAATAGAAGAGAAAATTGATAAGGCAATCTCTACAGTAAGAGAGAAAGAAAGAGAAATTTCTACTTTTGAGAGGACAGTTGACCGGCTGCTGGATACTTTTTTAGGAATATCTTTAGGAAAGACAATTGAAAAAGAATTTCGATGCGATAGTGTAGCGGAAAATACTAATATAAGAATAGAAGGGAGAAATGGAGAAATTTATATTGAAACGTGGGAAGAAGAGTATGCTTCTATTACCACAAGATATGTAGTTCCCAGAAATGGAGAAGAAGAAATTATATACAATTGCCAAAATGGAATATTAGAAGTAAAGAAGACTCCAAAGATAAAGGCTTTGAGTGTTAAAATGTATCTTCCTAAGGTTAAATATAAAAATATAACACTTTCCACTACAAATGGCAGAATTTCCATAGAAGGTATTGAAGGAGAAAGCCTGCAGGCTTACACTACCAATGGAAGCATTTACTTAGAAGAGATAAAGTCTTATCAAATAGAGAACCACACTACAAATGCGAAGATAGAGGTGGATGATGCTACTTGTGAAAGGGTTGTTTGTCGCACTTCTAATGGCAGTATAGCTGTAGAGGACAGTACTTTCAACGATGCAGATTTAAACACAATAAATGGTAAAATTATTGTAGAGGATTTTAAAGTCAATTCAAGCAATTCTTCCCTAAAGGCAAGTACTACTAATGGCAGTATCGAAATGAAGATTGCTGATGAAAAGGTTGGCGTTTCTTTTGATTTGAGCACAGTAAATGGCAAGTGTCAAGTGAAATTGCCAAGTATGTTTTATGAGGTAAGAGGAGCTACTCATCTTAAAGGGAAAACTCAAGACTATGAAAGGGCTTATAATAAAATAAATATAGTAGCTCGTACTGTCAATGGGAATGTTCATTTAGAGTGAGGGGGTATTTTTATGGAAGAAGAAAAAATGAGAATTTTAAAGATGTTAGAAGAGGGCAAAATAACAGCTGAAGAAGCGGCTGAGCTATTGAAAGCTATCGATGATAATGGGGGAGAAGAAATAAGTTCCAAAACAAGTCAAAAAAATAAATTCAAATGGATGAAGATAAAGGTTTATGACATAGTTAACAATAGATTAAAGGTGAATCTTGCAATACCATATAGTCTTGTCAACTTGGGAATGAAAATAGGAGGAAAATTTATTCCTTCTGAAGTTACAAATGCAGGTATAAATTTAGAAGAAATTCTTGAGGCGCTAGAAAAAGGAGAAACAGGGAAAATAATAGATGTATATGATGAAGAAGATGGGGAACATGTAGAAATAAGTCTGGAGTAACGTATAAAAATCGCCTTTTATGGCGATTTTTATACGTTAAATCTGAAGACTACTATATCCCCATCCTGCATCACATAATCTTTTCCTTCCAGTCTCATAAGTCCCATTTCTCTTGCTGCTGCCTGTGAACCAGCTTTTACTAAATCTTCATACGAGATCACTTCTGCCCTTATAAATCCTTTTTCAAAATCTGAATGAATTTTTCCTGCTGCTTGAGGTGCTTTTGTGCCTTTTTTTATTGTCCAAGCGTGGACTTCTTTTGGTCCAGCGGTGAAAAAGGTTATAAGTCCAAGGAGAGAGTAACCATGCCTTATTATGTTGTTAAGGCCAGGTTCGGCAAGGCCGTATTCTCTCAAAAGTTCATTTCTTTCATCATCACTTAAAGAGGCTAATTCTTCTTCAATTTTTGCACTTATAACCAAAACTTGGGAATTCTCTTTTTCAGCATATTCTTTTAGTTGCTTTACATATTGGTTTTCTTCTCCTGAAATTAAATCTTCTTCTGATATATTTGCTACATACATAACAGGTTTATAGGTAAGCAACATAAGTTGACTTACAAAACTTTTTTCTTCTTCAGTAAATTGAAGTGTTCTTACAGGCTTCCCTTCATCTAATCCTTTTTTATTTTTTCAAGTACTTCCACTTCAAAGGCTGCTTTTTTGTCATTTCGTGCAAGTTTTGATGTTTTTTGAAGCCTTCTTTCCACTACTTCCATATCAGCAAGTATAAGCTCTAAAGTTATTATTTCAACATCTCTTATAGGATCAATACTTCCCTCTACATGGACAATATTGCTATCTTCAAAACATCTTACTACGTTTAAAATAGCGTCAACTTCCCTAATATGAGAAAGAAATTTATTTCCTAAACCCTCACCTTTACTGGCGCCTTTTACTAAACCTGCTATGTCAACAAATTTTATAGTTGCAGGTATGACTTTTTGCGGATTTTCAATTTTTGCCAAAAAGTCCAGTCTTTCATCTGGTACGGCCACAATTCCAACATTTGGTTCAATGGTACAAAAAGGGTAGTTTGCACATTCTGCACCTGCTTTTGTAATTGCGTTAAACAAAGTGCTTTTACCGACGTTAGGTAGTCCAACAATTCCTATTTCCATTTCATCTTCCCTCCAATAGTTTTACATATGCATTATATATTACTCACAAAATTTTTTCAAATGTTTTTCGTAAAAATTCCATAATTTAGCATAATACTTTTTAATAAAAGTGCAAAAATATATTTTGAGGAGGTGCATAGCTTTGAAAAAAATAAAAAGTATAATTACAATAATGCTTATTGGGATAATGATAATGGTTTCAATGGCAGGATGCAAAACTGCGACTAAAAAGCCTACTCCTGCACGTTATACACCAGCCCCTACAAGGACTACTCCTGCGCCTTCTAAGACAGCCCCAGGATATACTACACCTGCACCGACAACACCTACACCTGCTCCAACTGCTGTAAGAAAACCGACACCTGAGAGTGTAAGGGCTTCTAAGATAGCTTCAAATGTTGCCAAAATACCAGAAGTAAACAAGGCTACAGTGGTAATTTCAGGGACAAATGCTATTGTAGGTGTGGATATGAAGGCAAGGGTACAAGGCGCTCATGAAACTGATGTGAAAAAGAAAATAGAAAAAACAGTAAAAGACACAGATAAGTCTATAAAAAGAGTTTATATAACTGCTGACCCAGATTTGTACAAGAGAATAGATAATATTGCTAAGGGTATTTCAGAGGGAAGACCAGTTTCTGAATTTGCAAAACAGATATCAGAAATTATTAAGCGCATAACGCCTGGCATGTAAAAAACCTGGGGTTTTTCCCCGGGTTTATGTATTATTGACTTTGTGATACAATTATCATATAATCAAAAAATAATTGGATTATTTTAGAAGGAGTTGATTCCATGGAATTAATTGAGAAACAATTAAACAACGGAATAAATTTGTACATAGATACTACAGACAAATTTAAAACAGTGACAATTAATCTTTATATCCACAATCAATTAGGAGAAGAGGCTACAAAATATGCTTTGCTGCCTGCTGTTTTAAAAAGGGGTACTTCTAGTATTAAAACCTATAAAGAAATGGTGAAGTTTTTAGAAAACTTATACGGCACTACTATGGCTGTTTCTGTGTATAAAAAAGGAGAAAGGCACCTTCAACAATATAGATTGGAATTACCTCAAGAGGAGTACATAAAAGAGAATATTTTAGAAGAGGGAGTAAAATTTTTAAAAGAGTTAGTTTTCAACCCTCTTACAGAAGGAAATGCTTTTAATAAAGATTATGTACTTCAAGAAAAAGAGATTCACAAAAATTTAATAGATTCAAGAATAAATGACAAAACCAAATATGCGGTAGACCGTTGTTATGAAGAGATGTGTAAAGGGGAGCCTTTTGCTATATTCGAATTAGGCAAGAGTGAGGACTTAGAGGTTATTGATGAAAAAAATCTTTACCACTATTATCAAAATTGTATTAATACTTTGCCGATGGATATATATGTAGTGGGAAACGTAGACCCTAAATATGTAGAAGAGGTTTTTAGAAAATATTTTGCTTTTCAAAGAGGACAAATATTAAATATTCCTTCCCCAAATATATATAAAGAAGTAAAGGAAGTAAAATATGTGACAGAAAATTTAGAAGTAACCCAGGGAAAGCTTACTCTTGGCTTTAGAACGAATGTGCCGGCTAACAGTGAGGAATATTATCCGCTTTTGGTATACAGTGGCGTGCTAGGAGGAGGACCTTTTTCTAAACTTTTTATGAATGTGAGAGAAAAGGCAAGTCTTGCTTATTATGCTTATTCAAGGCTTGAGAGATTTAAAGGTTTAATGGTGGTAAGTTGCGGCATAGAGATAGAAAATTACAACAAAGCTCTTGATATAATACTTAAACAGTTAAAAGAAATTGAAGAAGGTAATATCTCAGATTATGAATTAGATTCCACAATAAAAGCCTTAAAGACCTCTTTGAATGCAATGAAAGACAATGCTACTTCTAAATCTGACTACTATTTGTCACAAAAAATTGCAGGAGCAGATTTAAATATAGAAGAATTTATTAAAAAAGTAGAAAAGGTGACAAAAGAGGACGTAGTGGAAGTTGCTAAAAAGGTTAAATTAGATACGGTGTATTTTATGACCGGCAAAAAGGAGGAATAATTATGCAGCAGTTGTACAATGAGAGAATAGACGAAAAAATACTTTTACAAGAATTGGATAATGGCCTGAAAGTGTATATAATGCCGAAAAGAGGTTATACAAAGCAGTTTGCAATATTTGCTACCCATTTTGGTTCTAATGACAGTAAGTTTATCGCTCCAGGGGATACTGATGTAACAGAAGTACCTGATGGGGTTGCGCATTTTTTGGAGCACAAAATGTTCGAGGAGGAAGAAGGTAGTATTTTTGAGCAGTTTTCAAAATTAGGGGCTTCAGCTAACGCTTATACAAATTTTACTACAACTGCTTATTTATTTGCGAGTACTGAAGACTTCTATGAAAATCTAAAACTTTTAGTGAAGTTTGTACAAAATCCTTATTTTACAGATGAAAATGTGGAAAAAGAAAAGGGAATAATAGCTCAAGAAATAAGGATGTATCAAGATGACCCCAATTGGAGAGTTTATTTTAACGCATTAGAGGCTCTTTATCATGTACATCCAGTTAGAAAAGACATAGCTGGTACGATTGAATCAATTTCGCAAATAAATAAAGAAATCTTGTATAAATGTTATTACACATTTTATCATCCTGAAAATATGGTATTGTTTGCTGTAGGAGATATTGATATAGATAAAACTCTTGACGTTATAAAAGAAAATGTGAGACAGGATAAAAAACAGGGAGAAATAGAAAGGATATATCCTAAAGAGCCTTCAAGCGTTTATAAAAAAGAAGTTGTACAAGATATGCAAGTATCCATTCCTCTTTTTAATCTAGGTTTTAAAGATACAGATGTAGGTTTTGGGGGAAAGAAATTATTAAAGAAAAATTTAGAGATACAAATAGGTTTGGAAATGGCATTAGGCAGAAGTTCTGACTTGTATGAGAGGCTTTACAATGAAGGGCTTATTGACAGCACTTTTAGCTTTGATTACGGTGGAGAGATAGATTACGGTTATTCTATAATAGGAGGTCAATCTAAAGATCCTTTTAAAGTGAGAGATATCATTTTAAATGCAATAAATAATCTACAATTTTTAAAGGAAGAAGATTTTGAGAGAATAAAGAAAAAATACATAGGAAAATTTTTAAGAACATTTAATTCGGTCGATAGTATAGCTTACAGTTTTATAAACTTTTATATGAAGGAAATAAATTTACTGGATTATTTAGATCTGCTTTATAGTATAAGCTTTGAAGATGTTAGAGAAAGATTTCAAAATCATCTGAGAGAAGAGAATAGTGTGCTTTCCGTTGTGAATCCTATTAAAAAATAAAAATCAGGCGCAAAGCCTGTTTTTTTATTTTTTATAAAAATTTAGCAGGATTTTTTAAATTTATATAGAATAACATATTAAGTGGTGCAATGTGGTGGTAAGTGGGAGAATGTGAAGGGAAAGTTTGGTGTTTTGTATGTTGATGGGTCAATACGAACACACAATTGATGCAAAAGGAAGAGTCATAATCCCCGCTAAATTCAGAGAAGAGCTGGGGGATAGGTTTGTATTGACTAAAGGATTGGACAATTGCTTATTCGTATATTCACTGGATGAGTGGAAAAATATTGAGGCCAAACTTAAAACTTTGCCACTTACCAAAAAAGACGCAAGAGCATTTACGAGATTTTTCTTAGCTGGAGCTGTGGAATGTGAAATTGATAAACAGGGAAGAATACTTATACCTGCTAATTTAAGAGAGCATGCCAAAATAGAAAAAGATGTTATATTTATTGGAGTTTCTACAAGGGTTGAGATTTGGAGTAAAGAGGTTTGGGAAGAGTATTCTAATAATACAGATGTTTCTTTTGAAGAGATTGCTGAGCATCTTGACGACTTAAATATATAGGTGTGATAAAGAATGGAATACAGCCATAAAAGTGTTTTGCTTAAGGAGACAATTGAATATTTAAATATAAAACCAGAGGGAATATATGTAGATGGTACTTTAGGTGGTGGAGGTCATTCTGAAGAAATATTAAAAAGGCTTCCCACCGGAAAGTTAATTGCGATAGATAGAGATTTGGATGCGATAAAAGCTAGCAAAGAAAGGCTTAAAAATTACAAAAATGTAGAGTACATAAATGATAATTTTAAAAATATAAAAGAGATACTTAAAAGTTTGGATATTGACAAGGTTGATGGCATCCTTTTGGATTTGGGGGTATCTTCTTATCAATTAGAAGAAGTTGAACGCGGTTTTTCTTATATGAAAGATGCTCCGCTGGATATGAGAATGGACAAAAATTCACCTTTTTCTGCCTATGATGTGGTGAACAAGTATTCACAGCAAGAATTAGAAAGAGTGATAAGAGAATATGGAGAAGAGAAATGGGCATCGCGTATTGCTAAATTTATTGCAAAAGAAAGAGAAAAAGGAGAAATAAAAACTACTTTCCAATTAGTAGAGATTATAAAAAATGCTGTTCCTGCCTCTGCCAGGAGAGAAGGACCACATCCAGCAAAAAGAACATTTCAAGCCATACGAATAGAAGTCAATGAAGAACTTAAAGGTTTAGATAAGGCGATTGAGGATATGGTAGAGGTATTACGGGGGAAAGGGCGCATTGCGATAATCACATTTCACTCTTTGGAAGATAGAATTGTGAAGAATACTTTTAAAAAATTAGAAAATCCCTGCACTTGTCCACATAATATGCCTTGTACTTGTGGCAAAGAACCTTTGATAAAAATCATCACAAAAAAACCGGTACTACCTTCCAAAGAGGAAATAGAGACAAATTCAAGGTCTCGCAGTGCAAAACTTAGAGTTGCAGAAAAACTGTAAGTTCTAAAAGAAATGGAGGTAGAATAAATTGATAGTAGCACAAAGAGAATATAATTACGAGTATCCCCCATATACCTCAGAAAAGAAAGAGCAAGTAAGAAAAACTAAAAAAAACAGGAAATTAAAGAATTTACTTTTGGTAGTTTTTGTAAGTTCTCTAAGCATTTTGATACTTTACAGGTATACTGTAATTTATCAAAGGTCAATTGCATTAGATAAAATGGAAAAACAAGTACAATATACAGAAAATTTAAATCAACAATTAAAAGCCCAAATTGCTTCTTTAAGCAATCCTGCTCGAATTGAAGAGATTGCAAAAGAAAAATTAGGAATGCAATTGCCAGAAGAAAATCAGATAGTCTATATAAATGTGGGAGAAAAGCCTAAAGTAGCTGAAGAGAAAAAAGGTGAAGAGAAATCACAAGATAGAAGTAACTTTTTTATGAGGATATTGGGGGTGTTGAATAGATAGGGGGGATAATAAATATATCCAACCATATCTGTAAAGAGAAGAATTCTTTTTTTACTTTTTTTATCTTCTATAGTAGTTTTTGGGCTTATACTTAGACTTTTTTGGATACAGGTTGTAAAAAGTGAAGAATATCAAAAGATGGCACTTCCTCAATGGACTTTAGACGTATCTGTTAGCGACAAAAGGGGAAATATATTTGATAGAAATGGCAAAGTATTAGCAGAAAATATAAGTGTTAATAAAATAAGTGTTATCCCCAAAGAAATACCTGATTCTCAAAGAGAAGCAGTAGCTGAAGCTTTAGCCCAAATATTAAATTTAGATAAAGGAAAAGTTCTTCAAAAGATTTCTAATAAAAACTTACAAGAAGTGTTAATTGCTAAACAAGTTGATGACGAAAAGGCAGCAGAGATAAGAAAGCTTAATATAGATGGAATAATAATTTCTGAGGACATGAAAAGATTTTATCCAAATAATACTCTTGCATCTCATGTCTTGGGCTTTACTGGAATTGACAACCAAGGTTTAGATGGCATTGAATTAGCATTTGACAACTTTTTAAGAGGTATTCCGGGAAGAATTTCTACTCCAATGGATGCTATAGGTAGAAAGATGGATGTGGGAGAGGATGAGTATTTTGAACCTCTTCCAGGTTATAACGTAGTGCTTACAATAGATGAAACTATTCAGCATTTTGCAGAAAAGGCTCTTAACCAAGCGATGGTTCATTCTAAGCCTTCAAAAGGAGCAGTAGCCATTGTTATGGACCCCAAAACAGGGGAAATATTGGCTTTGGCTAATAGACCAAATTTTAATCCTAATAATCCTTTTGAAGGACCGCAGGAGGAATGGTATAAAGCTTGGCGAAATAAAGCTATTTCTGATTCTTATGAACCTGGTTCTGTTTTTAAGACAATTACTGCTTCTGCAGCTTTAGAAGAAAAACTTGTAGGTCTTAATGAACAGTTTTATTGTCCGGGCTATATTACAGTTGCGGGGCATAGAATAAATTGCTGGGCTACTCATGGCAGTGAAAATTTTGTTAAAGGCGTTCAAAATTCCTGCAACGTAGTTTTTGTGACGTTAGGACAAAGATTAGGAGTTGAAACATTTTATAAATACATCCATGAATTTGGATTTGGACAAATGACTGGAATACTTCTTCCTGGTGAAGCTTCAGGTCTTGTATTGGCAGAAAGTAGTATTGGACCTGTTGAGTTAGCCACTAATTCTTTTGGGCAAGGTATTGCTGTGACGCCTCTTCAGATGATTACTGCTGTCTCCGCAATAGCCAATGGAGGAAAATTGATGCAACCTCTAATTGTGAAATCAATTGTAGATTCAAATGGAAAAGTAGTGAAGGAATTTAAACCAAAAGTAGTGAGGCAAGTCATTTCTGAACAGACCTCTTCTACAATGAGAGAAATACTAAAAAGTGTAGTGTCAGAGGGAACAGGCAAAGCAGGATATATTGAAGGATTTGATGTAGCTGGAAAGACTGGTACTACAGAAAAATATATGCCAGGCAAATATGTGGCATCTTTTATAGGTTTTGCACCAGCGGAGGATCCAAAAGTTATTGTGTTGGTGGTAATAGATGAGCCTAATAATCCTGAAACCCATTTTGGAAGCCAATTGGCTGCACCTGTAGTAAAGAGCATTTTAGAAGATACCTTAAGATATTTGGAAGTACAGCCAAGAGGAATAGAAAAACCTGCGTCGGTTGTGGTACCGGATGTGAGGAATATGAAACTTTATGAAGCAGAAAACATTATTTTGTCGAATAGGCTTAATTTTATAATAGAAGGAAATGGAGATACTGTTTTTGACCAAATGCCTAAACCAGGAGCAATTGTAGAAGAAAACACACAAGTTATTTTGTACTTAAATGCTGAAAAAATACAAGAAGTAGTAGTTCCTGATTTAACTGGTAAGAGTGTAAAAGAAGCCACAGAAATTCTAAATTCTTTAGGGCTTAAAATAAAAATAAAAGGCAGTGGTTTTGCTGTGAATCAAAGTCCGAAAGAAGGCACGATTTTGAAAAAAGGTGAAACTGTAGAAGTGGAGTTTAGGCCTAAGGAAAGTTAAACTTCCTCTATGCAAAATCTATAATTGTGCTATACTATTTAGTGGTGGTATGCTTTTTAGATATTTTTGTGAGGAGGCCTAACATGAAACTTATAGATATTTTAAAAGGAGTCAACTGCGAGATAAAAGGAGATCCTAATATAGACATCAGTGGGGTGTGTTACGATTCCCGTAAATCTAAAAATAAATATTTATTTATCGCTATAAAAGGGTTTAAAACCGATGGTATTTTCTATGTGGAAGAGGCTATTAAAAATGGGGCAGTTGCTGTTGTTACAGATAGGGAAATAAAAGAATATCCCGGAATTACAACAGTATTAGTAGAAGATGCTCGAGCTGCCATGGCAAAAATAGCTTCTAATTTTTACAATAATCCCACCAGCAAACTTACTTTAATTGGTGTAACAGGAACAAATGGCAAAACCTCTGTTACTTATATGCTAAAAGCGATTTTAGAAAGGCAAAATAATAAAGTGGGATTAGTAGGGACTATACAAAATATGATAGGGGATGAAGTGATACCTTCTGTACATACCACACCTGAATCGTTGGATTTGCAGGAACTTTTTAGTATTATGGTGAACAAAGGTGTTAAGTATGTGGTTATGGAGGTATCATCTCATTCTTTAGCATTAAATAGAGTAGACGAATGTGAATTTGATATAGCAGTTTTTACCAACTTATCCCAAGACCATTTAGATTTTCACCAGAACATGGAAGAGTATGCTAAGACAAAGGGTAAGTTATTCAAGATGGCGAAGAGTGCGTCGGTCATCAATATAGATGATAAATACTCTTCTATGATGATTGAGAGTTCTAAAGCAAAGGTTTTGACTTATGGTATAAAAGATTTTGCTTATGTTATGGCAAAGGATATTAGGAATAGTCTAAGCGGTGTAAAGTTTAAAGTTCAGATTGAAGATAAAAAAGAAGAGATTTCATTAAAAATTCCAGGAATTTTTAGCGTCTACAATGCTTTAGCTGCCATTACAGTGGCTGATTTTCTTGGCATTTCTTTGCGAAGTGTGAGAGAGGCTTTAAGTCAGGTCACAGTAAAAGGTCGATTTGAACTGGTGGAGACAGGAAAAGACTTTTATGTGATTATAGATTATGCCCATACTCCTGACGGAATACAGAATATAATGGAAGCCTTGAAGGAATATAAAACTGGAAGAAAAATACTTCTTTTCGGTGCTGGAGGAGATAGAGATAAAACTAAAAGGCCTTTGATGGGAGAAGTTGCAGGGAAGTATGCGGATTTTTGCATTTTGACTTCGGATAATCCTCGTTCGGAAGACCCAAGAGAAATAATTTCACAAATTGAGGAAGGCATAAAAAAGACTAATTGCCCTTATGTTGTAATAGAAAATAGAAAAGAAGCGATAAGCTACGCTCTGACTAATGCTCAAAAAGACGATGTAATAATACTTGCAGGTAAAGGACACGAAACTTATCAAATTATAGGAGATAAGGTTATTCACTTTGATGAGAGAGAAATAGTTAAAGAAATTTTGTCTGAAGGCGGTAATAGATGATGGAACTTTTAATAGATGAAATTGTAAGAGCTACTGAGGGAAAATTGATAAAAGGAAGTTTAAAGGATAAAGTAATAGGAATTTCAACTGATTCGAGAAAAGTCAAAAAAGATGAATTATTTATCCCTTTAAAAGGGGAAAAATACGATGGAGAAGATTTCGTAAAAGATGCAATAGACAAAGGTGCTATTGCAGTTATTACTGCGAGGTTGGAAAATGTAGAGTGTTTGAAAGATTTTTCAGTTGATGTCATTTACGTTAATGAGACTTTAGAAGCTTTGCATAAAATTGCTTCTTATTATAGAAAAAAATTCAATATTCCTTTTATTGCTGTGACAGGTAGCAGTGGAAAAACTACTACGAAAGATATGATTGCACAAATATTGTCTAAAAAGTATAAAGTTTTGAAAACAGAGGGAAATTTTAATAATGAAATTGGCTTGCCATTGACAATTTTTAATTTGGAAGATACTCATCAGATTGCGGTAGTGGAAATGGGAATGAGTGGTTTTGGAGAAATTAGGAGGCTAAAGAATATTGCAGAGCCTCAAGTAGCAGTTTTTACAAATATAGGAGTTGCTCATATCGAAAAATTAGGCTCAAGAGAAAATATATTAAAAGCAAAAACTGAGTTAATTGAAAATTTTAAAGAGGAAAATGTGATTGTATTAAATGCAGATGATGATATGCTATCAAAAATTCCTCTGAAGTATTCAAGTAAGTATTACAGGTATGGTATAAAAAGTGGAGAAATTAAAGCTTGCGATATAAAAAAAGGAGAAAAAGATATAAAATATACTTTAAAATATAAAGATTTAGAGAAAGAAATAAAGCTTTCAGTACCTGGTATTCATAATGTGTACAATTCTCTTGCTGCTATTTGTGTTGGATTAGAGTTTGGTATCAATGTAGAGGACATGGCAGAGGCTTTAAAAGATTTTCAACCAGGCAAAATGAGACTTAATATAATAGAAAAAGGTGATATGAAAATTATTGACGATGTATATAATGCTAATCCGGATTCTATGAAAGCAGCTTTAAGTGTATTAAGGGATTTACCTGCTAAGAGAAAAATAGCAGTTTTAGGAGATATGCTGGAATTAGGTGAGTATGCAGTAGAAGCACACAAAGAAATAGGAAAATTGGTGGCAGATAGCCATATAGATATTTTGATAACGTCTGGTGATATGTCGAAATATATTGCAGAAGAATCCAAGGTTTGTGGGATGAAAGGGAACAATATTTTTGTTTGTAACACTAATGAAGAGGTTAATGAAATTTTGAAAGATATTATCAAAGAAGGGGATTCAATTTTAGTAAAAGGTTCAAGAGGTATGAAAATGGAACAAATAGTACAATTTTTGCAGGAGAGGGTAAAGTAAAATGTTGCAAAAGATAATTTTGGCTACAGTTGTTGCTTTTGTGCTAAGCTTGGTGTCTGGTCCTCTTTTTATACCTTATCTTAGAAAATTAAAATTTGGGCAAAAAGTAAGGGAAGATGGGCCTAAAAGCCATTTAAAAAAATCTGGAACCCCTACAATGGGGGGAATAATGTTTATTACAGCCACAGTTATTTCTACTTTAATTTTTTCTCATTGGAACAAATATTTAGCTATTTTGTTATTAGGTTTTTTGGGATATGGTTTAATAGGATTTGCAGATGATTTTCTAAAGGTTTATTTTAAAAGACCTTTAGGTTTGAGAGCGAGAGAAAAACTTATTGGACAGTTTTTACTTGCGATAATCATTTCATATTTTGCTCAAAAATATGTAGGAACAGAAGTGATTTTTCCTTTTTTAAAAACTTCTATTGACCTTGGCAATTTTTATATTCCTTTTATGGTTTTTGTAATAGTTGGAACAGTAAATAGCGTAAACTTGACAGATGGGCTTGATGGATTAGCAGCAGGTGTATCTTTTATTGTTATGGCTTTTTTCACTATGACAGCTTTATTTTTAAATAATATAACTTATGGAGCTTTTAGCGCTGCTTTGACAGGAGGATTGTTAGGATTTTTGAGGTATAATCGTCATCCTGCAGAGGTTTTTATGGGAGATACTGGTTCCTTAGCTATTGGAGGAGCTATAGCTACTGCCGCGGTTTTGACTAAATTGCCCTTGATTTTGCCCTTATTAGGCATTATTTATGTGGCTGAAGCTCTTTCAGTGATTATTCAGGTATTGTCTTTTAGATTGTTTGGTAAAAGGGTTTTTAAAATGAGTCCTTTACACCATCATTTTGAATTGTCAGGTTGGCAAGAACAAAATGTAGTCTACGCTTTTTGGATTGTTACTCTAATTGCTATGTTTATATCTTTTTATAGTTTAAGCTAAGGAGTGCAAATTATGGAGCTAAAGGGTAAAAAAATTTTTGTGGCAGGTTTAGGAGTTAGCGGAATAGCTTTGTGTAAAGTGTTGGACAGCTTGAAAGCGAAAGTAATAGCTTATGATGGAAAAGAATATGATGTATTAAAAGAAAATTTAGAAGAAATTAAAAGTTTGTCCATAGATTTTAGGTTTGGTAAATTCAAAAAGGAATTTTTAGAAGGCATAGATTTGGTCGTTTTAAGTCCAGGTGTTCCTATTGATTCGGATATAGTAAAAACAGCACAAGAAAAGAAAATTGAAGTATTGGGAGAAGTGGAGTTTGCATATAGATTTTCTAAAGCTCCTATTTATGCAATTACAGGTACAAATGGCAAAACAACTACTACTTCTTTATTAGGCGAAATGTTTAAAAATGCAGGGAGAAAGGTATATGTTGCTGGGAATATAGGTTATCCACTTATTTATGCTGTCATGGAAGCGACAGAAGGGGATTTCATAGTAGCAGAGATTAGCAGCTTTCAATTAGAAACTATAAAAGAGTTTAAACCTAAAATAAGCTGTATAATAAATATTACCCCTGATCATTTAAACAGGCATAAGACTTTTGAAAGTTATAGAGATATAAAAGGAAGAATTTTTGAAAATCAACGAGGCGATGAATATACTGTTCTAAATTTCGATGACCCTGTTACGTGGAGTCTAAAAAACAAGGCTAAATGCAGAGTTTTTCCTTTTAGTAGAAAAAGTTCATTAGAAAATGGGGCATATGTAAAAGATGGCAGTATTTATATAAGTGTTAATGGAAATGCTAAAAAAATTATTGACATAGAGGAAATTTATATTCCTGGAGAACATAATTTAGAGAATGCATTGGCTGCTTCTTCAGTAGCATATCTTTCAGGGATTAGTGCAAATGTTATTGCAAATACTTTAAAGACTTTTAAAGGTGTAGAACATAGGATTGAGTTTGTTGATGAAATAAATGGTGTAAAATTTTATAACGATTCTAAAGGGACTAACCCAGACGCTTCAATTAAAGCAATACAGGCCTTAAAAACCCCTATAGTTTTAATTGCTGGTGGTTATGATAAAGGTAGTGAATTTGATGAGTTTGTAAAAGCCTTTAATGGGAAAGTAAAGAAATTGATTTTGATAGGGCAAACTGCAAAAAAAATCAGAGATACTGCAAGGAAGTATTCTTATCCTGAGGATGACATACTTTTTGCTGGTACTTTAGAAGAAGCTGTTAAAAAAGCTTATGAAAGTGCGAAAGAGGGAGATAGTGTACTTTTATCACCAGCTTGTGCCAGTTGGGATATGTTTAGGAATTTTGAAGAGAGGGGAAGAATCTTTAAAAAGGCAGTAGCAGAGTTGAGGAGGTAAAATAATGAAAAAAAAGTACCCTGTGGATTATGGCATTTTACTCACAGTTTTAATACTAGTCTCCATTGGTGTAATTATGGTCTTTAGTGCTAGTTCTGCCAGTGCTGAGTATATGTATAATGATGCCTATTATTTTTTAAAAAGGCAATTGTTATGGGTAATATTGGGCTTTTTTGCTATGGTTTTTATGATGAATTTTGATTACACTATTTTAAAAAAGTTAGCTGGTCCTTTACTTATTATTTCGATTGGATTGCTTATTGCAGTCTTGATTCCTGGAATAGGAGTTGAAAGGTATAATGCGACCAGATGGATAGGAGTTGGAAGCTTTACAATCCAGCCTTCTGAATTGGCAAAATATGCTCTTATTATATACTTGGCAAAATATTTTGACAAACATCCCGATTATGCAAAGAGTTTCAAAAAGGGAGTTATGCCTGTCTTAGGATTGGCAGGGTTGTTTTTTGGCCTTATAATGTTACAGCCTAATTTTAGTACAGCTGGTATTATATTTATTGTGGCTGTAATAATTCTCTTTGTAGCAGGTGCTAAATTATCTTTTATGGGAGCTTTATTTGGAGCAGGAATTGGGGCAGCTATCGTTGTTTTTTCATCTTTTAAGTATATACGGGAAAGGGTATTTACATTTTTAAATCCGTGGCAGGATATTCAAAAATCTGGATATCAAATCGTACAATCCCTTTATGCATTAGGCTCGGGAGGACTATTTGGAGTTGGACTCGGAGGAAGCAGGCAAAAACTTATGTATCTGCCTATGCCTTACAATGATTTTATATTTTCCATAATTGGAGAAGAATTAGGACTTGTTGGTACAGTCACTATACTTTTGATGTTTTTATACCTTATTTTGCGAGGTTTGAGAGTGGCAGCAAAAGCTCCAGATATGTTTGGATGTCTTTTAGCTACAGGAATTACAAGTCTTATAGGAGTTCAAACACTTATAAATGTTGCGGTTGTAACTTCTTCTATGCCACCTACAGGGGTGTCTCTTCCTTTTATAAGTTATGGAGGTACTTCTACTGTTATTATGATGGCAGGAGTAGGAATACTATTAAATATTTCACGATCTGCAAATTTAGATAGGAGTTGATGATAATTGAAATATTTGTTTGCTGGTGGAGGTACTGGAGGACATATTTATCCTGCCATAGCCATTGCTAAGGAAATATTAAAAAATGAAAAAGATGCTCAAATTTTATTTGTAGGTACAAAAAAAGGTTTAGAGAATGAATTGGTACCAAGAGAAGGTTTTGAATTAAAGACAATTACTGTGCAAGGATTTAAAAGGAAATTATCATTGGATACATTAAAAACTATTTATAAAGCAATGGTGGGGCTTAAGGAAGCAAATGATATTTTAAAAGAATTTAAACCAGATGTAGTAATTGGAACAGGGGGATATGTTGGTGGTCCTGTTTTAATGATGGCAGCTTTAAAAGGGATACCTACTTTGATTCATGAACAAAATGCTTTTCCAGGCCTTACAAATAAGGTACTATCACGATTTGTGAAGGTAGTAGCGGTAAGTTTTGAAGAATCAGTTAAATATTTTAAAAATAAAGGAAAAGTTGTGGTAACAGGTAATCCAATTAGAAGAGAATTGCTAAAAGTTACTAAAGAGGAAGGTTTAAAAAATTTGGGTTTTTATTCTGATAAACCTTTAATAGTATCAGTAGGGGGAAGTAGAGGAGCAGAAAAAATAAATTTTACAATGGTAGAATTTTTAAAGCAAAAGGATAAAAACCTGCAAGTTTTAATAATTACAGGAGCTAATCAATATGAAAAAGTGTTGGAAAAAGTTAAAACTGAAACTATAAACATAGATGAAACAGTTAAAATAATTCCTTATTGTCACAATATGCAGGATGTATATGCTGCTGCAGACATTATAATCTGTAGGGCTGGTGCTATTACTTTGGCAGAAATTACTGCAAAAGGTGTTGCTTCAATCTTGATTCCTTCTCCTTATGTTGCTAACAATCACCAAGAATATAACGCCCGGGTATTAGAAAAAGCCGGAGCTTCTTATGTTATATTAGAAAAGGATTTGACAGCAGAGAAATTATACAAAAAAATTAAATATCTTTTAGATAATCCTCAAGTACTTTCAAAAATGAGAGATAATGCCCGAAAAATTTCTAAAATTGATGCTGCGGAGAAGATATACAAGCTTATAAAAAGCATAACTTAATACCTTATGTAACACCCCATCTTATTTATGCATAGTATATGGTGTAAGCTGTATTAAATTTAGGGGTGATAAGATGGGGAAATTTAAAATTAATGGAGGGAACAGGCTGTATGGTGAGTTAAAGGTAAATGGCGCTAAAAATTCTGTTTTACCCATCCTTGCAGCATCAATTTTAAATGAAGGGATTTCTGTAATACATGATTGTCCAAAATTAAAAGATGTTTATTCAATGATAGAAATTTTAGAACATTTAGGGTGTAAGATAACTTTTAAAGGCAGAGATATTATTGTAGATGCAAGGGATGTAAAAGATAGTGAAATACCTGATAGCTTAATGAGAACCATGAGGTCATCTATATTTTTGATGGGGGCTTTAATATCAAGAAACAAAAAAGCTTTGATGAGTTTTCCAGGAGGTTGTGATATAGGACACAGACCTATAGATTTACATCTTAAGGGTTTGAGAAGATTAGGAGTTAAAATTGAAGAGTCTTATGGATATATTAAATGTGAAGGTGGGAAGATAAGAGGAAATGAAATTCACTTAGACCTTCCTAGTGTAGGAGCTACAGAAAATATTATGTTGGCGGGAGTTTTTGCAGAAGGTATTACCATCATTAGAAATGCGGCAAAAGAACCGGAAATAGAAGACTTGCAGAATTTCTTAAACTCTATGGGAGCGAAAATATCAGGAGCTGGTACTAACACGATTATCATAGAAGGAGTAAAAAGATTGCATGATGCGGAATACACCATAATTCCAGACAGAATTGTTGCAGGTACTTATCTTTGTGCTGCGGCGATGACACGAGGAGAATTAACAGTAGTAAATGCTTTAAAAGAACATTTAGAACCATTGCTGTCAAAATTGAGAGAGACGGGATGCGAAATACATGCTGGAAATGATTATATAAAAATTATAGGCGATAAGCGCCCCAAAGCAGTAGATATGATTGTTACCTTGCCATACCCTGGCTTTCCCACAGATTTGCAGCCTCAGATGGTTTCGGTTTTATCTGTAGCAGATGGGACATCTATTGTTACGGAGACAATATTTGATAATAGATTTAAATACACAGAAGAACTAATACGAATGGGAGCAGATATAAAAGTGGATGGAAGAGTAGCGGTAATACGTGGTGTTGAGAAGCTAATGGGTGCAAAAGTAGTAGCAAGAGATTTAAGGGGAGGAGCTGCTTTGATTATTGCAGGTTTGGGGGCAGAAGGTGCTACAATAGTAGAAGAAGCAGAACACATTGATAGAGGATATGAATCAATCGAAAAGGCTTTAAAAAGTGTGGGAGGGGATATTGTAAGAATAATGTAAAACAGCGTCATGCTGTTTTACATATGCGAAAGAAAAGTACAAGCAGGGGATGGTTTAATGGTTAAAAGGGCTTTTAAGAAGCGGTTTTTAATATTTATGTTTGTGATGCTAGTATTTATAGTTTTGCTTTACCTTTTTATGTTTCAATCAAATTATTTTGAGATTAAAACTATAAAAGTTGTAGGTAATCAAATTTTATCTTATAATGATATTAAAGAGTTGGCTATGATAGATTATGGAATGAATATTTTTAAAGTTACTCCTAAAAAAATAGAAAGTAATTTACTTGCTAACCCCTATATAAAAGAAAGCAAAGTAAAAATTCAATATCCTGATACTGTAGAAATATTTATAAAAGAAAGACAAATAGTTGCACAAGTCAAATATCAAAAAGACTATTTAATGATAGATAAAGAAGGAGTGGTAATAAAAAAGGACGATTATAACCCTGAACTTCCTGTTATAGAAGGAATAAAAGTTGAGAAATATCAAATTGGCAAAAAGTTGAATGATATTTTTGAAAAAAGTTATTTGGGAACGCTTTTAGAACTCATAGAAGGTACTGATTTTTGTTCTGTTATAAAATATATGAATGAAAGACAAATTATATTAGTTACAAAAAATGGCATAGATATATCTTTTGACAATCCTTCTGATATTAATTATTCTTTCAAATTTGCCGAATTAATATTAAAAGATTTGGTTGAAAAAGGGTATCATAAAGGTACAATTCAAATTATTGGAGACAGCAATCCAGTATTTATGCCATAGAGGATGGGGGTACTTATGAAAAAAAGTGTATATATTTCCGTAGCTTTAGTTTCAATAGTATTAGGAATAATGCTTTCTACTCAATTTAAAATAGTAAAAAAAAGCGGCGTAGTTACTGTGCAGAGAGCAGAAGAATTGGCAGCTCAATTAAAGGAACTGCAGTCAGAAAAGGATGCTCTTCTAAAACAGATTAATGATTTAGAAGCAAAAATAAATGCTTACGAAGATTCTGCGTCCAAGAATAGCGTAATTACTCATACTTTGAAAAATGATGTAGAAAAATATAAAGAATTAGCAGGACTGACTGACCTTCAAGGTCCAGGAGTAATTGTAACTATAAATGATAGCAAACAAGCCGTTCCCCCAGGACAAGACCCTAATTTATTTCTGGTCCACGATGAGGACTTATTGCGAGTTGTAAATGAGCTAAGAGCGGCAGGAGCGGAGGCCATATCTTTAAATGACCAAAGATTAATTGCTACTTCAGAAATTAGGTGCGTTGGCCCTACAGTAAATGTAAATTCTGTGCGTTTTTCTGCGCCGTATGTCATAAAGGCTATTGGAGACCCTGATACATTAGAGGCTGCTCTTAAGCTAAAGGGTGGAGTAGTAGATACTTTAGCTACTTGGGGAATAGAGGTAAATATCAAAAAATCGGACAATATATTGATTAAAAAATATGACGGAGTGATAAAGTTCAGATATGCAAAACCTTTAGTTGAAGGAGAGAACAAGTAATGGCTTATATTATAATAGTTAGTTTATTAATAGGAATAGTGATAGGTTTTATTTTGCCAATTAATATCCCCAGCACTTATGTTTCTTATTTATCTGTTGCTATTCTTGCAGCGTTGGATTCAGTTTTTGGTGGTATTAGAGCTAGTCTTGAAGAGAAGTTTGATAATCTTATTTTTATAACTGGCTTTTTTGGCAATGCGATATTGGCAGGAGGCCTTGCTTATATTGGAGATGTGTTAGGAGTTCCTATTTATCTTGCGGCAATTTTTGTATTTGGAAGCAGGCTATTTGTCAATTTTGCATATATAAGGAGATATCTGATAGACAAGATGCGAAAAAGATAGCAGTCTCCTGAAGGAGGATTTGATAATGGGTGATTTAATAGTTGGTTTAGACATTGGCACATCTAAAGTATGTACAATTATTGGAGAAGGGGATAAAAATGGAGAACTGCATATTGTTGGGATTGGCTATTATCCGTGCTATGGGGTTAAAAAAGGGGTTATTGTAGATATAGATGAAACTGCCTATTCTATAAAAAAGTCTGTAGAGCAAGCGGAAAGAATGGCCAACCAAAAAATATCCTCTGTGTATTTGAAAATATATGGAGGGTTGACGACTATATATAAAAACAATGGAGTAGTAGCAGTATCGAGAGAAGATAGAGAAATAACAAAACAAGATGTGGATAGAGTTTTACAAGCTGCTAAAATCATTGCTATTCCTTCTGATAAAGAAATTATCGATGTTATACCATTAGAATATATTGTGGATGGGTATGGGGAAATAAAAGACCCTGTTGGAATGGCGGGTATAAGGTTAGAGGTAAATGCCGCTATAGTAACAGGTAGTGTTACCGCTATTCAAAATATGGAAAAGTGCGTTAAAAAAGCAGGGTTAGAGGTAGAGGGAATAATTGTAGGCCCTTTAGCTACAGGAGAAGCAGTACTTTTAAAAGATGAAAAAGAGTTGGGGGTTGCATTAATTGATGTGGGTGCAGGAGTGACTGATATTTCTGTTTTCAAGTATGGCAGCCTTATTTATTCATCTATGATAGCAGTCGGTGGATGGCATATCACAAACGATTTATCTATAGGGTTAAAGATTTCTTTTGAAGAAGCCGAAAATATAAAGAAGAAATATGGAACTTTAGAAAAATTATCCCCTGAAAAGCTGGAACCAATTAAAATTGCTAGTTTAGCAGGTAAAAGCAAATCAGCTACAGATGTAAATGAAATATCTGATATAATAGAAGCGAGGGTTTCTGAACTTTTAATGCTTGTGTATGAGAGATTGGAAGAAGCAAAAGTTCTGGAAGACATTGTTACAAATGTAGTCATAACAGGTGGAGGCATTTCCTTTTTAAAGGGAAATATAGAGTTGGCACAAAAAATTTTTAATAGAAACATTCGCATTGGTTCTCCGCAAAATATCGGAGTAGCAACTCCTATTTACTCGGCAGGGGTAGGAGTGGTAAAATATGTATATAACAATAAGAGGTTTATGCATAATGTCCAACCGACTGATAAAAAAGAGAAAAAGAGTTCTAAATTAGTTGATAAACTCAAAGAAATATTTAGCGATTTTTGGGCGTAAAGAGGAGGGTTTTTTGTGATAGGTATAGAAACTGATATGGAACAATTTGCTGCTATTAAAGTAATAGGAGTTGGTGGTGGAGGCGGAAATGCTGTAAATCGAATGATTGATGCTGGCCTTCGCGGTGTTGAGTTTATTGCAATTAATACAGACAAGCAGGCTCTTTATTTATCAAAAGCTGAAACAAAGATACAAATTGGTGAAAAATTAACAAAAGGGTTAGGAGCAGGAGCAAACCCTGAAATTGGGAAAAAAGCTGCTGAAGAATCTAGAGAAGAAATAGAACGAGTCATAAAAGGTGCTGATATGATATTTATCACTTCTGGCATGGGAGGAGGCACAGGAACAGGAGCTGCTCCTGTTGTGGCGGAAATAGCAAAAGAATTAGGAATTTTGACTGTAGGAGTAGTTACCAAGCCTTTTACCTTTGAAGGGAGAAAAAGGATGGCCCATGCAGAAATGGGCATTGAAGAACTTAAAAAACATGTAGATGCTCTTATTACTATTCCTAATGATAGATTATTGCAAGTTGTTGAAAAAAAGACTTCAATGATTGATGCTTTTAAATTAGCAGATGATGTTTTAAGACAGGGTGTTCAAGGTATATCCGACCTTATCGCAGTCCCTGGACTTGTAAATGTGGATTTTGCTGATGTTAAAACTATTATGACAAATACAGGACTTGCACATATGGGAATAGGTATAGCTTCTGGGGAGAATAAAGCGACTGAGGCAGCGAAACAAGCAATCCATAGTCCATTATTAGAGACTTCAATTGAAGGCTCAAGAGGAATATTACTTAATATTGCAGGAGGTCCAAATTTAACCATATTTGAAGTTAATGAAGCGGCTAATTTTATCTATGAAGCTGCAGACCCTGATGCAAATATTATATTTGGTGCAGTAATAGACGAGGCATTAGAGGACCAAATAAGGATTACTGTTATAGCTACAGGATTTGAAAGAAATGAAAAATCTAAGGATACAGCAAAGAAAAAAGACACTAGGGAGCCTGAAGTAAAATTAGAAAATGTTATAGAGAGTGATGATTTAGATATACCTACTTTTTTAAGAAGAGGGAGACGATAAATCTGCAAAGGTTTCTTTGCAGATTTTTTTATGCAAAAATTCTACAAAAACAACCTTATTTTTATTCCAAAATATTACAATAAATTTGAGATTTTTATTTTATAATATGAATAAAATAAGCAAATGGGAATATACATTGTATAAGGATTAAAAGTGTCCCCGGGGATGGTATGAATGTATTTAGACGTAATTTTTTTCGAAAATTTAATTATTAACTATCTTATTTTATCCCTTACACGAAAATTTTCTAAAAAGGGCAGCAAACCTATTAAGCTTTTTTTAGGTGCATTATTGGGAGCGTGTTATGTCCTAATATTTTTTTGTTACCTTATAAGATGATTCACGAAGTTTTCGCAAAAATTATTTTATCTCTCTTAATAATATATATGGCATTTACTCCAAAAACATTAAAAGAATTTTTGAGAATTTTAGCAGTTTTTTATCTAATTTCTTTTGCGATAGGTGGGACAATTTTTGCAGTTTTGTATACGGCAAAATTTAATTTACACAGTTTATGGATTGGAATATTGATAGCTATTTTACTTTTCTATACTAATTGGGATTATATAGTGAGAAAATCAAAAGAGGAAAAAATGTTATACAGCATAAAAATAGAAATTTTTCAGAAACAAATAGAGATAAAAGGATTGTTAGATACTGGAAATAGATTATACGACCCTTTAACTAAATCGCCTGTTGTGGTAGTAGAGTTTTTGGCTATGAAAAATATACTTCCTGATAATATGGAAATTTTATTAAATGAAGAGATGATAGATTTTAACAAAATTTTTGAAGTTTTGAAAGAGGAAAGATGGTTATCAAGGATAAGGTTAATACCCTTTATATCAGTAGGACAGTCTAAAGGAATAATGTTAGGATTTAAGCCAGATAAATTAGTGGTAGGTGAAAAAGAGGTAAGGAATGTAATAGTAGGAGTATACAAAAGCCAAATAGATAAATATGGTAATTATGCGGCGTTGTTAGCACCAGAAATTTTAGTATAATGGGGGTGTTGGAAGTGCAACTAAAAACAAAAGTAAAAATAGAAATGCTATTGTTGTGGAAAAAAATCCTTGATTTTTTAGATTTATCTGAAGGCATATTTTATATTGGAGGAAGTGAAGCATTACCTCCACCTCTTTCTGTAGAAGAAGAAATATATTTAATTTCAAAAATGGAAAAAGGAGATAATGAAGCAAAAACGGTACTTATTGAAAGAAATTTAAGGTTGGTAGTATATATAGCAAAAAAATTTGAAAACACAGGAGTAGGAATCGAAGATTTAATATCTATTGGCACGATTGGACTTATAAAAGCTATTAATACTTTCAATCCTAAGAAAAAAATAAAATTAGCTACTTATGCTTCTCGATGCATTGAGAATGAGATATTAATGTATTTAAGAAGGAATAGCAAAACTAAATTAGAGGTTTCTTTTGATGAACCTTTAAATGTAGATTGGGATGGAAATGAACTTTTGCTTTCAGATATTTTAGGCACTGATAACGAAACAGTTTATAAATATATCGAAGATGAAGTAGAAAAGGAATTATTGACTTCTGCATTAAAGAAATTACCAGATAGAGAAAAAAAGATAATAGGACTTAGATTTGGATTAGAGGGTGGAGTAGAAAAGACTCAAAAAGAAGTGGCAGATATGTTGGGAATTTCACAGTCCTATATTTCTCGCTTAGAAAAAAAGATTTTAAAAAGATTAAAAAAAGAAATGAATAGACTAGTTTAAGCGTTTCTGTATATTTTTTTATCCTGCCGGCAATACTGTTAATAAGCTAAACATGTGGGGGCAGGATTTATGAATAACAAAGTTGAAATTTGCGGTGTCAATACTTCTAAGTTACCTGTTTTAAAACCTTCCAAGCAAAAAGAGCTACTGCAGCGGATGAAAAATGGAGACAAAAAAGCGAGAGAAGAATTTATAAATGGGAATTTGCGATTGGTACTAAGCGTTATTCAACGGTTTAATAATCGCGGAGAGTACGTAGACGATTTGTTTCAAGTAGGATGTATAGGGCTTATAAAAGCTATTGACAATTTTGACTTAAATCAAAATGTAAAATTTTCTACTTATGCTGTTCCAATGATAATTGGAGAAATAAGAAGATACTTAAGAGATAATACTCCTATAAGGGTGAGCCGCTCTTTAAGAGATATAGCCTATAAAGCATTACAGGTAAGGGACAAATTAGTATCGGAAAATTCCAAAGAGCCGACAGTAGGCGAAATAGCTAAAGAGCTGGACCTTCCAAGAGAGGAAGTGGTAATGGCTCTTGATGCTATTCAAGAACCGGTTTCTTTGTTTGAACCTATATATCATGATGGTGGAGATGCAATTTATGTGATGGACCAAGTCAGCGATGACAAAAATATGGATGAAGTGTGGCTAGAGAAAATTGCATTAAAAGAAGCAATACAAAAACTAAGCGAAAGGGAAAAAATGATATTGACGATGAGATTTTTTGAAGGGAAAACCCAGATGGAGGTAGCAAAAGAGATAGGAATATCTCAAGCACAAGTTTCAAGATTAGAAAAAGCGGCTTTAAATCACATGAGGAAATACATCTAGCTTATCAGGAATGATAAGCTAGATTTTTTCATATAATTTTATGAAAAGGACAAAAGGGGGAAATGAGGATGATTAAAGCTTCAGAGTTAAGAGATAAAGATGTTATAGATATAAATACAGGAGAAAAATTAGGGAATATAATTGACATTGAAGTAAACCTTGAAGAAGGAAGAGTAGAGGGAATTGTTATACCGAAAGAAACAAGTTTTTTTAGGTTTTTTAATAAAGATATAGAAATATACTTGCTGTGGGAATCTATAAAAAAGATTGGAACGGATGTAATATTAGTAGATTATAAATTGCAATATTAAATGCAACACTTAATGAAAATCATGTAGATATAGGATTTGGGACAAATCATATATAACCTTAAGCCCATCTTAGTTAACAAATTGAGCGAAGGTCGTGATTTGTCAAGGGTTTAAGTCAGGCGAAGCCTGCCCCTTGACAAATCACGAGCGAGCTCTATACTTTATAAGAGATGGGCTTAACAGATTTTTGCCAGTTCCTCATAAAAGCATTCTTTAGGTGTTTTATAATTTAACAATTTTCGTGGAAGGTTATTAAGCCAATTTTCTACTCTCTTTATCGTATCTATAGATAAATCTTTAATACTTTTTCCTTTAGGGATAAAACGTCGTATAAGACCATTATGTCGTTCATTCGTAGCTCTTTCCCAAGATGAATATGGATGTGTATAATATACTTCTACCCCATATTCTAAAAGAGTACTTTCTAAATCACTAAACTCTGTACCATTATCAGATGTTATGGTTTTAAATACTTTGTTTAAATTATCACCAAATATATCTTTTAATTTTGATAGTGCATCTTTAACAGATTTGCTGTCTTTTGCATCTAAAAGAAATATTATTTCATGGCGAGTCTTACGCTCTGTTAATGTCAAAAGGACCTTGTCATTAGACTTCTTGCCAATTAACGTATCTATTTCCCAATGTCCAAAAACTTCACGGCTTTCAACTTCTTTAGGCCTAAAATCAATACTTTTACCCATAATACGTTTATTTTTACGGTTTTGCTTCTTCCTTGGTTTTAAACGTAGTTTTAAAGGTAAATCAATGTTTTTAACTTTTTAATAATCCTCTATCTATATAGTTGTAGAGTGTTTTAGTACAAACAATGGTTTTATTATTCCAGCTTGGGTCCTTCTTACAATAACCTACAACTGCATCCGGCGACCATTTTTCATGTAATATTTTATTTTCAGCATATTTCAAAAAATCTTCTGCTTTAGCTGCTTTAAATTTAGCTCCACAATTTGAACGATTTTTTTCGTAGACAGCCTGACCAGTTTCAGGGAAATAGCTTGTATAAGAAGACAAATCACTTCTAAGTTGTGTAGTAGTTCCACGTTTAATTTCACGGCTTATGGTACTTGGAGATCGATTAAGTTTTTTAGCAATATACCGAATACTCCTTCCTTCCTTGAGTAATGCATAGATTTCTCCTCGTTCATAGCTACTTAAGTGTTTAAAAGAACGCTTTTTTGTGGTACAATTATTATGAACCATAGTGAAAATCCTCCTTGTATGATGTTGATTTGACACCTATATCATACATGATTTTCACTATGGTTTCTATTTTTTTATCTGTTGCATTTAATTATACAACTAACCAATATTAGTAGATTTTAAAGATAGAGAAGCTTAAGTTTGACTAATGAAAACAAGTTTATTATAATTTTATTAAACAATTAAGAATTGTTGGAGGTAATAAGATGAAATGCCCTTATTGTGGGTATCCAGATTCAAAAGTTATTGATTCTCGACCTACAGACGATAACACTTCTATAAGGAGAAGAAGGGAATGTTTAAAATGTGGGAAGAGATTTACTACTTATGAGAAAGTAGAACAATTGCCTATACTTGTAATAAAAAAAGACAATCGCCGAGAAGTCTATGACAGAGATAAAATATTAAAAGGCATGATAAAAGCTTGCGAAAAAAGGCCCGTGCCTATAAAGGTCTTAGAAGAAATTACAGATGAAATTGACAAAAGAATAATAAATTCAATGGAAAGGGAAATAACCTCCACCGAAATCGGAGAAATGGTAATGGAAAAACTTAAAAATGTAGATGAAGTAGCTTATGTCAGATTTGCTTCTGTTTATAGGCAGTTTAAAGACATAAATACTTTTATGGATGAACTTAAGAAACTTCTTAAAGAGAATGAGACAAAAAAGTAAAGACATAATTTTATTTTTTGTTTCAAATGTGTACAAGCCATATTATCTGGAGGTGTCAAAATGGCCCATACGGTTTTGGTTATAGAAGATGAAATTCATATATTGGAACTTTTAAGATACAACTTGGAAGCAGCAGGATACAAAGTTATTACTTCGGAAAATGGAAAAGAAGGCTTGGATAAAGCACTTGAAGGAAAACCTGATTTGGTTATATTAGATTTGATGTTGCCAGATGTGGATGGACTGGAAATATGTAAAATTTTAAAAAAGAATGATGAAACGAAAAATATACCGATAATAATGTTAACAGCAAAAAGCGAAGAATTTGATAAAGTATTGGGATTGGAGTTGGGAGCAGATGATTATATAACAAAGCCTTTCAGCGTAAGAGAATTGTTAGCTCGAATTAAAGCCGTTCTTCGGCGAACCCAACAACCAGAAGAAGAAAAAGAAGGAATAATAAAATTTGGTGATATAGTTATAGATACTGGAAAGCATTTGGTTTATAAAAAAGGGAAAGTCTTAGAATTGACTTTAAAAGAGTTTGAGCTTTTAAAACTTTTGTCTCAAAATATGGGTAAAGTATTAACTAGAGACTATCTTTTAGACAAAGTATGGGGATATGAATATGCTGGAGAAACTCGAACTGTTGATGTCCATATCAGACATTTAAGAAAAAAGATAGAAGACGATGATAAATCTCCTGTGTATATTGAAACTGTAAGAGGAATTGGATATAAGCTAAAAGATAAAGGTGAAGTGTGATGCTAAAGAATTCCTATTATAAATTGTTTTTTATAAACCTACTTGGAATTTTAATAGTCGCCATATTTTTTTAGGCTATGTTCCAACGGCCAAATTTATTTTTACTATTTTATTAGGAATTTTTGTAACAGGTTTTTTAAGTTATAGATTTATACGAAATATAGTAGAGCCCATAAAAGAAATAACTGAAATTACAAAGGATATTGCAAATGGTATATACAGTCATGAACTTGAAAGCAATTCTATTGATGAAATAAAAGAACTTTCTCTTGCAGTAAATTCTATGTCTTATAAATTAAAAGAAACGATAGAGGAATTAAATGACAGAAATGCAAAATTAGAAGCCATTTTAAAAAGTATAGTAAATGGGGTTATCGCTTTTGATGATAATGAGAAAATATTACTTATAAATGATGCTGCGAGGAAAATTCTAAATATAAAAGAGAAAGATTTAATTGGAAGACATATCTTAGAAGTTGTAAGAAATAGTAAATTACATGACCTTTTTGAAGATGTTAAGAAAAATAAAAATTCCTCTTCCAGAAGTTTAGAACTAAACGTTTTCAACAAACACCTCAAAGTGTATACCAGTCCAATTCTTCATCCAATTTCCCATCAAAATTTAGGTTTTGTGTTGATAATAGATGATATTACAGAAATGAGAAGATTGGAAAAAATAAGAAGCGAATTTGTTGCAAATGTGTCCCATGAGCTAAGAACTCCTTTGACTTCTATTAGAGGCTTTATTGAAACTTTAAGAAATGGTGCTATTGAGAATCCTGAAGCAAGAGATAAATTTTTAGATATAATTGATTTTGAGTCTGAAAGACTTACAAGACTTATAAACGATATACTCACTCTTTCTGAAATAGAAAATGTTAAAGAAGGTTATCCGACAGAAGAAATAGAATTAGATAATGAGATAGAGGATATATTATATATAATGGACAAGGTCGCGAGAAATAAAAATATAACGTTGAAAAAAGATTTAAATTGTACTGATTTGGTGATAAATACTAATAAAGATAGATTTCATCAGATGATGATCAATTTAATAGATAACGGTATAAAATACACTCCAGAGGGAGGATTTGTAAAAGTATCTACCAGAGAAGAGGGGGATAAAATAATTATTGAAGTAGAAGACAACGGTATTGGTATTTCAAAAGAAAATATTCCTCGGCTTTTTGAGAGATTTTATCGAGTTGACAAAAGTCGCTCAAGAAAATTAGGTGGTACAGGATTGGGACTTGCTATAGTTAAACATATCGTGGAATATATGAAAGGGGAAATTTTTGTAGAAAGTGAAGTGGGGAGAGGTACAAAATTTATTATAAAATTCAACAAAGCTGATTTAACAAAGACTTAACAATATCTTAATATTGACTTTACAATAGACTGTTACAATGTAGTTGTACAAAAAATTTAAGGAATTTTGGAGGTGCTTCAATGTTAAATAGTCGATTTGCGAAAGTTGCTATTGCAGTACTGTTAATTGCAAGTTTTTTTACTTTTGCTGCGTGTGGCTCAAAACAACCTCAAAGTGCAGATTCTGGTAACCTTTCAGGTAATATAACAATTGCTGGTTCTACAGCGTTACAGCCATTGGCTGAACAAGTTGCTAGAATGTTTATGGAAAAATATCCTAATGTAGCGATAACAGTGCAAGGCGGTGGCAGTGGTACAGGATTGACACAAGTAGTTCAAGGGGCAATTGATATTGGAAATTCTGATATTTTTGCTGAAGAAAAATTAGATGCCAACACAGCCAAATCTTTAGTAGATCATAAAGTTGCGGTTGCAGGTTTTGCTGTAGTTGTTAATAAAGATGTTACAGTTGATAATTTAACTCAACAGCAATTAATAGACATTTTTACAGGGAAAATAACAAATTGGAAAGACGTTGGCGGACCAGATATGAAAATAGTTATTATTAATAGACCTGCAAGTTCAGGAACTCGTGCTACATTCAAGAAAGTGGTATTAAAGGGACAAGAAGAAGCTCAAGGTTTTGCTTTGACAGAGGATTCATCAGGTGCAGTTAAAAAAGCAGTTGCTGACACAAAAGGAGCTATAAGTTATCTTGCTTTATCCTACGTGGATGATACTGTTAAAGCTCTAAAATATGAGGGAGTAGAACCAACGGCCCAAAACATAATAGATGGCAAGTATCCAATTTGGTCGTACGAGCATATGTATACAAAAGGAGAACCAACAGGAGCAGCCAAAGCTTTCTTAGATTTCATGATGTCAGATGAAGTGCAGAAAGGACCTCTTACTAAGTTGGGATTTATCCCTGTTACTGAAATGAAAACAAAATAAAGTAAAAAATGGGAGCTGGTTTATTTTCCAGCTCCTTTTTAAGGCGAGAAATAATGGAAATTTGTAAAAAAACGAATAAATTTAACATAGATTTAACATAAATTTAACATAGATTTAATGAATGTTTTTTTTAAGTTGTTATCATGAAATGAGTGTGATTATTGTATTAGATTTTCTCAAACGGGGGATGGGTATGACAGTTGATAAAAAATATGAAAGCAAGCGAAAAGTGGCTGACATATTTGGAAGAGTTATCGTTTTCATCTCTGCTTTATTGTTAATAATTATTACTGTTTCACTATTTTTATTTGTGACATCTAAAGGCCTTTCTACTTTCATAAAAGATGGCATCTCGATAAAAGAGTTTTTGTTTTCTACCACTTGGAATCCGGATAGAGAGGTACCTGCTGTCGGGTCTTTGCAATTTATAATAGGGTCTATTCTTGTTTCTGCTTTTGCAATTATGATAAGTGCACCTCTGGGAGTTTCCTCTGCAATTTTTATGGTAGAGATTGAAAAAAAATTAGGACAAAAAATATTGCAACCAGCTATTGAGATTTTTGTTGGTATTCCCTCTGTCGTATACGGATGGGTTGGTCTTACTGTATTAGTTCCTTTTATAAGTAAACATTTTGGGGGATTGGGCTTTAGTTTATTGGCAGGTATATTAGTCCTTACCATTATGACGCTTCCAACAATTACTAGTGTTAGTACTGATGCTATAAGGTCATTACCTGTGGAAATAAGAGAAGCCAGTTATGCTCTTGGGGCGACAAGATGGCAGACAATACGACATGTTGTCATTCCTGCTGCGAAATCGGGAATTTTAACAGCAATTATTTTGGGTTTGGCAAGGGCTTTTGGAGAAGCTTTGGCAGTTCAAATGGTTATAGGTAATCGTCCAGTTATTCCCAAATCTTTTTTAGAGCCTATGAGCACTATAACCTCTATTATTACAATGGACATGGCAAATACAGTAATGGGTTCTGTGTGGAATGATGCACTTTGGTCTTTAGCATTACTGCTTCTCATAATATCTTTTACTTTTATCATTATTATCAAATTAGTTGGCAGGAGGGGAATGTATAAATGAAATCCAAGCTGTATGACAAAATAGCGACTATATATTTCTATGCTGTTGCTGTGTTTTTAATCTTGTTTTTGGTTTCATTAATAAGTTATATATTATATCAAGGGAGAACTAAACTCAATATAGATTTTTTAACTTCCCCTCCAAAATTTATGGAAGCAGGAGGAGGCATAGGGCCACAGCTTTTTAATTCGTTAGAATTATTAATAATAACTTTGATAATTTCTGTTCCTATAGGCTTAGGTGCAGGAATCTATATGGCAGAGTATGCAAAGCCAGGTTTATTAACAGAACTTATAAGATTGTCAGTAGAAACTTTATCTTCAATGCCTTCTATTGTAGTAGGTCTTTTTGGACTTTTAGTGTTTGTAACTATGACTGGATGGGGTTATTCCCTCATTGCAGGAGCTCTTGCTCTTACGGTGTTAAATCTTCCTGTAATGACAAGAGTAAGTGAAGATTCAATTAGAAGTGTGCCTAATAGTTTGCGAGAGGCAAGTTACGCTTTAGGTTCCACAAAATGGCAAACAATTGTAAAAGTTGTAGTGCCTGCTGCAATGCCTGGAATTATAACCGGGATAATTTTAACTGCTGGAAGAATTTTTGGAGAAGCTGCTGCTTTATTGTATACTGCAGGTATGAGCAGCCCTGCCTTGAATTTTTCAAACTTAAATCCTTCAAGTCCTACCTCGCCTTTAAATATCTTTAGACCTGCAGAGACTTTAGCTGTTTATATTTGGAAGGTAAATAGTGAGGGGTTAGCACCTGATGCAAGACAGATTGCAGACGGTGCAGCAGCAGTTTTATTGCTAATGGTATTGATTTTCAACATCCTTGCTAGATGGTTAGGAAGTACATTATATAAAAGAATGACAGGCGAAAAATAAAATGGTATAATATAGCTAATAGGAAGGGGAATGACTGACAAATGAAAAAAATAGAGGTCAGAGAGTTGGACTTATTTTATGGTGAGGTCCAGGCCCTTAAAAAAATAAATTTGGATGTAGAAGCAAATAGTGTTTTGGCACTTATAGGTCCGTCTGGTTGTGGGAAATCTACCTTTATTCGTACTTTAAACAGGATGAACGATCTTATAGAAGGGGTCAAAATAAATGGAACAGTTTTGCTAGATGGACAAGACTTATACAAAGAGGTAGATGTTATTGAACTTAGAAAAAAAGTAGGAATGGTTTTCCAAAAACCAAATCCTTTTCCTATGACTGTTTACGACAATGTAGCATATGGACCTAGAATCCATGGTATAAAAGACAAAAAAAAGTTAAATGAAATTGTTGAAAAAAGTTTAAAAGCTGCAGCTTTATGGGATGAAGTAAAAGATAGGCTTCATAAGTCGGCTCTTAGTTTATCTGGAGGTCAACAACAAAGGCTTTGCATTGCTAGGACATTGGCAGTAGAGCCAGAAGTAATTTTGATGGATGAGCCTACATCTGCGTTAGACCCTATTTCTACTATGAAAATAGAGGAATTAATTGAGGAACTTAAAAATAAATATACAATAATAATAGTAACTCACAATATGCAACAGGCAGGAAGAGTGTCTGATTATACTGCGTTTTTCCTAAATGGTGAATTAATTGAAAGTGGACCAACAGATCAAGTATTTTATAATCCTAAAGATAAAAGAACAGAAGATTACATTACTGGTAGATTCGGTTAAAGGAGGTGACACAGTGAATCGCACCCATTTTGAAAAAGAATTAGAGGAACTCCATTATGACGTATTGAAAATGGGTAGCCTTGTAGAAGAGGCCATAGCAAATGCCATTGCTTCTTTAGTAAACCATGATACAGAATTAGCTCAGAAAGTTATAGATGACGATGACAGGATAGACAAAATAGAAGTAGAAATTGATAATAAGTGTGCAAAAATCATGGTCACACAGCAGCCGATTGCAAGGGATTTGAGAATAGTTTTGACGGGCCTTAAAATTGTTACAGATTTAGAAAGAATGGCAGATCATGCAGTAGATATAGCAAAGACTACGTTGCGGATTGCTCATCAAAAGTATATAAAACCTTTAATCGATATTCCTAGAATGGCAGAAATTGTAAGAGAAATGGTCAAAATGTCTTTGGATTCCTACGTACGACAAGATTTAGAGCTGGCAAGAGCTATTGGCGAAAAAGACGATATAGTAGATGCTCTTTACAAACAGATTTTTAGAGAACTTTTGACATATATGATGGAAGACCCTAGAAACATTGACCAGGCAACTCAATTTTTGTTTGTTGCTCGTTATCTTGAAAGAATTGCTGACCATGCAACTAATATATGTGAATGGGTAATCTACCTAGATACCGGTGAACATATAGATTTAAATTGAAATGCAAAAAGCGCTCACTCGAAGAAGTGAGCGTTTTTTGCATATTTTTTTTGCATTGTGTAAAACATATTTTTAAGAAAAAAAGTTAAGGAGTGATTTTGATGCCATTAAGTTATATTTTGCTTTCTATTACAGGATTGGTCGTTTTGTTTGGATTTGCCCATAGAGTATTAGATAGGATGAAAATGACAGATACTTGGGCTTTTTTAGTGATAATTGGGATGATTATAGGGACTTTGATACCTAATATTCCTATAACCAAAACTGTGTCTATAAACATAGGTGGAGCTGCTATTCCTATAGCAGTATGTGTGTATCTTTTTTTGAGAGCAGAAAGTACCAGAGAAAGAGTAAATGCAGTTGTAGTATCAATTGTTACAGGAATAGCTGTTTTTATTGCAGGGCGAATACTTCCTGCAGAACCTGAAGCCATGATTATTGAGCCTAAGTATATTTATGGTATTGTTGGAGGTTTAATCGCGTATCTTTTTTCACGTTCGAGAAGAAGTGCTTTTATTGCAGGAGTGATGGGAATAATGCTGGCAAATGTGATGCAGGCAGTTTCAAACTACTTGACAGGGACAAGAGGAGCAGTACCCATAGGAGGAGCTGGATTTTTTGATTCGGTAGTTATATCTATGATAATTGCCGTGTTTTTGTCTGAAATAATTGGGGAAACAAGAGAAAAAATACAAGGAGGTACTTCTAAAAAGCATCTTGAACCCAGGGAGGGTATGGCTAGCAGCCTGATAGATACTAACAAAAAAGAAGAGGGTGATAAAAATGAACAAAAAGAAGATGAATAAAGTTACAATATTAATCTTATTGATTATTGTGTTTTTATCTTTTGCTTTTAGCAGTTATGCAGAGAAGCAGGCTGAATTACAACCTGATTATTACACAGTGTATGATGCAAAGACAAATAAAGTGCTTTTCAGGACTGCAATGGAGGTTTATAAAGGGGATAGATATTTATCAGGGGATAATAAATTGTATGAAGTGTTCACAGTGGATAAAAATGAAAATATAGCTTATGCAAAGTATTTGCGAACAGAAAAACTTCCAGATGTTAACATAGAAGAAATTTCACAAGCAATGGCAGTAGCAGAAAATACTGGTGAAAAGAGAGTGGCGATATATTCTACCCACAGTGATGAATCATATCTTCCTTCAGATGGCGCTGCAAGTATCAATGGACATGGCGGGATATATAAAGTAGATGCCGCCTTACAAAAAGCTTTAGAGGCAAAAGGAGTCACAGTCAAAGTGGACAGGACTTTGTATTTACCGCATGATGCTATGGCATACAGCCGGTCAAGAACTGGAGTAGTCAAACTTTTAAAGGATTTTAAACCGGACTTACTTTTGGATGTCCATAGAGATGCAGTCCCTTTCAAAGAATATATACGAAAAATTGCAGGGAAGAATGCTACAGGCGTAAGAATTGTCATAGGACGGAACAACCCTAATTTAAAAGCAAATCAGCAATTAGCCTATAGGATAAAAGCTATTGCGGATAAGACATATCCAAACATGATCAAGGATGTATTTTTTGGACAAGGAGATTTCAATCAAGATTTGACTCCAAACTCTTTGTTGTTAGAATTTGGCACTTATTCTCACACAAGAGAAAGAGCAGAAGTTTCAGCTTCTTTAATAGCAGACATATTGACAAAAGCTTTATATGGTTCCGATGAACAAAAACAAGTAGGTACAGTTACAAAAACTCAAAAGCCGTTGCCAGGACAAAATAAAGCTGCAGGTACCGGAATATGGGTTTTGATTGGAGTTGTTGTAGTATCAGCAGTAGCTTTCATGTTTTTGAGTACTGGTGGGCGAGAGATGTATCACAAGTTTTCTAAAGCTACGCGCAAAGAATTTGCAAGTTATTTGGGTAAGTTTAGGAGAAAAAAAGGAGATGAGCCATGAGCATAAATCATGAATTGTATATCAATATTGTGGTTTGTGGAATTGCTTTGGGGACACTTGCCCGCTTTATATATTTAAGAGTGGACTATAGGCAGTATCCTACTTATCCTCAAGGTTATATGACTCATTTAACCTTAGGGATAATTTCAGCGGCTTTAGGAGCTTTTTCTGTGCCTGCATTAATTGAAAAACAGTACACTGCTGTCACCTTTTTAGCTTTGGCAGCACAACAATTTAAAGAAGTAAGAGAAATAGAGAGAGCCAGTTTAGAAAAAATGGAAGCAACAGAATTAGTTCCAAGAGGAGCAGCTTATATAGAAAATATAGCTAAAATTTTTGAAGCAAGAAACTATATTGCTATGGCAGTAGCTACTCTTACTTCTTTGGCAGTTTATCTTTCTAAAAGCGTTATAATAGGGACAATTGTGGGAGGACTAGCAATTTATTTGTCTCGTTATGTAATGAAAATTGCTTATATTAGAGATATTGCCGAAGTTCTTCCTTCAAAGATTGTTTTTAAAGGACCTTTATTGTGCGTTGAGGATGTGGTTTTAGCAGATATAGGTCTAAAAGAAGGAAGAGAAATAATAGAGAAATTTGGAATGGCTGTTATAATACGTCCGAAAGGATTGGATAGTTTAATTTCCATAAACAATTTGGGAATAAGACAGGCTATTCTCCATGAAGCTGCTAATCAATTGGGATTAAAAATGAATATTGATACTCCCGAATTAGCTCCTCTTACTATGAACAACAATGAAAATGGAGATATTATTGTAGTTATGGTAGCGATGAAGCCTGATATTGATGCTTTTGTGGAAATTATAAAGAATGTGCCAGCAATTGAAACTGTAAGAAAGTATCCTTCAAAGTCAAGGGGCGCGAGAAAAGCTGTTAATTGAGGTGATAGAATGGAAGTACATGTAACAGGATATATAATAGCAATAGTAGCTTTAAGAAAAGCAAAAGATAATGTCTTAAGTGGTACTGCACCCATCATTTATGTAGAAAATGAAGAAGAGCAGCAAAAGATTTCTATGTATTTGAGCAGAATTTTTAAGGCAGCCGTTCACGATCTTGAAAATGGAGTATTTATTTTAGTTAAACAATATTAGGTGGTATCTATGAAAGTAGTGTATTATAGCTATTATGGGTGCTATTCTTCTCCTATATGTGCATATCTTCATTTAAATGATAAATCCAAAATTGAAAAAGAGGAATTTTTTAAAATCCCTTTTTTGTTTCAAGTTGATTATGGACAAATGAGATTTATTGGGAAAGATAATAATCAAAATGAAGTGTTCATAATAGGAATGAAAAATTTTAGTGAAAATATCAAGAAAACTTTGTGTGATTTGATGGAAGTTTTTAAAATAAAAGAAGATATAATTTTTATAGATACTTCCCACTATGATGTAATTTTTTTAAAGTGCTGATGAATCTAAGAGGTAAGAAAATACTAACACAAACTATAGACAATTTTTTGTATAATTACTATTTGATGAGACACAAGAATATAAAAAGATTTGTAGAGAGATATAAAAAAATACTATGAGGTGGTAGGTTTGTGATTATTGTATATATGTGTTATGGAAGTGCTCACTCTTCTGTTGTAGCTGCTTCTATACACATAGGACTTTTACCTATTGACAGAGTGCCTACTTATGAAGAAATTGTTTCTCTTCCTCATTATGATAAAACTTCCAACGATGAAATTGGCACTCTTTTTTATATGGGTAAGGATGAATTTGGAAACTATGTGTACATTGTCGGTGCGAGAAATGGGCGAGAAATAGTGACAAAAGCTATTTACAGTTTTTTGTCTTTATATGGAATTTCTGAAAAAGATATATTAGTCGTAGATGCACTTCCTACCATAGGACTTACTACAAAGATTGGAGGTATTACGTCAAGGCGCTTAGGAATTATCTTTTTAGGTAGGCCTATAACGGTATATGGCATATTGAAAAAATACAACAATTTCGTAAAATTAGTAACAGATATTAAAACAAAGTTGCAAATAAGGTCTTGACGTATTGATAGGATTAATTCATAATTGAAAAGAGAGGAGTTAATTTAGGAGGAAAAATATGCATAAAATAAATATAAAAGATGTAATAAAAGGAAGTATAGCATGGGATTTAGATATACAAAAAGGAGACAAACTCATTACATTAAACGGAAAAGAAATAATTGATATAATAGATTATCGATATGAAGTGTCAAATGAGTTTATACAATTAGAAATTGAAAAGGCTACAGGAGAAAGATATATTTTTGAAGTGGAAAAAGACTATGATGAGGATTTAGGGTTAGTCTTTGAAGAAGACATAATTGACAGGCCAAAACATTGTAGAAATAAGTGTATTTTTTGCTTTATTGACCAGTTACCTAAAGGAGTCCGCAAATCTCTTTTATTTAAGGATGACGATTATAGGTTTTCCTTTTTACAAGGTAATTTTATTACTATGACTAATATGAGTGAAGAGGAAATTGCCAGGGTAATAAAATATAAGCTCTCTCCCTTATATGTTTCAATTCATGCCACTGATGATGATGTAAGAATGAAAATGATAAATAACCCGAATGCAAAAGGTATAATGGATAAATTAAAAAAACTTGTTGAGAACGGAATTGAGGTACATGGTCAAATCGTATTATGTCCAGAAATAAATGATGGTAAAATTCTTGACAGAACTATCAAGGATTTGTCAAGTCTATATCCTGGTGTAAAATCAATAGCAGTTGTTCCAGTAGGACTTACAGACCACAGAGAGAAACTTTATAAACTTAGAACTTTTACTAAAGAGGAAGCTAAAAATGTGGTCGAACAAGTATTTTCATGGCAAAAGAAATTAAAGAAAGAATTAGGTTCTTCTTTTGTTTTTTTGTCAGATGAGTTTTATGTGATGGCAGGTGTTACTATACCTTCTTATTATCATTACGAGGGTTTTCCTCAAATAGAAAATGGCGTAGGACTTATGGCATTGTTTAAACATCAATTTCAAAGGAGTCTAAAAAGATTAAAAGTGAAGAAAGGGAAAAATATAAACACCACCCCTTACATTATTGTTACAGGAATAGCTGCCTATAATTTTATGGAAGAAGTAGCGAAAGAATTAAGAAAAACAGGGTTTAATGTAAAAGTGGAGAAGATACACAATGAGTTTTTTGGTCACAATATCACAGTAGCTGGACTTGTGGTGGGGAAAGATATAATAAACCAATTAAAAGGTAAAATAAATGAGGAAGTTTTAGTTATTCCCGATGTCATGTTAAAGGAAAGTTCAAATGTTTTTCTTGATGATACTACTGTTGAAGAAATAGAAAGAGAACTGGGGACAAAAGTTATAGTTTCTGAAGTCGATGGGAGAAAATTTTTACAAAGGATACAGAGTGGAAGGTGATAGATATGGCAGGAGCAATGGTAAGTATTGTAGGTAGACCAAACGTGGGTAAATCTACTCTTTTTAATAAAATTATGGGAAAAAGAATTTCTATTGTGGAAGACAAACCAGGAGTTACAAGGGATAGAATATACGGCAATGCAGAATGGCTGGACAAAAAATTTATATTAGTAGACACAGGAGGATTAGACCCAAATGCTGAAGATATCCTCTTTTCAAAAGTCCGTTTACAAGTGGAAGCAGCAATTGATGCTTCCGACGTAATATTATTTTTAGTTGATGCAAAAGAAGGTTTAATGCCAGAAGATGAAGAAATAGCAAACATTTTAAGAAGAGCAAAAAAAGAAGTTATTTTGGTTTGCAACAAGGTGGACAGTTTTAAAGAAATGCCTCCTACTTATTATGACTTTTTTAGCCTTGGTTTAGGCAATCCCATTCCAATTTCAGCGTCAAATGGGTTGGGCATCGGAGAACTTTTAGACGAAGTAGTAAAAAAATTGCCACAGGAAGAGTTAGAATACACTGAAGAGACAATTAAAATTGCTGTTATTGGCAAACCTAATGTGGGGAAATCCTCACTAGTTAACAAAATATTAGGGGAAGAAAGGGTAATAGTCAGTAACATACCTGGCACTACACGGGATGCAATAGATACTCCTTTTTCAAAAGATGGGAAGAACTATGTTCTTATTGATACAGCAGGGATACGTAGAAAAAGTAGAATTAGCGAATCTATAGAAAGGTACAGCGTACTAAGAGCTTTAGCTGCAATTGAAAGGTCTGATATATGCCTTTTGATGATAGATGCTACAGAAGGTCCAACAGAACAGGACACTAAAATAGCAGGATATGCGTTTGAAAATGGAAAAGGAATCATCATAGTTGTTAATAAATGGGATGCAATAAAAAAAGATAATAATACTGTTAATGAGTATACTAAGATGGTAAGAGAAAAACTATCTTTTATATCTTTTGCTCCTATACTATTTATTTCAGCAAAAACAGGGCAAAGAGTACACAGAGTTTTAGAGACTGTAGATAAAGTATGGGAGGAATATAATAAAAGAATTACTACTGGTCTTTTAAATAATGTGCTAAATGAAGCTATGCTTATGTTTCCGCCACCTGCTGATAAGGGCAAACCATTAAAAGTATATTATACTTCACAAGTAGGAATTAAGCCGCCTTCTTTTGTAGTATTTGTCAATGAACCTGAGCTGATGCATTTTTCCTATTTAAGATTTATTGAGAATACATTAAGACAAAATTTTGGTTTTGAAGGAGTACCTGTTGTGATTTCTACGAGAAAAAGAGGGGAAAATTAAAAGGGAAAGGGGGGAAAATATGTACGCTGTTCTGACGGCCATCATTGCTTATTTGATTGGTTGCATAAACAATGCATATATTTTAACAAAATATACGCGAAAAATAGACATTCGCAATTATGGGAGTGGAAATGCGGGGGCTACTAATGTTTTAAGAGTATTAGGGTATAAAGCTGCGGCTCCTGTTTTTGCATTGGATGTGTTAAAAGGAGTAATAGCCGTATTAATCGGTAAGTATTTAATGGGTAATACTGGTGCTATGATTGCAGGAATAGCAGTGGTATGCGGTCATAACTGGCCTGTGTTTTTAAAATTTAGAGGTGGAAAAGGAATTGCTACAAGCGTTGGAGTTGTAATGACCGTAAGTCCTCTTTTAGGGCTCATAGCCTTAGCAATTGGGGTTACAGTAATTGTTTTGACAAAATACGTATCTTTAGGGTCCATAACAGGGTCGGTTACTTTTGTGCTTTTAAATGCAATCTTTTGGAATTCAACACAAATATTCATATTTTCGCTTATTCTGGCATTTTTAGCAATTTTCCAACACCGTTCTAATATAAAACGTTTGCTGGCGGGAACAGAATCCAAGCTGGGACAAAAGACGGAAATAAAATGAGAAAGGAAAGTGGTCATGAAAATATCAGTATTAGGTGCGGGAAGTTGGGGAACAGCTATAGCGATACACTTAAACCGACTTGGGCATCAAATTACATTGTGGATGAGAGATAAAAATCAGTTTGAGGAAATTGTGTCTACTCGTCACAATAAAAAATATCTTGATGTTGATATTCCTCAAGAAATTTCCATTACTACTGATTTAAAAGAGGCAGTAACTAACTCTGAAATAGTAGTAATTGCAGTACCTTCTCATGCTGTGAGAGAGATATCGGAAAAATTAAAAGAGGTAGTTGATAAAAACTTTATTGTGGTAAATCTTGCAAAGGGAATAGAGACTTCCACTTTAAAAAGAATGTCTGAAGTCATAAAAGAATATCTTTCAAATGATGTAGTTGTTTTGTCAGGTCCTAGTCATGCTGAGGAAGTAGTCAGGCAAATTCCTACAGCCTGTGTTTTAGCCTCTTTAAATGTTAAAGCCTGTGAAGTAGTGCAAGATGCCTTTATGGATGAAAACTTTAGGTTGTATATAAACAAGGACGTTGTGGGAGTGGAATTAGGAGGATCATTAAAGAATATTATAGCCTTGGGAGCTGGAATTTCAGACGGGCTTGGATTTGGCGATAATACCAAAGCTGCTCTTATGACAAGAGGTCTTGCGGAAATTACTCGTTTGGGTGTCGCGTTAGGTTCTGATCCGTTGACGTTTTTAGGTTTGGCAGGCGTAGGAGACCTCATTGTCACTTGTACCAGTATGCTTTCACGAAATAGAAGAGCAGGGATACTTATAGGTAAAGGTAAAAGTTTAGAAGAAGCATTAAAAGAGATAGGAATGGTAGTAGAAGGAGTTAATACTACAAAATCCGCCTACAAACTTTCTCAAATTCATAAAATAGAAATGCCAATAACTAAAGAAATTTATTCCATACTTTTTGAGGGTAAAAATCCCTATGAGGCTGTTTATAGCCTTATGACGAGAGATAAAAAACATGAATTGCACGGTATTTGATCTCCGGTTTTCCGGAGATTTTAGTTTGTTGACAAAGTTAAAAAAATATTCAAAGGAAATATTTTGCATCGTCGCTCCGGTGTTCCAAAGTGACAAAACTAAAGCTCGACCTTCAGGTTCCGGCAGGGTACCGGGCACAATCGGCATCCATGCCTTAAGGTGCCCGCCTTCGCCATCCATGGCTTCGGCCCTGCCTTCACCCTCGGTCTCGCTAAGTTTTGTTATCACTTTGTAACAAGTCGCTCCTTATGAAAAATATCTCCTTTACGAAAGTTTGCCTAAGGTTTGTGAACTCCGGTATTTCCGGAGATTTTATCATATTTCAATATTTTTTACATATAAATGTACTGTTAAAGCATATATATATGAGTGAGAAGAAAAGGATATGGGGATATAAAAAAGGAGGGAAATGGGTTGGAAAACTACGATATCTATAAAAATATTGCAGAAAGAACACAAGGGGATATCTACATAGGAGTAGTAGGCCCAGTGAGAACAGGTAAATCGACTTTTATTAAGCGATTTATGGACATATTGGTACTGCCATACATAGAAAATCTTCCCCAAAAAGAGAGAATAAAAGATGAATTGCCACAAAGTGCAGCAGGCAAAACCATAATGACTACTGAGCCTAAATTTGTTCCTGAAAAAGCGGTAGAGATAACAATTAATGAAAATACGAGGTTTAAAGTGAGATTAGTAGATTGTGTAGGATATATGGTTAAAGGTGCACTGGGATACATGGAAGGGGATAAGCCCCGCATGGTGTCTACTCCTTGGTATGATTATGAAATACCTTTTGAAGAAGCAGCAGAAATAGGAACAAAAAAAGTTATAAATGACCATTCTACAATAGGATTAGTGATTACCACTGATGGAAGCATAACCGACATACCGCGAGAAAATTATGTAGAAGCAGAAGAAAGGGTAGTAAAAGAATTAAAAGAATTGAATAAACCTTTTATAATAGTGCTAAATACAACTAATCCTCAAAGTCCCGAAACAATTAATTTAGCAAAAGAATTAGAGAAAAAATACGACGTACCTGTAGTTGTTTTAAATGTACTTAAAATGGAAATACCAGACATTCATGCGATTTTGGAAAAAGTCTTATTTGAATTTCCTATACGGGAGATTTCAATTGATTTGCCTAAATGGGTAGATGCTCTTGATAAAAGTCATTGGCTTAAGCAAAGTATAATGGAAACAGTAAAAGAAAATATAAAAGATTTGTTTAGATTAAGAGATATACCTAAGTTAGTTGGTGGTCTTAAAGCAAATGAAAACTTTTCTGAGGTGTTTATAAAAAAGATAACTCCAGGTGAAGGCTGTGCAAATGTTGAAATAAAAACCCAGGAAGGCTTATTCTTTAAGATATTAAGTGATGAAAGCGGACTTGAAATTCATGGTGATAAAGAATTAATGACAATGATGAGAGAATTGGCTTATGCAAAAAGACAGTATGATAGAGTTAAAGATGCTTTTTTACAAGCTGAAAAAACAGGTGTAGGAGTGGTACCTGCAAGCCTTGATGACATGAAGTTTGAAAAACCCGAAATAGTAAGGCAAGGTGGGAGATTTGCGGTAAGGCTTAGAGCTTCTGCTCCTTCATATCACATATTTAGAACTGATATTACGGCAGAAGTATCGCCAGTTGTAGGAACAGAAAAGCAAAGTGAAGATTTTGTAAAATATTTGACAGAACAGTTTGAGAGCGATCCAGAAAAAATTTGGGAATCTAACATTTTTGGCAAGACCTTGAGTGACCTTGTAAAAGAGGGAATGCAAAACAAGATTGGCACAATTCCCGAAAACTTAAGTCATAAACTGAGAGATACATTAGAAAGAGTGGTGAATGACAGCGGAGGCGGAATAATCTTTATAATCATTTAACTATTGATTTTTTCTTTTATCTCGTTTATAATAAAAGCTGAACATAGTTTCTTTCTGGGTGTGGCGCAGCTGGTAGCGCGCCAGAATGGGGTTCTGGAGGCCGGGGGTTCAAGTCCCCCCACTCAGACCAGTGAAGATCAGTAACCGCAAGGCTTTGCGGTTTTCTTTTTTTTGGAAATACAATTAGAAATCGAAATTTGCAAACATTTTGCAAACATATTTTTTATTTTGTTTCTTTATCAAGAATTGGGGTGGGTATTTTCTGAATGCCTGCCCTTAGTTTTTAGATTGGAACGTAATACTATTATTAGCAATTTTATATATTGAATGCAAATAACTTTATTTTACTCTAATCTTATTTTAACCTCAATTCGACAAGTAGCAACTAGATTAAAAATTCAATTTCTATGAATGTAAAATATTGATACTTCATTATGAGATCTTCAACTATTGTATATTTGTTGGATAAAGATGTTCTTTTTTGATTAACATAATTTATAAAACATCTAATCCATGCCTGATTTTTGGGTTTCATTTCATGCTCATAATCTTATTCTAAGCAAAAATGAAATTTTACCTCAAAAATTTGGACTTGGCTTAATGTAGCTATCTATAAATTTTTTGACAGAAGAATATCATAGGGATAGTATTATGACAGGAAAATTTTTATTGTGTTTTTAAGTAAAAAGAGTATAATAATATTTCGGAAATAGAGGTCTTGAGTGATTTTCAGAAAATATAGCAAAACGTTTTTATAAGTTACATTTGGCTATATTTGCTGAAATCTAGTTAATTGGAGGCATTAACTGATGAATGCTGTTTAAAGGAGAACAGAAGCAAATTATCTTTAACACAGTACACCGCAGGAAAGATGGTTCTCTTTATCCAGTAGAAGTTCACTTGGAACTTATAGAATTTGGGAAAGAAAAAGTATATGCAGCACTTGTGATTGATATAACGGAGCGTAGAACAATGGAAAAAGAACTGAAGGAAAGGAATGAGATTTTAAGCACTATAATGGAGTCTGCAGGAGATGCCATTATTATGATTGACGACAAAGGGAACGTAACTTTTTGGAACCCTGCAGCGGAGCGTATACTTGGATATTCAAGAGAAGAAATAATAGGAAAAGAATTACACGCACTTATGATTCAAGATGAACGACTGTACGAAGTATATAGAAAAGCATTTAAAAGATTCCGCTTGACCGGCAAGGGGAATACTGTAGGGAAAACAATCGAGCTAAAAGCAAGACATAAAAACGGCTATGAAATTGATGTAGAACTTTCACTTTCTGCTGTAAAAATTAAAGATGCATGGCATGCAATAGGCATAATTCACGACATAAGCGAGCGCAAGAGATTTGAGGAACTGCTTTACTGCCAGTCCATTACCGATCCCCTTACAAATATATATAACAGACGTTTTTTCATGCAGATGCTGGAGCAGGAAATAGAGCGAGTAAAACGAAATAAAAAGCTCTTTTCCCTTATATTATGTTTGACTTAGATCATTTCAAAAAGGTAAATGACCGTTTTGGGCATGCTGCAGGAGATATGGTTCTTAAAAGTGTTGCCGATACAGTAAAAGAAAGGATACGCAAGACAGATTGTTTTGCGCGCTGGGGAGGAGAAGAATTTATAATCCTCCTGCCTGAAACTTCTTTGAATAATGCAGTTGATCTGGCTGAAGAGCTTAGAAAACAGATAAGTAGGATGGAACTGCAAGGAATAGGGGATGTAACAGCAAGCTTTGGAGTAACTGAATATAGGGATACTGATACCATTGACACAGTTCTTATTCGAGTAGACAACATGCTTTATGAAGCAAAGGGTGAAGGAAGAAATGTGTAAAAAGCGAATAAAAAATGGAAATGAAATATAATGTGGGAGGAGGATAAAAAGAGAGGCTTGTAATGAAGCCTCACTAAAAGAACTATGGAGGAAAGGAAAGATAGTAAAAATATTCTAGTAATAGATGATTCTGTATTAATACGGCTTATGGCTAAAAATATATTAGAGGCAGAAGGATATAACGTTGAAGCTGCAGCTACCGCTGAAGAAGCGATGCTGAAAGTAAAAAATAGAAAAGAATTATTTGATTTAGTAATTGTAGACATTAATCTGCCGAATCAGAATGGTTTTGAATTTATACGGAAATTAAAGTCAGAGGAAAAATACAGAGACATCCCGGTAATGATATTGAGCGCAGATGCTACAGCACCTTCAATTAGACAGGCAGTAGAAGCTGGTGCGGTAGAATATCTCATTAAGCCCTTTAAAGCAGCTGAGCTTGTAAAACGTGTAGTAAAACTAATAGGATACATTAAAGAAGAAGATCACTATCCGGAACTTAAAGAGCTGCTAAAAAAAGAAATAAACCGGGCCAAGAGAAGCAATGTAAATCTTTCTTTAGTTCTGGCACAATGCGAAGGAAAAATCAGAGTAGAAATTTCAAAAATAGCAAAACAGGTAAAGAACAGACTTCGAGACATAGATACAGTATTTGAGATTGATAAAAATACTTTGGCTTTAGTTCTTCCTGTTACAGGAGCTGATGGCGCAGTGGTTGTAATAAAAAAAGTTAAAGGTAAACTGCCGGGTAAATGGTATTTTGGTATAGGTACATATCCCGATAACGGCAAAGATGAAGAGGAGCTAATTAATTTTGCAAAAGAAAGCTTAATGAAAGAAATATCGAATTTAAAACAAGAGACGGCAGAAAGAAAAGAAATATAGGAGTTATATAGACAGTAATTTTTTGGTATTATATTTTTAGACAAAAAAATAATAAAATTGCTATTGCAAAGGAAATGTTAAAAAAGGCATAGATATCGACAAAATTACAAAAATTACTAAGTTGTCTTTAAAAAAATAAAAAACTGCTAAATTAGTTTTTCTGTTTAATTGATGGTGATGACTTAAGGAATCAGAAACGTACAAAGTGATATTAGGAGAAAGGATAAAAGAGAGTGCTAAGAAAAAAGTATTAAAAATTGCTAAAGAATTATTAAAAAGGCATGAGCATTAACAAAATTGCAGAGATTACTGAACTTTCAATAGAAGAAATAAAAAAGCTGCTAAATTAAATACTCTGAAGATAGGCGGGCCAAGGCTTTTCTTGACCTATTTTATTTACCCCTTTATTTACAAAACATTTTTATTGGGAAAATTTAAAAAGTATTATAATATAAAGTGAAATTCAAAAGATGGACTTATATAACAACACATAAGTTTATCGGGTGAAGATCTATGAAGATTGTAGGAAAATTTTTTACTTTTTAGGAAAATGGATTTTTTATTTTTTATTTAAAATATTTATCAAAATTGAAGTTGAAGGAAAGAAAAACCTTCCTGAAAAAGGGCCTCTTATAATCGCATCAAATCATAAAAGCATATTGGATCCATTAATACTAATGGTTATATTACCTTATTATATAACTTTTCTTGCTGCTTCATACCTATTTAAAATACCGTTTTTAAATATAATTTTAAAGCTTGTGGGTGTGCTTCCTGTAAAAGAAAAAAATCAAGATTTAAGGACATTAAAACGAGCAATAGATTTGCTAAAAAACGGCAATATAGTCGGCGTTTTTCCGGAAGGCGGGGTGAGCGTAAATGAAAATGTTAAAGAATTTAAACCTGGTTTTGCTTTCCTTTCGGTTAAAACAAATGCACCTATCCTTCCTATAGCGATAATAGGGACGGAAAGAGTGCTTCCTCCAGGAAAATGGATTCCAAAAAGGGCAAAAGTTAAAATTTGCATTGGGGAACCCATATTTTTAGAAAAAGTAAATATAAAGGATAAAAAAGAAATTTACAGTTATTTAGTAAATTATACAAGGGCAATGATTTTAAAGTTCATATCAAAATTTAGCACTCCTGTAATAAATTAAAATGTTGTAATATTTTCCCGAAATTGGGCATGAAGTATATAAGAAGAATAAAAAAATTGCGAAGCAAAGTTCAAAATAGCCAGATGCAGTAGTAGGTTATTGCAGAAGGAGTTCTGGATGAAAAAAAAGAAACAGTTTGTACTAAGACACTATATAATTACATAGATAAAGGCTTGTTAAAAGTTTGCAATATAGATTATTTATGTTTAAAAGTACGTTTAAGGCCGAAGAAGAAGGTAATAAGTATTTCGGTAATATGTCAAGAGGGTGATAAAAAAAATTCAAAAAAAATTTAATAAAATAACCTAAAAAAGGGCATAGCAAAGCTAACCATCACGCAATAAGCTGATGGAAATTAATGTAAAATATGGTTATGGGATAATATGTTAACTTATACAATCATCTCCTTTCATTATTGGGGATTTATAAAGTTTTTCTTCGCGCAGCAGAGCGAAGACTAACCTTACAGTTTTACGTGCAGTCAATACAAGAGCACGTTTATGCTTGTGAGTTTTGCTTTCTTTAAATTTGCGAGCATAGTATTGTGAGAACTCAGGTAAATACTTCCTGAGTTGGTCAGCTGCTTGAATAAAATAATATCTGAGATACTCATTACCAGTACGCTTGAGATATGTGTCCTCCGCTTTAAAATCAGCAGACTGGTATTCTGACCAATAAAGGCCGGAAAACTTTGCAAGGGCATTATCATTATCAAACCTTGAAATTCCGCCTATCTCAGATATTAAGCCGGCTGCGATGGTTGGGCCAATACCTTTTACTGATGTAAGACAAAGAAATTCATTGTTAAATCCTTTTACCTCATTAATAATGGCTTTTTCTACAGCTTTCTTCTGTTTTTCAAGGGACTGTAGATTATCAAAGCAAGACTTGATAACAAAGTTTAAAGAATCATCTACAGTAGCATTAATTCTATAAGACTTGCGAACAGCCTCTTGAAGCAATTTAGCTGTAGCTTCTGGATCATCAAAGCGATCTTTACTCTTATCAACCAAAAAGCCGGCAAGCTCATCAAGCGGTCGAGCCGCAATATCATCAAGGGTGAAAAACTCATTAAACATTTCAGTAGCAGCTTTAGCAAAATTATTACTAAAGACTTTATTTTGGCACAAACCGCTAAACTTAAGGAACAAATTGCTGAGTAAATAATTTTTTCTCTAACAATACTATTAACAATGTGAAAGCGATGGCGAGTAAGCCTCTGGAGAGCAAGATATCTAAAATCTACAGAACAAGATTTAGGGAGTCTACCGAATCTCAGTTTTTCAGCAATAGCAAAGGCATCCATCCAGTCATTTTTAGGCAAATTGCCGAGAGACTTTTTAAAAGCATTAATAATATTAGCATTAAAAGTAGTAATAGAAGGTTGATAAGGCTTAAGAGCAAAATGATCAGCCAAATAATACTGGAGGTGCCAGCCATAGACTGAGGTAGATTCCAAACCAATAAAGACCTTTTGGATATTGTATTTATTACAACACTCCAAGATACGTGATACTATAACATCACAACCATGAGGGTTATTTTCTACAGAAAAACGAGAGGAAGCATCATTACCCTCCTGGTCGAGAATATGAACCTTGACATCATTCAGGCTTACATCCATACCAACAAAAAGCTTATTCAAGATTGTTACACCTCCTTTCAAAAGTGATAAAGTAAGTAAAAGTTAATTTGAGATAACCCTAGCAACCAGATTATGTAGCAACCTCGCAATTAGCTCTTAATATATAAGCCTGAATCCTCTGCTGCCAGGGGCTTATATATGACAAAGCAGATTTCGCGTAAGAAAAGGCAAATCTGGTGTAGGGACCACACTTAAAAGAGCGGTCAAGCCGCATGGAGGACGAAAGCCTGTCCCACATTAACTTTACAGTATAATAATGCTACAAGTTATCTCAAAAGTAAATAATAAGGCCGAAAAAAGATGAGACGGCCGCGCCATGAATCCTGCATATTGCGCAATATTACGGATTCATGGCAATAGATAAGATTTTAGACAAGATGAGAATATTAAAGATTTCCAGTTATAAATTTGCTTTATTAAATTTTAAGAAGTGAGACAAATTTATTGCCTTTAAAATTAATTATACGAGGAGGAATAAAAAGATTATGGGAGAAAGTATACCACAGAGGCCAGAGGAAATAAACAGAAGAGAAGTTTTTAGGCATTGTGAGATAGACACTGTAATGGAGAAACGGACAAATGATAAAGTTTTATTAACAATAACGGAGCGCCTTACAAGGTATGAATATATGTTTGTGATAGATAAAAAGGACTGTTTATCAATTAAAAGGTATTTGATAGACTTAAAGAACAATATAAAGAGAATTTTCCAAAGATATTCAAGAGCATAACGGCAGATAATGGCTCAGAATTTGCAGAGCTAGATGAGATGCTAAAAGAATATGGCAGTAAAGCATACTTTACTCATCCATATTCCGCATTTGAGAGAGACACAAATGAACGTCACAATGGATTAGTGAGGAGATTTATACCTAGAGGTTGCACAATAGCTGACTTACCGGAAGGACCGTAGAGCGAGTACAAGATTGGTGTAATAGACTTCCAAGAAGAATTTTAAGATATAAGACACCAGAAGAATTCTTTTTGCAAGAGATAGCTCAAGCTATTAACTAGCATAACAAATGGGAGCAAAAAATTTAAAGCAGAAGTTATTGCAGATTTAGTTAATATGTAAAATTATGGAACTATACTTCCCCTATAGGGGAAGTATATATAAGTATCATACATGGTTATAAAATAATGGCATTTAATGTAAATAAATGTTGCGTTTAATATTGCAATTTACACTACAAAATCTTGACACGGATGAACTACGTTAGTAATTGAATTTGTTGCAATAAGGTAATATAATAATATAGTTGACTGTAAAACCATTTAATACTTCAAATTATCGGCAAAGGAGAGGATTTCCTTGCTCGAAAAAATTAAAAGGGTTTTAATTGGACAACCATTGCCAAATGAAGTTGAAAAATCAGAAAAATACGGTGTTTTATGGGGTTTGCCGATTTTGTCAAGCGATGCTATATCATCCGTTGGATATGCAGGGCAAGAAATGCTATATGCATTACTTCCTGCTGTAGGAATTTTATCGTTTGAAAAAATCCCTATTCTTTCACTAGCTATAATTGTATTACTTTTTATTCTTATGATTTCATACAGTCAAACCATTGATAACTATCCAAACGGTGGTGGAGCCTTTATTGTTGCCAAGGACAATCTTGGAGTTTTAGCAGGAATCATTGCTGGTGCTGCTTTATCAGTTGATTATATACTTACTGTTGCTGTTTCTATATCATCTGGTGTTGATCAAATTGTAACTGCTATCAGTGTGTTAAGACCATATAAATTGGTGATATGCTTGCTTTTAGTCTTATTATTGATGATAGGAAACTTAAGGGGAATAAGAGAATCTTCACGTATATTTGGTATTCCGGCTTATGCTTTTATGTTGGCGATAGTTTCACTAATAATCGCGGGATTTTTCAAGCTCAAAACTGGTTATATACCGCCTGAACCAAAAATAAATTATCCAATACACCCTGTTACAATGATTTTGCTTTTGAAAGCATTTGGAAGTGGATGTACTGCCTTAACAGGTGTTGAGGCAGTTGCTAATGCTGTTCCCAACTTTAAAGAGCCTGCTACAAAACATGCAAAAATGGTTCTTATGCTTTTATCTTTGATAATTTTTATATTATTTGGTGGGACATCTTTACTGGCGACTTACTATCGAGTAAATCCCGAAAAAGGTGCAATGCTTGTTTTAATGGCTCAAGAAGTTTTTGGCAAAACTTTTATGTATTATTTCGTTGCTGCAACAACATTTATAATTCTTGTATTTGCTGCAAATACAGCTTTTGCAGGTTTTCCAATGCTTGTAGCTGTCATGGCAAAGGAAGAATTTGTTCCAAGACAACTAAGTATGAAAGGAGACAGATTGAGCTATTCAAATGGAATAATAATTCTTTCATTAATATCTGCTTTATTAATTGTCATTTTTAAAGGCAATGTTTCGGCCTTAATTGGTCTTTATGCTATTGGTGTATTTATATCATTTACATTGTCTCAAAGTGGCATGTTTGTAAGATGGCTCAAACATAAAGGTAATAGCTGGCACATAAAAGCTTTTATAAACGGGTTTGGAGCTCTTACTACCTTTGTTGTTGTCATTATAATTGCAATAACCAAATTCAAAGAAGGCGCTTGGATTGTTGTTCTTTTAATACCTGTACTTGTTCTTGCAATGGTAAAAGTAAAACTTCATTATATTGCTGTTGCTGACCAGCTCAGAATAACACCTGCTGATAAAGAATTGTTAGATATTGAACACAATATCTATAGAAATAGAGTAATTGTTCCAATAGAAAGTTTAAACAAAGCAAGTGTAAGAGCATTAAGGTTTGCAAGGACTATATCTGATAATGTAATTGCATTCAATGTTTCTATAAGCGAGGAGCAAGCAAAGAAATTGCAAGAAAGATATAAAATGTTAAATTGTTCTATTCCTTTAGTTATCAGATACTCACCTTACAGAAAAATCATCGAACCACTTTTAGAATATATAAAGTCAGAAGAGTATAACTATCAAAAGGGAGATATAATAACTGTAATTATACCAAAATTTACTGCACCAAAGTGGTGGCAAAAGCTATTGCACAATCATACATGGTTGTTTATTGAAAAAGAGCTGTTAAAAGAAAAGCACATTGTTGTGTCTGTTATGCCCCTTCAACTAAAAGATGATGAAATTGTTTTGAAGAATAAAAAGCAATCTTTGTGGAATGTGTTAGAGAAAGATTAGATTTTTGTGATTATCAAGTATTTACAGATTTTGATATAAGAAAAATTAATGTGCTATCTTGGAAAGAGCAATGCCAGGGCAGTGGTTAATTGCTCTTTTTTAATTAACTTTTTAATTAAAAAGAAAAAGCTTAAAAGTTTTGCCACAGTCAGCCATTATCTCATTGAATAATAAAATTTAAAATGTTAACAAAAATAAGCTACCTTAAAACTTTAAAAAGCCTTTAAAGTAGCTTTATATTGATTCTTTTTGATTTATTTATAAATTCATAACATTTATACATGAAAAATCAAAAACCTTTTAATGCATTTACGATTGCATTCATATTATCATATATAATTGCTTTTTGTTCTTCAATTTTATTGTAAAGCTGTTTTAAGTATTGCACTTCTTCAAAATTCTTTGACTCTAAATAGGCTATATATTCATTAAAAAATTTTCTTGATAATAGCTGTTCTAGATTTTCTAAAATCATATTGCTATCATCTATTCTTTGAGGTAAAGTATTAACATAGTTAGATAGGGATATAACAAATCTTATCTTTATTAAACTAATCTGGAATGTTGTTGGTATAGTTAAAAATTCTAATATGTTTTGAAGCTTTTCTTTGAGGTCATTATCTTTTGTAGTTTTTTCTATTTTTACTATTTTGTCTAATATAGAAAAATACACTTTTTCTGCAACTATATCTTCATCAAAAATTTCATCTATCACTTCATCAAATATAGAATCAAAAAGTTCTTGTTGTTCTGTGTTTTTCTTTTTAAAGAATTCAGCAGCTTTTGCAAGGAACTTTAAATAAAATATATAAAATACATAAAATGGTATTTCAATTTCCATTTCAGGGTCTAAAATATAATTTAATTCATCTTCCATTTCCATAAGCATATTGGCACTTAAATATTCGGCAAATATAGGATATTTATAGAATATTTCCATCACTTTCTCCTTCACTAAGTCATGAGGTAATTTTTCTGCATCATTTAAAACTTTTTCTAATTCATCTTCTCCATCCACAAGGTCAAATTCCGTTGCTTCTGAGATAGGTGTTGTAAATATCTTATAAGTTTTATCTATAACTGCTATTGAAAGCCAGATAAAGATATTTTTCATTTCTTCTTCGGTAAATTTTTCTGTACGTAGAGAATAGGCTAAATTTAATAAATAGTTTTCTAAAAAAGATGTATTAGATATTTCATCTAAAACTCTTTCCATTTCTTCCTCATTATCAAGATCTACATTCATTATAAAAGTAACTGGGATTCTTAAGTCTTTCAACCCTTCATTTTTTCTGAATATACTTACAATTTTTCTAAATAACTCTTCTATTGCTTCATCTTCATTTTCTTCATTAAGTTCTTCCGCCTGTCGTTTTCTTTCTTCCAATGATTCTATTAGTAATACTTTTAATTTTTCCACGTTTACAGCTTCATTTTTACCATCCAGCTTAATTCCATACATTACACTTAGTATTCGTATAAATTCATAATCATAAGGTGAAAATACATCTTCTTTTTCCATTTCCTTTAAGAGGGTTTTCTCAATTTTTTCTATGTTAGGAAGACAACATTTTTTATATTTTTTTCCACTTCCACAAATGCATTCATCATTTCTATCAATATCAAAAAATTTACTCATTTAAAGCCCTCCAAATTGATTTTTACTTTCTTTTTATAGATTACCACACTGTTTTCTTCTTGTCTATTATTTTTAAGGATACTTATCTCATTGTTCACGCATTTATTTATGTCTTTATCTATCATTTTTATAATAAAATGTTTACACCCTATTGACTTTGTAAAAATAATGTTATAATATAATTTGGAAACCAAAATATTAGGGAGGCAAATTGATGAAACTAGGGTATATAGACAATTTAGAATTGTTTTTACGAGAGATAAACCACATATTAAATTTATATACCCGAAGCTATCTCAACGAAAAAAATATAACAATGGCGAGATTTTGGGTTATGAATAAGTTGTCGGATGACAACCCAATAACCATGAAAGAATTGCAAAGAAGGTTGCTGCTGGCTCCTGGCACTCTGACAGGGCTTGTTGACAATCTTGTAAGTGATGGGCTCGTTGAAAGATGGCGAGATGAAACTGACAGAAGGCTTGTTTATCTTAAATTAACCCAAGAAGGTGATAAACTATTAAAAGAGATCTTACAATATCGTACATCAATACTCGCAAATATTTTGAAAAAGATTGATGGACTTGACGTAGAACGTCTAAACAGGGATTTGAGGTTAATTTGGAATCAATTGAAAGAATGTGAGACTTGCTAAATTTTAATTTGGAAGCAGGTGTTTATATGCCTTTTTCTGTTGAAGTTAAAAATCTAAGGAAGCTTTTTGGAAAGTATGAAGCAGTTGCAGGTATAAGTTTTACCATAAACGAAGGAGAAGTTTTTGGTTTATTGGGACCTAATGGAGCAGGAAAAACAACTACAATTCGTATGATAACTACGCTTTTGCTTCCGACATCAGGCGAAATCAAAATAGAGGGAATAAATGTTATAAAAAATGGAGGTTATATTCGAAATTTAATAGGATATGTACCGCAAGCCTTATCAGCCGATTCAACTTTAACAGGGTATGAAAATCTTCTAATTGTTGCAAAATTATTGTGCTTACCTAAAAAAGAGAGAGAAGAAAGGATTAATCATATTCTTGACATATTAAATTTAAGTGAAGCAGCAAACAGGATTGTCAAAGAGTACTCTGGTGGTATGGTTAGAAAACTGGAAATCGGCCAGGCATTAATACACAGGCCAAAATTATTAATACTTGATGAACCGACAGTTGGTCTTGATCCTGTAGCACGACGTAACGTTTGGGAAGTTCTTGAAGCACTTAAAAAAGAAACGGGACTTACAATTTTAATAACAACCCATTATATGGAAGAAGCAGAAGCCATGTGTGACAGGGTAGCTATTATGAATAAAGGCAGGATAGCTGCACTTGGAACCCCTGAAGAATTAAAGGTGATGACTGGAAATAAAGAAGCTACTTTAGAAGATGTTTTTACATTTTTTACAGGCAATCGACTGGAAAGCGGGGGAAACTTCAATGAATTGCGACAAGTCAGAAGGCGCATTCAGCGCTTTGACTAATGAAAGACGACACAGTTTTTCTATACTATCAAAATTTATAGCCTATATGGCTAATTCCTTTACTATTGCTGAGATGGAAATAAGAAAATTACGCCATGACCCCACTGAACTTTTTACTCGCGCAGTTCAACCAGCTTTATGGTTGTTGGTTTTTGGCCAGGCTTTTTCCAAAGTACGTGCTATTCCGACAGGAAATGTTAATTACCAGACATTTATGACTCCAGGGATTCTGGCACAGTCTATGATGTTTATATCAATTTTTTATGGACTTAGTATTATTTGGGACAAAGACCAGGGAATTCTTCAAAAATTAATTGCACTGCCAGTACCTCGCTTTGCATTTGTTACGGGAAAAGCTTTGGGAGCCGGTGTAAGGGCAATAAGTCAAGTAATGATTATACTGTTTCTTTCCTTGTTAATAGGGATAAAATTACATTGGAGCATTGTTAACATATTAATGAGTGTAATTACTATAATTTTTGGGGCTATTATCTTTTCTTCTTTATCCATGACTATTGCAGCTATAGTTAAAACCAGAGAAAGATTTATGGGCATAGGACAGGTAATAACAATGCCTCTTTTCTTTGCCAGTAATGCAATTTATCCTATTGAGATTATGCCTCATTGGCTGCAAATAGTAGCACAAATAAATCCTCTGAGTTATATTGTAGAACTTTTAAGAGGATATTTATTAAATAGTCCTATACCAAATGCAGGCTTGGATTGGCTAATAATAATATTCATAACTGTTATTTTGCAATTGTGTGCCGCATTATTATATCCAAGAATCGTTGTATGAAAGGAGATGCATACTGTGAAAAAATTGGAATACAAATGGATTGCACTTTCATGCACTACAATAGGTGCTCTTATTTGGGATTATTGGCACGCTGTGGGCAGCACTACAACTTAGGGAAGTAGAGGCTCTTCCTGAGCATCAAAAATTTGATTATGCTGGTACTTTAGTATTTACCGTTGCTATGATAATACTTTTAATTGCCCTGTCTTTTGGAGGATTTGCAGGATGGGGAAATCCACACATTATTACTCTCTTTGTTGTCGCAATAGCCTTGTTTGTTTTATTTATTTATATTGAAAATACCGTGGAACAGCCAATGCTTCTCGATTTGAATCTTTTTAAAACGAGAATATTAGCTTTTGCCTATACGAGTAATCTTTTAAATGGAATAGCAAGAGGAGCAGTTACTTTTCTTTTGATTTTTTACTTGCAGGGTATTAAGGCAATGGATCCATTGACTGCAGGTATTTTATTGACACCATTTGCTCTAGCAATGATGGTGGTTTCACCAATTAGCGGTTGGCTATCTGATAGGTATGGGTCACGAGAGTTAAGTAGTATAGGGCTACTTATATCTGCAGTAGGACTTGTAGGTTTTATGGGAATAAATGTTACAACGTCAATTACAAAATTAATACTGTGGATGGCTATAATGGGTTTTGGCTCCGGGCTATTTATATCTCCTAATACCAACGCTATAATGAGTAATGTTCCTGCTGATAAAAGAGGAATAGCGGCAGGAGTAAGGACAATGATGAACAATGCCGGAACAGTAATAAGTATAGCTTTGGCTATGGGAATAATTTCTTCAAGCATAGATCCGCAAGCAATGCAAGCACTTTTTGTAGGACCCCAAGTTGGGGCAAAAGGGATAGCAGTTGCTCAATTTATTAAGGGCTTAAGGTCTACTTTTGGGGTATCTTTTGCAATAAGCTTGGTTGCAGCTTTTATATCCTATCTAAGAGGACCACAGCCCAAATGGGAATCAGAATATAGTGCTAATAAAAGAATGTAAGTAAGTTAAGATAATAAAAAACACCAGTAGCAGAAAGATGGATTGCAACGCAGAGAGAAAATATTGCTTTTGATAAAATCTAAGGAACCCTTTACAGCAGAAGGGTTCCTTACTTTTATAGCATAACAACTTAAACAAAAAAGTAGATAAATGTAATTTCTCAAATTAATTTATCCTAATACTAATAAGGCAGTGTAAAATTTAAGTAGGTGAAATAAAGCAGGAAAAAGGGGGTTAGGTGTAGTTAAAAGACCCACCCACCAAAAACGAAATAAAACAAAAATCAAAAGAAAGGTAAGGTCTAATATGTTAGATATTCGACACATAGTGGGGGCAATCCTTCTTTTTGCAAATGGATTAATAAAAATAATAAAAGAAAGTAAAGACTTTTATGAACTTGAATAAGGAATCCACAACCTCATGCAGAAGATATCCACTCAAATTTTTGCATGGGCTTTAGAAGAAATAGACACACAACTTATGAAAGGAAGAGAGAAGGAAGTATGGAAAGTAGTAGGATTTAGAGCGAAACAGGTTGTTAGTACCTTTGGAGAATTTATATAAAGGAGGCGTCTATACAGAAACAAAAAGAGAGGAGAGACAAAGTTTTTACTGGATGAATTATTAGATTTAAGATCTCGTTCACAAATAACACCGAAGTTAAGAGAAATAGCTGTAAAATTAGGTACAGAAATGCCTTTTAGGCGTGCGGCAGAAATATTAAACTATCTATTTCCTGGAATTAGTCCGATGCCGATCTGGAAAGGAGTGCAGGAAGTAGGAGAAGATTTAAGGGAAGACAGTGAAGAAAAGAGGAAAGAAGTTTTTGAAGATGGGAATTTACCGAAAGGAGAGAAGGTTACAAAGAAGCTATACATAGAAAGCGATGGTATAATAATAAGGCTACAAAGAGCAGAGAGACTTGTCAAGAATTTTGTGTCTGAGCATAGTAACGTAACTGGAAAAGCTGCATGATCTCGTAAATGTAAGCTTTTATCACTGGAACAGGCTTTTCCCATTTTGTTTGCTTCAAATGCTCTCTGCAAATAAACCATTGAGTTCCAAAATATCAGCTGATTGAAAATATCCACCAGATTTTATTCTCACTTTTTCAACCAAGCTATTAACACTTTCAACTGCACTTGTGGTATAAATGTGCTTTCGTACCTCCTCCGGGTATCTTGTAAAAGCAAAGTAGTAGTCAGCTTTTTGAAGAATGGCCGATTTTAGAAGGGCCATTTGCAGGAAGACTCTGGATAAAATATGTTTTTAAAAGAGATAACGCGAGCCAATGGTCTAGAGATAAGTGTTTGAAGCAGGAAGTTAATAACCAGTATTTGACATTTAAAGGCTAATAAAAGAAGCGAGATGTTTAGTGTTTGCTTCTGAAGTAATAATTTAACATAAATAGAACATATTTTATATTCAGTAAAGTGAATTACGTATTGGTGGTGAGGTAAGTTAGGCAAAAAATTTTTAAAAAATTTACCTACGAAAACTTGATACGGATCTTGACAAAAAATTAACTTGACTATATTTGAAAAATCGAATATAATCTATATGAAAGGATGAGAAAAGTGGAAGCTGATTTGTATAGTAAAGTAGCGGAGTATTTTAAAGCATTATCCCATTCTACAAGAATAAAAATAATAGAGCTTTTAAGCAAAAAAGAAATGTGCGTATGTCAAATGATGGCAGCACTAAATTTAGACCAATCCCACGTATCAAGGCATTTAATGGTATTAAGAGCAAATAAAATGGTAAAAACCAAAAGAGAAGGGACTATAATTTATTATTCTTTAACAGATGAAAATATCATAAACATTATCGATGAAGTGAAAAATATCTTTCTTGGCACAAAATAAATTTTTTTACTTGCTATATTCGAATATTCGAATATAAAAATATATAAGGAGGTTAATATAAATGATAATTGCTTTTGCATCAAAAAACCATCTTGGCTTAAATAGCGATGTAGGAAGTAGTATTGTTTCATCAGAATACTTTACTGTTGCAGAAATTGAAAATGGAAAATTAAAGAAAGTTAAAAACGTAGAAAATCCCGTTTTTAAAGAAGAGAAAATAAATGCACAAAAATTTGTTGATTTTATCAAAAATACCAATGCACAAAAAATCGTAATTTCAGTTGTAGATAATGCTGACATAGAAAATGAGCTCTTATTAAATGATATAGAAGTTATAAAGAATGTAAATGGAAGGATAGCTGATATACTGAAAGAGCTTTAAACGCTGGAGAGGAGGTGAAATATGTGGCAAAAAATTGGTATCCTATAATAGATAAGGATAAATGCATTCAGTGCTATCAATGTGTGAACTTTTGTCCACATGACGTTTATACCATCGGTGACGATGGATATCCGGATGTTGTAAATCCAGACAACTGCGTGGAATTTTGCCGTGGATGTTCAAAAATTTGTGATAATGAAGCTATAACATATTTTGGAGATAGGAGGTAATTTTTATGAGTAAAAAAGGATTACTTTTATGTGTTTGCCAAGGCACTTGTCCATCATTTCAACAAATGGACACATTTGAAGTTTTAAACACTTTAAGAAGAGAGGGCATTTTTGAATGGGTAGGATTACATCCTCAACTTTGTGCAGATGATGGAGATAGGTATTTAAGGGAATTATTAAGAGGAGCGCAAATAGATGAACTTTATGTCGCTGCTTGTGACCCTACAATGCAAAAGAAAATGTACAGAGATGCTTTTGACGATGTAGGCTTTTCTAGAGATAAGCATATTGGAATCGAAATAAGAAACATGAATACACAGCAGGTTATTGAGGAAATAAAGAAAGCAGTTGCTCAAAGAGAACAATCGCAAAATAAATAATTTTATCTAACACGGCTTCGATTGTTGCTAAAGCTTACAGGCAAGAAATATTTAGCAACAATCGAAGTTATATTTTTATGGTGTTAAAGTTAAATATAAAGTATTCCTCTACTTAGTTGTTGACATATGTTAATTATGTTGATATAATATATTCGTTAATTCGGATATATTAATGGAGGAGCGATCAATGGAACACAGAATATGCTTTAACTGCATTATAAGGCACTTTTCACCGGCATGGTATGCATCCGTTATGGGTACTGGTGGATTTGCTAATGTTCTTTATTTGTTAAGTGCAAAAATGCCTTTTTTAAAACCAGTAGCTGTAGCACTTTTCTTTTTAAATATATTTTTGTTTTTAATATTTATAATTCAGGGTAGGAAGATGGTTTTTACATTTTGATAAATTAATAGAGGATTTAAAGCATCCTGCTATGTCTAACTTTTTTGTTACTATGCCTGTAGGAAGTTTAATTCTTGGAACAAACTTTTTTATGATAGGTAAGGAATATTTTAGCATGGCATTTATTGTGACTTTGGGCACAATTTTGTGGGTATATGTCGTAGCTCTTGCCTTAATTTTTGGAGTTTTTGTAACATACAATATGATGATAACAGAAAATATAGGACCCGAGCTTACAAATTACTCATGGTATATAACTCCTGTTGCAAGTATTGTAGTGCCTTTATTAGGAAATCTTCTAGTTAAGGCTTATGAGACAAAAAACACAGAATTGGCAAAATTAATAAATATTATAGATATAGTATTTTATGGAATTGGATTAATGCTCTTTGTCATACTTAGTAGTATTATTTTGAACAGATTTATAAGTCATACAATGCCGCATGCCATGGCAACACCAACTTTCTGGATTATACTTGGGCCTATTGGCGTAGGAACTGTAAGTTTGATGGGTATTGCTGGTGCTTCAAAAGAAATAGGACTAATTTTGGCGGTAGATACTTTAAAAATGCTTTCTTATATTGTGGAGATTTGGGCTTTGGGCATTTGTGCTTACTGTTATAATAACAATTAAATACCTTATAGAAGGTGGAATACCTTTTTCACTTTCGTGGTGGGCATTTATATTTCCGTTGTCAGCATATACTTTGTCGGCTTTTAATGTATTTATGTATACAAAAATACAGCTTATATACTGGTATACAGTATTATTAGCAATTTTACTTGCTATATTGTGGATAAGCACTTTTATAAAGTGATTCCCGCAAATAGAGGCGTTTGTGGCATTGCTTATAAAGAAAGAGAAATTTTAAATGATACGGAAGCAATAGAGGCGACAAAAAGATTACTCCTTTGAAAATATATAACAGAACCCATTGAGAATTTTGGGACTTTGCAAGAATCTAAAAATAATAATGTAGAGGAGGTATAAAATTGCTTACACAAGAACAAATATTAAACGCTCTAAGAAAAGTATATGACCCAGAAATAGGAAGAAGTATAGTTGACCTTGATATGGTGAGAAATATTCAAATTGAAGGGGATAAAGTTACAATTGACATAAACCTTACTGTGAAAGGTTGCCCTCTTCAAGATACTATTAAAAAAGATGCTATAGAGGAAGTTTCCAAACTTGAAGGGGTTTCAGAAGTAATAGTAAATCTTGGAGCTATGACAGAAGAAGAAACGCAAAACTTAGCAAGAAAGCTTAGTGGTGGCAGGAAACCCATATTTGAAAATACGAGAGTGATAGTAGTAGGTAGTGGAAAAGGTGGAGTAGGTAAATCAACTGTTGCAGTTAATTTGGCTGTGAGCCTTGCCAGATTAGGCTTTAAAGTAGGGCTATTGGATGCTGATGTGTTAGGATTTAGTGTTCCAAGGCTTTTGGGGATTGTGGATGAAAGACCTTACGCATTGGATGAGCATACTATTTTGCCATTAGAAAGATTCGGGATAAAAGTGATTTCAATGGGTAATTTTACTGACGAAGATACACCTTTAATATGGAGAGGTCCACTTTTGTCAGGAGTTCTTGATCAGTTTTTCAATGATGTGTATTGGGGAGAATTAGATTATTTAGTATTGGATTTACCACCAGGGACAGGAGATATACCTCTTACAGTGATGCAAAAATTGCCTGAGTCAAAATTTGTGCTTGTGACAACTCCACAAGCTTCAGCTTCTCACGTAGCAGGAAGAATCGGTTATATGGCTAAGAAAGTTAATTTAGAAGTTATAGGTATTGTGGAAAACATGTCATATTTTGAATGTCCTAACTGCCACCAAAGATATAATATTTTTGGTGAAGGGGAAACAGAAAAATTAGCGCAAGATTTAGGAACAGAAATACTTGTAAAGATTCCAATAACGGTTAAAGTCAGAGAATTAAGCGATGTAGGTATACCACCTGCTCTTGATGATGGATCTGAGGGATTGCCCTATATTGAACTTGCAAAAAAAGTTATAGAGAAAGTAAGTCCGATAAAATAAGTTAACCCACCGTGTGTTAAACTTACATTATGGAGATTCTCCTTTCTGTTAATGTTTTTGAGTTGACACTTAAATTTTATCAGAAAAAAGGGAATCTCCATATATTTTTTGCAAAAAATTCTTCACTTAATTTAGCCCTCAAATGGCTCTATTTGGGCATTTCGTAAATTCACTTGCCGAATTCAAGTTTATATTTTTTTAAGGGAGTGAAAAATATTTTGTATATTTAGATTAATTTCATACTCTTTCTTGGCAAGAATTAATTAACATTTTATCTAATCCATCTTTAAGTATAACCTTTTTTCTAAATTTTATGCATGAAATTGAATTAATTTGGTTAAAATATTCAATTAGGGGTTGTTTGAGCTTTTCTTTAGGACCTTTGAATCTCTAGGTCTTCAAAGGTCCTAAAGAAAAATTTTTTTCGGTTCTTTTCCCTTATAGATATTTTTCTAATCTGCCTGAATACATTATAATCAATTGGTTTAATACTATATCCCAATTTTTATATCTTACGGTCCATTTCTTTAATACATTCATACTTACCAATTAAAGCATTTTTTCTAATGCTTCATCGGATGGAAATATTGTTTTTGATTTTGTAACTTTCCTTAACTGCCTATGGAGTCCTTCAATTATATTCGTTGTATACATTATTTTCCTTACTTCATTAGGAAATTTTGCAATTTTGTCGATATCTATGCCTTCTTTTAACATTTCTTTTGCAATAGCAATTTTTTCTTGCATTACACCTTTTTCTATTCCTTTCTCTATTCCTTTCTCCAATATCATATTATATGCTTCAGATTCTTCAATCCTCAACATATTCTTCCTTCCGTTTCTCCTTAATTATCTTCTACTGCAATTATAACATACTTCACAGTGATAATAAATCTATTACACTCTCTATAAGTGATTCTTCTACTTCATCGTCTTGTCAAGAATGTTTCTCATAAAACGGGTTTGGCTAAACTTAGAAACTGTGGTAATATTGAATTAAAGGATTTTGCATTCTTTTGCCAATGAATAGAATTAATTTAAGGGAGGCTAAAATGATGAACGAAATAAGTATTGCGCATCTTAGGCTTTGCTACTTTTATTCATGTAGATGAGAATGGAAGGCCAGCGCCGCATAATGTTACCTTACCTGAGCCTGAGAATGAAGAAGAAAGAATGCTTAGGGAAAGGGCAAAACAAATTATCTAGGAGATGAGAAATAAATATCAACTGGAGAAAAAACCACTTCTGTGAGGAAGGGGAGTTTATGGGGTAGTGATAAAATGGATACAGTAAAGATTTATACCAATATTATAAAAGATAATATGGATAAACCGGAAAAAGTAAATAAGCTAATAAACTTTGGTCTTACCGCTGCTTATTATTATGTGAGCTTTTTCAAAGACAAGAGGATTCCCAAATCTCTTCATTACCTAAATAAATACTCTATAAAAAGCATAAAAGATTCTTTAGCAAATCCTCAAAATTCTGCTTGGGTAAACCTCTTTGCACCCTCTGAATTTTTGATTGCTATGGACATAAAACCCTTATTTATTGAAGCATATTCTTCTTTCATGTCAGGCTTCTTCATCGAAGATTATCTTATAGATACTGCTGAATCAAGGGGTATGTCAAATACTTTATGCAGTTACCATAAAACTTTTATAGGAGCTAGTGAACTTAATATTCTCAAAAAACCTAAATTTATGATGACTACTTCCATGATCTGTGATGCGAATATACCTACTTTCAAGTATCTTTCAAAAAAGCACGGGGTTCCACTGTACATTATTGATATTCCCTACAAATATTCTAAAGACGCTGTAGTGTATGTAAAAAAACAACTTTTAGAAGTGGCGGAAAAGCTTGAGGAAGTCTTTAACAGAAAGCTTGATACTGATAAATTGAGGGAAGTCGTAAAAACGGAAAATAAAACAAGAGCACTTATGAGAGAGTATTTAAATCATGCGGGAGAAAAAAGATTTTTACCTACTATGACCTTTGAAATGTATATGCTTTTTGCATCCCATGTATTCATTGGAAGCAAGGAAATATTACATTTTTATGAGATGTTAGTGGAGGATATAAAAAGAGTTCCTGAAAGAAGTGGAAAAAGCATATTTTTTATACACCTTCTTCCTATATTTGAGAAAAATTTTAAAGATTACTTTAACTTCAGCGATAAATTTCACATTGCTGGTAGTGACTTAAATTATGATTTTGTTGATGAAATTGATGAAAACGACCCCTTTAAGGGAATCGCTGAAAAGCTTATCTTAAACTCTTTTAATGGTGAAATAAATAGAAAAGTTGCAAGAATCAAAGAACTGATAGAAAAAATAAAACCGGACGGCATTATACAGTTTTGTCATTTGGGCTGTAAACAGTCGATGGGTGGAACAGTTATAATTAAAAATCTTGCTTCAGAATTGGGTATTCCATTTCTTTATTTAGATGGGGATTGTGTAGACAAAAGAAATAATCAAGAGGGGCAGAATAGGACGAGGCTCGAAGCTTTTCTTGAAATGCTTTAGCAATCCTTCTGGAGGTGAAAAATTGATAGGGTACATTTGCAAATACACGCCTGTAGAAATAATCGAAGCCTTTGGAGAAGAACCGGTAAGACTTGATTCGGGATATAAGTCTCATGAACATGCTGAGGCCCTGATTCACTCAAATATGTGCAGTTTTGCAAAAGGGGTTTTGGAAAATATAATTGAAAATAATATTGAAGAGGTTATATTAACTGCCTGCTGTGACAGTATAAGAAGACTTTATGATGTATTAAAAGATAAAGTAAAATTTATCTATCTCCTAGACCTACCCAGAAAAAAAGATCCTCTCGCAATAGATCTTTTTTACAATGAAATAATTGAATTTATAGAAGCGTATCAGGCCTTTAAAAACAAGAATTTTGCTGAAGAGAATTTGCTAAAAATTCTAGAAAGCAAATCTTTTAATAAAGAAAAGGAATCCACTGAAAGCATTGCTATATTAGGTGCGAGGCTTAAAGATGATGTTATAGAAAAAATCATAAATTCTTGTACAGCAAACGTAATAAATTTTACCTGCACAGGTGAAGAAAGAGTATTCAATATTGAAGCAAAAGATAATTTATTAAAAAGCTATGCGGAATCGCTTCTCAATTTAACACCCTGTATGAGAATGGCAGAAGATCGAAGCAAGTTAATCAATAAAGAATTCAAGGGGATAATATACAACACCATAAAATTCTGTGATTTTTATTCCTATGAGTATGCTGAACTCAAAAGCAAAGCAGACGTCCCACTTTTAAAAATTGAAACTGACTATAACGATTCAAATAGCGGCCAGATTTTAACAAGAATAGATGCCTTTTTGGAATCAACCGGTATAAAAAAGATGGAAAAACAAAAAGCCAAGAAAGGATATTTTGTAGGAGTGGATAGTGGCTCTACTTCTACAAATGTAGTCATAATCGACGAAAACAAAAATATAATATCATATTCTATTATTCCAACAGGTCCTAAAGCTCTAGAAAGTGCTTTTAAAGCTTTTGAAATTGCTTTAAATAGTGCGGGACTTCAAAAAAGGATATTACATCAATAGTAGCGACAGGGTATGGAAGAGTGAGTATTCCCTTTGCAGATAAAATTGTAACCGAAATTACGTGTCACGGAAAAGGCGCGTTTTTTATAGACAATGCTGTTAGAACTGTTATAGATATAGGTGGACAGGACAGCAAAGTGATAAGGCTCGATGACAGCGGCAATGTCATTGATTTTGTGATGAATGACAAATGTTCAGCAGGGACAGGCCGGTTTCTTGAAGTAATGGCGAGGACGTTAGGCATTTCAATAGAAGAAATGGCAAAAGTGCATAAGGAAGTAAAAGAAAATATCACGATTACCAGTATGTGCACTGTATTTGCAGAATCTGAAGTAATATCTCTTATTGCCCAAAATAAGGACCAGAGGGATATAATACATGCCCTCAATAAATCCGTTGCTTCAAAAGCTATTTCCCTGGTCGACAGAATAGGGAGAAAAGGAAAATACATGATGACAGGGGGCGTTGCCAAAAATCAGGGAGTAGTTTATGCCATCGAAAGCAGGCTCGGCGAAAAACTTATAATTCCATTTGAACCACAGATTATTGGAGCACTTGGAGCAGCGCTAATTTCACTTGAAGGTAAATGAAGTTACTTTTTATGATAAAAATAAAATGGTGGTGATGTTATGAAAATTCTTATAGCTCCCGATAAGTTTAGAGGAAGTTTATCTGCATTTGAGGTTGCAGATAGCATAGAAAAAGGAATTTTAAAGGTTTTCCCAAAAGCCGTTATCGAGAAAGTCCCTATGGCAGATGGTGGCGAAGGGACTGTTGAATCATTAGTTGATGCAACTGGAGGAAAAATAATAAAAACAAATGTAAAAGATCCTTTATTTAGAGATATTGAAAGTTTTTATGGAATATTAGGTGATGGCAAAACAGCAGTTATAGAAATGGCTGCTGCCTCAGGACTTTATCTTTTGAAGGATTATGAGAGAAATCCCATGATTACAACAACATACGGAACCGGTCAGCTTGTAAAAGATGCTTTAGATAGAGGCTGCAGAAAATTCATTATAGCAATAGGTGGAAGCGCAACAAACGATGGTGGTGCCGGCATGGCAATGGTGTTAGGAGTTAGATTTTATGATGAAGATGGTAGAGAAATAGGTCTTGGAGGAGGAGAACTTTCAAAAATTTACTCAATCGATATTTTAAATCTTGATGAGAGACTAAAGGAATGTGAGTTTATCGTAGCCTGCGATGTAGCAAATCCTTTAATTGGAGAAAATGGCGCATCAAGAGTTTATGGCCCCCAAAAGGGTGCTACAAAGGAGATGGTAGAAGTTTTAGAGAAAAACCTTGAACATTATGGTAAACTTCTAGAAAAGTATTTTAGTAAAAAAATAATAGATGTTCCAGGTTCAGGTGCTGCAGGCGGTTTAGGTGCAGGGCTTATGGCATTTTTAAATGCGCAGTTAAAAAGTGGTATAGAAATAATAATTGAGGCATTAAAGCTTGAAGAAAAAGTAAAAGAAGCTGATATAGTAATTTCCGGTGAAGGAAAAGTAGATTTTCAAACAGCGTTTGGGAAAACAATTTCAGGAATAGCTAAATTGTGCAAAAAGCATAATAAACCGCTTATTGTAATAGCAGGAACGGTTGAAGATATAGAAAAACTTTATGAGATTGGAGTTAGCAGCGTTTTTTCAATTATGGAAAAGCCAATGTCCCTTGAAGATGCTATAAAAAACGCACCAACATTGTTAGAAAAATCCGTTGAGAGAATTTTTAGGTTAATCAAAGCCATAAAGGCTTAAAAAATAAAGGAGGGTTTTTAATGTTAGGTCCATATTTAGTTTTTATTCTATTCTTGACTATACTTTTTATCGTAATTGCAACAGCAAAATTTAAACTTCATCCATTCTTAGCCCTTATTTTTGCATCATATTTTTTAGCTTTTGTAGCATTTATGCCATCCGATAAAATTGCAGGGATAATTACTCAAGGCTTTGGCAACACCCTCACAAGCATAGGAATAGTAATAATAGCTGGTGTTATCATAGGAACCATTCTTGAAAAATCAGGTGCTGCAATCAAAATGGCTGAGACAATTATTAAGTTTGTAGGAGAAAAGCGACCTACAATAGCAATGAGTATCATGGGTTACATTGTCTCTATACCTGTTTTCTGTGATAGTGGATTCATAATTCTTTCTTCATTGAACAAAGCTTTAGCAAAGAAAACTAAAACATCTCTTGTTGCAATGTCTATAGCACTTTCAACAGGACTTTATGCAACACACGTTTTAGTTCCGCCGACTCCAGGTCCAATTGCTGCTGCTTCTAATCTTCAACTTAATAATCTTTTACTGGTTATCTTAATAGGACTTTTGGTAGCGATACCAGCAATGATAGCAGGTAATATATTTGCTAATAAAGTTGCTTCAAAATATCTAGTATCCTCTTTCTAAATCGTTTAAAATTTCTATATCCCTACGCGTCCCTCTTTAGCACTTTAATCTTGTTATTAAATCTTTCTGTTACAGCATTTGTGTATGGAACATCAAAGACTCGAGTATTTCCTCAAAGCAAAATAGATGAACTAAAATATAGTAGATAAAAATATTTAGACAATGTAAAATTTTCATAAGAGAGTGATGCTATAATCCTTTAATAAGAAATTTATTTAAACTATTTCCTACAAAAACTTTACACCATCTGGTAATATTAATATCTATTCACACTGGGGGTATATTTTTTATTGCTATATTGCAAAACATTCTGATATGGTATAATAAAGGCGAATGTAAGAATAAGAAGCTTAATAATATCAAAAAAGCAAAAAAGTTCAGAAAGCGGGTATTATAAACAAAAATACAAGGTTAGATCTATATACATTGTATGAATTTAACAGATAAAAAGGTTGAGTCATCTACAATAAAAATTATCATACATACAAGCTAAAAACTAACCTAAGATGAATACTTGTCTGGTGATAGGGCTATGTGGACATAAATATTATTTCCTTTTTACTTTTTTATATAATTTTTTTGCACGAAAAGCACATTAAGCATTGAAAAGCATGTTTTTCAAATTTTCAACGTGCTCAATAACTGTACATTTAGTGTATATAATGATAAAAATTATCATATACTTAATGAACATTTTTGTGCGCTTGAAACACGCCTGGTTAAGCTTTTTTCGCTTTTTATGCTTTTAGTGCAATAAGTAAATAGGTTTTATCTGAGGGACCATATTTTTTGTATATTTTACAAACAATTTTGTTTTTGGGAGATAGTTTTTGCGAGATATGGAGGTAAGGGATTTCTCATATTACTGCCGGAAGCAGTAGGCACGAACAGGCTTGTTTTCTATAGCCATCTGAACAAACAAAAAGATTAGAGGGGTGTAATTTGATGGAAAATATGACTATAGGCCGATATATTAATTTACCCGTAGTTTCACAGGATGCCGATCTAAGAGAAGTTGCAAGAGTAATGCTTGAAAGTAAAGAAGGTGTGGTTATCGTAGAAAAAGAAGACGGCGCAAAGGGCTACATTGACTATAACGTAGTACTAAAATGGTTTCTCATGGGAGATGAAGCTTCGAAGGTTAAGGCTAAAGATGTTGCTATCTTGATAAAAGACGAAGATAAAGTGGAAGCGACGCTGAATATAGAGGATCTTGTCAAAAGTGTAATTACACACAAAGACTGTCGGTTATTTACCAGCACAAATGGAGGAGTAATAGCTAGACTTTCTCTTGAAAATTTAATTGAGGGACTTGCAAAGTCGCATAGTGGTGAAAAGGAAAAAAGGGAGGGGCTTGAACGTTTAATAGGTATGATAATAGACCTCTTTCCCTTTGGAGTAGCACTGGTTTCAGAGGGTGGTGAAATCATACGGGCGAATAAGCTTGCGATGGAAATAATATCCGAAAATCCAATAGAAGTTGAAGAAATAAGAAAAATGATTAACGATAATCGAGAAAAAATATTAACATCTAAGGCAGGAACCTATTATAGGATGAGTACGAGTATTTTAGGGGAGACAAATAAATTTTTAGTTACATTTACTGATATAACAGCGGAATACAATATGATGCAAAAATTGAGAAGTAGTCAAAATGAAGTGGAAACGGCATTTTCGATCATGCTTCCTGACCAGCGTATAGAGGCACGGCTGAAATCTGTTCCAGAGTATATGGATGAGTACGACGAAACTACAGGCATGGTGAAGATAACCGGTATAATCAGAAATGGTGGTTTCAGGCACGTGGTAAACATGCTTAAATTAATTGCAGATGCTTTTAGACAAGGTCTGATGGAATTGCCTGGGATGGATAAGAATGCACTTGTACAGGCAGCTGTCCTGCATGATATTGGGAAAGTACAGCCGGACTTGAAGATAGGAGATATAGTAAATCCGAAAGAAGTGTTTGAAAAGGGTTATTTTCATGCATTTCGAAGCGCTGATTTAAGCAAGGCGTTATATAATATAGACGATAAGGTGTATTATGTGATAAAGTATCATCATCATCTTGAAAACGAACTGCCGTCCGACTTCCCTGAGGTTCTATTGCCAATGTACAGATTTTTCAGATTAATTGATGGTCTTTCAGCTGGAATTACTCGCAGAGGTTCTAAAGTATTGATGAAGATAAACGGCACCAGAATTTATGTGAAGGAAGAAAGCAGTTTTCCCTCTTACAATCAGGAAATTGAAATGGACATTTACACTGGATTTTTCAATAGCAGGAAGTTGTAAAGTGTAGAAGAATGCTGATGAGAGAAGCTCTGCCATTTTTCCATGTTATAACGTCGTAAACCATCTTAAGGGAAGGGTCACGGGGGTAAGTAGAGATACCATTAGAATCAATGCCAGGCTGAGGGGGGACTTTATATTCAGCAGCAGAATTAGCATTTTCAATATCAAAAGAATCATTATCGTAAAAGCTGGTAGGCTTTAAACACCCAAGCCATTAGTAACAATATAAAGAGATAATTGTTTAGCTTTGCTTTTCATAGGATTTCCTCCGTTTCGTTTTTGTGTTTGTCATATATAGGAATTCAACAAAAGCGGGGGAATTCCTTTGAAAATATATAGCAGAACTCCTGAATTTATGAGGGTTTTGGGGTTCTGCAAAAACCGAAATGTTAAAATAAAAAAGGGGGAAAAAGAACATGGAATTTATGAATGTTAAGCTTCCAGAGGAAATTGTTCGTGAAGAATATTTAGGAAATTTTGACCAAGCAAATCATCTCATTGAAAGATGGCTTGAAAGAAGACTTCCAAATGACCTTAGAATGAGATTAATTTTTGAAAAGGAGCGAGTAAAAAGACTTTTAAAGAATTATCCTTATAATGAGGAGACAGCTATTAACAAAGCAAGAGAGCTTATAGATAATTTTACAAATGAAGAATTTTATACTTTACTTGATAAAGGATTTTTGGATTACATTATGGTTGATGGAAAAAGAATGTATGAGGAAAGATTTGTTCAGAATATTACTTATGCGATTCCGGATTACCAGAAAAGGATGAAAAAAGACAAAAGTAGAGAAGAGTCACGAAATCTTAATGACAATAGGTTACGAGAACTTCTGAATGGTGATAAGCCGAAAGAATATAAGGTTCGTGCTAAAATTTCTCTAAAAATTGTAGAAGACATCGAGGAAGAGAAAGTGAAAGTTTGGTTACCATTTCCAAAAGAAGAATTTCAGCAGAAAGATGTAAAACTTGTTTCAGCAAGTCATGAAAAGTATTTTTTAGCATCTTCCGATATCCCTCAAAGAACAATCTATTTTGAAGGTAAAAAAGAAAATGAATATTTTGTAGAATTCGAATATGTTATAAAAGAATGGGTAAATACAGTTGTTCCAGCAAATACTGAAGAAATAAATAATTATGACTTTTTATCAGAGGAGCCGCCTCATATAATTTTTACACCATATTTAAAGAAACTTGCTAAAGAAATAGTAGGAGATGAGAAAAACCCCTATCTAAAAGCAAAGAAGATATATGATTGGATAACCTTAAATGTTAACTACTCTTATGTACATCCTTATGCATTATATGAAAATATTCCTGAGTTTGTTGCATGTAATTTAAAAGGAGACTGTGGATTTCAAGCGCTCCTCTTTATAACTCTTTGCAGGGTTGTAGGTATTCCTGCCAGATGGCAATCCGGCTGGTATATAACCCCATTCCTAGCGTCACCGCATGATTGGGCATTATTCTTTATACCACCTTATGGATGGCTTCCTGCCGACCTATCTTTTGGTGGGCGCTATAAAAACAATCAAGAATTAAGAGAATTCTATTTTGGTAATCTTGATGCATTTAGAATGGTGGCAAATTCTGATTTTATGAAAGACTTTGCACCTAAGAAAGTATTCTGGCGTAATGATCCTTATGATAATCAGGTTGGTGAAGCAGAAACAGAGTATAAAAATATTTATGATTTTAAATATGAGATTCAAGTATTAGATTTTAAAGAAATACGGAGGTAGAGAAAATGGGAAAAATAGTGGATATAAAATTTACACTTAAAAGGTATAATTTCTATAAACCATTTCATATCGTTGGGAGCATTTCATCAGAGGCAACAAACATTGAGGTAGAAGTAACTCTTGATAGTGGTGCAAAAGGGTATGGAGAAGCATCGCCTTCATTTAGAGTTAATGGAGAAAGAGTAGAAGCTTTATTACAATTTGAAAATTTTGTAAAAGAAACAATCACAGGAATAGACGTTAAAAACTATAGAAAAATTTTTGATATTACGGATAAGATGTTGGCAACTCCAAGTGTAAAGGCAGCTGTTCAATACGCAGTGCTTGATGCTTTTTCAGAAGAAATAGGAATTCCTGTTTATCAGATATTAGGTGGTGCAAAGGATAAAATTGAAACGGATAAAACAGTAGGAATAGATAGTTTTAAGAATCGTGTAGAGGAAGCAAAATCTATATATAATGAGGGCTTTAGGGTTATAAAAATCAAGGTTGGTGAAAACTTAGCAGAAGATATTGAAGTTATGGAATCAATTTTTGAGGTAACAAAAGGAGCAAAATATATTGTTGATGCAAATATGGGATATACTCATAAGCAAGCAGTTGAATTTATTAAAAAGGTATATAATATGGGAATTGACGTATCAGTATTTGAACAACCTGTTCTAGCAAATGATATAGATGGCTTAAAATTTGTTAGGTTTAATTCTCCATTTCCTGTAGCAGCAGATGAAAGTGCACGTACTAAATATGATGTACTTAGGCTTATAAAAGAAGAAGCAGTAGACTACATAAATATAAAACTTATGAAGTCGGGTATTTCAGATGCTTTAGCAATTGTTGAGATGGCTAAAGCTGCAAATTTACAGCTTATGATAGGTTGCATGTCAGAGTCAAGTGTTGGAATAAATCAAAGTGTGCATTTTGCACTTGGAACAGGTGCGTTTAATTTTCATGATTTAGATTCACACTTAATGATGAAAGAAGAAATATTCAGAGGAAAATTTGAACAAAAAATATCAGAAATAATACCAAAAGAATGAAAAAATCAAAGAGTTGAAAGTAGTACGTATAAATCAGTTAAAGTGGTACGGATTTTTTAATTTTCGCTATGTTTAAATCAAAAATCCGAATCAAAAGGCGCACCTCTGCTTATTTTCGCAGACGTGCACCTTTTGTATTTGGCAGTATATGTAGTGCAACTTTACGGCAAATAATGAGATATAGTGACATTTTCGCAATTGTGGCACAAGTTTCTGCTGACTTCTCTTACAGCTTCTCTGTTCTCTTTATCTCCTGAGTCTTTTTTGTTTGTATTCTTCATTATATTTTATTATATTTTCTTTGTTCCTTTGACATTTTGTAGACACTTTCTCTCTTTACATCATCAAAAATTTTTTGGTAATAATAACGTTTAATATAGAAATAAAGACATTTTAAGCACATGTAGAATAAAATTGGAAAAAACGAAAGAGCGCGAGTGATATTTATAATAAAAAGAAGAAAATCGACGGATATTCCTCGAATTTGAGCAAATTTGGGAATTGATATTTTTTTAACAAATGGATATTATAACTTCAAAGGAGGAAGCACAATTTTAATAAAAAATTTTTAAAGGGGTTGTGATCATCACAACTCAAAATAAGGAGGAGGTACTATGACCCATTTTCCAAATCTTTTTTCAGAAGGCCGGATAGGAAACTTGGTTATCCGGAACCGCATTGTTATGCCACCGATGGCAACGAATCTTGCAAATGAGGACGGATCAGTAAGTCAAAGACTCATTGACTATTACGTAGCCCGTGCAAGGGGTGGGGTAGGGCTTATAATCTTAGAAAATGTGCAGGTAGATTACCCTCAGGGCAAAAATGTTGCCTGCCAGTTGCGGCTTGATGACGACAAGTACATGGCCGGATTTTTTGAGCTGGCAGAGGCTGTCCACAGTTATGGGGCTAAAATTTTTATGCAGATACACCATGCTGGTCGTCAAACCACTCCTGGTATAACAGAAGGGCTTCAACCTGTAGCTCCATCTCCAGTTCCTTGTTCATTTCTGGGTACTCAACCGCGAGAGCTCACAATCAACGAAATTGAAGAGATAATTCAGAAATTCGTTGATGCTGCTGTGAGAGCTAAAGGAGCGATGTTTGACGGAATAGAGCTGCACGGCGCACATGGATATCTTATTGGGCAGTTCATGTCGCCACGTACAAATCGGCGGGTCGACAAATATGGTGGTAGCTTTGAAAGAAGAATGCGCTTCCCTTTGGAGATAATTCGGAGGATTAAAGAAGCTGTAGGAGAAGACTATCCAATAAGTTTCCGTTTTAGTGCCGACGAGTTTGTCGAGGGTGGCAATACTTTAGAAGAGGGCAAACAAATAGCCAAAATGCTGGAGGAAGCGGGCGTACATGTGTTACATGTAAGTGCAGGCATTTACGAGTCGATGCCTACTCTTCTGGAGCCATCGAGGTTTGAACAGGGATGGCGCGTATATCTTGCGGAAGAAATAAAGAAGGTAGTAAATATCCCGGTAATTACTGTCGGTGTGATTCGTGAGCCTGAGTTCGCCGAAAAAATCATTGCTGAAGGGCGGGCGGATTTTGTAGCTGTCGGTCGCGGATTGATAGCCGATCCGGAATGGCCCAAGAAAGCTAAAGAGGGTCGGCAAAACGAAATACGTAAGTGCATTTCCTGCAATATTGGCTGCATAGGCGGACGTGTATTTCAGAATCTCCGTCTCCGTTGCACCGTCAACCCCGTAGCTGGCCGTGAAGGTGTATATAGCGAAATTAAACAAGCTCCTGTAAAGAAAAAAGTAGTAGTGGCCGGTGGAGGACCGGCGGGGATGCAGGCAGCTATCACTGCTGCCAAACGAGGGCACCAAGTTATATTGTATGAAAAGAAACAACATCTAGGGGGCCAGCTAGAAATTGCATCAGCGTCGCCTGGAAAAGCTAAAATTAAGTGGTTCCGCGACTGGCTTGAAGCGGAACTTTCGAGAGCTGGCGTAGAAGTCAGAAGCGGTGTTACCGCAGATGCTGAGACTATTGCAGCGCTTTCACCGGACTATGTGATCCTTGCTACGGGTTCTGAACCTGTGACACCCAGGATTAAAGGGGCGGAGAAAGAAAATACGTTTGTTTTCCAGGCATGGGATGTATTAGCAGGAAAGGTGTCTTTCGATAAAGACGAAGAAGTTGTTGTGATTGGTGGTGGATTAGTAGGCTGCGAAACCGCCCATTATCTGGCTGAAAAAGGGGCTAAGGTAACTATAGTCGAAATGCTATCCGATATAGCTATAGACATGGAGCCAATAAGCCGATTCGATATGATGCAGCAGTTCACCAAGCTGGGTATAACTGCAAGGACAGGTAAGGTAGTTACTGAGATCACTCCCGAGGGTGTAGCAGCAGTGGGTAAGGAAGGGAAACAAGATTTCATACGTGCTCATAAGGTTGTATTAGCTATTGGACAGTCGCCTGTCGGAAACGAACTTAAGAAAACCTTAGAGGATAAAGGAATTGATGTTCGAGTTATTGGAGATGCTTACAATGTAGGTAAGATTATTGATGCAGTTTCCAGTGGGTTCCAAGTTGCCTGGCAAATATAGTGCTGGCTGGTGTAGTATTTAAAATGTGGTTCTTTGTCAAGAGGTGGGGTAGGTGTTTTCTGAATGCCTGCCCTTACTTTTTAGATCAGAACATAATGTAATTATTAGCAATTTTACATTAAATGTAAATAACTTCATTATACTCTAGACCTCATTTGATACAGAGGCTATCCAGTATTTGCTTTTATATTCCCTTGTTACCCTTATTTACACACAATAAGGTATCCTCTTTCTAAATCGTTCAAAATTCCTATATCCATATGCCTCCCTCTTTGATACTTTAACTTTTGTTATGACATTTTGATTTATATCTTCAGCTTTTAAAAGTTTTGTGATATAATTGTTATGCACTTATTCTGGCCTTTTGAGTGTTTTTAGTATTTGAACAATTATAATATAACAGGTATTTAGAACAAGTGCTCTATTTTTTTAAATAGGGTGTTATTACCCACCATTATAGAATTTTTTAAAAAATGAAAAAAGGAGAGGCGAACTTCTCACCTCTCCTTTTTCAATGTATTTTTTGGGAAGTGCAGAGATGGGAAGTACGATTAAGGGAGAAAACCACTCCTTAATACCATACTTACCACCTCCTGCACATACTAAATTGTATTTCTACTTTAATTAATATTATAAAGGTCAAAGAAAGTCAAAATTAAATAATTAAGTTTATCCACAATTTTTCGCCCAAAACATAAAAAAACACAAGGTAAATGAGATTTTTCTCTTTTTATTTCAATATTACGTTATTTTTCACTGGGTTTAATATTAAAATTTTTGACAACAAAGGAGTGCAAAAAATTTTATAATCATTAAAAAAATATTGATAAGCCATAAATATTAATGATATAATATTCTATGTATTCAGATTTTACATATTGTATAACACTTTTACTGAAAGGATGAAAATAAATGAAAACCATTATAAACACCGATGCCGCCCCTAAAGCTATTGGACCATACTCGCAAGCTGTAATGATAGATGGCTTTTTGTACACATCCGGACAAATAGCAATTGATCCTGCTACAGGAGAACTTGTAGAAGGAGGTATTGAAGCGCAGACGGAAAGGGTTTTAGAGAACATAAAAGCGATTTTAAAAGCTGCCGGAATGGACCTTAATAATGTTATAAAGACGACTGTATTTGTCACTAACATGGAGGATTTTGCAAAAATTAATGAGATTTATGGAAGGTATTTTAAAGACAATCCACCTGCCCGTTCCTTAGTTGAAGTAAAAAGTCTTCCTAAGGGTGCCCTTATAGAAATAGAAGTAGTTGCTCATAAATAAAGTTTTCTCTTTTTTTAAAGAATTATTAAACGATTACAAGCTGTGGAAATAAAAATAGGAGGTATCAACAGTTAAGAAATTTTAGGTAAAACAGTATAATTGTAACTAGAGCGATAAATAAATTTGTGCGCCTTACAATTCCAAGGAGAGTTTACACTAACAGCCATATGGATGTTATAGCAGAGGCTGTAAAAAGAGTTTATGCAAGAAGAGATAAAATAAAAGGATATAGATTTACTTATGAGCCGCCAATATTGAGGCATTTTACTGCGAGATTAGAACCGGTAGAATAAAAAATAAGGGGATGGGCAATTCACCATCTCCTTATTTTGTCTATAAAAATATCAAAAACTGTGATAAAATGAATATATGCATAAATTTGTAGAAGGAAAATCGGCATTTATATAGAATATATTGATAGGTGAGAGATGTGAAAAGGTTAGCTAAAATTATAGTTATATTATTGGTGATAGTTTACATAAGTAAAGTAGGGATAACGACTTTTGCAAACCAAAATAAAACTACAGTAGTGACTTATGGAAGTATTTTAATAGCCTTTAATGCCCAAGGATATGTTATAAAAAATGAAATAATGATAAATGCTCCTTTTGATGGTAAAATAAAAAAACTTGTACCAAGTGGAGAAAAAGTTCCCAAAGGTACTCCTATTGTGCAAGTTTATTCTGCTGATTTTAATGAGGAAAAACTACATCAATTAGATGAGGTAAACAGAGAACTAAAAAATCAGGATACTAATATACCTTTTTATTCAGATGTTCAAAAATTAGACGACATAATAAAGAAAGAAGAGCAAAATTATCAAAATGCGATACAGCAAAATAGCCCTGGTGCAGATAAAATACAAAAAAGGATTGAAGACTTAAAAGCCAAAAAAGAAGAAATTTTAAGTAAAGGGCCAATAATGCTCCAAAGAATTGAAAACTTAAAAGAGCAAAAGGAGTATTTAGAAAAATATGTAGAAAAAAATGTGATTACTGTAAATTCACCAGAGTCAGGAATTGTAAGTTACTATTTCGATGGCAGTGAAAGTATTCTACATGAAAAAGATATGTTCAATTTAAATCCGACACAACTTGAAAATTTAAACTTTCAATCCAAAGAAATTAGTACAGAAGTAAAAGGAGATTACCCTTTTGTAAAAATAGTGGATAATTTGGAATGGTATTTAGCGTTGGTTTTAAATGAAAAACAACAGGACTTATTAAAAGAAGATAGTAATGTGAAAATTTTGATTGATAATTATGGTGGTGAATTGCGGGGAAAAGTTATAAAAACCTATAAAGGTGACGATAAATTATATATAGGAATAATTGAGATGATAGATGAATATCCCAACTTTTATAAAACTTCTAAAATAAATGTAAAAGTTAAAGTTAAAGAGTACAATGGACTTAAAATACCTCTTTCTTCTATTGTACAAAAAGAAGGAAAAGAAGGAGTTTTTGCAATAAAAAATGGCAAAGTTCCTACTTTTAAAGAAGTAGTAATAAAGGCTACAGATGGCAAATATGCGATTGTAGAAAGCCTTGATAAAACATTTGGATTAAAAGTGTATGACGAAATAGCGGTAAATGGAGAGGATTACTTGAGCAAATAAGGGGGGATAAATACGACTATATATGAAAATATAAGAAAGATAAAAGAAAACATAAAAGAGCATGCATTAAAGGTAAATAGAAATCCGGAGGAAATATTAATTGTGGCAGCTACTAAAACTTTCGGTGTTGAAACTATAAAAGAGGCTATTGCTTGTGGAATAACTGACATAGGTGAGAATAAGGTTCAAGAGTTAAATGAAAAGTATCCTTATTTAAAAAATGAGGTAGAATTTCACTTTATAGGACATTTACAGACAAACAAAGTGAAATACATTATTGACAAAGTTAAGTTGATACATTCTTTAGATAGTATTAAATTGGCAGAAGAAATAGACAAAAGGGCTAAACAAAAGAGTCTCGTAATAGATTGTTTGGTGGAAATCAATATTGGTGGAGAGGAAAGTAAATACGGAATTCCTCCTGAAGAAATGCATAATTTTGTTAAAGAAATGGAAAAATATGATAATATAAGAATTAGAGGGCTTATGACAATAGCTCCTTACCTTCCACCGGAAGAGGTAAGGCCCTATTTTAGAAAGATGAAAGAATTATTTGAAGAGCTAAAAGAAATTAAGCAACATAATGTACAAGTAGAATTTTTGTCAATGGGCATGTCCAATGACTATTGGGTAGCAGTTGAAGAAGGGGCGAATATTGTTAGAATTGGCACTTCTATTTTTGGGCAAAGACAATATAATGTGGAGGGATAATTAATGTCTTCAAAAGTGATTGATAAATTAATGAGTTTCTTTGGTATCGATGAGCCAGAAGAAGAGAAAGAAGAAGTAGACTCTTTACAACCTGTCATACCTTACGATAGAAAGCCTAAAATTGTCAATATTCATACACAGACCCAAGTAAAAGTTTTGATTTTAAAGCCAGAAAAGTTTGAACAAGTGATGAATATATGCAATGAATTAAAAAATAAAAAACCGGTGATTGTAGATTTACAAAAGATGGACAAAAATGAAGCTCAAAGAGTAGTGGATTTTTTAAGCGGTGCAGCCTATGCTCTTAATGGAGAGATAAAGAAGATATCTGGCTATATATTTTTAGTTGCGCCTGAGAATTTTGACATTACAGGGGATATAAAAGATGAAGTAAATTCTTTATACAATCTAAATTGATAAGGAGGAAATGATTTTGCCTGTAAATTTTGCAATTTTAACAGCATTAGATTATTTTTTTGAAGTTATAAATTGGCTTATATTGATAAGGGTTATTTTATCTTTGCTACGAATGGAGAATATGTCAAATCCACTTTCTCGCTTTGTGATCGTAACGACAGAACCAATACTTGAGCCTTTTAGGGCATTACAATTTAGGTCTTCTATTGGAAGAAATTTAATGATAGATTTTTCGCCGGTTTTGGCGATTTTGGTGATTCAGTATTTAGTTCGTCCTTTAGTTTTTAAATTAGTATTATTACTGATGAGGTATATATGATGGACAAGGAATTTGCTGTATCCCGATTTGAAGACATAATTAAAGGCGTTTTAAAATCTAAAAGAGTAAAATATACAGACTTTTTAAGCCTCTCTGAACAAAAAATTTTTGAAAAAACTATATTAAAGTATCGACAGCAAGATATAAACTATAATCTCGATGGAGGATACCCTTTAGCAGAAAGAAAGATAGCAATTATTTACCCCGATTTTTTACAGCCGGAGGATACCCCTATTTGTGCTGTAAGAATTGAAGGCAATTTTTCTAAGCTATCTCATAGAGATGTATTGGGTTCACTTTTAGGGTTAGGGATAAAAAGACAAAAAATAGGCGATATAATTGTAAAAGAGGATAAATGTGACATATTGTTACATAAAGATGTGGAAAGTTATGTACTTATGAACCTTTTTAAAGTCGGGAAAGAGAAGGTAAGAGTTAATTCAATTGACTTGAAAGATGTGTTGGAACCTGAAATAAAATATAAGGACATTTTTTCTACCGTAGCCTCACTACGGGTTGACAGTGTGGCAGCTGCAGGTTTTGGTATATCAAGGACGAAGGCTTCAGAACTTATAAATTCCGGTCTTCTTCAAATAAATTGGGAGTATACAGAGGACCCTTCTTCAGAAGTAAAAGAGGGAGATGTAATTTCTTTACGTGGTTTTGGAAGAATTAGATTAGAAGAAGTGAGAGGTAATACAAAAAAAGGTCGCGTTTCTGTACATATTCTAAGGTTTATATAATGTTACAAAAGAAAAGGAGGTAATATTATGCTGACGCCTATGGATATACATAATAAAGAATTTAGGCGGTCTTTTAGGGGTTATAATGAAGAGGAAGTGGACGAGTTTTTGGATAAAATTATGGAAGACTATGAGATGTTATACAAAGAAAATGCGGAGTTAAAAGATAGAATTAATATAATGAATGAAAAACTTCAAAGCTACATAAATATGGAGAACACTTTAAACAATACTTTGATTGTTGCTCAAAATACTGCAGAGGAATTGAAAAGAAATGCAGAAAAAGAAGCACAACTTATCATACAAAATGCACAACAAAATGCAGAAAAAATATTAGAGAAGGCAAATCAAGAAGTTGTAAGAATAAGAATGGAGTTAGAAAGATATCGCAAGCAATTAAATGTTTTTAAAGCGAAATTTAAATCTCTTTTAGAAGCCCAGTTGGAATCAATACTTTCAATAGATGAGAAAGAATTGATTCCAGATGAGGATGAGGAGAAGGATGCAGAATAGATTAGGGGTTGTTGGAATATTAATTCAAAATAGAGAAAATGTGGCGGATAGGGTAAATCACATATTGAGTGAGTACGGCCACATTATTGTAGGAAGAATGGGTATACCCTATAAAGATAGAGGAGTATCGGTTATCGCTTTAATAGTTGATGGTACAACGGATGAAATAGGGGCTCTTACTGGTAAACTTGGAAGTCTTCCTGGTGTAAAAGTGAAATCTGCTCTGACTGCATGAGATATGCATACTATTGACGAAAAACTTGTGGTATTATATAATTGTGTAAAAAATATTGTTAAAAGCTATGATGAGGACGAGTAAGTAGAAGTGACTTCCAGAGAGTTGGCGGTAGGTGCGAGCCAATAAGTTCGTTTCTACTGAAAATCACCTCGGAGCTGCAGGCTGAAATAGGAGTAAGCTGTGCCGGGTTTCCCGTTATCTTAAATGAGAGATTAAGGCAAAGTTTTTCTTTGTCTTAATAAGTAGGGTGGTACCGCGAACTTCTCGTCCCTGACGAGAAGTTTTATTTTTAGTTTGAAAGATAATATTTGAAGAGGAGGTAATGTTCAGTGGATTACAACAAGACACTTAATTTGCCGAGGACAGATTTTCCTATGAAGGCTAATTTGCCAACAAGAGAGCCAGAGATATTAAAAAGATGGGAAGAAATGGATATTTATCATAAAACATTGGAAAAAAATAAAGGCAAGGAAAAATATATTTTACACGATGGGCCGCCTTATGCTAATGGAGATATACACATTGGAACTGCTATGAATAAGGTATTAAAAGACATTATAGTGAAATACAAAACAATGAGGGGTTATGATGCTCCTTATGTGCCAGGATGGGATACACACGGTCTTCCTATTGAACAGCAAGCTATAAAAACTTTAGGTATAAAAAGGCATGAAGTAAGTCCTACAGAATTTAGAAAAGTGTGTAGGGATTTTGCTTTTTCTCAGATTGAAAAGCAAAAAGCTCAATTCAAAAGATTGGGAGTAAGGGGAGATTGGGATAATCCTTATCTTACCTTGAATCCGGAGTATGAAGCTAAACAGATAGAAGTATTTGGTGAAATGGCTAAGAAAGGCTATATCTATAAAGGTCTAAAGCCTGTATATTGGTGCCCCAGCTGTGAGACTGCTTTGGCAGAAGCAGAAATTGAATACTTTGATGAAACCTCTGATTCTATTTATGTAAAATTTAGAGTTAAAGATGATTTGGGGAAATTCAAGGGAATTGTTGAGAATCTTAATAATGTGTATTTTGTAATATGGACAACTACTACATGGACTATTCCGGCTAACCTTGCAATTGCTTTAAATCCAGAGTTTGATTATGCGCTTGCAAAGTTTGGAGACGAAGTATATATAATGGCAAAAGATATGTTAGATACTGTAAAGAAAGAAGCTAACCTTTCAGATTATGAAATAGTTGCTGTATTTAAAGGGAAAGATTTGGAGGGCATGAAGGCTACCCATCCTTTATATGACAGAGATTCTTTAATAATCTTGGGTGAGCATGTAACTTTAGAAGCTGGTACTGGATGTGTTCATACTGCTCCCGGCCATGGTGAAGAAGACTTTTTAGTTGGGCAAGAGTACGGTCTTGAGGTTTTAAATCCAATAGATGATAAGGGATATTTTACAGATAAAGCGCCAGGATATGCTGGTCTGTATTATGAAGAGGCTAACAAGGTCATTAAGGAAGACTTGAAAAAAGCTAATGCATTAGTGGCAGAAACACGTATTACCCACTCATATCCTCACTGTTGGAGATGTAAAAGTCCAATAATATTTAGGGCGACAGAACAGTGGTTTGCTTCTGTGGAAGGATTTAGAGAAGAGGCACTAAAAGCTATTAAAGAAGTTAATTGGTATCCTTCATGGGGCGAAGAGCGCATAACTAACATGGTAAGAGATAGACGAGACTGGTGTATTTCAAGGCAAAGGGTATGGGGTGTGCCAATTCCTATATTCTACTGTGAAAAGTGTGGGAAACCGCTTATAAATGATGATACAATAAATGCAGTTAAAGAGATCTTCAGGCAAAAGGGTTCAGATGCATGGTTTGAAATGTCAGCTGAAGAGATATTGCCAAAAGGGATTACTTGCGAATGCGGTTCTACAAAGTTTAGGAAAGAGACAGATATTATGGATGTGTGGTTTGATTCAGGCTCCAGCCATGCAGCTGTGTTGCAAACTCATCCTGACCTAAAGTGGCCTGCAGAGCTTTATTTAGAAGGTTCAGACCAACACAGAGGATGGTTCCAGTCTTCCCTTTTGACATCTGTGGCAACACGTGGAAAAGCACCTTATAGAAACGTATTGACCCACGGATTTGTTGTAGACGGTGAAGGAAGGAAAATGTCAAAATCTTTAGGGAATGGTATTGACCCAGCTGATGTAATTAAAGAATATGGAGCAGATATTTTGAGGCTTTGGACTGTTTCTGCTGATTTTACTTCAGATATGAGAATTTCACAAGAGATTTTAAAACAGATGACAGAAGCGTACAGAAAAATACGTAACACTAGTAAATTCTTGTTAAGCAATCTTTATGACTTTGACCCTGATAAGGATATGCTCCCTTACGAAGAGCTTTTAGAGATAGATAAATGGGCTTTATATAGGCTTAACAGAGTAGTTGAAGAGCTTACAGAGGCTTTTGATAAATATGAGTATTACGATTTTCTCCATCTGGTTCATACCTTCTGTGTAGTAGATATGAGTAGCCTTTACCTGGACATTTTAAAAGACAGATTGTACACTTATCCTGCTACTTCTAAAGAGAGAAGAGCGGCTCAAACGACACTTTACATTATTTTAGACACTCTTGTAAGGTTGATAGCACCAGTGCTTACATTTACTTCAGAAGAAATATGGTCATATATGAAGCACGACAGTCAAAATAATTTTGAAAGTGTTCAGTTAGCTGATTGGCCTCAAGTCCAAGAAAAATACAATAACCCTTATATAATAGAAAAATGGGAAAAACTTTTTGACACAAGAAAAGATATTTCTAAAGCTCTTGAAATAGCGAGAACTGACAAAAAGATAGGTCACTCTTTAGAGGCACAAGTGGATATATATCCATCTCAAGAGCTTTATGATTTCTTTAAAGGCTTTAATGACCTCGAATATGTGTTCATAGTTTCAAAAGTGGTACTTCACCAACCAGAAGAACCTGTTCCTCAAAATGCTTATGAAAGTGAAGATTATAATTTGAAGATTGTGGTAACCCATGCACCGGGTGAAAAATGCGAACGCTGCTGGATGTACAGTGAAACAGTAGGGACTATAAAAGAGCATCCAACTATTTGCGCAAGATGTGCTTCTCACATTGAGCAGCAAACACAAGTTTAAAAAGGGGATTTTTCCCCTTTTTAAACATTATTTTTAGGAGGGATATTATGAATCTGCTTATAAAAAATGTAGCTTTGCTATCTATGAAAGAAGAACAGCCACTTATGGAAAACACCAATATCTATATTGAAGGCGACACGATAACTTACATAGGAGAAATTAATCCGGATATAAAAGTTGACAGAGTCATAGATGGGACAAAAAAAATTGCAATGCCGGGTCTTATAAATGCTCATACTCATTTGGGAATGTCTTTACTTAGGAATTATGCAGATGATGTGCCGTTATTTGATTGGTTGAGTAAACATATCTGGCCCGTTGAATCTAAACTTTCAGCAGAAGACGTTTACTGGGGTTCTTTATTGAGTATGATAGAGATGATTTATTCTGGTACTACTACTTTTTGCGATATGTATTTTTTTATGGATAAAGTAGCTAAAGCAACAGAAGAAGTAGGGATAAGAGGAGTGTTGACAAGGGGTATTATAGAAGAAAGTGACGCTGAAATAAATAAGGAAAAATTAAGAGATACGCGAAAACTTTATAATACCTGGCATAATAAAGCGGATGGAAGAATCAAAGTAATGGTGGGTCCTCATGCACCTTATACCTGTAGCCCCTCTTATTTAAAGGAAGTAGTAGAGTTAGCTAAAGAGTTAAATACAGGAATTCATATTCATGTATCAGAAACAAAAAAAGAAGTAGAAGAAAGTTTCCAAAAGCATGGAAAATCTCCTGTGAAACATTTAAAGGACATAGGAGTATTTGATGTTCCAACTATAGCAGCTCATTGTGTTCATGTAAGCGATGAAGACATTGAAATATTAAAGGAAATGAAGGTATCACCAGTTTACAATCCTACCAGTAATGCCAAATTAGCCAGTGGTTTTGCTCCTGTGGATCAAATGCTAAAAAAAGGAATAAACGTAGCTTTGGGAACAGATGGCCCAGCCAGTAACAATAACTTAAACATGTTTGAAGAGATTCATTTTGCTGCCACTATTAATAAGGCGTTAAATTACGATGCTCTTGCTGTACCGGCATTGGAAGCTCTAAAAATGGCGACAATCAATGGCGCTAAAGCTTTATTGTGGGATAAAGAGATAGGTTCCATCGAAGTAGGGAAAAAAGCGGATATAGTGATTATTGATATTGACAAGCCGCATTTTTATCCACATCACAATTTAATTTCTGCTTTAGCTTATACTGCTCAAGCATCAGATGTGGATACAGTGATAATAAATGGCAAAATAATAATGGAAAATAGAGAAATAAAAACTGTAGATGTGGAAAAAGTAATGTATAACGTAGAGAAAAGGGCGAAGGAATTAATAGGGAAAGAATAACATGGAAAAGGTATTCTGCTAAGGCAGGATACCCAAATTTTTGTAAGTTGACACTTTATTTGCATTTTTATATGATGGCTTTGGTAGAAATTGTAAAATTATTTAGAGCACATATTAAAAATGGGGTGATAAAAGTGCTATTAAAATCAGAAAGAGAACAAATAGTAGAATATGGCAAAAAACTTATAAATTCTAATCTTACAAGAGGTACAGGAGGGAATTTAAGCATTTACAATAAGGAAAAAGGATTGATGGCTATAACTCCTTCAGGAATTGATTATTTTGAAATTAAGCCTGAGGATGTAGTAGTAATGGACTTAAATGGCAATGTAATAGAAGGTAATAGGACTCCTTCTTCAGAGTATGAGATGCACAGAATTTTTTACGCTAACAGACAAGACATAAACGCTATTATACACACTCATCCAGTATATTCTACAACTCTTTCCTGTCTACATTGGGACCTTCCACCAGTTCATTACCTTGTGGCTTTAGCAGGACCAAATGTCAGATGTGCTAAATATGCAACTTTTGGTACAAAAGAATTGGCAGAAAACGCTTTTGAGGCTATGAAGGATAGAAAAGCTGTGCTATTAGCCAATCACGGACTTTTGGTAGGAGCTGAAGATTTGCCTAATGCTTTTAATATAAGTATTCAAATTGAGTACGTGGCAGAATTATATTACAGGTCAAAATCTATAGGAGAACCAGTTATTCTTCCAGAAGATGAAATGAGGTTAATGTTAGAAAAGTTTAAAACTTATGGGCAGGTAAAAAAATAATAAAGAGGTGAAAAAAGTGGGAGAGATTAAAACTATAGAGTTTAAAGATGGAGTTTTATATTTAATTGACCAAAGAAAATTGCCCAATAGTTATGAGATTTTTGAGTGCAGAACTTATAAAGACGTAAATTTTGCTATAAAAGACATGGTGGTAAGGGGGGCACCGGCAATTGGAGCTGCAGCAGCTTATGGGGTGGTATTGGCTGCAAAAGAATTTATTAATGAGGAAAAAGAAAGTTTCTTTAAAAAAATGGAGGAAGCTTTAGAAATTCTCTCAAAATCAAGACCTACTGCTGTAAACCTTATGTGGGCAATAAATAGAATGAAAAAAGTTATTGAGAATAATAAAGAGCTAGGACTACAAGACCTATATGAGCTATTAAAAAAAGAGGCAGATAATATTTACTACGAAGATATAGAAACCAACAAAAAGATGGCTAAATTTGGGAATGAGATAATTAAAGAAAATGCAGTTATTTTGACCCATTGCAATACGGGAGCCCTTGCAACCGTAGGGTATGGAACTGCTTTAGGAGTTATTAGAGAAGCCCATTACAGTGGGAAAAATATTTTTGTATATGCTGATGAGACAAGGCCTAGGCTTCAAGGCGCAAAATTGACAGCATGGGAATTAGTACAAGAAGGAATTCCTGCAAAGTTAATTGCTGATAGTGTTGCTGCTACTTTGATAAGAGATGGGAAAATAGATGTGATATTAGTAGGAGCCGATAGAATTGCTTTAAATGGGGATACTGCCAATAAAATTGGAACTTTTATGCTCTCTGCTGTGGCAAAAATGTACCATGTTCCTTTTTATGTGGTAGCTCCTACCAGCACAATTGATTTTAACATTGAGACAGGAAAAGAGATAGTTATAGAGGAAAGGAGTCCTGAAGAGGTAACTCATATAAATGGCGTAAGAATTGCACCTGAAGGAATAGAAGTGTACAATCCAGCTTTTGATGTGACTCCTCATGAAAATATAACGGGAATAATTACAGAAAAAGGAATAATTAGACCTCCTTTCAGGGAAAACATATTAAAGCTAAAGTGAAGGATACCCGGATTAATTTTGATTATTTGCATATAAATACAAAAGACAGAGGAGGTACATTTTTAATGGAAAAGGCGATCATTGGTGGTACTGGATTTTACGAAATAGGACAAAAGGTGTCAAAAAAAATGGTAGAGACAAAATATGGAGAAGTGGAAATTGATATTGTGACTATTGCGGGGGAGGAAATTGGTTTTTTGCCCCGACATGGGAAAGGTCATGCAGTTCCACCTCATCTCGTAAATTATAGGGCAAATATTATGGCATTGAAACAAATGGGAGTAAAATATGTGTATGCAACAGCTGCAGTTGGTTCTTTTAATGAAAATTATGAGCCAGGGGATGTTGTAGTACTTAAAGATTTTTTAGATTTTACTAAATCGAGACCATTGACCTTTTTTGAAGGGGAAGATGGAGTGGTAAGACATGTAGATATGAGTGACCCTTATTGTAGTAATTTAAGGGCAAAATTTTATAATGCTGCTAAAAAAGAAGACTTATTGATAAAGGGAGATGCAGTTTATGTGTGCACTGAAGGTCCACGATTTGAAACTGCACAAGAGATAAGAATGTATAAAAATTTAGGTGCCGATGTAGTGGGGATGACTAATGTTCCAGAAGTAGTTTTAGCGAAAGAATTAGGAATGTGCTATGCTGCGGTGGGGATAGTTTCAAATTGGGCTACAGGAATGAAGGGCAATATAACATTACATGAAATAAAAAATATCTTAGAATTGAGCAAAGAAAAAGTGATAAAAACATTTATAAAGGTTTTCTTAGAAGAAAAGTTAGATCAAAATCATTGTAGTTGTAATAGGGCAGTGATTGAATTATAGGAGGAGCGATTATGGAAGCGGATAAAAATTATCGATTTGACACAAAGGCAATTCACGGGACTGGGTTTAATAGAAATCCTGAAAATGCTTTGAATCCTCCAATTTTTCAGACGACTACTTTTGTTTTTGATGACCTCGAACATGTTGAAAAGGTGATGACTTTTCAATCTCAAGACTATGTTTATACAAGAGGTAATAATCCGACCTTAAGATTATTTGAAAACAGATTAGCGGAGTTGGAATATGGCAAAGGGGCAGTAGCTTTTTCTTCCGGGATGGCTGCTATTAGTTCAGTTTTATTTTCTCTTTTAAAACTCAAAGATACTGTAATAGTTCATAAGACTCTTTATGGTTCAAGTTATAACGTAGTGACAAATATACTGCCTAAATATGGAGTAAATTATAAAATAGTGGACCTTACAGATATAAGCGAATTAGAAAAAAGTATAGATGACTCCACAAAAGTTGTGTATTTTGAGACTCCTTCTAATCCAAATTTATCTATTATAGATATTGAAGAGGTTGCAAGGGTATGTCATAAAAAAGATATTAAAATTGTTGTTGATAATACTTTTGCTACCCCCTATTTTCAAAATCCTCTTCTATTGGGAGCCGATGTAGTTGTTCATAGTGCTACTAAATATATAGGAGGCCACGGTGACGCACTTGGAGGAGTTGCAGTTTCACAAGATGAAAAGTATATACATTATTTAAAATTTGATTATATGTGTGAATTTGGTGGGGTAATGAGCCCTTTCAATGCTTGGTTGATGTTGAGAGGCATAAAGACTTTAGGCTTAAGAATGAGGCAACATGAAAAAAATGCAATAGAGGTAGCGAATTTTTTAAATTCGCATCCTAAAATAAAAAATGTTATGTATCCTGGTCTTGAAAGTTTTAAAGGCCATGAAATAGCGAAAAAGCAAATGAGAGGATTCGGAGCTATCATAAGTTTTGAAATAGAGGGAGGAACCAAAAATTTAGAGAAGTTTATAAGTAATTTAAGATTGTGTCAGTTAGCGGTAAGCTTAGGAGATACAGAAACATTAGTGGAAGTACCTTCCTTTATGACTCACAGAGGGTATCCAAAAGAAAAGCTTGAGGAATTCGGCTTCACAGAAAGTATGGTGAGAATATCAGTAGGGCTTGAGGATTACAATGATATAATAGAGGATTTGGATCAAGCTCTTAAACAAATTTAAAAAGGTTTTGAGGTGATAAAGTGCCAGTTGTCAATTTAAGCCTACAGGTATTGCCTGTAGTTTCTGAAGAAAAGGTGTATCCCATTGTAGATAAAGTCATAGAATATATAAAGAGAACAGGTGTAAAGTATGTTGTGGGACCAATGGAGACTACAATGGAAGGAGAACTTGATACTCTTTTAGAGATAGTTAAAAAAGCGCAGGAAATTTGTATAAAAGAAGGAGCAAGTAGGGTCATATCTGTTGTAAAGATTGATTATAAACCTGAAGGAGTTACAATTGACGAGAAGATAAAAAAATATTATGTATAATTAACTTTGACTTGCATAAAAATATATTGACAAATAATTTAATGCGTTATAGAATTAAAATAACACAATATAAATTTGTATGAAAACCAATGACCGGGAAGAGTAGATATCAGCGTTTAGTCAAAGCGAGCTCGGGAGGGTGAAAGCCGAGTACTGTAGCTGATATTGAATGGGCCCGTGAGGTGAGATGCGAACTTTTAAGTAGCAGTATCCGGTGGTCTACCGTTAAAAAGACAGGGTATCGAGGAATCTCCGTACCCGAAAGAGTGGTCCTGTGTTAAAAAGGTGGCACAAGCGAGCATTTCGCCCTTTTGGTGAAATGCTTTTTTTAGTAATACAGGACAAATTGGGTGGCACCGCGAGTCACTTCGCCCCAATGGGCGGAGTGACTTTTTTAATTTTCAGGAGGTGATAAAGTGGTAAACATTTCTAAAGAAGATTTTTGCGAACACAAAAAAAGAGGATATGTCTTTCCGGTCTATGTAGAAATAAACGGAGATGAATTGACCCCAATAAACATTTTTTATAGTCTTGAAGGCAAAAACAAATTTTTACTGGAAAGTGCAAATGGAGGCACTAACTGGGGGAGATATTCCTTTATAGGAAAAGACCCTTATTTATTAATTTTAAGCTACAACAGAGATATAAAAATTATCACAGACAGAGAAGAGCATAAAAAAGGTATGGTGCTTGAAGAGATAAAAAATGTTTTACAGCTTAATTATAATCCTTTAGGACTTGATATTCCTTTTGTAGGGGGGCTGTGGGTTATGTATCTTACGATACGATAAGACTTTATGAAAGACTGCCGGATAAAAACCCTGATGAAATAAATATACCGGACGTATACTTTATGTTTTATAAAAGTTTTATTTGCTATGACCACTTTAAACACAGGATTTATATTGTTTATAACGTATATCCTGATGAAGATGTAGAGTATGAGGAAGTTTTACAAGAGATTAACGGTCTTTTGCAAGAGATAAAATCAACTAACATAGAATTTCATGACCTTTCACCTCAAGAGGAAAAAGAAGTGAATTACAACTTTACAAAAGAGGAGTTTTGCCAAATTGTTAAAAAACAAAAGAATACATCGAAAAAGGAGACATATTTCAAGTAGTACTGTCACAAAGATTAAAAGCACGAGTTAATTCGCACCCTTTTGAGGTTTACAGAAGATTGAGGTCAAAAAATCCATCTCCATATCTATTTTATATCGACTTTGGTGATTTTCAGCTTCTTGGTTCTTCACCTGAAAGCCTTGTAAGTGTTTTTGGAGACAAAGTGACTACAAATCCCATTGCAGGCACAAGGCGAAGAGGAAAAGATGCAGAAGAAGATTTAAGACTTAAAGAGGAACTTTTAAAAGATGAAAAGGAAAGGGCAGAGCATGTGATGTTAGTTGACCTTGGAAGAAACGATATAGGAAAAGTTAGTGAATTTGGAAGTGTAAAAATAGAGCGTTTTATGGAAGTAGATTTTTACTCTCATGTAATGCACATTGTATCGACTGTTTCAGGAAAGTTAAAAAGAGGACTTACGGCTTTTGATGCTCTTATAGCTTGTCTTCCTGCAGGTACAGTTTCTGGGGCACCAAAAATAAGGGCGATGGAAATAATAGACGAACTTGAAAATGTGAGAAGGTCTTTTTACGCAGGAGCTGTTGGTTATTTTTCCTACAATGGCAATATGGACATGTGCATAGCAATAAGGACTATTCTCTTCAAGGAAGGTTATGCTTACCTTCAAGCGGGAGCAGGTATTGTATATGATTCAATTCCTGAGATGGAATATTATGAAACTTTAAATAAGGCAATGGCTCTTAAGGAGGTTCTTTGATGATTCTGATTATAGATAATTACGATTCCTTTACCTATAATCTTTATCAATATGTGGGAGAAATGAGCAAAGAAATATTTGTAATAAGAAATGATGAAGTGTCTGTTAAAGACATTGAAAAACTAAATCCCGAAAAAATTATATTATCACCTGGACCGGGAAGGCCTGAAAATGCAGGCATATGCGTTGATGTCATTAAAAGTTTAGGGGACAAAATTCCAATATTAGGAATATGTCTTGGCCACCAAGCGATTGGATATGCATATGGTGCAAAAATTGTGAAAGCAGATAAGATAATGCATGGCAAAACTTCTCTCGTGTTTCACAAAGGAGAAGAGATATTTAAAGATATTAAAAATCCTATAGAGGCAATGAGATATCATTCTCTTGTTATTGACAGACAAACTCTTCCAAGAGATTTAGAAATTACAGCCTATACAGAGGAAGGAGTGATTATGGGAGTAAGGCATAAAATGTACCCTGTATATGGTTTACAGTTTCATCCAGAATCTATCTTGACAGAGCGGGGTAAAGAAATTTTGAGAAATTTTTTGGAGGTGCTTTAAAGTGTTACAAGAAGCTATTAAAAAAATTGTTTTAAAGGAAAGTCTTGAAGAAAAAGAAGCTTATGCTGTTATGAATGAAATTATGAGTGGCAATGCAACTCCTTCTTTAATAGGGGGCATATTAATAGGACTACGATTAAAAGGTGAAAGTGTGGAAGAAATAACAGGTTTCGCGAAGGCAATGAGAGACAACGCAATAAAAGTAGAACTTGCCTCTGACTATGTGATAGATACTTGTGGGACAGGTGGCGATGGTGGGAAGACATTCAATATTTCAACGGCGGTTGCTATAATTGCTTCAGCTGCAGGAGTAAAAGTTGCAAAACACGGCAATAGAGCTGTTTCCAGTAAAAGTGGAAGTGCAGATGTTTTGATGGAATTGGGATTTGACATTGAAATGGTGCCTGAAAAAACAAAAAGATTAATTGAAGAAAAGGGTATGGGATTTTTGTTTGCGCCCAAATATCACGTCGCAATGAAAAACGTAGCAGGCATTAGAAAAGAGTTAGGCACAAGAACGGTATTTAATGTTTTAGGACCATTGACAAATCCCGCATTTGTAAACGGACAGGTGTTAGGAATTTATGATAAAGAATTGATTCATCCCCTTGCTGAAGTACTTTTAAGATTGGGAATTGAAAAGGCTATGGTGGTCCACGGCTTTGATGGCCTTGATGAAATAACTACTACTTCTCCTACTTTTGTCAGTGAAGTAAAAGAAGGCAAAGTCATTGATTATGTGATAGACCCAGGAGATTACGGTATCCCTTATGCAAAACTTGAAGATTTAGAAGGCAAAGACGCTAAAGAAAATGCTCAAATAATCTTAAACATCTTAAGAGGTGAAAAAGGGCCTAAAAGAGATATAGTCGTTTTAAACGCAGCAGCGGCCTTATATATAGGAAAAGTTGTGGAAGATTTAAAAGAAGGAATAAAAGTCGCAAATTATCTAATAGATACGGGTTTAGCTCTTGATAAGCTTACAGAGATTTTGGAGTACCAAAGGAGGCTTAGTTGATGGTATTAGATGAGATTGTGAGACACAAAAAAAAGGAGGTGGAAGAGAAAAAAAGAATAAAGCCAGTAGAGGAACTAATTAACGAAATTAAAGGAGGCTATTCTGGCAATTTCAAGAAAGCACTTCAAAAAGAGGGTATATCAATTATTGGAGAGATAAAAAAAGCCTCTCCATCTAAAGGAATTATAAAAGAAGACTTTGATGCAGTAAAAATTGCAAAAGTGTATGAGAAAGTTGATATTGACGCTATTTCCGTTTTGACAGAGAAGGAATTTTTTAAAGGGGATGACAATTACATTAGTGAAGTAAAAAAAGTCACTTCAAAACCTATTTTGAGAAAAGATTTTATTGTGGATGAATACCAAATATATGAATCAAAAATTTTAGGAGCCGACGCAGTACTTTTCATTGTTTCCGTATTAGGGGATAACTTAAATACTTTCTATAATTTATCTAAAAGTGTAGGTTTAGATGCGCTTGTGGAAGTTCACGATAGACAGCAGCTTGCAATAGCATTAGAAGCTGAATGTGACATAATAGGTATAAATAACAGAGACCTTAAGACTTTTAATGTAGATATAAATACAACAGAAAATTTGATTAAATATATACCTCAAAGTACAATAATTGTTTCCGAAAGTGGAATAAAAATACCTGAAGATGTAAGGTATTTAGCTTCTTTGGGAGTAGATGCCGTATTAATTGGCGAGACTTTTATGAAAATTATAGATGATATTGACAAAATCACTGATTTTGTAAGGGAGGCAAAAGGAGGAGGATAAATTGGTAAAAGTAAAAATTTGCGGACTGAGAAGAAAAGAGGATATTGAATATGCCAATGAGCTAAAACCTGATTATGTAGGATTTGTCTTTGCAAAAAGCAAAAGACAAGTAGAGGTAGAACAGGCTTTATACCTCATAAGCCTTCTTGATAAAGAGATCAAAACAGTGGGAGTTTTTGTAAATGAACCAGTGGAAAATGCATTAAAGATAGCTCAAACACTAAATCTCGATGTTTTACAGTTTCACGGTGATGAAACACAGGATTATATAGATAATTTTAAAAATTTCACAGTGTGGAAGGCAATACGCATAAAAGACAAAGAAGATTTGGAAAAAACAAAAGAATTTAGAGTAAATAGTTTTGTATTTGACACTTTGACAAAAAACGAATACGGTGGTACAGGAAAAACATTTAATTGGGAAGTTTTAAAAGGATTTGAATTGAATGTTCCAATAATTTTGGCAGGAGGGCTAAACGAAAACAATGTAGAGGAAGCTATAAGAATAGTAAATCCCTATGCTGTTGACGTCTCCAGTGGCGTTGAGACAGAAGGTTATAAAGATTTTAAAAAAATGAAATCATTTATTGAAAAAGTGAGGGGTATTCGATGAGTGGAAGATTTGGACGTTTTGGAGGTCAGTATGTGCCAGAGACTGTGATGAATGCGCTTATAGAATTAGAGAGGGAATTTGAAAAAGCTAAACAGGATAAAGATTTCATGGAAGAATATAGGTATTACTTGAGGGAATATTCAGGAAGACCTACACCTTTGTATTATGCTGAGAATCTTACTAAAAGGTTTGGCGGGGCGAAAATTTATCTAAAGAGGGAAGACCTAAACCACACAGGAGCCCATAAAATAAACAACGTATTGGGACAGATTTTATTGGCAAAACGGATGAATAAAAAGAGAGTTATAGCTGAGACAGGAGCAGGACAGCATGGAGTGGCAACTGCTACAGCTGCTGCAATGTTTGGAATGGAATGCGAAATATTCATGGGAGAAGAAGATATAAAAAGGCAATCTTTAAATGTCTTTAGAATGAAACTTTTAGGTGCAAAAGTAACACCAGTAAAATCAGGGACGGGAACCTTAAAAGATGCAGTAAATGAAGCAATAAGAGATTGGGTGACAAATGTAGATAATACTTTTTATGTGATGGGTTCTGTTGTTGGGCCTCATCCTTATCCTACTATGGTGAGAGATTTTCAAAGAGTAATAGGGGATGAGGCAAAAGAGCAAATACTTCAAAAAGAAGGAAGACTTCCTGACTATGTGATTGCTTGTGTCGGCGGAGGCAGTAATGCCATGGGAATTTTCTATCCCTTCATTGAAGATAAAGAGGTAAAATTGATAGGCGTGGAAGCTGCAGGTGAAGGAATTGAGACAGGGAAACATGCAGCTACAATGGCAAAAGGTTCTGTAGGAGTATTGCACGGCATGATGACTTATCTTTTACAGGATGAAGAGGGGAGAATAATGCCAGTATACTCTATATCTGCAGGACTGGATTACCCGGGGGTAGGTCCAGAACATGCCTTTTTAAAAGAAAGTAATAGAGCTCAATATGTATATGCGACAGACGAAGAAGCATTGGCGGCTTTTATGGACTTATCTCAAACAGAAGGGATAATACCAGCTTTGGAAAGCGCTCACGCTTTGGCATATGCTATGAAACTGGCTCCAAATTTAAGGAAAGACAATATTATCATTGTAAATTTGTCAGGCAGAGGAGATAAAGACGTAAATACAGTTGCGAAAGTATTGGGGGTGGAGTTATGAATAGGATTGACAAAAAGTTTGAAGCCTTAAAAGGAGAAGGGCGCAAAGCCTTAATAACCTTTATAACAGCGGGAGACCCGGATATTGAGACAACTTATGATATAGTTTTGGCCTTAGAAGAAGCAGGATCGGATATAATAGAACTGGGAATACCTTATTCTGATCCCTTAGCTGATGGACCTACAATACAGGCTTCTTCACAAAGAGCTTTAAATAAAGGTGTAAAAATTCCTGATATAATGAAAATAGTAGAAAAAATAAGGTTAAAAAGTGATATCCCTCTGGTTTACCTTGTCTACTATAACTCTATATTCAAATATGGCATACAAAAATTTTTAAAAGAGTCAAAAGATGTAGGGATAGATGGGCTTATCATTCCAGACTTGCCTATTGAAGAGAGAAAAGATATTTCTGAAGAAGCAGATAAATACGATATTTATTTAATACCTTTAGTCGCTCCCACATCAAAAGAAAGAATAAAATTAATCACTGAAAATGGCAAAGGATTTGTATATTGCGTATCAATTACAGGTGTCACAGGAGCAAGAGAAGACATTGAAACTGACATTGAAGAATATATGAAAATGGTCTCTCAATATACCAATATGCCAAAGGCAATAGGGTTTGGCATATCTACTCCGGAGATGGCGAAAAAATTAAAAGATTTTAGTGATGGGATTATTGTAGGGAGTGCCCTTGTAGAAAGAATTGCTAAAGGGTATAATAAATCTGAAATGCTGCAGGAAGTTAAGAGTTTTGTATCCAGCTTAAAAGAAGTGTTATGAAGGTGATGAAAATGGACCTTAAAATAATTGGCGACAAAAATAATAAAATATCAATAAAAATAGGAGATATAACTGTTGGAAAAGATAAACTAATAATAGCGGGACCTTGCGCTGTTGAGAATGAAGAAATGCTAGTAAAAACAGCAGAAAAAGTTAAAAGCTGTGGCGCAAATGCTTTAAGAGGAGGAGCTTATAAACCCCGCACCTCTCCTTATTCTTTTCAAGGTTTAGGGATTGATGGACTTAAAATGCTTAAGAATGTGGGAGATATGTTTAATTTGCCAGTTGTAACTGAAGTTTTAGATGTGAGAGATGTTGAAATTGTGGAAAGATATGCTGATGTTCTTCAAATAGGTTCAAGAAATATGCAGAATTTTTCGCTTCTCAAAGAAGTAGGAAAAACCAAAAAGCCTGTTTTGTTAAAAAGGGGATTTTCAGCTACCTATGAAGAATGGCTTTATGCAGCGGAATATATTGCAGTTGAAGGAAACACCAACATCATCATGTGTGAAAGAGGTATAAGGACTTTTGAAACTTATACACGAAATACGCTGGATATTGCTGCAATTTCAGTAATTCATGAACTTTCAAATTTGCCTATTATTGCAGATGTAAGCCATGGTACAGGAAAGAGAAGCTTAATTATACCGATGGCAAAAGCTGCAATAGCTGCTGGCGCAGATGGAATAATGGTGGAAGTTCACCCTGAGCCCGATAAAGCTTTATCTGATGGAGAACAGTCCCTTGATTTTTCCCAATTTGAAGAATTGATGAGAGAGATAAAAAGCTATTGAAATTTTGCGTGAGAAAATATATAATAGAAGTAACAGAAAATAATTATCTAAAGAAAATAATTTTAGAAAGTAGGGATAGCATGGTAGAGCTAAGTAAAAAGGCTCCTGACTTTACTTTAAATACCCATGATGGAAAACAAGTTTCCCTTTCAGATTTTTTAGGTAAAAAGGTTGTTTTATACTTTTATCCAAAAGATAACACTCCAGGTTGTACAAAAGAAGCTGTTTCTTTTAGAGATAACATAAAGTCAATAGAAGAGAAAAATGCTGTCGTAATAGGTATAAGTTTAGATGATGAAACTTCTCATAAGAAGTTTATTGAAAAATTCAATCTTCCTTTTATTCTTCTAAGTGACAAAGATGCGAAAGTGTCTACAGAATATGGGGTATACAAAGAGAAAAACATGTATGGCAAAAAGAAAATGGGAATAGAAAGGTCAACTTTTATCATTGACTCTGAAGGAATTGTGAGAAAAATATTTAGAAGGGTAAAAGTAGATGGACACGTTGAAGAGGTATTAGAAGCGCTAGATGAAATATCGAGTAGGAGCTGAATAATTACTTTATTCAGCGTCCTCTCACACCACCGTACGTACCGTTCGGTATACGGCGGTTCATTAGGAACTAATGCACAGTTAGATATCTTTTTGTTAAACTCTTGTATCCAATGCTTTCAAAGTATTTGTTTGTAAGAGTTGCGTTCAGGGTTGGGCTGTTGGAAATTCTCCAATAGCCTTTCCTTGTATTGGCGTATTCCCAGGCTTTTTGATCTTCTACTCCTAGTTTTACTAAGTTATCATGCTTCGTTTTTATCTTCTTCCATTGTTTCCATATACATGCCCTTAGTCTTCGCCTTATCCATTCGTCAAGGGTTTTCATTATGCTTTTTGCGTCTGCTAATCCAAAATAGTTGACCCATCCTGTTGTTATTTGATTTAGTCTATTTATTCTGTTTTCCATTGTCATTTCTCAAATTAATTCAGCCCAAAACCGATAAAATTTTTCAGATTAAATAATCTTGTGATAAAATTAATGCTAAAGGAATGTGAAAAAAATTCATCACATTCTTTTAGCATTAATTTTTTAATTGGAGATGTTGTTTTATGCAAATAATTTTTCATGTTGATAACATTGAAGAATATTTGCAAAGAAGTAAAGATTACAATTTTCCTGACCCACCAGACAGATGCCCTCATTCTGACTGCAAGTGCAGAGTAAAACTAAAAAAGCACGGTTTTTACTACCGTTACTATTTAGATGGACCTAACTGTGTAAAAATAGCCATAAGAAGGTATATATGCCCTGTGTGCAAAAGGACTCTTTCCTACCTCCCTGATTTCTGTATTCCTCATTTTCAGTATTCTTTCAATATGATTGTAAAGTCTTTAAAAGAGACACTTACAAGAGAAAAAACTCTCAGTTCTTTCATAAATGACTTAAAAAGAAACTTCCCTACCATACTATTTTCAAGACAGCATATATATTTTTACACCAAAAGGATAATGAATAATTTAAGTTTTATCATATATGGATTAAGGCAAATAGACCCTTACATAAAGTTATTCGAGGTTAGTTCTCAAAGAGAGAGGGCCAGAGAGATTTTGGACATAATAAACATTGTACCACTCTTTTCCCAACGGTTTTATGCCCATTGCCAAAAATCATTTCTGGCCCCTCTCACATAATTTTAGCATTAAACATGAAAGATTTAAATAAAAATTTTGATTTTTTCTTAGCAACATAGCTTTTTCCTTTAATGTCCCCCAGATATGAGCTAAAATTACGATTAAGAAATCAAAAAAGTGAAGGGGGAACATATAAATGCTTGATGAAAAAGCGAGAGAAGCTATAGCATTAAAGAGATTTTCACTGATAAGTCCGGTGTTAAACGGACAGGTAAAAAATCAGAAAGAATATTTTGATGCTCTTTCCGATAAACCTATTGAGATACCTTATCTTGGAATGAGAAGATATACTCCTAAGACACTTAGAGGGTGGCTGTATCAGTATTTAAGAGGTGGTATAGAAGCGTTAAAGCCGGGTTATCGAAGTGACAGAGGCAAATACAGAAAGATAGACTTTGAACTTTCAGAGAGAATAAAGCAAAAGAAGCTTGAACATCCTGAAATGCCCAACAAACTTCTTTATGAGACATTGATAGGAGAAGGAATAATATCACCGGATAAAGTATCCCTTTCGACATTCTATAGGTTTTTGAAAAACATTCCTGTAAAATCTCTAGATAAAGAAAAAGAGGGTAAAACAAAGAGGTTTTCCCATGAATACATCAATGAACTGTGGCAAACTGATGTCATGTATGGGCCATATATTAAAGAAGGTAAAACAAAAAGACAAACGTACCTTATTGCATATATAGATGATGCTTCAAGGCTTTGTACCTATGCTCGCTTTTACTATACCCAGAATTTTTTAGCTTTAAGAGACTCATTTAAAGAGGCGGTGCTAAGAAGGGGGATACCCAAAATGCTTTACACTGACAACGGAAAGATATATAGAAGCACTCAATTGGAATATATCTGTGCTTCACTAGGCACATCTCTTATTCACGCTGAGCCTTTTTCACCTCATTCAAAAGGAAAAATAGAAAGATTCTTTCATACGGTGAGAATGAGATTCTTAAGCACAATAGATCCTACCTCCGTAAAGAGTATAGATGAACTCAACATGATGTTTTTTAAATGGCTGGAGGAAGATTACAACAGAAAAGAACACAGCAGTATTGGCATGAGTCCTTTAGATTTTTTCATGTCACAAATATCAAGAATAAATATGTGTAACATAGATATGTTGAATGAATGTTTTCTCATAAGAGTAAATCGTAAGGTAAATAAGGATGCTACACTTAAAGTGGAAAATATACTTTATGAAACAGAAGAAAAGTTTAAAAATATGCACTTAGAAGTCAGATATGACCCTGAGTGGCTTAAGGATAATACACCGCTTCTACTTTATTATGAGGGCAAAAAAGTGGGGGAAGCGTATAAAGTGAACTTTCATGAGAATGCTAAAATTCCTGCTGCGTATATAAAAGGCAAAAATGACGTAAACGAAAATGAAGAAATAAGTGATTTTACCAAGCATAAAGTAATCTCTTTTAACGATATCATTGATTGAAAGAGAGGTGCCTTAAAGTGTTTACCCAATATTTTGGAATGAAATTTAATCCATTTTCTAAAGAGATAAGTGTAAACGACCTTTACATAAGTGAAGACATTGCTGAATTAAATGCCAGGTTAAAATATTTACAAGAAACAAGGGGTATAGGACTTATCGTTGGGGAGGCCGGTTCAGGTAAATCTACTGCATTAAGAAGATATGCTGAAAGCCTCAACCGTTCTACATTTAAACCATGTTATTTCGCTTTATCTACACTTACAGTGAGAGAATTCTATCAAGCATTGGCTATGATTTTAGGCGAAACACCCTCATACAAAAAAGTAACGCTCTTTTACCAGATACAAAGAGCGATAACAGAACTTTACTATAGCCAGAAAATAACTCCTGTCATAATATTAGATGAAATACAACTGGTTTCTAATGATGTTCTTGAAGATTTGAGAATAATATTTAACTTTAATATGGATTCTCAAAACCCGTATATATTGATACTTTCAGGACAACCACACATAAGAAACAAACTAGCTCTCAATGTAAACAGTGCACTAAGGCAAAGAATTTCTATAAAGTATGTGATGCAAGGGCTAAAAAAAGAAGAAATTCAAGATTATATAAAAACAAGAATGAAAATAGCCGGAATGATGGATGATATATTTACACCATCAGCATATGAAGCAATATATTCCCTAACAAAAGGGCTCCCAAGGATAATAAATAACCTGGTAACAGCTTCTTTACTCTATGCGTATTCTAAAAGGCTAAGAGAAATAGACGAAGAAGTAATATACCAGGCACAAAATGAAATCAGTTTATGAGAGTAGCACTTTTTGTGTTACTCTCAATTTTATTATATATTAATTAAATAAAATTTCAATAACAGATATTAACATATTTTGGCGGTAATGCTCTTGGAAAGTGAAAAAAATTTTTAATCAGGCTGTAATAATTTGAGAAAAAATACTTTTATGCACTTAAAAAATGCCATTATAATTTGAAAATCTTTGGAGATTTAATTTGAGAATTGACATTCCATGCTTATTCCCTTGTTCCGATTGGTTATTTCTCTTACTTTTTCCTTAAACCTTTTGATGGATTTTTCATGGATTCTTATCCTCACTTCATTTTCTTTTGTATAGAATGAAAATCCAAGAAATTTTCTTCTCCAGGGTCTATCTACAGCACTTTTTGCTTCGTTGACTTTTAGTTTTAATTTGCTTTCTATGAATTTCTTTATGCTCTTCATTACTCTGTTTCCTGCAGACCTGCTTCTTACATATATGTTGCAGTCGTCTGCATATCGACAAAATTTATGCCCACGTTTTTCAAGTTCTTTGTCTAATTCGTCCAACATGATATTTGCTAATAACGGACTTAGTGGCCCTCCTTGCGGCGTTCCTTCTTCTGTTGATACTTTGATTCCGTTTATCATTACTCCTGATTCTAAGTATCTTCGTATTAACTTTAGTACTCTTTTGTCTCCTATCCGCTTTTCTAGTTTGGACATTATTATGTCGTGGTTTACTCTGTCAAAGAACTTTTCTAAGTCCATATCTACAACCCATGCGTATCCTTCATTTATATATGCTTCTGCGGCTTTTATTGCGTCTTTTGCACTGCGTCCTGGTCTGAATCCATAACTGCTATCGGAAAATGTATGGTTGTAGACTCTATTTAGTATTTGGGCTATTGCTTGTTGTATTAGCCTATCTAGTGCTGTAGGTATTCCTAGTAGTCTTACTCCTCCATCTGGTTTGGGAATTTCTACTCTTCGCACTGGCTGTGGTTTATACTTCCCTTCCAGCAATTGTTGCTTTATGGTTGGCCATTTCTCTTTGAGATACGGTAGAAGTTCATCTACTTCCATCCCATCGACTCCATGGCTCCCTTTATTTGCAACGACTCGCTTGTATGCTAATCTCATGTTCTCTCGTTCTACTATCATCTCAATCATATTGCTGGTATATCTTTGTACATCGTTTCTTCTATCTTCTGACGCCGGTGATATACTATGCACTTCCGTTGTCTTTTGAAATTCCATTTCTCCCTCCAACGGATAGCCTCTTTGTTGAGTTGTCTGCAGTCTTCGCATATCTCTCGAGTTCATAAGATTTCCAAAACCTCCTAATGTTCGGTCCTTCCTTATCTATTCATGACTAGATAAGTACTATGACCTCTGCTGACTTCTCAAGGTCCAGCCATACATCACTGTATGGGTTGTCATTTCAGAGTTCACTCCCATGACTTATCCTTGAGACCTCCCCGGGTAAAAACGATAACTTTCATCTCACATATCTGCCAGATATACTGGATGGGATTCGGGTAGTGTTGGACTTCGTTTTGTTACGCAAACTCATCCATCCCAATTCAGCCTCTTATCTGGTTCTTGTTCATCAGACCGAGATTTTGCCTTAAGCTTCCTTCAGATTCCACCTCACGATGGACACCCTTGCTTCTGGCTAGTGGTTCCCACTACCAAGCCCACAGCGGACTTTCACCGCCTAGTTATCGCCCATGCCGGGCGCACATAAAAGAAGTTTAGGGAAAGCCCTAAACTTCTTTTATTATACTTTGTCAAGAGCTTGTTTGAAGTCATTTATAATATCTTCTATTTCCTCTATTCCAACAGAAACTCTTATAAGTCCTTCTGAAATTCCTAATGAGTTTAATTCTTCCTTGCTGAGAGACCTATGGGAAGTGGATTTTGGATGAGTTATCATGGTTTGTACTCCTGCCAGTGAAGGAGCAAATTTAACAAGTTTAAGCCCTTGCATAAACTTATCTACTTCAGGTTCTCCACCTTCTATTTCAAAACTTAACATACCTCCAAACTCATCTTTAAACAACTTCTTTGAAACGCTGTAGTCAGGATGAGAAGGAAGTCCGGGATAATACACTTTTTTGACTTTTGGATGGCTTTCTAAGAATTTAGCCAGTTCCATTGCGTTTTTACAGTGTTCTCTCATTCTTAAGAATAGAGTTTTTGCTCCTCTTAAAGTCAGCCATGCGTCAAAGGGGCTCATTGAACCGCCAAAGTTTTGCGTAATTCTTTTTGTACGAGAGATAAATTCTTTATTGCCTGCTATAAGTCCGGCGATGACATCGCTGTGGCCGTTAATGTATTTTGTTGCACTGTGTATTACAGCGTAAGCTCCTAATTCAATTGGTTTTATCAAATAAGGGGTTGTAAAGGTATTGTCAACAATCAATTTTATATTGTGTTTTTTTGCGATATTTGCAACTTCTACTATGTCAAAAACTCTTATGAGAGGATTTGTCATGATTTCCATGTATATTACTTTAGTATTTAGCTTTATAGCTTTTTCAACAGCTTCTAAATCGGAGAAATCCACTAAAGTTACATCAATATTAAGTCTTTTAAATTCTGCCTTGAAAAGGCTGTTTGTACCACCGTATATATCTTTTGCCGCGATTATGTGGTCTCCTGCATTCACTTCTGCCAATAAAGCTGAAGAAATTGCCGCCATTCCTGACGAACAAGATTGTCCTGCTTCTGCCCCTTCTAAATTGGCAATTAACTCTTCTACAGCAGTTTGATTAGGATTTCCAAGTCTCGTGTACATATACCTTGAAGGGTTTCCATCGAGATAGTCATAAACTTCCTCTAATGTATCAAATGTAAAAACGGAAGTTTGATAGATAGGAAGAGTTTTTGGCATTGGAGGGATTTCTTTATCTACTTGATTTCCTATATGTACTACTTTTGTTTTAAAACTTAAATCCATTTTATCAACTCCCACAATTTGTGCTTTAAATTAATGATAATATGTAAAAAATTAAAAGTCAATAACACTTCACTTGAAGTACATTTTGAGGTAAACTATTATTAAATGCAAGATTAATTGCATATTTTTTCTAATGAATAAATAAACCTTTATAAAGGCTTTATTTTACAGTAATAAAGAAAACGATACTGGAAAAATTAAATGTGAGGAGGAAAAAGTCTTGAATAAAGACGAATATAAAAACAATAATAATATTATGTTAACTGCAATAAAAAAGCAGTTGGACCAAATGTCAGAGATGATGGAGAAGATGAAAATTGCTGATTACGTCGAGCTTATGCAAAGCCCGTATAGGCTTTTGTGGCTAAACTTTATAGGCGGGGTAGCAAGAGGTTTTGGAATAGCGGTAGGTTTTACAATACTTGGCGCGATAGTTCTTTATATTCTTCAAAAATTGGTGGTGTTGAATTTACCTTTAATTGGCAGTATCATAGCTGACATAGTTAAGATTGTAAATCAAAAGCTATATTAGATAGGAGTTGGTATGATGGATAGTGAAAAGCTGGAACACTTTAGACAATTACTATTAAAAGAAAAGGAAAGGGTCTTAAGTACTATAAATCAAATGAATTACAATGATGGCATTGGCGGAATTGCACAGAGAGAGTATTATCAAGAACTTTCTCTTTTGGATAATCATCCGGCAGATTTTGGCTCTGAAGTTTATGAAGTAGAGAAAAATTATGCTCTTAAAGATAACGAAAAACATATTTTAAGGCAAGTAGAAGATGCTTTTAAAAGAATGGAAATGGGTACTTACGGCATATGCACTCACTGCCATAAGCCAATTGAAGAAGAACGTTTAGAAGCCCTTCCTTATACTGCTCTTTGTGCAGAGTGTGCTAAAAATAATGACTTAGAACTTAATGATTTAAAAAATTCAAGACCTAATGAAGAAAGAATGATAAAATACCCCTTTGGATGGGGGTATAAGGATTTAAAAGGTGAAATTCAATTTGATGCTGAGGATTCTTATCAAGAAGTTGCACGGTTTAATAAAACAAAAAGTGGCTTGGATAATTATGACGATGACTATGACGATGAAAATGCTGGCTATGTAGAAGAAACTGATAAAATAAGTAATGAGGATTATAAGAAGACATTATAAATCTCCGGGAAACTGGAGATTTATCATTCACCTATAATTTTCACCAACACTCTCTTTTTTCTTTTTCCATCAAATTCACCGTAAAAGATTTGTTCCCATGGACCAAAATCTAATTTTCCATCTGTTATTGCTACTACTACTTCTCTTCCCATTATTGTGCGCTTTAAATGAGCATCTGCATTGTCTTCATATGTGTTGTGATAATATTGGTCATAGGGCTTTTCGGGGGCTAATTTTTCTAAAAAATTTTCAAAATCTTTATGTAAGCCTGGTTCATCGTCATTTATAAAAACACTTGAGGTAATGTGCATTGCATTACATAAAAGAAGCCCTTCCTTGATTCCGCTTTCCCTAACGCATTCCTCTATAAGAGGTGTAATGTTTATAAATTCTCTTCTCTTTTTTGTTTCAAACCACAACTCTTTTCTATAGCTTTTCACGATGATACCTCCCAAATTGGTTATTTTTAATTATATTTTATCACAAATAAATTGTTTGCAAGAGTAATAATACTCTGGTATATTAATTTTAAGAGGAAGAGGTGTTGTAAAAAGGCCACAAAAAATTGGTATTTGAAGGTCATATTAGAGAAGAAAATAAAAAATTAAGGAGTGTGTATAATGTCAAAAAAACTTTATCGCTCAAGAACACAAAGAATGATAGGAGGCGTATGTGGAGGAATAGCAGAGTATTTTAATGTAGACCCAACAATTATAAGACTCATTTGGGCATTTCTAATAATATTTTGGGGAACTGGACTTTTAGCTTATTTAATTGCATGGATAATTATACCAGAAGAACCGTAAAATTAACGTTAAGATAAGTTTATTAGTTTTAAATTTCTGAATGGTAGCGATTTAGGAATAATAAAACCCCTCCCAACAACTTCGGATTTTTTGAGAGGGTTCGTTTGCTGGAAACATTAACTTTTCAATAATGGCAGGGGAGACAGGAATCGAACCCGCAGCCCACGGTTTTGGAGACCGTTGCTCTACCAATTGAGCTACTCCCCTGCGCGCTTTTTATTATAACATACGAAACAAACCCTCGTCAATAATTTATATCCTTTTTTGTTGAATTATTCATAAAAAAGTTTTCTGAGATTTAGTATAATTATTAAAGAGATAGAGAAATATTGTTGTATAGTTTAATATTAGTCTCTAGAAAGTTCAGAGGTGATATATAATGCTTAAAAAGATATCTTTAATACTATTAGTTTTTGTAGCCTTTTCTATATTAATTCCTATTTCAGCACAAGCGGCAAATATAACAATTACAATTAATGGCCAAAATGTAGTTTTTGAACAAAAGCCTGTTATAAAAAACGACACAACTTTAGTCCCTATGCGGGCATTTTTTGAAGCATTAGGTGCTAAGGTAAACTGGGAAGAGAAAACTAAAACGGTTACAGCCTTTCGCGGCGAAACGACTGTACAACTTATAATTGGCCACAAAATTGCAAAAGTTAATGGAAAAAGTTATGAGCTTATTGTAGCACCACAAATTATAAACGGTTATACCTATGTGCCTTTAAGATTTGTTGGTGAAACCCTTGGAGATGAAGTAATATACGATAATGGGCACATAATAATCAATTCTTCCAACCAAAGAACAAGGGTAAGTTCAATAACTGCACCAAAAAACACAGTTAGCGAAACTAATACTTTTTCATCTTCTAATATAACCAGTGAAAAAGATTTGTATCTTTTAATTAAAAATGCTCTTGAAAACAATGAAGATGAGATAACTTTTACCCTTAGCAATTCTTTCTACAATTCTGTAAGAAGTAGTGGTACAGTTAATGATATATTAAACAGTATATCGGATATTGTAGATCTGATATTGGCACATCATCCTGAAATTGGCTATGCTAATAAGTGGACTATTTCTGCAAATAGTTTTAACAATGTCATAAGTAAAGTAAGTATAAAATTTGAATATATATATCCTAAAGATAAATTGGAAAAAATGAAAGATGAAGTATATATTAAAGCTAAAGAAATTATTAGCCAAATAATAAAACCGGATATGTCTGATATAGATAAAGTCAAAGCAATTCACGACTACATTGTAAAGAATACTAAATATGATTATGAAAATTTAATAAATAACACTATACCACCAGAATCTTATACTGCTTATGGAGTTTTGATAAAAGGAGTAGGGGTGTGCCAAGGATATGCTGCAGCTTTTAATTTACTTGCTCAATTAGCTGGGATTGATAGCATTGGAGTAGCTGGTACAGGTTTTAATTATAGTGGGTCTATGCCTCATGCTTGGAATATGATAAGAATTGACGGCAAAATCAGTTACGTAGATGTTACATGGGATGACCCTGTTCCAGACCAAGGGGATAATGTAAGATATGATTATTTCAATGTAACAGAGGAGCAGTTAGCAAAAGACCATAGCTGGGATAAAGAAAAATTTTTGGAAAAATATTTTGATTATAAGTAGTATATTACCTCTTTATGTAGGTGAAAAAATGTTAGTAAGAAATTTAATATGGTTCTGTTACTATTCCTAAAACTGCTCCTGTGATAATTGAATTAGAAGATAGTTCTTGCAAAGATTCGGGGTGTCCCACTACGACGACGCCGTAGTATTTTATCCCGTTTTCCTTTAAGAAATTCACTGTCCTTTTTAGATTAGTTGAAGAATAACTTTGTACATTACTAAGTCGTTCCAGTTCTTTTAAAAATTCTTTTTCGCCATTAAGGCTATTAACATATGGGTTTCCAACCAATCTTTCTGCAAGATAGCTTCTTTGCTTATAATCTTTTTCTTCATAAACTAAAACGGCACCCCACATTAGCTTTAAATCCTCAGGTATAATAGTTTTAATTTCGCTGAGGGTTAAAGGCCTGTCAAAAGATAAAGCCATTTCAACGAGATTATCGTTAGGTATATTTTTTAGTACATCAAACTCTCTTATAACTTTATCGTATTTTACTGCGGGATTGTAAAATTTTAATTTTGGCACGGCATAAGGAGCAAGGTATTCTTTTGTACCTTCTGGTATGGCTGTGGAGATTTTGGAATAAGGGATTATATGGTCAGTTTCGATAACACAAAAAGATTTGTCTCCTTTAAATTGCTCTCCTCCCCAGATATCAAAATCAACTGTGACTATTCCGGCAGGATAAGGCTTATTTCCTATTAACCTTAAAAGATAATATTCTTTTTGCCGCCCGAATAGCCTGACATTATAACTTTCTCCTGAAATTGCGAAGGTATTAGGTTCTGTAAATTTAATAATATCCGGATAAAAGCTATCTATGCGGTTTTCTTGATTCTGCAGCATCATTTCGGGAACTATGAAGGTTAATACAAAAGCACCTATGGCGATAATTAAAGAAATTATTATTATGCGAAGTATGCTTTTAAAACGAGCTTTGCGCAAAAAAGCTTTTTCGTCAAAAGGTATATCGCCTATTGGCTTATTTAAATCTGATCCCATTTAACTTTTCTCCTCCTCTTTTAAATATTCTTTTAATTTTTTTCTTAGTCTCCATACCATTGTCTTTACTGTATTGGAATTGGTTTTTAAGTAAGAGGAAATTTCTTCATTTGACATTTCTAATATGAATTTAAGGTAAAAGAGCTTTTGCTCATTGGGAGTAAGCCTATTAACTGCTTTTTTTATTACTTCTTTATTTTCAATCTGTTGAAACTCTGAAAAGGTACTTTGAGGAAAGACATCTATAATAGAAACTGTCACATCTTTTTTAGTTTTGCGCAAAAAATCAGTGTATTTGTTTCGTGCTGCTGTCAGCACATAAGCTTTTAATTTTCCCTCTTGAATGCCGTCTAAATGCAAGTATGTGGAAAGCAGAGCTTCTTGAGCTATGTCTTCAGCATCAGCCTGTGGTACACCCAATTTAAGTAAATAATAGAATGCAGCTTTGTACAAATCCTGCCACATTAACCCCTCCTCCTTATAGCTTTTCATTAATAAAGACGTTTTGGGGATGAAAAAGTAAACAAATTAAAAATATGCAAAAATTCGTTGTTATTTCGATTATAACTCAAAAGAGTTTGTTCTAAATCTTTTTTCAAAAAGGCAGGAAGGATTTCATACTTTTGTGGAGAATATAAATCTACTATCGGCATTTTTTAAAAACTGGCATACCATTTTTAGGTTAGTTTTGTAATTCTGGATTAAAAAAAGGAGAGTGTATAAGTATGAAAGAATGCCAGAAACTTATAACAGAGAGAAGGTCTATCACATTTTTTGACACGACAAAAGAAATATCCAATGACCTTATAAAAGAAGTCCTTGAGGTAGCTGCTACAGCGCCTTCAGCTAATAATCTTCAGCCTTGGGAGGTCATAGTTGTAAAGTACAAAGAAAAAAAGAAAATTCTCAAAGAAATCTGTTTTAACCAACAAAAAGTGGAAGATGCATCGGCTGTAATTGTCTTAATAGCAAATCCAAAAACAGCTTTTGAACATATAGACAGAGTTTTAGACAGTTCTGTAGAACTGGGGTATATGCCAAAAGAAAGGAGAGAATCAGCAAAAGAAAGGGTCCTTGAAGTGTGGAAAGACATGGAGCAAGCTAAAAGAAAGTCCATAAGAGATACTGCACTTTTTGCAATGAATATAATGATAGTTGCAAGAGTTTATGGCCTTGAGACCCATCCTATGGATGGTTTTAGTGAAGAAAAGATGAAGGAGTTTTTAGGGATAGATGTAGAAAAAATGGTACCTATGATAATAGCGATAGGTTACAAAGACCCAGAGAAAGATTTACTACCAAGAGCCTATAGATTTAAATTTGACGAATTTGGAGAGATAATCTAATGAGTAATTACGTAATAATTTTAGTGGCTTCTATTTTAGCAGGAGCTACTAATGCTATAGCAGGAGGTGGCACTTTAATAACCTTTCCTGCCCTTGTATGGGTTGGTGTAAATCCTCTATCTGCCAATATAACAAATACAGTTGCTCTGTGGACTGGTTCTGTCACAGGTGCATGGGGCTTTAAAGAAAGACTCGTTAAGACAAAGCATCTTTTGAAGATTTTAATATTTCCCTCGTTATTTGGAGGTATTTTAGGAGCATATCTTCTTATGATAACTCCTTACAAGGTTTTTAATTTTGTCGTACCTTTTTTGGTTTTATTTGCGACCATAATTTTAGCATTAAATGACAGAATAAATAAATTTAATCTAAAGGAAGGAGAAGATATAAAGAAAAAATCACTAGTATTTGTTTTTATACTTCAATTTCTTACTTCTCTTTATGGAGGATATTTTGCAGCAGGTATTGGCATTTTAATGCTTGCCACTTTAGGCATAGCAGGTATTACTGATATACACACAGCAAATGGTATAAAAAACCTTCTTTCACTTTTTATAAATGTCACTTCCGGTTTAGTTTTACTCTTTAGTGGAAAAGTAGTATGGCCTTTTGCTTTTATTCTGATGATAGGATTTGCTTTAGGAGGATATTGGGGAGCAAAAGTATCACAAAGGTTTGACAATAAGAAAGTAAAGAATTTTGTAGTTTTATGGGGAATTGCATTGGCAATAGCGTTTTGGGTTAGAGGAGTGTAGGAAAGTAGATAGTTATTGAACTGAAGGGAGATAACTTTGTGGTGTATTATTTTGCCAATTTTTTGACTTAACAACTAACATTTTAGTGATAAAATATAAAGTGTGGACAATCAATCACTTGTTGAAAGGAGAAAAATATGTTAAAAGGGTTTAAAGAATTCATTATGCGTGGAAATGTTTTGGATTTAGCAGTAGCTGTAATAATAGGTGCAGCTTTTAACAAAGTAGTAAATTCATTAGTTGTGGATGTTTTAACTCCACTGATTGGAGCAATATTTGGAGCTCCTGATTTTTCTGCCCTTAAATTAGGACCAATAGCCATAGGTAATTTCCTTAATGCTGTTGTTAACTTTATTATCGTATCTGCAGCCATATATTTTTTCATAGTAGCTCCTATGAATGCTATTAGACAGCGAAAAGCAAAAGAAAAAGAACAAACACCACCTGAACCATCAGAGGAAGTAAAACTTTTAAGAGAAATATTAGAGGTATTAAAGGAAAAGTAAGGTAAGAATATTGATTAATATAAATTTGTCGTCGACCTAAGATAATGCAAAAAATGTTGAGGATCGACGACAAATTATTTTTTCAATTTTAGAAAATAGTTGATTTTGTCAAACAATATGGTATAATAAAGTTAAAATACTTGACAGATAAGATGAAAAAAGAAAAATTTGTTCTTTATTATATTTGATTATAATGGGTTTTTAGCCTACCTATAAGGAATTGAAAGAAGGGAGGGTTAAAATGGCAAGGTATAAGATTGTGGGTTTTTAGCCTACCTATAAGGAATTGAAAGACTTTTTATAAATGCTTTTGTATAATTCTAATTCTCGTTTTTAGCCTACCTATAAGGAATTGAAAGCTGGGATGCAGTGGCTAATCAATATAGAAGATGGCCGAGTTTTTAGCCTACCTATAAGGAATTGAAAGTACATCTATGCCACCGCCTTATATTTGCGGTATAGGTTTTTAGCCTACCTATAAGGAATTGAAAGTAGCTCGTCTGACATAAACCTCAAAAAGCTTATAAGTTTTTAGCCTACCTATAAGGAATTGAAAGTAAAATGCTCTTTCTTGAGCATTCCACACATTTATAGTTTTTAGCCTACCTATAAGGAATTGAAAGACGAATTTATCTATGTATATTTCAATTTCATCATCTTGTTTTTAGCCTACCTATAAGGAATTGAAAGCATGAAGCTGTTACTGTAGCTGTTCCTGATGTTGTTGGTTTTTAGCCTACCTATAAGGAATTGAAAGTTGTTTTCTTCTTCTTCAATAGCCTTAATTATCCTAAGTTTTTAGCCTACCTATAAGGAATTGAAAGCACAGTACAGTTCCGTACAGTACCTTGGCTCAACAAGTTTTTAGCCTACCTATAAGGAATTGAAAGCTGGATAGGAGACTATATAAGAGGGGAGGCTAAATAGTTTTTAGCCTACCTATAAGGAATTGAAAGTCTGCAAGCTTTTTAATGGCTTTAAATATATTTTTGGTTTTTAGCCTACCTATAAGGAATTGAAAGCTAGCTAGAAGGAAAGAAGAACAAAGGAAAATTGGTTTTTAGCCTACCTATAAGGAATTGAAAGTTTTTTTGCTCCTGTGACCGCCATATAGTGCATACGTTTTTAGCCTACCTATAAGGAATTGAAAGCATCATTCCCCACCATTGACATTTCGTCTACAATAGTTTTTAGCCTACCTATAAGGAATTGAAAGATGGGTATGGTATTTTACAACTAACACTTGATGCCGAGTTTTTAGCCTACCTATAAGGAATTGAAAGGTAATATGGAAGTTTGCCGAGGCTTTTAAAGATAATACGTTTTTAGCCTACCTATAAGGAATTGAAAGTACACACACTGTCAGATGAATTAAAAAACAAAATTGGTTTTTAGCCTACCTATAAGGAATTGAAAGTTTTTATCTGAGATAAGCAGAGAAAAACTAAACAGAGTTTTTAGCCTACCTATAAGGAATTGAAAGCATCGTCTATGTAGGCGAATCCGTCTTCGCCTACCAAGTTTTTAGCCTACCTATAAGGAATTGAAAGTATATGCATATATTCTTATATTCTTTACTCTTTTATTGTTTTTAGCCTACCTATAAGGAATTGAAAGAAGGCATAAAAAAAGAGGCCCCGAAGGGCCATACAAGTTTTTAGCCTACCTATAAGGAATTGAAAGTATATATGAAGTCTGTCATATTTATCCCACCCTTGAGTTTTTAGCCTACCTATAAGGAATTGAAAGACTCCAATATACTTTTCTTTCTTCCCTTTTATTCCATCGTTTTTAGCCTACCTATAAGGAATTGAAAGTGCGACTAGTAAAAGATGAAGATTTAAGGGAATTTGGTTTTTAGCCTACCTATAAGGAATTGAAAGATATGACATTTGGTGCTATAATGAAGCCAGCTTTCGGTTTTTAGCCTACCTATAAGGAATTGAAAGATGGTGTTATTTCTGGCGTTGGTTCTGCTATAACGTGTTTTTAGCCTACCTATAAGGAATTGAAAGGATATATCGTCCTTTAGTTGTAGTAGCATTTCGTAGTTTTTAGCCTACCTATAAGGAATTGAAAGAACTTTGGGCGCTATCGTAAAAGACATCGTCACACAGTTTTTAGCCTACCTATAAGGAATTGAAAGAGTTTGGCATCCACTTGTCCGCATCTTTGCCGGGACGTTTTTAGCCTACCTATAAGGAATTGAAAGTTCTCACGTATGACAAACTTTCTTCCTGCCTGTGCGTTTTTAGCCTACCTATAAGGAATTGAAAGACAAATTTCCTCAAAAGATAATATATGGCTAACAGAGTTTTTAGCCTACCTATAAGGAATTGAAAGTCATGAACATAAAATAAAAAGGGCTTGCTAGCCCTCGTTTTTAGCCTACCTATAAGGAATTGAAAGAAGGGATAATGCTTGGTTTATCTGTAATTTCAATGTGTTTTTAGCCTACCTATAAGGAATTGAAAGAATGCAACTTTGTAGAATTTGTCACGATATTTTTGCGTTTTTAGCCTACCTATAAGGAATTGAAAGATGCACTTGCGATAGGTATAACATTACCAATGCTTGGTTTTTAGCCTACCTATAAGGAATTGAAAGATATAGGAGGGGTGGTGGAAGATGTTTGATTTAAAAGTTTTTAGCCTACCTATAAGGAATTGAAAGATGTACCCACTTGAAGTTTACGCAATTGAGGATGGTAGTTTTTAGCCTACCTATAAGGAATTGAAAGCTGTAATCCACAAAAGCTAAAAATTCTTTTTGCTCAAGTTTTTAGCCTACCTATAAGGAATTGAAAGCAGGGCCTTTACTTCACAAAACACAACTTAACCATTGTTTTTAGCCTACCTATAAGGAATTGAAAGATGTCGTTCTCCTGATACTTGTCTTCTACTCCTAACATGTTTTTAGCCTACCTATCCTGAAAATAGTGTCTCTCAAAAAGGCAACAAAAAACTAAACCCATACCGATGTAAAAATATGGGATAAATGAATGGTTAATAAAGTTAAATTAAAAGTTAAGACACTGCAGATTCGACCGTGACCTTAAGGCCTAAAGACTCTAGCTTTTTTAAAGATTGACGAATAATCATATTACGCTTTTTCTCTTCATAATAAGTAGGACCTAATTCAATATATGGTTGCTTTTGCTTGAGAATATGATAAACTATAATTAAAATGCTATGTGCCACTGCAACTGCTGCACGGTTTGCTCCTCTTCGAGCAGCGATGCGGTGGTACTGACTTGAGAGATAAGTATCTTTTGCCCTTGAGGCAGCTCTGGCAGCTTCAATAAGAGAGCTTCGCAATTTTTGGTTACCTTTTCGAGTTCTTGCAGACTTTTGTTTACCAGCACTTTCATTATGACCTGGACACAACCCTGCCCAAGAACACAAATGGGCAGCAGAAGGGAACTGTTCCATATTCGTGCCGATTTCGGCTATTATTTGTTCTGCAGTTCTTCTTCCGACTCCAGGGATTGTATCCAGCAGTGCCAGGTCTTTTTCAAAAGGGAGCATTCGATTTTTAATTTCTTCGTCTAATTTTGCTATTTCTTCATCAAGGTAATCAATGTGTCTAAGCTGTATTTCCAGAAGCATCCTTTGGTGATGATTGATCAAGCCTTTTAAAGCGCGTTTTAGTTCATCCATTTTATTTTTTAGCTTGCCTTGAGAAAGCTCAGCCAGGGTTTCGGGATTTTCTTCACCATTTATAATAGCCTCAAGTATAGAACGACTGGATGCCCCGTTGATATCAGAGACTACGGAAGACAGTTTGATATTAGCTCCTTCTAAAACCTTTTGTATGCGATTAAGTTCTCTTGATTTTTCTTCAATGAGGCTTTTTCTATAGCGTACAAGCTCGCGAAGTTCTCTTTGTTCACGATCTGGCACAAAGCTGCCTTGCAAAAGGCCATGTTGTAAGAGACTTGCTATCCACTCAGCATCTTTTACATCGGTTTTTCTACCAGGGACATTTTTAATATGCTTAGCATTGACGAGTAGGATTTTAATGCTCTCAAGCTCAAGTAGATTGTAAATAGGTTTCCAATAAGAGCCGGTACTTTCCATAGCAACAACAGAACAACCTTTAGCTTTAATAAATTCTTTTAATGCAATAAGGTCATCGGTCATAGTTGAAAAAGTACTGATTTCTTTACCTTCTGGTGTTATTATACAAGCTACGACATTCTTTTTATGGACATCTAATCCGCAAACGTGAGAGTAAACTAAATCCATGAAAGAGCCAACTCCTTTTTTTAAAATTTGAACGATAGCGACTGTAAAATTGAAGAGCTGGTGCAACAACCATAAGGGGTTATTCTATCCTGCGTGCTTCCCGTAAAGGGAGCAACAATCTGTGGTGCACCTGGTCGTTGGAGTCTGTCTATGAGTCGGGCTCAAAGCACCAAGGTAAGAACGACCTTTCTTCACCAGCCGCTGTACTGATTATATCATCAAAAAAGGACATTTTCATCCTCTGCTGGTGCCGCATTTGCGGCATGGGAGTCTATAAGGAATTGAAACTTGTACCACCTGTCGCAGCGTTGAAAAGCCCAGCCTCGTTTTTAGCCTACCTATAAGGAATTGAAACTCTCCCCTTCTAGTCGATACAAGTCTGCTTTAGAAAAGTTTTTAGCCTGTAAATGATAAAATAAGAATGTACGAAAAGTGGAAAATAAAAATGTACAAATTTGTACATAAATTTGGTATCCTTCTGTTTGTAGGAGGGATACCAAAAATGAAAAATCTATTAGGTGAAATTAGTATATTTAAAGCTATGGAGATAAAACCTAATTTTTCAGAATTAGCAAGAGAATATGGAGTAGATAGGAGAACTGTTAAAAAGTATTATGAAGGATATGAAGGCAAGCCAAAAACAAGAAATAAACAAAGTAAATTAGATAAATACTATGATGAAATAAAAGCAAAGCTTGAAATAAAGGGGGTTACGGTAAAGGGAGTATATGAATACTTTGTTTCTAAAAATTATGATATTGGGACATATTCTAATTTCAACAAATATGTAAAGAGAAAGGGGCTGAAACCTACTAAAAAAGCAAGTGGTCATCCACGATTTGAAACTCCTGCGGGAAAACAGGCCCAGGTAGATTGGAAGGAAGACATAAAATTAGTTTCGAGATATGGAGAAGAATTCGTTGTTAATGTATTTAACTATAAACTTGGATATTCAAGATATTGCTACTTTGAATATAGGAAAGCAAAAACTCAACAAGATGTAGTTGAATGCTTGATAAACGCATTTAAAGCTACAGGAGGTGTTCCGGAGGAAATACTTTTTGACAATATGAAAACAGTAGTTGATATAACAAACGATGGGAGGAAGATAAATAATAAAATAAAAGCATTTGCAAATGATTTTGGCTTTAAGATACGCTTATGTAAACCAAGACATTCATATACCAAAGGAAAGGTGGAATCATCTAATAAATTTATTGATTGGTTACTGCCATACAATGGTGAATTTGAAAATGAAGAAGATTTAATAAAGATAATTGATGAAATAAACAAAAAGGTTAATCAATCCACAAATCAATCAACAGGGATACAACCGATAATATTATTCCAAAAAGAAAAGGAGTATCTATCTCCGCTACCAACTAATGATATCATAGAAAGTTATATGAACTTCGAGCAAAAAGCAACTGTCCATAAAGATTCTATGATATATTACAAAGGGAGTAGATACTCAGTCCCTCCAAAATATATAAACAAAACTGTAACTCTTAAAACAGTAGAAAATGAGTTACATGTATATTTTAACACAGATTTGATATCTGTCCATATATTAAGTGATAAAAAGATAAACTATCATGAATCTCATTATAGAGAATTAATGGAAAATCTCATCAAAAATAGAGAAGATATTGAACAAATATGTACAAATAATACTTAATAGAATTAGATAAATTATTGCAGAGGTAGGTGAAAATGTGAGTAACTATATTAAGCTATTAAACAATTTAGAAGAACTTGGATTAAATAACATAAAAAATAATATAGATATGTACTTAAACCTGATTAAATCAGGAGAAAAAAGTGTTAGATGCTCTATATGTATAATGATACCAGAAAACTAGACAGACAAAAAGGCAAAAATAAGTTAGAATATAGTTATGAATAAGAGAAGAAATTTTACACCAGAACAAAAAGCCAAAATTGTATTAGAGGCATTACGAGAAGAAAAAACGCTTAATGAAATCGCTGCTGAATATGAAATACATCCGAATATGATTAGTCGCTGGAAAGCAGAATTTATCAATAATGCAGCAAAGGTATTTAGCAAAGAAACCGACGAGTTAGAAAAGGTCAAAAGATCATATGAAAAGGAGAAGGAGGAATTATTAAAACAAATAGGGCAGCTCTCTTATGAGAATGCCTGGCTTAAAAAAAAATCTGGCCAATTCTAAATCTCGTGAGGAACGCATGAAAATGATTGATAGGGGTGATAAAAAGCTTAGTATCAGCAGACAGGCTGAGCTCTTAGGCATTAATCGTACAAGCCTTTATTACAAGTCTGTTCCAACAAGCGATGAAGAATACATGATTAAGCGCATAATTGATGAGGTTTATACAGCCCATCCCGAATATGGCTATCGCAGAATGACAACTATACTAAGGAGGGATTATGGAATTCTTATCAACCGTAAAAGAACTCGCCGCTATATGCGGGAAATGGGCATACACGGATTCTACCCTGGGCCAAATCTTAGTAAGAGACTGCATAGCAAATATTTCTATCCATACTTATTAAAAGGGTTAAACATTGATCATCCTAATCAAGTATGGTCAATAGATATAACATATTGTCGGATGAAACGAGGCTTTATGTACATGGTAGCCATAATAGACTGGTAATCTAGGTATATTGTAGGATATGGGCTGTCTAATACACTTGAACATACATTTGTTATTGATACAATAAAGAAAGCCATAAAGCAGCATGGAGCTCCAGAAATCATGAACAGTGATCAAGGCTCACAGTTTACCTGTGATGATTATATAAATTTGCTGAAAGAAAATAATATCAAAATATCTATGGTGAGTTTTGGCAGAGCATTAGACAATCAACGTATAGAACGATTTTTTAGGAGCTACAAATGGGAGAAGCTGTACTTGGAAGATTGTGAAACTGGGCATCAGCTAAGAAAAATAACACAAGAGTATATTGAATATTACAACAATAAGAGACCACACCAGTCATTAGGGAATAGAACACCTGCTGAATATTACTACGGAAAACCTAATACTCTTGTGCAAGCTGGCTAAATCTGTGGCATTTATCACATGTTCCCTGTGGTGAACTTTTCATTCCATGCCTTGATGCATCAGTAATATACAACTTGTAGATCACTAAGATGTTGATGTTTGACATAGCTGTCCAAATATCTAAAATGGTATGCACTAATTGTGATAAATCTAAACACACAAATAACTTCACTTTGTGTATCTAACTTACATTTTATATAAAATTATCAAAATAAAGGAGGTGCAAAAATCTAACTTAGATTTTTAAAAAAATTGTCTTGACAAATGGGGGCATTATATTCTACATATTTTATTCATTTTCAAGAATTAATGTCTCAATTAAAAAAGGCATTAGCAGAAAACCGTTTAGAGATCCGATTAAAACATTTTTCAAAGTATAAAGTGTTAATAATAGACGAAGTAGGGTATTTACCAATAGACACAGATGCTTCAAATATATTTTTTCAGCTAATATCTAAAAGGTATGAAAAGCATAGTACTATTATTACAACTAATATGCCCTTTTCTAATTGGGCAGAAGTATTTGGATCAGCAACATTAGCCAATGCAATATTGGATAGATTACTTCATCATTCGCATGTTATATCAATAAAAGGGCCTTCATATAGATTAAAGTCAAAAGTTGAATATTTTAACAGTTCTTCGAATGCATCTTAGTACATTTTTTGTACAAAAATATATTGACTTTTACACCATTACATCATAGCAGTGTTTTTAGCCTACCTATCCTGAAAATAGTACGGAGATGCTTTGTGATGTATGGCAAAGGCGAAATGAGTTTTTAGCCTACCTATCCTGAAAATAGTGTCTCTCAAAAAGGCAACAAAGAACTAAACCCATACTGATGTAAAAATATGGGATAAATGAATGGTTAATAAAGTTAAATTAAAAGTCAAGACGCTGCAGATTCGACCGTGACCTTAAGACCTAAAGACTCTAGCTTTTTTAAAGATTGACGAATAATCATATTACGCTTTTTCTCTTCATAATAAGTAGGACCTAATTCAATATATGGTTGCTTTCGTTTGAGAATATGATAAACTATAATTAAAATGCTATGTGCCACTGCAACTGCTGCTCGGTTTGCTCCTCTTCGAGCAGCGATGCGGTGGTACTGACTTGAGAGATAAGTATCTTTTGCCCTTGAGGCAGCCCTGGCGGCTTCAATAAGAGAGCTTCGCAATTTTTGGTTACCTTTTCGAGTTCTGGCAGACTTTTGTTTACCAGCACTTTCATTATGACCTGGACACAGCCCTGCCCAAGAATACAAATGGGCAGCAGAGGGGAACTGTTCCATATTCGTGCCGATTTCGTCTATTATTTGTTCTGCAGTTCTTCTTCCGACTTACAGCTTAGACATATAGCAGGAAATAGGACGAGACTTGCGACTGCCGGTGGATATTTATGGAAACCGATGTTTTGACAGTGAAATAAATGTTTTGACTGTAATTGCCAATGACTATTACGATCACTTCGCTGAAGCCTTGCAAAAAGATTTTAGATTGGAGGAAGGATTAGATCAGGAAGAAGTTACTTTTGAAGTTATTTACCAAACCTTGGCAGATGCCGGGGATGCCAGAGGAATTTCTTGTAGCAGATACAGTGGAAGCTTTTAGGACTGAACTTATTAATACTGGAATTATTAATGCTAAAACTAACCAACTAACGAAAGATGCAGCAGAGATAATATATCATGAATTTACAAATTCAAGTTTACAACAATATCAAGAAGCTATTAAAGAGAAATTTATAGAAAATATGAAAGCAAAAGGAAGTAAGCGAATTGAGATTAAAAATGGTGATGAAGAACCTGTGGAAAATGGATATCACAGTTTTGTAACGGAAAAAGAATTTCAAAAGCTTTTAGCAGAATTACGTGAACGAATAAACAAAAGAACAATTTACCATGTAAACATTGATAAAGAGGAATTTATTAAACAAAGTATAGAAGAAATCAATAAACATCTAACTAATAAATTTATTTATCGTCAATATGAAATAGCAACAGGATGTATAGATTTCAAAAAATCAAATGAGTTGCAAATACATGATCCTGCTAAATTTACAATTAATCTTGGAATAGAAGAAATAGAAAATAATAAAAGTGATTTTGAAATAATAAATTATCTCATGCATCAAACTTTCTTACCAAGGAAAGCTTTAATCAGAATTTATTCAGCTTTAGAAAATAAAATTTTATTGCAAAAACAGGAGATTTTGGATGAAGTAATTAAGATTCTTCAAAATAAATTGAATGAATTCCAGGCTAAAAATATAGAATATGAAGTTTTAGAAGGGGTTGTGTTTGAAGAGAAGAATATTTTTGCTGTGGATGAAATTGAACAATGGATGCTAAATGAAAGTGCTAAAAAAGCATATAAAACAAAAGAAGAATACCGAAAAGCTCTCCAGATATCCGTGTAGATAGTCATGGGGAGTATGAATTTGCAAGAAGCCTTGATGAAGATCCTGATGTTCTTCTCTTTACAAAATTGAAAAAGGGAGGACTTGTCATTGAAACCCCTTATGGAAATTATACTCCTGACTGGGCAATAATACATAAAGTTGATGATCATAAGGCAAAGTTGTATTTTATTGTGGAATCAAAATTTGAAAAAGAAAGAATTAATTTAACCGATGTGGAAAAAGCCAAAATTGAATGTGCCCGTAAACATTTTGCCACCGTATCCAGTGATGTAGTTTTTGATTGGGTCAATAGCTATGAAAGATTTAAAGATATTGTAAATAGAAGTATTCAAAAAAATAATGTAGGGAAAAGAAGTTAAAAAAGGCTTAAGAAGGAATTTTTAAAATACATGTCGAAATATATAAAGTGTTTAATTAAATAAAAATGGGATATTTTGAATAATAACTAGAGAAATTTATATTTTTGAGAAAGGTAAGATAAAAATGTCACTAAAGACTCTTTTTAAAGAGGTTATGGATAATTATATAAAAGCTAGAACCTCACAGCCGTTTAAAGGAAATAGAATAGGAGATATATTACGAAAAGAAATACCTCAGGAGATACAAAAATTTGATTTTATAGGTGATGAATATTTTATTAAAGGCTCTAATGGTCAAGGTAACTGGGCAGAAATTCCTTGGGTTGCTATTATGGACAAAAATATTACACAAACTACAATGGAAGGGGTATATATTGTTTATCTATTTTCTTCTGATATGAAAAGGCTATATTTAACTTTGAATCAAGGCTATACTAAGTTAAAAGATAAATATGGCAAATTTGGGGCCATTGAAAAAATGTTATCTCTTGCTTCAAAAATAAGGAGTAAAATAGAGGCAAAGGGATGGAATACAGATAATAATTTACCAATTGGCAATGAATTTTATGAAAAAGGGACAATATTTTATAAAAAATATGAGAATGATGATTTACCAGATGATGAAACATTAAAAAATGACCTTCATGATTTGATAAATATTTATAAAAACGTTTCTGTTTTAAGCGGTGAAGATAAGGATCAAATATATGAAAATGAGGAAGATTATATACCTGACAACGATACTAGTTATAATGTCAAAGATGAACTTGATTACATAAAAAGTTACATAAAAAATCAGGGGTTTAGCTACAATGATAAGTTAATAGAAAATTTTTATTTATCTTTGAAGTCAAAGCCATTTTTAATTCTTGCTGGTATTTCAGGTACAGGGAAAAGCAAACTTGCAAGACTTTTTGCGGAGGCTATAGGTTGCAATACCAAGAATGGACGATTTATGTTGGTACCTGTAAGACCTGACTGGTCAGATTCTACGGAATTATTAGGTTACAAAGATATGCATAATAAATTTCATCCTGGAGTTTTAACAAATTTTATAAAAAGGGCTATAAACGATATAAATAAACCTTACTTTTTTGTATTGGATGAAATGAACCTTGCACGTGTAGAGTATTATTTCAGCGATATTCTTTCAATTATAGAGTCACGAAAAAAGGATGGCGATAGAATTGTTACAGATCCCCTTTTGAACAAAGAACTGTTAGATGAGGATTCTTTCCATGAATATGGCAATTTGTACATACCTGAAAATTTATATTTCATTGGCACTGTTAATATGGATGAGACTACGTTTCCCTTTAGCAAAAAAGTGCTTGATAGAGCAAATGTTATTGAGTTTTCTGATGTAAACCTCGATTATTTTGTTGGAGATATCGAAGAAATTACTGAAAAAGTATTAAACAATAGTTTTTTGAAGAGTGAATTTCTAACATTAAATGATTGTCTTGATTATAGGGAAATTATTGATGATGTGATTTTGGTTTTAAAAAAAATTAATGATGTTCTAAGAGAAGGAAATTTGCATTTTGGTTATAGGGTGAGAGATGAAATAAGTTTTTATATGATATACAATGAGTTAAATGGTTTAATGGATTTTGATGAAGCGTTGGATTTAGAAATATTGCAAAAGATTTTGCCCAGGATACACGGAAGCAGTATCAGTATAAAGAAAATACTTATCGAATTATTTAAAATATGTTCTGGCAATTATGAAGCCAAGTATGAATATGAGGATATGGATGTTAGTGATAAGATGCTTAAAGATATGGATAATTGTGTATATCCAAGGTCAGCAGAAAAAATTATTTATATGGTAAGGAGATATGAAGAAGATGGATTTACGTCATACTGGCTCTGATGTTGACCTGCTTTATATATCTACTCCGAAATTTGATTTTTCAATAAAAAGCAATCCCTATCATCCTAATGTTGGTGCTTTAGATATTAATAAAAACATAAAGGCAAAAATATATATCTCGTGTACAGAATATACTGCAGAAATTTATTCTCCAATAGAGAATAAAATGGTGCCATATACGGGGGATAGTTATCCTCTTTTTTATGAACAACAGAATTATGAAATTGTGATTGAGAAAAAAACAGATGATGATGTATTATTTTGGCATGAGAATATAAATATCAGAAACAAAGTACGTTTTGTAGGTGCTTCCAAAAGAGTATTATCAGGTATTATTAATTTTAAAAATGATATTGGATATTCAGAGCTTATTATGCTAGTGAATAATCGAGAATATCTAAAGGTAACTATTGAGGTTTTTCCTTCTAAAATTGACTATCAAAAGGATTATTATGCTCTTTTACAAGATATTAACAATGAATTATACAATCTTACATTTGATTTTTATAAAAGGACATACTTTTATAGCATGACTAAAAACAAGGTAGGAAACAGCCTCACTGAATTTTTTGCGATTATAAATCAAGTGTTTGATAAGTTAAATAAATCGATCATGATTGTGCTAAATATGCCCCATCATGTATTAAAAAAAGATAGGGAAATACTCAAATATTATACTGCAAAAAGGGTTGACAGAGAGGGAATAAAATGGATTAACAAGCATCCTCAATATGTGAAGAACATTAATGGGGAAATAATAGTTGACAAAGTTTTCTCTGTAAAGAGTTCTATTACCTATGATACATATGAAAACAGATTGGTAAAATACATTATAAAATCTATAATAAAAAAGCTTAATTTAGTTAAGAAAAATTATGAAAAAGAATCAAGTATTGTTGATGAAAATATTAAAAAAAGCATTGAAGCGATGATATATAAGCTTGGAAGGCATTTAAATTACAGTTTTTTGAAAGATGTTGGAGATATATATACTATGAATTCACTTTCCCTTGTGCTTAATATGGCGCCAGGATACAAGGATGTTTATAAATATTATATTATGCTTTTAAAGGGACTTATGATAAGGGAATACATTTTTAAAATATCTATGAAAGATTTGGCTATATTATATGAATATTGGTGTTTTATCAAACTTAATTCAATATTGAGAGAAAAATATAGTCTTGTAAAGCAAGGTATTATTAAATTTAATAATCGAGGACTTACTGTTACTTTGACAAAAGGCGAGGAGACTCGTGTTGAATATCAAAATCCAAAAAATGGGGAGATATATTCCCTAGTGTACAATAAGAAATTTAGATATGATAATATCCCAACTACACCTCAAATGCCTGATAGTATATTATCGTTGAGTAAAGTTGGATCAAATACTATATTTAAATATGTACTTGATGCAAAATACAAAATAAATCCTGCAGTTGTTGATACAGATTATTATAATAAATATCGTTCTCCAGGTCCAGAAGAAGAGGATATAAACACTATGCATAGATACCGTGATGCCATTGTGTATGAAAATAAAAATAATAAAAATTTTGAGAAAATGGTTTTCGGGGCTTTTATATTGTTTCCATATTCTGACGAAGAAAAATATAAAGAACATCATTTTTATAAAAGTATTGAAAAAGTTAATGTGGGAGGACTGCCATTTTTACCTGGTTCTACTAAGCTTGTTGAGAAACTCATAGATGACCTTATAAATAACTCTTTCGAATCAGCTTTTGAAGATTCAGTTTTCCAAGGTGGTACATATGAATACCTTGATCAAGTAAAGTTTGATGATAAAGAAGTACTTGTTGCTCCGTTGTCAAGTAAAGAACAGCTTGAGATAAATCTCAAATATAATTTTTATCATATACCTTATAAAAATATTAAGTCTAGCGGTATCAAGTTTAAATATGTTGCGATATACCAGTCAATCAAAAAATTTGATAAAGAAGCGGGGATACACTATTATGGTAGGATAAAAGGTTTTGAAATAGTAAAAAGGAAAGATATAAAAGAAATACCAAAGGATTCTGATGAGTTATATGTAAAATTTGAAATAGAAAAATGGAAAAAGCTTGAAATACCTATTACTTGTGGTCCTTTTGGAGTTACAAATCGTATATATACTAATTTGTTTCTTCTTAAGAATGCAAAAAACGTATCAGAACTTTGTATAAAAACAAAAGAAGACTATAGACTTTATTTGGAACTTAAGAGGTTGTATGAGCATCAAGAAGAATTTTTAAAAGTCAATATTAATAGTAAAATGATTGACGAAAATACAAAAATAACAGGCTTTAAAATAGGGAATTTAACGATATTTATAAATGAGGGTTATTATTATATTTATAAAGATGATATTTTACGAGATAAAATACCTATAGAAGAATTTTCAAAAAGACCTAATGCAATTATAAAGAGGATAAGAAGAGAAATACAGCAATAATTCATTTAAAATTGGAAGAAGTAATGCCGATGTATAGGAAATTTTTAAAGCGATAGAAGATATTTTTTAACTGGATCCGTAATTTAGAGGAGGTATAATTGAAAGTGAGCTGGATTTGTTGGGTACAGTTTATAGGAAACTGGGGCAAAAAGAAAAGGCGTTAAAGCAATTTCAAAAGATTTATGTGGAGGATAGTAATTTTTTGGATGTGGCTGAAATTTTAAATGAGATGGAAGGTTAAGAATACCGTAAAAACTTTATGTATACTTCTCAAGTTCTAAAGGAAAAACCTTTCAAAGCTATTTAATAAGTTTTGCGATATTTATCTCTAATTTTTTAAAAATATTAACTTTTATAGTATCTTCTATTGTATATTTTTCGGGTTCTGAATATTGACCCTTTTCATCCAATTTGTAGACAAATATATTTTTTGAAACAGGATTTACTATCCAGTATTCCTTCACTTTAAATTTTTCATATAAATAGAGTTTTTTAACGTAATCAATAGAAACATTTGAGGGTGAAACGACTTCGATTATAAAGTCGGGTGCACCTTTTAAGCCTTTATCGTCTAATTTACTTTTATCACATATCACGGAAATATCAGGTTGAACAACATTTTTACAATTTTCTTCAGTTTCATCTTTGTCTATTAATCTTACGTCAAAGGGTGCCACATAAACTTCACATTCTAAATTTTTTTCTTTAATAAAATTCCCTATAACCCTTGAAACTTCTGTAATTATTTTTTGATGAATTCTTGAAGGTGAAGGTGACATAGCGACAAAGTTACCCTCAATTAATTCTACTCTTTCACCATCTTCCAATTTAAGATAATCGGAATATGTGTAAATATTATGTTTTATTGGGAATTCCATAATTATCACTCCTGAATTTATATTAAATTTCTGCAGAGGAATTAATGCAATTTTGTATATATTCCTCCATAATTTCATTATATCTTATGAGCACTATATTTTAAACCTATAGCTTTAAAATGTTTTATTTTGTATAATATATTCGTACAGCAATATGGTTACAAAAACAAATGAATACATAGGAGGAATTGACTTTGGAGATAATTATTGTAGCGTTTGTAGTTTTGCTTGACCAAGTGACAAAATACCTTGCAGTAAAATATCTTATGCCTATATGGAGCTATCCGGTTATAAAGAATTTTCTTCATCTTACTTATGTAGAAAATAAAGGTGCGGCATTTGGGATGCTGCAGAATAAGACTCTTTTTTTTATAGTGATAACAGTAATTGTAGGAGCTGTGTTGATTTATTCTATGATTAAATTGCCGGAAAATAGTGTGTATAATTATACACTTGCTATGATTTTAGGTGGTGCTATTGGAAACCTAATTGACAGAGTGAGGCTGGGGTATGTTGTGGATTTTATTGACTTTAAATTTTTCCCTGCGGTTTTTAATGTTGCAGATTCTTTTATAGTTATAGGAGCTATTATATTAGGATATCTTATGATTTTTATGGAGAAGGCGTGATGGGATGAACGTAGTAGATAAGATAGTTTTGCAAGGAGAAAAAGAGGATGAGGGAAAGAGAATAGACGTTTTTCTTGCGGCAGAGTTAGATTACACAAGGTCTTATATTAAAAAATTGATTGTGGATGAGCTTGTTTTTGTAAATGGTAAAACGGTAAAGCCCAGTTATAAGGTAAAAGAGAATGATGAGGTTGTTGTAAATATCCCAGAGGCAGAGAAAATTGATGTACTGCCAGAAAATATACCTTTGGATATTCTTTATGAAGACGATGATATAATTGTGATAAATAAGCCCCAGGGAATGGTAGTGCATCCGGCGCCGGGTAATTACAGCGGTACACTTGTTAATGCACTTCTTTACCACTGCAAAAATTTATCGGGAATTAACGGCATTTTAAGGCCGGGTATAGTTCACAGGCTTGATAAGGATACCTCTGGTGTGATGGTTGTTGCTAAAAATGATAAGGCGCATATAAGTCTTTCTAATCAAATAAAAGAGAGAAGTGTTTTTAAAAAATATGTTGCTATTGTAGAGGGAGTTATAAAACATGAAGAGGGGAAAATTGAGGCTCTTATAGGAAGGCACCCTGTTGACAGAAAAAAGATGGCTGTAATAGAGGATGGAAGATATGCTCTTACATTGTACAAAGTTTTGGAGCGGTTTAAAGAAAATACATTAGTAGAGGCGGTTATAAAGACAGGTAGGACTCATCAGATAAGAGTGCATATGGCTTATATTGGTCATCCTGTTGTAGGGGACCCAGTATATGGCTTTAAAAAGCAAAAGTTTAAGTTGGAAGGGCAGGCATTGCATTCACATGTTTTAGGATTTATGCATCCTACAAAAGGAGTGTATATGGAATTTGAAGCTCCACTTCCTGAGTATTTTGTGAGGTTGATTGAAATTTTGAGAAACAAATAGAGATAGGATTACAAGGAAATCCTATCTCGCTTTATTGATAAAATTCTAATTTTTTGTTGGCATTTTGCATCGTTCGCTCCAGGTGACATCGCCGACTAAACTAGCGCTCGACCTCAGGCTCAAGCGGGGTTCCGGGCACATTCGACCTCCTTGTCTCAGGTGCCCGCCTCCGCCCTCCTTGGCTTTGGCCCCACTTTCGCTCCTCGGTCTCGCTAAGTTTCCTGGCACTCAACTGAACGGGCTGGTCCTTTCTCTTATTCTCCTTTTTTAACATTTTCGGTTGAGTGCCGGGCTGTCAAGTCGCTTCACTTATGCAAAATGCCAACATATCATAAAAAGTTTGTTTACACCCTGAGATAGAATTATAAAAGAATCCTCTCTTTATTTACTAAGTATATTTCATCTCGCTCTGGTGGAATTATTTCTTCTTTTCCTTTTGATGTTATTAAATATTTTCCTTCTTTTATAATTTTACCTATTATTGTAGCTTGTATTCCTTTTTCGGATAGAGATTTGACTATTTTATCTCCATCACTGGCAGTAATTATCATTGAACCGCTGGATATGAGCTTTAAAGGGTTTATGCCAAAAAAACGGCAAATTTCTTTTGTCTCAGGGCGTATTGGCAATTTTTCTTCATATATTTTAATGCCAAGGCCAGAGGCTTCTGCAATTTCATAAGCTGCTCCTAATATTCCTCCTTCTGTTATATCGTGCATTGCATTTGCACCATTTTGTGTTGCAGTAAGTCCTTCTTCTATGACACTTATTTCGTTTATAAAACTTTGTGCTTTTAAGATAAAATCTTTATCGTAGCGCTTTAGCAGCAAATCTTCATAGTCAGTTGTTAAAATTGCTGTGCCTTCAAGGCCTAAAGCTTTTGTAACTATGACATCATCGCCTATTTTTGCGCCTTTTGTGGTTATGTACTCACCTTTTTTAGCCATGCCAATTGCTGTTGTGCTTATAATAGGCTTGTTTACTGTAGAGGTTATTTCTGTGTGGCCTCCTAAAACTTCAATGCCTAATTTTTTTGCTGCTCTATCTATTTCTTTCATGATGCCATGTAAAATAGCTTCTTCAGTACCTTCAGGAAGCACTATAGTTGATAATATTCCAATTGGCTTTGCACCACAAGAAGCCAAGTCATTACAGGATATTATGACAGATAAAAAGCCACTTAATTTGTCTGCTGCTGTTATGGGATCTGTTGAAAGGACCGCCACGTATTCGCCGAAATCGATTATGCTACTGTCTTCTCCTAATTGGGAGTGGACTAAAACTTCTTTTCTTTTAACGCCAAGATAAGGGAAAACACTTCTTTTGAGTATTTCTACAGGTACTTTTCCTACTTCCATTTTGTCACATCCTTCTTTTAATATTGGTGTCAATACTAACATCTTAGCACAATTTTTATTTTTTTAAATATTCCCTATAGACAAGTTGAAAAGAATGTGATAATATATAGAAAACGAAGTCTTTTAAGCAGTCCTGTGAGGCTGGCAAGGTTGGCATAATTATATGTAGCATAAAAAGCTTCTTGCCAGTGCAAGAAGCTTTTTTGTGGAGGTTAGGAAGTTGAAGATAAAAGCAGAGATAATGGATGAAAAAGCCATAGACAGAGCCTTGATAAGAATAGCCCATGAGATTGTGGAAAGGAATAAAGGCATTGAAGATGTGGTTTTGGTAGGCATTAAGACAAGAGGAGTGCCTTTAGCAGAAAGAATAGCAAGGTATATATCGCGAATTGAAGGAAAAAAGCCTCCAGTAGGGTCATTGGATATCACCCTATACCGTGATGACCTTACCACAGACCTTGAACAGCCTGTAGTCAAGAAAAAAGATATAGGTGTGGATGTGGTAGGTAAAATAGTGGTGTTAGTGGATGACGTGATATACACAGGAAGGACTATAAGGGCTGCTATGGATGCAATTATCGACTTAGGAAGACCTAAAGCGATACAGCTGGCAGAATTAATAGACAGAGGGCACAGGGAATTGCCTATAAAGCCAGATTATGTGGGTAAAAATGTTCCAACATCAAAAAATGAAATAGTAAATGTGATGTTGGAGGAAGTAGACAAAGTCAACAGAGTGGTAATAACTGAAAAGTAGCACCTTTAATTTAGCCCAGCGAGGCTAAAAAGGGAGAATGATAGATATTCTCCCGGAGTATTAAACTCTAAAAAGGGAGGATTTTTTATGCCAAAATTTAAAACCCTAATTTTAACAGAAGATAATATTTTATACAAAAAGAGTAGTACCATTTCACATTATCGTGATGTGGTGACTACTCTTTTTTCAAAAGGAGGAAGGTAATGTGGATAGAAAAGACCTATTAGGCATTAAGGATTTATCGAAAGAAGAAATACTTGAACTTTTAGACATTGCAAAGGAGATGAAAAAAATTCTAAATGGAGAAAAATATTCACAGATACTAAAGGGAAAGACAGTTGTGACGATTTTTTTCGAACCTAGCACGAGGACAAGACTATCTTTTGAGATGGCAGCAAAGTATTTAGGCGCTCATTACGGAAATATAGAAGTGGCAACCAGCAGTGTTGCTAAAGGGGAGTCTTTAATAGACACCATAAGGACTGTTGAGATGATGAAGGCGGATGTGATAATAACAAGGCACAACATGAGTGGAGCGCCGCATCTTATGGCAAAATACACAGATGCCTCTATCATAAACGCAGGAGATGGTATAAATGAACATCCCACCCAAGCCTTGTTGGACATGATGACAATCAGAGAAAAGAAAAAAAGCTTTGAAGGATTAAAAGTGGCGATAATAGGAGACATTATGCACAGCAGAGTTGCACGGTCAAATATATGGGGACTTAAAAAGATGGGGGCGGAAGTGAGAGTTGCAGGCCCTTCCACCTTGATGCCACCACAAATAGAAAAGATGGGAGTTAAAGCTTACTACAATGTAGAAGAAGCTATAAAGGATGCGGATGTAGTGATGGGACTAAGAATTCAATTGGAAAGGCAAAAAAGTGGACTATTCCCATCAATTGACGAATACAGAGAATATTTTGGGATAAATAAAGAGAGAATGAAACTTGCAAAAGCCGATGCGATATTGATGCATCCAGGACCTATAAACAGAAATATTGAAGTTACTTCAGAAGCAGCAAATGCTGAGTATTCTGTCATAGAAGAACAGGTAACGAATGGTGTCGCTGTCAGGATGGCACTTTTAAAAATACTTTGTGAAAGGAGAAATTAAAATGAGGATGATTATAAAAAACGGTACTGTAATAGATGGGTTTGGAAGTGAAGTTAAAGCGGATATATTAATAAACTATGGAATAATAAAGGCGATAGATAAAAATATAGAAATTTCGGATGCAGTAGTAATTGATGCGGCAGGCAAATATGTACTCCCAGGTTTTGTGGATATGCACACACATTTAAGGCAGCCGGGATTTGAAGAGAAAGAGACTATTAAAACAGGTACAGAGGCTGCAGCAGCAGGAGGTTACACTACTGTTGCCTGCATGCCAAATACAAATCCTACTATAGACAATGAAATAGTAGTAGAATATGTAAAAAGCATTGCGCAAAGAGAAGGAGTTGTAAAAGTACTACCTATAGGAGCTATGACAAAGGGAATGAAAGGTGAAGAGATAACCGAGATGGCAAAACTTAAAAAAGCAGGGGCTGTTGCCTTATCTGATGACGGTTTTCCAATAATGAGTGCAGGGCTTATGAAGAGGATAATGACATATGGAAAAATGTATGACTTACTCATGATAACTCACTGTGAAGACAAAACATTAAGTGGCGAAGGTGTAATGAATAGCGGAGTAATTTCCACAATGATAGGATTAAAAGGCATACCAAGAGAAGCAGAAGAAGTCATGCTTGCAAGAAATATTATACTTGCAAAGTCAACCGGTGTAAGGATTCACATCGCACATATCTCAACAAAGGGAAGTGTCGAACTTATAAGAGAAGCGAAAGAAAAGGGAGTGAAAATAACTGCTGAAGTGACTCCTCACAATCTTACCTTGACAGATGAAGCAGTCTACAATTACGATACAAACACAAAAGCTTATCCACCCTTAAGGACAAGAGAGGATATAGAAGCATTAATAGAAGGATTGAAAGATGGCACAATAGATGCAATCGCGACAGACCATGCCCCTCACACTAAGGATGACAAAAAAGTGCCTTACGACATGGCTGCTTTTGGAATATCAGGCTTAGAAACAGCCTTTTCCGTGATAAATACTTTCCTTGTACAGACAGGTAAAATAACCATAAAGGAGTTAGTCAATTACATGAGCATAAATCCTGCAAATATATTGGGTATATCCAGTGGAATAAAGGTTGGCAAGACAGCGGATATTGTGATTGTAGACCCTTATGAAGAGTATGTAGTTGACAAAGATAAATTTAAATCAAAAGGAAAAAACACACCTTTCCATGGTATGAAGCTAAAAGGAGTTGTGGAATACACAATAGTTGAAGGTCAAATAAAATATGCAAGGGATAGAAAAATTGAAAAAATTGAGGTATAATTAATAAAGGAATATTTATGCGATAAAATGAATAAATTTTCAATAAGAGGATGGTGTAGATGTTTATTGATAATTTAATTGAGAGTATAAAAGCTAAGAAAAGCCCTGTTGTAGTGGGGCTTGACCCCAGAATTGAAAAAACTCCACAATTTATAAAAGACGTTGCTTTTAAGAGAAAAGGAGAAAATATTGAAGGCATATCTGAAGCTTTATACCTTTTTAATAAAGGTATAATAGATGCAGTCTACGATGTTGTGCCTGCGGTCAAAATCCAAGTTGCTTTTTATGAAGTTTATGGGATAGAAGGATTTAAAGCTTTTTTCAAAACTGCTGAATACGCTAAAAATTTAGGGCTTATGGTAATAGCGGATGTTAAAAGAGGAGATATACAAGAGGTTGCAAAAATGTATTCAAAAGCATATTTGCAAAACCAGTTGTTTGATGCGATTACTGTAAATCCCTATATGGGTGAAGACACTATAATGCCTTATGTAGAAGATGCGATTAAATACGATAAGGGTATATTTGCACTTGTCAAGACTTCAAATAAAGGTTCTAAAGATATACAGGATATAAAAACTGCAACAGGAGAATACGTATATCAACGAGTTGCTAAAATAATAAATAAAATTTCAAAGTCAGCAGTTGGGAAGTATGGCTATAGTTCTATAGGTGCAGTAGTGGGGGCAACATATCCAGAGGAGGCAAAAGTGCTAAGAAAGGAAATGCCAAATTGTTTCTTTCTAGTGCCAGGCTATGGGGCACAAGGGGGGACTGTTGAAGATATAATGGATTGTTTTGATGAGAATGGACTTGGCGCGATAATAAATTCTTCACGTAGCGTTATCTATGCATATCAAAGTCCTTACTGGAAAGATGTATATTCTGAATATGAGTATGCACAAGCGGCGAGAGCAGAAGTAATTCTTATGACAGGCATGATTAACAATGGCCTTGTTAAAAGAAAATACATCGCTTGTTGAGGTGAAAAATGGAGACCAGGATATTGTCTAATGAAAAGATAGCCAGTGGCATTTATAAATTGGTATTTGAGTGGAAGGGGGGAATACCCTCTCCAGGCCAATTTGTAATGGTAGACTGCAAAGGCAAGACTTTTCTAAAAAGGCCTATAAGCGTATGCTCTGCTGATGACAAATCAATGACAATTGTATATCAGGTTAAAGGGGAAGGTACTAAAAATTTATTCGAAATGAAAAAAGGAGACACAATTGAAGTAACAGGTCCTCACGGACATGGTTTTGAACTATATGAGGACAAAAATGTGTTAATAGTAGGAGGGGGAATAGGCATTCCTCCCCTTCTATACCTTGCTAAAAAAATCAAAGCAAAAAATTTGTATATTGCGTTGGGATTTAAAAGAGAAATTTTTCTTGTGGAGGAGTTTAAAAATTTAGGAAAAGTTATTGTCACGACAGAGGACGGAAGTTTTGGGAAAAAAGGAATGGTGACACAAGGAATTGAGGATATAATTGATAAGATTGACATAATATATGGCTGTGGACCAAAGCCTATGCTAAAAGCTCTTAAAGAGATTTCTTTGAAAAATAACATTCCTTGTCAAATATCTGTAGAAGAAAGGATGGCTTGTGGCATAGGAGCTTGTCTTGTATGCGCTTGTAAAGTGAAAAAAGATGGTGGTTTTGAGTACAAAAGAGTGTGCAAAGATGGTCCCGTCTTTTGGGCAGAGGAGGTGGAATTTTGAATTTACAAGTTGAAGTTGGGGGACTTAAGTTAAAAAATCCGGTGATGACAGCTTCAGGTACTTTTGGGTTTGGAAGAGAGTACGGAGAATATATTGATTTAAATAAATTAGGAGCGATAGTTGTAAAAGGACTTACAATAAAACCTAAAGAAGGTAATCCACCTCCACGAGTTTATGAAACTCCTTGTGGAATGCTAAACAGTGTAGGGCTTCAAAATCCGGGTGTAGATGCTTTCATTGAGAAAGAGCTGCCTTTTTTAAGAGATTATGATGTTGCTGTAATAGTAAATATTGCAGGAGAAACCATTGAGGAATTTGCTTACATGGCAAAGAAGCTTGATATAGATGGTGTTGATGGAATTGAAATAAATGTCTCCTGTCCAAATGTAAAAAAAGGTGGTATGGCTTTTGGAATAAATCCTGAGGATATATTTAATATAACAAAAGAAGTAAAAAAAGTTACACAAAAAACTGTTATTGTAAAATTAACACCAAATGTGACGGATATTGGGGTTTGTGCTAAAGCAGCAGAAGATGGAGGAGCAGATGCTGTATCTTTAATTAATACAATTGCAGGAATGGCTATAAATATTGATACAAGAACCCCTGTTTTTAAGAACGTGATTGCGGGTTTGTCTGGACCTGCTATAAAGCCTATTGCCCTTAGGATGGTGCATGAGGCAGCGAGAGCCGTGAAAATTCCTGTTATAGGTATGGGCGGTATAAGTTCATTTAAAGATGCATTAGAATTTATGATTGCGGGGGCGAAGGCAGTGGCAATTGGCACTTGTAATTTTGTAAATCCCAATTGCACAATTGAGGTTATTGAGGGAATAAAACAATATATGGTTTTAAACAATATAGAAGACATAAATGAGATTATAGGTTCTTTAAAGGTTGATTAAAGGGGATGAGAAAATGGAAAAAGAAGAAGTCTTAGAGATTTTTAGCAAGTTAGGAGTAATTAACAAAGGACATTTTTTATTGACATCAGGAAAACACAGCAATACCTATTTGCAGTGTGCGAAAATATTTCAATATCCTAAATACAGCGAAATTTTTAGTAAAGAATTGGCATTAAAATTTAAAGGCCACGAAATAGATGTTGTAATAGGGCCTGCAATTGGAGGAATTATATTGGCCTATGAAGTTGCTCGTCAAGTTGGAGCAAAAGCTCTTTTTGCAGAAAGAGAAGAAGGAATGATGAAGCTAAGAAGAGGATTTGAAATCAAAGAAGGAGAAAATGTGCTTGTAGTAGAAGATGTAGTGACAACAGGGGGCTCCGTAAAAGAAGTTATAGAGTTAGTCAATTCTTTAAAAGGTAATGTAATAGGAGTTGGAAGCATAGTTGATAGAAGTGACGGAAAGGTAAATTTTGAAGTTCCTTTTAAGTCTGTGGTAAGCTTGTATGTTGAAGCATTTGAAAGAGAGGAATGTCCCCTTTGCAAAGAAGGCATTCCTCTTGTAAAGCCGGGAAGCAGGAAATTTTAAGGTATAAGCATATTTATAACTCTCATTGTTTCAGGTCCTACAATTCCGTCAACTTTAAGGCCATTGTCCCTTTGAAATTTCATAACAGCGTTTTTGGTCCTTGGTCCAAAAATGCCGTCTATTGGACCAGGGTCATAGCCTAAACTTTGAAGAATCATTTGAAGCTGAAGGACATCGTATCCGACGGTACCCTCGTATAGAAGCCTGGAGCCTAATTGTTGCCTCTCCATTTTTTCACCTCATTTATACACTTTCACTATTACACAATATGATAAAAATAGGGAAAGTGTTCTTTTTTATAAGACTTGTAGAATTAGGCACTTTAAGTATTGAGTTTCTTCAGAGGCTAATAATATTGGATGGTCTTTTGATTGAGTACGTTGTTCTACAAGTCTTACATTTCTTTTAGCATCATTGGCTGCCTCTTTAATGACACCTAAAAACATATCTGGTTTTATGTGCTGTGAACAAGAGCAGGTGATGAGAAAGCCTCCTTCTCTTAGAATTTTTAATGCTCTTAAATTTATTTCCTTGTATCCCCTTAATGCGTCTTTTACAGTTTCTTTGCTTTTTGTAAAGGCAGGGGGATCTAGTATTACAGTATCAAACTTTCTGCTTTCTTTGTCATATCTTCTTAATAGGTCAAAGGCGTTGTCACATACGAAATTACATCTTTCTTGATAACCATTGAGTTCTACATTCTTTTTTGCGATTTCAATGGCTTCCTCAGAGATGTCGACTGTCTCAACTCTTTTTGCACCATAGTGCAGGGCATGTACTGTAAATGAGCCTGTATGGCTGAAACAGTCTAGAACTTCTGCATCTTTAACGTAATTTTGAATTGCTTTTCTGTTTTCTTTTTGATCTAAAAAATACCCAGTCTTTTGGCCATTTTCAATGTCTACCCAAAATTTTATTCCATTTTCTTCAAATTGTTGCATTGTGTCAAACTTGCCGCACAAATATCCTTTTTGCTGTGGAAGCCCTTCTAATTCTCTTACATTTACATCATTTCTTTCATAAATGCCTTTGGGATTTAATATTTCAACAAGGAGCTTTACTATTGTATTTTTATATTTGTCTATGCCTAATGCAAGAGTTTGCAAAACAAGATAGTCACCAAATTTGTCCACGATTAAAGCGGGTAAAAAATCTGCTTCTGCAAATACAACTCTGCAGGAGTTTAAATTGTCCATAACTTTTTTTCTGTATTCCCATGCTCTTTTAATTCTTCTTCGAAAAAACTCTTCATCTATTTCTTCATTAATATCTCTGGTCAATAATCTGACAGTTATCATGGATTTTAGATTTATGTATCCTTTTCCTATGAATTCTTTTTTGTGATTTAAAACATTTACAATTCCACCTGGAG
>NC_015958.1:102500-1475000 GCF_000147695.2 Thermoanaerobacter wiegelii Rt8.B1 | reverse complement strand
TAACCTATAGCCGTGGAGCCGGCGTAGGGACAATGGCAGGTGGGCAGTTTGACTGGGGCGGTCGCCTCCTAAAGGGTAACGGAGGCGCCCAAAGGTTACCTCAGCGCGGACGGGAATCGCGCGAGAGAGTGCAAAGGCAGAAGGTAGCCTGACTGCGAGAGAGACATCTCGAGCAGGGACGAAAGTCGGGCTTAGTGATCCGGCGGCAGTGAGTGGGAACGCCGTCGCTCAACGGATAAAAGCTACCCCGGGGATAACAGGCTGATCTCCCCCAAGAGTCCACATCGACGGGGAGGTTTGGCACCTCGATGTCGGCTCATCGCATCCTGGGGCTGAAGTAGGTCCCAAGGGTTGGGCTGTTCGCCCATTAAAGCGGTACGCGAGCTGGGTTCAGAACGTCGTGAGACAGTTCGGTCCCTATCCGTCGCGGGCGAAGGAAACTTGAGAGGCACTGCCCCTAGTACGAGAGGACCGGGGTGGACGAACCGATGGTGTACCAGTTGCACCGCCAGGTGCACAGCTGGGTAGCCAAGTTCGGAGGGGATAAACGCTGAAAGCATCTAAGCGTGAAGCCCGCCTCAAGATTAGGTTTCCCACCCGTAAGGGGTAAGACACCTCGAAGACCACGAGGTAGATAGGCCGGGGGTGTAAGAGTGGAAACACTCTTAGCTGACCGGTACTAATCAGTCGAGGACTTGACCGAGAAGGCTTTGTGCAGTTTTGAAGGTCTAGATTTCCGGTGGCGATAGCGGAGGGGAAACACCCGTTCCCATTCCGAACACGGAAGTTAAGCCCTCCAGCGCCGATGGTACTGCTTTCGCGGAAGAGTAGGTCGCTGCCGGTAAAATTTTATACATATTTAAAAAGAGGTAGTCTGTTTTTAAAATGGACTACCTCTTTTCTAGTTTTTGTTTTTTATGTGGTGGAATTAGTAACTGCAATTAGTTTAACTAAAGGAGTTCAAGTAGCATTTCTTCTGCAGGGTCAATAATATGCATATTTAATTTTTCTGCAAGCTTTTCTTTCAAATAAGGTAAGTGGGTGCAACCTAGTACTATACCATCTGCATTAAAATTTTTAGGTACTAAATCAGCGAGACTAAATTTCTCGATGATAACTTCTGGAATTTCAAAATTTTCAATTGCCCTTATTATAGGAAGCATAGTTATTCCGATAATTTGAACTAACGGGTTATTTTCATAAAATATCTTTTCTATGGCCTCTAAGGATTGACTATTAGCAGCCCAAATTACCAGCCGATTGTACTTTGAAGCTACACTATGGTATACTTGAAGAGGTGTTACAATATTAGTATCTGGGTATTTTTGTTTTACGAGTTCAAGGTCTATTGCAGCTGAAAGAGAATTGCAGTAAATCATTATCTTCTTTATGTTTTCTTTTTTAAAATCCCCGATGATAGAGATTACTTTTTGTGTGAGGACATCAGGTTTTAAAAATTGGAGGATGTTTTGTTCATCCGGGGTTGAAGCCGTGGAAATTCCCAATGCTTCAATCCCGTTTTTTTTCACAAAATCAACTCCCATTTGAGTATCTACTGGAGTACCAGCGATAACCCCAATAATTTTATGAGATTGTGACAATAAGATCGCCTCCTGTTTAGAAAGCAGGTACTACGGCACCTTTATAATTGTCCTCGATAAATTTTTTAACTTCTGGAGAATTTAAGGCTTCGGCTAACTTCTTAAGTTCAGGCCTTGATTCATCACCTTTGCGAACTACCAGTACATTGACATAAGGGGAATTTGCTGATTCGATAAAGAGAGCATCCTTAGTGGGTACAAGTCCAGCTTCCAACGCATAGTTGGTATTTATTACTGCTGCGTCTACATCTGATAATACTCTTGGCAGAGTAGCTGCTTCCAACTCGGAAATCTTAATTTTTTTAGGATTTTCGACAATGTCATTTACTGTTGCTTTAATACCTGCATCTGGTTTTAATTTTATTATTCCAGCTGATTGCAGCAGTAGCAAAGCTCTTCCGCCATTGGTAGCATCATTTGGTATGGCAATAGTAGCACCTTCTTTTAATTCACTGAGATTTTTAATTTTTTGTGAGTATATTCCCATAGGTTCGATATGAACTTTAGCAATGTATGTTAAATTGAGATTATGTTCCTTTGAAAAATCTTCAAGATAAGGAATATGCTGAAAGTAATTAGCATCTAATTCTTTTTCAGCAAGTTTTAGATTAGGTTGCACATAATCTGTAAACTCTACAATTTCTAAATTAATTCCCTCTTTCGCAAGTATAGGTTTTACGACGTTTAAAATTTGGGCGTGGGGCACTGGAGTAGCTCCTACTTTGATGGTTATCTTTGATGTGTCCTGTGTTTGGGATTGGGATGTTTGTTTTGCTCCACATCCTGAGATAAAAAGTGTTATAAGACTAAATAGTAAAACTACGGTTAAAATTTTTTTCACTTTAATTTCCTCCTTTTTAAATATAATTTACCGGTTCCTTGACAGATGTTTTACTAATATATCTCCTAGAAATTGAATTAGTTGTACCATAGCTACCAAAATTACTACGGTATAAAGCATAATGTCAAGCATAAATCGCTGATATCCATATCTTACTGCTAAATCTCCTAGCCCACCACCTCCTATAACACCTGCCATTGCAGAATATCCTACTAAATTTATAGTAGTTATAGTAACCCCTGCTGCTATGGAAGGTAGAGCCTCAGGGATTAACACCTTAGTTATAATTTGAAAAGGCGAAGCTCCCATAGACTGGGCTGCTTCAATGACACCGCGGTCTACCTCTCTCAATGCTGTTTCGGTAAGCCTTCCCATAAAAGGGATAGCTGCTACAGAAAGTGGAACAATAGCAGCAGTGGTTCCTATAGCCTTTCCTACAAGCAACCGGGTGAAAGGTATAAGTACAATTAAAAGTATTACAAAGGGTACAGAACGGAAAATATTTACAATAGTACCTAGTATTTTGTTTAAAGGTTCGTTATGCAGTATCTGATCTTTGTCAGTTACCATTAACAGCACACCAAGTGGTACACCAAAAATTGTTGCTATGAGCGTTGATACCACTACCATGTATATAGTTTGCCACGTTCCGACCAGCAATAAGTTTATAGTTTCAGACATTTTCAATCACCTCCACGTCGAGTCCCAAATCTTTTAGATATTTTAAAGCAGCGTCTGTTTCACCGTTTTTGCCTCTTAGCTCAATTATAAGAGTACCGTAGGGCATACCCTGGATGTGGTCAATGTTTCCATAGAGAATATTGGTGTCAACATCAAATTTTCTTATAATGCTTGATATGACAGGTTCTGTTGTAATTTCGCCGAAAAAGGCAATTTTAATAATTTTGCCTTCCAAGTGTTCGTGGGACAAGTTTTCAATCCTATCTTTTAATTCCTTAGGTATTTCTGATAAAGTTACAGATTTTAAAAAATTTCGTGCGGTTTCTGTTTGAGGTTTTTTAAATACTTCAATAAGAGGTCCCTGTTCTACCACACGACTTTTTTCAATAACTGCTACTTTATTGCAAATTTGTTTAATGACATTCATTTCATGAGTTATGAGAACTATGGTGATTCCCAGCTCCCTATTTATATCTTTTAAAAGATTTAAAATAGAAAGAGTTGTTTCTGGATCCAGCGCTGAAGTAGGTTCGTCACAAAGAAGAACTTTCGGATCATTAGCCAGGGCTCGTGCTATGCCTACCCGCTGTTTTTGACCGCCTGAAAGCTGAGAAGGATAGTTGTCGGCCTTGTCGGAAAGCCCCACGAGCTCTAAAAGATTTTCTACTTTTTTATCGATTGTCCTTTTGTCCAGCCCGGCAATCTCCAAAGGAAAAGCCACATTGCCTCTGACAGTTCTGGATGATAACAGATTAAAATGCTGGAATATCATGCCTATTTTTTTTCGCATTTCTTTTAATTCAGAGGGAGAAAGCCGAGTCATTTCAACACCATCTATCTCAATTGAACCGGAAGTTGGCTTTTCAAGCATATTTATGCAGCGCAGGAGAGTACTCTTTCCAGCACCGCTCAGACCTATAATTCCAAAAATATCGCCTTTTTCTATGTTGAGGTTGACGTCTTCCAAAGCCCTAACATTTCCTGAAGCTGAATGATAAACTTTTGTAAGATTTCTAATATAGATCAAAGAAAAGCCTCCTTTCCCAAAATAAAAATAAAAAATCCTCTTCTGACAGTACGAAGAGGTTTTTTAAATCCTCTTATCTGCCAGAACTCAACGTTCTGCAGGAATTAGCACCGTGCAGCCGCATGTTTAAAACTTTCGGCCACCGGTTGCCGGGTTTCATCGGGCCAGTCCCTCCACCTGCTCTCGATAAGAGTTTTTATTTTATTATTCACTTCAGCAATTTAATTAGATAATAACATCAACATAAACTTTTGTCAATAGGCTAAAAAGCAATTTGTCAATAACCAGCGAAAATGTCATTGTTATCGCAATAATTAATCCAAGAGTGTCTACAATAATATACTAACACCAGTTATGCAAGCCTATGAAATGTTAAATAAACTTAGTGAAAAGCACACTGAACTTTTTAAAAAGGATCACTTTTCTTCTGATTTTTGTGCTATAATAAATTAAAAATTTCTTTGGAGGGTTTTGGTCATGTTAAAAAGTAATAGAATTGAACTTGTTCCATTTGAGAGCAAATATTTTGAAAAATTTGTAGAGTTTCGGAATAGTGATGATAGTAGAAATTTAACGATGCCGGGTATACCATATCCTGTTACAGTAGAAACTGTTGCAGAAAGGTGGAAAACAAAAAAAGATCCAAAAGAAAATGGAGAATTCGCTATAATACTTAGGAGCACAGGTGAATATATAGGAAATGTTTCATATAATAATGTCGACTGGAAAAATAGAAACTGTGAGATTGCGATAATGATTGGGGAAGAAAAACACAGAAATAAAGGCTATGGTACGGAAGCTTTAAATTTACTACTGGATTTTATTTTTAATGAATTAAATTTACATCGAGTAGAGTTAAGGGTTTATGATTTTAATGAAAGGGCAATAAAGAGTTATGAAAAATGTGGTTTTAAAAAAGAAGGGCTATTGAGAAAAGTAGTATATAAGCACAGTAAGTACATAAATGAATATGTAATGGGAATTTTAAAAGAGGAGTTTATTAATAGAAACAATTATTACCAGGAAAATAATAACAATAATAAGTGAACAAGGAGGATAATTATGAGAGCTTTTATTGGAATTGATATAGGCGAAAAAGCTATAGAGCAGATAGTGAGATTTCAGGAAACATTGAAAAATTATACTGTAAAAGGGAGATGGACTTATAAAGATAATTTCCACATCACATTAAAATTCTTAGGAGAAATAGAAGTAGAGGCTATTTCTAAAATAGAAGAAGCGGCAAAAGTTGCAGTAAAAGGCATCAGCCCTTTTTACATACGACTTTCAGAAGTAGGATTTTTTAAAGGTGATAAGGAGATGAGAGTTTTGTGGATAGGAACAGAAGAAAGTGAATTTCTAAATAAATTGCATCACAATATAGATAAAGAATTATATAAAATAGGATTTGCAAAAGATGAAAGAAAATTTACTTCCCACATTACTATTGCCAGAGACATACGTTTAAGCATTGACATAGAAGAAGTAAAGAATCTTTTTGAAAAACAAGAGAAAGAGGCTATTTTAGTAGATACAATTTTTTTGTATGAGAGCGTTATACAAGAAAATAGAAGAAAATATATTCCTATATTTAGTGTGCCTTTAAAATAAGAAATAAGATGCCTAAAAAGCATCTTACTCTGGATTTACATAAAGGGTCTTTTGGTTTGTATATATTACAAAACCTGGTTTTGCGCCAGAAGGTTTTTTTACGTATTTTTTTAAGGTATAATCAACAGGTACATTTGAAGAATTTTTCGCTTTGCTATATTTGGCGGCTAATTTTGCAGCTTCAATAAGAGTTATTTCAGGCACAGATTTGTTATTTGTCTTTATTATGACGTGGGACCCTGGTATATCTTTTGTGTGAAGCCATATATCGTTAGGATTTGCGAATTTTAACGTTAGATAATCGTTTTGAGTGTTATTTTTCCCTATATATATGTCGAAACCGTCTGAAGATACTACATGTAACGGTTGAGAAAGAGTTTGCCGTGATATTTTTTTCTTTTGCTGCTTATGTATATACCCTTGTTCAGACAGTTCATTTTTTATTTCCTCTATTTCTGATGGTAATGTACAATTTTCCAAGTTCACTAGTTGACCTTCTAAATAAGTTATTTCCTCAAGAGTATCGGATATTTGTTTTTCTATTATTTTATTGGCATTTTTTAACTTGCTGTATTTTTTAAAGTATCTTTGGGCATTTTCTGAAGGGGAATATTTTTTGTCAATGGGTATTTCAATTTCTTCGCCAGTGTAATAGTTCATGGTTTTGAAGCTTTCCATTCCTTTTTTTAGAAGGTGCATATTTGCTGTTATAAGTTCGCCGTAAAGTCTAAAAGTGTCAGCATTTTTTGCTTCGTTTAATTCTTGTTGAAGTTTATCTAATTTGTTATAAAGCTTTTCTAAATTGTTGTTGATGATTTTTCTTAAATCCGATGACCTTGCTTGCAAATTTACTATATTTGCTTTTTCACTGAAAAATTTACAAGCAGCTTGGTTTACTGTAGGGAAAAAAGTTTTTGTAATATATTGAGTCAAATCAATACAAGAAAAGTCAATTACTTCATTTTCCTGAAAGGCAATGCAAGGTTTTAAATTTAAGCTTAAAACATCTTCATATATTTTTTTTATGTTTTGATATAGATTTTCAATTTGCTCATCTTCTATTGATTCTACAAATCTGTCAGATACATTACATCTAAAAGCAACTTCTCTTGCTAAAGTGGGGCTAAATCCTTGTAGAATATCTATTAAGGCTTTTTCAATTTTTTTTGATTTGTAGTTGTTAAGTACTTCCTTGAAAGAGGCTAAAAAGAGATTATTTATATTTAACTTTTCTTGCAGTGGTGGGCAGACATATTGCCTTCCCGGTAGTACTTCTCTTACTTTACTCATATCGGAATATACTCTTTTTATGCTATCTATTATCGTTTGAGTAGCTTTGTCAATTAATATGATATTGCTGTGTCTTCCCATTATTTCAATAATTAGAGTTTTAATTGTTTGATTTTCTAATTCATCTTTTGTTTCTATATCGATTTTTACTATTCTGTCAAATTCTACTTGTTTTATATCTATTATCCTGCCGTTTTGAAGAAATTTTCTCAAAAGCATGCAAAACATTGGAGGCTCAGCAGGATTTTCTTTATTTTCTTCTGTAAGATATATTCTTGGATAATTTGCATTAGCAGACAATAGCAGTTTATAGTTTTTACCTTTATTTCGTATTATAAAGATTAATTCTTCTTTTTCAGGCTGATATATTTTATCAATTCTTCCACCAATAATTTCTTCTTTTAATTCTTTTGTTATTGCATGTAAAGTTATGCCGTCCAAAGCCATAGTTATAACCTCCAGATTTTATTGTATATAAAAAGTATACCATGAAATCGAAGGGTTTAATAGTGAAAAATTGATTGTGTTGATTTTAGTTGTAACATTTGTTACAATAAGATAAGATGTAAAAATAGGAATTAAAGTTTAATTGCCATAAGTAGAAAATTGAAAAGCAAGAGAAAGAAAGATAGAGGAGGTGGAAAGTTGAAGTGGTTACTTTTTGTGTATAAGGTCCCAAGTGATTCGTCAACAGCTAGGGTTACTATATGGAGAAGAATAAAAAAAATTGGCGCTTTGTATTTACAACAGTCTGTATGTATTGTGCCTTACATGGAAAGGCTTGTAAAAGAAATAGAAAAGTTAAAGGATGAAATTAAAGGCTTTGGAGGAGATTTTAAAGCCTTTGAAGTAGTGGCCCTTGATGAAGAAATAGAGAAGGATGTGATAGAACAATTTAATCATCAAAGGAGGGAAGAATATAGTGAAATAAAGGAACAATGTGAAGAGTTTTTTAAAGAGATTGAAAAAGAGATAGCAAGAAAAAATTTTACTTTTGCAGAATTAGAGGAAAATGAAGATGAGTTGAATAAGTTATATAAGTGGTTTGAAAAAGTAGCCCAAAGAGATGTGTTTGAGTGTGAAATGAAAAAAGAGGTTAAGGAATTATTAGAAAAAGCCAGTCGAGACTTTGAATATTTTGCTTCATTGGTTTATGAAAATAATAAAGAGTGAAGGGAGGCATTTTAATTGTTAAATGTAATTATTTTGGGGTTGACAAGTCTTCTTACAGATATATCTACTGAAATGGTATATCCTTTGATTCCACTTTTTCTCACTTCTCGACTTGGGGCAAGCCCGGCAATAGTAGGGATTATTGAAGGGTTTGCAGAAAGTCTAGCTAGTATACTTAAGGTTTTTTCAGGGTGCATATCTGATAAAGTAGGTAAAAGAAAACCTTTAGCTATAGCTGGATATTCTTTTTCTACTATAGGAAAAATGTTTTTGTATTTTGCTACTTCATGGGGATGGGTTTTTTGGGGTAGAACTGCTGACAGGTTTGGAAAAGGAATACGAACAGCTCCAAGAGATGCTTTGATTGCTGAAGCTGTAGATAAAGAAAACATTGGGAGAGCATATGGACTTCATAGAGCATTGGATACTTTAGGCGCAACGATTGGAATTGCTTTAGCGTATTATTTTTTGACTTCTTATAAAGGAGATTATAAAGCAGTTTTTATGTATTCTCTAATACCAGCTTTTTTAGGAGTTATTGTGCTGTTTTTTGCTAAGGAAAGCACAATAAAACATGAACTTTCAAAAAAACTTTCATTTTCTTGGAAAAGTCTTGATAGACGTCTTCAAATGTTTTTAATAGTTATTTTAATTTTTGCCTTAGGTAATTCTTCTAATCAGTTTTTACTTTTGAGAGCAAAAAGTGTGGGCTTTAGTGATTCGGATGTTATACTTTTGTACTTGGTGTATAATATTGTTTACATGATATTTTCATATCCAATGGGAAGATTATCTGATAAGATAGGGAGAAAAAAGCTTCTCATTATGGGTTATTTCTTTTATGGAATAGTGTATTTAGGATTTGCTGTTTTTGGCTTTAAAAGTGCTATGTGGATATTATTTTCTGTTTATGGTTTGTACATCGCTTTGACTGAGGGTGTTGAAAAAGCTTTAGTAGCGGAAATTTCTCCACCTCATTTAAAAGGTACAGTTATAGGGCTTCATGCTACTTTTACAGGCATTGGCCTTTTACCGGCTTCTTTTATAGCGGGAGTACTTTGGGATACATTGGGAGTAACTGCACCTTTTTATTTTGGCGGAATTATGGGAGTTTTGGCTGCTATTGGCCTTATGATCGTTTTATGATTGTTTTCCTCATATTTTCTTAAAATATCTAACCAAATTAGCCTTTTTTGTGTTATAATATCCTTGAAGATTAGAAAATGGAGTGATATAGGTGAAATTTACTAAAATGCATGGATTGGGAAATGACTTTATAGTAATTGAGGCTCTAGAAAATGTAGATTATAGTGAATTAGCTATTAAACTTTGTGATAGGCATTTTGGTATAGGGGCGGATGGTCTTTTAGTTGTTGAGCCTTCAGGAATTGCGGATATTAGGATGAGGATTTTTAATGCAGATGGTAGCGAAGCAGAAATGTGCGGTAATGGTTCTAGATGTTTTGCAAAATATGTTTATGAAAGAGGGATAGTAAAAAAAGAGAAAATGGCAGTGGAAACCTTAGCGGGAGTGATTATGCCAGAAGTTTTTGTAGAAAATGGGGAAGTAGAAAGTGTAAAGGTTTATATGAGCAATCCCATTTTTGAAGCTAGCAAAATACCTATAAAAAGTGACAAGCAAAAATTTATAAATGAGCCAGTAAAAATAGATGGGAAAGTTTATAAATTAACTTCTCTAAGGGTAGGAGTGCCTCATACTATTGTTTTTGTAGAATCCTTAGATGAAAATATGATTAAAGAATTAGGTCCTAAAATTGAAAAATCTTCCCTTTTCCCTCAAGGCACAAATGTAGATTTTGTAAAAGTAGAAGATAAAGAAAATATTTCTGTAAGGACTTGGGAAAGAGGTGTGGGGCTTACTCTTGCTTGTGGAAGTGGTGCCTGTGCGTCTGCAGTAGCTTCAGCAGTTTTAGGCAAGACGGAGCGAAATGTCAATGTCCATTTTAAAGCTGGAAAACTTTTAGTAGAATGGCTGGAGGACAATAGTATTTATTTATCAGGAAGTGTGGAAGAAGTCTTTAGAGGTGAGATAGAGCTTTAGTTTAATACAGAGAGAATTTGACTATAATAAGAAAAAGGTGATATGATGATAAAAAGCATGACCGGTTATGGAAGAGGTGAGATTAAGGAAAAAGGCTATTATATAACTGTGGAAATTAAATCTTTAAACCACAGATTTTTAGACATAAATTGCAGAATGAATAAGCTTTTAAGTGGACTTGAAGAAAAAGTAAGAGAATTTGTTTCGCAGCATGTTGCGAGAGGGAGAATAGAATTAAATATTGGCTTTGAAGTGTATGAAAGAAGTATTAATGTTATAGAAATTGATGAGAATCTTTTGTCAGAATATCTTAGAGTTTTTACTGATGTAAAGTCTAAATTTGAATTAGAAGGATTTATAAAGGTAAGTGATTTGGTGTATTTGCCGGAGGTTATCAAAGTAAAGAATGATGATCTGGATTTAGAAGAAATATGGGAGTTATTAAAACTGCCATTGAGTGAAGCTATTAATAACCTCATTGACATGAGAAACAAAGAAGGTATAAAATTATACGATGATGTAGTCAATAGGATAGACAAAATCTCAGATATAGTAAAAGAGATTGAAGATTTGAGTTTTGTAATGGTAGAAGATTATAGAAAAAGATTGGAACAGCGTATAAGAGAATTGGGGGTAGATATAGACCCTAATAGGATGGCAATGGAAATAGCAATTATTGCTGACAAGTCATGTATTGCTGAAGAAATAACAAGGCTTAAAAGCCATATTATTCAATTTAAAGATTCTTTAAAAGAAGAAGGTTCTATAGGCAAAAAATTAGATTTTATAGTTCAGGAGATGAATCGTGAAGCGAATACGATTGCTTCAAAGTCAATAGACTATAGAATTTCTAACAAAGTCATTGACTTGAAAAATGAGATTGAAAAAATTAGAGAACAAGTTCAAAATATTGAGTAGGGAGGAAAAAGTATGTCGATTAAATTAATAAATATTGGTTTTGGCAATATAATTTCGGCGAATAGATTGGTGGCAATAGTCAGTCCAGAATCAGCACCTATAAAAAGAATAATTCAAGAGGCAAAAAATAGAGGTATGCTTATTGATGCTACATATGGTAGAAGAACAAGAGCAGTTATAATAACTGATAGTGACCACATAATACTTTCTGCTGTTCAACCAGAGACCGTAGCTAATCGTCTCAATTCAAATAAAGAGATATTAGAGGACACTTTAGAAGAAGACGAAGAAGAAGAGGAAGAGTAGGGGGAATTTGTGTTGTCGAAAAAGAAAAAAGGGTTACTTATTGTGCTTTCTGGGCCTTCAGGGGCAGGAAAAGGAACTATATGCAAAGCCTTGATGGAAAAAGAGAAAAATTTAAAATTGAGTATATCTGCCACCACCCGTCAGCCAAGAAGCGGGGAAATAGAAGGGAAAAACTATTTTTTTAAATCGGAAGAGGAATTTGAGAAAATGATAGAAAATGATTCTTTTTTAGAATGGGCAAAGGTATATGGCCACTACTACGGTACACCAAAGGATTTCGTGTTAAAAAATTTAGAAGAAGGAAATGATGTAGTTTTAGAGATAGATATTCAAGGAGCTTTAAAAATAAAAGAGAAGTTTCCAGAAGGAGTGTTTATTTTCATATTGCCTCCTTCAATGGAAGAATTAAAAAATAGGATTAAAAAACGGGGGACAGAGACAGAAGAGGAGATAATAAAAAGATTTAAAAGTGCTTATGAGGAATTAAACTATGTTTCCAGGTACAATTATGTAGTTATAAATGATAGTGTAGAAGAAGCGGTTGAAAAAATTAGAGCTATAATTATTGCAGAGAAATGCAGAGTTGATAGAAATAAGGATTTGTACTTAGAAATCAAGGAGGGGTTGGCATGATTTTATATCCATCAATTGTAGATTTAATGGAAAAAGTAGATAGCAAATATACTTTGTGTTCTTTAGTTGCAAAAAGAGCAAGACAGCTTATTGCTGGTGACACTAAATTAGTAGACATAGATTCTGATAAACCTGTAACAGTTGCTACAGAAGAAGTAAATAAAGGACTTATTACTTATGAAAGACCGCAAAAATATGGAATAAAATAGAGGGTGTTGAAATGAATACAAGCAAAAAAAATGTAGTATTAGGGGTTACAGGAGGTATAGCAGCTTATAAAGCTGCAGACCTTACATCTCGACTAGTAAAAAAAGACATAAATGTGGATGTCATAATGACAAAGGAAGCTACAAATTTTATAAGCCCTCTCACTTTTGAGGCTTTAACTAACAATAAAGTAGTTGTTGACATGTTTACAGACAGGAAATATTGGGAAATTGAACATATTTCTTTAGCAAAAAAAGCTGATGTATTTGCAATAGTTCCTGCAACCGCAAATATTATTGCTAAGATTGCTCATGGCATTGCAGACGATATGTTAACTACTACTATTCTTGCTACAAAGAGTCCTGTATTAATTGCTCCCGCCATGAATACAAACATGTATACCAATCCTGTAACTCAAAAGAATATTAAAATTTTAAAAGAATATGGTTTTTTATTTGTGGAGCCAGCTGCCGGAAGGCTTGCTTGTGGAACTTATGGTGCAGGAAGATTGGCTGATGTAGAGGAGATTGAAAAAGCTATTTTAGAATTATTGTACAAAGAGAAAAAAAGAGATTTTGAAGGGAAAAAGGTATTAGTAACAGCAGGGCCTACTCGAGAGCCTCTTGACCCTGTAAGATACATTACAAATCGCTCTTCGGGTAAAATGGGCTATGAGATTGCGAAAGCTTTAATAGAAAGAGGAGCACAAGTGATTTTAGTTTCTGGCCCTACTTATATAGAGGTACCTAAAGACGTGACTTTTATCCCTGTAGAAACAGCGGTAGATATGTACAATGCTGTCATGATGCACCTTAATGAAGTAGACATTGTCATAGGGGCTGCAGCTGTTTCTGACTACAGACCTAAAGAGATGAAAAAAGAAAAGATAAAAAAAGATGATGAGAAATTAACTATTGAGTTGGTTAAAAATCCAGACATAATGTATGAAGTAGGACAGAAAAAAGGAAACCAGATTTTGATAGGCTTTGCTGCTGAAACTACTAATTTAGTAGAATATGCAAAAAGAAAGTTAAAGGAGAAAAATATGGATTTAATAGTTGCAAATGATGTATCTCAAGAAGGAGCAGGTTTTGAAGTAGACACTAATATAATAAAAATCATAGACAGAGATTTAAACGTAAAGGAGTATCCTTTGATGACAAAGATAGAAGCTTCTCATGTGATATTAGATGAAATAGCTAAATTGTTGTAAGGCCTTTCGGCTTTTTTTATTTGGTAAATATTTAATAGGCGGAGGTTGCCATGTTTGCCGAGGTCGTTGTAGATATTAAATCTTCTAATACTGACAGGGTATATACTTATCGGATTCCTGAAGGAATGGATATAAAAGTTGGAATGAGGGTATCTGTTCCTTTTAATAATAGGTTTATAGAGGGTTATGTAATAAGTACTACTGACAAGGCGTCTTATTCAGTGGATAAAATAAAGGATATCCATAGGATTTTAGACAGCTATAGCATATTTGATGAAAAAATGATTGAACTGGCTAAGTGGATGAAGGAATATTATAAATGTTATTTTTCTGAAGCTCTCCAGACTATAATGCCTGTAGGGATAAAGCAAGGGGAAAAGAAAGTAAAGGTTGTGAAAATAAATATTGATGAGATACCTTTCCAACTTTCTAAAAGAGCCCCTAAGCAATATGAGATTTTACAATATTTAAAAAATAGAAGTCCTATTAGGCTTTCTGAGCTTGTCAAGGTGCTCAATATAGACTATGGAGTTATAAGAAGTTTACAAAATAAAGGGTATATAGAAATTTATGAGGAAGAAGTTTTGAGATTTAATATAAAAGATATTGAAAGGACTAAACCTTTATCTTTGACAGAGGAACAAAAAAGAGCTGTAGAAGAAGTTAAAAAATCTATCTTGACAGGTACTTTTGATAAATATTTGCTTTTTGGAGTTACGGGAAGTGGCAAAACTGAAGTTTATCTTCAATTAATAGATGAAGCTATAAAAATAGGCAAAAGCGCTATAGTTTTAGTACCAGAAATCTCATTGACGCCTCAGACTATTGAAAGGTTTGTGGGTCGATTTGGCAATAGAGTGGCTGTAATTCACAGTGGCCTTTCACCGGGAGAGCGTTTTGATGAATGGCGAAAAGTAAAAAATGGTTTAGTGGACGTAGTAGTTGGTGTGAGAAATGCAGTTTTTGCCCCTTTTAATAATCTTGGACTTATTATAATTGACGAGGAGCATGAGACTACCTACAAACAATCAGACTTAAGACCTAAATATAATGCTAAAGAAGTGGCAGAAAAGCGGTGTGAAATAGAAAAAGCAGTTCTGGTTATGGCCAGTGCTACTCCTTCTTTAGAGACCTATTATAAAGCTAATAAAGGAGAATATAAACTTATAAGACTTACAAAAAGGATTAATGTTTCTATGCCGCAGATAGAAGTTGTCAATATGAGTGAGGAATTGGCAAGCGGAAATACTTCAATATTCAGTCGTAAATTATTTTCCTATATAAAAGAAAATCTTAAAAGGAAAGAGCAAACTATTCTTTTTTTAAACAGAAGAGGATACTCTTCATTTGTTTCCTGCAGAGATTGCGGTTATGTGCCTAAATGTCCTAATTGTGATATTTCTTTAACTTATCATTTTGAAGATAAAAAATTGGTTTGCCATTATTGTGGTTATGAGGAGACTATGAAAGAAACATGCCCTAAATGTGGAAGTAAAAGGATTAGGTATTTAGGCATAGGGACCGAAAGGGTAGAAAACGACATAAAAAAGTTTTTTCCTAATGCAAGAGTTTTGAGGATGGATGTAGATACCACAAGAAAAAAAGGGTCTCATGAGAAAATTTTTTATGACTTTAGAAATGGTAAGGCAGACATTCTAATCGGTACGCAAATGATATCTAAAGGCTTTGACATTCCAAATGTTACGTTGGTGGGAGTAATACTTGCGGATATAACTTTAAATCTTCCTGATTTTAGGTCCAGTGAGAGGACTTTTCAGCTGCTTACTCAGGTAGCTGGAAGGGCAGGAAGAGGTGAAAAGCCTGGAAGAGTAGTAATACAGACCTATGAAGATGACCACTACAGTATAGTTACTGCAAAACAGCAAAATTATGTGAAGTTTTACAACGAAGAGATAAAATACAGAGAAATTTTTAGATATCCTCCCTTTTCACATCTAATGAATATAGTGATATCAGGAGAAGAGGAAGAAGAAGTTAAAAACACTGCTGCAAACACTTATTTAACTTGTCAAAAGCTTATTAACAAACTTCAAAATAAGAGTTATAATAAAATACTAGGACCTGCTCCAGCTCCTATAAGTAAAATAAACAACCGATATAGATGGCAGGTCATTTTAAAAAGTGAAGATAGAAATATCTTGACAGAGATAGCAGAAGAAATTCAAAAGATGAAATATCCTAAGGATATAAGGATAGCTGTAGACATTGACCCTTTGAATATCATGTAAATTTAAGGAGGTATTTATTTTGGCAATAAGGTATATTAGAAAAAATGGAGATGAGGTCTTAAAGAAAAAAGCAAAACCTGTTACAGAGATAAATCCTCATATTCTCACTATATTAGAGGATATGGCACAAACTATGTATCTCAATGATGGAGTTGGATTAGCTGCTAATCAAATAGGAGTTTTGAGAAGGTTAGTTGTCATAGATGTGGGAGAAGGACTTTTAGAGCTTATAAACCCTGAGATTGTGTATGAAGAAGGAGAACAGGTAGGGGCCGAAGGCTGTTTAAGTATTCCGGGAGTAGTAGGAGAGGTTAAAAGGCCTAAAAAAGTAAAAGTAAAATATTTGGATAGAGAAGGTAAAGAGAGAGAAATTGAAGGAGAGGATTTACTGGCAAGAGCTTTATGCCATGAAATAGACCATTTAAACGGGGTTCTGTTTATAGATAAGGCTATAAGATTTTTAGATGAAGAAGAGAAAGAAAATGTCAAGGAGGTATGATTGTTGAAAATTGTCTTTATGGGGACGCCTGACTTTGCCGTCCCCTCTTTGCAAAAACTTTTTGAAGAAGGGTATGATGTGGCTGCAGTGGTTACGCAGCCAGATAAACAGAAAGGAAGAGGAATGAAACTTAGTTTTTCCCCTGTCAAAGAAGTGGCATTGCAAAAAGGAGTAGAAATTTTACAGCCGGAGAAAATAAAAAACAACCCAGAGTTTTTAAACAGATTAAAAGAGATAAATCCCGATGTCATAGTTGTTGCAGCTTATGGAAAGATTTTGCCTGAAGAGGTTTTGACACTGCCCAAATACGGCTGCATAAATGTCCATGCTTCTCTTTTGCCAAAATACAGAGGAGCTGCTCCGATTAATTGGGCTATAATCAATGGTGAAAAAGAAACGGGTATTACTACAATGCTTATGGATAAGGGATTGGATACAGGAGATATGCTTATCAAAAAATCTATTCCTATTTTAGATAAAGATGATGCGGAAACACTTCATTATAAGCTTTCTCGATTAGGAGCAGAGGTTTTGATAGAAACCTTAAAGGCGTTAGAACAAGGTACTTTGCTTCCTGTGAAACAGCGGGAAGAGGAGGCTTCTTATTCACCAATACTTACTAAAGAAATGGGACATATAGATTGGAATAAAACGGCAGAAGAAATACGAAATTTGATAAGGGGAATGAAGCCTTGGCCTGGTTGTTATACTTTCTATGGGGATAAAATGCTAAAAATCTGGAAAGGCGAAATAGTTGAATACAATGGGAATGAAGAAAATGGAACAGTTTTAAAGTCAAAAGGGGACTTAATCGTGAAATGCGGTAAAGATGCCCTAAAGATAGTAGAAATTCAACAAGAAGGTTCTAAAAAAATGGGTATTAGTGAATATTTAATAGGTCACAATATACCTGAAGGGACAATCTTTAGATAATTTAAAAAGGAGAATTACTTTTGAAGGGGAAAAAAAGAGTTTTTTTGGGGATATTGGCAGTTACCTTTTTGGTTTTTACTTTAATTGTTTTGGGAATTTTATACGTAATAAATAGAGGTAGAATTGAACTTTATAAATATCTACTTATGACGTTAATGATTTTTGTTCTCTTTTTGATGGCTTTAATTGTAGCTGTTATTGGAGCAACTTTTTATGTGGTGGTCAGTAAAAAATCTAACAAATTTTTAAGCTCTTTCATAGCAAATTTTTTAGACCTTTTTTATCCTTTAGTGGTATTTGTAGCAAGAGTTTTGGATTTAAAGATTGAAAAGGTAGAGCAGTCTTACATTGAAATAAAGAATTTTTTGTTTAATAAAAATATAAAGAGATATGCTCCACAAGACATATTGATATTGGCACCTCATTGCATACAATACAGCGGATGTAAATTTAAAGTGACTTATGATATAGATAATTGTAGACGATGTGGGAAGTGCCAAATCAATGATTTAGTAAACTTTAAAGAAAAATATGGTGTAAATGTGGCAGTTGCTACAGGAGGTACTCTTGCAAGAAAAGTAGTAAAGGACACAAAGCCAAAGGTAATAATAGCAATTGCTTGTGAAAGAGATTTGACAAGTGGCATGCAAGACGTGAAGCAAATCCCTGTTTATGGTATAATAAATGAGAGACCTAATGGTCCTTGCTTTAACACTCGGGTAGATGTGCAAAAAATTGAAGAGACTATAAAAAAATTGTTAAATGGAGGGTGAATAATATGTTTTGGGATACCACAATAATACTTTTAATACCTGCTTTAATATTTGCTATGTATGCACAAGCTAAGGTGCAGAGCACTTTTAGCAAGTATGCTCGCGTCAGAAATAGATATGGATATACCGCAGAGGAAGTAGCGAGAAAGATATTGGATAGTATGGGGCTTTATGATGTTAGAATTGAAAGGATACCGGGCAATTTGACTGACCATTATGATCCAAGAGCAAAAGTTTTAAGACTTTCTGAATCTGTTTATGGGAGTGAATCTATAGCTGCAATAGGAGTAGCTGCCCATGAAGCAGGGCATGCGATACAACACGCAAAAGGCTATGTGCCTTTGACTGTAAGAAACAGTCTTGTTCCTGTAGCTAATTTAGGGGCTAATTTAGCTTGGCCTTTAATAATTTTGGGATTTTTCATGGGTGCTCCTGGATTACATTTGATAAATATAGGTATACTTCTTTTTAGTGCAGCAGTGCTTTTTCAGGTTATTACTTTGCCTGTGGAATTTGATGCAAGCAATAGAGCAATAGCGCTTCTTCAATCAAATGCGCTTTTTACAAGAGAAGATATTGAACCCGCTCGGAAGGTTTTACAAGCTGCTGCTTTGACTTATGTAGCTGCAGCATTAGTTTCTATTATGCAGCTTTTAAGATTGATTATTATAAGAAATAGCAGAGAGTAAAGGAGAAAAATACAATAAATGAAACCAAGAGAAATAGCGTATAAAATACTTCAAGAAGTGTTGTCAAAAGAAGCTTATGCGAATATTTCCTTTAATAAGCATTTAAGAAGTCAAGAATTAAAAGAAATAGATAGAGGTTTTACTAAAGAGTTGGTATTTGGTGTTATTGAAAGAAAGTACACATTAGATTTTATACTTTCTTTTTTTGTAAAGAAGGCTCCGGATTTAAAAACCATGATTTTTCTTGAAATGGGATTATACCAGCTTTTGTACATGGACAAAGTTCCTTCTTATGCAGCTATAAATGAGACAGTTAATATAGCTAAAAAAGTATTAGGGATAAAGAGAGCAAATTTTATAAATGCAGTTTTAAGAAACTATGAGAGAGAAAAAGAAAAAGTAATTTTCCCTGATAAAGAGAGGGATTTAAAGCAATATTTGAAGGTAACATATTCTTATCCTGATTGGATTGTGGAAAGATTACTAAATAATTATGATGAAGAGAAGGCAGAGGCGCTTTTAAAAAGTTTAAATGAAAGGCCTGAAATTTGCTACAGGGTTAATACTCTAAAGATTGATATTGAAGATTTGAAAAGGCTATTAGATTCTGACGGTATTGTTTATAAAAAAGGTTATTATCTAGAAGAAGCACTGTATATAGATATTAAAAACCCTGAAAGGCATCAATTGTACAAAGAAGGGCTTATTTACATTCAGGATGAGGCTTCTATGTTGGTTTCTAAAACTTTAAATCCTAAAGAAGGAGACACAGTATTAGATGTGTGTGCTGCTCCTGGTGGTAAAACGACTCATATAGCACAATTGATGAAAAATAGTGGTGAAGTTATCGCTTTTGATTTGCATCCTCATAGATTAGAGTTGATAAAAGAAAATTGTAAAAGATTAGGAATTACAAACGTAAAAACTGAAGTCTTTGACTCTACTTTTGTCAATGAAAAGTATTTGGAAAAGGCTGATAAAGTCTTAGCAGATGTTCCTTGTACAGGTATCGGTATAATCAGAAAAAAACCCGATATTAAGTTAAAGAATTATACGAGAAAAGAAATTTCAGAATTAATTGAAGCTCAATATAAAATCTTAGACTCCAGTTCAAAATATGTAAAAAAAGGTGGATTTTTGGTGTATAGTACCTGCACTATAGGAAAGGAAGAAAATCAAAATGTAATAATGAAATTTTTAAAAGAACACCCTGATTTTAAATTGGTTGATATAAAAGCTGAGATGCCAAGTGGATTAAGCATTGAAACTGATTCTTTAGGATATGTACAAATTACACCTTTAGAACATGAAATTGATGGCTTTTTTATAAGTAAGTTGAAAAGAATAAAATAGTGGAGGTATTTTAAGTTGTACAATTTAAAGGATATGACCTTGGAAGAAATGGAAGAATTTTTTGTAAATATTGGAGAGAGTAGATATAGAGCTAAGCAGATTTACAAGTGGATTTACGACAAAAAAATTACAGATTTTGACGAAATGACAGATATCTCTAAGAATTTGCGCTCAAAATTAAAAGAAATTGCTTATATTTCACAACTGAAAATTGAAGCAAGAAGGGTTTCTGAAGTAGATGATACGGTGAAATACCTTTTTTTGCTGGAAGACAACAATATTATTGAAGGAGTTGCTATAAAATACAGGTTTGGAAATACTGCTTGTGTTTCTACTCAAGTAGGGTGCAATATGAGATGTAGCTTTTGTGCTTCTGCTATTGGAGGTAAAGTTAGAGATTTGAAAGCTTCAGAGATGATAGACCAAGTTATTGCTATAGACGGCGACTATGGCAAGATTTCTAATATTGTTTTGATGGGAAGTGGGGAACCTTTTGACAATTATGATGAAGTGATGAAATTTATAAAAATAGTGAATAACCCCCAGGGTTTAGGAATAGGCGGCAGGCATATAACTATATCTACTTGTGGAATAGTTCCTAAAATTTATCAATTTGCAGATGAAAAACTACAGGTTAATTTATCTATTTCATTACATGCTCCTAATGATGAATTGAGAACTCAACTAATGCCAATAAATAAGGCTTATCCATTAGAGGAATTGATGAAAGCTTGTAAGTATTATGTAGAAAAAACAAGGCGCAGGATAACTTTTGAGTATTCTTTAATTGAAGGAGTAAATGATAAAAAAGAACATGCGTATCAATTGGTTGATTTATTAAAAGGGATGTTGTGCCATGTCAATTTGATACCTATTAATTATGTAAAAGAAATAGGCTTTAAAAAGGCAAACAATGAAAAAGTTATGATGTTTAAAAAAATTATTGAAGATGCAGGGATATCGTGTACAGTGAGAAGGGAATTGGGAAGCGATATTGAAGCTGCCTGTGGACAGCTGAGGAGAAAGTATTTAAAGGAAAGGTAGGGTTTTTATGATTGTAGCTGCCCTAACTGATATTGGCAATGTGAGAGAAAAAAATGAAGATTATTATTATGCCTCAGAGGAAAAAGATTTGCCACTGTTTATTGTAGCAGATGGAATGGGAGGCCATAATGGGGGTGAAGTTGCAAGTAAGTCTGCAGTTGAAGCCACTGTTGATTATTTTAAAAAGAATTATTTTAAACTACATGATAAAGAAATTTTCTCTATAGAAGGTTTTATAGAGAAATCAATTAAATATGCTAATAAAGTTGTTTATTCTCAAGCCTGTTCAGAGTGTGAATTAACTGGGATGGGTACTACCCTTACTTTGTTATTTTTTGAAAAAAATCATTTTTTTATAGGACATATTGGAGACAGTAGGGCTTATTTAATAAGAGATAACCACATAAAACAAATTACAGAAGACCATTCATTTGTAGAAGAACTTGTAAAAATGGGTAAAATAACTCATGAAGAAGCCCGAGTTCATCCTCAAAAAAATATAATAACCAGGGCTTTGGGAGTTGATGAGGATGTAAAAGTAGATATATTTCATGACACTGTTATGCCAGAAGATATTTTGCTTTTATGCACAGATGGGCTTACTAATTTGGTGACAGACCAACAAATTTTAGATGAATTTACTAAGAATGAAGATATAAATACCTCTTGTGTTAATTTGGTAAATCTTGCAAAGGCTAACGGTGGATACGATAACATAACTCTTATTGCTGTTAAGGAGGTGACATCATGATTGGACGTATATTAGGTAACCGCTATGAAATATTAGAGAAAATTGGCGAAGGCGGAATGGCTAAAGTTTACAAAGCAAAGTGTCATCTCCTTAACAGAATAGTGGCAATCAAGATTTTGAGGCCTGAATTTGCAGCAGATGAGGATTTTGTAAAAAAATTTAGAAGAGAATCTCAGGCAGCAGCAAGTCTTTCTCACCCTAATATAGTGAGTATATACGATGTTGGGCAAGAAGGGGATATTTACTACATTGTGATGGAATATGTAAAGGGACGTACCTTAAAAAAGCTTATAAGTGAAAATGGTGGGCCATTAGAGGTAGGTAGAGCGATAGAAATAGCACGACAAGTTTGCAAGGCATTGGACCATGCCAATAGGAATCGCATTATTCACAGAGATATAAAACCTCAAAATATTCTTGTTACTGATGACGATGTGGTGAAAGTTACTGATTTTGGAATTGCACGAGCTGCGAATGGTTCTACTATAACTTACACTGGAGATGTAGTAGGGACTGCTTATTATTTTTCGCCTGAACAGGCAAGGGGTGGAATAGTAGATGAAAGGACGGATATTTACTCTTTAGGAATCGTCCTTTATGAAATGTTAACGGGAAAAGTGCCTTTTGAGGGCGATAGTCCTATTTCTGTTGCTTTAAAACACATTCAAGAAGATATAATCCCCCCTTCAAAGCTAAATGACAAAGTGCCGAAAGAATTAGATCAAATAGTTTTAAAAGCTACTCAAAAGGATGTAAATCTAAGGTATCAAACTGCAGCAGATTTTCTTAAGGACTTAGACACTTTTTTGCGAAACCCTAAAGAACTAAATTTCAAAGAAGAAGAAATCACAAAAACACGAGTGATTCCTTCTAAAGATGTAGAGGAGTTAAAGAGAGCGGCACAAAGGAAGGAAAAAGAAAAGAAAAGGAGAAATGTCATAAAAAGAATAGCAACTGTTTTATTAATTCTCTTGCTACTGGCTTCTTTAGCTTATGGTACGATGTATGTCCTCAATAACTTTTTCAAAGTAAGCGATGTGGTAGTTCCAAATGTGGTGGGTTCGTCATTAAATCAGGCAAGTAAAATTTTGTCAGACCATAATTTAAAAATGGAGATAAGTGAAGAGCGGTATAGCGATAAACCTGAAAATACTATTTTATCTCAAGACCCTCCACAAGGGAGCGTAGTAAAAGTTGGAAGTACGGTCTACGTGGTGATTAGTAAAGGTAAGCAAGTTGTTGTGGTGCCTAATGTGATAAATAAAGATTATTTAGAGGCTAAAAATATTCTTGAGAATATGGGCCTCAAAGCAAATATTATAGAACAATATAATGACCAGTTTCCTAAAGAGTATGTTTTTGACCAAAATCCAAGACAGGGAGTACAGGTAGAATATAACACAGTGATTGATCTGTATGTTAGCAAAGGTCCACAGCCTGCAATAATGCCTAACGTAGTTAATATGACATTGGAGGAAGCGACAACTGCCTTAGAAAATGCTGGTTTAAAATTAGGTAAAGTCATTTATAAAGAGACAACTGATGTACCAGAAAACATTGTGTTAGAGCAAAGTGTTCCTCCAAATAGTGAGGTTCAAAAGGGAAGTCCGATAGATTTAATTGTTAGCAAGATGCCTCAAGATTCTTTACAACAACAAACTAAAAATGTTATTATTAAATTGCCCGACAAACCGGGTACTATGAAAGTGGATGTGTATGTAATACAAAACGGACAAAAGAATCTAGTATATTCTGCCGAGCACACTTATCAAGACAGTCCACTTACAGTGCCTGTTACGGCATATAAAGGTAAAGCTACGCTTGAGGTGGATATAGATGGACAGGTATATAGTACAGTGGAGGCGAGATTTTAATTGACAAGGATTGAAGGAAGAATTGTACGAGGGATAGCTGGATTTTATTACGTAGCTACAGAGCACGGCATTGTAGAATGCCGTGCTCGTGGAAAGTTTAGAAAAGATAATATTACTCCCTTAGTAGGTGACATTGTAGAAATTCAAATGATAAACGATAGTGAGGGGTATATTCTAAACATTTTACCACGAAAAAATGAACTTACAAGGCCTCCAGTAGCTAATGTAGACCAAGCGATAATAGTATTTGCTATTGTCAGGCCAGAGCTTAATCGAGTTTTGCTAGATAAAATGATTGTTTTAGCAGAGAGCAATGATATTGAACCTGTAATTTGTATCAATAAGGTGGATTTAAAAGAGGATAGAGAGGCTTTTGATTTGGTGACTATTTATCAGAAAATAGGATATAAAGCAGTGGCTACTTCTACAGTTACAAAAGAAGGAATTGAGGAATTAAAATCTTATTTAAAGGACAAGGTTTCATTTTTTGCAGGCCCTTCTGGAGTTGGGAAATCCTCTTTGATTAATTCTATTCAGTCAAATATAAAATTAAAGACAGGGGAAGTCAGTGAAAAGCTTTTAAGAGGCAGACACACTACAAGAAGTGTAGAACTTTTATCTCTTGATTTTGGAGGGTATGTTTTAGATACGCCAGGTTTTACTGCTTTGACGTTGGATATTGCTAAGGAAGACTTACGGTATTATTTTAAAGAATTTTTAGAGCTTCAAAAGGGATGCAAGTTTTCTTCTTGTCTTCATGTAAATGAGCCAGATTGCAATGTTATAAAGGCTGTGGAAGAGGGATTAATAGATAAAAACAGATATTTGAGTTATCTTTCTCTGCTAAAAGAATTAAAGGAAAAAGAGAAGAGGAGGTACTAAAAATTGAAAATAGCTCCTTCAATATTATCTGCAAATTTTGCGAATTTATTAGAAGATGTAAAAAAATAGAAAAAGATGCTGACCTTTTACATATTGATGTAATGGATGGCCATTTTGTTCCAAATATCACCATTGGACCAGTAGTTGTAAAGTCCCTTAGAAAATTTTTTTCTCTTCCTTTTGATGTCCATTTGATGATTGAAAATCCGGATTTGTACATAGAGGAGTTTGCAAATTCAGGAGCGGATATTATAACTGTCCACCAAGAGGCTTGTATACACTTACATAGGACAATACAAAAAATAAAAGGCTACGGCAAAAAAGCTGGGGTTTCTTTAAATCCAGCTACCTCCTTAGAGACTTTAAAATATATATTGCAAGATGTTGATATGGTGTTGATTATGACAGTAAACCCCGGCTTTGGAGGACAAAAGTTTATAGACTCAATGCTTAAGAAAATTGAGGAGTTAAATAAACTTAGAGAAACTTTGAAGCTAGATTTTAAGATTGAAGTAGATGGGGGAATAAATATTCATAATGTGAAAGAAGTTGTTAGAGCAGGAGCTGACATAATTGTAGCCGGTTCTGCAATTTTTGATTCTTCAAATCCTGCCCAAACTATAAAAGAATTTAGAGAGGCAATAGAAAAATGAAAGTTTTAATTATTTCTAATGGAGATATAAAAGATTATAATTTTTATGAAAAGCTATTAAAGGATGTAGATATGGTAATATGTGCAGATGGTGGAGCGAATCATGCTTACCAAATGAAGATAAAACCAGACCTTATAATAGGAGATTTTGATTCAATAAAAGAAGAAATTTTAGAGTTTTATGAGAATGAAGGGGTAAGAATAGAAAAGTTTCCTCCTATGAAGGATGAGACAGATACGCAACTGGCAATGTTAAAAGCTATAGAATTGGGGGCAACAGACGTTACTTTTATGGGGGTGATTGGAGAAAGATTTGACCATTCTTATGCAAATCTTTCACTTTTACTCTATCTACTAAATCGCAATATTAAGGGTAAAATTGTAAATGAAAAGAATGAAATATATTTGATAAATAAATTTATAGAGGTTGAAGGTAAAAAAGGAGAACTTTTGTCTTTACTGCCTTATTCAAAGGAAGTAAAGGGAATATACACTAAAGGTTTGTTTTATGGTCTTTCAGGTCAAAGTATGGATTTAGAGATGCCTTACGGTATAAGCAATGTTTTTACAGAGGATAAAGCCACTATAGAAATAGAAGAAGGACTTTTATTAGTGATAAAGCCAAGAGAATAGTTTCAAAATCCCCTTCCAATGAATAGTATATAGTAACTAAAGAGGGAGGGGGTGTTTTTATGGATAAATTTTTTTATAAGCTGAAGCGATTAAATAGGCAATTGAATTATTCGCTGGGATATATACTGATGGCTTTGGGTGTATTGATATTTGTTATGTATATTCCTGCCTGGTTGTGGATGATTTTTCTAGGAATTTTTCTTGTAATAGCCGGTTATTATGTAAACATATATTTTAAGTGAAAAAATAAAAAAGCGTGCAAAAATGCACGTCTTTCTTTATAATGCTCTTTGTACTTTTCCTGCTTTTAAGCATTTTGTACATACATGGAGTCTAACAGGAGTACCATCTACTATAGCTCTTACTTTTTTTATGTTAGGTTTCCACTTTCTTATGGATTTTCTGTGGGAGTGGCTATATTGATAGCCTGCTAAAGGCCCTTTTCCACAAATATCGCACTTAAGCATAGTTGCACCTCCTTTGAAAGACAATAATATTTTATCAAAAAATAATTACTTGCACAATAGAAAAATTAACACAACGATATTATTTTATCATCATCTTTTGTAAATGTAAATACCTTTACAATAAAGTTTAGTTGATGTTATTAAAATATTCAGGTAAAATATAAGTTAAGATTGATTGGAGGGGTATTAATGATTCAAATAAAAAACAAATATGGCACAATAAATATTTCAAATGATACAATTGCTGCTATAACCAGTAGAGCAGTATCTGAGTGTTATGGAATAGTAGGGCTAGGGAGGAAAGGAGCAAATGGATTAATTGAAATATTTAAAACAGAAAATTCAGGGAGAGGAGTCAAAGTTTTAGCTACAGAAGATGGTGTAACACTGGAAGTTTATATAGTTGTCCTATACGGTGTAAATATAAAAACTGTTTCAGCGAATGCTATTGAAAAAGTGAAATATGCTGTCGAGAAATTTGTAGGAGTAAAAGTGGAAAATGTAATAATAAATGTTCAGGGAATTAAAGTTGATAATTGAGGAGGAAGTTATGTTGAAGTACTTAGATGGAAAAACTTTAAAGAACATGATGATTGCAAGCTCTAATTATCTTTTTAACAATAAAGTAGAAGTTGATAAACTTAATGTTTTTCCTGTTCCAGATGGTGATACTGGCTCTAATATGGCGTATACAATGCAATACGCTGCCAAAGAGTTAGAAAAATCACAAGATACGATAAAAGACGTTTTAGATGCTATTTCTAAAGGCACCTTGATGGGGGCAAAAGGTAATTCTGGAGTTATTTTGTCCCAGATTTTTAGAGGCTTTTCTAAACGACTTAGAGATACAAAAAAGATAACTCCTTGCGATTTTGCAGAAGGCTTGAAAGCTGGTGTAGAGGTAGCTTATAAAGCAGTTATGAGACCTGTAGAAGGTACTATTCTCACAGTATGTAGGGAAACTGCAGAAGAGGCTGAAAAAATATGTAAACAAGTTGAAAATTTTGAAGAATTCTTCCCGAAGATTATTGAAGCTGCAGAAAAGTCCTTAGAAAACACCCCCAATCTCTTACCAGTTTTAAAAGAGGCTGGAGTAGTTGATTCTGGTGGAATGGGATTTGTGTATGTATTAAAAGGGATGTTTGAAGGGTTTAACGGAAACAAAATTGAGCCGATAGAAGTTTTAGAAGGGATAGTAACAAATAAGCAAGTTGTGGAGGATTTAAGATTTTTATATTGTACAGAAATATTAGTCAAAACAAAAAAGACTTATGCAGAAGCTATTTTAAAAGAGAAATTTGGCAAATTTGGAGATAGTTTGGTGTTAGTTTCAGATGATGACATTTTAAAAGTCCATGTGCATACCAACAATCCTGGATTAGTATTAGAAGAAGGACTTAAAATAGGTGAACTTATAAAAGTAAAAATTGACAATATGAAAATACAACATGAAAGTTTGGTAAGTGAAGAGCGAAAGCCTGAAAAAAAATATGGGGTTTTGGTTGTAGTTAACGGAGAAGGAATTAAAAATCTTTTTTCAGAACTGGGTTGTGATGTTATTATAAATGGTGGACAAACGATGAATCCTAGTACAAATGACATTTTAGAGGGTATAAAAAAGATAAATGCGGAAAATATTTTAGTTTTTCCTAATAATAAAAATATAATAATGGCTTGCGAACAAGCAAAAGCCTTATCAAATAAGGAAGTAGAAATAATCCCAACAAATAATTTTAATGAAGCTATATCTGCCATTGTAAATATTGATACTGAAAAAAGTTTAGAGGAAAATGTAACTAGAATAAAAGAAATATTAAGTAATATAAAGACAATTGAAGTGACTTATTCAATAAGAGACACGCAAATAAACGGTTTTGAAATCAAAAAAGGAGATGTGTTAGGTTTTATAAATGACAGTCTGGAATCAGTAGGAAAAGATTATAATAAAGTAGCACAAGAATTGATTTATAAAGCTTTAGATGAGGATTCTTCATTAGTTAGCATATATTATGGGGAAGAAGTTACAAAAGAAAAAGCGGAGGAATTGAAAAATTCTCTTTCCGTAGAGGCAGATGTGGAAATTTATTTTGGAGGTCAGCCGCTTTACTATTATGTTATATCAATAGAGTAAAGGTGAAATGAAATGCCTTTAAATCTGGATATTCAGTACGTAAAAGGAGTTGGACCTAAAAGGGCAAAACTTCTTAAAAAATTGGGAATAAACACAGTAGAGGACTTATTATTCTATTTTCCCAAAGATTATGAGAATAGAAGCGATATTTTAAAGATTGAGGACCTAAAAGTTGGGGAAAAACAAACTTTTAGAGGTTATATTGCAGGTAGTCCCCGAGAAATAAAGACTTCAAAAGTTATCATAACTAAAGTGCCTGTAAAAGATGGAACAGGTGCAGTAGAATTAGTTTGGTATAATCAACCCTATATAAAGAATAATTTTAAAATTGGTGAAGAATATATAATAAACGGCAAATTGCAATTTAAATATGGGCAGTTAATAGTAGAAAATCCTGTTTTAGAAAAAAGTGAAGATCTTAAATTAAACACTGGAAGGATAGTTCCTATTTATGGGCTTACAGAAGGGTTGACGCAAAATGCTATCAGGAAGATAATGTTTAATGCGCTTCATGATTATGTACAGGAAGTGGAAGAGTTTTTTGATGAAGAATTTTTATCTGAAAAAGGATTAATGGATATAAAGAACGCACTAATTAATATAAATTTCCCCCAAAATGAGGCATATTTAGAACAAGCAAAATACAGATTTAAATATCAAGAACTTTTTTTGCTGCAAATGGCCTTATTTTTAATGAAAAGGTCTGTCAAAGAAAAAAAAGGAATAAAATTTGAACGGATAGATTTAAAGCCTTTTCTCATGGGATTGCCTTTTAAATTGACTTCGGCACAGATAAAAGTTTTAAAAGAAATAATTGCAGATATGAATTCTCACAAAGTGATGAATCGATTGGTGCAGGGAGATGTGGGCTCTGGTAAAACGGTTGTTGCAGCGTGTAGCATGTACATTGCTGTCAAGAATGGCTATCAAGTGGCAATGATGGCTCCTACAGAAATACTGGCAAAACAGCATTATTATACATTAAAAGAGCTTTTTAAAAATACTGATATAAAAATTGGACTTTTGTCTGGAAGCATTTCACCTTCTAATAAAAAAGAAGTATTAGAAAAAATCAAAAGTGGAGATTATGATATTGTAGTAGGGACACATGCACTAATAGAGGATGACGTGATTTTTAACAATTTAGGACTTTGTATAACTGATGAGCAGCACCGTTTTGGAGTGAGACAGAGGGCGCTTTTGACACAAAAAGGTGAAAATCCTGATGTTTTGGTTATGACAGCTACACCAATTCCTCGTACATTGGCTCTCATTCTTTATGGAGATTTGGATATATCAATAATTGACCAATTACCTCCTGGAAGAAAAAAAGTCAAAACCTATGTTATTTCTTCTTCTGTGAGAAAAAAAGCCTACGAGTTTGCAATGAAGGAAGTGAAAAAAGGAAGGCAAGTTTATGTAGTGTGTCCCCTAATTGAAGAATCTGATAAAATAAATGCGATGTCTGCCGAAATAGTATATAGAGAAATTTATAAAGATGCTTTTAAAGAAGCTAAAGTAGGACTTTTACACGGTAAAATGGCGGACAGCGATAAAGAGAAGATTATGGAAGAATTTGTGAATGGAAAAATTGATATTTTAGTTTCGACTACAGTAATAGAGGTGGGAGTAAATGTACCTAATGCAACAGTGATGATTGTAGAAAATGCAGAAAGATTTGGACTTGCACAGCTTCACCAATTGAGAGGTAGAGTTGGCAGGTCAGAATTTCAGTCTTACTGTATTTTGATTAGTTATTCTAATTCCGACATAGCTAAAAAAAGACTGGGTGTTTTAGCTCAAACTTCTGATGGATTTAAAATTGCAGAAAAAGATTTAGAAATAAGAGGGCCAGGTGAATTTCTAGGATTACGACAGCATGGACTTCCTGAATTTAAAATTGCTAACATTTTTGAAGACATAGATGTTTTAAAGAGAGTGCAAAAAGATGTAGAAGAGTTACTGGAAAAAGACCCTAAACTTGAAAACTATCCAAAGCTAAGAAGTATTTTACTTAATCAATTTTATCAAAAATTAGAAGGAATAATATTAAATTAGAGAAGGAGAATAGTAGTATGGAAAAGATAGCAATTGTAACAGATAGCTTGTCTGACATACCTGAGGATTTAGTGAAAACTTATAGGATATTTATAGTTCCTCTGACTATCAATATTGATGGTGTAAGTTACAAGGATGGGGTAAATATAACAAAAGAAGAATTCTATGGACTTTTAAAAGAGGGGAAAATGCCTACAACTACTCAAGCTTCACCAGTAGAATTTATGGAAGTTTTTAAAGATTTGTTAAAAAGTTATGATTACATAATTGCTATAATTTTATCTTCAAAATTAAGTGGTACTTATCAATCAGCTGTGATTGCAAAAGATATGGTGGACCCAAAAAGAATTGAGGTTATCGATTCAAGACATTATTCTTTAGGAAATGGCATGTTAGTTCTTCAAGCTGCTAAAATGGCAGTAGCAGGAGCTTCAAAAGAAGAAATTCTTCAAAGAGTATACGAATTAATTCCTAAAATTAGGTATATAATGGCTTTTGATTCTTTGGACTATCTATACAGAGGAGGACGTCTAGCTAAATCACAGGCTTTTATAGGAAATATTTTAAATATAAAGCCTATTTTAATGAATGATGATGGGGAATTAAAAATAGTAGATAAGGTTAGAGGTCAAAAAAAGGTTATTCGCTGGATAATTGATTATATGAAAAATACAGGAGTAGATTTTACAGAGAGAGAAGTGGGATTAATTCATACAGATAAAGAAGAATTTTTAAATGAAATAGAAGCCGCCTTAAGAAGTGAGTTAGGAATAACTAAGTTTTTAAGGTCAAGAGCTGGCTGCGGAATAGGTACCCATGCAGGGCCTGATGCGGCAGGAGTGTTTTTTGAGGAAAAATAAATTTTTATTATTTGCCATTTCAATCACTTTTATACATTTTTGAAAACAAATTTATAGTTTATAAAAAAGCAATTTGGTTAAATTAATAATACAAACACAAATGGAGGTGATTGAAATGGCAGCAGGATCAGAAACCAAAAATCCTCTTGTGGTAAAAGAGGCAAAACAGGTTATGAGCCAATGGAAATATGAAATAGCAAGAGAATTAGGAATAACTCCTCCAGCTGATGGCTACTGGGGCAACCTCACATCTCGCGATTGCGGTGCTGTAGGTGGCCACATGGTAAGAAAGATGATACAAATGGCAGAAAGCCAAATGGCTAGCAAAGGAACTTGGAAATAAATCATATTATTAATATAAAAAAAGGATATCCCTTTGGGATATCCTTTTTTTATATTAATAAGGTATATATAGCAATAGTTTACAGGTATATAACCTAAATAGCGGGTTAAATTAATAATGGAACATGATTTAGGAGGTGATTAAAATGGCTGTAGGATCAGAAACTAAGAATCCTCTTGTGGTAAGAGAAGCAAAACAGGTTATGAGCCAATGGAAGTATGAGATAGCTAATGAATTAGGGATAACTCCTCCAGCTGATGGTTACTGGGGCAACCTCACATCAAGAGATTGCGGTGCTGTAGGTGGCCATATGGTAAGGAAAATGATACAAATGGCAGAAAGCCAGATGGCCAGCAAAGGAACTTGGAAATAAAATAATTTATAATAAAAAAGGGCAGTCCTTGTGATTGCCCTTTTAAAATTTTAATCCAGGTAGTTGCCTACCTGGACTGGGAGAGGAGAAATTGAAGGAAGAATTTTGGGGAAATTTCTGTTCCCATAAATATTATTTGCCATTTTGAAAAAATTTTATACATATTTTTTGTGATATTTTTTAAAAATATGCTAAAATAATTGTTGAAGTGGGGGTAATGTCTTTGAGAGTGATAGCAGGTAAGTTAAAGGGAAGAAAGGTAAAATCTTTAGATGGCAGTGAAGTGCGGCCAACTGCTGATAGAGTTAAGGAATCACTGTTTAATATATTGATGAATAAAATAGAAGGAAGTATTTTTTTGGATTTATTTGCGGGCACAGGTAATATAGGCATCGAAGCATTAAGCAGAGGGGCCCAGTTTTGCTATTTTGTAGATAAAAGTTTAAAAAGCATAAAATGCATAAGGGAGAATGTAGCTGAATTAAATTTAATACCTTTTGCTAAAATACTTCACCGAGATGTGTTGAAAGTTATTGAAATATTAGACAAAAATAACACAAAGTTTGATATAATATTTTTAGATCCCCCTTATTATCAAAACCTTGCCGAAAAAACTCTTATAAAGCTTGGAGAGGCTAAAGTTTTAAAGGAAGACGGCATTATCATAGCAGAACACCATAAAAATGATAAAATAAGAGAAAGGTATGGAAATTTAGTAAAGATAAGGGAAAATAAATATGGGGAGACGATATTATCATTTTATAAGGAGGAAATATGAAAACTGCAATTTATCCAGGGAGTTTTGATCCAGTTACCTATGGACACATTGATATTATAAAAAGAGGAGCAAATCTGTTTGATAAGCTTATTGTAGCTGTGCTTTTAAATCCGTCGAAAAAGCCTTTATTTTCAGTGGAAGAAAGGGTAGAGCTTTTAAAAGCGGTAACTTATGATATTCCTAATGTAGAGATCGATTATTTTGATGGTTTATTGGTAGATTATGCTAAGAAAGTCAATGCTAATGCTATAATAAAAGGCTTAAGAATGGTATCTGATTTTGAATATGAGTTCCAAATGGCGCTAATCAATAAAAAATTAAACCCTTCTGTTGAAACTATTTTTTTAATGACTAATGCAAAGTATGGATATTTAAGTTCCAGTGTAGTAAAAGAAATTGCACAATTTGGCGGTTGTCTTTCTGAGTTTGTGCCTGATATTGTGGCTCAAAAATTAATGGAAAAATTTTCAGATAATTAAAGGGGGTTTTATTTTTGTCAAATTTTGATGGTTTAGAAGTTCTTAATCTTTTAGAAGAATTAGAAGACATTATAGAAAACAGTTCTTCTATTCCTCTTTCTAACAAAGTTTTGATAAACAAAGAAGAAGTTTTGGACTTAATAAGACAAATCCGAATAAAATTGCCAGATGAATTTAAAAGGGCGGAATGGATCAAACAAGAAAGGCAAAGAATTCTTTTAGAGGCACAACAGGAAGCAGAAATGATAATAAAAGAAGCCGAACAAAAGATTAAGGAAATGGTGAGTGAAAGTGAGATAGTTAAAAAGGCGGAAAAGACGGCAGCAGAAATAATCTCTACTGCCCAAGCTAATGCAAAGGAAATAAGGTTAGGAAGTAGAGAATATGCTGATGAATTACTTGCTAAAATTGAGTCACAGGTGTCTGAAATATTAGAAACTATTAAGAGAAATAGAGAAGAATTAAAAGGCAACAAATAGTTAATGTTGTTGTAGATATTGTTTTATAGCTATTGCAAAAAGTAGAATGGTCAAAGTGACAATTATAAAAATTATTGAAGAAAATTGAAATATGTCCCAGGAATTTTTGTAAGTATATAGGTTGAAAACGTGGGAAATTGCATTTTCTTCTTGAATTTTTATTACTGAGAGTAACCAATAGGAGTATAAAGCGGCAAGAAAAAATTGGATTGTTTTTGCAATGAAATAAGGAAGATATTTTATTTTTGTTTTTGCTATTACTCCTAACACTTGTCCATGTATCGATATTCCGCCCCATGCTATTATAGCGCTTACTAATACTACTTTTTGTTCTAAAGGCGCAGAAACTTGGCTTATTAAGTTTGAACCTACTGTTATTTCTAAGAAGCCACTTAAAAAAGCAGGTATTAGACTTTTGTCAAAACCTAATAATAAGAATATAGGAGATATGAAGTAAGAAAGAAAATCCAAAATTTTATACAGTTTTAAAAATTCTATTACCACTGAAAAAAGTATAACATAACCTCCTATCATGATAATAGTATTTGTTGATTTGGAAACAGCTTCTGACAGGATAGTACTTAAGCTTTTTTTGTTCTGCTCTCTTGTATAATACATTTTTTTGATGGCAGCATTTAAAAGGTTTTTTGTTGAAAGGGACTTTTTATAAGAATTTTTCTTGTAGAGACGAAAGAGAAGTCCAGTGGTTATAGCTGCTAAGTAATTAGAAGCCATGATTATGTATCCGGCTTTTGGACTACCGAACATGCCAATTGCGACGGCTCCTAACATAAAAAGGGGGCCTGAATTATTGCAAAAGGACATGAGCTTTTCTGCTTCTTCTGTTGTGCATAAATTTTCTTCCCAAAGTCTTGATATCACTTGAGCCCCCACGGGATAACCGGAAGTGTATCCGATTGCCATCGCAAAAGAGCCACTTCCCGGCACGTTAAATAAGGGCCTCATTATAGGCTCTAAAAAAGTGCCTAAAAAATGTACTACTCCTAATTGTAAAAGAAGCTCTGAACCTATGAAAAAAGGAAGTAGAGAAGGAGTAATGGTAAAAAGCCAAAGGTTTATACCGCCTTTGGCGGCTTCTAATGCTTCTTTAGGGAAAAGTATTAAAGATAGTACCATTAAAATTAAAAAAGAAATAAAAATATTTAAAAAGGTGTTTTTCAAGATTTATCCCCACCTTGTTTTGGTATCATTACTATATTATTTAGAAAGTCCTTTAAAAATGAATGGTGGGGAATTTAAAGTTTTATTAAAGGATGTATAAAGTCTAAACCGGCGATAGAGGAGTTTTTATAAGCTAAAGTATAGACATCAGTAGCAAATAAATCTTTTTCAAACATTTTAGTATTAGATAGTTTGATTTTATATTGTGATACTTTTGTAATTATAGGGAGGGGAGATTTTTTCTTTATTTCTCTTAGCATTTCTTTGCCCTTTTCATTAAAACCCAAAACCCTTATATAATTAGGGCCATCAAATTCTTTAAAAATTTGTTTATCTATATTAAGTAATAGATGAATAAGTATATGCCTTATTCTGCTTTCTGTGTATCGCTTTGATTTTACAAGTTTTATAAGTTCTTCAACATTATTAGTTTTATAAGAAGCTTTGTAAATTTTATTTTCTAAGCCTTCAGAGACATCAAATATGTGATTGAGAGGAATGTGATTTCTCAACAGATAAATTAAAATATTAGAAAATTCCTCTAAAGATATGGGACCTTGTTTTTTTCAAAAGAACTTTGCAAAATTTCTTTTGTAAAGTCCGGTATATATTTTTCTAAACCTTCTAGTCCTTTTTCAAAAATATGCTTTCTTATAGAAGAGGCACTGGCAAATTCTCCTTTTAGTTCTAACGAAGTATACAAAGAGCCTTTTCGCTTTATAGTAAAAGGTGTAATAGAACTACCTATTTTCTTTAAAGATTTAAGGTATTCTATTGCCAATATGTTATTGGATGTTTGTAAAATCTTTTCTATTTCATTATTATTTATAACTTTTTGTAATGCTAATTCCCGTGCTTTTGCAAAGGTTATGCCGCTTTTTAAATATTCTTTTAATGCTTTTCTATAATAAATTGGCTCTTCTAAAAGTATTTCAGCAATTTTTGTGAGTTCGCTTAAATCGCCTTTTTCACTCCCAAAGGAAATACAATCTACTATTTTTAAAGAATCTAATAGTTTCACCGCTCCATAAGCGAAATTTTCAGCTGTAGAGGTAGCATAAACTACTGGTAACTCGATTACCAAATCTATACCGGCTTTTAATGCCATTTGAGTTCGCTTCCATTTGTCTACAATAGCTGGCTCTCCTCTTTGTACAAAATTTCCACTCATTACTGCTATAGTATAATCGCATTTGGTTAATTTTTTTGAAGTTTGCAGATGATAAAGGTGGCCATTGTGAAAAGGATTATATTCGACAATAATTCCTAAAATTCCCATATAACTTCTTGTCCTTTCAAAAAAATTTTTAAGATATACTTATTATTTTACATAAAATATGATAAAATGTAAAAGGGAGATCGTGTATACAATATTATAGTGATAAAATTAAAAAAGGAAGGGAGATTTTAAATGGCAGTAATGGATAGTATCATACAAAAGGCTAAAGCTAATAAAAAAAGGATTGTGCTTCCTGAGGGAAGTGAAGCGCGGACTTTAAAAGCTGCCGAAAAGGTTATTAAAGAAGGTATTGCTGACGTGGTTTTGGTAGGAAAAGAAGAAGAAATAAAAGAAAAAGCAAAGGGATTGGATATCTCAAAGGCAGAGATTATAGACCCTGAAAAGTCACCTCTTTTACAAAAATATGCTGAAGAATACTATAATTTGAGAAAAAACAAGGGAGTTACAGAAGAACAGGCATATCAAATTATGAAAGACCCTATGTACTACGGGGTTATGATGGTCAAATTAGGCGATGTGGATGGTATGGTATCAGGGGCAATTCACGCTACTGCTGATGTTTTCAGACCGGCTTTTCAAATTGTAAAAACTGCTGCAGGCGTTAAAGTAGTGTCAAGCGCCTTTATAATGGAAGTACCTAATTGCACTTATGGAAGTGATGGAGTATTTATTTTTGCTGATTGCGCAATAAATCCTAATCCTAATGAAGAGGAATTAGCGGCAATTGCTATTGCTTCTGCCCATACTGCAAAAGTCCTTGCTGGAATTGAACCGAGAATTGCTATGCTGTCATTTTCTACCAAAGGAAGTGCAAACCATGAATTAGTAGATAAGGTGAAAAATGCAACAAAAATCGCAAAAGAATTGGCGCCTGATTTGCTAATTGATGGTGAGCTTCAATTAGATGCTGCGATTGTAAAAGAAGTTGGAGAGTTAAAGGCTCCAGGAAGTCCTGTAGCGGGTAGTGCAAATGTACTTATTTTCCCAGATTTGCAAGCGGGAAACATTGGATATAAGCTAGTGCAAAGACTTGCTAAAGCTAATGCTATCGGACCAATTTCTCAAGGTCTTGCAAAACCTATCAATGACTTGTCAAGAGGTTGTAGTGTAGAAGATATTGTTAATGTTATAGCAATAACTTGTGTACAAGCTCAAGGGGTGCAAAATTAACTTTAAGGAGGCAGCGATTATGAAAATTTTAGTCATGAACTGTGGAAGCTCGTCATTAAAGTATCAATTGCTAGATATGGATAATGGGAAAGTGCTAGCGAAAGGATTGGCGGAAAGGATAGGTATCAATGATTCTCTTTTAACTCATCAAGTAGAGGGCAAAGATAAAATAAAAATACAAAAAGATATGAAAAATCATAAAGAAGCTATACAAATTGTTTTAGAGGCTTTAGTAGATAAAGAAATCGGAATATTAAAAGATATGAAAGAAATAGATGCAGTAGGACATAGAGTTGTGCACGGGGGAGAGTTTTTTACTGATTCCGTATTGATTGACGATGAGGTAATCAAAAAATTAGAAGCATGTATTGACCTTGCGCCTTTGCACAATCCTGCTAATATTGAGGGGATAAAAGCTTGTCAGCAGATAATGCCAGGGGTGCCGATGGCAGCAGTTTTTGATACGGCTTTCCATCAAACAATGCCAGATTATGCGTATATTTATCCCATTCCTTATGAATACTACGAAAAATACAGAATAAGAAGATATGGATTCCATGGGACTTCTCATAGATATGTATCTTTAAGAGCTGCTGAAATATTAAATAGGCCTATTGAAGAGTTGAGAATCATTACTTGCCATTTAGGAAATGGTTCTAGTATTGCTGCGGTTAAAGGCGGTAAGTCGATAGATACAAGTATGGGATTTACACCATTAGAAGGGCTGGCTATGGGTACAAGGTCAGGAAATGTTGATCCTTCAATTATAACTTTCTTAATGGAAAAAGAAGGATTGACTGCAGAACAGGTTATAGATATACTCAATAAGAAATCAGGTGTATACGGAATTTCAGGAATAAGTAATGACTTTAGAGATATAGAAAATGCAGCTTTTAAAGAAGGGCATAAAAGGGCTATGTTGGCATTAAAAGTTTTCACTTATAGGGTGAAAAAGACAATAGGTTCTTATGTAGCTGCTATGGGTGGTGTTGATGTAATTGTATTTACTGCTGGAGTTGGAGAGAATGGACCAGAAATGAGAGAGTTTATTTTAGAGGATCTAGAGTTTTTAGGCTTTAAACTGGACAAAGAGAAAAATAATGTGAGAGGAAAAGAGGAAATTATATCTACAGAAGATTCAAAAGTTAAAGTTATGGTTATTCCTACAAATGAAGAATATATGATAGCTAAAGATACTGAAAAATTGGTAAGGGGTTTAAAGTAGATAATCTTGACAACGGGTTGTGGGGTTAGTATAATAGGTGATGTCAATTATTTTAAGGTGTGTGAAGAAAAATGAAAATCGATCTATTAAAAATCAAAGGACAGCTTGGCCGCAGCATAAATATAGACTATGTAGAGGACATAGAGAGCATTGAATTTAAAGGGGAAGAATACAAAATTGTAACTCCTCTACATGTAAAAGGTACTATTACCGCGCAAAAAGAAGGGCTTTTGGCAGAACTTGATATTACAGGTAGTATAAATGCCGTCTGCGACAGATGTTTGGATGAGTTTATTTATAATTTAGACCTTAAATTACGGGAATATGTAGAGGAGTCAGTAGACGAAGAAGTAGATGACAGTTTTTATGAAAATTTTGATTTAACTACTTTTGTAGTCCATTTTGTGATATTGTCATTGCCAATGAAATTTTTGTGCAAAGAAGATTGCAAAGGCTTGTGCCCTGTTTGCGGTACTAATTTAAACCATCAAACCTGCAGCTGCAAGCGGGAAGATATTGATCCGCGGCTTACCGTCCTTTCAAAACTACTGCAATAGATGTAGGAGGTGTTAAGATGCCAGTTCCAAAGAGGAGGACATCAAAGGCTAGAAGAGATACCAGAAGGAATAATAGTTATAAAATAGCTGTACCGGCTTACGTTTTGTGTCCAAGATGTCATGAACCTAAACTACCTCATAGAGTATGTCCTAACTGCGGCTATTACAAAGATAGAGAGGTAATAAAAGTAGAAGAGTAAGAGCAAAAAAAGTAGTAATAGGAAAAGACCTATTACTACTTTTTTTAGTTGATTTTACAAAAAAAATAATTTATAATTTTGGGTAGGTCATAAAAACAACTAATATCTGGAGCTGGTAATATGGCTGTGCGAATGAGTAAAGTAGAAAGACAAAGACTTTTAAAAGAAAAAATAAATACTAACCCCTTTTATACTGATGACGAGTTAGCAGAAATGTTTGGAGTGAGTGTACAAACTATAAGGCTTGACAGGATGGAATTAGGAATCCCCGAAGTTAGAGAGCGTATAAAAACTGTTGCAGAAGAAAATTATCAAAAAGTGAGAACTATTACAGGCACTGAAGTAGTTGGAGAACTAATAGACTTAGAATTAGGTAAAAGGGGTATTTCAATTTTTGAGCCTACAGAGGATATGGTTTTTGTCAAGACAAAAATTGTGAAGGGGCAATACATTTATTCTCAGGCTGAGTCTTTAGCTATGTCTGTTATTGATGCCTCTGCTGCTTTAATTGGAGTGGCAAACATAAAGTACAAGTTTCCCGTTAAAATAGGAGATAGACTTGTGGCGAAAGCCGAAGTGATACGTCAAAGAGGAAACAAATATTTTGTTTGGGTTAAGATAAAAGTTAAAGATAAGGAAGTATTCAGAGGTAAGTTCATTTTAGTAGCTATTGATGAGGACTTTCTAAAAAAAAGGAGTGACACTGTTGAGGTTAGCAATTGATGCTATGGGTGGTGACCATGCTCCAGAGGAGATAATTAAAGGCAGCTTAGAGGCACTAAAGTATTTTCAAGATATAGAAATTGTCCTTATTGGGAAAGAAGAAGTTTTACGTGGTCTCCAAGGAAGGGAGAAACGGCTTAAGCTTGTTTATGCCTCAGAAGTTATTGAAAATGATGAAGCACCTGTTACGGCAGTTAGAAAGAAAAAGGATTCTTCGATGATAGTAGGTTTAGAACTTCTTAAAAAGGATGAGGTAGATGCTTTTTTGTCAGCTGGCAATACAGGTGCTTTGATGGCAGGAGCACTGCTTACTTTAGGGCGCATCAAAGGAATTGACAGACCTGCCCTAGCTCCAATACTTCCTACTTTAAATGGGGCTACTGTGTTATTAGATGCAGGTTCTAATACTAATTGTGATGCTCAAAATTTGGTACAATTTGCTGTCATGGGACATGTCTATGCAGAGAAGATGTTTGGAATAGAAAGACCAAGAGTAGGGCTTTTTAATATAGGAGCAGAAGAGGAAAAGGGAAATGAAGTAGTAAAAAAGGCTTTTGAAGAACTTAAAAAATCAAAATTAAATTTTATAGGGAATGTGGAAGGAAGAGATATTCCTTACGGCGTCTGTGAAGTTGTAGTTTGCGATGGATTTGTGGGAAATGCGATACTAAAGTCTATGGAAGGAATTGCTTCTGTGATTTCTCAACTTTTAAAGGAAGAGTTGACCCGAAATATTTTTACTAAACTGGGTGCTCTTTTGATAATGGGGGGACTAAAGAGAATAACTAAAAAAATGGATTACACCGAATACGGAGGAGCCCCTCTTTTAGGAATTAAAAAGCCAGTCATAAAAGCCCATGGCAACTCAAAAGCAAAAGCTATTTTTAATGCGATAAAACAAGCTAAAAATTTTGTAGATAATGATGTCTTAAATCACATAAAAGAAGAAATTGAGTCAATGGGAGATGAGTTAAGTGTGTGAAAAGATTGCTGCAGGAATTTTAGGTACAGGAAGTTACGTTCCCGAAAAAGTTCTTACTAATTTTGATTTAGAAAAAATGGTGGATACTTCTGATGAATGGATTACTACAAGGACAGGAATTAAAGAAAGGCGCATTGCAGATCCTTCACAAGCTACTTCTGACTTGGCTACTGAAGCCGCAAAGAAGGCTTTGGAAGATGCTAAAGTTGACCCTTCAGAAATTGACATGATCATTGTCGCAACTGTTACACCTGATATGAATTTCCCATCTACTGCTTGCATAGTTCAAGCTAATTTGGGTGCAGCTAACGCTGCTGCTTTTGATATCTCTGTTGGATGTTCAGGCTTTATATACGGACTTGCTATTGCTCAGCAATTTGTAGAGACTGGTATGTATAACAAAGTATTAGTTATAGGAGCAGAAACTTTGTCTAAAATTACTAATTGGAAAGACAGGAACACTTGTGTCCTCTTTGGAGACGGAGCAGGAGCAGCTGTGGTAGGAAGAGTAGAAAGTGGATATGGAATATTAAGTACTTATTTAGGAGCTGATGGAACTGGAGGAAAATACTTGTACATGCCAGCAGGAGGTTCTAGAATGCCTGCCAGTGAAGAGACTGTAAAAAAGAATTTACATACTATTTTTATGGAAGGGCAAGAAGTATTTAAGTTTGCAGTAAAAGTAATGGATAGTGCTACTATTGAAGCCTTAAACAGATGTGGTTTAAAACCAGAGGATATAGATATGCTTATACCTCACCAAGCAAATACAAGAATAATTGAAGCGGCAAGAAAAAGACTTAAACTTAGCAATGATAAAGTTTATATAAATCTTGATAAATACGGAAATACTTCTGCAGCCTCTGTTGCTATAGCATTAGATGAAGCCTATAGAAAAAGACTTATTAAAAAAGGCGATATTATACTTACAGTTGCTTTTGGTGCAGGTTTGACTTGGGGCTCAAGTGTTATAAGATGGAGTAAGTAAGGAGTGAAAAATATGTTTAAAACGAAAATAGTAGAAATGCTCAATATAAAATATCCGATATTTCAGGGTGGAATGGCATGGGTCGCAACTGCAGAACTAGCTGCTGCAGTGTCAAATGCAGGAGGTTTAGGAATAATAGGAGCAGGTAATGCACCTGCCAGTTTTGTAAGGGAACAGATAAGGAAGGCAAGAGAACTTACTGATAAACCTTTTGGCGTCAATGTAATGCTTTTGTCTCCTTTTGTTGATGAAGTTATGGAGGTTATTTTAGAAGAAAAAGTAGATGTCATAACTACTGGAGCAGGGAATCCAGGTAAGTACATACAAAGACTTAAAGAGCGGGGTATTAAAGTTATTCCTGTTGTGCCTTCAGTAGCCTTAGCAAAAAGAATGGAGGATATTGGGGTAGACGCTGTAATTGCTGAAGGAACAGAATCGGGAGGTCATATTGGAGAACTAACGACTTTAGCATTAGTCCCTCAAGTAGTAGATGCTGTTAAAATTCCAGTTATCGCTGCAGGAGGAATTGCTGATGGACGTGGTTTTGCTGCAGCTTTTTGCTTAGGTGCTTCGGGAGTTCAAATGGGAACTCGGTTTGTATGCTCTACTGAATGTACTGCTCATCCTCGTTATAAAGAATATATTTTAAAGGCAAAAGACAGAGATGCCGTTGTTTCAGGAAGAAGCACAGGTCATCCGGTTAGGTCATTAAAAAATAAACTGACAAGAGAATTTGAAAAGTTAGAACAAATGGGTGCTCCTAAGGAACAATTAGAAAAATTAGGAGAAGGAAAATTAAGAGCAGCGGTAGTAGACGGTGATGTAGAATATGGCTCTGTGATGGCAGGTCAAATTGCGGGTCTTATAAATGACATTAAACCTGTAAAAGAGATAATAGAGGACATAATGAAACAAGCCAGTGAGGTTATTGATAATTTGTATAAAATGAGGTGAAAGGATGAAAGTTGCTTTTATTTACCCCGGGCAAGGTGCCCAATATGCTGGAATGGGCAAAGAAATATACCAAAAATACCAAGAGGCAAGAGAAATTTTTGAAAGAGCAGATGAAGCTTTAGGGTTTAGCATATCTGAACTTTGTTTTGAGGGACCAGAAGAAGAACTTATGAAAACAGAAAATACTCAGCCGGCCATTTTAACGGTTTCTGTTGCTTTAACAAAGGTTTTGCAAAAGAGAGGAATAAATGCTGAGGTTACTGCAGGATTGAGCTTAGGAGAGTATTCCTCTTTAGTATTGGCTGAAGCTTTAGATTTTGAAGATGCGGTTCGTTTAGTGAAAAACAGAGGAAAGTATATGCAGGAAGTAGTACCCCAAGGAGTGGGTACTATGGCAGCAATACTGGGACTTGAAAATGAAGTAGTAGAAGAGATTTGCCGTACTGTATCACAAGTTGGAATAGTAGAACCTGCTAATTACAACTGTCCTGGACAATTAGTTATATCTGGAGAAGTAAAAGCTGTGGAAAAAGCTGTCGAGCTAGCCAAAGAAAAAGGTGCAAAAAGAGCAGTAGTATTAGCAGTCAGCGCACCTTTCCACTGCAGCATGTTAAAAAAAGCAGGAGAACTCCTAGAGAGGGACTTAGAAAAAATAGAAATAAAAGATTTAAAAATTCCAGTAGTATCAAATGTAACAGCTGATTATGCGTCTAAAGACCAAGTGAAGGACCTGCTCATAAAACAGGTGAGTCATCCTGTGCTATGGGAACAATCTGTAAAAAGAATGATTGAAGATGGTGTAGATACTTTTGTTGAGATAGGACCAGGAAAGACTCTTACAGGTTTTGTTAAAAAGATTGACAAAACCAAAAATGCTTATAATTTTGAAGATGAGGAGTCCCTTTTAAAGACTCTCTCTGCTTTGGGGGTATAAGTATGGAAGCTGAAAGAAAAACTGCTTTTATAACAGGTGGGTCAAGAGGAATAGGACGTGCTATTGCTTTACGCTTGGCAAAAGATGGATTTAATATTGTCGTTAACTATTCAAAAAGCGATAAAAGTGCTGAAGAGGTTATAAGAGAAGCAAAAGAATACGGTGTAGATGCAATGGCTGTCAAATGTGATGTCTCTAAATATGATGAGGTAGAAAAAGCAATAGATAAAATTGTAGAAGAATTTGGTAGTATAGATGTTGTGGTAAATAATGCGGGAATTACAAAAGACAATTTAATTTTGAAAATGGATGAAAGCGAGTGGGACCAAGTAATAGATGTAAATTTAAAAGGCACATTTAATGTAATAAAATTTGCATCAAAGTATATGATAAAAAAGAGAAAAGGGAAAATAATAAATATTACATCAGTTGTGGGAATAATGGGAAATGCAGGTCAAGCTAACTATGCTGCTTCTAAAGCAGGAATAATAGGACTTACTAAATCTGTTGCAAAAGAATTAGCAAGTCGGGGAATAACAGTGAATGCTGTAGCTCCTGGCTTCATTGAAACAGATATGACAAGTGTATTAAAAGATGAAATAAAAGAAAATATGTTAAAGAGCATTCCTTTGAAAAGGGCTGGAAAACCAGAGGAGGTAGCTGAATTAGTTGCTTTTTTGGCTAGTCCTGCTTCAGATTACATTACTGGGCAAGTAATAAATGTTGACGGAGGAATGGTTATGTAATATTATCATAATGTATAATTTTTGAGAGGAGGTGAAGCAGGTATGATTTTTGAAAAAGTAAGGGACATAATAGCCGAACAACTCGGCATTGATCCAGAGGAAATAACGATGGAGTCATCTTTTATAGATGATTTAGGAGCAGACTCTTTGGACATAGTAGAGCTCATAATGGCTCTGGAAGAAGAGTTTGATATTGAAATTCCTGATGAAGATGCTGAAAAGATTAAAACAGTAGGTGATGTAGTAGAATATTTAAGCAATCTTGAATAATTGAGGTCCCGCGTTGCGGGACTTTATGCAATATAAAATTTTACTCTATTTTGGGGGTTTTAACTGATGAACAGAGTAGTTGTAACGGGAGTAGGAGTTATTACACCATTAGGTAATACTGTAGAAAAATTTTGGAATTCTTTAATAAGTGGTGAGTCTGGAATAGATATTGTTACTAAGTTTGACGTGTCTGAGTTTCCTACTAAGGTAGCAGCAGAAGTAAAAGATTTTGAACCCACTTTATACATAGATAAAAAAGAAGCAAGAAGAATGGATAGGTTCATCCAGTTTGCTGTTGCCAGCGCGAAGTTGGCGTTAGAGGATTCACAAATTGACCTTTCTAAAGTTGATTTAAACAGGTTTGGTGTTATTTACGGTACAGGCATAGGAGGAATTGAAACTTTTGAAAATCAGATGAAAATTATGTATGAAAAAGGTCCCGGAAAAGTAAGTCCCTTCTTCATACCTATGATGATAGCAAATATGGCAGCAGGTCAAATTGCAATAACTTTTGGGCTAAAAGGGATAAACGAGACTATAGTAAATGCCTGTGCTTCCAGTACTAATGCTATAGGAGAAGCTTTTAAAGCTATTCAAAGGGGAGATGCAGACCTTATAGTCACAGGTGGTACTGAAGCAGCTATAACTCCCATGTCTTTTGCAGGCTTTTGTGCAATGAAAGCTATGTCCACAAATGAGGACCCTAAAAAAGCCTCCCGTCCTTTTGATTTGAATAGAGATGGTTTTGTAATGGGAGAAGGGTCTGCAAGCTTAATTTTAGAATCTTTAGAACATGCGCAAAAAAGAGGAGCTAAAATTTATGCAGAGATAATAGGTTATGGTGCTACAGATGATGCTTACCACATAACTGCTCCTGCGCCAGAAGGAGAAGGAGCTGCTCGTGCAATGGAAGCAGCTTTAAAGGACGGAAAAGTAAGTTTTGACATGATAGATTATATCAATGCTCATGGAACTTCCACTGAATATAACGACAAATTTGAAACAATGGCTATAAAGAAAGTCTTTAAAGACCATGCGTATAAACTCTATGTAAGCTCTATCAAGTCTATGCTAGGCCATTTGTTAGGAGCAGCAGGGGCTGTTGAAGCTGTTGCTACTGTTTTGACTATAAAAAATGGCATTATACCTCCTACTATTAATTACGAAACTCCTGATCCAGAGTGCGATTTGAATTATGTGCCTAACGAGGCTATAGAAAAAGAAGTAACTTATGCGATTTCTAATTCCTTAGGCTTTGGAGGACATAATGGGACATTACTTTTTAAAAAATTTTAAAAGAGGTATGGAAGTGAAAAGAGAAAATTTGTCTGAATTAGAAAAGAGAATAAACTATAGTTTTAAAGATAAAAATTTGCTTATAGAGGCTTTAACTCACAGTTCATGGGCTCACGAAGGTAAAAATAGCAAGATTAGCAATGAAAGATTGGAGTTTTTAGGAGATTCTGTCCTAAGCCTTGTAATAAGCGAGTATTTGTACAAGAATAGAAAAGATTTAGAAGAAGGTTCTCTTTCTAAATATAGAGCTGAAATAGTTTGTGAGCCCTCCCTTGCCAGGTGTGCAAGAGAAATAGAATTAGGCAACTTTTTGCGCATTGGCAAAGGAGAAGAACTGACTGGAGGAAGAGAAAGAGATTCTATTCTTGCAGATGCTATGGAAGCGATACTGGCTGCTGTATATCTGGATGGAGGATTAGAAGTCGTTCGCAATGTAATTTTAGAATTGTTCAAAAATATCATTGAAGAAGTTTTGGAAGGGCTTATTTATCGCGACTATAAAACAAAACTGCAAGAAGTTGTTCAAAGCATGGAAATAGGGAAAATTATCTATGAGCTAATAGAGGAAATGGGTCCTGACCATAATAAAACTTTTGTAACTCAAGTGCGGATTGGTGATGTAATATTAGGAAAGGGTTATGGTAAAAGTAAAAAAGAAGCTGAGCAAGCTGCGGCTATGGAAGCATTGATTAAATTGGGGATATTAAAATGAAAAAAAAGATGTATATAATACCACTTTTTATACCCCATTTAGGTTGTCCTTTTAAGTGTGTTTTTTGCAATCAAAATTCAATAACAGGCCAACAGCAGGAGATAACAGAAGAATATGTAAGACAAACTATAGAAACCCATTTAAAAACTCTTCCAAGGGATGCAGAAATAGAGGTATCTTTTTTTGGTGGCAGTTTTACGGGAATACCACAGGATATGCAAAATCTCTACTTGGGAATTGCGAAAGAATATTTGGACAATGGCAAAATAGATGCTATTCGTTTGTCTACTCGTCCTGATTATATAGACACCGAGATTTTACAAAATCTTAAGAGATACAAAGTTTCAATAATAGAACTTGGAGTACAGTCAATGGATGAAGAAGTGCTTTTAAAAAGTAGAAGAGGTCATACAAGTGAGGATGTCGTAAAAGCTGTGAATCTAATTCGGCAATATGACTTTAAATTAGGATTGCAAATAATGATAGGACTACCTGGAGATAACTTAGAGAAATCTTTAAATACCGCTTATAAGATTGTGGAGTTGAAACCTGATTTTGTGAGGATTTATCCTACTTTGGTGATTAAAAATACTTATCTTGAAAGAATGTATAAAGAAGGAAGATTCTTTCCTCTAACCTTGCAAGAGGCTGTTGAAATTTCAAGGAAAATGTATATAATTTTTATTAAGAATAATATTGATGTCATTCGGATTGGACTTCAAACGACAGAAAATATTAATTACAATAAAGATGTAGTAGCAGGTCCTTTTCATCCTGCGATGGGACAATTAGTTGAGTCAAGTGTTATTCTTGACATTTTCATAAGGGTATTTGAGGATAAAAATATAAGGAACACAAAGGTTACAATTTTTTCTAATGAAAAGCGGATTTCCACAATTATAGGGCAAAAAAAATTCAACAAGTTGTTTTTAGAAAAAAAATACAACGTAAAGACGGAATTTAAAATATTGAATAGTCTGACTAATGACAAAATAGTTGTTTGTACTGATAAAAAGATCATGCGTATTTCTATAACCGATTTTATAAAAAATAATTTTTAAAAAATTTTATAAAAAAGAAGGAAATATTGGTTTTTTATCGAATATATAATATATATCAAATGTATTCATTTTCACAATAATGTATGAAGGAGGTTATTTTACAGTGGAGGTTCTAAAAGTATCAGCTAAATCTAAACCTAAGTCTGTAGCAGGTGCATTAGCAGCCGTCTTAAGAGAAAAATCTTCAGCAGAAATTCAGGCGGTTGGGGCAGGTGCAGTAAATCAAGCGGTTAAGGCTATTGCAATAGCAAGGGGGTTTGTGGCGCCAAATGGCATAGACTTAATTGCGATTCCTGCCTTTTCAGAGATTGAGATAGACGGCGAAATGAGGACAGCGATAAAATTTATTGTAGAACCAAGATAATCTAAACCTGCTTTTTTAGCAGGTTTTATTTTTATATAGAGGTGATTTTGATGGAAGGCTTCGTTAAAATTTTAGTGTTAGAAAATGAAATAGAAGCTAAACTGTTAGAAGACATTTTAAAAGAAAAGGGGATACCACATTTTATAAGAAGTTATCATGATACGGCTTATGATGGATTGTTTCAAACGGTAACAGGATGGGGGAAGATATTAGCACCTTCTTCTTATAAGGAAGAAATAGAGGAGATTGTAGAAGAAATACGAAGAGTACGTGGAGAACTGTAGTAGGTGAGACAAATAAAGCTGACATTTTGCACAAGAGAAGTGACTTGACAGAGCAGAAGCTAAACTTAGCGAGACTGAGAGACGAAGGCGGGGCCGGAGGCAAGGACTCCGGAGGCTGGCCCCTGAGGCAAGGAGGCCGAATGGGCCAGGAACCCCGCCGGAGTCCGAAGTCGAGCGTTAGTTTAGCCTGCTCTGTCACCGGAGCGAGCTGTGCAAAATGTCAGCTAAATAAATTGCCAATCTATCCTTGACACGTATAATACTGAAAAAATACTGAAAAATAAAAGATGAAATTTAAATGTAGATGTGGTAAAATGGAAGGTGCATAAGGAGTGGTGGTATGTACCTTAAGAAACTTGAACTTCAAGGCTTTAAGTCTTTTGCAGACAAAGTAACTCTTAATTTTGAAAAAGGTGTAACAGCAATTGTAGGTCCAAATGGAAGTGGCAAAAGTAATATTTCTGACGCTATTAGATTAGTTCTGGGAGAACAAAGTATCAAAAGTTTAAGAGGTTCTAAGTTAGAGGATGTAATTTTTGCAGGTAGCGAGAATAGAAAACCTTTAGGTTTTTGTGAAATAAATCTCACCCTTGATAATTCCGATGGTTATCTTCCTTTTGATTATACAGAAGTAGTTATTACCAGAAAAATTTTTAGATCTGGCGAAAGTGAGTTTTTTATAAATAAAACTCCTTGCCGTCTTAAGGACATATACGAGCTTTTTTTAGATACAGGAGTAGGAAAAGAAGGCTATTCAATAATAGGACAAGGGAGAATAGACGAGATCCTATCTGCAAGACCAGAAGATAGAAGACAAATTTTTGAGGAAGCAATAGGTATTTCAAAGTACAGATATAAAAAAGAAGAAGCAGAAAGGAAACTCACAGCAGCTAATGATAATCTACTTCGTTTAAACGATATAGTTGTAGAATTAGAGAAGCAGCTTACTACTTTGGAAACGCAAAAAAGCAAGGCAGAAGAGTTTTTAAAACTCCACAAGGAAAAAAGGAAAGCAGATATAAGTTTATATATTCAATTAGCAAAGAGGTCTATGAATCAGTACGATGCTTTAAAAGGAAAATATGAGAACTTAAAAAATCAATTAAATGTAAAAAAAATACATAAAATCAATCAAGAGGAGAATTTGTTATATAAAGAAAAAGAAATTCATGACTTAAAACAGCAATTGGGCAGTAAAAAAGAGGAATATCACAATAAGTTAAGAGAGATAGAGATAGTCTCAGGAAAAAGGGAATTAATAATAGAGAAGCTTAGAAATTTGGAAGAAACCACAGAGCTTTACAGAGAAGAGTTAGAAAAAGCTGCAAAACGGGAAAGAGTTTTAAAGGAAGAACTTAAAGGGATAGAGTCTAATGTAGCCCTTTTACATGCAAACAAGGAAGAATTGGAAGAAAAGTTAAGACAATTTCAAGAAGAATATGTAAGTTTGCAAAAGAAACAAAAGAATGAGATAGAAGAAGTTGAAAAAGCTAAGGAAGATATAATTGAAATTTTAAATAGCATAGCAGACGTGAAAGGAAAATTGTCTTTGAACAATTCTCTAAAGGAAGAGGCAATAAGTAGGCAGCAAAATTTAAAAAAGCATATAGAGGAAATTCAAAATCGAATAGAAATTTTGGATAAAGAAAAAAATAAAATTGTTGAAGAATTACAAATTTTACAAAAAGAACTGGATAAAAAGAATCAGCAAAGGATTACTAAACAGCAAGCTTTACAAAAAATTGATAATGAGCTGATTTTGAGAGAAGATACTTTAAAAGTTATTAAAGAAGAAATTGAAAGAAAAAGGTCACGACTTTCTATTTTAGAGGAGATGGATAAAAATTACGAAGGCTATAGTGGAACTGTGCGGAACTTGTTAAAACTCTCTGAAAATATTCCTTCTTTTAAGGAAAATATAATAGGAGTAGTGGGGGAACTTTTAGAGGTTGAAAATACTTATAGCACAGCAATTGAGGTAGCATTAGGCTCAAGTATACAGAATATAGTTATAAAATCTTCTGAGGGAGTAGCGGAAATAATTGAAAGGTTAAAACAAAAAGATTTAGGAAGAGCTACTTTTTTGCCTCTTGATTTAATCCGTGGGAGGGGTCTTTCTCAACAGGAAAGCAATATTTTGACTGAGAAAGGCGTAATTGGAGTTGCTTCTAAGCTAATAAAGTATAACGATAATTTAGAAGAAATTTTTAATTTTTTGTTAGGCCGTGTTATTATAGTAGATACCATTGAAAATGCAGTGAGGTTATCTAAAAAATATAATCAAGCTTATAAAATTGTAACATTAGAAGGAGAAGTTATAAATCCAGGGGGTGCAATAACCGGTGGCAGTTTAAAACCTAAAATTCAAAGCATCTTTAAGAGAAAAGAAGAGATAACTAAACTGAAAAAAGAAATTGATAGTTTAAAAAATCAACAAGAAATATTGGTGGAAGAAATTGGACAAAAAATAAATGATAAAATTCATGAAGAGGAGCAAATAGAATTATTGAACAAAGAAATTTCTGATATTAGCTACAATATAACTTCTAATGAGCAAAGGATGATTTCATTAGAAAAAGAAATAGGAAATTTATTAAATCAACTAGAAAATTATACTTTAGAAATTGATGAATTAAAGGAAAATGTTAGAAATTATCAACAAGAAATTGACCGGTTTTTAAAAGAGTTAGAAAGCTTAGAAAAAGAAAAAGAACGATTGGATGCTTTGATCAATGGCTTTAAAGAAAAAAACAATAAAGGAGAGGAAAATTTAGCAATTTTAGATAAAGAAATCACTGCTTTGAAGATTGAAATCGCTAAAATCGAACAAAAGCTCCAGAATGAACTTCATAACTTAAAAGATAAACGGCAAGAATTTGATAGAGAAAAAAACAATATAGTAGAGAAGGAAAAGAATATTAAAGAAATAGAAAGCTTAAAGGTCAATTTGAGTTTAGATATGGAAAAGTTGCAAGGAGAAATATATAAATTACAACAAGAAGTAAAAAAAATTCAAAAAGATATTTCTTCTTTAGAAGATAATATTTTCCAAGAAGAAGAGGATTTACAAAAGCGTAAAGAAAAATTTTCGATTTTACAACAAGAATTTACTAATATTAATGAAGAATTTCATAAGGTAGAAATGGAAATGCAAAGATTCCAGATAGAGATTGACAATATCAAAAATAGGCTTTGGGAAGAATATGAATTGACCTTAGACAGAGCTTTTGAAGAAGCTGAAGAAGGCGAGATTTCAAAATTAAGACAAAGAGCAGATCATTTGGCAAAGGCTATAAAAGGATTAGGTAATGTGAATATAGATGCTATTGAAGAATATAAAGAGGTAAAGGAAAGGTATGATTTTTTAAAATCTCAGATGGAAGATATTATAAAGGCAAAGGAATCTTTGATTTCTGTAATCGAAGAAGCAAATAAAATTATCAAAACAAAATTTAAAGATGGTTTTGAAATCCTACAGATTCAATTTAAGGAGACGTTTAGGCGACTTTTTGGAGGGGGTAATGCAGAGTTAATACTTACTGATGAAGACAATCTTTTAGAAACAGGTATAGAAATTAAAGCACAGCCCCCAGGAAAGAAATTGCAAACCCTTTCTCTTCTTTCAGGAGGAGAAAAGGCATTAGTTGCTATTTCCCTTTTATTTGCAATGCTAATTATAAAACCTACTCCTTTTTGTATATTGGATGAGATAGATGCAGCATTAGATGATGCAAATGTGGAGAGATTTGCTGAGTTTCTGAAAGAATTGTCAAGAGATACTCAGTTTATAGTTGTAAGCCACAGAAAAGGGACAATGATGGTGGCAGATGCGATATACGGTGTAACAATGCAAGAAAAAGGAGTTTCCAAATTGTTATCCCTTAAACTAAATACTGACGACAAAATAGGAGGCTTGGTAAAACATGCTTAATTTTTTTGACAAATCTAAAAAAGAATCCGAAACTGCTGAAAAAAAAGGTTTTTTTCAAAAGATTAAAGAAGGACTTTTAAAAACAAGAGAAAATTTGACTTCTAAAATAGATAGCATTGTTACAATAGGTAGAAAAATTGACGAAGAACTTTTGGAAGAATTAGAAGAGATTTTAATTTTAGCTGATATAGGTATTAGTACTACTTCTAAGATTATAGAAGGAATACGTCAAAAGGCAAAAGAAAGAAAGATTTATGATGCGTCTCAAATAAAAAAACTTTTAGCTGAAGAAGTTTATGAAATTTTGCAAAAGGATGTAGAACCTTTTACCTTGACTTCTCCTATGGTGATATTGGTAGTAGGGGTAAATGGAGTAGGAAAGACTACTACAATTGGAAAATTAGCTTATTTGTACAAAAAAGAAGGCAAAAAAGTTATACTAGCAGCAGGTGATACTTTTAGAGCTGCAGCTATTGACCAGTTAGAAATATGGGCAGAGAGAGTTAACTGTCCAATTATCAAACACCAAGAAGGCTCAGATCCAGCTTCTGTTATTTTTGATGGCATTCAAGCCTCAAAAGCAAGGGGAATAGATATACTTATTTGTGATACTGCAGGTAGACTGCATAATAAAAAGAATCTGATGGAGGAATTGAGGAAAATACGCAAAGTTATAGATAGGGAATATCCTGAAGCGAGAGTAGAAACCTTTTTAGTTTTAGATGCTACAACTGGTCAAAATGCTCTTCAACAGGCGAAAATATTTAAAGAAGTTTCTGATATAACCGGTATTGTACTTACCAAATTAGATGGAACGGCAAAAGGTGGAATTGTGGTAGCTATAAAATCAGAATTAAATGTACCTATAAGATATATAGGAATTGGGGAAGGAATAGAGGATTTGCAAGCTTTTGATGCAAAATCTTTCGTTTCTGCTATTTTTCAGTAAATTAAATCGTAAAAAAATGAAAAAACACAGCTTGACAAAAAGCAGCCCTTCATATAAAATCTTAATGTAAAGGTTAGGACCTTAACGGGTGGGATTTTTGTGGATGATGATTTTTTATTTATGACTCTTTTGTATGATTTTTATGGTGCTTTGCTTACAGATAAGCAAAGAGAAATTTTTGAGATGTACTATTTAAATGATTATTCTCTTGGAGAAATTTCCGAACTTTTGGATATCTCGCGGCAAGGGGTTTATGATACCTTAAAAAGAGCAGAAAGCTCGTTAGAGTTTTTTGAGGAAAAATTAGGATTGGTAAAAAGACATCAAGAAATAATGAATAAACTGGATAAGATAGAAAAGGGCATTAAAATAATACGGCAAAGAGAAAGAGACCCAGAAATTTTAAAAATTATTGAGGAGATAGCTCGTGAAATAGAGAAGCTAAATCCGTAGGAGGTAAATTTTAATGGCTTTTGAAAGCCTATCTGAAAGGCTGCAGGAAATCTTTAAAAAGTTAAGAGGAAAAGGAAAACTCACAGAAAAAGATATAAAAGAAGCTATGAGGGAAGTAAAAGTTGCCCTCTTAGAAGCGGATGTCAACTTTAAAGTAGTAAAAGACTTTATAAACTCTGTTACAGAAAAAGCTTTAGGGCAAGAAGTGATGGAAAGCCTGACCCCGGGGCAACAGGTGATAAAGATAGTCAATGATGAGCTTATAGCCCTTATGGGGTCTACTCAAAGCCGGCTAAATATAGGGAATAAAGTTCCTGCAGTTATAATGATGGTTGGACTTCAAGGTTCTGGAAAGACCACTGCTTGTGGGAAATTGGCAAACTTGTTAAAGAAGCAGGGAAAAAATCCTCTACTAGTAGCCTGTGACGTCGTCAGGCCGGCTGCCATAAAGCAGTTACAGGTTGTGGGAGCTAATGTAAATGTACCAGTTTTTACAATGGGGGACAAAGTAAACCCTGTTGATATTGCAAAAGCTTCTATTGATTATGCAAGGTCTCATAACTCTGACGTAATTATCATAGATACTGCGGGCAGGCTTCACATAGATGAAGAATTAATGGAGGAACTTGTAAATATAAAAAAAGCAGTACAACCAGATGAAATTTTGTTAGTAGTAGATGCGATGACAGGTCAAGACGCAGTGAATGTAGCGTCTTCCTTTAATGAAAGGTTAGATATAACAGGAGTTATATTGACAAAATTGGATGGAGATACGAGGGGTGGAGCAGCTCTTTCTATTAAGGCTGTTACACAAAAACCCATAAAATATGTGGGTGCAGGCGAAAAGTTGACAGATTTAGAGCCTTTTTATCCTGATAGAATGGCCTCTCGTATTTTGGGAATGGGAGATGTTTTGACTTTAATTGAAAAGGCCCAAGCAGCAATTGATGAGAAAAAGGCACAAGAGTTAGGTCAAAAGCTTTTAACAAAACAGTTTACATTGGAAGATTTCTTGGAACAATTGCAGAGTCTTAAAAATATGGGGCCTTTAGACCAACTTCTCAGTATGATCCCTGGAATGAACAAAAACATGCTTAAAAATGTAGACATTTCTGAAAAAGACTTAAAGAGGATAGAAGCCATTATTCAATCTATGACTAAAGAAGAAAGGCAAAACCCTTCTATTATAAATGGCAGTAGAAAGAAAAGAATAGCCAAAGGCAGCGGTACCACCATCCAACAGGTAAATAGCCTCTTAAAACAGTTTGAAGAAACTAAAAAGATGATGAAGAAATTTGCTGATATTGACAAAGACCTAAAGAAAGGTAAAATGAGGCTGCCTTTCTTTAGATGATATCGGAAGGTGGGCAACTTTTGAAGGAGGTGAGAAAGTGGCAGTCAGAATAAGATTAAAAAGGTTTGGGGCTAAGAAAAGACCTTTTTACAGGATAGTAGTAGCAGATTCAAGGTCACCAAGAGATGGAAGGTTTATTGATGAGATAGGATATTACAATCCTATAGCCCAGCCTGCTGAAATAAAAATAGATGTTGAAAAGGCTAAAAAGTGGCTTAGTGTTGGTGCCCAACCTTCAGATACTGTAAAGTCACTATTTAAAAAAGAAGGTATAATTGGCAATAGTGCATCTCAATAATCCTCTCTTGTGAGGAGGTGTAATAATGGGAGAATTGGTTAAAACTATAGCCAAAGCGTTAGTTGACAATCCTGATGCTGTAGAAGTCAATGAAATAGAAGGACAGCAATCTGTTATCATAGAGCTTAAAGTTGCTCCCGAAGATATGGGAAAGGTAATTGGGAAACAGGGAAGGATTGCTCAAGCAATTCGCACATTGGTTAAAGCTGCTGCCTTAAAAGAAAAGAAACGTGTGATTGTTGAGATAATCTAGGTGGTGGTATGGCTGATTATTATAATGTAGGAAAAGTTACTTCTGCCCATGGCATTAAGGGCGAAGTTAAAGTATATCCTCTTACCAATGTTCCCGAAAGGTTTTATGACCTTGAGTATGTATGGATTTTTGATGACCAACAAAGGCTCCACAAATATGACATTGAATATGTCAAGATTATATCTAAAGGAGTTTGTGTAAAATTAAAAGGAATTGATACTAGAGGCGATGCAGAAAAATTAAAAGGGGCCTTTTTAAAAGTTGACTCTCAAAATGCTTTGGAGTTAGAAGAAAATGAATATTTCATCAAAGATTTAGTCGGGATGAAGGTGTATACAGAAGAAGGAAGTTTTCTGGGTACATTGGTAGAGGTACTTAAGACAGGTGCAAATGATGTGTATGTAATAAAAACTGAGGAGAGGGAAATACTAATTCCTGCTATAAAAGAAGTGGTCAAAAAAGTTGATGTTGACAATAAAGTAATGGTGGTCCACCTTCTGGAGGGGCTATGATGATTTTTGACGTTTTAACCCTATTTCCTGAAATGTTTGATAGTGTTTTATCCTATAGTATATTGAAAAGGGCTATTGAAAAAGGAAAAATAAAAGTTAATTTGATAAATATAAGAGATTTTTCAAAGGATAAACACAAAAGAGTAGATGATTATCCTTATGGAGGCGGGCCAGGAATGGTGATGATGCCTCAGCCTCTCTTTGATGCAATTGAATTTGTAAAAAGTCAAGGAAATATCCCTGTATATTACCTTGGTCCTAAAGGTAAAATTTTTAATCAGGAAATGGCGGTTAAGATGTCTAAATTAGAAAGAATAGCCCTTTTGTGTGGACACTATGAAGGAATAGATGAAAGAGTCTATTCTGTTATTGATGAAGAAATTTCTTTAGGAGATTTTATATTGACAGGCGGAGAGATAGCCGCCATGGCTATCATTGACGCTGTAACAAGACTTATTGAAGGAGTACTTTCACACCCTCAAAGCGCTATAGAAGAATCCTTTGCTAATAATTTATTGGAATATCCACAGTATACAAGGCCAGAAGTTTTTAGAGGTATGAAGGTGCCAGAAATTTTAGTAAGTGGTAATCATGCCGAAATAGCTAAATGGCGAAGGCAAAAGTCTTTAGAGATAACTCTTTTAAAACGGCCTGATTTGCTTAAAAAGGCTGTTTTGACTGAAGAAGATAAAAAGTTTTTAAGAGAAAAAGGATTTGACATTTAGAAGGTGGAAGGAGGGAAAAATAATGGACTTAATAAAAGCAGTTGAAAGTCAGCAGATGAGAAAAGACTTAACTCCTTTTAATGTAGGAGATACTATAAGGGTACATTATAAGGTTATTGAAGGAGATAGGGAAAGAATTCAGCCTTTTGAAGGGATAGTAATTAAAAAGAGTGGATCAGGTTTAAGAGAGACTTTCACTGTAAGACGTGTATCTTATGGCGTTGGAGTTGAAAGGACTTTTCCACTTCACTCTCCAAGAATTGAAAAGATAGAGGTTATAAGGAGAGGTAAAGTCAGAAGAGCAAAATTGTATTATTTGAGAAAGAGAGTAGGAAAAGCTGCTACAAAGATAAAGGAATTAATGTAAAAAGGGGTTATAAACCCCTTTTTTAAATATGTGGAGGAATTAGACATGATACAGTGGTATCCTGGACATATGGCAAAATCTAAAAAGGAGATAGTTTCTAACCTTAAGTTAGTAGATGTAGTATACGAAATAGTAGATGCGAGAATACCTAAAAGCAGTAGAAACCCAGATATTGATGATATTGTAAAAAATAAAAAAGGATCATTCTTCTCAATAAAGCTGATTTGGCTGATGATGTAATCACGGATTTATGGATAGAATATTTTAAAGAAAAGGGAATAGAAGCGGTAAAAGTTAATTCAATTACAGGATTTGGCCTTAAAGAGATAAATGAAGCAACTCAGAGAGTTTGTCAAGATATTTTGGATAAAAAAAAGCAAAAAGGAATGATTCCAAGGCTGAGAGGAATGATTGTAGGTGTTCCAAATGTCGGTAAATCTACTTTTATTAATAAATTAATTGGCAGTAAAAGGGCAAAGACTGGCGATAAGCCGGGGGTTACAAGGGCTTTGCATTGGATAAAAACTCCTTATTTCGACCTTTTGGACACTCCTGGCATACTATGGCCAAAATTTGACGATAAAAAAGTAGGAGTTATGTTAGCAATTACTGGAGCTATAAAAGATGAAATATTGGACATAGAAGAAATAGCATTAAACTTAGTAGCAATCTTAAAAAAGTATTATCCCAATTATTTGATGTCCCGCTATAAAATTGATAAAATAGTAGATGAAGATTTTGAACTTTTAAAAGAAATAGGTAGAAAAAGAGGTTGTTTAATTGCAGGTGGAGAAGTAGATACATTAAAAACTTCTCATATTTTGCTGGAGGATTTTCGCAAGGGAAAACTGGGGAAGATTTCTCTGGAAAGACCATAAGGGGGATTTTTATGCTTTCTAAAGTAAAAAGTATGGCAGTCTTAGGGATAAATGCCTATGTGGTAGAGGTGGAGGTAGATTTATCTACAGGAATTCCTTCTTTTGATATTGTGGGCTTGGGCGATACAGAAGTTAAGGAAGCAAGAGACAGAGTAAGGTCTGCTATCAAAAACAGTGGCTTTGAATTTCCCCTCAAAAAAATTACTGTAAATTTAGCACCAGCGGATACTAAAAAAGAAGGTACTGCTTTTGATTTGCCTTTGGCAATAGGAATTTTAAAATGCACAGAGGAGATAAAAGAGGAAAAGGAAGATATAGCCTTTGTAGGTGAACTTTCTTTGGACGGAAGTCTAAGAGGCGTAAATGGTATACTGCCAATGGTAATCGGGGCAAAGGAAAAAGGTATATCCTCTATTGTTGTTCCTTATGAAAATGCTTATGAAGCGGCAGTTGCTGAGGGGATAAAAGTATATCCTATGAAAAATTTAAAAGAAGTGGTTGAATTTTTAAATGGAGATAGGGAAATAGAATCTTTTACTTTAGATATCAATAATTTTTTTGATAATGTAGAATACGACGTAGATTTTGCTGAAGTAAAAGGACAAGAAAATGCAAAAAGGGTACTTGAGATTGCCGCTGCCGGAGGCCACAATGTGCTAATGATTGGCCCTCCTGGAGCGGGTAAAACTATGTTGGCAAGGCGTTTTCCTACTATTCTTCCTCAGTTAAGTTTTGAAGAGGCTTTAGAAGTTACCAAGATATACAGTATAGCAGGATTGCTTCCAAAAGGTACACCTCTTATCACTACTCGACCTTTTAGAGCTCCTCATCATACTATCTCTACAGTTGCTTTAGTTGGGGGAGGAAAATATCCTAAGCCTGGGGAAGTATCCCTTGCCCACTATGGAGTGTTATTTTTAGATGAGATTCCTGAATTTAAAAAAGATGCAATAGAAGTTTTAAGGCAGCCGTTAGAAGATGAAGTGGTTACAATTACTCGTGTAAATGGTAGCTTTAGTTATCCAAGTAAATTTATTTTAATTTTAGCTATGAATCCTTGTCCTTGTGGCTATTATGGCGATGATACTCACGAATGCCATTGTAGTGTAAATGAAATAAGAAGATACCAAAGTAAAATTTCAGGACCTTTGTTAGATAGAATTGATTTACATGTGGAGGTAAAACCTCTTAAAAAAGATAAATATTTCGAAGAAGAAACGCCATCGGAAAGTTCTAAGGAAATTCGCGAACGAGTTATAAAAGCACGAGAAATGCAACTTAAAAGGTATAAAGGTACTGGTATATACTTTAATTCTCAATTAAAAGGAAATATGTTAAAAAAATATTGCAAACTTGATGAAGATACTAAAAAATTTTTAAATGAGGCTTTCGAGAAGTTTTATTTAAGTGCAAGAGGATATAATAAAATTTTAAAAGTTGCTCGTACAATTGCTGATTTGGAAGGTGCAGAAAATATTAAGTTTGAGCATGTAGCAGAAGCATTACAGTATAGAATTGTTGATAGCAAATATTGGTATAAATAAAAATTACAATAAAAATTTTATGTAAAGTAATTAATTCTCAAATGTGATAAGAAGGTGTTAGCTTTGGAGATAACAAGTTTTTTTAATAGGGAAAGTATAAAAAATATTTTCTTTATTCTTATAGGGACTTTAATGTCTGCTATTGGTATTAACATGTTTATTGTTCATGCTAAACTTTTAAGTGGAGGAGTCTCTGGTATTGCACTTATTATACAGTATTTAACCAAGTTTCCTGCAGGATACACTATATTTTTGCTAAACATCCCACTTTTAATTTTGAGCTATAAAAAAGTAAACTTAAGGTTTACAATTTTTACTATTATAGGTACTGTATCACTTTCTTTGTTTTTGGTGCTTACTTATTCAATAAAAAATATATTACATATAAATGATCCACTACTTTTGAGTTTATACGGCGGAGTGTTAAATGGTTTAGGTATGGGAATAGTTTTTAGTAATCACGGGTCAACTGGCGGTTTAGATATAATTTCTGTAATTGTAAAAAAGAAATATGATAATTTTGAAATTGGGCATATTTCTTTTATTGTTAACTTTTTTGTCGTAGCCATTGGAGCTATATTTTTTGGTTTGACCAGTGCTCTTTACACTCTTGTCTCAATGTACATTACTTCCTACATGGTGGATAAAACTATAAAAGGTTTTAATAGACAAAAAATGGTGCTGGTGGTTACTGATAAAGTAGAAGAAGTGAGCAAAGAAATAATGACTACATTAAAAAGAGGGGTTACTTTGCTTCATGGAGAGGGTGCTTATACCAAAGAGAACAAAAAGGTTTTATATTCCATTGTGTCTTTAACACAGCTTCCACAACTTAAACTTATTGTACACCAAATAGATGAAAATGCTTTTATCTCTATATTAGATGTAGCCGAAGTCCATGGAAAAGGATTTATGAGGGAATTATTTTAAATTTCATTGCAAATTTTGAAATTTTCTCTTATAATTTTTTCTAAACGACATAAAATACTCAATTGAAAAGGAGTTGATAGCTTGAAAAAAGTTTTTTCAGGAGTACAACCCTCGGGAGACATTCACATAGGTAATTACTTGGGTGCAATGAGACAATTTGTCGCTCTACAAGAAGATTATGAGTGCTTTTTTTGTGTAGTGGATTTGCACGCTTTGACAGTACCCCAAGATCCAATAAAATTAAAAGAAAACACTATTGAATTGGCGGGCCTTTACCTTGCAATAGGCTTAGATCCTAAGAAAGTTACTCTTTTTATACAATCCCATGTTGCTGCTCATGCAGAATTAGCATGGCTTTTACAATGTATGACATATTTTGGTGAGCTAAGCAGAATGACTCAGTTTAAAGAAAAGAGCAAAGGAAAAGAGACAGTTTCTGTAGGACTTTTTACATATCCCGATTTAATGGCAGCAGATATACTTTTATATAATACCCATTATGTTCCTGTAGGAGAAGACCAAAAGCAGCATTTGGAACTGACAAGAGACATTGCGCAGCGTTTTAATAACAGATTTGGCGAAACCTTTGTTGTTCCTGAGCCTATGATATTAAAATTTGGCGCGAGGATAATGAGCCTTACTGACCCTACTAAAAAAATGAGTAAAAGTGACAGTGACCCAAATAACAGAATCAATCTTTTGGACGAGCCTTCTGTAATCAAAAAGAAAATAATGAGAGCAGTGACTGATTCTGAGACTGAAATAAGGCTTGATTGGGAAAACAAACCGGGTGTTAGCAATCTTTTGACTATTTATAGTTTATTTACAGGTATGGAAATAGAAGAAGTTGTAAATAAATTTAAAGGACAGGGTTATGGCACTTTAAAGAAGGAATTAGCAGAGGTTGTAATAGATAAATTGACTGTTATACAAAAAAATTATAAAGACCTCAGTAGAGATTATGTTTTGAAGGTTTTAAAGGAAGGGGCGGAAAGAGCTCAAGCTGTTGCTGAAAAAACTTTGAGAGAAGTAAAAGAAAAGATGGGATTGATATTAAAAGATTGAAAAAGCGTTGGGGAAATGACTTAGTTTTTCAAAGGCTAATGTATCAGGATTTAAATAAACCTCAATTACGTCGAAGCGAGGCTGAAAATTTCGAAATTTTTCTGTTGAAGCCAAGTACAACTGGGCAATTTTCAATATTCTTCGTTGTTTATGAAAATTTACAGCTTCACTTCCAGTTCCAAAAGAGGTAGAGGTTCTTGTTTTTACCTCTACAAAAACTATTTCTTTTTTGAATAGAGCTATTATATCTATTTCCCCAATTTTACATTTAAAATTTTTCTCCAAAATTTTATAACCTGATTTTAATAGATATTGGGCAGCTATTTTTTCTCCTAAGCTGCCTATTGTTTTTTTGCTCAATGTTTTTCATCCTTTCAGAATTTTTTCAATAAAAGTCTTTCTGTGGATAGGACAGGGACCGTATTTTTTTAAAGCTTCAATATGTTCTTTTGTACCATAACCTTTGTTTTTTTCAAAATTATACTGGGGATAGATTTTGTGGTATTCTTTCATTATTTTATCTCTTTCAACCTTTGCCAGTATAGAGGCAGCAGCTATAGAGATACTTTTTGAATCTCCTTTTACTATCGCTTTTTGATTTATCTCTATTTGAGGAATGGTAATAGCATCTACTAAAAGGTAATCAATTTTTTGTTGTATTTTTGAAATAGCAATCTGCATGGCTTTGTAGGTAGCATTTAGTATGTTTATTTTATCAATTTCTTCGCAATCAACTATTCCAATGGCATACGAGGTAGCTACTTTTTTTATTACCTCTGACAATACTTCTCTTTTTTTTTCAGATAGTTTTTTCGAGTCATTTATCTCAGGGATGAAAACTTCTTTAGGAAGTATTACACAGGCGGCAACTACTGGTCCTACTAAAGGACCTCTTCCCGCCTCGTCTACTCCAGCAATGAAATTTAAATTTAATTGATATAATTGATTTTCATAGTATTTTAGATTATTTATTCTTTCTGTTTCTTTTTCAAGCCACTTTTTAGCTGCTTCATTTAAGCTGAGAGATTGAAAGTCACAAAAGGGATTTTGGTATAAATAGCTTTTGAGTTGGCGTAGGTTATATAAGTTTGACATTCTATCACCCTTCTTTTTTCTTTATTTTATCACAGGTTATGTATTATAATAAAGATAATTAGGGAAAACGATGTTAAAGGGGAGCAATTATGGAAAGGGAAAAGATTTTTAAAATATGGTTAAGTACTGTCAAAGGAATAGGGTATAAAAGTTTTGTTCAATTGATGGAATTTTTCAAAACTGCGGAAGGTGTGTATAAAGCAAAAGAAATTGATATTTTTAAAGCAATAGGAAATAGAAAATTAGTACAAAATATAATAGAAGCTCAGAAGTTGAACCCTTTTGATTATATAGAAAGATTGCAAAATTTAAAAATAAGTGTATATACATTAGAAGAGGAGGAATATCCGAAAGAATTAAAAAATATTTATGATCCACCTCCTGTTTTATATTTGAAGGGGAATATAAATTTAAAAGATAATTTGCGCATTGCCATGGTGGGCGCAAGAAATGCTACTTTTTATGGAAAACAAGTGGCACAAAAATTGGCATATGAGCTGTCAGAAAGAGGTATAACAGTTGTAAGTGGCATGGCAAGAGGAATTGATAGTTTTTCTCATATAGGAGCGTTGAAGGAAAGAGGAAAAACTATTGCTGTTTTGGGAAATGGCATAAACATAGTTTATCCAAGAGAAAATAAAAAGCTGATGGAGCAAATTAGTGAGGAGGGATTGCTGGTTTCAGAGTTTCCTCTTGATTCTCCTCCACTGCCACAAAATTTTCCTCTGAGGAATAGAATCATAAGTGGGTTATCTCTTGGGGTAGTTGTGATCGAAGCAGGAATAAAAAGTGGATCTTTATTGACGGCTCAATTTGCCTTAGAACAAGGAAGAGAGGTTTTTGCAGTACCTGGGAATATAACGAGTGCTTATAGCAGAGGAACAAATGAGCTCATAAAACAAGGTGCGAAAATTGTAATTGGTGTTGAGGATATTTTAGAAGAATTTAATTTAAGAGAGGATGTACAACAAAAGATTGAGGAAAATCTTATGTCTTCTCTGACGGAGGAAGAGAAAGAAGTGTACGATTTTATTTGTGAAGCTCCAAGAGATATAGAAGAAATAGCAGGCTATGTGAAAATAAAAATCTCAAAAGTTAATGCAATTTTATCTTCTTTAATGTTAAAAGGTATGATTGAAAAACTTCCTGGCAATAAATATGAGAAAAAAATATTTTGATAATTGTCAAAAACTTTGATATAATTATAAATTGTTTTGGAGGTGTCGAAATGGCAAAATCTCTAGTTATTGTGGAATCTCCAGCTAAAGCTAAGACTATATCTAAATTTTTAGGCAAAAATTTTAAAGTAGCGGCCTCCATGGGACATGTTAGGGATTTGCCTAAAAGTCAATTAGGTATCGATATTGAAAACAATTTTGCTCCTAGGTACATAACTATTCGGGGAAAAGGGGCTATTATAGAGAATTTAAAAAAAGAAGCAAAGGATGCAGATAAAATTTTTTTGGCCACTGACCCTGACAGAGAAGGAGAAGCAATTTCCTGGCATATTGCCCAATTGTTAAATTTGAATATTGAGGAGCCTTGTCGCATAGAATTTCACGAGATCACAAAAAATGCAGTGCAAACTGCTCTTAAAAGCCCTCGCTCTATAGATTTAAATTTGGTAGATGCGCAACAAGCCAGGAGAATTCTTGATAGATTAGTAGGATATAAAATAAGTCCCCTTCTTTGGAAAAAAATAAAGAGGGGATTAAGTGCAGGCAGAGTTCAATCAGTAGCAGCTAGGCTTATCTGCGACAGAGAGAGAGAAATAGAAGCCTTTGTGCCAGAAGAATATTGGAGTATTACCGTGATTCTCTCTGATAAGAAAAACTCTGGCAAGTTTGAGGCAAAATTCTACGGTACCAAAGAGGATAAAGTTGAGTTAAAGACAAAAGAAGATGTAGACAAAATATTAGCAGCATTGTCTGAAGAATACATTATAGATAAAGTAAAAACAGGTGTCAAAAAGAGGAATCCTTCTCCACCTTTTATCACTAGTACTTTGCAACAAGAAGCTTCGAGAAAATTGGGATTTACTGCAAAAAAAACTATGTTAATTGCACAACAATTATATGAGGGGGTAGAAATCAAAGGAGAAGGCAGTGTAGGTCTTATTACTTATATAAGGACTGATTCTACAAGGGTCGCAAATGAAGCTAAGGCTGAAGTCTATAAATACATAGTTGAAAAGTTTGGAAAAGAGTATTCTAATCCTGAAGCAAATTATGCTTCTAAAAGAGCCAATGTGCAGGATGCTCACGAGGCTATAAGACCTACTTCTATTTATAGGGATCCGGAAAGTATAAAAGATTCCCTAACACCAGACCAATATAAATTATACAAACTAGTTTGGAGTAGATTCCTAGCAAGTCAAATGGCACCTGCAATTTACGATACTGTTTCTATGGACATAGTAAATAATGGATATGTTTTTAAAGCCTCAGGGTCTAGCATTAAATTTTTAGGTTTTATGACAGTGTATGTAGAAGGAACAGATATGCAAGAAGAGGAAGAAAAAACTGTACCTGTACTTCAAGAAAGGACCAAATTGTTTTTAGAGGAATTAAAGCCAATGCAACATTTTACCCAGCCTCCGCCTCGATATACGGAAGCTTCTTTGATTAAAGAATTGGAAGAAAGAGGAATAGGCCGTCCCAGTACTTATGCTCCTACTATCTCTACTTTGTTAGAAAGAGGATATGTGGTAAAAGATAAAAAGAATTTAAAACCTACAGAATTAGGTTTTATTGTAACAGACGCATTAAAGGAGTTCTTTTCAAAAATTGTAGATGTAAAATTTACTGCTGAGATGGAAGAGCAGCTAGATAAGATTGAAGAAGGTCAAGTGAAATGGTATGAAGTGGTGCAAGAGTTTTATAAAGACTTTTACAAAACTTTGAAAATTGCTGAAGAACAAATGGAAGAGATAGACGTAAAGGAAGAAGTAGAAGTAACTGACATTAAATGTGAACTTTGCGGGAGAAATATGGTTGTAAAGAAAGGCAGGTATGGAAAATTTCTTGCTTGTTCTGGTTTTCCTGAATGCAAAAATACAAAACCTTTATACGAAAAGGTTGGTGTGAAATGTCCTAAATGTGGTGGAGAAATTGTAAAGAAAAAGAGCAAAAAAGGGCGAAATTATTACGCTTGCGAAAATGCACCTGATTGCGATTTCATATTGTGGGATAAGCCCGTTAATGAAAAATGTCCTGTGTGTGGCAGCCTGTTAGTAGAAAAAAATACAAAAAACGGTCATATACTAAAATGTTCTAATCCAGGATGTGATTATCAAAAAGAAGTTAAATGAATTTAACAAAAATTTTGAATTAATTCTTGAAGCATTGTGAAAAATGTGTTAATATTAAACTATCTAAAGGGGTGTAAACATGTTTAAGGGTACTACCATAATTGCTGTGAGAAAAGGCGATAAAGTATCAGTGGCTGGTGATGGACAGATTACCTTTGGAGAAAATACAATTTTAAAACATGGAGCGAAAAAAATTAGAAGATTGTATAATGGAGAAGTAATAGTAGGATTTGCTGGTTCGGTAGCTGATGCTTTGACTCTTTCGCAAAAATTTGAAGAAAAACTTGAGCAGTATGGAGGTAATTTAAAAAGAGCAGCAGTAGAATTGGCACAGGAATGGAGAAAAGACAAGATTTTAAGAAAGTTAGAAGCTCTTTTGATTGCGGTAGATAAAAAGGATACTTTACTTATTTCTGGCACTGGTGAAGTTATTGAGCCAGATGAGGATGTGATTGGGATAGGATCTGGAGGAAATTATGCTATGGCTGCAGCCTTAGCGCTACGGTATAATACTGATTTAGATACAGAAGATATAGCAAAAAAAGCTTTAGAGATAGCTTCAAAGATTTGTGTTTACACTAATAACAACATAACAGTTGAGACTTTATAGGGGGTGCTGTAAGTGAAGAATTATACTCCCAAGGAGATTGTAGAGGAATTAGATAAGTATATTGTAGGACAAAAGGAAGCTAAAAAGTCAGTAGCAGTGGCTTTAAGAAATAGATATAGGAGAAATCTTTTACCTGACGATTTTAAAGAAGAAGTGACCCCCAAAAATATAATTATGGTAGGCCCTACTGGAGTAGGAAAGACAGAAATTGCTCGAAGAATTGCGAAATTAGTAGAAGCTCCTTTTGTAAAAGTGGAGGCTACTAAGTTTACTGAGGTAGGATACGTAGGACGAGATGTAGATTCCATGGTGAGAGACCTTGTAGAGGCTGCTGTAAGAATGGTAAAAGAGGAAAAATTAAAAAAAGTTACTGAAAAAGCGAAGAAAATTGCAGAAGATAGGCTAATTGATTACATAATTGGAAAAAGAAAAAAACAAACTAAAAATCCTTTTGAAGTATTGTTTAATTATCCTTCTGCCGAGAAAAGTGAAGAGACAGAAGAAGAAAGTATGCAATACAAAAGAGAAGAAATAAGGCAAAAGTTAAGAAATGGCGAGCTAGATAATTATGTAGTGGAAATAGAAGTAACAGATACATCTACGCCAATGCTTGAGATGTATACTAATTTAGGGTCCGAAGAAATGAACATAAATTTGCAAGATATATTTGCTGACATTTTACCTAAAAAGAAAAAATTAAAAAAGTTCCTGTGTATGAAGCAAAAAGAATTCTAGAGTCTGAAGAAGCTCAAAACCTTATAGATATGGATGAAGTAATTGAAGAGGCTATTAAAAGAGCAGAAAACGATGGAATAATTTTCATAGATGAAATTGACAAAATTGCCAGCAGCGGTTATACAGCAGGACCAGATGTATCAAGGGAAGGAGTTCAAAGGGATATTCTTCCTATAATTGAAGGTTGTACAGTAATGACAAAATACGGTCCTGTTAAGACAGACCATATATTGTTTATAGCAGCTGGTGCTTTTAACGTTGCAAAAGTGTCTGATTTAATCCCTGAGCTACAAGGAAGATTTCCTGTAAGAGTTAATTTAAAACCTCTCACAAAAGAGGACTTTATAAGAATATTAAAGGAGCCTAAAAATGCTCTTGCAAAACAGTATCAAGAGCTTTTAAGAACAGAAGGAATAGAAGTTAAATACACTGATGAAGCAATTGAGGCTATTGCAGAAGTAGCATATCTTATAAATCAACAATCGGAGGACATTGGCGCAAGAAGATTGCATACTGTCATGGAGAAGTTGTTTGAAGAATTATCTTTTAATGCGCCAGAATTGGGAGGGCAGCAAATAGTGATAACTGAAGAGTATGTAAAAGAGCAATTAAAGGATAGTCTAAATAAATACGAAGTTAGTAAATACATTTTATGATAATAAAAAATAAAAACATAGGAGGATTAGAAATATGAGCACACTATTAGAAAAAACTAGAAAAGTAAATCGAATTTTGCAAAAAACAGGAATTCAACCAGTTGATTTTAATGAAATGGCCAATATTTTAAAAGATGTCATTGAGGCCAACGTATATATTTTGAGTAGAAAAGGTAAAGTATTGGGTTATAGTATATTAAAAGATTATGGAAATGACATTTTTGCTCAAAGTAAAATAATACCTGAAGAATATAATGACAAACTTTTGCGAGTGACGGAGACGCTGGCTAATGATAAAGGTAATCTTTTTAAAGAGGATAAAGTTTTATCAGATTTAATTTTGACTATAGTACCTGTCAATGGCGGTGGAGACAGGTTAGGAACTTTAGCCTTATCAAGAGGGGTAAAAGAATTTACTGACGATGACTTGATATTAGCAGAATACGGTGCTACAGTAGTTGGCCTTGAAATTTTAAGGTCAAAAAATGAAGAAATAGAGGATGAAGCGAGAAAAAGAGCAGTTGTTCAAATGGCACTAGGAACACTTTCTTACTCCGAATTAGAAGCTATAAAAAATATTTTTGAAGAGCTAAATGGAAAAGAAGGATTATTAGTTGCAAGTAAAATAGCAGATAAAGTAGGTATTACAAGGTCTGTAATTGTAAATGCCCTTAGAAAGTTTGAAAGTGCTGGCATAATTGAGTCAAGGTCTTTAGGAATGAAAGGTACCCATATAAGGGTACTAAACGATAAATTATTAGAAGAGTTAGAGAAAATGAAAAGATAAATTTAAACCCTTATTGAAAAATATAAGTCTCCGCTTTTATGCATGGGGTTGTACTTTAGCATGAAAGCAGGAGACTTAATTTTATGTAAAAGAGTCCTATAAAAATAGGACTTTTCAGACTGTAGACAAACTTTCGTAAAGGAGATATTTTGCATAAGGAGCGACTTGTTACAAAGCAACCCGGCACTCAAGTAAGAGAGTTTGATAAAGCAAAAATAGAAAAAACAAGCTTACTTACTTGCCGGGAAACTTAGCAAGACCGAGGGCGTAGGCAGGGCCGAAGCCAGGGATGGCGGAGGCGGGCACCTTAAGGCATGGATGCCGATTGTGCCCGGTACCCTGCCGGAGCCTGAAGGTCGAGCTTTAGTTTTGTCGCTTTGGAACATCGGAGCGACGATGCAAAATATCTCCTTTGAATATTTTTAACTTTGTCAACAAACTGAGAATCCTATAAAAATAGGACTTTTTTCTTATGGTGTAAACTATTACGGCATGATATAATATTATTCGATAAAAATTGATATTATTTTACAAAAAAGGCAGTGTTAGAACAAAGTTAAATATTTATTTTTTGGCTTATTTTAGCAGGATTTTTGGTTTGTTTGTCGAATTAAGTATAGTGTGGTCGAATAAGAGGAGGCGAGAAAATGCTGGATTTAGGAATTGAAAATATAGATTTATTACAAAAGGGATTGTACGCAGCCACTGTAAGAAACAATGTGATTGCCAATAACATCGCTAATGTGGATACTCCTAATTTCAAAAGGTCTGAAGTCAAATTTGAGGATATTTTAAAAGATGCTATAAATGGTACAAAGTTAAGAGGTTATGTTACAAACCCTAAGCACATTCCTATTGGCCCACCTGCTATTGATTCCATACAACCGGAAATTATTCAAGTAAATGACACTTCCATGAGGTTAGATGGAAATAATGTAGACATAGATGCCGAAATGGCAAATTTAGCTAAGAATCAGTTGTATTACTATGCCCTTGTGCAAAGGGTAAGTGGAGAGCTTAATTCTATCATGACTGCTGTAAAAGATGGGAGGTAATTTACAATGAACTTATTTAGTTCTATGGATATAAGTGCTTCGGGTTTGACGGCGGAAAGACTTAGAATGGACATAATTGCCCAAAATATAGCTAATGTAAATACTACAAGAACAGTTCAAGGAGGGCCTTATAGGAGAAAATTAGTGGTTTTAAAAGAAATACAACCTGACAGTTTCGAAAGCATTCTAGATAAAGTTAAAGGTAAATACAGTGGCAAAGGAGTAGAAGTTGTACAAATAGCTGAGGATGACCAAACTCCTCTTAGAGAAGTTTATGACCCTGGACATCCTGATGCTGACCAAAATGGATATGTAGAGTACCCAAATGTAAACATTGTTTCTGAAATGGTAGATATGATTTCTGCTACTCGTGCTTATGAAGCCAACGTAACAGCCTTTAATGCTTCAAAAGCTATGTTTCAAAAGTCTTTAGAAATCGGTAGGGGGTAGACATAAATGGTTAATCAAATAACACCGGTTAATCCAGTAACTTTGGATAGCACTTTAGAAGCAACACAGAATGGCAGTAAAATAGATACTTTTAGCGACTTTTTAAAAGAAGCCTTTAACAAGGTAAATGATTTACAGTTAACGGCAATGAAAAATGACCAAAAACTTGTAACTGGTGAAATTGACGATATAAATCAAGTGATGATAGATGCTGCGAAGGCTGACATTGCACTGCAGCTTACAATTCAAATAAAAAATAAAGTGCTGGAGGCCTATCAGGAAATAATGAGAATGCCATTGTAATGTCTTTAATTGAAATGAGGTGAATTAATGCCAGACTTCATTGCCAATTTTAGAGAACAACTGACAAACTTTTGGAATAAGTTTGATAAGAAACAAAAGATACAGTTAGGAATTATTGCTATTTTACTTTTTATAGGCATTTCTTTATTAGTTTACATAGTTAATAGGCCTAATTATGTAGTTTTATATTCAGATCTAAGTATAAAAGATGCAGGAGCGGTAGTTGAAAAATTAAAAACCGAATTCAAGATTCCATATAAAATATCGAACGATGGGACGACAATTTTGGTTCCTGCACAATACAAAGATGAGGTGAGGATGAAACTTGCGACAGAAGGAATCCCACAAGGGGGATTTAGCTTTCAAGACGCTATGAATAACTCCCTTGCTACAACAGACCAAGAGAGAAGACAAAAGTATTTGTATTTTCTACAAAATGAAATACAAAATTCTCTAAAAACTATAGATGGAGTACAAGATGCTATTGTCAATATCGTAGTACCTGATCAAAATGCCTTTGTACTTTCAAATACTACTAATCAAGCTACAGCGGCTGTGATGCTAACTTTAAAGCCAGGTGTGACTTTATCCTCTTCGCAAGTCAAGGGAATCATAGATTTTGTATCTAAGAGCGTAGAAGGTTTAAAACCTGAAAATGTTACTGTAATTGATAATAATGGTAAAATTCTTACTGCAGAAAGTGATACTACTGCTGAAAATGCTAATACTCAATTTGCTCTTCAAAAAAAGTTCAAGAAGACTTACAAAACAGCCTTCAAACATTGTTAGAACAAGTGTTTGGACCAGGTAATGTAGTTGTAAGAGCAAATGTTACTTTAAATTTTGATAAAAAGACGCAGGATACTATAGAGTATTTGCCTGTTCAAGGGAATGACAATAAAGGAATTGTAAGGAGTATACAAGAGCTTAAAGAAAAAGCCACAGGTACACAAGGTGGAAGCTCACCAGGTACTTCGTCAAATAATCCTCCTGTAGCTTCAACGACTGGTAATGGTACTTCTGATTACAGTAGAACAGAAACTACTATAAATTATGAAATAAATCAAATTAAGACAAGTCTTGTTCAAGCTCAAGGGAAAATTGAAAGTATTTCTGTTGCGGTTGTTGTAAATCAAAATCTTAATAATTCTATGAAACAGCAAATTGCTGACTTGGTTACAAAAGCTGCAGGAGGGGATTCTCTTGTAAAAGTATCGGTTCAAGGAATACAATTTAACCAAGACCTGTTAAAGACAATGCAGCAGCAGGCAAAAGTTTCAAAGGGAGTACCAGTGTATGTATGGGCTATATTAGCGGCTTTAGTGTTAGGAGGCGGACTATTCCTTATTATGATGAGAAGGAAGAAAAAAGAAACCTCTTTAACTACAGCTGAACAGGAGGTCTTAGCTACTGTAGAACCTATAGAACCTATCGAAGAAATAGATTTCTCTGAGAAGGACGAAAAGAAAAAACAGATAGAAAGACTTATAAAAGAAAAGCCAGAACTTGTTGTGCAGGTAATTAGGACATGGCTTAATGAAGAGTAGGTGGTGGTATTGTGGCGAGAGGTGCACTTACAGGTAGGGAAAAAAGCGCAATGCTTTTGATTGCATTAGGCCCTGACCTTTCAGCTCAAATATATAAGCATTTAAGGGAAGATGAAATTGAACAATTAACTTTGGAAATAGCTAGTATACGAAATCTTACTCCTGAAGAGAAGCAAAAAGTTATAGATGAATTTTATAACATGTGCGTAGCGCAAGAGTACATAATAGAAGGTGGAATAGAATATGCAAAAGCAGTTTTAGAAAAAGCTTTAGGTGCTCAAGAAGCTTTTGAAGTTATCAATAAATTGACTTCTTCTTTAAAAGTAAGGCCTTTTGATTTTATAAGAAGAGCGGATCCATCTCAAGTTTTAAATTTTATACAAAACGAACATCCTCAGACTATTGCGATGATTTTGTCCTATTTAAAACCTCAACAAGCAGGAGCAATTTTATCATCACTACCTGAAAACTTACAGGCAGAAGTGGCTATGAGAATAGCGACAATGGAGAGCACTTCTCCTGAAGTAGTAAAAGAAGTTGAGAGGATTTTAGAAAGAAAACTATCTTCTTTGGTTACACAAGATTATACTTCTTCAGGCGGTATTCAGACAATTGTAGATATACTAAATTCTGTAGATAGGAGTACAGAGAAAAATATCTTGGATACTCTTGAGACTATAAACGTTGAGTTAGTAGAAGAAATTAAGAAGAGGATGTTTGTATTTGAAGATATTGTTACATTGGATTCCAGATCTATACAGAGAGTATTGAGAGAAGTAGACAATCACGATATTGCTCTTGCACTTAAAGGTTCCAGCGAGGAAGTTCAAAGAGTTATTTATAGTAATATGTCTAAGAGACTTGCTGATATGATAAAAGAAGACATACAATATATGGGACCTGTAAGATTAAAAGATGTAGAAGAAGCACAGCAAAGAATTGTAAATATCATAAGAAAATTAGAAGATGCAGGAGAGATTGTAATATCACGAGGAGGAGGGGACGAAATTATTGTATAGGATATATAAGCAACGGGAAATAAATCTTTCCTCTCCCGTGGTTTTAAGAATTGTGGAAAATGGCAATTACAAAGAAAAAGTGGAGAAAGTAATTGAATTGAGAGAACAAAGAGAGGATATAAAAAAAGAAAGTGCGGATTTAGCAAAGAAAATAATAGAAAGGGCGAGACAAGTCCAGCAAGAGATACTTAGGAAGACTAAGGAAGATGTAGAAAAAATCTTAATAGAAGTAGAGAAAAAAGCTAAGAAGATTGAAGAAGAGTATAAAGAAAAGGGCTATCAAGCTGGATATACTGCAGGATATCAAGAAGGATACAAAAAAGGAGAAGAAGAGGCTAAAGCTATAATAGAAGAAGCAAAGACTATTAAAGAAGAGATTATTAAAGAAAAACAACGAATGTATAAAGAAGCAGAAAATGATATTGTAAATGTAATTTTGCATGCGGTAGAAAAAATTGTAGGTAAATATGTGGAAGAGGACAAAGACATAATATTGAACCTCATCAAAAAAGGAATGGAAAACTACAATGCTTTTGACAAAGTCACGGTAAGGGTTAGTGAAGAGGATTATGAACACTGTATTAAAAACAAAGACAAAATTCTTAAAGACATAGAGTTTTTAGATGATGTAAATATCTTAAAAGATTTATCATTAAAAAAAGGAGATTGTGTAATTGAAACAAATTCTGGAGTGATAAACTCTGGTGTTAGTACACAACTTAAAGCTTTAAAAAACTTATTTGTGGGTGTGCTAAATGAGTAATATGTTAGATAAATATAAAAAAGTTCTTCAAGAAAAAAGGCTAATTCAATATTATGGAAAAGTTTCTCAAGTAATAGGATTAACAATCGAAAGTACAGGGCCTCTTTCCAACATAGGAGAAATATGTAATATCAAGACTATTAACGGAAATACAATTTTGGCAGAAGTTGTAGGTTTTAAAGAAGAAAAAGTGTATCTCATGCCTTTAGGGAATATGGAGGGAATAGGAGCAGGCAGCAAAGTGATAGCTACAGGTCAAACACTTAGAATTAACGTAGGAAATGAACTTCTTGGAAGGGTATTAGACGGTTTGGGCAATCCTATAGATGGCAAAGGACCGATAAAATTTGAAAAATCTATTCCTATTAATAATGTGCCGCCTGATCCTTTAGAAAGGAAGCGAATTAGAGAAGTCATTCCTCTTGGTATAAAAGCGATAGATGGACTACTTACTTGCGGCAAAGGGCAGAGAATTGGTATTTTTGCAGGAAGTGGTGTAGGAAAAAGTACGTTATTAGGTATGATGGCAAGAAATGCTAAAGCTGATTTAAATGTAATAGCTCTTATAGGAGAAAGAGGAAGAGAGGTAAATGAATTTTTAGAAAAAGATTTAGGGGAAGAAGGTTTAAAAAAATCTGTAGTTGTAGTAGCTACTTCTGATACTCCAGCTCTTATAAGAGTAAAAGGCGCTATGACTGCAACTGCTATAGCTGAATATTTTAGAGACCAGGGGTTAGATGTTCTTTTGATGATGGATTCAGTAACTCGTTTTGCCATGGCTCAAAGAGAAGTAGGGCTTTCTATAGGGGAAGCTCCTGTTTCACGAGGTTATACTCCTTCTGTCTTTTCAGTTTTACCTAAGCTTTTAGAACGATCTGGATGTTCTAAAAAAGGCTCTATTACAGCTCTTTACACTGTGCTAGTAGATGGGGATGATTTGAATGAGCCAATTGCTGACGCAGTAAGGGGTATACTCGATGGGCACATAGTTTTGTCAAGGAAACTGGCTAATAAAAACCATTATCCTGCTATTGATGTATTAGCAAGTGTTAGCAGGGTGATAAATGACATAATTACAGAAGAACATAAAGAACTAATAGCGAGGTTTAAAGATATTTTGGCGACTTACACAGAAGCGGAGGATTTAATAAATATAGGAGCATATAATTTTGGCAGTAATCCTAAAATTGATGAAGCTATTGAGCTAAATGAAAAAATGAATAGTTTCTTAAGGCAGAGAATAGACGAATCTTATGACTTTGAAACTACAAAACAACTTTTATACGAATCTATTAAAAGGTGATAAACATGAAAAAATTTGAATTTAATTTGCAGCCGGTATTAAATTTGAAAGAACAGTCAGAGAAGATAGAAAAAGAGAGATTGTCTAAAATTATGGCAGAAATAAATTTACAAAAGGAAAAATTACATAATCTGACTAAGCATCTCAATGAGGTTTTAGAAGAGAGAAAAGATGAAATAAGTAAAGGGACTACAGCTCTTAAAATAGCCGAGTCTGATGCTTATGTAAGAAAAATACAACAGATGATTGAAGACAAGAGAAATCTTATAAAAAAATTAGAAAAAGATGCTGACTTAGTAAGAGAAAATCTTTTAAAGATTTCTAAAGAAAAAAAGGCATTAGAGAATTTAAGAGAAAAGCAATTCACTGAATATCAATATCTATTGAACTTAGAGCAAAATAAGGTGATAGATGAGCAGATAAGTTTTAGAGTAGCTAAATCCTATTAGGAGGATAACCATATGCAAAATGAAGAAACACAAGTGAAAAAGCGGCCAAAAACGAGGCTAATATTTTTAATACTTTTGCTAGTGATTATAGGGGGCATGGCTGCGATAATTTACTTTAATATAGGGGGAAGTCAAACCTATCTAACAAAACAGTTATCAAAAGTTCCGATTTTAAAAGGCTTGATTTCTCAGCCATCAGTCCAGGACAAAAATGCAGAAATAGCAAAACTTACTAATGAATTAAAAGCAAAGGAACAACAAATTGCTGACTATGAGGCTAAGTTAAAAGAAAAAGATGACCAGATTAATGCTTTAAAAGCAGAATTAGAGAAAATACAGAATGAAAGTAGTACTTTAAAACAACAGTTAGAAAATAAGCAAGCTAGTTTAAAAGATATAGCTACTTATTATCAAAACATGGACCCTCAAAATGCAGCTCAAATTTTTAACAACATGTCAGATGAAGATGTAATAAAAATATTAAGTTACATGAATAAAGACAGTGCATCAAAAATATTAGAGTCATTAAAAGCAGATAAAGCAGCTAAAATAACTAATATTCTTTTAAAAAATGCTACAATGATTCCTTAGAAAGGAGGTGAGAGGGATTGAGTGGAATACTACTTGATACTGAATTGTTGCCATTTGCAGTAGTGAATGTAAAACCTGATGGAATCAAAGCAGCTACAAATTCACAAAAAAACTTAGCTACCAGAGGAGATAGTCCTCCTAAATTTTCAAAAGTGTTAAATCAACAATTGCAGTTAGCTGTTAAAGAAAATGGTGAAACTCTGTCCTCCAAAATCGAGAAAGATAAAAACATCGAAGAAGGTCAAGACGCAAAATTTGCTGATATAGAAGATACGCTGATTAAAGATGTTTTTAATTGGCTGCAATACTTAATAAATACTTTAAACGTAACAGGACAAATGAGGGAGGGCGAACAACAGTCAGTTGGCTCTCAGGAATTGGTTGGAGTTTTTCAAAAAGAAGTGGGACAACTGCTGCAGAATTTTTTTCAAGGCAAAAATTTGGATATTGACAAAATCTCTCAAAAAATTAGCCAACTTTTAGAGAAAAACTTCGGCATCAAATTGCAATCAGATACAATAGCTAACGCTATTAAAACCGGCAATTTTGAAGAAATTTTAAGTCTCTATAAAAATAAAAATCCTGATGGGGAAATTGCGAAAGTACAAGAATCAGATATGTACGTTTCTCGTTTACAATCCTCTAATGCTAAAGAAGGAAAAAATAATTTGACACAAGTTAAAGAAGAAGATGAGAATTTGGCTCAATTAAATTCACAGCGTCTTTTGAGTACAGTCAGTAAGGATAACAGTACAAAATCAAAAAATTTACCATCAAATTCAAATAACGAATTCTTTGCAATTAAGAAAGACGGAGATTTTGAGCAAAATCAGTTGTTTCAACAAAATGACTTTGCATTTTTAAAACACGACACAAAAATCTTTGATAATCAATTAATACAACAAAACTCTAAGTTCCATCAAAAACCTGAAATTCAAATTTTTGACCAAATAATAAACAACATAATTCTTTCAAAAAATGAAGTTTCTTCGACTATTAGTATACAATTAAAACCAGAATTTTTAGGGAAACTTCAAATTAACCTTAAATCTATAGATGGTAACATCATCGCTACCATAATAACAGACAGCGAGAAGTTAAAACATCAGATTGAATCTAATTTAGCAATTTTAAATAGTCAGTTAGATTTAAAAGGAATTAAAATAGATAGTTTTAATGTGACAGTAGACAAAAATATGCAATTTACTTCTCAATACAATGGCCAGCAAGGTTATAACGATGCATCAAAGCAGCAAAATATGCAAAAAGGATATGTCAATTACTTAGTTTATGAACTTCCACAAACAGAAGAGATAGATCTGCCACCACAAAATTATCAGATTTCACAAGACCATATTGACGTAAAAGCGTAGAAAGGAGGGAATATTGTGGATATAAATACTAATTACAATATTACAACTGTTTACACTAACAGAGTAACAACATCAAAAGACCAATTGGGAAAGGATGATTTTTTAAAACTTTTAGTCACCCAGCTAAAAAATCAAGATCCTTTAAAGCCAATGGATGATAGAGAATTTATTGCACAATTGGCACAGTTTTCAACGTTAGAACAAATGCAAAACATGAATAGCAGCTTTAATGCGGTAAGAGCTATAAATTTGATAGGCAAAAATATATATGCTACCATTACTGACAATAATGGAAATTCTCGAACTGTGACAGGAAAAGTAGATGTTGTTTATAAGCAAAATGGAGAATACTTTTTACAAGTGAACGGCATAGATGTGCCAGTGGATGCTGTGACAGCTGTTTCGGAATGAGGTGATAAAATGTCTGAGATAGTGAAAATCCCTCAAAACCTAAATGTCAATTATTTAGCCCAGAGAGTAGCAGGTAACAATGGAACTTCTACAGCCTTCAAAGAAGTTTTAAATGAAAAAATTGATGAACTAAAATTTTCAAAGCATTCACTTATGAGGATGGAAATGAGAAATGTTAAAATTACGCAGAAAGAATATCAAAAGCTTTTGGAGGCAGTAAACAAAGCTAACCAAAAAGGAATAAAGGATTCTCTAATCATAATAGATAACAAAGCCTTTGTAGTAAATTTAAAGTCTAAGACGGTTATAACGGCAATGGATGGAGAAATGTTAAAAGATAGTGTTTTTACAAATATAGACGGTGCTGTAATAATTTAAGCCGGACCTTAACGAGGGGGCTTATCGCTTTTGACTGACAGAGAAAGCGAGCAGCACCGAAAATAAAGGGAGGAGAAAAAATGTTAAGGTCAATGTATTCTGCAGTTTCAGGGTTGAAAGCTCATCAAGCAAGGATGGATGTAATAGGAAATAACATAGCAAATGTCAACACTGTTGGATATAAAGCCAGCAGAATGACTTTTAAAGAAATATTTAGTCAGACGATAAAAGGGGCTTCTGCGCCTCAAGGAAATGGCGGTGGAACTAATCCTCAACAGATTGGTCTGGGAGTAGCTATAGCTTCAATTGACACGTTGTTTACAAGAGGCGGTGCTCAAAGAACAGATAATCCTACAGACCTTTCAATTGATGGAAATGGATTTTTCATTGTCTCCAATGGAGGAGCAAATTTGTATACAAGGGCAGGAAACTTTAGCTTTGACTCTAACGGGGATTTAGTAACACCTGATGGATATAAAGTTTTGGGTTGGATGTCAACAGATGGGAAAACAGTAAACACTGATACAGGAAATTTAGTGCCAATAAGCCTTAAAAATTGGTCAAGCATAGACCCGGTAGCGACTACACAATTAGAAATAGGAGGAAATCTAAATGCTTCAACAGCAATAGATGCAGATATAAGCTATAATATCGTTGTATATGATTCTCAAGGAGGAAGTCATGTAGCAACTATCACTTTTACTAGAAAAGCGGCAAATTCATGGGATTGGAAAGTATCCTCTTCTGATCCAGCAATTTCATCTATCGATGGTACAGGTACTCTTACTTTTGATTCTGAGGGGAAAATTGCGCCAGATCAAAGTGGAAATAGAATTGCAACTGGTACCCTGACTTTTAATATGGATAGTAATATGACAAACGCAACTATTGGTCCTGTTTCACTTGACCTTTCAAAACTTACTATGTTCTCAAGTGAGACCGATTTGAGAGAACTCAGTAAAAATGGAAATGAAGCGGGTTCTTTGGAGAACATTAACATAGACAAATATGGAGTTGTATCAGGTATATATTCCAACGGTCGCCGACAGATAATTGGGCAAATTGCTATTGCAGATTTTCAAAACCCCATGGGATTAGAGAAGATAGGAAATACCATGTTTATTAATACAGTAAACTCAGGAGAACCAATGATAGGAGCAGCTGGTACAGGTACAAGGGGTTCTATAAATCCTGGAACCTTAGAGATGTCTAATGTAGATTTGTCTAATGAATTTGCAGATATGATTGTAACTCAAAGAGGTTTTCAAGCTAATGCGAAAGTTATAACTGTCTCTGATGAAATATTGCAAGACCTTGTTAATATGAAGAGATAATTATAGTCTGCTGGGCTTTGTGCCCAGCAGATGTAATGGAGGAAAATTATGATTTATGTTACCCGTCTTAATAATGAAGAATTCATTGTCAACGCTGAGTTAATTGAATTCATAGAGAGAACACCAGATACGGTCATAAGCCTTACCACTGGTAAAAAAATAGTTGTAAAAGAAACGCCAGAGGAAATTATACAAAGAGTCATAGAATATAAGCAAAAAATTTTCACTAAAGAGGTGTTAGAATGAATACAAAGACGATTCTTATAGCAGTAGTTGCGGCAGTTTTATCGTTTGGTATTGCTTTCGTATATTTTAATAATTTTGCATTTACTAACAAACCTAAAGAAATCACCTATTATAATTACTCTCCTGGCGGAGAATTTATAACTAATTTAAAGGGAGACGGAAAATTTGTCAAGGCAACAATAGAGTTGCAAGTTGCAGATAAAAATATTTTAAAAACCTTAGAAGAGAGGAACCCCCAGATTAGAGATTTGATAATCCAAATTTTAAGAGGAAAAACAGAACAAGATGTGGAAGGGCCTGAAGGACAGGAGAAGTTAAAAAACGATATAAAAAATGAGATAAATAAAATAATAGGTGAAGGAAAAATTGTAAATGTATATTTTGATGAATTTATTGTTCAATAGGGAGGAGGGGGTCTTTTGGCTGAAATATTATCGCAGAGCGAGATAGATGAACTATTAAAAGCTTTTAGTTCGGGTGGGTTAGATGTCCAAGAAATTGAAAAAGCAGAAGAAACTAAAAGTAAAAAGATAAGAAATTACGATTTTAGAAGGCCTAATAAATTTTCAAAAGAACAACTGCGAACTCTTCAAATGATTTTTGAAAATTTGTCAAGGTCTCTAACTTCCTTTTTGTCAGGATATTTGAGAACAATAGTAAATGTTACAGTGGTCTCTGTTGACCAGCTGACTTATTATGAGTTTAGTAATTCTTTAAACAATCCAGTTTTCATTGCTATTATTGATGCAGCTCCTTTAGAAGGCCCTTTTCTCTTGGAATTTAATAATAATACTACTTATGCAATACTTGATAGAATTTTGGGAGGAATGGGAAAAGGCGAGCTTTTGGATAGGGATTACACTGAGATCGAGATTAGCCTTTTGACTAAAATTGTAAAACAAATACTTCCACTTTTCAAGGAACCGTGGAGTAATATATTAGATATTAATCCCTCTTTAATAAGAGTAGAAACTAATTCGCAGTTTGCTCAAATAATATCTCCTAATGAGACTGTAGCTTTGTGTACTTTATCTATAAAAATCAATGAAACAGAAGGAATGATGAATTTTTGTATGCCTCATTTGACATTAGAACCTATTGTACCCAAATTAACGACAAAATTTTGGTTTTCTAGTATGAAAAAAGAAGATAAGGTAAATCCGGAACTTATAAAGAGTAAAATAAGCAAAACTTATATACCTCTTACTGCTCAACTTGGTTCTACAACCATTACTGTAAAAGAATTTTTGGAGTTTGAAATAGGAGATATAATTATGTTAGATAAACATTTCAAAGAGCCTGTAGATATAATAATCGATAAAAAAGTCAAATTTAGAGGTATACCTGGAATCAAAAATAACAAATACAGTGTAAGAATAACAGAAGTTATTTACAAAGGAGATGAAGAAAGTGAATGACTTTTTATCACAAGAGGAAATAAATGCACTATTAAAGGGATTAACGGAGGAATCTACTGAAAACCAAGTTACAAATTTAAAAGAATTGACAGAAGAAGAAAAAGATATATTGGGTGAAATTGGAAATATAAGTTTTGGCACTTCAGCCACTACTTTATATACTTTATTGAGAAATAAAGTTACTATTACTACTCCAAAAGTTTCAGTATTATCTTGGGAAGAGTTGAAAAAGGAATTTAATATTCCTTACGTGGGTGTTGAAGTAGAGTACACGGAAGGACTAAAAGGTCATAACCTTCTTATTTTAAAAAAAGAAGATGTACTTAAAATGACAAATTTGATGATGGGGGGAGAAGGAAAAGTAGAAGATGGAGAAATTACTGATCTGCATTTAAGTGCAATAGGAGAAGCCATGAACCAAATGATAGGTTCTGCTGCTACTTCCCTTTCTACCCTTCTCAATAAAACTATAAATATTTCACCGCCTAAAGCTTTTATTGTCGATTTTACTGCCTCTTTGCCAACAGATATTTCATTTCCGGAAGGCGATGTAGTAAAAATTGCCTTTAAAATGGAAGTAGGAGAAATAATCGATAGTGAAATTATGCAGCTTTTGCCTCTTGATTTTGCTAAGGAACTAGTGCAAAGTGTTTTGTCGAAAAATGAAGAAAAACCATCAGAAGTGACTTTCCAAGAAGAGAGTTCTAATGTTATAATAGAAAATGATGAAAAGATTGTCGAAACAGCTAATAATATATCACCAGGGGGGAAAGTTACCAAGAAAGAACAGAAAGTCAATGTAAGTCCTGTAGTTTTTCAAAGCTTTGACGAAGATTCTTCTTCTAAAGGCAAAAAAGATAAAGAAAATTTAGATTTAATTTTAGATGTTCCTCTTACTATTACTGTCGAATTAGGCAAGACTAAAAAACTTATAAAAGATATTTTAGAATTAAGTGAAGGTTCTATTATTGAATTGGATAAATTGGCAGGTGAGCCAGTAGATATTTTGGCAAATGGAAAGTACATAGCTAAAGGGGAAGTAGTGGTAATTGATGAGAATTTTGGGGTTAGAATTATAGATATTGTTCATCAAAGCAAAAGAATTAGCAATATAGAATAAAGATGAGGAGGAATCATTTGTGAGCAAAATAATGATAGTTGACGATGCTGCTTTTATGAGGATGATGATTAAAGATATTATTTCAAAAAACAATTTAGGGAGTGTAGTAGAAGCCGAAAATGGTGCTGTAGCAGTAGAAAAATATTTTCAAGAAAATCCAGATCTGGTTATTATGGATATTACTATGCCGGAAATGGATGGAATACAAGCAGTAAAGGCAATCCGTGCAAAGGATCCCAATGCAAAAATAATAATGTGCTCTGCTATGGGGCAACAAGCTATGGTTATCGAGGCAATTCAAGCAGGAGCAAAAGATTTTATCGTAAAGCCTTTCCAACCTGATAGAGTAGTGGAAGCTATTAAAAAATTGTTGAAGTGAGGCGCTTAAAGTGTCTAATGGCACAGAATATGTTTTTCAATTGATATGGTATTTAATTGCTTTCCTTTTAGTAATTGGAGCGGCTTTCTATATAACCCGATTTATAGGACAAAGTACTTTAAGATATACTCGCTCTACTAATTTACAGGTGATAGACTATATTATTTTAGGTAGAGATAAAGGTTTATATATAGTGAAGGTAGGAGACAAATTTTTTCTTATAGGTGTGAGTAACAACAATATAACTTATCTTACAGAGATAAATAAAGAAGATATAAAAGTTCTAACTAATGATAAAGATTTTGTGACAAATTTGAATATTTCAATAGAGAGATTAAAACAGCTAAAAAACAGATATTTGTCTAAAAAAGATGGTGAGCAAAAATGAATTTAGGAGATTGGGTTTCATCGGTAACAGCTCCTTCAAATATAGCTACAAGCCTACAAATAGTTCTTCTGCTGACAGTTTTGACTTTGGCACCTTCTATTTTGATAATGATGACTTCATTTACTCGCATAGTAGTTGTGCTGTCTTTTTTGAGAAACGCGTTAGGACTTCAACAAATGCCTCCTAATCAAGTGCTAATTGGTTTGGCGTTGTTTCTCACCCTGTATATAATGGCTCCTGTGGGGCAAGATATCAACAATAATGCTATTAAACCTTATACTGAAGGAAAAATAACTCAAGAGGAAGCGTATCAAAATGCTATCAAACCATTGAAAAATTTTATGTTGAAGCAAACAAGGCAAAGTGATTTAAATCTTTTTGTAAGTTTAGCTAAAATTAAAGTAAATAATGCAGAAGACCTTCCCATGAGAGTGGTCATTCCTTCTTTTATCATCAGTGAATTAAAAACTGCTTTTGAAATTGGCTTTATAATTTACATTCCCTTTTTAATAATTGATATAGTAGTCGCCAGTGTTTTAATGTCAATGGGTATGTTTATGTTGCCACCTGTTTTGATATCTCTTCCCTTTAAAGTGTTACTTTTTATTTTGGTGGATGGATGGAACCTGGTTGTAAAATCTTTGATTTTAGGTTTTAGATAGGAGATGAAACAAGTTGAATACGGGAATGGTTATAGATATAGGAAGAGAAGCTTTAACTATTGCCTTAAAAGTTGCTACTCCTTTATTAGCAGTAGCATTAGGGGTAGGACTTTTAATTAGCATTTTTCAAGCTACTACACAAATTCAGGAACAAACTTTATCTTTTGTTCCTAAAATTGTCGCTATACTTATAAGTCTAATTCTATTTGGGCCATGGATGCTTACTACTTTGGTCAACTACACTCAAAGGTTGTTTTTAAATATTAATAATTTTATAAAGTGATGTAAAATGGATATAATTCAGTATTTACTTCAAAATGTTCAAGTTTTTATATTACTTTTCGTCAGAATGCTTGGCATTTTTATACTTACACCTTTTTTTGGTACAAAAAATGTTCCTACTACTTTTAAAATAGGTTTAGGTTTTTTTGCTGCAGTAATTGTTTTTGATACCATGGGACCAGTGAATTTGCAAATAAATAATGTTTTAGATTACTTTATTGTTGTCATATCTGAGTTCATTGTTGGACTCGTGATAGGGCTGGCATCTATGATATCCTTCAGTGCTATACATTTAGCCGGTCAGCTAATTGATTATCAGTTGGGTTTTGGACTAGTAAACATTTTAGACATTCATAGTGAAACCCAAGTTCCTTTAATGGGAAATTTCATATATATTTTGACAATCCTTATCTTCATGCTTATGAATGGCCATTATACCTTATTTACAATGTTGGCTAAAAGCGTTGATATAATTCCTATTGGGAAAGTTGCTTTTGATTTATCTGGTATATCTCAGGTCTTAGCAAAAATGGTCTCTGATATGTTTATATTAGGTTTTAGAATAAGTGCTCCTATAATTTTAACAACTCTTTTGACAGATTTAACTCTGGGAATAATCTCCCGTACTATACCTCAGCTTAACGTCTTTATGATAGGAATGCCAGCGAAGATTTTTGTTGGAATCTTTACTTTGCTTATTATGTTGCCGATGTACCTGACAATTATAGATTTTATGTTTAGTGGAATGAATGCTGACATTTTTAGATTGATGAAATTTATGACAAGGTGATAGTTTTGAGTAAAATAAATTTACAATTGTTTGCTGAAGAAAAAACTGAACCAGCTACGCCTAAAAGGCGACAAGATGCAAGAAAAAAAGGGCAAGTCTTCCAAAGTAGGGAAATAACTTCTGCTTTAGTAATTGTAGCAGGTTTTTTGGCAGTAAATATACTTGCAATGCCTTCTTTAGGAAAAATGATGGCTTTAATAAAATATTTGCTTTATACTTATTCTGGAGCTAATGACGATGTTTTTAACGTAGTAGGTATACGAAATCTGTTTACATACGTCTTGCAGCAAGCAATATCAATAATTATGCCTATAATCTTATTGATTTTTGTCGTTTCTCTTGCATCAACTTATCTTCAAGTAGGCTTTGTATTTACAACCGAGCCCCTTGCCTTTAAATTCGAAAGATTAAATCCTGTGGAGGGCTTTAAGAGAATTTTTTCAAAAAGAGCATTAGTAGAATTAGCTAAATCTATTGCTAAAGTGGCAGTTCTTTTCTATATAATGTACTCTTTTTTAGCTTCTCAATATAAAGGTATACCAATGCTTCTTGATATGTCAGTTCAAGATATATTAAAATACGCTTTAAACATACTTTTGGGAATTACTATTAGAATAGGAATTGTACTTATTGTTCTTGGAGCGTTAGATTATTTCTTCCAGTGGAGAGAATATGAAACAAGTCTTAAAATGAGTAAAGAGGACATAAAGGAAGAGTTTAAAGAGACAGAAGGAAACCCACAGATAAAAGCAGAGATAAGAAGAAAGCAGCGACAAGTTTCTATGAGAAGAATGATGCAAGACTTAAAAAAGGCAGATGTCGTAATAACAAACCCAACTCATCTTGCTGTTGCTCTTATGTACGATAGCAATGTCAATGATGCACCTGTAGTGATAGCTAAAGGACAGGATATGATCGCCCTCAGAATAAAAGAAGAAGCTAAGAAGTTAAATATCCCTATAGTAGAGAATAAGCCATTGGCTCAAGCGCTGTATAGGTCTACTGAAATAGGAGATATGATTCCACCAGAGCTTTATCAAGCTGTAGCTGAAGTTTTGGCTTATGTCTACAGCTTAAAGGGAGAATAGGAGGGATAATTTGAAAGCCTCTGAGTTTACTGTGGTTCTTTTTGTAGTAGGAATAGTCTTGCTCATAATAATTCCTGTACCACCTGTTATCATGGACTTTTTATTAATATTTAACATAACTTTGTCTATAATAATACTTTTAACTACTATGTATGTAAAAGATGCTTTAGATTTTTCTATATTTCCTTCTATATTATTAATAACTACTCTTCTGAGACTGGCTCTTAACATTTCGAGTACGAGACTTATTTTAAGCAATGCCTATGCAGGTGGCGTAATACAGGCCTTTGGAAGTTTTGTAATAGGTGGAAATCCAGTTGTCGGATTTATTATTTTCTTGATAATTGCAATTGTACAATTTATCGTCATAACCAGAGGAGCAGAGAGAGTATCTGAAGTGTCAGCAAGATTTACTTTGGATGCAATGCCGGGAAAGCAAATGGCAATAGATGCTGATTTAAACGCAGGTCTTATAACAGAAAAAGAAGCTCGTGAGAGGAGAAAAGAAATACAGCAAGAGGCAAAATTTTATGGGGCAATGGATGGTGCTAGTAAATTTGTCAAAGGCGATGCAATTGTTTCTATAATTGTTATAATTATAAATATTGTTGCAGGTCTCATTATCGGAATGGTAATGAAGGGGATGGATATAAATAGGGCTTTAAATACTTATACTGTTTTAACAGTAGGCGAGGGTTTGGTAAATCAAATACCAGCACTTTTAATATCAACTGCTACTGGAATGATTGTCACTCGTTCAGCTTCTGAATCAAATTTAGGAGGGGATGTAATAAAGCAGCTTTTCAATCAGCCTCGAATTCTGAAAATAGCAGCTGGGTTGCTCTTCGCATTGGTATTAGTACCTCTTTTACCTAAACTCCCACTTATCTTAATGGGTTCATTGTTTGCATATCTTGGATTTGCAGGGACTCAAAAAGTAACAGTAAAAGAAGAAGAACAAGAAGAAAACATAAAAGAGTTAGAGAATATAAGAGATCCTAAGAAAGTATATGAATTATTGCAAGTTGACCCTATTGAACTGGAATTTGGTTATGAATTGATTCCTCTTGCAAGTGGAGAATTGTTAGATAGAATTGTCATGATAAGAAGACAAATTGCTCTTGATTTGGGTATTGTGGTCCCAATGATTCGTTTAAGAGATAATATTCAATTAAAACCAAATGAATACGTCATAAAGATTAGAGGAAATGAAATTGCCAGAGGCAAGGTATACGTTGATAGGTATATGGCTATGACTGCCGGAGAAATAGATGAAGATATTTCTGGAATTCGAGAAAGAGAACCAGCTTTTGGATTGCCTGCAATTTGGGTAGATGAAAACGAAAGGTCAAAGGTTGAGGCAAGAGGATATACCGTAGTAGATGTTCCTTCTGTCATTGCTACTCACCTTACTCATATTATAAGACAGCATGCCCATGAACTTTTAGGAAGGCAAGAAGTGCAGAGTTTAATTGACAATGTAAAAACTACAAATCCTGCCTTAATAGAAGAATTAGTTCCTAAGCTTTTAACAATAGGTGAAATAGAAAAAGTGCTTTCTAACCTTTTAAGAGAGGGGCTATCTATTAGAGATTTAGTCACCATATTAGAGACTTTAGCTGATTATGCCCCTATTATACGAGATACAGATGTTTTAACAGAGTATGTAAGACAGGCTTTAGCTCGTACTATTTCCAATAAATATGCTGCAGGTGGTAAAATTGAAGTTATAACGTTAGATCCGAGTGTTGAACAGTTAATATCCTCTGGTATAACTCAGACAGAACATGGTTCTTATTTAGCATTGGAGCCTTCTTCGGCACAAAGGATTTTAAAGAATATCCATGAATTAGTAAAAAAGGTAACTTTAAAGGGTGGACAACCTGTAATTCTGACAGCGCCTGTAACTCGATTTTATCTCAGAAAGTTAGTAGAACAAATTTCTCCCGATATTGCTGTTTTGTCATATAATGAACTTTTACCAAATATTGAAGTTACATCGGTGGGGACGGTGAGGTTAAATGAAAGTTAAAAAATATATTGCTAACGATTATCAAGAAGCTTTAAGAATGATAAAAGCGGAAATGGGAAGTAACGCTGTAATACTTCATCAAAACAAAATTAAAGAAAGAGGGATTATAGGACTTTTTAAGAAGAGTAAAGTGGAAGTAGTAGCAGCGGTAGAAGATTACCCACCGGTAATACCTAAAGAAAGTATTACAAAAAATGATATAAATGAACTTAAAAATTTGATTAAAACTATAGCTACCAATAAAAATGGAACAGTTACAGAAGCTAAGGAGAAAACTTTAGTTTCTAAATTAATAGATTATGGAATAGAAAGGGAAGTATCTCAGTTATTGGGGGAGGGAATTGATGAATTTGATAATAAAGGAATAAAAATTTTAAAAGAACGAATAGAGGCTTTTATGGGACCTCCTCAAAAATTGAATACTGAAAAAAGCAAAAAAATTTTGTTCATTGGACCTACTGGAGTGGGGAAAACTACTACAATTGCAAAAATTGCTTCTAATTTGATATTGAATGAAGGTAAAAATATAATGCTCGTTACAGCAGACATTTTCAGAATAGCGGCGGTAGACCAGCTGAAAACTTATGGGGAAATTTTAGGAGTGCCAGTAAAAGTAGTAAATAATATTTTTGACCTTCATAAACTTCAGCCAGAGCTTGAAAAGTACGATGCTGTTTTGATAGATACAGCGGGAAGAAGCCATAAAGATGAAAAGCGAATAAATGAATTGAAAACCTTCATTAAATATGCAAACTGTGATGAAACTTATTTATGCTTGAGTGCTACGACTAAATCGGAAGATTTAAAGGAAGTGATAAAAAGATATGAATTTGCAGGAGATTATAAATTAATTTTTACAAAATTAGATGAAACCGATAATTATAGTTCCATTTTAAATGCTGTTTATTATTCAGGGCGGCCAATTTCTTATTTTACAAATGGACAAATAGTTCCTGATGATATAACTTTAGCAGGAAGTGAAATTATCGCCTCAAGTATAGTAAAGGGGAATTAGTATATGATGGACCAGGCTGAAAGTTTAAGAAAATTGGTTTCCCAAAAAAATAAAATAAAAAGAAGCAGGGTTATTACAATTACAGGTGGAAAAGGCGGCATTGGCAAAACATGTATCTCAGTAAATCTTTCTTTGGGGCTTAAAAAATTGGGCTATAATGTTACGATTATTGATGCAGATTTGGGATTTTCAAATGTCGAAATTGAATTAGGAGTTACTTCTAAGTATACTTTATTAGATGTTTTATACAACAACAAAATGATAACAGAAGTCATAAGCGAAGGACCTTTAGGCATAAAATACATATCTTCTGGTGGAGATTTCAACCTTATCAATGAAGGAGTAGATTTAAGCCTTTTTCTAAACAACATTAAAATTTTAGACTATTATTCCGATTTTATTATTATAGATACGGGTGCAGGGCTCAATAACGTAATTAGCAATTTTTTGAAAGCGGCCGATGAAGTTTTACTCATAGTAACTCCTGAACCCACGTCTATTATGGATGCATATACTCTTATTAAGTATTCACTGGTAGGTGAAGATAAAAAGATTAATGTGCTGATAAATAAGGTAAAAAATTTTAATGAATACAAAAAAATTTATGAGAGGTTTGAAGCAGTAGTTAAAAACTATTTGGGTGTTCCTTTGATTGATTTGGGTTATTTGGAAAATGACGAAAAGATGATGGAATGTATAATTGAGCAACATCCCATTGTCCTTAAATATGAAAATAGTAAAACCTCAAAAAGGATATTGCAAATTGCAGCTCAAATAGCTAATCAACCTCCTCCTATAGAAAACAAGGGGTTGTGGGGTATTTTTTCTAGACTTATAAATAGAGGAGGATTTAGATGAATCAGATAAATCTACAACCAGGGCAGAAATTAAGATTAGGGTTAAACAATGGTCAAAATATGTACTCATCTCAAGTACAGGATATTTCTAAAAATGGAACTATATTAATTGATACTCCAGTATACAGTGGACATTTAGTTCCTGTGAGAATAGGTTCAATAGTTCAAATAATTTATTTTACAAAACAAGGTTTATTTACCTTTTATGCCAAGGTTTTAAATAGATTTTCTGGAAAACTTGCTCTTTTAGAAATAATGCCTATAAGCAGTGTAGAAAGATTGCAAAGGAGACAGTATTTTAGATTAGAAAAAGTGATTCCCTTTACTTATACTATTAGTGGTGGAGAAGAAGATAAGGTTTATAAAGGCCTTATTCAAGATATAAGCGGTGGAGGATTAAGATGTAAGGTAGATAAAAAAGTAGAGGTAGGGACTATCATAAATTGTGTTTTTACATTAGACCAAGAGATAACAGTAAGCGGAAAAGTAGTGAGATATGAAGAATTATTAGAAAAAGGATATGAAATTGGTCTCTGTTATGTGGACATTGATGAAAAAGTAAGAGAAAAAATTATAAGCTATATCTTTGAAGAACAGAGAAAAAGTAGACAAAAAGGGATTGAATGATTTATGAAAAATGATTGTCTTGTTATAATTGGGGCTTCTACTGGGGGGCCTAAAGCACTGCAATATATATTGACAAATTTACCAAAGGACCTTTTTGCTTCAGTAATTGTAGTACAACATATGCCAGAAAAGTTTACTAAAATGATGGCAGAAAGATTAGACCAAAGTTGTAATCTCAAAGTAAAAGAAGCAGTAGATGGAGAGGAAATTTTGAAAAATGTAGCTTATATCGCACCTGGCGATAAAAATTTATTATTAATTGAAGAGAATGATAAAGTAAAAATTAAACTTTCTACTGATTTTGAATCTGTTTATAAACCTTCCATTGATGCTACTTTCATAAGTGCTTCCCAAATAAATGCTTGCATAATAGCTGTTATTTTGACAGGTATGGGAAGTGATGGTTCGAAAGGACTTAAGTTTTTAAAAGAGAGAGGAAGTTTTATTATATGTCAGGATATCAATTCTTCTTTAGCGAAAGGAATGCCTTACAATGCTATAAAAACAGGATTTGTTGATAAAGTTCTTCCTTTGGATAAAATTCCAGTAGAAATAATTGAGAAGGTGAGGGAATTTTATGGAAAATAATCAATACATCGATATATTTATTGAAGAATCACAAGAGCATATAGAAAATTTAAATAGCAATTTATTGCTTTTGGAAAATGACCCTGAAAATAGGCAAGTAATCGATGAGATTTTTAGGTCTGCCCATACTTTAAAAGGCATGGCTGCTACTATGGGCTTTGAAAACATGAATAAATTAGCGCATAAAATGGAGGATGTATTACAAGAGGTAAAAAATGGTCAATTGCATATTTCTCATGCAATCATGGATATTCTTTTTAAGTGTGTAGATACTTTAAGTGAAATGCTAGATTCAATATCACAAACAGGAGAAGATAATGTACCTATTGATGAGTTGATATTTTTACTTTCGGGTGTTAGTTCTAAATCTGGAAACAAAGAAAATATTGTACAAAAGGAAAATAATGCTTCTGGGAGCGATACTCTACTAAATGTATACGAAGAAGATATAATAAGAGAGGCAGCAAAAGATAATTACAAAGCCTATAAAATAACAGTACATATTGACAAAGGGTGTGTTATGAAATCCGCTCGTGCTTTTATAATCTTTAATAGTTTAGATGAAATAGGAGACATAATAAATTCTTCTCCCTCTGTAGAAGACATTGAAGATGAAAAATTTGAGGATAGTTTCACTGTTCACATCATTACAAAAGAGGATAAAGAAAGTATTGAAAAAAGATTATTGTCTATTGCTGAGGTCAACAACGTGGAAGTGGAACTAATAAACATTGATTTAAATAAAGAAGGGGAAAGATTTGTCAAAGAGGTATCTTCTTCACAATCTCAAAGTTTTGAGAACATAAAAAAATCTCAAAGCAATAATAAAACTTCAAAAAGTGTAAGAGTAGATATAGACAGATTGGATAATTTAATGAATTTAGTAAGTGAGCTTATAATCATAAAAACCCGCCTTGAAGGGTTAGAGGCAGATAATAAAAACTCTGAAACTGTAAGTGCTATTGAATATTTAGAGAGAATAACTACTAATTTACATGATGCTGTTATGAAGGTAAGAATGGTACCAGTTGAAAGAGTATTCAACAGGTTTCCAAGAATGGTAAGGGATTTATCCTATGAGTTAGGCAAAAAAATTGTTCTCAATATGTATGGACAAGATACAGAAGTAGATAGAACTGTCATAGATGAAATTGGTGATCCTTTAGTTCATTTGATAAGAAATTCCATTGATCATGGTATCGAAATACCGCAAGAAAGGTTGCAAAAAGGAAAACCAGAACAAGGTACCATTAATTTGAGAGCTTATCATGAAGGTAATAATGTCATAATAGAAGTTAGTGATGATGGAAGAGGAATTGATATAGAAAAAGTCAAAGCAAAAGCAGTAGAGAAAGGCATTTACACCGCTGAGCAAGTAAATGACCTTTCTAAAGATAAAATTTTAGACCTTTTATTTAGGCCAGGTTTTAGCACTACTGACAAAGTTACAGATATTTCTGGCAGAGGCGTAGGATTAGATGTAGTAAAAAATAAAATCGAATCCTTAAACGGCTCAATTGAAATATTATCAGAAATAAATAAGGGAACAAAATTTATAATTAAACTTCCTCTTACTTTAGCAATTATACAAGCTTTATTAGTAAAAGTAGGAGATGAAAAATTTGCAATTCCCCTTAATTCAATTTCAGAAATAGTTCATAAAAAAGAGGAAGAAATACACAATGTTCAAGGAAAGGAAGTAGTTCTTTTTAGAGGAAAGGTAATTCCAATAATAAGATTAAATGAAGTATTAGAAACCAAAAAGATTTCTAATAATGGAAATTTGGTGTGTGTAATTATCAAAAAAGGCGAAAATTTAGCATGCTGTACTGTAGATGAATTAATTGGTCAGCAAGAGATAGTCATAAAACCATTAGGGAAGTATCTTTCTAATGTCAAAGTTATTGCAGGAGCTACAATATTGGGAGATGGCCAAGTGGCCTTGATTGTCGATGCCAACAATTTGTTTTAACAGGGAGGGAGAATTTTGAGCCTATATGTTATCGCCAAAATTGATGAGGAAGAATATGCAATAAACATAGAAAAAGTGCAGACTATAGAAAAAGTAATGCCTATAACAAGAGTTCCTCAGACTGAAAGTCATGTAAAAGGCGTTATAAATTTAAGAGGAGAAATAATTCCTGTGATTTCTTTAAGAGCAAAATTGGGTTTACCAGAAAAAGAGTACGATGAAGATACAAGAATTGTGGTTTTAAAGGCTTACGATATGTTAGTAGGCATGATTGTAGATAATGCTAATGAAGTGGTTGATATTGCAGAAGAAGATATTGATAACTTGGTTTTTAATGAGGCTTCTGACGAATTTGGAAAATTCGTCAGCAAAGTAGGAAAAATTAAAGATAAGGTATTTCTCATTTTAGATTTAAAAAAATTATTAGATGTCAGGGTGTGAGAAATGTGGATATTAACCGATTAAATGAAATGTACTTAGACATTTTAAAAGAATTAGGAAATATTGGAGCAGGAAATGCTATAACTGCTCTTTCAACAATGATTGGCAAAAAAGTGGACATGCAAGTGCCAAAGGTAAAAATTCTAGATTTTCAAGAAGTATCAGATATATTTGGCTCTGCTGATACGATCATTGTTGGTATTTATTTCGATCTAGATGGAGATGTAAAGGGTAATATTCTTTTTGCACTTGATATAAAAAGCGCTGCTTCTCTTATTTGGAGCCTCATGGGATTGGAAGTAAAAGAAGAATTTGATGAGTTAGAAAAATCCGCTTTAGAAGAAATAGGAAATATTATGGCGGGTAGCTATGTAGCCTCATTATCTACTCTTACTTCTTTAAATATGAAAATTTCACCTCCCGCAATAAGTATAGATATGGCAGGAGCAATTTTGAGTGTTCCGGCTATTAAATATGGAGAAATTTCTGATAAGATTTTGTTTATTGAAACACAATTTATAGAGGGTGAAAGACTTATAAAAGGTGATTTCTTCTTAATACCAGATATTATCTCTTTTGATTTAATACTAAAAGCACTTGGAGTTGAAGTGAATGGAAAATAAGATTTACAGGGTTGGAATGGCAGATGCGAAGGTCACACAAAGCCCAGGAATTCTTACAACTATTGGGCTGGGGTCTTGTGTGGGAATTGTTCTTTATGACCCAATTACAAAAGTATCAGGACTAGTACATATTATGTTACCTTATAGTAACAAAATGTCTGATAATTCCAACAAACTTAAATTTGCCGACACCGGAATCCAAATTTTGATTGAAGAAATGGTAAAATTAGGTGCTAATCCTAAAAGGTTGATTAGCAAAATTGCTGGAGGAGCGCAAATGTTCTCTTCTAAAATAAATTCTGACATTATGAACATAGGAGAAAGAAATGCTATTGCTACTAAAGAAGTGCTAGGAAAACTTGGCATACCAATCGTTGCAGAAGATATAGGTGGAAATTATGGAAGGACTATTGAGTTTTATTCTGAAGATGGAAGACTGTTAGTTAAAACTATTGGCTATGGAATTAAATACATTTAAAAATTGGGGGAATTTTGTATGTCATTAGCGGAGGAGGATATATGGAAAACTTATAATTCTAATAAAGACCCAAATTTACGAAATGAAATAATAATCAAGTATATGCCACTTGTCAAACATATTGTTAAAAAACTCATTATTTCTGATATTACTCAATCTGAATATGAAGACTTAATAAATCAAGGAGTAATTGGCCTTATCGATGCAATTGAAAAATATCAGCCTAGTAAAGGTGTAAAATTTGAAACTTACGCTACTTTAAGAATAAGAGGAGAAATAATAGACTATTTGCGAAGAAAAGATTGGATGCCTCGAAGCCTCAAAAAGAAGTACAAAAAAATAGAAGAAACCGTAGAAACACTTCAACAAAAATATAATAGAGAACCTACAGTTGAAGAAATAACAGAAGCTTGCGGCTTAAATGAAACAGATGTTTTAAAGACTTTAAGCTATATCAATGTTTCTAACATTAACTCTTTAGAGGAAGCTATTGAAAATAATTTAAAATTACATGCTATTTCAAATGTAGAATTAAAAAATCCAGAAGAAGAAGTATTGTACAAAGAACTAAAAAGAAAGCTAGCAAGTGCTATTGAGAGTTTACCAGATAAGGAAAGATTAGTTATAACATTGTATTATTATGAAGATTTAAACTACAAAGACATAAGCAAAATATTGAATTTAACAGAGTCTAGAATATCACAAATTCATACAAAAGCTATTAAAAGGATAAGGGAAATGTTAGGCGAATACTTTTAAAATGGGGGCTTTAAAATGGATGAAAAAAAGTATAAAGTACTTGTTGACGTGTCAAGAGATAAACAACAAGCCTATTTGACTTTAATTGAAGACCCCAATGGCATTAGTATTAATAAAGAAGTTTTATTACAAGAAATAGCAAAACATAATATAGTATATGGAATAAAATTCGATGTTATAGATAATATTTGTAAAGATTTGAAAAAGGTAAAAGGTGTATTAATTGCAGAAGGTAAAAAGCCTATAAATGGAGAAGATGGAAAGATAATTTTTGAGATAGACGTAGAAAGGGTTGCAACCCCAAAAATTTTGGAGGACGGAAGTGTAGACTATAAAAATTTGGACTTGTTTAAAAACGTTAAAAAGGGCCAAATAATAGCTCGAAAAATAAATCCTACTGAAGGACAACCAGGAATTAATGTTTTTGGACAAAAAGTTGATGCTCTAGGCGGCAAAGATGTAAGACTTCCTCTTGGAAAAAATACTTATATTGATGAGGATAAGCTTGTAGCTGCTGTAGATGGCCATATTGTGGTTTTAAACAACAAAATAGAAGTACATACTCTTTTGGAAGTAAAAGAAGTCGACACTTCTGTAGGAAACATAAAAACGGTAGCAAGTGTAAAAATTACTGGAAATGTTAAATCAGGTTTTACTGTTGAAAGTGAAGGTAATATAGAAATTTTTGGAGTAGTGGAAGCAGCCACTATAATAGCAAAAGGGAATATCAGTATTCATAAAGGAGTACAGGGCGCTGGAAGGGCAAAAATTATCGCAGAAGGAAATATTACAGCAAAGTATTTACAAAACTGCAGTGTAGAAGCCGGAGAAGATATATACAGTGAAGCGATAATTTATTGCGATGTAAAAGCAGGAGGAAGTGTAAAACTTTTGGGAAATAAAAGCCAAATTATTGGCAGTAAAATTGTAGCTGCAAGAGAAATTTCAGCGGCAAATATTGGTTCAAAAATGGGAACGTATACAGAATTACAAGTAGGTATACTGCCTCAAAAGAGACTGAAAATAGCGGAATTAACTTGTCAAATAGAACAAAACAATGCTCAATTAGAAAAAATAGGAAAAATTCTTAAGTACATAGAAAAAATCGAAAACTTACCTCCTGATAAAGAAGAGATTTATCATAAAGCTAAAAAATCTTTCCAAGATTTAATTTCTCTAAATCATCGTCTAAGTGAGGAATTAAATTCTTTAAAGGAGGAAATAAAAAGTTCTAGTATTGGAATTATAAAAGTTTTTGATACAATATTTCCAGGAACTAAACTCGTCATTGATGACGTGACTTTAAAAATACAAGAACCTATTAAATATGCTATGTTTATAAAAAATGAGGAAGAAATAAAATTTTTTCCTCTAAAATAAGGAGATGAATTTTATGTCCTCCAATGCCCCTATTGATTTAAAATCTATTCTACCCCGTACTGTAGAGGTAGGAAATTTGAAACAAATTGACCTTCAAAAGCCTGTCATTTATTCTCAGCAAATAACAACCCTTTCTAATAGAGAAAATGAAATAAAGAAGACAAAGCCTAATGAACTCGAGAAAACAGAAAAAACTCTTATAAAAGATCGTCGAAACTCTGAACAGAAAAATAAGCAGGAAAAAGATAAGGATAAAAAACGTAAAAAAAACATAGGCCATCTAGACATAAAAGTGTGATAATATATTGACATTTAGTAAAATATATAATATAGTATTCATTGTCAGTCAATAACACACGCCTAATGATTGCAAAAAGGGTGCCTGAAAAGGTCTTTTTGCAAGAGGATTTAGGCGGAGGAATAACCATAGGAGGTGGATGTATGTCGGTAATTTCAATGAAGCAGTTATTAGAGGCAGGGGTACATTTTGGTCATCAAACAAGAAGATGGAACCCTAAAATGGCTCCTTATATTTTTACAGAAAGAAATGGAATTTACATCATTGATTTACAACAAACGGTAGAAAAACTAGAACAAGCTTATGAATTTGTCAAAAAGTTGGCCATGGAAGGAGGCACTATTCTTTTTGTTGGGACCAAAAAGCAGGCTCAGGATTCTATTAAGGAAGAAGCAGAAAGATGTGGTATGTTTTATGTAAATCAAAGATGGTTAGGTGGAACCCTAACTAATTTTAAAACAATTAGAGGAAGGATTCAACGATTAAAAGAACTCAAAAAAATGGAGGAAGATGGAACTTTTGATGTTCTTCCTAAAAAAGAGGTAATAAAACTTAGGAAAGAAAAGGAAAGATTGCAGAAATTTTTGGGCGGAATAGAGAATATGCAGTCTCTGCCTTCTGCTTTATTCATAGTTGACCCCAAAAAAGAAGCTATCGCTGTGGCAGAAGCTCGAAGCTTGGAAATACCAATTGTAGCTATTGTAGATACCAATTGCGATCCTGAGCTAATCGATTATCCTATTCCAGGAAATGATGATGCTATAAGAGCTGTCAAGCTTATTACATCAAAAATTGCAGATGCAGTGATTGAAGGCAATCAAGGTGAACAATTTGCTGCTTCAGAAGAGTGAAAATTTTTGTCTAGTGGTAAGGAAAAAGGCAAAGCTCCTTACCACTATTGTATATCATTTATCATTATCTAAGGAGGTTTTTTCTGATGATATCAGCACAAGCTGTAAAAGAATTAAGAGAACGAACTGGCGCTGGAATGATGGATTGTAAAAAAGCTTTAATGGAAGCAAATGGAGATATGGAAAAGGCCATAGATATTTTAAGAGAGAAAGGATTGGCTGCTGCTGCTAAAAAAGCAGGTAGAGTCGCTAATGAAGGCTTAGTTGATGCCTACATACACAGTGGTGGAAGAATAGGGGTTTTAGTAGAAGTAAATTGTGAGACAGATTTTGTTGCAAATACCGATGAATTTAAAAATTTTGTTAAAGAAATATGCATGCAAATAGCTGCCGCAAATCCAAAGTATATTTCCCGTGAAGATGTGCCACAAGCTGTTTTGGAAAAAGAAAGAGAAATTTTAAAAGCACAGGCGTTAAATGAAGGGAAACCTCAAAATGTCGTAGATAGGATAGTTGAAGGACGTATTGAAAAATTTTACAAAGAGAATTGCTTGTTAGAACAAGAATACATTAGAGACCCAGAAAAGACAGTGAAAGATCTGCTAAATGAGGCGATTGCAAAATTAGGAGAAAATATTGTAATAAGAAGATTTGTTAGATTTGAAAGAGGAGAAGGTATTGAAACTTCCTCAAATGAGTAATAAAATTAAATAGGCAACCACATAGGGACACGGTTGTGTCCCATTTTTATAAATTACTTAAAAGATTAAGAAGGATTTTCAAAATTTTTATAGAACTTATAAGAATGGGGTGTTATTGTGTTGTCAGTTGTTTACAAGCGAGTAGTTCTGAAAATCTCAGGAGAAGCTTTGGCAGGAAATAAAGGATTTGGAATCGATTTTGACACAGTTAATCGAATAGCAGACGAGATAAAAGAAGTGAAAGAAATGGGAGTTCAAATTGGTCTTGTAGTTGGCGGAGGAAATATATGGCGTGGAAGAGAAGGTATTGGGATGGACAGAACTACTGCAGACCACATGGGAATGCTTGCGACTGTAATTAATGCTCTTGCACTGCAAGATGCTTTAGAGCAACGGGGAGTTCCTACAAGAGTTCAGACTGCTATTGAGATGAGAGCAATTGCAGAACCCTATATACGCAGAAGAGCAATAAGACACTTAGAAAAAGGACGAGTTGTTATATTTGCTGCTGGGACAGGGAATCCCTTCTTTTCAACTGATACTGCTGCTTCATTAAGAGCAGCAGAAATAGATGCGGAGGTCATACTATTAGCTAAAAAAGTAGATGGAGTCTATGACAAAGACCCAAATAAATACAAAGACGCTGTAAAATTTAAAGAATTATCTTATTTAGATGTTTTAAACAAAGGTTTAGGAGTAATGGATTCAACAGCAACTTCTTTATGCATGGACAATAAAATACCAATCATAGTTTTTGACCTTACTACCTACGGAAATATAAAGAAAGTAGTAACAGGAAAAGATATTGGTACAATAGTGAAGGAGGTTTAAGTATGAGTGATTATTTAAAAGCTAGCGAAGAAAAAATGCAAAAATCTTTGAGCGTTTTAAAAAACGAATTAGCTGCTATAAGAGCAGGTAGAGCAAATCCTGCACTACTTGACCGAATTATGGTAGATTATTATGGTACCCCAACTCCTCTTAACAGATTAGCCACCATTACAGCTCCGGAGCCAAGAGTACTAGTTGTACAACCGTGGGATGTTTCAAAAATAAGCGATATTGAAAAAGCAATACAGAAATCAGATTTAGGAATTAATCCAGTTTCTGACGGTAAAGTGTTAAGATTAGTTTTTCCTGAATTGACTGAAGAAAGAAGAAAAGAATTGGTAAAGTTAGTTCATAAAAAAGCAGAAGAGGCAAAAGTAGCAGTAAGGCAAATAAGAAGAGATGCTAATGATGCTGTAAAAAAGATGGAAAAAAACGGCGAAATTTCGGAAGATGAAAGAAAAAAGAGAGAAGAAGAAATTCAAAAATTAACTGACAAATATATTAAAGAGATAGACAAAGCGGTGGAAGCTAAAGAAAAGGAGATAATGGAAATTTGACAGATTATTATAATAATTTCATAGGGATGGATTTACATAAAATAATAGAAAAATTACCTAAGGACTTAAAATTTAACGTTGTAGAGACAAAATCTATTTTTAAATATGAGGGTTCTCGTTTAAAAGTTGCCAGGATAAAAGAACAAAATAACATTCTTGAAATTACTGTTATTAGAATTTAATCCCCCTCTGACGAGGGGGTGCCCTTATAAAATGAGGAGGAAAATAAATGGTGTTTTTTAGACAAAAAAATAGAGAGTTGAGTGACAAGATTGATAAAAATAAATTGCCTATTCACATAGGTATTATCATGGATGGAAATGGAAGATGGGCTCAAAAAAGAGGGATGATGAGATTTTATGGCCATAAAGCTGGTGTTAATGCTGTAAGAGAGGTTGTAAAAGCTTCTAGAGAATTAGGGATAAAATATTTAACTTTGTACGCTTTTTCAACCGAAAACTGGAAAAGACCTAAAGAAGAAGTAAATTTTTTAATGGATTTACTCGTTGAATATCTCTCTAAAGAAGTAGATGAATTGAATAAAAATAATGTATTGATTAACTTCATAGGGGATATTTCCGTTTTACCACAGAAGTGTAAAATTGAAATAGATCGGGCGCAAAATGTAACAAAAAACAACTCTGGCCTTGTACTTAATATAGCGTTAAATTATGGCGGAAGAGATGAAATAGTAAAGGCTGTGAAAAAAATTTGCACAAAGATTTTAAATAAAGAATTGTCCATTGAGGAAATTACAGAACAAACTATAAGTGAAAATTTGTATACTAAAAACCAGCCAGATCCAGATCTTATAATAAGAACAAGTGGAGAAAAAAGATTGAGCAATTTCTTATTATGGCAATCTGCTTATTCTGAGCTTTGGTTTACAGAGGTACTGTGGCCGGATTTTGGCAAAGAACATCTTATTGAAGCAATATTGTATTACCAAACTCGCCAAAGAAGATTTGGGGGAGTATAGTAAGGAGTGGTAAATAAATATGCTAAAAACAAGAGTTATAAGTGCGATAGTAGGCTTGCCAATTTTATTTTTCATTTTAATAAAAGGGGGAAATATGCTTAAAATTGCATTAGTTTTAGTAAGCATATTAGGACTTAATGAATTTTATAATGCTACAAAAAATATTGGGGTACGGCCTGTAAAAATTTTTGGATACTTGTCAGCAATCCTTTTATATTTTTTAGAAAGTAAAATCGCAAAAGTAGATGTATTAGTTATAATCACAATGATGCTTTTTTTGCTGTTTTTGACTAATAAAAAATATAATCTCAAAGATTACGCTCTAACTTTAATGGGAATCATTTATATACCTCTTTTCTTTTTGTACATACAAAAACTTAGAGAAATGCCTGAAGGAATGTACATAGTATGGTTTGTTTTTATAGTCTCTTGGATGACAGATACTTTTGCCTATTTTACCGGTAGATTTTTTGGAAAGCACAAACTTGCTCCTACAATCAGTCCCAAAAAGACGATAGAAGGAGCGATTGGAGGAATCATAGGCTCTACCATAAGCTGTGCTGTATTTGTTTGGTTATTTCCTCAATCGAATGTCAGTATATATCTTTCTGTAATTATAGGTTTATTTGGCAGTTTGATTGCTCAATGTGGAGATTTAATTGCTTCCTTTATAAAAAGAAATTGTTACATTAAAGATTTTGGAAATACAATTCCTGGCCATGGAGGAATTTTAGATAGATTTGATAGTATTTTATTTGTTTCTCCTTTCATATACTTTATTTTTCAGTACTTAATTTAGAAAGGGATGTACTTCATGAAAAAGGTAATAATTCTCGGCTCAACTGGTTCTATCGGTACACAAACATTAGACGTAATAAAAAATTTTAGAGAAAATTTTGAAATAGTAGGACTTACAGCTTATAACAATGTAGAACTTTTATCGAAACAAATTAGAGAATTTAATCCTAAAGTTGTAGCAGTAAAAGATGAAGATAAAGCTAACCAATTAAGGGAGAATCTAAAGAAAAATGTCGAAATTCTAACTGGCAGCAAAGGGCTTCAAGAAATTGTGAAGTACGATGCCGATTTAGTGGTGGTAGCCGTAGAAGGGATTGCTGGCCTTATTCCAACAGTTACAGCTATCCAGAGGGGAAAAGATATCGCTTTAGCGAATAAAGAAGTACTTGTAACAGCTGGACAAATTGTGATGGATTTGGTAAAAAAGAAGGATATAACTCTTTTACCTGTAGATAGTGAACACTCTGCTATACTCCAATGTTTAAGAGGAAATGACAAAAAAGAAGTATCTCGATTGATTTTAACAGCCTCTGGAGGTCCTTTTAGGGGGAAGAAAAAAGAAGATTTGAGAAAAGTAACTGTAAATGAGGCTCTAAATCATCCTAATTGGAAAATGGGGAAAAAAATCACGATAGATTCTGCCACTTTGATGAATAAAGGGTTTGAAGTAATAGAAGCAAAATGGCTCTTTGACATTTCTGAAGATAAAATTGATGTGATTGTGCATCCCCAGAGTATAATTCACTCAATGGTAGAATATATAGATGGTAGTGTAATTGCACAATTGGCTACTGCCGATATGAGGATACCTATTCAGTATGCATTAAATTATCCTACTCGCAATTACATAAATGGAATAAATTTTTTGGATTTTTCTATTACAACTCAGCTAACTTTTGAAAAACCCGATTTAGAAACTTTTAGATGTTTGTCGTTGGCATATGAGGCTTTAAAAATTGGCGGCACGATGACTACAGTGTTAAATGCGGCTGATGAAATAGCTGTGTCACTGTTTTTAAATAAAAAAATAGAATTTTTACAAATAGCTGAAATCATAGAGGAGAGCATGAAAGAACATAATAATATACAAAATCCCACTTTAGATGATATAATAAATGTGGATAAAGAGGTTAAGGAAAAAATAGCAAAAAAATATATGAGGTGATACATTTTGACAATATTGATAAGTATAATTGTTTTAAGCGTTTTAGTAATGTTTCACGAATTTGGACATTTTATCGTTGCAAAACTTTCTGGAGCTAGAGTAAATGAATTTTCTATTGGCTTTGGTCCACGACTTTTTAAAAAGAAATACGGAGAAACAGAGTATTCTTTTAGAGCATTGCTATTCGGTGGTTATGTTGCTTTAGAAGGTGAAGATGAAAAATCTAATGACCCGCGGGCTATAGTAAATAAGCCTTGGCCTGTAAGGTTAGCTGTCTTTGCTGCAGGTCCTTTAATGAATATATTATTAGCTTTTTTATTGCTTTTTATTGTATTTTTTAATATAGGAAGTCCGATACCACAGGTAAAATCCGTAATGGAAGGCTATCCCGCTGAAAAAGCAGGAATTTTGCCGGGGGACAAAATTGTAATGGTAAATAATACAAAGATAAATACATGGGAGGAGTTAGAGAAAGCCATAAGTTCTAATGGAGAGCGAGTATTGACAATTGAAATTCAAAGGGGAAATCAAATTTTACAAAAACAAGTAAAACCAATTTTTGATAAAAACGCTTCAAAGGTAATGATAGGAATTGTTCCAGACTATGAGCGTTCTATCTCTCTTGCCTTTAAAACTGCCATCAATCAGACAATATATTTTTCGAAACTTATTATTTTGTCTCTTGTAATGTTAGTAACCGGAAAAGTCTCTGTCAATGATATTATGGGACCTGTGGGAATTGTTCAAGCTGTTGGAACAGTCGCTAAAACAGGTGTTATAAATTTACTAGCTTTTTCCGCTCTTATAAGCGTAAATTTAGGCCTTTTTAATCTATTGCCACTACCGGCTTTAGACGGTGGAAGGATTTTGTTTGTGTTAGCAGAAGCAGTAAGAGGTAAACCCTTGCCACCTGAAAAAGAAGGCTATATTCATTATTTAGGTTTTTTACTGTTGATTGCTTTGTTGATTTTTGCAACCTATAGGGATATTCTACGCATTTTTTAAAAGGTGATAAAAATGAGAAAAATTACTCGCGAAGTCAAAATAGGCAATAAAAAAATTGGAGGAAATAATCCAATTTTAGTTCAGTCTATGACTAACACGGATACCCACGATATTGAAAAAACAATAGAGCAGATAAAAAGACTAGAAGCTGAAGGCTGTGATATTATAAGAGTTGCTGTTCCGGATATGGAAGCAGCTGAAGCAATAAAAGAAATAAAGAAAAATATAAATATTCCTTTGGTAGCAGATATTCATTTTGATTATCGCCTTGCAATAAAATCGATTGAAAATGGAGCAGACAAGATAAGAATTAATCCTGGAAACATAGGAAAAAAAGAAAATATCAAGAAAGTGGTAGAAATAGCAAAGGAAAGAGGCATTCCTATTAGAATAGGGGTAAATTCCGGGTCTTTGGAGAAAGAAATATTAAGCAAATACAAGGGAGTAACCGCCGAAGCAGTTGTAGAAAGCGCTTTAAAAAATGTTTTAATTTTAGAAAAGTTAGGCTTTTATGATATAGTTATTTCGCTTAAAACTACAAATGTACCCCTTACTATAGAGGCTTATAAACTCGCTTCTTCAAAAGTAGACTATCCATTGCACGTAGGCATAACAGAGGCAGGCACCATTGAAGCTGGCACTATAAAATCTGCTATAGGAATAGGAACATTGCTTTATTTAGGAATAGGAGACACAATACGAGTTTCTCTAACAGGTGATCCAGTCCATGAGGTGAGAGTAGGAAGACATATTTTACGCTCTTTAGGTCTTTTAAAAGAAGGAGTCGAAATTATTTCCTGCCCTACCTGCGGCAGAGCAAAAATTGACTTGATAAAGTTAGCAGAAGAAGTAGAAAAAAGGACGACGAATATTAAAAAGCCCTTAAAAGTTGCTGTTATGGGATGCGTTGTAAATGGACCAGGGGAAGCGAAAGAAGCTGATATAGGCATAGCAGGAGGAGATAGAGAAGGAGTTATTTTTAAAAAAGGAAAGGTTTATAAAAAAGTTAAAGAAGAAGAATTAATAGAAGAATTGATGAAAGAAATTGAAAAATTACTTGAGGAGGATTCTTAATGATTTCTGTGGTAATCCCAGCTTTTAATGAAGAAAAAAATATTGGGAGAGTTTTGTCAGTCTTAGAAACAATAGACCTGATTGATGAAATCATAGTTGTAAATGATGGTTCTACAGATGACACTAAAGAACAAGCTCTAAAATACAATGTAAAACTTGTTGATTTAGAAAAAAATCAAGGGAAAGGAAAAGCGTTAAAAGCAGGAATAGATAATTCTAAAGGTGATATTATCGTTATGTTAGATGCCGATTTAATTGGACTTACTGAGAAACATTTTTTTAATCTTGTATCTCCTGTATTAAAAAATGAAGCAGATATGACAATTGGAATTTTTTCTGGTGGAAGAAAATCTACAGATTTTGCGCAAAAAATAGCACCTTTTTTGTCAGGCCAAAGGGCAATAAAAAGGCAGTTTTTAGAAAACATTGAAGAGATGGAAATCAGTAGATTCGGAGTAGAAATTGCTTTAAATAGACATGCTGAAAAGAATAAGTTAAGAGTGGTAAATGTGCCTCTTGAGAATATGAGTCATGTCATGAAAGAAGAAAAGCTGGGATTAATTAGAGGATTTTATGCGCGATTAAAAATGTATTTTGATATTTTAAAAATGTGGATTTAGAAAGAGGGATTTGATGATTCCAGCATCTTTTCCGCAGGAATTTGAAATAAAAAAAGTAAAACTGTTAAAAAAAGAGAGAAAATTAATTGTAAGCGTATCTCCCAATAATAACATAAATTCTCAGATAAGAAAATTCCAGGATTTTTTGTTTAATAAATTTCCTTTAATTAAAGAAGTAGAAGTCGTAGTAGAACAGGAGAAAAAATTTAATAGTCTTCAGGACATATTAGACAATTTTGAGGAAATAATCTTAAAACTAAGTGAAGAATACCCTGCTTCTCTTAGTTTTTTAAAAACCTGTGATGTAGTAACAGAGAATCAAAAGATAATAATTAAAGCTCCCAATGAAATAGTCTATCAATTTATAAAAAGCAATAACATTGATTTTGTTCTTAAAAAATTTCTAAAGGATAAATATGGGTTTGAAGCAGAAATAAATGTAGTCCTTTTAGAAGAGTTTGAAGATACAATGGGAAAAATAATAATGGAAGAAGATATAAAAGTTATTGAAGAAATCACTAAAAGCGGGCAGAAGCAAGAAACCGGCAAAACAACAGAAAAAATGGAGGATAAAGAAGATTTCCAAGTACTTTTAGGAAAAGAAATAAAAGCTGAAGCGATATCCATTAAAAATATTACTGCAGAAACAGAAGAAGCAATAATTGAAGGTGAAATCTTTTCTCTCGAATTTAAGGAATTAAAGTCCAAAATTTTAATGACTTTTGATATAACTGATTATACTTCATCAATCCTTGTAAAAGCCTTTTTAACTGAGGAAAAGTATAATTCTTTAAAAGAGAATATCCAAGTAGGCAGTTTTGTAAAATTAAGAGGGAAAGTTTTCTACGATAAATATGAAGGAGACTTGGTAATAAGTTTAAAAGACCTGCAGTTGATATCTCCAAAAGAAAGAAAAGATTTAAGTGAAGAAAAAAGAGTGGAACTTCACTTACATACTCAAATGAGCAGTATGGATGCAGTGGCCTCTGCAACAGAAGTTATTAAAAGAGCAGCAAAATGGGGGCACAAAGCCATTGCTATAACAGACCATGCAGTTGTACAGGCATTTCCAGAAGCAATGGAAGCATCTTATAAATACGGCGTAAAAGTCATATACGGGGTAGAAGGCTATTTAGTGGATGATGGTGTACCTATTGTAACAGGAGATACAGAAGCCACCTTAGAAGATGAATTTACTGTTTTTGATATAGAAACGACGGGTCTTTCCAATATAAATGATGAAATAATTGAAATTGGTGCAGTGAAAATAAAAGAAGGTAAAATAATAGATACCTTTGAAACTTTTGTTAATCCTAAAATTCCTATTTCTTCTTTTATAACAAAACTTACTGGAATTGACGAATCTATAGTTAAAGATGCTCCTTCTATAGAAGAAATATTACCTAATTTTTTGGAATTTTCTTCTAACAGTGTTTTAGTGGCTCATAATGCAAATTTTGATGTGTCTTTTATAAAATCTAAAGCTAAAAAATTTAATTTAAATGTAAACAATGCGGTTTTAGATACCTTAGAACTAAGTAGGCATTTATATAAAGATTTGAAAAATTACAAACTAGATACACTGTCTGAACACTTGCAGGTAAAATTGGAACATCACCACAGAGCAGTAGACGATGCTAGAGCTACAGCTGAAATATTTATAAAAACTATTGATAGGTTAAAAGAATTAGGAGTAAAAAAAGTAAAAGATATAAATGCCATATTAAGGGAAAGTGAAGTTGACATACGTAAACTTCCTGTCTATCATGTTACAATTTTGGTAAAAGACCAAAAAGGATTGAGAAATTTATACGAAATAATCTCTAAATCAAATTTAGAATATTTCCATAGAACACCTCGTATTCCCAAAAGTTTACTTATTAGTATGAGAGAAGGCCTTATCATTGGTTCTGCGTGCGAACAAGGGGAAGTTTTTAGGGCGATTGTATCTAACTTAGAAGAAAAGAAACTAGAGAATATTATTTCTTTTTACGATTATTTAGAAGTACAGCCTGTTGGAAATAATGAGTTTTTAATTGAAAAAGGAGAAGTAAAAAGCGTAGAAGAATTAAGAGAAATTAATCGAAAAATTTACCTTTTAGGTAAAAAATACAATAAATTAGTAGTAGCAACAGGAGATGTACACTTTTTAGATCCATGGGATAATATATACAGAAAAATTTTAATGGCAGGAAAAGGATATAAGGATGCAGATAGGCAACCACCTTTGTATTTTAAAACAACTGATGAGATGCTAAAAGAATTTGAATATTTAGGAGAAGAAGTAGCGAAAGAGATTGTAATTGATAACCCTAATAAAATTGCTGACCTTGTAGAAGAAGTAAAACCCATACCAGATGGAACATTCCCTCCCGTGATAGAAGGAGCTGAAGAGGAATTAAGAAAGCTTACTTTAGATAAGGCTCATGAAATATACGGCGACCCCTTGCCGGAAATAGTACAAAATCGCTTGGATAGAGAATTAAATTCTATAATTAACAATGGATATGCAGTTATGTATATTATAGCTCAAAAATTAGTGTCGAAGTCTTTAAAAGATGGGTATTTGGTTGGTTCTAGAGGTTCTGTAGGTTCTTCTTTAGTGGCTACTATGAGCGGAATAACAGAAGTAAATCCCTTACCCCCTCATTATGTTTGTCCAAATTGTAAGTATTCCGAGTTTATAACTGATGGAAGCTATGGTTGTGGTGTGGACATGCCGGATAAGACTTGTCCTGACTGTGGCACTTTGATGAAAAAAGATGGTTTCGATATACCCTTTGAAGTGTTTTTAGGTTTTGAAGGGGACAAAGAACCAGATATAGACCTTAATTTTTCTGGGGAATATCAACCTATTGCTCATAAGTATACAGAAGAACTTTTCGGAAAAGGTCATGTTTTTAGAGCAGGTACTATTGGAACTTTAGCAGATAAAACTGCTTATGGATATGTAAAAAAATATTTTGAAGAACGCAATTTAATAGTTCATAAATCAGAAATCAAAAGACTCACTATAGGCTGTACAGGGGTAAAAAGAACTACAGGGCAACATCCAGGTGGAATAATGGTAGTGCCAAAGGACAAGAGCATTTATGACTTTACTCCAATACAGCATCCTGCTGATGCCGAAGACACTGATGTTATAACAACTCATTTTGACTATCATTCAATAAGCGGAAGGCTTTTAAAACTGGATATTTTAGGGCATGATGACCCTACAGTTATCAGAATGCTTGAAGATTTAACCGGCGTTAATGCAAGGGAGATTCCTTTAGATGATAAAAAAACTATGAGTTTATTTACCAGCGTAGAAGCATTGGGAATAGATCCTGAAGAGCTAAATACTCCTGTGGGTACTTTAGGATTACCCGAGTTTGGAACAAAGTTTGTAAGACAGATGCTTATTGACACTCATCCTACTACTTTTGCAGAACTAGTACGCATAAGCGGACTTTCTCACGGCACTGATGTATGGCTTAACAATGCTCAGGATATAATAAGAGAAGGAATAGCTACGTTAAAAGAAGTAATATCTACAAGAGATGACATAATGCTTTATTTGATAAGCAAAGGCATGGACAAAAAATTGTCTTTCAAAATAATGGAAAATGTAAGAAAGGGCAAAGGTGTGGCACCAGAAGAAATAGAAGAAATGAAAAAACACGGTGTTCCCAATTGGTTTATTGAGTCTTGTCAAAAAATAAAATATATGTTTCCTAAGGCCCATGCCGTGGCATACGTAATAATGGCATTTCGAATTGCATATTTTAAAGTTCATTATCCAGAAGCCTTTTATGCTACTTACTTTACTGTTAGAGCAGATGACTTTAATTTAGACATTGTATTAAAAGGGAAAGACAGCATAAAAAATGCTATAAAAGAGATAGAAGCGAAAGGAAATAATGCTAGTCCTAAAGAAAAAAGCCTTTTAACAGTATTAGAAGTAGCTTTAGAGATGTACCTAAGAGGATTTAAGTTTATAAATGTAGACTTATATAAATCTGATGCAGTCAAATTTTTGATTACTGAAGAAGGATTGCTACCACCTCTTAATTCTTTAGAGGGAGTAGGAATACAAGCAGCCAAAACAATTGCACAAGAAAGAGAAAATGGCAAATTTCTATCTGTTGAAGATTTTAGAAACAGAACAAAGGTCAGTAAAACAGTTATAGAAATATTAAAACAGTATGGCTGTTTAACCGATTTGCCAGAATCTAATCAATTAAGTTTATTTTAGTGTTGCGTTGGTAAAAGGTGTATGCTATAATTGTTATGTCAACATAGATTTTTTGCACAAAGAGTGGGTTTTCCCACTCTTTAGTTTATATAATGAGAAATAAAAAGTTTTAGGAGGAGAAGGATATGTCCAAAATAGAACAGATTGCAAAGGATTTAGTAATGCCTGTTTTAGAAAAAAATAATTTTGAACTGGTAGATGTAGAATACAAAAAGGAAGGAAGCCACTGGTATTTGAGAGTCTATATAGATAAAGAAGGAGGTATTACTTTAGATGATTGTCAATTGGTTAGCGAGTATTTAAGCGATAGATTAGATGAAGTAGACCCAATAGAACACAGTTATATTTTAGAAGTATCTTCTCCAGGTCTCGATAGACCTCTTAAGAAGCCTCGAGATTTTGAAAGAAATATCGGAAAAGAAATAGAAATCTCCCTATATGCCCCTATTGATAAGAGAAAAAAGTTTGAAGGTGAACTTATAGAGTTTACTGGTGATAAAATAATTATTCTCTATAATGGAGAAAGAAAGGAATTTGATATGAAGAATGTAAGTCTTGTTAAACCAGTAATAAAGTTTTAAAATTAAGGAGGGAGAATAATAATGAACGCAGAATTCATAGAAGCTTTAAATTCTATCTGTGAGGAAAAAGGTATCCCAAAAGATACAATGTTTGAAGCAATAGAAGCTGCTTTAGTTTCTGCTTACAAGAAAAATTATGGAACTTCTCAAAACGTTAAAATTGTCATGGATAGAGAAACAGGAGATGTTAAAGTTTATGCACAAAAAACGGTAGTAGAAGAAGTCTACAATGACCTACTAGAAATAAGTTTAGAAGAAGCGAGAAAAATAAATAAAAAATATCAGATAGGAGATATAGTTGATATAGAAGTAACTCCTAAAAACTTTGGCAGAATTGCAGCACAAAACGCAAAACAAGTTGTGATTCAAAGGATTAGAGAAGCTGAAAGAAATGTAATTTATGAAGAGTTTTTAGCCAAAGAAACAGAAGTAGTAACAGGTATTGTAACTAGGGTTGACAAAAAAAATGTGTTAATTAATTTAGGAAGAGTAGAGGCTATATTAGGCCCATCAGAACAAATCCCGGGGGAAACTTTTGCACCGGGAGACAGAGTTAAAGTATATATTGTAGAAGTAAAAAAGACTACTAAAGGACCTCAGATTTTAATTTCTCGTTCTCATCCAGGACTTGTAAAAAGATTGTTTGAATTGGAATCCCCAGAAATTCAACAAGGGATAGTGGAAATACGGAGCATTGCCCGAGAGGCTGGTTCACGGACAAAAATGGCGGTTTTTAGCAGGGATGAAAATGTGGACCCTGTAGGAGCTTGTGTTGGATATAAAGGTGCAAGAGTACAAGCTGTTGTCAATGAACTAAAAGGAGAAAAAATAGATATAGTCAAGTGGAGTTCAAAACCTCAAGAATTTATAATGAACGCTTTAAGTCCAGCAAAGGCTTTGAGTATAGAAATTTTAGATGAAAAAGAAAAAGTAGCAAGAGTAATTGTACCTGATTATCAATTGTCTTTAGCAATTGGAAAAGAAGGACAAAATGCGAGGCTGGCGGCAAAGCTCACCGGTTGGAAAATAGACATAAAAAGCGAATCAATGGTAAAAAGTTAAGTGAGGTGAAAAGATGAAGACCAAAAAGGTTCCAATGAGAATGTGCTTAGGCTGTCAGCAGATGAAACCAAAAAAGGAATTAATACGCATTGTAAGACGAGCGAAAGATTCAGTTGTACAGGTGGATTTAACAGGTAAAGTGCCGGGAAGAGGTTGTTATATTTGCAAAGATATAAATTGTCTTGAAAAAGCTTTTAAAAACAAAAGGTTAGAAAAAGCGTTAGAAGTACCGATCTCTGATGAAATTTACGAACAATTAAAGAGGGAGATAGAGGATGAAGAATGACAGATTTCATTCTATGCTCGGAATAAGTAAAAAAGCGGGTAAACTTGTCTCTGGTAATTATAGTGTGGATAAATACCTTAAACTTAAGAAAGTTTTTTTAGTTGTATTGGCTACCGACGTGTCAAAGAATACTTTTAAAAAGTTTGCTACAATGTGTGAACGAAATAAAGTCCCGTACATTGTATATTCCACAAAAGAGTTATTGGCAAAAGCTATAGGAAGAGAAATGGTCGGGGTAATTGGTATTACAGATGAAGGATTAGCAAATGTATTATTAGATGCTGCAAAGGAGGAAAATTATGGAGGTGAATAATATGTCTAAAACAAGAGTTTATGAATTAGCAAAAGAATTAAATTTATCTAGTAAGGACCTTATATCCAAATTAAACGATTTGGATATAAAAGTTAAAAATCATATGAGCACATTGGAAGATGAAGAAGTAGAATTGATAATGGACTTATTAAGTGACAAAACACAACAAACAGAAGAAGTCAATCAACAAAAGGAAGAAGAAGATATATTTGAGGACAATTTAGAAGACATAGAAGAAGAAAGAGTTTATAAAAAGAGTTTTAAAAAAGGTGGCAAAAAAAATAAGAAGAATAACAAAAAAGCGGTTTTAACAGAAGAAAAAGAAGAGGACGAAATTAAAATAATCACTATTCCTGAGTTTTTGACTGTAAAAGAATTAGCAGAAAAAATGAAAGTTAATCCTACAGAGATAATTAAAAAGTTAATTGCAAAAGGAATAATGGTTACAGTAAATCAACAAATTGACTTTGAAAATGCAGCTAAAATTGCTGAAGAATATGGATTTTTAGTAGATAAAGAGGAAGTAAAAGATGAATTAGAAATGTTATTAGAAGAAACGCCCGATGATGAAAAAGATTTGCAACCTCGTCCTCCTATTGTCACTGTAATGGGACATGTGGACCACGGTAAAACTTCTTTATTGGATGCCATCAGAAATACAAATGTCACTATGAAGGAAATGGGAGGAATTACACAGCACATAGGAGCTTCTGTAGTTGAGATAAATGATAAAAAAATTGTCTTTTTAGATACACCCGGCCACGAAGCTTTTACTGCTATGAGAGCAAGGGGAGCCAGCATCACAGATATTGTCGTGCTAGTAGTAGCCGCAGATGACGGTGTTATGCCTCAAACAGTAGAAGCAATAAACCACGTGAAAGCCGCCAATGTACCTATGATTGTAGCCATAAACAAAATAGATTTGCCGACTGCAAATCCAGATAGGGTAAAGACAGAGCTAAGTGAGTTAGGTTTAGTGCCAGAAGAATGGGGAGGAAATACAATTTGTGTACCTGTTTCTGCTAAGAAAAATATAGGTATAGATAATCTTTTAGAAATGATTTTGCTGGTTGCTGAAATGGAAGATTTAAAAGCTAATCCAAATAAGCCAGCAAGAGGCACTATAATAGAAGCAAAGTTAGAAAAAGGAAAGGGTCCTGTTGCAACTGTCATTGTGCAAAATGGAACTTTGCAAATAGGAGATGCTATTTTAGCAGGTACTGTTTATGGAAAAGTAAGGGCAATGTTTGACGATAAAGGCAGAAGAATTAAAAAAGCAGGGCCTTCTATGCCAGTGGAAGTTTTGGGCTTTTCTGAAGTACCAGAAGCCGGAGATAAGCTTATAGTAGTAGAGGACGAGAAAAAAGCAAGAGAATTAGCAGAAAGACGTAAAGAACTTCAAAAAGAAATGGAACTTAAACGCAAGCAAAAAGTTTCATTAGAGGACTTATTTAGTCAAATACAGGAAGGTAGTGTAAAAGAGTTAAATATTATCATAAAAGCGGATGTTCAAGGTTCAGTAGAAGCACTAAAAAAATCCATTGAAGACTTAAGCAACGAAGAAGTTAGAATAAAGGTAATACACGGAGCAGTAGGCGCAATAACTGAAACGGATGTTATGCTTGCATCAGCTTCTAATGCCATAATAATAGGTTTCAATGTAAGACCAGAGACTAACGCTAAAAATCTCGCAGAAAAAGAAAAGGTAGATATAAAGCTTTATCGAATTATATATGAGGCTATTGAAGATATCAAAGCTGCTATGAAAGGTCTGTTGGAGCCAAAATATAAAGAAGTAGAGCTAGGAAGAGCAGAAGTTAGAGCTGTTTTCAGAGTACCTGGTGTAGGAAATGTAGCTGGATGCTATGTGTTAAGTGGTAAGATTTTAAGGAATTCTGATATACGTGTAGTAAGGGATGGTATTGTAGTTTATGAAGGTAAAATTGCTTCTTTAAAGAGGTTTAAAGACGACGTAAGAGAAGTACAACAAGGATTTGAATGCGGTATAGGTATAGATAGGTTCAATGACATTAAAGAGGGGGATATAATAGAAGCTTACCAAATGGAAGAAATTCCTCGTTGAAAGGATGAGTATAATGCAGTACAGGAATAGTCGACTTTCAGAAGAAATGAAAAGAGAAATAAGTAAAATGATTTTAGAAGAAATTAAAGACCCAAGAATTAAAGCAATGGTTAGTATAACTGACATAGAAGTTACTAAAGATTTGAGATATGCTAAAGTTTATGTAAGTATTTATGGAAGTGAAGAAGATAAACAAGAAACTTTTGAAGGGCTAAAAAGTGCAGCTGGCTACATCAGACACGAAATTGGAAGAAGAATAAAAATGAGATATACTCCTGAAATTATCTTTGAATTGGATCGATCAATAGAATACGGAGCTTATATTTCTGAAATATTAAAAGAACTAAACAAGCAAGAGGGTGATGGTAATTGATATTAATTGATGCAATAAATCACATAAAAGATGCTAAAAGTGTAATTGTAGTATCTCACATTGCACCCGATGGAGATGCTATAGGCACTGTTACAGGAATGTATAAAGTATTAAAAAAAATGGGAAAAGAAGTAGATGTATTCATAGATGACGAAATCCCTGAAATGTACAACTTTGTTCCTAATGTAGATAAAATATCAAGACCATTTTATAAAGAGGCAGACGTGGTTTTGATTTTTGACTGTGCTGATGAAGAAAGATTGGGCAATACCAAAGAACTTTTAAAAACTTCTGCTGTAACTATTAATGTTGACCATCACATTTCAAATACTTTGTATGCCAAATTGAATTATGTAGATACTAACGCAGCAGCGACAGCAGAAATAGCCTATCAAATTGTTAAATTGTTAGGAGTAGAATTTGATGAAGAAATAGCTACAAGTTTCTATACAGCGATTTTGACAGATAGTGGTGGATTTATGTACGAATCAACTACTTCTATAACTCATCAAATAGCTGGGGACTTAATAAACAATGGTGCTAAATTTAAAGAAATAGGAGATAAAGTTTTTAATACTCTCAAGTTCAACAAAGCAAAACTTTTAGGAAGAGCCTTAAATAGTCTTACATTATATAAGGGCGGAAAAGTTGCTTATATGGAAATTTTAAAAAAGGATTTCCAAGAAACAAACACAAACCTTTCACATATAGAAAATATTATCACGTATGCTAGAAATATTGAAGGAGTGGAAGTAGCAGTACTATTAGTAGAAAAAGAAGAAGAGATAAAAATTAGTCTAAGGTCAAAAGAAAAAATAGATGTAAATAAAATTGCGAATATTTTTGGCGGTGGAGGACATGTAAGGGCTGCTGGATGTAGCATCAAAGGAAATATCCAAGAAGCCAAAGAAAAAATTTTACAGGCAATATTCAAAGAGTTAGAGGGATAAAAATTGGAAGGAGTACTCAATATTTTAAAGCCCCCTGGTATGACTTCCCATGATGTTGTAGATTTTATTAGGAAAATCTATAATATACGAAAAGTAGGCCATACAGGAACATTAGACCCAGATGCAGCAGGAATACTGCCTGTTTGTGTAGGAAATGCCACTAAATTTGTCTCTTATCTTCTTGAGCACGACAAAAGATATAGATTTGAAATAACCTTTGGCTTTACTACAGACACTTTGGATAAAAGTGGCAAAATTGTAAAAGGCGGACCTGTAAGGATTCTGAGGGAAGAAGAATTAAGGCAAGTCTTAAATGAATTTAAAGGGAGAATAAAACAAATTCCTCCAATGTATTCTGCAAAGAAAATAAAAGGAAAAAAGTTATACGAATATGCAAGAGAAGGAAAGACAATTGATATTCCACCTATTGAGGTTACCATATATGATATTGAATTAGTTGAATATGAACCACCTTATCGGGTATTAATAGATGTGAAATGTTCTAAAGGCACCTATGTGAGAGCTTTAGTAAGAGATATATGCGAAAAATTAAACATGCCGGGATATATGTCTATGTTGATAAGAACAGAGGTTGGTGCTTTTAAAATAGAAAATGCTTATACTCTTGAAGAAATAAGGGAAAAGAAAGTATTATTGCAGCCAATAGATAAGTTTATTGAATTACCTTCTGTACAATTAAACAAAATGGAAGCTGAAAAAATTTTAAAAGGCCAATTTATTCAAAATAGATATCCTATTGAAACTTCACTTTTGAAGTTATATGATAATTATGGTAAATTTCTCGGCATTGGGATTTTAGAGCGAAACAAAATCCGTCCAAAAAGACTTCTTTGAGGGGGAAATGATAATTTGCAGATTGTTGATGAAAGCAATGCATCAAAATACAAAGAGGCCAAAGTAATAGCTTTAGGCAATTTTGATGGAGTTCATATAGGTCACCAGGAATTAATTAAGCAAGCAATAGCTCTTTCTAAAGAGAATAACTTAGCGAGCGCTGTTTTCACTTTTAAACAGCATACTTCAAAAATTTTAACCCCTGACAGGCAACCAGAGCTTATAACTACTTATCAAAAAAAGGTAGAAATTTTAAAGCAATTTAACCTTGATTACGGAATATTTTTTGACTTTACTGAAAGTTTTTCTAAATTAACTGCTGAAGAATTTATAAAAAAATTTTAGTAGAGCTATTAAACATTAAAATAGCAGTGGTAGGATATAACTATAGATTTGGTTACAAAGCTTTAGGGAATGTAAATACATTAAAAAAATATTCCAAAATATATTCATATAAAGTTTATGTTATCCCACCAGTTATAAGGGAAGGTATTGTAGTAAGCAGCAGCTATATCAGGGAATTAATAAAATCCGGTAAAATTGAAGAGGCAAATAGTTTATTAGGACGTTTTTTCTCCTTGCGAGGAAAAGTGATTCATGGACAAGAAATTGGGCGAAAATTAGGTTTCCCTACTGCTAATCTGCAAATATCAGAAGATTTGGTTTTGCCAAAAGCAGGAGTATATGTAACGCGAGTAAAAATAGAAGACAAATTTTATATAGCTGTCACAAATGTTGGCTCGAAGCCTACTTTTGGTGGCAAAAACATTTCTGTCGAATCTTACATTTTAGATTACAATGAAAATTTATATGATAAATATTTAGAAGTTGAATTTATAACAAGAATAAGAGATGAAATTAAATTTCAAAATTTAGAAGCCTTAAAAGAACAAGTTTTTAAAGATATTAATTATGCTAAAAACTTCAAAAATATTTTACAACAGAAACATTATGTGATAAAATAAAATAGCGAATTTACCTTATGCTTTGATATCCGTATCTCCGGCGGTATTCTATGCATAAGGCGTATTCTAAAAGATGGAGGTGAAAAAAGTGCTGGACAAAGAAAGAAAGGCAGAAATAATCAATAAGTTCAAGCTCCACGATACTGACACAGGTTCTCCAGAAGTTCAAATTGCCCTTTTAACTGAGAGAATAAATAACTTAAATGCTCATTTGCAAGTTCATAAAAAAGACCATCATTCAAGAAGAGGTCTTCTTAAAATGGTTGGGCAAAGAAGGGCACTGTTAAATTATTTAATGAAAACAGATATGGAGAGGTATCGTGCCATTATTGAAAAATTAGATTTAAGAAAATAGAGCGAGATACCTCGCTCTATTTTCTACAAAATTTTACGAAAGGAGGATAACATGGAAGAACGAACTTTTGAAATGGAACTAGCCGGGAGAAAGTTGTTAGTCCAGACAGGAAAAGTAGCTCAACAAGCAAATGGAGCAGCTTGGGTAAAATACGGGGATACTGTCGTTCTAGTTACTGTCTGTGCTTCCAAAGAACCCCGAGAAGGAATTGACTTTTTTCCTTTAACCGTTGAGTATGAAGAAAGATTGTACTCTGTCGGTAAAATTCCTGGTGGTTTCATAAAAAGAGAAGGGAAACCTAGTGAAAAGGCAATTCTCTCTGCTCGGTTAATTGACAGACCAATTAGGCCTTTATTTCCCCATGGTTATAGAAATGACGTACAAGTTATAGCTACAGTTTTATCTGTTGACCCTGACGTACAACCAGAAATAGTCGCAATGATTGGTTCGTCTGTTGCTCTTTCAATTTCTGATATTCCTTTTAATGGTCCTACAGGAGCGGTAGCAGTAGGATTAGTCGATGGGCAATTTATAATTAATCCTAACCATGAGCAAAGAGAAAAAAGCTTAATGCATTTGGTGGTTTCAGGAACGAAAGATGCTATTGTAATGGTGGAAGCAGGGGCAAAAGAGGTTCCTGAAGAAACTATGCTAGATGCTATAATGTATGCTCACGAATATATCAAACAGATTATAGGGTTTATAGAAGAAATAGTTAAAGAAGTAGGTGTTCCGAAAAGCGAAGTAATTTTACATGAAATAGACAAAGAACTAGAAGAAAAAGTAAGAGCCTATGCAACAGAAAAAATATACAATGCGTTAAGAACAGCAGAAAAGAAAGAGAGGAACGACAACTTAGATAAAGTTGAACAAGAAGTTTTAGAGCACTTTAAAGAAGAATATCCTGATAATCTTGCTGATATAGATGAAGTACTTTACAATATAATGAAAGAACAAATGCGAAAAATGATAACAGAAGAAAAAATAAGAGTAGATGGCAGAGGCCTTGACGACATAAGGCCAATATGGTGCGAAGTAGGAGTGCTACCCAGAACTCACGGTTCAGCGATTTTCACAAGAGGACAAACTCAAGTGCTTACAGTAGCAACATTAGGTGCATTAGGAGATATTCAGATTTTAGATGGCATAGGAGATGAAGAAGCAAAAAGATATATGCATCATTACAATTTTCCACCATACAGTGTTGGAGAAGTAAGGCCTCTAAGAGGTCCCGGTAGAAGGGAAATTGGCCATGGAGCTTTAGGAGAAAGGGCTTTAGAACCGGTGATTCCTTCTGAAGAGGAATTTCCCTATACCATAAGATTAGTGTCGGAAGTTTTAAGTTCCAATGGTTCTACTTCTCAAGCTAGTGTTTGTGGCAGTACTTTAGCTTTAATGGATGCGGGAGTTCCAATAAAAGCTCCAGTTGCAGGAGTAGCTATGGGGCTTATCAAGGAAGGAGATGTAGTTTCTGTACTCACTGATATACAAGGAATTGAAGACTTTTTAGGCGATATGGACTTCAAAGTAGCAGGCACAGAAAAGGGAATCACAGCGATACAAATGGATATAAAAATTCCTGGAATTGACAAAGAAATTTTAAAAATGGCTTTAGAAAAGGCCAGAAGGGGTAGACTATACATTCTCAGCAAAATGTTAGAAGTTATAAAAGAGCCGAGAAAACAGTTATCAGTATACGCACCTCGTGTTATAAGGATGGTAGTTGACCCTGAAAAAATTAGAGAAATAATCGGACCTGGTGGCAAAACCATAAGTAAAATTATTGCAGAAACGGGAGTAAAAATTGATATTGAAGAAGACGGCAGGTTATACATTACTGCTTCTGATTTGAGATCTGGCGAAAGAGCTAAGCAAATGATTGAGGCTATAACAAAAGATATAGCAGTAGGAGAAATTTATTTAGGAAAAGTGCTTAGAATAACACCCTTTGGAGCTTTTGTAGAAATTGCTCCTGGCAAAGAAGGACTTGTCCACATTTCTAAGCTATCAAAAAAACGGGTACAAAAAGTAGAAGATGTAGTAAAAGTTGGCGATAACATATTGGTAAAAGTCACAGATATAGACAAACTCGGAAGAATAAGCCTTTCAAGAAAAGACGCATTGCCTGATGAAGAGGAAGAAGAAAGAAACTAAAGGCATAAACCGACCCACGGTTTATGTTTTTTATTTTTTAGTAATATATTCGCCGCCTGTTTGAATAAAATTAAAGTGAGAATATCAACGGGTGGTGTTATAATGAAAATATTTTATATAAAATATCCTAAAAAAAGCTTTTGGATTATTTTTTCCTTAGCAATATTACTGCTCATCTTTTTAATTTACATAATTACACGCAGCGTTTCTGTTTTTAACAGCAATGAACCTATTTATAAAGGAGATACAAAGGAAAAAAAGATTGCCTTTGCTTGCAACGTCGCATGGGGAGATGAGTACATACCAAAAATGTTAGATATTTTTAAAGATAACAATATCCATATTACATTTTTTTTGAAGGAAAATGGGCAGAAAAAAATCCTGATGTTGTAAAAGATATTTATCAAAAAGGCCATGAAATCGGAAGTCATGGATACACACATGTAAAATATACAAATTTAAGTAGGCAACAATATGAAGAAGATATTAAAAAAAGCGGTGAAATTTTAGAAAAAATTACAGGAACAAAACCTACCCTTTTTGCACCACCGTATGGTGATTTCAATGAGGAAGTAGTAAAAGTAGCAGAACAATTAGGATATAAAGTTATTCTATGGAGTTTGGACACCATAGATTGGAATAATCCAAGTCCTCAAACAATTGTAGATAGAGTTATGACTAAATATCACAACGGTGCTATTGTGTTAATGCACCCTACTCAAAATACTGTGGAAGCATTGCCACAGATAATAAAACAACTTAAAGAAAAAGGTTATAAAATAACTAAAGTATCGGAAGTAATTGTAGATAACAATTAAATTTGCTATAATAATAATTAAATTTGCAAAGGAGGATAAAATGTACGAACAAAAGATTATTGAAGGAGTAAAAGTTGTAACTTGTAAAATTCCTCACGCATATTCTGTATACATAGGGATATGGATTAAAGCAGGCTCTATGTACGAACATAAAGCTATAAACGGAATATCTCATTTTATAGAACACATGGTTTTTAAAGGTTCTAAGCTAAGAAGTGCAAAGCAAATTGCGGAAGAAATGGATAGTATTGGTGGACAGTTAAACGGCTTTACTGAAAAAGAAAGTACCTGTTTTTATATAAAAGTCTTAAATACTCACGTAAAACAAGGTCTTGATATACTTTTTGATATGGTATTTAACCCTGCCTTTAAAGAAGAAGACATAGAAAAGGAAAAGCAAGTCATCTTTGAAGAAATATTGGCAGAATTAGATTCTCCTGAAGACGTAGCTTATAATCTTTTAGCAAAAACAATATGGAAAGGACATCCCTTGTCTTTCCCTGTACTTGGTACTTTTTCTACTATTAAAAAGCTAAACAAAGAACAAATTGTAAATTATTATAATGCCCATTATAACAAAGATAACATAGTCATTTCTATAGCAGGAAATTTTGGCGATGATATCTATGAAATACTGCAAAAATATTTATCAAAAATTCAAAAAACTAATGTTATTTCTCAATTAACTTCTCCAATTTGGCATAAAAACAAAGCTTTTTATGAAAAAGATTTTGAACAGGTAAATTTATGTATTGGTTTACCTGGGATAACTTATGACTTAAGGAAAGTATATGCTTTAGCCGTCATTAATAATGCTTTTGGTGGAGGAATGAGTTCAAGACTATTTCAAAAAATAAGAGAAGATAAGGGATTGGTTTACTCGATTTATTCTTATCCTTCTACCTATCACCATGCTGGGGTTTTTTCTATTTTTGCTAGTATGAACGCTAATAATTTTAGAAAGGTATATGGCTTAATTTTGCAAGAAATAGAAGATGTGTATTCAAAAGGTTTAGCAAAAGAAGAGATTGATAAATTTAAAGAGCAACTTCGCATAAATGTATTAATGGATTTAGACAGTATAAGCAGTAGAATGAGCACAATAGGAAAATCCATGCTTTTATTTAATAAAGTGCATACTGTAGAGGAAATACTTCAAACAATAGATAACTTAACTTACGAGGAAATAAATGACTTAGCTAAAAAAATTATAAATCCTGATGACATGAGCATAGCCGTGGTTGGAAAACTAAACAAAAGAGATAAAGGGTGGTTAGAAAATGTCCATAATACTTAAGATTAAAAAAACTGATGATGCTAAAGACTTACCTTTGCCTGCTTATATGAGTGAAGGAGCCGCTGGCATGGATTTATATGCTAATGTTAAAGAGGAAGTCATATTACAACCTGGCGAAATAAAACTAATTCCAACAGGTATACAAATTGAACTTCCTCCAAATTTTGAGGCCCAAATAAGGCCAAGAAGCGGCCTAGCTTTAAACTACGGAATAACTCTTTTAAATACTCCTGGTACAATTGATTCCGATTACAGAGGAGAAATAAAATTGATAGTCATCAATTTAGGAAAAGAAGCAGTCAAAATCGCAAGGGGACAAAGAATTGCTCAAATGGTAATCAATCAAATAGTAAGACCAACAATAGTCGAGGCAGAAATCCTTTCAGAAACTAAAAGAGATGAAGGAGGATTTGGCCATACCGGTATATAAGGAGGGGTTCTATGCGGTTAAGCGAATTTGGAAATAAAGAAATTGTAAATTTAACGGATGGAAGAAGATGGGGATTAGTAGAAGATTCAGATTTAGTTATTGATGAAGAAACAGGAAGGATTCATTCAATAATAGTATATGAATCAAAAGGTTTATTTAGAGGAAAGACAAACTATATTGAAATAAGTTGGGACTCTATAAGAAAAATTGGTGACGATATGCTTATTGTGGAATTCGAAGAAAAGAAAAGACGGTTTTATTAAAAATATTACTTTTCTTTATCACTTTAATGAAGTATAATAATATAAAATGTCTCAACTTAGATACCTTCAAAAGGAAAGGATGAGAACGTGAAAATATTGGTACAAAAATTTGGTGGAACTTCTGTATCAACACCTGAGAGAAGAGAGAAGGCTGCCTCAAAAGTAATTGAGGCAGTTAAAAACGGTTTTAGCGTGGTAGTAGTAGTTTCTGCAATGGGAAGAAATGGAGATCCTTATGCCACAGACACTCTAATAAACATGGTTAAATCAATAGATAGCAATATTTCAAAACGAGAATTAGATTTATTGATGAATTGTGGTGAAATAATCTCCAGTGTGACTTTTGCTGCAACCCTATCAAAGAAGGGTTATAAAGCAAAAGTATTTACCGGAGGACAAGCAGGCATTATAACAGATGATAATTTTGGCAATGCGGAAATTATAAAAGTAGAACCAACAAGACTTTTAGAAAGTTTAAAAGAGGGAATTATTCCTGTAGTAGCAGGTTTTCAAGGTATCACAGAAGAAGGAGATTTAACTACGTTAGGGCGAGGAGGCAGTGATACAACTGCTGCTCTTTTAGGTGAAGCTCTAAAAGCTTCCGCGGTAGAAATATATACAGATGTAGATGGAATAATGACAGCAGATCCTCGCATTGTTTCAAAAGCTCATATTTTGAAAAAAATAAGTTATAATGAAGTATTCCAATTTGCAGAACAAGGAGCAAGGGTAGTACATCCTAGAGCGGTAGAAATAGCAATGAGAGGTAATATACCCCTTGTTATAAAAAATACCATGTCAGACAGTCCAGGTACCATTATAACTCAATATAATGAGGCTTACGATAATATTTACGATATAGACAAATTAGTCACTGGAATTGCCAATATGGACCATAGAGTTCAAATCGTGCTAGAAAACAGTGAAAATGCAGAAAGTATATTCGAAACAATTGCAGAAGAAAAAATAAGCATTGACCTTATTAATATTTTTCCTGAAAAACAAGTTTTTACAATATCAGAGATGGATTTTAAAAAGTTACAAAAACTTCTTGAAGAAAACAATATAAAATATTCCTACAGAACTAATTGCTCAAAAGTCTCTATAATTGGTAATAGAATAAGAGGCGTTCCAGGAGTAATGGCAAGAGTAATAAAGGCATTATCAAGGCATAATATAGAAATTTATCAAACAGCTGACTCTCATAATACTATTTCTTGCCTTGTAAGTCAAGATAAAGCTGAAGAAGCAGTTAGAGTTCTACATGACGAATTTAATCTTTAAAAGGGAAGCGCATACTATTGCGCTTTTTTTTATACTAATTATTAGGAGCGTGATAAAGATGAGCAATTTTTTAAAAAATGAAGAAACAGAACAACCTCAGACTTTACCACATGTTCAGGAGAATTTAAAAAATTTAGGCCAGACAAACGTACCTAATTTTGAAAGCAATATTCATTGTCTTACTATAATAGGGCAAATTGAAGGCCACATGATACTGCCTCCACAAAACAAAACCACAAAATATGAACACATAATACCACAATTGGTAGCAATAGAAGAAAACCCTAATATAAAAGGAGTTTTGATTTTATTAAATACTGTAGGAGGAGATGTGGAAGCAGGTCTTGCTATTGCAGAAATGATAGCAAGCCTTTCTAAGCCTACTGTATCTATAGTATTAGGTGGAGGTCACAGTATCGGGGTGCCTTTAGCAGTTTCAGCAAATTATTCTTACATAGTGCCAAGTGCTACCATGACAATACACCCTATCAGAATGACAGGATTAATAGTAGGAGTTCCCCAAACTTTTGATTATTTCAACAAAATGCAAGATAGAATAGTAGAGTTTATTGTGCGAAATTCAAAAATAAAAAGAGATACTTTTATGAAGCTTATGCTTAAAACTGGAGAATTAGCCAACGACATAGGAACAATCTTAGTTGGAAAAGAAGCAGTAGATTACGGTTTGATTGACGAAATAGGGGGTATCAAAGAAGCTTTAAAGAGGTTACACAATATGATAGAAGAAAGAGAAAAAAAGAAAGGTGAAGAATAATGTTATATACAATAATTCCCTATGAATTAATTTTTGAAAAAAGAGAAGATATACCCACCAATTACATAGAACTAAAGATGGGGAATAAGCAGTTAGTAGTAGAAAAACTCTCAAATGGAAATTATATAATTCAAAGAATGTATTCTACTAATCCTTTTGATTACCTAGACGCAAAATATACTCCAGGAAGCATGATAAGTATTTATTAGAAAAATTTTTGTGTTATAATAGATGTGTTTAAAAAATTAGCACATCTATTTTTTTGTTGCTATTTTACATAATTAATACTAAAATTTTTATAGAAGAAATTATAAACAGGTGGTATATATGATTGATAAAAAACAAAAGTCTCTCAAAAACGAAATCATTGGAATTATATTTTTGGCTTTTACACTTATTTCTTTTTTAAGCCTTTATACAGATACAACTGGTGCTATAGGTAAAAACATAGGAATTTTTTTAAAGGGTTCTTTTGGGATAGGTTCTTATGTTGTATCTGCTTTACTTTTAGTATTTGCGTTGATGTTTCTTTTCAATAATCGAGATTTTATAAAATTACATAAAGCTGCAGCACTTTTTGGACTTTTTCTAACCCTCATAAGTTTAGATCATTTGTATTATTTCCCTTCTAATGAAGGATTAAAAAATTATATTTTAGCTGCTTACACTAATGGTATAAACAATATGGGTGGAGGAGTTGTTGCTGCCTTACTGGTATATTTTCTAGTAAAACTTTTGGGTATCACAGGAAGCTATATATTATTGTTTTCTTCTTTGGCAATTTTTATAGTGCTTATTACAAATGTATCTATCGTAAACCTGATGGAATCTTCCTATCAGAAGTTTAAACAACGTAAAAAAAAGATAAAAAAAACAGACCATGAGAAGGAAGTAATTTCTACCTCTACTTCTCAGGAGGATTTCACACCTTTAATTGAAGAAAATATAACAGAAAAAAATAGAACAATCGATATAATTGAACAAGTAGAAGAAGAAAGAAAAATCTATGAAAAAGGTACAAAAGATAAAGAAGAGGTTATAGAAAGCGAGTATCTTCCTCCTCCTATAACCCTTTTAAAAGAGGCAATTCCCCCACCAAAAATAAAAAATGAAGTGTTAATGGAGAAAGTAAAAAAATAGAAGACACCCTTAAAAACTTCGGAGTTGATGCAAAAGTTATCCAAGTGACAAAGGGGCCTGCAATTACTCGTTTTGAATTGCAACCTAGTGCAGGAGTCAAAGTTAGCAGAATTGTGAGTCTAACAGATGACATTGCTTTAAGTCTAGCTGCGCCTTCTGTGAGAATAGAAGCGCCGATTCCTGGTAAATCTGCTATTGGAATAGAAGTCCCAAATGATAAAATAGCTCCAGTATATTTGAGAGAAGTAATAGATAGCAAAAAGTTTAGAAATTTTAAATCAGGCTTAGCAATTGGTTTAGGAAAGGATATCGCTGGTAATATTGTCATAGCAGATTTATCTAAAATGCCTCATTTGCTCATTGCAGGTGCTACAGGTTCTGGTAAAAGTGTTTGCATAAATTCTCTTATAGTGAGTTTGTTATACAAAGCCCCTCCACAACAGGTGAAAATGATATTGATAGATCCAAAAGTAGTAGAACTTAATATTTACAACGGCATTCCTCATCTCTTAACTCCGGTTGTCACAGACCCTAAAAAGGCAGCCGGTGTCTTAAATTGGGCAGTACAAGAAATGACTAAGCGTTATAATTTATTTGCCCAATATGGAGTTAGAGATATAGACAGCTATAACGAAAAATACAAAGAAAACAGCTTATATAAAATTGTAATCATAATTGATGAGCTTTCTGACTTAATGATGGTCTCTCCTGCAGAAGTAGAAGAATATATATTTAGGTTAGCTCAAATGGCAAGAGCAGCTGGCATTCATTTGGTCATTGCTACCCAAAGACCCTCTGTTGATGTAATAACGGGAGTTATTAAAGCCAACATCCCTTCAAGGATTTCTTTTGCTGTATCTTCTCAAATTGACTCAAGAACAATCTTGGATATGACAGGTGCAGAAAAACTTTTAGGAAAAGGCGATATGCTTTTTAACCCTATAGGAGCAGCAAAACCTATGCGAATTCAAGGAGCTTTTATCTCTGAAGAAGAAGTAGAAGCTGTAGTAAATTTCTTAAAAAATCATTCTAAGCCTCAGTACGAAGAAATAGAAATTGAGGAAAAGACAAATGGAAAAATTTTTGAACAACAAGAGGATGAGTTATTAGAAGATGCTATTTCTGTAATTTTAGAAACAGGGCAAGCTTCTATTTCAATGTTACAAAGAAGATTAAGAATTGGGTACGCGAGAGCTGCCCGAATTATAGATCAATTAGAGCAAAAAGGTATTATAAGCGGTTATGATGGTTCTAAGCCAAGGCAAATTCTTCTATCAAAAGAAGAAATAAAAAAATATTAGAAGAATCTTAAAATAGAAAGGAAATGCAGATGAAAAATGTAGGAATTATATCCCTTGGATGTCCCAAAAACACAGTTGATTCGGAAAAAATGTTAGCAATTTTAAAAGAAAAAGGTTATAACATAGTAAATGATAAAAATAAAGCTGACATACTCATTATAAATACTTGTGGCTTTATAGAGGATGCAAAAAGAGAGTCGATAGAGTACATCATTGAGATGGGAAAACTCAAAAACCGCAGGCTAAAATACCTTATTGCAACTGGTTGCTTGTCTGAAAGATATAATAAAGAATTATTAAAAGAACTTCCCGAATTAGATGCAGTAATTGGCACTGGAGATTTCCCCAAAATTGCAGAAGTAATAGAAGAAATAGAAAAAGGAAAAACTGTTTTAGAATATGGACACGCTAATTTACTAAATGATGAAGGAATACAGCGCATTTTAACTACGCCAAATTATTACACCTATTTAAAAATTGCAGAAGGTTGCAGCAATGCTTGTTCTTTTTGCATAATTCCAAAGATTAGAGGAAGATACAGAAGTCGCAAAATGGAGGACATACTTAGAGAAGCCGAGGAACTCGTCAAAAAAGGTGCAAAAGAACTTATACTCATTGCTCAAGACACTACAAAATATGGAGTAGACGTTTATAAAAAATTTATGCTGCCCCAACTTTTAAAAGAAATTTCTAAGATTGATGGTTTAAAGTGGATTAGGTTACTTTATGCATATCCTGATAGTGTAACAGAAGAACTTGTTGAAGAGATAAAAAACAATGAAAAAATAGTAAAATATATTGATATTCCGCTACAACATTCTCATGATGAAGTCCTAAAAAGAATGAATAGAAATACTAATAGACAAAAAATAGAAGAGGTTATAAGTAGATTGCGTAGCATTCCAAACATGGTAATACGCACTACTTTTATGGTAGGCTTTCCTGGAGAAACAGAAGAAGAATTTGAGGATTTAAAACAATTTGTAAAAGAAAAAAGGTTTGAAAGAGTAGGAGTTTTCACATATTCTCGAGAAGAGGGAACTAAATCGTATTATATGAAGCCCCAAATTAAAAAGAATGTCAAAATTAAAAGACAACAAGAATTGATGGAAATACAAAAAGAGATTTCCTATCAGCATAATCTTTCAAAAATAGGGAAGCAGTTAGAGGTATTAATTGAAGGTTTTGAAGATGGAATATATTATGGCAGAAGTTATATGGATGCCCCTGAGATTGATGGTGTTGTTTATGTAAAAAGCGACAAAAAACTCAAAGCTGGAGATTTTGTGGTAGCAACTATAACAGATGCCTATGAGTACGATTTGGTGGGGGAATATTAATGAACTTAGCAAACAAACTTACAATGTTAAGACTTTTTTTAATACCTATTTTTATGTTTTTTATGCTTGTCAGAGGGCCCTACAATGATTTTATAGCTGCAGGAATATTTGCACTTGCAGCATTGACCGACAAATTTGATGGATATGTGGCAAGAAAGTTTAATCAAATAACTAATTTTGGGAAACTTATGGACCCACTGGTAGACAAAATAATGGTTTCTTCTGCTTTAATAGCCTTAGTACAAATGGGACGCATTCAAAGTTGGATTGTAGTAGTTATATTAGCAAGGGAATTTTTAATAACAGGTGTTAGGACAGTTGCTGCTGATAAGGGAATTGTCATTGCTGCCAGTAATTACGGGAAATACAAAACTACTTTTCAAATGATAGCAGTAATTGCACTGATGCTTAATAATTACCCTTTTAGCCTTATGAATTTTCCCTTCGACACTATAATGGTGTATATAGCTTTAATTTTGACAATTTATTCGGGTGTAGATTATATTATAAAATCTAAAAATTTATTCAAAGATTAAAGAGGTGTTTTAATTGAAAGGAGAAATTATTTCTGTTGGCACAGAGCTTTTATTAGGACAAATTTTAAATACTAACGCTAAATATTTATCTGAAAAATTGGCTCTTTTGGGCATAGATATATATTTCCATACTAACGTTGGAGATAACGAAGAAAGATTAAAAGAATGTTTAAATATCGCTTTTAACCGCTCTGACCTTATAATAACAACAGGTGGATTAGGCCCTACTGTTGATGACATTACAAAAGAGACAGTGGCTTCTTTTTTAGGTATTCCTCTTGTAGAAAATCTAGAAGCAAAAGAAGAGATAATAAGATTTTTTGAAAAAGTAGGACAAACACCTACCATGAACAACTTCAAACAAGCCTTTTTCCCAGAAGGTGCAAAAATCTTGCCAAATAAAAATGGAACAGCTCCTGGCTGTATAATAGAAAAAGATAACAAAATCATCATAATTTTGCCTGGTCCACCTTCTGAGCTAATTCCGATGTTTGAGGAATCTGTATATCCTTATCTTAAAAGCAAAACTAATGAAACTATAAAGTCTCGAGTAATCAAAATATTTGGCTTAGGTGAATCAAAAGTAGAGGAAATGGTAAAACCTCTTTTGTTTAATTCTAATCCTACTGTTGCTCCTTTAGTAGGTGATGGATACGTAACTTTGAGAATAACTGCAAAAGGACATGATGACAAAGAAATTTTAGAAATGATTGAGGATATGGAATCAAGGATTAGAGGTATCATAGGTGACTATATATACGCTGTAGATGAGGAAGAAATGGAAGAAGTCGTGATAAAATTACTACAGAAAAACAAATTAACTCTTGCTGTCTCTGAATCTTGTACAGGTGGTTTATTGGCAAAAAAGATAACAGATGTATCAGGGGCTTCAAAAGTCTTTAATTTAGGTGTTGTTTCTTACAGCAATGAAGCTAAAGAAAATATCTTAGGGGTTAGAAAATCTACTTTAGAGTCTTATGGAGCAGTAAGCCATGAGACAGCAAAAGAAATGGCAGAAAATATAAGAAAATTGGCCAATGCTGATTTTGGTTTGTCTACTACTGGAATTGCAGGACCTACAGGTGGAACACCTGAAAAGCCCGTAGGATTAGTGTATGTGGGTTTTGCTACCAATGAAAAAGTCTATGTAAAAAAACTAATGTTAAGTGGTGATAGAAGTAAAATAAGGACGAGGACAGTACTACATGCTTTAGACATTGTAAGAAGATATCTTCTGGGAATAAAAATTGACTAGTTATGTCCCTTAATATATAATTAATTTAATACAATACCTTGTATTCTTGGGAGGTAAATAATAAATGATAGAAAAACAAAAGGCTTTAGAAATGGCTATAAGTCAGATAGAGAGGCAGTTTGGCAAGGGCTCTATCATGAGATTGGGAGATACTGCAAAATTGAATGTAGAAGTAATACCTACAGGTTCTCTTGAATTAGACATTGCTTTAGGTGTCGGAGGAGTTCCAAGGGGAAGGATAATAGAAATTTTTGGCCCTGAGTCTTCAGGAAAAACTACCTTAGCGCTACATATGATAGCAGAAGCACAAAAAATGGGAGGAACGGGTGCTTTTATAGATGCAGAACATGCTCTTGATCCTGTATATGCAAAAAATCTTGGGGTCAATATTGAGGATTTATTGGTGGCGCAGCCTGATACGGGCGAACAAGCCTTAGAAATTGCAGAAGCCCTTGTTAGAAGTGGTGCTGTTGACATAATTGTGATAGACTCTGTTGCTGCTTTAGTACCTAAGGCGGAGATTGATGGTGAAATGGGAGATAGCCATGTAGGGCTTCAAGCGAGACTGATGTCTCAAGCTTTGAGAAAATTAGCAGGGGTTACTAGTAAGTCTAAAACTATTGTGGTCTTTATAAACCAGCTTAGAGAAAAAGTAGGTGTTATGTTTGGAAATCCTGAAACAACCCCTGGAGGAAGAGCACTGAAATTTTATGCCACAATAAGACTAGATGTGAGAAAAGTAGATGCAATAAAGCAGGGAAATGAGATAATCGGCAATAGAACGCGTGTCAAAGTTGTAAAAAATAAAATTGCTCCGCCTTTTAAACAAGCAGAATTCGATATAATGTATGGAGAAGGTATTTCAAGAGAAGGAAGCATTTTGGATATTGGCACAAGTATAGACATAATTGAAAAAAGTGGTGCTTGGTATTCCTATGGAGATATACGATTAGGGCAAGGAAGAGAAAACGCTAAGCAATTTTTAAAAGAAAACAAAGAAATCGCAGATGAAATTGAAAGAAAAATTAGAGAAAATTTCAATCTAGCTTATAATAAAATAAAATCCTCCCCTGATGCAATAGTAGAATGACCCCTTATTGTGGGGTTATTTTATTACAAAAGGAGAAATAAGCATGATAATAACTACTATAGAAAAGCAGAAAAAAAATAAAACGCAATATAATGTTTACATAGATGGAGAATATGCCTTTAGTTGCAATTTAGAAGATTTGATCTATTTAGGCATAAAGGAAGGAAAAGAACTAGATAGTGAACAGTATAATTATTATGTAAACTATACTGCAACAAGACAAGCGAGTGACTACGCATTTAAACTTTTATCAAGAAAAATGTTAACAGAAAAAGAACTTTCTCAAAAGCTTGAAATAAAAGGTTTTGAAGAGAATATTATAAAAAGTGTTATTGAAAAGCTGAAAAGCTATAACTATATCAATGACGAAGTTTATACCAAATTATTTATAGAACAAAAGATAAATCAACTGTATAGTAGGCGAAAAATTTATTACGAACTTGTAAAAAAAGGAATTAGTAAAGAATTGATCCAAGAAAGCTTAAACAATTTTTATCCTGAAGAAAAAGAAGTTGAAATAATAAAAAAAATAATTGAAAAAAAATTAAAATCCCAAGAAGAAACTAAAAAGTTAAAAAACTATCTTTACAACAACGGGTTTCAAATTGAAAATATTAGTGATGCCTTGAAAGAAAAGGATGGCAGTGTAAAATTTAAGTATGTGAAATGAAGCAGGAAAAATGGGGACAAATGTAGAAAAAAGACCTCACCACTCAAAAACGAAATAAAACAAAAATCAAAAGAAAGGTAAGGTCTAATATGTTAGATATTCGACACATAGTGGGGGCAATCCTTCCTTTTTGCAAATGGATTAATAAAAATAATAAAAGAAAGTAAAGACTTTTGTGAACTTGAATAAGGAATCCACAACCTCATGCAGAAGATATCCACTCAAATTTTTGCATGGGCTTTAGAAGAAATAGACACACAACTTATGAAGGGAAGAGAGAAGGAAGTATGGGAAGTAGTAGGATTTAGAGCGAAACAGGTTGTTAGTACCTTTGGAGAATTTATATAAAGGAGGCGTCTATACAGAAACAAAAAGAGAGGAGAGACAAAGTTTTTACTGGATGAATTATTAGATTTAAGATCTCGTTCACAAATAACACCGAAGTTAAGAGAAATAGCTGTAAAATTAGGTACAGAAATGCCTTTTAGGCGTGCGGCAGAAATATTAAACTATCTATTTCCTGGAATTAGTCCGATGCCGATCTGGAAAGGAGTGCAGGAAGTAGGAGAAGATTTAAGGGAAGACAGTGAAGAAAAGAGGAAAGAAGTTTTTGAAGATGGGAAGTTACCGAAAGGAGAGAAGGTTACAAAGAAGCTATACATAGAAAGCGATGGTGTAATAATAAGGCTACAAAGAGCGAATAAAAAGAGAGGAGAAATAAAACACATAATAGCCTATGAAGGGAAAAAAAGATAAGCGAAGGAAGATATAAATTAAAAGATAAACTAGTAGTAAGTGGATTAAGGAACAGTGAAGAAATATGGGAAGAGGTTTATGCAAAAGTGGGATACAAATGGGATATAGAAAATATAGAGGAAGTGTACATAGGAGGAGACGGAGCAGAATGGCCAAAAGAAGGATTAGAATACTTTCTGGGAGCAGAAATACAGACTAGATCCATCTTAACAAGCAGTTAACAGAAGCTCTTTGGCATGACGAAGAGATTTATAACAAGGCAAGAGAAGCAATTTATCAAGGTGACTTACAAGCGACAGAAGTAACATTAAGAGAAGCGATAAAAAGAACAAAGGGAGAACGAAAGGAAAAAATTATTAAGCTATTAAAATATTTGATTGACAACTGAGGAGGCATAATAAATTCACCTGGAGCAGAACGATTAGGAAGCATAGAAGGGCAAATACAACACAACATAGCTAGAAGGATGAAACGCCTTGGTTGCAGATGGACAAGAGAAGGTGGAGACAGGATGAATCATATATAAATTGCAATATTAAATGCAACACTTAATGAAAATCATGTAGATATAGGATTTGGGACAAATCATATATAACCTTAAGCCCATCTTAGTTAACAAATTGAGCGAAGGTCGTAATTTGTCAAGGGTTTAAGTCAGGCGAAGCCTGCCCCTTGACAAATCACGAGCGAGCTCTATACTTTATAAGAGATGGGCTTAACAGATTTTTGCCAGTTCCTCATAAAAGCATTCTTTAGGTGTTTTATAATTTAACAATTTTCGTGGAAGGTTATTAAGCCAATTTTCTACTCTCTTTATCGTATCTATAGATAAATCTTTAATACTTTTTCCTTTAGGGATAAAACGTCGTATAAGACCATTATGTCGTTCATTCGTAGCTCTTTCCCAAGATGAATATGGATGTGTATAATATACTTCTACACCATATTCTAAAAGAGTACTTTCTAAATCACTAAACTCTGTACCATTATCAGATGTTATGGTTTTAAATACTTTGTTTAAATTATCACCAAATATATCTTTTAATTTTGATAGTGCATCTTTAACAGATTTGCTGTCTTTTGCATCTAAAAGAAATATTATTTCATGGCGAGTCTTACGCTCTGTTAATGTCAAAAGGACCTTGTCATTAGACTTCTTGCCAATTAACGTATCTATTTCCCAATGTTCAAAAACTTCACGGCTTTCAGCTTCTTTAGGCCTAAAATCAATACTTTTACCCATAATACGTTTATTTTTACGGTTTTGTTTCTTCCTTGGTTTTAAACGTAGTTTTAAAGGTAAATCAATGTTTTTAACTTTTAATAATCCTCTATCTATATAGTTGTAGAGTGTTTTAGTACAAACAATGGTTTTATTATTCCAGCTTGGGTCCTTCTTACAATAACCTACAACTGCATCCGGCGACCATTTTTCATGTAATATTTTATTTTCAGCATATTTCAAAAAATCTTCTGCTTTAGCTGCTTTAAATTTAGCTCCACAATTTGAACGATTTTTTTCGTAGACAGCCTGACCAGTTTCAGGGAAATAGCTTGTATAAGAAGACAAATCACTTCTAAGTTGTGTAGTAGTTCCACGTTTAATTTCACGGCTTATGGTACTTGGAGATCGATTAAGTTTTTTAGCAATATACCGAATACTCCTTCCTTCCTTGAGTAATGCATAGATTTCTCCTCGTTCATAGCTACTTAAGTGTTTAAAAGAACGCTTTTTTGTGGTACAATTATTATGAACCATAGTGAAAATCCTCCTTGTATGATGTTGATTTGACACCTATATCATACATGATTTTCACTATGGTTTCTATTTTTTTATCTGTTGCATTTAATTATACAACTAACCTTTAAAAAAATTTACCTACGAAAACTTGACACGGACGAAAAGGATTTATAACTTGACATAATTTTGAAAAGGGTCTAAAATAAAATATGAATAACTACTAAGGAGGTGTAAGAGTATTAGCCATGTTGAATTGATAATCACAGCACTTATTGCAATAGCAGTCGGCTTTCTAATTGGTTATTTTGCAAGAAAGATTATTGCAGAATCTAAAATAAAAAGCGCAGAAAATTTAGCGCGTACCATACTAGAAAGTGCAAAAAGAGACGCTGAAAATAAAAAAAGAGAGCTCTTATTAGAAGCTAAAGAAGAGATTCACCGCATGCGAACTGATTTAGAAAAAGAGATAAGGGATCGCAGAGGTGAATTACAGCGTTTAGAAAAAAGACTCCTTCAAAAAGAAGAAACCCTGGATAAAAGAGCCGAAACTTTAGAACAAAAAGAAAATCTTCTAGAAGAAAAACAAAAAGAAATTCAACAATTGGAAGAACAAATTTCTTTACTCCATCAAAAAGAAATAGAAGAATTAGAAAGAATTTCGGGACTAAGCCGTGAAGAAGCAAAAGCCATTTTATTAGAAAGTGTTCAAAAAGATATACAACATGAAATGGCTATAATGATTAAAGAAATGGAAAACAAAGCTAAAGAAGAAGCAGAAATGAAAGCAAAGGAAATAATTAGCAATGCCATTCAACGTTGTGCGGCTGACCATGCTGCAGAAACAACTGTGTCTGTTGTTACCCTTCCTAATGATGAAATGAAAGGTCGCATAATAGGTAGGGAAGGCAGAAATATAAGGACAATAGAGACATTGACGGGAATTGACCTTATAATAGATGATACTCCTGAGGCTGTTGTTATTTCAGGCTTTGACCCTATACGAAGAGAAGTTGCGCGGATTGCGCTGGAAAAATTAATTGAAGATGGGCGAATACATCCCGCAAGAATAGAGGAAATGGTAGAAAAGGCTAAAAAAGAAGTAGACAACATGATAATCAAAGCAGGAGAAGAAGCGGCTTTTGAAGTAGGAATTCACGGTTTGCATCCCGAGCTGATTAAGTTACTAGGAAGACTTAAATTTAGAACTAGCTACGGGCAAAATGTCTTAAAGCATTCAATCGAAGTAGCTCATTTGGCAGGACTTATGGCTTATGAATTAGGTGCAGATGCCCTAGTTGCCAAAAGAGCAGGACTTTTACACGATATAGGTAAGGCCGTAGACCATGAGGTGGAAGGCCCTCATGTAATGATAGGTGCAGAACTAGCTAAAAGATATCATGAGTCTGATGCTGTCATTCATGCCATAATGGCTCATCATAATGATGTAGAGCCTCAGACTGTTGAGGCAGTATTAGTACAAGCGGCAGATGCTATCTCTGCTGCAAGGCCAGGTGCAAGGCGGGAAGCTTTAGAAGCCTATATTAAGCGTTTAGATAAGTTAGAACAAATTGCTAATTCTTTTGAAGGTGTAGAAAAGTCTTATGCTATACAAGCAGGAAGAGAAATCAGAATAATGGTAAAACCTGAAATTGTCAATGATGATGATATTGTCATTTTGGCGCGAAATATAAGCAAAAAAATTGAGGAAGAAGTTGAATATCCAGGTCAAATCAAAGTGACTGTCATAAGAGAGACAGTAGCTGTAGATTATGCAAAATAAAGGATTGAAAAAAAGCGTGCGATGAGCACGCTTTAAAAGTTTCATCATAAATTTTTATTAGCTATTGTTTTAATAGCTAGGTTTGTGTAATAATAAGTTTAAGAAAATTATTTTTTGGAGGTTAAGAATGAAGATACTTATCATCGGCGATATAGTTGGAAGACCAGGTAGAAACATATTAAAAGAGCACTTACAAGAATTAATATCAGAATACAATATTGACATAGTTATAGCGAATGGAGAAAATGCTGCCGGAGGAAATGGACTGACTCGCAAAGTTGCTGATGAACTTTTTGAAATGGGAATTTCTGCATTAACAATGGGAAATCACGTGTGGGATCAAAAAGAAATATTAAAATTTATTGATGAAGAAATGCGAATTGTAAGACCTGCCAATTATTTAGAGGAAACACCTGGCAGGGGCTCTATAGCACTTAATTTTAAAAATACAAAAATTGGTATTATAAATTTGCAGGGAACTACCTTTATGCCTTGCAATAGAAATCCTTTCTTTGTCGCCTTAGAAGAAATGGAAAAGTTAAAAAAAGAGACGAATATAATCCTCGTAGATTTTCATGCAGAAGCTACTTCTGAAAAAATAGCAATGGGATATTTTTTAGACGGAAAAGTAAGTTGTGTTTTTGGCACTCATACTCATGTACAAACGGCAGATGAGAAAATATTACAAAATGGGACAGCTTACATAACTGATGTTGGCATGACAGGTCCTAGTGATTCTATATTGGGAATAGATAAAGAATTAATAATTAAAAAATTTACATCTTCTGTACCTGTACGCTTTGAAGTTGCAAAAGGTCCTGCCCAAATAAATGCCATTGTAATTTCTGTTAATGAAATAACAGGAAAATGCTTTAGCATAGAACGGATTAATAAAATTTATGCATAAAAAAGAGGATTTTTAAAACAAATGTAGAATATTAACAAAGAGAAAATCATTTGTTTTTAAGGGGGAAAAACAATGGAAGTGTTAAAAGTTTCAGCAAAATCTAATCCAAACGCTGTAGCAGGAGCGTTGGCAGGGGTGTTAAGAGAGCGTGGAGGTGCGGAAGTACAAGCAATAGGTGCAGGTGCAATAAATCAAGCTGTAAAAGCTGTTGCAATTGCGAGGGGTTTTGTAGCACCAAGCGGGATTGACTTAATTTGCATTCCTGCTTTTACAGACATTGAAATAGACGGTGAAGAAAGGACAGCAATAAAGTTAATTGTAGAGCCACGATAAAAAATAACCTGCATTTTGCAGGTTATTTTAAATTGTAAAGGTAAAATTTAGAAGAAAGGTTGGGATATAATGTTTGCAGACCTTCACATGCATTCAAAAGCTTCTGATGGAACTAATTCACCTTCTGAAGTAGTTCGATTGGCAAAAGAACACGGACTTAGTTGTATTTCTCTGACAGATCATGATACGATTGATGGATTAGAGGAAGCCATAGGAGCTTCTTCGAGATATGAAATAGAAGTTATCCCTGGAATTGAATTTAATTGTTATTATCAAGATCAAGAAATTCACATTTTAGGTTATTTTATAAATTATCACGATAAAAATTTTACTGAAAAATTAGAAGAGATGAAAAAGCTGAGAAATGACAGAGCCAAAGCGATTTTAAAAAAATTAAATGAATTAGGAATTGATATTTCTATAGAAGACGTATTGGAATTCACAAGTGAAAAATTCATAGGAAGACCTCATATAGCAAGAGCCATGGTAAAAAAGAATTATGTAAAAAGTGTAAAAGAAGCCTTTGAAAAATACATAGGAGTGGGTGCTCCTGCTTATATAGAAAGATACAGAATCACTCCTTTTGAAGCAATAAACCTTATTTTAGAAAATGGAGGTGTTCCTGTTTTAGCTCATCCCGGGTTACTTCAAGATGATAGTATTATTGAGGAATTAGCCCCAAAAGGTTTAATCGGAATAGAAGTTTACCATTCAAAACACACTACCGAAGATATAGAAAAGTATTTAAACAAAGCTAAAAAATACAAGTTAATCATAACTGGAGGCTCAGATTTTCACGGTATAGAAGTAGATGGCAGAGACCTTTTAGGAACCATAAAGTTAGACTATGAATATGTAAAAATATTGAAAAGTAAAGCTAAAAATTTTGTAGAAATATCAAAATAATTAAGTTAAAATAATATTGTGATTCATATAACAAAACCCTCTGGAGGTGTAAAAATTGGATTTATCCCAAAATGCCTTACAAATTACCCCTTCTATGACATTAGAAATAACTGCAAAGGCAAAACAGCTAAAAGCTCAAGGCATAGACGTTATAGACTTCGGAGTAGGAGAGCCAGATTTTGATACACCTGATTACATAAAAGAAGCTGCAATTGACGCTATAAAAAAAGGCTACACCAAATACACCCCTTCTTCAGGCATTTCTGAATTAAAAAAAGCAGTATGCGACAAGCTTTTAAAAGACAACGACCTTAAATACCAACCAGACCAAATTGTCATATCAAACGGCGCTAAACACTCTATATATAACGCTCTTTGTGCAATTTTAAATCCTGGCGACGAAGTTATAATTCCTGTACCTTATTGGTTAAGCTATCCTGAGATGGTAAGGCTGGCTTATGGAAAGCCTGTCTTTGTAAAAACAAAAGCAGAAAATGACTTTAAAATTACAGCCGAAGAATTAAAAAATGCTATTACCTCTAAGACAAAAGCTTTAATTTTAAATACCCCCAACAATCCAACTGGCTCAGTGTATACTAAAGAAGAGTTAGAAGAACTTGTAAAAATTATTGAAGAAGCAAATATTTTTGTCATTTCAGATGAAATATACGAAAAATTAATTTACGAGGGCAGTCACATCAGTATCGGCTCTTTAAATGAAAAAATTAAAGAACTGACAATTTTGGTAAACGGCATGTCTAAAGCTTATGCTATGACAGGATGGAGAATTGGATATACCGCTTCTTCTTTAGAAATTGCAAAGGTTATGTCAAACATTCAAAGTCACACCACCTCAAATCCCAATTCAATTGCTCAATATGCCAGTGTAGCCGCTTTATTAGGAGATGAAACTGTTATTAAAAGAATGGCAGAAGAATTCAATAAAAGAAGAATTTATATGGTTGAAAGGATAAATAAAATAAAGGGGTTAAAATCAAATAAACCTCAAGGGGCTTTCTATGTAATGGTAAATATAGACGAATACATTGGAAAAGAAATAAAAGGAAAAATTATTAGAGGTTCCATAGATTTTGCAAATGCTTTAATTGAAGGAGCAAATGTAGCAGTTGTTCCTGCTTTGCCCTTCGGAATGGACAATTACATTAGGATTTCTTATGCTACTTCCATTGAAAATATTGAAAAAGGCTTAAATAGAATCGAAGAATTTTTAAATAAAGCATAATGAGGAGGTAAATATGCGAGATACTTATCAGAATCCGTTAATAACAAGATACGCTAGCAAAGAAATGACCCAAATCTTCTCTGACGATGAAAAATTTAAAACTTGGCGAAGATTATGGGTAGCTTTGGCAAAAAGCGAAAAAGAATTAGGGCTCAATATTACAGATGAGCAGATTAAAGAAATGGAAGAAAATATAGACAACATAAACTATGAAGATGCGGAAAAATTCGAAAGAGAATTTCGACATGATGTTATGGCTCACATACATGCCTATGGTCTTTTGTGCCCCAAAGCCAAACCTATAATCCATTTAGGAGCTACCTCTGCTTTTGTAGATGACAATACTGATATAATTCTTATGGATAGAGCTCTTGAGCTAATTGAAAAGAAACTTCTCAAAGTAATAAAAGTTTTATCCGAATTTGCACTAACTTATAAGGATTTACCAACTTTAGGTTATACTCACTTTCAACCAGCTCAACTTACTACAGTTGGTAAAAGAGCATGCCTTTGGATACAAGATTTAATTCTCGATTTACAAGATTTAAGATATAGAAGAGAAAACATAATGTTAAGAGGAGTAAAAGGCACCACTGGTACACAAGCAAGTTTTATGGAGCTTTTTGGTGGTGATGAAGAAAAAGTAAAAGAGCTAGACAGATTAGTAATAGAAAAAATGGGATATAAAAAGTCCTTCCCTGTGACAGGACAAACTTATACGAGAAAATATGACTTTATGCTTTTGTCTGTTTTAAGCGGTATTGCTCAAAGTGCTCACAAATTCAGCAACGATCTAAGGCTTTTGCAACATTTAAGAGAAATTGAAGAGCCCTTTGAAGAAAAACAAATAGGCTCATCTGCAATGGCTTATAAAAGAAATCCTATGAGAAGCGAGAGAATGGCAGCTTTAAGTAGGTATGTTATTGTCACACTTTTAAATGCATCTATTACTTCTTCTGCTCAATGGTTTGAAAGAACTTTAGATGATTCAGCTAACAGGCGAATTGTAATACCCGAAATGTTCCTTGCCACAGATGCTATATTAAATCTTTATATAAACATTGCGTCTGGTTTAAAAGTAAACAAAAAAGTAATTGAAAAAAATGTGATGAAGGAATTGCCTTTTATGGCTACAGAAAAGATTTTAATGAAAGCTGTACTTAAAGGTGGGGACAGACAAGAGTTACATGAAGCTATAAGAGTATACTCCTTAAAAGCGGCAGAAGAAGTTAAAAATGGAGAAAAAAATAGGTTGCTTGATTATATACAAAATGACCAAAGATTTAAACTTTCCCAAGAAGAAATTAAAGAATTAGTTGACCCTATAAAATTTACCGGAAGAGCTGTAAGCCAGACTGAAGAATACATTAAGGAAATTGTAAACCCTATTTTAGCAGATTTTAAAGAAGATGTAGAAGCAAAAGTAGAAGTGTAAAATTTGTTCACTTTCCACATCCCAATATCATAGAATAACAATAAAAATGGTATTGGGATGTGGTGGTAGATGGGAATACGGCCAGTTTTCTTTGAAGGATATAAATTTGAAGGATATAAAATAGAAAAAAAGTCAGAAGATAAACCTAAAGAAGTCACAACAACTGTAGATGATAAAAAATTACAAGAAGAAGCTTTAAAAGAGCTAAATTCTTTGATAGGCCTTAATAAAGTGAAAGAAATTATACAAGAAATTTACGCTTTCTCGCAACTGCAAATAAAGCGTAAAAAGGAAGGATTAGCCACTGAACCTATAGTATTACATATGATATTTAAAGGTAATCCAGGAACAGGCAAAACTACTGTAGCAAGGATATTAGGAAAACTTTTAAAAAGTATAGGAGTTTTAGAAAAAGGCCATGTAGTTGAAGTAGAGAGAGCTGATCTAGTAGGAGAATACATAGGACATACTGCTCACAGAGTCCGTGAAAATGTAAAAAAAGCTTTGGGAGGAATTTTGTTTGTAGATGAAGCTTATTCTTTGGCAAGGGGTGGAGAAAAAGACTTTGGCAAAGAAGCTATTGATACTCTTGTCAAAGAAATGGAAGACAATAGGAATAAATTTATACTTATATTAGCAGGTTACAAACACGAAATGGAATATTTTTTAAATACCAATCCCGGACTTCGCTCCAGGTTTCCAATCCAGATAGATTTTCCTGATTATACTATAGATGAACTTCTTCAGATTGCGGAAGTCATGGTAAAAAACAGGCAATATAAGCTTACAGAAAGTGCAAAGAGAAAATTAATGAAAATATTGATTCGTGACGACAATTCAAGAGAAATAGGAAACGCGCGCCTTGTAAGGAATATCATAGAAAGAGCAATTAGAAAACAGGCTGTAAGAGTTTTAAACAAAATAAATATAACCAAAGAAGATTTAATAACAATAGACAGTATAGACATTAGAGAGGACTGAGAAAATGGACACAAAAAAAATTTTGCAGAACAATTTCCATATAAACTCAAAAATAATCGAAGTTATAGAAAAATCAGAAAAAGATTGTTATCCTGTATTTAGAAAGATTGATAAGACTGTAGAGTACAATCAGTATAAGGTCATATATCATTTCCAAAAGAACAAATTAAGCGATATCCATTTTAATGGCACAACTGGCTATGGATATGGTGACATCGGGCGAGAGACAATCGAAAAAATATATGCAGGAATATTTGCCGCAGAAGACGCTTTAGTAAGGCCTCAAATCGTATCTGGAACTCATGCCATAGCATTATGTCTATTTGGCAATTTAAAACCAAATGAAGAGCTAATTTCGGCTTGTGGGAGGCCTTATGATACGTTAGAAGAAATAATAGGGATAAAAGGGGAGGGGAGGGGAAGTTTAAAAGAATACGGAGTTATATATAAAGAAATTCCCCTCCTTAATGATGGAAAAATAGATATAGAAAGTGTAAAAAAAGCAATAACCTCAAAAACTAAAATGGTGATGATTCAACGATCAAAAGGGTATGACTATAGAAAGTCTTTGAAGATAGAAGATATAGAAAAGGCAATTGGTGAAATTAAAAAGGTAAAAGAAGATGTAATCATATTTGTAGATAATTGCTATGGAGAATTTACTGAGATAAAAGAACCAACAGAAGTAGGAGCCGACATTATAGCAGGTTCTCTTATAAAAAACATAGGTGGGGGAATTGCCCCTACAGGTGGATATGTAGTAGGAAAAAAGGAATTAGTTGAAAATGCTTCTTATAGGCTATATGCCCCTGGCATAGGAAAAGAGGTAGGTCCTTCTTTAGATTTAAATAGATTGATTTTACAAGGGTTATTTTTTGCACCTCAAGTGGTAGGACAAGCTTTAAAAGGAGCTGTTCTTTTAGCGAAAATTATGTCAGACTTAGGCTATGAAGTTACTCCAAAATATGACGAAGAAAGAACTGACATAGTTCAAGCTATCAAATTTAAAACTGCTGAAGAGTTGATATCTTTTATCCAGGGAATACAAATGGGGTCCCCAGTAGACTCTCATGTAATTCCTGAGCCGTGGGACATGCCAGGATATCAGGATAAAGTCATAATGGCAGCAGGAGGATTTATACAAGGATCTTCTATAGAGTTAAGTGCAGATGCACCTATAAGAGAACCTTATATCGCATACGTGCAAGGTGGTCTTACTTATCCTCAAGTAAAATTGGCAATAGCTATTGCTTTAAATAATATTTACAAAGAAGAATAAGCTACAAAATAAAATTCAAGAGGAAAATCTTACCTCTTGAATTTTATTTTCAATCTTCCTTTTGTGATAAAGGGTTTTTATTTACAGCTTCTTTTAATTGCGAATCATCTACATGGGTATAAATTTGCGTTGTAGACACGTTAGAATGCCCTAGGAGCTTTTGTAAAGTCCTTATATCTACATTACCATATCTGTACATCAAAGTCGCGGCTGTATGGCGCAATTTATGGGCAGAATATTTTTTTCCTTCTAAATTAGCATTTTTTAAATGTTTTTTTACGGTATATTGTACAGTTTTAACACTTATGCGTTTAAGCCTTTTGCTCAAAAACAAAGCCTTTTTATCTTTGACTCCTTCTTTAGGTCTTACCTTCAAATATGTATTTATTGCATTAATACACGCATCATTTAAATAAACTGTTCTTTGTTTATTTCCTTTTCCTATAACAGTTAGTTTATCATCTTTTATGTCGTCTAGATTTATATTCACCAGTTCAGAAACTCTGAGCCCACAGTTTAAAAACAAAGTGATAATAGCGTAATCTCTTTCTTTAAAGGGCCCATCTATAGAATTTAAAAGCTTCTTGCTTTCATCAAGGGTGAGGTAAATAGGCTGTCTTACAGAAAGTTTTGGCGACTCTAATTCTTGAGTAGGATTTTTGCTTAGCACTTTGGCTTTTTTGTAAAGATAATTATAAAAAGACCTTAAACTTGCTACTTTTCGAGCACGAGCAGGGGGAGTATTAGACCTTTCGTTAGCTACAAAGTTAAGGTAGGCGTATAAGTCGTTTAAATCAACAGATTCTATCAAATCAACATCTACATCAGAAATATCTATTTCATCAAATTCTACATTAGGACTAACTTTTCCGCGTCTTTGCTTTAAAAAGCGCAAAAACAAAACTAAATCATAAGCATAAGCTTTTACAGTATTATAAGAACGGGCTTTTACAGTTGAGAAGTAGTTTAAAAATTCTTCAAGAAGAGGGGGATATTTAATAGAACCATTATTGGAAGTATTATTAGAAATTTCATTAGACATTCTCAAAACTCCTTTCTACAATTCTAATTATACGAAATAACTATTTCGTATAATTACTTGTATATATAATACCATACATATAATGCTTAAATCAAGCTACTTTAGAGACTGCGTTCAAAATTATTAAAAAGCTCAAGGAACCTTACTAAACTAAGATTCCTTGAGCTTAAAACTCTTATAACTTTTTAGTATTTCTTTTTATTTGCTCTGTAGCCAGTCTATCACATAAATTATTGTATTCACTATCTGCATGACCTTTTACTTTAATCCAATTGATTTGATGTCTTTTTGAAACCTCTAAAAGCTCCTTCCATAACTCTTGATTTTCTACTGGAGTTTTATCTGATTTTAGCCAATTGTTTTTCTGCCACTTTTCAAGCCAGCCTTCTTTAAAGGCATTTATTACATAACTACTGTCACTATATAAATTAACTTTACAAGGCCTTTTTAAGGCTTTCAAAGCTTCTATTACTGCTTTTAATTCCATTCTATTGTTTGTAGTATTTTCTTCAAATCCTGATATTTCTTTTTTTGTTCCTTTGTACAGTAAAACTGCTGCCCAGCCACCTGGACCAGGATTACCGCTACAAGCTCCATCTGTGTATATTTCAACAACATCGATATTATTTGACATTTTTACTTCAATCCCTCTGTTTTTTGATATGCTGCAGCCACTGCTTCAATCACTGCACTTCTCATTGCATTTTTTTCCAAAATCCTTATACCTTCAATAGTTGTACCACCTGGAGATGTTACCATGTCTTTTAATTGGCCAGGATGAAAACCTGTTTTTAATACCATGTTACCTGCACCAGCTACAGCCTTTGAAGCTAATTTATACGCAACATCTCTTGGTAATCCCAATAGTACACCACCATCTGCCAATGCTTCAATAAACATGTACACAAATGCTGGACTACAACTAGAGACAGCCATTGCAGCATCAATTAACTTTTCTTCTACTTCTACAATTTCCCCACAGGTTTTAAAAATCTTCTCCACAATCTCTTTATCCTCTCGCTGTATGTCTTGTGAATAACTTATAGCAGTAATACCTTCTCCTATTAAAGCAGGAGTATTAGGTATTGTTCTCACTATCTTTCCCGTTTTTAAAATATCTTTGACATGACTTATAGTTATACCCGGAGCTATAGTAATTATTATTTTTTTAGCAGTTACTTTTGCTTTTATTTCTTCTAATACAGCATCGTAAATATTAGGTTTTACTGCTAAAATGATAATATCTGACTTTTCAGTTAGGTCAATATTGTCTTTTGCAACAATAACACCAAATTCTTTTTCTAACCCCGCTGTTTTTTCTTTCACCGGATCATAAAGAATTAAATCCTCAGCGTCTATAAAATCCGACTTTAATATGCCCTTTATAAGAGCAAGTCCCATATTGCCGACTCCTATAAAACCAATCTTCATCTTGAAAAACTCCCCTACTTTGTTATTTCAAAAAAACAGTATTAGTTACCCTAATACTGTTTTTTTGTTTTTACTCTTCTTTCTTCTCATCCTTATCAGAAGCAGAGAAGATTACAGGCTTTTGGGGTGTAATTGTCGAAATAGCATGCTTGTAGATAAGAAGTTGCTGTTTGTTCTCTGACTCCAACACCACCGTAAAATTATCAAATCCTTTCACTAAACCCTTTAATTGGAATCCATTGATTAAGTAGACAGTTACTGGTACATGCTCTTTTCTCACTTGATTTAAAAAGATATCCTGTAAATTAATAGCTGCTTTTGAACTTGCCATCTTTATCCCCCTTCTTTAATATGTATCATTAGTTATATTCTATCAAAAATTTAATTTTCCTGCTAAATATTTAATAATATTTTTTTTGAGTTCTTCATAATTTTTATAGTCATCTACAAAAAACCATTTGATAAAGTTATAACCCTTAAACCAGGTGATCTGTCTTTTTGCATACCTCCTTGTCCCTTTTTTAATCTTTTCAACAGCTTCTTCTAAAGAAATCTCTCCTTTTAAATATTCGACAATTTCTTTATATCCTAAAGCCTGCATAGCAGTACTGTCTTTATTATACCCGATTTTTAGCAAGTTTACCACTTCTTCAACCAAATTATTTTTTATCATTTCATCTACTCTTTGATTAATTCTATCGTATAAAATTTGTCTGTCTCTGAAATTAAGCCCTATCATTATAGGCTGATACTCTAGATTTAAACGCATACCACTCATTTTTTGATAGTAAGAAATAGGTTTGCCTGTAAATTCATAAACTTCTAAAGCTCTGATGATTCTTCTAATATCATTTGAATGTATTTTTTTTGCTGCCTCTGGGTCCACACTTTTTAACCTCTCATAAAGATATTGACTGCCATAAGTATTTGCTAATTCTTTCATTTTCTCTCTAAATTCTTTGCTTCCTTCAAAATCAGAAAAGTGCATGATGTAAATTATTGAATTGATATATAAACCAGTTCCCCCTACAATTATAGGAAGTTTCCCTCTTTTGTAAATATCCTTTATAATCTCTTTCGCTCTTTTTTCATATTCTGCTACACTAAACTCTTGATTTGGCTCTACAATATCTATCAAATAATGAGGGATGCCTTGCATTTCTTCCTTTGTAATTTTTGCTGTACCAACATCCATGTACTTATAAACTTGCATAGAATCAGCAGAAATGATTTCTCCATTAAATTCTTTTGCCACGTCTACTGCTAATTTAGACTTACCAGAAGCGGTAGGTCCAACAATAAGCACAAGTTGTATAGCCATCCCATCACCCTTATATTACATAATTCTTTTAAACATCTTTTCTAACTGAGTTTTTGTTATAGCGATTATAACAGGTCTTCCGTGAGGACAAGTATAAGGATTTTCTGTAATTTTTAAGTCTTCAAAAAGTTTATGAATTTCTTTCTCAGATAAATTATCCATAGCTTTTACTGCAGCTTTACAAGCCATCATTATAATATTTTCTTCTTTTAAGGATATTTTATTGATAAGTTCCTTATCTTTAAGTTTTTCCACTATATCTATAAATAACTGCCTTGCTTCTGGCTGTCCTAAAATTACAGGCACTTCTCTTAATATTATAGAATTGTTCCCAAATTCCTCAAATACATAACCTAATTTATTTAAAAGCTCTTTTTCTTGATGAACAAGTTCTAAGTCTCTTGGTTGTAATTCTACTACAATAGGAAATGTTACCTGCCTTGTTTGAATTTTTTCATATTGGGAAGTAAATTTTTCATATAAAATCCTTTCGTGGGCAGCATGTTGGTCAATTATATAGAATACATCTTCCTTTTCTACGATTATATAAGTAGAAAATAATGTGCCCACTATTCTTATATCACTTATTTTTTTAGCAAGGTCATTTTTATTTATTTCTTCTTTTTCATGTTCATATTCCTCATAAACAGCCAAATGGTTATCTAAACTACTATTTTTACTATTTTCTTTTAATACATTATCTTTTAAAAAAACATTCTTACCTTTAAATTCATTGTCAAATTTCTTTTTTTCCTCTTCTAATTCTTTATCAGAAGAAGTCAAGTATAATTTCGTCTGTTCAGCTGAAATAGTTGGAGTTTCAATTTCAAAGATATTTTTCTTTTCTTCAATTTTTACTTCTGGTATCAAGTTGTATTTATGAAGGCTATCCTTTATAGTTTTATAAACAGCTTCAAAAATTCTTCTTTCATCTGAAAATTTTATCTCTAATTTTGAAGGATGTATATTCACATCAATTTGCCTTGGGTCTATTTCCATGTACAAAAAAACAGCAGGATATCGGTTCACAGGTATATAAGTCTTAAAAGCTTCATCTACAGCGGCCGAGAGGGTCTTATTTTTTACGTATCTTCCATTTACATAGAAAAATTGCATATTCCTATTTGAATAATTTAAAGAATTTTTACCTGCTAAAATCTTTAATTTCAAATCTTCACTTTCAAAAGAAGCTGACATAAGAGAAGAGTAGACTTCATTTCCAAAAAGCCTCAAAATTACATCTTCTATATTTCCAGTGCCTGATGTTATAAACTGTAGTTTCCTGTCTTTTACATATTTAAAAGAAATTTCAGGATGGGAAAGGCACAATTTAGTTACAACATCAGTTATATACATAGTCTCTGTTGAAGGACGTTTCAAAAACTTCCTTCGTGCCGGCGTATTAAAAAACACATCTCTTACTTCAATACTACATCCTTTTGCACAACCACAAGTAGTTTTTTCTACTACCTTCCCACCTTCCACAACAATTTTAGTACCAAATAAAGCTCCTTCTTCTTTAGTCTGTAAAGTTACATGGGAAACTGCAGCAATACTAGCTAAGGCCTCTCCTCTAAAACCTAATGTCCCTATACTATAAAGGTCATTGTCAGATTTTATCTTGCTGGTGGCGTGCCTTTCAAAAGCTAAAATAGCGTCTATTTCATTCATTCCCAACCGTCGTCAGATACCTTTATATAAGGAATGCCACCTTCTAAAATTTCCACTGTAATATTTTTGCTTCCAGCGTCAATAGAATTTTCAATTAATTCTTTCACAATAGAGGCAGGTCTTTCAACAACTTCTCCTGCAGAAATTTTATTTATTGTCTTTTCATCTAAAAGATGAATTTTATTCATAATACTCCGCTCCTCAAGGAGATTGCCTTCTCCTTTAATTCATATAAATAATTTAGAGCTTGAATAGGAGTCATGTTGTCCACATCGCAATTGGCTATATCATCAATTAGCGAATCCTTTGCCGTAGAAAAAATATCTATTTGAGTAAAGGCAAGTTGCTGTGATGCATTTTCTAATTCGGACTTTATGACCTTATCATTTTCCAAACTGTTCAATATCTCTTTTGCTCTTTCAACAATGCTATAAGGTAGTCCTGCTAATTTTGAAACTTGTATTCCATAGCTTTTATCAGCGCCACCAGGTACTATTTTCCGTAAAAATATTATGTCATCTTCTCTTTCTTCTACTGAAACATTATAATTCCTTACTCCCTTCATCTTGCCTTCAAGTTTTGTCAATTCATGATAGTGAGTAGCGAACAAAGTTTTAGCCTTTATCTTTTCATGAATATATTCAATAACTGCATGAGCTATACTCATACCATCATAAGTGCTTGTGCCTCTCCCTACCTCATCTAGTATTATCAAACTTTTACTAGTGGCAGATTTTAATATATTTGCCACTTCAGACATTTCCACCATAAAGGTACTCTGTCCTGCAAAGATGTCATCGGATGCTCCTACTCTTGTAAAGATTTTATCTACAATCCCAATTTTAGCGTAAGAAGCAGGGACAAAAGAGCCTATCTGAGCCATCAGTACAATTAAAGCAACCTGTCTCATGTAAGTAGATTTACCAGCCATATTAGGCCCCGTTATTATCATGATAGGATTTTCAGAACCAATATCTATATCATTTGCTACAAAAGATTCATCAGAAATAGTCTCTATTACTGGATGTCTCCCTTCCGTGATGACTATTCTGTCACTATAATCTACTATCGGTTTTATATATCTATTTGTTTCCGCAACTTCTGCAAAGGAAATGAGTACATCTATTATGGCTATATATTTTGCTGTATTTTGTATTCTTACAATTTGTAGTTCTACTTTTTCTCTTATTTCGTTAAAAAGCTGATATTCAAGCTCAATTAATTTTTCTTCTGCTCCTAATATAGTCTCTTCTATTTCTTTAAGCTCAGGTGTCACATACCTTTCTGCATTTGCCAAAGTTTGTTTTCGTATGAATCTTTCAGGAACCTGTGGTATATTAGATTTTGTAACTTCAATATAATAGCCAAAAACTTTGTTGTAACCTATTCTCAAGTTCTTAATGCCTGTTTTTTCTCTTTCTTCAGCCTCAAGATTTGCGATCCAATTTTTACCTTCTGTTGAAGCCTTTCTTAGCTTATCCACTGTTTCATTATACCCGTCTTTTATGATATTTCCTTCTTTTAATTGAGTAGAAGGGTCATCTTTTATCGACTTATCTATTAATTCGTATATATCTTGTAAAATATCAAATTTCTCGCATATCTCTTTCAAAAGCCTTGAATTGAACTTTTCTAATATTTCTTTGATGTAAGGCAAATTTTGAAGAGATAGCTTTATGGAAATAAAATCTTTTGGATTAATACTCTGGTAGACAATTTTGCTGGCCAATCTTTCTAAATCGTATATTTTGTTTAAAAGTTGTTTTAAATCTTGGCGATTTTTATAATCATTAAAAAGTTCTTCTACTGCTTGCAACCGAGCATCAATATGCTCTTTATTAAGCAAAGGCTCTTCTAGCCATTTTTTTAAAAGCCTTCCTCCCATAGGAGTTACAGTTTTATCTAAAACTCCTAATAAAGAACCTTTTTTTGACTTGTTTTTATTAGACTCTAATATTTCTAAATTTTTTATTGCATTGCTGTCTAATCCCATATAGGAGTTATCTTCATATATAAGCAATTTGTTTATATGCTTTAAAGCAGTTTTTTGTAATTCTTGTAAATAGCTAAAAAGAGCCGCTAACGAATTAGCCATATAAGGCTTATCTTTTATACCTAATTCTTCGGATTTTTTATTAAATTGAGTTTCTATTAATTTAATTTTTTCTTCATAGTCAAGCTGCTTTTCATAGATATTTATAGCACAGTTATTATTCTTGAAAATTTTTACGTATTTATTATTTTTTAAAAAATCTTCATTAGCGATTATTTCTGAAGGAGCATACTTTGTTATTTCATCATAAACTCTTTTAGTGTCTTTACAATTTTTAAGTTCTGTAGCGTATAAATCTCCCGTTGTTACATCAACAGCACAAATTCCATAATTGTCCCTTCCTTTAAAAACAGACACAAGGTAGTTATTTGTTTTTTCATCCATTGATTCAGGATTTATTATTGTCCCCGGAGTATATATTCTTACTACATCTCTTTTTACCAAACCTTTTGCTTTTGCAGGGTCTTCTAATTGTTCACAAATAGCAACTTTATATCCTTTCTTTATTAACTTGTCTATATAAAAGTCTGCTGCATGGTAAGGAACACCAGCCATTGGGGCTCTTTCTTCCGTTCCTACGTCTCTTCCTGTCAAAGCTATTTCAAGCTCTTTAGCAGCAATTTCCGCATCTTCGTAAAACATCTCATAAAAATCTCCTAGGCGGAAAAAGAGTATTGCATCTTTATATTTTTCTTTTATTTTAAGGTATTGTTCCATCATTGGAGTGACGGCCATTTTTTTGCACCTCCGACTCCTTTTTATTATATCATAAAAATTAGCGCCCATATAGGCGCACTTTTATCTTATAACTTCTACTAATTCTCCCTGCATTGTCCAAGCCTTTGTTTCAGTTATTTTAACATTAACAAGTTTGCCGATAAGGCTTTCATCTCCCACAAAGTGGACTACTTTATTGGTTCGAGTTCGAGAGGTCAATTTATTACTGTCTCTTTTACTAATTCCTTCTATCAATACTTCCACAATTTTTCCTCTCAATTCTGCACTTTTTTCTAAGCTGATTTTGTTTTGCAACTCTATAAGTCTTTCTAAACGCTCATGTTTTATAGCATCATCTACTTGGTCTGGCATATTTGCCGCAACAGTGCCTGCTCTTTTAGAGTAAATAAAAGTATAAGCGGCATCAAATCGCACTCTTTCTACTAAATCCAACGTCTCCAAAAAATCTTCTTCTGTTTCACCTGGAAAACCTACGATTATATCTGTTGTTATCGCAATATCTGGAATGTTACTTCTTACTTTGTCAATAATTTCTAAATAGTGTTCTTTGGTGTATTTTCTATTCATCTTTTTTAAAATCTTGTTGCTACCAGCTTGTACAGGTAAATGCAAATGTTCACAAACTTTATCTAAATCCCTAATGGCATATATTAATTCATCGGAAATATCTTTAGGATGAGAGGTCATAAACCTTATTCTCTCAATTCCTTCAATATCATTTAGCTTGTAAAGTAGTTTTGCAAAAGTTATATCTTCATCAAGGTCTTTTCCGTAAGAATTTACATTTTGCCCTAATAAAGTGATTTCCTTATACCCTTTTTGGGCTAATTCTTTTACTTCTGCTATTATATCTTCTGGCTTTCTGCTCTTTTCTCTGCCTCTTGTATAGGGTACTATGCAATAGGTGCAAAAATTATTGCAACCATAAATAATATTAACCCATGCCTTTAAATTGCTGTCCCTTTTGACAGGTAACTCTTCAATTACATTTTTTGTATCTTCTATAATATCTATAACTATATCTTGAGAGTTCAAAGCCTCCCATAAAAGCTGTGGAAATTTATATATATTATGAGTGCCAAAAACAATATCTATATAGGAATATTTTTCTTTAATAGCTTCTACTACATTTTTTTCTTGCATCATACAGCCAGATACACCAATAATTAAATTAGGATTTCTAGCCTTCAATTCTTTCATTTGTGATACTCTTCCCAATACTCTTATTTCAGCATGTTCTCTTACAGCACAAGTGTTAAAAAGTAAAACATCAGCTTGTTCCAGATTTTCAGTATATTTATATCCCATCTTTTCTAGCATACCTGCCAATTTCTCCGAATCATGGACATTCATTTGGCAGCCGTAAGTTTCAATGTGATAATAAAGGTTTTTACCCTTATTTTCTTCTGCAATTTCTTTCATTATTTTTTCTTGTTTTTTTAATTCTTCTTCAGTCACATAAATATTGGTAGGCATTATTATTAACACCTCTTTTATCCCTGTGGAATAATTTTTTTGTAGAAAAAAGTTTTAATTGGTTCAAAATTGTATCTATACGGCAATATTATCTGCTCTGTGCTACCCACAAAAAATATACCGTTATCATTTAAAGACTCATAAAATTTTTTATATATTTTATCTTTAGCTGTATCATTAAAATATATTAACACATTTCTACAAATTAATAAATCTATATTTTTAGGATATTCATCATTTAACAAGTCATGCTTTTCAAATTGTACGCTTTTTCTAATATCTTCACTTATCTGATAACTTTTGTCATCAATTTTTCTAAAGAATTTTTTTAAATATTCTTGAGGTACTTTTTTTACACTCTCAGCCGAATATATACCTTTTTTAGCTTTTTCCAATACTCTTCCATCTATGTCTGTAGCAATAATTGTCACATCTTTTAAATCTATAAACTTTGTTAAAAGCATGGCTACAGAATAAGGTTCTTCTCCAGTAGAACAAGCTGCACTCCAGACTCTAAAACTTTTTTTTATAATGTCAGGTAAAAGGTCTTTCTCTAAGATTTCCCACTGTGAAGGGTTCCTAAAAAATTCTGTCACATTAATAGTAATATAATTTAGAAACTCTTCATATAATGTCTTATTAACAGAGAGTTCATTAAAATATTCCTCATAAGAGCTAAATTTGTGACTAGTGATTAAAGATTCTAATCTTCTTTTCATCTGCTTTTCTTTGTATAAAGATAAATCTATTCCAGTCAATTTATGTATTTTTTTAACAAAGTCCTCATAACCTACCATAAATATGTTCACCCCTAATTATAGAAAAAAGTGGCTTTAAAAGCCACAAACAAACCAGATCCTTCATATTTTGAAGTTTAATCAGTAATTAACCACCTTCACTGGTTTTTCAAAGACTCCACGTTTGACCTCTGTTGCAGTCATGTTTTGTGCTCTTAACATTTTCGCTATATAGTTACAGGCATCCCACGGATTGACATCATCACCACAAGTAAATACGTCAACCGCGGCATAACCCAGTTCTGGCCAAGTATGGATAGTTATATGAGATTCTGATATGACCACTACTCCGCTTACGCCCTGGGGATTAAATTTATGGAAAGCAACTTCCCGTATCTCTGCGCCTGTCACTATTGCAGACTGAACCATTATGTCTTCGATTAATTCCAAGTTGTCTAAAATATTGCTATCGCACCCATAAATTTCTGCCAAAATGTGGCGACCCAAAGCATTCATTTTGTATCGTGCCTCCTTTACTAAAATAATGTATACATTCAATGATTTTAATTTTAGCAGATTTTTTTCTTTTGTCAAGGTTTTTTACATGACAGTTTAAAAATTTTTATTAAAGGTTAGTTGTATAATTAAATGCAACAGATAAAAAAATAGAAACCATAGTGAAAATCATGTATGATATAGGTGTCAAATCAACATCATACAAGGAGGATTTTCACTATGGTTCATAATAATTGTACCACAAAAAAGCGTTCTTTTAAACACTTAAGTAGCTATGAACGAGGAGAAATCTATGCATTACTCAAGGAAGGAAGGAGTATTCGGTATATTGCTAAAAAACTTAATCGATCTCCAAGTACCATAAGCCGTGAAATTAAACGTGGAACTACTACACAACTTAGAAGTGATTTGTCTTCTTATACAAGCTATTTCCCTGAAACTGGTCAGGCTGTCTACGAAAAAAATCGTTCAAATTGTGGAGCTAAATTTAAAGCAGCTAAAGCAGAAGATTTTTTGAAATATGCTGAAAATAAAATATTACATGAAAAATGGTCGCCGGATGCAGTTGTAGGTTATTGTAAGAAGGACCCAAGCTGGAATAATAAAACCATTGTTTGTACTAAAACACTCTACAACTATATAGATAGAGGATTATTAAAAGTTAAAAACATTGATTTACCTTTAAAACTACGTTTAAAACCAAGGAAGAAGCAAAACCGTAAAAATAAACGTATTATGGGTAAAAGTATTGATTTTAGGCCTAAAGAAGTTGAAAGCCGTGAAGTTTTTGAACATTGGGAAATAGATACGTTAATTGGCAAGAAGTCTAATGACAAGGTCCTTTTAACATTAACAGAGCGTAAGACTCGCCATGAAATAATATTTCTTTTAGATGCAAAAGACAGCAAATCTGTTAAAGATGCACTATCAAAATTAAAAGATATATTTGGTGATAATTTAAACAAAGTATTTAAAACCATAACATCTGATAATGGTACAGAGTTTAGTGATTTAGAAAGTACTTTTTTAGAATATGGGGTAGAAGTATATTATACACATCCATATTCATCTTGGGAAAGAGCTACGAATGAACGACATAATGGTCTTATACGACGTTTTATCCCTAAAGGAAAAAGTATTAAAGATTTATCTATAGATACGATAAAGAGAGTAGAAAATTGGCTTAATAACCTTCCACGAAAATTGTTAAATTATAAAACACCTAAAGAATGCTTTTATGAGGAACTGGCAAAAATCTGTTAAGCCCATCTCTTATAAAGTATAGAGCTCGCTCGTGATTTGTCAAGGGGCAGGCTTCGCCTGACTTAAACCCTTGACAAATTACGACCTTCGCTCAATTTGTTAACTAAGATGGGCTTAAGGTTATATATGATTTGTCCCAAATCCTATATCTACATGATTTTCATTAAGTGTTGCATTTAATATTACAATTTATAAATTTTTATTAAATATTTCTCCCAAGGTGATTCTAAGCTCTTGATGCTCTATTTCTGGAATATCTTCTTCTTCAAGAGGCACTTCTTTAAGATTTATTTTTTTATCTTGTTGGTTTATATTCAATATTTCTACTTTTATAGTATCATTTATTTTGTATGTTTTGATACTATTTTCTAAATTATTTTTATAAATCAATCCTTCTATCCCTGGTTCTAGCTGTACAAATACTCCAAAAGGCGTAATATTAGTAACAGTTCCCTTTAGCACGTCTCCTTCGTGATATTTTGTTTCTGCATTCTCCCACGGATCTGGCAATACTTTTCTCAGGCTCAAAGTAATTTTTTCTTTTTTTTCATCCACATTTAATATATAAACCGAGACTTTATCTCCAATTCCCAATACTTCTCGCGGATTTTTAATTCTTTCCCAGCTAATTTCACTTAGAGGGATAAAACCATCAAAACCTCCTATGTCTACAAAAACTCCCTTATCTATTATATTTTTTACTTTTCCTTCTACTATGTCTCCTTCTTTCAAATTAGATAAAAGCGCTTTTTTAACTTTTTCTCTTTCTAGTTTCAGTACTTCTTTTTGAGATCCAACAATCTTCTTGCCGGGAATATACTCAATTATTCGAAGCCGCAAAGTTTTACCTAAATATTCATTTAATTTATCGACATAATGTAATTCCAGTTGAGAAGCAGGAATAAAAACCTTAGCTCCTAATGAGTAGGCAATCACTCCGCCTTTTACAACCTCAATAATTTCTCCTTCAATTATCTCTTTATTTTTATAGGCTTTTTCAATTTTTTCTCTGCTCAGCTTATCATCAGCCATAACTTTAGAGGCTAATACATTTCCTTCATCATTTTCCACACTTATTATATATAAATCTAACTCATCCTCAACATTGAAGGTCTTTTTTACATCAAAATTAGGATTTAAAGAAAGTTCATTTTTAGGCACAAAAGCATCTGATTTATAGCCAATATTTGCAATAATCCCCTCATCAGAAACTTTTATCACTTTTCCCTTGACAATGTTTCCAGGTCGCAACGTCTTAAAAGTATAACCTTCTAAAAAATCACTCATCCCCATCTTCCCCTTTTAAAAATCTAATTTTCTCTATCACGTCTTCTATCACATAATCGGGGGTTGAAGCTCCTGCTGTTACTCCTATAATCTCATGGTCTTTTACCATCTCAAGAGTCAATTCCTCTGCATCTTCTATATGAAAAGTGTTTTTACAATTTTTTCCACATATCTTTTTTAGTTTTTGAGTATTAGAACTATGTTTCCCCCCAATTACAAACATTACATCTACCTTTTTTGAAAGCTCATCAGCAGCATCTTGTCTTTTTTGTGTAGCATCGCATATAGTATTAAAAAAAATAAGGTCTTTAACTTTTAGCTTTATTACTTCTAAAATATCTTTCCAATGCTTTTCAATGAGAGTAGTTTGAGCAACTGCACATGCCTTTTCTAATTGAGGTAATTCATAAGCTTCTTCAATTGAATTTACCACATAAGCAGTGTCATCACACCATCCGTTTACTCCTATTACTTCTGGATGATTTCTATCTCCTACAATGATAATAGAGTAGCCCTTGTGGTAGTACTCATAAACTATATTTTGGACCTTTTTTACAAATGGGCAGGTAACATCTATGACTTCAACTCCTTTTTTAGCGAGAAAGTCGTATAATTTTTTAGACACCCCATGACTTCGGATAATTAATTTATCGCCCTCAGTCAATTTATCCAGCTCTTCTTCTTCAATAACATTAACCCCTTTTTTCGATAAGTCCGATATAACTTGTGGATTATGAATAATTTCACCTAAAGTATATATTTTCTTTCCATCACCTTTTTCAATTTCCTGATATGCAGTTTCAATAGCTCTTTTTACTCCAAAGCAAAAACCTGCATACTCAGCAATCAATATTTTCATTCTTTACCTCCTACAGCAATTTTGCAATTTCTTGCATTATTTCCTCTCCAATAGCAGAAAGTCTCTCAGAGGAAAGTTTAGAATTAGCATATTTTTCAAAAGTTATTGGTTTACCGATATTTATAATAATCTTAGAAAAAAGGCGATATTTCCCTTTAATTCCTATAGGTACTACAGGAGCATTCCCTTTAATTGCTAATAAGGCAACCCCTGGTTCAGCCTTTTGAAGTTTTCCGGTTTTACTTCTTGTACCTTCAGGGAAAATTCCAATTGCTCTTCCTTTTTTTAAGTAAGTTAAAGCAGTTTTAATAGCTGATAAATCAGCAGTACCTCTTTTAACGGGAAAAGCTCCTAAGCCTGTCCCTAAAAGAAGCTTTAAAAAAGGATTTTTAAAAAGCTCTTCTTTTGCCATAAAGTATATTCGTCTGTTTAAAAGTGCTCCTATGACAGGAGGATCTAGAAGACTTATATGGTTAGGGCATATGATTACTGGGCCTTTTTTAGGAATATTTTCAAGTCCTCTTACTTCTATTCTAAACATCACTTTTATAATTACTAATACTATAATTTTAGCAATATAATAAAACATACTTAAATTTCCCCTTTTAATCCTTCCTTTATAATATTGTACAGTTTTTCTAAAACTTCCTCTTCTGAAAGATATGTAGTATCAATGACAATAGAATCTTCAGCAATTTTTAGAGGAGATGTATCTCTCTGTGAATCTATGGTGTCACGATTTTCTATTTCTTTTAACACCTCGTAATAACTTACATTTACATTTTTAGTTTTAAGTTCTCTATAACGCCGTTTTGCCCTTTCTTCTAAAGAAGCAGTTAAAAAAAATTTAAACTGTGCATCAGGCAGCACAACTGTTCCTATGTCTCTTCCATCCATTACTACATTTTTGCCTTCAGCAATTTTCCTTTGTTTTTGCACTAAAATTTCTCTCACTTTAGGTATTTTAGATACCAAAGATACTTTTTCAGAAACCTCCGGTTTTCTTATTTCTTCAGAAATGTCTTTTCCATCTAAAAAAATTTTTTCTCCTTCTAAGATGATATCAGCACTTTGCACAATATCAGCTATTTTGTTTTCTTCAATAAGATTTACCCCCTGTTGTATGGCCTTATATGTAATGGCTCTATACATAGCACCTGTATCGATATAGGTATAATTTAAAAGTTTAGCTAATTTTTTTGCAACAGTGCTCTTGCCAGCTCCCGCCGGCCCATCTATTGCTATTTTTACAGTCAATACTATCACCTCAAACTAAGTCTGGACGCAGTTTTTTTGCTTCTTTCAAATAAACGTGTTTAACCTCTTTATCTTCACTTAAATTTGTAAAAATCGCAACTCTTATGCAATGGCTGAGACTGCCTTTTACCTCCATTTCTTGTAGGCACATCATAGGTATTGAGGTCATACCCATATTCCTAACTGCTTCGGCAGGGTAAACCGCATCTAAATCTTTAGTAGCACTAAAAAAAATAGAAATTATGTTTTTCTCTTCTAATTCATTTGCTTTAATAATTTCTTCAATGAGAATAGTAGTATCCTTTAAAATATCTTCTTTTGTATTTTTGGAAGTTATAGCACCTCTTATGACTTTTATAGGGCATTCTCCTCTCCTATCATCTTTTGTCTTTTTTATATTATAGCATAATTACCCTTTACAAATAAATCATTTCAGCCTAATCATACATATTTTTTGTATATTCTTATCTACTTTAACTACAGTGGTATTTTGCGGCTCAATTACATTTTCACTAATTGCTACTACTTTAAAATGAAGAGGTTCCTTTTCTCTGGTGCCATCTATTTCCAAAATTTGATTGGGCCTTACTGTAATAGTAATAGACTTGGTAGAAAAATTTCCAACTGGCTCTCCGTCTAGCAATACAAAGGAATTTAATGCTTTATCCTTTTCTACAACCTCAATTGTCACTTTACCTTCTTGCGAAAGATTAGAATTTAAATTAATCCCCTCTAATTTTTGTGTAGAACTTAAAAAAACTTTTATATCGTCATTTGTCATCAAAAGTTGAGTTATAGCTATACTTAAAAGCCCTAACATTATCAATACTACAAGAATACTTTCACTGTCAATATATCTGTATTTTTTCCTTTTGACTCTTTTTCCCATATTTATCCTCCTTTTCTTATTATATCTTATGCAAAATAAATAAAAAAATGCGGTTTCCCGCATTTCACATTCACGCATTGATTCCTGCCACATATCCCGTAGAAAAGGCGATTTGCAAGTTGAATCCACCGGTAAATCCATCCACATCTATAATTTCACCTGCAAAAAATAAGCCTTTTATTATTTTAGACTCCATTGTAGAGGGATTTATTTCTTTTATACTTACTCCACCACCTGTAACAATTGCTTCTCTTATAGGCCTTAGGCCTTTTACCTTAAAAGTAAGATTTTTTAAGCTATTGACCAATTTTTTTCTTTCATCTTTGGTTATTTCCCTAACTTTTTTATCAGGGTCTATATTCGCCCTTTTTATAACATATAGGATTAATGAATGAGGCAATAAATCTTCCAAGGCATTTTTCAGATTTTTATTTTGGTACTTATTAAAATCTCTTAATATTCTTTCCTCCAGCTTTTCAACATTAAGTCCCGGCTTTAAGTCAATTTTTATTACCACTTCTCCCTTACCTAAGTAGTCATGTAAAAACCTGCTTAAGGTGAGTATTGCAGGGCCTGACAACCCAAAATGGGTAAAAAGCATTTCTCCAAACTCTTCTCTTATTAATTTCTCTCCAAAAAAAGCAGAAACTTTGACATTTTTAAGAGTGAGTCCCATCAATTCTCTTACATTTTCATATGTAACAATCGGCACTAAGGAAGGAAATGGCTCTATAATTGTGTGCCCCAATTTCTTAGCAATTTCATACCCATCACCAGTAGAGCCAGTCGTAGGATATGACACTCCTCCTGTTGCTAATATTACACTATCGCAGTTTAAAACACTCTCATCAACACTTATGCCCTTTACGTGTTTATTTTCCACTATCACATCACTTACTCTGCAGTTATAATTTATCTTTACTCCATATTTTTTAAGGATATTCACAAAAAAATCTCTCACTTCTATTGATTTATCTGAAACCGGAAAAACCCTTAAGCCTCTTTCTACTTTAGTTTTAAGCCCATTTCTATTTAAAAACTCTATTAAATCCTTATTAGAAAACTTGCTAAAAGCGCTATATAAAAATTTACTATTGCCTGGAATATTCTCGAAAAATTCTTCTTTGTCAGCAAAATTCGTAATATTACACCTTCCATTACCTGTAACTAATAATTTTTTACCTAAAATGTTATTCCTCTCAAATATACTTACTTCTTTTCCCATCATAGCTGCTGATAAAGCTGCCATCATTCCTGCTGGACCGCCGCCTACTACAAATATTTTTTTCATATTATTTTTTCATCTCTCCTCAAATGACAAGTATCGTTAAATAGCACTAAAACAGTTTTTCCATCTTCTTTAACATCTATTATATTAAGAGAAGTATTATCAAGTCTAAATCTAGGATAAAAACTTAAGTCAATTCCTAAAAGCCCTAAAATCAGTGCTTTTATAGAAGTCCCATGAGAAACAATCAATATATTTTTTCCTTTATTCTCTTCAACTATCTTCAAAGTATTTTTTACCATTCTCTTTTGAACTTCTTCTAAAGTTTCTCCTTTTTCTATATTAGCTTTAACAGGATTTGTTTTCCATAATGTATATATTTCTTTATACAATTCATTAATTTCTTCCGATGTAAGCCCTTCCCATATACCAAAGGACATTTCTCTAAACTCAGGAATTTTCTGAACTTCTAATCCCAACTCTTTTGCAATTATTTGTGCAGTTACATAAGCTCTTTTTAAATCACTTGAATATATACAATCTATTTTCTCATTTTTTAATCGACTCGCCAGTAGTTCAGCCTGTTTTAAACCTGTAGGTGTCAAATCAATATCCTGCACACCTTGCATTTTATTGTGTAAATTCCACTCTGACTGCCCGTGACGTGCTATATATAGTCGTGTAGTCATACAATTCCTCCTTAAGTTTTATGCGAAATTAAGGTAAAAGATTTGATCTGCGTAAGAAAGCTTTGACACCTCCCATTTTCTCTCTTTTAATGGAATTTTCTTGAAAGGCAAGCCTAACTCATTTATAAATTTTTCAAATCGCTCATCCAGCCAAGGAGGTGTCCAAATACCCGACCTACAAATGTGTATAACCCCTATCAAATTCTCTTTTGGTAATTCTTCTACAGATTTATAATACTGTATATTGTAAAGATTGTTAAAGTCCTCAAAATCTGAAGGCTTTTCAAAGGTGTAAGGGCTATATACAATGTTGGCTCTTTTTACTATACCTTCTTTTAAAAGTTTACCTAGCCAATTAGCACAATTTAATTCAAAATCCAGTGAAGGTAGTCCACCATATCCTAAATCAGAATGGGCATCAAAAGAAATTACTTCAGAACACTCAAAATTTTTTGCCAAATAATAGGCAACTTTATGGGATTCAGAGACAAAAATTTTAATATTTTTATCAAACTCAAACTGTGTCTTTATTTTATCCCAGAAGCCTTTTATGACTTTACCTACTTTTATAGTCTTTTCCAAATTTTCTCCCTCTAATTTCCCTTTTATATATCTCTTATACCACAGTTGAGTCAAATTTTTATCATTTTCTATATAAGAGAAAAACCACTCTTTTTTAGAAGGTATAAAATAATCCCAATCTACAGTTAGAAGACTCCTTACCATAAAGAAGCCTCCTCTGATAAGCTTTTTATAATATTTTACCATATAAAAAAAAGACCTTCAATTGAAGGCCTTTATAACCAACCTCTAATTTTCATAGCTTCATAGACTCGCTTAATCGATATCATGTAAGCTGCTGTCCTCATATCAACTTTGTACTGCTGTGCTAATTCATATATAGCGTTAAAAGCATTTACCATCATAATTTCCTGTCTTTCTTCTACTTCTTTTTCTGTCCAGTAATAATTCATGAGATTTTGCACCCATTCAAAATATGAGACTATTACTCCTCCTGAATTAGCTAAAATATCTGGAACTACAAACACGCCTTTTTCTGCTAAAATTTTATCTGCTTCAGGGGTGGTAGGACCATTTGCTCCCTCGCAAATTATTTTCGCCTTTACATCTGGCGCATTTGCAGAAGTTATCTGGTTTTCTAAAGCTGCTAAAGCTAAAATATCTACATCCATTGTTAAAAGCTCTTCATTTGTTATACTGGTTGTTCCTTCAAAATTGCAAACTGTTCCTGTCTTATTTACATGCTCTACTAATTTTTCGACATCAATTCCGTCTTTATTGTATATACCTCCATACACATCACTTACTGCCACAATTTTAGCTCCTAATCTATGAAGATTTAAAGCTGTGTAACTTCCAACATTTCCAAAGCCCTGTACAGCTGATGTACAATTTTTGAAATCCATCTGTAAACGTTTTACAGCCTCCCGTGCCATCAATGCAACTCCATATCCAGTTGCAGCAGTTCTTCCTTTAGAACCACCATATATCAAAGGTTTTCCTGTAATGACCGCAGGGCTATTGTAGCCTACAATTTTGTTATACTCATCTACCATCCAAGCCATAATTTGCATGTTAGTATTTACATCTGGAGCTGGTATATCTTTATTAGGACCAATTATACTGACTATTGCTCTTATATAGCCCCTGCTTAACCGCTGCAACTCATCGTTAGATAATTCTTTTGGATTTACCACTACTCCGCCTTTTGCTCCCCCGTATGGCAGCCCAACTACCCCACATTTAAATGTCATCCACATGGATAAGGCTTTTACTTCATCTAATGTAACATCAGGATGAAATCTTATTCCACCTTTTGTGGGCCCTAATGCGTCATTGTGTTGGGACCTATAACCTTTAAAGACTTTTACCGTACCATCATCCATCTGCACAGGAATGGAAACTTCTAATACTCGCATAGGTTCCTTTAAAAGTTCGTAAACAGATTCTTCTAACCCCAGCAAATCACAAGCATTTTTAATCTGTTTTTGCGCAATAATCAAAGGATTTAATGACTCTTTTGACATTTTATTATCCTCCTAATTTTAAAATTTTGAAGCAAATAAATCGATTTCTAAATTATATATTCTACAAATTTTTTAATAATCCTTCAAAAATTTTATTATTAATTTGGCTTCGAGAAATATACTCCATATTCATCCCAAATACTTTCCAATTTTTCAAAAGTATCCGTTATTTTCTCTTTTTCTTTGAGACCCACAGCTACAACAAGAGCATTGACAAGACTTAGCGGTGCCACTAATGAATCCACAAAAGAAGCCATGTTGCTTTTCGCAATTAATATCTCATCAGCAACAGAGGTAAGAGGAGAAATTAAACTGTCTGTTATTGTAACGATTTTTGCATTCTGAGATTTTGCATATTTCAGCACATCTAATGTTCTTTTTGAGTATCTCGGAAAACCAATTCCTATCACTAAATCATTTTCACTAACTCTGAGAATTTGCTCGAAAACATCTGATACGCCGGCTTTAACGACTGACACATTTTCCCGTATTAAATTTAAATAAAATCCCAAATATTCTGCAATGACAATAGAACTTCTGGAACCTATTATATAAATTTTTGTAGCATTGATGATATCTGAAACGACTCTTCTAAAGTCATCCTTATTTATTTCATTTATGGTCTCTTTTATGTTTTCTATGTCGGCTTTTAGTACATTATTCAATATAGCAATTTCATCTGTCTCTTCTGTCATTTCTAACCTTTGGACTGTTGTAAGTTTATTTTTTATAAGCTCTTGCAGTGCATTTTGAAGTTCTGGATATCCATTATAGCCTAAAGTATTAGCAAATCTTACAACAGTTGATTCACTTACATTTATGCTGGCTCCCAATTTTGCAGCTGTCATAAAAGCTGCCTTATCATAATGATTTATAATGTACTCTGCTATTATCTTTTGGCTTTTGCTTAATTTTGTATAATTATCTTGTATCCTTTTTATCAAATCATCTGTTTTTGCCATATTTCACTACCCCTCATTTTTACAAGATTATAGCCCTCTGTCAATGCTCTTTTGTTAATCTCTTCTGTGCCTGGAGGTACTCTATTTAAAACAGCTCTTTCCAAAGATTCTTTTGTTACTACATTAGTTAACTCTGCTATTACACCTAAAGATATTATATTCGCCACAAAAGCTCTTCCAATTACCTCTTGTGCAGTTTTTATTATGGGAAGTCGGACAACTTTTTGGGCATCTTCATCATTAGGAATTATTGATTCATCTATTATAATTATTCCATTTTCTTTCATGTCATTTTTATAACATAAATAGGCAGAAGGCGCAAGAGTAAGTAGTATGTCTGGCTTTAATACCTTAGGATACGTTATATATTCATCACTTATTATTATTTCTGCTTTGCTGGACCCCCCTCTTGCCTCAGGACCATAGGACTGACTTTGAACACTATTTTTACCATCCAATATTGCAGCTTCCGCCAAAATTATTCCTGCAAGGATTAAACCTTGCCCTCCTGAACCACTTAATCTTATCTCTATTGAACTCATTTGTAATTCACCTTCAAATTATTTAACATTTTTTGATATTCTTCTACAAATTCAGGCTCATCAATATTTAAAAGCTCTCCAATAATAAATTTGTCATGAAACTCTTCAGGGTCCATTTTACTACCTTGTTTTATGTCTACTGCATGGTCTTTTAACCACTTTAGCATATCTGCAGGTGTTCCTTTTTTATTTTTTCTTCCATAGTAAGTAGGACATATACTTAAAGCTTCAATGAAGGAAAAACCTTTATGAGAAATTCCTCTTTCAATTAGTTTTGTCAATTGTTGAACATGGTAAGCAGTACCTCTAGCTACATAAGTAGCACCTGCTCCAATAGCCAATTTGCAAATATCAAAATACCTATCAATATTTCCGTAAGGTGCAGTAGTAGCTCTGTCAAATCGTGGAGTCGTTGGAGAATACTGTCCTCCTGTCATTCCATAAATATGGTTGTTGTACATTACTACAGTTAAGTCTATATTTCTTCTGCAAGCATGAATAAAGTGATTACCTCCAATAGCCGCATTATCTCCATCTCCAGTAATAACTATTACTGTAAGCTCAGGATTAGCAAATTTAATACCTGTTGCAAAAGCAATAGCTCTTCCATGGGTAGTATGCAAAGTATTAAAATCCAAGTATCCTGATGCCCTTGCAGAACAACCAATTCCAGATACAATACATACCTTATCTTGGTCAAGTCCTAAGTTGTCAATTGCTCTTACAATAGCTGCCGTTACTATTCCATTGCTACAACCTGGACACCAAATATTTGGTAACGTTTCCTTCCTGAAATACCCTTCCACCAGCTCAGATGCCATTTTTAAAACTCTCCTTTATTTTCTCTACAATCTCAAAAGGAGTGAAAAATTCTCCATTAAATTTGTTAATTTTCTCTACATAGGTATTACCTTTGATTATTCTATCTACTTCATAGTAAAGTTGCCCTGTATTCATTTCAACTACAAACACTTTCTTAAATCTAGGATATATTTCCCTCAATTTTTCATCAGGGAAAGGCCATATGGTTATAGGTCTAAAAAGTCCAACTTTTATTCCTTCTTTTTTAAGTTCTTCCATTGCTGCTTCACAAGCTCTAGCAGAAGAACCAAAGGATATAAGTAATATATCTCCTCCTTCAGTATCTTTTTCTTCAAACATCAGTATGTCTTTTTTATTGTTTTCAATTTTTCCCATCAATCTTTTTACCAATTTTTCTGTTACTTTAGGGTCATTTGTAGGCAATCCTTTTTCATTGTGGGCAAGTCCTGTTACATGAAATCTAAAACCTTTACCAAAGGGTGCTAAAGGTGCAACTCCATTTTCTATAAACTGGTAAGGTAAGTAGTTCTCTTTGTCTTGGGGCATGGGTCGTTCAAAAATTTCTACATCTTTATATTCATCCAAATTAACTGCTTCTCTTAGATGACCTATAACTTCATCCATAAGTAAAATTACAGGTGTCCTGTATTTTTCAGAAAGATTAAAAGCTTGAATAGTAATATAGTAAGCTTCCTTTACAGAAGATGGTGATAAAACGATTATAGGATGGTCGCCATGAGTTCCCCATCTGGATTGCATTACATCTCCTTGTGCAGGGGAAGTAGGCATTCCTGTGCTCGGACCCATTCGTTGAACATCTACTATAACACATGGAATTTCTGCCATAGCAGCGAAGCCTATGTTTTCTTGTTTTAAAGAAAACCCAGGACCCGATGTAGCAGTCATTGCTTTTAATCCAGTAAGGGAAGCTCCTATAACTGCTGCCATGCTGGCGATTTCATCTTCCATTTGAATAAATTTCCCACCTACAAAAGGAAGTTTTTCGGCACAAAGTTCAGCAATCTCAGTAGAGGGAGTTATTGGATATCCTGCATAAAATTTTAGTCCAGCATCTATAGCTCCCTCCACTACCGCTTCATTTCCTTGCATCAATACCGTAGGCATCATTCTTTCACCTCTAAATATATGGCAAAATCAGGACACCGGAGCTCGCAAAGGCCGCATTTAGTGCATTTATCCGCATCTATTAGTCTAACTTTACCATTTTTTAGTTCCAATACTTTAACAGGACAAAATTCTACACAAATGCCGCAGCCTTTGCACCATTCTTCTATTATTACGAGCTCTTTATTTTTTACCAATTTATCACCCTCATTAAATTTTGTTTGCAATATATAATATTCTATACAAAAATAAAAAATCCTCCATAAAATGAATAATAAATTTCATGAATATTTTTGATACAATTCTTGCATCATATAGAATATTAGAAATATTTATTCTATTTTTATGTCCCAGGAGTTTAAAATATTTATCATGTTGTACTCTGTTAAATCAAAATGAATTGGAGTAATAGAAATATAACCTTCTTTCACAGAAACAATGTCTGTCCTTTCATCCTTTTCTATTTCCGAAATTTTCCCTGCCATCCAATAGTACTCTTTCCCTCTTGGGTCATAATTTTTTTGAAAAGTCTCAATATAGATTCTCTTGCCGAGTATTGTAGCTTTTACGCCCTTTATTCCCTTCTTAAAATCGGGTATATTTACATTCAATAATGTGTTTTTAGGTAATCCTTTTTCTAAAACTTTTTCTATTAAATTCTCCAAAAATTTATATATACGCCTATCTTCAATATCAGCGGTTTCTGCAAGGGAAACTGCAATAGCAGGAATGGCGTAAATTGCAGCTTCTATAGCCGCAGAAACAGTACCAGAATAAAGTATATCTGTCCCTAAATTTAGACCTTCATTAATGCCAGAAATTATAATATCAGGTTTTTCTTCCAGCACCACTTCAATTCCTAATTTGACACAATCGGAGGGCGTACCATTTGCCGCATATATTTTCAAACCATCCTCTTCCTTCACTTTTTTAAGCCTTAAAGGTTTATGTAAAGTTATAGCATGGCTTATAGCACTTCTTTCTTTTTCAGGAGCTACTACCGTTACCTTATACTTATCTTTAAGATATTCTGCTAATTTTAACATCCCTAATCCTTGTACTCCATCGTCATTAGTAAGAAGTATTTTCATTTTCTACCTCCTCTAATTAATAACGTATAATTACTTTGATTTTATTACAAAATTTATATATAGGCAAGGAGTGATACAGTGATACAAATAGACGACGCGGGAAGTGGAAGTTTAGTAGGTGGAACGTGTATTGGGGCTATGAGAGTAGAAACCGGAGAATTTTTCTGTGATATAATTCCCATAGAATATTATAACGAAGAAAACTTTAAAAATAAATTGTATTTAAAAAAAGCCTGTGAAATCGGGAAAAAACTTTTAGAAAAGCTTAAAGTAAGCAAAACTGAAAAAATACAAGTTTGTAGAGGTTACATGTTTGATACTTTTAGAAAATGGTTAGAACAAGAAGAGTATAATTGGGAAAGTACCCAAATATTAAATCCTCTTCAGGATATAATAGAAAATTCTTTTGAAAATTACGCTTTATCTTTAGGATTGCCAGAAAAGTTTTTAAGATACACAAAATATCCTTTTCATTTTCATCGATTGCTGAGATGGGTATATGCCGATCATGAAAACAGAGCCAAATTGTGCAAAACTGGGTGGAATAGCTGGAAAAAATATGGAAAATTAGAGGTAGAAATAAGCTACACTTATTTGCAAGAAAACAAAAATTACCTATGCTTAAAATGTGGAAAAAATATTCAACCAGGGACTGTAAAAGTTATAAAATATACAAGCAATTATCCTAATACTATATATCTTCACATTAATTGTTAAGGCACCTTAAAAGGTGCCTTAACAATTAAATATTTAGGCAGAAGGTATACATATTTGTTGTCCTGGGTATATCAAATTGGGATCTGGTATTTGTGGATTTGCTCTTATCAATGCATCAAGACTTACGCCAAACATATTAGCTATTGACCACATACTGTCTCCCGGTTTTACTGTGTATATTGTTTTGCAGGTTTCTGGAGACACTGGTGGACAATAGAAAGGTATGCAAATTTGTTGCCCTGGATATATCAAATTAGGATCCGATATCTGAGGATTAGCTCTTATTAAGCAGTCAAGACTTATTCCAAACATATTCGCTATAGACCACATACTGTCTCCTGGCTGCACTGTATAAAAAGTCTTACAATGTCCCGGATGAGGATGATGTGGATAATAGGGATGATGGTAAGGATACTTAGGATAGTTGGGATTGTAATAAGATCCATCTATTGTCATCTTATTTCCCTCCTTTTAAACTTAAACTTTCTACTACATGTTATGAAGGATAAAAATATATGTTACAGGAGGGATTTTTAAATATAAAAAACAGGGAAGATTATTTCCCTGTCAGACTGGATATGTCATATATTCCATATTAAGAAGAGTTGCATCTATTTGATATTTTTTTGCTCTTCTGTATTCAAAAAATTTCTTTGCTACTTGTGGGAAAAGAGCATAAGATAAAACATCTTCTTCTTGTTCATAATACTCTTTAATCTCTTCTTTAATCGCTTCAAATTGCGGTTTTAAAAGATCTGCTGGTCTAACATCTATTACCTCTTCATCTCCTATTATTTTCTTCTTTATTTCTTCTGAAATTGGCGCTGGTGGTCTACCATACAGTCCTTTCACATAATCTTTTATTTCTTTTGGTACCATTTTATACCTTTCTCCAGTTATTACATTCAAGACGGCTTGAGTCCCTACCATCTGACTCATAGGAGTAACAAGAGGTGGGTATCCTAATTCTTCTCTAACTTTAGGAATTTCTTTTAAAACCTCCGGGTACTTATCTAAAGCATTTTGTTGTTTCAATTGGGAAATCAAATTTGATAGCATTCCTCCTGGAACTTGATAAATTAATACATCTGTATCTACACTCGTAACCATAGATAAATCTATTTCTTTATTGTGATTTTGTTTTACTTCTTTAAAGTATGAAGCAATCTCTGATAATAACTCCATATCCAAACCAGTGTCATATTGAGTGCCTTTTAAAGCTGCCACCATTGTTTCTGTAGCAGGTTGAGAAGTTCCTAATGCCAAAGGTGAAATAGCAGTGTCTATTATATCTACTCCAGCCTCTATTGCTTTAAGATAAGTCATGGCCGCCATTCCACTCGTATAATGGCTGTGCAACTGTATAGGAACATTTACTGTATCTTTAAGGCTTTTTACTAACTCATAAGCAACATAAGGAGTTAATATTCCTGACATATCCTTTATGCATATGGAATCTACTCCTAATTCTGTCAGCTCTTTTGCTACTTTAATATAATGGTCAATGTTGTGAACAGGACTTATAGTATAAACAAGGGTACCTTGAGCGTGAGCTCCCGCCTTTTTAGTAGCTTTTATAGCAACTTCAAGATTTCGTACATCATTTAAAGCATCAAAAATTCTTATTATATCTATTCCATTGTAAACAGCCTTCTCAATAAATCTTTCTACTATATCATCAGGATAATGCCTATATCCTAATAGATTTTGTCCTCTCAAAAGCATTTGAAGAGGCGTATTTTTTATCCTTTTCTTTAATCTTCTTAATCTTTCCCAAGGGTCTTCGTCAAGAAATCTCATACAAGCATCAAAGGTAGCTCCTCCCCACGCTTCAATAGAATAATATCCTACTGCATCCAATTTTTCTGCAATTGGGAGCATTTCTTCCGTCGACATTCGAGTAGCCAAGAGTGATTGATGGGCATCTCTTAATACAGTTTCTGTAATTTTAATTTTATTGCTCATATTAATACCTCCTCATAATATATTATACTATTTTTTCAAAAGAAACAAAATAAAAAAAGAGCCAAAAGGCTCAAAATTTTAGAAGAAGGAAAGGATAGATTCCCTTATAAGTTTAGCTGCTAAAATAGAGGTTATACCAGCTATATCGTGAGAAGGCGAGACTTCCACCAAATCCATCCCAACTACATTTAAATCTTTTAAAATATGAATAGCCTCTAATGCCTCTTTTGTGGTTATTCCCCCTGGTTCTGGTGTACCAGTGCCTGGTGCAAAAGCAGGGTCTATAACATCTATATCCCAGCTAATATAAATTGGATAATCTTTTATATCATCAATTACACCTTTCAAAGGTTCAACTACTTCGTACAAAAACATATGGGTATTTTTTTCTGCAAACTCAAATTCTTCTTTTTCACCTGACCTTATCCCAAAATTATACATTTTAATACCTTTAGCAATATCCCATACTTTTCTCATCACTGTAGCGTGAGAATATGCTTCACCAAAAAATTCTTCTCTTAAATCAGTATGGGCATCAAAATGAAGGATTACAAGGTTATCCTCATATTTTTTTAAGTACTCTTTTAAAATTCCATAAGTCACTAAATGTTCTCCACCCAAGAACAATCCTTTTTTTCCACTTTTCAAAATGTCTTCTGTAGCTTTTGAGATTAAATCTAAACTCTTTTCCACATTCCCATAAGGAAGTACTAAATCTCCTAAATCATAAAATTTCTTATCTTCCAGCCTCCTATCTAAATACACACTATAATATTCTAAACCATAAGAGGCTTGCCTTATGGCAGCAGGTCCAAAGCGGCTTCCTGCTTTGAAACTCACTGTGTAATCCATAGGCAAACCTACTATAACTACCTCTGCCTTTTCATAATCTTCAGTAGCCCCTAAAAACTTTCCCGGATCAACAAAATATTTTCCTTCTATCATATTACACCTCATCAAAAATATCCTTCACAAATTTAGGCAATACAAAGGCCGCTTTGTGAATTTCAGGTGTATAGTATTTAGTATCTATTCTTGGAATAGAATTTATGTCCACTTCTTCAGGGTCATATTTTTTTGAACCCATGGTAAAAGTCCACAAACTTCCTGGATAAGTCGGTATTGTTGCTATATAAGCTTTTGTAATAGGATATATTTCTTTGAACATTTTGCTGAGTTTGTTTATCAATTTTCCATAAATAAAAGGTGATTCTGTCTGAGCCACAATAATACCATCTTCTTTCAAGCATTCATATACGGCTTTATAAAAATCAGAAGTAAAAAGCCCTACAGCTGGCCCAATTGGGTCAGTAGAATCCACTATTACCACATCAAATTCATTTTTGTGTTCATTAACATATTTAATTCCATCTCCAATCATTATTTCTACTCTTGGGTCATCTAATGCCTGGCTTATTGTAGGAAGATATTTTTTAGAATTTCTCACTACTGCCTCGTCAATTTCTGCCAAAACTACTTTTTCTACAGAAGGGTGCTTTAAGACCTCTCTTACTGAGCCTCCATCTCCGCCTCCAACAATTAACACGCTTTTTGGATTTTTATGAGTAAAGAGGGGTACATGTACTATCATCTCATGATATACAAATTCATCTTTTTCAGTGGTTTGAAGTATACCATCTAAAGTTAATACTCTTCCAAATTGATATGTATCGAGTATTGCTAAATGTTGATAAGGAGTTTTTTCTACCACCAATGTTTCTTTAACTTTCAAAGAAAATCTCAAATTTTCATCCTGATTTTCTGTAAACCATAATTCCATTGAAAACACCTCCAAGATTTTTAATAATATATTTAAAAAAATATCTCACTCTCCAAAAAACTCTTTTAATTTAACTATCTGAAAATCGCCTTTTTCTTTAAAACCTAATTTACAAAAAAAATCTTTATAAAAAGGTATATTGACACAAGCATTTTCTAACCCCATATCTAGGGCATGATTAAGTACTACTCTTACCATTAAATTTTCAAACCCCTTATCCCTGTAGGAAGGCAAAATTGCCAAATTAGTTATTATAGCATTATTATTTTCTTCTTTCATAGAAATAAAGCCAAAAGGCTTGTCTTCTCTTGCAATCATGAAAATCTCTTCTAAAAAATTTAAAGTTCCCTTCAAATTACACTCATTAGCAATTTTTTTAATAATTTCGAAATCCTCTGCTTTAGCAAAGTTAACTGAAAACATACTTCACCTCAAGCTTTTTAAATAATCTATTTCCTTTTGTGTCAAATACCTCCACTCTCCTGGTTTTAACCCTTCTAAAGATAACTCACCAATTTTAGTTCTTGTAAGAGAAATAACAGGATGTCCAATAGCCTCACACATTCTTCTAACTTGTCTATTTTTACCTTCATGAATTTTTATTTCTACAACACTTGTCCCATTTTTAACTGCTAAAATCTCTATTTCTGCTTTCGAAGTCAAATAATCTCCTATCAAAAGTCCATTTCTAAACCTTTCCAACTCTTCTTGTGTTGGAATTCCTTTGATTTTTGCAATATACGTCTTCACAATTTCATGTCGAGGATGCATTAAGATATTGGCTATCTCCCCATCATTTGTGAGTAACAGAAGCCCTGATGTATCATAATCTAAGCGGCCAACAGGATATATTCTTTCCTTAACTTTAACTAAGTCCATCACTGTAGGCCTGCCAAACTGGTCTTTTACGGAAGTAATATATCCTGTTGGCTTATTTAACATAATATAAACTTTTTTCTTTTCTCTTCTCACAATTTTATCATCAAATTCAATTATGTCAACATCAGGATTGATTTTTACTCCCAACTCTTTTACTACTTTTCCATTTACTTTTACACGGCCTTGTAAAATATACTCTTCGCACTTTCTTCGTGAGGCTATTCCACATTCTGCTAAGTATTTTTGCAACCTTTCCATTTGTGTTCACCCATTTTTTCGTTTATACAAGTTTTTCGTCATAAATTTTTAATAAATTATTTCTCATGATCCTTTCTTTTATCAAGTTGGTATCAGTAGTATAAAGGCCTAATTGTTTCATCCTCTCAAAATATTCTGCCCCTGCAAAAGTATACCTCTTTTTCAAGCCTTCTTTCGTCTTTATGCTTTCATTAGCATATGCTATCAAATCACCAGAAGCTAAATTCCTTGGTAACTCCAAAAGAGGCATGCCAAGAGCTAATCTTACGCTGTTATGTCCAGCAAGACATCCTGTCACCATTGCCTCAGTATGCCCAGTAAACAAGCCAGACTTCTCCCCTGCACATAATAAATTCTCTAAACCTATAACTTTCATTGTATTATCTCGCGGTGCCATTGACAAATATCTTACAGAATTAGCTTTTCCTCCAGAATAGGGGTCATCATAACGTGCTCTTTCTAAGCCAGGAATTTTTCTAAGTTTTTCTAATGGATAAAAAGGAGTCATGAGCTTTACATAACCAGTATCTAATAGTATAACATTTTCTGCGTATTCTGGCAATGCATATTGTTGACACACCTTCAAATTCAATTTTTCCATGTTAATATCTTCTTTAGGCACAGGCAATACTATTACTCCATCTCTTTCCAACTTTTCTCTTATCTCTTTGCTTAAAGATTCTTTATTTAATTTACATGAACCACTAAAAGCACCATAAACTTCATCTGCCCTCATTCCTAAAAGGTCTTCTACCCCTGCCCTATAACTTATGCTAATTCGAGGGCCAAAAGAAGGGCACCTTAAAATACACATAGCACATCCGTTTCCATATCTTAGGCAATTGCCCATAGGTCCTGTAGAACCCGTAGTTTCTATAAAAACATCTCCATACTCTATAGTATCATCTGCTAAAACTATTCCTTTTATTCTTTTTTTGCTTTCCATCACAACATCTGTAGCTCTTGTCATCAGCTTAATAGTAACCCCTTTTTCAAGTAACATTTTTCTAATCATTGGTTCTACCATTGTCACATCATACAGATTTGCATGAGCATGGCCAGGAAAGTTGATATTTACATGTCTTGCTGCCTTATCTGTTATTTCAATAAGTTCATTTCCACCCAAATATATAAGTTCTTCTGCAGCAGTATATCTCCCGTTATTTCTCATTATACCTCCTACAAGTCCGCATCCCAAAAGCATATCAGTCTTTTCTAAAAGCACTACTTCCGCCCCTGCTTTTCGAGCCGTTAAAGCAGCTGCACAACCAGCCCAACCTCCACCTATTACAACAACTTTAACCATGTAACATCTTCCTTTCCAAAGCTTTTCTAATATCCACTTGAACCTTACAGGTTCTTACTTTTTGGTATCCTATCTGAACTTCACAACTACCACATATCCCTTCACCACAGCATATAGTATTATTGTTTGAAACCGCTAAATAGGCTTCTTGATTATATAAGTCCAAATAATTTAAAATATTCACATGCTGTTCATCAGAGCCTCCACTATATACAACCGTTATTTCTTTATCTTTAATTAACTCCTTTAAAATTCTTTCTCCTTCTTCGCTTAAAAGGTCTGTTTCAATTATCATTATATTAAACTCTTTCAAATAGTCATTTATAAAATTTACTCCTACTTTTCCTTTGTCTACGATAGCAATAACTTTGTTTTTGTTGTTTATTAGTTTTGAAATAACAATTACCCCCGGAGCTTGTGCAATTCCTCTCAAAACAACTAAAGCCTTAGAATTGTGAATTCCTTTAATATACCTATGACCTAAAAGCCCATTCCAATAAGGCCCTCTTAAATAAACCTCTTCTCCTTCCTCAGCTTTTTGAATCAATTTTGTTTTTGGACCACTTACTTGTATAGCTATCTTGATTATTCCTTCAAGCTCGTCTGCATACATTACTGACATAGGAGTATCAAAAAAAGGTGGGCTTGAAATTCCCCTTAAAAAAACAAAAGAACCTGGTTCATTCAAATCTCGTGCCATCTTATTTGGTACTTTAAGAGTCAAAATTATAACTTCTTCGTTAATTTCTTCCCTTTTTAACACTTTAGAAAAAATTGTGCTGCGGGTAGCTTTAGCCTTGTATCCTGCCCAAACAAATTCCTGAAAGATACAAACTCCTCGCCAATTACAATCGCAAAAATTTTTCCCCTGAAGTTGTGAACATACTATGCACTCATTTAATTCAGCCAAATAGCAAGGACAATAATCAGTACCAGCGTCAATGCATTCTAATCTATTTGCCAATTTATCTCACCTCCAATTTCACACTAATAAAATATTCTTCAAACTTAAAAACTATTACAAAATCGAGTAGGAGCTGAATCATTATTTTATTCAGCGTCCTCTCACACCACCGTACGTACCGTTCGGTATACGGCGGTTCATTAGGAATTATGTACAATTCTTAGTACATCGTTTCTTCCATCCCTTGACGCCGATGATATACTATGCACTTCCGTTGTCTTTTGAAATTCCCTTTCTCTATCCAACGGATAGCCTCTTTGTTGAGTTGTCTGCAGTCTTCGCATATCTCTCGAGTTCATAGGATTTCCGAAACCTCCTAATGTTCAGTCCTTCCTTATCTATTCATGTCTAGATAAGTACTATGACCTCTGCTGACTTCTCAAGGTTCAGCCATACATCACTGTATGGGTTGTCACTTCATATTTTACTTCCATGACTTATCCTTGAGACCTCCCCGGGTAAGAACGATAGCTTTCATCTCATATATCTGCCAGATTTACTGTATGGGATTCGGGTAGTGTTGGACTTTGTTTTGATGTGCAAACTCGTCCATCCCAATTCAGCCTCTTATCTGGTTCTTGTTCATCAGACCGAGATTTTGCCTTAAGCTTCCTTCAGATTCCACCTCATGATGGACACCCTTGCTCTCGGCTAGTGGTTCCCACTACCAAGCCCACAGCGGACTTTCACCGCCTAGCTATCGCCCATGCCGGGCGCACACAAATAACCCTCTTGAGTCATATTCAAGAGGGATTCAGCACCTTTAACCAATTTTTTATTATCTTTTGAAAATTGTAACCAAACTCTTCTTGTTCTACTTTCTTTAAGGCTACACAATTGACATCACAAACTTTTTCTTCTCCTATCTTTACTGTCACATAACCTATTTTTTCGCCTTTTTCAACAGGAGCTTTGACACTTTTGGGAAGATAAAATTCTAAATTCACATTCTGCTTCTCCTCTTCTAATGCTGGAATAACACATGCTTTCTCACTTACAACTGATACAGTATTTTCTTTCCCACCTTCTACTTTTACCTTCTTAATTAACTCCCCTTTTTCTAAAACTTTATAGGGTTTGTACTTTGAAAAAGCATAATCTAATATTTTCATGGAATCTTCCCACATAGGAGGACTATTTAAAACAACTGCAATAAATCTCCTTCCCTCTCTTGTAGCAGAAGATACAAGACACCTACCTGCTTTATTAGTAAATCCAGTTTTTACTCCATCTGCTCCTTCGTATATCCATAAGAGCTTATTTTTATTTCTCAAATATCTATCCCATTCTTTCCCTTCCCAAGGAATTGTCTTTTCTTTTGTTGATACAATCTCTGTAAATTTAGGATATCTAAAAGCATACCTTGTTATTAAAGCTAAATCATAAGCAGTAGTATAATGGTCATCAATGCCAATGTCTAAACCAGAAGGTGTTACAAAATGGGTGTTATATGCCCCTATTTCTTTTGCTTTTTGGTTCATAATTTCGACAAAACTTTCTACACTACCACCTATATGTTCCGCAATAGCTGTGGCGGCATCGTTCCCTGAGTTTAACATAAGTCCATAAAGTAAGCTTTCCATATCAATTTTTTCTCCTGGCGAAAGCCAAATAGATGAACCTCCAACGCTTGCAGCCCTTTTGCTGACAGTTACAATATCATTTAAATTACCTTTTTCTAAAGCAACCAACAAAGTCATTATTTTTGTAGTGCTTGCCATTGGCAGCTTTTCATGAGAATTTTTTTCATATAACACTCTCCCTGTCTCTTGGTCCATTACAATTGCTGCTTTAGCAGAGATAGAAGGATAGCTCTCAGCATACACTTTTACAGAAGACATAAAATACAACAAAATAAAAAGATAAAGTATAAATTTTTTCATTTTAACCCACATCCTTTCGCTTTGCTCAAGCACAAATTGTAATGAAAGTGTGCTTTTGAGCGATATTTTTGATATAATTTCTTTAAAATATATAGATATACTACAAAGCACGGAGGAGGGAGTGGAATTATTTCTCCCACTCATTGGACTCAAGTCCGCATTTTAACATGTGTAGAATATCCTCTCAAGCACAAATAAGTGTGACTCTGATCACGTACACTAATCATTGTATAAGCAATTCCTTAGTGTTTTATGTGCTGGATATTCAGTCAATGTCTATATATTTTAATTCTTTCCCTTTTGGAGGGTTGTTTATGTTAAAAATTGTTCACCCTATCTGCTGTGGCATAGATGTCCACAAAAAATTCCTAGTTGCTGCTATTGCTATTACTGATTCTAACAATGTTACTACTTATGTTAAAAGACGCTTTTCTACCTTTAACTCTGACCTTATTAAGTTAAGGGATTGGCTTCTCAGTTACAATTGTTTCGAAGTCTGCATGGAATCCACCGGTAAGTATTGGATCCCAATCTTTAATGTCCTTGAAAAATCCTGCCATGTTGTTATTGCTAATCCTAAGTATCTCCGTGCCATTAAAGGGCAAAAAACCGATGATAAAGATGCTACTTGGATTGCCAATCTATTTAAATTCAATATCGTCCCCTCTAGTTTTATTCCCCCTGAGGATATCCGCATGTTACGTGAACTTGTTCGCTATCGTTTTAAACTTATTGGTCATCGCTCTAGTGAAAAAAACAGGCTTCAAAATGCCCTCACCGTATCCAACATCGCTTTAGCCTCCGTCGTCACTGATTCTTTCGGTAAATCTGCTTCTTCTATCATTGATATATCTTAACTTGCGATACTTTTGACCCTGAATACTGCAAGTCACTTCTACACAAAACTCTTTATAAAAAGGCTGACGAAATCATTCAGTCGATTATTGGATACGAATTGAGGGATGATCAATCAGTCAAGATGAAGGTTTGCAGAAAACACTATGATTTTATTAATCAATGTGTTTCTGATTTAGATAAAGCCATTTCTCAATTAGCCAAACCTTATCAAGACTTGATTGATATCGCTGTTACTCTCCCTGGCATAACCGAAAAATCGGCAACTTATATCATCGCTGAAATCGGCACGGATATGACAGTTTTTAAATCTGACAAGCACCTTTGCTCTTGGGCTGGTCTTTCTCCCCAAAACAACGAAAGTGCAGGTAAGAAAAAATCTGTCCATGTCTCAAGAGCAGGTGTTTATTTAAAACCTCTCTTAATACAGTGTGCCAATGCAGCAATTAGGGATAAAAAGAATCCTTATTTTAGGCTTAAATATGAACGTATTAAAAAGCGTCGCGGTCATAAACGGGCAATTGTTGCTATTGCTCGTATGATCCTTACTTGTCTCTATCATATGCTTTTGAAAAGGGAACCTTTTAATCCTTCTGACGCCGATTACATTAATATGCCAGAAAAACTTTATCAAAAGCATAAGCAACAATATATTAAGAAAGCTATTAAACTTTTAGAAAAAGAAGGTTGTACTATTATCCCTCCAACTATTACTTAACATTATTATATATTACCATTATCTGGATTTTGGGCAGCTTTATTTGGTGCCCTTTTTTGTCATGCCCAAATTTCACTATTTCACTTTCACACTATGCCTCCTTTATATACAAAAAAGTGGGATTCCCCACTTTTTAAATATCAGCATTGTTATTTATTGTTGGATTTTGTACCTTTTTTGTCGGCTTACCTTTATTGAACAAGTTTTGTATTTCTTCTATCAATTTAGGCGTCAAATCTATTATTCTCTCCAGCATAGCACTTTGAGTAACTGGCAAGAGTCTGATTTGCCCTTGGCCAACCACCATAAAGGCAACGGGTTGTACAGAAACCCCTGCGCCACTGCCACCGGCAAAGGGCATGTTTTGAGATGAATCTTGTTCTGCACCTTTTTTATCATTTTTTGGCAAGTTAATTTCACCGCCTCCAGCAGCAAAGCCAAAGGTCACACGAGAGATAGGAATTATTATCGTTCCATCAGGAGTTTCTACAGCATCTCCTACTATTGTATTGACATCTATCATGTCTTTTAAGCTTTCCATGGTCGTTTTCATCAAAGCATCGATTGGGTGGTCACTCATTTATTTTCACCTCCCATTTAAACTACCCAAAAACTTTATTCCATTAATAATAATATTACCACAGGTTATTTTAAATATGCAAATTAAATTTCCTTCTAACTTATTCTGACCATAGTAAGGTGTGATATAAACCTCCGGCGCATTAGTAAAAGTAGCATTATTATATATCGGCATAAGAGCTGTATATATTGTTCCCCATAAAGAGCCGTTCAAGATAGCAGTCCAAGCTGCATCTTCTAAGCCAATTTTTAAATTTAAATAAAATCTATAAACAATAGTATCTTTTAGCACATCTTTTAAAAATTCTATAATCTTAAAAAAATCTTTATATCCTATATCTAAAGTCGAAAATTTTCTCTCTTTTTTAGTTCTCTCTAATTTTTTTGTTCCTACACTTTTAAGTATCTGGATGCCAAAAATTTTAAAATACAATTCCTCTTTTTCAGGCTCTTTCTGTAATTTAAAGGTCAAAAAATTTACAAAAAATATATTAGCTGCTATTTCCAGGGAAATATTTTTCTCCTCTTTATTCGCTTTTATTTTAATTTTAAGAGGCAAAAAATACAGTAAAATCAAAAAAATAAGGATTATAAAAACAACAGACAAATATTTCATCATTTCACCTCATATCACGCTGTTTATAAGCCTTTTCTAAGCAAGATTTAGGTCTTTATTATAGTTTTGGTAAAAAAATTGATAGTTATTAAAAACTGCCTATATTGTATTTTTATCCATATAAAGGAAATATAGTATCTTGATATATGATAACCTCTTTTTGAAAAAATAGCAAGTACAATTGTAGAAAACTTCTATGTAAAATTGTACTATAAATTGCAATATTAAATGCAACACTTAATGAAAATCATGTAGATATAGGATTTGGGACAAATCATATATAACCTTAAGCCCATCTTAGTTAACAAATTGAGCGAAGGTCGTAATTTGTCAAGGGTTTAAGTCAGGCGAAGCCTGCCCCTTGACAAATCACGAGCGAGCTCTATACTTTATAAGAGATGGGCTTAACAGATTTTTGCCAGTTCCTCATAAAAGCATTCTTTAGGTGTTTTATAATTTAACAATTTTCGTGGAAGGTTATTAAGCCAATTTTCTACTCTCTTTATCGTATCTATAGATAAATCTTTAATACTTTTTCCTTTAGGGATAAAACGTCGTATAAGACCATTATGTCGTTCATTCGTAGCTCTTTCCCAAGATGAATATGGATGTGTATAATATACTTCTACCCCATATTCTAAAAGAGTACTTTCTAAATCACTAAACTCTGTACCATTATCAGATGTTATGGTTTTAAATACTTTGTTTAAATTATCACCAAATATATCTTTTAATTTTGATAGTGCATCTTTAACAGATTTGCTGTCTTTTGCATCTAAAAGAAGTATTATTTCATGGCGAGTCTTACGCTCTGTTAATGTCAAAAGGACCTTGTCATTAGACTTCTTGCCAATTAACGTATCTATTTCCCAATGTCCAAAAACTTCACGGCTTTCAACTTCTTTAGGCCTAAAATCAATACTTTTACCCATAATACGTTTATTTTTACGGTTTTGCTTCTTCCTTGGTTTTAAACGTAGTTTTAAAGGTAAATCAATGTTTTTAACTTTTAATAATCCTCTATCTATATAGTTGTAGAGTGTTTTAGTACAAACAATGGTTTTATTATTCCAGCTTGGGTCCTTCTTACAATAACCTACAACTGCATCCGGCGACCATTTTTCATGTAATATTTTATTTTCAGCATATTTCAAAAAATCTTCTGCTTTAGCTGCTTTAAATTTAGCTCCACAATTTGAACGATTTTTTTCGTAGACAGCCTGACCAGTTTCAGGGAAATAGCTTGTATAAGAAGACAAATCACTTCTAAGTTGTGTAGTAGTTCCACGTTTAATTTCACGGCTTATGGTACTTGGAGATCGATTAAGTTTTTTAGCAATATACCGAATACTCCTTCCTTCCTTGAGTAATGCATAGATTTCTCCTCGTTCATAGCTACGGCAGTGTAAAATTTAAGTAGGTGAAATGAAGCAGGAAAAAGGGGGTCAAATGTAGAAAAAAGACCTCACCACCAAAACACAATCAAAAACAAAAATGAAAAGGAAGGTGAGGTCTGATATGTTAGATATTCGACACATAGTGGGTGCAATCCTGCTTTTTGCTAATGGTTTAATAAAAATAATAAAAGAAAGCAAAGACTTTTATGAACTTGAAGAAGGTATACATGAGCTTACGCAGAGAATTTCCAATCAAATTTTTGCATGGGCTTTAGAAGAAATAGATACTCGTCTTATGAAGGAACGTGATCGTAACATATGGGAAGTAGTAGGATTTAGGGCGAAACAGGTTGTTAGTACATTTGGAGAATTTATTTACAGGAGGCGTCTTTACAGAAATAAACAGACAGGAGAGACAAAGTTTTTGCTAGATGAGTTATTGGGTTGGCCATCCCGTTCCCAAATAACGCCAAGGTTAAGAGAGATAGCTGTAAAACTAAGTACAGAAATGCCGTTTAGGCGCGCAGCAGAGATATTAAGTTATCTTTTTCCTGGCATTAGTCCAATGACAATTTGGAAAGCAGTACAGGAATTAGGGGAAATTTTAAAACAAGATAGTGAAGAAAGAAGGAAAGAAGTTTTTGAATATGGAGAGGTTCCTAAAGGAGAGAAGGTTACAAAGAGACTGTATATCGAAAGTGACGGGGTGATAATAAGACTACAAAGAGCAGATAAAAAGAGGGGAGAAATAAAGCATTTAATAGCCTATGAAGGCAAAGAGAAGATAGATAAAGAGCGATATAGATTGAAGAACAAGCTAGTAGTAAGTGGATTAGGTAATAGTGAAGAGATATGGGAAGAGACTTATGCAAAAGTGGGATGCAAATGGGATATAGAAGGTGTAGAGAAAGTATACATAGGAGGAGACGGAGCAGAATGGCCGAAAGAGGGTTTAGAATATTTTCCTGCTGCAGAGTATAGATTAGATCCATATCATCTTAACAGACAATTAACAGAAGCACTTTGGTATGACGAAGAAACTTATGACAAAGTACGTGAAGCTATTTATCAAGGCGACCTACAAAAAACTGAGGGAACATTAAGGGAGGCGATAAAGAGAGCCAAAGGAGAACGTAAGAAAAAGCTCTATTAAAAGTAGAGACGCAATATTTCGTTTCATATATAATCCTCCCTCGTATAATTAATTTTAAAGGCAATAAATTTGTCTCACTTCTTAAAATTTAATAAAGCAAATTTATAACTGGAAATCTTTAATATTCTCATCTTGTCTAAAATCTTATCTATTGCCATGAATCCGTAATATTGCGCAATATGCAGGATTCATGGCGCGGCCGTCTCATCTTTTTTCGGCCTTATTATTTACTTTTGAGATAACTTGTAGCATTATTATACTGTAAAGTTAATGTGGGACAGGCTTTCGTCCTCCATGCGGCTTGACCGCTCTTTTAAGTGTGGTCCCTACACCAGATTTGCCTTTTCTTACGCGAAATCTGCTTTGTCATATATAAGCCCCTGGCAGCAGAGGATTCAGGCTTATATATTAAGAGCTAATTGCGAGGTTGCTACATAATCTGGTTGCTAGGGTTATCTCAAATTAACTTTTACTTACTTTATCACTTTTGAAAGGAGGTGTAACAATCTTGAATAAGCTTTTTGTTGGTATGGATGTAAGCCTGAATGATGTCAAGGTTCATATTCTCGACCAGGAGGGTAATGATGCTTCCTCTCGTTTTTCTGTAGAAAATAACCCTCATGGTTGTGATGTTATAGTATCACGTATCTTGGAGTGTTGTAATAAATACAATATCCAAAAGGTCTTTATTGGTTTGGAATCTACCTCAGTCTATGGCTGGCACCTCCAGTATTATTTGGCTGATCATTTTGCTCTTAAGCCTTATCAACCTTCTATTACTACTTTTAATGCTAATATTATTAATGCTTTTAAAAAGTCTCTCGGCAATTTGCCTAAAAATGACTGGATGGATGCCTTTGCTATTGCTGAAAAACTGAGATTCGGTAGACTCCCTAAATCTTGTTCTGTAGATTTTAGATATCTTGCTCTCCAGAGGCTTACTCGCCATCGCTTTCACATTGTTAATAGTATTGTTAGAGAAAAAAATTATTTACTCAGCAATTTGTTCCTTAAGTTTAGCGGTTTGTGCCAAAATAAAGTCTTTAGTAATAATTTTGGAGCAACTGCTACTGAAATGTTTAATGAGTTTTTCACCCTTGATGATATTGCGGCTCGACCGCTTGATGAGCTTGCCGGCTTTTTGGTTGATAAGAGTAAAGATCGCTTTGATGATCCAGAAGCTACAGCTAAATTGCTTCAAGAGGCTGTTCGCAAGTCTTATAGAATTAATGCTACTGTAGATGATTCTTTAAACTTTGTTATCAAGTCTTGCTTTGATAATCTACAGTCCCTTGAAAAACAGAAGAAAGCTGTAGAAAAAGCCATTATTAATGAGGTAAAAGGATTTAACAATGAATTTCTTTGTCTTACATCAGTAAAAGGTATTGGCCCAACCATCGCAGCCGGCTTAATATCTGAGATAGGCGGAATTTCAAGGTTTGATAATGATAATGCCCTTGCAAAGTTTTCCGGCCTTTATTGGTCAGAATACCAGTCTGCTGATTTTAAAGCGGAGGACACATATCTCAAGCGTACTGGTAATGAGTATCTCAGATATTATTTTATTCAAGCAGCTGACCAACTCAGGAAGTATTTACCTGAGTTCTCACAATACTATGCTCGCAAATTTAAAGAAAGCAAAACTCACAAGCATAAACGTGCTCTTGTATTGACTGCACGTAAAACTGTAAGGTTAGTCTTCGCTCTGCTGCGCGAAGAAAAACTTTATAAATCCCCAATAATGAAAGGAGATGATTGTATAAGTTAACATATTATCCCATAACCATATTTTACATTAATTTCCATCAGCTTATTGCGTGATGGTTAGCTTTGCTATGCCCTTTTTTAGGTTATTTTATTAAATTTTTTTTGAATTTTTTTTATCACCCTCTTGACATATTACCGAAATACTTAAGGTGTGATTTCAATTTGCGGTAACTCTTTTAAAGATTTAATTCCAAAATACTTTAAAAAATCTTCTGTAGTAGTATACAGTATTGGCCTACCAGGAGATAAAGCCCTTCCGCTTTCTTTGATCAAATTATACTCCAGCAAAGTATTTATAGCTTTATCGCTTTTTACACCCCTTATTCTTTCAATTTCTGCCCTTGTAATAGGTTGATTATAAGCTATTATAGCCAAAACCTCTAATGCTGCTTGAGAAAGTCCTTGTTTTATTTCTAATCCCAAAGCTTGTCTAACTATTTCTCCATAATTATCATTTGTACACATTTGAACTTTATCTTCAAAAAATATAATATCTAAACCGCGATTTTCTCGGTCGTAATATTCTTTTAATTTGTTTGCAACATCTACTATTTCCTCTTGAGAAAGTCCTACTACTTCGGATAAGGTTTTTAATTTTACTGGTCCCCCTGCTGCGAACAATATAGCTTCTATTTTTCCTTCATTGCTCATTTTTTTCTCCTCTCCTAAAGGATTTAATAAGTATATCCCCATAAGTAGTCTTTTGTTCCGCTATAATTCTATTTAATCTCACTAACTCTAAAACAGCGATAAAAGAAACAATAATTTCTCCTTTTGCTCGACTTTTCTTAATAAGTTCACTAAACCAAAGGAAAGGCTTTTTTACTAATTTCACTAATAACTCTTTAATCTTATTCTCTACAGTATATTCATCTTTTTTTATTTCTATTTCATTTTCTCTGGCGTTATTTTTTGAAATAACTTTAAGATACGCTTTATATATATCTTCACTAGAGTAGTTTAAAGCAATTTTTTTATCTATATATTTTACTTCAGACTCTTCTCTAAAAAAACGAGAACCAATTTTGCACATTTCTTTAAAAGTCTGGGCAATAATTTTATATTTCTTGTACTCAATCAATTTAGTTACTAATTCTTCTCTTGGGTCTACTTCTTCCATTTCTAATTGTTGTCCCTCAAACTGCTGTTTGGGAAGCAACATTTTAGATTTAATTTCTAATAAAGTAGCTGCCATTACAATAAATTCTGATGCCACATTTAAATCCATTTCCTGCAAAGTTTTAATATATTCCATATATTGATCTAAAATAACTGAAATCGGGATATCCATCAAATCAATTTCATTTTTTTCTATAAGGTGAAAAAGCAAATCAAAAGGTCCTTCAAACACTTCTAATTTTACGTTGTACATCTTCACACCTCAAAAGGCTTTAAAATAAGAGTTATAAAAGAGTCCAAAGCATTCATAAGAGGCCCCATGATTTGTCCTATAACCCCAGTGAAAACAAGAAGGAGCAAAATAACCTGTCCATACATTTCATATTGAGAAATCATATAAGCTTCTCTTGGGGGTAACAAACTCCACAGTACTTTTGAACCATCCAAAGGCGGCACCGGTATTATATTGAAAACAGCAAAAATTAAATTGTAAATGTACAATAGATATAAAAGTGGATACAGTATTGGAACATCTTTAAATGCTATCATCAATATTCGAGAAACGATAGCCAACAAGACGTTGGAAAGAGGGCCTGCTAAGGATACAAGCAATACACCTTTTTTTCTATCTCTAAAATATAAAGGATTAATAGGAACAGGTTTCGCCCACCCAAACCTTAAAAGCCAAAGCATTAAAAGACCAAGGGGGTCAATATGAGCTAACGGATTTAATGTAAGCCTGCCACTTTGCCTTGGAGTAGGGTCCCCCAATTTATCTGCCACATAACCATGGCTAAATTCGTGGAAACTCATCGCAATAAGAAGTGCAGGTATTCTATATAAAAAATCTATAAAATCTATCAAATTTATTCTCCTTTCTTTAATTTTTCTATCAGTTTTTTCAAAAATGCAATTTCTTCATCTCTTGTAGCAATAATTCCATTAATTTTCGCCTCAAACACATTATCCATTAATTCCCCATATAAAGAACCGGGAGGAAGTCCTAAATTTTCTATGTCTTTTCCCTTTACAGTCAATTTCCCCTTTATAATTTTTTCGGCTTTTTCTCCTTCCATTACTTCAATAGCTTTTAAAACTTCTTCTTTTGTTTCTTCTATAGTTTCTCTTATTTTTCTGATATTTTTATTTTGGCAATTGAGTTGCTCTCTCAAAAAAACCAAGTCTTTTAAAGCCTTGAGATAAATTTTATTTATTCGCAACCTCTTTTCAATTTCATTAATATCTTTTTCTTTTAGATAGTAAAAAAGCACTAAAAATCTGTATAATTCAATTTCCAAATTTACATATACTGTATCGAGATGTTGAGTATTAAGTGTAATTCCATCAAAAATAACTTTATCAATACCGTAATAAATAAGCTTATCAATCATCTCTTGGGCTTTACTTTCTTTTAAAATTAAAAAGATTTCATTCCTTATTCTATCAGCAGACAAAAGTCTAATATTTTCTATTGATTCTTTCATCAAATTGTGTGTCTTTTCTTCAATCTCAAAAGAATATCTAGTAGCATATCTTATAGCTCTAAATATTCTGGTAGGGTCATCAATAAAACTTTTAGGATGAAGGACTCTAATTAAACCCTTTTTTAAGTCCTCTAATCCATTAAAATAATCCAAAATCTTCTCTTCTATTACATCATAAGCCAAAGTGTTTATAGTAAAATCTCTTCTTGCCATGTCATCGTATATATTTGAAAATTCGATTGTTGGCAGTGCAGCAGGACGTTCATAATACTCTTTACGAGCAGATATAATATCAATAGAAATACCGTCATAACTTAAGGTAGCAGTCCTAAAAGCTTCATACACTACAATATCACCTTTTAAATAAGAAAGCAATATATAAGCAAACTCAATTCCGTCTCCTTCCACTACTACATCAATATCAAGGTTTTTAACCCCTAATAAAAAGTCTCTTACAACTCCACCTACAATATAAGATTTAATTTTTGTTTTTAAAGAAATTTCTTTCAGCAGTTTAATTAAATCTATTTCATTAATCTCTATACGCAAAAAATCACCCTTTTACCAACAAAATAATTCCTTGCTTTTTATATTATACCATAGGAAAAGATAAAAAAATAAGTATAAGTTAAAATTCATTAACCTATACTTATTTCTTAGTCTTTGAATTAAAAATTAAAGAAAAAATGTACCCAAAAAATACTGCAGCAGAAATTCCTCCGGCAGTGGCTGTCAATCCTCCTGTAAAAACTCCAATCAATCCATCTTTCTCAACAGCTTTTATTACACCTTGGGCAAGGGAATTTCCAAAGCCCAAAAGGGGTATTGTAGCTCCTGCACCACCTATATCTATCAATTTCTTATAAACTCCAAGGCCTCCAAGTATTGCTCCTAATGTCACATATGTTACTAATATTCTTGCAGGAGTCAATTTAGTCTTATCAATCAAAATTTGTGCAATAGCACAAATCAAACCTCCCATTAAAAACGCTTTTATATAATCCATATTGACCTCCTTATAATGTTGTCGATATTGTAATAGCATGGGCAATCCCAGGAATAGATTCCCCTTGCTGGCTGCTGGTAGGAGATAAAAGAGCTCCCGTCGCCATAAATAAAACTTTTTTATAGACTCCATTTTGTATTTGAGATAACAGCCATCCATTCAAAACCACTGCAGAACAAGCCGCACCGCTGCCACCAGAGTGAACGTCTTGTGATTCATCAAAAATTTCTATTCCACAATCTTTATACTTGCTTTCTATGTCATACCCCTCTTTATACAGTAACTCTAAAAGTATGTCTCTCCCTACTCTTCCCATGTCTCCCGTCATAATAAGGTCATAGTCTTCTATTGTAAAACCTGTATCTTTAAAATGAGTGATAATTGTATCTGCTGCAGCAGGTGCCATTGCCGCTCCCATGTTATTGGCATCCTTCATCCCCAAATCTACAACTTTGCCAGTAGTAGCATGGGTAATATAAGGGCCTTCTCCTGTGGAGGCTAAAATTGTAGCTCCTGCACCTGTCACCGTCCACTGTGAAGTAAAAGGCCTTTGAATGCCTTGTTCTAAAGGATATCTGAACTGTCTTTCTGCAGTAGAAAAATGGCTGGAAGTTGCCGCTATTATATAGTCAGCATAGCCTCCATCAATAAGCATAGCCCCTAAAGTCAATCCCTCTGTCATAGTAGAACAAGCACCATACAATCCGAAATGTGGCACATTCAGTTGTCGCGCAGCAAAATTTGCACTTATAATTTGATTTAACAAATCACCACCTAATAGGTAATCAATTTCTGAAATCTTGAGATTGGCCTTTTTTAATGCTAAATTTACAGCATCTTGAAACATTTTTGACTCTGCTTTTTCCCAACTTTTTTCTCCATAAGTATCGTCTACTAAAATCATATCAAAATAATCTCTTAAAGGTCCTTCTCCTTCTTTAGGTCCTACAATAGTGCCTCCAGCTATTATAGAAGGAGGATTTTTAAACTTAATAGTTTGTGTGCCTAATTTTTTTTTGCCATATCTAACTTCCCCTTTTACTTTAAAAAATAATATATCAAACCTATAATAATTGAAGTACTGACCCCATATACAATAACAGGTCCTGCAATTGTAAACATCTTTGCTGCCGCCCCAAAAACAAAACCTTCCCTTTTAAACTCCATTGCCGGTGACACAATAGAATTTGCAAAACCTGTTATTGGCACTATAGAACCTGCCCCTGCAAACTTCCCTATATCGTCATAGACCCCAATTCCAGTTAAAAAAGCCCCAAGAAATACCATAGTAATTGATACAAGAGTATTGGCATCTTGCATAGAATAACCTCTTGATAGGTAAAAATTTAAAAAGAACTGCCCTATGTCGCTTATCAATCCTCCTACTACAAAAGCCATTACTAGGTTTTTAAGCAAAGCAGGTTTAGGCTCATATTTCTGTGCTATGTTTTTATATTCTTGCTCTTTTTTTACATCTCTTTCCATTAATTTCACCCTTCCTTATGACAAGAGCACCATAGACGGTGCTCCTTTATTTTCAACCTAATTCTTTATCTGCTCTATAAGCTATTTGTATATTAGCTTTATATTCTACTATTTTACCGTTTTTTACATTTGCTGTTTGATTGATAATTTCAATTCCTGATATATTGTCAATAGACTTAGCTGCCTCTTCTACAGCTTTGTGTATTGCATCTTCCCAGCTCACTGTTGAATCCCCTACAACATTTAATACTTTCACAACTGCCATACAATTTCCTCCTCCCTTATATACCAAATCAGCACTGTCAGGTATTTTTTTATTGGTTTTATGCATATAAAAATAGCTAACAGCAAAAATTAGCAATATTGCCACGATTATAATTAACATCTTTTTCATTTTCATTTCACCAGCCATTATTAGTATGTGAAGATAAGCAAAATTAATTCAAAAAAAGTGTAGTATTTGTGTTAAAATACTACACTTCTTCCAATTCTTTTCTTAGTTTTTGTAAAACTTTTTTCTCAATTCTAGATACTTGCACTTGGGAAATTCCTAAAACACTTGCCACCTCCATCTGCGTCATATCCTTGAAATATCTCAAAAATATTATTTGTTTTTCTCGTGGTTTAAGTTTATTTATAACCATCTGTAAAGCTAATTTATCGTCTATATCAACTTCTTTTTCCTCTTCACTCACCATTTCAATTAAAAGCCTGTCATCTTCGTCATGAGTTGCGTTGTCATATAATGACTCAGCAGTAGCAGCCGATTCAAAAGCCATAGCAATTTCTTCAGGACTTACATTTAATCTTTCAGCAATTTCATTAATAGTTGGCTCTCTATTTAATTCATTGCTTAAAATCTCTTTAACATAAAAAGCTTTTGTAGAAAGCTCCTTTAAAGAACGACTCACTTTTATTAATCCATCATCTCTTAGAAATCTCTTAATTTCTCCCATTATTATAGGTACTGCATAGGTTGACAATTTTACATTGTAAGATTCATCAAATTTTTGAATTGCCTTTACAAAACCTATACAACCTATTTGATACAAATCCTCCAATTCATATCCTCTATTAGAAAACTTTTTAACAATACTCCAAATAAGGCCACTATTTTCTAAAATTAATTTTTCCAAGCTTTCTTTATCATTTTTTTGTGCCGCTCTTATCAATTCCAAATTCTCATCACTTTTTTCAAAATTCCCTTCTTTCATAAAGTCACCTCATTTATCAGACCTTATATACTTTGTCATTCGGACAAGAGTTCCCTTTCCTGGAGTTGATTCAACTTCTAATTCATCCATAAAGGTCTGCATGACAGTAAAACCCATTCCTGCTCGCTCTTCTTCTAAGCGAGTAGTAAAAAGAGGTTGCATAGCTTTCTCAATATCGTCAATCCCTTTTCCCTCATCTATGACTTCAATTGTTATTTTGTTACCTGAAATAAAAGCTTTAATAGTAATGATGCCGATCTTATTCTCATATCCGTGAATTATGCAGTTAGTAACTGCTTCTGAAACAGCAGTTTTTATATCTGCAATTTCCTCAATTGTCGGATCTAGTTGAGCAGCAAAAGCTGCAACAACAGTCCTTGCAAAAGACTCATTTTGCGACTTACTTAAAAATTTTAACTCCATCATGTTTGTGTATTCCATGATAATCCCCCTTCTATATTTCCTTTAAGGCTTCTTCAATGTCATTATAACATTTAATTATACGCAACAATCCAGAAACTTCAATAATTTTATGTAATTGCTTATTGGCATTTACTATAGCTACCTTACCATTATTCTCTTTGATTTTTTTATATCTTCCTATTATAACGCCAATTCCTGAACTATCCATAAAATTTACATTTTTAAAATCAAAAATTAAATTTTTACACGACTTTTTTTTATACTCGTCATCAATAACACTTTTTATGCTCTCCGCCACATGATGGTCTAACTCACCTTCAATTTTTACTATCAAAGCATCCCCTTTTTTTGCAAATTTTACTCTCATTTTATCAACCTCCCCCTATTATATTCGATGTAAATTTTAAAATTCCTCCTTTTTTGTGATATTTTTCTAAAAAATATAAAAAGCACTAAACATCTGTTTAGTGCTTAAGTAAACTACTGATATCTTAGCCATCCAATAAAAACTTTATTGAGATTTTCAAAAAAGTTCGCTTTTTCTACTACTTCCTGAGGATATATGTTAAATGTCTTTATAATCTTGCCATCCTGTGTTATTTTTACAGTGCCTATTGGGACCTCTTTGGCCAGAGGAGCTAATACAGCATTCTTTAGCTCCACCTCTGTTTTTATATTTTTACCTTCTCCTTTTTTAATCAGTATATACTCATCATCGCGGCACACAACACTAACAGCCTGCTTTTTTCCTTTAAAAACTTTGACATTGCCAAAACTTTGCCCCTTTGAAGCTACTTTTACACTTTCATAATTAGCAAATCCGTAATCTAATAACTTAGCCGCTTCACTAAACCTCGTCTCAGAATCAGGTGCTCCAAATACCACCGCTATTAGCCTTGTATCTCCCCTTTTAGCTGTTGCTGCCATACAATAAAGTGCTTCCGAAGTAGATCCTGTTTTAATACCATCTGCTCCTTTATAGCGCCATAATAATTTATTAGTATTTATGAGACTAAATTTCCCATTTCTTAAAGAATCTAATTTATTGGTTAGATATTTAAATATGCTCTCGTGCTTTACTAATTCCCTTGAAATCATTGCAATATCATATACGCTTGTCAAGTGCCCTTCCTCAGGTAGTCCAGTTGCATTTTTAAAAGTAGTATTTTTTGCTCCCAATTCCTTAGCCCTTTTATTCATCATTTCAACAAAATTTTCCTCTGTACCCGCAATATACTCAGCTAAAGCAACAGAAGCATCATTTGCCGAATTCATCGCTATAGCCTTCATTAAATCATCTACTGTCATTTCCTCTCCTACTTCTAAATATATTTGTGTACCTCCCATATCAAAGGCATGTTTACTTGTGACAACTTTATCTGTTATTTTAATTTTACCAGAATCTATTGCTTCAATCGCCAGTAAAAGAGTCATTACTTTGGTAACACTGGCAGGCGGCAAGGGATTATGGCTATCTTTTTCATAAAGAATTTGTCCAGTATTAGCCTCTATCAAAATAGCAGATTTTGACTTTAAATTTAAAGTATCAGCATATACTGTGCCATTTAAGACAAAAGAAATAGCTAGTATCACACTCACTAATAATGTTAAAAGCCTTTTAAACATAAAATCACCCTCCTCATCACTATTTATTTTGCGCTGGAGGGTGAATATTATACTTTTTATATTTTTAAGCACGAGGGTGAAATTTATTATAAACTTCTTTTATTTTTGATTTTGAAATTAAAGAAAGTAAATTTGTATTTAAATCTGTTTGATAACCTAACATTTCTTGAACAGCTCGAATATCTGCACCATTTTGAAGCATATGCTGCGCAAAAGATTGTCTTAGCGTATTTGGAGTAACAGGAAAGCCAGGATTAATTTTATCAGTGTATTCTCTTATTATTTTCCAACATCCTTGTCTTGTAAGTTTTTGCCCTCGCAAATTTAAAAAAGAGTATTTTCTCCATTTTTTGCTTTTCTTCCTTTTTCAATGTAATTTTTTAAGGCCTCAATTGCATGAGAGCCTATTGGAATAACTCTTTCTTTATTAGAGCGAATAACTACATAGCCATAAGAGAGATTCACATCTTCTAATTTTAAAGAAATAACTTCGGAGACTTTAAGTCCTGTAGCATAAAGTAATTCAATAAGAGCTTTATCTCTAAGTCCTTTTTCATCATCACCAAAATCTAGTGAAAGTAACATATCTACCTGTTCAACTGTTAAAGTAGTAGGCTGCTTTTTTTCTACTTTCGGGGTATTAATCATGTATGTTGGGTCTTCTTCTATTTTCTTTTTCATAAATAGATAATGATAAAAGGCTTTAAGAGAAGAAAGATTTCGAGAAACAGTTGCTTGCGATTTGCCTTTTTTCTTCAAATAATAAAGATAATTTAATATTGTTGATTTTTTGACATTATAACAGTTTATTCCGATTTCTTCAAGATAATTCAAAAACTGGTTTATGTCTCTGTTATAAGATTCAAGAGTGTTTTTTGACAGTTTTTTGTTCTTTTTTAAAAAATCCAAAAACTCCCCAACCGCATTATTTAACATATTCTTTACCCCTACAATTCTTGAATTTTTATAATAAATCCATTTAATTATAAATATTCAACATAAATCGTCATTTTCCTTCTTTTATGGTGAAAAAATCGGCAAAAGTAATATATAAGGTGAAAGATAAGATTCTATCAAGCAGCCTATTAATATAACTAAAAACCCTGCATATACCATAAAAGTATAAGATACGAATTGTGATACTAATTCTTCTAAATAAAATTTGCGATTTTTCAAAAGATATAAAGAAAAATTAATAGCCGTTACAGATATAAACAAGATTCCTAATAAGACAAAAATATTTTGAGGCAAAATTCCCATCAATACGAGTAGTATCCCTTTTGTTTCAAATTCTTTTATCAAAACTCCAATAGAAAATCCTAAAATAAAACCTCTTATCCCCACAAGCAAAAATATAAAAGGAATCCCTATAATTGTAGCCCCTAAAATCCATAAAGCAAAAACAGTAACAAAATTATTTAAAAGCGACTGTTTAAAAATTTGAGTAGAATTTAAGTCTACAGATTTTGCAATTTGATAAAATTTCGAAATATATCCTATTATTTGCTCCATCTGTATGTCAGTGAGGTTATTAACAGTAAAAGATCCTGCTGCTATTCCTATCATTAAAGACATTACAGCCAACACATACAATAAAAAATTATTTTTAATATGCAAATAAAGATTTCCTTTTAAAAACTTCAAGAATATTGCCCCCTATTTTTTATAAAGCTAATTTAAATTTATGATTCAAAAGGGGACAATATTCCTTTTAAGTTATAGTAACTTTGCCGTATATTCCTCCTCCTCCCGCTGAAACATCCAATTTCCCTTCTCTTCCTCTCAAAATATTTAATGCCTTTGAAGTTCCTATCACTTTCTCTAATTCTTCATAAGGTACATGATGCAAAGCATACAATTCACTTCCAAAGTAATTCACCAATTTTTCGATAGTCTTACCTCCAATATTAGGAATAAATTCTAAGGGAATTTGATAGACATATAAAGGTCTAAAAGGAGGATGTTTTGTATCATAATCTTTAATTTCCTCTATTCTGTCCTTTACACCTAAAACTATATTTGAACTTCCACATTTTAAGCATTTTTTTACAGGAGGTCCTTCCTTCGCAATATAGCCACAATCCAAGCAAAAAGTTCTGTGGTATTTCCCTAATTTAGGATTTAAGCCATAATTTTTTGCAATTTCTCTTCCCTTTTCTCTTTTTATAGCCAACAAAATCTCCTCAAAATTTGCCTCTTTTATATCAAAAACATTAAACTCTCTGCCTATTTTTTCTAAAGAATGGGCATCTGAATTGGAAAGAAAAGTTTTATTTTGTAACTCCTCAATCTGATCAGCCATATCAGAGTCCGCGCTAAGGCCTAACTCTACTCCATAAATATATTGATAAAAATCTTTAAAGACATATTTAAGCTTATCAGTAGAACTGCCATAATAACTTTTAAAGGGAGTAAAAACATGGGCGGGAATCACAACCCCGCTGTATTTTTCTGCGATTTCAACAACTTGCACACTTGTAAGATTTACTCGTTGAGAGCTTAGATTTATATTTTTAATGTATTTAGAAATTTCTTGAGAAAACAAAGAAATACTCTCAATATCTCTAAAATAACAAGTTAAATGAGGAGAACCCTTTTCCTCTTTGCCAATTTCTATTTCACTGCCTAAAATCAAAGTAACTTTATTTTTATACCTAAGCCCTCCTTCTTCAAGGGAGAATAATATTCCTTCTTGTATATATTCTTTTAGCTCCTCCAAAATAAGCGGAGAAGCGCCATCTACAATGCCAACTATATCAATTCCCTTTAATATACTTTTTTCTAATATATTTAAAACAGTTAAATTTTTTGAGGCCGCAATTTTTACAGGAACTCCTTTTATACTCCTTGCAACATGAACATGCAAATCTCCGTAAAATCTCATAAGCTACTCCTCATTTTTAAATAATATAAAATTCCAATTATCGTTTTAGAATCTTTTATTTGATTTTGTAAAATCATTTCCCACAATTCCTCTGGAGTATATTCATATAATTCTAAAAATTCGTCCTCATCAGGTTGAGCAGTGTATTTTTTTAAATCTTTTGCAAAATACAAATACATTTTTTCATTAGAAAAACCGGGAGTAGTATAAAAAGTAATCAAATGCTTTATAAAACTTGCTTCATAACCTGTCTCTTCTAATAACTCTCTTTTAGCACAAATCAAAGGGTCTTCACCCTTTTCTAATTTTCCTGCCGGTATTTCTAATAAAGACTCCTCTGCAGGTTTTCTATACTGTTTGACTAATAAAATCTTTCCTTCTTCATTAACTGCTACTATGGATACACCGCCAGGATGCTCAACTATTTCTCGCGTAGTAACTTTTCCATTAGGCAGTTTTACCTCTTCTACTCTTAAATTTATTATTTTCCCTTCAAAAATCTTGTTGGTGTTAACTGTAACTTCTTTTTGTTCCAAAATTCATCTTCCTTTCTATGTATAATTTTAGCAATAAATACATACTATAGAAATGAGGTGAGAAAAATGATTATAGTGGGAAACACTCTTTATTATGCTGGAAAATTTTCCACCCTATTATTTTTATTAAAGGAACTAAATAAAAAATACAAAACTTTAGGAGAAGTAATCAAATCAGTTTCGCACTAATTTAAAAGACACATAAAGGGCTGCAGCTCCACAAGCATTAAAAAAGTCTGGCTCACTTTCATAATTTCTTCCCATTGTTGTCAATTTAAGCCCAGATTCTTCTATATATCTTTTAGTAATGGAAGACTCCACAAATTCTATTGTAAATCGCGAAAATACTGGATTCGAAATTATTTGTTCTTTTATTATCTTCTCTTTTTCTCTTTCCATTGTAGGAAAAGTCAAAACACATGAACTGTTACACAGCTCTAAAACAGTTATAGTATGGTGACTAATCCCTTGATGTCTCTGCCTTTTATCATTAAACCCAATTCTTGGGATAAGTACAGGCTTACCTCCTAATTTACTTGTAGCATCTATTATATGGGCTTGTTCTACCCCTGAAAACCCATATTTGGTTCCTGTGCCTACTATTCCCGGTCCCATCGTTACTATAACAACATCTGTTTTTAACACTTCCTTTGCACCTATCAAAGCAGTATAAATATTTACACATTCATAATCTCCTCCAAAAGCATGTCCAATTGTAACTGTTTTATCTATTATTCCCCTCTTTTTAAGCTCAAAAACTGTATTGCTGAAACTAATAGGCAGACATCCTCCATCTGTCATCACATATGTAATTTTAAGGTTAGGATTTGTACTTTTTAGCACTAAGGCTACAGGCGCTACCATACTGTGAAGTTCTCCAACTATTACAGGTAAATCTTCTAAACTTTCAAACTCTTCAAAAGCAGTATGATAAGGACTGTTTTGCTCCTCCATAGTCAACACATTTATCTGAAAAGGCGTATATCTCAATTTCATAATATGCCCATTTCCCACAGCATCGTATTCAGAGTATTTGAGATTTACAACTATAAAGTCATAGCCACCTGTCCCAAGATTTAAAAGGCGAGCAGTTCGGTTTACATAAACTTTATCTCCTACTTCTATTTTACCAGTTATATCGTCATAATTTAAAGCTAACGCCTTTTCTCCCTCTGACTCAACTTCCACAACAGTTATACCTTCTCTTTGTGCAACAATTTTACTTACTTTAGCTAAATAAACGCTAATCACATTATCTTTCTCCTTTTCTTCCTAACATATCGAGGTAATTTAAGACTTTATTTTTTTCGATTAAAGCAGTTAAAGAATATTTTTCTGTAAAAATATGTAATAAAATTAGCAACGCCAATATTATCAACCTGCCATATAAATCAAAAATAAGAATACTGCTTATTCCCAAAGACATTCCTAAAACATTTGATCCAGTGTCCCCCATCATCACATTTGCTTTTAAATCTTCTGGAAAATACACTAAAAGAATCATAGTCAGCAAGACTAAGAAATGGGGATGGGTTTTCCCGATTATTAGAAAAATTAAAGAAATAACCAAAAAAGTTTTTCCGCATCTTCCAGGTCGCAAGTCTACAAGGTTTAAAAAATTCGTAAAAAGTGCAATTATCAAGGTATTTATTATCAATTCCTCTATATTATTTTTTCCAACATTAAAACTCACATAAAAAGCAATTAAAATTCCTGATAAAGCCTTTAAACTGCCTGTAGTAGGCTTTCCTTTTAAAAGCATAGTTATATGACCCTTTAGCCCTCTTACACTCCTGTCTCCTAATACATCATCTATAAAACCGACAAAAGAAATCAGTGATAAGCTCAATAAAATTACCTCTTGATATTCTATTCTAACTCCAAATAAATTGAGAAGTACAATTGACACAAATAAAGCAGGAACAAATACAATACCACCACAAACAGGTATCATAACTTTTTTATAGTTTTCCTTCAAACACAAAGGCTTGTTAATAATGCTATAAAAAAGCTTTTTTGTTATAACTGTCATTATTAAAGGAATTAATATTTTAGTCCAAAACACTATCTCACCTGCTATTCTTTAATATTCTTTGAAAACAACTTATACATTAATACTTTTAGTATATCCCAAAACTGCTTACCTCTGTGCAGGAAGCCTTTCAAGTTTCTCCCTGTAACAGAGTGCGTCATATTCACTTCTACTTCTTTTATTTTATACCCTTTCTTTAATATATCTATTGTCATACCAACTTCTATTCCAAAGCCTTTATAAAAAGTTTTTAAACTCTCTAAAACCTCTTTTTTAAAAGCCCTTTGACCTGACAAGACAGATTCAATTTCATTTCCTGTAAAGTATTTTACTCCTTTTCTGGCTAAAGTTTTAACAAAGCCAAATCCAGCTTTTACATTTGTCTTTGGAAATTTAGCAATTGTAACATCTGCTTCTCCCTCAAGAACAGGCAATATAAGTTTTTTGACTTCTCGTGACGAAAGACCTACATCTGCATCTAAAAAAACTATCACATCATTTTTTGCATATTTCAAGCCTTCTTTTAAAGCTGTCCCTTTGCCAACATTTTTCTTCATATTGACTATTTTAGCTCCTGCTTTTCTTGCCTTTTCAGCAGTACTATCAGTTGAGCCATCATTTATTACGATGACTTCATCAACTTCTTCAACATCTTTTAATCCCTTTATGGTATCAATTATTCTTTCTTCTTCATTGTAAGCAGGTATCAATACACTAACTTTTTTATTCATCTATCTACCCTCACTTTTTAGAATTAGCAGAGGAATTATGTGTAGAATTGTCAGTATTCATAAAAGAATCTGGCATTAAGCTCATTGCACTTTGCTTAATTCCATAATTTCCTTCTTTACCCTCCATTACCATTATAAGCGACGTCTGCCCTATTATATCCTCCACATTATCTATTGTGGAAATATGCTGTTTTTTATACGCATCAATATAGGAATATTTAGTATCACTTTGTTCAACACCTACAATAGGAACATTAAGTAGCTTCACTTGTTTTATAATGGGAATATCTATAGAAGCTACATTATTATCTTTATTATTACTTCCTCCAGCTATAATTACAAAATCTGTATTACCTGGAATCCCTGTAAAATCTATATAACCATTTGTCTTTAAATAATTAATAAGGTCCACATCCTGACCTGTTACAATTGAATTAGCTAATTTTGAAACTACAAATTCATTCAAATGCTTTTCGTCTACTGTAACTCCATATTTATTAGAAAGGAAGTTTATTAAATTTTGCACTTCCAATTCATCGCCAGTATCAAAACTGTCTTTTATAACAGTAATCGACTCAATAGTAGCTCCTGCCTTTAAAAGAGCATTTCTCATGCCAGAATATATAAACTCATTTGTAGTTTCAATAATCGCTACTTTCACTCCCGTTAATCTATCAGCTACTAACTCAGGAAAAATAATTTGATGATATTGATTGTAATACCCTATCTGTTTATTTAACTCTTGAACAGTGTTTTTTAAATTATTATTTTCTGTTTGTAAATCCTTAAACTTTTGTTCTAACTCGTTTATAATTGCAGTTTGTTGCTCTGAAAAAACTTTTTGGCCATCTAACATAAAACCTATAAAAATTCCAATTCCTAAAGCAATAAAAATAGAAGCAATTGTCAAAACATAGTATTTAATATTTATATTCATAGAAAGTCCTCCTCAAAATCCGATTAAAAGGCGAATTCTAAGTTGTAATAGTTTCAATAGCTGCTGCATAGGTGGTGAAAAATACGCTATTACTCCAAGAGGAATCAATGCTGCCAGTATAATGCTAAATATATAAGAAATTTTAAAAGTTTCTCTGTACAGCTTATTTACTCCTTTGGCATCGATTAATTTTTCTCCTACTTTTAATCGCACTAAAAAAGTGCTTGACATTCCTTTTCTCCCTTTTTCCAGAAAATCAATCATGCTGGAATGGGTCCCTACAGCCACAATTAAGTCAGCACCTTTTTCAAAAGCCAAAAGCATAGCTATATCTTCACTTGTACCTGGAGCCTTAAAAATTTCTGCTTTAAGGCCTAATGCCGTTACTCTTTCCAAGCCCGGCGCTCTTCCGTCGGGATAGGCATGAACAATAATTTCCTTAGCCTTTTTTAAAGCCTCATCGCTTACACTGTCCATATCTCCAATGACTATGTCAGGAACAAGGCCAAACTCTAAAAGAGCATCTGCCCCTCCATCTACCCCTATTAAAATCGGTTTTACATCGTTAATATACTGTTTTATTGTAAACAAATCTTCTTTGTAATCCTTTCCTCTAACAACCACAAGAGCATGTCTATTTTTAAAACGAGTTTTAGTATTAGGTAATTCAACACCACCCAAAATAAAATATTTTTCTTTTTTTGCATATTCCAATGTATTTTCAATAAATTTATCTAATTCAACACCTATGTTTTCGCGACTTTCTTGCAATTTATAGTTTATAACGTCCTTTGTAAGAAGTTTCCCGCTTTTTATAAACACACCATCTTTATATATTTCATTATCTATTATAGTGATTTTGTCATTTTCTTTCAACAAATCAAAAATATCCTTCCCAACATCGTCAATAATTGGAATTCCAGCCTCACATAAAATAGAAGGCCCCATGTTAGGATATCTGCCACTTATAGACTTATCAGCATTTATGACTGCCAAAACTTTTTTTTCAACTAAGGATTCAGCAGCCACTTCATCTATATCTCTATGGTCAATTATAGCTATTTCTCCAGAATTTAGTCTTTTTACTAAATTTTTAGTTCTTTTATCCATTTTAATTGTACCTGTTATTTGCATACAAGCTTCCTCCATAAAGTAACATCCCATTGTTTATTATTATAGCATAAAAAATTTTTACATGAAATAAAAAGTCAACATGTCAATCACATAAAATATGCCCTCTATTTGTTTTTTTAACAAACAGAGGACATAACTTATTTGTCGCCGTGAAAATTCAATATTTATCGCCCTATTTTATGTTTGTTGCCCTTTTGAAATGGGAGGTTAAAAAAGAGAAAGCAGGTATCTACCCCTTTTACCCCGCTTTCATCCCCAACCTCAATTTATCAGCAATAAGCGCGATGAATTCTGAGTTTGTCGGCTTACCTTTTTCGTCATTTATAGTATATCCAAAAAGTTCATTTAAGACTTCTGTTTTGCCCCTGCTCCAAGCAACTTCTATTGCATGCCTTATAGCTCTTTCTACTCTGCTAGGAGTAGTATTGTACTTTTCAGCAATTTTAGGATATAACATTTTAGTTACAGAATTTAAATACTCCATATTGCTAATAACAAGAGAAATAGCATCTCTTAGATACATATAGCCTTTTATATGAGCTGGTACTCCTACCTCATGAATAATTTCTGTAATCATTGCTTCAAGGTCATAATTTTTCTTCGCTTTTACCACAGGAAATACAGTCTTTGATACTACATCTAATTCAGGCTCCATAAGCTCAGAAATCCTTTTTGACAACATAGCTAAATCAAAAGGTTTTAAAATATAATAATCTGCCCCTAATGCAATAGCCCGTTGAGTTATTTTTTCTTGGCCTACTGCAGATAAGACTAAAATTTTAGGCTTTTTTAATTGTTCTTCATTTATCTTTTCCAAAACACCAATGCCATCTAAATATGGCATTATAATATCTAAAATTAACAAATCTGGCGGTTGATTTTTAATGAGTTCAATCGCTTGGTTGCCGTCATTGGCAACACCAACCACTTCAATATTTTCTTGAGTAGATAAATACTCAGCTAAAATAGTAGCAAATTCTTTGTTATCATCTGCTATCCCTACTCTAATCTTCTTAACCAATTATTTAACCTCCCATTGCTAATATTAGTATATAATATTTATTCTACATAATAATTGAATTTCCTTCTTTTTCCCTTAAAAATTTTTAGTTATTTGTAAAAACCTGCTTATTATTAAGTAGAGTATTCATTTCATTAATCATCCATTCTGCATAAACAGCATATCCTTTTGTAGGGTCATTCACAAAAACGTGAGTAACTGCTCCTACCAGTTTTCCATCTTGTATAATAGGACTACCACTCATACCCTGTATTATGCCTCCAGTCTTTTTTAATAAATTCTTGTCAACAATTTTAATTATCATACTTTTAGGGCTAGGAGTTTCTTGATACGCTTTTTTGATAATTTCAATATCAAATTGCTGTATACCTGTATTATCAATGGTAGCCAATATTTTAGCTGGCCCTTCTTTTATTTGGCTTTGATATGCTATAGGAATCTCACCATACAAATCGTTCTTAAAGTCTTCATACATATTCCCGTAAATTCCAAATTCAGTGTTTTTTAATATATTCCCTATTGTATCAACTTCTTCTAAAAAAATCCCTTTTAATTCCCCAGGTTTACTTCTTCTTCCTTGGTCAATAGAAGTAATTCGAGAATTCATAATCTCTCCATTTTCTACTGATAACATGTGACCAGTATCTATATCAGTTATAGCATGACCTAAAGCTCCATACATCTTGCTAGTAGGATAATAAAAGGTTAAAGTACCTATACCAGCAGTGTGGTCTCTCACCCAAAGACCTATTCTGTATTGTCTATCCTCTTTTGACTTTATAGGATAAATCGTAGTATAAAAGATATTATTTTTTCTATTTATTTTTAACTTTAAGGCTTTTCCCTGTAATTCATTTGCAATTTGTGTAATGTCTTCTGCTTGCTTTATTTCTATGCCGTTGACTTCTAATATTATATCTCCTATCTGTATTTTCCCTTGCTTATAAGGACTATAAATTTTACCGTCCTCCCCCATTATATCTGAATAGCCTACTACTAATACTCCCTTTGTATTTAACTTGACCCCTATCGCTTGGCCGCCCGGTACTACTTTTATTGTCGGAACGATGTCAACACTGATATGCTTTATAGGAAATATTCCAAAGAGCTTAAAATCCAAATTTACTGTGCCAGTGTTTACCGCTTCTATAGTAATAGGTTCTTTCAAATTTAAAACATTTTTATCTTCTGTCTCATTAATTTTTAAAAAACCTTTTTTATCAGCTTGAAAACTTACTTTTATTGGTATATTAAAGTTATAATTAACTTTTTCACCTTGAAAAAATTTAAAACTTGAGGGAGTTTTCGCTATATCTTGTATAGGAGTAAAATAATTTGCAAATACTAAAAAAAAGCTTAAGGATATAAAAAGTAGCAATTTTACTGTATTTTTTGTCATTCTCTCACTTCCTTTTTTGCAGCTTATTTTAATCTAAAATTAACTTAACCTTTTTTAAAGCTTTATATACTGTCAATATATTATCCGATAGTAAAAGGAAGTGAGATTAAACTAAAATATTAAATTTTGCTTTTAAATTGAGATGCAATATCTAATAATTCTTTTGAATGTTCTAAAGTAGTCTGAGTAACATGTGATCCTCCCATAATACGAGCTAATTCATTTATTTTACCTTGATAGTCAAGTTTTTCCACATTTATATAAGTTCTTTCATTTTTTGTAATTTTGGAGATTCGATAATGTGTATCTGCCATAGAAGCGATTTGAGGTAAATGAGTCACACAAATCAATTGATGTTTTTTAGAAAGATATGCCATTTTTTCAGCTACTAATTGGGCAGTTTTCCCGCTTATTCCTGTATCAACTTCGTCGAAAATCAAAGTGGAAATTCCATCTGCGGAAGCGAGAATAGTTTTTAATGCCAGCATAATTCTCGAAAGCTCGCCACCAGAAGCAATTTTAGACAAAGGTTTTAAAGGCTCTCCTATATTTGTAGAAATTAAAAATTCAATTTTATCAAATCCTGTTTCAGTAGGTTCTTCCATTTTTTCTATATTCACTTTAAAATAAGCATTTGGCATATTAAGTTCAACTAAAATTTGATTTATATTTTTTTCTATGTTATCTGCTATTTGCTTCCTTTTGAGATGTAATGCTTCACCAACTTCTAAAATTTTTTTCCATAACTTTTGCTGCTTAAGCTTCAATTCTTCTTGCTTTTCTTCAAAATTTAATATATTCTCTAATTCTCTTTTTTTATTTTCTTTAAATTCTAAAATATGCTGTATTGTAGGTCCATATTTTCTTTTCAAGGAATTTATTTGATCTAATCGTATTTCTATTTCCTCTAAACTTTGCTGGTTAAAATCTAAGCCATTCAAGTAATCCCGTACCTGTAAAGCACAATCCTCTAATTCATAGAGAATATTCTCCAGCTTATCTTTTAAACCTTTAAGCTTTTCATCTATAGAAAAGGCTGTTTCTAAATTTTTTATTACAACATGTAAATTATCTAAAACAGAAAAGCTCCCACTACCTTCGTACAAAATTTTGTAACTAGAATTCATAGCAGTAAATAATTTTTCGAAATTCATAAGCAAATTTCTTTTTTCTAACAACTGTGTTTCCTCTTCTACGCTCAAATTCGCCTTTTCAATCTCTTCAATTTGATACTTCAAAAGATCAATTGTTTCATTCTTTTCTTTTTCATCTTTAAAAAAACTTGAAATCTCATTTTGTATCTTTCTATATTCTTCTAACAGCTCTTTAAATTTTTCTTTTAAACTTTTAAACTTTTGGTCACCAAAATTATCTAAAATAGAAAGATGTTTTGTATTGTCTAAAAGAAACTGATGCTCATGTTGACCTAAAATATCTACCAAGAAAGCACCTATTTTACTCAAAAAAGAAAGAGGCACTATTCTGCCATTTATCCTACAATAACTTCTTCCACTGCTTGTAATTTCTCTATTTATTATCAAAGTATCATCCTCTTCTAAGCTCAAACCTACTTCTTCTAAAATTTCTACAATTTTATCCTTGTTAGAATCCACAAAAAATATTCCTTCTACGATAGCTTTTTCTTCACCAGTACGTATTATATCTCTACTGGCTCGACTACCTAAAAGCAGCAAAACCGAGTCTATAACTATAGATTTCCCTGCTCCTGTTTCTCCAGTTAATACATTGAATCCTTCTTCAAATTGTATTTCTGCCTTGTCAATAAGTGCAACGTTTTGGATGCTAAGTGCTAAAAGCATAACAAAACCCCCAAAAATCACTTAACTAACTTTCTGAATTTCTCCAATAGCTCTTGAACAGCTTCTTCATTTCTCACTAAAACAAAAATGGTATTGTCACCTGCTAAAGTTCCAACTATATCTTTCCAATTTAATGTATCAATCGCCTCTGCTGCTGCGGGAGCTGTGCCTGATAACGTTTTTATAGCTATGATATTTCCAGCATAATCCACGCTCACTATAGACTCAGATAATAAAGTCATTAGTCTATCTGTAATATGGCTATCTACTTTTCCCATCGGGGCGTATTTATATCTTTTTCCATCCTCTGTTAAAACTTTTATCAGTCTCAATTCTTTTATATCTCTTGACACAGTCGCTTGAGTCACATCAATACCTTGTTTTTGAAGTTCAGCTGCTAACTCTTCCTGTGTTTCAATTTCTTTTTCAGATATTATTTCAAGAATTTTAGCGTGTCGAGCTATTTTCATCATAGTAATCTTCACCTCTTTTACTTTTTATCTTTCTGTAAGTTTGTCCCTCAATAAGTCAAAAAAATTGGTATTTTTTACTTTTATAAGATTGGTATATTCATTGCTTTTTTTAATGTAAATTATATCTCTATAATCAAGTTTATATCCCTGTTGTCCGTCGGTTGTTATCATTAAATCTTGATTCTCTTCGCTTATTTCCAACCTGAGGACATCCTCTCGTGAAACTATTATAGACCTTGAATATAAAGTATGGGGACATATAGGTGTTATTATTATAACTTCTACTGTAGGATATACAATAGGACCTCCTGCTGAAAGTGAATAAGCAGTTGAACCAGTAGGAGTTGCAATTATTACTCCATCTGCTAAATAAGTATCTACATAGTTATTATTGACATAGGTATTTATACGAGCCATTCTTGAAAAAGCTCCTCTTGTAATGACAATATCATTCAAAGCTCTAAAATTAATAATCTCCATATCATTTTTAACTACATTTGCCTCTAGCATCATCCTTTTTTCTACTGTATATTCTCCTTTATATATTTTATCTAAAGAAACAAACACCTCATTTACATCTACTTCCGTAAGAAATCCAAGATGACCTAAATTCACGGCAAAAATAGGCGTGTCAAAAGGCGCACAAAGCCTTGCAACATTTAAAATAGTACCATCTCCACCTAAAGCAATTATAAAATCGCATTTACTATATATATCTGTAGATTTTCTACCGTATTCATCATAACCCATTTTAGACGCAACTATTTCGTTAAGATATGGTTCAGAACCATGCTCCAATAGCCATTTTACTACAGATTTTGTCACTTCTAAGTCTTTATCTTTATTAATATTTGGAATTACACCGACTTTTTTCATTATAATATCACCACATTTATCATATTCTACAAAAAAACAAATTTTCCTGCTACAAATTTTTAAATGCCTCTTTTACAATTTTCGTAATGTCAAAATTGTGTTGCTTTTCAATTCCCTTTTTGCCGTAAATTAAATATTCTATATTGCCTTCTGCCCCTTTTATAGGAGAATAGGTAATATCTATTATACCGTAGTTAAACTTTTGAAACAAAGTCACAATTTTTTCAATCACTTCCCTATGAACGGCCGGGTCTCTCACGACGCCTTTTTTACCTACTTTTTCTCTCCCTGCTTCAAATTGAGGTTTTATTAAAGCTATCAAATCTCCCTCTGGTTTTAAAAATTTATCTGCAGAAGGTATAACAAGTTCAAGGGAGATAAAAGAAACGTCTATTGTGATCATGTCCACTATTTCAGGCAATGTCTCTAAAAATCTTATATTAGTCTTTTCCATGTTTATGACCCGAGGGTCATTTCTTAAACTCCAATCCAATTGCCCGTATCCTACATCTACAGCATATACTTTCAAAGCACCGTGTTTTAAAAGGCAGTCAGTAAAACCTCCTGTGGAAGCTCCAATGTCTAAGGCAATCTTGCCAGTCACATTAATATTAAACGTTTCTATCGCTTTTTGTAACTTTAGCCCACCTCTACTTACATAAGGTAAAGAATTAGTTTTTACTTCAATTGAAGAATCTATGTTGACAAACTCTCCAGCTTTTTCAATTCTCTTGCCATCAACATATACTTCTCCTGCCATAATAGAAGCTTTTGCTTTTTCTCTTGAGGAGAAAAAACCTTTTTGAACAAGCAAAACATCCAATCTTTCTTTTTTTGAAGCCATATTTACCTCATTTCCTTATATTTTTGTAGTATAGTATTTGCGATAGACTCGGCATCTAAATTGTATTTTTTAAACAAGTTTTCCACATCTCCGTGTTCAATAAATTTATCAGGAAACCCCAAACGCAAAACTGGCTTATATATTCCATTAGAATTTAAAAGCTCGAGTATAGCGCTTCCAACACCACCAGCTATGACATTGTCTTCCACTGTAACAATAAATTTAACTTTGTTTGAGATATCAAAAATCAGCTCTTCATCTACAGGTTTGACAAATCTCAAATTGACAATAAAGGGTTGCAAATCAGAAGCTTTTAAAATTTCTTTTGCTTCTAACACCTTTCCTACCATTCTTCCTAATGCAAAAATTGCTATTTCTGTTCCTTCAGAAATTAACTCTGCCTTTCCAAACTCTATACTGCATTCTCTTGTAATATCGAATTCTCCTGCTTTTCCCCTTGGATACCTTATGGCAACAGGGAAGTCAAGATTTCTTGATAATTTAACCATTTCAACTAATTCATTGGCATCTTTAGGAGACATAATCGCTATATTAGGTATAGGCCTCAAATATGATAGGTCAAAAACTCCTTGATGGGTTTCTCCATCCTCTCCTACAATTCCCGCTCTATCAATTGCAAAAACAACAGGTAATTTTTGTATACATACATCGTGTATAAGCTGGTCATAAGCTCTTTGTAAAAAGATAGAATACACTGCAAAATAAGGTTTATATCCTTGCACTGCCATTCCTGCTGCAAAGGTAGTAGCATGCTGCTCTGCTATTCCTACATCAAAAAATCTTTCAGGAATCAATTTTGCAAAATGAATAAGCCCTGTTCCCTCTGGCATGGCAGCAGTTATTGCAACAATTTTGTCATCTTTTAATGCCATTTCAGTAAGAGTCTTCCCAAATACATCAGAATAAGTCGCCTGCCCCTCATTTACAAACTTACCTGTTTGTATGTCAAAAGGAGCTGCAGAATGAAATTTATCAGGAAATTTTTCTGCAAATTTATAGCCTTTGCCTTTTTTTGTGATAACATGTACTAAAATAGGTCCTTTTATTTTCTTTGCTCTTTCTAAAACCTCTATTAGGCTATCAACGTCATGTCCGTCAATAGGTCCTAAATATGTAAAGCCCATCTCTTCAAAAAACATTCCTGGCACTACTAACTGTTTTACAGAATCCTTAATTCTTTCAATGTATTTATGAAGGCTTTTTCCTATTGGAGGTACAATATTGAGTAAATTATCAACCTCTTGTTTTAATTTGTTGTAAGTAGGGTCAGTTCTAAGTTTACTTAAATACAAAGATAAACTACCTACGTTTTCCGAAATAGACATCTCATTGTGATTTAGCACGACAATCAAATCTGTTTTAGACCTTCCTGCATTATTTAATGCTTCAAAAGCCATGCCACCTGTCAAAGCTCCATCACCGATTACCGCTACAACAGAATATTTTTCACCCTTTAAATCTCTTGCCTTGGCAATACCCAATGCTGCAGATATAGAGGTGCTACTGTGACCTGCTCCAAATATATCATGCACACTTTCCGTTCTTTTAGTATAACCAGAAAGGCCATTGAATTTCCTTAAAGTATCAAACTGGTCTTTCCTACCTGTAATTATTTTATGTACATAACATTGATGCCCAACATCCCAAATTATTTTGTCAACAGGTGAATTAAAAACATAGTGAAGTGCAACTGTAAGTTCAACAATTCCAAGGTTTGAAGCTAAATGCCCACCTGTTTTAGACACCTTTTCTATTAAAAACTGGCGTATTTCTTCACAAAGCAGTGGAAAGTCCTTTTTGTCAATTTTTTTTAAATCATAAGGGCTGTTAATTTGTTCTAACATTTAAAACCCTCACTTTCTTTTTTTCCTTTTATTATTTTTATAATCGGGCAAAATCTTTATACCCGTGTTTTTTTCTATCCAAGCAAAAATTACAGCAACTGTATAAACAATAGACTGGCTTTTAGCTATACCTATATTTTTACCAATAGCTTTTCCTCCAATTGTAATGGCAGATAATAAACCTCCTAAAATCGCAGTATAAATAGAACCTTTGGGTCCCTCAAAAGCTAATTTTACAATTATTGCCATCAGAGCAGCACCAGAAACAATTCCAGAAATATCTCCTACTACGTCATTGCAAAAATTAGCCACAATATTAGCATTTCTAAGAAGTTTTATGGCTTCCTTTGCTCCAAATACTTTTTTAGCCGCCATTGCATGAAAAGGTTCTTCTCTGCCTGAAATTACTGCTGTACCTATTATATCAAAAATTATACCAATTAACACTATAAAACCAAGAATACAAAAGGCTACAAGGAGATTGCTCTCTTTTAATGCAACATCAGAAAAAAATTTAATATAGTGGCAAGAAAAAAGGTTATAATAGTTATATGTAAAATCCACTTATAATTCGTATTTATGTTTTTATTTTTCATAATAAAAAAAGACCTCCTACATGTATAAAGGCAAAGTGGTAGCATATTGGGTAAACTTTGCGGCTTAGGTCCAGTAGGATTTCCCAAGCGTGCACTGAACGTCGCCGTTCAGCGGTTCCCCTTTAAGCCCGCTTTTACCTTGTCGCCAAAGGTAAGACTGGACTACCACTTAGTCCGCACCGTAATCCCCAATATGCCGCCCGGCAAGGCGCAGCCTAGGAGTTTTCCTCAACAGAGGGACTAACCCCTATCCTCTTTTGCAATTCGGGTTTCATCAGCAATAGCCAGTAATTCAAGAGCTCTTTGAATTATGGCTTACAACTGATATCCACCCGAATCACTCAAGGCAGGCTACACTGTCCGCAGCTTTATGGCCGCGAGACAGGTTCATCCTACCCCGTAGCCTGTAAAAGCCACGCAAGTAGGTCTCCGCGGAGGAAGGGTCAACGCCCACATGCCATTGTGGATCGCCCCCCCTCCTTAACTCCCAGCACCAGCCCCCAACTGGGCGTTGAAAGCCAGCACCAGGAACTTCATCGATGTGCCCTTGACGGATTTTTAGGCCCGTCTTCGGGATTAGCGCCTCTGACTAGGATACTGCACCACTTTGCCTTTCTTTTCAAGGTATATTAATTATAACATAATAAAAATGACAATATCAAACCTCTACAAAGTCTGTAGAAGGTTGCTACAGTCATTTAACTGTCAAAAAACTCATTTCTTTCAAAAAGCATTGTCAATACTCCCTTAAGCTTTAGTTTACTCTTTCAATCAAATAATTGGAAAGCTCTTTTAAAAACTCTGCTTTTTCTCCAAACCTATCTAAAATCTTTATAGCATTCTGTGTAAGCTCTACAACCATCTCTTGAGATTTTTCTAATCCAAAAATATTGACAAAAGTAAACTTGCCTTTTTCTTTATCACTACCTACTTTTTTACCCAATTTTTCCTCTTCTCCTATTACATCCAATATATCATCTTTTATTTGAAAAGCAAAACCTATTAAGCGTGCATATTCCCTTAAGGCATGAATCTCTTCTTCTGTAGCACTAGCGATGTAAGCTCCTGCGCAAACAGAGGCTTCTATCAAAGCTCCTGTCTTGTGTTCATGCATAAATTTTAATTCTTCATAAGTAAGCTCCGTATTCTGGGATAGTATATCTACAACTTGCCCACCAATAATTCCTTTACATCCTGAGGCTGTCGCAATTTCATTGGTAGCTTTCAATATTCTTTCATAATCTTCAGGATGTTCTAAAGCATGTCTTACTAACACTTCATACCCTAAATTTAAAAGCCCATCGCCAGCTAAAATTGCTATAGCTTCCCCATAAACTTTGTGATTCGTGGGCTTTCCTCTTCTTAAATCATCATTATCCATTGCTGGAAGGTCATCGTGAATCAGAGAATAAGTATGAATAAGTTCAATCGCACAAGCTACAGGAAGAGCTTTTTTTATATCTCCTCCTAAAAGCTCACAAGAAGAAAGGCATAAAACTGGTCTTAACCTTTTCCCTCCCGCAAACACACTATATCTCATTGCTTCATAAATTATCTCTGGTTTTTCATCTATATCAAGTATTCTGTGTAGTTCTTTCTCAACAAGCTGTTGTTTTTCTCTTAACTTTTCTTTAAACATTCTTTTCCTCCTCTTTAAAATCAATTTCTTCATTTTCGTTGATGAGAAGGGTTATCTTTCCTTCAACCTCACTTAACCTTTTTTCTAATCTCTTAGAAATTTCAACACCTTCTTTAAACAAGTTAAAAGACTCTTCCAACCTTAAATTTCCTTTTTCTAGTGTATTTACAATTTCTTCTAATCTCATCATTTCTTCTTCAAAAGTCAATTCCTCATTCATTCTCTTTCACCTCTTGTACAATCGCTTTAGCTTTGCCATCTTTAAATAAAATTTTTATTTCATCATAAGGTTTTATATCTTTCACAGAAGAAATAACTTTTTCTTGCTTATCTAAAACAATTGTATAACCTCTTGTAAGTACTTTTAAAGGACTTAAAGAATTCAACTTTTCTGCTAAAATTAAAAAATCATTTCTTTTATGTTGGTATATAGAAAGCATTTCATTGTATAAAGAGGCTGTTAAATTTTCAACTTTATGCCTTAAAATTTCACTTTTCTTAGTGGGGCTATTAAGATACAAAGCCCTATTAAGCCCTTCAAATTCTTTTTTCTTGCGATTTAATTCAGCAGTCATCAATGTTAATAATTTCGTTTTTAATAAAAACAATTCCCTTTGGTAAACTTTTATGTCTGGTACTACAATTTCAGCAGCTGCAGAAGGGGTAGGAGCTCTCAAATCCGCCACAAAATCAGAAATAGTAAAGTCTGTCTCATGGCCTACAGCAGAAACAACTGGTATGCGAGATGCATAAATACATCTTGCCACTTTTTCTTCATTGAAAGGCCAAATTTCTTCTAATGAACCTCCACCCCTTGCTAAAATAATTACATCAATGTCTTCCCTTTTGTTCAAAATTCGAAGAGCATTACATATTTCATCGGCGGCTGAGCTTCCTTGCACCAAAACAGGAACCACTAAAATGTCTACTGTTGGATTTCTCCTTCTCGAAATTGTTATTATATCTCGTATTACAGCCCCTGTTGGAGAAGTCACCACAGCAATTTTTTTAGGATGTTTAGGGATAGGTTCCTTTTTATCAGAATCAAAAAGTCCTTCTTTTTCCAGTTTCTCTTTAAGCTTATTAAAAGCAAGGTATAAAGCCCCAATACCCTCCGATTGAATAGACTGCACATAAAGCTGATAAGTACCGCTTTTTTCATAAACTGTTATTCTACCTGTAGCAATCACCGACATACCGTCCTGCAAAGTAAAATTTAAAAGTCTACTATATTCATTAAACATCACACACTTTAAAGAAGCTACTTCATCCTTTAAAGTAAAATATATTCCAGTGCTGTGATATTTTAAATTAGAGATTTCTCCTCTTACTCGGACATTTCTCAAAATTATATCATTGTCCATCATTCTCTTGATATAGTCCGTTATCTCACTGACGTTAAGTGCTTTTAATTGCATATTTAAAAGCCTCCAGGGTGTTTTTAAGTATCATAGCTGTCGTCACAGGCCCAACTCCTCCTGGAACTGGTGTTACATAAGAACACAAGTCTTTTACAGATTCAAAATCCGCGTCTCCATATATATTTCCATCGTAAACGTTTATACCTGCATCTATAAGAATTGTCCCTTCTTTAATCATATCTCCCTTTACCAAATTCATTTTTCCGGCTGCCAACACTAAAATGTCTGCTTGTTTAGTATAATAAGCCAAATCTTTTGTCTTTGAATGGCATACCGTAACTGTACAATTTTTATCCAATAAAAGCTTAGCTACAGGTTTTCCTAAAATATTGCTTCTGCCTATTACAACTGCGTGTTTTCCCTCAAATTGAGTATCAATACTTTCTAGAATATGTAAAATTGCTTTGGGAGTACAAGGAACAAAAAGAGGTTTTCCAGCAAAAAGCCTTCCCATATTATAATTAGATATGCAATCAACGTCTTTATAAGGATTTAGCGTATCGTATACCAATTCAGCATTAAAGTTTTTAGGAAGAGGCATTTCTATCATTATGCCGTGGGTATTTTTATCTTCATTTAAAAACTTTAAGGTGTCAAAAAACTTCGACTCTTCACTTTCTGAAAAATAATAGATTTCAGCTTCAATCCCCACATTTTCACAAGCTTTAACTTTAGAGTTTGCATAAACTTTTGAAGACTCATCATTTCCAGCCATCAAAATCGCTAATCTGGGCTTGTAACCAAACTCCCTTATCTCTCTTTTTACCTCTTCTCTTATCTTTTTAGAAATCTCCTTACCATCAATTATCATTTGATTTACCTTCCTCCAATCCTTTATCCCTTACAAACGCTCCCAACAAACCGTTTATAAACACATGAGAATCTTCTGTACTGTATTTTTTAGCTATTTCTACTGCTTCGTTTATAGAAATATTTACAGGAATATTCCCGTATTGCATCTCATAAATGCTGCACCTTAAAATAGCCAAATCTATTTTTGGCATGCGGTTAAGAGCCCAATTTTGAGAGTATCTTTCTATTTCCTTATCAATTTCCTCTAAATGTTCAATAGCCCCTATTACGGTATTTTCTATGTACTCTTTTTGCTCGCCTGGGTCGTTTTCCTTATAAAAATTCTCAAATATTTTGCTTATAGGTAGCCTTGAAACGTCGTATTGATAAAGCATTTTTACAACCCATTCCCTGGCTTCTGTTCTGTTCATTGTCCCAACTCCTTGAATTTTACTTCTTACATATATTGTACCATAACTCTACTTAAACTAACCCTCTGTCTAGCAGAGGGTTAGTTTAAGTAGATATTTTAATTTTCCTCTTCTTTAACTTGCTGTTGTTTTTTATTTTCCTTATCCATATTTACCCCTTGAACGTGAATATTGACTTCAACAACTTTTAATCCTGTCATATTTTCCACAGCATTTTTAACATTTTCTTGTACATTCCAAGCTACTTCAGGAATTCTAACACCATAATCTACAATTAAGTACAAATCTATTGATACTTCTTTTTCTCCCACCTCTACTTTTACACCTTTGCCTAGATTCTTTCTTCCTAACATTTCAGAAAGTCCGTTTACGACTCCCCCGCTCATTCCAGCTACTCCAGGTACTTCCGTTGCCGCCAAGCCTGCAATTACACTAACTACTTCTTCAGAGATTTTAATAGTTCCTAACTCTTGATTTTCATTTGCATTTACATTTTCTTCCATAAATTTCACCCCCTTAAAAAGCAAAAATTTTTAGAGAAAATAAATATTTGTCAAATAAATTATATCATAATTGTAGTTACAAAAACAATTAAGTTTTCTTATTCCAGTCTCGTCATAATTTTTATATTATCTAATGAGACTCCTGTCTGCCTTGAGACAATTTCTACAATTTGTGCCACTTCCTCTTCTGACAGTTTATCTGCCTGTACAATTACATTTACTATGCCATTATCTATCATCACAACTGCATCTTGAAACCCCTTAGCTTTTATCAAATTTTCTATTATCATCTCTTGATTTGTTATTTCTGTAAGTTTTATTATTTGCCTTTGAGCTTCGTCTCTTGTCGCTTCACTGGTATTTTTATTTTCTACTATTTCTTTTAAAGCATCAATACTTCTACTCCTATTTATTTCTCTTTCTTCTCTATAAGTAGTAAATATTCCAGTGAAAAGTTTATCTTTTTCTGTACTAGTTTCTTTTGCAGAAGAAGTACTTGTTTGAATAACTTGCGAATTCTGACTGTACTCATTTTTAGCAGCTTCTTCTTTTTTATTGGTATACCCATAGTTTAAAACAAAAGCAATAGCAATTAGCAAGACAAGGGATATAATCGCTATAAGCTTTTTTCTCATATAGACCATAAAAACTCCTCCCCACTCTTATTTTGAAGATATTACCTTTACTTTATAGGCAGGAATCCCTAAAGCAGTTTGAACTGCCGAAGAAAGTTCGTATCTTAATCTTGGATCTTTTGCTCCATCAGCAACTACAATCACTCCCCTTATTTCTGGCATTATTCTTTTTAATACAATAGGAGCATTTTGCCCAGAGGTATCTTGAGAGGTAACTACTCTGTTGTTTGATTCTGTTTGAATGGTTTCTCGTATTCCTCCACTACTATCTTTTTCATTTGTAGTAGTACTGGATTCTACTATATCCATTGCCGCTACTACCTCTTCATCTGAATTTAGTGTTATGAGGACCTCAACATTTCCCACCCCTTCAATTTTTGACAATATATTTTTTAAATCCTTTTCTAATTTTTGAGCATAATCTTCACTACTACTTTCTTTTTGAGCTAATACCAATTCTTTGTTATCGTTGTTATTTGAAGGGCGAGGTTTTGAAAGAGCACTCGCACCTATTAACAAAATTAAACCTATTAAAAAGATAACAGTCAAATTCTCAACCAACTTTTTATTATCTTTTAAAAGCTTATCTTTAAGTTTATCAAAATCCACTCAAGTACCTCCTTTCAATTTATTCCTCTTTTATAGATATATTCTTTAATGGTACATTATAGAATGCACTTATTGTTTTTTTAATCTCTTCATAGTTAAATTTTTTATCTTCTGTCGGTTTTGCTATTTTTTCTGAATTTTGAGAAACCCTTCTCGCATTTCTAAAAGATAAGGTTATTTCTTTGATTTTCCCAAATTCTTTGTCATTTAAGTCTTCTACAAAAGAAACCTCTACTTCCACTCCCTCAATTTCATACAGATTTAAAAGCTTTTCTTTAATCTGTTCAATCAGCCTTTTTTTATATTCTGCCACAATTAGATTATCCCTCTGCTTTTCTGCTTCTTTTGAGATTTGCTCAATATTTATGTTTTTTAAAAAGTAATCATTTTTAAATACGTAGGCTTCTATATTTGCTCCTCCTTTTAAAAAATTTATCAAAGGATTTAAGATAGTAATCATGATTACAAACCCTATCGCAACTTTAGCATATTTTTTTAAACTGGAGGAAGGAACTAAAAGTTCTAAAACTATCAAAAGGATTGCAATATAAATTATCTGTGTTATCCAGTCTTTTAAAAACTCCATTGTTTCACCTACCTCAGCATAGTGGTAATATTAGCTGTTCCTATAATAGCTGTTATTGTAAAGAACATCATCACAGTAACAGAAGCCAATACCCCAAAAACATAAGTTAAAGAAGTTGCCACATCTGAAAGGCAATTTACTATCCTTTTATCGGAGATTGGTTCAATCACTGCTGCTGCAAAGCGATAAATGATTATGAGAGAAAAAAGCTTTATTAAAGGTACTGCAGAAATTATCACAATTGCTATAAGCCCATAAGTGCCTACTGCTCCTTTTATCAATAATGATGCCCCTATAACTGCATCGACACTATCAGATAAAAGCCCTCCTACTACTGGTAAAAAAGCACCAACTGTATACTTCGCCGTTCTCGATATGACACCATCTGCCATTGAAGAAGATAAACCTTGTATAGTTACTACTCCTAAAAAAATACTCAATAAAATTGAAATAGAAGCTGTAGACAAAGTCTTAAAAAAATCCCCCATTTTATTCAAGCTAAACTTTTCAGAAATATTTCCTACAATTTTTACAGCTGTCATGAGCAAAATAATAGGCAACACAAAATCCCTCATCAGATGGGCTATAAACTCAACTGTCACAATGACAACAGGGTGAAAAAACGCTGCAGAGGTAAAAGCACCTACAGAGACGAGTAAAGTTATAAGTACAGGCAGCATCGATTGCATAAAATCAATCATACTGTCAATTGCCTCTTTGCCAATTCCTAAAGCTTCTGTGAAGCTTTTAACCGCTATTACAATAAAAACTATATAAACCGCTAAAAAAGCAATCTCACTTATATTTTCATTTTCAAAGGAACCGTGTAAATTCATTAATATGCCGCCAATTACAGCCAAAATTAAAAGTTGTGTTAAAAGTCTTACAGAAGAATATAATTCTTTGAAAAACAATTTTAATAAATTTTCAAAGAGTTCCTTTATATTAAAAGGTTGTTTTCCTGATATCACATCTTGTATATAAGTCTTTATATCAACATAGGGAAGTATATTGCCATTTTTTTGATTAGCTTCTTTTACAAAGCGGTCAATCTGATAAGTGTCAATACCTTTCAATTGGCTTTCTATATCTTGTTGTCCCGTATCCGCTCTGGCAGTTGTTAATAAAATCATAATCATTAAAATTACAAAAAGTACCTTTTTCAATCTTTTACACCTCACGGCATTATTGAAAGAATTGTTTCCATCAATGCAACAATTATAGGTATTGATAAAAAAATTATGATTATCTTTCCTGCTATCTCTATTTTAGAAGCCAAATTTTTCTCATTTGCGTCGAGACATAGCTGAACTCCAAATTCTGTTATATAAGCTATACCAATGATTTTTAAAGTTGTCATAAAATAAATATTGTCAAGTCCACTTTTTCTAGCAAGAGTATTCAATACTTCTACAATTGCGCTGAGTTTTGGAAGAATCATCATAAAGATGATGACTCCGGCTACCAAACTTAAAATTATTGCCATTTCAGGATTTGTTTCTCTTAGAACTGTCAAAATAATCAAAACCACTATTCCTAAAATAACAATTTGAAATATTTCCATTCTATCACCTAATAAAGTTGAAATATTGTTTTTACTGCATTAAACAAATTGTTTATCATATATATCACCATCATCAAAACCACTACTATTCCTGCCAGTGTCACCATCATTGCTTGTTCTTCTCGCCCTGAACGGATTAATACTTGATTTAATACTGTTACCAGAATGCCAATTGCCGCAATTTTAAAAATTATATCTATGTTCATTATAATCCTCCTCTATAAAAACAATATGATTATCGCCAGTCCTGCCAAAACTCCAATATTTTTGTACAGCTTTTCGTTCTTTTTACTCTCTTCTTCTGCGTTACTAAGTTGCCTTTTTAAAAGCTCAATGGCTAAATCAAAATTTTTTTCTTGATTGTATACGTCAGAATTGCCAAGTCCATACCCAAAAGACCTCAAAATTTCTACATCTTCTTTTTTAAGATAGCCATTGTCCCATTCATTTAAAGCTATCTCCCAAGCTTCTCCTGCAGTATAACCCTCATTTTGTGATAATATCATTCCTGTCTTAGAAAAAACAAATTTTATACTTTTATCTGAAGAGCGAGAAATTGCCATGAGTATTTCTCCTAAAGGAGCTTTTGAATATGTGATTTCTATTTTAAAAAGATTTAATGAAGATATCATGCTTTTAAGTATCCAACGCCTCATTTTATATTTCAAAGCAAACAAATACCCTAAACTACTGGTAGAAAAAATAACTAAAACTATTCCAAGTAATTTCATTTTTCAGTCCTTCCTCTCCTATAGGGCCCTTTAAACAAAGTATTAAAATTCTCATCTAATATTTTTTCTACTGTACCTGCCCCTAAACGATTGCTTAAAATTACATAACGTTCAAAATATCTTAAAGAAATAACGTCTTTTAAAACAGGTTTTTTCATAAGGTCTTCAATGTCATTTGCATGAACTGTAGTTATAATCTTAACACCAGTATTCAGCACTTCATGAATCGCTTCTATATCCTCTTTTTTACCTATCTCATCTGTCACTACTACTTCTGGAGACATAGACCTTATAAGCATTATCATGCCATAAGCCTTAGGACATCCATCTAACACATCAGTCCTAATTCCCACATCCATTTGAGGTATACCATTGTAACAGCCGGCAATTTCTGACCTCTCATCTACTGCGCCTACTTTTTTACCTTTAAATCCCAAAAAATCTATTCCATTACTTATCCATCTTGTAATATCTCTTAAGAGAGTTGTTTTGCCACATTGAGGAGGTGATATTATTAAAATGTTATATACGTCTTTAGAAGGAGTAATTAAATATTTTAATATTTCCTCTGCCACTCCTATTATCTCTTTTGATATTCGATAATTGTATCCAGAAATATTCTTTAAAGTCTTTATATAACCATTTTCTAACACACATTTTCCAACTATACCTACTCTGTAACCACCTTTTAAAGTAATATATCCATTTCTTATTTCTTCTTCAAAAGCATAAAGAGAAGATTTAGATATTAATTGAAGAGCTTTTTCACAATCTTCAGAAGTAACAATATAGGCCAAAGAAGGTGAAAAAGAAATAGTCCCTTCTTTTGACACAAACTTTTCTTCATTTTTTAAATAAACTGTGAGAGGTCTATTTACTCTAAGACGTATTTCTTCTACTTCTTGCAACAGGTCATCAGGAATTTTTGTAATTACCTCTCTTACTGACGGAGGAAGAGCATAAAGTACTTCCTCAAAATTTTTTCTTGTGTTCATATACCTGTCCCTCCCCTTGTAAAATTATATTTATAAGGCTAAATATTTATGAATAAAAAAATGCCCACTAACTTTTAGTTAGTGGGCATTTTTTTATTAATCTTCATCATCATCTACAATTTTCAAATTTTTTACTTTTAGGGTTTCATTGCAATGAGGACATACCAACTCAGCATCTTCATCTTCTAGAAGCTCTTCTTCCACACTCATCAACATATGGCAATTAGGACATTCTACCTCTACATACTCTTCATAATCCTCGTCTTCATCCTCATATTCCTCATCATCGTCATAATCATAGTCATAGTCGTCATCCTCATCCTCATAGTCCTCATCGCCATATATGTGGTTTTCAATTTCAGAAAGGTCTTCATCTATTTCTCCCACATAATCATCTAATTCGGAATGGGAAGCTTCCAGCTCATTTATAGCATCTGCAAAATCCTCTAAAGTATCTAAAATTGCCAAAATTATTTTACCTTCTTTTGTGCTGTCATCTATCCCTAAGCCGTCTGCTAACCCTCTTAAGTAGGAAACCCTTTCATTTAAGTATTCCATATTCCACATACCCTCCTTTACAAAATAGTATTTGACAAATTGCTGCGTTTATACCCTCTCTAAATATTCTCCGGTTCGAGTGTCAATTCTTATTTTGTCTCCAACGTTTATAAACAATGGGACTTGGATGACAGCACCAGTTTCTACAGTTGCCGGCTTAGAACCCCCTGTTGCAGTATCTCCTCTAAATCCAGGCTCCGTTTCTACAACTTCCAGTTCAACAAAAGTAGGGGGCTCAACGGAAAAGGCTTCGCCTTTATAGAACTTTACTGTAACAATCATATTTTCTTTTATGTATTTAATTGCGTCCTCAACTTTATCATAATTTAAAGGAATTTGCTCATAAGTTTCTGTGTCCATAAAATAATAAAGTTCTCCATCATTGTACAAATACTGCATTTCTCTTCTTTCTATAACTGCTTCTTCAAACTTTTCTGTTGGGCTGAAAGTTTTCTCTATTACAGCTCCTGTCATGACATTTTTAAGTTTTGTCCTCACGAAAGCTGCACCTTTTCCTGGTTTAACATGCATAAAATCCACAACTGTAAAAACCTGCCCGTCAACCTCAATAGTTACTCCTTTTCTGAAATCACCCGCTGCTATCAAAAAAATCCCTCCATCGCTTTAGTTTAATTCAATTAAATATTTCGGTGATTTAGTTAAATTTATAACACCATCTTCTTTTAATAATACCATATCTTCGATTCTTACGCCACCAAAATCGGGAATATATATACCTGGTTCTACTGTAACAATTGCCCTTTCTTTTAAAATTTCTTCTTTTTTGAAAGACAAGCTCGGCGCCTCATGAACTTCAAGTCCTACTCCATGTCCTAAAGAGTGACTAAAATACTGTCCATAACCTTTTTCTTCAATAACAGACCTTGCTAACAAATCCGCCTCTTTAGAAGTGACACCTGCTCTTATATTATCTATCGCTTTTTGCTGGGCTTCTAAAACTATGTTATATATCTCTTTTTGCTTTTCACTGGCTTTCCCCATCACTATTGTTCTTGTCATATCAGAACAATAGCCACCTACTTTACATCCAAAATCTATTGTGACAAAATCACCTTTTTCTATCACTTTTTCAGAAGCTTTTCCATGAGGAAGAGAAGACCTTTTACCTGATGCTACAATCGTATCAAAAGATAGGTCTTCTGCTCCTTGTTTCTTCATAAAATACTCTAATTCTAATGCTACTTCTTTTTCTGTCATTCCTACTTTAATGAATTTTAACAGATGCTCAAAAGCCCTATCAGTAATATTTTGTGCTTTTTTTATGTTTTCTATTTCTTCCTCATCTTTTACCATTCTCAAAGTCTCTACCAAATTAGCCTGTGGTATTAGCTCAATCCCTAAGAGCTCTTTTAATTCCCTATACTGTCCATAAGAAATATTTTCTTCAAAGGCTAGTTTCTTTATCTCCAATGTTTTAATGTATTCTTTTAAAACTTCTTTTATGCCAGTTTTGTGCTCGATAACTTCAAAATCTTTAACTTCTTTTTGTGCTTGCTCAGTATATCTTCCATCTGTAATAAAAATAGCTTTATCGTGGGTCACAAGAGCTACGCTGTCATCTCCAGTAAAGCCAGTAATATATGTAACATTGACAAATTTATAAATAACAAACGCTTCTATGTCTTTTTCTTTCATCAATTCTCTCAAATTTTGTAACCTTTTATTCATGATTTTACCCCCCAATTGAATCCTCTAAAAACTTAACTGCATTGAGGGCAAGGACATAACTATAAGGTCCAAACCCCGTTATCACACCTTTACACTTAGATGCAGTAACAGAGGTCTTTCTGTAATCCTCCCTTCCAAAAATATTTGAAATATGAACTTCTATTACTGGAACTGACACAGCTGCAATAGCATCCATAATAGCTAAACTGTAATGAGTGTAAGCTGCCGGATTTATAATTATAGCATCGAAATTGTTTTCTGCAGAATGGATAAGGTTAATTATTTCTCCTTCACTATTAGATTGCTGAATCTTGACAGCTATATCTAATTTTGCAGCCTCTCTTTTTATCAGATTATTTATTTCTTCGTAATTTATATCTCCATATACCTCTTTTTCTCTTTTACCTGTCAGATTTACATTAGGGCCATGAATTATCAAAACTCTTTTCATAATCTCACCTCACTTTACTATAATACACCTTATTTCCTTATTTGTCCACTACCTAAAATTACATATTTGTAGGTGGTAAGTTCTTTAAGTCCCATTGGCCCTCTCGCATGCATTTTTTGTGTACTTATTCCTATCTCTGCCCCAAAACCAAATTCTCCTCCATCTGTAAAGCGAGTAGAAGCATTTACATATACAGCAGCCGAATCTACTGATTTTAAAAACATCATGGCATTTTCATAATTTTCTGTAATAATGCTTTCCGAATGGCCTGTCGAATACTTTGAAATATGATCTAAGGCTTCTTCTATGCTATCTACAACTTTTACAGCCAGTATAAGGTCTAAATATTCCGTTTCCCAATCCTTATCTGTAGCATCTTTAACTTGAGGACATATTTCTTTTGTAATTTGACACCCTCTTATTTCTACTCCCAAAGAAGTCAATTCTTCTACCATTAAAGGCAAAAATTCTTTTGCAATAGATTTGTGAACCAAAACTGTCTCTACTGCATTACATACCCCTGGCCTTTGTACTTTTGCATTCACAATGATGTCTTTTGCCATATTAAACTTGGCAGTCTCATCTACAAAAATATGGCAATTGCCTACTCCTGTCTCTATTACAGGCACTGTAGAATTTTCAATGACATTTTTTATAAGACTTGCTCCCCCTCGAGGAATAATGAGGTCAATTAGACCATTTAACTTCATCATACGGTTTACTTCTTCTCTATCGGTATTTTCTATAAGCTGTATTGCCCCTTCAGGAATACCAGCCTCATAGGCAGCTTCAGCAAGAATAGAAGAAATTGCTATATTGGAATTGATCGCATCACTTCCTCCCCTTAAAATCACCGCATTCCCCGACTTTAAACATAGGCCTGCCGCATCAGCTGTCACATTCGGGCGAGATTCATAAATTATACCTATTACTCCAATTGGCACTCTCATTTTGCCAATTTGAAGTCCATTTGGCCTCTTCCACATCTTTTCTATACTTCCTACAGGGTCAGGAAGAGCAGAAATCTCTCTTAATCCTTTTGCCATAACTTCGACTCTTTTTTCATCAAGTTTTAGTCTATCTATGAGAGAAGCTTTTATATTCCTTTTTTCAGCCTCCACAACATCCTTTTTATTAGCCTCAAGTATTTTTCCAATATCTTTTATTAAAGCATCTGCCATGTGATTCAAAGCTAAATTCTTTGTATTTTCATCCAACACAGCCATTCTTCTTGCCGCAGCTTTTGCCTGTTTCGCCTTTACTTCAACTTCCATACTTCTCACCTCTTTCAAGTATTACAAGATTGTTCCTATGGATTACTTCATCATAATATTTATAACCTAATACCTTTTCTATTTCATGAGTTTTACAACCTTTTATCTTTTCAACTTCTTCTGAAGAATAATTAATAAGTCCTCTGGCAATCTCTTTTTCTTGATGGTCAACCACTGCAACACAGTCTCCTACATCATAATCCCCTTCAGTTTTTACAACTCCACTTGGTAATAGACTTTTCCCATGCTTTATAATAGCTTTCGCTGCTCCTTCATCAATAAAAAGAAATCCGTTCACTTTCGCATTAAAAGCAATCCAAATTTTCCTGCTATTTATCGGGTTTTTCATAGGCAAAAATGTAGTGCCAATTTTTTCGCCATTTGCTATCCTATTTAATACATTGTCAATTTTCCCATTCGCTATAATCATCTTAACTCCTGAATTCCAACATATCTTTGCTGCCTGAATCTTTGTATACATTCCCCCAGTTCCTCTTTTTGTCCCAGCACTACCCGCAATTTTAAACAATTCATCTGAAAACTCTTCTACGATTTCTATAATTTTTGCCTCTTTATAAATTCGAGGGTCTTTATTATAAAGTCCATCAATGTCAGTCAAAATTATCAAAAGGTCAGCCTCAACTAAACTAGCAAGCAGCGCCGCTAAAGTGTCATTGTCTCCAATTTTGATTTCATCAACAGTTACTGTATCATTCTCATTTATTATTGGCACAACGCCCCATTTGAGCAGGTTTGACAAGGTATAACTGACATTTAAATACCTTCTTCTATCGCTAAAATCTTCCTTAGTCAAAAGAACTTGCGCAGTAATTTTGCCATATTCATTAAAAAACTTTTCATAAATCTCAATTAAAAGCCCTTGCCCTATAGCCGCTAGGGATTGCTTTTCTGGAATGGTTTTAGGTTTTTCCTTTAAATTTAATTTTCCCATTCCCGCCCCAATTGCCCCAGAGGTTACTAATACTACTTCCTCTCCTCTGTTTAATAAATTAGCAATTTGCCTTACTAACTTCTCCATTATTTCTAAATTCAATTTACCATTTTCATATGTCAAAGTGCTTGTACCAACTTTTACTACAATTTTCATACTTTCGACATCCTTTTTGCAATATTTAGATATATCTCTTTTAGTTTTAAAGCATCTTCTGCCATAGTTCCTCTCGATTCACATATGACAATAGGCTCCATCTTTCTTTCATAGAAAAGCTGTGCCAAAGGCTCAAATTCTGGCCCGTATTGAGTGTCTTTCAGTGTCCAATGCCTTTTTTCTCCCTGCTCTGTGTATTCAATTCTGCTAAAATGGACGTGTATCTTTTTCGCCCTTTCTTTTCCCAAATACCTTTCAATAATATCCAAAACCTCTGCATAATCTTCTATAGACTTAAACCTTCCATTATCTCTTGCATGTAAATGGGCAAAGTCTATAGTGGGAATAATTCTCTTATCCACATTGCACAGCTCCAATACTTCTTCTAAAGTACCCAATTGGTTTTTCTTTCCCATTGTCTCTGGACATATGGTTACGTCAGTAAGTCCTTTGTCCTCCATCTCTTTTAAAATTTCATTTAAAACTTTTTTTGCTCTCTCTAAAGCCTCTTTTCTCGTCCCTTCAGTCGCAGAGCCGGGATGAAAAGTTACCCTTTTTGCCCCCATCCATTTTCCCGCAATTAAACTATCTATTAAGTATCTTTTAGAATTCTCCATTTTGGTTTTATCAGTAGTAGCTAAGTTTATGTAATAAGGAGCATGAACAGTAATAGTTATGTTGAATTTTTGTGCGTTTTCCTTAACCTCTTTCGCCATCTTTTCGCTAATTTTTATTCCCCTTGAAAAAGAATATTCATACGCATCAAGCCCCATGTTATAAAGCCATTCAGGCATCTCTAGAGAAGACTTATGCCCTTCTTTGTAAAAACTGTCGGAATTCCCAGAAGGTCCAAATTTTATCGTCAATCCCCTCATCCTTTCTTAAGTCTGATGTAAGCCTTTATAACTTCCTCTGCTACTTCATCTATTGTCATATCGGATACATCAATAGTGTAGTCGGCAAACCTATAAAAAGGCTCTCTTTCTCTTAGAAGCTGTCTTATTTTTTCTTCTGGATTATCCACCATAAGAAGAGGCCTGTCTTTATTCTTTCCTATATTCCTCAATATAATTTCTGGCCTCGCTGTAAAGCAAATTACAACTCCATTTTTTCTTAATTGTACAATATTTGAAGGGTTTAATACAACACCCCCTCCTGTAGCAATCACAAAATTTTTTAATCGAGCTGCTTTTATAACCGCTGCTTTTTCTAATCTCCTAAAAAAGTCTTCTCCATATTTTTCAAAAATCTCTGAAACAGTCATATTTGCCATTTTTTCGATCATTTTATCAGTATCTATAAAACCAAAGGACATAGTGGTAGCTACTTTTTTGCCAACAGTAGTTTTCCCGGTAGCCATAAAACCCGTTAAAACGATGTTTTTCATGAATATTTCCTCCCTAAGGCAATGAAGATATTTTCTCTTTTAAAACTTTTTCTATAGTATCAGTTATTACCTTATTCACATCTATGTTTTGAGGAGATTGAGAAGCAGAAGGCTGTTCTACATTATTTGATTGTTCACTTCTGGTATCATCATACAGAGACTTGAAAGGGTCACTTTTACCTTTTAAAAAATCTGTCGGTATTGAAGTACCACCACTGTCTTTCATTGAATAAATAAAGATCTGTAGAGTCAAAAGAAGGTTGTGCTGATTTTGGTCTTTTTCAATAGAGAAACTTTGAATGTTACAAAGTCTCTTAGAATTTTGTATTTCATTTAGAAAAGCTATAATCTCATCGTAATTACCTGAAACAGTAATATTTACGGGTATTGTCACAAAATCTTCTTTTTTCACATTACTAGTTTCTTTTTGACTTTGATCTTGGTTTTCAAAAGTTAAGCTTTTTGTCTTTACACCTGTATCATTGACCATTTGTTGTAAATTAAAAAGAAAAATTTCTATATCCCTTTCTTCTGGTAAAATCATGCTTAATTCCTTTAGTTGAGTTTGTTGCTTGTCTAAACCTTCTCTTAAATTTTTATTGTTTAAAGCAGTTACTTGTTCTAAAATTTGTCTTTTATTTTTTAATTCAATAGATAAATTTCGTATTTCTAAAATTTTGGGAGTTAAATAATATTGATAATAAAGTGCAAAAAATCCGAGTATGACAGCAAAGTAAATTAATACTCTTTCTCTTCTTGTAAGCTTCATCTATGATACCACCTTGATTTTTACTTGTAAAACATATTTTAGAAGGCCTTTATCTGTCAAATCCACCGATATCACTTTCACATCTTCTACATAACTTATACTTCTTAGGTTAAGCATAAAAGCTGCTATATCAGATTCTGAAAGTGCTTGTCCATCTATTTCCAAAATATTTTTCTCATATTTCAAAGAATCAATAGATACTTTTTCAGGTATATTTGAGGCTAAATTTTGCAATATACCTACTGCATCCACTTTTTGCTTTTTCAATTTTTCTATTAAGCTTTTCTTCTTTTCTATATAAGCGGATAAATCTTTTACATTTTGCTGCAACTGAGAAATGTCTTTAAATTTACCTAATTCATTATCTGCGTATTTTAAGTCTTGATACAATTTATTGATATATACCAGTGGAAAAGCTATTAAGGCAAAAATAACGGTGATTAAAACAAACACAAAAAAAAGACGGGATATTTGTTTTTTTCTTCGCATTTTTTGTTCCTTTAGTTCAGCTGGTATGAGGTTTATATCCTTCAACCTATTCCCCCCTTAAAAGGCATCCATAAACAGGTAAAAAGTATAAATAATCTTCTGTTTCTATCACAAAAGTAGGTATCCTAAAATAATCTTCCACGTATTCTCTCAATCCTAAAAGTTTAGAAGTACCACCTAACATGATAATTTTTTGTATATTTTTATGATATGTGGCATAATAAAAATCAAATATTCTGCTTAGCTGTTGAAACACTTCCGAAAAGGATAAAAGTATAGTATCTTCTATATCCTTATAGTTTTCTTCTCCAATAAATTTTTTTGCCCTTTTATATTCTTCTGCTGCTTGAAAATCTATATTAAAGGCATTCGCAATTATTTGTGTAATTTTATTTCCACCAAACTCTATGCTCCTACTAAAAATGTAATTTCCGTTATCAATCACCGTCACATTGGTAACAACTGCCCCTATATCTACAACTGACACTATTCCTTCAGCTAAATTCACCTTTTTACAAGCTTTATAAATTGAATTGCTATAAATATCAATGGCTTCTAATTTTAATTTTAACATCTCTGCTAATTTAACATATTTTTCTATTATATCCTTAGGAGAAGAGGCAATCAGTACTCTAATCATTTTATCTTTCTCCGCAATATTAGGTAAATATCTATAATCTATTACATAATTTTCATAATCAGGAATGTATTGCTCAATCTCATAGTATAAGGCCTTTTCGACTTCCTCTTCTTTCATTAGTGGCAATTCTAAATCCCTTATTATATTATTTGAGCTGGAAATAGTAAAACACACTTGTTTTTCTTTGATATTGTTCCTTTTCAAAGTCTCATTAATTACATCTGCCAATGAATTTATATCAATAATTTTACCATTAGTTATCACATTAGAAGGCGTATTTATCATTAACCTTTTACCAAAGAATTTATTCTTTTTTTCTCCAACTAATAATTTTGTATTAAAATTCCCTATTTCAATTCCAAGCATTTTTTACCTCCTAATGGCGCTTATTGTTATTCACTTTAATAGCAGCCATTGTTATAGCTTTTATTATGTCTACCTCAAATTGCCTGACTAACTCATTTGTCTTTACATATAGTTCTCCTTCTTCTGATACAACATATTTTGGAGGTAAATTGTTAAGTGCTAAAGCTTTTATGTCCATTCTACATCTGTCGCATTTACAAACGTCTAAATCTTTCAAAACCTTATCCATCATTTGGTCAACAGCGTCTTCCATGTAATTTTTAAGATGCATAAAAACCCTCTCCTTATTTTTATTGTGTTTGTGGAATTGAATCAATTGTCCATTTATCTACTATAGGTGGAGACTGTGATGTATTACCACTAAGAATCACCTTATAATTCGCACTCTTATCAGAACCCATCTTCGTAATATTTACATTAATATTAAATGTAATCTCCGCATAACCGTAACGTACGATTTTGTTCATCCTACCTTCCGTCCATGCACGTACTTTATAGGTTAAAACTTGAGCTCCTTCATTTTCAAAAGCTTCAATTGAAGGAGGAACCATTTCTATACTGTCAATTTTATACTCTTGTCCTGAATCACCCAGTGAAATCCACTCCCCTATTGGGATGTCAAGTCCAAATGACTCCTTTAATAAATTTTTGGCATCTTGTTTATACTGAATTTTAGTTGTATTTTTATTTTCAACTACATTTATCCAAAATTCACCTTTCCCTTTTCCTTTCCCTTTTCCTTGATAAGCATCTAACAAAGCTATGTTAAATTCATTTTTTACTCGTTCAAGGCCAGCTTCTGCTGCATAAGTAGCTGAGATAGAGTTTGCATAAGCATGAGAAATTTTGTAATTGGTAACAGTTACTTCTAAAATTGCTACAGCTAAAACTGTGAGAATCAAAATTACCATTAAAGTAAAAATTAAAGCAGAACCTCTCTCATTGAACATTTATACCACTCTTTCTTAAAAAAACGTCTGTAGAAAGAGAAAATCTGTTTGAGCCGTTATCATCACTTTGTCCAATTATTTCAATATTTATCATGTTGCCATTTTTTTGAATTATATTAAATCCGTAAATCTTTACAGCTAATTCGTGACCTACATTGTCATTAATATACAAAGCATGTTTTTTGTTGTCTAGCTTTATTGTAATCTCATCACGATTATTCACATCTTTCATCAATAAGCCATGGCCATTATCAATAATAATGACTTCAGAAGGGCCTTTTTCTAATAAAGATATGATATAATTCATAGCAAACCTGACATTTTGCTCTACATCTACACTGTTTTCAGTGCTTATGAAGGATTTAAAGCCCGAATAATATAAAGAAGAGTAAACTCCTATTACCACTCCGAGTATTGCCAATGTTACGATAAGTTCGATGAGGGTAAATCCTTCTTCTTTTCTCACCACCATTTTAACCACCATGGAACCTTAACGCCAGTAATTTCTGAAGCTTTTGTCCCTATTGCTTTTAAACTAGTAACTCCCTGTTTTATCATGTTAACAATAGTATCTGCTATAGTGAAAATTTTTGTTTTGGTAACCTCATTCCAACCCAATGTGATTACCACAAAAACTAAAAATAAAGCAGTCCATGTAGCAATTATCACTATTGTTATCAGGTCCACTACATGCTTTATTACATCATTACTACTGCTACCGCTTCCACTTGGGTCTTCCTCAGAAGGTATTTCTACAGGAACATAAGAAGTAATTTCCGTTGCAGGCGCCATAATATAAAGGGTATACATAGGAGTGTTTGAACCAATTTTTCCTACTTTTATTTGATACTGAGAAACTTCCCCTGTAGAGGTTTGCTGTTCTACATAAGCTATAAAGCCTTCTTTTTCAAAGTCAGTTACTACTTTGGCAAGGTCTGCCTTGTCTTTTACAATTCCCGCCTTTATGTTTTCTGCAATTGTCTGCGCAATTGTAGCTTCTTTTGTCTTTATCTTAGAGTTAGCAGAAGTTATAGCAGATTGACTAAAAATACCCAAAAGAGGTATTGCCACTATTGCAAATATAGCTATTGAGACAAGTACCTCTATTAAAGTCATGCCTTTATTATCCTTTAAAATCTTCATAAAATCACTCCTAATAATTCCCCTTTATCATAATACGCCCTGTAGCAGGAAGCACAGTTATATAAATTTCTTTTTTGTTATTTTTTAAAGTTATTGTACAACCTCCAGTAGATGGAACCCCCATCTGATTAAACCTTATTTCTTTTTGTATATTTTTCTCTATTATAATTCCTTTAGGCAAATCTTTTGTCTTAATATTTTTATCGTCCTCATATCTATTTATGTAATAACCAGTCTTATCGGGTTTGATTTCAAAATATAAATTTTCTCTTTCGAAAATACTTTTGTGCTGAATATATTTTAAATCCTTCACAACTTCATGAGCTATAAGAGTAAGTCTTACATTTGACCTTGTCGCATCAAAAAAGTCAGTCGAAGGAATAACTATAAGAACTATAACTGTGAAAATTGCCAAAACCGTTACAAGCTCTATTAAAGTTAATCCTTCCTCTCTTTTCATAAGCTTAACCTCTTATGAATTTTATATAATAGTTAAGAATCTCATACCCATACAAAATTGAAATAAACCATGCAATGGAAATGTGGGGTGCAAAAGGAATGTAATCTTTTCTCCCTTTAATTTTCAAAGCTACTAATATAGCTCCTCCCAATGCTCCAATGATTACAGAAAGGAAAAGCACTAAAATTGTAAGCTTCCATCCTATAAAAAATCCAATTAACGCCATAAGTTTTATGTCTCCTCCTCCCATCTCTCCTCCAGAAATTAAAGAGATGAGAAGGAGAATTCCTCCACCTAAAATTAAGCCCAATACATAATCCAAAAATCCATAATTGTACATTAACAATCGAAAGATTATAGCACCTACAAATCCTGCAATAATTATTTTATTTGGCACTATTTTGTGTTCCATATCAATAAAACTTATTGAAATCAATATAGAAGCTAAAAACATGTAAGAAAAAGCTTTAAAATCTAAACCAAATTTATAGTAAATTATCAAAAACACAATTCCAGTCAATGCTTCAACAACAGGATACCTTGCTGAAATCTTTTCTCCACAATACCTACATCTTCCTTTAAGTAGAATATAACTCAATATAGGTATTAAATCAATAGTTTTTAATTCATGTCCACATTTAGGGCAATGAGAAGGAGGATAGACTATTGACTCTTTTCTTGGCACTCTGTGTATGACCACATTTAAAAAACTTCCTATAATTGTGCCGAATAAAAATATCAGTATGTAAAGTAGTATCTCCATAATGACCTCCTAAAAAAATATTAAGGAGGGCACAAAAATGTGCCCTGGATTATTTAATTATTTCATATGGAGCAGTAGCTAAAATTGCTCCATTATCATCAATAGACACTTGAACTTTATGATTATTTTTATCAAGAGTAATTACAAATTTGCTTCCGCCAGATTGAGGTATGTAATTATCAGCTAAATAATGTTCATTGTATAATTGATCCACTGTAGGGATATTATCATCACTACCCTTATCCACAATCCATCTTGCTGCTGCATCTGCTATAATTTGTGCTGAAGCCTTATCAGCTTTTTCTTTAGAACTAGTTAATGTCCCTGTAAATTGAGGCACTGCAATGGCTGCCAGTATCCCTAAAATTGCAATGACAACAATTAATTCAATTAGTGTAAAACCTCTCTCATCCTTGTTTAATGCTTTTACAAACCATTCCATCCTTTTTCACCCCCTTTCCCAATATCACTGACCTATGAAATTGTATAATTGGAACAGCGGCATGACAATTGAAATAACTATAAATCCTACCACTGTCGCCAGCATAACAATTATTAATGGCTCTAGAAGAGTAGTCATTTGTGACACAGCTGTATCCACTTCTCCATCATAAAAATCTGCAGTTTTATTCAAGATACTGTCCAATGAACCTGAACTTTCACCAATACTTATCATCTGAATTACCATTGGCGGGAAAATGCCAATTCTTTTTAAAGGTTCTGAAAGTGGTAAGCCTTTTTTTATATCTTCTTGCGCTTTTTTAAGTCCCTCTGCTACTACTGTATTACCCATAACTTTTTCTACTACTTCCATTGCCTTCATAAGCGGTACACCAGCACTTATCAATGTTCCTAAAGTCCTTGTAAACCTGGAAATTAAAATCTTTTTGTTTAGAGGGCCAAAGATTGGCATGTTTAAAAGCATTCTGTCATAAGTGCGCCTTCCTTCAGGTGTCTTCAAAAAACTCGAAATCGAATAAGAAATCACCAAAATTACTCCTGTGTAAAAGTACCAATATTGAGATATAGAACTGCTTATAGCAATAAGTATTCGAGTGGGAAGAGGCAACTGGATTCCAGCGTTTTTAAACATCCCTACAAAAATAGGTAAAACATTTGTCAAAAGAAAAATAACAACCAATACAGCAACAAAAAAACAATGGCAGGATAAGTCAAGGCAGATTTTACCTTTTGATTGAGGTCATTTTCTTTTTCATAGTGGTCTGCCATTTCATTCATAACTTTATCCAAAGTTCCGCTCACTTCCCCTACTTCCACCATGTTATAAAGAAGCATAGGAAAAACGTCTCCGTATTTTTTCATTGCATCAGACAAAGTCCTTCCCTTTTGAACTTCCTCATAAACTTCGCTTATAGCTCTTTTTAGCCTTTTATTCTCCACTTGCTCCTTAATAGTGGCCAAAGCCGTCACGATGGGTATACCTGCATTTATTAAAGTAGCAAATTGTCTACAAAAAACAGCAATATCTTTTATCTTTACCTTTTTAAAAGAGCCAAAATCTAATATGTCCTGTTTTACAACTTCTTCTTTTATGTCAATTATATAATAATTTTTTTGCTTTAAAACATCAATGCACTGAGCCTTTGAATCAACTTCCAAAGTCCCTGTAACGAGATTTCCTCCCATATCCCTTGCCCTATATGCATACAACGGCATATAATCACCTCTATATCATGCGAGAAAAATTCTCTTGGTCCACACAATAGGTCAATGCATCCTCCAAAGAAATAACTCCTCTTTTTAACAGATGTAAAATAGACATATCCATTGTCATCATTCCAAACTTGCTACCTGTTTGAACTGCCGACTGTATCTGGAAAGTCTTCCCTTCTCTTATGAGATTTCTTATAGCAGGAGTAGCAATCATCACTTCTGTCGCAACTACTCTGCCACTGTTGTCCTTTTTAGGTATAAGCTGTTGAGAAATAATTCCCTCTAAAACATTTGAAAGCTGAATTTTTATCTGCTGCTGCTGATGGTGAGGAAAAACATCAATAATCCTATCGATCGTCTTAACGGCTCCTATTGTGTGAAGAGTGGACAAAACAAGATGGCCTGTCTCAGCAGCAGTTATAGCAATTTGGATGGTTTCTAAATCCCTCATCTCTCCCACTAATATAACATCCGGGTCCTCCCTTAAAGCAGCCCTTAAAGCTGAAGCGTAAGATGCCGCATCATGCCCAATCTCTCTTTGATTTACTATGCTTTTGTTGTGTTTATGTAAATATTCTATAGGGTCTTCCAATGTGAGAATATGACAAGTCCTTTTAGAGTTTATCCAATCCACCATCGCAGCCAGTGTAGTAGATTTACCACTGCCAGTAGGTCCTGTTACCAATATAAGCCCTCTTGCCTTTAAAGCTAAGTCTTTAAGTATTGGAGGAAGTCCCAATTCCTCTATTGTAGGTATTCTCAAAGCTACAGACCTTATTGCAAGGCTATAACTTCCCCTTTGTTTGTATACATTTATTCTAAACCTTCCTACTCCTGTAACTGAATAGGACAAATCAATATCTCCATTTTGTTCTAACTTTTTCAATTGCTCACTTGTCAATAAATCCTTAACTATTTCTTCAGTCTGCCCAGGGGTAAAAGGCTCCCCTTCTAATCTTTCTAAATAGCCATTAATTCTAAGAACTGGAGGTACTCCAACCGTTATATGCAAGTCTGAAGCTTTTCTTTCAACTACTAATTTTAAAAGTTCCTTTGTATCCATATCCCTCATTCCTCGTAAGTTAGTCTTATCATTTCATCAATTGTAGTTTTTCCTTGTAATACAAGTCTTTTAGCACTTTCTCGTAAAGTTTTCATGCCATTTTTTACAGCCTGAGCTCCAATAACATCAGAGGAAACCTTAGCATTTATAAGCTCTCTAATATCAGAAGTAACAGTCATTATCTCATATATAGGAATTCTTCCTCTATAGCCTGTTTTATTACAAACAGGGCACCCTCTCCCCTTGTATAAAGTAATGTCTTCATTTTCTGAAATTCCCAATAGCTCTTTTTCGCCTTTGGAAGCTTTATAAGAAATTCTACAGTTATCACATATTTTTCTCGCCAATCTCTGAGCAATGACCCCTACTACAGAAGAAGACACAAGATAAGGCTCTATACCCATATCTATAAGCCTAGTCACCGCTCCCGCCGCATCATTTGTATGCAAAGTGGAAAGGACTAAGTGCCCTGTTATGGCAGAGCGAATAGCTATCTCAGCAGTTTCAGTATCTCTAATTTCTCCAATCATAATTATATCAGGGTCTTGCCTCAAAATTGACCTAAGAGCAGTCGCAAAGGTAAGGCCTGCCTTTTCATTAACTTGTACTTGGTTTATTCCCTCAAGGGAATACTCAACAGGGTCCTCAACAGTTATTATATTAACATTGGGTTTGTTAAGCTCTCTCAGCATTGCATAAAGAGTGGTGGTTTTCCCACTACCTGTAGGACCAGTCAAAAGCACAATGCCATTAGGCCTTTTGATAAGTTTATCAAAGAGCACCAGATCCTCTTCTTCAAAACCTAATTGCTCCTTTGTCATTATAAAATTTTCCTTGTCTAAAAGCCTCAATACCAATTTCTCTCCAAAAACAGTGGGCAACGAAGAAACTCTTATGTCAATATTTTTACCACCTGTAGTAAAATCAAATCTGCCATCTTGAGGAAGTCTTCTTTCAGCGATGTTCATATTAGCCATAATTTTTACTCTTGTCACAACAGGGGCATGGGTACTTTTTATAGTCCTCATAGCTTCTGTTAATTGTCCATCTATCCTAAATCGAATTCTAAGGTCTTTTTCAGTAGGTTCAATGTGAATATCTGAAGCCCTATTTTTTATTGCCTGCTCAATTATAGAATTTACAAAGCGTACAGCAGGCGCGTTTTGTACTTCTTCAAGAATCTCATCTGGCAGCTCTTCTTGACTTTCACTTTGAAACTCCTTTTTAAAATCCTGTACTGCTTTTTCTGCCTGTTCTCTTCCGTAAATTCTATCTATGGCTTTTAAGATGCTTCCTTCAGAAGCAATTAAAGGCTTTACATTTTGTTTCGTAATGATTCTCACATCATCTAGTGCAAAAATATTCAGAGGATCTGCCATTGCTACCAATATACCATCTTCATCTTTTTTTATAGGAATAATAGTATGTCTTTTAGCAACAGCTTCTGGAATTAATTTTGCCACATCTGGGTCAATATAGTATTTTTGCAAATCTACATGTGGAATACCTAATTGAAATTCTAAAGCCTCTAGTATTTGGCTTTCTGTAACATACCCCAATTTAATGAGAACTTTTCCTAACTTTTCTCCTGTTTTGCTCTGAACTTCTATTGCGTGCTTTAGTTGTTCTTCTGTTATAAGCCCTACCTCAACTAAAAGCTCTCCTAGCTTTTTTTTGGCCATAAAATATACCTCCAAAAATAATAAAGCCGACATAAGCCGGTTGCACCACTGTATCCGTGAGGCATAAAGTGCCCGCATATAGCCTCACTTCATCTACTCTTTATAAAATATTCTACAAATTATGCGTAATTCCTTCTTTTAAATACATGTATACCAAATTTTTGTCGAAAAATTCCCCTGTCCACAACTTGAAAGAATAATTAGCTTGATTAAGTAGCATAAAAAGTCCATTAGAATACTTTATTCCATTCTTTTTCGCATGTTTTAAAAGAGCAGTTTCAAAAGGATTGTAAATAAGGTCATATACAAATTTAGCTTTCAAAACCACTTTTTCATCAGCAGGAGAATCTTCTGTATTTGGATACATTCCTACGCTTGTAGTATTAACAAGTATATCTATTTCTGGTAGTTCTTTTACTTCATTTATACTGCAGTAATCGCACTGAATCTTAAATTCCCTTTTAATATATTCTGACAAATCTTTTGCTCTTTCAACACTTCTATTGGCAATTATTATCGAATCTATTCCTTTTAGAGCAAGAGCGACACAAACTGCCTTAGAAGCCCCACCAGCTCCTAAAACAACAGCTTTCCTCCCTTCAATTTTTTCTCCTACTTCTGTTAATGAGTCTATAAAGCCATAGACATCTGTATTATATCCTTTTAATATTCCTCCTTCATTAACTACAGTATTGACTGCGCCAATTTTTAATGCTTCTTCTGAGACCACATCTAGGTATTTAATTATTTTCTCTTTATGAGGTACAGTTACATTAACTCCTCTTATTCCTAAAGCTTTTACTCCTTTTACTGCTTCTTCAAGCTTTTCCGGCAAAACATCAAAAACAGTGTAGACACAATTTAAGTTTAGAGATTTAAAAGCATAGTTATGTATTAAAGGTGATAAACTATGTTCTACAGGATGGCCTATAAGACCATACAGTTTAGTATTTGCATTAATTTTCATATTCCTCAATCCTTTTAAGTACATGTCTTTCCGCCCTTCTCATAAGCTTAGTCCATCCTAATTCCTCTTTCGATAAAGGCTTTACTAAAATAGTATATAAGCCTGCTCTTTTTCCCCCAAAAATATCAGTAAATATTTGGTCTCCTATCAAAGCAGTCTCATTAGGCTTAGCATCTAAAATCTTTAAAGCCTTTTTAAAAGCTCCTTTTCTTGGTTTAATAGCCCAAGCTATTCCAGGTACACCAACTTTTTCTTTAAATTCATTCACTCTTCTTTTAGTGTTATTTGAAATGAGGCAAATTTTAAATCCTTCTTCTTTCATTTTTTCCAACCATTCGATAGTTTGTTTATCAGGAAATTTTGATTTTTGAGGTACCAATGTGTTGTCAATATCTAAGACAAGACTAGTAATTCCTTTTTCTTTTAAAAAATCCAAATCAATTTGATAAATATTTTCCACTATCATATCAGGAATCAACTTTTCATACATATGTTCACCTCATTTTGTTAAAATTATATAATAAAAAAAATAAACTGTCAATACAAACAGTTTTACATGGAAAGCTCTTTAAAAAGCTTATTTAAAGCCTTCTTTTCAATCCTTGAGACATAGGAACGAGATATACCAAGCATCTTTGCTATTTCTCTTTGAGTCCTCACTTTCCCATTGTACAGACCATACCTCATTTCTATAATTAACCGTTCTCTATTTTTTAAAACGCTGTTCATTTTACTGTACAACTTTTTAATTTGAAGTTTTTTCTCCACTTGCTCTGATATTTCATCTTCTTCTGTGCCGAGGACATCCATTAAAGATATCTCATTGCCCTCTTTATCGACACCAATAGGATCCTGTAAAAAAACCTCCCCTTTCATCTTTTTTTCTGCTCTTATAGACATAAGTATCTCATTTTCTATACATCTTGCTGCATATGTGGCAAGATGAGTACCTTTTGAAGAATCAAAAGTAGAAATTGCTTTTATAAGCCCTATTGTTCCAATAGATATCAAGTCGTCTATATCTTTACCAGTTCCACTGTATTTTTTTACTACATGGGCTACCAATCTCAAGTTCCTCTCTATTAAAATATTCCTCGCTTCCTCATCACCGTTTCTATAAGCTTCTAAATATTTTTTTCCTCTTCTGGAGTAAGTGGATTGGGAAAAGAGTTGGTGTTTGTCAAGTAACCAAGATTTAAGATTTCCTTTACAATTGATGCCAAAATTGCAGCAACAACTTCCCACATTGCCGCCACTCCTTTTTTCAACATTACACATCTATTATATGTGTTTTATTTAAAATGGTGCACGTACATCAATATTTCATTATTTCCTCCGCTATTTCTTTGAAAAGAGGGGCAGCTTTAGTTCCTCCAGTATCTCCATTTTTTACAAAAATCGAAATTGCATATTTAGGTTTATCAAAAGGAACAAAACCTGTAAACCAAGCATGATATATATTTAGCTCTTTACTGACTTCAGCAGAACCTGTTTTACCAGCACTGCCATACGTAGTCTCAGCCCTTTTCCCTGTCCCTTCTGGGTCAATAACCACTTCTCTCATCATTCCTTTTAAAATTATGGCTGTTTTTTCGCTTATCACCCTGTAAGACTTTTTCTGAGACAATTTTTCAATTTCTTTCCCTTCTTCATCAATTATTGCAGTCACTAAACGTGGAACATTCCTAACACCGTTATTAGCTATTGTCGCTGCGATATCAGCTGCTTGAAGAGGCGTCATCAGCACATCTCCTTGCCCTATTGACAAATTCCCAATACCTGCTCCATAAGTATCAGACAATTTAGGCAATCTCCCTATTCGCTCAGGTATTGGCAGACCATCATCACTTTCTATTCCAAATTTTCTCGCCATCTCCAAAATATTTTTGGCCCCTGTTATTTGCCCAATCTTTATAAAAGTAGTATTGCAGGAAACTGCAAAACCTTTTACCATGTTTATTACTCCATGACTTTCTCCTTTGTAATCGTGAAATACTATTCCATTTATATCATAACTACCACTGCAATAAAAAGTATCCTGTAAATTCACTTTATTATATTCTAAGGCTGCAGCAGCTATTACAATTTTAAAAATAGAGCCAGGTGGATACATTGAGACAGCTTTGTTTATAAATTCTTCGTTAGAGCTATTTAAATAAGCTTGAATATTATTTTGGTCAAAATTAGGCCTACTTGCCATTGCAAGTATATCACCTGTTTTTATATCTAATACCACTGCTGCTCCATCTACCATATTCTTGTCAAGAACATTCTCTACTGCCTTTTGTATGTGATAATCAAGTGTAGTTTTTACCCCCAAAACTTCTTTTCCAGAAGTTTTTAACCTTACTCCTAACCCTTTTATATAATCAGTATTATTCCCATCAGTAAACACTGCAATGCTATCTTCCCTTTTGCTATTTAAAATTTCATTAAAAGTATCTTCTAAACCCATCTTTTTCTCTCCTACATACCCTATTACATGTCTTGCTAAAGAATTTTGCGAATACCTTTGAGGCAAAGCTAACTTAAAAATGCCTATAGGTAATTTGTTGTTTGAGTTAAATTTAACTTCATATTCCACATAATCTTTTGCACTTTTTAAGGATTTTAACACATCCTCACAGTTTAATGCGGCAATTTCACTTATAACCTTAGCGGCTTTTTCTTTGTCAGTTAACATTTTAGGTATCGCAAATATATATTCTTTATATTCTCTATCAGTAAAAGGAATCATATTCCTGTCGTATATTTCTCCTCTTCTCTCCAAAATTTTAAAGCTTCTAATTTTTTGTTCCACTGCTTTTTGAGAATAAAAATCTCCTTTGATTACCTGAATGTAAAAAAGCCTAAAAATCAATGTTAACGTTAAAATTGACAAAACTACCCTCAAAAAAGCAATCCTATAGTTTCTATTTTCCATAAAACTTTGCTCCTTTCAGGAAAAAGTATTCCCAAAAGGAGCAAGTTTTAACCTAATTTTTAATTTCTCGACGCAGTATAAAAAATTCTTCTACAGGATACTTTACAGGAATTTTCACTATCATTTGAGGATGGGGAGCTACTTCAATCTCATTTCCTTCTTCATCCCACATTTTTTCAATTTGCTGCTCAAACTCTACTTTAGGACCCATAATCTCAATTTTATCTCCCACAAACATCCTATTTCTTTGCTCTACAACAGCAATTCCTGTATTTGGGTCATAATCTTTAACAATTCCTACAAAATCATGAGTCCGTATATATTTTGAAGACTCATAATTTTGAGCATCAGGACCTGGTTTGCCAAAATAAAACCCTGTGGTAAATCCTCTGTGACTTGCTTTAGAAACCTCTTCAAGAAGTTTTTTGTCAAAAACATAATCTATTCCTTTTTCAAGGTAATCGTCAATCGCCTTTCTGTAAGCCCGTGTCACTACAGCAACATAGTAGGCACTTTTGTTTCTTCCCTCAATTTTAAAACTTGTAACTCCAGCCTCAACAAGTTCTGGAATGTACTCTATCATGCATAGGTCTTTAGAATTCATAATATATGTGCCCCTTTCATCTTCGAAAATGGGCATATACTCTCCTGGCCTTTTTTCTTCTACAAGATAATATTTCCACCGGCAAGGTTGTGCACATTCACCTTTATTAGAATCTCTTCCTGTAAGATAATTGCTTAAAAGGCACCTTCCTGAGTAAGAAATGCACATAGCCCCGTGGACAAATGCCTCTAATTCTAAAGTTTTTGGTGTCTTCTCTCTTATCTCTTTTATCTCTTTTAAAGATAGTTCTCTTGCCAAAATTATTCTTTTTGCACCTAAATTATGCCAAAACAGAGCACTTTTATAATTCACATTATTTGCTTGCGTACTTATATGAACATCTACTTCAGGAGCTACTTCTTTTACAATAGAAAAAATCCCTGGGTCAGAAAGAATAATAGCATCTATGCCAAGGTCAACAACTGATTTAATGTATTCAGGCAATCCTTCCAAATCCTCATTGTGGGGAAAGATATTTATAGTAATATATGCTTTTTTTCCACTTTTCCTCACATATTTTATTGCTTCTTTTATCTCTTCAAGAGTCAAACCAACAGAAGCCCTTAAACTATAATGTTTCCCTCCAAAATATACCGCATCTGCTCCGTAATTTATAGCTATTTTTAATCTTTCCAAATCTCCAACTGGTGCCAAAAGCTCTAACATGATGATTCCTCCTTAAAGCTTACCGCTAATCCGTCTCCTAAAGGCAAAATTACCGTGTACAAAGTTTTATCTTGATATAATATTTCTATAAATTCTCTCATTCTGTACACAATAGTTCTTCTCTTATGTTTTACATTTTTCTCATTTACAACATATCCCTTATACAAAATATTGTCCCACAAGATTACGCCCTCTTTGCTTAAAAGTCTTTTCAGTTCTTTGTAAAATTCTATATATTGCCCTTTCGCCGCATCTACAAAAATCAAATCGTACATCTTGGTTAAATTTGGAAGAACATGCTGTGCTTCTCCACAAATAAGCTCGATTCTATCTTCTACTTTTGCTTTCTTAAAATTTTCTTTAGCTATTTCAGCCAAATTTATATCCCTTTCAATAGTGACTACACTAACTTCTGAATAAGCTTTTGCCATTATTATAGTAGAATAGCCAATAGCAGTACCTATCTCTAATATATTGTTAGGCTTTTTTAGCTTCACAATAAAACTTAAAAAATCAGCAACCTCCGGTTTTGCAATAGGGATATAATTTTCGTAGGCATATTTCTCCATCTCATCTAAAGGATATCCAAATTTATGAGCTATCCATCTTATAAATTTTATATCATTTGGAGTTATTTCCATAACTCAACCCTTTCATTTAGTATTATTATTTTCATTTGCTTCAATTTCTTTCTGAGCTTTTAAATGGTCTTCATAAGTTATACTGAAAATATGAGACCCATCTTTCTTTGCAACATAATAGTAAAAGTCATGCTTAGCTGGAAAAAGAGCTGCTTTAATAGATTTAAGTCCAGGATTACAAATGGGACCTATAGGAAGTCCATAGTGTTGGTAGGTATTGTAAGGGGAATCTACCTCCAAATCTTTGTACAAAAGCTTATCCTTGTGTTCCCCTAATGCGTATTGTACAGTAGCATCTATTTGTAGTTTCATATGTTTTTTCAAACGGTTGTATATAACACCTGCAATTAGAGGTCTGTCCTTATCTACCACAGCCTCTTTTTCTATCAGAGAAGCTATTATCACAATTTGATCAGGTGTCATTCCTACATATTTTGCATTATCCTTTATAGTACTATTATAAACTTGTTGAAACCTTTTAAGCATAATATTTATTATTTCTTTTTCGCCAGCCTCTATAGGTATTTGATAAGTATCGGGAAAAAGATACCCTTCTAATCTACTTGGTCTATCTTTAGGTATGTCTTTTAAAAAATCGTAGTTAAAAGTATCTTTTTGTGCAACTTCTAAAAATTTATCTTTATTTACTAAGCCTAATTGCGATAACTTATTGGCTATATCTTTAACAGAATAACCTTCCGGAATTGTCACTTTTATTGTATCCTTTTGTGCTTTACCTGCAAATATTTTTTCTATTATTTGATCAGTAGTCATGTTAGGGCTTAAAAGATATTTTCCTGCTTGTAATTTTCCATCAGCACCTAAAACTTTCGCTCTCCATATAAAAAACCACTCATTCTTAATTAAACTATTCTCCTTTAACACCTTAGCTATTTGCACGGTAGAATACCCTTTTGGAATATTTATAATCTTTTGAGGCGCATCACTTTTTGTAGTTACTGGTTGAAAAAAGCTTTGATAGTATACAAAAGCAGAGAAAAACAAAAAAATTATAGTCGTTATTACCACAGCAAATCTACTTTTTCTTTTGTATTCGACATTATTCATTACATTTCTCTCCCTTGGGTAGGTATACCTAAATTATATAATTAATTAAAAATAAAAACAAGTAAGCCTTCTGCTTACCTGTTTTTATAAAGAATACTTATCTTTTAATCTTTTGTATGTTGCAATCACTACATACCCAAATACACCTGTCACAATAGCTTCACTTAAAGCGATATATAAAGCTACAAGATAATAGGGCATTTTCGTGAAATAACTTACCCATATTGAAACAATAAGAGCATTTAGTATTATAGGAGGCAATATGCCTTTGTAAAAAGTTTTAGTTTTTGATGTAAGGTACGCAGCAAGTAATGTCACTAAACTTCCACCTAAAATATCGATAAGTCCAAAAGGACTTCCTATATTGGCTAATAAACATCCTATAAAAACCCCCCATATTGCTGCCGGCTCTACCATGGGTAATACAACTAAACATTCAGATATTCTAAATTGAATAGGGCCATAAGAAACACTGCCCAAAAGAATAGTAACAACAAAGTAAATGGCTGCAATGGCTCCTGCTTTTACAATGTACTTAGTATCTATTCTTTTCATCTACTTCATCTCCATCGGTTCCATGATTATTTTTAGTATATCATCCATTATCTTGCCAAGAGTGTATTCTAAAGACAAGTACGAACTTAACTCTGGATTAAGATTTAATATCTCCCATAGCTTTTCTAACACTTCTTTTTCTTTAGGATCCACTTTTTCACCTGACAACTCTTTGGCTTGAATCTCTAATTGCTTTTTTCTAAAATCCTCTAACATTTTTTTATTTTGCTCATTTTCATTTATTTTTTGATACGCCTCTTTAAAAGCTTTGTATTCTGGCAACTGTCTTATGGCATTAGCCAGTTCATAAGCTTTGTCGTAGACGTTCATATTTAAGAGCCTCCTGTTTAAATTTCCATTATGATTGGCAATATCATAGGATTTCTCTTAGTTTTTTCATATAAGAAGCTGCTTAAATTGTCTTTTATCATTGATTTTATAGTAGCCCATTCGTTAACTTCCTCTTTCTCACACTTTGATAACACATCTCTGACAATATTTTTGGATTCCTCCATTAAATCCTCTGATTCTCTCACATATACAAATCCTCTGGAAATTATGTCGGGACCCGCTATAATTCCTCCAGTCTCTTTAGAAATAGTAACCACTACTACTAACAAACCATCTTGAGCCAAATGTTTTCTATCTCTTAAAACGATATTCCCTACATCTCCAACTCCCAAGCCATCTACCAACACTTTCCCTGCTGTTACTGTTCCTGCAATCCTTCCAGAATTTTTTGTAAACTCTAATACTGTCCCATTATCTACTACAAAGATATTTTGGGGAGGCATTCCTAAAGTCTCTGCAAGCTTAGCATGCTGAACTAAATGTCTGTATTCTCCATGAACAGGAATGAAAAATTTAGGTTTTATTAATGTATGAAGTAGCTTAATCTCTTCTTGACAGGCGTGACCCGATACGTGAATATCTGCCAATGCTTCATAAATTACATTGGCACCTTTTTTAAATAATTGGTTGATGACGCGAGAAATAAGTTTTTCATTTCCCGGAATAGCAGAAGCAGAAATTATCACTGTATCTCCCGGTACAATCTCTACTTTTTTATGCTCAGAAGAAGCCATTCTGGTAAGAGCTGACATAGGTTCCCCTTGGCTGCCTGTCGTTATAATAACAACTTTATCATGGGGCAATTTATTGGCTTCATCAATATCAATCAAAAGGCCATCAGGAACAATTAAATAGCCTAATTCCATCGCTACATTAACTACATTTAACATGCTTCTGCCTGAAATAGCAACCTTTCTTCCATACTTGTGCGCAGAATCTATAATTTGTTGAACTCTGTGGATGTTAGAAGCAAAAGTTGCCACTATGATTCGTTGTTCTGCTTTTCTAAATATACTGTCAAAAGTCTCTCCCACTGTCCTTTCTGACATGGTATAACCCGGTCTTTCAATATTGGTACTATCACATAGCATTACTAGTACCCCTTTTTCCCCTAACTGGGCAAAGCGGTGTAAGTCTGGTATTTCTCCCCCTATAGGGGTAAAGTCTACTTTGAAATCCCCCGAGTGGAAAACCGTCCCAACAGGAGTATGAATAGCTAAAGCCGCAGAATCTGCAATGCTATGAGAGGTTCTTATAAACTCCACTTTAAACTGACCAATTTCGACAATCTCTCTTGGCTTCACCGTTATCAATTTACTGTCTTTTAAAATACCATGCTCTTTTAACTTATATTCTACTAAACCTATAGTCAGACGAGTCCCATATACAGGAACATTAAGTTGCTTTAAGACATATGGTAAAGCTCCAATATGGTCTTCATGACCATGTGTTAAAACAATTGCCTTAACCTTTTCCCTATTTTTCAATAAATAAGTAATGTCGGGAATGACCAAATCTATTCCCAACATTTCATCATCTGGAAAAGCGAGACCGCAATCCACAACTATAATGTCGTTTCCGAATTCAAAAACAGTCATGTTTTTGCCAATCTCATTTAACCCGCCCAAAGGAATGATTTTAAGTTTTGCCTTGTGTGCCAAATACTTATCTCCTTTCATTAGATATTTTTAGCTTTAATTTTATTTTCCCCCAAAAACCCAAAAAACTTACCCGTACCTTACACCAGTTAATATAAATTATACTTTATTTGAAAAAATACTTCAACCCTATTAATGTAAATTATTTCTTAAACAAAATCCAAAATCTCACTATAAGTTTAATTATACCTGCTCCTACATTTGCTACAATAGCCAAAAAATTTCACATTATGATCTATTATTTCAAAATCTTTAGTCTCTTCTATTGCCTCTTCTAAATTCTCCAAAAGGTCTCCTTCCATTTCTATAACTGCTCCGCATTTTAAACAAATCAAATGATGATGCTGATGGTTTTCATTATGATATAGCTCGTATCTATTTCGACCATCGTCAAAATTTAATTTATAGACAATACCTAATTCCTCAAATAACTGAAGGGTCCTATAAACTGTAGCAAGCCCTATTTCAGGATATTTTAGCCTTACAAGGTCATATATTTCCTCAGAGGAAAGATGTTTATCCCTATTTTCCATAATGACGTCCAATATCACACGCCTTTGAGTTGTCAACTTATATCCCTTATCTTTTAATTTTTCTTTAAATTTTTCAATTTCATTCATCTAAATCACCACCAAATAATATCAACTACTATTAGTTTATGATATTCATTTTCAATTGTCAAACACTTTTTTTGATTTTTTAGCAAATATCAAATTTTATAATAGACAAAGATATTTCAATTGAGAATCTCATTTCCCTTTTACATAGAAATCAAATTTTGGGGATATATAAAATTAAGATATACCAAAGCGGTATATCTTAATTAAATTTCACTTTAATTTAATTTACTTTTCTTCATCAAAATCATCATCATAATATTCTTCATACTCTTCCATCAGTTCATTGTATGCTTCGACAGCATCATTGAACTCATCTTCGTCTTCAATCCCTACAAAAATATCATTGCCATTTTCATCTTGTTCCACTCTCAGGATGTAAGCATCTTCTCCATCACCATCGACAGGGACCACAACTGCATACCTGGTATCGTCAAGGTCAAATGATGCTACAAGTTCGAAGTCTACTTCATGGCCGTGCTCGTCGATTAGCTGAATGATTTCTGGTTCCATACTATTTCACCTCAATTCTACTTCAAGATAATGTAATTGTATAACATACCAAAAAGACTGTCAAGTTTTTAATAAAAATTTATTTATTTTTTTGTGAATCTAAGTAGTTCTGAAGTATAAGAACTGCAGCCAGCTTATCAATTACTTCTTTTCTCTTTGCCCTACTTATATCAGCTTTTTCTATTAAAACCCTTTGTGCTTCTACTGTAGTAAGCCTTTCATCCCACAAGATTATTGGTATACTAAAAGCTTCCTTCAAGTGTTCAACAAATCTCACAACTTTTTGTCCTTGTGGCCCCAAAGTCCCACTCATATTCTTAGGTAATCCTACAATTATCATTCCCACTTCATATTCATTTATTATTTGTTTTATTCTCTCAAAATCTTTTTTGTTACTACTTCTTTTAATAGTAGTAAGTCCCTGTGCAATTGTGCCTGATAAGTCACTTATAGCTACCCCGATTGTTTTATCACCCACATCTAAACCCATAATCCTCAAAGAAACCTCTCCATTCTAAAATTGCCTCACACAAAGTGAGGCAATTTCATTTTTCTTATTTTTGGGAAGACAAATACTCTCTCAAAAGTTCTTCTACTAATTCATCTCTTTCAATTTTTCTTATCAAATTTCTCGCATTTTTATGGCTGGTTATATAAGTAGGGTCCCCAGACAATATATAACCTACTATTTGATTAATTGGATTATAACCTTTTTCAGAAAGTGCTTCATACACTGCTGTCAATATCTCTTTAACAGTTTTTCTATCAGTTGTAACGTGATACCTCAGAGTCTGTTCGTTTTTATCTACCATAATATATCACCTCTAGATACATTTAACTACCATCAACTTTATAATAACCTATATTTACTTGGCTAGTCAAGCTTTTCTCAATTTTTTAACTGTTCTTTTACAATATCTATCGCTTTGTTTAACGCTTCATCTACCTTAGATAGATTTTTGCCTGTTCCTTGAGCCATGTCTGGTCTTCCACCGCCATTTCCTTCAGATACTTTGCACACCTCTTTAATAATAGCTCCCATGTCTATCCCTTTTTGAACAACATCTTTAGTAGCCATACCGACAAATATAGCTTTTTCTGGGGTAGAAGATGCTAATACTACTGCAGCAATTTTTAATTTATCTTTTAAAATATCTCCTAATGCCTTCAAAGCCTCACTATCATAATCTTCAACCTTTGAAACCACTACTTTTATACCATCTAATGAAATAGCAGAATTGATTAAACTATCAGCCAAAATAGAAGCCATTTTTATTTTTAATTGTTCTATCTCTTTATCTTTTGTCTTTAAAACTTGCTGCAAACTCTCAATTTTTGAAATTATCTCTTTATCTTGGACTTTTAATAAATCAGAAGCCTCTTTTAATATTTCTTCTTTCTCTCCTAAATATTTTATTGCGGCAAGTCCTGTTAAAGCTTCAATTCTTCTTAAACCTGCACCAACTGCACTTTCAGATACAATCTTAAAAATCCCTATTTCGTTAGTATTTTTAACATGAGTTCCACCGCAAAGTTCCATGCTGTAATCATCAATTTTTACAACCCTTACTTTATCACCATACTTTTCTGTAAATAACGCAACAGCCCCTTCTTTCACTGCCTCATCATAAGTTTTTTCTTCAATATGAACATTTAAACTTTGGTATATCTTTTCATTAACCCTATTTTCTATTTGCTTTAGCTCTTCTTTAGTCACCGCTTGATAATGTGAAAAATCAAATCTTAATCGATCATCAGCCACAAGAGAACCAGCTTGATGAACATGGTCGCCTAAAATCTCCTTTAGGGCTTTATGAAGAAGATGAGTTGCAGTGTGGTTTCTTGCAGCATTCCTTCGACTTACCACATCAATTTGAGCTTTTACTTCATCTCCTACTGAAATTAAACCTCTTTCAATTGTTCCAGTGTGTATAAACTTATCTCCTATTTTTTTACAGTCATTTACTTTTATCAAAGCATTTTCATTCTCTAGAACTCCCTTGTCTCCTATCTGCCCACCACTTTCAGCATAGAAAGGAGTAACATCTAATATGATACTCACATCATCTCCAGCTTCTGCTTCCTCAACAAGCTCTTCATCTTTTACAATAGCTAAAACTTTTGAATCGCTTTCATAAGTATCATATCCCACAAATTTTGTTTTAATATCTCCTAAAGTAGAATATATGTCTTGTTCCCACAAACTATTATCTTCTTTTCTGCTGCTTCTCGCTCTTATCCTTTGTTTCTCCAACTCCTTTGTATATCCTTCTTCATCAACAGTAATGCCAGCTTCTTGCAAAATTTCTTTTGTTAAATCCAATGGGAACCCATAGGTATCGTATAGTTTAAAAGCTTTAGAACCTTCTAATACGGTTTTTCCTTGTACTTTTAGTTCGCTTATATAATCTTGTAAAATTGTAAGTCCTTGGTCTATTGTCTCCTTAAATCTTTCTTCTTCCAGTTTGATTATTCGCTTTATATAGTCCTTTCTCTCAATTATTTCAGGATATGCCTCTCCATAATTTTCTATGACTGAATCAACCACTTTATACAAGAAGGTATCGTTTATCCCCAGCAATTTACCGTGCCTTGCAGCCCTTCTTAAAAGCCTTCTCAAAACATAGCCTCTTCCTTCATTAGAAGGCAGAATTCCATCTGATATCATGAAAGTTATCCCTCTTATATGGTCAGTGATAACTCTCAAAGACACATCTTTTTCTGCATCTTTTCCATACTCTACTTCCGCAATCTTAGATACAAAATTAGTAATGCCTCTTATTACGTCTACATCAAATATGCTGTCGACTCCCTGCATTATTGTGGCTATCCTCTCAAGTCCCATGCCTGTATCAATATTTGGATTTGGCAACCTGTGATAATTTCCTCGTTCGTCTTTATTAAACTGGGTAAAAACTAAATTCCAGAATTCAATAAACCTATCGCAATCACAGCCAACTCCACAAGTAGGCTTCCCACAGCCTTTTTCTTCACCTCTGTCAAAATAAATCTCTGAAGAGGGGCCACAAGGTCCTGTGCCAATCTCCCAGAAATTATCTTCTTTCCCCATCCTCACAATTCTTTCAGGAGGTAACCCAACTATTTTATTCCAAATCTCAAATGCTTCATCGTCTTCCTCATAAATTGATACCCATAACCTGTCAACTGGCAACTTCAAAATTTCTGTTACAAATTCCCAGGCCCACGGAATAGCTTCTTTTTTGAAATAATCACCAAAAGAAAAGTTACCCAACATTTCAAAAAAAGTACCGTGACGTGCTGTTTTACCCACTCTTTCAATATCCGGTGTCCTTATACATCTTTGGCAAGTAGTTACTCGTTTGCTGGGGGGAGTTTCTTTTCCTGTAAAATAGGGTTTTAAAGGAGCCATTCCAGAATTAATTAATAATAAACTTTTATCATTTTTAGGAATTAGAGAAAAACTTGGTAGTCTCAGGTGCCCTTTGCTTTCAAAAAAGCTTAAAAATTTTTCTCTAATTTCGTTCATCCCGAGTTTTTCCATAAAAATCCTCCTTTTTGATACAATAAAAACCGTCCCAAATTGGGGACGGGCTTTTACCCGCTCTTTTTTGAGTATATTATACAAGATTGAATATAACAAGTCAATAACTGGTTTATTTCTCAATAAAAATTTCTGTTACAATAACTTTCCCTATTGCTACAACAGGCACAGATAATAAAAGCCCCCAGACGCCAAAAAGTTCCTCTCCTGCAATCAATGAAAAAATCACTGTAATAGGATGAAGCCCTACACTGTCGCTAATTATTTTAGGTGTTATAAAGGCATTTTCTATCTGTTGCACTAAAAGACACACAAGTAAAGCCCAAAAGCCTTTAGATAAAGAATCAAGGAGCCCTATTAAAACAGCAGGAATAATTGATAAGATAGGCCCTATGTAGGGAATTATATTTAATATTCCTGCCAATATTCCTATTAAAAAAGCATATTTAACTTTAATTAGAGAAAGGCCTATACTTGTAAAAATAGCAACAAAGATAGAAAGATATATTTGTGCTCTTATGTATTTACTTAAAATTTTGTCTATTTTTTTTAAAAGAGCAAAAAAACTATCATGATATTTGGAGGGAATCATTCTTTCAATTTCTTTTTCAAATACATTTTTATCTTTTAAAAGATAAAAAGTAATAATCGGTACAATTATCACGTCTATAATATCTTTTAATATTGCAACAGTAGATTTAAAAACCAAATCGACACGAGAGGCAAAAAGATTATTTAGGGCATTCAAATTTTTATCTAAAACTTTTTCAAATTGAGGGGGCAAATAAGAAAAATAGTTAAATTTTAGTTGAATCAAAATTTTTTGTAGTTCTTCAGTATAGAAAGGTATCATTTTCACAAAAATAACTATTTCATTTATCAACAAAGGGAGAATGTAAAAAGAAAAAAATAGTATTACCAAAGCAACAATTAAAAACAGTAGAAGAATAGACAAAAAAGTAGAAAAGCCCTTTGAATTAAAAAATTTTACCATTGGATTTAATAAATAGGCTATTAAAGCGGAAACAAAAAAAGGGGAAAGTATATTTTTAATACTCACCAAATTCTTTATAAAAAAATACAATAAGCCTATGGCACCAATGATTAAAAAAAGTAGATACACTTTTTTAACTTGCATTTTATCACCTGAAAAATCTATCTAATTTTTATTTTGTTCATTGTACGCCATATTTTTGTCATATTTTTTTCTATCATATCTTTATAACGTCTATATTTTCTCATATCTATTTTGGGAATTATATATGCAGCAGCTACTATTCCTGCCAAAAATCCCTTTATATATTTGTCTCTATTCATAAAAGCCCTCCTTTGAAATCTAAAAAAGTTTCTGCTTTTTATAGATTTCCCTCTTTAAAATAAAAAATGCACACTTTTTGTGTGCACTATCTCACCTTTTTTTCAATTATTCCTCCTCCTACTACTACATCTTTATCGTAAAAGACAACTGATTGTCCTGGAGTTATAGCTCTTTGAGGTTTTAAAAATTTTACTAATACTTTATCTTCTTCATATGGCTTTATTATAGCCTCTTCTTCTTTAGCTGTATAACGTATTTTTGCAGTTACCTTCATTTCCCTTTTAAGTTTTTCAATGGAAATAAAATTGTTATTTGAGGATATTAGCTCCTCTCCCCACACATCTTCTTGATGTCCAACAACAACTACGTTGTTTTTTACATCTATATCCACGACGTATAAAGGTCTATCAGAAGATAAACCCAATCCTCTTCTCTGACCAATTGTATAGTGTATTATTCCTTTATGATACCCTAAAAATTTACCGTGAACATCTCTAAATTCTCCTGGCTTTATTTCATCTTTAACTTGCCTTTTTATAAATCCGCTGTAATCATTATCTGGGATAAAACAAATTTCTTGACTCTCTGGCTTTTTAGCAACAGGTAGCTTTAACCCCTCTGCCAAAGCTCTTATTTCTTCTTTTTTGTAATTTCCTAAAGGGAAAAGAGCATGTTCTAACTGCTTCTGTGTCAAACGATATAAGACATAGCTTTGATCCTTAGAAGAATCTATACCTTTTTTAATAAATATCTTTTTGTTTTTTCATCATAGTCTTTTCTGACATAATGGCCTGTAGCAATGTAATAAGCTCCCAACTCAAATGCTTTCTCTAGAAGCTCTCCAAATTTTATTTGCCTATTACACAATACACAAGGATTAGGAGTCCTTCCTTTTAAATATTCATTGATAAAATAATTTACTATTTTATCATAAAAGACTTCACTAAAATCAACTGTGTAATGAGGTACTCCCAACATCTCTGCAACTTTTTTTGCATCTTGTGTAGCTCTTAAAGAACAACAGCTCTTATCGCTATCAAAAGCTTTAGCTGCATGGTCTACCCATACTTTCATTGTAAGGCCTATAACATCAAATCCTTCTTTTTTTAAAAGATATGCAGCTACAGAGCTATCTACTCCTCCACTCATTCCAATTGCTACTCTATTGTTTATCTCCATATTATATATAAAATCCTCCCCTAAAAGTCCTAAAATTATTATTTCCCTAAATGTAATACATAAAAGCACTTTTTTGATTTAATCGCCTGTAATCATCCACCATATCCTGTAAAGTAATAGAGTCTATCACTTTATTTATACTGTCTCTTATTCTTTCCATCACCAACTTTGTCGGACAACCTCCTGCTCTGCTGCACTCAAAAGGAGTATCTTCCAAAACGCAATCTGCAGGAGCCAGTGATCCTTCCAATGTTCTTATCACATCTCCAACGGTTATCTTATCAGGAGGAGCTGCTAGCATATATCCTCCCTGTGCTCCTCTGACACTTTTCACAAGGTCAGCTTTTCTAAGAATTGCTATAAGCTGTTCTAAATAATGCTCAGAAAGTCCCTCATTTTCTGCTATAGTTTTTAAAGAAATCGGGCCCTCCCCGTAGTAAAGGGCTAATTCAAACATAGCTTGTATCCCATATCGACCTTTTGTAGATAGTTTCACGATTATCCACCCCTGAATTCCTACTATTTTACCAGGATTTCAACAAAAAGAATACCACTTAAAAAAGTGGTTGTCAACACTTAATTTTCTATAATTCTTTTGCTTTATCTTGCAAAGAACCCGGCATTATTTGCATTAGTTCTATTCTATTTCCATCAGGGTCTTCTATCCAATATTGATAATTTCCATCTGCTCCCATCATAGGCTGCCCCTTTATTTCCAAGCCTCTCTTTCTTAGTTCTTCTAATGTAGCAAAAATATCATCTACATGTAGACACAAATGTTTAAACCCTATCCTTTCATCTTCATCTTTTCCCTTGTCTATCCCTCCGTGGAAAAGTTCAATGAATTGTCCTTCCACCACTTTTAAGTACACAAGCATTAATTCCCCATTTTCATGGTTAAGCCTAAAAGCTTCTTTTAGTCCCAATTTGCCACAGTAAAATTCTAAACTTTCATCAAGGTCTTTAACTTTGTAGGCTACATGGCCTAAACCTATTATCATTTTAAAACCTCCCAAAAATATTATTCCTTTTCATTTTTATTATAACAGTAAATTAATGTTTTTCATAATGCAAAAAGAGGCTTATTTTTTACGCCTCTTCAATGACTTTTTCTACATATTCAGATGTAGAGCAGGATAAAATCCCTCCATATCTCAGTTTGAACTTTATTATATCTCCCACATTATATGGATACTGGGAATTTGTAACATTAACAATTAAATGGTCACTGCTTGAACCTATTAATTCAATAGAACTGTCCATAGGAATTAGGTCATTCATATTGACATCCTGTTTTCCTACAGCCAAAATTGCCCTTTTCATTATCCCTCTATCCACATATACTTGTCTTTCTCCAAAAGCGTCCATTCCTAATATACCTCGTGGATAAGAAGGTTTTTCTTTTAATTCGACTATCTGTGCTTCTAAAGTAAATACATCGTCATAAGTATGGGGAATTCTGTCTCCAAAAGCCGTTTCCCTACCTAAGACAATAGCTTCTCCTATTCTAAGTTGCGTTATTCCTCTTGGTATGAGACCATTTTGAACTAAGTACAGACTGCTTGAGTTTCCTCCTGAGACTATATCTAAATTCAAGTTGAATTTTTTGTTGATAGAATTTTTTATTTCCACAAGCTCTTCTAATATATCTGGCGTAGGAATAACCGAACCATAACAAGTTAAATTAGTACCTATTCCCCTTAATCTTATACCTTCTAGTTTTACTATTTGTTCTACTATTGGAATAACATCCTCTTTCAATACGCCCTCTCTCAAATCCCCTAAGTCTACCATTAGGATTATTTCATGAATTTTCCTTTGTTTTTTTGCCTCTTCCGATAGGCTTTTTATTGTATCTATTTCTGAGTTTAGGCTTATATCTGCATATTTTATAACTTCTTCCACTTCACTTTTCATGGGAATTCGAAGAAGCATTTTAGGTACCGGTATGTGTTGTAATTTTTTAAATTTTTGATTCGAGAATCTCCTAAGATTTCCACTCCACCCTTTACCATCGTCTGTGCTATTTCTGGAATAGCACAAAAAACTTTTGTAACACCTACTACCTTTATATTTCTCTTTTCACACAAATTAACGATAGTTTGCGTATTTTTTCGAAGTTTTTCTAAGTTTATTCTCAACAAGGGATACACTTAATCTCCCCCATTTCTAAATACATAAGCTATTTTTGATTAATTTCAAAGCTTCGTCAGGATATTTCTTAGACAAAACACCACAAGCCGCCATGATATAATCTCTGTCAATTAAAACTTTTGCCGATGAAGGAGGATAAAGCTCTTTTCCACTTCCTCCATCATTTATATTTTCTAATAATTTTTCTCCTCCTTCAAGTCTTGAAAATATTCCACCGGTACCTATTATCCATTTAACATTTGTCAAATCTCTTCCTTCCACATAAAAGGTTCTTCCTGTAGGTCCAAAATAACTGCTTAATTTACCTGCGTGACGCTTTACTGCCACTTCTAATGCCTTGCTTGCAAGATACAACACAAATTCTTTTTCTTCTTCTTTTTGGGGTATTGGCTTTATATTGTTTATTAGTTCATCTGCATTACTGAATTTTTTATATATATCCTCTCCGCACAAATCAAATAAATTTCTTGAATTAACAAAAACCCCTAAATCCCCCTCTACTGTGCGTTTAGCCAAAGGCTCTGGATTTACAGTTATTTTTTGTATTTCATCGCTTCCTTCAGTAACAGAATGAACATCTGTAGTAGCTCCACCTATATCGACTGCCATCAAATCACCTATGTCATTGTAAAGAAGCATAGCACATTCCATGACAGCACCTGGCGTTGGGATTATATTTCCTGTCACCAATTCTTTTACTTTACTCATACCTGGCGCTGTTACAATATGCTTTTCAAAAACTTTCTGAATCATTTTTCTTGTCGGTTCTACATTTAAATTGTCAATTGATGGATAAACATTGTCTACAATGTATACTTCCTGACCGGCTTCTTGAAAAATGTAGGAAATTTCTTCTCTATTTTCTATGTTGCCTGCATAAATTACTGGCACATTCAACTTTAATTCCGCCAATTTTTCTCCATTATAAAGAGCAGTTTCTCTATCTCCGTAATCCACTCCACCTGCTAAAAGTATTATGTTTGATTTTATTTGTTTTATTTTTTCTAAATCCGTTCTTCTCAGTTTTCCTGCTGTTATAAGTTTTATATTGGCTCCTGCCCCAAGGGCAGCCTCTTTAGCTGCCCTTACAGTCATGTCGTAGACTAAGCCATGTACAGTCATTTTGAGGCCACCAGCAGCACTGCTACAAGCAAGCATCTCACTATATACAAAATCTCCAATTTTATCTTTTAAATTCTCAATAGCCCCCACAAGACCAATATTCACATCCCCATCTAAGACTGTGGTAGGAGCCATCCCTTGACCTATAAAAACAGGATCACTGCCCAGAACAAAAGCATTTACAGTTGTCGTAGTACTTCCAATCTCGGCTACAAGTATGTCAATTGTTTTCCTCATTTTCCTTTTCCCTTCTTTTTTTAACTAAAAAACTTGCCACTTGATTTCCTTTTGTACCTCTTCCAAATCCCGCATCAAAGCCAACACTTTTAGCAAGGTCGTTTGTAATCTGCGTACCTCCACCTACCAAAATTACTTTATCTCTTATTCCTTTTTCTATACAAAGGTCGTGAATTTTTTTCATATTCTTTATATGGACATCGTCATGGGTTATTATAGTGCTGACTAAGATAGCATCGGCATTTTCCTCTATAGCTGCATCAACTAACTTTTCTACAGGACAAGAAGTACCAAGGTAAGTAAATTTTATGCCATATTTTTCAATTCCGCCATGTTTTATGTCCAAAATCTCTCTTAAGCCCACAGAATGTTCATCATTTCCTACAGTTGCAGCAACCACCTTCATAGGCTTTCTCTTAATATCTTCTTCTATTTCCTCATCTGAAAGTATTTCCTCTTCCGGCGGTATTTCTAATTCATTTTTGTCAATAGAAAATTGAACACGCCCTCTTACTTCCACGTACGTTCCCTCCGCAGGATGCATTGGAAGTTTACCTAAAACGACTACATCAGTAAGCCCCAGCTTTTCTGCGTATTTAATAGCCGCGTATTCAGCAGTCCTTTCATCTACAGGCAAAAATAGGTTCATGCTTATTATGCCGTCTCCTGCCCATTCAACTTCTGGCTTTATTTTATCTCCTTTTCTGTACTCAACAGTTTCTTTCAATCTATTTTCTACATTGTCATTCTCATCCAATTCGTCTATATAATGGATTTTCTCATGCTTGCAAAGAGTACATCCATCTATTAAATCGCAAGGTTTATTAAGCCCTTCTGGCAAATTGTTATATCCAAAGTGAGAGCATACTGGTGCAATATAGTCTTTATCTCTTTTGTAAACAGTACCGGCGCCAATACCGCCATTTATAGTTCTTACAATGCCATCTCCATTTCTCTCTGGATAATAGCCTGAATCCACAAAGAAGCCTTCTTCTACTGCCTTAAAGTATCCTCCAACTTCTAAAATTTCTTCCATAAAGAGAATGGCTCTCATCTTTAATTCTCTTACTTTTTTGCCTAACTCTCCATCAAAATTGAGCTTTACCATCTCTTTTAATCCGTCCATGCCGATAAGGGCTTGTTTAGCAGTGTTTATCGCGTTGATATTGTTGTAATGCCATGGGACATTTCTTCCCTCATCAGGAGTAATAGTACTTTGTATATCTGCTGAGGTCAATCGAGATATTAAAAGGTTAAGCACATGTGTTACAGTTGCTTCTCTCATATCGTGCTCAATATATTTTGTATTCATTTGCGCTCTCATTTTATAATCTTTAAAAAGCTGCCTCAAAGCTACTGCATACGGCAAATCCAAACGTATGGAAGGAGTTGGTGGAGCATTTGGTGGCACTGTAGATAAGGCTATGTTTTCTGGTTTCATTCCTACTTTTCTCGAATAAAGTGTATTTATAGCGTGCTGAACTAAAAGTTCAGGCATAACTTTCCATCCATATTTTGCTGTTGCATTGGCATTGTGAGCACCATCAATTTGAAGTATATTAGCATCTGCCATTATTTTCTTAGCAACTGCTGCATCTACAAAAGACCTTACCATGTTTATATTTCTATAAAGGACATTGTACTGAGGGTCTTGATGGGCACCATTTACCCCTTCTTCAGCGAACATAACAGCTACTTCAGGACCGGCTATCCCACTTACATAAGAGTGAAAGTTTATAGGCCTACCGACCTCATCTTCAATTAAATCCAATGCTTTTCTCGTCGCTCTTATTTGTTTTCTCGAAATAGGAACTCCTCCTACACCTTCAGGTGTTCCTTCAATGAGTCCATCAAAATGGCTTTGTCCTAACGTTCTAATAACCATTATGTGGTCTGCTCCATGCCATGCTGCCATTCTCATGCGCCTTATATCATCTTCAAACCTTCCTGAAGCTATTTCTGTGGTTATCACACAATCTGGCTGAGGGTCAATGTTTCCAAAGTGTTTTGCAGCAGGTAAAGGAATACTGTTTTTAAGTGGTTTTGAAACCTGATAATACTCAAAATCGCCAATTTTGTGTTTACCTACATCCTCTCTCCAGTGCCATCCTCTTCTCCTAGGCACATATTTGTCCAAATCCTTTAAAATTTCTTCAATATCTATTTTTTTATCCTTTTCAAGCTTCATTTTTACTAGCCTCCCTTGCTATATCATCAAGCACCTCCAAGTACTCTCCATTAGCTATGGATTTTCCAGCAGTGAGGTAATCCTTTTTAACCCTTTCTGCAACTTTCAACACAATATTTCCTGCTCCTTTTGGCAAAAGACCTCTTTCCTCAATTCTGTTTACAATCTCCTTTGCCTCAATACTAGAAAAACCCATTCGTAAAAGCACAGAACGCTCAATAGATGGAGATGTGTGATAATATGCCAACTCTATCAAAGGATCTACAATTTTTTCTGCCAATTTCCAGAAATACGCGTCTAATTCTTCATCTGTCATGTGCTTTAAGTGTTTGCTTCTTGTTTCAAAATCATCTTCTCGTCTCATACTAATCCTCCATTCTGTAATTCTGAAATTACTTCTTTCACAAATTCTTCACTGGACTTAGTATCTTCTGCTAAAAACTTGATGTCCTCCTCTTTAGGCATTATTCCAAAATGTTGGACACAGTTTTTAATATAGGATTTTTTCAAATTTGAAAGATTGACTTCTCTTGCTTTTATCATAGAAGGATGTTCAGGCAAAATTATATTTTGTCCTGGTATCTCATCATCAGGATTTCCTACTAGAATTTTTATGCCGTTTTGCATAGCAAAAGTAAGCTGAGCCGTTGGATTTTTACCTGCCCCTGTATATTCTGTCTCCTGCACCACTATTATCTGGTCATTTTCCATTTGCTGTGCCAAACTGAAAGCTGCCGCTAAAGAGGTATTTCCCGCTGGTCCTCTTTCTAAACCTTCTAATTGAGCTAAAAGCTCTGTCATGTAAAAGACTTCCCCTTGCTTGACAAGGTAATACCCATCCATGTACCTTAAAGGCCTTGCAGCATTTCGAGGCACATCTGCTCTATCCGGCCAAGTCGCAAAAGGAATTCCAAATCCTGTATGTCCCGTCGTAAAAGACTTTCTATTAAAATCTTTATCTGAGGCCATGTGAAGTCCTGTCAAATCAACACTTGCTCCGTACACCTTTGTATGAGTAGCTCCTGCTTTTATAAGTCCTCTCGCAGTACCTGTCAAATTGCCTCCACCGGCATGGGTGGCCACAACAACATCAGGAAATTTGCCAGTCCTCTCTTTTACTTGCTGAGCTATTTCATATCCCAATGTTTCAATACCAGCAACTCCAAAAGGAGTGTACAAAGAAGCATTAAAATATCCCGTCTCTTCTAATAGCATCAAGTTTACATAAAATAATTCCGGTCCAACAGTTAATTGTATCACTTCTGCACCAAATGTTTCACATTTTCTTCCTTTTTCCAATATTTCTGGCTGCCCTATGCCTTTGCTATCATAAGCTTCTTGGACGACAATGCATTTTAAACCTATCATGGCAGCTTGTGAAGCCACTGCTGCTCCGTAATTACCACTAGTAGCAGCTATGACTCCCTTATATCCCTTTTGTTTTGCGTGATATATAGAAACACTAGCCCGCCTTTCTTTAAAACTTCCTGAAGGGTTACAAGCTTCATCTTTTATAAAAATTCTGGCAGCTTTTCCTGTTGGTGAAACTTTTCTCGCTAATTCTGTTAAATTTTTAAGCTCTATAAGTGGAGTATCCCCTACATTTGCTTCTCTTTGTATTTTAATAATCTCTTCTAATGTATAGCCTGTTTCCTTCATCATTCTTTCATAGTCAAAAGCAATTCCACCTGATTCAAATCTCTCATAATCTATTCCTAAAGATTTTTTCATTATTTCGTTTTTCCTTGCCATTACTTCCTTATACCTACTCATTCTCTTCACCGCCATACAATATCTCTCTTGCTTTTATACCTGCTTTTATAAGCTCAGGAATTGGATTGCCAAAATCGTGAATATACCGGGGATTTACGTCTATTAAAACTCCTTCCACTATTCGGCCTGTAAAAGTCTTAATTTTGACTGTGTCGCCAATCTCTCCATCTTGTAAAAGTAAACCTTTAACCCACATTGTCAAGGGAGTCTCTTTTGTATCTTGAGGTATATTTTCAGCTCTTTCCTCTGGTTCTAAAATTACCTGTTTAATTTTTACCCAATCGCCTTTTTGAGCCATTTTATCTCCTCCTGATCATATCTCTTGCATCACCCATAATAGCTCTAGGTACAGGCAAATCCAGCATAGTAACAAGACCTGGCTGCGCATTTATGACGTGAGGTATCATATTGACACAAAGGGCAATAGTACCTAAGCCCCCAGGTATTTCAGGCTTTATAGACAACTTTATATTTGGAGTTCCTTTAATCTCAATATAGTCTCCAGTCTCTACTCCTTCTTTTTGAGGTAATATCTGTTGCGGATGTTCTAATTCTATTTTTACCTCTCCATCTACCTTTCCATACCCTATTTGGCGACATCCAGCAACGTAACCCGGCTCAACTCTTGCATAAGGGGTCTCTCTATAAGTTTTAGAAACTATAGGCTCTCTTGTCTGCTCAATACCTGAAAGTTTCCACCCTAAAGCATCACAAATCATCGAAATAGACTCAGGAAATCCTATATGCCCTGCAACAGTCCCCTTTTTTACGCCTTTTTCAAATTCCTCAGGAGTGAGTCCCACCCCTTGTTCTTCCATAACAGCTTTTCCAAAAGGAGATAAGTCATTAATTCTTACTGCTTTAATGGAATCAACATCTACGCAAACTCCCGTCAGTGCAATGATTAAATAGTCTAATACAAATCCCGGATTTATTCCTGTACCTAAGACAGATACGCCATTTTCTCTTGCAAGTCTGTCAATTTCTTTGGCTAATTCTAGATGTTGTGCAGAAGGATACGCCATCTCCTCAGCAGTTGTAATGACATTGATGCCATTTTCTACCGCCAATTTAATGAGTGGGAAAACCTTTTCTACATAGGAGGATGTAGCAATAACCGCTATATCAGCACTTCCTTTTTTTATAATATCTTGAGGTTCAGAAGTGATGTAAACAGGTTTAGAATTTGTCCCTAAAATTTCATTCAAATCCTTTCCTCTTTTATTTGGATCTGTATCAATTGCTCCAACTATTTCCATTCCTTTTTTAGAAAGTATCATGTTAGCAATGCCGCTTCCCATTGCACCAAGTCCCCATACTACCACTTTTATGTTTTCCATTCTATCACCTCTAAGAATTTTCTCTATATCTATATTGTATACATTTACTTAAGCTAAATAAAAGCTTTCCCATTCCTTAAAAACCGAAGAAAACCCAATATTAAATTGGGTTTTCTTCGGTTTGCGAGAGTATGCCTTAGTATGTTTCGATTTTCTTAATTTTTTGGAAAATTAAACAATTCTTTTCATATTTATTCAAGGAATAAAATTAAAAATCCTGCATAATGCAGGATTTTTAATTGTTTAAATGCTTTTCTATAAACTTTACAAAGTCTGCTTTAGGTCTTGCTCCTATTATTTTATCTACCATCTTGCCATTTTTGAAAAGCCCTATTGTAGGTATGCTCATTATTCTAAATTGCATTGCCAGCTCATTTTCTTCATCTACATTAACCTTTCCTACTTTAATCTTTCCTTTATACTCTTTTGCTAGTTCATCTATTATGGGAGCAACTAATCTACAAGGCGCACACCATTCAGCCCAAAAGTCTATCAATACTGGTACATCAGAGTTTACAACTTCTTCTTCGAAATTATCGTATGTAATTTCTACCTCGTCAGATTCTTCTGATTGTGTAGCACCGCCATTGAGATGTTTTTCTATAAACTTTACAAAGTCTGCTTTAGGTCTTGCTCCTATTATCTTATCTACCATTTTGCCATTTTTGAAAAGCCCAATTGTGGGTATACTCATTATTCTAAATTTCATCGCCAATTCATTTTCTTCATCAACATTAATTTTACCTACTTTGATTTTTCCTTCATATTCTTTCGCCAATTCGTCAATTATTGGAGCCACCATTCTACAAGGCATACACCACTCAGCCCAAAAGTCTATTAAGACTGGTACATCTGAATTTACAACTTCTTGTTCAAAATTTTCAAGTGTAATAACTAATTCTGCCATAAAACCACTCCTATACTTTTATTTCAATTTTATTTTTATACAAAGCAATTGCTTTATACATTTATTATAAAACAAATTGCTCACAAAACCTAACTTTTAAAATCACTTCATAAATTTTATAAATGTCTCAACTAGTTCATCTATCATGTCATCTTGCTTTTCAGTACACATTGCTCCCTTTACACAGCTAGTAGTATAGCTTTTAAGAAGAATTTTGCCAACGCTGTTTATTGCAGACCTAACAGCAGCCACTTGTACCAGTACATCTACACAATAGGCGTCATTTTCAATCATTTTTTGTATGCCTTTTACTTGTCCTTCAATTTTTCTTAATCTTCTCAACAAATCCTCTTTGCTATCTTGGTACATATTATACCTCCCAACCCCATCGGGGTATCCAATGAATAGTATAAAAGTTTTTCACAGATATGTCAATAGGTTTTTGTTATTTTTTTAATAAATCCTTTACTACCTCTGCCGCTAAAATTAAACCTGCTACAGAGGGAACAAAAGAAATACTGCCGGGTACCAATTTTGAAGAAGTTACAGTTTCCTCACTTTGATAGAAATTTTTTAAAGGCTCTTCTTTAGAGTATACCACTTTTAAAGATTTAATACCTCTTTTTTTAAGTTCTCTTCTAACTATTTTTGCCAGAGGGCATACACTTGTCTTGTATATATCCGTTACTTCAAATTTTGTAGGGTCTAATTTATTTCCTGCCCCCATACTGCTTACTATAGGAATATTTAACGAAATGCATTTTTCTATCAAATCTATTTTAGAAGGCACTCTGTCAATTGCATCAATCACATAGTCATACTCTTTAGACAAAAGCCTATCGCTATTTTCGCTAGAGTAAAACTCTTTAAAAATAATAACCTGGGCTTGAGGATTTATTTCCAATATCCTATCTTTCATCACTTCTACCTTTGGCCTGCCTATTGTATGAGTAGTAGCATGTATCTGTCTATTTATATTTGTGACACACACGTTGTCCCCGTCTATCAAAACCAATTTACCAACTCCTGCTCTTACTAAAGCTTCAACAGCAAAAGAGCCTACTCCTCCTATTCCAAAAACAGCAACAGTACTGTTTTTAAGTTTTAAAAGCCCTTCTTTCCCTATTAAAAGCTCTGTTCGTGAAAAAATGTCCACACTCTTCCCTCCATAAAAAAAACCCCATAGTGCCGTGCCTCCCGGTAGTTTTTGAACCCGGACTCACAAAGTGGGTGCCCTCTTGGCAGCTTCATATTTCCGTTCGAAGACGGCCTATATTCCACTGCCAAAGCCCAGGCTCCCTTATTATTGGTGTTGGCTCAAACTTTCACCGGACCTCACGTACACCACAGGGCTTTTCAGCTTTATTCATCTTTCTATATAAATAATATCACAAAAGCCTCTATTTTTCAACTGGTAAACGTTTATAGGTCTACCTTTATGTGCAATTCCTTTAACTGCTCTTCTGAAACCTCAGAAGGAGCATCTGTCATCAAGCACACTGCATTTTGAGTCTTTGGAAATGCAATTACATCCCTTATGGTGTCGCTTCCCGTTATAATCATTGCAAGCCTATCCAACCCATAAGCTATACCTCCATGTGGAGGAGCACCGTATTTGAAAGCCTCCATCAAAAATCCAAATCTTTCCCACGCTTTTTCTTCGCTAAATCCCAAAACTTTAAACATTCTTTTTTGAAGCTCAGTATCGTGTATCCTTATACTTCCTCCACCAATCTCTGTACCATTTAAAACTATGTCATAAGCCTTTGCCCTGACTTTTAAAGGTTCCTTTTCCAGTAGCTCTATATCTTCATCTTTAGGAGCAGTAAAAGGATGGTGCTTTGCTACATACCTTTTTTCTCCTTCGTCGTACTCTAAAAGTGGAAAATCTACTATCCAAACAAACTCATATTTATTCTCATCAATTAAATTAAATCTCTTGCCAAGCTCTAGCCTCAAATGAGCTAAAGTATCAAAAACTATTCCATCTTTGTCTGCCACAATTAGTAGCAAATCTCCGGCTTCTGCCTCAAGTCTTTCGAGTATTTTCTTCATTTCTTCTTCACTTAAAAATTTAGTAGCAGGAGATTTCACTTCCTTTTCAAAAACTTGTATCCACAAAAGTCCTTTAGCGCCATAAGTTTTTGCAAACTCTACCAGTTCGTCCAACTGTCTTCTTGGCATAGAAGCAGCACCTTTTACATTTATACCTCTGACAGACCCACTGTTTTTTAAAGCATTCTTAAACACATTAAATTCTGATTGTGCCACTATATCAGATAAATCCTTAAGTTCCATTCCAAACCTCAAGTCTGGTTTATCTGTCCCAAATCTTTCCATAGATTCTTGATAAGATAATCTTTTAAAAGGAATTGGTACATCAATGCCTAAAGTCTCTTTAAATATCTCTGCAATCATTTTTTCGTTAATTTTCAAAACATCTTCTACTTCTACAAAAGACATTTCTATATCTATTTGTGTAAACTCTGGTTGCCTATCTGCTCTTAAATCCTCATCTCTTAAACATTTGGCTATTTGGTAATACTTATCAAATCCAGAAATCATAAGAAGTTGTTTGAATATTTGAGGAGATTGAGGCAAAGCATAAAATTTTCCTGGATAAATTCTACTCGGTACAAGATAGTCCCTTGCCCCTTCTGGAGTACTTTTAATTAAAAGAGGAGTTTCTATTTCTATAAAACCATTTCTGTTTAAAAAATCGCGGACAACTTTAGTTATTTTAAACCGAGTCATCAAATTTTGTTGCATTGAAGGCCTTCTCAAATCTAAGTATCTGTATTTCAACCTTATAGCTTCTGATACATTGCTCCTATCCTCTATTGGAAAAGGCGGAGTCTCTGATTTGCTTAAAATTTTTAAAGTATTAGCATATATTTCAATTTCTCCTGTAGAAATTTTAGGATTTACATTTTCCGGAGCCCTTTTTACCACTTTTCCCTCTATTGCCAGTACATATTCACTTCTTACGCTTTGCACTTTTTCAAAGGCTTCAGAAGAAACCTCATTGCTAAAAACCACCTGCACAATGCCTGTTCTATCTCTTAAATCTATAAATACTAATCCTCCATGGTCTCTTCTCCTTTGCACCCATCCCATTACTACAACTGACTTATCTACGTCTTCAACTGTCAATTCTCCACACATGTGAGTTCTTTTAAGGCCATTTAATTGTTCTCCCATTTAACTCCCTCCGTTTATATATTTTTTATCCTTTGTTCTATCTCATCAATGGATATTTCTACTTCGCTTCCAACTCTCATATCCTTTAATTTAACTTTGTTTTCCTTCATCTCTTCTTCTCCTATTACAATAGCAAATTTCGCATTAAGCTTATTTGCGTACTTCATTTGTGCTTTTAAACTTCTATCCATGTTATCTCTTTCTACTTTTAATCCATTAAATCGCAGTTTATTAGCAAGGGCAAAAGTAAATAATTTTGCTTCTTCCCCAACATAAGCTATAAACAAGTCTACACCTTCAGGTTTAGGAATCTCAATGCCATTTTGCTCTAATGTAATAAGGAGCCTCTCTAACCCCATTCCAAAACCTACTCCCGGCATAGAAGGCCCTCCGCATTCTTCTATAAGGCCATCATACCTTCCTCCACCGCATACAGTCCCCTGAGCTCCGATGTCTTTTGAAATTATTTCAAAAGCAGTTTTGGTATAATAATCAAGTCCTCTCACAATTCTGGGGTCAATTATATAATCATAGCCCATTATATCTAAATACTTTTGTAGCTCTTCAAAATGACTTTTGCAATCATCACACAAATAATCTGTAATGAGAGGGGCATCTTTGGTTATCCTCTGACAACTTTCTACTTTGCAATCCAACACCCTCAAAGGATTTATCTCATATCTGACTTTACAGTCATCACACAAATACTCCAAATTGTCCTTTAAAAAATCCTTAAGTACTTTATTATAATTTTTTCTACAAGCAGGACATCCTATACTGTTTATTCTAAGCTCCAAATTATTAAGCCCTAATTTTTTTAATAAAGTCATAGCAACACTTATAACTTCTGCATCTGCAGAAGCGCTTTTAGCACCAAAAATTTCTACTCCAAATTGGTGATGTTCTCTTAACCTTCCTGATTGAGGCCTTTCATATCTGTAAACAGGAGTTATATAGTACAATTTGGTAGGCTGTGTTTCTGCGTACAAATTGTGCTCTATAAAAGCTCTTACAGCTGGAGAAGTACCTTCAGCCTTTAAAGTAATGCTTCTCCCACCTTTATCAGTAAAAGTGTACATCTCTTTTCTCACAATGTCGGTTGATTCCCCTACTCCCCTTAAAAACAACTCAGTATGTTCAAAGCCAGGCGTTCTTATCTCTTTAAAACCGTAAACATCACATATCTCCCTTATGAGTCCTTCTATATATTGCCATTTATATGATTCTGAAGGGAGAATGTCCTTTGTCCCTCTTGGCGCTTTTGTAAGCATTTTACCAACTCCTTTTACATTTTCTAAAAACTTTATACATTTAAAAACCCCTCGTCTGCAACAATTTGCAGGGACGAGAGGTTAAATCCCGTGGTGCCACCCTGATTCGGACTCATTCCCTTAACGCAGGTTCACGGAGCCAGCCTACATTATCGACTGGTCTGCTCACAGGTGTCATTCACAATAGCATAAGTATAAAGATACTCTCAGTCGCGGTATCTTCTCCCTGTATACCTGCTATTGCTACTCTCCTGGTCATCGCATTTATCCCTCATTTTATTTGATATTATACATTATACTATTATTAGCTGTCAATCACAATTATCTTTTTACAGAGATTTCGCATCTAATTTCCAATAAAACTTTTTTCTTGACAGGAAATCAGACGTATTCTATTTTGTTGAAATTTTGGAATTTGAAAAGGCCGTAGGCCGTGTATATAGATACACTTTCCCCCTCCCCATTATATCGAAAAGATATACTTCCAATTTTATTATCAACTATGTAGTGTTAAAAATTGGATTAATCCAATTCATAATTATCAACATTTCATCTTTCAGATCTTCTATTATATTTATCTGCAAATGTCTTTTCCCTCTAAATCCCCTAATGTTTCTAAAAAAGTATAATTGGGTCAAGTTAAAGGCTATCATCATGAATTCAACTATAGCCTCTACGCCCCTAGGGCTATGCAAATAGCAATGATCAAAATGACACTCTGCTTTCAATTGGTGAAATACATTATTTTCAATATCCCATCTTTTATGTATTATCTTCCATAAAGTCTCAACACAAATATTTTTGTTGGTGGTTACAATCCAGACTTCTTTTAACTCTTTCTTATCACCTTCTTGAATATTCTCTAAAAATCTTATAAATCTCACCTTAATATCCATACCCCTCATTTCAAATCCATCATCATCCCAAGCACTAACGATAATCTTCTTTGTGTTTCCTTCACGCACTATCCATTGTTTGTCAGCTTCACGTCTTTGAAACAGTCCTAATGCGTCTTTAACAATATGAAGCCTTTCATCTTTTACTCTGATAACTGCATCCATTCCAATTGCTAGAACTTCCATAATCCATGATGCTTTGCAATACAAAGCATCCGCAACTATAACATCTGCAAAATGATGAAATTTTTTATAAAGCTTTCTAATAAGTCTTTTACCTCCAGTAATTTCACCTTCATCTTTATTTGAAAGGTCTTTTTTAGGTTCTAACATCTCATAGCCTAATACAATATGGGGATCAGAACCCACAGTTGCACAAACAACTGCTCTGTGGAAGTAATGAGTTATTCCTTGTTTATCAACACGGGTAAGGCATTTTTCACACCTCTTTTTTGTACTTTCAAATATCTCAACTCCATCAATAGCAGCAACCTTTATTCCATCTATTGTACCATTTCTAAATACCTTATTTTTGAATATAGTGCTTATTATATGATCATGCAAAATATTCAAACCGTTTATATCAAAACTACTTAAGGAACGTCTAACAGCATCAATATGGGGCAATCTTGTTTTCTTTGGAAATAAATTTTTAAATCTTCTTTTTTTAAGCCAATGTTCAAGTCTATTAAAACTTTTAAGTCTACAGATAAATGTAAGCAAGACTATAAAAGAAATAGTTGAAGTCTCAATTTGAGGATTTAATCTTCCATCTTTTAACCCCTTGATTTTTTCTCCAAGATGGTATACCTTAGAGAAGTAGGTGAGCATTTGTTTTAAATAGCACTTGTTCATCTTAACATCCTTTCTATTGAATTGGTTACAAGATTCATTATAGAAAGGATGTTTTTATTTTTAAACACTAAATTTTTTTCCAGTAAAAATCGGAATTTACATGCTTCAATTATTATTCATCTAATCCTTGTCATATCATGGGCTAAGCACTATTTGTTTTTTAATCTGCGAAATCTCTGATCTTTTTATATTTTTATCGCTAATTGGGCATTGTTCTACAATGTCTTTTTTATACTTTTATAATATCTCACCCAACTATTGACAAAAAAATTTTAGTGAGTTAATATTTTTATATACAAAATATTTTATATTGAAAATTTTTGAGGTGAAACTTTATGAACAAGGATTGCGATAGTAAGCTTTTATATGATTTGTTGCGTACAATTAGACAAAAACTCAACAACCAATTGAGAGCAAACAACCTCTCTGAATTTCAAAAAGACCTCACAATTGGAGAACAACAAGTAATAATGGTTTTAAGTGAGAATAAAAATACTCCAATATACATGAAAGATATTGCCTCAGAACTAGATATTTCTCCCAGTACCCTTACAAGTATAGTAGATAAACTTGTAGAAAAAGGTTTAGTTCAAAGGGACTTTGATTTAGAAGATAGAAGAAAAATACAAATTTCTTTAACAAAAAAAGGAGAAGATATATATAAACATTTAGTAGACTTTAGAATGAAAGTTTTACAGCCAATTTTTGAAAAACTCTCTCCCCAAGAAATAGAAACATTAAAAAGCATATTGCAAAAAATTAAAGAAGAACTATAATTTTGAAGGTGGTGCTTTATGAAAAACAGTGTAAAAACGTTTTTAATAGTCTTAGTCATCTTAGCAATTGTGGCTTCTACCGTTTATGCAATCTCTATAAAAAACAAAAACTCTGCTTCCACTGTAGAGGTAAATGCTGCTAAAGTTGAAAAAGGTGATATAGTTTCTTTATTCTCTACCACAGGAGTAGTAGAATCAAAGTCCAAACAAGAATATTACATATTATCTCCCACTAAAGTTTTAAAAGTCTATGTATCCGTTGGAGATAATGTAAAAAAAGGAGATAAACTTCTAGAATTAGAAACACAAGATTTATCTATACAATATCAAATTGCACAAAAACAACTGGAAATGGCGCAAATGCAACTGGATGCATTAAAAAAATTAAAAGAAAAACAGTCACAACAATCCCAAGTCGCAGCTCAAATTCCAAATACCTCTTTGCCACAACAACTCCCTTCGGGAGAAAGTACAGTACAACAACCCTCCACTTCTCAGATACAAACTTCTTCTCTTAGCCTTGATGACCAAATAAAACTCCAACAAAAACAAGTAGAAATTGCAGAATTAAATCTCAAAAATATAAAGCAAAATATGTATAAACAGCAAAAATATGTTATTGCTGAATTTGATGGGACAGTAACCATAGTAAATGCCAAAGATAATAGCTATTTTACCTCCTCTCAATTTCCTGCAATTGCAGTAGAAGACTTAAACAACTTGCAAATTGCACTTGATGTAAACCCTTATGATGCGGTAAATTTAAAAGAAGGGCAAAAAGCCTACATACATTTTGCAGACAAAACTTTTGAAGGAGTAGTCAGCAAAGTGAGTCCTACTGCAACAAAAGTAATTACTCAAACAGGAGGAGATAATGTAGTAAAAGTCTATGTGGACCTTTTAAACAATGATGGCACAATAAAGCCCGGTTTTAACGTGGATGTTGATATAAAAATTGGCGAAAAGAAAGATACAATAAAAGTTCCATCAGAAGCAATCGTAAGCGATAAAAATGGCAATGAATTTGTGTATGTAGTAGAAAATGGCATAGCTAAACAAAAGAAAGTAAAAACCGGTCTCGCTTTTGATTTAGAGACAGAAATCATAAGTGGAGTAAATGTTGGTGAAAAAGTCATACTAAACCCCACCAGTTCTATCGAAGATGGCACAAAAGTTAGCGTAAAGGGCGGGAAGGACTGATGATTGAGCTAAGCAATGTAAAAAAGGTGTACAATCTTGGAAAGATACAAGTTGATGCATTAAAAGGCGTATCTTTAAAAATAGATAAAGGTGAATATGTAGCAATTGTCGGTCCTTCTGGCTCTGGCAAATCCACTTTAATGAACATTATAGGCCTTTTAGATAAACCTACATCTGGAAGTTATAAACTCAATGGAACTGAAGTATCAACCCTAAGCGATGACCAGTTAGCTTATTTGAGAAATCGTCAGATAGGATTTGTCTTTCAATCTTTTAACCTTTTGAGCAAATTGAACGCACTGGCAAATGTAGAACTGCCAATGTTGTACGCCAAAATACCATCAAAAGAACGAAGGCAAAGAGCCCTAAGAGCTTTAGAAATAGTGGGATTAAGTGAAAGAATACACCACAAACCTAATGAGCTATCAGGAGGGCAGCAGCAAAGAGTTGCTATTGCCCGTGCTATTGTGATGAATCCTTCTTTTTTGCTAGCAGACGAACCAACAGGAAATCTTGACACAGCTTCTAGCATTGAAATAATGAAAATCTTTTATCAACTCAATGAATCGGGTACTACAATAGTAATGGTTACACATGAGCAAGATATTGCAAATCATGCAAAAAGGATAGTCCGCTTAAGAGATGGAAATATTATAGAAGATACGCTTGTTCCAAACAGAATAACTTATTAGCAGGTGATAAATATGTATATTTGGGAAGCAGTAAAAGTGGCAATTGACAGCATATTGAGTAACAAATTGAGAGCTTTTTTAACGATGTTGGGAATTATAATAGGCATTGCTTCAGTTATAACAATTGTCTCTTTAGGAACAGGTGGCCAAAAGGCTATATTAGGTGAATTTGAAAAAATCGGTGTAAATGTGTTTTCTATTAAAACAAGAAATGACGTAGAAATTAGAGATAGCGATAGATTAGCTATTAGAGATGTAGAAATGATTAGAAAAAGATTGTCTTCTGTAAAATACGCTGCGCCAATTGCAGAAAAAATGGGACTTGCCAAAACAGACAAAGTTACTAAAAGAGCCCTTTTTATAGCTACAGATTTTGATTATGGAAATGTTTCTAACTTAAAAGTAATCTATGGACGATTTTTAAATGAAAAAGATATTCTTTTAGGAAGAAACGTAATACTTATCGATAAAGACTCAGCTAAAGAACTTTTTGGCTATGAAGATTGCGTAGGAAAAAGCATCAAAATAGGCAGCTATTCCTCCTTTGACACAGCAAAGATAATTGGCGTCATTGACAGTGGAAATTTAAAAAGCTTAGGCGGGTCAATAGCTGATCAAATACCTGTAATAGCTGCAATTCCAATAACTTACGCACAAAAAATTTTTCCAGACGTTAATATCTCGCAAATTTACGTAATGACCTATAACCAAAACCAATTAGATGAAACATCCTCCCAAGCCGTGCGTTTGATAGAATCATTACATCACAACAAAAACAAATACAAGACAGAAAACCTCATAAGTTTTTTGGAAGAATTTAATAGAATATTAGGAATATTTACAGCTGTCATAGGTGCCATTGCGGGTATTTCTCTTTTGGTCGGGGGAATAGGGATTATGAATATAATGCTTGTATCTGTAACGGAGCGCACAAGAGAAATAGGAATAAGAAAAGCAATAGGAGCAAGACAAAAGGACATATTGACACAGTTTTTGATTGAAGCAGTTACAATTTCTCTTATAGGTGGAGCAATAGGTATTTTCTTAGGATATATTTTAGCAAATATAGTCGGGCCCTTTATTGATATAACTCCGGTCTTTTCAATAAATACAATATTAATCGCTTTTCTCTTCTCAACAGCAGTAGGGATATTCTTTGGAATCTATCCCGCACAAAAAGCCGCCAAATTAGACCCAATTGTAGCATTACGATATGAATAAAAGCAAGAGGAATAACCTCCTCTTGCTTTTTCACTCCATCAAATCCCTTAAAAACATATTAAGTCTCTTTTCCTTGCCAATAGTTGAAGAGTCCCCATGACCGGGGTATATTGTAACATCATTTCCTAAAACTAAAAGTTTATTTTTTATAGAGTCCATTAAAGTAGAAAAATCTCCTCCTGGAAAATCGTATCTTCCTATAGAGCCTTTAAATAGGATATCGCCGGTAAAACATACATTATTAATTTTAAAACACACTCCTCCTTTTGTGTGCCCTGGGGTGTATATAACTTCTACGCTGTATTTTCCAAAAGTTAAAGTATCACCGTCACTTAATAAAATATCTGCAGGATTGCATAGTATTCTTTTATAGACCATTTCAGATAAGTTTAAACTAGGGTCTAAAAGCATAGGAGCGTCTTCTTTTGAAATGGCAACTCTTGCTTGAGTTAGTTTTTTCAGCTCTTCTACTCCACCTATGTGATCAAAATGCCCATGTGTGAGTAAAATATATTTTACATTTAAATTGTTAGTAATAATATAATCTTGTATTTCAGATGAATATTCCCCTGGGTCTATTACAATTGCTTCACTCTCTTCTTCGTCAGAAACAATATAGCAATTGGCTCCATAAAGTCCTACCATATACCTTTGTATTTTCATAAACTCACTCCTAAAATATTTTTTTAGAATCAATAAGTATAGTAACAGGCCCGTCATTTTCAATTAATACTTTCATCATGGCCTGAAATTTACCTGTTTTGACACTCACACCTCTTTTTTCAATCTCATTTACTAATAAATTAAAATACTTCAAAGCCTCTTCCGGCTTTTGAGCCATCATGAAATTAGGCCTTCTCCCTTTTCTCACATCCCCCAACAAAGTAAATTGAGAAACGAGGAGTATTTCCCCTCCTACATCCAAAAGAGATAAATTCATTTTTCCCTCTTCATCTTCAAAAACACGCAAATTTACTATTTTATCCGCCATATAGGCTACGTCTTCTTCTGTATCATCAACAGAAATACCTACTAAAACAACAAATCCTTTCCCTATTGAACCTATAACTTGGTCATCTACACTAACTTCTCCCCGAGTCACCCGTTGAACAACTGCTCTCAACAAAATCACCTCTATGCACTTAATCGGTAAACATCCATTACTCCCTCTAAAGCTTTTAATTTATTCATAACTTTTTCTAGTTGCTCTTTTGAAGTAATCTCTAAAGTTAAGTTTATAATTGCAATATTGTCTCTCGTTGTTCTCGCATTGACAGCTTTTACAGCAATTTTTACATCTGCAAGAACACTTGTAACTTCTGTTAAAAGCCCAAATCTATCATTGGCCATAATCTGTATATCAGCTTGATAAGCGATGTTCTTACCTTGATCCCACTCTACTTCTACAATCTTGTTCCTATCAAAAAGGTATTCTTTTATATTGGGACAATCTTTTCTGTGAATAGAAATACCCCTTCCTTTAGTCACATAACCTATTATTTCATCACCCGGAACAGGAGAACAACATTTTGCAAACCTCACCATTACATTGTCTACACCTTTTACAATGACCCCCGTTCCGCCTGTTTTCTCTTTTTTCTTTCCAGCCTTATCAATTGGAACGGACTTTAAACCTATTTCTTTCTGAGATTTTTTGATTTCTTCTTTAATTCTCGGTATTACCTGATTTAAAGTTAACCCTCCATAACCAATTGTTGCATATAAATCCTCTATTGTGTGAATGTTGAGTTTTTTAAGCACTTCCTCCCATATCTCACTTTTTATCATAGCAGGTTGTATTCCATGACGCCTGAGGTCTCTTTCTAACATTTCCTCGCCGCGAGCGATATTTTCTTCTCTTTTTTCTTTTTTAAACCACTGTCTGATTTTGTTTCTCGCTTGAGAACTTCTGACAATCTGGAGCCAGTCTCTACTTGGACCTCTGTCTTTATTTGGACTTACTAATATCTCAACAATATCACCGTTTTTTAATTGATAATTTATAGGTACTATTTTACCGTTTACTTTAGCACCATTTAATCGATGACCTATTTCAGTGTGTATGCTGTACGCAAAGTCAATAGGAGTAGACCCCGCTGGAAGATTTATGACATCCCCTTTAGGAGTAAAGACAAAAACCTCATCTGTAAAAAGATCAATTTTTAATGTTTCCATAAACTCTTTTGCATCTTTTAACTCTTTCTGCCATTCTAAAAGCTGCCTAAGCCAAGAAAGCTTTTGGTCAAATTCGTCTTCTGTAGTCTTACCCTCTTTATATTTCCAATGGGCTGCAATACCGTATTCTGCCGTTTTGTGCATCTCCCATGTTCTTATTTGTATTTCAAAAGGTTCTCCTTTAGGACCTATTACTGTAGTATGAAGGGATTGATACATATTAGGTTTTGGCATAGCGATATAATCTTTAAATCTTCCAGGAATTGGCTTCCATAAAGTATGCACAATTCCTAATACGCCGTAACAGTCTTTTACGGTGTTAACAATTATCCTCACTGCTAACAAATCGTAAATTTGCTCGAAAGTTTTATTTTGCGTTTTCATCTTTTTGTAGATACTGTAAAAATGTTTAGGTCGCCCATCTACTTCTGCTTGTATTCCCATTTCTTTTAATTTCTCTTTAATTGTAGTTATGATATTTTGTATAAACTCTTCTCTTTCTTTTCTTTTGGCAGCAACCTTTTCTACGAGGTCATAATACTCCTCCGGATGCAAATATCTCAAACACAAGTCTTCTAATTCCCATTTTATCTTAGATATTCCTAAGCGATGAGCAATAGGGGCATAAATCTCTAAAGTCTCTTCCGCTTTTTCTTTTTGTTTGTCAAGAGGTAAATATTTGAGAGTTCTCATGTTGTGAAGCCTGTCAGCCAGTTTTATGAGTATCACTCTAATGTCTTTTGCCATTGCTATAAGCATTTTTCTCATATTTTCTGCCTGTTGCTCTACTTTGCTCTTGTATTCTATTTTACCAAGTTTTGTAACTCCATCAACCAAATCAGCAATTTCTTTTCCAAAATTTTCCATTAATTGGTCATAAGTCACATCTGTGTCTTCTATTACATCATGTAAAAGGCCTGCTGCAATAGTGGTAATATCTAATTCCAGGTCAGCCAAAATAAATGCAACTTCTATGGGATGAACAATATATGGCTCTCCTGAGTTTCTCATTTGGCCCTCATGGGCATTTACAGCAAAGTCATAAGCTTTGTATATTAACTCTAAATTTGCATCATCACCCATGTATTTTTTTATCCTATTTATCACTTTGTCCAACATAGTTATCACACCTTATAATTAAAGTGGCTCAAAGCCACTTTCGATTAAAACTTTATTAATGAAATTATATCATATCCGTCAAGCTTTTTTCTACCATCTAAAAAAGTTAATTCAGTCAAGAAAATAATAGAATCTACAATTCCCCCTAAGCTTTCCACCAATTTTGCAGAAGCGTAAATTGTGCCTCCTGTCGCCAACAAATCGTCGACTATCACTACTCTTTGTCCCTCTAAAACAGCATCTTTGTGTATTTCAAGAGAATCTGTCCCATATTCCAGTTCATATTCATAGCTTAAAGACTCTGCCGGCAATTTACCCGGTTTTCTTACAGGAACAAATCCTACTCCTAATCTGTAAGCCAGTGGCGCTCCAAACAAAAAGCCTCTTGCTTCCGGAGCAGCAATGAGATCAAATTTTCTCCCTTCCAATGCCTTAGCCAGCATTTCTATAGAATAATTAAAAGCTTTCGCATCTTTTAAAACAGGTGTAATATCTTTAAATTTTATTCCTTTTTTAGGAAAATCAGGTATTTCTCTAATCATCATTTTAATTTCTTCCAGCGTCATTACAAAAACCTCCTTAAATTTTCTGGCTGACAATGAACTTGGCAAATTCAATAAACTCTTTTTTAGCTGAAAATATCTGTTGCATTATTTGAGTTTGTTCAATATTAACCTTTTGTGACACAGAATTTTTACTTAACATAAAAATATTATCACGTTCTTTTACATTTATCAATCCTATTTCTTTCATTGCTTTTATGCAAAATGAAAATTTTATTGGATTTAAATTCAGTTGTGGATGCAAATGATCTTTAAATAAAATGTTGTTTCCTTCTTCTATAAATTTGTAAAGTTTAATAAAGTCCTTTCTTTGAGGAAAAATTTCGTCAAAGGATTTTAAGTTATAATATATATCTGCTTCTTTAAAAACTAAATGAATCCTCTTTCCTTGTGAATGAGAAAGGATGCGGTAAAAGATTTCTTTTTTAAATGGTATATCGTAAATAATTATATCATCATAGTACTTCAATGGTTTTAAAGAATTTGGGAAAAATAGTATACCATTTTCCTTTTCACAATCTCCATTACATAATGAAAAATCCAAAAACTTTTCTTTTCTGAGATATCTAAGTAATGACTTAAGTTCTACAACTGTATTTACTATGACAACCGTTTTGCCTTCTCTTTTAAAAAGTTTTAGCACATATTCCAACTTGTTATTAATTCCTCTTTGGTCAATTATATAATCAACTTTTTTGTCTATCTCTTTTTTCTCGGGCTGATACTCTACCATGATTTTGCTCAAGTTTTTATAATAGGAAAACAAAGGTAACTTAATTCTTAAATCTTTTACATTTATCATTACTGACTCTATACCATTCCAGCTGTTTATTTCAATGCTTCCCACAACATCTATTATATCTCCTATTTTTACATCGTTTCCCTGGTCTGATACATCAAATAACATAAGCTCATACCCAAACTTGTCTTTTTGTGCGATGATTTTTTTGTATTTTCCACCATTTAAGTCAAATACTTTTGTAACTGTCAAACCCTCAAATAAAAAATTAGGCCGAGGATTATTGCTGCCAAAAGGTTTAAACCTTTGAAGTTGTTTAGCTATTTCTATATCTATCTTTTCATTTTTAACCTTTGCATCTATTCTTAAACTTGGAATTAAATCAAGATCACTAAGCACCGTATCAGCGTATTCATTTATCTTAGTTTTAAAAATCTCCAAATTGTTTTTTTCAATATTTATTCCAGCAGCCATTTCATGACCGCCATATTTTATCAAATAATCTTTACAGTATTCTAATGCTTTATACAAATTAAAGCCTTCTATGCTTCGCCCTGAACCTTTTCCTTCCCCTTCTCCTAAACTTATAAGTATAGAAGGTCTATGAAACCTTTCTGTTATCCGGGATGCCACAATTCCAATAACACCTGGATGCCAATTTTTATCCCACAGTACAATTACTTTTTCCTTATTTAAATCAACCGTCTCTTTTATTTTTTTGATTGCTTCCTGAAGTATTTGATTTTCTATTTGTTGCCTCTTTAAATTTTCTTGATTTAAATATTCTGCTATCTCTTCTACTTCTTTTTCATCTTGGCTTATCAATAACCTCACAGCCGCTTCTGCACTTCTTAATCGCCCTGCAGCATTAAGGCGAGGAGCTAATATAAATCCCACATGATATTCATCAATTTCAATATTTTGTAATCCAGAAGCTTTTATGAGGGCTTTTAAACCTATATTTCGTGTTTCATTTAGCCTTTTTAGTCCTTCTTTTACAATTATTCTATTTTCTCCTAATAAAGGGACAATATCTGCAATAGTTCCTATTGAAACAATATCCAAAAGTTCATAAGCTTCTTCTCCAATAAGAGCTTGTGACAGTTTAAAAGCAACCCCTACCCCTGCCAGGTCACAAAAAGGATATTCAATATCAGGCAAATGGGGATTTATCACCACATCTGCTTGTGGTATCTCCTTAGGGATACTGTGGTGGTCAGTTATTATCACGTCTATTCCTAAAAATTGGGCTTTTTCCACTTCCTTAACAGAGGTTATACCGCAATCTACACTAATTATAAGTTTTGTTCCTCTCTGTGCAATTTTGTCTATTGCTTCTTCATTTATACCATATCCTTCAACTAATCTTTCCGGTATATAATAATCCACTTTTGCTCCTAATTTTTTTAAGGTTAAATATAAAACAGAGGTGGCAGTAATTCCATCTACATCGTAATCACCGTAAATGGTGATTAGGTCCTTCAAGGCGATATGTTGTTGTATCAATTCTTTTGCCTCTTTTATCCCCCTCAGGAGATAAGGAGAATACAAATCTTTTAAATCAGGATTTAAAAAATTCTTAACTTCTTGGGCATTTAATTTTGATGAAAGTATATCAGCAATTATTTTGTGTAACCCGTATTCTCTTTGTATTTCTTGAGTAAGTTGAAGATTTGGATTTTCCTTCAAAATCCACCTGTAAATTTTGGCCATCAAATCACCCACAAATTCTCCTATTTTTTTCTCCTCTCAACTATAAAGATTCGGTAGAAGACCCACAAACATAGAAATAAAGCAACTACATAACCAAAAAGCCCCAATGCATTGTAGCCGAAAACTTTATATCCCCCTTGAAATGTCAAAACCAATGAAGAAGCTACAATCAATGCTGATGCTATGATACTTACAATAACTTTATTTATCATAATATTTAAATCGTAACGCAGGCTTTCACTTTCATCAATGTTTATTCTCACTTTTATATCGTCTTTTATAAGCTTTGTCATTATACTTTGGATTTTAGAAGGAAGTTTTCTCAATACTATTATTGCTTTATGTAAATCTTTGGAGTTTTCTTTTAATATTTTAGTTAAACTAATATTTCTCAAATATACCTGCTTTATAAAATCTTTTGCTACACTAGAAATGCAAAAATCGGGATCTAAGCTTCTGCCCACACCTTCTACTGTAGCTAAAGACTTGAGGAGTAAAGTAAACTCTGGAGGCAAGATCAGCTTGTGCTTATAAACAGTTGACATTATTTTCCTCATTGAATCGTTCACACTGATATTTTTTAGTGGAGTGTTGTAAAAATAATTTATTATATGGCTCAAATCAGACTTAAGAGTTCTAAGGTTAGTATCAGGCCTTATGGCCCCTACATCCGATAAAACTTCTATTACTTCCTCAATATCATTCTCGGCAAAGGCTTTAAAAAGGTCAATTATCATTTCTCTTGAGGATTTATCAAGGTAGCCTACAATTCCAAAATCAATATAAGAAATTTTGCCATCATTTGTGATTAATATATTACCAGGATGAGGATCTCCATGGAAAAGGCCAAATTCATAAACTTGTAAAAATATGGCCCATGCTCCCTCTCTTGCAATTTTCTTTAAATCGAAACCTTTTTTTACAAGTAAATCTCTATTTTTTACACTTATGCCTTCTACGTATTCCATTGTAAGAACGCGCTTTGTGGTGTATTTCCAATATATTTTAGGTATATATATGTAACTTTCCTTCTCAAAATTTTCTCTAAAGCGTTCGGCGTTATTTCCTTCTTGGGCATAATCCAATTCGTTGAGAAGAGATTCGGCTAATTCATCAATAATTTCTACAAAGTCTACAGGAGCATCAACTATACGCTCATTTAGAATTTTGGCAATATTTTTCAAAATTATTATATCAGCATTTATCTTCTGTGACACTTCTGGACGTTGTACTTTAACAACAACATCTTTCCCTTCTTTAATTTTTGCCCTATAAACTTGTCCAATAGAAGCTGAAGCAATAGGAGTTTCTTCAAAATAAGTAAAAAAATCCGATATCTTGCCTTTTAATTCACTTTCTAAAATATTCTTTATAGCTACAAAGTCTTCTGGTTCTACATCATCTTGAAGTTTAGCAAGTTCCAACAAAATATCATGAGGAATAAGGTCCCCTCTTGTACTTAAAAGTTGCCCTAGTTTTATAAATGTAGGACCTAATTCCTCCAATGTTTTCCTAATCCTCTCTCCAACTTCCATGTAATCATGACTTTTCAGTATATAAAACGGTATATGTCCACCTTTTAACAAAATATCAGAAATAAAACCAAAGCCATTTTTTGTTAAAACCTTCAATATTTCTCTATACCTTTTGGCAATTTTTTTGTTTCTAAAAATAAAAGGCAAATTCATCGTTTCACCTCAATAAAAATATAGTAGCATTATCTCTCAGAAAAGAGATACTATGCCACTATATTTTTTATATTACTTAAACTTAAGCTTTTGCAGGTTTATTAGAGGTTTTTCTTCTCTTTTCCCTATTTTTAATTAATACCCAAAGAGGAGTAGAGATAAATATCGAAGAATATGCTCCCCAAGTTATACCAATAAGTAAAGGCAATGCGAAATCTTTCAATGCCTTAGGTCCTAAGAAATACATTAAAACTAGCATAATTAATACTGTCAAAACTACGTTTATCGACCGTGTAAGAGTCTGGTTTATACTCACATTCGCAATTTCTGTATAATCAGATCTTCTCATACTTTTTAAATTATCTCTTATTCTGTCAAAAATTACAATAGTATCGTGAAGAGAATAGCTAAATACTGTCAAAAGAGCCGCTATAAAAGGCGAGTCTACTGTTATTTTGAAAATAGCGTAAATTGAAATTAATATTATCACATTATGCAATAACCCAACAACTGCTGCCAAGCTCATTTCAAAATTAAATCTAAAGCCTAAATAGGTAAGCATCACTGCAGAAGCTACTAAAAGCGCTAGTATCATTCCAAATTTTATCTCAGCTCCTAAAGAAGGCCCAACTTGCTGTGACATTATTAAGTCATTTTCTGTTAAGTTGTACTTTTTTTCGATATCTTTTATTATTGAAAGCCGCGTTTCATTGGAAATAGGACTTGTCTTTATTGAAACATGATCACCTTTTGTCCCTATTTTTTGTATTTGATAGTCTTTAACTTTATATTCGTTTAAAATTTTAATTATATCCTTCGTATCAAAAGATTTGCCAATTTTAAACTCCATTATTGTTCCGCCAGTAAAATCTATTCCCCAATTAAATCCATTTACAAGCATAGCTATTACGCCAATTAAAATCATAATCCCTGATATCGCAAACCAAATTTTCGTTTTGCCAATGACATCTATATGAAATCTATGTTGGTTCACTCAATTCCCCTCCTATGCTCCATAAAGTTTTATATTCTTTGTCAAGTCCATATCAAGAAGTGCATGCAACAAAAATCTCGTTACAGTTATAGCTGTGAATAAGCTGGATGTCACACCTATTAGAAGTGTTAAAGCAAATCCTTTAACATTTCCTGAACCCAAGTAGAAAAGGATAATAGCTCCAATTATAGTGGTTATATTAGCATCAAATACTGCCCTAAAAGCTTTCGCGAAGCCGGCATCTAAAGCAGGTCTTATGCTTTTACCTGCCCACAATTCCTCTTTAAATCTTTCAAAAATTAAAATATTAGTATCGACAGCCATACCTATTGACAATAAGAAACCTGCAATACCTGGCAAATCTAATGTTATATTAAATAACGCATAAACGATGAAGTTTATTAATATATATATTAATAAGGCTAAGTCTGCTACAAAACCAGGTAATCTATAAAAAGCTATCATAAACAACATAACCAGTAAAGTACCGTATATACCAGCTTTTAAGCTAGCATTCAAAGCACTCGGACCTAACGTTGCACCTACAGAACTATAAGCTATGGGTTTTAATGTGACAGGCAAAGAACCAGCTCTTATAAGTGTAGCTAATTCAGATGCTTCTTGGAAGTCCTTCAAACCAGTAATCACCGCATTTCCATTTGTGATAACACTTTGCACTGTCGGAGCTGATATTACCTTATCATCTAAAACTATTGCAATAGGTTGATTTAAAAATTTTTGAGTGGCTTCTGCAAATTTTTTTGTTCCTTCAGCATCAAGTACTAACGTAACTTCTGGTTGCTGGATTCCTGTTTGAGTTTGAGCATATACTGCTTTTGAATCTTTTACATTAGCACCTGTTAAAATAACCTGACCATCTGGACCAACAAACTTCAATTGAGCAGTTTTACCTATTATCTCTATTGCCCTATCAGGGTCATTCATGCCAGGCAACTCTACACGAATTCTATTTGACCCCTGTTGACTTATTACAGGCTGTGTCACGCCAAGAGCATCTACCCTGTTCCTTATGACTGCAATAGCTTTATTTATCGCATCTTGTGTAACATTACCTTGTGCTTCTTCTAATACATAAACGCCTCCTCTTAAGTCTAGCCCCAATCTCATGTGATCCTGTACTGGGCTTATAGAATAATTGCCTGCCTTTATTCCAAAAAAGGCTATATATGCAACTATTGCTGCAACAATGATTACAGAAAAAAATTTGATAAAACCTCTACTTCTCATTCGAATCCTCCTTCGTAGTTTAACTATTTTCTATTATATTACTTTTATTGTAAACGGTCAATTGCCCAAAGTTAGAAAAATGCAATTTTGCTAATTCTACATAATGTTCATAGGAGCGATGAATATTTTCAATTTCCTCTTGAGTAAGTTTCCTTATAACTTTTGCAGGATTCCCAAAAGCAAGACTGCCCTCAGGAATCTTTTTACCTCCTGTCACTAGTGATCCTGCTCCTATTATACAATTATCTCCTATTTCTGCATCATCTAATATAATTGCTCCCATACCTATTAGCACACTATTTCCTATCTTGCAAGCATGGACTATCGCCTCATGTCCTATTGTGCAGTAATTTCCTATATAACAGGGATGTCCCTCTGTAACATGTACAACACAATTATCTTGTATATTAGTTCCTTCTCCAACAACTATTTTATCTATATCTCCTCTTAGCACAGCCCCATACCATATATTTGCATCTTTTTTTATTTCTACATCTCCAATAACCTCTGCTGTTTCCGCTATATACGCCTCAGCATCTATTTTGGGTTTCATACCCTTATATTCCTTTATAATCATTTTCCTCACCCTTTAGCATTTGATATGCTTTTATGGCAATCGCATTTTCAAAACGCCTTTTTTGCATTTCACAAGCCAGCTCATAAGGTTTATTAATATCTCCATTTATGTTGTAGTTATTTGCAAAGCAACCTCCACTACAATAGAACCTTGCCCAACATTTTGTACATTCTTCTCTTTTGTAAATATCGCTTTCCATAAATTTTTGCTGTAATTTTTTATTAGTTATACCTTCTTCAAGATTTCCTAATTTAAATTCCTCAATACCCACAAATTGATGGCAAGGATAAATATCCCCATCGGGAGTCACCGCTATATACTCGAAGCCAGCACCACAGCCTTGAAGCCTTTTTTTAACGCAAGGCCCTCCTTCTAAATCTATTTTAAAATGATAAAAAGAAAAAGGCCTTCCTTCTTCGTATCTCTCTATATATTCTTCTGCTAATCTGTCATATTCATTTAAAATTCTCTCTAAATGCTCTTCCTTTAATGTATAGTCTTTATCTTCTTTTTCAACTACCGGCTCTACAGATATTTCATAAACTCCTAAATCAGCAATGTGCAACACATCATTGGCAAAATCTAAATTTTTTGAAGTAAAAGTCCCTCTAACATAGTATTCCTTTTTCCCTCTTGACTCAACAAACTTTTTTATTTTGGGAACTATTGTATCATATGTTCCACTGCCGTCTACGCGTATTCTCATGTTGTCATTTACTTCTTTTCTTCCATCCAAACTAAGTACCACATTAGAAAAATTTTCATTAAAATACTTTATTTTCTCATCATCCAGCAAAACTGCATTCGTCGTTATGGTAAATTTAATTACTTTTTTATTCTCTTTCGCCTTTTCTTTTCCATATTCTACTAACTTCTTGACTACATCAAAATTTAAAAGGGGTTCACCGCCAAAAAAGTCAACTTCAATGTTTCTCCTTTTTCCAGAACTTTTTATTAAAAAATCGATTGCTTTTTTGCCCGTCTCAAAATCCATCAACTTGCGACTACCTTTAAAATCCCCAGTAGAAGCAAAACAATATTTGCACCTTAAATTGCAATCGTGAGCAACATTTAAACACATCGCTTTTATAACAGAATCATTTCTCGACACTGCAATATCTTTATATATATCTTCTGAAAATAATAGCCCTTTTTCTTTTAATTCGTCAATTTCTGCAATAGCTTCCAGTATATCTTCTTTTTTATATTTATGTTGAAGTAAATTTACAATTTCTTCTTTTGAGTAATTTTCGTAAAAGTCCAAAATATCATAAATAATATCGTCTACCACATGGATAGAGCCACTTACCGGATCTACTACAATATTCATTCCCAGTCTTTTAAATTTATGCATTAACTCTGACATTTTTTAACCTCCATTGCAAGTTTAAATGGCAGTAACTATTTTACTGCCATTTTGAGTATTATGTATTAGTATTGACATTCTTGGTTTGCTACAGTGCAAGATGTTTTACAAGCTGATTGACAAGATGCCTGGCATTCGCCACAGCCTGGCTTTTTTAAGCTATTTTTTAACGTTGGCCTGTTAATTGTTATAACATGCTTCATTTTTCTTCCCTCCTCTTCCTGATTTATTATAACACATAAAGAGAAGGAATTGAAGCTATAAATTGATGCCTATCATACCACCTAAAGCTCCTAAAACAGCTCCCCAAGCGTATTTTACTGCCCAAGAAGAAGTAGGCCCTAATTCTTTTACAAAAAATGCTCCTAAAACTAACATAATGGTTACATATAAAATACCAGCAATTCCTCCATTTAGCCAACCTTTGTTGGTGGTATGCCTTGCAGATAAGGCACCTGATAAAACTATACCTATTATGGTTATTAATAAAGTAAGGGTAGGTAAAGTTAATTCAGATACAGCTGTAAAGGTCAAAAGCAAAGCGTAAATTATGAAAAAACTAAGAGTGATAATGTAAGCTATTAAAACTCCTGTAAAAATTCCAGTAATATTTATGCCAGTTCCCTTTTCCATGCCAAACCTTCCCTTCAAAGTCTCACCCCCACAGTTTTCTTACTAATATGTATGCTTTTTATTTTAAACATAGTACATAAAAAAAGACGCGGCAAACCGCATCTTATCACTTTTCTTCTTTTTCGTTTTTGTCACTGGCTGAGCTTATAACTCCTCCAACTGCCCATTTTGCAATCTTTAGTCTCACCTTATCTGCTCCCATTTCTAAAGTTATTACATCGTCTTTGATGTTTAAGATCTTACCATAAAAGCCGCTTTTTGTAATAATCTCATCGCCAGGTTTTAAAGAATCAAGCATTTCTCTTTCTTTCTTTTGGCGCCTTTGTTGAGGCAAAATCAGCAAAAAGTAAAAGATTGCAATAAAAATAAGCATTTCGACAATTACATAAGTCGTTTGTGGATTCATTAATACTCCTCCTTATTCCCATAATATTTTTTAAAAAACTCTTTTTTAAATTCAAGCAGCTGGTCTTGCCTTATAGCTTCCCTTATTTTTTTCATCAACTTAATTAGAAAATAAAGATTATGTAAAGTAGCAAGCCTTGCTGCTAAAATTTCGTTCGCCTTAAATAAATGTCTTATATAGGCTCTTGAATAATTTCTACAAGTATAACAATCACATTCTTCATCTAAAGGAGAAAAGTCCTCCGCATAAGGAGCATCTCTTACTATTAATTTGCCCTTGCTGGTAAAAACTGTCCCATTTCTAGCAATTCTCGTCGGAAGTACGCAGTCAAACATATCAACTCCTCGTATTACTCCCTCTATAAGGTCATCAGGACTTCCCACCCCCATAAGATATCTCGGTTTGTCTTCAGGTAAATATTCTGTAGTTAAATCTACAATGTCGTACATTACATTCTTTGGTTCTCCTACGCTTAATCCACCTATAGAGTATCCAGGAAAATCCATATCTACTAATCTTTGAGCGCACTCTTTTCTTAAATCTTCATAGGTCCCTCCTTGGACAATTCCAAAAAGAGCTTGTTTTTCAGTATTTTTGTGGGCTCTTTTTCCCCTTTCAGCCCATTTAATAGTAAGTTCCATAGATTTTTTTACATAATCGTAATCTGCAGGATAAGGTGCACACTCGTCAAAAGACATCATTATATCCGAACCTAAAGCATTTTGTATTTCTATTACTTTTTCGGGAGTAAAAAAGTGCCTAGAGCCATCTATATGAGACCTAAATTCTACACCGTCTTCTGTAATTCTTCTTAAAGAATTCAAGCTAAAAACTTGAAATCCTCCACTGTCTGTTAAAATTGCTCTATCCCAATTCATAAATTTATGAAGGCCACCAGCTTTTTCTATAATCTTATGCCCCGGCCTTAGATAAAGATGATAAGTGTTGCTTAAAATAATCGTCGCTCCAATTTCCTTTAATTCTTCAGGAGTCATAGATTTTACAGTTGCTTGTGTTCCTACTGGCATAAACACAGGCGTTTCTATAATTCCATGTGGAGTCTCTAATATTCCTAATCTCGCCTTATTCTTACTATCTTTTTTTATGAGATGATACTTAATTGCTGCCATTATATCCTCCTATTCTACCTTTTGGCTTGTAATCAACTGCTCAAATTATAAGCATTGCATCTCCAAAGCTAAAAAATCTATATCTCTCTTCAATAGCTACTTGATAAGCCCTCATTATGTTTTCTTTACCAGCAAAAGCCGACACCATCATAATTAAAGTGGACTCAGGTAAGTGAAAATTTGTTATCATACCATCAATCGCTTTAAATTTATATCCAGGATATATGAAAATATCAGTCCATCCACTTTTTTCTCTTATATAGCCATTTTCATCAGCTACAGTTTCGAGAGTACGAGTAGAAGTAGTTCCAACAGCTATTACTCTACCACCTTTTTCTCTTGTAGCATTTATTTCTTCAGCTGCTTCTTTTGTAACAATGTAAAACTCTTCATGCATTTTATGATTTTCTATTATTTCTTCCTTTACTGGTCTGAAAGTACCCAACCCTACGTGAAGGGTAATAAAAACAGTTTTTACTCCCATTTGCCTTATTTTTTCTAATAACTCTTCTGTGAAATGAAGCCCTGCAGTAGGAGCAGCTGCAGAACCTTCATATTTTGCATAGACAGTTTGATATCTCTCTTTGTCTTTTAGTTTCTTTTTGATATAAGGTGGCACAGGCATTTCTCCTAATTTATCTAATACCTCTTCAAATACTCCTTCATAATAAAATCTTACTACTCTTCCTCCAACTTCTGTATTGTCCAAAATTTCCGCAACCAATTCTCCATTTCCAAAAACAACTCTTGTCCCTACTTTAGCTCTTCTGCCAGGCTTTACTAACGTTTCCCACTCATTTACTGATAATCTTTTCAAAAGAACAAATTCTATCTTTCCTCCTGAGTCTTGTCTTCGTCCTATAAGGCGCGCAGGAATAACTTTTGTATCATTTAAAACAAGACAATCTCCCGCTTTTAAATATTTTGTTATATTTTTAAAAATATCGTGTTGAACCTCACCAGTTTTTCTATTTAAAACCATTAAACGAGAACTAGACCTATCTTCTAAAGGTTCTTGTGCAATTAATTCTTCTGGTAATTCAAAGTAAAACTCGCTGCGTTTCATTTTTTTGCGCCATCCTTTTACAAAGTTTTGTTGTTTATAGTATCGTATACCTCAATACCTTTGTAATAGTATTTTAAAATATAAATGTAATTATACCCATGGTCCGCCAGTCCTCTTGCCCCATACTGGCTTAACCCTACCCCATGTCCATAACCACTGCCTTTTATAGTATAAACTTCACTGGGCTTATCTGTCTTTTTTAGTTCTTTAATACCATTTGCTCCTATTACATAAAGGATATCTTTAGAAACCCTCGTTATAACTTCATTATTTTGAATATTTATCTCATTTAAAGAAACTTTTTGCGAATCACTGTAAGAAGAAGTCACGTACACTTCAAATTCACTGCTGCCATCGCCCTTTATATCAATCATAGTGCTTTTTAGCCCAAAAAAAGATCGTATATCTCCTTTTTTCAATGCGAAAGTCCCTTTTGTACCATAAATAGTGACAGTAATCGCTCTTCCAGTCCAGCTTTTCTCAGTGACCTTTACATCTACTATATCTCCTATATCCTGTCCTTTACTTAACAGCAGGTTTTTTATCTGGTCTTTTGTGTAAGTGACTGTCCAACTGTCATTAGCACTGCTATAGCCAAAAACGTATTTATCTTCCACACCTTTTAAGTAAGGAACATCAGCAGAAAAATAATTATTATTGTCTTCGGTATATCCCCCACTATGGGAATGATAAAGGGCATCTATAAGACTTCCTTGATATATAGCGACTACACCTTTTGTTTCATCTACCGCTTTGTTTGTAGAAGAAGATTCTCCATCATACCCTTTGTAAACTTGTGTTTTATCATCATCTGTCAAATCAAAACCATACTTCCCGTATCTGCCTATATTTTTAGCAGCATAAGTTCGTGCTGCCACTGCTTGAGCTTTTAAAGCTTCTAAATTCCAGGATGGCGGCATTTCACCCGGCACAACCCCATATAAATATTCCTCCAGGGGCACAACATTTATAGCAGTCATGTCACTGTCTTGTTGCCTTCTAAATTCAAACATGCCTCTGTAGCGTTTTGATTCTATCGCAATGGGCATACCATCAGGATTAAGCTTACTTATATATAAATCAGCATTTATATTAAATAAAAACAAGTTTTTTATACCATTGCTTATTAAAATATTTTTATCCGGCAACACCTTGGAGATATTGGTATAATTTTTTGAAAAAATTTCATAAGCAGATTGCAAATCCGGCAAAGTCAAATAAGGTCCTATGTATATATGATATTTGCCATCAAATCCTATAAAAGCATTCGGAATTTGGTTTGCTATTTTAGCGTAATCAGCATTCACCATGTCCAGATTATCATAGCTTCCCACCATTAAATAGAAATTATCATCTTTTGCAACTTGTATGTTTTGCATGCTGGTGCTAAAAATATTAATCAAATTTCCTGTATTGTCTTGATAAGCAAAATTAAAACCTCCGGGAGAAGAAAGCTGGTAAGAAGATTTCGCAGTTTGTCCATAAAAAAGCCCTACTTTTATAACCTTTGGAATGCTGATATCAGCATTCACGGTAGGATAAGGTGAGAGAGTTAAAATCATGACACTAATTATACTCCCTATTATAAATTTTTTCAACCTCACAAAATACAACCCCTTTTCATATGTTATCTTCTAAAAAGCCAAAAAATTAATGTTAAAAACAGGCTCAATAAAAGGCTTGTCATAATAGGAAAATAAAAAGTGAAATTTCCTTTTTGATAAACTATATCTCCCGGCAAACGTCCTAAACCAATTTTTGAACCTACAGAAAAAAGCACCCCTATTAAAATTAATATAGCTCCCATAAATATCAACATTTTACCAAAACTATCAAACACCTTCTATCCTCCCCTGTTCTATATAAGGATATTTAAGGTAATCATAAGCTAATTTTGTAACAACTCTTCCTCGCGGAGTCCTGTTTAAAAAACCTATTTGTAAAAGATAAGGTTCATAAACATCCTCTATTGTATCCCCATCTTCTCCTATTGATGCAGCAATAGCATCGATTCCTACAGGACCACCGCCAAACTTTTCTATAATAGAAACCAAAATCTTTCTATCAATGTATTCTAATCCCATCTCATCTACACCTAATACGTCCAGCGCTTCTTTGGAAGTTTTAAAATCAATGTATCCATTTCCTCTTACTTGTGCGAAATCTCTCACCCGTTTTAGAAGTCTATTGGCAATTCTCGGAGTCCCCCGTGACCTTTCAGCAATCTCAAAAGCTGCATCTTCATCAATTCCAATGTTTAAAATATTCGCTGACCTTTTAATTATTTCTTTTAATTCCTCCACTGAATAGTAATCCAAGCGGTTTATAACCCCAAATCTGTCTCTCAAAGGAGAAGTCATAAGAGCAGCCCTTGTCGTAGCCCCAATTAAAGTAAAACGCGGAAGACTAAGCCTTATAGACCTGGCACTTGGGCCTTTTCCTATTACTATATCCAATTCAAAGTCTTCCATTGCAGGATATAGAATCTCTTCTACACTTCTATTAAGCCTGTGAATCTCATCTATAAAAAGTATGTCATTTTCCTGTAAATTAGTTAAGATGGCTGCCAAATCTCCCGACTTTTCTATAGCAGGACCTGAGGTTATTTTTATTCCTACTCCCATTTCATTAGAAATTACTGTGGCTAAAGTCGTTTTTCCAAGGCCAGGAGGACCATATAGTAGGACATGGTCAAGGGGCTCTTTTCTCATCTTAGCGGCTTCTATGTAAATTTTTAATTCCTCTTTTATCTTTTGCTGACCTATATACTCAGAAAGCCACCTAGGACGCAAACTGTATTCAGAGGCATCTTCCTGTGTAAAACTTTGAGTTAGTATTCTCTCCTCCATTCAATTCACCCTATTTCATTAATTTTTTCAAAGCTTGCTTTACAGCTTCTTCTACGCTATCACAGGTGATATCTGCCAAAGCATAAATAGCTTCACTTTTGGTATAACCCAAAGCTAATAAAGCTTCTAAGGCCTCATTTGAAAAATTATTATCACCTTCCAAAACTATTTTTTTTGGAAGCTTATCTTTTAATTCCAAAATAATTCTCTCAGCAGTCTTCTTGCCTATTCCCGGAGCTATCGTAAGAGCTTTATAATCGCCTACGTTAACTGCTTTTACAAAATTATCAATAGAAACCACGGACAAAATAGACAAAGCTCCTTTAGGCCCTACACCACTGACAGACAATAATTTCTCAAACAAATCTAGCTCTTCTTTTGTTTTAAAGCCAAAAATTTGTAAACCATCTTCTCTCATATGTAAATATGTATAAAGCTTGGTTATATTTCCTTTAGAAGGTAAAACTTTCAAAGTAGAAAATGGAACAAAAACCTTTATGCCTATACCCATAAAGTCAATCACTACATAATCTTGTCCAATATCTTCAATCATCCCTCTAATATACTCAATCATCTTGAATACCCCAGCTTTTCAATCATATTGTTACTGTGACAATGGCATATGGCAACTGCCAATGCATCAGCTACATCGTCAGGTTTAGGAACGTCCTCAAGATTTAATAAAACCCTCACCATTTGTTGGACTTGATATTTATCTGCTCTTCCGTACCCTACCACTGCTTGTTTAACTTGCAAAGGAGTATATTCAAAAACCTTTATTCCCGAATTGACAGCAGCTAAAATAGAAACTCCTCTGGACTCCCCAATAGTTATGACAGTCTTTGCGTTTTTATTATAAAAAAGCTCTTCTATAGCTACTACATCAGGGCGGTAAGATTTTATAAGTGATATAATTCCATTATATATATCGTGTAGGCGCAAAGCCTTATCAATACCAGCTTTTGTAGTAACTGCACCGTAGTCTATAACAGTAAACTTATTGGATTTGTAATCTATTATACCATAGCCCATTATGGCAATTCCAGGATCTATCCCTAATACCCTCATTATATCTCCTCTCCTTTTATTTATTTTAACATCAATGGACTTTATAAACAAGAAAAAGTTCTCCTAAAAGCATAGGAGAACTTCAGTTTGTTGACAAAGTTAAAAAATTTTCAAAGGAGATATTTTGCATCGTCGTTCCGATGTTCCAAAGCGACAAAACTAAAGCTCGACCTTCAGGCTCCGGCAGGGTACCGGGCACAATCGGCATCCATGCCTTAAGGTGCCCGCCTCCGCCATCCGTGGCTTCGGCCCTGCCTCCGCCCTCGGTCTTGCTAAGTTTTGTTATCGCTTTGTAACAAGTCACTCCTTATGCAAAATATCTCCTTTACGAAAGTTTGTCTACAGTCTGAGTTCTCCTAAAAGCATAGGAGAACTTAAGAGCTTAAATTTGACAATATTTGGTATGCTTCATCTTTGTCTTTTGTAATTATATTTTCTATCACTCTTTCTCTGTCAAAAGGTGTTAAACTGTCCAATGGTATGTCGGTTTTTTCTACAATTTCTTTATTGCCATTTCCGTCACTTTTTAATAAAACCACATATCCATTTATGCTGGAAATTATATAATAATCTGCAGGCAACCCTTCTTTTTCTCTGTAGAGAACTATTTCCTCTTCATCAAAACTTTTAACTTTCCAACCAGTATATATCTTTGCAATTTCTTCCTTGCTTTTCCCATAAAGAGAAGGGGTTAAATTTTGAACTTCACGCACTATTTCTCCATTTTCAAGATATTTAGTTTCAAATATGAGTTTACCTTGGGAAATTAATTTTTTAGCAAGAGCTTCTTGTTGAGAAGAAATCCTCTGTTCATAAGTTATATTTTTTTCTGTTCTTTGCTTTTCATTGTCTTTAACATTAATTAAATATCCAATCATCACTCCTATAAATATAGCTAACAAATATATGGCAACCATTTTATAGGAAATTAGCTTTTTCATAACATCTCCTCCTGTTTTATGTAATTATAACCAATTTTAAAAAATTTATTCTCTTTGCAGGATTTTGTCAAAAAATATCGAATAATATCTATAAGGGAGGAGATGAGAAAGTGGCAAATCAAATTGTAGTTTTTAAATTAAACAATGAAGATTTTTGCGTAGACATTAATCAGGTGATAGAAATTATACGACTTCAGACGATTGTGAAAGTACCTGATGCCCCCTCTTTTGTAGAAGGCATAACTAATCTAAGAGGAACAGTCATTCCTATTGTAGATTTAAAAAAGCGTTTTAATTTGCCTTTATCAGAAAAAAATGACAATAATCGGATTATTGTAGTAAATGTCACTAACAGACCAGTAGGTTTTATCGTAGACTCAGTAACAGAAGTTTTACATGTAGACGATAGTTCCATACAAGAAGCTCCAGGCATAATAAAAGGAATTGGAAAAGAGTACATAACATCTATTATCAATTTAAACGACAGATTAATCATCAACTTAGACTTACATAAAGTTTTAACAGAAAAAGAAAAGAAAGAGATAGAAGAAATGTAGCCTATTCTATCTCTTTCTTTTATTCCTCATCTTCGTCTTCTATTTCCACATTGTGATAAACATTTTGTACATCGTCATTTTCTTCTAATTTGTCAATTAATTTTTCAAATTTTTCGTAGTCTTCAGGACTTAGTTGTATAGTATTTTTAGGAAGCATAGTAACTTCTGCTTCAGAAATTTTATAGCCTGCTTTTTCAATCGCTTCTTTTACTTCTTGAAAATTTGAAGGTTCAGTAATTATTTCGAATTCTTCATCTTCTGCAGAAAAGTCTTGCGCACCTGCATCTATTGCAACCATCGCTAATTCGTCTTCATCAATAGAATCATTTTTTTCAACAATTATAATTCCGACTTTGTCAAACATCCATGTAACAGAACCAGCTGCTCCTAAACTACCGCCATGCCTATCAAAAATATGCCTTATTTCACCAGCAGTTCTGTTTTTATTATCAGTCAAAGCTTCAACAATTATGGCAGTACCAGAAGGACCGTATCCTTCATATATTACTTCTTCTAAATTAGCTCCTCCTAATTCACCGGTACCTTTTTTAATAGCCCTTTGTATATTTTCATTTGGCAAATTATTAGCTTTTGCCTTTTCTATAGCATCTCTTAATTTACTGTTAGTGTTAGGGTCTCCACCGCCTTCTTTAGCCGCTTTTATAATATCTTTGGTAAGCTTTGTAAAAATCCTTCCCTTTTTAGCATCCATTTTTTCTTTTTTGTGCTTTATATTAGCCCATTTTGAATGCCCTGACATAAAAAAACCTCCTTTACTGTGTCTAAAATATTTTAACACAATAATATAGAGCTTGTAAATCTAATCCTCTCTAAAAAGTTGTGTACTTAAATACCTCTCTCCACTGTCAGGAGCTATTGCTAAAACCTTTTTACCTTTGCCTAACTTCTTAGCAACTTCAATTGCTGCCCATAAGGAAGCACCTGTAGAAATTCCTCCAAGTATGCCTTCTTTTTTTGCCAAAAGGCGAGTCACCTCAAAGGCATCTTCATCTTTTACAGCAATTACTTCATCTATGACATTTCTATCTAACACCTTAGGGATGAAGCCTGCGCCAATCCCTTGAATCTTATGAGGTCCAGGCTCTTTACCAGAAAGCACTGCTGCTGAATAAGGTTCTACCGCAATAATCTTTATATTAGAAAATTTATTTTTTAATATTTTTCCTACTCCTGTAATAGTTCCCCCCGTACCTACACCTGCAATAAAAGCATCAAGACCCTCGTTAAAATCTTCAATTATCTCTTTAGCAGTAGTCTCTTCATGGATTAAAGGATTTGCAAAATTTTCAAACTGTTGTGGCATAAAATAGTTTTTATTCTGCCTTACTAATTCTTCTGCTTTTTTTATAGCGCCTTCCATCCCCAATTTGCCAGGGGTAAGAACTACTTCTGCCCCATACGCCGCTAAAAGCATTCTTCTTTCCATGCTCATAGTATCAGGCATAACTATTATTACTTTATACCCTTTTGCTGCCCCTACCATCGCCAACCCTATACCTGTATTTCCGCTGGTAGGTTCAATAATTACACTTCCTTTTTTTAATTTTCCTTCTTTTTCTGCCTTTTCTATCATGGAAAAAGCTACCCTATCTTTAACGCTGCCTCCAGGATTAAAAAATTCTAATTTTAAATAAATTTCCGCCCATTCTTTCTCCACAATTTTATTTAACTTAACTACTGGCGTTTTTCCAATCAGCTCAAAAACATTGTTGGCAATCATAAAATTTACCTCCATTTGTACATTACTATAAAAATTTTAAACTTTCTACGCTAGACATGTCAAATGGAAATTAGAATATCAAAAGATTTTAGAGAAAAAATAATAATATCAAGCTGCAAAAGGTGATAAAAATGACTGATAAACTAAAACTTTTCTCTATAGGCTTTATAACTGGTATCGTAAACGGTCTTTTAGGGGCAGGAGGAGGCACTTTAATAGTCCCAGCATTGGTATTTTTACTTGGTATAGAAGACCATAAGGCTCATGCTACGGCAATTTCAATTATACTTCCTATCACTCTAGTCAGTAGTTTAGTGTATTTGCAAAATAAAATAATCGACATTCCTTTAACTATTAACATAGCTCTAGGAAGTACGATGGGAGGAATTATTGGTGCATATTTTCTTAATAAAATTTCCATTCCTTTATTACGAAAAATTTTTGGCATAATAATGCTTATAGCTTCCGTCAGGATGTGGATATCATGAAACTATTTCTAATAGGACTTTTTTCAGGAATTGTAGGAGGAATGGGAATTGGAGGAGGGACAATTCTCATCCCTGCCTTGACAATCTTTACTGGAACCGAGCAACACATTGCTCAAAGCGTTAATCTTTTTTCTTTTATTCCTACAGCAATTATTGCATTAATATACCATTTTAAAAGTAAAAACATAAAGTATAAAATCATATTGCTTATAATAATAGGTGGAATGATAGGAAGTTTTGTTGGAGCTATTATAGCAGCAATTACAAAAGCCTTTATATTAAAAAAAATATTCGCTGTTTTTTTATTCTGTATGGGAATATACGAATTTTCCTCAAAACCTCGCAAATAGTCAAATAAGAGGAGATGGCTCTCCTCTTATTTTCTCTTATCTGTTTCCAACATTACACAGGTATTATAAATAACTTTTAGCCCAAGGTTTTTAGCTTTTTCCACCAGTTCCTCACTTTCTGCCCCTGGCTGAAACCAAATAAATTCCACACCTAATTTTGCTGCTTCTTCTACGTACTGTTCACCTCTGTTAGGAGGAACTACCATATCTACAACTTCTGGTATTACAGGTAAGCTGGATAAAGAGTCATAGCAAGGGTCTCCATCTACTTCTCGAAATTTTGGATTAACAGGATAAGCTGTATACCCGTTCAATTTAAGAGTTCGGTAAATTTGATAGCCATATTTACTCTCTCGAGGGAGTGCTCCTACTACAGCCCACACTTTTCTTTTCATAGCTTCTTCCACGTAATCTATGTAGGAATAATCCCACTCCCTCTATTATCTTTTATTTTCTCTTAATATCTTAGTTTTTCTTTAAATTTCTCATTACAACAAGAGCATCTCATGGCTTATATTATCATTTATTACTTATTTAACCATTAAATAGGTAAGTTTAATAAACCTCATATCTTATTTCCATATTATGGCGGGATAGCTCCACTTATCTCATGGGGTTTACCCTCCCATGTCTCACTGGATCTCTGTCCTTAATTCCTTCGTTCTACCTGCCATGAGGTGGATGTCATTTCTGCTCCATTGCAGGGTCTTTGCCCGTATGGTGATTATTCTTGTATGACAATTCCCGCTCTTGTTGTCAATATCCCATCTCTTGATTACTTGTTTTTATTTTATTCCTTCCGTTACCTTTTATATAACGTCGTTCATACTTTCGCTTTCCCTAAAAATTGATTTCTTCTTAAGGGTCAGCTCTTTAGATGTGATTAAGTTAAAGCTGAAGAAAAGATGATTAACCCTTAATTGATTTGATAGTATATTGCACTTTTTATGCAACTTCCTGTAATGCTGGCCTCTTTATGTCCTTCATCATCTTGATTGGGTCATATTTTACTCCTTTCTTTAATATGACATAAAATATCCTTATTAGTTTGTTGCCCAATACTATTAATGATTGCTTCTTTTTTAGCGGGTTTTGCGCTCTGGTAGTGTAATATTTGTGAAGTTCACGAAATTCTTCGTTTTTTGCCACCAAAGCCATTACTGCAGTAAATAGTACTCTCCTCAATCGCTTCCTCCCTCTTCTACTTATTGTCGTTTCTCCTTTATGCTTACCAGAGCTATTCTCTACTAGGTTTAATCCTCCTAGTTTTTGTATCTGTTTCGGATGTTCATATTTTTCAATATCTCCTACTTCTGCAATAAAACCTGCTACTGTATTTACTCCTATCCCTTTGATTCCTAGCAGTTCTTTAACCCCTGGTATCTCAACTATTAATTCTTCTATCTTCTTCTCTATTTCCTCAATTTGTTTTTTAAAAAATTCGTATTGTTCAATGAGGGTCTTTATCTCATATTCTGCCATCTTCATTCCCTGCTTCTTCCCTATGCTCTTCCTCGCAGTTTCTATTAGCTTTATAGCCCTTTTTTCTCCTACCCCCTTTGTACTTCTTTCTTCCATATCGATAGGATTTCTCCACTGCTTTTTTCTGCTATCTTCTCTGGTGTTGGAATTTCTTTTAATGTGATAAGTGCTGCTTTCCCTTCCCAGTCTGAAAATACGCTGTTAAACTCTGGAAAGTATATGTCTATCCATCTTGTTATTTGATTCTTTATCATCCCTATTTGTTTGTTCAACCTGTCTTTTATGTCCATCGCTATCCTTAATTCTGCATATACTCCTTCAGGTATTGTCGGTTCTACATATCTCCCATCTTTTACTAGCATTGCTATTGTTTTTGGGTCTTTTCTATCGCTTTTTGTGGGAGAATTGTCATCTAATTCTTTGCTCCTCTTTACATGAAATGGATTAACCATTACTACCTTTATGTTATTGTCTTTAAGGTATTGGACTAAACATACCCAATATTGTCCTGTCGGTTCCATCCCTACTATTAGTTTGTTTTTCTTATGTCTCTCCATCAAGTCTTTCGCCCATTTAGAAAATTTTGTCATACCTTCTCTATTGTTCTCAAATCTTAGGTATTTCCCATATTCTACTCCTCTGTAGTCAAATGCTCTGGCATAATGGCTTTCTTTTGCTATGTCTACTCCTACAATTAATGTGTCTTCTGTTACTTGCAAAATCTTTTCATTTTGTGTATACTTCATTTTAGGTACCTCCTGTTTATTTTGATAATTCGAGGTAAGTTCTTAAACTTACACTCTGTATTTTATCAGGAGGTACTTATTTTTCAAAGTCCATTCTTCTTTATTTTTATTCATTACAGGAATGCTCCATTCTTTTTTACCTCCTAAATTCAATAGGGTCTTAATTAAGCGCCACCATTTACTCTTCTCCCACCCTTTTTATAAGGGATAAAATTTATGTTCCATAATATTCATCGCCTTTTTTTAAAAGGTACACATCTTCTTCAATTTTTATATCACACTTTTTACTTGTCAAATCGTTTATAAAAGTTTGAAATTCTAATAGATGGCCTTCTTCAATATGTAATACTATAGAAACTTTATCTGAATATATAGTATCCCTAATGTAATAACCTTTTTTTAAAAGCTCATTTTGAATCTTTCCCAGGAAAGTATAATCAAAAGTGAGTATAACTCTTTTCGCATGTATTTTTTCTATTATTCCAGCAGCATCAATACCAACTTTTGCCCCTTTTGTATAAGCTCTCACTAATCCTCCTGCTCCTAACAATATTCCGCCAAAATACCTTGTAACTACAACAGCAACGTTTTTTAATCCTTCTTTTTTGATTACATTTAATACAGGTATGCCTGCTGTACCAGAAGGCTCTCCATCATCACTAAAACGCTGAATTTCATCATTTTCTCCAATAACATAAGCATAAACGTTATGGGTTGCCATTCTGTGACTTGCCCTAATTTCCTCTATAAATTTTATCGCCTCTTCCTCTGAAGAAACTGGTTTAGCATGTCCGATAAATCTGGAACGCTTTATTTCGATTTCAGCAACTCCGTAAGAGTATAGTGTTTTATAACTTTTAGCCAAAATAGCACCCCTTTTGTCATTATACCAAACTATAATCAAAAAATAAAGCCGTTGCCGGCTTTATAAGGCTTTATTAAAGCTTTTTCGCTTTACGCCAGAGCCTTCGTCAACGTCTTATATTTAAAATAAGAAACGTTTACAAGTGATTTGTCTTGACTATAGGTAATCATCTCCAAAGCCTTGTCTATAGGATAAAATCCTCCATCAACAAAACCATCTTCTTTGCTAATATTAAATTCCTCATCGGCGGTAATCATGAGATACCAAGTGATTTTATTAAAGACAGGACGTTGACGGGTGACAGAATAGAATTCGTAGCTGGTTTCGCCAGCAGTAGAAAGGACTTCAACAGATTTAAGACCTGTTTCAGCACAGACTCTCCTTATAGCCACATCAATAGGTAATTCATTATTTCTAATAACCCCTTTGGGTAACACCCACTCCCCTTTATCATTTTTGAGGATAAATACACTGTCTCCTTTGAATACAACTCCTCCAGCGCAATCTCTTATTAACATTTCCAAGCCCCCTAAAATTTTTATTTTTTCTCCTAATATAATATTCTTTAAAAACTCTTAAATTCCTTCTTAAATTTTTAATTTTATTTTTATTTTTTCGCACATCTCCACAATTATACATCAAAATTTAATTTTCCCACCAGAAAATTAATTTACCAGTATAAAAATCTTTAAATTATAAAAAATATCTAATGTACAAAGCAAGGAAGGAGAGTTTTAAATGCATATAATTTATCACTGTTATGGTGGGACCCATACTTCTGTAATAGCAGCTTATATACATACTGGAAAACTGCCAATGGACAGAATTCCTTCTAAAGAAGAAATAGAAAGTATACCTTTATTTGATAAACTAAATGGCCAAAATGACCCGGGACACATCGTTCCTATTGGCACTGATGAATATGGCAACAACGTGTATTCTATGGGAGTAAAAAATGCTAAAAAGTTAATTGAGCCAGCTCTTAAAGATTTATACTATCATATATTCAATACAAACGAAGGACTGCTTTTGATTGACACGACTGGTGCTACAAACTGGATTATGAAAATTGGAGGATTTACTTCTATTGCTTTAAAATTTCCTGCTATAGGAAGGCCTTTAGTCATTTATGGTACGCAAAAAGCTTATAAAAAAATTGTTCAAATAGTTAAAAACGTAAAGGCTCAAGAAAAAGCAGAGTACAACGCTATTAAACGATGATAAAATCTTTAAGTCTTTCCTTTATTTCTTTTTGAACTTCGGCTTTTATCATTATCCCTTTCTCACTATAATTTTCTCCAATTATTTTTGTTTTTTCTTTTAAATAATTGTATTCTTTAGTCTTATCATAAGGCAATAGAAAATTCACTACTTCCACATCTTTAAAAATTTCTCTTTCAATTGCTTGCAATAACTTATCAAATCCAATTTTATTTTTTGCAGAAATATAAACTTCTCTTTCATTTCCTTTAGGTACAACTTCCAAAAGGTCAATTTTATTAAAAACATTTATCTTAGGGGTATTAATAGCCCCTAAATCTGAAAGAACCTTTTCTACAACCTTTATCTTTTCCTCCATATCTGGTGAAGCCACATCAATTACATGAAGCAATAAATCTGCATATTTAACCTCTTCTAGCGTAGATTTAAAAGCCTCCACGAGATCGTGAGGCAACTTTCTAATAAAACCTACAGTATCAATCAAAATTACTTCTCTCCCTGAAGACAAAACAAGTCTCCGCGCAGTAGGATCAAGTGTTGCAAATAATTTATCTTCAACGTATACTTCTGCATTAGTTAAAGCATTAAGCAGCGTGGATTTTCCTGCATTTGTATATCCTACTATAGCTATCACAGGAATACGGTTTTTCTTACGCCTTTCCCTTTGTAAGCTTCTGTGCCTTTCTATTTCTTCTAACTTCTTTTCTATCGCTTTTATTCTATTCTTTATATGCCTTCTATCTGTCTCTAATTTTGTCTCACCAGGACCCCTTGTACCTATTCCTCCACCTAATCTTGAAAGTTGTCCACCAAGACCTGCAAGACGTGGCAGCCGATACTTCAATTGTGCTAATTCTACTTGTAACATTCCTTCTTTTGACTTTGCTCTTTTTGCAAATATATCAAGAATAAGATTTGTTCTATCAATAACTTTTACATTTAAAAAGTCTTCCATATTTTTAATTTGTGTACCAGTAAGTTCATCATTGACAATGACAAGGTCAACTTCTTGATTTTCAGCAAAGAATTCTAATTCTTCCAGCTTTCCTTTACCAATATAGTGAGCTTTGTCAATTGTATTGCGCTTTTGTGTCATTACTCCTACTACTTCAGCTCCAGCTGTTAAAGCAAGTTCTTTTAATTCTTCCATGCTTTCTTCATCTTCAGGTGTAGAAATAATTCCTACTAAAATAGCTCGTTCTATTTTTTTATTTCTGTTTAACTCTTCCATAACATCACCAACCTTGAAAAATGTGCTGTAAATATAAATATATCACAAATAAAGGAATTTATAAATAATGAAATAGGTAAATTAATAGCACTTTTTATAAAGATAGTGTCAAGATACTGTAGGATTTTTTTAAGACAACCCCTGAAACTTAGTTAATTTCCGCCTTCAACTTATCATGCATTTTATATAACTTGCGCATATTTTATTGCTCTTAAAACCTTATATATTGGTGTTACTTTCCCTATATTCAAAACCGTAATATTATTTATTTTTTCATTTGTAGACGTTTTAACTCTCCTTACCGCCTCTTTTATTTGCTTCTTCGTTAATTTGTAGCTCCCTTCATTTATATTCTCTTTCTTACCCCATTCTATTTCTCTCAAATCTCCTCCATTCTTGCTGAATACTCTTAATTTCGCCATTAACTTTAATCCTTCTCTACTCCATCCTAATGGATTCCTACTTAATCTAGAAGAAAATACATGACTTATATGCCCTTCTGCACTGCACCCTATTACATCTTTGTCTTTACTGTATATCTCTACTCCTTCCCAATTATTTAGTATGTACCTCTTCGCCTCTTTTACCTTCTCTTTTTCTCTCTCTTCCTTTGTTACCTTTATTAGTTCATTAAATACCTTCTTTAGTTCTTCTTTATCTCCTTCATTTATTGCTCTCCATATCTTATCCCTGTATTTTGGCTCTTTCGATGTAGCTTTTAATACGTATTTGTTTAAATGATATCTGTCTAACACAAACCTTGATTTTACTATCCACTCTAATCCCTCTTTTATCCACGGCGCTCCATCTCCTGCTATGTATATCTTCTCTATCTTCTCTTCCTTGTAATTTTCTTCTATGTAATTTGCTACATCTATCCATATGTCTTCAGCTTTCTCTCCTACGTATGCCTTGTAATACACATTTTTCAGTACGTTTCTTCCGTTTCTCTCTTCCCTCCCTTCATGTATGTACACCAATCGAGGTGTTTCATCTCCACCCTCTTGTAAAGGTACATGGTCTTCATCTGCCTCTATGTATAATACCTTACTTCTTTCTTCTCTTTTATTTCTCTCTTTACTTCTACTTCCCCTATTTCCCTTATTGCGTTTAATACCGTCTGTTTACTTAGCTCCTCTGGACATGCTTTTTTACTACTTCTTTCATATGATTCTTCTATCGCGTTTTCTACTAACTTTATCTTTACTCCCTTTTCTATCCTATCGTGCCGCCCTATCTCTAATGCATCATCCACCAAATATGTATATCTCCCATCCTGCCTAGATTTGTAATATGTCCTCTCATATTCAATATCTCCAAGAATTGTCGTTAACCTCTTTTTATCTTTTCTTTCTACTATCCATTTTTCTTTCCTTCTCTTGTCTTCTTTTATTATCCTATCTAACTCTTCAATAATTGCTTCTATTACTTCACTACCTAGTTTGTCCGTGATTTCCTTTATTCTTGCTACAAGTCTTGTAATATCCATTCCTTCGTTTAATAAATCACCAAAAATTTCTATCACTTCTCTAGTGAAATTTAGAGCATTTTGTAGTATAATATCTTCAAAAATATATTTTTTCACAAGAGACACCCCTTCCTGTGATGTTTTGTTTCCTATTTCTATTTTATCACAGGGGTTGTCTCTTGTTTTTTTCACTTTAAAAATCCTACGATAATTTTACACTATCTTTTATAAAAAGGGTATTGAAATTTTCATTAACCTGTGATAATATATGAAATGTAGTAACTCGCCGAAGTGGTGGAATTGGCAGACGCGCTGGACTCAAAATCCAGTGGGGCTTACACCCCGTGTGGGTTCGACTCCCACCTTCGGCACCAGAAAAATCAAGAAATGTAGCCGTTAGCACTTTGCTAACGGCTTTTGGTTTTTTATATCACTTTGCAAACATTTTGCAAACATAAAAAATAAAAGCAGATAAAAATAGATAAAATAAACGTACTGGCCTCTGTTATATCGTTACCCCTAATACTACATAAGCTGCTCTATTGATAATATGACCGTCTTTGCATTGGGATGAGCCACATTTCTATCAGGCTCCTTTTTGCAATCTTTTCAATTGTCTTTTCTATAATTTTGCTCTGTTTTTGCTCTTGCCTTGCTCTTTTTTCTTCTGCCCAGCCTTTTGTTTTCTCTGCAAAATACCCATTATACTTAATGCCTTTTTGTGCAGCAAAATCTCTTACTGATTCATAATCGCCTAAAATAAATTCTTTTTTAAAATATCCCAATTGTACCTTGCCACATCGCCTCACCACCTCAAATATGCATGAAAAAAGAGCCCCTCTGACCTCCAATTTGTAACTATGCTCGTTATAATATCTTTTCATTCTATGCACTTATTTTTTTACTTAACATATAATATTATTGTTCAAAAAAATTTATTATTGGAGGTTGAATTATATGGAATTATCAATCGAGGAAATTAAAAATTATTTTGATTTCAGTAATAAAAAAGATGAAGGTCAAACTCATAACCATGAGTTTTTAGGTAGTACAAAATTAGCTGCAGAAGACAAAAAACGAAAACAAGAAGAAAAAGAAGAACACAATCACCGTTTTGCAGGTGTCACCAGCCAAGTTATACCAGATGGTGATAGTCATGTTCATGCAATATTGGTCAGCACTGACTTCTATGAGGATCATCATCATGAGATAGGCGTAATAACTGGCCCCGCTATTGATGTTGGTGATAATAAGCATGTACACTTTGTCGAAGGAAAAACTACTGTTGATGAGGATCACTACCATGAATTCGTTTTTGCTACCTTAATTCAGGATCCTATTTCTGATTTTAAACACTATTAATTTCTATACCATATCTAAGATGAGTATACTAAAAGCCCGGTTCTCTTGCCGGGCTTAAAATATATTGTAAACTGTCTATTATTCTATTGTGTTTTATAGCACATATTTCCCCTAAAAAAGTCACAACTTTTAAGAAACTTTTTCTATGTCTATGAGCTGATACTTTTGTGCTAATAGTGCCATATATAAAACTATTTTATTTCTCCACCTGAAATATGTTGCCCTGTCTATATGTAACTTACTTTTGTGTTAGTATATTATTGTAGACATAACTCGAACAGGTTAAAATAAAAATATAAAGAGAGAAAGTGTCTTCAAAATGCCAAGAGTGTCATTTCTCAAATTAATTCAGCCCAAAACCGATAAAATTTTTCAGATTAAATAATCTTGTGATAAAATTAATGCTAAAGGAATGTGAAAAAAATTCATCACATTCTTTTAGCATTAATTTTTTAATTGGAGATGTTGTTTTATGCAAATAATTTTTCATGTTGATAACATTGAAGAATATTTGCAAAGAAGTAAAGATTACAATTTTCCTGACCCACCAGACAGATGCCCTCATTCTGACTGCAAGTGCAGAGTAAAACTAAAAAAGCACGGTTTTTACTACCGTTACTATTTAGATGGACCTAACTGTGTAAAAATAGCCATAAGAAGGTATATATGCCCTGTGTGCAAAAGGACTCTTTCCTACCTCCCTGATTTCTGTATTCCTCATTTTCAGTATTCTTTCAATATGATTGTAAAGTCTTTAAAAGAGACACTTACAAGAGAAAAAACTCTCAGTTCTTTCATAAATGACTTAAAAAGAAACTTCCCTACCATACTATTTTCAAGACAGCATATATATTTTTACACCAAAAGGATAATGAATAATTTAAGTTTTATCATATATGGATTAAGGCAAATAGACCCTTACATAAAGTTATTCGAGGTTAGTTCTCAAAGAGAGAGGGCCAGAGAGATTTTGGACATAATAAACATTGTACCACTCTTTTCCCAACGGTTTTATGCTCATTGCCAAAAATCATTTCTGGCCCCTCTCACATAATTTTAGCATTAAACATGAAAGATTTAAATAAAAATTTTGATTTTTTCTTAGCAACATAGCTTTTTCCTTTAATGTCCCCCAGATATGAGCTAAAATTACGATTAAGAAATCAAAAAAGTGAAGGGGGAACATATAAATGCTTGATGAAAAAGCGAGAGAAGCTATAGCATTAAAGAGATTTTCACTGATAAGTCCGGTGTTAAACGGACAGGTAAAAAATCAGAAAGAATATTTTGATGCTCTTTCCGATAAACCTATTGAGATACCTTATCTTGGAATGAGAAGATATACTCCTAAGACACTTAGAGGGTGGCTGTATCAGTATTTAAGAGGTGGTATAGAAGCGTTAAAGCCGGGTTATCGAAGTGACAGAGGCAAATACAGAAAGATAGACTTTGAACTTTCAGAGAGAATAAAGCAAAAGAAGCTTGAACATCCTGAAATGCCCAACAAACTTCTTTATGAGACATTGATAGGAGAAGGAATAATATCACCGGATAAAGTATCCCTTTCGACATTCTATAGGTTTTTGAAAAACATTCCTGTAAAATCTCTAGATAAAGAAAAAGAGGGTAAAACAAAGAGGTTTTCCCATGAATACATCAATGAACTGTGGCAAACTGATGTCATGTATGGGCCATATATTAAAGAAGGTAAAACAAAAAGACAAACGTACCTTATTGCATATATAGATGATGCTTCAAGGCTTTGTACCTATGCTCGCTTTTACTATACCCAGAATTTTTTAGCTTTAAGAGACTCATTTAAAGAGGCGGTGCTAAGAAGGGGGATACCCAAAATGCTTTACACTGACAACGGAAAGATATATAGAAGCACTCAATTGGAATATATCTGTGCTTCACTAGGCACATCTCTTATTCACGCTGAGCCTTTTTCACCTCATTCAAAAGGAAAAATAGAAAGATTCTTTCATACGGTGAGAATGAGATTCTTAAGCACAATAGATCCTACCTCCGTAAAGAGTATAGATGAACTCAACATGATGTTTTTTAAATGGCTGGAGGAAGATTACAACAGAAAAGAACACAGCAGTATTGGCATGAGTCCTTTAGATTTTTTCATGTCACAAATATCAAGAATAAATATGTGTAACATAGATATGTTGAATGAATGTTTTCTCATAAGAGTAAATCGTAAGGTAAATAAGGATGCTACACTTAAAGTGGAAAATATACTTTATGAAACAGAAGAAAAGTTTAAAAATATGCACTTAGAAGTCAGATATGACCCTGAGTGGCTTAAGGATAATACACCGCTTCTACTTTATTATGAGGGCAAAAAAGTGGGGGAAGCGTATAAAGTGAACTTTCATGAGAATGCTAAAATTCCTGCTGCGTATATAAAAGGCAAAAATGACGTAAACGAAAATGAAGAAATAAGTGATTTTACCAAGCATAAAGTAATCTCTTTTAACGATATCATTGATTGAAAGAGAGGTGCCTTAAAGTGTTTACCCAATATTTTGGAATGAAATTTAATCCATTTTCTAAAGAGATAAGTGTAAACGACCTTTACATAAGTGAAGACATTGCTGAATTAAATGCCAGGTTAAAATATTTACAAGAAACAAGGGGTATAGGACTTATCGTTGGGGAGGCCGGTTCAGGTAAATCTACTGCATTAAGAAGATATGCTGAAAGCCTCAACCGTTCTACATTTAAACCATGTTATTTCGCTTTATCTACACTTACAGTGAGAGAATTCTATCAAGCATTGGCTATGATTTTAGGCGAAACACCCTCATACAAAAAAGTAACGCTCTTTCACCAGATACAAAAAGCGATAACAGAACTTTACTATAGCCAGAAAATAACTCCTGTCATAATATTAGATGAAATACAACTGGTTTCTAATGATGTTCTTGAAGATTTGAGAATAATATTTAACTTTAATATGGATTCTCAAAACCCGTATATATTGATACTTTCAGGACAACCACACATAAGAAACAAACTAGCTCTCAATGTAAACAGTGCACTAAGGCAAAGAATTTCTATAAAGTATGTGATGCAAGGGCTAAAAAAAGAAGAAATTCAAGATTATATAAAAACAAGAATGAAAATAGCCGGAATGATGGATGATATATTTACACCATCAGCATATGAAGCAATATATTCCCTAACAAAAGGGCTCCCAAGGATAATAAATAACCTGGTAACAGCTTCTTTACTCTATGCGTATTCTAAAAGGCTAAGAGAAATAGACGAAGAAGTAATATACCAGGCACAAAATGAAATCAGTTTATGAGAGTAGCACTTTTTGTGTTACTCTCAATTTTATTATATATTAATTAAATAAAATTTCAATAACAGATATTAACATATTTTGGCGGTAATGCTCTTGGAAAGTGAAAAAAATTTTTAATCAGGCTGTAATAATTTGAGAAAAAATACTTTTATGCACTTAAAAAATGCCATTATAATTTGAAAATCTTTGGAGATTTAATTTGAGAATTGACACCAAGAGGTCAAAGAAAATATAGTGAAGAGTTCAAAAACACTATAGTAGAGTTGTATAATTCTGGTAAAAATCTGTCAGAACTTTCGAGTAAATATGGCATATCAAACTCCACAATATCAAGCTGGTTAAAAAAAGCAAAGCCAATTGAGGTTATTTTTATTTTACAGTAAAGCTTCGCAATCTATTTAATGCAGCAGCTACTTCCTGAAGTCTTGGCAATGCCAAATTGCCCGGATGCTTACCATAAAAAGAAGATACTACGTCCAGTCCTTTTTCGTATATATCCTTATATACCTTTTTTAATATTTCCTTTATACTGCTTTTTTCATCTACATATTTACTAGCAATATAGCGTATTATCTCCCCTATTGCATTTGTTTGACTTTTGTCTACTAATTGTTCCACATAATCCAATTCGATTTCTTGGTATCCAAATCTAATAGTATCCTCATCTTTTGACTTTATCTTTTTGCCTTTTACCTCAAGCCCTTTTTTAAGAGGAATTCTTGGTTTTATAACTATAGGCTCATTATTTCCCTCAACTTCCCTATTTGTTTTAAATTCTTTTGCAATTTCCTTTGCCTCTTGTGTGACATCGTAAGGTCTGTAGTTGTGCATTTTAATTACGCAGTTTGCAACATCAAAATAATCTCCACTGCCACCCATAACTAAAATCGTAGAAATGCCATTATCTTTATATAGCTGTTTTACTCTATCAATAAAAGGAGTTATAGGTTCTTCTTTTTTTGCAATCAGTTTTTGCATCCTCGCATCCCTTATCATAAAATTAGTAGCTGAAGTATCTTCGTCCAAAAGCAGTAAGCTAGTGCCTATTTCTATCGCCTCAATAATATTTGCTGCTTGAGAAGTACTGCCACTGGCATTTTCGGTAGTAAACCTTGTGGTATCTACGTTATTTGGCAAATTATTTATAAAAGGACTTATGTCTACTTTTTCTATCCTTCTGCCATCCTCTGCTCTTATTTTTACTGCATCAGCTACAGTTATAACAAACTCTCTGCCATCACCTGGTATGTGATTGTATACCCCTTTTTGAATAGCTTGTAACAAGGTAGACTTGCCGTGATAACCGCCGCCCACAATAAGCGTAACTCCTTCGGGTATTCCCATCCCCGTTATTTCTCCACGATTAGGAAGTTGAAACTTAATCCTCAAGCTATCCGGCGACTCAAAAGGTACTACATTACCGCCTTTTAAAGGTCTATCACTTATGCCGCTTTCTCTAGGAAGAATCGCACCATCCGCTACAAAAGCCACAAGTCCTCTCTTTTTTAGTTGACTTCTAAGGTAATCTTGGTCTTCCACCGTCTCAACCCATAGCCATATATCTTGTATATTGAGATGCTTTTTTAAAAGTCCTTTTTCTACAATTTGAGGTAAAAATTCAAGAAATATTCTTTGGGCACCACTGCCATTTATTCGCCTACCAAAAGCAGGAAGTCCTATGCTCAATCTTGCCTCTACGTAATCTTCATTAACTACCATTGCACTTCTTTTAATTATTTGTTGTCCACCTTTGTCTATGTAAATATCCCCACTATGTCCTGTACCTTTTAAAGAAGGCAACATTTTTATAACGTCAAAAACTGACCTTGTCAAAAAATCTTCTAAAGCGACTTGCCTTGAAGGATTGTTATACATGGAAAACTCAAAATCAGCTATATTTTGAGGCACTCTAATCCTTATCCTTGAAAGAGAAGCAAAAGGGTCTCCCTGAACGTGGTCAATATGCAGTATAAATTTTTCAAATTCATATTCTCCTTCAAGGTCTTTGTAAGCTTTATACCCTTTACCATCTATTTTATCAAGCTTTTTCTTAAGGTCTTCTTTTGTCATCTACAACACTCCTTTGTTATAATTTCAAATGCATTTTTTATATTCTGACTTCCGCTTTTATTAAAAATACATTCCTTTTACAAATTCATTTTGAAAATCTTCATGGGTTGATAGTTCTATATAGTTTATTTTACTTTGTAGATGTATAGCTCTTTCCAATTCTTTATCAGAAAGCAATGCCATTATCGCACCAACTCCAGCACTATTGCCTACTTGAAGGATTTTGCCTTTTAATTCTTTAGGTAAAAGCCCAATTGCTGTTGCACTCTCGGGAAGAATATAATTTCCAAATCCTCCTGCCAAAAACACTTTTTTTATTTCATTTACGTCAATGCCCATTTCTTTTGTCATGATGTTAATGCCAGCGAGTATGGCACCTTTTGCCAGTTGTATTTGCCTTATATCTTTTTGTGTCACATATATTCCATCTTCTATTAAAAATGCTGGTTCATCTTTGTAAACAGTCATCCTTTCGGCAATATCACGAGGTGCGCCTTTAACTTCTTCTTTAGACAAAAACCTGCCAGTACTATCAACAATGCCGTACTTCAGAAGTTCAGAAATAATATCTACAATACCAGAACCGCATATTCCTTTAGCTTTTTTATCTCCTATTGTAGTATAAAAAGGTTTTTTACTAAAATTTACATGGTCTATTGCTCCTTCTACGCCATTTAGTCCAAAAGTTATTCCTGCGCCTTCAAAAGCAGGGCCTGCTGCTGCCGAAGAAGCAATAAGGTTATCTTTATTCCCCAATACCATTTCGCCGTTGGTTCCTATGTCTACAAGCAAGCATAGATCGTCAGTTTGGTCAATTTTGTTTGCCAAAACTGCTGCCACAGTATCTGCTCCTACATAAGAAGATATAAGAGGCAACGTTATTAAATATCCTTCCTTGTTTATATCTATACCAATCTCTTTTGCTTTTATTTCTATCTTTGACGTAAAAGTCGGTACATAAGGAGATATTGCTATATACTTGGGAGATACATTTAAAAGAAAATGTATCATTGTAGGATTACCTACTGCCACTATTTCATGTATATCGCTTTTGCCTATAGAATTTTTTGCACAAAACTCCTCTACAATCTCATTTATTTTATTTATTAGAGCTGAATGCAACTGATACAATCCTTGAGAATTAGTAATACTATAAGTTATTCTCGTTATAACATCAGCTCCAAAAGTTCTCTGTGGATTTAAACATGAATACACATCTACTTCTTTACCTTCATCTAAGTCATACAAATAAGCAGCAATAGTAGTAGTTCCTATATCTAATGCTATACCATAGTTGTATTCTTTTGAAGCAGCTTTTTTAATAGAAATTATTTCATTTTTTCTAATAGTAATATTTACCTTATAATCATTTTCTTCTAAAACTTCAGGAAGATTACTTAAAAGCCCTAAAGGAATTTCTATTTCTCCACTCACAGCCTCTTTAATTCTTTTAACATAGTCTCCTTGGTCGTTTAAAGTTGGTCTTCCAATATCTACTGTAGAAGTTTTTATGCGAGGGTGTGACTCAATACTTAACAAATTATTTTCTTTCGTCAATATTTTTGCTTTTTGCTCTTCAGAAAGTACTTTGACCTCTAAATCCCTATCTATCTCAACAAAACACGCAAGCCGAACATTGTTTTTTATTTCTTTATCTGTCAAAAAATATTTTTCATCATCAGAGATATCAAGTTCCTCATTTAATATAACTTTACATTGACCACAAATCCGACTACCACCACAAAAATTGTTAAGTCTTATTCCATTTCTTACAAGAATGTGAAACAAATTTTCTCCTTCACTTGCTTCAATAACTTTTGTATTACTACTAAAACGTACAGTCACTTTATATTTAGATTCACCAGGAACATTTCTATAAATACAATCTTTGGCTTCACAATCGTCACAGACTGATTCTTTTACAGGTCTTTTTACATTTTCCCCTACTCCACATACAAAAGACACTGTTTTTTGGGGTGTTATGATAAAACTGTGATTAATATTTACACCGATTTTTGAACTGTCCACAAGTTTACAAATCACAGCCTGATTTTTTATATCCCACTTATTTCCTGGGTAAAAAATATCTGTAACTTCTTTGCCATACTTTTGCGCGTTTTCTCTTACCTCTTCCCAAAAATTATTCGTCAATATTTCAAGGAACACGCCTGCAATAACATCTAAAATCATTCCTTTTGTGTAATTACTTTCTAAAAAATAATCATTTACCCTTTTATCTATTCTATCTCCCAGTGTAATGATTGCTAAAATTATATATTCCGCTTCTTTTAAATTTTTTACTATATAATCCCCAAACAAATAATCTCCAGTTTTAAAGATTATTTTATTTTTTCTCTCATCAATATGAAAATTATCACATACTTGGTGAATCATTTTGTAATCTATCAAATTTTGTACTTCCGTAGTTGCTTCCTCAATTAAATGTTGATCCACATCAAAATTCATATTTTTTAATTTTTCTAATGACAAGTCTTTTACTCTTTGCGCAACATCTTTACTAAACATTTCCACACCTCATTAAATCCCATATTGTCATATCGTTTTGTTTATTATTATAAATTTCTATAGTAAAAATCGCAAATAAAAATTTATATCGAAAACCTCTACTCATCACAAAATGCATTTGACATTTCAGGGTTTTTCTCATACTATATAGTAGTGTAATTAAGAATAGATTAGCAGTTTAAAATTTCTCTAAAAAATTTTTTAAATTAAAGCAAACTTATTATTGAAATTTATAACAATATGTCTTATAATGAATTGAAATTATTTTTATGAAAGCAAAGCTCTGCAAAGCCTATGCCTTTGAATTACCTATATCAAGGTTTTAGGCTTTTATTCTGAGCCAAAACTTATGAAAGAAGGTGTTATATGCGTTGAAAAAGTTAGATCAAACCCAAACTCCTTTATTTGATGCCTTAATGGAATATGTAAATAACAATACTATCCCTTTTCACGTGCCAGGCCATAAAAAAGGTGTGGGAATGGCAAAAAAATTCTTAGATTTTGTGGGTAAAAATGTATTATCAATGGATGTAACAGTGTTTCAGCAAGTAGATAGCTTGCACAAACCTACTGGGCCAATTAAGTATGCCCAAGAATTAGCAGCAGAAGCGTTTGGTGCTGACGCTACCTTTTTTTCTATTCACGGAACATCTGGTGCAATTCAAGCAATGATTTTAAGCGTAATGGGAGAAGACGAAAAAATTATCGTTCCTCGAAATATTCATAAATCTGTAACGTCAGGAATTATATTAAGTGGTGCTATACCTGTTTATATGCAACCAGAAATTGATAAAAATATCGGTGTTGCATTAAATGTCACCCCAGAAACAGTGGAAAGAACGTTAAGAGAGCATCCTGATGCAAAAGCTGTTTTAATAATAAATCCGACTTATTACGGAGTTTCTACGGATATAGTAAAAATTGCTGAAATTGTTCATGACTACGGCGCTATACTGATGGTAGATGAAGCTCACGGACCACACCTAAAATTTAACGAAAAATTGCCTATTTCAGCGATGGAAGCAGGAGCCGATATCTGTGCACAGAGCACACATAAGATTATTGGCTCAATGACGCAGAGCTCGATGCTTCACGTTAAAGGCGATAGAATTGATATTAATAGAGTAAAACAAGTAATGAGTTTACTCCAGACAACAAGTCCTTCATATATATTGTTGGCTTCCTTAGATGTTGCAAGAATGCAAATGGCTACAGAAGGAAGAGAATTATTAGATAAAACAATAGAATTAGCAGAGTACGCTCGAAAAGAGATAAACAATATAAAAGGACTCTACTGTTTTGGTGAAGAAATTGTTGGCCGAGATGGTGCCTATGACTTTGACCCCACAAAAGTTACAATAACAGCTAAAGGCCTTGGAATAAGCGGCCATCAGTTAGAGAGAATATTGGCAGAAAGATATTATATACAACCTGAACTATCAGATATGTATAATGTTTTATGTGTATTCTCTATTGGTGATACAAAGGAAAAAGTCGATTATCTCTTAAGGGCTTTAAGAGAAATAAGCGATGAATTATACAATGAAAATATTGAAATAGCGAAACCTATAGATATACCAGAAATACCAGAACAAGTAGTATCACCAAGATATGCTTTTGGCTCCTCCACTGTTGCACTACCTCTAAGAGAAAGTGTAGGGCAAATAAGTGCCGAGTTTTTAATGGCTTATCCTCCAGGTATTCCAGTGCTTTGCCCAGGGGAAAGAATAACATTAGAAATTATAGAATATGTAGATAAAATGAAAGAAGCTAACTTAAGCATACAAGGCACCGAAGACCCGGAAGTAAATTATATAAAAGTAGTAAATGACCGGCAAGTTTTAAATGTGATAGCATAATGTTTTACTAAAAAAGGAGTATCTCCAGCAAAAGATACTCCTTTCAGCCTGTAGACAAACTTTCGTAAAGGAGATATTTTGCATAAGGAGTGACTTGTTACAAAGCGGCAGCAAAACTTAGCAAGACCGAGGGTGAAGGCAGGGCCGAAGCCAAGGATGGCGGAGGCGGGCACCTTAAGGCATGGATGCCGATTGTGCCCGGTACCCTGCCGGAACCTGAAGGTCGAGCTTTAGTTTTGTCGCTTTGGAACATCGGAGCGACGATGCAAAATATCTCCTTTGAATATTTTTTTACTTTGTCAACAAACTGAAAGGAGTATCTCTAACAAAAGATACTCCTTTTTAATACCTATTTCAAATATTTTAACAATTTTTCAACTAAACGCTCTTTTGGCATAAAGCCTATAACTTTATCTACCATTTTGCCTTCTACAAAAACCCCCATTGTAGGAATGCTCATAATTCGATACTTAGAGGCAATTACAGGATTTTCATCTACATCAAGTTTTACAACTTTCATCTTATCAGCATATTCTTCTGCAAACTCCTCTAACACTGGTGCCATCATTAAACAGGGTCTACACCATTTAGCCCAAAAATCTACTAAAACAGGTTTATCAGAACTGTATACTTCCTCTGCAAAAGTCTCATCTGTGACATTTACTGGTTTCATTTGTGTATACACTCCTTCTACTTGCTTTTGTACATTTTCATTTATTGAGAAATTGATTTATAATACTCTTCAATTTCGTCATATGTCATAGCCCCATTGCTAATTGCCCTTATGACCCCGTTTTTATCTATAAAATAAGACATAGGTATAAACTGAACTTGATAATCATAAATAGTACTTAAATCAGTATCCAGTAGTACAGTAAATTCATATCCTTTTCCTTCTAAATACTGCTTCACTTTTGATGGGCTTTCACCCAAATCTATCGCAAGTAAGACCGTATCATCTTTATGACTTTTTATAAACTGATTTAAAGCTGGCATTTCAATTTTGCAATAAGGACAAGTTGTTGCCCAAAAGTTTAGTATAACTTTTTTTCCTCTTAAGCTCGACAAGGTCACAGTATTGCCATCTAAATCTTTTAGCGTAAAATCTGGTGCTACATCTCCTACTTGATTCCCTATCTTAGGCTCACTTTGCTCAGTTTTATTTGCATTTGCATTTGAACTTGTATTTTGATCTTCATTATTGCTAGGAGTATTATTTTCTGCCACTTGAGAAGGGGAAGGTTGAGCACTTTTTGTGTAATTATTTAAGACGAAAATAAGTGCCCCTATAACTATCACAGCAATTATAGTAAAAATTAGACTTTTATTTTTCACACTAACCACCTCTTAATAAAAATATCCACTTATCTTGATTAGCATGTTAAAATATAAAAGAACTCCAAATATTATGAGAATAACCCCACTTATTACCTCAATATAAGGCAATATTTTGTTAATCCTTTTATACATACTTTTAAACTTGTCAATCAATAAGGCTGTAACTATAAAAGGTATGCCAAGCCCCATAGAATATGCAAAAAGCAATATCACGCCTACACTTAAAGTACTGACCGCCCCAGCATACAACAATATCGAAGCGAGAATTGGACCTACACAAGGTGTCCACCCTGCTGCAAAAGTTATACCCAATACTAATGACCCTATATAACCGGTCTGTACCTTTTCCATATTTATTAATTTGACTTCTTTATTTAAAAATAGTGGTCTAAAAATCCCAGTCATTTGAAGTCCAAAAAGCACAATTATTATCCCACTTACTTTCCTAAAAATGTCTTTATAGGCTAAAAAAAGCTTTCCTAGTTGGCTTGCAGTCGCCCCCATTAAAACAAACACTATGCTAAATCCCAAAACAAAGAGAAACAAATTTATTAAATTATTCTTTTTATTTCCGAAAATATATGACACATAAGCGGGAATTAAAGGCAAAACACAGGGTGATAAAAAAGAAACAATTCCTGCTAAAAATGCTGTGTAAATTGGCACGTCTACACCTCCCTCCCCTATAGGGTGTGACTAATACTATATTACCACATTTTCTGATACAGTACAACTATGTTCAAACAAGAAAGAAAAGAGAATTCACTTTAAGAAAAATCAAAAACCCTTGATGGCTATTTTGCCATTGAGGATTTTATTTTTGACATTTTGTGACTAATGAGTCATAATAATCTTGAGGTGATGTTGATGCCAAAGGCTACCTTTTTTAATCTTGCACAGGAAAAAAAAGATCTTATCACAGATGCACTTATAAAACATTTTGCAACAAAACCCTATCATCTTGTGGATATATCGGACGTTGCTGAAGGAGAGGATATACTGTGTTTGTCAAAGCAGAAAAGCTTTCCAAAATCTACAGGATTGGCAAAAATGAAATCAGAGCGCTAAATGAGGTGAGCTTTGAGCTTGAAAGAGGTAAAATCTACACTGTGATTGGTCCATCTGGTTCTGGCAAAACTACTCTTTTTAACATTCTTGGTGGGCTTGACAGGGCAGAAGAGGGCAGAATCTTTGTTGATGGAAAAGAGATAACTGCAATGGACCAGAAAAAGCTTTCTGACTACAGACGCGACTATGTTGGGTTTGTTTTTCAATTTTACAACCTGATAAACGGTCTTACTGTGTACGAAAATGTGTTATCCAGCGCGGCTTTAAGCAAAAATCCTTTAGATGTTGACATGGTGCTTGAGATGATGGATGTGTATTCAGAAAAGAATAAATTTCCTTTTGAACTATCTGGCGGTCAGCAGCAGAGGGTTGCAATTGCAAGGGCAGTTGTCAAAAATCCTGCAATGATTCTGTGCGATGAGCCAACAGGTGCGCTTGACTATGAAAGCAGCAAGCTTGTTCTAAAGCTTTTGGAGGATGTAAACAAGAGGTTTGGCACAACCATTTTGATAATAACACACAACCTTGCCATCTCTAAAATGGCAGATGCGACCTTGAGGCTCAGGTCCGGAAGGCTTGTTGAATTTTCAGAGAATCCTCAAAAGATTTCAGCTCAGGAGGTAAGCTGGTAATGTTAATCAAAAAAATCCCTTTGAGGGTTATGAAAAGAGAATTTTTACAGTTCTTTTCTATCATAATGCTTGTTGCAATTGCTTCAATGACATATACCCTTTTTGCTGTGTCAATGGAAGACATAGACGTCAACTATAAGATGTTCATAAAAGACTATGTGCAAGAGGATGGGTATTTTATTACCTCTCAGAATATTGATGAAAAACTCTTGAAAGAAAAATTTGGTGTTGAGCTTGAGGAGAGGCTTTTTTATGAGGTTCAAGAGAATGGAATCACACTTAGAATATTTTCAATTTCAGATAGAATAAACAAGCCCTATATAGAAGCTGGAAAAAAGCCACAAGACGGTGAAGTTTTGCTTGACCCAAGTTTTTTCAAAGCTCACCAGTATCACACAAACGATAGTATAACAATTTTGAATAAAAAGTTTACAGTAAGTGGAATTGGCTATCTTCCTGATTACATTTACATTATAAAAAACGACCAGGACATTCTTCCAGACCCAAAACACTTTGGCGTTGTGCTGATGACAGAAAATGACATGAAAAAGCTGTTTCCTGCTCTTCCTGTTCACTACTACAGCTATAAATGAAGACTCAACAATATCGAAGATTTCAAGAGTTTTATAAATTCTAACTGGCATCTTTTAAAATTCGTTGAGAAAAGTGAAAATCCAAGAATAATTTACACAGAGATGAAGCTTGAAAATGCAAAGAGGATGACATTGCCTCTTAGTCTTTTTATAATTCTTGTATCATCGTTTATACTCTTTATCGTCATGCGAAGGATAATAAACACCATGCACGCAGAAATTGGCACACTCTATTCCATGGGTTATACCCAGAAAGATGTGTTTAGAGTTTTCATGAGATTTCCACTTTATATTTGGTTAACAGGTTCAATTTTGGGTATTCTGCTTGGGTATTTTGAAGCGTATCCGCTTTCAGAATTTTACAGGTCATATTTTACCCTGCCAAAGCTGAAAAATGTTTTGCCATGGCAGCACATATTTGTTGCACTGGCGCTGCCAGCAGTATTTATATTCATCTCAGGGTACCTTGCGCTCAAAAACTTTTTCAAGCTCACGATTGTTCAGATGCTTCATGGTGTTGACGAGATAAAGTTTGGCAAACTTCCTGACATAAAGTTTTTCGACAGGTTTGAATTTCAGACAAAGATTATGTTAAACTACGGCTACAGACATTTTGCAAGAGAGCTTGTTTTAGCAGTTGGTATAATCTTTTCCACAATACTTATGATGTACGGCATGACAGCAAAGGATTCAATTGTTGTTGCCATTGAAAGGACGTATGAAAAAAACTTCAAATATGAATATCTTTACCTCTTAAACTCAGTTTCCACACATCCTGAAATAAAGCTGACAAACCAAGCAGAGCCATACAATGTGATGTCTTTTGATATTGAAGGAAGAAAATTGAGTATTATGATATACGGTATTAAAAAAGATTCACAGATGATAAAGCTCTATGATAATAAAGGCAATGAAATCCCAATTTCGAATAAGCTTGTTATATCAAGACCTTTGGCAAACAAGCTTGGTCTTAAAGAGGGAGATAAAATTCACATAAAGAGCAAGTTCACAGATAAAAAGTACACCTTAAAAGTTTACAAGATAGCTGATCTTCCAGTAGGCAACAGTGGATATATGGACCTTGAGAGTTTCAACAAGATATTTGGTTACAGCAGGGAAGAGTATATTGGCATATTTTCAAAAGAAAAACTAAGCCTTAGCAATAACTTGATTTTTGAAAGCTACTCAAAATCTGAGCTTGTAAATACAATAAAAGCTTCGGCTGGTGACCTTTCAAAGACAATTGAAGTTATGGCACTTGTTGCAGCAATCCTTGCCCTCTTGATCGTGTATGTTTTGTCTACCCTCACTGTCAATGAGAACAAGAAAAACATAGGGATATTAAAAATGCTGGGATATAGAGAAGGCAGTATCTTTAAAATGATGCTTGGCTTTAACAACTTTTCATTTTTAGCAGGATTTATAATAGGCGTTCCTCTCTCAAAGATAACAATGGATAGTCTAATGAATGCGGCAACAAAAGACATAGACTTTGCCATGATGCTTGATGTAAGTACAAAAAGCATCTTCTCAACATTTGCTGTGTTGTTTTTTGTCTTTGTAGTCTCAAGATTTCTGGTCAGAAGAAAGATGGCAAAGATCATGCCGGTTGAGGTTTTAAGAGAACAAGTAGACTAAAAAACAAAAGCTGCTTTCCTTTTTAAAATAGCCACCACTCCTCCATTTTTATTATAGAGCTAAAATTTTAAAAAAGGCAGCAAAGGATTAAAAGCTTTGCTGCCTAACTCTTCTTTACTTTTACTTAAATAATAATTTTTCATTTTTATAATCAAAATCTTACTGGTAATTTCTTTATATTTATCGTTTAATTCTTTCACAAATTTGTCAACTGTACAAAAGTATAAATTTTCAGTAAAGCATTATAGTTTTTTGCACTTTCGTACAAAAATGAGTATCATTTTCTTAAAACTATACCAATCGCGCAATACTTTCATTCTTGTTTTATAGCATTTATGACCATTTTTACCTTTCCAGTTATCTTATCAATCTGAAGCGTGTCTGTAAAATGTACCTCGTATTTTACATTTCTAAGCTTCTTTTTACTCAAAAACTGGTCAAGTTGTCTCTTGATTTCTTCTTCAACATCTTCACCGGCATTAGGTAGTTTGACACAGTTCAATATAAGGCTTTCATCACTTGTCTGGACAAACTGGTATTCTTTTATTCCTTCAACATCAAGGTCATCAATAAAAAGAGGATGAAGAAAGTCCTTATCACCATTTTCATTTTTAAACCACATTATCTCTTCTTCTCTTCCTATTACTCTTTTAATATGAGTATAAGGTAAAGGACCTTTATATTCTCTATCAAATCCTTCTACCACATCATTCAGTCGATAACGGATAAGAGGAAAAATTTTGTTATACAATGGAGTTATGATTAACCTGCCAAACTCATCAACTTCCACATAATTCATATCATCCATGAGATACATACCTTCATACCAGCTAGTTCCCATACCTAAAAATATTGATTCTGTACAACCATAATAATCTATTACGTCAGCATCAAAAACAGAGCTTAAATAATTGGAAATTTCTTTACTTAAAGGCTCTCCTCCTGTAATTATTTTCTTAGGCTTTATATTTATTTCGCCTCTTTGTTGCATATCAGCCAATATTTTTATGCAGGAAGGATAACCAGCCAAATAATTAGGATTGAAATTTTTAATTTTATCTTTCCAAGTATCAATAGGGTCTGCAGCATTTAATACCATACTTTTAGCTCGATATTTTTTAATTCCATTCATAGCAAGTACAGTAGAAGCATAACCGCTGCCTACAGAAGCTACGTACAATACCTTTATAGGGAAATCACTCCATCCAATTTCCTTTTTCCCGCCTATGCTTATCCGAACCATATTGGCTTCTATCATATCCAAAGCATCTATATCATACAGAAAATTACAAGGCTTGCCTGTGCTGCCGGAAGTATGAACAAGGATATATTTTCCTATCCTCACCATTAATTCACTATTTTTCATTGCCATTTCTATCTCTTTGGAAGAGATAGAATCAGTAACTATATCAAAAAAATTATTTCTAATCATTTCTTTATCTATCACAGGCAATTCTTCAATAGGAACAGCGTCCAAATCTTTATATTCTATTCCTGCTCTTTTATAGAGAGTTTTATAAAAATTGCTGGAAGTATAGGCATGTTTTATCATTTCTCTCATACGCTTACTGCTATATTCCATTATTTTTTCACGAGGCCATTTATTATGGTTATATAATTTAAATCCTTCCATCATCACCTTTATCATAGCTTATCTCTCCTTTAAAGTAGCACCTTTTGTAACCTATTTTTCCCTGACAATTATATTATATCTCAATTGCAAAATCTTGCTAAATAAAAAAATAGGCTTTCGCCTATTAAACAATTACTTCTATTTCTTTTAAATCTTCATCGGGTATAAGTGAAGCAGCCTCCTTATCAATTATTATAATTACATCGGGATGTAAAGCTAAAACAGTAGCAGGCACTTTAGTAGTCAATTGTCCTTTTATAGTTTCTTTTATTGCCTCTGCTTTATTTTTTCCAGAAGCCAAAAGGACAATTTTCTTTGCTTTCATGATACTTCCAAGTCCCATAGTAATCGCCTTTCTTGGTACTTCCTCTGCGCTTTTAAAAAATCTCTTATTAGCATTTATTGTATCTTCTGTCAAAGTAACTACATGAGTTTTAGTCTCTATGCTCTCCTCCGGCTCATTAAATCCTATATGTCCATTGACACCAATACCTAATATTTGCAAGTCAATCCCACCTGCTTTTTCAATTTCTTCTTCATATTTTCTACACTCTTCTTCTAAATCCTCGGCTATGCCATTTGGAATATGAACATTTTCTTTTTTAATGTTAATATGATTGAAAAAATTGTGGAACATAAAATAATGATAGCTTTGAGGATGGTCTGGAGATAAACCAATGTATTCGTCTAAATTAAAAGTAATGACATTAGAAAAATCTATTTCCCCTCTTTTATACATCTCAATTAAATGTTTATACATCCCCAGAGGCGTAGAACCTGTAGCAAGCCCCAAAACCGTATTATGTTTTTCTTTGATTTGCTTTTTCACAATTTCTGCTGCCTTTTTACTCATTTCGTCATAATTTACAGTTATAATTACTTTCATCTTATGGCCTCCTTATAGTAAAATTAAATTATTTGTATTTAAAAGCACATCGGCTACCGCCCCAATAGCAGAAGCATCTTCACCAAGTTGAGCTACTTTAATGTCAAAATCAAAAGGCACAATCCTTTTCACTTTCTCCTTTAACTCCTGGCGTATATCAATTTCATAGTTTAGGATGTCTCCTCCAATTATTATTGCTTCTGGGTTTAAAATACTTACAATATTGGCAATACCCATGCTTAAATTTTTAATAAATTGAGATACAGCTTGTACACAAGCAGGATTTTGTTTTTTATATTCTTTTACTACACCCTCCATAGTTTTTACATAAGACAAACTTTTAGAAACTGATTCAACTAAAGAAGACAAAGAAGCCTTTCTTTCAAAATAACCATAATCCTCGTAAGAATAAACTCTTTCAAAAGCATCCTCTCCTATGGCCATGTACCCTACTTCCCCTGCAGCGTAACTATTGCCTCGTAATAAAGTACCATTTACATATATTCCCGAGCCTATACCATTTCCTATGTTTATAAGCACAAAATTCTCTATTTCACGGCAACAACCAATCCATCTCTCTCCCAGTGCAGCATAATTTACACTGTTATCTACGTAGATGTTATAATTAAAAATTTCCCTCAGCCTTTTCTTTAATTCAAAATTATTCCATTTGAGTCCCGGTGCATCCACAACTCCTGCTTGTATATCTGTAATTCCTGGAAGACCAATACCAATTCCTATTATATTTTTATCTTCCTCAGTAAGTTCTTTTATCCCTTTCACAATTCCATTAAAAGCCTGTTCTTTAATGCCAGTTTCCCATTTTATCTTTTTCAAAATTTTCCCCTCTAAATTAGTCAGAATTCCTATCGAATTCGTAGATTCAACACTTATCCCTATAACAAATCTAGCATCAGGATTAAAAGAAAGCTGTATAGGCTTTCTCCCTACTGTACCTTTTTCTCCGTAACCATTTTCTATTACCAAACCTTCTTCAATCAACTCATCTACAATGGCAGAAATAGTAGATTTGCTCATTTTTAAAACTTTAGAAACCTCTATTCTCGATATGGGTTGCATCTTTTTAATAACATCTAAAACATTGGCTTTATTGATATTTTTAATTAACCCTGAAGTGCCTTTAGTATAGTCTTTCAATATCTCGCCTCCATTAGTTCATTATCTAAACTAATTATCTAAAAAAATTAGTTCGATATCCGAACATTTTCCTGTAATTATTATACCATAATAATTTGAAAAATGTAAATAATAAATTTTGAGACTACAAATATACAAGGAAGGTGTCTTATAATGAATAAAAAAATGAAATACATTGCAATAATTATTTTAATACTTTTTGTAGCCTTTGCTGGATTAGAATTAAAAACTTATAACTATGAAAGCAAAACTCCTGTTAAAAAACTTTATCCAACTCCTCAAATTTATCAAAGAGTATTAGTCTTTGCACCTCACCCTGACGATGAAACATTGGCTTCAGCTGGCCTTATTCAAGACACTATGAGATATGGTGGTGAGGTAAAAGTCGTAATAATAACTAATGGAGATTCCTTTAAAAGGGCAGTTATTGAAAATTATGACATTCCTTTTCCAACCCCTCATGATTTTTTGCGTCTTGGATACGATAGACAGAAAGAGACTCTTTCTGCTTTAAAATACTTAGGAGTAAAAGGGAAAAACATTATTTTTTTAGGATATCCTGATAAAGGTTTAGCTCCTCTTTGGTGGAAATATTGGAATGTACCTTATAAAAGCTTTGGTACTAAGACAGCAATAAGCCCCTATGATAATTCATACACTCTGAAAGTAGAATACAAAGGAGAAAACATAATAAAAGATTTAACAAAAATTATAAAAGAATATGACCCTACGCTTATTGTATATCCTCATCCAAATGAGCTTCATCCCGACCATTGGGCAACAAATAGTTTTGTAAAATATACCTTATATCTTCTTAAAAAAGAAAATCTCCCTCAATTTCTTTACATAGTTCATCGCACAGACTGGCCACTGCCTTTTGGAAAACACCCTCAATTAAATCTAAATCCTCCTCAAAATCTTTTGAAGACAGGAACAGAGTGGCATCTATACCCTCTTGCAAAAACCGATATTGACAAAAAGGGAGAAGCAATAATGATGTATAAAACTCAGATAAAAGTGATGAAAGACTTTTTATTGGCCTTTGACAGAAAAACAGAGCTGTATGGGTTTTATGAAGACGGTATATTGAAAAAATACAATAAAAACCGTAAATTTGATGATTATAAAGTGATAATAGATCCAGAATATGATAATTTTAGAGATTATGAAAATGGAAGTGTTGATATAACAGGAGTATATGCATACATGCAAAACAATAATTTACACGTAGCTATAAAGTGTAGACAACCTGCAAAGCCACTTTATGAATACAACTTATATGGTATACTATTTAAAGGTCATAAAGAAATTACAAGAATAAATGTAAAAGCTACAAATGGAAAAATAGTCAATAGAAAAGGAGATGTCAATATAAAAAATAGAATAGTTCATATCACTATTCCGATAAATATAGACTTTGATGCAATATATTTATCTGCTACCACTACTTCTAATAAATATCTTATTGACAAAACAGCGTGGAGACTTTTGAAAAAAGAAAAATAATCAATATCCTATTAACTTGTAGCCATTTACTAAAATTTTATTTGCAGAACTCATTTTGTAAATTACATCAATTTTTTCTTTTGAAATTGGTTTCACCAATAAAGCTACATTGCCTTCATTTAAAATATTTCCAGACTCCACCATCATATTGTCATTTATTTTTACATTCTCCAATATAGCGTTTATTCCAATGTAACAATTATCACCAATGTAAGAGTTAAATATTATAGTTTTTATATTGATATTACAGCAATTCCCAATATAGCATTCTCCCTTTATTATTGCTCCATTGGAAATAATAGCATTTTTCCCTATTTCAATTTTTGAAGCCCCTATTGTATTTATATTGACTCCATCATAAATACTTGCACCATCATTAATAACAATTTTACCCACTTTGTAATTTTCATCAACTTCATCTGCTCTAATAACAACATTAGGTCCTATGTAGACATTTTCTCCTACTACAATATTGCCAATTAAAATCGCTGTGTTATCTATGTAAGCTGTATGAGCAATTTGAGGAAAATTCCCAAATATATCTTCCCTAATCATAATTTCCACCTCATATAACCTAACATTTATATCAGGTTATAATACTTGTTTACATTATATCGCAAAAAAAGTAAATACACAACGAAAAAATGAAATTAAAAGTTTAGAAAATTTTATAAAATAAAAATGCCCTAAAAGCTTCATTTAAAAGCTTTTAAGGCTTGTTGTAAAAGATACAATCATGTCTTTTCCCCTTATTCCTCTACAAAATACCTTCCTTCACGAATATCAAGGATTATCTTTATAATTTTATCTGTCAATAATTCAAAAATTTTTTCACCTTTTTCTTTTGTTGCAAGAGTAGCATCTCCAGACATGGCATTTTCATAAAGTATTTTTCCTCTGTCTTTAAAATAAATGCGATATAGAGGTTTCTTTAAATTTTTTGTCGCTTTATCCATTTGAACAAGTCTCTCATCGTAATATAAAATGGCAGATGTTTCATCTTCTCCTGCATGGCCTTGACCTTGTGTAATAGTAAGTATTTCCTTTGTAAAGTCCAGCCACCAATTTATTGTTAAAACTACCATTCCAAGCTGGACTAGCTTTTCACTGGCAAGATTGAGAGCATTTATATTCCCTCCATGTCCGTTTAAAAATATAAGCTTTTTAAGCCCATTTTCATATAAGCTTTTACCCACTGCATACACGTACTCCGCTAATACTTCTGAAGGCACATGAATTGTGCCAGGGTAGACAGATAAGTCGTAACTTTGCCCATATGGTATTTCAGGTGCAATCCACACATAATCGCCAATTTTTCTTTCAATCATTTCACAAAAAAGTCTAGGCGAAAAAATATCAGTTCCCAAAGGAAGGTGATGTCCATGAGCCTCAACAGAGCCTACAGGAATTATAACTATATCTGATTTTTTCAAGTTTTTTTGAAAGTCATCAGAAACATAGTTTATTAAATACATGTAACTTCTCTCCCTATTTTGATTATTACAAATTAAGGGTATCATAATTTAAATCAAATTTAAATATACCTACATACTACAATTATTTTTCTTCAAGTCGTTTTTTTCTTTCAAGATATTCCTCTTCGCTCATTTCCCCTCTTGCATATCTTTCTTTTAAAATTTCTATCGCATCGCTCTCTTTGTTTCTATTTTTTGTGCCTCGAAATAATGATATAATAAAGTATATTGCAGCAACTATTAAACCTATCTCTATTGCCATCCAGACAATGCTCCAAATAAATCCACCTATGCCATATCCCCAACCCCAGCCATACATCATTCTCATCATAATATTTTCCCTCCTTTTTTCCTTTCAAAAATAATTATACACCGCCATTATGAAAAACTTATGAACCAGTTTTTATAGGGGAATTTTAACAGTAAACTTACTCCCCTTATTTATCTCGCTTTCAACGTTTATTTTGCCTCCATGGGCTAGTACTATGACTTTTGCAATCGAAAGCCCTATTCCACTTCCACCTGTTTCACGATTTCTTGATTTTTCTCCTCTGTAAAACCTTTCAAAAATAAAAGGAATATCATCTTTTGATATACCCATTCCATTATCTTCTACAATAAATACTGCATAATCGCCATCTTTATAAAAGGCTATTTTTATTTTGCCACCTACAGGAGTATATTTATTTGAATTTGATATTAGGTTAACGAAGACCTGTGCTATTCTGTCCTTATCACCAAACAACATAATGTTATCTTCTATGTTCTTTACAACTTCTTGTTCTTTTTCAGCAAAAGATGCTTCAAAATTTGTTAAAATGTTCTTTACTAATTCGCTTACGTCAAATTTGATTTTATTAAGCTTTAACATGTCAGATTCAAATTTATTCAATGTTTCAAGGTCTTTTACAATGTTTATAAGTCTTAAGACTTCTTCATTTAAACTCTTCAGTCTTTCATGCGTCGGCTCCCAAACCCCATCAAGCATTGCTTCAATATGGCTGTGCAATGTTGTCAATGGTGTTCTAAGCTCATGGGCAATGTCAGAGGTCATTTGTTTTCTCAGTATTTCCTGATATTTTAAAGATTCTCCAAGATGGTTTATCGCAGCTGTAAGCTTAAATAGCTCTTCTTCTTTAGGTATATCATACACCTTTGCAGTAAAATCACCTTTTTCAAGCTTTTTAGCAACTTCCGTAATATTAATTAACGGTCTTGTAATATAATTTGACACATAAATACTTATAATCAATGCTATAAAAATAGCTACTACTGTTGCTATAACATTATATCTGCTAATGTCACATAAAAAGTTAAAATCTAAGTCACTCATCATTATGGGCCCATAATAAATTATATCCACATATCCTACTGTTTTTTCATCTACAATGATAGGAAGAGTTTTTTCAGAAATATCTCTTTTATTCCATTTTCCCATCATATTCATCATATATGACATTGAAGAAAAATCCCATATAATCTTGCCATCTTTATCTCTAAGCCTTAATCCATATCCTTCCATCATAGCTGCATGAGCAATTTCACGCCCTGTTGTACTTTTCCAGCCTCCATCAGATTTATACACTGCAGCAAGAGTGTTAGCTATATTGCTAAATTCTTTATCTGTTGACTTTGTAACATAATTTCCAAAGCTATTTATTATTAAGATGTTTGTGGTAATACTTACAATAACAATCGATATAAGGGCTATCGAAATAAATATAATAGCCGTCCTTGTTCTTAAATTATTTTTAAGCATTTCCATCACCAAATTTATATCCAACGCCATACACCGTTTTAATATACACTGGATTTTTTGTATCGTCTTCAATTTTTTGTCTTAAATTTTTAATATGTGCATCAATCGTCCTGTCATAGCCTTCATAGTCAAATCCCATAACTTTTTCAATTAATTCTTCTCTTGTAAAGACTCTGTTAGGATTCCGAATTAAAAGCTTTAAAATTTTGAATTCGTTTGGAGTAAGATTTACAACCACTCCCTTTTTCTTCACCGTGTGTGCTTTTAAATCGACCACAAGGTCATCGTTATTAAAAGACATTACTTCAGCAAGAGGTACATCATCTGTTGTTCTTCTTAATATTGCTTTTACTCTCATAACCAATTCACGTGGGCTAAATGGTTTTGTAAGATAGTCATCAGCACCTATAGAAAATCCATTAATTTTATCACTTTCTTGAACTTTTGCTGTAAGCATCAATATCGGAACATTGGAAAACTGCCGTATCCTCTTGCACAGTTCCTCTCCTGAAATACCTGGCAACATAAGATCAAGTATAACAAGATCCGGTTTTTCTTTTTTGAAGGTATTTAACACGTTATTACCATTAGTTTCTGTAATAACGCTAAATCCCTCACGCTCAAGATATGACTTTACAACTTCCAGTATTTTTATTTCGTCATCAACAACAAATATTTTTTTATCCATCTTTCATCCGCCCTTTATTATTTTATTGTAAAATTATGAATAACGTATGAAGAAAGAAGTTGATAAATTTCTTTCTTCATAATATTATACCTCACGGCTTATGAAAATCTAACAACCTATTTTAAAAAAATCATTCAAATAAAACTCGTCTACCAGTAGTTTTATATCTTTTTTTCTCTTCATATTTTCTTCAAAAGTAAGTTTTAAAATAAAGATGAAAAGAAGTTAACAATTTTTTGATAAACAGAAAGGAGTTGAAAAGTATGTGTCTTATATTAATTTTGGCAATTGGTTTTTATTTGTACAAAACAGGTGACCTGCAAAGAATGATTAATAATTTGCATGAAAACAAAAATTACCAAACAAACGAAGCAAAAAGAATACTCGATATACGCTTGGCTAAAGGCGAAATTACAGAAGAAGAGTATAACAAATTAAAAAGTATTTTGTAAAATATAAATATTTGGAGAGGAGGAAAAAATAATGTTTGGAGGATATATGCCGGGTGGTTTAGGTCGTTGGTTTGGAGGATATTATCCTTGTGGTTATGGAACTTGGTTCGGTGGGGGACTTGCCAATATATTGTTCTTAATTTTAATAGGTGTAGTAATTTACTTGCTAGTAAAACATATTAGAAATGTTAACTTTTTTAAAAAACACGATACAGCTCCTAATAATGAAGCCTTAGAAATTGCCAAATTAAGATACGTTCGCGGCGAAATCACTTTAGACGAATATACAGAAATAGTAAAAATGTTAAAAAAATAAACCAAATAATTTGACATTATTTTTGTTTGCATTACTCCTATTGACATTTTATGATAATTTTTTTACAATATATTGAGTAAAGGGGAGTAGTTCGCATAGCTTATATGCGGTAAAGTCAACATATCGGGTAGCCCTGGCTTTACCTTAAAGAACGAGACCTTTACATAATATGTTTGACATATTATGTAAAGGTCCTAATTTATTTATAGAGCAAATATAATAATCGGGGAGGCAATAAAATGGAGGCACTTGTCACATCCTTCATCCTTATCTTTACTTCTGAGATGGGAGATAAGTCACAGTTTATGTCAATGGCTTTTGCTACTCTTTTTAAAGTCAGGACTGTTCTTACAAGCATATTTATCGCTGCCCTAATAAACAATGGAATTGCTGTGATATTCGGTTCATATATCACCGAATATATTCCAATTTTTTATATAAAATTTTTAGCTGCTTTATTATTTTTGTTTTTTGGAATTACAACTTTGTTAGAAAAAGAAACTAAACAGGAAAAAATAAAAAATTCAAAATATGGACCTGTTGCAACTATTATAAGTACATATGTACTATCAGAATTTGGAGACAAAACGCAATTAGCTGCTATAGCTTTGACTGTCTCCTATAATAGTCCTTTTTATATATTAATAGGCACTACTCTGGGAATATTTTTAGCAGATGTATTAGGAATAATTGTAGGTATCTATTTCAATAAAAGAATCCCTTCAAAATATTTAAAATATCTATCTTCCTTTATATTTATCGCCTTTGGTCTTTCTACTTTGTATAAATTATTTTCCTAAATCAAAAACGGGTACTTAAGTTGTACCCGTTTTTGACCCTCTCATCGGAAATTTTACCTGCCGTAACAAAAAACCATATTACCTATTCTTGCCGCTATAGGTAGTGACCACAGCCACGCATTTGTAGAACTCTGGTCAAAATAATACAAGGCTCCGTTTGTTGGGTCAACACCACTTAACGCATCTCTTGCTGCACTTATAGCATCAGCTGAAGCAGGTCTGTTTATCCAGCCATTTAGTACAGGAGTAAATTGGTAGTTACCGTAATCATCAACTTGGTATATTACGTCTTTTATAGTGTTAGGAAAAATGCCACTTTTAACCCTGTTTATTACTACAGCTGCAACTGCTACTTTTGCCTTATAAGGTTCACCATCTGCTTCTGCTGTGACTAGTCGCGCAAGGAGGTCAAATTCCTCTTTTGTGTAGGGTATTACGCCTCTTTCAATAGAGCCTCTGCTGACATCTTGATATGTTCTATTAGAAGAAGCATTTGGTATAATAAAGACTTGTCCAGGATATATTATGTCGCTTTTGTATCCGTTTGCAGATTTAAGCATATCAACAGTAATTCCATATTTTAAAGCAATTAAGTACAAGCTGTCACCTTTCTGAACAACATATGTGTTATCACTACCCGGCACTTGTAAAACTTGCCCTGGATATATTATGGTACTTTGAAGGCCGTTTAAAGACATCAGCTTAGTATAGGTAGTCCCGTATTTTTGACTTATGCCCCATAAGGTATCGCCGGGTTTAACTGTGTAAGTTGCAGCAAATATTGATTGGGAAATAAACAATCCGGCTATAACTGATGCGATGAGAGGTTTGACTTTGATGTGAATATTAAACATGTTGTTCCCCCTTTTGCCTCCGAGGTTAGTTGACGGGTTCGGGTTAGGGCCACCCTACCACAAATGTGGATTCACCCCAATTTAGTTCCCCCGTACCCCTTATCGGGGATTCGGCATCTTTTTTAACTAAATTATAGCCGGATATTTAATTTGTGTCCATATTAAACTGGTGGAAAGATAGGTACTTACTGGCACTCACTGTAGCCACAGAAAGGACAGAAAACACATCCTCCCTCATGAACCAATTTAGCACCGCAATCCGGACATGTAAACACATTTACATTATTTTGATCAGCTTTATTTTCTTTTAGCTGTTTTTTATCCTCTGCCACTTGGTTTTTCATTTTAATCACCTCTATATATTGTTGTATTATTATAATACCACACAATATATAGGATTTCAAGAGCAAAGTTCGATAAAAAAATAACATCACCTTAAAGGCAATGTTATGGTAAATTCACTACCTTTCCCTACTTCACTTTTTACAGTGACACTTCCTTTGTGTTCCTCAATAATCCACTTAGCAATAGCTAATCCCAATCCTGCCCCACCTGTCTCCTTAGCTCTCGCTTTGTCTACTCTGTAAAACCTATCAAAAATATGTGGAATATCTTCTTGTGGTATACCTATGCCATCATCTTTAATTTTTATATAGGCTTTTGAATTATCTTTCCCCACATCAATTTCTATATTGCCATCTGAAGAAGTGTATTTTGCTGCATTGTCTAAAAATATCCTTATAAGCTCTTTAATGAGTTTTTTGTCAGCCGTTATATTTATGTCATTTTGCCCTTTTACAACTATATTTTTGCTTTCATTTAACATTTTTATTTCCTCTGCAACTTCTTTTATTACATCCTTTAAATTAAATTGTTCCTTATTTAACTTTATTGACTTATTATCTCCTTTTGCCAACAAAAGGAGTCTTTCAATGAGATGCTCCATGTCTAACGTTTCTCTTTTAATTGCCTCTATAGCCTCTTGCAAAACGGCTTTGTCTTCTTTTCCCCATCTATCCAACATGTCAATATACCCTTTTATTACAGAAATTGGGGTTCTAAGTTCGTGAGAAGCATCAGAAACAAACATGTTCTGCCTTTTAAAAGAGTCTTCCAACCTATCCAGCATACCATTGAAGGTTTTTGCCAATCTTGTAAGTTCATCATCTTCTCCATATATTTTAAGTCTTTTATTTAACCCATGGGCATCTATCTCTCTCACTTCTTTTATCATATAATCCACAGGTCTTAAAGCCCTCTTTGTAACGAAATATCCTGCAATAAAGGACACAAAAATTCCTGCTGCATCAGCAAAAAACATCAAAATAAAAAGTAGCTTCAAAAACAAATATTCATTTTCCATGTCTTTTATCACTTGAATATAGAACACTTTATCATCGCTTTTAAAAATGGTATTGAGGTAAGTCAAATCCTTATCATATTTGTCAATTTTAACAGGAATATCTATGTTTACATCATGAGGAATATTAATTCTTTCTAATCTTTTAGAAGAATAGATGACATTCCCTTTTTCATCAAATATTTTTGTATAAATATTTTCATTTGGTATGCTTGAAAAAATCAAATCTTTTTCAGATAAATTGACGTCCCCTTTTATTTCCCCCAGTTTACTTTTTATAGCCTCTGCCTGGCTTGTTACTTGGTCCATTGCTTGGTATATTAAATAATATTTTAAGCCGTAAAGCACAGAAGCATTAAGCACAATCAATATCACTGAAAAAACTGCAGAATAAAGAAGAGCTATCCTCAAAGTTATGCGGCGGGGCCACAGCTTAATCTTCATCTTTATCCTCCTTTAAAGTGTACCCCACTCCCCTTATAGTGTGAATTAGCTTACGGTCAAAGGGATCGTCAATTTTGCTTCTCAAATACCTTATATATACATCCACTATATTGGTATCCCCATAATAATCATAGCCCCACACGCCCTCAAGGATTTTTTCTCTTGTCAATGCTATATTTGCATTTTTAATCAAATATTCTAAAAGGTCAAATTCTTTTTTTGTAAGTTCAATTTTTATCCCTGCTCTTCTTACTTCATGAGTTGTCAAATCCATAATGATGTCGCTGTATTTTAACACATCTTTCTTAAGATGCGGCTTTTTCTTTCTCAAGGCAGCCCTTACCCTTGCAAAAAGCTCTTCTATAGAAAAGGGTTTTGTAACATAATCGTCAGCTCCAATGTCAAGTCCTTCTACCTTGTCTTTTACTTCGTACTTGGCAGTTAGCATTATAACAGGTATGTCAGAATGTTCTCTTATTTTTTTTAAAACTTCAAATCCATCAATTCCCGGAAGCATTATATCCAAAAGCACAAGGTCATAGTCCCCTTCCAGTGCTTCCTTTAAGCCAGAAACTCCATCGTAAGTTACAGTAACAGTATATCCTTCATGTTCAAATTCCAATTGTAAAAAACGGGCTATGTGCTTTTCATCCTCTATAATCAGTATTTTTTCTTTCATTATTCCTCACCAATGATATTATAGCATATCAAAGGTTTTATAAAAATCCGGATACGAAATATTTACACATTCAGCATTTTTTATCTTAGTTTCTCCTTCTGCCATAAGTCCAGCAACCCATAAAGACATGGCAATCCTGTGGTCATTATAACTTTCCACAGTATTCCCTTTTAAAAATCCTGTGCCTTCTATAATCATTCCATCTTCCGTTTCAAAAATTTTTGCTCCCATTTTCTTGAGTTCCGAAGTGATTGTATTTATTCTATTGCTTTCCTTTACTTTTAACTCCTCGGCATCTTTTATCACCGTTTTCCCTTCTGAAAAGACTGCCGCAACTGCTATTACTGGAATTTCATCAATAAGCCTTGGAATAAGACTTCCTCCAATTTCAATTCCTTTTAACCTTGAAGTTTTAATCGTAATATCCGCAACTTTTTCGTTATTTACAACTCTTTCATTAGTGAGAACAACATTTCCACCCATTTCTTTTATAACATCAATAATACCAGTTCTGGTATGATTGACATTTACATCTTGTATGGTAACCTCAGAATTTGGAACAATAGTTGCAGCAACAATAAAATACGCTGCTGACGATATATCCCCTGGCACAACAATTTTCTGCCCTTGTAACTTGTAGCCAGGATAACAGGTTATTTTTGTACCAGTTACTTCTACTTTAGCACCAAAAGAACTAAACATGAGTTCCGTGTGATTTCTTGAAGGATAGGGTTCTTCAATAGTCGTTTTATCATCGGCGTAAAGGCTTGCCAACATTATGCTGGACTTAACCTGTGCACTGGCAATTGGCATTTTGTAATATATGCCTTTAAGTTTGTTTCCAAAAACCGTAAGAGGTGCAAAATTTCCTTCTCTTGCTTCTATTTTCGCTCCCATCATACTAAGAGGAGTTATCACTCTTCCCATAGGGCGTCTCTTTATAGAATCATCACCTGTAAGCGTTGTCTCAAACTTTTGACCAGCGAGAATACCCATCAAAAGCCGAATGGTAGTACCCGAATTTCCTACATCAAGGATTTTTTCGCTTTTATTTAAATAAAGCCCTTTTCCATGAACTTTAACATTTGTCCCTTTTAATTCAATGTCAACTCCTAAATTCTTCATACAATTAATAGTAGATATACAATCTTCTCCTAAAAGAAAATTTTCAATTTCTGTAATCCCTTCCGCAATTGACCCAATCATTACAGCTCTATGGGATATTGACTTGTCTCCAGGGACTGAGATAATACCTTTTAAAAATCTTTTCTTTTTAACTTCAATATCCATAACAACACCTCAAGTTATAGTGTTTCGATATTTTCTCGCGTCTTCAAGAAATTTTTGTATGCTGTCAATATCATCATTTTCTAAATAACTAATAAAGTCAGTCAAGACTTCTTTATAGTTTTTTAATAAATCTAAAATAATTTCCCTATTCGTATAAATTATATCTTTCCATATTTCAGTCTGAGACAAGGCAATTCGCGTAGTATCTTTAAACCCACCAGCTGCGTATTTAAATGCTTCACTGCATTTATCATGAGCAAAATTCGTAAGGGTAGCAGAAAGAATATGAGGTACATGACTTATTATTCCGACAATGGCATCGTGTTTATTATAATCCATTATTACCGGTTTTGCACCTATTTTTATTATTACTTCATTTATTAATAAATCTAAAACATCTTCCTTTACATTATCAAAAGGTGTCAACAAATAATTAGAGTTGACAAATAAATCTGCATCAGCGTTATCATAACCTGCCTTCTCTGTGCCAGCCATAGGATGGCCCCCGATGAAAAAAATTTCATCGGGTAAAAATTTTTGCACTTCTTCCATTATAACTTTTTTTGTACTTCCAACGTCAGTTACAATACAACCTTTTTTTAAATAAGGAAGTATATTTTTAGCCTTTTCAGCAACTTTTCCAACAGGCGTGCATATAAAAACTACATCAGCATCTACTTGAAAATCAAGGTCTGTCACGCCGTAAGAAATTACTCCTTCTTCTAATGCTTTTTGTAAACTGTCTCTATTTAGATCAACACCAATAATGTCTATATCTGTGTATTTTTTTAATGCTTTTGCCATTGATCCCCCTATAAGACCCAATCCTACAATAACCGCATTTTTTATCATACAAAATCACGCCCTACTGCTTTAGCGATAACCTTTATGTCCTCACACAAAGTCTCAAAATTTTCAGGAGTAAGGGATTGAGCCCCATCGGATAATGCATTTTTAGGGTCTGGATGTACCTCAATAATGAGGCCATCGGCTCCTGCTGCTATAGCAGCTTTAGCCATAGGAGCTACAAGGTGCCATTTCCCAGTCCCGTGACTGGGATCAACAACTATAGGCAAATGGCTCAACTTTTTTATGGCTGGGACTGCACTTAAATCCAAAGTATTTCGTGTATAAGTTTCAAACGTCCTTATTCCTCTTTCACATAGGATGACGTTTTTATTACCCTCGCTTAGGATATACTCCGCAGCACTTAACCACTCTTCTAATGTTGCCGCAAGTCCTCTCTTTAATAAAACAGGCTTATTGATTCTACCTACTGCTTTAAGTAATGGAAAATTTTGCATATTTCTTGTACCTATTTGTATAACATCAGCGTATTCCGCCACTAGTTCAACTGAATGGACATCCATAACTTCTGTAACAATCTTAAGTCCAGTAAGTTCTTTAGCTTCTTTTAGCATCTTTAAGCCCTCTTCTTCAAGGCCTTGGAAGGAGTAAGGAGATGTTCTCGGTTTAAATGCCCCTCCTCTTAAAAATTGAGCTCCCGCTTTTTTAACAGCCATAGCACTTTCAAAAAGTTGTTCTCTGCTTTCTACTGCGCAAGGTCCTGCCATTATAACTATGTTGTTTCCACCTATTTTTATATCCTCTACTTCCACGATGGTAGGCTCTGGTTTGAAAATTCTGCTGGCGAGTTTGTAAGGTTCTACAATAGGAATAACTTTTTCAACACCCTCCATCATTTCAATAGCCTTACCTTCCAATTTTTTCTTATCACCGATAACACCTATGACTATCTTTTCCTCACCTTTTGAAATGTGGTAACCTAAACCAAGAGATGTTAAAAGATTTGTAATATCAGAGATTTGCTTCTCAGTGGCATCAATATTCATAACAATTACCATTTCCAATTCCTCCATTCTACCGTTCTACTTAAATTTAGGATATGAACCTAATACTTTTAAAAAATCCGTTCTACCTTTTAACTCCTCTAAGGCATCCTTTACTATCTCATCTTCTCTATGCCCCTCAATGTCCACCCAAAAAACATATTCCCCAAGTTTTTTCCTTGAAGGTCGAGATTCTATTTTTGTCATATTGATTTTTTTGTTGGCCAAAACCCCTAAAGCGTTATATAAACTGCCTGGTACATTGGGAACAGAAAATACTATTGATGTCTTGTCTTTACCTGTGACAACCCCGTCCTTTTGAGAAAGGACCAAAAACCTTGTATAATTTTCTTTTACATCTTGTATGTCCCTATCAATTATTCTCATACCGTAAATAACAGCTGCTCTTTCAGGACCTATCGCCACTACTCCAGGTTTAGATTTGACACCTAAGACTGCTTGGGCAGTACTGTCTGTAGCTTTTACTTCCGCTTTGGGAAATTTTTTAGATATATATTCCCTGCACTGAGCAATTGCCTGCTGATGAGAAAGTATACAATGTACATCTTTAAATTCAACTGGAGCATCCGAAATCAAGCAATGGGAAATAGGTATTATCACCTCTCCTTTTATCATTATCCCATTTGCGTCGTTTATCAGCATATCTACGGCAATATTTACAGAACCTTCAATAGAGTTTTCAATAGGAATTACTGCCTCTTCGCATAAGCTATTGCTTATACAATTTATGACTTCCGGAATGGTGTTAAACTCTACAACTTCACAACTTTCAACACCTTGTGTGTATTTTATAACAGCTTCTTCAGAAAATGTTCCTTTAGGCCCTAAATAACCAATTTTCATCCAACACCCCCTTACAATTTATAATATTGGTGATATTTTAATACTTTGCATAAGTAAAGTCAAGTAAATTTTTCATAAAGTCTAAAAAAGATAAAGAAAAAAGCGGTTACCCGCTTATTTTAAAACTTTTAAAATTTCTTCCTCTTTAACAGTCGTAACTTCAGCTTTTCCTAAACCACGAAGAAGAACAAAATTTATTTTGCTTTCTCTACTCTTTTTATCAAGTTTTATAGCCTCTACGATGTCTTCTTTGTGCAAATCCTCATAATCTGTAGGTAATCCTGTCCTTTGTATTAAAGAAAAAATTCTTTCAAAATATTTTTCATCAATATACCCTAAATTTAATGCAAGTTTACAAGCGTATACCATACCTATAGCGACTGCTTCTCCATGAATGTATCTTTGATAACCTGTTAAAGCTTCAATGGCATGTCCTATTGTGTGGCCAAAATTTAATATTGAACGCAGGTTTTCTTCTTTTTCATCAAGAGATACGATTTTCCCTTTTATTTCGCAAGATTTTTTGATTATATGCCTTAATTTATCTTCTTTTAAATCTAAAATTTCATAAATGTTGCTTTCAATATACTCAAATAAACTAAAATCCCATATAATACCATATTTGATTATTTCAGCTAACCCACCAAGTATTTCTCTTTTATCTAACGTATTTAAAACGGCAGTGTCTATATATACCATTTTAGGTTGATAAAAAGCTCCTATTATGTTTTTGCCTTTTTTTAGATTGACTGCTACTTTGCCCCCTACACTGCTATCAACCTGCGCCAACAAAGTCGTAGGAATTTGCACAAAGTCTATTCCCCTCATGTAAGTTGCTGCGACAAATCCAGCTATGTCTCCTACAACGCCTCCTCCAAGAGCTATAACTGAACTGTCTCTTAAAAGTCCATAGTCATAAGCTTTTTCAAGAAGCCTTTGTGCCATTTCCATTGTTTTACTTGTTTCCCCTGCAGGAATAACTTCATATGACACATCAAAACGACTTTTTTTAAGACTTTCATTGAGTTTTTCAAAATACAAAGGATAAACATTAGAATCAGTTATTACAAATGTTTTACTGCTTCTCACATGTTTCTTTACTATTTCTCCTACTTTATCCAAATAATCATAGGCAAAATAAATAGGATAAGACCTTTCTTTCAAATCAACTGTTATAAAATCCAAAGTTCACACCTCACACTTTTTTATTTTCAGACAAAGGGGACAGTTCCTTTTATCTGAACTTTAAGTTGAAATCGGACGGAAGGAACCGTCCCCAGTGTTTGAACTTTTGTTTGGAAAAATTGTTTACTTTATTATTATACAACATTAAATAGATAAAAGTAAGCAGTTTTTAAACCTCCTCTGGCTCTTTGCCAAAATAATATAAATACATGTCTTTAAATTCTGGTTCTACTGATTATTAAAAAACAAAAAGGACAGTCTCTTTTACTGCCCTCTTGATTCATTATAGTATTTTTTCAAACTCATCAAGCAATTTTTCAAAAACATCCAAAGCTTCATTTACTGGTTTTGGAGTAGTTAAATCCACTCCTGCCTTCTTTAAAAGGTTTAAGGGATAATCAGAGCTCCCGCTCTTTAAAAACTCCTTATACCTTTCTACAGCTTTTTCCCCCTCATTTAATATCATCTGAGAAATAGCTATTGCCGCAGAAAATCCAGTAGCATATTTATAAACATAGAAATTTCTATAAAAATGTGGGATTCTCGCCCACTCATAGCTTATTCCTTCATCTACCACTATGTCATCTCCATAGTAGAGCTTATTTAATTCATAATATTTTTTGTTTAACACTTCCGCTGTAAGAGGTTCTCCTCTCTCTGCCATTTCATGTATGAGTTTTTCAAACTCAGCAAACATAACTTGCCGATAGACTGTCCCTCTAAATTCCTCAAAGAAGTGGTTCAAAAGATAAAGTTTTTCTTTTTCATCTTTAGAATTTTTTAAAAGATAATTCATAAGTATAGCTTCATTGCAAGTAGAAGCTACTTCTGCCACAAAAATCTTATAACCTGCATACACATAGGGCTGGGTCGCATTTGAGTAATAGGTATGCAAAGAATGTCCCATTTCATGGGCAATTGTAAATACATCATTTAATTTGCCCTGATAGTTTAAAAGTACATAAGGGTGAGTGCCATAAGTTCCCCATGAATAAGCTCCAGAAGTTTTTCCTCGATTTTCATATACGTCCACCCAACGAGAATTAAATCCTTTCCTTAGTAAATTTATGTATTCATCTCCTAACGGTTGTAGTCCTTCTAGCACGAGGTTAATTGCTTCTTCATATGTAAATTTCTTATCATATTCCTGTATCAAGGGCACATACAAGTCATACATGTGAAGTTCGTCTAAACCTAAAAGCTTCTTTTTAAGCTTCACATATCTATGTAATACATCAAGTCTACTATGTACTGTCTCTATAAGATTGTTGTAAACTTCTACACTTACATTATCTTCAAATAGTGAGGCTTCCAATGAAGAATTATATTTCCGTGTCTTCGCGTAGAAAATATCTTTCTTTACATTTCCTGCCATTGTAGAAGCAAAAGTATTTATAAATTTTTTGTATGTGTCATACATGGCGTTAAATGCGGCTTTTCTGACGTTTCTGTCTTTACTCTGCATGAAGCGTACAAAATTGCCATGAGTCACTTCTACTTCTTTGCCTTCTTCATCTTTAATAGTGGGGAATCTCATGTCAGCATTATTCAACATAGTATATACATTTGAAACAGATTCTGCCAATGTTTCTGCTTCTGCTAATATTTTTTCTTCTTCCGATGAAAGTACATGAGGTTTAAACCTGATTAAATCTTCAAGATATTGCTTATAAATCTTTAATTCTTCTAATTCTTCTATCATTTCCATTAATTTTTGTGTATCAATGGATAAAATCTCTGGAGCTATAAAAGAAGTAGTACTCATAACTTCAACATTGAGTCTCATGGCCTTGTCAGTCAAAGCTTGATATTTGGGATTAGTATTATCTTCGTCTCTTCTCATACGGGCATAGGCAAAAATTTTGCTGGCTGTCATCCCAATTTGGTCATTAAGTTTTAGTACCTCTAATAAATTTCTTGAAGTGTTAATTTTGCCTTTAAACTTTACAATCTCTTTTAAAAGCTCTTTAGTCTTGTTATAGTCTTCTTCCCACAAATTCTCATTTTCATATATATCTTCAAGTCGCCATTTATACTTATCTTCAATTTCGCTTCTATCTTTTAAAACCTCCACTTTAATCCCCCCGTTCAACTTTTTCAAATATCTCTTTCTTAAGCCTTATCCCTGTAGGAGTCTTTGCAAGTCCCCCTTCTGCAGTTTCCCTTAAAGCGTAAGGTATAGCTTTCCCTACTTTATACATAGCTTCTACCACTTCGTCAAAGGGTATGACACTGTCCATTCCTGCTATTGCAAAATCAGCGCATATCATAGCATTAAGCGCCCCAAGGGCATTTCTCTTTTCACAAGGGATTTCTACCAACCCTGCAACGGGGTCGCATACAAGCCCTAGCAAATTCATTATAGCAAAAGAAGCTGCCGTCAAACACTGTTCTGCTGTTCCCCCCATAAGTTCTACTAAAGCTGCTGCAGCCATCGCTGAAGCAGAACCTACTTCTGCTTGACATCCCCCCTCAGCTCCAGATAAAGTAGCATTTTTAGCTATTATAATACCTATGCCGGTAGCAGTGAAAAGAGCTCTTGTCATATCATCATCACTTTTGCCAAATTTTCTCGCCACCGTAATAAGAGCTCCCGGAATAACTCCACTGGAACCTGCAGTAGGAGCAGCAACAATTTTACCCATAGAAGCATTTACTTCTGTCACTGCAAGAGCAGAAGCAGCAGCTTTTGCCATTGTTTCACAAGAAAGAGTATTGCCAATGATTATTCTTTCATATAGTTTTTTTGCATCTCCACCTGATAAACCACTTACTGATTTTAAATCTTCATTTAAACCTTTATTAATAGCTTCTTTCATTACTTTGAGGTTATTTCTCATCTTTTGAAAAATTGTATCAAGGTCTTCTCCTGTCTTTTCTTGCTCCGCTAGCACCACAATTTGCGATATTGGTAAGTTAAATTTTTTTGTAAGTTCTAATAGTTCATAACCATGATTAAATTGATACATTTTATACCTCCATTACATAGGATTTATTATTATGGCATTTAAAATTCCATCAATGTTTTTTATGGTTTCTTTTGCAGCATCAGGTATTTTTTGGTCTGATTCTATGACCATAATAGCTTTGTCACCTTTTGAATGCCTGTACACTCTCATAAAAGCTATATTTATTTTGTAATCTGCAAAAATTTTAGTGACATTTGCCACTATCCCTGGTCTATCTATGTGATTTGTAATCAACGTTTCATATTCACCAGTAAACTCTACCTCTATGCCATTTATCTCTTTTAAAAGCACATTTCCTCCACCAATAGAACATCCTAAAATGCTGTTTTTCTGTCCACTTTTACCTGTTATTATCATTTTTACAGTATTGGGATGTGGTGATTCTTCGTCACTTTCAGTAAATTTAAACTTTATCCCTTGCTGTCTTGCTATTTCAAAAGAATGAGGCAGTTTCTCATCATCTGGGTCAAAACCTAATATCCCTGCCACAAGAGCCTTATCCGTACCATGTCCCCTATATGTACGGGCAAAAGATTCATACAATACAAATTCCACTTCTGATATATCCTCTTCCACAATTTCTCGAGCAATTTTCGCAAGCCTTGCGGCCCCTGCTGTATGAGAACTGCTGGGTCCAATCATCACAGGCCCCATAATATCAAATACACTGTATTCTCTCATACAAAATCCCCTTACGTAAAAGTTTTCTTAACTATATTGTACCTTTAGCCCTATAAAAATGCAATAGAACAACAAGCCAGTAAATCTGACTTATTGCTTTTTTATTTTCAATTTTTTTATATTTAAGGGTTTTAGCTTATTATGCTTGATTAGCACCTCTTTAAAAGCTACGTCAATAGTCGTACCTTTTTGATACTCTAAATATACTTCTTCAAAAAATTCTTTGCCGAATTTTTCAAATAAAAGTTCTATATATTCATCTGTATTTTCTTCATCATATGAGATTTTTCCAAAAACAAAATTTTTGCCCTTAGACCATTTTAACTTCATGATTTTTTACTCTTCCTTTATCAAAACAGCTCTTGTAGGGGAGGCTTCGGCACCTCTAATTTTTAAAGGCGCAGCATATAAGAAATATTCTCCTTCTTCTACATCTTTTAACCGTAGTCCCTCAAGAATAACTATACCTGCTCCTAAAAGAATCTTGTGAGTTTCATGCTCCGGCTGATTTCTCTCAATTCCTAATGCATCAATACCTACACCAATTACACCTTTTTCTTTTAAAAACTGGGCACCGCTTTTATCCAAATAGACAAATTCAAAATCGAAATCCTCTCTAAAAGAATTTCTTGTTTTAAATATTATAAAATCTCCTTTTTGAATGTCTTTACTTGCAAGGTCTTCCGATGTTATTTTATCAGATATATTTGTAAAGTCAAATACTTTACATTTAGTTATAACCTTATTGAGGTCTATATTTCCTACTGTATCTCCTTCCCTAATCATGTGTAGAGGAGCATCAATATGCGCTCCTGTATGCATGTCCATGCTAATACGGGACTCTCTCACATCGCCACTATCAACGGTAATAGTATGTTTAGGCCTTTTTTCTTTTTTATTTTTGTAAACAGTCATATTTTCGTGAATTTCCATCGAAATATCGTATATTTTCATTTAATTTACCCCCTTTTTTTTATACATTCCACCACATTCTATTGTCCCTTAGTAACAGCTCATTTGCTTCTTTAGGTCCCCAGGTCCCTGGCTGATAATTAGGAAAGTCAGGCGTTTTATCTTTCCATGCTTCAGCAATAGCATCTACAAACTTCCAAGAATATTCTAACTCATCCCATCGCGTAAATAAAGTAGAATCTCCTCTCATGACATCGTAAAGAAGTCTTTCATAAGCTTCTGGAGAATTATTTGAAATCTGGCAATTTTGACAAAAATCCATATCTACAGGTTGTATGGAGATATCTCCTGCCCCAGGGACTTTTGCATTAAATTGAAGCTTTACACCTTCCTCAGGTTGAATTTTTATAACTAATAAATTTGGCAATAAATTTTTATATTCTTTAAAATACAAGATTCCTGGCAATTGTTTGAACTGTATTACAATTTGTGTGGACTTTTCCGGCATTCTTTTGCCTGTGCGAATGTAAAAAGGTACTCCTGCCCAGCGAAAATTTTCTACATGCACTTTCAAAGCTACAAATGTCTCTGTATTAGAAGTAGGGGAAACTTTGTCTTCTTGTCTATATCCTGCATACTGACCTCTCACAACATTTTTCTCAACAGCCTCTGGAGTAAATATCTCCAAAGACTTTAGAACTTTTACCTTCTCGTCTCTTATAGATTCTGTATCGAGGTTTACAGGCGGTTCCATTGCCGTTAAAGTTAGAAGTTGAAGCATGTGATTTTGTACCATATCTCGTAACGCCCCGGCTTTTTCATAATACCCACCGCGATTTTCTATTCCGACTATTTCATTTGAAGAAATCTGAACATTATCAATATACCTTCTGTTCCACACAGGTTCAAAAAATACATTAGCAAATCTAATTATCATTATGTTCTGAAGCATCTCTTTTCCCAGATAATGGTCTATCCTGTAGGTATTCCTTTCCGTGAAAACATCAGTTATTATTTTATTTAATTTCCGTGCCGATTCCAAATCTTCTCCAAAAGGTTTTTCTATGACCACCCTTTGCCAGGAAGTCTCATTATTTACCATACCATGCCTATAGAGTTTTTCAACAATTATACCGAAATATTCTGGAGCTACTGCAAGATAGTATACCCTATTGCCCTTTGTATTGTATTTTTCATCAAGTTCTTTTAAAAAAAAACTTAATTCCATATAGCCATTATCATATACAAAGTCAAATCTCTTATAATATATCCTTTCACTTAAATCTTGCCAAACTTTTTCATCAATGTCAAATCTCGAATAATTTTTAACGGACTCTAATACTTCCTTCCTATATTGTTCCTCTGTTTTATCTCTTCTTCCTATGGATACAACAGCAAAATTTTCAGGAAGAATTTTTTGGTATTTCAAATTGTACAAAGCAGGCATAAGTTTTCTGTGAGTCAAATCCCCTGTCCCGCCAAATATAACCATTATATTAGATATATTATTTTTAGCCATAAAACCACCTCTATTAATTCTTTTCCACCGCATGTCCTCCAAACTCATTTCTCAAAGCAGCTACAACCTTTCCTGCAAATGTATCTTCTTGCTCTGAACGATATCTCATAAATAAAGACTGTGCAATTACAGGCACTGGCACTTTGAGGTTTAAAGCTTCTTCTACCGTCCAGAGTCCTTCTCCAGAAGAGTGCATTACTCCTTTTATCCCAGACAATTTGGGGTCTTTTTCAAAAGCTTTTTCCATAAGCTCCATAAGCCATCCGCGAATCACTGACCCATGACTCCAAACTCTGGCCACTTCTTTTAAATCAAAATCAAACTGACTCTTCTCTAAAACCTCAAACCCTTCTCCTATAGCTTGCATCATTCCGTATTCTATGCCGTTGTGAACCATTTTTGCAAAATGTCCTGAGCCGTTTTTGCCTGTATGTAAATAACCGTTTTCCGCACTTATATCCCTAATTAGAGGTTCAATATATTTAAAGACCTCATCTTCTGCTCCTATCATGGTGCAAGCCCCATGTCTTGCTCCTTCAATTCCTCCACTTGTGCCTACATCTACAAAATCAATTTCTTTTTCTTTAAGCATCTCATACCTTCTTAAAGTATCTTTATAGTAGGAATTGCCGCCGTCTATTATGATGTCATGTTCTTCAAGCAAGGGAACTAATTTTTCTATCATTTCGTCAACAGGGTCTCCTGCAGGTACCATAAGCCATATTATTCTTCTCCTTTCAAGTTTTTTTACTAAATCTTCAATTGTATAAGCTCCTTTTATTCCTTCCTTTTCAGCCTCCTTTATTTTCTCAGGTGACCTGTTATATGCTACTACCTCATGCCCATGGTCTCTCATATTTAAAGCAAGATTAAATCCCATTCGTCCTAATCCAATTAAACCTACCTTCATATAAATCCTCCTTAATAATAATTATTGTTGTATAATATTTTTTACTTGAGGGTGTTATATAATTATATCACACATTTTAAAAATTTAAATGACGAAAATCACATGCTTTCATTTAAAAAGCAAGGAAAAACCCTGCTTAATACCTTTACACTATTATTTTCCCTTGTTTTTATCTGCAATATAACAAATTTTAAAAAGGGACCTATTTTAGTCCCTTTTACCTTATTCTTAAATACACTTTTAAATAATTTATCATATTTTTAGCATTTTCTTCATAGGTGTCTATATAAATATTTTTTCCATCAATTGTATAACTAAAATCCGTAAAACCTTGATTCATAAGGTACTCTTTTACAGAGTTTTCCCCTAAATCTCCTTGTGCAATAAGGATTTTTTCTCCCACATATTTCCCATTTACATATATGCTAAATGTATCTGTAGGTACTTTTAAATTTGCATTTCCATTGTCTGGTGTAACAATTATACCAGGCGCTATGGAATTTTGCCCGTATGGATAATTGAACATTAAACATCACCTCTACTTTATTTTACTCAAAAGAATTTAACATATTCTTAACAAAAAGCGAATTGTTTTATAATCTACAATCATTTATAATAATTTGTGAATAAACAAAAAGGGGGATGTTACGTGTCAAAAAATAAAAAAATTTTGTATTTTATATGCACTGGCAATTCCTGTAGAAGTCAAATGGCAGAAGGTTTTGGCAAATATTATGGAAAAGATGATTTTGAAGTATATAGTGGTGGTGTAGAAGCTCACGGTTTAAACCCAAAAGCTGTACAAGTTATGAAGGAAATAGGAATTGACATAAGCAATCAAACTTCCGATTTATTGGATGAAAATATCCTTTTTAAAGCAGATTATGTGATAACTTTATGTGGTGATGCAAGAGATAAATGTCCTGCTTTGCCTCCTTCAATAAAAAGCCTCCATTGGGACTTAGAAGACCCTGCAAGAGCAACAGGCACAGAAGAAGAAGTTTTAAATAAATTTCGTGAAATAAGAGATATAATCAAAGAAAATGTAAAAAATTTGATAGAAGACATAAAAAAGCACTCGCACTAATCACGAGTGCTTTTAAATTATAAAATTCCAGCTTCTTCATGTTTTTTCACTATTTCTTCAGCTAACTTATCAAGAGCCTTAAAGTCTTCTTCTTTTGGGAATCCTTTTATGAAAACTGGTGAAATAACCTCTACTTTTAAATTGGTAATCATTTGAGAAAGCTGATCTTGTGCCCTGCTACCCCAATTATAAGAGCCTATAATTGAAACAAACTTTGTCTTCGGCTTTAAAGCATTGGCCAAATAAGTAGCATAAACCACCATTGGATGAGCACCTGTAAGTACTGTTGGAGTACCTATAACTATTGTAGCAGCATCCACTAATGCCATAGCCAATTCACCTATATCTGTAACAGACAAATCAAAAGGCTTTACAATGACGCCCTTTGCCACAAGAGCAGTCTGTAGGTATTCCACCATTTTTTTCACACTGCCGTGCATGGTAGCATAAGGTATTACGACTATATTTTTAGGTTTTGCATAAACCCATTCATTGTAAGCATCTAAGATAAATTTAGGGTTATTGTACACAGGACCATGACTGGGAGCAATTATATCTATATCTAAATCTTTTATTTTTTCTAAGTCCTTTTCTATAAAGTTTCTAAAAGGCATCATTATTTCTGCATAGTATCTTTTTGCTGCCTCATACACTTTGCACTCATCTGTTGCATAAAGTTCAGAAGTTGCAAGGTGGGAACCTAAAAAGTCACACGTAAAAAGGATTTTATCTTCTACAAGGTAAGTAAACATTGTTTCTGGCCAATGTACCCACGGGGCATGTATGAATTTTAACGTCTTTCCTCCTAAATCTAAAGTTTCACCGTCTTCTACAGTAATAAATTTGTCTTCAGGTATTAAAAGTAAATCCATTAAATAAGTTTTTGCTTTAGGGGTACATATCACCTTAGCCTCTTTATATTTCTCAAGGACTAAAGGAATACATCCCGAATGGTCTTGCTCTGCATGATGTGCTATTATATAATCAATTTTTTCTACATCCTTTAACTGTTCTATCAAAACATCCGAAGTCATCGGATCTACAGTATCTAAAAGGGCTATTTTATCCTTTCCTTCTATCAAATAAGCATTATAACTCGTACCATCTGGCAGGGGTATTAAAGAGTCGAATAATCTTCTCTCCCAATGTACTGCGCCAATTTTACTTACTCCTGGTTTTATAGTCATTGCTTTCATCGATGTCCCCTCCTATTTGTTAATTTCTCAACTATATTATAGCAAATAATCTTTTATAAAAAAATAGTTTTTCTTGCAAGTTTTTATTATATGCATTGTTTTACCAAACTTTTATGTAAAAAAACAATAAAATTTGGCAAAAAATAATCAAGGGTATTCCTATCGTAAATAATTTATGTCTTGTCTTATGTCTAAAAAAATACATACCGAGCCATACGCCTATTGAACCGCCAAATAGTGCTAAAAAGAAAAAGGTCTTTTCACTTATTCTCCAAAGTTTATGTAACGCTTTATATTTATCAATACCCATTAAAACAAAAGAAAATACATTTAAAGTTAATAAAGCAATCATTGCAATCTTGTTCATTATAACACCTCATAACAATTATACCACTTTATAAAAGGTATAAAAACTCAAAATATAGCTATCATAAAACTATGAAAAATATTGAGAGGTGTTGAAATGGTTACCTTGACTGCATCCCACATAGCATATCTAATAATGATTTTAATTATATTGATTTTACTTTTAATGAGAAAAGATATAATTTTACCCATAATATTAGCAATATTTTTAATTGGATTTCTATCAACTGGAAATATCTTAAAAGCAGTTCAAATACTTTACACTGCAATTTTTGTGTCAGGAAAAAGGTTGTGGCAAATCATAGTAATAATATCTCTTATAATATCTATGTCAAAAGCTTTAGATGACATAGGCGCAGATATAATCATAACAAAACCTTTTATAAAATATTTAAAAACTACTACTTTTTCTTTTTGGATAATAGGTTTTTTAACGATGTTTTTATCATTTTTTATATGGCCTGCCCCTGCAGTCGGCTTAATCGGTGCGGTTCTCATCAATCCCGCTTTAAAATCGGGTATTGACAAAGTAAGCCTTGCCTCTATTGTTTCAATTTTTGGCTTTGGATCAGCATTATCAGGAGACTTTTTCATACAAGGAGCTCCCTCTATAACAGCTAGGGCAACAGGTATACCAATTCACACATTAATATTGGCAAGTTTACCTATTTGGGCTACAGCTTCAGCTGTAAGCATTCTTATACTTTATTTTATTACATTGCAGCAAAGTAAAAAACAACAGCGAAACAATCATTTAGACATTAATAATGCTGACAAGCCTTCTCCTCCTTTTAATAGTGTGGTGGTTTCAATAATCGCAGTAGGACTTTTTATTTTAGACATAATTTTGATGCTGTTATTTAGAATTCACTCTAACGCGGCCACTGCTTTGATAGGAGGAACATCTATAATAGTTCTAATTGCCTCTACTTTAGTACAAAAAAATTTTCTAGATAAAACCCGCGAATATTTAAGAGAAGGTTTCATAACTGGAATGAGAACCTTTGCCCCAATTATAGTCATCAGCGCCTTTTTTCTCCTTGGAGAAACAAGCATGGCAAAGGAAGTTATAAGTCCTCATGCAAAAGGATATCTTGTAGATTTAGGAATGTATTTATCTCAGCACATTCCATTAAATAAGTACACTGTTTCTTTATTAGAATTTTCATTAGGAGTTCTGACTGGTTTATCCGGCTCTGGATTTTCTGGACTTCCTTTAATAGGTGCTATTGCTAAAACTTTTTCTTCAACTTTAAATCTAAACCCAGCAATTTTAGCTTCTATAGGGCAGATAGCCGCAATATGGACAGGAGGTGGTACAATAATACCTTGGAGTACCGTAGCTGTTTCTACAGTAATAGACGTAGAAGCCGAAAAAATCGCTAAAAAAAACATGGTACCTGCAATAGCAGGTCTTATAGCAGCATATCTTGTTACAATATTTTTATTATAATTACAAAGCCGAGGACTAAACCTCGGCTTTTAAGATATTCCCCTCATTATCAAATTCATCATACTGTCTTTCTCCTCATTGCTCAACTTTTCCCACGTCGCTTCAAAAATCACCCCCAATCCTGGTATTGCATTTTCCTCTTTGCTGTCAACAACCTCCTGTATAAACCCTTTAATTTCCTCTTTTGTTCTTCCTTTTAAGTTGTCGAGCACAGCTTTTTTTATGTCCATAACATACCTCCAATTGTAAGATTCACTAATATAATTCCCAAAACAAAAAATAATAAACAAAAAAGTTCCTAAAAAGGAACCTACAGACTGTAGACAAACTTTCGTAAAGGAGATATTTTGCATAAGGAGTGACTTGTTACAAAGCGATAACAAAACTTAGCAAGACCGAGGGCGTAGGCAGGGCCGAAGCCACGGATGGCGAAGGCGGGCACCTTAAGGCATGGATGCCGATTGTGCCCGGTACCCTGCCGGAGCCTGAAGGTCGAGCTTTAGTTTTGTCGCTTTGGAACATCGGAGCGACGATGCAAAATATCTCCTTTGAAAAATTTTTTAACTTTGTCAGCAAACTGAAAGTTCCTAAAAAGGAACCTATATGACATGGAATAAATATTTAAGAATCAGCAAAATTGCTATACCTGCTATTCCAAAAACTCCTGTAATAAATGAAGTAATTATATTGACAGGCAAGTAAACCCCAAATAGAACACCAAAAAATTAAAAAACAAAAGCATCACAAAACCCACTAAAGCATTTAATACAAACTTTACCATCAACCTTAGAGATTTACCTAAAAGCCATAAAATAAAAACTAATATTAAAATAGCAACAATAAACGAAAAAGTCCCTTCCATCACCATGCAATCACCTCTCAGGTCTTGATTACATTATATCATATTTTGCAAATTAAAAATAAATTAAATTTACATTTTTTTGATTGATTAGTCCTTATTAATCATATAAAATAATAGAGGTTACAAAATTTAAGACAAAGGGGTATGGTAATGGAACTATTAATCAAAGCTTTTATAATGGGAATCGTAGAAGGGTTAACTGAATTTCTCCCCATCTCCTCTACAGGACATTTAATCATTGTAGGAAGCTTTATTAATTTTACCGGAAAATTTGCTACAATGTTTGAAATCGTCATTCAATTGGGAGCTATTTTAGCAGTTGTATATTATTACAAGGGAAAAATATTTGCTTCTCTTAAAAATTTAAAACCTGGAGATTGGGGATTTAATTTGTGGTTCAAAATCTTTATAGCTTTTATACCAGCAGCAGTTATAGGATTATTTACTCACAAATACATTGAAGAGCATTTATTTTCGCCCTTCACTGTAGCAATTGCCCTCATTGTAGGTGCAATAATGATGATAGTCATAGAAGATACTTTCGGAAAAAGATATAAAATTGACAACATGGACAAAGTAGACACAAAAAAATCTTTCTGGATAGGTATAGCACAAGTTATGTCTCTTTTCCCTGGAATGTCACGGTCTGCTTCTACTATAATGGGAGGTATGCTTGTAGGTTTATCAGTTAAAGCAGCTGCAGAATTTTCTTTCTTTTTAGCTATACCTACAATGTTGGCAGCAACAGGCTTTGAACTTATCAAAAGTTTTACTGCCATGTCCTTATTGGAATGGGAAGCTCTTACAGTAGGATTCATAATGTCCTTCATAACCGCTTTATTTGTAGTAGATAAATTTTTGTCCTATCTCGCAAAACATCCTTTAAAACCATTTGCTTATTATAGACTAATTGTAGGACTACTTATGTTACTTCTAATATCTGAAAAGATAGTTAAATAATAAAAACAAAAAAGGGTAGACCCATTTATGGCCTATCCTTTTTATTTATTTTATTTATTCCAATTCCTCATAAGCTTTTGAATATACTTCATAATCTTTATCACTGAAAAGTATAAATCTCACTTCTTTTATATTGCTACCTTCAAGATAATCAGATACTACTCTTAAAGCTATTTTTGCAGCTCTTTCTACAGGGAAACCATATGCTCCTGTGCTTATAGAGGGAAAAGCTATAGTTTTTACATTGTATTCATCCGCCAATTTAAGGCTTTCTATGTAAGCACTTGCTAATAAATTATCTTCATTATGATTGCCGCCTCTCCATATAGGTCCAACAGCGTGAATAACATATTTAGCCTTTAAATTACCTGCTCCAGTTATAACCGCATGACCTGTAGGGCATCCTCCTTGTTTTTCTCTTATAATTCTGCACTCCTCATCGATAGAAGGGCCACCCGCTCTATGAATAGCTCCGTCTACCCCACCACCTCCAGATAAAGAAGAATTTGCAGCATTTACAATAGCATCTACTTCTTGATCCACAATATTCCCCTTTATTAATTTTATTCTCTCTTTCATTTCATCACCCTAATTTTAATTTTTATTTACGCTTAAAATTATATCACAAAAAACTGATATTTTCACGACATTGTGTTTTCATATTTTTCACCAATTATCCATAGAAAAGCAAAAGATATAAATAAACATATAGACGCTGCTAAAAATAACTTGTTAAATCCTATAAAATCCATAATAGCTCCAAAAGAGGAAGGAGTAACTATTGCGGCCAGGGATGAAAAGAAATAATAAAGTCCTGTATATGTCCCTATTTTTTCAGCTGAAGTATAGCTCACTACAAGAGGATAAGAATTTATTGTAAATAAAGCATTAAACATTCCAGCAAAAGGCATCAAAATTTGGATTGTCCTAAAATCACGTACTATCATAAATATTAAAAATAAAATTCCTTGTCCAAAAGCTCCAATCATCATGGTTTTTCTTTTCCCTATTTTTGTAGCTATAAATCCAGCAGGTAAGGCAAAAACTAAAAATGCCAAAGCGTAAAAACCCATTGCAAAAGAAGAAACACTTTCGTCTATCCCTAAAGCTATTTTGCAATACCTTGTGAAAAAAGTTTCAACTGCAGCAAAACCCGCAATTGTCATAAAAATTGACAGGAGAGTATAAAAGGGTGCTTTATTTTGATCTTTTACCACAGTTGCAAGGGCCTTTAAAATACTCTGTTTTTCTTTTTTTCCTCATTAACAACTATTTTAGGTTCTTTAATTGTTAAAAATAAAACTATAGGTATAATTAATGATAAAATCCCTGACAAGAAGAAGGGATATGCTTTGTTTATTTTATAAAGCTGAGATCCAATAAAAAATATTATTAATGAACCTAATCCTCCCATAAAATTTATGACTCCATTAGCTTTGCTTCTGTGCTCTTCTTCTACAATATCTGGCATTAAAGCTACCATAGGAGTCCTATACGTAGCTACAACAATGTTAAACAGCAAATCTATAACAAGAAGCGATAAAAGTTTTGTCTGAAGTGGAAGCAAAGCATATAAAACGCCAGCAAGAGGCATGCTTACAAGTATATATGGCATTCGCCTGCCTATTCTTGTTCGCGTATTATCGCTTAAAGCCCCAAAAAATGGAAGTATAAAAAGGTTAGCAATGTTGTCCCAACTCATTACAAACCCAATTAAAGTATTGCTTTTTGTAAAATTACCAAGAAAAATGGGCATATAGGCATTATATGCTGCCCAAATCATGGAAATTACCATAAAACCAAGGCCTAAATTAAATATCTTCAAATAATTCAATCGCGAGGACATATTATTCTCCCTTCTCTAAAAGATTTATCAAAGTTTGTGGGTCGTCAGTGATAATTGCATCCACACCTGCTTTTATCATCATTTCCATGTCTTCTTTCCTATCAACAGTCCAAGGAAATAATTTTATATTATTCTTTTTACATCCTTCTACTAATTCAGGTATTATATTAAAATAAAAAGGATGCAGAGAATACGCTTTCATTCGTATTGCCATGTGCCATGGTTCTACAAGCCCACATTGATAAAGAAGCCCAATTTTAAGCTCCGGTGCCATTCTCTTTACATCCCTTAAGCTATAATGGTTAAAAGAAGAAATAACTACTCTATCCTCAAAGTCATAATCCTCTATCGCTTTGATAAGCTTTTCTTCAATTCCTGGATAAAGTACAACTCCACTTTTTATCTCTATATTTATAATAAAATTTTTATGTCCAATGAGTTCAAAAACCTCATAAAGAGTTGGTATTCTCTCCCCTGCAAACTTCTTGTCAAATTTTATGCCAGCATCTAGCCTCTTAAGCTCTTTTAAAGTAAAATCTTTTACAAAGCCAATTCCGTCTGTAGTCCTGTCTACCCTTTCATCGTGAATCACTACTAGTTGTCCATCTTTAGTAAGCTGCACGTCCAATTCAATACCGTCAGCTCCCATTTCTAAAGCCCTTTTAAAAGATGCTAATGTGTTTTCTGGAGCATTTCTTGAATCTCCTCTATGGGCGATTACTAAAGGTTTCATAAATATGCCTCCTCATTTTTCAATTACTATACAAATTTTATCACACTTACCTTTAAAAACAAATTCACAAAATTAATTTTGTATAATAAGTTTGTTCTTCTTCATGAAGGAAAATTATTATTAAATTTTCTTTTTTAAAATCTGCTGTCACATCGTGTTTAAAAAATTCATAAGTCACTCTCTTTGACAATTCAAGACTGGAAAGTCCAACAGCTTGTGGAAGATTTTTTTTCAACCAATTTTCATCTTTAAGATACTTTTTAAAAATCTCTTGACCTTTCTCATATTTTTCTTTTACACAATCAGGTAAATCTTTGGCAGCATTAAAATACAAAAAATCAAATTTTATAATGTCTTTTATTAAATCCTCATCGACATCGAGTGTTTCAAGAGAAAATTTATATAAAATATCGTATAAGGCTTTTAATGAATGATTTTTATATAATAGCTCGTTTTCCTTCCAGTACTTATAAAATTCAAGATAAAAGTCAAATGGCCTTTCAAATTTATTCTCCAAATATTCAAGAGTTTTTTTAAATTTTCCAGAATTATAGTATTTGTTAAAAAGGAATGCTATACCTTTTAAAATGACTAACTCTTGATAACTAATATCCTTTGTATACAAGACCTCATAGGGGGGCTTACTATCATAAACTATTTTAAACTCCCCCACTTTTCTCATTAAAGGAGTACCTTTTAATACTTTTAAAAATCCCAACTGTATTTCATCAGGTTTTAAATTATACACATCATCAAAAGCTTTACTAAAAGTCCCAAAGCTATCTTCAGGAAGTCCCGCTATCAAATCTACATGCAGTTTTATTCCCGCTTCTCTAAGCAGTTTTATTCCTCTCAAGGCTTTTTCAACTGCAGTAATACGAGATATTTTTTTTAGGCTATTCTTATTTGTAGTCTGAACTCCTACTTCAAACTGTATTCTTTTTTCCAACCCTTTTAATTCTTCTATAAACTCTTCATCCACAAGCTCAGGGTTAACTTCGCAGTGAAATACAGTATCTCCACCTATTTTTTTCATAATATTTAAAATCTCTCTTGCTCTCTTTCTATTTGAATTAAAAGACCTATCAATAAGTTTTAATATTTTCACATTTTTATCTACAAACCACTTTAAATCCCTTTCAACTTTTTCAAGGCTTTCATATCTCAATTTATTGTCAATAGAAGAAAGACAATAAGCACATTTAAAAGGACAACCTCTTGAAGTCTCATAATACACAAGCTTATTGCTCAAATCTTCCTCTTCCTCATAAGATATGGGAACTTCATTTAAGTTGACATAATCTTTTTGTGGTTGAATTACTATTTGCCCATCAACCTTATAGCTAATTCCTGCAACTTCTTTTATATCCCTTTTTCCTTCTAACGCTTCCAATAATTCTTTAAAAGCAATTTCCCCTTCCCCTAAAACTATGTAATCTACAAAGCCTTTTGACAAAAGATTATCTACATCATAAGAAGCCTCAGGTCCCCCCAAAACCAATATTACTTTCGGAAGTATCTTTTTTATATTTTCAGCCAAATTTAATGCTATTTCTATATTCCATATGTAACAAGATATACCTACTACGTCTGGTTCCTTTTCTACAACACTTTCTAGCATAAAATCTGTACTGTCATTTATAGTAGTTTCAAAAATCTCTATATCATAAGGATGACAAAACTTTCTTATATTTCTTATAGCAAGATTTGTGTGATAATATTTTGCATTGATTCCTACAAGAAGTGTTTTCATATATATCCCTCGCATTTTACTACATTTTACAAATATATAATATAAGTATTTATACAAAAAAGCAAATAATTTTATTTGCACAACTATTTTTTCCTCCAATGAGATATAATATTGTTAGGTAAAACTTTGTGAAAGGATTGAAGACTATGGCTTTTATAAAATTCAATAAATTGTGGCTGATACTTATATTAATTGCCACAATATTTTCTGTTTTATACCTTTATTATACATTATTTCCAGGAAATATACCTCATGAAGTCTACAAATATTTTTCCCCTGCAGAAATATCAAAAGCGCAAAAGTATCACAAAATAAATCGATTGATTTACATAACTTCTTTTTTGACAAAAGCAGCTTTTTTGTTATGGCTTGTATTTGGGAATAATGCTATCAAGCTTTCATACTATACCGAAAAATTAGCTTCAGGTAAATACTATGTGAATGTCTTTTTATATTTTATTGCCTTATGGGTAATTTTAAGGTTAATATCTCTACCCTTTAGCCTTTTAAGCCATTCTGTTCAAGTTGAATGGGGTTTCTCTGTACAGACAATGGCTTCTTGGTGGAGTGATTATTTTAAAAGTGCGGCTTTAGACTTTGTTTTTTCGTCAATGGGAGTATTGCTCTTATTTGTGGCTCTAAATAAATGGCCTAATAACTGGTGGGTAAGTGCTGCAGTCTTTTTGACGATAATTATGTTTGTGCAAATTTACGTCTATCCTACTTTTATAGCACCTTTATTTAATAAATTCACCCCAATCAAAGACCAAAAAATAATAAACATGGTAAAGGAAATATCAAAAAATGCGGGAATAAAAATAGATAAGATTCAAGAAATGGATGCAAGTAAAAGGACTACTCTTGCCAATGCCTACTTTTATGGATTTGGAAAGACAAGTAGGATTGTATTATATGATACATTATTAAAAAATTATCCAGAGGATGAAATAAAGGCAGTTATAGCTCATGAAGCAGGTCATTGGAAAGAAAATCACGTATTAAAAAGTATGTTAATAGGCATAGTAGGACTTGTAATAGGCCTTTATTTTCTTAATATTTTAATTCACTCAAGCCTATTTCTCCCTTATGGTAAAAGAATGACTCCTGCAGTTTTAGCGATGATATATTTGTTTATACTACTTATAAATTTTGACACAACTCCAATACAAAATTACATATCAAGGCAGATGGAAAAACAAGCAGATTTACTATCTGTAGAGTACCTTCACGACAAAAAACCTGTAATAAAACTTCAGATTGACCTTGCTAAAAAAAGTTTATTGGATGTAGCTCCGCCGCCTTTTATAGAATGGTTTTCTTATTCTCATCCTTCTACAATGCATAGAATTAAATTAGTAGAAAAGGCAAATATCGAGTAGGAGCTGAATAATTATTTTATTCAGCGTCCTCTCACACCACCGTACGTACCGTTCGGTATACGGCGGTTCATTAGGAATTGTGTACAATTAGATATCTTTGGGATAAACTCTTATAACCTATGCTTTCAAAGTATTTATTTGTAAGAGTCTTATTTAGGATTGGGCTATTGGATATTCTCCAGTAGCCTTTCCTTGTATTGGCGTATTCCCAGGCTTTTTGTTCTTCTACTCCTAGTTTTACTAAGTTATCATGCTTCGTTTTTATCTTCTTCCATTGTTTCCATATACATGCCCTTAGTCTTCGCCTTATCCATTCGTCAAGGGTTTTCATTATGCTTTTCGCGTCTGCTAATCCAAAATAGTTGACCCATCCTGTTGTTATTTGATTTAGTCTTTTTATTCTGTTTTCCATGCTTATTCCCTTGTTCCGATTGGTTATTTCTCTTACTTTTTCCTTAAACCTTTTGATGGATTTTTCATGGATTCTTATTCTTACTTCGTTTTCTTTTGTATAGAATGAAAATCCAAGAAATTTTCTTCTCCATGGTCTATCTACAGCACTTTTTGCTTCGTTGACTTTTAGTTTTAATTTGCTTTCTATGAATTTCTTTATGCTCTTCATTACTCTGTTTCCTGCAGACCTGCTTTTTACATATATGTTGCAGTCATCTGCATATCGGCAGAATTTATGCCCTCGTTTCTCAAGTTCTTTGTCTAGTTCGTCCAACATTATGTTTGCTAATAGGGGACTTAATGGCCCTCCTTGGGGTGTCCCTTCTTCTGTTGATACTTTGATTCCGTTTATCATTACTCCTGATTCTAGGTATCTTCGTATTAACTTTAGTACCCTTTTATCTCCTATCCGCTTTTCTAGTTTGGACATTATTATGTCGTGGTTTACTCTGTCAAAGAACTTTTCTAAGTCCATATCTACAACCCATGTGTATCCTTCATTTATGTATGCTTCTGCGGCTTTTATTGCGTCTTTTGCACTGCGTCCTGGTCTGAATCCATAACTGTCAATTCTCAAATTAAATCTCCAAAGATTTTCAAATTATAATGGCATTTTTTAAGTGCATAAAAGTATTTTTTCTCAAATTATTACAGCCTGATTAAAAATTTTTTTCACTTTCCAAGAGCATTACCGCCAAAATATGTTAATATCTGTTATTGAAATTTTATTTAATTAATATATAATAAAATTGAGAGTAACACAAAAAGTGCTACTCTCATAAACTGATTTCATTTTGTGCCTGGTATATTACTTCTTCGTCTATTTCTCTTAGCCTTTTAGAATACGCATAGAGTAAAGAAGCTGTTACCAGGTTATTTATTATCCTTGGGAGCCCTTTTGTTAGGGAATATATTGCTTCATATGCTGATGGTGTAAATATATCATCCATCATTCCGGCTATTTTCATTCTTGTTTTTTTATAATCTTGAATTTCTTCTTTTTTTAGCCCTTGCATCACATACTTTATAGAAATTCTTTGCCTTAGTGCACTGTTTACATTGAGAGCTAGTTTGTTTCTTATGTGTGGTTGTCCTGAAAGTATCAATATATACGGGTTTTGAGAATCCGTATTAAAGTTAAATATTATTCTCAAATCTTCAAGAACATCATTAGAAACCAGTTGTATTTCATCTAATATTATGACAGGAGTTATTTTCTGGCTATAGTAAAGTTCTGTTATCGCTCTTTGTATCTGGTAAAAGAGCGTTACTTTTTTGTATGAGGGTGTTTCGCCTAAAATCATAGCCAATGCTTGATAGAATTCTCTCACTGTAAGTGTAGATAAAGCGAAATAACATGGTTTAAATGTAGAACGGTTGAGGCTTTCAGCATATCTTCTTAATGCAGTAGATTTACCTGAACCGGCCTCCCCAACGATAAGTCCTATACCCCTTGTTTCTTGTAAATATTTTAACCTGGCATTTAATTCAGCAATGTCTTCACTTATGTAAAGGTCGTTTACACTTATCTCTTTAGAAAATGGATTAAATTTCATTCCAAAATATTGGGTAAACACTTTAAGGCACCTCTCTTTCAATCAATGATATCGTTAAAAGAGATTACTTTATGCTTGGTAAAATCACTTATTTCTTCATTTTCGTTTACGTCATTTTTGCCTTTTATATACGCAGCAGGAATTTTAGCATTCTCATGAAAGTTCACTTTATACGCTTCCCCCACTTTTTTGCCCTCATAATAAAGTAGAAGCGGTGTATTATCCTAAAGCCACTCAGGGTCATATCTGACTTCTAAGTGCATATTTTTAAACTTTTCTTCTGTTTCATAAAGTATATTTTCCACTTTAAGTGTAGCATCCTTATTTACCTTACGATTTACTCTTATGAGAAAACATTCATTCAACATATCTATGTTACACATATTTATTCTTGATATTTGTGACATGAAAAAATCTAAAGGACTCATGCCAATACTGCTGTGTTCTTTTCTGTTGTAATCTTCCTCCAGCCATTTAAAAAACATCATGTTGAGTTCATCTATACTCTTTACGGAGGTAGGATCTATTGTGCTTAAGAATCTCATTCTCACCGTATGAAAGAATCTTTCTATTTTTCCTTTTGAATGAGGTGAAAAAGGCTCAGCGTGAATAAGAGATGTGCCTAGTGAAGCACAGATATATTCCAATTGAGTGCTTCTATATATCTTTCCGTTGTCAGTGTAAAGCATTTTGGGTATCCCCCTTCTTAGCACCGCCTCTTTAAATGAGTCTCTTAAAGCTAAAAAATTCTGGGTATAGTAAAAGCGAGCATAGGTACAAAGCCTTGAAGCATCATCTATATATGCAATAAGGTACGTTTGTCTTTTTGTTTTACCTTCTTTAATATATGGCCCATACATGACATCAGTTTGCCACAGTTCATTGATGTATTCATGGGAAAATCTCTTTGTTTTACCCTCTTTTTCTTTATCTAGAGATTTTACAGGAATGTTTTTCAAAAACCTATAGAATGTCGAAAGGGATACTTTATTCGGTGATATTATTCCTTCTCCTATCAATGTCTCATAAAGAAGTTTGTTGGGCATTTCAGGATGTTCAAGCTTCTTTTGCTTTATTCTCTCTGAAAGTTCAAAGTCTATCTTTCTGTATTTGCCTCTGTCACTTCGATAACCCGGCTTTAACGCTTCTATACCACCTCTTAAATACTGATACAGCCACCCTCTAAGTGTCTTAGGAGTATATCTTCTCATTCCAAGATAAGGTATCTCAATAGGTTTATCGGAAAGAGCATCAAAATATTCTTTCTGATTTTTTACCTGTCCGTTTAACACCGGACTTATCAGTGAAAATCTCTTTAATGCTATAGCTTCTCTCGCTTTTTCATCAAGCATTTATATGTTCCCCCTTCACTTTTTTGATTTCTTAATCGTAATTTTAGCTCATATCTGGGAGACATTAAAGGAAAAAGCTATGTTGCTAAGAAAAAATCAAAATTTTTATTTAAATCTTTCATGTTTAATGCTAAAATTATGTGAGAGGGGCCAGAAATGATTTTTGGCAATGAGCATAAAACCGTTGGGAAAAGAGTGGTACAATGTTTATTATGTCCAAAATCTCTCTGGCCCTCTCTCTTTGAGAACTAACCTCGAATAACTTTATGTAAGGGTCTATTTGCCTTAATCCATATATGATAAAACTTAAATTATTCATTATCCTTTTGGTGTAAAAATATATATGCTGTCTTGAAAATAGTATGGTAGGGAAGTTTCTTTTTAAGTCATTTATGAAAGAACTGAGAGTTTTTTCTCTTGTAAGTGTCTCTTTTAAAGACTTTACAATCATATTGAAAGAATACTGAAAATGAGGAATACAGAAATCAGGGAGGTAGGAAAGAGTCCTTTTGCACACAGGGCATATATACCTTCTTATGGCTATTTTTACACAGTTAGGTCCATCTAAATAGTAACGGTAGTAAAAACCGTGCTTTTTTAGTTTTACTCTGCACTTGCAGTCAGAATGAGGGCATCTGTCTGGTGGGTCAGGAAAATTGTAATCTTTACTTCTTTGCAAATATTCTTCAATGTTATCAACATGAAAAATTATTTGCATAAAACAACATCTCCAATTAAAAATTAATGCTAAAAGAATGTGATGAATTTTTTTCACATTCCTTTAGCATTAATTTTATCACAAGATTATTTAATCTGAAAAATTTTATCGGTTTTGGGCTGAATTAATTTGAGAAATGACACATAACTGCTATCAGAAAATGTATGGTTGTAGACTTTATTTAGTATTTGGGCTATTGCTTGTTGTATTAGTCTGTCTAGTACTGTAGGTATTCCTAGTAGTCTTTTTCCTCCATCAGGTTTGGGAATTTCTACTCTTCGCACTGGTTGTGGTTTGTATTTCCCCTCCAGCAGTTGTTGTTTTATGGTTGCCCAGTTTTCTTTGAGATACGGTAGAAGTTCATCTACTCCCATCCCATCGACTCCATGGCTTCCTTTATTTGCAACAACGCGCTTGTATGCTGCTTCCATGTTCCCTCGTTCTACTATCATTTCAAGCATCTTGCCGGTATATCTTTGTACTTCGTTTCTTCCATCTTCCGACGCCGATGATATACTATGCACTTCCGTTGTCTTTTGAAATTCCATTTCTCTATTCAACGGATAGCCTCTTTGTTGAGTTGTCTGCAGTCTTCGCATATCTTTCGAGTCCATAAGATTTCCAAAACCTCCTAACGTTCGGTCCTTCCTTATCTATTCATGTCTAGATAAGTACTATGACCTCTGCTGACTTCTCAAGGTTCAGCCATACATCACTGCATGGGTTGTCACTTCAGATTTTACTTCCATGACTTATCCTTGAGACCTCCCCGGGTAAGAACGATAACTTTCATCTCATATATCTGCCAGATTTACTGTATGGGATTCGGGTAGTGTTGGACTTCGTTTTGTTACGCAAACTCATCCATCCCAATTCAGCCTCTTATCTGGTTCTTGTTCATCAGACCGAGATTTTGCCTTAAGCTTCCTTCAGATTCCACCTCACGATGGACACCCTTGCTCTTGGCTAGTGGTTCCCACTACCAAGCCCACAGCGGACTTTCACCGCCTAGTTATCGCCCATGCCGGGCGCACGTAAAATAAGGCACTTAAGCGTGCCTTATTTTTATGAAGCTTTTTCTTTTTCAACAAGCTCAATTGCTCCATGAGGACAATATCTCGTACAAACACCACACCCTGTGCACTTTTCTTCATCGATGCTTATGTTTATCCTAAATGACCCTCCAAACGTAACTTTAAAAGCCTTAAATCTACAGCTCATTGCTGCTGGACAAAAAGGTGACCTGTCGCATATATTTTCATCGATTCTTGCTACTCTCATGATTCTACCTCCATTAAAAATACTCCCCCTCTGTTTAGGGGTATCATGTATACATTATACACGAAATTTTGTATTTGTCAACATAAAAAAAAGGCCATCCTAAAGACAGCCCCTTTAATTTATGCTCTTATAAAATTTATCAACACCTCAGAGAACTTTTTTGCATCATCAAAATAACAGGTATGTCCCAAATTTTCAAACACAACTAATGTACTGTTTTTGATATTATTTTTTAATATTTCCGCAAATTCATAGGGTGCAATATCATCCTTCTTTCCCCATACAATCAATGTTTTCACATATATTTCATTTAATTTTTCTTTGTATTTATCTACATTTATGCTATCCACAATTGTCAAACTTTTAAGCATATTGCTATATTTGAGAGCAAATTTTATAGATATCTCCCCACTAAAAGAGGGAGCTACAAGATGAAAAGAAGACATATTTAAGTTTTTTGCAAATTCTAATAAAACCTCTTCCTTTTCTAAATCACACTCTTCAGAAGAACCATATCCGGGAAATTCGAGACATATCACCTTAAAACCTTCATTAGACAAACTTTCAGCTATCCCTGAATTTATCCAATCATAAGCATTGTATCTTTTGCCATGCAATAATATCACTGTATCTTTGCTACTCTCTTTATCTATTTCTAAATAATGAATTTTACTGCCTTTTATATTTAAATACTCATCTTTTATAACCATTTAAATCACCTCTATATAATGAGTGAAAGCTCTGCTCCATCCCTTATCGCTTCTACTGCAGAAGCAACAGTTTTGCAGTCACCAATGAAATAATATCTGTTCTCATTTTTTAGTTCCTCAAATTCAGTATCAGGTAAATTTCCAACTGCTAAAACTACATCCTCCACTTTGACTACTTTATATGTGTCTTTGGAAGTATACATGAGTTTTCCACCAGATATTTCTTTTATTAAAGCATTTGTGATTATATCAACTTTAAGTTCTTTTAATCTATTTAAAAGCAGTTTTTTAACCATTGGGTATATCCCTTCGCCAACTTCTCCTTTAATTTCTAAAACTGTCACATTTTTCCCTTTTTCAGCAAGGTATTCGGCTGTTTCAAGTCCAGTAAGGCCTCCACCAATTATTGCAATATCTTTTCCTTTTGGAATATTTCCTTCCAATACTTCAATAGCCGTGTAAGGCTTTATATCTGCATCTAAATTGATTTTAGCTGGCTTTGAGCCTGTAGCAATGACAATTTTGTCATAAGGCATTTCTTTTATTTCATTTAAACTTATTTTTTTATTTAAATGTACTTTGACATTGTATTTCTTTAAATCATTTTCCAGATATTCGATAACTTTTCCTATCTCTTGTTTATGGGGAGGCACTTTTGCTACATTTAGTTGTCCACCAAGTTTATTTTCTCTTTCAAACAAAGTAACATTATGGCCTTTTTTAGCGAGATATTTAGCTGCGGACATACCAGCAGGTCCACCGCCAATTACAGCTATATTTAAAGGTTTATCGGTCTTTACTTCAAATTCTTTTTCTCTACCTACCTCTGGATTAATCATGCAAGAAACAGAAAGTCCTTTTTGAATGTATGCAATACACGCCTGATTGCAGTGAATGCAATACCTTATATCTTCTTGTCCTTTTATCAACTTTTTTACTAAGTCCGGATCTCCTATAAGTCCTCGGGCTATGCCTATAAAATCAGCTATACCCTCTTCTAAAATTTTTTCCCAATCATAAACACTGCCGAGCTTATCAACCGCTATAACAGGTATAGTTACATTTTCCTTTATCCTCTTTGCAATTCCAATTAAAGGCTTATCTTCAATCCCCATAGGAGAGATATGGTATTCTGATGTGGAAGATACACCTCCCGATATATCTAAAGCATCAGCACCATGGTATTCTAACAGTTTTGCGAATCTTGCACTCTCTTCAATCGTAAAACCTTCATCTGTAAAATCACTGCCATTAATCCTACAAATTACTGTCATCTCCGGAATAGTTTTTTTAACTTCTCGCAATATATCAAGTGCAAACTTTGTCCTTCCTTCAAAATTTCCTCCGTATTCGTCAGTCCTTTTGTTTGTATCAGGAGATAAAAATTGATTTACAAACCAACCATGGGCAAAGTGCAACTCCACAGCATCAAAACCAGCCTTTTTCGCCCTTATTGCTCCACTTATAAAATCTTGTACAAAGCCTTGTATCTGTTCTTTTGTAAAATCTGATGGCTTGTATTTTGGATTGTGCATTGCAAGTTGAATAGCAGCTTGTGCCCCATTTTGGTGAATTACCTCCGATAATTTTCTAAGTCCCTGTATTTTGTCGTCATCATCTATTCCTATTTGATTTACAAAAAATTTCCCCAGCTTATTTACATAGCTTGCACCCACAATGACCAATGAGACACCTTTTGATCTTCTTTTATAATATTCTACTTCTCTTTCGCTTACAAAACCCTCATTTGATAAATTTGTAACAGTAGGCAACATAATTATCCTATTTTTTAACTTAACATTCCCTATTTTCCCTTCTTTTAATAACACATTGACCACCTCTTTCATAGTTATATTTTAAAACTTGCATTGACATAAGTAAAATAATATAATTTTATACAACATATAAGGGAAAACTTATGAGGTGGTTAATATGAATTTAAGGCAACTGAAAATTTTTTTGACAGTTTGCGAAAGTGGCAGCATGTCAAAAGCAGCAAAAAAGCTTTATATGACACAGCCTTCAATAAGCCAAACAATCTCTGAATTAGAACAGGAACTAAATGTAAAATTATTTGAAAGAATGAACAAAAAACTTTTGTTGACATATGCAGGAGAAGTTTTAAAAGAATACGCTAAAAGAATATCTTCTTTAGTTGAGGAAGCCCAAAGTACTTTTTAGATATTTCAAACTTAAAAGCCGGAAAACTTCGCATTGGGGCAAGCACAACAGTGGGAAACAAAGACAAATACCCCTCCCCTTTATTTAATGAATTCCTGTCTTACCTTAAAGAATTCCCTTCATAATTTTAATTTCTTGACATAAGTTGCCATAAATGTTACAATAATATTAACCATAAAAATCCTAAGAGGTGAATTCTTATGAAAAAAATTGCTATATTAATTGAGAATATGTATGAAGAGCCAGAACTACTATATCCATACTATAGACTTAAAGAAGAGGGATATGAAGTACATTTAATAGGTCCAGAAAAAGACAAAGTATATACAGGAAAACATGGATATCCAATGAAAAGCACCCATGCTTCAAAAGATGTAAAAGCCAAAGATTATGATGCAGTAATAGTCCCTGGAGGTTATTCACCTGATTACATGAGGAGATGTAATGACACTATTAATTTTGTCAAAGAAATGGAAAAACTGCAAAAGCCCATGGCGGCTATTTGCCACGGCCCCTGGATTATGGCTTCCGCTTGCAATTTAAAAGGAAAAAGAGTGACAAGCTTTTTCTCAATAAAAGATGACTTAATAAATGCAGGAGCCCAGTATGTAGATGAAGAAGTAGTTGTAGATGGAAATTTAATAACCTCCAGAACTCCAAATGATTTGGTAGCTTTTGTAAAAGCCATAATTGAAAAGGTTAAGTGAACTATATGTTTCACAAATTACTAACCCCGCCACTTAAAGCGGGGTTGTTATTTATTATATCATGCTTAAATGTTATGAATCCGCATAATTTTCAAGGTAGCGAAGGTCTTTTATTATAATCTTTTTTCCATCTATCTCAATTAAACCTTCTTTTTTTAACTTATTTAGTCCTTTTGTAACCGTTACTCTATCACATCCTATTAAATTGGCAATATTCTCATGAGTTAAAGGAATATCTATTATATAACCTTTTTTTATCTTCTTGCCTTGTTGATAGAATAATCTAATTAGAAAATCGCACAGTCTTCCCATTGAATCTTTGAAAATCAAATCGCTCATCTGCATAGTAACAATTCTAAATTTTCTGCTCATGCTATGAGCAATATATTTATACATATCAGGATTTGTTTCCAGAATAGAACTTAATTTATCTTCAAAAATAATAGATATTTCACTATCTTTTATAGCTTGGCCTTCAATTAAATCAAATCCTCCTCCTAAATAGGAAAATTCTCCAAATATTTCCCCTGGTTGCAGCAAATAAAGAACTTTTATCTTTCCATTTTTATTTGAAATAAATTGCTTTATCAATCCTTTCGTTATTATGGCAATATATGGTTTGTTATAATTAATTGTTATAGTTTCATTTTTCAAAAAACTCTTTTTATATCCCTGTATAGCTATATTAAGGAAAAATTTTCTCATATCTTTCTGTCGATTTATATCAAACATTTCATTATATACCGAACTTATAGTCATCCCCTTTCAGCTCCCCACTCTCTCCTGTTTGAAACAATAAAAATTGCACCAACAATTTTACTATTTTTACAATATGTTTAATTAAAAAAGTCAACCTTAAAATTTATTATACTATTTTCAAAATTATATTTCTATATTTTGATCTTTTATATCAAAAAAGCATGGAGCATAAAATCCCCATGCCTAAAATAGTTTCATCTATTTAGTAAAAATACCCTCCAATCACCCGTTGCAATATAAATATGAGGCTCGTTTTTTATGTCCTTTTTATATACATAAATATCTACATATTCTTTCTTGCCATCCTCATAAAACACTTCTCTTTTTTCTCTCAGATACATAATTTCATGATTATCTCCAAAATACAACTCTAATTCATCAATACTTGGCAAAACGCTGCCATCATCATAGAAAGTAATAATCTCTCCCCATATACAAATAATTTTTTTGTTTCTCCTAAATAACTGCTATCTACTTTTTTTTGCAATTACTTTTATAGCAGTTTCTATAGCTTTAACCATATCCCCTAAAGACATGGAAGGAGTATAAGGCTTATTCAAAACTTGCACTGGCAAATAAGGTATGTGAATAAAGCCTGCTTTAATATTTAATCTGTTATTGTGAACATAATTGAGAATTCCATACATTAAATGATTGCACACAAACGTACCTGCTGTATTAGAAATTGATGCCGGTATATTTTCTTTTTTTATCTCTTCTACTATCTCTTTTATGGGAATAGTAGCAAAATAGGCTGGAGCACCTTCAGGGTCAATCGGGGTATCAATTGGTTGTTGCCCTATATTATCTGGAATTCTAGCATCATCAATATTAATCGCTATTCTTTCAACAGTTATATCATATCGTCCGCCAGCCTGTCCAATACTTAGAACTGCATCCGGCTTAACTTCTTTTATTTTTTCTATTGCTTTCTCAACAGAAAGATAAAAAACAGTAGGAACTTGAATCTTAATTATCTCCGCACCTTCTATATTATCTTTCAAGTTTTTTAATACTTCATAAGAAGGATTAATATTTTCCCCCCCAAAAGGATCAAAAGCTGTTACGAGTATTTTCATTATCATATCACCCTTTCATAAAAATATTAAAACGCCCAAAAATACATTAGTACTATGTGAATAATGAGCATGGCAATAGCTACAGGAACTTGATATTTTATAACTCCATATTTCTTATCTTCCATTTCCAATATTGCAGTCGGAACTATGTTAAAATTTGCTGCCATTGGTGTCATTAAAGTTCCACAATATCCTGCTGTCATACCTAAAGCCGCTACTATCACCGGATTCCCTCCTTGAGCTATTACAAAAGGAATTCCAATTCCTGCTGTAATAACCGCAAATGCTGCAAAAGCATTGCCCATTATCATTGTAAATAGAGCCATTCCTACACAATAAGCAATTACCCCTAAAAGTATATTACCCTGAGGAATAATTGTCTTTATCCCACTTGCTATTACTTCACCTACACCTGCAACTGTGAAAACGGCTCCTAAAGCAGCAAGAAGTTGCGGTAAAATGCTTATAGGTCCTACTACTTCAAGTAATCTTCTACCATCATCAGCCATTTCTTTAACTTTCCCTTTTGTAATCACCAATGCTAAAATTGCAGCTACTACAGTTGATATCCAAAATGCAACAAGAGAGCCAAGTTGTTTTGTCCATATTTGAGCAACAATAAATGTAACTATGCCAAGAGCCAAAGCTGGAACAAAAATTAGATTGCCAATTTTTTGTGACATTTGTTCTTTAAATTCTGAGGTTGATTCATCAAATTTTCCAATTTTGACTAATCGAAATGCAGATAATAGAGTCAATACAATAACCATGTATCCTGTATATATATCAGGTATATAAATGTTTTTATTACCCCACAATAAGCCTATTCGACTAAATGTAAAAATTATTCCTAATAACCCCCAAAATAAAGCAGTAGGGATTTTTGAAGGATGATTTTTTTCTTTTAGTGTAGCATACGCTGAGTAAAAAGAAACTATGCCCATCATAATGTATAGGATTTCAGTTAAAGAATCCTTAAGCATTCAATACTCCTCCTTCCTAAGCATTTTACCTATTTTCTTTTTTGGACCTCGTTCTTATCCCATACTTTTGGTCAAATTTTCTGTCATAATAGAAAAACTGCAAAGTACCAACTACCATTATTATTAACGCGATAGGTATTGACGCTTTTGCGATATCTAAAGCTTCTACAGTATAGTTTAATTCTTTTAATACACCAACAATTAGCAAAACACCTCCTGCTGCAACAAAAGCATTCTGCCCAAAGAAATTACCATAGTTTTCTACTGCAGCTTCTAAGCCCTTAATCCTTTCATGGTCTTCGCTTTTTATTTCGCCATATCTATTCATTGCTGCCCCTTCTGCCATAGGTAATATCAAAGGTCGTATAAATTGTACATGTCCCCCAAGCCTTAAGCCGAACATCGCTGCCAATGTCCTAAGTACTAAATATAAAGCAGTTACTTTTCCCACTGTAGCTGCTTTTATTTTTCCTATTACATATGCAGCCCTTTCACGGAGACCATACCTTTCAAGTATTCCAATTACAGGCAATGAGATAATAAATATAGACATGTATCTGTTGTCTACAAAAGCTTTTCCTAAAATTTCTACAATTTTAGGAAAAGGTACCCCTGCCACCAGGCCAGTCACAATACCAGCAATTAAAACCACTGCTAAAGTATCGAGCTTCAAGATAAATCCCACAATAATGATTAAAATACCAATTAACTTAATCATAAACTATCCCCCTTTAAAATGGATTTATTTTTTTGTAATTATATCACAATACATAAATAAAACTGTGGCCACGGCTACAATTTTATAAATTTTTAGTCATAATTATTTATAAATCCTGTAAATCCTATTTTTACCATTACACTTATGTATAAACTTTTATATCTTTTTAGGCCATTACAACAATTTTGTAGTAAAAAAGAAAAGCACTTAGGCAAATGAACCCTAAGTGCTCCCATTTTTCAGTACTTTTCTGGTGGAGCTGATGGGACTTGAACCCACGACTTCCACAATGCCATTGTGGCGCTCTCCCAACTGAGCTACAGCCCCATATTTATTTTTGGTGGAGGTGCGGGGAGTCGAACCCCGGTCCGAAGGCGTCACAGTAAAAGCTTCTCCGAGCGCAGTCGCTGTTTTAACTTTCCCTCAGCGGTTCTCCCAGCGACAGGATAACCGCCTCGGTAGCTTCATAAGTTCCGGTTTTGCCCCGAAGCCTGAGCAAAACCAGTTCCCCACTCTTTTGACGCCCAATCCTGAAACGTGGGCATTTCAGGTTGGACGGCTACCTTAAATTAGGCAGCGTAAGCTAATTCTCTGTCTGCGTTTATTTTTACTCCACCGTTTTTACGAGCTGGCGGACAACTCGGCTCGCTACTTTTACCTCGACTGCCCCCGTCGAAACCAGTACACCCCCATGTTATATGCCTAATTGTTTTTCTTTAAAGTGTTTTTCTAATTCTCTTTTTGCATCTCTTCTCGCAATATCTTCTCTCTTATCGTAGAGTTTTTTACCTCTCGCTACAGCTAATTCGACTTTGACACGGCCTCGCTTTAAATAAAGCTTTGTAGGAATTAAAGTGTAACCCTTCCTTGTCACATAACCAATTAGTTTATTAATCTCATGTCTATTGAGAAGTAATTTTCTAGTCCTTAAGGGGTCTTTATTAAATATATTGCCTTTTTCATAAGGACTTATATGCATATTATAAAGATAAACTTCGTTGTTTTCAACTCTTGCAAAGCTATCTTTTAAATTGACTTTCCCCATCCTAATAGATTTAACTTCAGTTCCACTAAGCACTATTCCTGCTTCATAAGTCTCTTCAATAAAGTAATCATGGTAAGCTTTTTTATTTTGAGCGATTATTTTAATTTCTTCCTTCGCCAAATTTTAAACACCCTCTTTAGGAGAAAATTGCCCTACTTGTGTGTCACAAATAGGGCACCATCGTCGCTATTATATTATAACACATTTTTAAATAGTGTCAATATATGTTTCTGCGCTTTTATGCTCGGTTAAGCCACTCTCTAAGTTATCTTTTTCTTCTGCTAAAACAAAGTCTATTTCTCTCCTATCCACATCTACATGAACAACTTTTACATAAACCTCTTTACCTATAGAGTAAACTTTTTTGCTCTTTTCACCAATTAAAACATATCTTTCTGGATCAAAATGGTAATAGTCATCCTCCAATGAAGCAACATCTACTAACCCTTCCACAGTGTTGTCAAGTTCTACAAAAAATCCGTAATTTGTCACGTTGGAAATTATCCCTTTATAAACATTCCCTATTCTATTTGCCATGTACTCTACTTTTTTTAATTCTTCTATTTCTCTTTCTGCAGCTTCTGCTGCTCTTTCTCTCTCAGAAGATTTTAAAGCAATGTCATTTAAAATTCTGTTGTAATGGCGTTGCCTTTTTTCTGTTAATTTTCCATTTATGTATTCTTTGATTATCCTGTGAATTATAAGGTCAGGATATCTCCTTATAGGAGAAGTAAAGTGAGTATAATATTGGGTCGCCAAAGCATAATGGCCAATGTCTTCTGGACTGTATCTTGCTCTTTTTAAAGACCTTAAAAGCAAAGTTTCTACAACTCTTTGCTCACTCTTTCCTCTCACTTGTCTTATTAATTCTTGCAAAGACTTCGGATGTATTTGTCCTCCTTCAATTCCTTTTATATGATACCCCAAATTGTGAATAAACTTATTAAAAACAATCAACTTTTCTATATCCGGATGTTCATGAATTCTATAAACAAAAGGTACATTTAACCAATGCATGTGCTCCGCTACCGTTTCATTAGCTGCTAACATAAATTCTTCAATTATCCTGTGAGCTATATTTCTTTCAACTTTAACAATATCTAGTGGCTTACCTTTCTCGTCTACTATTACTTTAGCTTCAGGAAAATCAAAATCTACACTGCCTCTTCTTTTCCTCTTCTCTAGCAAAACAAGAGCTAGCTCTTTCATTAGTTTAAAATCTTCCAATAGATACTGATACCTCTTTTTTAATTCTTCATCATTTTCTTCTAAGAGTTTGTAGACATTCGTATATGTCATTCTCTCTTTGCTCTTTATAATGCTTTCAAAAATTTCATGGTCTACAACTTCTCCTTGAGAGTTTATTTTCATTTTAACAGTGAGAGTCAGTCTTTCTTCCTGCGGATTTAAACTGCAAATACCATTAGATAACTTAGGAGGTAACATTGGTATTACTCTATCAATGAAATATACACTACATCCTCTCTTTAATGCTTCTTTATCTAAATGAGAACCTTCTTTTACGTAGTGGCTCACATCTGCAATACTCACATATAAAAGATAATTTTCCTCTGAAAGTTTTTGTACACATACTGCGTCGTCTAAATCTTTTGCATCTTCTCCATCAATTGTGACAAAGTTTAAGTTAGTCAAATCAATTCTTCTCTTTTTTTCTTCTTCAGGAATTTCTGTCGATATCTCTTCTGTTTCCTTTAAAACCTCTTTAGGAAAAATTTCAGGAATATCATATTCCCTTATAATGGACATTACATCTATACCAGGGTCTCCTTTATACCCTAATATTTCTATAATCTCCCCTTCAGGACTTCGCCTTCCTTCAGGCCATTTAGTAATTCTGGCTACAACTTTCATGCCTGTTTTGGCGCCTTTATCTTCTCCTTTAGGAATAAATATATCTTGATGGATCTTTTTGTTGTCTGGTACTACAAAGCCAAAATTTTTACTTTTTTCGTAAGTTCCAACAATAGTTGTATTTGCCCTTTTGAGAATTTTTACAACTTCTCCCTCTTCACTCTTTCCATCCACCCTTTTTGTAACTCTTACCAAAACAGTGTCATCATGCATTGCACCGTTCATGCCGCTTACAGGTATGAATATGTCCTTTATATTGCTATCTTCGGGAATTAAAAAGCCATAGCCTCTTGAATGAAATTCAATCTTACCTTTTACTAAATCTAATCTTTCAGGAAGAGCATATTTACCTCGTTTTGTTTTAAAAACAAGGCCTTCTTTTTCCATCTCTTTTAATATTTTTTCTAAAATGCTTTTTTGACTATAGTCTATCCCTAATATTTTCATTATTTCTTCTATTTTAGAAGGTTTATAATTCTCTTCTCTCATTAATTCTAAAAGTCTTTCTTTTACGCTCATTCCCATTCCTCACAATCCTATCTGTGGTGCGATTTTTTTCATTTCATTAAGAGCAATCTCTAAAAATTCGTCTAAAGAAATTCCAAATTCTTCACAAGTTTTGATTTGGTCACGGTTTGCTCCTTTAGCAAAAGTCTTGTCTTTAAACTTCTTCTTTAATGATTTTAATTGGACTTCCTCCAATTTTTTAGAAGGCATCACATAAGCTGTTGCAGTAATTAAACCCGATAAAGGATCTACAGCAAAAAGGGCTTTGTCAAGAAGAGTTATCCTCTCAATGCCATGAATTTCATTATGTGCCATAACTGCATGTACTATTTCCTCATCAAGACCATGTTCTCTTAAAATTTCTCCACCCCTTATACTGTGCAACTCTGGATTGTCCTTAGTTTCTTGGTAGTCTATGTCATGTAATATCCCTGTAACTACCCATCTTTCAACATCTTGCCCTAATCTTTCAGCTAACCCTCCCATTATAGCACCTGTCGCTATCATGTGATTTATTAAAGTCTCATCTGATACATATTCTTTGACAAGCGCTAAGGCCGTGTTTCTATCCATTTAACTCTCCTCCTACTATTAAAGTTACCAATTTTACTTAATATTATAACATGAATGGTCAAAAAACAATAACCTTAAACAATGCTCAAAGGCAGCAAATTTTGATTTGCTGCCTTTGAAATTAATTATTTATTATCGTATTTTATTGCCGCCTGAGCAGCAGCCAGTCTTGCAATAGGTACTCTGTAAGGTGAAGCAGAGACATAATCAAGACCTACTTTGTGGCAGAATTCAATAGAAGATGGGTCTCCACCGTGTTCACCACATATACCTACTTCAAGGTCAGGTCTTGTCTGCCTTCCAAGTTTAGTACCCATTTCTACTAACTTGCCAACACCCTCTTGGTCAAGCTTAGCAAATGGATCAAATTCATATATCTTCTTTTCATAATAAGTTTCAAGGAATTTGCCAGCATCATCCCTTGAGAAACCGAAAGTCATCTGAGTCAAGTCATTAGTACCAAAGGAGAAGAATTCTGCTTCCTTAGCAATTTGGTCAGCTGTAAGAGCTGCTCTTGGTACCTCTATCATTGTTCCTACAAGATATTTTATTTCAACATTGTTTTGTTTTATAACTTCGTCAGCTACTTTTACTATTATGTCTTTGAGATATTTAAGCTCTTTAAGTTCACCTACAAGTGGTATCATAATCTGCGGTTTTACGTCTTTGCCTGTTTTCTTCTTTACGTTTATAGCAGCTTCTATAATAGCTCTTGTCTGCATTTCAGCAATTTCTGGATAGGTTATAGCTAATCTACAGCCTCTATGACCTAACATTGGGTTAAACTCTTTTAAGCTTTCTACTGTTGCTTTTAGCTCTTCAAAAGTTATACCCATGTTTTCTGCAAGTTCTTTAATTTCTTCATCTGTATGAGGTAAGAATTCATGCAATGGTGGATCTAAAAGGCGTATAGTAACAGGGAATTCACCCATAACTTCAAACAAACCTTCAAAGTCTGACCTTTGCATAGGCAATAATTTTTCTAAAGCTTTTCTTCTTTGTTCTTCTGTCTTTGAGACAATCATTTCTCTCATAGCAGGAATTCTATCTTCATCAAAGAACATATGCTCTGTCCTGCAAAGGCCTATTCCTTCAGCACCAAACTGAACTGCAACTTTTGCATCTCTTGGTATATCTGCATTAGTTTTTACTTTTAATTTTCTATATTTGTCTGCCCAGCTCATGAGAGTTGCAAAATCTCCAGTTAGCTCAGGTGTAACAGTCTTTATTTCACCAATGTAAACATTGCCTGTGCTACCATCTATAGATATGTAGTCTCCCTCATGAACTTCTATATCGCCAATTCTCATTACTTTTGCTTGCTCGTCTATCTTTGCATCGCCACAACCTACTACGCAAGCTGTACCCATACCTCTTGCAACAACAGCTGCGTGAGATGTCATACCACCACGAGTTGTAAGTATTCCTTGTGCTACAGACATACCTTCAATGTCATCTGGAGATGTCTCTGTTCTTACAAGAATTACTCTCTCTCCTCTTGATTTCGCAGCTTCTATTGCTTCATCAGCAGTAAAATATACTTTTCCTGATGCAGCACCAGGAGAAGCAGGTAAACCTTTTGCAACAGGCTTAGCAGCTTTCAACGCATTTGCTTCAAAGGTTGGATGCAATAACTGATCTAATTGCTTTGGATCTACTCTTAAGACTGCTGTTTTTTCATCTATTAAACCTTCAGCCACTAAGTCTACAGCTACTTTCAAAGCTGCTTGAGCAGTTCTCTTTCCGTTCCTTGTCTGTAGCATGTAGAGTTTACCTTTTTCAATAGTAAACTCTATGTCCTGCATGTCTTTGTAGTGTTTCTCCAATTTCTCAGCAATTTCTGCAAATTGGTTATAAACTTCTGGCATAGTCTCTTTCAAAGTTGAAATTGGTTGAGGCGTTCTAATACCTGCAACAACGTCTTCACCTTGAGCATTCATCAAGAATTCGCCAAATAAAGCCTTTTCACCAGTCGCGGGATTCCTTGTGAAAGCAACACCTGTACCTGAATCATTACCCATGTTGCCAAATACCATTGATTGGACATTTACTGCTGTACCCCAATCACTTGGTATGTCGTTAAGTCTTCTGTACACTATAGCCCTTGGATTATCCCAAGACCTAAATACTGCTTTTACAGCTTCCAGAAGTTGTTCTTTTGGATCTTGTGGGAAGTCTACTCCCATTTCTTTTTTATAAAGTTCTTTAAATCTTTTTACTACCTCTTTGAGGTTTTCAGCTGTTAAATCTGTATCAAATTTTGCACCATTTTCCTCTTTTACTTCATCTAAAATAGCTTCAAATTTATTCTTGTCAATTCCCATTACAACATCTGAGAACATTTGAATAAATCTTCTATAGCTGTCATAGGCAAATCTTTCATTGTTTGTAGCTTTAGCAAGGCCTTCTACTGTTTCGTCATTTAAACCAAGGTTTAAAATAGTATCCATCATACCTGGCATTGAAACTCTCGCGCCAGACCTTACAGATACTAATAAAGGATTTGTTGGGTCTCCAAATTTTTTACCTGTAATTTCTTCTAATTTAGCCATATATTCATAGATTTGTTCAACAATTTCTGGAGCTATAGTCTTACCATCTTGATAGTACCTTGTACAAGCCTCAGTGGTGACTGTAAATCCTTGGGGAACAGGTAAACCCAACTTCGTCATTTCAGCAAGATTTGCGCCTTTTCCTCCTAAGAGGTCTCTCATTGAAGCATCGCCTTCACTAAATAAATACACATACTTTTTACTCATGAAATCTCTCCTCCTTTTAATACGTTTAATATAACATTAGCTGTTTCTTCTACAGCTTTATTTGTAACATCGATTACAGTACACCCTAATCTCTTCATCACCTCCTCAGCATATTTTATCTCTTTTTTAACTCTTTCTTCAGTAGCGTATATGGCATTAGCATCAAGGCCAAGAGATTTTAATCTCTCTTTCCTTATTTTTACCAAAACTTCAGGGTCTATAGTTAACCCAAATATTTTTTTAGGGCTGATTTCAAATAATTCTTGAGGTGGTTCAATTTCTGGCACTAAGGGTAAATTAGCAGCTTTTATGTATTTATGAGCAAGATACATGCATAAAGGAGTTTTGGATGTTCTAGAAACCCCTATAACAACTACATCGGCCAATAGTATACCCATTGCATCTTTACCATCATCATATTTTACGGCAAATTCTATTACTTCGATTTTTTTCAAATAATCTTCTTTATTATTTTTTGCTAAATTGGTATGGGGGGATATACCAGTACTATCTTCAATAGCATTTATCACTGGTCCCATTACATCTACTATTTTTATGCCAAATTTCTGTGCTTTTTTAAGAAGATAATCTTTTAATTCCGGGACCACCATAGTATGGATTATTATGCTATTTGCATCATTAGCTGCCTCCATGATAATCTCTTCTATTTGATTTTTATCTCCAACATAAGAATATTTTTTTATTTTTTCTATAAAAGTATCAAAGTGGGCAGCAGCAATACTCGCAATGTTTTCTGCTGTGTCTACATTAGAATCTGAAACCAAGTAAATTGATACTCCTTCTTCCATTAAAAATCCCCCTAGCCTTCCCCAAGCTTTACAAACAATTTAGTAATGTTGGTCTTTGAAATCCTTCCTGTCACTTTGTATCCTTGTTTTCCATCACTTCCCACTACAGGCTCAACTACAGGAAGACTGTCTACTTCGTGCTCTATAATTTTAACAGCAGCATTATACACAGGCTCATCATCATAAGTTGTAACTATGTTAGGCATACGGGTCATAATTATTCCCACCGGGACCTTATAAATATCAGTGTTGCCTATTGCGATTTTTAAAAAGTCTTTTCTTGAAACAGCGCCGGTTAAAAATCCTCCATCCTGTACAAAAATTGTCCCGACATCTTTTAAAAAAAGTGTTACAATGGCATCATACACTGATGTACTTTCCTCTACCACTACAGGTAAAGACTTGATATCTTTTACTTTTATGCTCTTTATATAATCTTCTACTAAACTGAGGGGTGATTTTCCTGTATAAAAATATCCCACTTTTGGCCTCGCCTCTAAGATCCCGGACATAGTTAATATTGCCAAGTCCGGTCTTAAAGTCGCTCTTGTGACATTTAATTTCTCAGCTATTTGTTCCCCTGTAATGGGTTGATGTTTCTTGACAATGTCAATAATTATATGCTGGCGGTTTGTCAGTTGAATCTTTATCACCCCTTTAAAGTTTTTGACAATTTATACTTTCCTCTGTCGTTTCATAAACGTTTTCTATCGGTTTATCACTTTAGTATAATTATATCACAAGTTTATAAGATAACCAACTTTCTTTTTCGTTTCCTTCCTATTATATCACAAATTATTTCAACATAAAAAATCAAGGAAATCAGTTAAAAAGCCTGATTCCCTTAAAAATTTAACCTTTCTTCAAGATATTTCTCTACTTCTTCAATTTTTATTCTCACTTGCTCCATGGTATCTCTATCTCTTATGGTTACACAATGGTCATTTTCCGAATCAAAGTCATAAGTAATACAGAAAGGCGTGCCTATCTCATCCTGTCTTCTATACCTTTTACCTATGCTTCCTGTCTCATCGTAATCTACTACGAATTTATTTCTCAACTGGTCATAAAGCTTATAGGCATTTTCTGATAATTTCTTGGATAATGGAAGCACTGCTGCCTTAATGGGAGCAAGAGCAGGATGAAGCCTTAAAACCACTCTAGTTTCTCCATCTTCTAACTCTTCTTCTTCATAGGCATCTATTAAAAATGCCAACATTAACCTATCTACCCCAACAGAAGGCTCAATGCAATATGGTATGTACTTTTCTCCTGTTACAGGGTCCATATAAGACAGGTCAACTCCAGAATGTTCCATGTGTTGCCTTAAATCAAAATCTGTTCTATTAGCTATTCCCCACAATTCTCCCCATCCAAAGGGAAAATTATATTCTATGTCTGTGGTAGCAGTACTATAATGAGACAATTCTTCTTTTTTATGGTCTCTAAATCTTAAGTTTTCTTCTTTTAAGCCGAATTCTAAAAGCCAATCCATGCAATATTTTCTCCAGTAACTAAACCATTCCATATCTTCTCCCGGTTTACAGAAAAATTCTAATTCCATCTGTTCAAATTCTCTCGTTCTGAATATGAAATTACCAGGAGTAATTTCATTTCTAAAAGATTTACCAATTTGCCCTATTCCAAAAGGTATTTTCTTACGAGTTGTCCTTTGAACGTTTTTAAAGTTCACAAAAATTCCTTGTGCGGTTTCAGGTCGCAAATACACTTCTGATTTAGAATCTTCTGTAACACCTTGATAGGTTTTAAACATGAGATTAAACTTCCTAATATCGGTAAAATTATAGGCACCACATTTTGGACAGGGCACTTTATGCTCTTTTATAAATTCCATCAATTGTTCATTTGTCCAACCTTCAATAGAAATATTTAATTCCTTTTCTTTAATGTAGTCTTCAATCAATTGGTCAGCTCTAAATCTTGATTTGCACTCTTTACAGTCCATTAAAGGATCGCTAAAACTGCTAACGTGACCTGATGCAACCCACACTTCTGGATTCATCAAAATTGCAGTATCAATTCCTACGTTATAAGGACTTTGTTGAATAAATCTTTTCCACCACATCCTCTTAATATTGTTTTTAAGTTCTACTCCCAGAGGTCCATAATCCCAAGTATTAGCAAGTCCTCCATATATTTCAGAACCTGGAAAAACAAACCCTCTGTTTTTTGCAAGGGCAACTATTTTATCCATTGTGACTGCTTGTGACATTTAATAACACTCCTTTTTCTCTCGCAATTATACAAAAACCCTTCATCCCTTTTGGGAAGAAAGGTTTTTGAGGTTACTTATTTAAGAATACCAAAGAGACAAGTTTCTGTCAATCTTTTTTCTTTTCTTCTTTTAATACGGTTACGCTTTTATCATGTTTTTCAACTTCAATTGTGCAATTAGCTAAAAGCGCTACTGCCGCTCCCACTAACGTCAACTGAGGAATGATAACTGCAGAAATAGCACCTGCAGTTACAGGAATCTCCAAAAGAACTTTATCGTCTTTTTTTATTCTTATTTTTGTAACATTACCTTTTTTAATTAATTCTTTTATTTTTTCCATAACTTCTGAACCTGCGACTGTAAAGGTCTCAGTCCAACTTTTTCTATTCTCTTCTATATATATCAATGCGTCTACAACACTGCCACCTGACTTTTCTAATGCTTCTTTTGCTTCTTTATAACTTACTCCCATTCTCTCTACTATCATATCTATTTTTTCTAATTCTTCATCTAACACGTTAAACCCTCCTTTCACATATTTTGTAACTTGTCAATAAAATCTTTTGATTTAAACTCTATTTCAAGATGTTCTTTCATATAGGCTGTTATTATTTTATCCACTTCTTCTTTTATAACTCTTGAAACTTTAATATTTTGAAGCTTGTCATAATCTCCTTTAAGAAAATACTTTATAGCTTTTAATGTTACTTCATGTAATGGCTTGGCGTCAAAACATTTATTTTTGCAGTTTATACACACTGCACCCCCGCAGGAATTAGAAAAATATTTTAAATTCTCTCTTTTTCCACAGACAACACAATTATCAAGTTGAGGCATATATCCCAATAAAGAAACTAATTTTAAGTTATAAGAAGAAATAAAAATTAAAGGGTCTATTTGTAGCTCGTCAACTGCTTTTAAAGAATGTTTTAAAAACAGATACAGCCTCTCGCTTTTTTGATTTTCCTCTAAAATTTTGTTTATAGTTTCGGCAATATACGAAGCTACAGAAAATTTAGCTAAGTCTTTTTCTATATTTTTATGAGCTTCGATTAACTCCCATTGGTCAATATAGTAATAATTTTGCCCCTCAAAAATAACATAATTGGCAACAACAAAAAGCCTTATTGCATTCACAAATCGGCTCTTTGAGCGCCTTGCCCCTTTTGCCACTGCCTGAAGTTTACCATAGCTTTTAGTAAAAAGGGTGGCTATTTTGTCTGTTTCACCTATTAAATTGTTTTTTAATACTATTGCTTCTGTTTTTAACAAGCGCATTTTTTATCAACTCATTTTTAGTTTATTCCATTCCTCCACAATCTTAACACCTGCACTTGCCCCAATGCGATTAGCTCCTGCTTCAATCATCGCCTTAGCATCTTCAGCAGTTCTTACACCGCCAGAGGCTTTAACACCAAAGTTTTCACCAACTGCCTGTCTCATTAATTTTACATCCTCCACAGTGGCTCCACCTGGCCCAAAACCAGTAGAAGTCTTAACAAAATCAGCACCTGCTTCTTTTGTGATCTGACATGCTTTTACCTTTTCTTCATCAGTGAGATAGCAGGTTTCTAAAATTACTTTTACAACTATATCTCCATAGGATTTTACCGCTTTCACAACTTCTTCAATTTCTTTTTTTACATAGTCGTAATCTCCACTCTTCAACATGCTTATATTTAATACCATGTCAACTTCTGTCGCACCTTTTTTAACCGCTTCAACTGCTTCAAATACTTTGGTTTCGATAGTATTTGCACCTAATGGAAAACCTATCACTGTGCAAACTTTAACATCTGTATCTTTTAACATACTATAGGCAAGGTCTACAAAGCAGGGGTTTATGCAGACAGAAGCAAATCCATACTCTTTTGCCTCATTACAAAGCTTTTCTATCTCGCTTTTTGTCGCATTTGGTTTTAATAAAGTGTGGTCAATCATTTTTGCTATGTTCATAATATAACCTCCTTTTGTTTTCACTAAATACTTTACTATTCGTAAGTTTTCTTGTCAATGGCATATCCTAATTTTTTAAGTAACGTTGTATTGTCTCTCCACCCCTTCCTCGTCTTTACCCATAGGTCAAGAAAAACCTGTTTTCCATAAAATTCTTCTAAATCAAGTCGCGCACTTTGACCTATCTTTTTTAGCATTTGCCCATTTTTGCCTATAATAATTCCTTTGTGGGACTCTTTCTCACAGTAAATATATGCTTCAATGTCTATTATATCTTTATCTTCCCTCTCTTTAATAGATTCCACTTCCACATAAACACCGTGAGGTACTTCTTCCTCTAAAAAGTGTAACATCTTCTCTCGAATTATTTCTGCCACTATTAATTTTTCGGGCTGATCTGTTATATAATCATCCAAATAATATCTGGGGCCTTCTGGCAAAAGTGATACAATTTTTTCTTTTAACAAATCTATATTTTTATTTTCAATAGCAGAAATAGCTACTACATCTTTAAACTCATATTGCTCTTTAAAAATTTTTATAGTCTCTTCTACTCTTTTCTCAGGCACCAAATCTATTTTGTTGACTACAAGTATGACAGGTGTATCTACTTCTTTTAAATGTTCGATTATGTATCTATCTCCAGGTCCTATTTCCGTATCTGGTTCTATCATATACAAAATAAGGTCAACTTCCTTCAATGTTCTTTTAGCTACCTCAATCATAAATTCGCTTAATTTAGATTTAGGTTTATGAATGCCAGGAGTGTCAACAAAAATAACCTGGTATTCATCTGTTGTCAAAATCCCATGAATGGTATTTCGAGTAGTTTGGGGTTTGGGAGAAGTAATAGCAATCTTCTCTTGTAAAATTGCATTTAAAAGAGTAGATTTACCTACATTAGTTCTACCAACTAATGCTACAAAACCAGCTTTATGGCCCATATCATCACTCCTTATTTGATTATTTTAGACTTGTGCAAAATTCAAAAGCCTTCATTTAAGCCATTCTACAGACATACTTTTTTCCTATCACTCTTGAATTTTTTATCTTTTATGTAGGATTTCCCCTCCCATTTGTCGAATTATTATATATACCGCATGAAAATATTTTTTAAGGAGGGGGAAATCCTACATGTACCAGCTTCAATTACTTTTAAATATACCTGAACTCTTTACTTCTCTGTCTAAAATTGATTTCTATTCTTCTATGTTTAAAAATCTAGACTTGTCTTCAATACCTGAATTCCCTTCCTCTAGTCCTGGCCGTAAGGGTTATTCTCATCATGCAATGTTTAGAGCTTTTATTGTTATGAAAGCTGAAAGATTCGGTACAATTTCTGACCTTTTAGATTATCTCCGCAATAATCTTATCATTGCTCATCTTTGTGGCTTTAACATCCTTAAACCTCTTCCTTCTTATTGGACTTTCCGCCGTTTTATTAATGAGTTCTCTCATGATTATTTGACCTCTATCTTTCAAAATCAAGTCAATATCCTCAAAAATATGGGCATTATCTCTGGTGAGTTTATTTCCATGGACTCTACCCCTATTAAAGCTAACACTAAGTTAAATAACCCTAAGTCTTTTTCTAAAAATAAATTCTCTAAAGATAATCAGCCTAAGTCTGATAAGGATTGTAAATTAGGCGTTTATTCTGCTTCTAATGATTCTTCTAATAAACGTTATAAGTTTTATTGGGGCTATAAAAATCATATTATTGTTGATGCTATCTCTGGATTACCTATCGCTGAAACTACTACTCCCGCTGATGTCCCTGATTTTGAAGTTGCTTTGTCTTTACTTGAAAAGACTAATAAATGGTTTAACCTTAAGTATGTTAATTTTATTGCCGATAAGGGGTATGATGTTAAGAGAGTTTATAATTTTGTTAGAGATACTCTCCATGGTCATTGTTTTATTCCTCTTAACAAGCGTAATTCTAAAAGTCCCCCACTGACTGATGATGGTTATATGGTTTGTGAAGCAGGTATTAAAATGCTCAAAGACGGCAAGCAGTATTTTGATGGTTTTATTAAGCAAAAATTTGTTTGCAAGTTCTGTAATTCTAAAGATGACTCTGCCTGCCCTATAAAGCATCCTAAATATTTTAATGGCAAAAAGCATAGAGGCTGTACTAAGTATGCTATTATATCTTCTGATTATAGGTCTTCTATTAATAGAGACTCCCTATATTTTAAGGCTGTCTATAGACTAAGAGTAGAATCAGAAAGATATAATTCTCGATTTAAAGCTCTAGATTTTGAAAAGGCTTATGTTAGAAATATTAATTCTGTCAGCAACCTTAATACTTTTGGCCATATTACTTTGCTTACTGTCGCTATTGTAGCTATTAAACTGGGTAAATTTGATGAGTTTAAGTCTCTTGTTGCTTTAATGCAATCGGCTTAACTTTTGCTGAATTTAGCTCATGCCATTTTTTAACATTTGACTTCTACAGGATATTTATGCCCTTCTTTAGCTCCTCTTTTTGTCTTTTCTTTTCCCTTACCACTTCCTTTATGTTTGATTGTCAGTGTTGATTACTATATATTGTATGTCATACATATTTTGGTTTTTGTTCGTGATTATTTTAATTAATTTTGCACATCCCTAGATTATTTGAAAAATCAACACTGTAATCAATATCCCAAATAAACCTCCAAAAAATACCTGAGAAAAAGAGTGGATTTTACCTTCTACTCTGCTTTCAGCCACCATAAGAGCAAGTAAAAAACCTAAAGTGGCAATAAAAGCATTTGCTGTCATAAAAGTTATAGCTGTCGCAGTAGCAAAAGCAATAGCACTATGAGCGCTGGGCATTCCTCCCCTCATAGGAGTTCCTTCTTTAAAATGCACCTTTAAAATTACAGTCAAAAACACTACAACTAAAAGACTTATAACTGTGATATGAATGGGTGACTCTCTAAGCTTTAATAAAATTATTTTTGTCCAAGGATTTACTCTATCAAAAAATATTAAATAAGCTACAAGAATGGCATTTATCGCGGATATAAGAACTGCTCCTGCAGCTACATTTTTCGCAACCTTAGCCAAAGGATTATAATTTTTAACCATCATGTCAATTGTGGTTTCAATAGCCGTATTTATCATTTCAGAAATTAAAACTAAAGAAATTGTAAATAAAATTACCACAAATTCTACCCTGGAAAGGTCCAAAAAAAGGCAAAAGAATAATACCAATATTGCTATGGCAAAGTGAATCTTCATGTTTCTTTGGGTTTTAAAAGCATGTAAAATGCCATCTATCGCATAATTAAAGCTGTCAATTAAATTTCTCGATTTCACAAAATCACCGCCCAATATTAAGCCTTGCCATAACTTCCTCTTCTTTTTCCCTCATAATTTTTCTTTCTTCTTCAGTTTCATGGTCATAACCCAAAAGATGCAACATGCTGTGAGCTGTTAAATAAGCTACTTCTCTTTCAAAGGAATGCCCATATTCCATTGACTGCTCTAATGCTTTTTCTAAAGAAATAACTATATCTCCTATTGGCTGCACCTCTTCTGAATCTTCCTCTATTTCTTCAACCTCTGCATAAGTATCTTCAAACTCTGCTAAAGGAAATGACAAAACATCCGTCGGCTTATCTATACCTCTATAATATTTATTTAATTTTCTAATTTCCTCATTATCCACAAAAGACACACTTACTTCAACATTATCAATAACCTCTTCTACCTCTAATACTGTTTTTATAACTTTTTCCACCAATTCTTCCAAATTTATTGCATCAACTTTATCTTGTCTGTTGTCTATCAAAATGTTCATTCTAACACCTCTTTATTTTGATTTGGTTCAATATCAGGATACTCAATTCTTTTATGAAACATACCAGTTAAAGCAGTCAAAAAAGAATTTTTTATAGTTTTAATATCTTTTAAAGTTAAATCGCTATCTTCCAACTGACCATCATTTAATCTATCTGCGACGATTTTATCAATCATATTTTTTATATTTTCCTCAGTAGGTTCCGGGATAGATCTCACAGCTGCTTCTACAGAATCTGCCAACATCAAAATGGCAGACTCTTTGGTAGAAGGCTTTGGACCTGGATATCTGAAAGATTCTTCTTCGCAAGATTCCTCTTCATTCTGTAAAGCCTTAGTATAAAAGTATTTCACTAAGGAAGTACCATGGTGTTCTTTTATCAAATCGATGACTTGTTGAGGAAGTTTATACTTTTTAGCTAATTCTATACCATCTTTTACATGGGAAATTATTACTAATGTACTTAAATCAGGAGAAATTTTGTCATGCAAATTTTCTCCTGAAAGCTGGTTCTCTTTGAAAAAATAAGGTCTTTTAATTTTACCTATATCATGGTAATAAGCCCCCACTCTAACTAACAAACTGTTTGCTCCAATAGCATCAGAAGCAGCTTCTGCGAGATTTGCTACTACTATGCTGTGGTGATAAGTACCAGGAGCATCCATCATAAGTTTTTTAAGAAGCGGATTATTGGGATTTGATAGCTCTAAAAGTTTTAAAGGAGTTAAGATATCAAAAGCTGCTTCCCAAAAAGGCAAAGTACCAATAACCAAAATTATACTAAAAGTTCCACTGACAATTCCCCATAAACTACTTTTTAATACAGAAATTATATCATTGCTATTTAAAAGCCCTATTCCTACAATACTTACAAGATTTACCCCACTGACGTAAAGACCCGCTTTTACAAAATCTAAACGTTGCTTAGAATGAGAAAGTTTTACTGCACCAATCAATCCCCCTAGCAATGACATAAAAATAAATTCTTGGTTAAAACCCACCATTAAGCCTACTAAAAGAGAATAAATTATGTCAATCATAATAGCAATATAAGGATCTATTAAAACAGAAATTAGCATAGGCAAAGTAGCAGCAGGAATTAAAAGCGGTTCAATCTCTTTAAAGGCAACAGCTAATAAAAGATAAAAAATACCTGTTAAGCACAACAATTCAATGTACATTTTTTTTGTAGTAATCTTTTTGTCCAATTTTATAATATAATACACTGATAAAAAAAGTGACAAGCCTAAAATCAAAAATAAGCCTATTATCATTCCATAGTCAATCTTACTGCTACCTTTTAAGAGACCTAAAGATTTCAAAACCTCAATTTGTTGTTGTGTCACCACTTCTCCACTGACTACGATATTTTGTCCTTTTTTATACATAACCGGCTGTACTCTTTCCTCTGCTTCTTTTTTAGCAAGGTTTGTCTCATAGGCATTATATATCATATTAGGAACAATAACAGAAGATAAAATCTTAACGGCTACTGGTTTTACTTCTTCAGAAATATCAGAACTTTCTACAACACTCTTGGCATCGTTTAAAACAGTAGGCAAAGCATCTTCTGTAATCTGCCTTGCCATAATTGCTTTTTCTGTCGATAATACCACCGATTCCATGTTTATAAGGGTATTATCATCTATTTTTAAAAGCAAAGCCACGTCATTATCTTCTAGACCTATGGGACTTACAGCTTTAAAGTCCTGCAATTTCTTTTCTTCTGTTTCTGAAGATTTGCGTACATCTCTCAATTTATTAAAAAAATCAACCAGCTTAAGATAAGATTCTTTGGCAATATTTTCATTATAATCATATTTGGGATTTACCGCATTTACTGCTTCCTCTATTTTCTTTTGAGTAGCAACTACATCTACTACATCTTTAGGAGCTTTTATGTCTTGAGTAGCTACGTCCCCAGCTTTTAAGTCAAATTTTGGAGGCGTTACACTAGTATAAACTAAGGCATAGGAAGAAACAAAATAAAAAATAACAAAAAAAATGATTATCAATTGCTCATTTTTAATTATATTTTTTATATGTTTGTCCAGTTTTTTCATGGATTATTCCCCTCGCTCTGGGATTTCTGATTTGTTTTCCTCCATGTTCTTCTCATAAATTTCATAAGCTTTTATGATTTTAGCTACAAGAGGATGCCTTATCACATCTTCTTCAGAAAGCATTACAAACTCTATACCTTCTATTCCTTTTAATATCTCCATAACCTCTTTTAGTCCGGATTTTTTACCTCTTGGCAAATCTATTTGAGTAACGTCACCAGTTATAACTGCTTTAGAACCAAAACCTATACGGGTTAAAAACATTTTCATCTGCTCAGGAGTGGTGTTTTGAGCTTCATCAAGTATTATAAAAGAATCGTCCAAAGTTCTACCTCTCATATAAGCTAGGGGTGCTACCTCAATTAAGCCTTTCTCCATGTATTTTTGGAAAACTTCTGCTCCTAAAATGTCGTAAAGCGCATCATATAAAGGTCTTAAATAAGGATCAACTTTTTCTTGCAAATCTCCTGGCAGAAAACCCAACTTTTCTCCTGCTTCAACAGCCGGCCTTGTTAAAATTATACGACCTACTTCTTTATTTTTCATTGCGGTAATAGCCATTGCCATAGCCAAATAGGTCTTGCCCGTACCGGCAGGTCCTATTCCAAATACAATCTGATTTTTTCTTATAGCTTCTACATACCTCATTTGCCCATAAGTTTTGCACCTTATCTGTTTGCCTCTAGCTGTTATACAAACAATATCAGACATTAAAGACTTTAGTTTTTCTTCTTCTCCTGCCTCAATCATATTCATAGTATACAAAACATTTTGAGTAGTAATCACATCTCCCTTTTCAATCATTCCCATCAATTTGTTAAAAAGTTTATTAGCAGATTCCACGTTTTTTTCTTCCCCCGTTATCTTAATAATTCCTCCTCTTAACACTATCTTGACATCTAATCCCTCTTCTATTAACTTAATATTTTCATCAAAGTTGCCAAACAAATTGGCAGCTTGCTCCATATCCTCAATATTAATAGCTAACTCCTTAATCAATGTTCCCCTCCTATATAAGAAATTTTTTCTTTCATTCCTATTTCCTCTAAAACCTCTGCAGTAATATTGGCTCTTAATATTTTATCTTGTATAATCACATAACTTTCTTTTTTATTTACTATCTTACTTTGAGGGCCTAAAACCTTCTCCAACTCCTTTAGTGCTTTTTCAAAAGCAATATTTTTTGCTTCTTCTTTAGATAAAACAATAGTTTTAGGTTTGGTTTCATAGTATACTTCTTTTATTATTCTAACTGGAAAATTTTTTGATATTATCTCTTTTTCCTCTTTTTCAAAATTCTTAAAGTCTACTTTTTTAGGCGATATAGTTATAGTATTATTGCCAAATATTATTTTTGTAACAGTTATTTTGTTGTTTGTCCTCTCAAAGACTTCTTTTTTGAGTTCGGCGTCAGCATAAACTTCATACCATGTCCTCCCAATAATTTGGCCATCAGCATGTACAAATCTTGTCTCTAGTCCTGGCTTTTCAATTATCCCTGTAACAATTATATCTCCCGCTTTTACTGTGTCTCCAACTTTTTTTACCGCTTCCCCTTCTAAAACCGTCATCTTATAAATTATACCATCTTTTTTAGCTATTATATTGCATGGTTCATCTTTTGACAATACCTCTTGAGGTTTTGTTTTACCTACAACTTTTACAAAAGCATTAGTACCCTTTATATTTATTCCTATCCACGATATATCATTATTTTGTAATAAAAATTCTGTCTCTATTTTATTAACATCTATAGTAAATTTAGAAACTCCTGGCTTTAATCCTAAGTGTGAAAGCTTTTCTAAAACTACTTTTTCATTTACATTGTTGACGGTCTCTATATTAATTTCCCATATAAAAGTAGAAAATGCATAAATCAGTATAAGAGAAATTGCTGCCCCTAAAACCAATGATTTTCTTCTTTTTAATCGAGAAATTACAAAAGGCAACCCTCTTTTAGAAATCACTGAAACACGACAATTAGTTTTTTTCGCAAAAGACACTATTTCTTTAAAACCCTTTAAACTTACTTTTGCGACTATAGTAGTATAATTCTTACGCTCAATATCCCAAATATAGACATCATTTACCATTATGAGATTTAAAAATTTTTCAATTGACAAACCTTCAATCTTAATAATAACATATCCTTTTAAAAAATTCCATAATTTTATTGCAACCAAAAATACTCCTCCTATACCATTATTTCTATATTCATTATTTCGCCACTAATCGTTATAATCTCTGTCATTATAGAATTTACAATCATGTTTTTACCTAATATTCTAACAACTCCAATTGTCGTATTTACCCTAATCCTTTCAGGAATATACTCAATAATTCCCTTGTGGTTTTCAATAGTAACATGGGTTTTCCCTATCAAAGTTATTTTAGGGAGATTAAGCAGTACCTCTTTTGGAAAGTCTATTGCATTTACAAGTTCGTTTTTTATCCCATCTTTCATACTGTAACCTCCCTTCTCTTAAAATTTTATGAGGAAGAAATTAAAAAAATTCTCTTGCTTTTTTAGGCAATTAGACCTTTTGAGTAACTAGAAAATGTATTATAATGAAAGTAATAAAATAAATATTTCTGTTGCTGTAAATTATTTTTTGGGGGGATTTGCCTTGGAGAAAATAGTAATAATTTTTACTGGTGGAACTATATCCATGAAAAATGACCCGAATTTAAATGCTGCCATACCCTCTTTATCAGGAAATGACATACTAAAATTGGTTCCCAGCATAAAAGAAATTGCCCAAATTGAAATAATCCAATTTGGTAATTTTCCAAGTCCTTACTTTACTCACGAGCTATTAATAAATTTGAGACGAGAAGTTGAAAACGTAATCATTAAACAACAAGTAAAAGGAGTCGTCATTACTCACGGTACAGACACCATAGAAGAAACAGCATACTTTTTAGACTTAACTATAAATTCCGAAAAACCAATAATCTTGACTGGAGCCATGAAAAATTCTTCTGAAGTTGGATACGACGGTCCCAGCAACTTAATTGCTTCTGTAATTACTGCTTCCTCAGAAAAAGCCAAAAACAAAGGAGTGTTAGTAGTTTTCAATAACGAAATACATGCTGCACGAGATGTCACAAAAACTCATACTTCAAGTATTGACACCTTTAAAAGCCTTGAAACAGGTCCAATAGGTGTTGTAGATAATAACAGAGCGTATTTTTATAGGAACATTGAGGCAAGAGATTATATACCAGTAGACCATTTAGAGCCAAGAGTCAGTCTTTTAAAAGTTGCCTTTGGTATGGACGATAAAATTATCAGATTCCTTGTTGACAGTGGAGAAAAAGGAATAGTAATAGAAGGAACAGGAAGGGGAAATGTACCTCCAAAATTGGCTGAGGGTATAGAATATGCTATATCAAAGGGAGTAATTGTAGTGTTAGTTTCAAGATGTCCTATGGGAAGAGTTGATGCCTCTTACGGTTATAAAGGTGGCGGAAAGCATCTTGAGTCCTTAGGGGTAATCTTTGGAGGTAATCTCTCAGGGCAAAAAGCTCGTATAAAACTCATGGCAGCTCTTGCTTATTCTAATAATTACAATGAAATCAAAAAATTGTTTAAAGAAGAAAGGACTTGATACCTAATAGCATCAAGTCCTTTGTTTACTGTAGATACTTGTTTACCATGTCTTTAACAAGGTTGCCATCTGCTCTCCCTTTTACGATTGGCATTACCTTTCCCATCACTTTTCCTATATCGCTTTTAGTTTTAGCACCAGCTTCTTCGATAGCTTTTTTTACTATTTCCTCTATTTCCTCTTCGGATAGCTGCTTCGGTAAATAAGAAAGCATAATCTCAATTTCTTTTCTGGCTTTATCCACTAAGTCTTGCCTTCCACTTTTCTCGTAATCCGGCAACACTTCTTTTCTTTGCTTTATCTCCTTAGAAATTACATTGATGACCCCTTCATCGTCTAATTCTTTTTGAGTATCTTTTTCAACTTGGAGAATAGCTGCTCTTACCATACTTAAAATATTCTTTTTAAAATTATCTTTGTTTTTCATAGCTTCTACCATATCTTTGTATATTCGCTCTTTTAGGGTCATGGCAAGCACTTCCTTTATTTATTATATTTATATTTTCTTTTTCTTGCTGCTTCGGATTTTTTCTTACGTTTTACACTGGGACTTTCGTAATGTTCTCTTTTGCGAAGCTCTGATAAAACGCCTGCTTTGGAACATTGGCGCCTAAATCTTCTCAGAGCGTTGTCCAATGATTCATTTTCGCCGACTCTTACTTCAGACACTACTCTCCCTCCCTCCAGATAAACTGCTCAAACTAAGCTGCGTATTTTGCTGCGATGTCCTGCTGGAAACTCTCATTTTATTATACTCCTAAAACCATAATGTGTCAATGATTAACCTGGTGGCCAAGTCATAAATCTACCGCCTAAAAGATGAAAATGTATGTGATATACCGTTTGTCCCCCGTCATTTCCACAGTTTGATATAATTCTATAACCTTTTTCGTCAATGCCCTCTTTTTTTGCCAATTCTTTTGCCACCATATAAGCATGAGATACTAAATGTTTGTTATCCTCATTTAAATCTAACAATGTCGGTATATGTTCTTTGGGTACAATGAGGATATGTACAGGTGCCTGCGGGTTAATATCCCGAAATGCTACTACTAAATCATCTTCATAGACTATATTGGAAGGTATCTCTTTATTTATAATTTTACAAAAAATGCAATCTGCCATCTTTTCACCTCCTCTTTTTATATTCTACAAATCTCTTTAAATTCCTTCAATTTCTCCAATTAATAAATTATCTTTTATTTCTTTTATTTTCACTGTGAAAATCTCATTTCTAAGTAACTTTCTATCTCCTTTAACAGCTACACTTAAATAATTATCAGTCAAGCCTTCCACATAACCCTCCATATTCTTTACCGGTTGTTCAAAGAGGACTTCCAAAGTTTTCCCTATAAAACTCTCCATAAATTTATATTCACACCTATTAGACAATTCTATGAGCTTTTTACTCCTATCTTCTTTTATATGATTTGCAACTTGATTTGGAAAGTTGTATGCTCTTGTACCTTTTCTCCTTGAATATTTAAAAACATGCATTTTGCTAAAACAAATCTCTTCCACAAATTTGTAAGTCTTGAGAAACTCCTCTCCCGTTTCACCAGGAAATCCCACCATAACATCTGTAGTTATTGCCACATCCTTGATGTATTCTCTTAACCTATCAATTACACTTTTGTACTCCTTTGTAGTATATCTTCTTCCCATTCTTTTTAAGGTTTCATCACATCCACTTTGAAGGGATACATGATAATGCCTGCACATCTTAGGCAAGTTAGCTATTTCTTTCACAAACTCTTCAGTTAAAAAAGTAGGCTCAATAGAACTAAGTCTTATCCTTTTTATGCCATCTATTTCGTGAATCATCTTTATAATGTCCAAAAGCCCAATATTTTTTAAATCTTTGCCATAGGAAGCTATGTGTATACCTGTGAGAACAATTTCTTTATACCCTGAATCAGCAAACCTTTTTACTTCATCTAGTACTTTTTTGGGGTCTCTACTTCTCACAGGTCCCCTGGCGTAAGGGATTATGCAGTAAGTACAGTATTGATTGCAGCCGTCTTGAATCTTTATATATGCCCTTGTCCTTTCTGTATAAGCTGTTACTCCAAATTCCTCATATTCCTTTTGAGTCATTATATTATTTACCACACTCAACTTTTGATTTTTTTGTGTAAATTCCTCTACTAATTCCACTATTTTGTCCTTATTTTTCGTACCAATCGCTATGTCCACTTCCGGAAGAGAAAAAGCTTCCTCTGGACTTACTTGCACATAGCAACCAGCAGCTACTACCAGCGCATCAGGATTTTTCTTTCTAGCTTTTCGTATCTCCTGCCTTGACTTCATATCACTTCTATTTGTTACAGTACAGGTATTTATTACGTAAACATCCGCTTTTTCATTAAAATCAACTACTTCATAACCAGCTTTTTTAAAAAGCTCAGCCATGACTTCTGTCTCATATTGATTTACCTTACACCCCAAAGTATAAAAAGCAACAGTTTTTTTATGACCATATCTTTCATAAAATTCCTCATTACTAAGAGTTAAATCTACTTTTGCCACTTTAAAAATGCTCCTCCTATTAAATCTCTTTTTTTCATATTATATCACATATTATAACATGCTATTGTACACAAAAAAACATGCCCCGAAGGGCATTAGAAAATATCTTTTTATTCTTTGTTATAATTTACCCCATATCTCCTAATTCATACATTACTATTGAACAAACTGCGATGGCTGCTGTCTCAGTTCGCAAAATCCTGGGGCCTAAGCTTACAGGCTTAATACTTTTGTTTAAGGCTAATTCAATTTCCTCTTGAGAAAAACCTCCTTCAGGGCCTATAAAAATTCCAATTTTTTTACGCCTTTTGCCTTTTTAAGCACCTCTTTTAATTTTGAAGTTTGTTCCTTTTCATATGGAATTATGCATAGATTAAACTTATCAACCTGATTTATAGCCTCTTCAAAGGAAATAGGCATACAAATTTCGGGCACCCCAGTTCTGCCCGATTGTTTACAAGCTTCTTCACTAATTTTTCTCCACCTAGCAATTTTTTTATTTATATTGCTTTTAGTTATGTCTACAACCGTATAACGAGTCACAACTGGGATAAATTTTTTAACTCCAATTTCTGCACATTTTTGAATAATCAATTCCATTTTATCTGACTTAGGCAAGCCTTGAAATAATGAAATTTCTAAGGCACTCTCTGTATTTGATTCTAATTCTCTTTCTAAAAATAAAATAAGCTTGTCTTTTTTTATCTCTTCAATGCGAGCAGCATATTCTTTTAATCCATCCGATGCAACAATTTCATTTCCTCTTTTAAGCCTTAAGACATTTACCAGATGATGAAAGTCTTCTCCTTCTATATAGACAAATTCTCCTTTAATATTTTGCCTATCAATAAAAATTTTTCTCATAAGCTCTCACTTTTTCCTTGATAATATTGCACACCATTCTCCTTCTTCTCTAATTTGCAACACTTCAAAAAATTCTTCAACTTTTTGCAAAACTTCTTCTTTTCTACTTTTTATTATACCACTAGCTAAAAATAAGCCCTCTTCTTTTAAGTATTTAGGAGCCTCTGCCGACAACTTAATTATCACATCAGCAATTATATTTGCCACTATAATATCCGCTTTTCCTCTAAATTCGCCTAATAAATCACTTTTAAATACTTTTACATTTTGTAAGTTATTTAATTCTATATTTTGTCGGGCTACTTCCACGGAAGCTTCGTCTATATCTGCCGCATAAACTTCCTTTGCTCCTAATTTGCTACTAGCAATACTAAGTATACCTGAACCACAACCTACATCAAAAACTATCCTTTCTGGTATCACAATCTCCTCTAAAAATTCCAGACACATCTTTGTAGTCTCATGGGTGCCTGTGCCAAAAGCCATTCCGGGGTCTAATTCGATAATTATCTCTTCTTCTTGAGATACATATTCTTCCCAAGAAGGCTTAATCACTATTTTCTTCCCTATTTTTAAAGGCTTATAGTACTGTTTCCAATTGCTTGCCCAGTCCGCTTCATCTACTTCTGAGACTTTTAAGTCAAAATTGCCTATATCAACTCCAAAAGATTTAAGTTCTACAATTCTATCTTTTAAAATATTTATTCTATCTATAGTATCTGAAGCAATAGGAAAATAGGCAAAAACCTTAATATTTCCCTCTTCTTCAAAAAGAGAAGGGTCAAAGTAATCCCAATTATCACTTTGCGCCAACAGTTTTACATCATTAGGGTTTTTTATAACTACACCGCCAGCCCCTAATTCGTGCATGATATTTGACACAGCCTCTTCTGCCTCTTGTGAAGTTGTCACTTGTACTTCAATCCATTTCATTCTTTTCCACACCTTTACTCAAATTTATTATCCGCCAAAAGCGTCCTTCATCCTTTGAAAAAATGATTTTGATTCTGTCGTAGTATTTCCTTCTAATTTTTTTAATTCTCTTAGCAATTCTTTTTGCTTTTCTGTCAATTTTTTAGGCACATCAATATAAACCTCTACAATTTGGTCTCCGCGTCCTCTTCCATTTATGTGAGGAATCCCTTTTCCCCTTAACCTAAACTTAGTCCCTGTCTGGGTCCCTTCTGGTATTGTAAAGCTAACTGTTCCATCCAGCGTAGGAATTTTTATTTCTCCACCTAAAGCTGCATCAGCAAAACTTATGGGCATTTTCAAATGTACATTGTATCCTTCTCTTGTAAATAACTCGTGGGGTTTTACGTGAATTACAATATACAGGTCTCCCCTTGGACCTCCTCTTAAGCCTGGCTCTCCTTCTCCTCTTAAGGTAAGCATTTGTCCTTCGTCTATTCCCGCTGGTATAGTAACTTTAATTTTTCTCCTCCTCCTAATTTTACCTGTGCCACCGCATTTGTTGCAAGGGTCAGTAATAATTTTTCCTTCACCATGGCACTTAGGGCAAGTTCTTATATTTACAATTCTTCCAAAAGGAGTATTCTGTGCAGTTCTCACTTCACCAGTTCCATGACATACAGGACAAGTCTCTGGTTTACTACCCGGCTTGGCCCCTGTTCCTTTACACGTATCACACTCTTCAAATCGTTCAACCTCTATTTCTTTTTCTGCCCCAAAAGCAGCTTCTTCAAAAGTTAAAGTAAGGTCATATCTTATGTCATTACCCTTTTGAGGGCCTGTTTCTGCTCTTCTCCTGCCAGTACCAAAGAAATCATTAAAAATATCGCCAAATATATCGCCAAATCCTCCAAAGCCTCCAAAATCAAAACCGCCCTCTCCAAAACCTCCTTGACCAAATCCACCTTGGCCAAAACCGCCTTGCTCAAAGGCTGCGTCTCCAAATTGGTCATATTGAGCTCTTTTTTGAGGGTCGGAGAGAATTTCGTAAGCTTCGTTTATTTCTTTAAATTTTTGCTCTGCTTCTTTATCTCCTGGGTTCAAGTCAGGATGATATTTCTTAGCAAGCCGTCTATAAGCCTTTTTTATTTCCTCTTCTGTGGCATTTCTATCTACTCCTAATATTTCATATAAATCTTTTTTAGCCACTTTCTCACCTGCCTTTCATTACGTAAATTAGAACCAGGTAAAACCTGGTTCTATATTATTTATTATCATCCTCCACTTTGTAATTGGCTTCATAAACATTGTCCTGTGTTGTACCTTGTCCAGCACTACCAGTATTTGTAGCTCCTCCCGTTTGTCCTCCCGCTTGTTGGTATATTCTTGTAGAAACTTTGTAGAAGGCTTGTGAAAGTTTCTCAGAAGCATTTTTAATCGCTTCTATATCGCTTCCTTCAAGAGCTTTTCTCACATTTTCTATTTCTCTATTTATTTCATCTTTTTCAGCTTGCGTCATCTTATCTCCAAGGTCTTTCATTGTTTTTTCAGCTTGATAAATGAGAGAATCTGCTTTATTCCTTATTTCGATTTCTTCTTTCTTCTTCCTATCTTGTTCTTCATACTGCTTAGCCTCATTAATCATTCTTTGTATCTCTTCTTCTGACAAATTAGTTGTAGAAGTAATAGTTATATCCTGAGATTTGCCAGTACCTAAGTCTTTTGCAGAAACATGTACAATTCCATTGGCATCTATGTCAAAAGTAACTTCAATTTGAGGTACTCCTCTTGGAGCTGGTGGAATCCCTGACAAAATAAACCTTCCAAGAGTTTTGTTGTCTTTTGCCATAGGCCTTTCGCCTTGTAACACGTGTATTTCAACAGAAGTCTGATTATCCGCCGCAGTAGTAAATATCTGGCTCTTTCTTGTAGGTATTGTAGTATTTCTCTCTATAATCTTAGTAAATACTCCACCTAATGTCTCTATACCCAAGGACAAAGGTGTTACGTCCAGTAAGAGAATATCTTTCACTTCTCCGGCCAATACTGCCGCCTGTATAGCTGCACCTATAGCCACTGCCTCATCTGGGTTAATTCCTTTGTGAGGTTCTTTACCCATTATTCTCTTTACTGTCTCCTGTACCAAAGGCACTCTTGTAGAACCACCAATGAGAATGACTTTATCAATATCAGAAGGTTTTAAACCTGCGTCGCTTAATGCTTGGTTAACAGGACCTACAGTTGATTCTACAAGGTCGGAGATTAGCTCTTCGAATTTTGCTCTTGTAAGATTTACATCTATATGTTTTGGACCTGTAGCATCAGCAGTAATAAATGGCAAGTTTATATTAGTAACCGTTGCAGAAGAAAGCTCTATTTTTGCTTTTTCTGCGGCATCTTTTAGTCTCTGCAATGCCATCCTGTCACTTCTTAAGTCAATTCCATATTCTTTTTTGAAGTTGTCAGCAAGCCAATCTATTATCCTTTGGTCGAAGTCATCCCCACCCAAATGGTTATTGCCACTTGTAGCCAAAACTTCAAATACTCCATCTCCTATTTCCAAAATAGAAACATCAAAAGTACCGCCACCTAAGTCATAAACCATTATCTTTTGATTTCCTTCTTTGTCAAGTCCATATGCCAAAGCAGCAGCTGTCGGCTCATTTATTATTCTCAAAACCTCAAGACCTGCAATCCTACCTGCGTCTTTTGTAGCCTGCCTTTGGCTGTCATTGAAATAAGCAGGAACAGTAATTACCGCCTGTGTAACTTTTTCGCCCAAGTAAGCTTCTGCATCAGCCTTAAGCTTTTGCAAAATCATTGCAGAAATCTCTTGAGGTGTATACTCTTTATCGTCAATTTTTACTTTGTAATCAGTTCCCATGTGTCTTTTTATAGACATTATAGTCCTGTCAGGATTTACAATTGCCTGCCTTTTTGCAACTTGCCCTACTAACCTTTCTCCTTCTTTAGTAAAAGCGACGACTGAAGGCGTAGTACGAGCCCCTTCTGCGTTAGGTATTACTACAGGTTGGCCTCCTTCCATAACAGCAACACAAGAAAATGTAGTTCCTAAGTCAATTCCTATAACTTTCCCCATATTTTTCAACCTCCTTTTTATTTTGCTACTTTAACCAAACTTGGTCTTATTACTTTATCTTTTAGATAATACCCTTTTTGGAAAACTTCAATAATTTCATTTGGTTGCTTTCCTTCTACCTCTTCCTGCATTACAGCATGGTGTTTATAGGGGTCAAAAATCTGCCCCTCTGCTTCAATTTCTTTCACACCAAATTTATCCAATATTTTTTTAAACTGCCTGTAAATTAATTCTATCCCTTCTTTTAGAGAATTATAATCTCCACTGCTTGCCAAAGCTCTTTCAAAATTATCCATAATAGTCAAAAGTTCTAAAATCACTGTTTCTTGCCCGTAATCGATCATCTCAGCTTTTTCTTTTTCTATTCTTTTTCTGTAATTTTCAAATTCTGCTTTCAATCTTTGTGCAATACCTAAATATTCTTGAGCTTCAGCCTCTTTTTGCTGAAGTTTTTGCTTTAATTCCTCTATTTCATCAACCGTTTGTTGCTTATGCTCCTGCTGTGTTTGTTCTTCCTCTTCAGGAGGCCCTTCCATTTGTTCATTTGATTCTAAATTATTTACATCCTTTTCCTCCTCTTTGTTAATTTCTTTTTCCATCTCTTCCACTTATATCACCTCGTTATATTTCATCATTGTATATACTCGACAAAAGATTTGAAAGCTCTTTTGTCATCATATTGATTTCGTTAATCAACCTTCTATAATCCATTCTTGTAGGTCCTATAATTCCTATTGTACCCACCACACGACCGTTAATCTTATAAGTGGTTTTTATTACGCTTAAGTCTTTCATCTCTTCAAACTTGTTTTCGCTTCCTATTCTCACATCTATAAAATCTACTTCAGGCTCTAAAACTTCGTTCAATAACGACTTGTTGTCCAAAAGATTGAAAAAATTTTTTGCTTTGCCTAAATCCTTGTATTCAGGAAAATCTAAAATATGGGAAGTTCCATCCGCATAAATGTCCGTTTCTTGTAACTGCTTCAAGCTCAAAAGTATAGTGTTTATCAATTCGTCGGCTATAAAAGCTACCTCTCCCAACATCTGCCTTAAATCTTTTTGTAAAAACTCAAAAATATCTTTTTCGCTTTTGCCAGCAATTTTGTCATTTAACAAATTGTTTAAAAACTCAAAGATTGTTCTATCTACATTTTGGCATAAATTTAGCAAGTAATTTTTTACAATTCCTGTGTCTGTCACTACTAAAAAGATCATTTTATTAGAAGCAACAGGTATAAGTTGGATTTTCCTTATTCTATCAGGGTTCAACCTTGGCATTTTAGCAACTGTAGTATGGTGAGTTATGTTAGCCAAAATTCTTGCATATTTCTTTACAATTTCATCAAACTCCGCTATTATTTCCTCGCGAGTATTATAGCTAATTGGAGGGTCATTGTTTATATAATTTCGAAGAATGCTGTCTACATAAAATCTATATCCTTTATCTGAAGGTATTCTTCCTGCGGAAGTATGAGGCTGCTCCAAATATCCCATTTCTTCTAAATCCGCCATTTCGTTTCTTATAGTAGCAGAACTTAATCCTATATTGTACTTCTTAGCTATTGTTCTCGACCCTATTGGCTCTGCCGTCATAATATAATCAGTAATAACCGCATATAGTATTTTTTTCTTCCTATCATCTAACGGCATTTTCACCACCCCATGTATTATTAGCACTCTACTCGATTGAGTGCTAATTCATGTTTTTAAAATACCACTCTTATAATTTTTTGTCAATACTCATTTAGGGCAGAAATTCTTCAAAAATGACGTTAGAGACATCAATACCCCTCTCGGTAAGTTTTGCACACTCATTATCAATCTCAATTAGACCTTCATTTAAGTATTTTTGTATTACTTTTTTGTAAAATTCAAACAAACTGATACCAAATCTTTTCTTAAAATCCTTGTCACACACTCCTTTTGTCATTCTCATTCCTAAAAACATAAACTCAGCCATTCTATCTTCTTTTGCCAACTTTATTTTTTCCTTAACTGCACTTTTTCTTTCTAAAATGCTCTTAATATAGTCTTTTATATTTTCAATATTACTATATCTCACATCCTCCATATAAGAATGGGCTCCTGCACCAAATCCCAAATAATTTTTGCATTCCCAGTATAAAATATTGTGGCGACATTCAAATGTGGGCAATGCAAAATTAGATATTTCGTAATGGTGATAACCTTTTTCTTTTAAAAACTCTATACCCCAATGATACATTTTAAGCTCTTCTTCCTCATCAACTATAGGCAACTGACCCTTTTCATAAAGTCTGTAAAAGGAGGTGTTAGGTTCTAAAATCAAGCTATAAGTAGAAACATGCGTCGGCTGTAATTTTACTACTTCTTTTAAAGTTTCTTGCCACTCTTTAAAGGTTTGAGTAGGAAGAGCATACATCAGGTCAATATTTATATTGCCAAAGAACTTTTTCACTAACTCATAATTTTCAAAAAAATCTTCTATTGTATGAATTCTACCTATATATTTTAAAAGCCTATTTTGAAAAGCTTGAAGTCCAATACTTACTCGGTTTATCCCGTTGTCTTTATAAATTTTTAGTTTTTCTTCAGTTATAAGGCCGGGATTCATTTCAATAGTAATTTCGCAACCATCAAGTATTTTATAATTTTTAAATACAGACTTCAATATCTTCTCTATATAAGAAGGAGGCAAAAGGTTAGGGGTACCTCCTCCTATATAAACCGAAACCACATTATAATCTTTTGTAGAATTTGATTCTATTTCCATAAGTAGTGCCCGAATATAGTCGTCAAAAAGATAATCATAGCCTGCATAAGAATTAAAATCACAATAATAGCATTTTCTTTTACAAAAAGGAATGTGAATGTATAATCCTATCTCCCTCATTTTTCATCATCTAGCTTCAATATTGACATAAAAGCCTCTTGAGGTATTTCAACACTTCCCACCTGTCTCATGCGCTTTTTACCTTCTTTTTGCTTCTCCAAAAGTTTTTTCTTACGAGTTACGTCTCCTCCATAACACTTGGCAAGAACGTTTTTTCTCAAAGCTTTTACAGTCTCTCTTGCAATAATCTTAGAGCCTATTGCAGCCTGGATTGGAATCTCAAAAAGATGCCTTGGAATATTTTCTTTTAACTTTTCTACAATTTTTCTCGCTTTTTCATAGGCTTTATCTTTATGAACTATCATGGATAAAGCATCTACCAATTCGCCATTTATTAAAATATCAAGCTTTACCAAATTAGATTCTTTATACCCTTTAAGCTCATAGTCGAAAGAGGCGTAACCCCTTGTTCGTGATTTTAAAGCATCAAAAAAGTCATATATTATCTCATTTAAAGGCATTTCATATTTTAAAAGTACGCGAGTTTGTTCTAAATATTCCATTCCTAAATATGCTCCCCGTCTATCCTGGCAAAGCTCCATAACTGCCCCTACATATTCAGTAGGCACCATAATAGTAGCTTCCACAATTGGCTCTTCAATATGATCTATTTGCGTAGGAGGCGGCATTTTTGTGGGATTGTCCAAATCCAATACCTCTCCATTAGTTTTGTAAACTTTGTAAATTACACTTGGTGCAGTAGTGACAAGATTTAAGTTGTACTCTCTTTCCAACCTTTCTTGAACTATTTCCATGTGCAAAAGTCCCAAAAAGCCACACCTAAATCCAAAACCTAAGGCAGCAGAGGTGTCAGGTTCAAATACAAGTGACGCATCATTTAGCTGAAGTTTTTCTAAAGCTTCTTTTAAATTTTCATAATCTTGTCCATCCGCAGGATAAATTCCACAAAAGACCATTGGCACTACTTCTTTATAGCCAGGAAGTGGAGAATCGGCTGGATTATCTGCATCTGTTATTGTATCTCCTACGCGAGTGTCTTTTACATTTTTTATGCTGGCAGCAATATATCCAACTTCACCTGCTTTAAGCTCTTCTACTGGATAAAGGTTAGGTCTAAACATACCCACTTCTGTAACTTCAAAAACTTTGCCAGTAGAAAACATTTTTATTCTCATTCCTGGTTTAACAATTCCATCTACTACCCTTACAAAGCTTATTGCACCTTTGTAGTTATCATAAAAAGAGTCAAAAATTAGCGCTTTTAAAGGCTTATTTTCATCTCCTTTTGGAGGGGGAATTCTATTTACAATGGCTTCTAAAACTTCTTCTATACCTATGCCTTCTTTAGCAGAGGTAAGCAAAGCATCTTCTGCGTCAATCCCAATCACGTCTTCAATTTCTTTTTTTACAAGTTCAGGATTTGCTGAAGGAAGGTCTATTTTATTTATCACAGGTACTATCTCTAAATCATGTTCTAAAGCCATATACACATTAGCAAGGGTTTGCGCCTCAATCCCTTGTGTAGCATCTACTACAAGGAGGGCCCCTTCACAAGCTGCAATACTTCGGGATACCTCGTAAGTAAAATCTACATGTCCAGGGGTATCAATGAGATTAAGCTCATATTCATTTCCATCTTTAGCTTTATAAATCATTCTTACAGGCTTTAACTTTATAGTAATTCCTCTCTCCCTTTCTAATTCTAAATTATCTAAAATTTGCTTATCTGTTTCCCTTTCAGAAAGAAAACCTGTTTTCTCAATAAGTCTATCTGCAAGAGTAGATTTACCATGGTCTATGTGAGCAATAATGCAAAAATTTCTAATATACTGCATCCTCTCTGACATTTTGTACCTCCTCAAAAATTAAAGACTTAGACCTCATTTCCAAAATCGCCCTTTAAAGTATTGGCTTAACCCTCCTATGTCAATAACTGACTCCTTACCAAAAATTTTAACGATCACCTTTTCGCTATTTGAATATACACCAAATATATTTACTTTCCTTACTCCAGTAGTAATTTCATTAAAGGAAGAATCAGCTATTACAAGTCCTACTACCATAATAACAATGTACAATAAAAGAGCAAAGATTACAAGTCTCTTTCTTTGAATCTGTTTCTTTCTCTCTCTTGTCCTTGTAAGCCTCATCTTTTATCTTCCCTTCAAGGTATCGTAAATCTTGTATATTTCTTCAATCATTTTATTGCAACTATATTTTCCCACACTTTCTTTTCCTCTTAAGCTTATATTTTTTCTCAATTCCTCATCTTTCAAAAATTTCTCTATAGCTTTTGCCAACTCTTCAGGACTTTCTTTTTCTACCAAAATTCCTTCAACGCCATCTTGTATAATTTCTGGAATACCTCCTACTTTTGTAGCTACGACAGGGACTCCTTCACTTAAAGCTTCAATTACAGAAATTCCAAATCCTTCTTCATGTGAGGGAAGCACAAATACATTGAGATTTCTCAAGAAAGAAGGGATGTCATTTCTATACCCCAATAAAAAGAATCTGTCCTTTAAATTTAAACTATCAATCATTTTTTGTAATTCTTCTCTAAAAGGGCCATCTCCTGCTACAAAAAAGTAGGCATTTACATTTTTTAAAATTGAAGCCGCTTTTATTAAATCTTGAACACCTTTAGCAGGTATAAGCCTTGCTACACTTCCTACAATAAAAGAATCTTGTGGCAAATTGAATTCTTCTTTTAAATTAAGAGTTGTTTCCTCGTAGAAAGAGATATCAATACAATTATACACCACTTTTATTTTATTTTCTTTTACATTTTGATTTAGAACTAAATCATCTTTTAATGCTTGAGAGACAGCAATAAACTGATGGGTTTTTTTGTCTAGAATTTTTGTCAAACTTAATAGAAGTTTCTTTTTGTAAAAACTCATATTATTGTAATTTGCAAAGTTGTGGACTGTCACTACTGTTTTTACAGGCATAGCAAAACATGCGACTCTTCCTACCAATGAAGCTTTTGCCCCATGCATGTGAACAATGTCTGGCTTAAACTCATTTACTACCTTTCGTATAAACTTAATTGTCCTGTAATCTTTTTTTAAACTAATTCCGTCCCCAATGTCAATGTCATATACTGCAATCCCTAATTTTTTGAGATATTCTTGAGTTTTTTTGTCAAAAGAGCACAAAACAGCAATTTCATACTTATCTTTGTCTAACAATCTAACCAGTGATAATAAATGCTTTTTCATTCCTCCTTCTGATTTTCTTACAATTTGCAATACCTTCATTTTTCCCATAAAACCACCTTTTAAGACATTTCATCAATAACAAAATGTATTAACATAGGTCCTACAAACACCATCATTGTAGCTGCCGCTACAATTCCTGAATCGTTAAAAATTAGAGCAAGAATGCTTCCTATAATCGTCGCAACAAAGCATATTCGAATGTAGGTGTGTTTTTTGAAAATTTCACTCAACACTCCAACAGGTTTGAAGAAAAGAATTAGTAAAACAACTATAAGTGTCAACAATACTCTCGACCATATAGAATATTTTATGAGCTTATAATTCATTAAAAGCTTTCTTTCAAAAATTTGTAATAAAGATTTTATACCGTGACTTTTTACTAAAGCAAAAGTTTGTCCTATGTGAGTTTGTTGTGAAACTGGCCTTAAAGAATCCAAGTAAAACAAGCCCAAAAGCATTAAAACTATCCCGGCACCAATATATATTAAATTTTTTATGTTAATTTTTTTCCAGACAAAAGCAGCAGCGAAACAGCAAAAGCTCCAAAGGCTGTTATCGATCCTCCAACATTTGTACCTATACTTGGAGCTGCAATAAAGTAGAATACCAGTGCGTATATTATTGTAGTTATAGCTAAAAGCAGCTTTTTATTCGAAAAAATTTCAAAAGCCATTGTAGTAAAACATAAGACGGCTCCAATCAATACCCCCATATACTCGTTTCCTATGCCATAAAAACGGGCACCTCCGATGACGTCATAGCTTAAAAAAGAATTTTTTAGCAAATATTGCCCTGTCACAAGGTCAATTAGCAAAACAAGGGAAGTAACTAAACCTATTATAGCATAGAAATAATAACCATAAGGGTTAATTTCATGAATCGCTATAATCGCCACTGCTGTCAAAAATAATATTCCCACGATGCTATTTGATAGGCTAGTATAATTAAACAAAGGTAATAGCAAAAAAGTCAAAGGAATAGTAGAAACAAAAAACAATAGAGGTTTTAAATAGACCGCATACTTTTTCAAAAGCAGCAAAACTAATAGGGCAAAAATTAAAATTATTATCTCTAAAACCACATAAGTTTTTAAGAAAATAGGCCTATAAGTGTAATTAAAAACTAGTTTATGACTCTCAGCTAATAATTTGTCTACATTTCCTTTGTAACCAGAATTATAAAGGGGATGTCCCGTCAAAAAAGTTGGTATAGGAATATCAAAATACTGTAAAATTGTTGGCATTAAATCTGTATTTGTGACAATCCCCTCTCTTTTTGTTGTATCTGAAGTAACATAGCCTTTAGTAAAGCCTGGTCCAAAAAGTATTATGGGGGTTAAATAACTCTTTTGCCCCATATCTTTAGATGGAGGAAGTGGAGTTAAGACAATGTATAAGGTGTTGGGATTGCCTTCTCTTATGACTTTGCCAATAAATTCATCTGCTTCGTATAAAGCCCTTTTTTTATTTCTCTCATTAATTTTATCCATCGCATATTTATAGTAATCATTCGCTCTTATCGTATCTCCCAATTGAAAAATAGTTAAGTCAGGTTTTTCTTTCATCTCTGTATATTTTTGATAAAGCAAATTATAATCTGTCATAATGCCAAAAGGGCTTAAAGGGTCTCTTTTTAAAATATTATCACTCACATCGCCAAAATCTACAATTCCTTTTTCATCCATTACTATAAGAGGCGCATATCTTCTTTGTTCTACATCAGTATCTTCATTGCCAAACACAGCAACAGTTTTTCCATTTTGTTTTAAAAGAGCACCTAATAAGCCAGGTACTACAATGTGATTTCGAGTTAGGTTATTTCTCTCTATTTGCGCAAAATCTAAATTTACTATATTAAACACTTGTGGCTTAATACCTGTATTTCTTTTGAAAATTATAGAGGCTTGTTCTCCATTTACTATTTCAGAAGCGTTAAAATTAAGGGAAGCTTTTTCAGAACCTACAGCTCTTGTCCCACAACCAATTGTCATATACACGTTTTCAGGGGTCCTGCCTCCATCAGAATTTACCGTCATAAGTCCATATGTACCATTTTCCATGAGGTATTTTATATTAGGAAGGTCATTTGCAACATAGTCATTTAAATTAACCCTGTCTACAATAAAAATAACTATTTTTCTATCTTTTATATTATTTACTTGTCCATAAGAAGCAGTGCTAAAGAGGATTAAAAGCGCCAAGGCCAATCCCATTATCCTTGCTGCAAATTTCATAAAAAACCTCCTAAATCTTTGATAATTACAGTAATTTATTTTAACCTTTTTTAAATTAATATCAACATTTATCGCTATAAAATAAAAAGCAGTCTTCACTGCCCAAAATCTTGTTGCTGCTTTATCACTTCACTAATGGCTTTAGCCAGATACTTTGTAGTTGCAATTGCCTCCTCTAAAGTATTATAGTTACTTCCTAATTCTATCAGTATCGACTTTTCAAGAAGATGCTGATTATATTCACTGTAGGGCTTTACCTGTACTCCTAAAGATAGGCCGGGATAAAGTTCATTTAATTTATCACTTATTCTTTTGGCAAATTCGTAATTTCTTCTCCAATCTTCTTTCATTTCCGGTGTCCTTCTTGAACCTATTATGAAAGAAACTTTTGCTACTTTTTCCCCGTTTATTTCCATCACATATTTTTTTCTAAAATCTTGGTTTGGCAAATTGCTCAAAACAGGAATAGTTTCTACCCCTGGTTTCATAACAGCACCATAGCCATCTCTATGCAAGTCAATTGCAGCCTTAATAGAAGGATACTCTTTTAAAATTTTACTGACCGTTGCAAAAGAGTTTACATAGGATTTGTCATAGTTGTAATCATTGATAGTTTTATCGTGCAATACAGGAATTCCTTCTTTTCTAAGATATTCCGTAAGATAATCTGCTACTTTTGCAACAGTATAATTTAAATCATCTGTCCTATCATAGCCGTACCTTGCTATGTATTTGTTCTTTTCTGTAGCAGCATAAGCTTCCATAGTATGAGTGTGATATATCAAAAGATAGGGTTTACTATTATCTATATTTTTCGAAACCGGTTTTTCTTCCTCTCCTTGTGTCTGCGGTGTGTTTTTGTCACTTTGTGCATTAGTATCAGACAAATTCACATTGTTATTAGAAGGAGGATTTGTTTGTGCATCATTATTCTGTATATTATTAGCACTTACTTTTTCCAAATCTATCTGTGCTAAAATTGGAAGTTGAAATTTCAATATATTAATAGGGTCTTTAACTTTAGCATTTAACAAAGAGGAAAAGGTTAAATCCTTTCCTGTATACCCTTGAGAAGTAAATGCTACTTCTATTATCGGCAGGGCATAATTTATTGAAGTTACAAATAAACTGTCTAATTTATCATACTCCTCTGAAAAAGAATCACCAATTATTTGTCTATATTCACCCTTATAAGGTTGTGTCATCCAATTATAAAGAAAAACGTTTATCAATAACAAAATTAGAAACATTATTCTGCTTATCTTTGAAAAACTATAATACCTGTACAAAAAGAAGCACCTCTCTTTGGTTTTTATATTTTATAAATATTCCATCAAGAGGTGCTTTAGTACTTTATGTTTAATGAAGCAATTGATTCATTTCCTTTTCCGTAAGCCCAGGTTGTAGTGCAAGATTTATCCCTCTGGAAATAATTGAAGATATATTTTTTACCAATAAATCTATTTCTTTAGGAGTGACTACAAGATTATGTACATAAGGTGTTAAAACTTCTTGAATGAGACTGTATTTCTCTTGTTGACTCATATTCTTAAGTACTTCATAAAAAGGGCTTTCTTCTTTGGTCTGTTTTAGTAACTCTTCTGTTAAATATTCGATGGTGTCGTTAGCAATTGTGACCGCATCTACTACTGTAGGAACTCCTATGGCTATTACAGGTATCCCTAAGCTTTGCTCAGTAATGGAAAGCCTTCTATTACCTATTCCAGACCCTGGACTTATACCTGTATTTGAAATTTGAATAGTAGTAGACAACCTCTCTAATCTTCTCGAAGCCAAAGCGTCAATTGTAATTATTAAGTCAGGTTTTATTCTGTCAACTACGCCTTTTAAAATTTCAGCTGTTTCTATCCCGGTTATGCCTAAAACTCCGGGAGAAATTGCGCTGACAGACCGAATTTCATCACCAAACTGTTGAGGTGCATATTCCTTTAAATGCCTTGTCACCACAATGTTAGACACCACCCGTGGCCCTAAAGCATCAGGGGTGACATTCCAATTACCTAACCCTACTACTAAAACTTGTGTATTTTCCGTCAAATTAGCTATTTCTTTAATTATATCTGCTAAAACTTTCGCAACTTCTTCCTCTAAATCCAAGTCCCTTTCAATGAGGCCGGGGGCTTCAATAGTTATATAGTCCCCCACTGGCTTCCCCATTGCTTTTTCTCCTTCTTCATTTAAAATTTTGACCTTTGTCACTTTTATACCCTCTAAGTGTTTTTCCTCCACACTCACCCCTGGAATCTCTCTTCCTTTGTATAATTCTCTCGCTTCTACTGCAAGGTCTGTTCTTATACTGTACATCTACATCACCTCAACTCTGTCGGTACAAAGGCGTCAACCAATCCTATCACAAAAGCAGCAATCAACGAACCAACTATTGTTGCGTGAATGGTAGGAACAATAAACTGAGAAACGTATATCACTACCGCCGCAACAATAAATCCTACAAAGCCACGGCTTCTTGGTGAAATATCTTTCCCTAATATTAATTCTACAATATAGCCTAACAAAGCTATTACCACCGCTGAAATAAGAGCTCCCCAAAATCCTGCGACGCTAAACCCTGGAACAAAATATCCTACCACTAACAGCACAATAGCTGACACAATAAAGCGAATAACTGTTTGTAACATTAAATCACCTCCTTTAATTATGATGAACAAATTGACAAATTTTATACCTCTGTGGTAAAGTAAAAAGTGTATTAATCCTTGAAAAACTATTTCTTTCGTGGTAAAATTAAATTCGATTGAGGAGGTGAAGCTTTTGGCAAACACAAAATCTGCAAAGAAGAGGATTTCTGTTATCGCAAAAAGGACTTTACGCAATAAAATGATAAAATCAAGAGTTAAAACATTTATTAAAAAGTTTAACGAAAGTTTAGCTACAGGAGATATAGAAACAATAAAAGAAAAATTAAGACTTGCTGTCAAAGAATTGGACAAAGCTGCCACAAAAGGAGTTCTCCACAAAAACACAGTGGCAAGAAAAAAGTCCAGACTTTATGCAAAATTTAACAATCTTTTAAAATCAGCAGCAAGTAATGAATAAAGCGTACCTTAAAAGTACGCTTTTTATCATTTGCACAATTTTTTTACAAGCCCCTCCAATGCCAAACTACTATCTGCTCCTGATTTCAATGCAATATCACATTTCAAACACTCGTTATAAGCTCTTTCCAACTCTTCTTTTTTAAAAAGTCTACTCTGTCTCATTAACTCTTCTACTGCAAAGTATGGTACTCCTAAAGAAGATGCAATAGTCTTTTTATCGCCAAATTTACCTTCAAAGCTTTTTATCTTAGTAATCAACCTCATTTGTCTTACAATCATCGACAATATAATAAGGGGTACTTCTCCTTTTTCTAAAAGGGTGTGTAAAACTTTATAAGCCTCTTTTTCTTTTTTCATTCCTATAGCATTGACAAGATTAAAAATGTTTTGTTGCAGGTTTATAGTAAGAACCTCTTTCATCTTTTCCATTTCTATTTCTTCACTGTCAGAATAGGAAACTAATTTATGTATTTCATTTACAATTGCGTATAAATCCGTTCCAACGCTCTTCACAATATATTCCACATCAGATTTTTTTACTTTTTTGCCACTCTTTTTTAAAAAATAGCCGGCGTAATTTACTGCCTCTTCAAAAGAAAGTCTTTGAAAATAAACTATTTTACCTATTTTTTCAATAAACTTATAAAGCTTTTTCCTTAAATCTATTTTTTCTCCTCCTATAATTACTAATACAATGCTGCTTTGAGGAGAAGTAACTTTTTCTTCTAGATAGTTCGTAAGTCTTTTTAACTCTTTATCCCCTAGCTTAGAAAGCTGTTCCTCTTCATTTTTTACTACTACTAATTTGTAATCAGAAAATAAAGGTAATGTCTCACAATTTTCGATAATAGCTTCCATACATTCTTCTGGACTATCTTTTTCAATAACCACATAGTTCATATCCATAGTCTCAGGCATTAATATTTTTGCTTTTATCCTTTTTAAAGCATCTAACAATAAAAACCTCTCTTCTCCATAAAAAAGATATACATTGTCAATCTTATCTTTTTTTAAACTCTCCACTAACTCTTTATAATTCATTATTTCACTCCTTGAGAAAAGTAGTTATATAAGCCTTTTCTCCATTTGTTTTTACGATAATTGCTCCATTTTTATCCGTCCTATATACCTTCGCCTTCTCTTGAAGATATTTTAGCACTCTCTCATCAGGTAGTCCATAACTGTTTTTACCTACTTGGACAATACATACTTTCGGATTGGCTTTTTCAATGAATTCTTGTGTAGAAGAAGTATTTGACCCGTGGTGAGCCACCTTCAAAATATCAGTCTTTATGTCTAAATTTTTCAAAACCTCTTCTGCAGGCTTTTCTATATCACCTGTAAATAAAAATTCCATCTTCTTGTACTTCATCTTAAAAACAAGTGCATTGTTATTTATAGGATTTTCCTCTATTAAATTTTGAGGGTCAGGGTGTAAAACGTATATTTCAATATTATCTATTTCAACCTTATCTCCTTTTTTCAGAAAAATAACAGGGATGTTTTTCTCTTTTGCAACCTTAATCATCTTTTTAAAATTCTCATCAGTAACTTTTTGGACTCCAATAAAAACTTTATCTACCTTTATCTGCTGCAAAACAGTAATTATTCCACCGATATGGTCAATATCTGTATGAGATATAAATACTCCATCAAGCTTCATAACACCTTTGTAATACAAAAATGGAAGTACTAGATCTTCTCCCACATCAAAAGAAGAAGTCGCAAATAAAGGTTTGCCTCCTCCATCTATTAAAAAAGTTTTGCCGTGGGGTGTCCTGACAAACGTGCTGTCCCCTTGTCCTACATCCAGGAAAGTCACTTCTAAATCTTTAGGCAATAGATAATTATAAAAGAAAATTGCTATAACAAAAGTCAAGGCGATTGCAATAGAAATCTTTTTAGTTTTTTTATCAAAACTGCTAAGTAGGACTGTTAAAATTCCATAATACAAAACAATCACATACAAAGGCGGAACAATAGTATTTATACTGGCATAAGGAAAGCTATTGAACAATTTCGTTATGTACAAAATAGCTTCTACTACAGGTATATTTATATAATTTATAAAATAGGACAAGGGAGGAAAAATCAGCCCTATCATAGCCGATAAAAATCCCAAAACAACTGCTATATTCGCCAATGGCACTATTACAATGTTGGACAAAAGCGAAATTATGGATATATAATGATAATAATACATGGTAAAGGGGATTGTGCCAATTTGAGCAGAAAGAGTTAAAGCGACTAAATCTTGTATTTTGGGATTTAGCATTGATAGTTTTTCTCGTATCGGCTTATAGAAATACAAAATGGCTAAAGTGGCAACAAATGAAAGTTGAAAACCTACATCCCACAGCATCAAAGGGTTAAATATTAATATCACAAAAGCCGCAAAAGACAAAGAATTTATAGAATTATGTTTTTTGCCATAAGTAGTGCCAATTAAAGCGATAGAAGCCATAAGAGCTGCCCTTATAACTGGCGGATTTGCTCCTGTTAAAATTGCATAGAAGGTCAATACAATTATAATGATAGGAACTTTGTACCTTCTAATGTTAAAAAGACTTAACATATAAAGTATAAAACCTGTTATAATTGCTACGTGCATTCCTGATACGGAAATAATATGTGAAATACCTGCTGTCCTAAATTGTCCCAAAGTCTCATCGTCAACAAGTTTATCTCCTAAAAAAATCGATATAACAAACTTAGCATCTCTTTCGGGCATTGAATTTATATAATTAACTTCTGTTTTTTGCTTTGCAGCATATATAACCTTCTCAATAAAATTTAAATTGCCTTTGCCCACAATGTCAACGGCATACCCCTGCACTCTCATGACTGCATAAATTCCTTTTTTCTTTAAAAAGAGCTTGTAGTCAAAGCCTCCTGGATTTGTAGCTTTTTGGGGAATTGAAATTATCCCTCTTATACTTACAATATCTCCCTCTGAAGGATATTTGCCCCTATATTGAGTAACCAATACTTTAGGTAATTTAGGCGGTTTAACTATGTATTTAGCATATCCCTCATATTCTTTTACCTCGTACACCTTGCCATTTATAGTTATAAATTTATCTTCAAACTTTAGATAAGGATTGGGAGAATTAAAAGCATTGCCACTTAAAATTGCACCTACAAAAATAAAAGAAATTAAAAGAAGTAAACTGACATTTTTATTTTTCAAATACCGCCACAAAGAAATAGCCGCTGAAATTGCTAATAAAAGCAAAAAAGCAAAAGGATGAAAAACATATCTTCCAATTATTATTCCTAAAGAAAGAGCTACAGTAAGATATAAAAATGGAAATTCCATTTTATATCACATAAACTTCAAAATCTCTTGCAATTTCTGTATTTCCAAAGACTTTAATTGCTTCATCATAATAATCCTTGATAGAAATAAGCGGTGACAAATGAGTCAAAACTAATCTTTTGCACTCGGCTTTCTTAGCAATTTCAGCAGCTTCCGCAGCAGTTAAGTGTGGTCCTTGCATTCCTGTCAAGAAATTTCCATCACATAGGAATAAATCAGCTTTATTTGCAAAAGATATTAAATCTTCATTATAGGTAGTATCACCACTATATACAAAGATTTTTTCTCCCTTTTTCATCTTCACAGCATAAGTCTCTACAGGATGCGTCATCTTTTTAAAAGAAATCTCTATTCCTTCTAAATTTAAAGTAGCCTCTTCATTTATAATGTGTAAATTAAAAACATCTTTAAATTTAAAATCTTCAAAAACATTTTCTGGTGTTTGTGGACAATATACATTCACAGGTTCAGTTATCATGCCTCTTGACTCCATAACATCAAGAGCATATCTTAAAACCATCATGTCTGCCACATGATCAGAGTGCAAATGAGACAAAATTATGTATTTTAATTTATTTAACTCGTAATACCTTTGGTATCTGCTTATTACTCCACTGCCACAGTCCAGTAAAATATGAGTATTTTCCTCTTCTACTAAATATCCGGAAGTAGCCCCATAAGGCCCAGGGAAAGGTCCATGACACCCTAACACTGTGACTTTCATAAATTTTTGCCTCCCTCCTTAAAGCTACAGACAAATTCATATAAATCTTTGTAACTACCCTTTTGTGTCGCTACTATATCTTTTGAATTTCTATTTATCATATAGTCCTCAATCAAAAAAGTCTTCATACCCAACTTAAAAGCTATCAAGTCCTCTTCCACATCATTTCCCACCATATAACAATTTTCCGGCTTTTTATTTATAACTTTTAATATCTCTTCATAGTATTGTATATGGGGCTTACAAAAATGCATATTTTCATAAGTAGTTATAAAATCAAAATAGCTTTCATTAAGGCCTGCCCATCTAAGCCTCTCTAAAATTGCAATTCTTGGAAATACAGGATTGGTTGCTAAAACAAGTGTATAGCCTTTTTCTTTCAAAATTTCTAAGGATTTCTTGACGTATTCATTGGCCTTAATATTTTTTCCTAACTCTTTGTAATCATTTAAATAAAAGTCTTCAAAAAGTACATCCAATTCCTCTTTTGGATAGTTGACTTTTTTTAAAAAAGAATCAAAAAATGCTTCTTCATTAGTTTTGTTTGGATCTAAATTATTTATCATGTCCATACTGGCACTATAAAGACTTTTAAATAAAAAATGGGGGTCAAATAGAGAAGAAAGCTTTTTTGTGAGACTTAAAAAATACTCATCCAACATCTTGTCCGTATCAACAGGAAGTAAGGTACCGTCCAAGTCAAATAGAAATGTATCAATCATTCTCATCACCTCAATTTCTCTTTCCTATAGACTTGTGCAAAATTCAAAAGCCTTCATTTAAGCCATTCCACAGACATGCTTTTTTTCTATCACTCTTGAATTTTTTATCTTTTATGTAGGATTTCCCCTCCCATTTGTCGAATTATTATATATACCGCATGAAAATATTTTTTAAGGAGGGGGAAATCCTACATGTACCAGCTTCAATTACTTTTAAATATACCTGAACTCTTTACTTCTCTGTCTAAAATTGATTTCTATTCTTCTATGTTTAAAAATCTAGACTTGTCTTCAATACCTGAATTCCCTTTCTCTAGTCCTGGCCGTAAGGGTTATTCTCATCATGCAATGTTTAGAGCTTTTATTGTTATGAAAGCTGAAAGATTCGGTACAATTTCTGACCTTTTAGATTATCTCCGCAATAATCTTATCATTGCTCATCTTTGTGGCTTTAACATCCTTAAACCTCTTCCTTCTTATTGGACTTTCCGCCGTTTTATTAATGAGTTCTCTCATGATTATTTGACCTCTATCTTTCAAAATCAAGTCAATATCCTCAAAAATATGGGCATTATCTCTGGTGAGTTTATTTCCATGGACTCTACCCCTATTAAAGCTAACACTAAGTTAAATAACCCTAAGTCTTTTTCTAAAAATAAATTCTCTAAAGATAATCAGCCTAAGTCTGATAAGGATTGTAAATTAGGCGTTTATTCTGCTTCTAATGATTCTTCTAATAAACGTTATAAGTTTTATTGGGGCTATAAAAATCATATTATTGTTGATGCTATCTCTGGATTGCCTATCGCTGAAACTACTACTCCCGCTGATGTCCCCGATTTTGAAGTTGCTTTGTCTTTACTTGAAAAGACTAATAAGTGGTTTAACCTTAAGTATGTTAATTTTATTGCCGATAAGGGGTATGATGTTAAGAGAGTTTATAATTTTGTTAGAGATACTCTCCATGGTCATTGTTTTATTCCTCTTAACAAGCGTAATTCTAAAAGTCCCCCACTGACTGATGATGGTTATATGGTTTGTGAAGCAGGTATTAAAATGCTCAAAGACGGCAAGCAGTATTTTGATGGTTTTATTAAGCAAAAATTTGTTTGCAAGTTCTGTAATTCTAAAGATGACTCTGCCTGCCCTATAAAGCATCCTAAATATTTTAATGGCAAAAAGCATAGAGGCTGTACTAAGTATGCTATTATATCTTCTGATTATAGGTCTTCTATTAATAGAGACTCCCTATATTTTAAGGCTGTCTATAGACTAAGAGTAGAATCAGAAAGATATAATTCTCGATTTAAAGCTCTAGATTTTGAAAAGGCTTATGTTAGAAATATTAATTCTGTCAGCAACCTTAATACTTTTGGCCATATTACTTTGCTTACTGTCGCTATTGTAGCTATTAAACTGGGTAAATTTGATGAGTTTAAGTCTCTTGTTGCTTTAATGCAATCGGCTTAACTTTTGCTGAATTTAGTTCATGCCACTTTTTAACATTTGACTTCTACAGGATATTTATGCCCTTTTTTAGCTCCTCTTTTTGTCTTTTCTTTTCCCTTATCCCTTACTTTATGTTTGATTGTCAGTCTTGATTACTATATATTGTATGTTATACATATTCTGGCTTTTGGTCGTAACTATTTTAATTAATTTTGCACATCCCTACTTTCCTATATAATGATATATTTTTACATAAAAAAAGCAAGGTTTAAAAAACCCTGCTACACTTTGTTAAATAGTTCCAATCGAGATATCAAACGTATCAAAATATACCCTATTATTATACTTGCAAAACCTTGCACTAAATTACTTGGCACATCAACTAACGAAGCCTTAAAACCGTACATGATTCCTCCTGCTATATAGTATCCTAACACCATCCATAAAGCTCCTATTATAAGAGATACAACTTTTAAATATTCCTTAGTATATTTTTTATACATAAGTCCAACAATCAACCCTTCTATCCCTTTAATTATAAAGGTCCATGGAGACCAATATGCATAACCTGATAATAAGTCCGCAAGAGCAGAACCAATGCCTCCAGTTACAAATCCCATTGCAGGGCCAAATAAAGCAGAACTTAAGAATATAAAAGAATCGCCTACGTTTATATAGCCTTTTGTAGCCGGAGTGGGTATCTGAATTACCATAGTACCAATAGTAACCAATGCCATCATAAAAGCCCCATATACTATTTTTTTAACATTGTTTTGTTCCATATTTCCACCTCCAATAAATGTATGTAGGATAGTTATATTATAACATACAATTGTAATGGTGCAATCATAACAATATAATAACAAAAAAAGAAAAGCCCTTGTTTCTTAAAAGGCTTTAGATATAGTTTCCCACTGTGGAATACCTATCTTTTTTGTTGATTATATATGAAACAATCAAATCATCCAGTTTACGACTTATATCAAGCACTTTTTCATAGTCAATCTCTTCCTTAGTAACGAGGTTATCCAGTTCTTTCCTCAAAACACTTATCTGTCTTTCTAATGCTTCATTACTTTTCATTTTGTTTACCCCTTTTTTGAGAGTTCGTATATACAATTTTACCATCATAATACAAAAATTACAATAGGCTTTATTAAGAAACAACCCTTAATTTATCTACTATATTAACCAATTTCTTATAAATTTCTACAATTTCTCGTCCACACTCTACTTTCCAATCATTTTCTCCCTCATTTACCTGTCCAGCTTCATTAGCTAGTATTCTGTTCAAGATATCGTCACTTTTTATTTTTTCCTTAATACTCTCCATGCTTCGTTTTAATTCTTCATCTACTTTTTTTACTACACCCATCTCCCTACTCTCCCCATTTTAAATATTTATTATAATATATTCTATATATGTTATAAATTTCCTGCTAAAATTTTAAAAATTTTTCTCTCTTATTTATTTCGTCTATAACAATACTCAACGCCTTGTCCATTGCTAATTCTAATCTGTCTTGGGAGACTCCGCCTTGACACATATAAGCGTTTCCTCCACCTTTTCCGTCAAAAACCCTCAATACCTCTTTAAAAAATCCATTCACCACAATGTCTACATCGCCAGACCTTGAAACCACTAAATCTCCTGTTTCTCCTCTTTTATTCCCAAGTATAGCTATACATTTGTCATTAGAAACTATGTATTTAGCTAATATTTTTATCTCTTCTGTCGTTCTATTTTCATAAAGTTTGTATACTATGTGTATACCTCCATGCAACTCTGAACTTTTTATCAGGTTTCTAGACTCTTCTAACAATATGTTTTCTTTCAAAATATTAACTTCTTTTTTAACCTCTTTATTCTCTTCAAGTAATTTTAACACATGTTCTAAAATATTCTCTTCTTGTTCGGAAAGAAGATGACAAAGAGCATTCACATAATTATTTTTTATGTGATAATCATAAAGTGCTCTAAATCCAGCTACAAATTCCAACCTTATGCCTTTATTCGTTTTCTCCCACTTCTTTATTTTTACAATTCCTATTTCTCCTGTAGTCTTAACATGAGTGCCCCCACAAGGAGAATAATCTATCCCTTCTATTTCTACTATTCTTATATTTTCACTGACTTGTGGTTGCTTTCTAAGGGGCAGCTTTTTTAACATTTCTTCATCTGCAAAATAAGTTTTAACAGGTATATTTTTATAAACAAAGCTATTAACTTCTTTCTCCACTTCAAAAGCCTCTTCTTCGTTAAAAGTATCTTTTGTTATAGTTATGTGGGAAGATTTATCCCCAATAGAAAAACTTTGCGTATGAGCTCCATATTTTTTCTCCAAAACGGCTGATAAAAGATGTTGTCCGGTGTGCTGTTGCATATGGTCAAATCTTCTCTCCCAATCAACTTGGCAATGAACTTTTATACCCTCAGGGCATTTATCTGCAAGGTGGTATACTGTATCATTTTCCTCGTATATTTTGTAAACTTTAATACCATCAATTAGGCCCGTATCACTTGGTTGACCTCCACCTTCAGGATAAAAATAAGTTTTATCTAATACTAGTTCCCATTTGTTATTTATTTTTCTTTTATCTATGATATTAGCATCAAATTCAGTAATATAACTATCCTCATAAAAAAGCTTTTCAGTCATAAAAATCATCCCTTCTTTATAAGAATTGCATGGAAGTCATCCATGCAATTCTTATTCATAAACTTTTGTTCCTAAAACAGGAGTAAGTTTTCTAAACTCTTCTATTATCTTTTTCGTTATGGGACCAGGTTTTCCATCTCCTATTACCCTATGATCTACTTCTACCACTGGTATTGCTTCAGCAGCTGTACCTGTCAAGAAACATTCATCTGCAGTATACACGTTAAACAAGGAAAAATACCTTTCTTCAAAAGGGATTCCTAATTGCTTTGCTATATCAATTACAGTAGCCCTTGTAATTCCTCCTAATGCTCCTACTGTCGAAGGAGGAGAATACAAGGTGCCATTTGAAACTATAAAAATATTGTCACCAGTACATTCAGCTACATATCCTTCTTGGTTTAGTATAAGAGCTTCAGGATACCCTGCTTTTACTGCTTCAATTTTTGCAAGAATATTGTTTAAATAATTTAATGACTTTATCTGGGGATCTAAAGCCTGAATAGAATTTCTTCTATAAGTAGAAGTAATAATTTTTAAACCGTTTTGATACATAGATTCAGGATACAAAGTAATCTTATCAGCAATTATAACAACAGTAGGTTTAGGACATTTATATGGGTCAAGGCCTAAATCACCTTTTCCTCTTGATACTACAAGCCTTATATAGGCATCCCTTAAATTATTAACTCTTACCGTTTCAACAACTTTTTCTTTCATCTCCTCCATCGTCATAGGAATGTCGAGAAGAAGAGCTTTTGCCATACTATAAAGCCTTTTTAAGTGCTCATCAAGTTTGAATATAACTCCATCATAAGCCCTTATGCCCTCAAAAATACCATCCCCATAAAGATAGCCATGGTCAAAAACCGAGACTGAAGCTTTTTCACTGTCTACAAATTCTCCATTCACATATACTAACCCCATAACTTATGACTCCTCCTTTATCGCAAAATTAATTTAGTAAGATTTTATCACTTTAAATAGCTTTAGTCAATTGAAATGTAAAAAGCCCCACAAAGTGAGGCTTTCTTCAAATTTATTCAGCTTTTATAGCACCAGTTGGACACACAGCTTCACAAGCACCACAGTCAATGCAAGTATCAGGGTCAATCTCGTATTTTCCATCCCCTTCATGGATAGCATCTACCGGGCATTCTGCCGCACAAGCTCCGCAGCTTATACATTCATCAGTGATATAATGTGCCATCAATTTTCCCTCCCTGTATACAGTATGTAGCTCCACAAAAATTATAAATCATTTACACAGAATTGTAAATAATCAAATTAAATTTTAAGAATTAAACAAAATTTAAAAAAATGTGAGGGGTATTGTCAAATTATAAAACCTATGTTATAATTACTTTCGTCGAGGCGCTGCCGAATGGTGTAATGGTAGCACAGGTGACTCTGGATCATCTAGTCTAGGTTCGAGTCCTAGTTCGGCAGCCATTTTGGCCCCATCGTCTAGCGGCCTAGGACATCGCCCTCTCACGGCGAAGACAGGGGTTCGAGTCCCCTTGGGGCTACCAATATCAAATTGAGAAAAAGGCATCTGTGGATGCCTTTTATATTTTTAATATAGCTTTTATCAGTAAACCTCCAAAAATAGCTATAAGCATGCTACTCATTGTCCCTATTAAATAGTATTCTGCAAAATTTTTATCATCTAACTCTTTATATCTTGCGATGGAATTTAATCCCCTTTGCCAACAGTTTTCTTGAACCAATTATGTCGCCTGTTATCACTGTATACACGTGGTATCACCTTTTCATGGGTTAAAATAATAGTATCACCCTTATAAGGGTAATACTATTGTCTATAGTAGTAAAAATTATACACTATGGCAATATTTTTGTTATTTCCTCATCTTTTCAATAAAATCTATGGCTTTTTCAATTCTCTCTATAGTTCTTTCTTTTCCCAAAAGTTCCATTATGTCAAATAGTCCTGGTCCAAAAGTTCTACCCGAAATAGCTAATCTCGTAGGATGGAAAAGTTCACCACTGGATATTTGCAATTCCTCCACAAGTTTGCGATAGGCTTCCTCAGTTGTAAATTTATTAAAAGGCTCGATTTCTTTTAAAGTCACTACTGCTTTTTTTAGGATATCCACAACTTTTTCTTTAGTAAAATACTTTTTAACTCCTTTTTCCTCATATTCGTTAACTTCTGTAAAATAATAGCTCATGGCACCAGCTATATCCACAAGAGTTTTTTCCCTTTCTCTTACTGCACTTACTATTTTTTTGATATAATCATAATCGAAATCCTCCCTAATTAAGTTTTTAGCTTTCAGAAATGGGATAACTGCTTCAGTTAATTTATCTAGATCATAATTCCTTATGTAATGGCCGTTTATCCAAGTCAGCTTTTGTACATCGTAAACAGCTGGATTTTTTGATACCCTTTCTAAAGTAAATTCTTTTATGCTTTTTGACACATCAAAAATTTCTTCCCCATCTTTTGGCATCCATCCAAGCAAGGTTATATAATTTACAATTGCTTCAGGAAGATACCCCTGGTCTCTAAACTCCTGCACAGAAGTCGCTCCATGTCTTTTACTAAGTTTACTCCTATCAGGAGCTAAAACCATAGACACATGGGCAAATTGAGGAATTTCTACGCCTAAAGCCTCATAAATTAATATTTGCTTTGGAGTATTTGACAAATGTTCCTCTGCCCGTATAACATGAGTTATTCCCATTTGGTAATCATCCACCACAGTAGCAAAATTATAAGTAGGCATATTGTCTGATTTCATAATTATAAAGTCATCAAAGGTGGAATTATCAAACTCTACATCCCCTCTTATTACGTCGTGAACTACTGTCTTCCCTTGTTGAGGCACTTTTAACCTTATTACAGGTTTTCTCCCTTGCCTTAAATGCTCCTCTATTTGCTCTTTGGTCAAATTTCTACATTTTCCCGTATACATTGGAGGCCTACCTTCTTTTTCTGCCTGTTTTCTCATTTCCTCTAACTCTTCTTTTGTGCAAAAACAGTAGTAAGCCTTTCCTTCCTCTAATAATTTATTTGCAAATTTTCTATATTCTTCTATCCTTTGCGATTGGTAAATAGGTCCTTCATCCCAATCAATACCTAACCATCTAAGTCCTTCAAGTATTCCTTTCATAGATTCTTCTGTAGACCTTTGTAGGTCAGTATCGTCCACCCTTAAAATAAATTTTCCTCCATTGTGCCTTGCAAAAAGCCAATTAAAGAGAGCAGTTCTGGCACCGCCTATATGTAAACTCCCTGTAGGACTTGGGGCAAATCTTACTCTCACTTCACTCATCTTATCACCTCTTCATAAGTTTAAACTATTTTGATTATACTTTAATTGAAGTGTTTTTTCAACAAAGAAGTATTTCATCAAAAATTTGTGATATAATCATACTATAAACTTAAAAAAGGAGCTGTTAAAATGAAAGATATTGCTATAAACCTTTTAGAAGAAAGAGGAGTTACTTTAGAAGATATGGCAGTATTAGTATTAGACTTACAAAAAAAGTATTATGATGATTTAACAATAGAGGAATGTATAGAAAATTTACATCATGTACTTGAGAAAAGGGAAGTTCAAAATGCAATCTTGACAGGAATCGCTTTAGACAAATTAGCAGAAAAAGACATGTTAGAAGAACCTCTTTTGTCCATTTTAAAAAAAGATGAACCCTTATACGGCATTGACGAAATTTTAGCCTTAAGCATTACAAATGTTTATGGTTCTATAGGTCTTACTAATTTTGGATATCTTGATAAAGTAAAACCCGGCATAATAGGAAAACTTAATGAAGATAAAGAAAAAAAGTGTAATACTTTTATTGATGACTTAGTAGCTGCAATAATCGCCGCGGCTTGTGCCAGAATTGCCCATTCTAAAAAAGAAGTTTTATAAAAAACTATTTTTCTAAAGTAAACTTTACATAGCCTTTTTCTGCCTCCACCTTTTTTAATTTAAATCCTTCAACAGGAATTTTAATGTTTATAGTCGTGTCATAGCCATAAAGAATTTTTTGAAGCAACTGGCCGCCAATTTTTATATCTCCTATATTTAGAGAATTTATTAACAATTTAATTTTGTTATTTTCTATCGCAAAATTGCCTTTTAAAGTGTATGAATCATCATCTTTTATTTCAAAACCTTCTTTACTAAAAGATACTGTTACATCTTTTAACTTATCACTGTAAGAACGTATCATCTGGGTTACATCAACATCAGAAAAAGAAGCTGATATACCAAAAAAGGAAAAACTCAAATCCTTATACTCCAAAGTATCCCATGGAAATTGGGAAAGGTGGCTTAATAAATAATCTAAAGAAGGAAACATTTTGTCCAAATTATCAGCCATTGCAAATATTTTTTGATAATTTGCGATTTTCTTTTTTATATCTTCCAACATTTGGCTTTTAGTTAGCCTTAATTCGTCTATCTTTTTCAGCAATTCTATTTGTTCTTTTTGTTTTTCTATAAGCTGCAATCTTTGAGAGGTTAATCTATTTTCCTCTTCTTTTTTATATTTTACAAGCTTATTTAAATTTTCTAGTTTATTGTAAAAATAAGTGGTTATAATATCTATGTAAATAAGCCTATGCAATAATTCGCTGGCATTTTGTGACATAAGTAGAAGTGATAATATAGCATTTGTCCCATCCATGTACAAAAACCTAAACCAAGTCTTTATTATTTCTTTCTCCTTTTTTATGTCTTTATCTACCATTTGTATTTCTTTAGATTTTTCCTGAATAGCTACAGTTAAATTTTTAATCTCTATCGCTAAATCTTCCAAAGACTTTTGGGTTTTAAGCCTTTCTACCTCAAGATTTAATAACTCCAATACAAGTTTTTGTTCCTCCTCTTTTGCTTTATCAAAATCAGAAGAAGTATTACTTTGCGCTGGCACTAATATAAAATTAAATAAAAATATACCCGCAGTTATAATAGCTATCAACTTTTTCATAAAACCCCTCATTTAATATAGCATTTTTTGTTCTACATGGAACTGTTTAACATCAGCTAGTCCACAGTAATCTTGTCTTTTATCTGTTCAAACATTTTAGGACCTATTCTAGGAACATTCATTATGTCTTCAATTTTTTTAAAAGAACCTTTACTTTCTCTAAATTCAATTATCCTTTCAGCCGTCACAGGTCCTATTCCTGGCAAAGTTTGCAATTCTTCTTTAGTTGCAGTATTTATATTTATTTTTTCGCTTTTTTGTATTGAACTAGTAGGAGAAATATTATTTGTTTCACCCTTTTTTGGAACTCTTATCATTTGTTCATCCTTAACTTTTTGCGCGAGATTTATATTTGTAAGGTCTGCTTCTTCCAAAGGTCCTCCTGCTTTATTTATAGCATCTATAATCCTTTCTCCTTCTTTCATGGTGTAGACTCCTGGATTTTTTACTAATCCTGTCACATATACTTTTATTTCTTTTATTTCCAAAGGCTTTTCTTTGTTCTCTTCGCTTTCTACAGTTCTTTCCCCTGGCACACTCTCATTGCTTGCATTGACAACAAATTCATTTTTTAATTTGTAATTTTTGTAAATTACATATCCTGAAAATGCCAATATAAAGCATAATATAACAACTATAGCATATTGCTGTTTTTTTGAAAAATAAGGCATACTAACACCTCTTTTTACAGCTTCCTTTATTTATTTCTACATGAATTAAAAAATTCCTTTTTATTTTTCACATTTTTTTGGTATACTTTAGGTATGAGCATAAATTGGAGGCATGGCAATGAAAAAGATAATAGCTTGTTTACTTACACTCTTTATTTTAGTAGCTCAAATAACTCCTATATACGCTAACGTACCGCCACCGCCCGAAATCGTAGGCCCAACTGCAGTTTTAATGGATTTTACAACAGGTCAAGTATTGTATGACAAAAATATGCACAAAAGAATGTACCCCGCAAGCACAACTAAAATTCTTACTGCAATTATTGCTATAGAAAAGGGAAACTTAAACGATATTGTAACTGCAAGCGATAATGTTACAAAAATAGATGGAAATTCCATATTTCTTTCTCCTGGTGAACAACTTACGTTAGAGCAATTACTTTATGCGCTTTTGTTAGAATCTGCCAATGATGCAGCAATAGCAATTGCTGAACACATTGGTGGGAGCATAGAAAACTTTGCTAAAATGATGAATGAAAAAGCTAAAGAAATTGGAGCTTATGATAGCCATTTTGTAAATCCAAATGGTCTTCCTGATGAAAATCATTATTCGACCCCTTATGATATGGCATTAATAGCAAGGTATGCAATGCAAAATCCTGAATTTAGAAAAATAGTAACTACAATACATTATCAAATTCCCCCTACTAATAAGTTTGATAAAGTAAGAGATCTATGGTTAAGCAATCGCTTAATTAAACCTTCAAGTTTTCACTATGAAGGCGCCGATGGAGTAAAAACAGGATACACGGTTGCAGCAGGTCAAGTTTTAGTAGCTTCTGCAACAAGAGACGGCCACAGACTTATATCCGTCATAATGGGAGACCAAGGAACAAATATCTGGACAGATACTATAAAGCTTTTGGACTACGGATTTCAAAACTTTACTTTAGTGAAAAAAACAGAAAAAGGTGAGGTAGTAACTTATATCGACCTGGGAAAATCTCACTTTAAACTTCCTCTTATTGCAAAAGAAGACTTTTACTATGAAGTCCCTAAAGGGCAAGAAAATTCTATAGAAACTCAAATAATACTAAACAAAAACATAAACGCGCCAATAAATAAAGGAGATACTTTAGGATACATTAAATACACTTTAAATGAAAAGGAAATAGGCACAAATCCTCTTATTGCAACCGAATCTGTTTATAAAAACTTTTGGGGAAATTATTATATGGATGTACAATCTTCTGGGGTAAAAAATACAATGTATACTAACCCTGTAAGATTCATTACTGGAACAGCAATTTTAGGAATAGCTTTTATCCTTTGGAGAAGACGGAAAATTAGAAATAGAAAGAAATATATTTTCTCAAAATATTGATTTAAAAAAAGGGCAGAATGCCCTCTTTTTATGCATATATTTGGTTGTCATTGAGACTTCTACTTCTTCCCATGTCCTTTATAAAAGAATCAACATTAAAAAATCTTTTTAAAATTTTAAAATAATACAACTCTTCTTTAGACTTTATTTCAAAACCGTTAGGTAGGAATCTATTTTTTATATACTCTGCATCACTAATTTCTGATTCGGCTATTTTATTTAATATTTCAGATGTACCAGTTCCTATTGCAAATTTTTCTTTTCTTCTCCATACAATTGATTCTGGTAAATAATTTTCTGCAAGCTTTCTAAGTATCCACTTTTCGGTTTTTTCTCGGCCGTTAATTTTAAATGACGGTGTTATTTTAAATGCGTACCGTAACACTTCTATATCTAAAAACGGTACACGTCCCTCAATGGAATGTGCCATTGTCATTCTGTCAACTCTTTGAAGATTTGTATTATGCAAATTTCGAGTTATATATTTTAATTCGGATTGTAATTTCCAAGGATTTGTATAATTTTTGAGGTAATGGTATCCGCTAAACAACTCATCAGCACCTTCTCCCGAAAGAACAACTTTTACGTAATTGCTTGCAAGTTTTGATACAAAATATGTTGCAACAGCACTTCTGACTAAGGCTGGATCACAGGATTCAAGATGATATATAACTTCGGGTAAAACTTTTTTTATGTCCTCCTCTGTATAAATAAATTCATGGTGAATCGTACCTACATAATCAGCAACAACTCTTGCATTCTTTAAGTCATTACTTCCTTCGACACCTACTGCAAATGAGTGAAGGGGATTTTTGTATTTTGCTGCTATTGCTGCTATAAGGCTGCTATCCAATCCGCCACTTAAAAATACTCCAACAGGCACATCAGCAATCAACCTTTTTCTTACTGAATCCTCTAATCTAAGCCTTAATCCATTAATAATATTATCAACATCTGCAAAATACATCGGATCCTGTGGAATTGAATAATATCTCTCAAATCCGTTTTCAGTTGTATAAATATATCCATTAGGAAATTCATTTATATCATCAGTTACTTCCTGAAGTGCTTTAATCTCCGAAGCAAAGGCAAAATAACCTTCTTTTGTTTTACCATAATACAATGGCTTTATTCCTAACGGATCGCGAGCAATAAATATGGTCTTTTTTTTAGAGTCATAAATAACTAAAGCAAACATTCCATCAATATAGTTAACACAATTTTTACCTAGTTCTTCATACAAATGAATTATTACTTCGCTATCAGTATCTGTGGAAAAAATATGGTTTTTTAACTCTTTACGCAATAATTGGTAATTGTAAATTTCTCCATTATAAATAAGCCAATACCTGCCATCTTCGTTTTTTATAGGTTGGCGTCCATGATAAAGGTCAATTATCGTCAACCTATTATGGCCTAATGTAATATTTTCATCTGCAAAAATACCTGACTCATCCGGGCCACGATGTCGTATTTTATCAAGCATCCTTTGTACTTTGCTCTTATCACCAGTTCCTATAATTCCTGCCAATCCACACATTTGATTATCATTCCTCCCCTTCATATATATTTAAAGAAAATTGAATAAGGAACGTAAGAATAGATCTTACGTTCCTAAATTTTATACTGTTATAACTAATCTTTCATATTCACGTAAAATCTTTTCTACCCTTTCTTCTTCAGGTATTATTCTATGCTTCTCATAGTCATAAGCATAACATGCACCATCTATTACTTTGGTCTGCAATTCTCCTTTTGCATACTTGTTGCCCTTGAGATGTGGTGCATCTAATAGACCAATCTTTATCGCCAATGCTAATACGTCTGGATCAGAAAGTGGATCAGGACTGTGAGGCGCTAAACTCTTTATCGCTTCCAATAAAATCCTTGTCTCTTTCTTTAACTGTTCTTTTCTTTGAATTACTTCTTTATCCTGAGTCAAATCAGGCATTCCAAACATAGAGTTTTTTATCACGGCTTTTACTATTTTAACGCTTTCAATTATATCTTCTGGCGTTGCAGCATGATGAGCTTCACAGTAGCCTACCACATGATAGATATGAGGCTTTATAGCCATGGAGAGATAGGCACTGGAAGCCAATTGTCCTTTAGCTTCTAAAAGGTCGGAAGGGAAACTTGCAAGTCCAGCCCTTGCCTGCCTTATAACTCTGAAATTTTCATCTTGTAATTCTCCTATCAATTCTATCTTAGCTAACATCTTTGCCAAATCCATTTTTGGTGAAATAGAAGCAGGTACATTAAACATAAACTGAGCTACATAGTCTCTTACTCCCATCTTTTTGGCATTATATGCTGCAAGATAAGCCATTGTTACTCCAATTACGTCGTGAGCATCTCTCAAGCTCCAATGATGTGCTTCGTTTACTTCTACAGGTACTCCTTTTTCAGCGTGCCATTTCATAAGCTGCTGATTTTCTCTTATGGAAGTATTTACATCCCTTGGTCCTCTGCCGTCCAATACATTATACCAGCAAAGGGGAATCGCTGCCCAAGCGTTATGGATAGTCTCTAGAAGCATCTCTGCCATCTTGAAAACATCATTTGTACCACTGTAACATCTAAGAAGAGGATAGTTACCTCTTCTTGAAGCCTCATATATTCTTATTAAGTCTTCTTTCTTTCTTATAGGAACACCGCCTGCTCCGTCCAAAGATTTGTCATATTTCTTATCAAAGAAGTGCTCTTGAGCATTTTGGTCTGGTGCTATAGAAATTACATCTAAAACTTCTGCTTCTGCTATCTTCTTAACTCCTTCTATAGTGTCCTCCAATGAAGGAAGCCCAAAGTGATGCCTTATTATAGGATAAGGGAATTTGTCCTCTATTCTTACAATTAATGTATCAGCAAAAACTCTTTGTCTATGGTTTGAACTTCCTCCTCTTAAGAAATTAATTGTAGCTTCATCGCCATTTTTACCATCAAAAACTGCTGCAAATATTCCTGATTTACGAGCTACTTCTGCAGTAGGCTCTGTCCCTCCAAATACCCATTTTATATGTTGCAAATTATTTACTTCTATTTCCCTCTTGAGTTCTTCTAAAAGTTTTTCAAGAGCTGAAGGAGTTAGTCTAAAGCTTACTCCTACAATCTCCGGCTTATGTTCTTTAACAGCTTCAATCAATTTTTTAATAGGAACTGCAGGACCTAAAAATACAGTCTCATAACCTTGCTGTTCTGCAAATCTCAAAAAGTTATACACACCTGCTACATGGACGCAATTACCTATCGCTGCCGCTACAATTAACTTTTTCATGCTATCGTTACCTCCTTTCTTTTCCCTTCAACCAATTCTATAATTTCTTCAACTGTCATACCTTGTATGCCAAGCTTTTCAGCCGTTCTTCCAACTTTCCAATAATCTTTTCCGTGCATAACTGAAGCAAGATGTATAACAGCATCAATAGTGGGGGTCTTAATGCCTATTTCTTTCCCTATAGAAGACATAGGCACTAAACTCATAGGAACATCTTCAAATATATAACGACAATCTAATGTTTGAGGAGCTAATAAACCAACATAAGCTTTTGTATTTTGAATTGCCTCATATAGATTTTCTCCTTCCGCATTATAACTTTCTTTTAGCCATCTTTTAGCGGAAATAGTATTTACGCCCAGAGCTTTTGCCACCATCATTCTCTCATTATCTATTTTTTCCAATATCTTTGCAACAGAAGGAGAAATGCCTTCCCGATAATATTCAAAATTCCCTTTAGTAGTTTCTATTCTCGCTGCATTCAAAAGAGTAGGGGTGGGATGAAAAACAGCTCCAAAATTGTTAAGACTCGTTTCAAGAACATTTTGCGCCGGAATAAACTGAGAAAATGCAGTATTAAGTGTTTCCACCACTATTTCTGTTTTTTCTTTAGGTATTGCAGCAACAGACACTACTTCTTTTATTTTGTATATTTTAGCTCTTCCCATGGAAGACCTGCAGGCGTATATAAAAGTATCTGTTTCTGCAATAACTACATCTAAATCTTCTCTTTTTCTTGTAACATTATGAAACTCTAAAGCACCACCAGTTCTCCCAGGGTTTAATACAATTATTTGACCATCCCTAAGATATGGCAGCATGTCTTCGGCAATTTTATAATGTGCAGAAGCAGGAACTACAACTAAAACTATATCAACATCTTTAATAGCTTTCTCCATGTCATCAGTTATCACATTTAACTTGCCAAACCCTTCTACTTCTCCTTCTAATTCAATTCCACCTTTTTCTATAATAGGAAGTAATTTTTGATAGGTTCTATTGTACAAATTAACTTTATAGCCTTTTAAAGCGAGATGCCCCGCTATCGCTTGACCCCCATTCCCAGCTCCAATTACTGCAAAAGAGAGTTGTTTCATTTTTACTACCCCCTTTTAAAGAAATGAAAAAGCTATAGAGGGAAATCTATAGCTTTAACCTTCGGTGTCTGTAAAAACCCAAAAAGACACCAATGCTATCATCCTCCTCTTTCAACGCTTACGAGGTTAGCTGACGGGTTCGGGTCGAAAGATAACCCTACCATCTTTTAAAAGATGGATTCACCCCAGAAAGTGGTTCCCCCGCTTCTTTACGAATTCAGCGTTTAGCATTTTATTTAATTTTCAATTTATTTTTATTATATCATAAAATCAAATATTTGTAAAGGAAAACAGACTAATATTTACCAAAATCCTCTCCTACCCTTATTTCATCCAAATAATTATATATAGTATATCTGGAAACACAGAGTATTTTTGCTACGTAATCCACAGCGCCCCTTATTAAGAAAGTCCCTTTTGCATCTAACATTTTCACTATCTGAACCTTTTCTTCTTTTGTCATAAAATTTACAGGTTTACCATAGTTCTCTAATGTAGTATTCACAATGCTTTCCAAAACATCACTTACACTGCCCGTATAACTTTCTCTATTTTCTTCTGTAGTATCAGCTACTTCACAGAATTCTGATAAGGTATTTTTCACCATAATAAATTCTGAAATATCGATATTAATTGTAAGGCACCCAATGGGCTTGCCATTTTCATCTTTTATAAAAATCGCGGACGACTTCAAAATTTTTCCATCATTGCTCTTGTTTTTATAATTTATTAAATTCTCAATATTATCTGATTTCAATACTTTTAATATAGCCTCAGGCAATGGAGCCCCCACTTCTCTTCCCGTAACATGGGGATTTATGATCGCAATGATAGGATTTTGTGGGGAAGAAAAGTCATGTAATGCCACTTCGCAATTTTTGCCAAATGTATTAGCTATACCTTCTAGTACTGGGATCATGCTTTTTAAGATAGGATGTGTTCCCATTGGCTTTGAATCCCCCTAATCATACAATATTAAATATATGCGGTAGAGAGTAAAAAATGACACAAGAGATAACAGCATTAAAAATTTATTAACGTTATTATACATACCTTAAATGCGGTTGTCAAGCACTATTTCCTTTGCATCTGCCCACAATCTTTCTAAATTATAAAATTCCCTTTCGGGTTGTTGAAATATGTGAACTATTACATCTCCATAATCCATCAAAATCCACTTGCCCCAATTGTAACCCTCAATATGATCAACAAAAACGCCGTCTTCCATAAGTTTTTTTCAATTTCGTCTGTCAATGCTTTGACGTGAGTATCCGAACTGCCAGTGGCAATAACAAAATAATCTGCGACAATCGTTAAATCTCCTATATACAAGATCTTTATATCATAAGCTTTTTTGTCTTCTAAAACTTTATAAATTTTAGACACCTTATCTTTTCCGTCTATCACTAAATCACCCTCCATTTTATATGTTTTTCCCTAAAATTATAGTTATATCAACATTACTGTCTCCATTCGTATCTTCCACTACAATAGCGTTTTTTAAAATTTTCTTCAGATCTTCTACTATTTTTTTATCATCAGTCCTATTGATTATCTGAGTAGTGTTGTAAGTGGTACCTATTACATTTCCTATCTTCACTACATCATACCCTTGTTGTTTTAACAAATCAGCAGTCTTTGTAGCAGCTCCTGGTATACCACCGCCATTTAAAACTTCTATTTTTATGTCTTTTTTATTAGCTGCGATAGCAGTATCATCTCTTTCATCATTTAAATTATCCATAAATTGTAATACTTCTTGTGGATCTGTGATATAATAAGCAACCCCATCAATGTACTGAGGAGTACCAGGCACAGTAGCTGTTTTTATATTGTCTTTGTCAAGTTTTAAAAGATAATCTGCATACTTTAACATAGTAGTAGGTGGTATGTTTGTTTCTACGTATTGATTTATGGTTTTTAATATACGATGAATTTTTAACAAAGTACTAGGGTCTTTAGCTTTTTGAAACATCGCTAATAAAAATTCCCTTTGGACTTTGACCCTTTCTAAATCCTGTTCTGCATACCCATGTCTAAATCTCACCAACTGTAAAGCCTTCTCTCCATCCAAAAGTTGAACACCTTTTTTTAAATGAATATGAAGATTCCCTGCATTGTCATCATAATTCATGTCCATCGGTACGTTCATCTCTACTCCGCCTAAATCGTCTACTAATTGTTTAAAACCTTCATATCCAATCTTTACATAATAATCAACAGGCTCTCCAATAAGCTGTGACACCATATCCATCGCCAGTTGAGGTCCACCTATGGGATAGGCAGCATTTATCTTTTGTGTCCCATATTTGTCAAGTTTAATCATTGTATCTCTGGGAATAGATAAAATATAAGCTTTGTTAGTTTTAGGATTATAAGATAATAATATCATAGTATCAGAACGCCTTGGATCTGTTGGCGATGTTTCATCAACTCCCAAAACCAATATATTTATTTTCTGAATTGCCTCTGAATTTTTGTTTTCACTATTTTTATTCATCAAAGAAACATCTAAGGGGTTCAAAGACTTTAAATAGATATATCCTCCTACTCCTACAGATAATAAACTCAGCAACAATAACATTGATACAATCTTTATAAATTTTTTCATTTACCTCCACTCCCAAGTTTCAAAAGAATATGATTTCGAGCTTTTACTGTTTTCTCATAAAGAAGTAGTCCCCTCTCTAAAACATAACAAATTGTACTATCAAAAGACTTTAACAAAGCAAGGTCTAAATTTTCCTCAGCTAATCGCCTTAATTCCTCTACTCCTTTAAAATCTCTATTAGGCTCTATATAATCCGCAAGAAATACTGCTTCATCCAAAAGGCTCATATTGACATCACCAGTAGTATGAAGAGCAATTGCCCTTTTTATTTCTTGATCTTTTATTCCAAAAATTTCTTCTACCAAATGTGCACCTATAGGACCGTGTAAAAGAAAAGGCGCATGAATTAAAATCTCATCTAGCTCAATTCTATATTTTTTAGCAAGTTTTAAAAGGTCATCATCAGAATAGCTTTTAGCGCAATCATGCAATAATCCTGCTACTTGTGCCTTTTCGACATCAGCTCCATATTTTATTGCAAGATGCATTGCGGTTTCCATTACTCCAATAGAGTGTTTAAATCTTTTTTCATCTAATAGCTCTTTTAATCTCTTTTTAAAAAATTCTATGTCATACCCCATTTTCGTCATCCTCTTTGTATAAACCGTATTTTTGAATATATCTTTCAACAGACTCCGGCAACAAATACTTTATAGGTCGTCCCCCTGCTACTCTTTCCCTTATATCAGTTGAGGAGATAGCCAAAGAGGGAACAGTCACTTTGTAAATGACATTTCCATAAAGTTTTCTAATTTTTTTTAATTCTTCATCTATTTTACTACCTTCAACTCCTGGCCTAGTTGCAGCAACAAAATTACACATTTTCAGAAGCTCATCTGCGCTTTTCCAAGTCAAAATTTCTAAAACAGCATCTGCTCCTGTTATAAAATAAAGTTGCGTACTTTCCCCATAAATTTTTTTAAACTCTTTGATAGTATCAATAGTATAAGTATACCCTTCTCTGTCAATTTCAATCGTCGATACCTCAAAAAAAGGATTAGTTATTGTAGCAAGTATAGTCATTAAATAACGATGTTTTTTATCTGTCACCTTTCGCTTTACCTTATGAGGCGGGTTACCTGCTGGAACAAAAATCACTTTGTCCAATTTAAATTCAGACCTTACCGCTTCAGCAGTAACTAAATGGCCATAATGAATAGGGTCAAAAGTGCCTCCCATTATCCCAAGTCTAAGCTCCCTTTCCAAGTTACTATCCCCCAATTTATATTTCTTTTATATTATACATTATACATCAAAAGAGGTAAATTGCACAAGCTTACCATGAGCCCTCATTAAAGTAATAATAAAAGTGGAATCAAATTCCACTTTTATTCATAGTATTCAAATTCAAAATCTCTCACATTTATTGTATCGCCACTTTTAAATCCCTTTTCTTTAAGAGCATCTATTACCCCGCTCTTTCTAAGAAGCATTTCAAAGTACCTTAAAGAATGCTCATCTTGTAAATTTACTCTTTTTAAAAGTTTGTCAATTTTTGTACCGTTAAGATAATAGGTATTATCTTTTACTTCTATATTGAGAGTTTCTTCCTCTTCAGGAGGTGTATAAACAATAACTTCTGGTACTTCCTTTATCTCCTCAACCGGAATAGAAGAAAGAATTTCTATAGTCTTGTCCAAAAGTTTGTCAATACCCTCTTTTGTCAAAGCAGATATAGGATATACATCATAACCTCTTTTTTTAATTTCTTTTTCAAAATCAGGGTAATTTTCTCTACCACTTTGTAAATCAATTTTATTTGCAGCAACAATTTGAGGCAAAGTAAGTAATCTTTCACTATAGAGTTTAAGCTCTTCATTTATCTTCTCAAAATCTTCTATAGGGTCTCGTCCCTCATTTCCAGATACATTCACAACGTGTATCAACATTTTTGTCCTTTCAATATGCCTCAAAAAGTCATGACCTAATCCTTCGCCTATGTGAGCTCCTTCAATTAAACCTGGAATATCTGCCATTACAAAAGATTTCCCTTTATACTCTACAACTCCTAAATTGGGTGTCAGAGTAGTAAAAGGATAATTGGCAATTTTAGGCTTTGCTCTTGTGCAACTGGCTAAAAGAGTAGATTTACCTGCATTTGGGAATCCTATTAATCCCACATCAGCAAGAAGCTTCAACTCTAATCGTACCCACATTTCTTTGCCTTTTTCACCGCTTTCAGCAAAACGAGGAGTCTTCAAAGTAGAAGTAGCAAATTTAGTATTTCCTCTTCCTCCCTTACCTCCCCGTAAAACAATAGCCTTTTGATTAGGTTTTACAAGGTCAGCTATGATTTCTCCTGTTTCATCGTTAATTATCAAGGTTCCTACAGGAACTTTTATGTACAAATCTTCTCCGTTTTTGCCATATTGATTTTTACCTCTACCATTTTCTCCGTTTTGCGCAATGTACTTTTTTTGTATTTAAAATCTAACAAAGTAGACAAATTAGGATCTGCTACAAATATTACATCTCCACCTTTTCCTCCGTCGCCACCGTCCGGCCCACCATAAGCAACGTATTTTTCCCTTCTAAAAGATATAATTCCATTTCCACCGTCTCCAGCTTTTATGTATATCCTTGCCGTGTCTATAAACATTCTTTCACCTGCCTTCCTTTATAGTATATACTTTTCAAAATTTTTTACCCCTCTAAGATATTTTTTATAATCTCTTCTGCATTCTCGGAATTAAAAATATCTCTTTCTCTATTAAGGTGGTCAATTGCAATGTGAAGAGATTCAATCACTTTATCTAATTTCCCCAGTTGAGCATACCCTAATACCACTTGTAAATCATTTAAAAGTTCATGTCTGCTTCGTTTGATGTAGTCTACCAATAACTCCACATCTGACACCATTTTTCCACCACTTTCTATTATTATTTATGAAAAAATCCTGGTATAAACCAGGATTTAATTCTGCGCAACTTTCCTTTCTGGATAAACACTTACTTGTTTTTTGTCGCGGCCTTTTCTTTCAAAAGTAACATATCCATCAATTAATGCAAAAAGTGTATCGTCTTTTCCTTTTCCTACATTTACACCTGGATGTATTTTAGTTCCTCTTTGTCTTACAAGGATATTACCAGCTAATACAAATTGGCCATCTGCCCTTTTTACTCCCAAACGCTTAGATTCACTATCACGACCGTTTCTGGAACTTCCAACACCCTTTTTATGAGCAAAAAGTTGGAGTTTCATTTTTTGCACCTCCTATCCATAACCCTTACATATTCAGGATAATCCGCTTCAATATCTTTAAGGCCTAAAACCATAGTCTCCAGAATAGCTTTTAATCGTATATCATCTTCTGCCAAACCTTTATCAATAATGTCAATCTGCAAATCGCCACTTTCTATTTTTTTCTTTATTTTAACAGTTTTTAACGCCTCTATTCCCAGCACCGCTGTCTGAGATATAGCAGAAACAGCTGCACATATGATGTCCTTTCCGTACTCATCGAAACCTGCATGTCCTTTTATATTAAATTTATAAATATCCCCTTTTGGATCTCTCAATATTTCTACTCTAATCATGGCTTACTGAATTATTTTTTCAATCTGTACTTTTGTGTAAGGTTGACGATGTCCTTGTCTTCTTCTATAATTTTTCTTTGGCTTATACTTAAAAACTCTTATTTTTGGTCCTTTCCCATGCTCTAAAACCTTGGCATTAACCTTAACATTTTCTAAATAGGGTTTGCCAAACTCTACATTACCGTCCTCTTTTGACACAGCCAAAACTTTGTCAAAAGAAATAACTTCTCCTTCTGGATAATTTAACTTTTCTACTGCAAGAACATCTCCTTCACGAACCATATACTGTTTTCCGCCAGTTTCGATTATTGCGTACATCTTTGCACCTCCTCCATCCAGTCTCGCCGGGAAACAAGGTAAAAATTTAAAAACCCGTCCCGAGCGGCCGCAAGTGATATTTTAACATAATAAAATATCACTTGTCAATTAAAAATCGACTAAAGAGTTTGTGTTCCTTTTTCTTCCTCCTCTTCCTTGCCATCGCTTTGTTCCTTCGTTTTTTCTTCCGCTAATTTATAGTTTTGCAATTCTATAACCTTTTGATTCAATTCTTCCTTTTCTTTTTCCAATTCTTTTATCCTATTGTTAAGTCCTCTTATCGTTACGCTATAGCGAATTTGTCCAAACAAACCTATTGTCCCCACAATTATAGCTCCAATAGCTGCTGACATTAAAATTACTAAAGCTTGAGAAATTGAATAATGCCAATACAAAAAACTTATATCCACAGGTCCAGCATTAGAAATAGCAAAAATCGCTACTATAATTGCGAATATCAAAGCTAATATTGTATAATATTGCCCCTTCACAAAATTCACCTCCCCCATCTTCAGTAACACTCATTAACACCTTTCTACCTTTATGATAAATTATACAAATTATGATTGTCAATAAAAATTATAAATTTTTCGATAATGACAAAAACATCATTGTTTACTTTTATCATTTAATTGATAGAAAAAGTGATAGTGTAAAATTATCGTAGGATTTTTAAAGTGAAAAAAACAAGAGACAACCCCTGTGATAAAATAGAAATAGGAAACAAAACATCACAGGAAGGGGTGTCTCTTGTGAAAAAATATATTTTTGAAGATATTATACTACAAAATGCTCTAAATTTCACTAGAGAAGTGATAGAAATTTTTGGTGATTTATTAAACGAAGGAATGGATATTACAAGACTTGTAGCAAGAATAAAGGAAATCACGGACAAACTAGGTAGTGAAGTAATAGAAGCAATTATTGAAGAGTTAGATAGGATAATAAAAGAAGACAAGAGAAGGAAAGAAAAATGGATAGTAGAAAGAAAAGATAAAAAGAGGTTAACGACAATTCTTGGAGATATTGAATATGAGAGGACATATTACAAATCTAGGCAGGATGGGAGATATACATATTTGGTGGATGATGCATTAGAGATAGGGCGGCACGATAGGATAGAAAAGGGAGTAAAGATAAAGTTAGTAGAAAACGCGATAGAAGAATCATATGAAAGAAGTAGTAAAAAAGCATGTCCAGAGGAGCTAAGTAAACAGACGGTATTAAACGCAATAAGGGAAATAGGAGAAGTAGAAGTAAAGAGAGAAATAAAAGAGAAGAAAGAAGTAAAGGTATTATACATATTATACATAGAGGCAGATGAAGACCATGTACCTTTACAAGAGGGTGGAGATGAAACACCTCGATTGGTGTACATACATGAAGGGAGGGAAGAGAGAAACGGAAGAAACGTACTGAAAAAATGTGTATTACAAGGCATACGTAGGGAGAGAAAGCTGAAGACATATGGATAGATGTAGCAAATTACATAGAAGAAAATTACAAGGAAGAGAAGATAGAGAAGATATACATAGCAGGAGATGGAGCGCCGTGGATAAAAGAAGGATTAGAGTGGATAGTAAAATCAAGGTTTGTGTTAGACAGATATCATTTAAACAAATACGTATTAAAAGCTACATCGAAAGAGCCAAAATACAGGGATAAGATATGGAGAGCAATAAATGAAGGAGATAAAGAAGAACTAAAGAAGGTATTTAATGAACTAATAAAGGTAACAAAGGAAGAGAGAGAAAAAGAGAAGGTAAAAGAGGCGAAGAGGTACATACTAAATAATTGGGAAGGAGTAGAGATATACAGTAAAGACAAAGATGTAATAGGGTGCAGTGCAGAAGGGCATATAAGTCATGTATTTTCTTCTAGATTAAGTAGGAATCCATTAGGATGGAGTAGAGAAGGATTAAAGTTAATGGCGAAATTAAGAGTATTCAGCAAGAATGGAGGAGATTTGAGAGAAATAGAATGGGGTAAGAAAGAGAATATAAATGAAGGGAGCTACAAATTAACGAAGAAGCAAATAAAAGAGGCGGTAAGGAGAGTTAAAACGTCTACAAATGAAAAAATAAATAATATTACGGTTTTGAATATAGGGAAAGTAACACCAATATATAAGGTTTTAAGAGCAATAAAATATGCGCAAGTTATATAAAATGCATGATAAGTTGAAGGCGGAAATTAACTAAGTTTCAGGGGTTGTCTTAAAAAAATCCTACAGTATCTTGACACTATCGAAAAAGTTTTTATGTTGAAACTACTCCAGTAGTTGTGTTAAAATTGATTATAGTGAGCAAAATGCTCACCTGGGTCGCAGTAACCCCAGTTAACAAAACAAAGGAGGTAATTTTGTGTCCAAAAAAAGAATAAAAGATCTAGCAGAAATTGCTCTGGTCGCGGCAATTTATTTTGTACTCACAGTTATATTTTCTTCTATTTCATTTTTACCCCTTCAGTTTCGCGTAGGGGAAATTACAAAATCCATTGTAGTATTCAATAAAAAATATGCCATTTCCATGATGATAGGAAATTTTTTTGCAAATTTGTTTAGCCCATTTGCTGGCACAATGGAGCTAATTTTTATGCCTCTTTCAAACTTAATCGGTTGTACAATTGGATACTACATTGGAAGAGCTACTCACAAATTGGTAGGTGCTGTATTCGTAGCTCTTTGGATTGCAGCATCTGTTGGAATCACTTTAAATATCTCTGCCAATATACCATTTATTCCAACTTTCTTAAGCGTAGGATTGGCTGAAACTGTACTTTTGGTAACGGGATATTTTTTGCTTTTTACAATTGAAAAGAAAGGAGTTGTGAAATTTGACAGATAAATATAAAGAGAGAAGATTTGACACTTACAGTTATGAAAAGATTGACAAAGAAGTTTTAGAATCGATTGAATATGAATACCCTGAAAAAAATACTATTGTGGAATATATCACTAATGAATTTTTTTCTGTTTGCCCTTGGACAGGATTACCTGACAATGCAAAACTTACTATAAGATATATACCTTCTAAAAAATTAGTAGAACTTAAATCTTTAAAGTATTATCTCACCTCCTATAGAAATGTAGGTATACTGCAAGAACATGCTATAAATAGAATTTTAGATGACTTAGTTGAACTTCTACAGCCAAAATTTATGGAAGTAATAGGTGAGTTTCAAGAAAGAGGTGGAATAGCCACGCGAATTGTGGCAAAATATGAAAAAGAAAAGTAGATATAAAGCTGCCCAAAAATTTCCTTGGGCAGCTTTTTCATATTGATTCTTTATTCAAATTCTATCTCAAAATAGCCATATTTTTTGTTATTGTCAACAACAACTTCGAGATCTACATTAAATTTCTCTTTGTAAAATTTTACAATTTCCTTTTCTGCCGCGATTTTAACAACTTTATCATTCCCTTTTATGTAGATTTTTCGCACTTTTATATGTCGCAACACTCTCTCTATATTATTCCTTAATCTTTTGTAGATGTACTCAGTTGAATAAACCATCCCTTCCCCTTCACATATAGGGCATTTTTCTTTAAGGTATGAGCCTACTTGCGACCTCACTCTTTTTCTTGTCATCTCAACAAGCCCTAATTGAGTATACCCTAATACACTGCATTTTGTCCTGTCTTTTTGGAGTTCTTTTTTGAAAAACTCCAGCAAATCCTTTCTAAAATTTTCATTTTTCATGTCTATAAAGTCAATAATAATTATTCCACCAATATCTCTTAACTTAAGCTGCAGGGCAATTTCTTCTGCTGCTTCAAGATTGGTCTTGTATATTGTCTCCTCTAAAGAAGATTTTCCTACGTACTTTCCTGTGTTTACATCAATTACAGTAAGAGCTTCTGTTTGGTCTATTATTACAAAACCTCCACTTTTTAACCATACCTTTTTTTCTAACAATTTCTCAACTTGAAAATCTGCTCCATAAATCCCCATTAAGTCTCCTTCTTCATAAGTAACTGAAATATTTTCCTTTCCTACATTTTTTAAATATCTTTTTATGTTCTCATACTCTTCTTTGTCGTTTACCACAATTTCATCTACCTCATCAGAAAGCAAATCCCTCAAATACTTAATTGCAAAATCCTCTTCTTTGTATATCAAAGAAGGAAGGGGAGCATTTTGAAAATCTTTTTGTATTTTCTCATACAAGCGAATTAATTCGTCTAAATCCTCCCGCATTTGCTGTTCTGTCGCCTCTAATGCAGCTGTTCTGACAATTATCCCCATACCATCAGGTTTTAATTCTTTCACAATTTCCTGAAGCCTTTTCCTTTCCCCTTCTTCCTCAATCCTATGGGAAATTCCGACGTAGTCGACATTAGGCATTAAAACGACATATTTCCCCGGCAAAGAAATATTAGCGGTCACTCTGGGATTTTTCATGCCTACTGCTTCTTTTGATACTTGAACCATTATTGGTTGGCCTGGTTTTAAAACTTGTGTAATGTTTTTGGGTAAATTTTCTTGTTGAAAAAGCACATCGTCAGAAAATAAAAAAGCGTTCTTACCAATTCCAATATCTACAAAGGCCGCCTGCATACCTTTTAAAACATTTTGAATCTTACCTTTATAAATATTTCCCAAAATATTTTTTCCATCTCTTTTCTCTGGATGGTACTCCTTTAGCTTCCCATTTTCTAATAAAGCAATTTGACTCAAATTTTCATCAATGTCCAATATAAGTCTTTTCAAAATTTTCACCCCGTACTTATTCTAAAATCATATTTTTTCTGTGAAGTTTATAAAAGTCCATATCAAACAAGTCTCCAATGTAATCATTCAAAGCTTTTAATAAATGCAATGGATTAGGAGCTCCCTCTCCTAATTTTAATTTTATATAAAATTTCAAATAATCTTCTGCCTCTTCAATTACCTTTAATTCCAAAACATAAGGTCTTATATTTACCATTTTTCTGCCACTTTTACTCTCTTTTTCTATCTCAATTATATCTCTTTTCATAAATTCTTCTATTTTATTTTGAATATCTTTAATACTTTTTTTAACATTGACTTGCAAAATATACTCTGCTCCTTTTATTTTTGTAGAAAGCGCATCATTTAATTCTACCTCATAACTTTCCACAATTTCAATACCAGGTGGTAACACTTTGTTCATCTTTTTTTTGAATTCCTCAGGAGAAATATCTTCTTCTACATCTATATCCATGTAATCCCCCTCTGTCGTCGCACCTACTAATAGTGCAGGCCCAAAAGAAATTTTGGGATGGGGATTAAATCCTTGTGAAAAAGCCACTTTTATATCGGCTCTTCTCAAAGCCCTTTGAAATACTCGCAAAAGATCTAAATGGGAAATAAATTTGACTCTTTCATCTTTTGTATATTTATTTCTTAGACGCTTCAAAACATACTACCCCCTCATCAAAGTCCTTTACTCCACAACCTGTACAATAGAGCCTGCAGTCAGGTGTAATTCTTCCTTCTTGAGATTTTTTATATTCTCTAATCAAATATCTTTTATCTACCCCAACGTCTATTACATCCCATGGAAATACTTCTTCTAAACTTCTTTCTCTATTGGCATAAAAGTGAGGATTTACACCTACCTCCTTAAAAGCCTCTTCCCATTTGTCATAATTAAGATATTCTTCCCATCCGTCAAATTTGCATCCTTTTTCCCAGGCTTTTATTATAGCTTTTCCTACTTTTCTATCTCCTCTTGAAATAACAGCCTCTAAAAAACTCATATAAGGATTGTGCCAATTGTACTTTAACACTTTACTCTTAAGTTTCTTTTTTAGCAAGTCTTGCTTTTCCATTATATCTTTAATGCTGTCTTGAGCTGTCCACTGAAAAGGTGTAAAAGGTTTAGGCACAAAAGTAGAAGTGCTTATAGTGACTTTTAAATTCTTCACATTCCCTTTTACTTCTTTGTAATTATCCACTATTTTATAAGCCAAATCCACTATTCCCTCTACATCCTCCATCATCTCTGTAGGAAGACCAATCATAAAATAAAGTTTGACATTTGTCCATCCTGCAGAAAAAGCCTCTTTTGTCGCCTCTAAAATATCTTCCTCTGTAATCCCTTTATTAATTACGTCTCTAAGTCTTTGTGTGCCAGCTTCTGGTGCTAAAGTAAGACCTGTTTTTCTAACTTTTTGTATTTCTTTTAACAAATTTATAGATACAGCATCTACTCGTGTAGAGGGTATAGAAACTCCAACTCCTTTATCCTTATATTTATCAATCAGTTTTTTGACTAAGTCTTCAATTTGAGAATAATCACAAGTACTTAAAGAAGTTAAAGATATTTCCTCATACCCTGTAGATTTTATAAGCTTGTCCGCTAAATCTAAAATTTTTTCCTTTGATTTTTCCCTCACTGGCCTATATATCATGCCAGCTTGACAAAATCTACAACCACGAGTACATCCTCTAAAAATTTCTAACATTATTCTATCGTGAACTATGTCCATAAAAGGAACAATTTGCTCCTCAGGATGATACACATTTTCAAAATCTTTAACTATTCTTTTCTTTACCTTTTCGGGCACTCCTTTTTTAATAGTCCTTATCTCTTTTATTGTTCCATCTTGATTGTATACTTCCATATAGTACTTAGGAACATATACTCCTTTGATTTGAGAAACAATTTGTAAAAATTCTTCTCTTTCTCCTCCTCTTTTCTTCCAATCTATATAAGCGTCAATAATTTCATTTATGACCTCTTCTCCTTCTCCCATTACAAAAAAGTCAATAACGTCAGATAAAGGAGCAGGGTTATAAGCACAGGGTCCACCAGCAATGACAAAAGGTAACCCTTTCCTATCTCTTGATAGGATAGGAATACCTGCTAAGTTAAGCATATTTATTACATTTGTATAACTTAACTCATACTGGAGAGTAAAACCTATAAAGTCAAATTTATCTAATGGGGTTTTTGTCTCTAAACTAAAAAGAGGAATGTCATTTTCCCTCATGAGTTTTTCCATATCCAACCATGGCGCAAAAACCCTTTCACAATATACGTCTTCTCTTTTGTTTAAAAGATGGTATAAAATTCTAAGCCCCAAATGAGACATTCCCACTTCATATACATCCGGAAAAGCAAAAGCAAACCTTACTTTGACTTCCTCCGGATTTTTTATAGAAGAATTTAATTCTCCTCCTGTGTATCTTGTAGGTTTGCTTACTTTCATAAGCAAAGCATCTATTTTATCCTTTAAGTTATTCATCTTCCTTCCTCCATAGTCATTTTATAATCTCACCAATTGGTAAATACAATCCATGTTCTACCGCATATTCAAAAAGCTGAGTCTCGGTTATTCTATATTTTTCCCTAAATTTGTCGTCTAATATTATTATAACATGGTATTTAGCAGGTATAAAACTTTTTATAACATTTGCAATTGTCTCCTTTTCTAATACTGCTATATGATGTACCCCCATCAATCCTTTTTTATAGAACTCTGCTTTTTTCCTGAAAAGATCTCTCATTTGCAAAAAAGCTGATGCCTTTTTCTCTTTATTTGCGGCGACTACTAATAACACCGATAAAAAAGCATAAACAACATTTAGCTTCCAATTGAATATGCCTTTTAGAAGAAGATATAACATAACGAAAGAAATAGCATAGGAAGAAAAAACAGCAGTCGCAATAGCACTTCTTAGGCTAATAAAATATGACAAAACACTTTTTAAAACCCGTCCTCCATCCAAAGGAAGCCCTGGCAGTAGATTAAAAAAAGCCATTGCAATACTAGCTTTTATAAAATAATCCATGTCTATTTGTAAAACTTGTGAAATGAATTCTCCAAAAAAAGCAAAAAAAATATTGGACATAGGTCCTGCCAGTGCAGCTAACACTTCTAAGTCTGGTCTTATAAACACTATGCTGTCCAAAAGAGCAATTCCTCCAAAAGGATAGATATTGACTTGTAGCACCTCTACTTTTAGTTTCTTGGCAATATAAATGTGTCCACATTCGTGAACGAAAATTGTAGCAAAAATAGCAATTAATTCTTTTATAAATCCCGTTGCAATTAAAAGTAATGCAAATACAAAAGTAGAAAAATGTATTTTTACTTCAATCCCTCTAAATTTCATTTTGCGCCTTCACTGGCAGCATCCCCTATAACAACCTTTGTCAAGGGGTCTACTGGCTTGCCATTTTCCCAAACTTCAAAATGCAAGTGAGGAGCAGTGACTTTCCCAGTATCGCCTGTCTTCCCAATTATATCCCCTTGTTTTACTTGGTCTTTTTCTTTCACTAAAATTTCTGATAAATGAGCATAGACGGTCCTTACATCATTAGCATGCCTTAAAACTATGACTTTTCCAAAATCCTGGTTTTGCTCCTCCACTAACATTACTACCCCATCTAATGCTGCCTTCACTTCTGTTCCAATAGGAGCATCTATATCAATACCAGTGTGATTTGTCAATTGGTTTGTAATAGGATCAACCCTCATTCCAAAGCCAGAGGTTACCTTTCCAGTAACAGGTGCAATCATTTTGATAGAAGCCTGAGAAACATCAGAAGAAGTTTTATTTTCTGAAGTTTTTTCTTCAGTGGGAGAAAAAACTTTTATCACACTTTCTTTAAGCCAAGGAATCTTACTTTGAACTAATTTTAACCCTTTCTTTGTGTTTTCGTAATTCATATCATAACTTAGCACACTTTTAGTAGCATTTATAAAAGAGTTAGCTATAGGCACGTCAACTGCTTTAAAAAGCAAAATCATTCCTAATAAAACTAATGAAATAATTAATTGATTTTCAAATAGCTCTGCATACTTTTTGTAAATGCTAAATTTTTGGGGAGAATAATAAGGAATTCGTTGGTATTTCATGATATATGCCTCCTTCTATGTTACATTTTATTTTGAAGGAGGCATTATTATGATAAGTTATTTTATTTATCTGCTATTTCTCTCCACTCTAAAAGCCCTTGCTCCATCCCCTTCAATAAAACTTCTGCAGTAGCGATATTAGTCGCCAATGGAATAGAATGCACATCACAAACTCTAAGCAAAGCCAAAATATCTGGTTCATGGGATTGAGCCGTAAGTGGGTCTCTTAAAAAAATCACCATATCAATCTTATTTTCAGCAATCATTGCACCAATCTGTTGGTCTCCCCCAAGAGGACCAGGTAAAAGGCAATTTACATTTAGACCTGTCGCCTCCTTAATAAGTTGTCCTGTATGGCCTGTTGCATATATATTACACTTTTCAAAGATATGCTTATAAGCAATTGCGAAATTCACCATAAGTTCTTTTTTTTGATCATGGGCTATCAAAGCTATATTCATGGAAATTCCCCCTAAAAGTTTATCTTTTGCCTTCTCATGCTTATATTTTCCAAAAGTCCTATAGCCATTAAATCTGCCACCATTGCACTTCCACCATAGCTCATAAAGGGAAGAGGAATACCTGTGATTGGCATTATCCCAATAGTCATCCCTATATTTTCAAAGATGTGAAATGTAAACATAGCAATAATTCCTACTGCCACCAGCATTCCATATTTGTCCTTAGCATTATAAGCAATCTTCCAAGCTTTATACAACATAATAGCATAGAGAACTATTAGTATAGATGCTCCTATAAAACCTAATTCTTCCCCTACAACAGAAAAAATAAAGTCTGTCCAGGCTTCGGGAAGATAATAGAGCTGAGTTTGGCTTCCGTGAAAAAGCCCCTTTCCCCAAAACATCCCTGAACCGATAGCAATTTTAGACTGTATCACATGGTAACCCGTTCCCATTGGGTCCAGTTCCGGATTTAAAAAGGATAAAAGTCTATTTCTCTGGTAAGGTTTTAATAGTTTGTATCCAATAGGCAGCAGGGCAATTCCTAAAGCAAAAAGCTGTCCCAATACCTTTGTCCTTATCCCCGAGATATATACTATGGCTAAAAAAATTGCAATAAATACAAGCCCTGTCCCTAAATCCGGCTGCAACATCACTGCAATAAAGGGAATTCCTACATAAACCATTGGCCACAAAAGTTCTTTAAAAGTCTTTATTTCTTCCGTCTTGCTAAACATATTTGCTAAAGTTAGCACTAATGCCAACTTAGAAAATTCAGAAGGTTGAATATCCACAGGTCCTAAACTTATCCAGCTTTGTGCACCGTTACTTACCTTTCCTGTTGCTAAAACTAGTACAAGACCAAAAAGGTTGAGAATATATATAAAAGTAGAAAACTTAGCAAGAATATTATAATCAAAAAGACATATTAGAGCGATAGAAATAAGTCCTATTAAAATTGCCGCAGACTGAACAATAACTTTTTTGTAGGAACCCGTCTGAATTACATGAGAAGCACTTGTCACTACAATAACGCTATATATAGAGATTAAAAGCACAACAATCAAAAGTCCCCAGTCAAAGTTTTTTAAAAGTTTTTTATCAAACACTTTAATCCCCTCTTTTTCAGCAATCCAACTTGTATTATACCATATAAAAGAGATTTTCACTATATAAAAAAGCTGGCCTACGGCCAGTTATCTTATCACCTGTTTCATTTTCTTTATAGGAATATTCGCATGAAGAGCAGGCATATAGGTATTATCACTTCTTTTTTCTTTTGTAATTTCTACATTTAATCCTGCTTCATCAATATCCACGTAATTAGAAATAACGTTTAATATGTCTTCTTTTATCATTTCCAAAAATTTAGGAGAAACGTCCGCCCTATCATGGACCAATAAAAGTTGTAACCTCTCTTTTGCTATATCTTTACTGTTGTTTTTTCCTCCAAAAGATTTAAATAAATCCACAAATCACACCTCCTAAAAGCGCTAAGCCAGCTTAAAAAGCTTTTTGAGTCTATCCATAAATCCATTTCCTATATCAAGGTTAATTAAAGGCACATTATTCCCTAAAAGTCTTTCCACCAAATTTCTATAGGCTTGTCCTGCTAATGACCTCTCATCCATAACAATCGGTTCACCTTTATTGGAAGAAATAATTATATTTTCATCATCAGGAATGACACCTAAAAGGTCAATAGCTAAAATATCTATAATATCTTCAATATCCATCATATCTCCTCTTTTGACCATATCCATCTTAATCCTGTTTATAACTAACTTAGGATTGTGAAGTTCCGCAGCCTCTAAAAGTCCTATAATCCTATCAGCATCTCTAACCGCTGAAACTTCTGGAGTAGTTATGACAATTGCTCTATCAGCACCTGCAATTGCATTTCTAAATCCTTGTTCAATACCTGCAGGACAATCTACTAATATATAGTCAAATTCCTTTTTCAAATCTCCTATTAATTTTTGCATTTGCTCTGGAGTAACAGCAGATTTATCTCTTGTTTGAGCGGCAGGTAAAAGATATAGCCCATCAAACCTTTTGTCCTTTATCAAAGCTTGCTTTAATCTGCACTGCCCCTCTACTACATCAACAATATCATACACAATTCTATTTTCCAATCCCATCACTACATCAAGATTTCTTAAACCTATATCAGTATCGACTAAAGCAACTTTATAACCTTTCATAGCAAGGTATGTACCAATATTTGCAGTAGAAGTAGTTTTCCCAACTCCACCTTTTCCAGAAGTTATAACTATTGCTTCGCTCATCGTACCACTCCATTCCATTAATATTATTTTTTAGAATATTTTACCATAAATCATTGAGATGGTAAAGAGGTTTTACAATAATTTTACCTTTTTTAACAACTGCAATTTCGGGATAATCACTGGCATCATCTTTATCTGGAGCCCTGGAGATAACATTAGCTATTCTAAGCTGCATTGCTCTTAAGGAAGAAGCTACAATTACAGCCTCCTTATTGCCAGTAAATCCCGCATGAGCTATTCCCCTCAACGTCCCCATAACAACTATATTACCGGCAGCTTGTACTAATCCTCCAGGATTCACATCCCCAATTATTACAAGATTACCATGGTATTTCACAACCTGTCCTGACCTAACAGTACCTTTATGAAATTTTGTTATCCCCTCTTCTAACCCATTAAATATTTCGTCATCTGTCACATTTTTTATATGTTTTTCTTGAAAATTTTTTACCCGCACCTCAATGCCGTATTTATCAAAAATAAAGTCTTTTAATTCTTGTAATTTCTCTTCTTTGACGTTTAAACTTTTTACTCTCACAGTAAGAGTTGCACCCTCAAAAAATTTAAGAGATTTCTCAATTCTATTCACTATTTTCTCTTTTAGTGTTTCAATATCTACATCCTCTTCTAATACAATTACCAGCCCTTCTTTTGTCCCTTGAATTTTTATTGCTTCTTTTATCATAATCTACCTCCGTAAAACACTCGTTATTATCTATATTCTCCACAAATCGTAATTTTCCTTCTTGTTAAAGAAAAAAAGAGGATAAAATATCCTCACCCACAAATCATCTTATAGGCAAATTTATCACATTGAAGGTTTCACCTGTATTATTCTTACTCAATCCAAAATAAGCATCAAAAATATCTCTTGCTACATAACCTGCGTAAGAACCATGTCCTCCTTGGTATATAACCGCAACTACAACTATTTGAGGATCATCATAAGGAGCAAAGCCAACAAACCAAGCATAATTAGCCCTTCCAACTACTTCTGCAGTACCTGTCTTGCCCCCTACAGGAATAGGAAAATTGCGAAAAGCACCGCTTGCAGTACCTCCTCTTTCAGTTACCCCTTTCATACCTAACTTTATAGCATCGAGGTATTTCTTGGGAATATGAATTCTATCTAAAACTTCTGGCTTTGTTTCCTCAACAATTTTTCCATCTGGGGACACAATTTTATCAACTAAATGAAGTTTATATCTAATTCCTCCATTTATTAATGTAGACACATAACTAGCAATTTCTAAAGGAGTAAACTGATTATCTCCTTGTCCTATTGCCGCACTACAAGTATCTGTCAAGCTCCAATGTTTTGCATAATACATCATTTCCCATAATTTTCTTTGAAGCTTTGTATCTTTTATACCCATCTTTTCTAATTGTAAAAAGGTATTATAGTCACTCAAATTCCCTTTATCAATGATTTCTACAATTTTTTGATACTGTTCTTCCGTTATAACTCCATCTGGATTTGTATCTGTTTTCACCATTGATTTTATCAACCCAAGATAATATTCTCTTTTATATTGTGGACTTGCAATAACACCTTTTGCTTCATACAGCTCTATTCCTGTTTTTTGGTCTAAAGCAAATTTCTTGGCATATTCGACTATTTTATCTATTCCCATTCTTCTTCCCATTTCATAAAAATAGGTATCAGTAGAATATTTAATTGCATCAGAAACATTCACCCAACCTTGTGTCCGAGGCCACGCCCAGTTACGCTGTCCTGTATAAGGATATATTCCTGGGTCTAAATATTTTTCATCAACTGTTGTGACCCCAGTGTCTAAAGCTGCGAATGCAACAGCCATCTTGAAGGTAGATCCTGGAGGTACTGCTCCTTGAGTTGCATAATTGAAAATAGGACTTGGATCAGCTGTAGCATCTCTTGATTTAAAAAGTTCATTTACTACATCTTTAGGGGGATTGCCAGTAGCAAAAATGTTTGGATCATAACCAGGGATACTGGCTAATGCTAAAACTTTTCCTGTGTCTACATCTACAACCACTGCTGCTCCAATATTAGCAGGAAAAGACTCGCCATATTTCCCATCTCTTATATTTTGCATAGTTGTGATAAGAGATTGTTCTGCCGCCTCTTGAATATTTTTGTCAATGGTTAAAAATATAGTATCACCTGGTACAGGAGGTTCTGTCCCTAAATTCTTTATTAATCTTCCATAATTATCTACTACAACCTGTTGTCCACCATCTTTTCCTCTTAAATACTTTTCATACAATGCTTCAAGTCCAGAATGCCCAACCAAATCTGTAAGCTTGTATTTACTCATATCCAAGTTTTTTAAATCGTCTTGAGTAATTCGACCAATATATCCTAAAGTTTGGGATAATAGTGTTTCATAAGGATAATATCTAACAGGTTTTACATTTATCATAATTCCTGGCAATTCTAAATGTTTTTCCTCAATCTCGGCAATTGTTTTTTGATCGACATCCACAGCTATTTCTACTGGCTGATATTGATTATAGCCTTGTTCTTCCATTAATTGACGCACAACCATTATTTTTCTCGCTTCTATTGGATCCATATCCTTAGGTATTTTAAATTTTTTATCAAAATATCCCATGCCTCTTTAGCAGTAGCATTTTCATTTATGTTATTAGCTTTTTTCCAGGCTTTTTCTCGAGTTTTTAAAGTTTCTTCTTTTACTGATACTTCATCTGAATTTTTAAAATTGAAATAAGGATTTCCATTTTCATCTAAATAGATAGGCAAATCATCTTTATATTTTACATTATTCTTTGTCAAAATATCCATTAATTTTAATATAGTCTCGTTAAGGTGACTATCAACTACTTCTCCTTTTATAATATCTACAGAAAAGCTTGGTCTATTTGTGGCTAACTTTACTCCATATCTATCAACAATTTCTCCACGAGGAGCCTCAATAGGTATACGTCTAATTGCTTGGCGCATTGATATTTCTCTATAATAGTCGCCCTTTATCAGCTGTAAATAGATTAAGCGGGAAACTAAAACGACAAGAAGGGCAAGGATAATAGCTCCAAAAGTATAAAACTTTTTTTTAAGGCTCTCATTCAAGGATATCACCTTCAAAATTTGCTTTTTCTAAAAAAATTTACTTTATTTTCATTAACATATTTGTTAAAGGAAACTAAATATCTATAGGCAAAAGCAGTAATTACAGAATTATAAACCGCCTGTATCATCGCAACATTCATAAAATCTGATAAGAAATTAAACTCATACTTCATCAAAACCATTGAAAACATCGTTATAAGGTTATAAAGAAGGGTTCCTAAAAAGACAAACACAAAAGCCACAAAAGAACTTTCTTTAAAAACACTTTTGCTTAAAAGCCCTGTAATGTAGCTGACAATGAGCAAAGAAAAAGTAGTAACCCCTAGAGCATTATTAAAAAGAATGTCTTGAATAAGCCCGGCAAAAAGACTTAAATAAATTGCTTCCCAAGAGCCATTTAAAAGTGAAAAACTTAGTACTACAATAAAAGCTGCATCTGGTTTGACGCCAAAGATATCTATAAATCTGAATAAAGTTGTTTGTAAAATAATTAACAAAACAATCAATAGATATTTGTATACTTTTCTCATAATACTCTACTTCCCTGTATTTGTTGTATTAGTAACTACAAAAACATACTCCAATCTTTCAAAATCAGCGGCTGGTTCTATGACGGCTTGTTTTAGCAAAGAACCTGGGTCTCGAGTAACTTTTGATACTTTTCCTATTATCAAACCTTTTGGGAATCTACTCATACCAGAAGTAGTTACTACATCACCTTCTATCAATTCGGCATCTAAGGGAAGATATATCATGATAAGTCCACCGTTTGAATCTCCTCTTACCACACCATTATCACGAGTTCGTACATCTACAGCGCTTACAGAACTATCTCTATCTATAATGGCTAATACCTTTGCCCAATTGTCTCCTACTTCAGTAATCTGTCCCACCATATTGCCTCTCTCGTCTAAAACTGCCATGCCAGGTTGTATACCCTCATTTTTGCCTTTATCAATAGTAAAAGTATTAAACCAATTTCCTGAATTCTTTCCTGTTATAGTAGCAAGTTTTAAATCTAGTTCAACATTTTCTGTTTTAAAATTTAAAGCTTCTTTAAGCCTTTTATTTTCGTTCATTAATTCCTGTAACTGAATATTTTCTTTTCTCAGTTTTTCTACTTCTTTTTGAAGTTTTTCATTTGTTGCCCTTAAAGTACCTATCTCACTAATTGAAGAAAACAAATTAGAAATTCCCTCTCCCATTTGATAGAAAACTTTTTGAATGGGAGTAAAAACAGTTCCAACTATAGATTCTACTTTAGTAACATACCTTTCGGTATCATAAGTATAAGCCATGGCGGCAATAAGCGCCACGGCTATCAAAAAAAACAAAATAAATTGCTTATTATTTCTAAAAAAGCGTGGCACGCCAATAACACCTCTCAAGCTCTACTTGCCGGACTTAAAACTCTCCTAAAGAGGGAACTTTCCTCTAAAATTTTCCCTGCTCCAAGTGCCACACAATCCGTTGGCTGATCAGCTATTTGTACAGGCATTCCTGTTTCCTCTCTTATGAGCTTGTCTATGCCGCTCAAAAGAGCACCACCGCCTGTTAACATAATTCCTCTGTCCATGATGTCTGCTGCAAGCTCTGGTGGAGTCTTTTCAAGAGTCATCTTTATAGCTTCAATTATACTAGATATTGGATCTTTTAAAGCTTCCAAAATCTCAGTTGAAGTAATCTTTAAAGTTTTTGGAAGCCCAGACACCAAATCCCTTCCCCTTATATCCATAGTTTCTTCTTTATCCTTTGGAAAAGCTGAACCAATTTGTATCTTTATCTCTTCTGCAGTCCTTTCTCCTATCATGAGGTTATATTCTCTCTTTATATAATTGATTATGGCTTCATCCATTTCATCTCCGCCAACTCTCAAAGACTTGCTGGTAACAATTCCTCCAAGAGAAATTACAGCCACATCTGTAGTACCACCGCCTATGTCTACAACCATACTGCCAGTTGGTTCTTCAACAGGAAGGCCTGCACCAATTGCTGCAGCCATAGGCTCTTCTACTGTATGAGCTTCTTTCGCCCCTGCTTGTAAAGCTGCTTCAATAACTGCTCTTTTCTCTACTTCCGTAACCCCTGAAGGTATACCAACTATAACTCTAGGCCTAAATAATCCTTTTCTTGGATTAACTTTACTTATAAAGTGATCCAACATAGCCTTAGTTATATCAAAATCAGCTATTACACCATCTCTCATAGGCCTTATAGCGATTATGTTTCCAGGAGTTCTACCTACCATCTTTTTTGCTTCTTCTCCAACTGCAAGAATTGTCTTCGAATCTGTCCTCATCGCCACAACGGATGGCTCTCTCAAAACAATTCCCTTACCTTGTACATATACCAAAGTTGTGGCAGTACCTAAATCAATTCCAATATCTCTGGAAAATCCTCTCATCTGCGTATACTCCTTCCTATTTTATTCAAACTCATAATACCCCTTTTCTTTAAGACTTATACCTCTCCCATCCCCAATTATAACATGATCTAAAACTTTTATACCCAGTATATCTCCCCCTTCTACCAGCCTTTTTGTCACTTCTATATCTTCTCTGCTAGGAGTAGGGTCTCCACTGGGATGATTGTGAACAAGAATTATAGAGGAAGATGACCTTTCAATTGCAGCCTTAAATACTTCTCTTGGATGCACAATGGAAGTATTTAAACTACCTATAGATATAGTCTCTATTGCAATAACTTTATTCTTTACATTAAGCATTATCACTTTAAAATGCTCTTTCGTCAAATACCTCATTTCATCCATCATCAAATTTATGACATCTTCTGGCGATGTTATTGTGAAACTATCACTTCCCGTAGATAACATCATTCTGCGTCCTAATTCTACTGCAGCTTTTAGCTTTACTGCCTTAGCTACACCAATTCCTTTTATGCTGGCAAGCTTTTCTACGCTTGAATCTACAATGAATTTAAGCCCTCTATCTTCCATTATAAGCCTTTGCGCTAAAGTAATCGCACTTTCTCTTTTACTTCCTGTCCCTATTATTATAGCTATCAATTCGGCATTTGACAATACTTGAGCTCCATGTTTTATAAGTCTTTCTCTGGGTCTTTCCTCATAAGGCAAGTCTTTTATCATGATTTTCGCATCCTTGCCCAATACTTTCACCCTTTCAAAGTAACCTCACATCAAACTCTCTTTTTAAAATATCAAAAAGTTTTGAAATTGGAAGACCTACCACATTAAAATAATCTCCTACAATCTTTTCAACAATAAGAGCACCAAATCCTTGTATAGCATATGCTCCCGCTTTATCATAACATTCGCCAGTATCTATATAATTAAATATTTCCTCATCTTGTAATTTTTTAATCCAAACTTTTGTCTCTTCAAAATCACTTACATATTTAAAATCTTTAGTCCTAACAATAGTAATTCCTGTATATACTGTATGGACTCTTCCTTGTAAGCTTTTAAGCATAATATAGGCTTCATCTCTATCCTTTGGTTTTCCTAAAACTTTATCTTCAATTACTACAATAGTATCAGCACCAATTACTATAGCTTCTTCCTTTAATTTTTTAGCAACCAACATGGCTTTATTAAAAGATAAATCCATAACATATCTTGAAGGATGCTTTTCATTTGAAAACTCCTCTACATTACTTTCGATCACTTCAAAGTCGAGTCCTAAATTTGAAAGTAACTCTCTTCTTCTTGGCGATTTAGAAGCGAGGACAATTTTCATTTTATCACCTACATTTTGTAATAAGCGTATATTGCAAGAATTAATCCTACTACAGTCCCTATGTTTATCTTAACAGATAACAGAAAGGAAAATTTAATAAAATTCAGATCCAAAGTAAGAGGATTGTTCATACCTATTATTTGTTGATAAGCTAATTCTTTAAAAAAATGTGCCAATAGGTCCCCTAAAAAACCTCCTAAAATTAGTCCTACGACAATTAAAAATACCAATGTCCAAGGACTTTTGCCTCTTCTCAATTTCTTTCACTCCTTAAGTTGTATTGTCCTCATAAACTACCATTCTTTTTTATTATATCACAAATTATATACATTTCTATAACTAACTTTAAAATAAAAAAATGGTAAAGCTCCCAATAAAGTATTGGAAGCTTTACCATTTTTTTATTTTACCAAAGGATACAATTCCTTCTTGGAATAATGAGTGTGGAGCAAGTGATGAGACTTTTCGCTTAAAGGACTGCCCAAAAATTCTTCATAAAGTTTTTGTATTGCAGGATTTTTGTGAGATTTTCTGATAGGCAAGTTTTTATCTGCTTCGTAAATAGCCTTCGCTCTTAATTCTTTTACTTTTTCCATTTCATTGGGATTGTGAATTGGCTGACCGCCTCCCATTATACATCCTCCTGGGCAGCCCATTACCTCTATGAAGTGATACTCTACCTCGCCAGCTTTTACTTTGTCAAGAAGTTTTTTCGCATTTCCTGTTCCATTTGCTATGGCAACTTTTATGTCCATACCATCTATTCTTATAGTAGCCTCTCTTACACCTTCTAAACCTCTAACTTCTTCATAATCAAATTTGTCTAAGTCTTTCCCTTCTACAATATCTGCAACTGTTCTTAAGGCTGCCTCCATAACTCCACCTGTAGCTCCGAATATCACTCCTGCACCAGTAGACATTCCAAGAGGTTCGTCGTATTCTTCATCTTTGAGATTTACAAAGTCAATGCCCATTTCTTTTATCATTCTCGCTAATTCTCTTGTCGTAAGAACAGCGTCCACGTCTTTTATGCCTTTATGCTGCATTTCTGGTCTTTCAATCTCCAATTTTTTAGCTGTACATGGCATAATAGATACTACATATATATCCTCAGGATTAAGCCCTTTCTTTTCTGCATAATAACTCTTTACCAATGCCCCCATCATCATGTGAGGAGACTTACAAGTTGAAAGATTGTCTATAAATTCTGGATAATATTTTTCACAAAAAGCTATCCAACCAGGGCTGCAGGAAGTTATCATAGGAAGTTTTCCGCCATTTTTAAGCCTTTCAAGAAGTTCCGAACCTTCCTCCATTATAGTCAAATCTGCTGCAAAATCCGTATCAAATACCGCATCAAAACCCATTCTTCTCAAAGCTGCTACCATTTTTCCTGTAACAATACTTCCTATAGGCATACCAAACTCTTCACCTAATGCTACTCTTACAGCTGGGGCTGTTTGAGCTACCACATATTTTTTCTCATCTGCTAAAGCCTCGTAAACTCTTCTTGTATGGTCTTTTTCATATATAGCTCCTACAGGACACACTTGGATACACTGGCCACAACTTATGCAAGGAGAATCTTTTAAACTTCTGCCAAAAGAAGGTGCTACCATTGTTTTAAATCCTCTATTTACCATTCCAATAGCAAATACGTTTTGAACTTGTGAGCATACTGCCACGCATCTTCTACAAAGCACACACTTATTTGGGTCCCTTACAACAGAAGGGGAAGCATCATCTATAGAATACTTTATATTTTCTCCTTCAAACCTTATTTCATCTACTCCTAATTTTTTAGACAATGATTGAAGCTCACAGTTAGTATTTCTAATACAAGTCAAACAACTTCTATCATGATTTGAAAGTATAAGCTCAAGATTTAATTTCCGCGCTTCTCTAACTTTAGGTGTATTTGTATACACTTTCATACCATCAAATACCGGATAAGTGCAGGAGGTTTGTAAATTTCTAACTCCTTCTATTTCAACTACACATATACGACAAGCGCCAATTTGGTTAATTTCCTTGAGGTAACACAGTGTAGGAATATCTATGCCTGCTTCTTTTGCTGCTTCCAATACCGTGTAATGGGAGGGAACTTCTACAGTGATGCCGTCTATCGTAACACGAACTTTGTCCATCTTTTACACTCCTTCCTCAATTATTTTTTGTATATTGCGCCAAATGGACATTTTTCAATACAGGTACCACACTTGATACATTTGTCTTGGTCAATTACATAAGGTACCTTTGGTTTTCCGGAAATCGCATTGACAGGACAATTCTTAGCGCAAATTCCACAAGCTTTACATTTATCTGGATCTATATAGAATCTCAACAATGCTTGACATACACCAGCTGGGCATCTTTTTTCCTTTATATGAGCCTCGTATTCATCTCTGAAATATCTAATTGTAGATAAAACTGGGTTTGGCGCTGTCTGTCCAAGTCCACATAAAGCTGTAGCTTTAATAGTTTTAGCAAGTTCTTCTAATTTTTCAATGTCTCCTTCCTCACCTTTACCAGAAGTTATCTTTTCTAAAATCTCCAGCATCCTTCTTGTACCAATCCTACAAGGCGCACATTTCCCGCAAGACTCATCAACTGTAAACTCAAGGAAGAATTTTGCAACATTAACCATACAGGTGTCTTCGTCCATTACAACAAGCCCACCTGAACCCATCATAGAACCTACATTTATTAAAGAATCATAATCGATTGGTGTATCTAGATGCTCTGCAGGAATACATCCGCCGGAAGGTCCTCCTGTTTGAGCAGCTTTAAATTTCTTCCCATTGGGTATTCCTCCACCTATTTCGTATATAATTTCTCTTAAAGTAGTTCCCATTGGAACTTCAATAAGACCTGTGTTGTTTACTTTACCAGTTAAGGCAAAAACTTTTGTTCCCTTCGATTTTTCTGTACCAATGCTTGAAAACCATTCAGCACCATTTAAGATAATCGGTGGAATATTAGCAAATGTCTCTACGTTATTTATAATCGTTGGTTTATCCCACACACCTTTTACAGCAGGGAATGGCGGTCTTGGTCTTGGTTCTCCTCTTCTTCCCATTACTGAATTTAAAAGTGCAGTCTCTTCTCCACAGACAAAAGCACCTGCTCCTAATCTTATCTCAATGTCAAAATCAAAACCTGTCCCAAATATGTTTTTTCCTAAAAGACCATATTCTCTAGCCTGCTCAATAGCAATTTTAAGCCTTTTTACTGCCAAAGGATATTCTGCCCTTACATAAATATATCCATGGTTTGCTCCAATTGCATATCCTGCTATTGCCATCGCCTCTAAAACACTATGAGGGTCTCCTTCCAATATGCTTCTATCCATAAAAGCACCAGGGTCGCCTTCATCGGCATTGCAGACTACATACTTAGGAGTTTCTTTTTGGTTGTAAGCAAATTCCCATTTTACACCTGTTGGGAATCCACCGCCACCTCTACCCCTTAATCCGGATTTTTTGACTTCTTCGATAACCTCTTTTGGTGTCATTTGAGTAAGAACCTTTGCCAACGCTTTATATCCATCAAAAGCAATTGCTTCTCTTATATCTTCAGGGTTGATAATACCACAATTTCTAAGAGCAATTCTCTTTTGCTTTCTAAAGAAAGGAGTCTCTTCCAATGGCTTTATAGCTTTTTCCGTTACGCTTTCTCCATAGAGATATTTCTTAACAGGTCTTCCTTTTAGCAAGTGCTCCTCTACAATTTCAGGAACATAGTCAGGTTTAACTCTGCTATAAAAAACTCCTTCAGGATACACTACAACAACTGGTCCCAATTCGCAAAGACCAAAGCATCCTGTCCTAACAACTAATACTTCTTTATCTAGACCAGCCTTTTTTATTTCCTCTGTAAAACGCTCTGCTACTTTATCAGAATCTGAAGATGTACATCCGGTACCACCACATACCATTACGTGTGACCTATAAAGCATGCTATTTCCCCTCCTCTATTCGTAATTTTCAATAGTCCATTCTCTGATTGGATGACCATTTATAACATGTTCAACAACTATTTGTCTTGCCTTTTTCTCATCAACCTTTACGTAGGTTACTTTTTCTTGTCCTGGAACATAAACATCTACAATAGGTTCTAGTTTACACATACCTATACAACCAGTCTCTGTGACAATTACATCAGTCACATTCCTTTTACTGAGCTCATCTAATATCGCCATCATGACAGGCCTTGCTCCTGCCGCAATACCACAAGTAGCCATTCCAACGGCAATCCTTATGCCTGACCTATCTTTTCTCAAATTTATTTTTTCCAATGTCTCTTTCCTGATTTTTTCTAATTCTTCTATAGATTTCATTATTACACCTCCATATCACCTTTCATATTCTCTTTTACATATTCCTTTATCCAATTTAATACCTTAATATCATTTAAACTGACTTCTTTTAGCACTTTTCTGAGTTCTTTAGTATCAAACAAAAACTCATAGCCATCTTTGCTGTATTTATACACAATGTCGACCTCTGGTGCAGATAATATCAAAGATACAATTGTTGAAGCCATATCTCCTATTGGAACAAGGTCTATACTTGAAAGCTTAAAAGTACCTATTATTTTGGTTCCTTTCCCTTCTTCAGAAAAAATCTCAAAGTTTCCTTCACACAGCTGGGCAAGCTCCTTAAAGAGCGGAATTCCAAGTCCTACTTTTCTTTCCTTTCTTGTGGTTATAAAAGGGTCTGTGACTTTTTTTAGAAATTTTTCATTCATTCCACATCCATCATCTTCTATAGATACTTTAAGCATATCTTTTGAAGTATCTATATTTATTTCAATATAAATATTTTTTGCTCCTGCTCTTATGCTATTTTGTGACAAATCTAATATATAAAGAGCTAATTCTTTCATAACAATCAAACTCTTACTCAAATTTACTTAATATTTCATCCACATCATCAGGAGTTAATCTTCCAAAAACTTCACCATTTATCATCATAACAGGAGCCAAGCCGCAAGCTCCAAGACACCTAGTAGGTTCTAAAGAAAATTTCCCGTCTGGAGTTGTTTCGCCTACTTGAATTCCCAATTTCTCTTTTATTTTTCCTAATACCATTGCAGCTCCTCTTACATAACAAGCTGTTCCCATACACAAATTGATCTTGTATTTACCCGAAGGCTTTAAGGTAAACCTTGAATAAAAAGTAGCTATTCCGAATATTTCTGTCAAAGGCACATTCATTTCTTTTGAAATATAAAGTTGAACTTCAATAGGAAGATATCCAAAAATTTCTTGAGCCTCATTCATAATTGCAATCAAAGAGCCAGGGATATTTTTTAATTCCTCTAAAGCCTTTTTAAACCTCTCTACTTTCTCTTTACCGAATTTTTGGTATAAGGTCTCCATTTATTTCCCTCCTTGTGAATTAAAAATTTCATATCCCATATCTTTTGTAAACTTTTTGTTCACTATTCGTTAATATTATATCATAACTTTATTAAATTTTTAACAAGTTTTTATAAAAAATTTTTATTTTCTGATAATCCCAACTAATTTAGTAGGATTCCAAAAAATATTAGCCATAAAGCCAATCTACAATGCTTTTTAATCCAAACTCGCATGGTAGGAATTCTTCTCTTTCAGAAATATCTCCTAAATAATGAGCATCCGAAGACCTTATAATTTTATATTTTCCATATTCAGGATATGAGTGTAAAAAATTTTCTGTCACAATACCTTTTGATATCTCAATTGTTGTTAAATTTTTAATATTAGGAATAAATCCAAGATTTGATACAATGCTATAGGAAGGCCGATTTACATGGGCAGGGACTGCTACCCCCTTGCCCTCCATGTATTCAAAAATTTCATTAATGCTCAAATTTGACGAAATTAACAATGAGTAATCTATTTCTTCTATAACATTATCTTCTTCATCCATTACAAATTGATTCCCAAAGATTGTTTTTTCATTTTTAATTTTTATCAAATTTTCGTTAATAATTTCACTAAATTTTGCACATTCATCTACTGAATAAAAATAACAAAGTATGTGAACCTCTTCTCTTGTCTGTACCTCTATACCAGGCACTACTATCAAGCCTTTTTTTAATCCAAGATTATACACAGCTTTCACATTTTTTGCGCTGTTGTGGTCTGTTATAGCTATTACATCAAGTCCTTTTATAGAAGCCATATTGACAATATTGTTAGGAGTCATATCATCAGAAGCGCAAGGGGATAAAGCCGTATGAATGTGCAAATCATAATAAAGCATCATTTCATCATCTCGTACAAAGTTATTGCCGCTTCATAAGAAGTCCCTGTAAAACTTAATATAGGGATGCCTTCTTCATCAGCCTTTTTCTTAGCTTCTTCATCTAATTTCGCATCTTCAGGAATTATTATACAACTTATTTCGGCCAACAAAGCTACTGCTACGATATTTACATGAGTTTGAATTGTTATCCAGGCGCTCTTTGCTTTTGCATGGGCCATAACCCAACTTAAAAGGTCGCATATATACACCCCCTCAATTTCTTTGTCAATTCCGTTGCCCCCTGCAACTAATTTAAATCCTCTGTTGACAAGATCAGCTACTTTTATCCTCATAACATTTCACTCCTTTCCCTCACTTAAAACTGGAGGAATTTTACCTGCAAGTTCATTTAATTCTTGAGACAAATTTTTTATTTTGTCTTTTAATATAAAAATGCAATCATATTCCGTAGCATAACCTTTCACTATATCTTCTGCCAATGCCCTACAAGTAGGTGAACCACAAGATCCACAGTCAAGTCCTGGTAAGGCTTTGTATTGTGTGTCTATTTGTTTCATCATTTCGAGCGCCTTAGAAATATCTTTGTCCAACTTCATAACTTCACTTTTTTCTATTTTCTTTTTCCATTTCACCTCTTCAAAATCAATATCTTTCTCATCAAACATAGGCTCTTCTCTTTTGGGAAGTTTTTCCGTCAGTTTTCTTATTCTGTTTTTGGCCACAAAATTATTTTCAACAGTCAAAGGTCCACCAATACACCCACCGATACATGCAAGCCCTTCAAAAAAGTCTAAATCGTTCAATTTTCCTAATTCAATCTCTTCTAGAACATCTACAACATTGTGTATCCCGTCTACATAAATACTATTTTCTGTAAAAGTACCAAATGCTTCTCCACCAGAGTTTGCCCATCCAACACCTATCATAGAAGCTTTGCTTAAATCTCTGACAACAGTAGTCTTAGCTTTTTCAATGATTAGGCCATATATTTCTTTCATAGAAAAAACCCCATCAATTTTGGATTTTTCTATACCAATAGGATTTTTCCCACTTGTCACTTTTGCAGCACAAGGGGAAATGAAAAAAACTCCTATTTCCTCTTCATTTAGTCCCGTCTTTTTAATTGCCTCCTTTTTCGCTAATATTGCCGCAGTATCCATAGGAGAACATATATCCAATAAATTATCAATCAAAGAAGGAAATTTGATTTGTACAAGTCGCACAACAGCAGGACAAGCAGAAGATATAACTGGCTTTTTTAAATTCCCTTTTGCCAATGCTTCCCGCGTAAACTTAGAAACAATTTCAGCAGCATATGCTACTTCAAAAACCTCATCAAATCCTATATCCAGTAAAGCACTCAATATTTGATTAATAGTTAAATCCCTAAATTGTCCATATAAAGAAGGAGCAGGAAGTGCAATCTTGTACTTAAAATTTTTCATCATATCCAAACTATCAGTTACCGCCAATTTAGCATGATATGGGCACACACGTATACATTCACCACAATCTATGCACCTTTCATTTATAATCCTTGCTTTCCCATCTCTTACCCTTATTGCCTCTGTAGGACATCTTTTTATGCAATTAGTACACCCTCTACATCTATCCTTATCTAATGTCACAGAGTGAAAATATGACATTTTATCACCTACTTAAATAAAATTTCCATCACCACAGTTGTTCCCTCTTTACTGCTTTTTATCTCCATGAAATCCGAATTTTCCTTCATATTAGGAAGCCCCATGCCGGCTCCAAATCCCATTTCCCTTATCTCTTCAGGAGCAGTAGAATATCCTTCTTTCATGGCAAGTTCAATGTCTTCTATTCCAGGACCTGTGTCTTCTGCAGTTATGCGTATTTTATCGCCAAAAATTTCTATTTTCATGTGACCTCCATAAGAATGAATTATTATATTCATCTCTGCTTCATAACAAGCTATGCAACTTCTCCTTACAACATCTGGATTTAAGGAAAGCTGTTTTAACACTGCTCTCAAATTGCTGGAAACCTCTCCTGCAGAATCAAAATCTCTCGCTTTAACATCAAAATCTAAACTATAAAGTACCATTTCATTCACCACTTCTACAAGTAAGGCCATTAGAATACAAAAGGCCACAGGCAATATAAAGAGGATGTCTTGTTTTCATTATCACAAGTCCTGCTTTTTTAGCAAGTTCCAATATGTCCTCTCCCGGAGTCTTACCTCTTACAAACACTATACATTTAATATCTCCCACTACTTCTGCAGTTCTTATAACCTGCACATTAGTAAGCCCTGTCAAAAGCACAGCCTTTTCGTCCTTTGAGGCCAAAACATCACTCATCAAGTCTGCTCCACAGGCAGTAAACACTTCTTCTTCTAATTTTTCTTCCCCTACCATAACTTCTGCATTTAAAATTTCTTTTACCTCTTTTAATTTCATACCTTAACACCTCATTATTGGTTCTGCGTAACAATTGTCTTTAAAAAGGTATTATATTCTTCGCAAGATTGCCATAAACTTTCTTGCAATAAACTAAAGGTATTCCCATCTTCTAAAGCAGCTGATATTTCAATTTTTTTAATATCATTTGTTACTTTATCGACAATTTTTATCGTCTTTTGTATTAGTATTGTCACTTCTTCTTTTCCAAAATCCTCCTTACTATTTTTAAAACTATCTACTTTTCTCTTTAATTGCTCTAATTCTTGTTTTTCTAATTTGTCATTAAAAGCCTTATAAGAAAGAGCCGACATATAATCAAAAATTTGTTGAAAATCTTGTAATTTGTTCATAAAAACATCCATTTCTGATGTTAATTTCTTGTCATATGCAATTTTTATAGAAGGCCCTCTTTTTACATATACTTCACTGGAAATGCCTTGAGACTTTAAGGAAGAAGAAAATAAAGCAGCTTGTTCTCTATCTAAAAATATTCCACCTATTAACAAATATTTGTCAGAATCTTTACTAACAAAGGAATAAACTCCCTTCATCTTCATTAAATCATCCTGATACTTTGCAGTATCAAAATCTGAATAGCTGCCTAAAACAACTTCAAACAAGTCAATTCCTTTAACAACCATCTCTTTAAGATTATCACTGTCATTTGTTTTTGAAATGTTAGGCTCTACAATATCTTTTGAAATGAAATAACCTGCTAAAAGAGAAACTAGAGGAATTATTAATACAACAATTAAAACTTCCAGCATTCTTTCGTTTTTCATCTCTTTATCAACCCTTACCATAAACCTTTACTTATATTATACTATACTCCTTTAAAAAATCCTTTAAAAATTTTAATAGGACTTTTTTACTAATTTGCACTTTTAAAAGAGGTTTTAGAAGAATTTTGTCGAATTATATATTATAGGAGGGATTGAATTGACAAATATTGTAAATCAAATAATTGAAAATAAATTTCGCGAAATTCAAAGCAGACTCCCTGCTAATATAAAAATATTTAACACTGATAAACCTTTTGCTGAAGTTTTAAACAATGCTATAGAAAATCAACAATACAATTCAGGAAATGTGAGTAATAATGCGCCATCAAAAAATACAAATTTACAACAAATTGAAGATTTAATACAACGGGCCAGTCAAAAATATAATGTAGATGCAAATCTCATCAGAGCGGTCATCAAAGCAGAGTCTAATTTTAATCCATTCGCAGTTTCTTCTGCAGGAGCGATGGGACTTATGCAGCTTATGCCTTCAACTGCAAAGGAATTAAATGTATCCAATCCTTTTGACCCTTCTCAAAATATAGATGGAGGAGTAAGATACCTAAAAAATTTGTTGGATACTTACCATGACATAAGATTAGCATTAGCTGCATATAATGCTGGTCCTCAATCAGTAGAAAAATATCAAGGTATTCCCCCTTACCAAGAAACTATAAATTATATAAACAAAATTTTAAATGACTTATATAATAAATAATAAAGGAGCCAAAAAGGCTCCCTTATTTGTGTGCGCCCGGCATGGGCGATAGCTAGGCGGTGAAAGTCCGCTGTGGGCTTGGTAGTGGGAACCACTAGCCGAGAGCAAGGGTGTCCATCGTGAGGTGGAATCTGAAGGAAGCTTAAGGCAAAATCTCGGTCTGATGAACAAGAACCAGATAAGAGGCTGAATTGGGATGGATGAGTTTGCACATCAAAACAAAGTCCAACACTACCCGAATCCCATACAGTAAATCTGGCAGATATATGAGATGAAAGCAATCGTTCTTACCCGGGGAGGTCTCAAGGATAAGTCATGGAAGTAAAATATGAAGTGACAACCCATACAGTGATGTATGGCTGAACCTTGAGAAGTCAGCAGAGGTCATAGTACTTATCTAGACATGAATAGATAAGGAAGGACTGAACATTAGGAGGTTTCGGAAATCTTATGAACTCGAGAGATATGCGAAGACTGCAGACAACTCAACAAAGAGGCTATCCGTTGGATAGAGAAAGGGAATTTCAAAAGACAACGGAAGTGCATAGTATATCATCGGCGTCAAGGGATGGAAGAAATGATGTACTAAGAATTGTACATAATTCCTAATGAACCGCCGTATACCGAACGGTACGTACGGTGGTGTGAGAGGACGCTGAATAAAATAATTATTCAGCTCCTACTCGATTATATTTTGCATTTTTATATCTTTGTTGTGAATCCAAAATCTTTTTTCGTATTCTAATGCTTTGAGGAGTAACTTCCACTAATTCATCATTATCTATAAACTCTAATGCTTCTTCTAAGGACATTTTTTTTACAGGAGATAGCCTCAAAGCCTCATCCGCCGTTGCAGACCTTAAATTTGTCACATGTTTTTTCTTACATACATTGACATCAATATCTCCACTTCTTGAATTAACTCCCACAACCATCCCTTCATACACTTTTGTACCTGGCTCTACAAAAAGTGTCCCTCTCTCTTGAGCATTGTAAAGGCCATAAGTTGTCGCAACCCCCGTCTCAAAAGCTACAAGAGCGCCTCTCGTACGAGAAGGAATGTCTCCTTTGTAAGGTGCATAATCATAAAAGACAGAGGTCATTATGCCATTTCCTTTTGTATCTGTTAAAAATTCAGACCGATACCCTATTAAGCCTCGTGTAGGTATTTTAAACTTAAGCCTTATAGTTCCTGGCTTTAATGTGTGCATATCCATCAATTCAGCTTTTCTCGGTCCTAATTTTTCCATCACAACTCCCATATATTCTTCAGGAATATCTATTGTCAAAAGTTCAATAGGTTCCATTTTTACTCCATTTATTTCTTTAAAAATCACTGTAGGCTTAGAAACCTGTAATTCATACCCTTCCCGTCTCATAGTCTCAATTAAAATAGAAAGATGCAGCTCTCCTCTTCCAGACACCTTAAAAGAATCAGTAGAATCTGTTTCTTCAACTCGCAATGCGACGTTTGTCTCTAGCTCTTTAAAAAGCCTTTCTCTTAAATGTCTTGAAGTAACGTATTTACCCTCAGTTCCAGCAAAAGGACTGGTATTTACACTAAAAGTCATAGAAACTGTTGGCTCTTCTATGCGAACAAAGTCTACCGCCTCGGGGTTATCTCTATCTGCAATGGTCTCTCCAATCTCAATATCGCTTATGCCAGAAACCGCCACAATATCTCCCAAGCTTGCTTCTTCTACTTGCACTCTTTTTAGTCCTTCAAACTGATATAGATTATTTATGTGAACTTTTTGTATTGACCCATCTCTTTTACATATAGCCGCTTCTTCCCCTGAAATTATTTTTCCTCTAACTACTTTTCCAATGGCAATTCTCCCAATGTAATCATCATAATCTAAAGTAGTCACTATAAGTTGTAATGGTGCTTCAATATCTCCTATTGGTGCAGGAATATAGTCTAAAATCGTATCAAAAAGAGGTCTCAAGTCATGAGACTCTTCTTCTAAACTTAATTTTGCTATACCTTCTTTTGCAGAGGTGTAGACAACAGGGAAATCAATTTGGTCATCATTTGCTCCTAATTCAATAAATAGATCTAAGACTTCGTCAATAACCTCCTGAGGCCTTGCATCAGGCCTATCAATTTTATTTATGACAACTATAGGTTTTAGATCCAGTTCCAATGCTTTACTTAATACAAAACGGGTCTGTGGCATAGGTCCTTCAAAAGAATCTACCAACAAAAGTACTCCATCTACCATTTTTAATACTCGCTCTACTTCACCGCTAAAATCTGCATGTCCTGGGGTATCCACTATATTTATTTTCACATCTTTATATCTAACAGCAGTATTTTTAGCAAGAATTGTTATACCTCTTTCTCTTTCTAAATCGTTAAAATCCAAGATCCTTTCCTCAACCTTTTCATTTGCCCTAAAAATACCGCTTTGTTTAAGCATAGCATCAACCAAAGTAGTTTTACCATGATCAACATGAGCAATAATGGCTATATTTCTTACATCTTCTCTTACAAATTTCATAAGGTATCTCCTTCCATAAAATAGGCTATATCGCGTATACAGTATTATATAATATCTCAAGGAATAAAAATAGTCAATATAAAAAAGAGCACTCTCTAGAGCACTCTTTTTATCATAGGTCATTTTATAATTCTTCTTGCTGTAACATAATGTTCTTTATAATACCCTTCGTTTAAAGGACTTATTATGACCTTCCCTCTACCTGAAGAGCTTTGTATAAACTCACCATTACCTATATATATTCCTGAATGATTTATTGAACTACTTCCTAAAGTCTTAAAAAATACCAAATCTCCTGGTTGAAGATCGTTATAGCTTACATATTCTCCTGCAGTAGCTTGCTCATTTGCCGTTCTTGGTAAATTAATACCTACATTCTTGAAAACATATTGAACAAAGCCGGAACAATCAAATCCTTTTGGAGTTGAACCTCCATAGACATAAGGAGTCCCCACAAAAGACTTGGCAAAATCTATTAACTTATCTACCAAACTCCTATCTACTTCACCCCTTGAGATACTTGAAGAGCTCCTCACTGCTAAGTATTCTCCGTAAATCCATCCTTCTCTTCCGTCCGAAAGCTTTATTTTATACCACCCATTTTGTTTACCCAACACATTCACTGTAGTATTCTTGTCAAGCTGTGCTACAACGCTGCCAGATAAACCCGCTTCACTTCTCACATTAACGTAACTACCTGTCACTATACCAACACTTGCTGCTTTTTCCGAATCTCCTCTTGAGACATTAGAAGAATTTCTTACGGATAAATATTCACCAAAAACCCATCCTTCTCTTCCATCAGAAAGCTTTATCTTGTACCACCCGTTTTCCTTATCTAACACAGTCACTGTGTCATTCCCATTTAAGCGGGCAATGACACTTCCTGATAAGCTTCCTTGAGTCCGCACATTTACATAATTGCCTGTAATCTTTCCAACTCCCAATCCCTCCGCAAACGCTGGGTTCAAAAAAGAGCTACCAATCAGCGTCGCACCAAACACAGAAATTCCAAAAATCATCTTTCCTATTCGCTGATCCACTGCAAATCTCCTTCCTTTATTGCCTCCGGAGTTAGCTGTCGGGTGCGGGACAGAAGGTATCCCTACTGCAGCTTAAAGCTACAGATTAACCCCAAAAAGCGGTTCCTCCGTACCTTTCGGATTCGGCAAGATTGCATATTTTGTCCTTTTGTCTTATCTTATCATATCCTACAGTCAAAGTCAATGTTTACATTACATTTTCTTAAATTTTTTAATCTTTTTTTAATATATTTTATAAAAAATTAATAATTTGTGTGACAAAAAAATAAAAGGCTTAACGCCTCTTTTCTCTTTTATTTATGGTGCGGAGGGTGGGACTTGAACCCACACGGGAAACCCCATACGCCCCTCAAACGTACGCGTCTGCCAGTTCCGCCACCACCGCACGCTTTATTTAATTTCGTCACACTATGAATTATATAATCTTTTTAGGTCAGTGTCAATACCTATTTTTTGATATACCATTTTTCTATATTGTTAAAAACATTAAATCCAGTAGGGTCCACAACTTTTACATTGTCATATGCCATAACTGCTCCTTCAATATAGAAAAGGCCAATTATGGGTTGTTCCTCTAAAAAAACTTGTTCCAAAGCCTGATAATCTGTTTTTAAAGAATTCTCTTCTGAATCATAAAAAATTCTACTATATATTTCATCAACTTTAGAATTACTATAACCCATAAAATTGTCTTTGCCTTTTGTCATAAACATTGTAGACATATCTTGATTATAACTTAAATTCCACTCCATTAACACCAAATCAAATTTACCCGAATATACAGAACTTAGTAAATTGCTCCAATCTTTTGGTACAATGTTTATTTCAATTCCTACATCTTTTAAATTATTCTTTATAATTTGAGCAACTTTAATCAAATATGGATTATTTGCATTTACCAGCAAATCAAATTTGAGCTGATAAGTTCCATTGCTCCTTATCCCTTTAACTAAATTCCAACCACTTTCCTCTAATATTTTATTTGCCTCTTTTATATCGTAATTATGAGATACTATTTTATTGCTATAAAGCCACGAATCAGGGCGAACGGGAATACATGACTTTAACCCATGACTGAAATATACATCTCTCAAAATTTTGTCAACATCTATTCCATAACACATCGCTTTCCTGACATTTGAATCTTTCAAAGCTGGCTTTTGATAATTAGGGGCCATAAATACATAATCTTGCATAACGTATTTATAAATATTTACGTTTGAAATCTCTTTGTATTTATCCCAGTCTATGTCACTTAAAAAAGTAAAATCTGCTTCTTTGCTTTGAAAAGATGTTATCATAGCATTTTCATCAGGCACAATTTTAAACACTATACTATCTATATAAGGTTTGTCGCCTCTATAATAAGGATTTCTTTCAAAAATAATTTCTCTGCCAACGCTGTAAGAAGATATCTTATATGGCCCTGTACCAATAGGTACAATATCTTTATTTAAAATATCTTCCTTACCTTTATATTGGTGCTCAGCTAGAATAGGAAAAGTAAACAAAGCTATTGGATTTGCAACAGGTTTATTTAAAACAACTTCAAATTCATAATCACCATTTGTCTTATAAGAGGAGAGATAGTTAATGAGAATATCCCTATAAGGACTTTTTACATCCTTATTTTTAAAAGAATCAAAAGTAAATTTTACATCATTAGCTGTAAAACTTACTCCATCCTGCCATTTAACATTCTTTTTTAAATAAAATTTTATATTAAGTCCATTTATCTGCCAGTTTTCTGCTAATTGAGGAATAGGTTTTAAAGTTTTATCCAAGGTAACTAATCCTTCCAATGACAAATTTAACATTTGCCTTACTCTCTCATTGTCATTCAAAAAAGGATTTAATGTATCAAAAGAAGTAATATTTACTCTTAAAGTGCCACCCTCTACTGGCTTTTCTTCTTTAATCTTAGTTTTGTCCTCAGATGCTTGAGGTAAATTTACCATATTTTGCGGAGTAGTTTTGCATCCTGTAAAAATAAACATCAAAATGAAAGATAATATAATAAATTTTCTCATTAACTATCATCTCCGAAAACTATTTTATCTTTTTCAATTTTTTATTTTCGATAATTCCAGGAATTCTCCCTCTTTTAGCAATAGGTACTCCTTCCACTTCTTTTATATCCATTGTCATATCAATAGGTTGAGCATCAGATATGTAACTTCCTACTCCAAAAGCATCTGCTCCACTTTCAGAAAGTTCTGCTACCCGTTCTGGGTTTAAACCTCCAGAAACTATAATTTTTACATTTGTAAATCCTTTTTGATTTAATCTTTGCCTTAGTTCATACACTAAACTAGGTGTAACTCCACCTCTTTCTGATGGAGTATCAAGTCTTACTCCGTATAATCTATCCCCTAAAAATTCAGCAACCCTCAAAGCCTCTTCCACTTCGTCTTTAAAAGTATCAACTAAAATGGTTATCTTTTCATCAAGGGGAGTTATATCTCTGTAAGCTTTCGCCACTTCTAATGTATCTCCTGCAAGCAAAAAAGCAGCATGAGGTACTGTCCCTTTAGGGTCTTTCCCCATTAATTTTGCACCTAAAATACAGCTGGCATCATCTGCCCCTCCTACTAAAGCCGCCCTTTCCATCACAGGTGCCACAGCTGGATGTACATGCCTTGCACCAAAACATAATATTGGTTTGTCTTTGGCAACTTCTTTAAGCTCCCTTGCTGCTGTTGCCCAACCGGAAGAACTTGCAAGAATTCCTAATATTGCCGTCTCATAAATTCCAAACTCACTATAAGGCCCTTTTATCCTCATTACTGTATCTTTAGCTTCAAAAGTGTCCCCTTCTTCCAAAGACCATACTTCCACATTTTTGTCTTTAAGTAAACTCATTACTTCTGGTAACCCTGCAAAAACTCCTTTTTTTCTTGGAAATATCTCCGCTGTGACTATTTTATCTTGTACACCAAGATATGACAAAATATCCTGGGTTCTTAAAAAATACACATCTGTAGTCCATGCATTTTTTATTTCTTCATGAGTAGCTGAGAAAAACTCCCTATCCTTTTCAATTTTTACTTCATTTAAGTCTTTTAAATGCTTTAATAGTTTCATTTGTGTCCTCCCTTTTTATTTTCTTTTTTAACGATACTATTATACCAATTTTTCAGCTTTTTTTGTATATTCATATCAACTTTTAGTTTCATATATAAATTTATATATCTGATAAACTGCTAACACCTTTTTTATATATCTATTTGTCTCAGGATAAGGAACAGCATGTAGCTGTTTCCCATCTTTGGAAAATCTCTTGTCTTTAAGCCATGCATCTACATTTCCACTACCTCCGTTATAAGCTGCTACAGCTAACTGTATATTTCCATTAAAAGTTTTAAGAAGATAAGTCAAATACCATGTCCCCATCTGAATATTGTATTTAGGCTCAAAAAGCATATCATCGCTGTAGTTTTTTATCCCTACTTTATTAGCAATCCATCTTCCAGTATCTGGTAAAATTTGCATTAATCCTATAGCATTTTTGCTAGAAATTGCATCACTTTTAAAATTACTTTCTACTTTTATTACAGCAAAAATAAGATAGGGGTCTACGCCATACTCTTTTGCGTAATAAACTACATAATTGTGGTATTTAAGAGGATAAATTTTTTTTAAAAAATAATGAGTATTTAACTCGTAAGTAAACAAAAGACCTACTAATATCAAAAATATTACCGCAACTTTTTTCCTCAAAGTAACTCCTCCGATATTATGATTTATGTTGCAAATCTTCCCCAAAATAGTGTAACTTGTTTTTCCATAGCTTTAAAATCTTTGCTATTGTTTATTATAAAATCTGCGTACTTCATCTTTTCATCCAAAGGCATTTGACTTTTTATTCGGTTTATTGCATCTTTATAAGAAAGTTTATCCCTTTCCATAACCCTCTTTATTTGAGTTTTTGAATCTACTACTACTAGCCAAACCTCATCTACCATTTTATAAAGTTTCATTTCAATTAAAAGAGCTGCATCTAATACAATAGCCTTTTGCTGATTTTTTTTTCTTTCTTCTTCTATTTTTTCTTTTATCCGCTCTATTATTATAGGATGAGTAATTTCATTTAATTTTTTAAGCTTCCTTCTGTCAGCAAACACAATATTACCCAATTTTTTTCTGTCAATTTCTCCGTCTTCCTTTAAAATTTCTTTTCCAAAATATTCTACAATTTTATTATATGTTTCTGTTCCTTTTACCATTATTTCTCTCGATACAATATCTGCATCAATAATCACAGCACCCATCTTCTTTAAAAGCTTAGAAACAGTGCTTTTCCCTGATGCAATACCGCCAGTAAGTCCAATTACTTGCATTTTTGTACACCTCACTTGGCTAAAAACCAATTGGGCCCTATACCAATTTCAACAACAAGAGGGACTTTTAGTTTTATCACATTTTCCATATTTTCTTTCAATATTTTCTTTACAATTTCTACTTCATCTTTATACGTATCTACTACAAGCTCATCGTGCACTTGCAATATAAGTTGAGACTTTAACTGCAATTTTTTAAAATCTTCATAAACTTTAACCATTGCCATTTTTATTATATCAGCCGCACTTCCCTGTATTGGAGCATTCATTGCTAACCTCTCAGCCTGCGACCTTTGAGTAAAATTTCTTGAGTTTATCTCAGGAATATATCTTCTTCTGTTCATTATTGTAGTCACATAGCCATTTTCTTTTGCAAATCGCACTATTTTTTCAATATATTCTTTTACTCCTTTGTATCTTTCAAAATAATTATTTATATACTCTTTTGCCTCTTTTCTTGATATTTTAAGGTCTCGAGAAAGCCCATAATCGCTAATGCCATATATTATACCAAAGTTTACGGCTTTTGCCGCTCTTCTCATTTCAGGTGTAACTTTTTCCATTGGGACTTTAAAAACTTCAGCAGCTGTTCTTAAATGTATATCTTCGTTATTCATAAAAGATTCTATTAGCTTCTCATCCCCCGAAACATGTGCTAAAACCCTTAGTTCAATCTGAGAATAATCAGCCGAGACAATATACCCATCTTTAGTCCGCGGAATAAAAGCTCTTCTAATTTGTCTGCCAAACTCTTCTCTTATAGGTATATTTTGTAGATTCGGCTCGGTACTGCTTATTCTGCCTGTAGCAGTGACCATTTGCTTAAAATTAGAATGTACTCTATTGTTTTCATCCATGAGGGGCAAAAATCCGTCTATATAAGTAGATTTAAGTTTTGTAAGTTGCCTATACTCTATTATATCACTGACAACATCATTATAAGGAACTAATTGCTCTAAAACTTCAGAATCTGTAGAATATCCTGTTTTTGTTTTCTTTATTACTGGTAAATTTAACTTTTCAAACAAAAATTCACTTAATTGCTTAGGGGAATTTACATTAAATTGATACCCTGCCTCTTTATAAATTTTATCTAGTATTTCTGCTATTCTATCATCTATTTTTTGTGAAAGCTCTTTTAGGACTTCTTTATCTAATGTAAAACCACTTACTTCCATTAATTTTAAAACTTCTACAAGAGGCATTTCTATTTCTAATAAAAGTTTTTTCATGTCCATTTCTTCAATAAAATTCATCAACTTTTCTCTTAAATCAAATAGATGTACACATCTACTGCAAATGTAATCTGCAAGTATATCTTCCCCTATTTCTTCAAGCTTCTTTTTATCCCTACCTTTGCCAAATACCTCTTCATAAGATGGAACATCCACCTTTAAATATTTTTTCAGCACGCGGTCCAAATCATAGTTAGACTCAGAAGGATTTAAAAGATAAGCCATTATAGCAGTATCTATGTACTTGCTTTTACACTCTATTCCTTTATAAGAGAGTTTAACTAAAAAATCTTTTATTTCGTGGGTTGTAAATTCAAACTCTTCTTTTTCAAAAATCTCTTTTAAATCTTCTATTTGAAAAACATCAATATAAACAGTATCCTCTCCAAAAGAAAAAGCTATTTTCTTTATTTCCCCTTCATAAATTAGTGGATAAAAAGCAATATTTCTGCTGTCTTGCAATAAAGTTATTAATTTTCTTATATCTACTTTTGACCATTTTTGAACTTTATGATTATTTACAATCTCTACGTTATTTTTTTCTTTATGTTATCAATCAAACTAAAGAATTCTAATTTATTAAAAAGCTCCAAAAGCTTCTCCTCATTAAAGTCTTTTACTCTATATTCCTCAAAATCTATCTCAATAGGAATGTCTCTTTTTATAGTTGCAAGTCTTTTACTCATTACAGCTAATTCTTTATTATTTTCTATATTTTCCTTTATCTTACCTTTGAGTTGAGAAAGATTTTGGAGCAAATTTTCAACACTGCCAAATTCTTTTAAAAGTTTAATCGCTGTTTTTTCTCCTATATTAGGTATCCCTGGGATATTATCAGATTTATCCCCCATTAACCCTTTTAAATCAATAAATTGCTGAGGAGTTATTTCATATCTTTCTAAAACAGCCTTTTCGTCAAATTCCTCCATCTGAGTTATACCCTTTTTAGAAATCTTAACTTTCACTTTATCTGAAACTAATTGAAGCGCGTCCCTATCTCCTGTAACTACAAGCACTTCCATTCCTTTTTCCTCTGCCAACTTTGAAATAGTACCTATGATGTCATCGGCTTCGTAACCTTCTAATTCTAAAGTCTTTATATTAAAGCCATCTATAATTTCTTTTAAAAGGTCTACTTGTTCTGTAAGTTCCTCAGGCATTGCTTGTCTTGTAGCTTTGTAGTCTTGATACTCTTTGTGTCTAAAAGTAGGAGCTTTTTTGTCAAAAGCTATAGCTATATAATCAGGTTTTTCCTCTTCAATAAGTTTTATAAGCATCATAGTAAAGCCATATAAGGCATTTGTATGTAATCCTTCACTTGTAGTAAGCATTGGCAAGGCATAATAGGCTCTGTACATGAGGCTACTCCCGTCAATTACTAAAAATTTAGACATTAAATCACTCCCATTTTTATTTCTTTGTATTTTAATATACCGCAAAAAAAAGAAGATGTAAATTGTCATCTTCTTTTTTTGAAATAGATATACACTTTATACCCAATAAAAGCCAGTGCACCATAAGGTAAAACTATTGCCAATATTATTATCAGCTTCTTTATAAAAAATATTAAAAAATTTACATTATTTATAAAAGCTTGTTTTATATCTCTACCGATTCCCTTAAAAGAAACTAGAGTCGTAGGTTTCTTAACCTTGGAAACCTGTCTTATTGAAAGATTTATGGTTCCTAGCCTCGTAAGATTTTCCCATACTTTTAACTGTTCTTTCATTGATTCTATATCGCTTCTTATCCTGTTTATTTCGGATTCTACTTCAAGCATTTCCTTGACTGTAGAAGCCTTATTCATAATGTCTTGAAGTTTTTGTTCCTCTATTTCTAAGTTTTTTAGTCTTGCTTTTAAATCATAATACTGCTCTGTAACGTCTTTGCTATCTATTCTTAAAGCTGTTACTTTACCAAATTCTTTAATCTGAGAAACCACACTTTCAAATTTATCTTCCCGCACCTTCAAAACAAGATTTATCCTTTTGGTATTATCGGTAAATACAGTTTCATCAGAACTTTCAATAAAGCCTTCTGCTTCTTTTACCAATTTAAACACTTTATCATAACATACATTGACATCTTCTACTTCTAAGGAGATGGTTGCATTTTTTGTAATTTTCCTTGAAGTTCCTGCTGGCAATCCTCTTTGACCAGTGATTGAAAACATATTAACTTCATTATTAATTCCTTCCTTTTTAGACAAATCAGCACTTTGAGTCATTTTGATATTGTTTAAAGGAGCACTCGATTCTATTCGTGAGGATTTATCAAATTTAAAAATATTTACTACAAATACTGTCATAAGTATGAAAGAAGCTGCAATAACTGCTACTGTTAACGTCTTTTTTAACCTTTCTTTTTTCTTCTCTAAAATATTTTTCTGGTAAACCAATTTTTCATGTATTTTTTTATTAAAATCTTCAGGAAGTTCTAAAGGAGGCATATTTTTTAAATTTTCTATTATCTTTTTTTCCAGTTGGTATTCCTTTTTGCAACTTTCACAGTTTTCTAGATGAGTTTCAAATTCTTTCTTTTGGGCTTCATCCAATTCACCGTCTATATATTGTGGGATAAGCTTAAGCACCTTTTTGCAATCCATCATAGCTGCCTCCTTTCTTCTAATGATAAAAATTCTGGCAAAGACTTTACCCTCTCCTTCAAAAGGTTTCTTGCTCGCCATAAGCGGGACTTTACAGTACCTAGGTTCAAATTCAATATCTTGGATATTTCTTCATAGTTTAAACCTTCTACGTCTCTTAAAATCAAAACAACTTTATAATCAACAGGGAGTTTGTTTATTTCTTTCATTATCATTTCTGCAGTTAATTTTTTATCTACCACCTCTTCAGGGGTTTTAAAATTTTTTACTTCATTTTTAAATTCTTCCATTTGTTTAAAGTAATTTTTTCCTATATTTCTTTTTCTTAAATAATCCATAGCACAGTTTATAGCAATTCTATAAAGCCATGTCCTGAAACTGCTATTCCCCTTAAATTTTTTTATATTTAAATACGCTTTAAGTAACGTTTCCTGAGTAAGGTCTAAGGCCTCCTCTTTGTCCCCAACAGTCCTTAAAATAACATTATATATGTATTTCTGATAGCTACTTGCTAAAATCTCAAAAGCCTCCACATCTCCAGCTTTTGCCCTCTCCAACAACTCCTCCTGTCCCACCTTCTAACCTCCCTTTCATTCAATTTAGACGTAAAAAAATAAAACTTGTTCCCAAATATTAAGATGCAATATATGGAAAATATGTGTTGCAGGAAAAAAGTTATTTCTGTAGAATAAATATAATTAAGATATATATTAATAATACGACATGCTGATTACTTTATCCTTCTAATTTAGAAAATTTTTGATAATGGAGTGAACAAATATGTATGAGCTTCTGATAATACTTGCAGAAAGGTTTAGCATAATAGCTCTTCTAGCTTTTGTGCTTTCTAAGGCAGAATTTTTCAAAAAAATAATCTATAACAGTCGCGTTACAAAAAAAGACCTTCTTTTGACCATGGTCATCTTTGGGGTAATAGGTATTGCAGGAACTTACGTCGGTGTACCTATAAAAGACGCTATTGCAAACTCAAGAGTGGTAGGTCCAATGGTAGCAGGCTTAATAGGAGGCCCTTTAGTAGGTTTAGGTGCAGGTTTAATAGCAGGAGTTCACAGATTTTTCTTAGGTGGTTTTACAGCAATGTCTTGTGGCGTATCTACTATTTTAGAAGGATTTTCTGGTGGACTTATAAGAAAATATTATAAAGGGGAACATGTCCCTTGGGAATTGGCATTTGTAGCAGGATTTATAGGTGAAGCTGTACAAATGTTAATCATTTTAACAACTGCCAAGCCTTTTTCCCAAGCTTTAGAATTGGTAGATATTATAGGATTACCTATGATGATAGTCAATGCAACAGGTATAGCTATATTTATGATAATAATTAAATCGGTCTTCGATGAAAAAGAACAAATCTCTGCCATGCAAGCAAAAATCGCCCTTGAAATTGCATCCAAAACTCTGCCATACTTAAGAAAGGGATTAAATGAAGAATCGGCACAAAAAACAGCAGAAATAATATATAATTCCACAAATGTATCAGCTGTTACATTAACTGACAAAAAGAAAATTTTAGCCCACGTAGGTATCGCTTCAGACCACCATAAACCTGGTACACCAGTACTCACAAAAGCGACAAAAGAAGTTTTAAAAACTAGAAAAATCCGCATAGCCAAATCAAAAGAAGAAATCGGATGTTCCCATGAGGATTGTCCTTTATCCTCTGCTGTAATTGTGCCTCTTTTTAAGTACGATAAAGTGGTAGGAACATTAAAACTCTACAAAGGAGGAAATAAATCGAGAAATAATGTCATCTCAAATACAGAAATTGAGCTTGCAAAAGGGTTAGGACATTTAATATCTTATCAATTAGAAATTGCTGATGCAGAATATCAGAGAAAATTAGCTACTGAAGCAAAACTTAACGCTTTACAAGCTCAAATTAATCCTCACTTTTTGTTTAATGCTTTAAATACTGTCATATCTTTTATAAGAACAAAACCTGATGAAGCGCGAGCACTCTTAATAAATTTAAGTGAATATTTTAAACACAATTTAAAAAATGTAGGAAAGTATGTCACTATTGAGCAAGAGTTAAATAATATCAATGCTTACTTATATATAGAAAAAGCTCGTTTTGGAGATAAACTAAACATAGAACAAGACATTGATGAAAATGTACTGTCCTATTACATGCCTTCTTTTACCCTTCAGCCAATAGTTGAAAATGCCGTAAAACACGGTATCCTCCCGAAAGGTGATGGTGGAACTATCAAAATAAAAATAAAAGACAAAGTAGACTACATTAGCTTTTGTGTAGAAGATGATGGAATAGGAATAAAACAAGAAGACCAACAAAATCTTTTGAGAAAAGGTTTTGGCAATGGAGCAGGAATTGGTCTTTATAATGTAAATGAAAGGCTTACTACTATATTTTGTAAAGAATGTTCTCTAGTAATTAAAAGCGAAGAAAAGATTGGTACAAAAGTTTCTTTTAAAATACCCAAAGCTTACTTAAAAAGGGATGATGTATATGAAGAAATTGAAAGCGTTAATTATTGACGACGAACCACCTGCAAGAGATGAACTCAAATATCTTCTTAGTGAGTATGAAGACATAGAAATTGTAGGAGAGGCTGACAACGGTCTTTCAGCGCTAAAATTGATAGAAGAGTTAAAGCCTGAAGTAGTATTTCTCGACATAAACATCCCAAAAATAAACGGTTCCGATGTAGCAAAACATATATCTTCTGTCGGGAAACTGCCTTATGTGGTTTTTGTAACCGCTTATGATATGCACGCAATAGAAGCTTTTGAAATAGGAGCCCTTGATTATCTTTTAAAACCAATAAGTCAGCATAGGCTATATAAGACATTAGAAAAAATAAGAACCTTTTATAAAGATATGGAATGGAAACGACAATATAATCCCTCCTTAGAATTCGAAAACAAAAAAATAGAAAAATTAGCTGTTGAAAAAAATGGAAGAATAAAACTTATCGATTTAGATGAAATAATTTTTGCAGAAGCCTATGAAGGAGATGTTATGGTAAAAACTAAAAGTGACAATTTTATATACAAAGGAACGATAAAAAGCCTTGAAGAAAAGCTTAAAGAAAATGCCTTTTTTAGGGTTCAAAAAAGTTACATTGTTAACTTAAATAAAATAATAGAAATATTGCCTTGGTTCAAAGGCACTTACTGGGTGGTAATGGATGACAACAAAAAAACCCAAATACCTGTAGGCAAATCTCAAATAAAAGAACTAAAACTTTTGCTGGGTCTTGACAGGGATAATTAACCCTGTCATTTCTTTTTATCTATATATATTTCTTTTCATAGTTTAATTTCTTCTTTTCATTTCAAATTGACTGAAATCGTTTAAAATCTGTGTTAAACTTATAATTGAAATTTATTACAGGAGGGGTTATATTCAATGAACGGTCTAGTTTTAGTTATCATAACAGCAAGTGTATACGCTTTAGCATACCGGTTCTATGGCGCCTTCATCGCTGCCAAAGTTCTGGCATTTGATGAAAACAGGACAACACCTGCTTATAGACTGGAAAATGGCTATGACTACGTTCCAACTAACAAATGGGTCCTTTTTGGACATCATTTTGCTGCAATAGCCGGTGCAGGACCTCTTGTAGGACCGGTACTTGCTGCACAATTTGGCTATCTGCCAGGAGCTTTGTGGATTTTAATTGGCGCAGTACTAGCAGGAGCAGTTCACGACATGGTAATACTTTTCGCTTCTGTAAGGCATGATGGATCTTCTATAATAGACATTACCAGAAAAGAAGTAGGTAAAGTATCAGGAGTAGCAACCGCTATAGCCGTCCTTTTAATAATTATAATTACACTGGCAGGTCTTTCACTTGTTGTAGTAAATGCCTTATACAACAGCCCATGGGGAACATTTACAGTTGCTGCCACAATTCCTATAGCAATCTTTATGGGAATATACATGAAATGGATTAGACCTGACGATGTAAAAGGAGCAACAATAATAGGTGTGACTCTTTTGATATTGTCCGTTGTGGCAGGACCTTATATTGAACACACAGCTTTAGCTCGTTATTTAACATTTAGCCAAAAAGAAATGACTGTAATATTGGCTAGTTATGGTTTCATTGCGGCAGTATTACCCGTGTGGCTTTTGTTAGTGCCCAGGGATTATTTGAGCACTTATATGAAATTAGGTGTAATGCTTCTTCTTGCAATAGGAGTTATAATCGTAAATCCTGAAATAAGAATGCCTGCTGTAACACAATTTGTCGCAGGAGGAGGTCCTATAATCCCTGGAAAAGTATGGCCTTATGTGTTTATAACAATAGCCTGCGGAGCCATATCTGGTTTTCATTCTCTTGTGTCATCTGGAACAACGCCTAAAATGATAAAAAACGAAAAAGATATACTGCCTATAGCTTATGGAGCAATGTTAGCAGAAGGTTTTGTTGCAATGATGGCGTTAATAGCTGCAACAAGTTTAATCCCTGCTGATTACTTTGCTATAAATGTATCTCCTGAAGTCTTCCAAAAGTTGGGCATGAAAGTCGTAGACTTACCAGTTTTATCTCAGTTAGTCGGTGAAAATGTAGCAGGAAGGCCAGGTGGTGCAGTAACTCTTGGTGTAGGTATGACCTTTATCTTCTCCAAAATTCCTTTTTTAGAGCATCTCAGTGCATATCTCTATCATTTTGTAATACTATTTGAAGCATTATTCATTCTAACTACAATAGACGCAGGCACTCGTATAGGAAGATATTTGTTACAAGAAGCAGGTGGAGCAATATACAAATCTTTAGGAGATAGAAATTGGTGGCCAGGGATAATTTTTACAAGCTTCTTAATATCTTTCGCATGGGGTTACCTAGTATATACTGGAAATATTTCAACAATATGGCCTTTATTTGGAACTTCCAACCAATTACTTGCAGCAATAGCTTTAGCCTTAGGAACAACTGTCATCATTAAAAAAGGAAAACCTCAATACATGTGGATAACATTGATTCCCTTCATATTTATGGCTACAACTACATTATACGCTGCATACTTAAATATAGTCACCAATTACCTTCCAAAAGGTAACATGTTACTTGTGGTGCTTTCAATTACAATAATACTACTAGCAATCACCATTATAATAGATTCTGTAGTAAAATGGTATGGATGGCTCAAAAAAGGAAAACTCACAAAAGAGGCAATTAAAGCAAGTGTATTTAATTAAAGTAGATTTTGAAACGGGGTGTTTTATTTGAAAATCACTAAAGCTGCAAAAGAATATATACTCAAAAAAGGCGGCAATATATCCATTAAATATCATGACATCCAAAATTGCTGTATAGAGCCTAACCTCCCCCCAGAAATATTTATTGGTATTCCAAAAAATCAAGAAAAATACTATATTGTAGGAGTTGACAGAATTAACGTATACGTAGACAAAATAATATATGAAAGGGAATTAGAAAATCTAACAATTGAACTTAAAAGTATTTTAGGTATAAAATATCTTGCAATCAATGGATGGAAAGTAATTTAAAGCAGGGAAATTGCTTATTAAGGCATTTTCCCTGCTTTCTTATTTAACTCTTTTATAAATTCCTCTCTTTTATCCACAGAAAAAATAGCAGTATCTACCCATCTTTTGAAAAAGAATAAATAATATACTCGAACTTTCTTTTTTAATTCTATCTTAACAAGACTTCTTTTAGCAAAAGCCATATAACAAGTATTTTTCAAAATACGCATTCTCCCAAAAGGAATGTCTTTTTCGTTATACTCTGAAATCGCAGATATATCACTATATCTTATATGCATAAATCCTAAAATTCCAAATCTCAATATCAACCGGTCTTCATTTAACTCGTGAAAAGAATTAGCCAAAGATAGCAAAAATCCTGAAAATACCATCACTAAAAAAACATATAAAAACCACTCAAGCAAAGTATCAAATACATGAATCCTTTTTTCGTTTACATCAATAAAAGCATTAAAAAAGCTCACTAAAAGCACTGTATAAATCAATAATATCAAAAGATATAAGAGCACCCTTTCTTTTTTTGTGAAAGTCTTGTATTTCATGTAGCACCTCCTTCAATTTATAATATCGAATTTTACTATAGAATAGTTAAATTTGCAATAATAAGCTAACACTAATTTGCCAATAATAATACTAACAATTTGTGGAGGTGTAAATATGGAAAAAGGTGCACTATCTGTCAACGAATTAGTACTTATCGGCGTTGGAGGAATTTTGGGGGCAGGATTTTTCTTAGCCAGTGGCATTGCAATTCATACTGCCGGCCCTATTATTATACTTAATTACGTTGTATCAGCTTTTATCATGTCACAAGTTTTTTATGCACTGTCACAAATGATTACTTATAAACCGGTAGAAGGAACTTTTAGAGTATACGCAGAAGAAGCTTTGGGAGATATTGGAGGTTTTTTGAGCGGCTGGGTGTACTGGACAGCAGGAGTTTTCATCATGTCCAGTGAAGTAACTGCATCATCTATATTTACAAAATATTGGTTTCCTAAAGTACCCTTATGGATTTTTTCTCTTATATATTCCGCTTTAGTTATAACTATCAATTTAACGGGAACGAAAAACTTTGGAGAAATTGAATCCTGGTTTTCTACTATAAAAATAGTGGCTTTATTTATTATAGTCATAGTAGGGATCCTTACACTAATGGGCTTTTTTGCAAAGACTCCTACTATGGGAATTAAAAATCTCTATGTTCATGGGGGATTTGCACCTCACGGTATAAAAGGATTTTTAGGTGCAATGCTCATGTCACTAATCCCCTTTGGCGGTGTAGAAGTTGTAGCAATGTCAGCAGTAAAAACGAAAAATCCTCGAAAATATACTCCAATAGCTCGTAAATATATAGTCTTATTTCTTACAATATTATACATTTCCTCAATAACCCTATTACTAATGATAATACCATGGGATACCATCTCCATTACCGAAAGCCCTTTTATAAAACTTTTGTCCTTTACCAAAATTCCCTTTATAGCTTCAATAATGAATTTTGTAATACTTACGGCAGCTTTAACTACAATGAATGGCGCAATGTATGCCGTAACACAAGTCCTCTACTCTTTGGGACAAAGCAGGTTTGCTCCTACTTTTCTAGCAAAAAAACAAAAAGAGATGTACCCATATATGCTCTTGCCTTAAGTAGTTTTGGGCTTTTCATAGCAGTTATTCTTTCTTACATACTACCAAAGGACGTCTACGAATATATAACAAGCGCTACAGGGTTTGTACAATTTTTCAACTGGATAATAATACTCTACACATTTATAAAATACAAACCTATCATGGGAAATACCTCATCTTCAAAAAAAGAATGGTTTACAATAATGCTGATAGGGATAGTATTGTCTTCCTCATTGTTAATACCTAAACAATCTGTTGGATTTGTCGGAGGAATTATAATACTCCTAATAATCTTCTTTTTATATTATATAACTAAAAAACTTAATCTTTTTGACGTATGGTAAAAGTACTAATAATTTGTCATGTTTTTTGAAACTTTGTCATTCCTGCTACGTCTACATATATGGAAACCAAAAATAATTAAAAATAAACCTCAAAAGTAAAATTAATTCCTCTAAATGTTACAAATTTGTAACATAAAATTAATCAATTGTTAATAACTGCTAACAGTTTAAATAGTATAATTGAAACAACGAGGAGATGATTATATGGCCCCACGAAGACGCCGCAAAAAAAATAGAAGTATAATTTACACACTTATAATAGTGTTTTTACTGTCAGTCCTCATTGGTTCAGCAACTTTTGCCTATAAATATATGTTTGAGGATAGATATGTACAAGTAAATTCTACCACAAAAATTTGGGACACACCATCTGACGGAGAAAAAAGTTCCTACCCACCGCAACAGCAACCTAATACTCGGGTTTTTGGTTACAACAAAAGTGCAGGTAAAGTAGTCGCTCTTACCTTTGATGACGGACCAATACCAGAATATACAAAGAAATATATTGATATATTAAAAAGCATGGAGGTAAAAGCTACATTTTTTGTCATTGACAAAAATGCTCAAAAACATCCTGAACTTCTAAAATATATTTATGAAAATGGCAATGAAATTGGACTACATTCCTACAGCCACTTTAATATGTCGAAAATGAAACCAGAGCAAATGGTAGAGGAACTTTACAAAACACAAAAAATCGTCGTTGAATCTACAGGAGTAAAACCTATACTTTTTAGACCTCCTTATGGAGCTTTTAACAAAACTCTTTTAGAAATATCAGATGCATTGGGACTTCACGTTGTTTTATGGAATGTAGACCCAGATGATTGGCGAAGCCCAGCAGTAGAAAATGTAGTCAATCGGGTGATAAGTCACACAAAAAACGGTTCAGTAATTCTCATGCATGAAGGAAAAACTAATACTTTAGCTGCACTTCCTCAGATAATGGAAAAACTAAAATCTGAAGGTTATAGTTTTGTAACTGTATCAGAGCTTTTAAATTATGAAAAAAATAATATAGCAAATAACAACCAAGAACAGCAAAAAGATTAGGGAGCACATGCTCCCTACATGTAGACAAACTCTTTATGATATGTTGGCATTTTGCATAAGTGTAGCGACTTGATAGAGCAAGCGAGGCTGAGAGGCGAAAGCGGGGCCGTAGCCTTGTGAAGGCGGAGGCGGGCACTAACTCAAGGATGACGAATGTGCCCGGAACCCCGCTTGAGCCCGAGGACGAGCGCTAGTTTAGTCTGCGATATCACCGGAGCAAACGATTCAAAATGCCAACAAAAATAGAACTTTGTCAACAAACCGTAGGGAGCACATGCTCCCTATGTTCTTTTAAATAAAATCCCTAAACCAATTATAATCAGCAAAACCGGCCAAATAATTTTAAAACTCAACCAAGGTAATAATCTATTTAATAAAAGCAATACTCCCAAAATCACTAAAACCCAACCTAAAACTTCATTTGCTTTGTTAGTTTTATCTTCTGTTTCTACTGCGTTATCTTGTTGCTCTCCGGTTTTAGGCTCTTCATCTATAATTTTTCCCTTTAATTGATAAGGATTTTCTGGTATTATTATCCACGCAATGATATATGGAATCAATCCAAAACCGCTAAATATAGCCAAAAGGCAAATAAGCCTTACTAAAGTCACGTCAACATCAAAGTACTCCGCTATTCCCCCGCAAACTCCTCCTAACATTTTTTGTTCCCTAGACCTGTACAATTTTCTACCCATATTTTGACCTCCAATCTAATTTATTATATATACTATCTCTACAGCTTTAACAGATAAATTTTTTCTTTCCTTACTACTTTACCTGTCAAAAATTGATGATACTTAAAGGATCTAAATAAAAAAGTTTGCTTGTAAAAATTAAAATCAAAATTGCCAATAATATGACCCCTAAATTAATGCTACTATTTTCTTCTCCATAGAGTTTATTGCTAAATATCAACTCTAAACCTAGCAAAATAAAAAAGGCAGGCCATACCATTTTATAAACAAAATAAGGCACATATACATTAAAGTTCGGTAAAAGTAACAAAATCCCCACAAATATAAGAGAAAGTGCACTAGCTAAAATTCCCGTTCTTTTTTTCATTTTTACCGTTGCCTCCTTTATTTCACTCTATAAAACATTATACATATTATGAAAGTATAAAGTCAAAATAAAAAAATTTTTATAAAAAATAACTTTGGAGGTGTAATAATGGATAACAAATGGTATTTTGATATAGCTCCCGGTGCTATCGATGATTTGAAGGCCCATGCAAAGGATATAACAACCCTCATCCCTTTTTGGTATGGAGTAAAAGAAGATGGAACTCTCGCTGACATGTCTTCTACTGACGTCAAAAAAATTGCCTCCGACAACAATTTACCTATTTATGCCATAATCCACAACTATTCAGACCCTAAAAAGTCACAACTCATACACGATTTATTATCTACTCCCCATTTGAGAAATACTTTAATCGCAAGTATCAGAGATGTCGCAGTAGTAAACAATTACCCCGGTATAAATATAGACTTTGAATTTGTTCCCCCCGAAGACAGGTCAAATTTAAACACTTTTTTAAAAGACCTTTATATTTCACTAAAAGCGTTAGGAAAAGTTGTTACAATATCAGTACCAGCAGAATTAAGTGACAACCCCCTTCACCCTTTTTCAGGCGCTTTTCAATATTCCTTTATCGCTCAGAATGCAGACCAGATATACATTCTTGCATACGATGAACACTTCTCACAGCCAGGACCCATCGCCTCTATAGGTTTTGTAACAAATGTTTTAAATTACGCCGTAACAGTGATACCTCCTCAGAAAATATGGTTAGGAATGGCTGTATATGGATATGACTGGACACAAGGAGTAAACTACCCCCGCACCCTCACATATGAACAAGCTATAACTTTGGCTAAAAATCTCGGAGTAACCATAATGTATGATGAAACAGCACAAGAATCCACTTATACCTACGTTTTAGACGGAAAAACTCACACAGTATGGTTTGAAGATTCAAAAAGTTTTTCTGCAAAATTATCTCTTGTAGATAGTTATAAACTATCGGGAATAGCAGTCTGGAGATTAGGCCAAGAAGACCCTGCTGTATGGAATATTTTAAAAGCAAGGTAATTTTCTCTATTTTTTTGGGAACTTTTTTGTTTTATTTACGTCTAATAAAGTAGAAAAAGCTAAAGGAGGAGGTATCTTTTATGAAAAAATTTATTTCCATCGCAATTGCCCTTGTTTTCCTATTTACACTTATGATGCCATCAAACATAGCGCAAGCACAAGCAGATACGAAGATAAGTTTAAAGCAGGCAATAGAGATAGCAAAAGAAAAGCTCGGCATAGGTGACAGCGGCTATGAGTTTAATTCCAACTACAATGAATACGCCAATAAGAAATATTGGAACCTGAATTGGAACTCTACATCTAAAGGCAATATCAGTGTAACAGTCGATGCTGACACAGGGAGAATTACAAGCTTCTATAGTTGGACCCCAACGCAGCAGCCAGAACTGAAAATACCTAAATATACACAGGAGGAAGCAAAAAAAGTTGCAGTAGAATTTATACAAAAAGTGGCACCCGACTTATTTAAACAGACAAAAGAAAATACTTCTGTCAATAATTACAGCAGTTATTATTCACCAGACTATTCTTTTACATTTGAAAGGATAGTAAATGGCATACCCTTCCCATCCGACAGCATATATGTATCAGTTAACAAAAGCACACTGAAGGTTAGTTCTTACTATTTAAATTGGAATGACTATTCCTTCCCTGAACCAAAGAACATAATTTCTAAAGAAAAGGCCATAGAAATTTTTAAAGAAAAATTAGGATTAAAGCTTATGTACAATTTAGTATACGACCAAGTTTATGGAAGTGAGCCTAAAGCAATACTTGTTTACGGCATATACCAGAACGCTCCCATTGATGCAAAAACAGGGAAATTAATAATAAGCGACAACTACTATGAACCAATGACTGGAGGAGGCGGCGGTGAAGGAATGTCTTCACAAAAACTATCTCCAGAAGAACAAAAGGCAGTTGACAATGCAGAAAAATACATATCAAAAGATAAAGCTATAGAAATAGTTAAAAACAGCCTTCCTTTCCCTCTTGGAAGTGAGTATAAATTAATCAATGCTAATTTATATACAGGATATGATTATCCTCCTGCAAAGTCTGACCCTATGTGGTCCCTTTACTGGAACTACAATAAAGACAACAAATACTATTATGTAAGTGCCACTGTAGATGCTGCAACAGGAGAATTAAAGTCCTTTTACAGGGGCGGTTCAGACTTAGACAACATACAAGGCAAAACACCCACTTATACCAAGGAACAGATGAAAAAAATCGCAGAAGATTATCTTAAAAAGATAGTACCTGATAAGTTCAATAAAACGGAGTACGTAGATAGAAATACTCTAAATTCTGAAATACAACCTATAATGCCCTCATATACTTTCAAATATGTGGAGATAGTAAATGGAATACTCTGCCCCTTCAATGTAATATATGTCAATGTAAGCCCCTATACTGGAGAAATAGTAGGATACTCCATCAATTGGACTGATGTAAAACTGCCTTCTTCTGAAAACATAATAAGCCTTGATGAAGCTTATAAAATACTCTTTGAAAATGCAGAATTTGATTTAAGTTATGTGCCAAATTACGATTATAAATCACCAGATAAGCCCCCTACAATAAACCTTGTCTATCAGTTAAATTTTTATAACTATATAGATGCAAAAACGGGTCAAATTATAGACTACTCTGGAAAACCTGTTGTAAAAAAGTCAGAAACTACTTTTAAGGACATAGATGGAAATTGGGCAGAAAAGGACATAAAGCTTCTTGTTCAAATAGGTATTATTGACACTAAAGAGGAAAATTATTATCCCGAACACAATATCCTTCAAAAAGACTTTATAAAAATGCTTGTAAAAGCAATACAGCCTCCCTATTATGATCCAATACCACCTAAGTCTTCTGATGAATACAGTTACTATTACGATATTGCAATACAGAAAAAAATTATAGCAGAAAAAGAGAAAAAACCTGACACCCTCGTCACAAGAGAACAAGCAGCAAAATACCTTGTAAATGCCCTTGGAGCAGGTTACATCGCAGATCTAAATGATATTTTTGTCATAAACTTTAAAGATGCTGACAAAATCTCCTCTTCCTCAAAAGGCTATATAGCTATAGTATCAGGCCTTAAAATAATGAGAGGAAGCAACGGGTACTTCTATCCTGATTTGTATCTCACAAGAGCAGAAGCCGCTGCAGTACTTGTAAGATTTTTAGAAATAAATAAATGATTAAGAGCTGCCGGTATATCCGGCAGCGCAGTTTGTTGACAAAACGAAATTTAAGCCCCTGTTTTCTTAGTCCCGAAAACAGGGGCTGTATATATCTGGATAAAATTTTCCTTAAAGTTCCAAATAATGGGTAAAAATTTAAAGTGCCAAAAGGGCTCTTACCCCTCCTCCATAACCATGTTGCCATTTTCTTTAAATTCATGGCAGCAAAAACAAGCATCGCTTGCATGGACAATTTTTCTTTCCCTCTTAATGTTGTCCATCGCAAACCATGCTTCTCCTTTAAATCCGCAAACACTCTCTCTATTGTCTCTTTCCTTCTCTCATATACTTCTTTACAATAAGGTGTATGTCTTAAGTGTTCTGCTTCTTCTACATATCCTTCCCATATGTGCCTGAATATCCTCTTTGTGTAGTCTTTACTTTGGGTACACTTTTCTCTTAAAGGACAATTCTTGCATTTTTCTGGATTTGATTTGTACTCTCTATATCCTTCTCTATTGGTTGTGACATATGTTAGTATTTCATTTTGTGGGCATATGTAACAGTCATAATATTCATCATACACAAACTCATGTTTCTTCATAAAACCGTCTTTTGTTTTTGGTCTTGTGTATGGCACTGCTGGTATTATTTCTCTATCAAATATTGTCTTTAATATGTACGGATTTTTGTATCCTGCATCTACTGCTATTGCTTTCGGTTTTCCTATTCTCTTTTCAACTTCTTCTAATACTTCTTCAAACATTACGCTGTCGTGGACATTTGCAGCTTCAACTTTTACTCCTAATACAAATCCGTTTTTATCGCAGGCTGTGTGAAAAGAATATGCAAAACATTTTTCTTTTCCATTTTTATTTAACATTCCGCTATCTGGGTCTGTTTTGCTTACTTTCACTTCTTTCGTCTTTATTTTCTTGATTTTCTTTAATGGCTTTTTGCCATGAGCTTCTCTATCTTTGTTTATTTCTTCTTCTAGTTTTTCTTGATAAGTCCTGGCTTCTTGTTCTACTATTTCTTTGGTGTATTTCTTCTTGTTGGCACTTGCTTTTACATGGGTTGAATCTATGAATACTTCCTCCGCATTTACTAGCCCATGCCTTATTGCTTCTTCTAAAATCTTCGTAAATATTTTCTCAAATATGTCTGTCCCTTTGAATCTTCTTATGTAGTTCTGGCTAAATGTTGAAAAATGAGGTATTTCTTCTGTTAGCCCATACCCTAAAAACCACCTATATGCCACATTTGTTTTTATCTCTGATATTGTCCTCCTTATTGAGGGTATGCCAAAAAGATACTGAATAAACAGGATTTTTATTAATACTACTGGATCTATGCTTGGTCTGCCGTGATCTTCGGAATATTTGTCTTTTACTAAATCGTATATGAAATTAAAGTCTATAACTCTTTCTATCTTTCTTAAAAGGTGATCTTTTGGTACTAATTGATCTATGCTTACAAATTCTATTTGATGTCTTGCATCCTGTTTCTTTGTTAACATCTTCCTTTTCCTCTCCTCTTTTGCTTTATACTACTAAAAATAAAAAAACAAGGAACCCTTTTCATAATAACGGGTTCCCGATATTTTGTCAATCGAGTAGGAGCTGAATAATTATTTTATTCAGCGTCCTCTCACACCACCGTACGTACCGTTCGGTATACGGCGGTTCATTAGGAATTATGTACAATTCTTAGTACATCATTTCTTCCATCCCTTGACGCCGATGATATACTATGCACTTCCGTTGTCTTTTGAAATTCCCTTTCTCTATCCAACGGATAGCCTCTTTGTTGAGTTGTCTGCAGTCTTCGCATATCTCTCGAGTTCATAAGATTTCCGAAACCTCCTAATGTTCAGTCCTTCCTTATCTATTCATGTCTAGATAAGTACTATGACCTCTGCTGACTTCTCAAGGTTCAGCCATACATCACTGTATGGGTTGTCACTTCATATTTTACTTCCATGACTTATCCTTGAGACCTCCCCGGGTAAGAACGATTGCTTTCATCTCATATATCTGCCAGATTTACTGTATGGGATTCGGGTAGTGTTGGACTTTGTTTTGATGTGCAAACTCATCCATCCCAATTCAGCCTCTTATCTGGTTCTTGTTCATCAGACCGAGATTTTGCCTTAAGCTTCCTTCAGATTCCACCTCACGATGGACACCCTTGCTCTCGGCTAGTGGTTCCCACTACCAAGCCCACAGCGGACTTTCACCGCCTAGCTATCGCCCATGCCGGGCGCACACAGTCTGAGCTGCCGGTATATCCGGCAGCGTAGACTGTAAACAGAGTAAATAGATGAAAGAGAAGGTTTCATTGATGAAACCGTGGAAACTATTTAAAGCGAAAAAATTATTTTGAGTTTATCTCCTCTGTTATACTGAGGTGAATCCTCCAAAAGATTGTGAAGTCTAAAAAATATGGACCCAAAAAATGTGGAGTTTAATGTCGACTTTAAAATGTTTTGAAGTGACAAGAAAAATTATTAAACAAAATTTACTACAGGAATATTCGTTTCTTTTCAAGTTTTCTTAAATCAGGTGTTATGGGGTTTAATTATTCTTAAAAGGAGTGAGCTACTATGTCCTATGACTATGCTTACCGCAGGATAAAAACTTCTTCGACGGGCTATCGCAAGATTGAGGCAACAATTACTTTACCATCATTGAATGACGTGGCACTGGGAATAGGTGCTGCATTGTACGAATACGTTGGTTGTGATAGCCCAACTTTTGACTTTGAGTTCGGTTTTGGGTTAACAGGCGAAAGTACACAATATCATCTCTACCGCAGTATTTATGTGGGTGGGAACGATTGGCAGTGGATATCAGGTTATACCTTTGAACCGGGTTCAACATATAGGCTCTTAATTGCTGCTGAAGATGGCTACATTAAGTGTTATGTTTATAATTCGAGTGGAACACTCCTATATTATAACGAGTTCACAGTTAGGGGAATTAGATACGATGGTCTGGGCAAAGGGTTAGGCGTGTCTCGAGCCTATTGGTTCCTTCAGGAGGTTCAGCTAACGCTAATAATAACCGATGGACAAACACGCTGGTTGGAACGCCTACAACTTTTGTTAATGCTACTCCTTCTAACTGCATAGCAACAAATGAAACAAGCCCTATTTAGGTGGCACATCAAGCTTTACTGCTACCCCATTCTTGTAAGCCATACTTTTACCAATAGTTAGTTTGACAATATTATTGTCTTGAGTTGCCGTTACTGTCCTAGTAGTACCGTCCCAATTTACAGTTGCGCCTAACGCCTCAAAAATAGTTCGAAGTGGCACTAGGACCCGACCATTTTCAAGAACTGGTGGGACATCAAAATGAAGCTGTTCACCGTTAAAAGTTATAGTAACTGGTTGAACTGCTACAACACTACTTGGTAAACTGGTCATCAGAAGTGCCACAAACAAAAGGGACAATAACCATTTCTTCTTCACTGGGCAAAACCTCCCTTTAAATTTTTTAAAAAGTGCAGAGATAGGGAACCGTTATTTCGTTCTGCTTTCCGCGATGCAGTATGGAACCAGGAGTTACTGCTACTACTCTTGCACCATGAAAAACAGCAGATTGACTCGATATCCTAATTTTTATTTTTTCAAAGGTTTCTTACTTTCACTGCATATGAATTTTCAAATGTAAACAATTTGTCAGGAATCCTAACTCTAAAAAACGGAAAAATTGATACAACAGGGATGAAAACTAATTAGATATTGAGGATGGAAATATAATAATCGTTCCCATTCATGACAAAAAAACCTAAGCAACTAGCTATTACAATTATGATTAAAGTAAAAAGGTTATTGTAGGGCATCTTGTTATGCTGGGGCAAAGAACCATATTACTGAAGCTGCCGGTATATCCGGCAGCTTACTTACTCTTTTTATACCTTGCCCTTTCTCCCCCTATTAACTTAGGCCTTGTCCTTGCAGCAACAATTGTAGCTTCCCCTATTTTATTTCGGCTTAATCTCACAGGAACAACCACAGGCCTTAAGTGCATTCCAATCAGTACAAGCCCTATATCAAGCCCGGCATGCCCCAGTCCTTTTAAATTCTCCACCATCACAGGGTTTTTGTATTGTTCATAAGCATAAGTCTGTAAAGAGCCGCCAGCATGCTCATGAGGAATGACATTTACCACTTCAAGGCCGTATTTTTCTTGTGCCTCTTCTTCCACCAAAAGCGCCCTGTTTATGTGCTCACACCCCTGCACTGCAAGGTAAAGCCCTCTTTTATGTATAGCCTCCAAAATTGGATCTATAACAGCCTTTGCAATTTCCATGCTTCCTGCAGAGCCTACTTTTTTGCCCTGTATCTCACTTGTACTGCCCCCGAGGACAAAAAGGCTTCCCGGCTTTAAATTTGCTATATCAAGCAATTCCTCTATAATTTCCTTTGCCTCTATGGAGATCTGATTTAAATCCATACTAACACCTCCAAAATTTAAACCTTACCATCATTATAACACATTTTCCTTGTCTTCATATACTAAAAACAGGTATGCAAAAAGGAGGAGTAAAATGGATAAGCTTGTAGCTAAAAAATACAATTTAGTTCTAAGAGGAATATCACAAAGAACACTTGAAGAGCATTATAAACTGTATAACGGCTATGTAGACAAGACAAATGAAATACGTGAAAAATTAAAAACTGTCGACCGTTCAAAGGCAAATGCCAGTTACAGTGAATACAGAGAACTTAAATTAGAAGAAACCTATAATTTAGATGGAGTCAAACTGCATGAACTGTATTTTGAAAACTTAGGAGGGCCTAGCGGTGCACCTGATGGCATAATAGCTTCCATGATCGCCTTTGACTTTGGGTCCTTTGAAAACTGGAAAGAAGACTTTATAGCCTGTGGAATAGCTTCACGAGGCTGGACAGTACTTTGCTTTGACCCCCTAGATTTAAAACTTCACAACTACCTTCAAGATTTCCACAATCAAGGTGTAGTATCAAGGACTATACCTCTTTTAGTCCTTGATACCTATGAACACGCATATTTTATAGATTACGGCAGTGATAAAAAAAGCTATATAGAGGCCTTTATGAACAATATAAAATGGGAGGAAGTAAATAAAAGGGTGACCTCTTGGATAGAAATGCATTCTTTTTAAATAAAACTTATAGAGAGGGAGGTTTATGTCTGAGACAAAAACCTCCCTCTATTCATTTCGGAAATTATGAACTCATTCAAAAGTGTTAATATCCTTTTTTTAATTTTTTTCGCCTTTAAAAGAGAAATAACGGCTATCAGACATAAAAAACTTAGCGACATTATCAGATATGTATAATATATGCCTGTTCTATCCGTCAAATATCCCAGTAGAGGAGCAGCAACAGCCACAAATAAACCCATCAATAAATTGTAAAAAGATAATATTGAGGCACGCATTTCTGAAATTATACACTCATTCAAACGTCTGAAAATATAGGGAGAAGCTGTACCTCTAATTGCATGGAAAATAAAAAGTAATGGTAAAGCGAAATATAAAGATTTAATTTGACTCATCAATATTAAAAACAAGAATAATACTACATATATATAAACCTGTCCTTTATCTTTAAATAAATCAGTTATATGCTTGCTTTTTTTACTGCCATCAATTTGTTGAAACTTATCTGCAATATTATTTTCCTTTAAAAAGTCATACAAATAAGCGTTGTCCGTCCCCGATATAAAAGTAGCTCCAATCGAAAATATTACCGACCCGGCAATAAAAAATAGATAACTCTGTCCAATTCTAAAAAATACGACGCCAATTGCTTGTAAAAATGCTCCAAAAAACAAGCCATGTTTTCTGCCAAACTTATCTGCTACAGCACCACCTGGAACTTCAAAAAAAGTTGTCGTTAAAAAAGAAAAAGTCCCAAGCAACATAATCTGGGTTACATTCAAACCGTGGGCAAATAAATATAATGTAAAAATAGCATCCATGAATACCTTCGTAAAAATATTATACAGCGTGAACTTCATTATATTTTTTTCTATTTTCATATAATGCCTCCTTGTGTAAACGAATACACAAAAAGAGAATATAAAATCTTCAAACCACCAGGCTAGTATATCATATTTCGAGCGAGGAGTCAATTTTTTCATTACTCCTTGGTCAATTATACACCGACGGTGATACTATTTCCTCTGCCGGAATTGTAAAAAGCTCACTTTTATCTATTTCAGGGTGCCTTTCAATAAAACTTTCTATAAGGCGCATTCCAATATAATATCCTGTGCGTGGAGGAATACTCTCATCATATCCACTAAAATATCTAAAATACTCTTCTTTACCTGGAGGTTTATCCCAATTATTTCTTAACCTACTCAAAAGTTCTTTTTCATTATTCACAAACCAGTGGTAAACATCCTCTGTATATCCTAATACTTTATGCAAAGGCTCTTCAGGAAAAACCCATCTTGTAGTCATAACTGCCAAGCCTTCATCAATTAAAAATTCAAAAAGCGGAAGTTCCTCCACTGCTTTATCTAATTTCAGACCATTTTGGTAAAGCCATTTTGCCAAAGGATGTGAAGGATTTTTATAGTGAAGTGCATGGCCTATTTCATGAGAAAGCCATAAAGGTATATCTTCATAAGGCATAGGTATACCAAAAAAAGTCGTCCCATGAGCCTCTACTGCTAAACCTACAGCAGGTCGACATTCAAGAAAATATTGAAAAGCATTGCTACTGTAAAGTCCTATAAGCACATACACATCTATATCTTCAGCTTCTGGAAAAACTTCTTTAATTTTATCTATCCCCTTAGGTACATTAAAGCGTATTTTTTCTTCATTAAACTTAGAAAACAAATCTTCCCTATTTTTACTTTCTTCAAACCAATGCTTTTTATACTCTTCAATGCATCTTTCCCATGGCACCTCTTTTGTGAAAAAGAAATTATTGCAATATTCCTTTATAACTAATCGATTCTTTTCAAGATAATTATTTAAAAATGCCTCCCAATTTAACTCTTTAAGTGCATTTATACCATCAAGATAAATATAATGTATCATTTTTTGTAACCCCCCTCTTATATGCAATTTCCTATAAAAAATTCATTCTTCAATTTTTTCTATAAAATCAGTCACAATATCAATATATTTGTCAACTAACTCTATAAGATTTTTATAATTGTCAAAAATTATCTTGTGGTTTACATCTTCATATTGGTGAACAATTCTATTTCTCATGCCAGTAAAAGAAGCTAGCTCTCCTGCAACTTCTTTAGGCAAAATCTGATTATCACCAAGCATTATGAAGGATTCATAATAACTTTTAGGAGGTTTAAAGCCTTTATATTCTGCAATTAAGGAGTTTATATCCATACAATTTTCTATTATGAGCTGTATAAGCCTTTCTCCAGTGTAATAGATAAAATAATTGCTTATATATTCCTCATAAGTATATTCCGTTATTGGTAAAAGTTGTTTCACATAATTAGAAAGACTTATTAATTTGCGGCGGATGACATCTTTGTAATTCATTTTTTATCCCCTTTTTTAAATAATTTTCTTCTAACTTTTTTAATTTCCTCATATCATCATAGCTTTTTACAGAATATAAATAAAAATCCAAATAAGCTCCAGAATAAGCCTCATATAAAACCTTGCAATTGTTTATGATTTCAAAGCGCAAAAGAGGATCTGCATAATTTAAAATAACAACATCAATGTCATCTCTTTTAAAAATTTCTATAAGCTCTTTTAATATTGAATTATACAAATTCATATCTATCTTTTTAGTAAATTTTATTCCAATATCTAAGTCACTCAATTCATTTGCCTTTCCTCTTGCATAAGAACCAAATATCAAGATTAAAGATACATCGTATTCTTTCACAAACTCACTTAATTTTTCTTTGTCATAAAAGACACCATCTATTTCATAAAACATAAACTTTACCCTCACATAACAAACTCATCTTTACTTGTAATTTAAACTCCATTTATCAATAAACAAAAGCCTTAATATCTCAAGTCCCGTACCTTCTAAATTGCTCTTTGCCCCGCTTCCAAAAAGTATACTCAAAGGGTTTGGAGTTGTGTAATATTTTAACACAGGTTTGCCCTGTATGCCAGCCTCTTTGGCTGCAATGTCAACCGCATCGTAAAAATCCCCTAATTTATCTACAAGACCAACTTTAAGTGCCTGCCTTCCTGTGAATATCCTGCCATCTGCTAATTCTTTTACTTTGTCTATAGGCATCTTTCTCCCTTCAGATACAATCTCTACAAACTGCTCATAAGTATCATCTATGACTCCTTGTAATATTTTCTTTTCTTCCGGAGTTAAATCTCTGGTAGGAGAACCCATATCTTTATAAGGACCGCTCTTTATTGTTATCTCTTTTAATCCCAACTTATCGTAAAGCCCTTCATAATTTGTATACTGCATTATAACTCCAATACTTCCTGTTATTGTGGCAGGATTTGCCACTATTATGTCTCCGCCACAAGCTGCCATGTATCCTCCTGACGCAGCCGCATCCCCCATTGAAATTATCACTTTTTTCCCTGTTTCTTTTAACCTTTTAAGCTCTGTGTATATTTCTACAGATTTTGCTGCAGAACCTCCTGGACTATTTATCTTGACAACAACTGCCTTTACAGTACTATCCTCTTGAGCTTTTCTTATCTGCTCGACTGGATCCCCTGTGACTTGTGGAATCCCCAATATGTTTGTCTCCCCTATAACTCCTTCAATTGTTATAACACCTATTGTGTTTGAAACCGATGGCACACTTTTATTCTCTTGGGGCATTGTAAGAAAAATGGAAGCAATAACAGTACTAATTATCAAGACTATAAAAATTAATCCTATTAACGCTTTTTTACTCATTTTTTTCTTCCTCCTTCATTCTCCTTTGTACAGCTTTTTTACAGCACTTTTTGCCAATAAATAAACACCTAAGTTTAATAAAATGAGCAAAATCCCTATTATTAAAGTTATTATTATTTCAGAAACATATAATTTCTTTAGTAACAACACAATTCCAACAATGCACCCTATCAAAATAGTAGTCAGTATAAGACTCAAAAGCACATTTAAATTCCCCTTCATAGCCTTTTGAGGATTCTCCCATTCAAAGGAAGGCTTCATGGCGTCTATCAAAAGGCTTAGTATATTTACTGCGGAAATGCCTATAAGCATTAAAACAATCAGTATTACCATACTTAAAAGGTGTATTTTAAAAAGATACCAGCCCAATACATATGTAGGAAGTATAATCACTATTGTAATAATTATACCAAAAATCCATTTTGCTTTTAACTGTATTGCAGGGTCTGCAGGCATCAATTTTGATATGTAAAACATTTTTCCTTCCCTAGAGAAGGAAGTAGAGGAAAGGCTGTTACTTCCTGCTACAAAAAGAGAAAAGAAAAGCCCTATCATCGAAACCCAAAACCAGCCGTCAGGAGCTGAGGTGTATTTTATAGCCATTTCAAGCCCAATTTGTGGATTCCCCACAAAAGAAACAAGAAACACAAAGGGAATTATTATAGCCACAGGCAACACATTCATAGCATATACAGGAACTCTTATAAAAAGCTTCCATTCCCTTAACAGTAATGCCTTCAATAGGCTGGATCTCACTATTTCTTTTTTCAATGAAACTTCTTTTCTTTTTGCTTCAACCTCTTGCCCTGAAATTACAGCTTTTAAGTACATTTTTTGAGCAGAAACAGCCAAAACGGTTGTAAATATTATTGATACAGCGATAAACATCAAAAGATTTAAAAACCCTGACAAAGTATTATAATCCGTCATAGAAACTGCTCCCCATAAAGCAGGAGGGAAACTTCTAGATATCATCTTTGCAAGGTTAGCATTTTGCAAAATAAAATTTTCTATTGCCTGTTGTTCTCCATTTTGAGGAATCCGATTGATAAAAAATTGTATTGTAAAGAAGAAAATTAGCGCTAATATACTCACTATAACTGTATACAAGTCCTTTTTCCTTTTCAAATTTACAAATCTCATAATTAAAACAGAAGCAATTGCCGCAATAGAAAGAGGTATAATAGGTGTAAATATAAATACAATAAATGAAACGAGATAGTATAAAATTCCTGCCTGCGTGCCAATGCCATATATAAAGATTGCTGGTAGCATTAAAAATGCCAATGTAACATATTCATTCAATAAAATTATGCTATATTTTGACAAAACTATTTTATAAGGCTGTATAGGAAGAGGAAGCAAAATATTTATATCATCAGAAAAATAAAACACAGAAATAGTCCAAAAAAAGCCGAATACCAATGTCAAGAGCTGAGCTAAAAGAAGGACTGTCACAGGCATAAGCTGAGGCTGGTTAATTAACATGCTTGCTGCATACATGCTGTTTAAATACATTATGTACATAAAAAGCAATGTTCCACCGCCAACAGCTATTCCAAATGTAGCAAGCACTATTTCCCATAAATCTTTCTTTCTTACAAAATATTTGTATTTCATTGCGGAAATGCCATAATAAACTTTCATTTGTGATCTTAAAAGCGATAAAAACTCCCTCATTTTTCTGTCAACTCCAAGAATATTTTTTCTAAAGATTCCCATTCATGTTGGCTCTTTATCTCTTCCATAGTACCATAAGCTATTATTTTGCCTTTGTTTATTATTGCTATTTTATCACAGAGCTTCTCAGCAACTTCCAATATATGAGTTGAGAAAAATACAGTAAAACCTGCTTTTGTATGCTTTGACATCAACTCTTTGAGTAAAAATGCTGATTTCGGGTCTAATCCTACCATTGGTTCATCCAAAATCCAAACAGAAGGATTGTGAATAAGTGCGGCTGTAAGGAGAATTTTTTGCTTCATTCCGTGGGAATAGGTCTGTATTAGGTCTCCAATAGCATTCTTTAGCTCAAAAGCTTCAACAAAATATTCAATCCTTTCTTTCCTTTCTTTTTCAGATACCCCGTATACGTCTGCAATAAAATTGAGATATTCTATGCCTGTCAGTTTGTCATAAATATCAGGGCTATCTGGAACATATCCTATGCGCTTTTTGACCTCTATAGGATTTTTGTCGATATCAATTCCGTCTACTTTAATTTCTCCTGTATCATGGGACAAAAGGCCTACTATCATTTTTATCGTGGTAGTTTTGCCAGCCCCATTAGGACCTAAAAATCCAAATATTTCACCAGGATTTACAACAAGGTCAATGTTGTCAACAGCTTTTATTTTACCTTTGTTATAAGATTTTGAAACACCTTTTAATTCTATCAAGTTTTACACCTCCATTTTCTCACTTTTCTATTATAACATAAAATTGTTTAAAATTTGCCAATAAAATTAATAAAAAGATAGTGTTAAAAAACTTTTAACCTTCATATTATTATTTTGAATTACATTGGCAGGGAGGAGAACAATTGGACACCAAAAAATATTACAAACCAATTCTCCTTTTACTAGCACTCATTTTTTTAACTTACTTTTCTATTTCCTTTTTCAATAAAACCATAGAGACAGTTGCAAACAACAAAGAAGAGATAAAAACTGTACTGGATGAATTTTTTAAAAAAAGAGGAAGTGTGCTTTTAAGCGGTGACTTAAAAGAGATAGAAGGCTTTTATGACAAATCTTCCACTTATGGCAAATGGGCATTGGACCATGAAAGGAGGCGAGTTGAATACGTTAAAGGATGGTCAGAAAAAAGAAATCTTAAATTTACAGAAGCAGAATCTTTTTACAGGATAAAAAGTGTAAAAGCTGGCGAAAATTCCGTATGGGTTTATCTTGTGGAAACTATGAAAATGGGATACGCTTACAACATAAAAAGTGATGTAATAAATTACATGGGATTAGGTATACGACATTCTGTACAGCTTGTAAAAGTTGATGGAAAATGGCTTATAAGAAGAGATTGGTACTATGACCCTCTTGACGAAGATTCCGCCTATATAGATGCTGCTCCTGCTGAAGGCACAATGCCTGAAATTGCACCTACTACTTCAAAGCCAGAAACTGAAGAAAAAGCAAAGCCTAAAAAGAAGGGTAAATACGACAGAGAAGGAGCAGTAGCTTATGCTGACAAATACGCAGGAGCTGCTTGGGGAAGCGGCAATAACTACGAGTACAATCCAAAATATAGGGATTATAACGGGGTAGGAGGAGACTGCACCAATTTCGTCTCTCAAGTATTACATGAAGGAGGAGGCCTTCCAATGGACTATGTATGGAACTTCAACGGCAAAGACTCTTCCACCGCTTGGGCACAAGCACCCTCTCTTTTTAACTATCTCATTTATACAGGAAAAGGTAAATTAATTGCAAAAGGATACTATTTAGATATGGTAAAGCCTACTGAACAGCACCCAAAAGGTGCCATAAGAGAAATTGAAAAAGGAGACCTTATATGCTATGAAGAAAAGGGAGAAATAGTACACTTTGGCGTAGTTACAGGTTTTGATTCTATAGGGATACCCGTTGTAAATACTCATACTTCCGATAGATACCATGTTCCTTTTGACTTAGGATGGGATAAGAGAGTGATTTATAGATTTATACATATAAATGATTAAAGATAGAGAAAACTCTCTCTTTCAGTTTGCTGACAAAGTTCTATTTTTGCTGGCATTTTGCATCGTTTGCTCCGGTGATATCGCAGACTAAACTAGCGCTCGTCCTCGGGCTCAAGCGGGGTTCCGGGCACATTCGTCATCCTTGACTTAGTGCCCGCCTCCGCCTTCACAAGGCTTCGGCCCCGCTTTCGCCTCTCAACCTCGCTAAGTTTCCCGGCACTCAACTGAACGGGCTGGTCCTTTCTCTTATTCTCCTTTTTTAACATTTTCGGTTGAGTGCCGGGCTATCAAGTCGCTACACTTATGCAAAATGCCAACATATCATAAAGAGTTTGTCTACAGTCTAAAAGATAGAGAAAAATTCTATCTTTAATTTTTTTCATCTGCCTCTTGAAGTTTTATAACATCCTCATCCATAAGATTTTTGTCATGGTGATGCCTTACAATGCCTACTATTCTCTCATTTAACCCAATTTCCTTACAAATTTCTGCACCATATTCTGCATGATTATAATAGACTTTAAAAAAATATATATGTTTTTCAAGAAACTTAGCCAAAAAAGGAATTTTCTTTAAAATCACCGTCATGGCTTTTCTTTCAGGAGTAATTTTCGCTTTTATCTTTCCAATATCATGAAAAAGAGCCGCTTTTAAAAGGTCTTGGTCTTCTATTCCGTATTTATTAATAAGATAATAGCACACATCTAATGAATGCCTTTTTTCATAAACAGGTAATTTATTAAAATATTCTAATTCCTTTTCATTTAGGAATCCAAGTAAAAATTGATAATCTTTTTCATAAATTTTAGCTCTTTTAGCTTTAAAATATTGTTTTATCCTATTCACAAAATCACCTTTATTCTAATATTATACCTTCTTTTTCAAGGACCTTCAATACTTTACCTGATTTTATAATATTAAAACAGGCATTTATGTCAATATAAAGCTCCCTATCTTCTTCCAACGGCTTCACGTATTCTCTTACTAAATCATATATTATTTGAGAGCCCTTCCCTTTTTTAAAACCTTTCCTAAACTCCATTGCCTGCAAAGCTGCCATAAGTTCTATTGCTATAACCCTTGTAGCGTTTTCTATTATTTCCCTTGCCTTTCTCGCAGCAATAGTGCCCATACTCACATGGTCTTCTTGATTTGCAGAAGATGGTATAGAATCAACAGAAGCTGGATGCGCCAAAACCTTATTTTCTGACACTAAAGAAGCTGCTGTGTATTGAGCTATCATCATACCAGAATTTAGTCCCCCTTTTTCAGTCAAAAAAGGAGGAAGGTCGTTTAACTGATAATTTACAAGCCTTTCAATCCTTCTTTCAGAAATATTAGCAATTTCAGAAACTGCAATACCTAAAAAATCCATTGCTAATGCAATAGGCTCTCCGTGAAAATTGCCCCCAGATATCACCTCGCCATCTTCAGGGAAAATTAAAGGATTATCTGTTGCAGAATTTATCTCTCTTGTAAGAACTTCTTCCGCATATTCAATAGCATCTCTTATAGCTCCATGGACTTGTGGAATACACCTTAGGGTATAAGCATCCTGAACCCGTATTTCTCCCTGTCTCGTTATTAGAGTACTTCCTTCACACATTTTTCTTATATTTTTAGCAGTGATCATCTGACCTCTATGAGGCCTCACCATTTGGACTCTATCATCAAAAGCATCAATTATTCCTCTTAAAGCTTCTAAAGTAATAGAAGATACAGCATCAGCAGATTTTATAAGTCTTTTAGCATCATATACATTTAAGCATCCTATTGCTGACATAACTTGAGTGCCATTTATCAAAGCCAAACCTTCTTTTGAACTCAAAACAACTGGACTAATCCCTGCCTCTTTCATTGCTTTTTCTCCAGTCATTCTCTCACCTTTGTATAAAGCTTCACCTTTCCCTATCATCACAAGAACCATGTGAGCTAAAGGTGCAAGGTCTCCGCTTGCTCCTAAAGATCCTTTTTCAGGTATAACAGGAGTTACTCCTTTATTTAACATTTCAATCAACGTGTTTAAAGTTTCAAGCCTTACTCCTGAAAAACCTTTCGCAAGGGCATTTGCCCTCAAAAGCATAATTGCTCTTACTACTTCTTCCGGTAATGGTTCTCCTACTCCACAAGAATGGCTCATAATCAAATTCTTTTGCAAAATTTCTGTGTCTTCTTTAGATATTACGACATCGCTAAATTTCCCAAAACCCGTCGTGATTCCATAAACTACTTTTTCATCATTTACATATTTTTCTACTATTTTTCTAGAATGAAGTACTCTCTCTTCAGCAATATTGCTAAGTTCTACTCTATACCCATCTCTTGCTACGTGCACTACATCTTCTATTGTAAGATTATTGCCATCTATTATGACCTTTCCCATAATCCCCCTCCTTTTTACGTTAATTCTTTATCGCAATAAAACAAAAAACGCGAGAGCTTTTCCTCTCGCGTTTTATTATTAAATTGTAAAATTTTCCCTCTCATTTTAATCCCACACTTAAATCCTTAAATTAGTCTTATAAGTATATTATATTCTACAAAGTTTAAAAAAATCCTTTTGACATTTCAAGATTTAAGTCTGATCAAGGCTTGATAAAACTTCATCAAAAACTCCTATTCTGCAAATTTTTCTATTCACATCCCAATGTTGACATATTTCGCAGCTTCTTTCTTGTAAAGACACAGACATACTCAAATTATTTCCATAGCGAGATGGATCTAACTCAAAATCCTCACAGCTTCTTCCAACAGCTTTCAATTGTTCAGTGCTTGCCACAAAATTCACCACCTGTAATTATAATCTTTTTATACTTTCTTCTACATCAAAAGGACTCATTCCCGTTGCATCTATCACCGGAACTTTTGTCGAAATATCATCTATGCCTAGCATATTTCTACTTTGCCCTGTTATAACTATGGCATCATAGGCATTTAAATTGTTTTTTTCTGAAAGAGTTTCTTTTAATTCTACAACTTCATATCCTTTTTGCTTTAAATACTCTTTAATATTGGAAAGCTGACTTTCTACCGCTACTCTTTTCCCCACACCAACACCTCCTGTAGCTCTTATTAAATAGTAGTATTTTCAAATAGTAGTATTCTCTATACCAATTATTTTATACCTCTAATTGCTTCTCCGACTAAGACAACTATGAAAGACAAAAACCACATTACTAACATGGCAATAATAAGATAGCTTCCCCATATTTTTATAAATTTTATCTCATCTCGCCGTTCTGGTAACTCTTCTCTATAATAAATTTTTTTGACAAGTCTTAAATCATTGATCCAATAAGAAATATACAATACGCCCCCTAATAATCCTATACCAACTCCTATTAAAAAAAGATAATTGCTATAATATACGAAAGAAGTAAAAAAACCATTTACTATAATGTTAAGCACTATTGCTATTATTCCCAACACAATTCCTAAAATAATTCCTTTTTTCATACTCCACCTCAATTTCTCCACTTCTATAAATTACATTTTGATTATATCACAAAAGCAAATTAAAATAATTTATCATAATATTATAAAAATTTAAAATTTGATTTTTTAGCAGGATTTTGACACCTTTATATAGAATAAGTATAGTTGTCTATTTTTTTAGGGTGGGGGTATAAATGAAAAAGAAAAAAGAAAAATACCTCAATATTATGATTATTCCTGACTCAAATCAACAAATCAAAAGCTTTAAAATTTCTATTCCCCTAATAAAAACCGTAGTAATAGTGGCTTTTTCAATAATTATGGCTGCTACAATTTCTTTAGTCTATTTTGGCAAAACAACTGCTTACCTATACACTGTAATAGCAGAAAAAGATAAAAAAATCGCGCAACTAACCTCCCTTAAAGAAGAACAAGACAAAAAAATAGCTACTTTAGACAAAAATGCTCAATTGGTCAATGAAAAAATTAAAGGCCTAGATGAATTAGAAGAAAAGGTAAGGCGTATGGTGGGATTATCCACTTCCACTCCAAGCCGTGGCAATGTATCAAGAGATATTAGAGGTGAAAGCAACATATCTTATGACAATGAAACAACCGCTGAACTTATTTCGGAAATAGATCAAAAAACACAAAATTTACAAGACCTTATTTCAAAAGTAGCAGCTCAACTTGATTATCTGAATTCAATACCCAGTGTTTATCCAGTATATGGTACAACAACCTCCTCTTTTGGAACGAGAAAGTCTCCTTTTGGATATGGAAGTGAATTTCACCCTGGAATTGACATATCGGTACCTGTAGGAACTCCAGTAAAAGCCGCTGGAAAAGGTGTAGTTACATATGCAGGATGGTTATCAGGATATGGTAATGTGGTAATCATAGACCATGGTTATGGGATTCAGTCAGTATATGGACATAATTCTCAGATTCTTGTCAAAGTAAGTCAAAGTGTAAAAAGAGGCGATATAATAGCAAAATCAGGGAATACCGGAAGAAGCACTGGACCTCATGTTCACTTTGAGATTAGAGTAAATGGCAATCCTGTAGATCCAATGAAATATCTTGCAAAGGGGAATTGATATGTTTCAAAAAAGAGAACAGATTGTAGAAGTTAATCCAGACAAAATTGATACCGTCATAGGAAAAAATTCAACTTTTGAAGGCACAATTAAATCAGAAGGCACTCTAAGGATAGACGGTAATTTTACAGGTCAAATAGAAACAAAAGGAAATGTTGTAATAGGTGAGTCAGCAAAAATAGAAGCGAATATAACAACAGATAATATAATCGTTTCAGGTGAAGTAAAGGGAAATATATTTGCCAAAGGCCAGCTACAACTTACTTCTACTGGAAAACTTTATGGAGATATAGAAGTTCAAAATTTGATAATTGAAGAGGGAGCTATTTTTGAAGGAAAGTCTAAAATGACAAAGTCTTCTCCTTCAGATTTTAACAAAAAAGATGAACAAATCGAGTAGGAGCTGAATAATTATTTTATTCAGCGTCCTCTCACACCACCGTACGTACCGTTCGGTATACGGCGGTTCATTAGGAATTATGTACAATTCTTAGTACATCATTTCTTCCATCCCTTGACGCCGATGATATACTATGCACTTCCGTTGTCTTTTGAAATTCCCTTTCTCTATCCAACGGATAGCCTCTTTGTTGAGTTGTCTGCAGTCTTCGCATATCTCTCGAGTTCATAAGATTTCCGAAACCTCCTAATGTTCAGTCCTTCCTTATCTATTCATGTCTAGATAAGTACTATGACCTCTGCTGACTTCTCAAGGTTCAGCCATACATCACTGTATGGGTTGTCACTTCATATTTTACTTCCATGACTTATCCTTGAGACCTCCCCGGGTAAGAACGATTGCTTTCATCTCATATATCTGCCAGATTTACTGTATGGGATTCGGGTAGTGTTGGACTTTGTTTTGATGTGCAAACTCATCCATCCCAATTCAGCCTCTTATCTGGTTCTTGTTCATCAGACCGAGATTTTGCCTTAAGCTTCCTTCAGATTCCACCTCACGATGGACACCCTTGCTCTCGGCTAGTGGTTCCCACTACCAAGCCCACAGCGGACTTTCACCGCCTAGCTATCGCCCATGCCGGGCGCACACAAAATAAAAAGGCCATCTTACGGCCTTTTTTATATTATAGGAAGATATATGCCGTTTTCATTAGATTCTCCTTCTAAAACCTCTTTCAGTATATTTATCCCTTTTTCTATCTCCTCCAGCTCACAAGAGGCAAAACTTAATCTTATAAAATTGTTTTCTTTTTTTATTGCAAAAAACATATCCCCTGGAACTATAAGTAAATTTCTCTCTAAACATTTAGAATACAAATTTTTAGCAGAAATATTGTTTTTAAGCCTTAACCAGTAGTAAAAACCCCCTTTAGGATATTCAAACTCTACATAATTTTTTAATGTTTGAAGCCCTTTACCCATCTTTTCAAATCTTTTTTTCATCACTTGTTTTATTTCCCCAATATGGCTTTTCCAAATATTTTCTCTAAGATATAAATCAAAGGCTCTTTGCATTAAACCTGAAGTAGATAAATCTGTCACATATTTTGCTTTTAAAAAACTACTTACTAACCTTTCAGGAGCAATTATAAACCCTAACCTCAAGCCAGGCATGTATATCTTTGAGAAACTTCTTATATAAATGACTCTGTCATATTTATCATAGGCCTTAAGTGGCAATATCTTTTCTTCTGTAAAACTTAAATCACTGGCAAAATCATCTTCTAATACATAAGTCTCGTATTTTTCCGCTAGCTCTATCAGTTTCTTTTTTTATCCTCACTATAGACAATGCCGGTCGGATTGTGAAAATTAGGTATAGTATATATGAACTTAGGCTTAAACTTCTTTAACTTATCCTCTAATTCCTCTAAATTTATGCCATCTTTTTGCAAATCTACTTCTAAAATCTCTGCTCCTCTCGATTCAAAAGAGGCTAAAGCCCACGAATAGGTGGGTCTTTCAACAATTATGCTATCTTCAAAATTTATTAGCGCTTTCGATACTACATCTATACCTTGCTGTCCCCCAGAAATTACCTGTATATTTTCAACATAAGTAAATATTTCATCTTTCTTTACAAATTCTTTTATAGATTCTCTTAATGGTTTATATCCTCTTGTGTCTTGATACTCAAATGCATATCCTCCATCTCTTCTCAATACTCTATTGATTAAATCTCCAAAATCCTCCACTGGAAAAAGCTCTGGATTAAGAGATGAAGAAGCAAAATTTATAATTCCTTTCCTTAAGGGAATTTCTCCTTGGTCTGTTAATTTAAAGGTTTCATCAAGGTCCTCCTCTTTTTTTATATCTTCACATACATAAGTACCACTTCCTACCTTAGTATATACATATCCATTTTGTTCTAAAAGCTTATAAGCGTTTATCACTGTAATATTGTTTACTCCCAACTCCTTTGCAAGGCTTCTTATAGTGGGGAGTTTATAACCGCCTGGCAGGCTGCCATTCTCTATAAATCTTTTTATTTGGCTGTACAACTGAATATACAAAGGTACATTTTTACTTTTATCAATTGTTATTTTATTCATATCCATCCCTCGCAAAATTGTATCGCTACAATTATTATATCATTATCATGACAAAAATTCTTTTTAATTTTAAAATGTATTATAATGGATATGGGAGAAGAAATATTATAAAGAAAGCAAATGAGGTGAGAACATGTTTTTACTTTTAAAAGGTGGAGAAGTTTACTCTCCTCAGCCTTTAGGTAGAAAAGATATTTTAATCTGCAATGGAAAAATAATAAGAATTGCTGATGAAATAAAACCTATGAAGGAATTTGGAAATGTAGAAATTGTAGATTTGCAAGGCTTTATCATAGTTCCCGGATTCATTGACCAACACGTCCACATCGCAGGAGGCGGTGGAGAAGGAGGACCAGTCACAAGGACACCTGAAATAACTCTATCTGATATCACAAAAGGTGGAATAACTACAGTTGTAGGCCTCTTGGGAGCAGATGGAATAACCAGAAGCATGGCTTCTCTTCTTGCAAAAGCGAGGGCTTTAGAGCAAGAAGGCATAACTACCTACATATATACCGGTGCTTATGAACTTCCCACCCGCACTTTAACAGGAAGTGTAAGGTCTGATTTAGTTTTAATCGACAAAGTAATAGGTACTGGAGAAATTGCCATTTCAGATCACAGGTCTGCACAACCAACTACTGAAGATTTAACAAAACTTGCTGCAGAAGCAAGAGTTGGAGGACTTTTGGGTGGTAAACCTGGAATAGTTCACTTACACGTTGGAGATGGAATAAGAGGATTGTCCCCGTTATTTGAAATAGTGGAAAATACTGAAATACCTATTACGCAATTTGTTCCTACTCATATAAACAGAATAGGACATTTATTTGAACAAGGATTGAAATTTATAGAAATGGGTGGCGTAATTGACCTTACTTCTGATATAAAGCCGGACGCCCACACAAAAACTGCTTTAACCCCTAAAGAAGCAATTAAAAAAATTATAGAAAATAAATTGCCAATAGAAAAGGTAACTATGAGTTCTGACAGTAACGGTAGCATTCCAGTATTTGATGAAAATAAGCGATTGGTAAAGGTTATGGTGGGAAGTGCACAAACTCTATACCGCGATTTAAGAGAAGTTATAGTGGAAGGGATACTGCCAATAGAACAAGCAATTAAAATAATAACAGAAAATGTAGCAAAAGTGTTGAATTTATATCCAAACAAGGGGTGTATCAAGGAAAAATCAGACGGGGATATAGTAGTATTAGATAGCAATTTAAATATTCATTCTGTCATTGCAAAAGGAGTATTCATGATAAAAGATAAAAAAATAGTAAAAAAAAGCATGTTTGAAGAATAAAAGAGGCGGTCTCACGCCTCTTATTCTTTATATTCTTGCAATATCATTTCAGCTATTATTTCCATTGGAATTGACAAATCCATGCTCATCTTTCTCATAATTTTATAAGCTTCCTCTTCACTCAATCCTTTAGCTTTCATAATATACCCTTTTGCTTTTTCAATCTTTTTTCTCGCTTCAAGTTCATGCTTTAATTTTTGAATTTCTTCTTTCATGCTCCTAAACTTTTTGTAATTTTCTATGACAAATTCAACTGTCGACAAAAGTACCCCTCTGTCTACTGGTTTTAATAAATAAGAAAATACAGAATATTTTCTTATTTCCTCAAGAAAATCTCTTTGAAGAGTAGAAGTCATCAAAATTACAGGTGCTATATCATCTTCATTTATAATGCGTCCAACTTCAAAACCATTTATATTGGCAAGATTCAAATCCGCTATAACTAAATCAGGAGCGAGAGCGCGACAAAGCCTTATAGCACTTCCGCCATCTCTCGCTTCATAAACCAAGTGTCCATTCGCTAATAACACATTCTTTATGAACTGCCGAGACAAATCGCTACTGTCTGCTAAAACAATTCGCCATTGGCTCATCGAGACACCTCTAATTTAACTTAGAATTTAGAAAGATATTGATCTAATTCCCACTGAGTAACGTATATTTTGTACTCATCCCATTCTGCTCTTTTAGCCTCCAAGAATTTTGTATACACATGATCGCCTAATGCTTCTTTTATAACTTCATCCTTTTCTAACTCGTTTAAAGCTTCTTCTAAAGAGCCTGGCAGTCTTTCAATTCCTAAGTTTTCTAATTCTTCTTTATTCATATGGTATATATTTGCATTTACAGGTGGTGGCGGTGTTATATTATTCTTTATACCATCTAATCCTGCTGCCAATGCAACAGCCAAAGCAAGATAAGGATTGCTGGTTGGATCAGGACTTCTAAGCTCTATTCTTGTAGATTCTCCTCTTTTGGCAGGAATTCGTATTAAAGGACTTCTGTTTCTTGCAGACCAAGCAATATTTACAGGAGCTTCATAGCCTGAAACTAGGCGTTTATAAGAATTAACAATAGGGTTAGTAATAGCTGTCATAGCTTTTGCATGTTTTATAATTCCTCCTATATAGTTATAACATACTTTACTTAGCCCTATAGGGTCAGAAGGGTCATAAAAAGCATTTTTACCATCTTTTGTAAGTGACATGTTCATATGCATTCCAGAACCCGCAATACCAAAAACTGGTTTTGGCATAAAGGTGGCGTGTAACCCATGTTTTTGAGCAATTATTCTTACCACCATTTTAAAAGTCATCACATTGTCAGCAGTAGTTAATGCATCGTCATATTTGAAATCTATCTCATGTTGTCCTGGTCCTACTTCATGATGAGATGCTTCAATTTGAAACCCTAGTTGCTTAAGAGTGGATACCATTTCTTTTCTTGCGCTTTCTCCTAAGTCCACAGGTGCCATGTCAAAATAACTTGCATCGTCTTGAGTTATTGTTGTAAGATTACCCTTTTCATCCGTCAAAAAGAGATAAAACTCGCATTCAGGCCCTACATTAAATTGATAACCTAATTTCTTCGCCTCTTCTAAATTTCTTTTTAAAACATAGCGAGGGTCTCCTTCAAAGGGAGTTCCATCGTAATTGTAAATATCACATATGAGTCTTGCCTCTACACCAGAGTTTGTCCTCCATGGGAAGATCACAAACGTATCAGGATCCGGCCTTAAATACATGTCTGATTCTTCGATTCTCACAAATCCGTCAATTGAAGATCCGTCAAACATAATTTCATTGTTGAGAGCTTTATTTAGTTCTTCTACTGGGATAGAAACATTTTTCATGACTCCAAAGATGTCACTGAATTGAAGATGTACATATTCCACTCCATACTCATTTGCCAGTTTTAAAACATCCTCTTTGCTATATTTTTTACCCATAATCTTCCTCCTCTAATAAATTAAGGGCGCACTCAAATAGGGTGCCAATACCCATTTGAAGACGCCCTTGCCTTCCCTATAAATTATTATTAAATTTTAACTAAGAAATATTATATCACATTTTTTTCACAGTGCAATATAGTTTTAATAATTTTTTGCTATTTTTTCTCTACTAGTATGTCAATGCCATCAATCCAGCCAGAAACTACGTTGAAAAGCCATGCTCCAAAAGCACTAACTATAGAAAAAATTATGCCATAAACTATTCCGCCAATGAGGCCACCAATTATTCCTGCACCAAAAGCTCCAAAGCTGTTTACAAAAAGTCCACCAAATAAACCACCAATGAGTCCCAGAATTAGGCCTATCACAATCCCGTAAATCAAAGTAAATTTAAAAACTGACAAAACAGATATTTTTTTGAGTTTATAATTCCACATTTTAACACCTCCTTCCTTTTTTGAAATTTTAAATGTTTACGTTATAATTATATTATATCCAAAAATAATTATGCCTGTCTGTAGTTTCAGGGGGGATTTTATGAAAAGTTTTACAACAGTTATTCCATTTATAAAAAAGCACAAGTGGGATTACATAATAGGTATAATTTTTTTATTAGCAGTAGACTTGCTTCAAATGATAGTTCCCCATTTACTAGGTTCAGTAACTGATTTATTTAAAAGTAAAGATTTAACTCCAAAAGTACTATTAACGTATTCGTTTTGGATAATAGGTATAGCTATTTTGGTATTTGCTTTTAGATTTATTTGGCGTATGAAAATAATGGGGATGTCAAGGCTTTTGGAAAAAGAACTAAGGGAACAACTTTTTGCTAAGTTTCTTGAACTTTCGCCACAATATTACAATGAACACAAAACAGGTGATTTAATGGCTCATGCCACCAATGACATAAACGCCGTCAGAATGGCAGTAGGACCTGGAATTGTAATGTCTGTAGATGCATTATTTTTAGGCATATCCATAATAATCATAATGATTTTTACTATCGATCCAAAATTGACTATATTAGCACTTCTGCCTTTACCTATTATCGCATTGGTAGTCACTCGCTTTGGCAAACTCATTCACTCAAGATTTTTAAAAGTTCAAGAAGCTTTTTCCTCTTTAACAGATAAAGTTCAAGAAAGCATATCCGGTATCAGAGTTATTAAAGCCTTTGTTCAAGAAAAAGAAGAAATAGAAAACTTCAGACAGGAAAATTTAAGAAATTTTAAAACAAATATGAACATGATTAAAATCTGGGGATTATTTGACCCTACTGTTCAATTTTTAGCAGCATTAAGTTTTACAATAGCTTTGCTTTACGGTGGAATACAAGTAATAAAAGGGATAATCACTTTGGGTGATTTTGTAGCATTTACCAGTTACCTTGGAATGCTCATCTGGCCTATGATGGCTTTTGGCTGGGTGATAAATATTTTTCAAAGAGGTTCTGCTTCTATGGAAAGGCTTAATAAAATTTTCAGTGAAGTACCAGAAATAACCGATAACTATGCAGATCCAAATATTACACTAATTGAAGGAAATATAGAAATAAAAAATCTCTCATTTTCTTATAAAAAAGGCCTACCTCCTGTTTTAAAAAATATAAACATAAGTCTTCCAAAGGGAAAAACTCTGGCTATAATAGGTAAAACCGGCAGTGGTAAAAGCACTCTTGTAAATTTACTTGCAAGACTTTATAAAGTACCGCAAGATACCATATTTATTGATGGGCATGACATCAACGAAATACCTTTAAAAGTTCTAAGACAAAACATGGGTTTTGTACCTCAGGACAACTTTATATTTTCAGATACTATAGCCAATAATATAGCCTTTGTCAATGAAGAACCTCTAGAAAAAATACAAGAATTTGCTTCAATGGCAGATGTACATAAAGATATAATGGACTTTCCACAGCAATATCAAACAATTGTAGGCGAAAGAGGAGTAACTCTCTCAGGCGGTCAAAAGCAAAGGATAGCTATCGCAAGGGCTTTAATAAAAGAACCAAAAATCCTTATTTTAGATGATAGTCTCTCTGCTGTAGATACAAACACAGAAGAAACCATACTAAACAATTTACGCGAATATATGAAAGATAGAACAACTATAATCGTCTCTCATAGAATCTCTACTATAAAAAACGCTGATGAAATTATAGTATTAGATAATGGAGAAATAGTTGAAAGGGGAACCCATGAAGAGCTTATTAAGCTAAAAGGTCTTTATAACAGCATATATGAAAAACAGCAATTAGAAGATGCAATATTAAAAGAGGTTTAAGGCGGTGATAAAATGGAATACCAACAAGAAGAAGTAATGACCAAACCTTTTGACATTAAAATCATGAAAAGGCTTTTGACATACGCTAAACCTTACTGGTTGTACATTTTTATAGCAGCTGTAGGTATACTTTTAGTAACAGCATCAAACCTTTTACGACCATACCTCGTCCAAAAAGCTATTGATAACTATATAAATAATCCTAACATTCCTAAAGTAGAAGCAATAAATGGCGTTACACATATAGGGATTTTGTATTTAATAATCATAACCGTAGCCTTTATCATAAATTATGGACAGATTTATTTGATTCAATACACAGGTCAAAAAATAATTTTTAACTTAAGGCAACAGATATTTGAACATCTACAGAGTTTATCATTATCATTTTTTGATAAAAACCCTGTAGGAAGGTTGGTGACCCGTGTTACAAACGACACTGACACTTTAAATGAATTGTACACAAGTGTTATAGCAAACCTTTTTAATGACATCTTTATAATATTAGGAATAATCATTGCCATGGTAAGTTATAATGTAAAACTTGCATTAATCAGCCTCTCTACTACTCCGTTAATTATTGGAGGAATGTACATATACAGAAAATTAGCTTCACAAGCCTATAGACTTGTAAGAGTTCGCCTTGCCAGAATAAATGCTTTTCTTTCAGAACATATAAGTGGGATGAAAATTGTACAACTTTTTGTAACAGAGCATAAAAAAAGCAAAGAATTTGAAAAAATAAATAAAGATTATTATGACGCTAACATGAGGCAGCTTACAATTTTTGCAATATTCCGTCCTTCTATGGATGTAATATATTCTTTAACTTTGGCTCTTTTAATCTGGTATGGTGGGAAAGACATAATATCTCACAAAATTGAATTTGGCGTACTTTACGCTTTTGTAAATTATCTGCAACAACTGTTTCAGCCAATTTTTGATATATCAGAAAAATATGACATACTTCAATCGGCAATGGCTTCAGCAGAAAGAATTTTTATACTTTTAGATACAAAAGAACAAATAAAGGACCCTGAAAAACCTATTCCTTTAGAAGACATCCAAGGAAAAATAGAATTTAAAAATGTTTGGTTTTCTTACAACGGAAAAGAGTGGGTATTAAAAGATGTAAGTTTTGTGGTCAATCCTGGCGAGACAGTAGCTTTTGTAGGGGCAACTGGTGCAGGAAAAAGCTCTATAATAAGCCTTTTAAGTCGATTTTATGACATACAAAAAGGAGAAATTTTAATTGACGGAATTGACATAAGAAAAGTAAGGCAACAAGATTTAAGAAAACATATAGGTGTTGTATTACAAGATGTCTTTCTTTTTACGGGAGATATTAAATCAAACATAAGACTAAACAACAAAAACATAACAGACAACGATATTTACATGGTAGCAAAATATGTAAATGCTCATCACTTTATAAAAAAACTTCCAGAAGGCTATGAGTCAAAAGTAACCGAAAGAGGCTCTACTTTGTCGGCCGGTCAGAGACAGCTTTTAGCCTTTGCAAGAGCTTTAGCTTTTAATCCAAAAATATTAGTATTAGATGAAGCAACAGCGAATATTGATACAGAAACAGAAAGGCTTATACAAGATGCATTAAAAAAACTAACAAAAGGCCGTACTACCCTTGTAATAGCCCATAGACTATCTACAATACAGCATGCAGATAAAATAATTGTACTTCACAAGGGACGCATAAGAGAAATGGGTACTCACAACGAGCTTTTGCAAAAGAAAGGTCTGTATTATAACTTATATATGTTGCAGTACAAAGACCAATTAATAGAAAAAGAAGCATAAGTAGCATACTAAGATTTATGATGGACATACTATTTTTGAGGTGATAGTATGAGAAAATACTCTAAAATAGTATGTGCCATCTTTATTTTCTTACTTTTATTCAACTTATCAGGCTGTAAAAATAAACAACAAAATAAACCTCAAAAAAAGCCTCAAACAAGTCAAAAAACAGAAGTACCAAAAGAACTATCTAAAATAGAAAAAAATATAGAAAAAATAATAAAAGAAGCACAGAAAATAAAGGAAAAACCACAAAGTGATCAGGAAAAACAAAGTGATAAAGAAAAAAAAGATAAAAAGGAAGAGGATAAAAAATCACCAAAGAAAACTCCTGAAGATAAATCTTGGGAAGAAATTAACAAAGCAATAAAAGATATTCATACAGATTGGAACTCATTAACTCCTTTAGTTACTAAAGAAGGAGCAAAATTAAATCTAATAAATAGTATGAGTGCCGCTATAAATGACCTTACTATTATAGCAAATAAAAAATCAAAAATTGATGTTTTGATATATGCAAATAATATGTATAAATATATTCCTGATTTAGAAGACCTTTTTCAAACAGAGGCGCCTACTGACATAAAACGATTAAAATTTTACGCTCAAGATATCGCTTTTAAAAGTGAAGTGCAAAAGTGGGAAGAAATTTCAAAAGATTTGATAGATATAAATTCTGTGTGGCAAACTTTTAAGCCAAAACTTCCTAAAGAAGCAAAAAATTCAGCTGACAAATTTGAGGCAGGAATTACTGAATTACAAAAAGCAATAAAATCTCAAAATAAAGTTTTAACTAAAATAAAGGCAGAAGTACTTTTACAAAATATAAAATCTCTTGAAAAAAACGCAAAGCCTAAAAAGTAGAAAATTACTTTTTAGGCTTTTTGTTCATCTGTAATCCTTATTTTATTGACTTCATATAATAATAATGATATATTTTAAATTAAATAAACCTGCTTTAATGCAGTATAATTGAAATATTGTCATAATTTTAGAACTTTAGAGGAGGATAATAATGGGAGTTAATGTAGCAATTGTAGGAGCTACCGGAATGGTAGGTAGGACTTTTCTTAAAGTAATGGAAGATAGAAATTTCCCAGTTGACAAACTTTATTTATTTGCTTCGTCAAAATCTGCAGGTCAAAAAATCACATTTAGAGGTAATGAATACATTGTAGAAAAACTTACTGAAGAAAGTTTTAAAAGAGACATTCAAATCGCTCTTTTTTCTGCTGGTGCAACTATAAGCAAACAATTCGCTCCAATAGCTGCTTCTCATGGCGTAGTTGTAATTGACAATTCCAGTGCTTGGAGAATGGATGAAAATGTACCTTTGGTTGTCCCTGAAGTAAATCCTCAAGACATTTCATGGCACAAAGGAATAATAGCAAATCCCAATTGCTCTACCATTCAAATGGTAGTTCCTTTAAAGCCTCTTCACGACAAATATAAAATAAAAAGAATAGTGGTATCCACCTATCAAGCAGTGTCTGGAGCAGGTAAAAAAGGTGTAGATGACCTTGAAAGAAGTTTAAGAGGAGAACCATGCCAAGTATTCCCTCATCCTATTGCAAACAACTGTATTCCTCACATTGATTCTTTCGCACCAAACGGATACACAAAGGAAGAATTAAAGATGATAAACGAAACCAAGAAGATCATGGGAGATAGTTCAATAAAGGTATCTCCAACCACAGTAAGAGTACCTGTTGCAAACTCTCACAGCGAATCTGTCAATGTAGAATTTGCAAGGCCTTATGAAATGGAAGAACTAATAGAAGTCTTAAAACATGCCCCGGGAGTTGTTGTACAAGACGATCCTCAAAATAATATTTATCCTCTTGCAACTTATGCTACAGGAAAAGATGAAGTTTTTGTAGGTAGAATAAGAAGAGATGAGACAGTTTACAGCGGTCTTAACATGTGGATTGTAGCCGACAACATAAGAAAAGGAGCGGCAACAAATGCCGTTCAAATAGCAGAACTTTTAATTAAAAATATGTGAAAGGAGAATAATTATGCCTGTTTTTAAAGGGTCAGGTGTCGCTATTGTTACTCCATTTAACGAAGAGGGCGTAAATTTTGAAAAACTTGACGAGCTTATTGAATGGCATATCAAAGAAGGAACTGATGCTATCATCATATGTGGTACCACTGGTGAAGCCTCTACAATGACACAAGAAGAGCAACAAGCGGCAATTAAATTTACAGTAGAGAAAGTCGCCGGAAGAATACCAGTAATTGCAGGGACCGGTTCTAACAACACTGCCCATGCTGTTGAAATGAGTGAATATGCTCAATCTGCAGGTGCTGATGCTCTTTTAGTTATAACACCTTATTACAATAAAACAACACAAAAGGGATTAGTGGCTCACTTTACTGAAATAGCAAGACACGTAGACATACCTATTATTATCTATAATGTCCCCGGCAGGACATCTCTCAACATGCTGCCAGAAACTTATCTTGAATTGAGTAAACATGTAGACAACGTAGTTGGAGTAAAAGAAGCCAGTGGTGACATCGTACAGGTAGCTGAAATTGCCCGCATTATGGGTAAATCTTTTGAAATATACTCAGGAAATGACGACCAAGTAATACCAATAATGTCTTTAGGTGGCTTAGGCGTAATATCTGTCACGGCAAATATAATCCCGGCAAAAATACATGAAATGACAACCGCTTATTTAAATGGAGATATTGAAAGGGCAAGAGACATGCAGTTAGAACTTAATCCTCTAAATAAAGCCCTTTTTATAGAAACAAATCCTATACCCGTAAAAACTGCTATGAACTTAATGGGATTTAATGTAGGACCTTTGCGCCTCCCACTTGTTGAAATGAGCGATAAAAACTTAGAATATCTGAAATCTGTTCTTACAAAATACGGTTTGCTGAAGGAGGCAAATTAATGATCAGAATCATAATTCACGGTTGCAATGGAAAAATGGGAAAAGTAATAACAAAATTGGCAGCAGAAAATCCTGGTTTCAAAGTCGTAGCAGGAGTAGATAAAAATACTTCTCCTCTCGACTTTCCTGTTTACAGCGATTTAAAAGATGTAAAAGAAGAAGCAGATGTAGTAATTGACTTTTCATACCATGAAGCTGTACCTAATTTAGTGAAAGCCGCTCTACAAAAGAAGCTTCCTGTAGTCATTGCCACGACTGGACTTAGTGAAGAAGAATTAAAGGTTATAGAAGAAGCATCAAAAGAAATACCGATTTTTAAATCTGCCAATATGTCCCTTGGAGTAAACATACTTATAAACCTTGTAAAAGAAGCTGCAAAAATCTTACAGCAGGATTTTGACATAGAAATAATAGAAAAGCATCACAATATGAAAAAAGACGCTCCAAGTGGCACTGCGTTAATGATTGCAGATAGCATAAACCAAGTGCTAAATGACAAAAAGGAATACGTGTATGGACGCCATACTAAAACTGAACAGAGAAAGCCAAGCGAGTTAGGAATACACGCAGTAAGGGGCGGCACAATTGTGGGTGAACATCAAGTAATTTTTGCAGGTCACGATGAAGTAATCACCATAAGTCACTCTGCCCAATCCCGTGAAATTTTTGGTTATGGTGCCCTACAAGCTGCAAAATTCATAATAAATCAAAAACCTGGCTTATATACAATGGAAGACCTTGTGAAGAAAGGATGATAATTTTGAGCACAAATGATAACTTGACAAACCCTTATGAAATTGCAAAATATATCAAAGAAGCGAAAAAAACCACACCTGTTAGAGCTTACATACAAGGGAATATAGAAATTGAAGAAACCGAAGAATTAGAAGTATATGGCTGTGACAACTTTAAAATCGTCTTTGGAGAACTAGATGTCGTTGAAAAATTGATTGAAGCAAATAAAGATAAAATAAAACATTATCGCTTAGAGTACGACCGCAGAAATTCTGCAATTCCTTTGCTGGATATTAAGCATCTTGACGCGAGAATAGAACCAGGTGCAATAATTAGAGATCGAGTAAAAATAGGCAAAAACGCTGTGATAATGATGGGGGCAGTAATAAACATAGGTGCAGAAATTGGTGAAAATTCTATGATAGACATGAACGCAGTAATAGGCGCCAGAGGAATTATAGGCAAAAACGTCCATGTAGGAGCTGGAGCTGTTATAGCCGGGGTATTAGAACCCCCCAGCAGTGTACCAGTTGTGCTTGAAGATAACGTACTTGTCGGGGCAAACGCAGTTATATTAGAAGGAGTAAGAGTAGGTCATGGAGCTGTTGTAGCAGCAGGATCAGTTGTGACAGAAGATGTACCACCTAACACAGTAGTTGCAGGAGTTCCAGCAAAGATTGTAAAAATAGTAGACGACAAAACCCGTGAAAAAACAAAACTCATGGAAGACTTGCGAGGTTAAATAAAACACCCGATTTTGTCGGGTGTTTTAATATTCTATTCCGTATCTCGCTGGTATTCCTTTTTCAAAAGGATGTTTAATCGCTTTCATCTCTGTAACCAAATCCGCTTTTTCAATTATCTCCTGAGGAGCACTCCTTCCTGTCAAAACCAATTCCATCTCCGTCGGTTTCATATCTATTAACTTTAACACATCTTCCACTGTGTACATTTTACTATGTATTGCCGCCATTATCTCATCTAAAATTAAAATATCGCACTTTTTGTTTTGGAGGACATCTACAACAAATTCATAGGCGTTCTTCATATCCTCAGCAAGAATCTTCTTTTCCTCTTCATTTAAACTCCAAAAAAACTTTTCTGTTGATTGAAACCTAAAAACCTTGAAATTTTCAATATTCTTAAGTGTATGCAACTCCCCTGTATCCGTGCCTTTCAGAAATTGTACCATATAAACTTTAAAGCCTCTTCCCACCGCTCTTATGCCAAGTCCAATAGAAGCCGTCGTCTTTCCTTTGCCATCTCCAGTATAAACTTGTATAAGTCCTCTCTCCAAAACTCATTCCCCCTTGTGTCCTCTGTTATTTCCATTCTAACTCTTTTGTAATTCTTTTTCAACCACTTCCATTCTCGTAATAGAAACCTCATAAGCGACCTTTGTAACCACTTCATCGCCCAGTTTTTTTTGGTATTCCCTACTCTGTACTCTTCCCCATAAGCGTATACGATCTCCTATTTCTAACTTTTCAGAAAACCTTGCATTTCTTCCCCACGCTATGACAGGTATGTAATCAGATTTGTTATAAGGCCTATTTACCGCAATTAATAAATCAGTTATCTCTCTCCCAAAAGGAGTAGTTCTATAAACAGGTTTTTTACAAATAAAGCCGTCCAAAAAAATTTCATTTGGATTTTTTACTACTTCCTCCTCAGGTATCGTCATTATGTCCCGGGCAAATATGGTCAAAATTAATTTATTTTTCCCTTCTTCTGGAGATTTCCTATTATAAGACCTCAATTGCCCTTCAATCTTTACCCTTGTGCCTACCTGTAAATTCATACCTTCAAACAGGCGGTTAGAAATAGTAACCGGAAGATAATCCTTTGTTTCACTCAATCTTGGCACTTCCAAAATAAAATTAAAAAATTCTTCGCCATATAGTTCATGACTGTACTCTAAATCAGTAAAAATTTTTCCTACAACTACAACTACGTTGTTCTCCAAAAAGTTGCCTGCCATGTGTTCACTCTCCCCTTCCCCTTATGTGTCCTTCTAAAAATATATATTAAAATTGGAAAGCATTTATGACAGGTGGCAAAAGTAATCGTTAAAATTATCTTCAAAAAATTTATCACCGCCCACTATTCTCAAAGGTTTTAACCACATTTTGTATATCTTTAATTTCATATCCTAAAATTAATAATACAGTTATTACAAATAATGAGTTATATATATTATACTGTCCAGGAACTTTTATTTCAACAGGTATTTCCATTGGCTCTATCAATTTGCCCTTTAAATTAAAAAAAGTCCTTTGTACGCAATAATTAAATTCATAACCTTCATCTTCATAAGATATTGAAGAAGCAGTAATGGAAGATTTTGGATTTAAACCGCATGTTATAAGGGTAGAATTTATTCCCTGTGCAAAGAGTTTATTTGATAGCTCATCATCTGCATTTGTTATTATAATACCGCTTGGAAAATTATAAATATAATTTTTTAACTTGTGAAAATCCTCATCACATAGAATATCAGAGATAATTAAAATATCTGCTCTCTCTTTATAATTCTTTAACTCTTCTATCACTATTTCTTTAGAATGTACACAGTAGGATAAAAATTTTATAATAGAACTTTTTTCTGAACTTCCTCCTACAAATATATGTACCATATAATCAGCTCCTATTTTTAATGCTATTCTTATTCTTTTACAAAAGTAAAATTTTATAATGTAAAATATATGCAATATAGGAAGGCTTCTGCCTTCCTATATTGCAAACCAGTGGTGTCCTATCACATTTGTAATTGTCCTTGTCCATATCCACCAAGAAGTTGAAGTAGCTGGATTGAAGAAGTATAGGGCTCCTCCTGTTGGGTCCCATCCGGCTAAAGCTGCATCTGCTGCTTTAAAAGCTGTAAGGTCAGGTTCGTGATTGAAAAATTCACCATTCGTTACAGACTCAAAAGCATCTGGCTGATATATAACTCCTGCTACAGTATTTGGGAAAATACCGCTTTTTACTCTATTCAAAATCACCGCACCTACAGCGACCTGACCCTCAAAGCTTTCTCCACGAGCTTCAGCATAAATCATTTTTGCGATTAAATATCTGTCAACAAGATAATTGTAATAAGCACTATTTTCATCTACTGGCACCACTAATTTTTCACCAGGATATATCAAATCGCTCCAATTCCCATTTGCCTGTTTTATGTTATTTACATCACTACCATACCATTTCGCTATTAAATACAATGATTCACCTTTTGAAACAACGTGGATTTTGTCGTAAGCGTATGCCGAAGTAATTCCTCCAAATAGCATTATAAATATCATTAAATATGCTACAGCAATTTTCAAAATTTTATTCTTCATCATGAGTTTCCTCCTTTCTATTGTTGCGCAATAGCAGGAGTTAATTCGATTACAATTATAAACTCTCGCATCAATATTGTCATCCTTTGTATTTCCCGATAATTCTCCGTTAATTAAAAATATCTCCAGAATGATATATTATAGTGATATATTCTTAGATATACTAATCTATGGATGATTCCCATTTTTCCCAAAATTATCACCCAACATAATTTCAAATATTTCTACTATTCCTTTTTCTTTTAACTCATTATACTTCATAGCAATAAACTCATAAAAATCATATTTGTCTATTTCCCTTTCAATTTCAGAGGAAATGATTAAAAATTTATCAAAATTTATCGTTTTACTTTTCCCTACATTAAAATAAACGGAGGGCAACAGAGTAAGATCAATTTTTAAAAAATTTCTCTTCGTTTCGTAATTCATTAAAAAAGCTTTAGAACAAAGCAATTGAATGATAGATTTTAATTCTCCAATATTTCCCTCATACTGCAAAGACAAAAGTAAAGAAATTAACTCTGGATGTACAATAATATTTAAGTTTAGCCGTTTGGCTTCTTCTTTAAAAAGGTAAACAATTATCTCAATTTTCTCGTTTAGAGGCCTTCCATCAAAAGATGGCAGTTGGATGATAACTGGTATTCGTCTCATAAAAGTTTTTAAAAGAAAAGAATCAGGTTTTTCTGTAGTAGCTGCTACAATCATTAAGTTAGCCGTTCTTTCAACAGTATCTCCTAATCTCCGATATACTCCTTTGTCAATAAGATAAAATAACATTTCTTGGCCTTCTGGAGGTAATCTGTGAACCTCGTCAAGGAATAATATCCCTTTATCGGCTTTTTCGACTAAACCTATCTTATCTACATCAGCTCCAGTATAGGCTCCTTTAACATGTCCAAACAAATGAGACATAAGAAGTTGAGGATTGTTATAGTAATCCGCACAATTTAATACTTCAAGAGGTCCTACCCTACCATTTTGAAGACTGAATTTGTACATCATCTCTGCGAAAAAAGATTTACCAGAGCCAGGCGGTCCTATGATAAGAGTGTGGAGCCCATAAGGAGGATATAATACAGCTGCTTTGGCCTGTTCTATTTGTCCTTTGAGGCTGCCATCATGTCCTATTATATTTTCAAAAGCACATTCTTTTTCTTTCCTTAAGTTTAAAAAATCAATTAAGTCTCTTAGAAGCATTTCTTCCTTAACCTTATTCCCTAAAAAATAAGCTAATCTATTTTTTTCAATATAATACACAGGTTTTGAAATAATTTTAACTATTTTCCCTTCTCTTACAAGATGATTTAAAATAAAAGACACATTTGGTCGAGCCATTTTTAGCAATTGTGCTACTTCTTCTGTAGTGATTCCACCTTTTCTACTTATCAAAAAATTTTGAATATCAAATTCTTTACTTTTTTCTACAATAATATTATAAATTTTTTCCTTATTAGTCATATAAAACACCACTTCCTTAATTAATAAACCTCCTACCAAAAGGCAGGAGGTTATATATAAATGTTGGTAACCCGGCTATCATAGCAAAACTGTTGCATTAGACCCGTAGCTTTGCGTCCCCGCCTTTCGACGAGTTTGCCTTTTTCAGCAAAAATTTATCTAATTTTCCTATATTACTATTTCGACATAAATATGAATTTTCCTTCTATTTTTAAAAAAGATTTTTTCTACATAATTCGTTAAATTTATACTAATTTCTAAATGTATGTGTTTTATGCATTCTTTTGTGTATCAAAAATGTGTATAAAAAATTATACACATTAAAAACTTTTATTAATTTTGTCTATATACAGTAAATTGGCATAAAAATTGCTTGAGTTTTATTATAGAAAATAAATCTTACAGAAAGGAGATGATGAATAGAAGAAAGAAACAGTTTCACTTAGCGACTAGAAGGGCTGACTTAAATTTTAAAAAATATTAAATTTTTAAGGAGGTAAGAAAAAATGAAGAACCGACAAACATTAAAAGCTTTACTGGCTTTTGTGTTAATTGTAGCTTTAATGTCGCTAAGTGGAGTATTAGTCCAAGCTCAGCCCAACTTAACAAACTTATCTGGCGACTCTCCAACAAAAAATTACTCGCCTCAAATTCAAAAAGTTTTGATGCAAGATTCTAACAAAAACAAAATCTTTGATAACTTGGAAGCAAAGTTTACTGATAAGCCTGACAGTGCGGAATTCCCTGTCATAATAACCTTCAACAAAAACATAGATGATAACGAACTATTAAATATTTCTAAATCCATTGGAAAGTTTAATATAAAGCATAAATACAAAATTATTCCAGGAGTTGCTGCTACTTTAACTAAAGGACAAATAAACGCTTTGTCAAAATTAGATATAGTAAAGCAAATTGAGTATGACGAGCCTGTATATGCGACATTAGACACTGCAACAAAATGGTTTGGCGTTACAAAAGCGAGAAATGACTTTGGCGTAACTGGAGACAAAGATGGTAATCCTTCCTCTTACTCCAAGAATGATATAGTAATAGCAGTTATTGATACAGGTATTGATGGATCCCATGTTGACCTTGCTGGTGGCAAAATAATAGGATGGCAAGATTTTGTAAACGGTAAAACTACCCCTTACGATGATAATGGACATGGAACTCATGTAGCAAGCATTGCGGCAGGCACTGGGACAGGGAACAGCCTTTATACAGGTGTTGCTCCTGGTGCAGCTTTGGTAGGAATAAAAGTACTCGATTCAAATGGAAGCGGAAGTATGAGCACTGTAACTGCAGGGATTGACTGGGCTGTTCAAAACAAAGACGTATATGGAATTAAAGTCATAAATTTAAGCCTTGGAACTTCTACAAGTTCTGATGGAACTGACTCTACCTCATTAGCAGTAAACAGCGCCGTAGATAGCGGAATTGTAGTAGTAGTTGCAGCTGGAAATTCAGGCCCTGCAAGGTACACCATAGGATCACCTGGTGCAGCAGAAAAAGCCATAACCGTTGCAGCAATGGCGGATGTAGGAGAACTTGGATTCAACCTTGCAAGCTTCTCCAGCCGTGGTCCCACAGCTGACGGAAGGATAAAACCTGACATTGCAGCACCCGGATACAATATAACTGCCGCAAAAGCAAACTCTATAAATGGTTATGTGACATACAGTGGCACAAGCATGGCAACACCTTTTGTAGCAGGTACAGTAGCCCTTATGCTCAATGCAAATATAAGCCTTGCACCACTTGATGTAAAAAATATAATAATGACTACTGCAAAAAGTTGGGGTCCTCCAAGCAAAAACATTGACTATGGTGTAGGAAGATTGGATGCATATGAAGCAATTAAAACAGCTGGAAATTTCACAGGAACTAATATATCTGTGCCAAACCACTATTATGCTAAAGATTTACTCCCTGGGTCTCGTTACAGTGACATTTGGACATTTAACGTGACAGACACATCATATCCTATTGCAATAACTTTCATAATACCTGATTGGGCAAACTATAACCCTGATTTCGATATATACCTCTATGACCCCACCGGTACTCTTGTTAAAAGTTCAACTGGAACACAAAGGCAGGAAACAATAACATATATTCCAACACAAACGGGAACCTATTATATCAAAGTATATTCATATAGAGGCAGTGGAAATTATTACTTTGATTTAAGTACGGGCGGCGGTTCACTCACCCTTTCAAATAACGATATATAAAAATTAAAGAAGTATGGTGCCGATTGGCTCCATACTTCTTTAATTTTTGCGACTTTCTACTTTATTTTCTCCTTTTTCAAGTAAAATTTTTTCGTCAAAGCAGTAGATTTCTATAGGCTCTCCTTCTAATAGTACAAACACAACACTTTCTTTGGTTAATTTGACATTTATTTTTCTACCTTTGTATCTCACATTAAAAGAGAGCAAATTCCATTCTTTTGGCAATCTCGGCTCAAAATGCAGTTCATTTGTATAAACCCTCATTCCACCAAAACCATTCACAACTGCGCTCCATGTTCCCGCCATAGAAGCAGCATGAATTCCGTCCTTAACATTGTCATTGTAGTCGTCCAAATCCATTCTTGCAGTCATCATAAAGTATTTATAAGCTTTGTCAGTATATCCTATTTCATTGGCTAGTATGCTAAATATAGCTGGCGACAAGGAGGAGTCGTGAGTGGTAATAGGTTCATAATAATCGTAATTCTTTTTAAGTTCATCTTTAGTAAATTTTTCTCTCTGTAAAAACATCAAAAGCAACACATCAGGCTGTTTACATATTTGATATCTGTAAATATTTAGGTAATGCCAGTGCAACAAAAGTGGAAATTGATCTTGTGGTATTTCATCCACTGTTATCCTTTCTTTATACAAAAAGCTGTCATCCTGTGGTATAATATCAAGTTCTTTTGAATAAGGAAGGTACATATTGTCAGCAGCTTTTTTCCACGCATTAATTTCTTGATCTTTTAGATTTAACTTAGAAGCAATTTTTTGGTATTTCTCAGGCACTTCTTTTTTCATTTTATTTGCAATATCATAAGCGTATTCCAAATTCATCTTTGCCATGTAATTAGTATAGGCGTTATTATCAACCAATGCAGTGTACTCATCTGGACCAGTTACACAGTTTATGCAAAATTTATTGTCTTTAAGAGGAATATACGCCCCTAAATCTTCCCAAAACCTTGCTGTCTCAAACACTATTTCACAGCCATAGTCATAAAGAAAATCCACGTCATTCGTCGCTTCTACATATCTTTTCAAAGCATAAACTATATCAGCATTTATGTGATACTGTGCCGTACCAGCTGGAAAGTAAGCAGAACATTCAGGACCATCTATCGTTCTCCAAGGATACAAAGCTCCTTTGTGACCTAATTCCTTTGCCCTATTTCTCGCTGCATCCAAAAGATTATACCTGTACATTACCAAAGCTTTTGCAATTTCAGGCTTTGTATAAAGAAAGAAAGGCATTATATAGATATCAGAATCCCAAAAATAATGGCCTTCATAACCTTCTCCAGTCAGCCCTTTTGCTGCAATATTTGTCTTTCCATCTCTTCCGACAGATTGAAGTAGATGAAATTCATTAAAGCGTATGCCTTGCTGCAAAGCTTTATCTCCTTCTATGATTACATCAGCATCTTTCCAAAAAGAATTCAAAAATTCTTCCTGCTCTTTTTCTATCGTTTCAAAGCCGTCATTTTTGGCTTTTTCTATTTCTTCTGAAGCGAGAACAACTAATTTATTTTCATCAAAATCCTTTGAAGTGTAATAGGAAATAAATTTATTCAATGTGTATGAGGTGCCTTTTTCAGCCTCTAGATCTACAATTACTTTTACTCCATCTTCTTCTAAACTATTTGAGACTTCATATTTACTATCTCCCACTAATACATTGTCTATCGCGCAAACATAGGAGAAATTACTCTTTTGCGTCTTTTGAACAATCCACCCTTTTAAACCCTTTACACTTTTATCTATAGTCTTTAAAACCTTTCCTTTTAAATTTGACCCTACTCTTACATCTTCACTATCATTTATATTTGAAACATTTCCGTCAATAGCGGAAACAAATCTAATTTTTCCGGTAAAATTTACAGGTTCCACAGTAAAAGAAATCGCCGCTAAATGTTGTCTATTTAATGATACAATTCTCTTTATTTTTACCTCTAAAATTTTTCCTGTAGGGGATTCCCATTTTACTTTTCTTTCTACAAAACCTTTCTTCATGTCAAGTACTCTCTCATAAAATAGGATTTTCCCTTGTAACAAATCAAACTTTTCCCCATCTACATATAATTTTATTATTTTACTATCAGCCACATTTAACATCGTCTGCCCTATTTTTGCAAAACCATATCCCCCTTCAGGGTAAACTATATCGTGTATTTCATAAAATCCATTGATATACGTCCCATTAAAAGAGGTATTTTTAGGCCCTGAATATCCTTCTTCAAAAGTTCCTCTCATTCCAATATATCCATTTGCTAAAGCAAAAATAGTTTCATTTCTGTATTTAGTGTCTATACTAAACTGCGTCTCTCTTATAACCCAATCTTCAAAAGGGTAAATTGGTTTCTTCGTTTTGTTGGCCATATCCATCCTCCACTCTTACTTTATTCAAAATTTTAGTCGGAAACAAAGTCGTTTCCGACTAAAACCAATTAAAACATTTACTTGCTTTCTGCAGCTTTCTTAGCTTCTTCTATCATGTTGTGGTATTTATCAAGAGTAGGTTTAATAGGTTTGTCTTCAAAGATTATCTCTCTTAACGCTCCATTTATAGCCTTATCTACATCAGCCCAGTATACAAGGTTTGGCCTTGGTTCTGCGTGTTTTAACGCTTCATTTATAGCTTCAAAATATGGTTTTTGCCATTCTTCAACCTTTCCATAAGCGTCGCTTCTCATGGATGGCCATCCTAATTTAGTGACAAGCTTCTCTTGAACTTCTTTGCTCATAAGGTATTCCATAAATTTTATAGCCATCTCTTTATTAGGTGCACCAGTTGGTATTCCTATAACTTCTCCTCCTAAAACGTGGGACTCTTTAACCGGACCTGCCCAACCTTGATATGCCAAAATGTTCTTTTTACCATACTGCTCTACAAGAACGTTTGCAGTGTAAGGCCAATTTTCAACCAAATATACACTATCTTTTGCGAGATATTCTACAGGTGTATTCCAGTCAGCTTTCTTTGAGTCAGGAGAGAGGTATGGTTGTAATTCTTTCAAGAATGTAAATGCTTTTACTGAACCTTCATCATTCAATACTGTTGGGTCACCACCAGCAGACCTTATAAGGTCGAACATTTGAACTGTGCTGTCAGGCCCTAAATTTTCTTTAATTATAACTCTGCCTATGCCCTCTTTTTCTTTAAAAGTCTTTGCAACCTGCAAAAGCTCATCCCAATTTGTAGGAAGTTTTAAACCGTATTCGTTGAATTTATCTTCGTTGTAGAAAGCTATTTCTACATTTGGTCTATACGGCATAAAGTACAACTTTCCATCAAACTCTCCTACTGGCACAAGACTTGGTATTACTTCCTTTGGTATCATGTCTCTATACTGAGACAAATCTTCCACAAGCCCTTTTGCCACAAGCGGAGCAAGTTGCATGTTATCTTGAGTTATAATATCTATATCCATCGCATTTGCTTTGTGCATAGCATCTAACTTTTTAATAAGGTCTCCTGCTTCAATTTGAAGAGGCTCAATTTTTACACCATACTTTTGCTCAAATGGGGGGAAAATATCTTCCTTCATCACTTTCCATTCTGCTTCTCCAAGTCCCATTGAAACTTTCAAGACTTTTTTCCTCGCATCTGACACATTTTTACTTCCGCATCCTGCGATAAAGGTACCCAAAAGGGAGAGAATCACTAATACTGCTATTACCTTAGCATAAAACTTCCTCATAACTTCAGAAAACCTCCTTAAAATTTAATTTTTTATATATACAGTATCCGAAAAATTCGGATACGTATAGCTAACTTTTAACAGCCCCTGCAAGATAACCACTCTTCATGTACTTTTGTAAGAAGAATGTCACAAGCATTACAGGGATTGTGAGTATTGCCGCATATGTGGCAGAATCAAAAATTCCTCCTCTTTGAACATAATAGTAAGTTTGAAGAGGCAAAGTCCTGTCTGAAATAGTCAAGTAAAGAGCATAAGTAAATTCATTCCAGGAATTCAGCCACACAAATATAGCAGTAACAGCTATACCAGGAAGTGCAATTGGCATTATAATCCTCATCAATGCCGTCAATTTACTTGTTCCATCAACCAATGCAGCTTCTTCTAAGTCCTTTGGTATTGTCTCAAAAGTTCCAACCAATATCCATGCTGCAAAAGGTAAATTTACAATAAGGTGTGCCATAACTAATCCTAAATAAGTGTCCATTAAATTTAATTTTATAAACTCAACTGCTATCGGAAGAGCAATACCTACATCAGGAAACATCCTTGTAAAAAACAGTGATAATACTACTGCGTATTTTACTTTCGATGGCATCCTCGCTATAACATAAGCCGCTGGAGCAGCTATTATAATTGCGATGATAGTAGTCATTGTTGCCACTACAAAACTTTTCTTAAAAGGAGGCCATATATTTCCTGAAAGAAATACGTCTTTCCAATGGTCCAAAGTAAAGCGAGTGATGAAAAAGTCTGGATGAGGCTTTAATATATCACTTGGCACTGCAAAAGAAGTTATAAAAAGTATATATACTGGTATAATCATCAATATTGCCGCTATTATAGCTATTGGAATATACGCTGTATTTGAAATCTTTTCACTAATATCTATTTTTCTCATCATTGTTCCTCCTTAGTACCAGCTATTTTTAAGTAGCTCACTATAAATACTGCTATTATTAGGAGCAATATTGTAGATGCTGCCGCAGATGTATAAGCATTTGCATAATTATTATACTCGTCATACGCAAAAGTAGAAATAACAGGAGTAGCACGGCCTGCAAGAACAAGTACAAGTTCAAATATTCTAAAAGCATCTATCGCTCTTAATATCAAGGCCATCGTTATAGAGGGCTTTAAAAGTGGCAATGTCACATATTTAAAAGTTTGCCACGCAGTTGCCCCGTCAATATTGGAAGCTTCATAAACTTCATCTGGTATACTTTCAAGACCAGCCAAAAGCAATAGTATGACCAGTGGGGTAACTTTCCACATATCAGCTACAGAAACCATAAGCAATGTCTTAAAACCACCGCTCGCCCAATCTACAGGAAGCTTAATTAAGTGTAATTTTTCCAAAAGTTCATTAAAATAACCATTTAATCCGAAAATATATGTCATAGCGACACCTGATACAAGTGTAGGAACTCCCATAGGAACCAACATCAAAGACCTCAAAAGCCCTTTTCCTCTAAAATTCCTTTTTAAAATAAGCGCAATGACAAGGCCTGCAGTCATTTCCAAAGTAAGGCTTATAAATGTAAGAGCTATGGTATTGAAAAAAGCATTTTTAAATTCTGTTTTTCCTATAATCTCTTTATAATTTGCCAATGTGAATGCTTTAGTATACTGGTCTTGAAAACTTAAAGTAATAGTTTGAATAATAGGGTATACAGTAAAACCCAAAATATATAATAGTAATGGTAAAACCATGGCAATTTCAAGTTTGTATTTCTTTACGAAGTTTACATAAGCCATGCCATATTCTCCTTTCCTAAGCTTAAAATCTTCACTGCGCTTTTCATGCTTAAAAACTGTAAGCGCTTACAATTTAAAAAAATAAAACAAAATTTAATCTTTTAGAGATATACAAGAATTTCTTACCACAATTTTGTGTTTTAAAATTATTTGATAATCATCAATTTCTTCCCCATTTAACATTTTTATAAGCATTCTAGCTGCAACAGCCCCTATTTCATACATAGGCTGTGATACAGTAGTGAGAGAAGGCCTTGTTGCTTCTGACAAGTCAATATTATCAAAACCCATTACTGATACATCTTCAGGACAGGAAAGCCCGCTGTCAAACACCGCATTTATTGCTCCCATTGCCATAATATCACTTATCGCAAAAATAGCAGTAGGTCTCATTTCGCCTTTTAGCATTTCCATCGCCGCATTATATCCGCCTTTATACTTAAAATTTGCTTCTTTAATAAATTTATCATAAATTGGTAAGCCATTATCAATAAGAGCTTGCTTATACCCTTTTAGCCTGTCTACGCTATCTATTGTCTCTTTCATGTCATCAAGAGGGCCATGAATAATTCCAATCCTCTTGTGGCCTAATGATATTAAATAATTCACTGCATCATAAGCCGCTTTAAAATTATCAATCCCTACATAAGACACATCAAACTTTGTTGTTCTTCCTGCAAGTACCACCTTTATATTGTCATTTTTAAAGACTTCATAATGCTCTTCAGAAAAATAGTCACAGTGAAATATTATTCCATCAACCCACCGATTTTTTAGCATTTCTATATATTGAAATTCTTTTTCTCTTTTATTGTCTGCATTGCACAAAGTAATATTGTATTTATAAATATTGCAGACATCTTCAATACCTCTTACTACTTCTGCATAGTAAGGGTTTGATATATCAGGCACAATTAGCCCTATAGTGTTTGTCTTCTTCATCGCCAGGCTTCTGGCTGGCATACTGGGTTTGTATCCCAGCTCTTCTGCAGCTTTTAAAACTTTTTGCCTTGCTTTTTCACTTACTAAAGGGCTATTATTAAAAACTCTCGAAACAGTTGCAATAGAAACACCTGCTAATTTTGCCACATCGTCTATTGTCGCCATTTTGACACCCTTTTCTTAATTTACTGTAACCGCTTACAGTTACATTATATTACGATTCTTTTAAAAATGCAAGAGTTTTTTATAAAAAATATTCCCCTATAAATTGCAATATTAAATGCAACACTTAATGAAAATCATGTAGATATAGGATTTGGGACAAATCATATATAACCTTAAGCCCATCTTAGTTAACAAATTGAGCGAAGGTCGTGATTTGTCAAGGGTTTAAGTCAGGCGAAGCCTGCCCCTTGACAAATCACGAGCGAGCTCTATACTTTATAAGAGATGGGCTTAACAGATTTTTGCCAGTTCCTCATAAAAGCATTCTTTAGGTGTTTTATAATTTAACAATTTTCGTGGAAGGTTATTAAGCCAATTTTCTACTCTCTTTATCGTATCTATAGATAAATCTTTAATACTTTTTCCTTTAGGGATAAAACGTCGTATAAGACCATTATGTCGTTCATTCGTAGCTCTTTCCCAAGATGAATATGGATGTGTATAATATACTTCTACCCCATATTCCAAAAGAGTACTTTCTAAATCACTAAACTCTGTACCATTATCAGATGTTATGGTTTTAAATACTTTGTTTAAATTATCACCAAATATATCTTTTAATTTTGATAGTGCATCTTTAACAGATTTGCTGTCTTTTGCATCTAAAAGAAGTATTATTTCATGGCGAGTCTTACGCTCTGTTAATGTCAAAAGGACCTTGTCATTAGACTTCTTGCCAATTAACGTATCTATTTCCCAATGTCCAAAAACTTCACGGCTTTCAACTTCTTTAGGCCTAAAATCAATACTTTTACCCATAATACGTTTATTTTTACGGTTTTGCTTCTTCCTTGGTTTTAAACGTAGTTTTAAAGGTAAATCAATGTTTTTAACTTTTAATAATCCTCTATCTATATAGTTGTAGAGTGTTTTAGTACAAACAATGGTTTTATTATTCCAGCTTGGGTCCTTCTTACAATAACCTACAACTGCATCCGGCGACCATTTTTCATGTAATATTTTATTTTCAGCATATTTCAAAAAATCTTCTGCTTTAGCTGCTTTAAATTTAGCTCCACAATTTGAACGATTTTTTTCGTAGACAGCCTGACCAGTTTCAGGGAAATAGCTTGTATAAGAAGACAAATCACTTCTAAGTTGTGTAGTAGTTCCACGTTTAATTTCACGGCTTATGGTACTTGGAGATCGATTAAGTTTTTTAGCAATATACCGAATACTCCTTCCTTCCTTGAGTAATGCATAGATTTCTCCTCGTTCATAGCTACTTAAGTGTTTAAAAGAACGCTTTTTTGTGGTACAATTATTATGAACCATAGTGAAAATCCTCCTTGTATGATGTTGATTTGACACCTATATCATACATGATTTTCACTATGGTTTCTATTTTTTTATCTGTTGCATTTAATTATACAACTAACCAAAAAATATTCCCCAAAACACAGGGGAATATTTCCACACTACAGCAATTCTAATATTTTATCTGCTTCACTTAAATCCTTTAAAATTAAGTCTGCTTCTTTTACTGTTTCAGGATTGCCCACTCCTACTGCAAACATTCCTGCTTTTTTTATTGCAGTAATTCCCGCAGCCGAATCTTCTATTCCAATGCACTTCGCCGGGGGAATCCCAAGATGCTTCGCTGCATTTAAAAATATCTCAGGGTCAGGCTTCCCGCGCTTTATTTCGTTTGCATCTACTATATAGTCAAATTTATCTCTTATTTTTAAATTTTCAACTACAGTAAAAGCATTTTTGCTGACAGATGCAATTGCTATTTTAATACCTCGTTTTTTAAGCTCTTCAATGAATCTCTCCACTCCCGGCAATAAATCTTCAGGCGTAATCTTTTTTATCATCTCTTTATAATACTCATTCTTTTTATTTGCATAATATTCTTTTTCTTCTTGAGAATATTTTTTATCACTTTTCTCTAAAATTATCTCTAAAGATTGTAGGCGGCTTACACCTTTTAACCTCTCATTGATAACTTCATCAAAATATATCCCTAACTCATCAGCAAGTTTTTTCCATGCTAAATAGTGATACCTTGCAGTATCTGTAATAACACCATCTAAATCAAAAATTACTCCACGATATCTTGCCATTTTATTCCTCCTTCGTAACGTTTATTTTAATCCCGTTGTAGATATTCCTTTTACAAAATATCTCTGGAATATTAAGAATATTAATATAGTCGGTAATGTCAAAAGTATAGCTCCTGCCATTACCTGATTCCAAAATTGATAGTATTGGCCGTAAAAGGAATTAAGTCCTACCGGCAGTGTATACATATCATCACTGGATGTCAAGAGACTAGGCCACAAGAAACTATTCCAATTGCCAGTAAACATAAAAATGAATTGAGTTGCAAGAGCAGGTTTAGACAAAGGCAAAACTATTTTAAAGAAAATCCCAAATCGTGACAAACCGTCAATTGTAGCTGCTTCTTCTAACTCTTTGGGAAGAGATAAGAAAAATTGCCTCATTAAAAATATTCCAAAATTGCTGGTCAAAAACGGAATTGTAAGACCCATGTAAGTGTTTACCCAGCCTAATTTGCTGAGAAGGATATAAGTTGGCACCATCACTACCTGTCCTGGTACCATCATGAGAGCAAGCACAACCATAAACAATAAATTTCTTCCAGGAAAATTTATTCTTGCAAGTGCATACCCTGCCATAGAATTAAACAGTATATTGCCAAACGTTACTATAGCTGCAACTATAGCGCTATTTATAAACCACCTTAAAAAAGGAAATTTTGTAATTATCATTTTATAGTTATCTAAAGTTAAATGTTTTATATTTACAGCAAAAGTATTTAATTCACTGGTGGGTTTTAGAGATGTTATTATAGACCATATAAAAGGACCAAGTGTAATTACTGCATATCCTACTACAACGATATAAAATAAAAGCCGCAACACCTTTTTCATCTATTGCCACCTCCTAATAGGTTTCTTCTTTGAAAAGCTTTCGCTGTATAAGAGTCAATATCAAGATTATTACAAATAATGCAAAAGCCATAGCTGAAGCGTAACCCATGTTAAAATCTCTAAAGCCTGTCCTATATATATCCAGCACGACTGTCATTGTAGCATCAAGAGGCCCACCAGTCCCTTGCGATACTACATAGGCTTGGTCAAAAACCTGAAAAGTACCAATTAATGACATTACTAGATTAAAAAACACTATTGGCCTCAACATTGGAAGGGTAATTTTGAAAAACCTTTGAAATTTATTAGCTCCATCTACTTCCGCCGCCTCGTACAATTCTGATGGTATATCCTGTAGCCCGGCAAGAAAAATCACCATGTAATTACCTACAGAAGACCATATCGCCATCATCATGATAGAAGGAAGCGCAAACCTTACATCATTAAACCAAGCAGGTCCTTGTATGCCAAATTTAGCTAACAAAGCATTAACTAAACCATCTGCTTTAAATAGATATAAAAATATTACAGAAACTGCAACTGTGGATGTAACAGTTGGTATATAATAGGCAACTCTAAAAAATGTTTTACCTTTAATATTCGAATTTACAATTAATGCTAGTATTAAGGCAATAATTAGCTGTGTTGGCACTACTCCTAAAGAATAAAGTGTTGTATTTAAAAGAGCCCTTTTAAATGTCGGGTCGCTAAATAACTTTATATAATTTGCAAATCCAACCCATCGGCTTGCTTCAGGATTTAAAAAAGAAAATTCTTTAAAACTTATAATAAAAGCATAAATTAATGGTCCTATCAAAAAAATAGATATTGAAGCAATAAAAGGTAACACAAAAGCATACCCTGACAAAGCTTCGTATAAATACCTCTTTTTCATAGTCATTTTAGCTTCCATAAATACATCCTTCCCTTCAACCTTAAAAAATCATAATTGCAGCACCTTATTTTAGTAAGGTGCTGCTTGTTTAAATTATTGTCCAACTTCCTTTTGTGCATTGTCAAGAGCTTGTTGAGCACTACTTATTTGGTTCATTATTAATGCTTCACAGGCTTTATTAGCCGCATCTACTACCTTTGTGCCATACAAGCCAAACTGCCATGGTACTGCATAGGAAGCACCATCTACAAAGGCAGCTCTTTCAGGATATTTCTCCTTAAATCCTTCTTGCATAGACTTTCTCGATGGAAGTGCAAGGCCTGAATCTACTACAAATTGCTGTCCTTCTTTACCGGTTAAAAATTCAATAAGCTTAAATGCTTCATCTTTATGTTGGCTGTTTTTATTCATCACATATGCAACAGTGAAAGCCATTGTAGATTTTTGCTTTCCTGCTGGAAGCTCTACTATACCATAGTTTAAATCAGGAGCTTTTTCTTTGAGGAATGGTATCATCCAGCCACCTTCTATTGCCATTGCAGCTTTTTTAGCAGCAAAAGCATCTCCATTCCAGCCTTCTCCCATGTTTTGTGGTGTGTCAGCAACTTTGTCTTTTGTAATGAGGCCTACATAAAAATCAAGAGCTTGTGCATTCTCTGGCAGATTTAAAGTAACTTTTCCATCTTGATATACTGAACCGCCATTTTGATTTATAAAAGCATCAAATCTTGCAAGGTCTGCTGATAAAACCAAACCTTTGACACCGTCTTTTGTCAACTTTTTAGCTACATCTCTTAATTCCTCCCATGTTTTTGGAGGCTCATTTATTCCAGCCGCTTTAAACATGTCTTTGTTGTAAAACAAAGCTAGAGTATTGAAATCCTTTGGCAAACCATAAGTTTTTCCTTCCCACTGAAAAGCGGAAAGCAAAGCAGGTTCGAAATCATTTACATCCACATTGTATTTCTTAATATAATCATCTAATGGCTCTAAAACTCCTGAAGACATAAGCTGTGGTGCAGGCATGCTGTCAAGATAGAATATGTCTGGTGCTGTATTTGACGCCAGTTCTGTTTGTAATTTTTGCATGTAATCTCCCACAATTGTCTCAATTTGCACATCTATATTTGGATATTTTTCTTTAAACTTAGCTATTTGGTCATCCACTATCTTCTTTTCTGCTGGAGATGAAGACCACATACCTAATTTTATAGTAACTGGTTTCACCGTCTCTTGTTTTTGTGTATTTGTCTCATTGGCACTGGAGGTATTATTTTTACTGGATGAACAACCAGCTAAAACAGTAGCTAATACAAAGATCGTCAAAACAAAGATGCTTAAAAGTTTTTTACTCATTACCACTTTCCCCTTTCATAATTTTATAGTAAAATATCTGATTGAGGACTTAAAATTTTACTTCAACTTCACTTATCCCCCCTTAAAACTTAATCAATTTATTTTAAGGTATAGCAGGTTACCACCTGCCTGTACCTTTTTGACTATTGTAACGTAATCTCTTTCCCTTTTACCTTTACTTTTATATTTCCTTTTCCTTCTAATTTTTTTACTGACACATCCTCTTTTGTAACAATTACCTCAATTAAATTGCCTTTCCAGAATACTTTATAGGAAAGTTTGTCCCATTTTTCTGGTAGCCACGGATTTATATTTAATATCTCTTCTTTGTCAATTTCCATTCCGCCAAATCCAAAAACAGCTACTTGCCATGTACCACCAGCAGATGCAGCATGCAAACCTTCTTTAGTGTTACCCTGATTGTCCACAAGGTCAACGTTGGCACTTCTCATAAAAGATTGGTACGCGTTTTTGTGGTCCCCAACTTTTAAACCCATAATGGCATACATACTTGGACCTAAAGAAGACTTGTGCATAGTCCGCTTTTCATAATATTCGTAATTGATTCTTTTCGTCTCTTCGTCAAATTCCTCACCTAACAAAAGCATTAACATAACAACGTCAGCCTGTTTAATAAGCTGTGTATCACCTAACTTTGTTATATCAACACCTTCAGGCCATATAGGCATATTGTTTTCATCAAATTTATCAATGACATAATCTTTTTTATCAAAATAGCCTTCAAATTGTTCAATGAGCTTTTTGCTTTTCTCATAAGGTATATATATTTTTTCTTCAACTTTTTTCCACTTTTCTATTTCCTCGTTTGTCAAACATATCTTGTTTGATATAGCATGATAATGTTCGTGGTATTTTTCTTTTAACATATTGATTAGTTCAAGTCCCTTTTTAATATTCCATTTTGCAAGGTAATTAGTATAAGCATTATTATTAACATGTTCATGAAATTCGTCAGGACCTATGACATTGTTTATTTCATACCTGTCTAATTCTTTTACATATTCACATCTAGATACCCAAAACCTTGCAGTCTCAAAAATGATTTCTGCACCATAATTCAACATAAACTCAATATCCTCTGTCGCTCTAAAATACTCCCACACTGCAAAAGCTATATCAGCAGTTATATGATGCTCTAAATCTCCTGTCCATATCCTTACAGGATTTCCTTTGTAATCAAATCCCCATTTAGGTGTCTCTTCCTCTCCTGTGTCTGCAGATTCCCAAGGATATTGTGCTCCTTTATATCCATTTAAAGTCGCATTTTTTCTTGCTGCATCAAGCATATTGTACCTGTACATCAAAAGTGTTCTAGCTGCCTGCGGATACACATATATGAAAAAGGGAAGCATAAATATCTCAGTATCCCAAAATACATGGCCTTTGTATCCCTCACCATGAAGAGCTTTCGCAGCAATACTTACCAGGGGGTCATTTTCATTGACAGAACTCATGAGATGAAAAATATTAAAACGCAAAGCTTTATCTGCTTCTTCATCCCCTTCAATATTTATATCTGCAACAGACCATAGTTCTTCATATACCTCAATATGTCTCTGCAACTCTTTGTCAATACCTTCTCCAGCAAAAGCAAAGAGTTCTTTTTCCACCGTCGTCTTTAACAGGTCTTTTCTTACATCTCTTGAGGTATAAGTTATTACAAATTTGTCAATTACTACTGTTTTGTTCTCTGTACCGTCAAACTCAAAGTACTCAATACTTCTCTCACCTAAAGGCAAAAACCTTTTAAATTTAGCTACGTTATTTTTTTCTTCATCTTCATGATGATATATCCTCACTGTACTACCTGTTGCTATGCGGGTATCATCGTCAACAGTTGCTGTTTCAAGATAAACTCCATTTTTACTTAGACTACTATTGTTAGCCACTTTCAAATGCTTTACTCTATACTTTGGGCTATCTGCTGAATTTAAAACAGTCCCATCAATAATGCTCTCTATACCTACAACACCACTGTAATTTACAGGTGTTACAAATAGCTTAATTGCAGAACGATGAAGGTTGCTACGGCTTATAAACCTGTATCCCTCAATTCGAGTAATTCTATCTTTGCTGTCTTTTATCAACATACTCCTAAATAGAATACCTTTTTTCATATCAAGAATTCTTTTAAATTCTATCAACTGGCATTTATCCAAACTTAATTCTTCACCTTCAACATACAACTTTATTCTCAACCAATTTTGAGCATTTACTATTTCTCTAACCTGCGCATCTGACTTGTCAAAAATTCCTGCAATAAAATTTCCCGACCTTTCTCCCTCGCTTCCTTCCTCAAAAGTACCTCTTACGCCCATGTAACCATTTGTAAGTGTAAAAAGGGTCTCATATCGAGGATTTACCTCTGTATTATACTCATTTTGGAAAATAAGCCATTTGTCATCACTTATTAAATTGTTTACATCCTCTAAAAACATGTGCTTTACCACTTATATACCTCCTGATTCCTGCTAAAAATTTTATCCGAAACGTTTTGGATACTTTTTAAAAAAATTATATCTTTCTAGCTGAATCTCTAATTACAAGCTTATGAGGTATTAATATATGTTGAGGCTTTTCCCCTTTTATAATAGATAAAAGATGTTTTGCTGCATTATATCCCATCTTAAAAGTATCTTGTCTTATAGTAGTAAGTCCAGGAGTAATAAGAGATGCAAGTTCAATATCGTCAAAACCTACAATAGAGATGTCATCAGGCACTTTCATTCCTAAGTCTTTTGCTGCTTTGAAAGACCCTATTGCCATCAAATCAGAAGCATGAAATACAGCAGTTATTTCCGGATGTTCAAAAACCAACGTCTTAAAAGAATTATATCCACCTTCTTGAGTAAAATCATCAAAAACTACATATTCCTCTTTGTAAGGTATATTATTTTTTTCAAGAGCTTTTTTATAACCTTCTAACCTTTCAAAACTTACAGCCGCATCATCATGCCCATTTATAAATCCAATATTTCTATGTCCCAACTTTATAAGATAGCTTGTAGCTTCAAAAGCCGCCTGAACATTATCCGAACTTACATATCCCACTTTATCAGTCAGTATTGGTATATCAATCAGAACAGTGGGAATTTGTGTTTTCTTTATTTCTTTAATGTAAGGATCACTCAATCTTAAGCCTTCTACAATAGCCCCTTCCACTTTTCTGTCATTGCAAAGCTTCTCATAGGAAGTGGCATCTTGGCTTTCCGGGTCTACAGTAAAAAGTATAAGGTCGTATTTATCTTTCTTTAATCCTGCTTTTATACCTGCAAGCACTTCGAGGAAGAAAGGATGGTACGCCCCCGGTTTTATTAACTCAGAAACAACCAATCCAACCGTATGGGTTTTATTTGTGACAAGTCCTCTTGCAAGAGAATTTGGAGTATAATTTAATTGCTCTGCTATTTTTTTAATTCTTTCACGGGTTTCCTCGCTTACATCCGGATATCCGTTTAAAGCTCTTGAAACCGTTGTAACAGATACACCCGCATATTTCGCTATATCCTTTATTGTAACCGCCATTTACTATCCACCTTTTCCAAAACGTTTTGGTTGTTCAATTTCATTTTATCAAAAACCTTTTCACCTGTCAACAGATTTTTTCTTTCCGTAAGGACACACTTCCATACAAATACCACATACATAGCCTCTTCCAATGTGTTTAAAATTTTTATTCATGTATTCGCTACAAGCTCTCGCATCAACTATTTCTTCTCTCGGCATCCCCTCTTTCCATAGAGTACCATAAAGTGCCATAGCAGGACAGGCATCTACACATAATTTACAGCTGCCACATTTACTTTCAGTAATAGGGGTTCCTGTTTCAAAAGGCATGTTAGTAAGAACAGTCCCCAACCTTACCCTGGGACCATATTTTTCAGTCACAAAAAGGCCATTCTTTCCTATCCAACCAAGCCCTGCTCTTGTAGCGGCAGTTTTATGTGGAAAAAGTCCTCTGTATTCTCCCAAATCAGCAATCGATTGAGACGCAGGAACAGCTAATGCTTTATAGCCCCATTCTTCAAGAAGAAGAACCGTCTTTAAGGTTATCTGGTCAATTAGCGTATTTACAGAACGGTAATGGTGATAATAAGTGTGAGTAGGCTTATCTGTTATTTCATCCACTATTCTATCCGCTAATTTTATTACAACTGTAATGGCATACGGAATATCTGAAAGAGTATCGGGAAGGATACCTGTAAGATTTGAAAAACCTACTAAAGACGCTCCCCATTCCTTTATTTTTTGCTCTAAAATTTTTTGTTTCTCCATCTCTACCAACCCTTTTAATAAAATTTTTGCATATAAATATTTTAGCACAACAAAATATATTTTTTAAAATTTTTCAAAGTATATTTTTTATCCACCTACACAAATTAAGTATGAGAAAGAGTAAGGAGGGATTTAAATGGCAAGAGGTAGTTGGAATGATCGTCCAAAAATGGTACCAGAGGCTCACAAAGCCCTTGATAATATGAAATACGAAATCGCATCAGAGCTTGGCCTTCCAGTTAGACAAGGTTCTGAAGATTATTGGGGATATATAAGTAGCCGAGATTGCGGCAAAGTAGGAGGACAAATGTTAAGACGAATGGTTCATTTTGCTGAATCTGCCATGGCAAGGGGCATCAGTATATATGGTTCTACTCCTGCACAGGGCGGTCCACAAGGTGCTGCAGGAAGTGAATCAGAATACATGCAAAAATAGAAGGACAAAAAGAGAGTATTTCGTATACTCTCTTTTATTATTGTATATTTTGTGATAGAATTAACTTAAACATACCACATATAGTAATAATGCGAGGTGGTAACTTGGCTTACGAAATACAAGAATTAGCAGAAAACAAGTTAATTATACTATACATCTTAAACAGAATAAATATGCCTATTACAGACGAGCAAATAAGCAAAATTATCTTAGATAACAAACTTATGAACTATTTCTATTTAAGACAATACCTTGACGAGTTAATAGAAACTGGTTTCATAAAATTAGAAGAAGAAAAATATTTTATTACAGAAGAAGGTATAAACATTTTAAAATTATTTTTCACAAGAATTCCCTTTGAAACACGGCAAAAAATAGACGAATACATCCTTTTAAACAAAGAAAAAATAAAACAGGAATCTCAATATATAGCCACTTATTACAAAAAAGACGAAAATCAATATATAGCTAATTGTAAAGTCGTAGAAAATGATATAGTTTTGATTGAGCTAAATATAAATGTAGTAAACAGCGAGCAGGCAAAACTTATCTGCGATAATTGGAAACAAAAATCTCAAGACGTATATGCATACATAATAAAAGTCCTCACGGGTCAATAACAAGGCCTTGGGGCTCTTTTCTTGTTTCAATAAACTTTACTACCCTCATTTCATCAATATCAATTATATTCACTTTGTTTTCTTCTGCAGAAGAAACATAAGCATATTTATCTAAAATACATAAATACCCAGGTGCATATCCACAATAAACTTCTTTTTTCTGTTTTGTAAATAAATCTATTTTGCACAGCGTATTAGAGCAAGAATTAAGCACATACAAAAAGTTTTCCTTTTTCCGTACCATTGTAGGAACTTTTCCTACTCCTATTTCCCCAGTTACTTTCAAACTTTGCAGGTTTATCATGGAAATTTTTCCATTTATCCCCGTTTCAAAATAACTGTTTATTACATACAAACAGTCCCAATCTTCAGAGAAAGTCATTCCTATAGGCCTTGCCCCTGTCACAATAAAATCTACAATCCTATAACTATAAGGGTCGATTAATAAAATTTCATCAGAATTCATATTGCTCACAAAAATCAAATCATACTTTTCATTGTAAATTATGTCCTGGGGGAAACTTCCCACTTTAACTTGCCCTATCACTTTTTTCTCTTCAATATCAAAAATACTTATAGAGTCTGAGTCTCCATTAACCACTAATATATAATCTCCATGCATAATGCCATTATTAGGATAATTACCTACATACAAAGAAATTTCTGAAGTAAAATCTTCTAGGTTTATTATACTAATTGAATTATCATAAGCATTTAAAGAATACAGTTTCTGTCTTTCTTTATCTAAAATTAATCGATGAGGACCACATAAATATTTAGAATAGACATTTAAGGGCAGATGTTTATTGTTATATGAATTAATCTTTGCAAAATCTCTGTAATTTGTCTCCAAATTAACTCGCTCAATAATATCTTCTCCCATATTAGCAATGTAAATGTACAAAATACATCCCCCCACATATTAGCATAATTCCATAATATGCAGGAGGATATATTTGAGAAACCAATAGCTCCATAAAAAATCGCTCACTTAAATCGTGAGCGTCTTTCAATATTTTCACAAATTTACCACCAAAGTGGCCCTGTATCATACCTGCGACCACTTGTTTTTTTAGACTGTTGATAAGTCTTAAAGCCCTTGATTTTACTGCAATGGTCGGGGCAACAGGATTTGAACCTGCGACCTCACGGTCCCGAACCGCGCGCGCTACCGCTGCGCCATGCCCCGACACACTATTCATTTTATCATACTCCTTTTCTTTTTTCAATAAACAAAATAAAGTTATGTCCCTTAAAACTCAAAATTATTAATTTATTTTTCAAAAAACCTTTATTAGTGGCAAATTCTCCGAGAAATTCGGCCATAAAATGAATTTTTAAATTTTATAATTGCAATTGACAGATAAATGAATTGAGTATATAATAAAATTATAAAATTTGAAAGGGCGATTGATATGACGTATTTGGAGTTAGAATTTATGCGCTCTTCAAAACCAGTAAATGCACCAATTAGAACGTTGAAGAAATGTAATGCAATTACATGTATCCATAATTGCAACGGTTTTTGTGTAACCTATAAAGATTTTAAGTGCGATTTTCAAGAAGAAATTAAAATACCTGAACAATAAATCAGGCGGTCGAAAGACCGCTTTTATCATACGTCTATTATTTTCTCCATTAATTCATTCAGGTTATATTTGACTTTTTGTTCTTTAGCAATCCTTAAGAGTCTCAAATATTCTTGTCTTGCAAAATCGTACTTTAGCCTTGCTAACTTTATCTTAAGGTAGTTGTCATTTTCCAGCATTTCTAAATTTCTTTCTGCTTCTTTCATCGCCTTTAGTGCTTTATCTATCTCCCGTAACAACGCAGTCCCTGTCATTTCCATAACAACCACCTTCTCATTACGGCCTTTACACCTTACATTATATTAAAACTATGTCTTAATTATTACCTTTTTAAGCATAGACCTCACATAACCAATCATGTACAATGAACCACAAAAAAGTACCATATCCTCTTCCTTAGCTATATCCAGGGCGTATTTTACCGCTTCTTCAATATTTTCAATCGCAATCACTTTTTCTTTTTCTATCCGCTCTGCAAGTTCACTTGCCTTATAAGCTCTTTCACTTATTGGGGTGGTTGTTATTATCATATTTGCCTCTGGCACAATTATATCCAACATCTTCTGTGTATCTTTGTCTTTAAGCATTCCAATTACTAAAATCAATTTATCATATTTAAATAATTTTAGAGACTCTTTCAAAACAGTCATTCCTTGAGGATTGTGAGCACCGTCTATTACTACGTAGGGTTTTTTTCTCATTACTTCCAATCTTCCAGGCCATTTTGCCCTGTAAAGCCCTTCCCTTATATCTTTTTCTGTGATTTCGTATCCATACATTTTTAATTTTTCTACGCTCTCAATCGCCAAAGCAGCATTGTAAATCTGATGTTCTCCCAATAAAGTAATTTTTAAGTCCTTGTATTTTTTGTAGTCAAAAATCTGAAAATCAGGGTTTTGTTCTTTTATAATTACGTTACTTTTTTCAAGTACAGTCAAATAAGCATTTCTTACCTCACATGCTTCTATGATGACTTTCAATGCTTCTGGCTGTTGATAAAAACTTACCACCACTCCATTTCGCTTGATAATGCCTGCCTTTTCATATGCAATCTCTCCTAAAGTATGTCCCAATCTGTCTGTATGGTCATAATCAATAGTGGTTATAACAGAAACTAATGAAAAATCAATAGCATTTGTTGCGTCAAATCTACCTCCAAGTCCTACCTCTAAAACTACAAAATCCACTTTTTCATCATAAAAATATTTAAAAGCAATTGCAGTTACCACTTCAAATTCCGTCGGATGATTGTATCCTTCCTCCACCATACGAGATATTATAGGCTTTATATATTCAACATAATAAATCAACTTTTCCTTGGAAATATTTTCTCCATTTATTCTCATTCTCTCTTCAAATTCTTCGAGGTAGGGAGAAGTATATAAAGCTACTTTGTATCCAGCCTGCTGCAAAATGTTGCTTATAAAAGCTGATGTAGAGCCTTTTCCATTTGTACCAGCAACGTGGATAATTTTAAGGTTTTTTTGAGGATTCCCCATATAATTTAATAATCTTCTTATATTTTCTAATCCCAACTTTATGCCAAATTTGTATGTACCATGTATGTAGCTAATTGCTTCTTCATAGTTCATTTAAGCCCATCTCCCATATAAACGGATTTTACAAAAACAATCCCATCAAAACCTCATCTACGTATTCATCACCAATTTTAAACTGTTTTTTTCTTCTACCCTCTTCTTCAAAACCAAATTTCTTATAAAGGTGTATTGCTACTTCATTGGTACTAAAAACACTGAGGCAAAGTTTTTCATAGCCTTTGCTTTTTGCCCAATTAATAGCTTCCGTAAACAACTTTGTTCCGATTCCTATATTCCTAAATCGAGCGTCTATACTTATACCTATTTCTCCTACATGTTGTACTTTAGGAGACCTTCCTCCATAATAACGAAAGAGAGTAAGGCAGCCTACGATTTCACCACCGTAGTCTGCCACTAGGATCAAATCTTTGTTGCGGTCTAAATTTTTAATAAGCTGTTTTTCTTCCTCCTCAGACCAATTAAATGTCTCTGACACCATATACAATTTTTCTCTTCCAACACTGTTTAAAAGCTTTATTATCCCCCTCGCATCTTTTATCTTGGCCTCTCTTATAACCAGTTGAGACTCTTTTTTGGGCCTTTTAAACAAAGATAACATACAAATCCCCCTAGAGGCTAACTCTTTAATAACTTAAGTCTTTCCTCTATGTTTTTAAGCATCGTAGTATATTTTTCTAATTTCTCTCTTTCCGCACTGACTACTTTTTCTGGCGCTTTTTTGACGAAATTTTCATTATTTAAAAGCCCTTGTGCTCTTTCAATTTCGCTTATCACTTTTTGTCTTTCTTCATTAAGCCTCTTTATCTCTTCTTCTAAGTCTATTAAATCTTCAAGTGGAAGTACCACCAATCCTCCTTCTATTGCTCCACTCAAAGCTTTATGAGGAATTTTACTTTTATCTGTTTCAATTACAACTTCGCTAGCACCTGCAAGTTTCATTATATAATTTGCACCCACTTCAAACATCTTTACATAATTTTCATTTTCAACAGTCACAATAACTTTTGCTTTTTTAGAAGGGGAAACATTTGCTTCTGCTCTTAAATTTCTAATGGTCCTAATAGCTTCCATTATAATCTCAGCATTTTTCGCTTCTTCAGTGAAATCCAGTTCTTCTTTGTATTTCGGCCATTCAGCAATCATTATGCTCTCGCCCTCATGAGGTAAATTCTGCCATATTTCTTCAGTTATAAAAGGCATAAAGGGGTGCAAAAGCCTCAAAGTATTATCAAGCACATATCTTAAAACAGACTTTGTAACCTTTTTAGCTTCAAGGTTATCACTGTATAGCACAGGTTTGCTAAGTTCTATATACCAATCGCAAAATTCGCTCCACACAAAGTCATAAAGTTTTGTCGCAGCTATTCCTAACTCAAATTTTTCTAAATTCTCTGTCACTTCTTTTACTATATTGTTATACCTTGTCAAAATCCACTTATCAGCAATAGTTAACCCCTCTGTATAAAGATTAGTATCATTATCAGTTAAATTCAGCAACACATATCTTGAAGCGTTCCACAATTTATTTGCAAAGTTTCTGCTGAGTTCAACTTTATCTTGACTAAACCTCATATCGTTTCCTGGAGCATTTCCTATGACTAATGTAAACCTTAAAGTGTCTGCTCCATACTTTTCAATAACCTCTAACGGGTCTATTCCATTGCCAAGAGATTTGCTCATTTTTCTACCTTGAGCATCCCTGACTAAACCATGTATCAAAACATGCTTAAATGGCACTTCTTTCATGAATTCCAAACTCATAAAAATCATTCTTGCAACCCAGAAGAAAATTATGTCATATCCCGTAACAAGTACATCTGTCGGATAGAAATATCTTAAATCTTCTGTTTCTTCTGGCCAACCCATAGTAGAGAAAGGCCAAAGTGCAGAACTAAACCAAGTATCTAATACATCTTCGTCTTGATGTATGTTGGTACTTCCACAAGCTTCACATTTTTCCGGGTCTTTACGCGATACAGTTATATGACCACAGTCATCACAATACCAGGCAGGAATTCTGTGTCCCCACCATAATTGCCTTGAAATACACCAATCCTTTATGTTTTCTAACCAATTAATGTATATTTTTTCAAACCGTTCTGGCACAAATTTAATTTTTCCTTCTTTTACAACTTCTAAAGCAGGTTTAGCTAAAGGCTCCATCTTTACAAACCACTGCTTGGAAAGTAGAGGTTCAACTACCGTATCGCACCTGTAACAATGTCCCACATTGTGAACGTGGTCTTCAACTTTTAGAAGTAGTCCGAGATTTTTGAGGTCTTCTACTATCTTTTCTCTCGCCTCATACCTATCAAGACCTTTATATTTTCCTCCATTTTCATTGATTATCGCATTCTCATTCATTATGTTGATAAATGGAAGATTGTGTCTTGTCCCCATCTCAAAGTCATTTGGGTCGTGAGCAGGCGTCACTTTAACAGCACCAGTTCCAAATGAAGGATCAACGTAGCTGTCAGCAATTACAGGTATCTCCCTTCCTACAAGTGGCAGTATCAAAGTCTTACCTACCACATCCTTATACCTTTCATCATCAGGATTTACAGCAACTGCTACATCCCCCAGCATCGTCTCTGGCCTTGTAGTAGCTATAACTACATATCCATCTTCCCCTTTTATGGGATATTTGATGTACCACAAATGCCCTTTTTGCTCTTTATGTTCCACTTCCGCATCAGATAAAGCAGTATTGCAGTCTGGGCACCAATTTATTATCCTGTCACCTCTGTATATGAGCCCTTTTTCATAGAGTGAAACAAAAACTTCTCTTACCGCCCTTGAACATACTTCATCCATAGTAAAGCGTGTCCTTGTCCAATCACAAGAAGAACCCAACTTTTTTAATTGGCTTAAAATACGGTTTTCGTATTTGTCCTTCCAGGCCCATGCCCTTTTCAAAAACTCTTCTCTTCCTATTTCTTTCTTTGTGAACCCCGTTTCTTCTCTTATCGTGTCTAAAACTTTTATCTCCGTCGCAATGCTGGCATGGTCTGAGCCAGGTATCCACAAAGCTGCATAACCCTGCATTCTTTTCCATCTTATCAATATGTCCTGCAAAGTATTATCAAGTGCATGTCCCATATGTAATTGCCCTGTTATGTTTGGAGGCGGTATAACAATGGTAAATGGCTGTTTTTCAGGGTCTATTTTAGGAGTAAAATATCCTTTTTCCATCCAAAAAGCATAAATTCTATCTTCAAATTCCTTTGGATTATAGGTTTTAGCTATCTCTTTCATGCCTTACACTCCCTTCGTAAAATTTTAAAACCCTTTCACCCACAAAGGGCGAAAGGGCATTTCGCGGTACCACCTTTATTTATCACTCAAGCTATAACGGGCAGACCCGTTTAAACCTACTCAACTTCGGTTTACAGGCTCCAGAGCTACCTTCAGTGTACCTTTGGCGGGAATCCTTTCAGCCCATGGGATATCCCTCTCTTTAGCCAGTATACACTTACTCCTCTCTTTCATAGCCTCATATTCTATTTGATATATAATATATATAAAATCTCACCAATTGTCAACAGTTAAGTTGTTTTAAAGCAAACAATCAGATTAAATTTGCATAAATATGATATAATGATAATAAGAAGATGTTTTAAATCGAGGTGTAAAAAATGTTAAAATTTCATGTTAAGGCAATTACGATGGACGTAGAAGGAAATTTCTCCGTCCTATTGACAGATGAAGAGGAAAAGAAAGTTTTACCTATAGTTATAGGTCCACTGGAAGCTCAAAACATAGCTATCCCTCTTCAGGGAATTACACCGCCTCGCCCTTTAACCCCCGACCTTTTAAAATCTGTTATCGAAGAACTTGGAGGAAAACCTGAAAAAGTTGTAATTACTGATTTAAAAGATGACACTTATTATGCAGAGCTTTATATAAAACAAGGGGATAGAGTTATAAAATTAGACTCAAGACCCAGTGATGCGATAGCTTTGGCAATGCGAACTGATATACCAATTTTCATAAATATTCGTTTAGCGGAATTCACTTATGATATGGCAGATTTAAAATTTGATGATAGAGATAGTTAAAATTCTACTGGCCCTCTTAAAAATTTAAGAGGGCTACTTTTTTAAAGAATTGTTAACCATTATGTAAAAATAGTTGACAATTCTTTTTTAAAAAAATATAATAATTGTTGTAATAATACAATGAGGAGGAAAAATATGATAAAAACTAAAGACATGATTTTAGCTTCTCTTTTTGCTGCTATTACTTTTATAATGGGTTTTGTAAAAATCCCCTTACCTTTTTCTCCAGTACCTATCACAGGACAGACTTTTGCAGTAATGTTAGCTGGAGGGCTTTTAAATCCTACATCAGCATTTTTGAGCCTTTTTATTTTTGACCTTTTAGGTGCAATTGGAATACCTGTCTTTTCTGGACTTACAGGAGGTTTAAATGTTTTAGTAGGACCTACAGGAGGATATATTTTAAGTTGGCCCTTTGCAGCTTTTTTAATTTCTTTGACTTTAAAAAATAAAAAAGCAAATTTTATTAATATTTTTATAAGCTATCTCTTATTTGCAATAATTTTTGTTTATATTTTAGGAGTAACTCAGCTCTCTTTTGTTACAGGAATACCATTTAAAAAAGCCATTTTAGCCGGGGCACTTCCTTTTATACCTGGCGACTTAATCAAAGCATTTATCGCTTCCTATCTCACTTTAAAATTAAAACCTGTTATAAAATCTAATGAAAAAAGGCAAGGTTGAACCCTTGCCTTTTTTCATTACTGCTGAACAGTTGGTCCAAAGTTTCCTCTATAGCCTGCTCCTTTATGCGCTCCTTTAGCACCAAAACCTGCTCCCAAGCCTACACCTGTATTGCCATTGCTATTTTTTCCAAGTCCAAGACCTAAACCTACACCTGAACCTTTACCATATTGACAGGTTCCATCCCATGAATTTATCTTGTCTTCAATGGTTTTTTTGATTGTGTCAGCCCTATCCTGAGTTATTTTACCATCTTTAACTAATTGGTCTATAAACCCTTCTTTTTGCTCAATTAAAGCTTTTTTCAGATTGTCAAGTGTTATGCCATTTTCTTCTGCAATCTGAACTATTGTTTTCCCTGATTGAAGTTCACTTAAAATTTCATCTGCTGTCTTACCAGTCAGTTTTGCAAGAAAATCTGCATTTCTACTCATTCCGTATCTTGGTGCTGTCGTAGAATATTGAGGTGGCGTTGAAGAACTAGCTGTATTGCCAGTTGTGGCTGCATAAGCAGCTATTCCACTTAAAAGCATACCTCCTGTAAGTACTACTGCTACTACCTTTTTGAGATTCATTTAAAACCACACTCCTTTTTTGATTTTTGTTTTTTGTTTTTTATTTGTTACACTTATATAATAACCTTTTAGTTTGAGGTAACCATATTGAATTTGTGAAGGATGTGTGAAAATTCGTTTAAATTAATATGAGTATTGGCAATCTATAAAGTTTTGACAATATAAAAAAGAGATGGCTTCCCACCACCTCTTCTAACAATCAAATATTAAATTCATCAAATCGAATTATTGTAGCTTTGTGGAACACTATTCTGTTGATTATTTTCATTTTGCCATTTACCTTTAAAATCTCCTCTTTTTCCTTCAAAATGTTTGAAAAATCCTTGAGGCAATCCGTTTTGTTCCATATTTTTTACCATTGTATCAATTCTATTTTTAATCGTATTTCCTTGGTCCTGAGTAATAACTCCAAAGCTTACAAATTTATCAACTAATTGTTTTTGCAATTGTGCCATTTGTTTGTAATAATTAATTAATTCATCCTTTTGCTGGTCTGTCAATTTAGATGGATCAACACCTCTCAAAATAAACCCTAATCCATCGTTGCCACCAAACATAGCATAGCCTTTTTTATCAGCATTAGCTATTGCATTATCTATCGCACTTGTGATTTTGTTTGCTTGGTCTTGAGTCAATAATCCTTCAGATACCAATTTGTTTACTATATCCTTCTGAAGTGACGCCATTTGTTTGTATATTTCTGTCAAAGCTGCTTTTTGTTGTTCTGTAAGCTTTGAAGTATCAATTGGGCCTATTCCAAAATATCCTTTGTCAAATCCTCTTCCGCCACCAATGAAGAAGGGAACATTGTCTTGATTTGCTTTAGAAACTTTGCTATCAATGTTTTTAATTATATTATCTGCTTGTTGTTGAGTTATAAGCCCTTCTGATAAGAGTTTGTTTATAAACTCTTTTTCAAGGTCGGCTATTTTTTTGTTGTAATCTGTAATTATTTGCTCTTGCTCTGGTGTAAGCTTTGATGTGTCAATTCCAAAAAAGCCTTTTATGCTGTTTGTCAGTGGTGAATCAGTATTTGCTGCAAAAACTGTCAAAGGAATTGCTAAAGCCAATACAACTGCTAAAACTATTAACCATTTGTTTCTCTTCATATATGGATACCTCCTTTTAAGTTTTTCCTTTTCATTCTTTATGATACCCAAATAGTTTGACGTAATTTTATATAATTTGTGAGGAAAGTGTGAAGTTTAATTTTAAATGTTGTAAACTGAGTAAAAAATAATTAAACTAAAGATGGGAGGTGTTTTTTATGCAAAAAGTTTTAGTAATTGAAGACGAAGAAGGAATGAGAGATATTTTAAAAACTTATTTAGAAAATAATGGATATGAAGTATTGGTAGCTGAAAATGGCAAAGCAGGGCTTGAATATTTTAATAATAATAATAAAGATATAAGCATAATCCTTTTAGATATAATGCTTCCAGATATAAGTGGTTGGAGCCTTTTAAAAACAATTAGAGAAAAGTCAAAAGTGCCTGTAATGATGATAACAGCAAGAGGAGAAGAGTATGATAAACTTTTAGGGTTTGAATTAGGAGCAGATGATTACGTTGTAAAACCTTTTAGCCCTAAAGAAGTAATCGCTCGCGTTAAAGCAATTTTGTCAAGAACTTATGGAGCTTCAGAAGAAGATGGGAAAACAGAATATGAAGGAATTTCTATAAATGTAAGTTCTAGAGAAGTCACAGTTGATGGAGAAAAAATTGACCTTACGCCAAAAGAATTTGACCTTTTAAAACTCTTAATAGATAATAAAGGAAAAGTTGTATCCCGCGAAAAGTGCCTTAATGAAGTATGGGGATATGATTTTTATGGAGATTTAAGAACCGTAGACACCCATATAAAACAGTTGAGAGAAAAATTAGGAGAAAAGCGCAAGCTCATAAAAACAGTTTGGGGAATAGGTTACAAATTGGATGGTGAATAAATTTGAAAGGAATAAGAAAAAAGCTTTTTATCTCTTACCTTATCATAGGCCTTATAATTTTATCTATGTTTTGGCTTACTCAAGTAGTTTTTATTAATAAGATATACTCTTATTACAAAATAAATCAACTTAAAAATTACAGTGAAAAAATTGTAGAAGCAATAAATAACAACGATGAAATGCTTATAAGTGAACTTATTGACAAATCTAATGCTCAAGTCGTCGCAATAACAGAAAACAACATAATAATTGCAGGAAATAACAGAGGATACGGTCGAGGTTTGGGAATCCCTGAAGTACTTCTTCACCCTACAAGCACTGTAAAAGTTGTAAAATATGAGCATCCTTTTTTGCATATAGAATATCTTTCTATTGTAAGGCCTTTTTTATATAACGGAAAACCCGCTACTTTAATAATGAGCATCCCTATCGCCGCTATAAACGACTCTGTCAATCTTTTCAAACAAGTTTTTTGGCGGATTTTTGTCGTTACAATAGCAGCAATTTTATTTGTGTCAATTTACATGTCGAAAAAGTTTACTCGACCTATACAAATTTTGAAAAATGCTGCTCACCAAATCGCTTCTGGAAATTTAGATGTCAAAATAAATTACAAAGAAGAAGATGAATTAGGAGACCTTGCAAAATCTATGAACACAATGGTAAAACAACTGTCTATTACAGATAAATTTAGAAAAGATTTGATTGCAAATATAAGCCATGATTTAAAAACACCTCTTGGCCTTATACGTGGATATTCTGAAATGCTTTTAGACTACTATGGAGACGATAAAGAAAAAAGAGAAAAATATTTAAATACAGTGATTAAAGAAACAGAGAGAATGTCTAAATTAGTAGACGACGTGTTACAGCTTTCTAAGCTCCAATCAGGAATGGTAGAAATAAAAGAGGAACCTATAGATTTAGAAAAACTTATATTTGAAACTTTAGATATATTTGAAATTCAAATTTTAGAAAAAATATAGAAGTAAAGCTTAATAATCTTAAGCTTAAGGTAATAGCGGATAGGGAAATGATAAAACGGGCAATTATAAATATAATAAGCAATGCTATGGCGAGTATGGAAAATGGCGGAATTCTTACTATAACTGCAGAGCCTCAAGATAAAGAAATTTTAATTAAAGTATCAGATACGGGATGCGGCATCCCGCAAAAAGATTTAGAGCACATCTTTGACAGATATTATAAAGGAAACAAATCAGGCACAGGGCTTGGACTTGCAATAGTGAAAGAAATATTGACATTACACGGCAGTAAATATGGTATAGAAAGTCAAGAAGGAGTAGGAACCACTTTTTATTTTACATTAAAAGCGGGTTAACCCCGCTTCTTTCAATCTTTAAAAAAATAGCAAATCAATGTGTCTTATCACATTCCGGTAAATATCGCTAATTGAATTCCCAGTCTTTTCAGCAATGGCTTTAACATCTTCATACTCAGGATACGCTTTAATAAGTTTTCCATTTAAATAGCCCTTTTTAACCCTTACTTTTCCGTAAGGAGTTTCCACAATTGAAAAATCCCTATCCAGTTTATGCCTTAAAACTTCATAATACCTTATGCCAAAAGTAGAAGTTTCTTTAAAAATTATCTCCTTTAATTTATCAGCATTTTCTTTCTCACAAATTACAGTAATGAGCGTACCCGGCCTTTGCTTTTTCATGATAATAGGAATCAAAAACACATCCAATGCCCCGTTTTCAAAAAGTTTTTCAAATAGATACTGATAAAACTCTGGATTCATATCATCTATATTAGTCTCTAAAATCATCAATGACTCAGGTTTTTTTTACCTCTTCCTCTCCCACATATGTCCTCAAAACATTTGGTATTTCCAAATCTTTGGTACCAGCTCCATATCCTATAGAATTTATAGTCATATCCGGTATACCACCAAATTCATTTACTAAAGTTTTTACAATAGAAGCACCAGTTGGCGTCACAATTTCGCCTTCTATATCGCTTTTATACACAGGTATTCCTTTTAAAAGTTCTGCTGTTGCTGGTGCAGGCACAGGTATAAGACCGTGTTGAGTATCTACAAAGCCTGAACTTACTGGCAATGGAGAAGAAACAATCTTATCTGGCTTTATCATGTCTATAAGTATCGCCGTACCTATTATATCTACTATAGAATCTACTGCCCCCACTTCATGAAAATGCACTTCTTCAGGAGATTTACCATGCACTTTTGCCTCTGCTTCTGCTAATTTCTCAAACATCTCAACACTCATTTTCTTGACTTCTTCCTCTAAATCACTCTTATCGATGATTTCTCTCACATCTTTCATATGCCTATGATGGTGATGATGCTCTTCCTCATACAATACCTTAAAAGTCCTAGCATTTATACTGTTCTTTTGCGTTTCACCTATCTCTATATCAAAATTGTCCAAAGCTATCTTCTTTACCTTCTTTTTAAACTCTTCCACATCTACATGAGATAATAATGAAGCAATAGTCATATCTCCAGAAATTCCAGCAAAACAGTCAAAATATAAGACTTTCATTATGATTTCTCCCCTATCCTATTTATTAAACTGGCAGAATAAGCCGCCCCAAAACCATTATCAATATTTACAACACTTACCCCACTGGCACAGGAATTAAGCATTGCTAAAAGAGCGGACAATCCGTGAAAATTAGCGCCGTATCCTACACTGGTAGGTACAGCAATTATAGGGGAACTAATTAATCCTCCTAGAACAGTAGGAAGTGCTCCTTCCATACCAGCAACTGCAATCAACACACGGCATTGTCTGATTTCGTCTAATTTATCTAAAAGCCTATGTAATCCTGCAACTCCAACATCATAAAATCTTTTTACAGTGTTTCCCATAAGTTCTGCAGTAATAGCCGCTTCTTCAGCAATAGGCAAATCAGAAGTTCCAGCAGCTACTACTCCAATTATGCCTTTTGTCTTATTTATTGGCGTATTTTTTATAGAAATTATACGAGCTTCCTCATAATAGACTGCTTTTTCTACTACCTCTTTCACTGCTTCAAAATGTTGTTGTGAGGCTCTTGTCCCTAAAACATCACTCCCATTTTTATACATGTTAAAAGCAATTTCTCTAACCTGCTGGGGAGTCTTTCCTTGACAAAAAATTACTTCAGGAAATCCCTTTCTTATCTCTCTGTGATAATCAATTTTAGCAAATCCCAAATCTTCATAAGGAAGTTTCTTTAAAGCTTCTAGCGCTTCATCTGTTGATAACTTGTTTTGTTTGAACTCCATTAAAATTTGCAATATTTTCTCATTATACATTTTTTACCACCTTCACATGAGGTTCATTCAAGCTTCCAGTTCTGTATCCTTCTAAATCCAGTGCTACATACTTAAACCCAGCATCTTTAATCCTCTTTACAACTTCTTCTCTTATACCTTCTTCAAAAATTCTCTTCATCTGCTCCTTTGGAAGCTCAATCCTTGCAATATCTCCATGGTATCTCACTCTAAATCCTGAAAAGCCTAAGTCTCTCAAATCCTCTTCTGCCTTTTCTACCATAGAAAGCTTATCATAAGTTATTTCTTCTCCGTAAGGAATCCTTGAAGCAAGACATGCATAAGAAGGCTTACTCCATGTAGGAAGCCCCATCTCTTTGGATAAAATTCTTATCTCTTCTTTTTTTATGCCACATTCTAACAAAGGGCTTAAAATTCCTAATTCTTTTAAAGCCCTTCTTCCTGGTCTAAAATCAGACACATCATCTGCATTTGTGCCTTCGAGGATATATTTGAAGCCCTTTTCTTCTGCAATAGCTTTAAACCTTGAAAATAAATTGGATTTACATACATAGCACCTATTTAAAGGATTTTTTTAAATTCTTCTATTTCAAGAATATCATTAAACTCCACAACCAAGTGGGGGAGTCCTATTTTTTTAGCAAGCTCTACAGCTTCTTTTAATTCACTTTTAGGATGCATCGGAGAAGTGGCAGTTACAGCTAATACTCTATTCCCTAAAACATCGTAACTTACTTTTGCCAAAAAGGTGCTATCTACACCTCCAGAAAAAGCAATTAATGCGTTATCTAACCTTGACAAATATTCTTGCAATTTCCTTAGCTTCTCTTTAATTTCTATATTAACACCCCCCTATGGTATACCCATCTATACTGTGTATAACTATTTTATCACATATATTAAAATAAACAAAATGTCAAAGCGCTTAAAAGTAAAGGCCTTTAAGCGCTTTTTAATCTATCTAAATTTTAAAAATCTTCACAGCCTCATCTAATTTCACTGCCACCTCTTCTAAATTCTTAGCTGAATCTGTTAGGTTTTCTACAGCTGAAAGCTGCTCTTCTGTAGAAGCACTTACTTCTTCAGTAGAAGCCGCTGTCTCTTCTGAAATTGCAGAAATACTTTCCATCGATATGACAATTTCATTTTTCTTTTCTTCCATGGCATTCATAAAGGAATTTATATTGTCTATCATTTTTGTAATTCCACTTATAAAAGCTTCAAACTCCATAAAAGCATTTTGCGTATCTTTTACAGCTTGATTTTGTTTTTCAATGCTTTTGTCCGCCGACTGCATAGCATTTGTAGCCATATCAATTGCTTGTTGCATCTTTTCTATTATGTCTTTTATTTGATTGGTAGATTCTGCAGATTGCTGAGCCAATTTTTTTACTTCTTCGGCTACAACAGCAAAACCACGTCCAGCTTCTCCGGCACGGGCTGCTTCAATTGCAGCGTTTAATGATAAAAGGTTTGTCTTATCCGCAATTTCTTCTATCACTGCTGTTATAACACTTATTTTATGAGAATTTTCCTTGATTTTGTTAATAGTTTCAAAAACATAAAATGTTGCCTTATTTGTCTCCTCTGAACTTTGTTTTAAAGCCTCTAACTTTTTCAAACCATCAGCTTTGACATCTTCTGCTTTATCTGAATATCTCTTCATTTCTTCGGTAGTTTTCAAAATTTCATCTATATCATTTCCAAATTCCGATATCTTTTGTACGCTTACCGATATTTCTTGTGCTTGGTCATTAGCCCCTTTTGCTATATCATCTACGGCATTTGCAATATCTTGAACTGATTGTGCTGTTTCGTCGCTTATCTCTCTAAAACGAGTTGATGCTTCTATTAAAGAAACACTCGACTCTTTAACTTTTGTTGCAATAGCCCTTAATTTTTGTACTGTATCATTATATTCCCTTTCTAACACTCCAAATTCGTCTTTTCTTCTTGCATCAATAAAGGAAGTTAAATCTCCTTCTTTTAATTTATTCATGGCTGTTAACATTTTGTAGACTGGTCTTGTAAAGTTTCTAGCAAATAGATAAGCGATAACTAGCGAAATGAGTGAAAATATGATTATAATTGCTATAAAAATATTATTAATTTTTGACACTCCAGAAAGATAATCAGATTTATTTACAATTCCTACGACTTTCCATCCTGTAGTCGGATTAGTATCAAAAATTACAACACTGTCTTCATTGTTGAAGCGTGTTTTTATTTCTCCTTTTTGTTCTTTGAAAACATAATTTGCAAAAGATTGTTTATAGAAATTACTTCCTATCATTTTTTTAGTAGAATCCAAAAAAACTATTCCATTTTTATCGACTAAAAGGACCATGCCATTCTGTCCTATTTTGACATCCTTTAGGAGATTTTCTATACCATATAAATTTAAGTCCATTCCTACAACGCCAACCACTTCATTAGTAAGAGGATTCAACACGGACTGAGATACTGAAATTAAATAATTTCCAGTTGCTTCATCTTTATAAGCATCTGTCCAAAAAGGATTTCCATTAGCCTTCACACCCCCTGTATACCACGGTCTAGTAGTAGGGTCAAAATCAGAACTTAAATCAACATGTGGAAAAGTATAAATTTTTTTATCAGATGTCCCATAATAAATCAAAGAGGCATTAGGAGTCATATTTTTTAAATTTATAAGGACACTGTTTATTTTATCTGTAGTCTCTTCCTCTGTATTTCCTTTAATTAACAAATTAGAATCGCTCTTTGCAAAATAACTGAGTTTACTTGCAGTATTATCCAAATAAAGATTTAATTCTTGATTAACTGAGCTAACACTATTGCTCATATTAGATAATGTCGAATTAGTAATTTCTTGCGCAGAAAACCTATAAGATATGTACCCGCTTAAAGCCAAAGAAGAAATTACAATGCCAATAATCATTAAACTTAATTTTGTTTGTATACTCGAAAGTTTTACCTGCTTTTTAAGATTCAATACTTCATTGATATTCCTCATTTTTTTTAAATTTATAGCTTTTTTCAATATATCTCCCCCCCAGATTGATATACTATTTCTTATATCGTCTTGTCCTTGTAAAAAGTTTAATTTCTCCTCGCTCTTTTATAAAATTCAAAAGCATAAATAAAAAATGCTAAAATTGCTAAAGCTAAAGCTATGATCATCAATGTAAAACTATAAGGCCATTCAAAAATTGAAAAAATTATAGCTATATAAAAGAAAAAAGTAGCAGTTTTGCCGTAATTGTTTGCGGGTATAGCAATTTTTTGTTTTTTGTAAAGTATTGCGGCTCCTATTATCATTGAAAATTCTTTTATCATTAAAATAGCAATAATAAAAAAAGGAATTAAATCTTTTATCCATAAACTGGTCAAAACGGTAAGTATCATCAACTTGTCCGCAAGAGGATCAAGTAAAGTACCCATTTTTGTCACTTGGTTATAGTGCCTCGCTATATAACCATCCAAAATATCCGTAATACCTGATAATATAAAAATCAGTGCAGCATAAATGTTTCCTTCAGGCACATAAAAAAAAGTATAAACAAAAAGAGGTATAAGCCAAAACCTAATAAAAGTGAGAAGGTTTGGTATATTCATGTAAACACTCCCTGCCTGTCAAGTTTAATAAAATTATAATACAAAAAAATCAAAAGTAAAAGGCCCTTATCGGGCCATATTTGCTGGGAACTTCATCTCATCCAAAGCTATTCGGAAACTATATCCATCTTCTTCTTTTTTAAAGTCTTCTATGTTGGTAAAACATTTAGCAAAAACGTCATTTTTTGTGTGGACTTCAATATCTCTTAAATTATACTTTAAAGCCGTCCTTCTCAGCAACGAATTAATTATTTCTTGAGCAGTTTCTAATTCTACATTTTCCTTCTTCTCAATATAAATATACATGCTGCTCCTTTTTTGTTGCCAGTCAATATCGTATAACACACAAAAGCCTAATTTCACGCCTTCTTTTGTTTCCAACACAAACATTTTCCTATTCTTCCCAAAAGGTATATTTAAAACATTATCTTTCTCTCGAGATATTTTAAACAAATCAATTAAAAATTTGACCACATTAATGTCTTGCAACCATAAGGAAAATATTTTTTTGTCTTTTTTCTCTAAATCTTTAATTAAAACTTTTCCATTTTCTCCCATTCTCAACACCACCTATCTATAAATATATATTCTTTACAAATTTCAAAAATCCTGCTTAAAAACAGAAAATAATTTTCGACAAATAAACAATATAGAAATAAAAAAGAGGAGAAAGCCTCCTCTTTTACAAAGTCTTTAACTTTATTCTCTATTGCATAGGAACATTTTTTAAAACCTCTGAAAATATGCTTATAAAGGTTGCACCTGCAAAAATTATCATTATTATAAATAAAACGATCAAAACTATGTAAGGAAGAAAATATACAAGCACTGCATTCCCCGTACTCATTTTATAATTTTCCTTTATAGCTATAATTTCTAAAACAATTACCCATACCGTAAATATCGCTAAAAATAAATACGTAAGTATTAAGCCAGCTCTTGAATTTAACAAACGTACAAATAAGTTTACAACAACCATTAAAATCATGGGAAGTTTTGCAAACCCTATTGCAGAATACAAGCCCTTTGCTGTACCTATTACTACCTCTTCTTTCTCACCACTTGCCTTTTGTTCAATTTCAGCATTATTCTCTTCACTTTGATCAAAAGATACATTATCTTCCACTTTAGCATACATTTTACCTTCTAAAATTTCCGCTAAAAAGTGATACACTGCTGCATAAACAAAGTAAGTCAAAGGAGCTATAAATATACTCCCAAATACAGCCATCGGAACAAATAAAGCTCTTAGCCTCCCAACATCAGGCATACCTGAGCTGGAAGTAAAAAAATCTGTACCAACCATTGTAAACCTATAATTGCTTGTCACAGTCAATAGTCCTGTAACTATAATGACAACAACAGCTTGCCAAATCGGTTTTTCCCTTACAATCTCTTTTATAGTTTCTACCGGCTGAAAAAATATCCCATATAACCTCTCTAAAAAATTCACTTCTATAACCTCCCAATTTTTTAAATTCAAAATTATGCTTATATAAATTTTACCACACTTTTTATTTTTTTCTTTAAATTTTTGTTAAATTTTTTAACCATGAAGGAAAATAAATTTTTTTGGTGAATTATATATATTGAGGTGATAAAATGCAAGCAGAAATATTAAAAGCTATTCAAACAATTTCAAATCCTTTTTTAGATTATTTTTTTATAGCTGTAACCATGTTGGGAAGCTCAGGTTTTTATTTTATTTTTATTCCAATCTTTTATTGGTGTGTAGATAAAAGATTTGGTCTAAAATTGGGACTTATATTGATAAGCTCTATCTATGTAAACACTGTTTTAAAAGAGATAACAAAAATAGCAAGACCTATAGGATATCCAGGAATAAGGTCTATTTTTACACAATCGGCAGGAGGATATTCTTTCCCAAGTGGCCATGCACAAGGTTCTACAACTGTTTGGGGAACTTTAATGGTACACTATCAAAAAAAATGGCTGTGGTATGTGGGAACTGCTATTGTGTTACTAGTCTCTTTCTCCAGAATGTACTTAGGAGTCCATTGGCCAATGGATATTGCTGGAGGAATATTGATAGCTATTTTAATTATAATTTTAAGTGAACTTATTGATAGCATCGTGAAAGAAAGCAATTTTAACATAAGTTTATCTTTTAAAATTATTTTGTCAATTTTAATCTCTGCGCTTTTTATATTAATTTTCCCTCACAAGGATATTTATGAATACATGGGTTTAATTTCTGGTACTTTAATAGGTTATTTTATAGACAAAGAAAAATTTGATTTTACTGTCCATGCTCCTCTTCAAAAGCAAATTTTGAAGTTACTAATTGGCATAATTGTATTTTTTGTACTTAAAGAGGGATTAAAATTTGTGTTGCCTTCTGGAAATATTTTTAACGCTATAAGGTATACAATTTGCGGACTGTGGCTTTCTCTTGGTGCACCTTATGTATTTAACATTTTTAAACTAAATGAAAAATCGATTAAGGCATAGAATTAATCTATGCCTTTTTTATATAGTTTCAATTATATCTTTTGCTCCAAATCCTTTATTTAAAATATTTGAAAAGTCTTGCTTTGATTCAATAGCATTTTTTAACTTTGTACTTTTCCCAATATCTCCAATCAATATTGCACCAACAATAATACCGTCTTTAAAGTAAAGTTTGTAATATACATTATTTCCCCTATATCCTTTTGATATATTTCCTTCGCCCGATATATCACCTGCTGAAAACACGTCAATACCTGTTATTTTAAGTGTACTTGAAGGTGTAACTTCCTTATAGAGAGTTTTATTGCCAGAAACATTTAAACCTGCATTCTTGCCTTGAGCCATTGCCACTGTCCATAAACCATATATTTTGCCATTAAACTCAGCAACATCTCCTGCTGCATAAACATCTTCTATATTTGTTCTCATGTACTCATCTACGATTATCCCTTTATTTACCTTAATTTCAGTTTCTTTTACTATATCAATGTTTGGCTTTACACCAGAAGAAAAAATTACAAAATCCGCATCCATTTTTGTTCCATCTTTTAATATTATTCCATTTACAGTTTGCCCTGTAATTTCTGTTACTTCAGCTCCAAGAAGGAGATTTATCCCATTTGACTCTATAATATCTTTCAAAATCATTGATCCTTCTTCATCTGCTTGTCTTGGCAAAAGTCTTGGGAAAAATTCTACCACTGTAATTTCATAGCCATTTTGTCTTAATGTCCAGGCAGCTTCCAGTCCTAGAAGTCCTCCACCAATTACAACGCCTTTTTTCTTATCTTTGATAAACTCGTTTAAGTCTTTTACATCCTCAAGACTTCTTATTGCAAAAACTCCTTTTTTCTCTCTCCCCAAGACATTAGGAATAAAACTTGAACTTCCTGTCGCAATTATGAGCCTGTCATAGCTTATTATTTCATCATTTGAAAGTATCAATTTTTTATTTTTTGTGTCAACTTTTTTAACACTTGTGTTCAGCATAAGTTCTATATTATTATCTGTGTACCAATTTTCTTCCTTGACCAACAAAGACTTAAAATTCAAATCCTTACCTAAAAATTGTGATAATTTCAATCTGTAATAAGTTGGATAAGGTTCTTTTGATATAATGGTTATTTTACCTCCTCTGTCATTTTTCCGTATATTTTCACAAGCACTAAGAGCAGCAATACCATTGCCTATCAAAACGTATTTCATAAGCTCATCTCCCATAAATATTTTAACAATAATTATTTTCTAAAAACATTATATCCTTTTTAAAAATATTATTCAATAATATTTTTAAATAAAAAAGACCTCTTCTTTTTAAGAGGTCTTATCCAATATTAGCCATACTTTTAGTGTGCTTATCAGCTACTTTGCTAGCCCCATAAGATGCAGGCTTAACTTGTGCTTCAAATCCACATCCTAACACCATGTTAACCACTTCTTTTATAATATCTCTCGTTTTACCATTTTCCCCTACATCTAAATGAATCTGTATATTTATATCTTTTTTATCAGTCTGATTGATCTTTTCAAAAAGCTGATTCGCTATTTCAATGCTGTAAGTAGCCTCCATAAAAATCCGTTGTCTTAAAGACAACACCTTTTTATTATAAAATTTCCTATAATAGTACCTGGCACCTTTTCCTTCTCGGTATATGATTACAGCAGTAACAAAACATACGGATTTACCTGGTTGAGAGTCTGTGCCCACCATTAATTTGTAATTAGATTGCCGGTCTCCCTCAACAAATTCCATGATGTCTTCGAACATTTTATCAATATCCATTTTTCCCTTCGTTGGGCTAATGAAATACAATGGCCCCATCTCCTTTAACTGCAAATTGCTTAGCGCAATTAAATCTTATTTTAATTTTTATTATACACCATTTTCTTAAAAAGTGTATTAAAATTTTTTATTTTTTGTTAAACTATCAATTTTGTAACAAACAGTATCAAATCTGCAGCTGGTATAAATATAAGCTGAGCCAGCAATGTACCCAAAATTTTCCCAAACACAAGAAGCACTACCATACTGTCCACATCATGTTGGGTCCTTTTACCGCTTAAGGCCTGGTCAGTTATAAGAGCCGCCACAGGGTCAACTACAACGGTAAACAATACAGTCGCAAATCCATTTACAATACCAGAAAGCTGACTGGCTGTAATTCTATACTCAGGAATAATAGCTCCGGCGTAAAGTGAAGATATAACACCTGTGGTGTAGATAGAAGTAATAATAACGTTATATATCAAAAAAGTTTTTGGTATGTTAGCCTTCCAGACACCTTTTAACATAGACAGCCTTGGCAGAACAATCTTTTTCTTTATCTTTTTTAAATTACTCCATCTAAACCCCTTAAGAATAAGCTTAGGGACTGTTCCAGCTCCTTCCATTCCATTTATGGCAACAGTAAAAATCGATACAAAAGTGGGCATCAGGGGTGCTCCTATCAATGCCCCTAATGTAGCTGAAAAAAGTACAATTCTCATATCATTTTGAAGGAGATGAACCTTGTCCATTTTTATCGCCATATCTACAATACTGCCAAGAAAAGGTGCTTGAATCATATTTGATAGTCTTGATATCACAGCCATAATGTTAAAAAGCGAAAGAGCAACAGCAAGCTTTCGAGTTCTTACACCAGAAGGTCTTATGGAATAAGAAAGTGTATCAATCAAATTTATAACCATCGTAAAGAAAGCTACAATTATGAGTCTTTTTGCATCTATCATTTGTTCACATCCGTTTCTTTATTTAAATTCCTTTATAATTATATTGTACAATGCTTTTTTTTTCAACATTTATCTTTTTCCAAAGATCGTGGTATAATCTATGATATCGGAGGGATATAAATGACACAAAAACATTACAGCAAATGGGTAATTCTTTCTGCAGTCGTCATAGGCAGTATTATGGGACCAATTGATGGAAGTGTTGTCAACATAGCGATGCCAGAATTCACAAAAATTTTTCACACTAACATAACAACAGTAAGCTGGGTCTCCATGACATATCTCTTAGTTGTAAGTAGCTTAATGATGACTTTTGGAAGACTTGGTGACATGTTAGGCTACAAAAAATTGTATCAGTACGGCCTTTTGACTTTTTCAATTTCTTCTGCGATTTTAAGTCTTTCTGTAAACATATATATGTTGATAATTATGAGAGCTTTTCAAGCAGTAGGAGCCGCCATGCTTATGTCAATGTCTTCCGCCATAATTACATCTGTGTTTCCTCCAAACGAAAGAGGTAGAGCTCTTGGCATCAACGCTATGTCTATATCAATCGGTCTCGCGATAGGTCCTACATTAGGTGGACTTCTTTTGAAATACTTAGGCTGGCGTTCTATATTTTACATAAACGTACCTATCGGTATAATAGGTTACATATGGGCTCATATTGTGGTCCCTGACAACAAAGGAGTAGCTGAAAAATTCGATCCTTATGGCTCTATTTCTTTCTTTGCTTTTCTTGCAAGCCTTTTGCTTTTTATTTCAGAAGGTGGAACATGGGGTTGGTCGTCTCTTACAAGCATAGTCGCATTAGTTACATCAATAGCATCTTTGATAATTTTTATCAACGTAGAAAACAAAGTAGAGTTTCCTATGTTTGACTTTTCCCTTTTGAAAATAAGGTCTTTCACTTTTGGAAACATAAGCACCCTGCTAAACTTTATGGCTCAAAACACGATGACTTTTTTAACCCCTTTCCTCCTTCAGCATCTAGGATTTACTACTGAAAAAGCAGGTATAATCATGACTTCTTTCCCTCTCGTCATGTTCGTCGTAGCACCTTTAAGCGGTATTTTAGCTGATAGATACGGCGCTCAAATTTTATCAACTATTGGCGCACTAATTTCTGCAACAGCCCTTTTTCTCATGGCAACTTTAACGGAAAAATCTACTATGTTTGCCATTATGGCTCGCCTTGCTCTTTTTGGAATAGGAAATGCTATCTTCCAAACGCCAAATAACAGTGCAGTAATGGGAAGTGCACCAAAAAACAGATTAGGGGTAGCCTCCGCCTTCCTTGCAACAATGAGAAATGTAGGAATGGTAATGGGCATCGCAGTAGGAAGTGCGATATTTACCAACAGGTTAAAAGTTTATCAAGCTCTAAAATTTTCTTCTAATGCAGCCTTTATGATTGCGATTAAAGAAGCTTATATAACTGCAGGAATTTTCTCATTGATATGCGCTTTTACTTCTCTGGTGAGAAATAATGTTAAATTAATACAAGGAAAGGATTGATTTAAATGGAAACCACTCTTGCTATAGTAAAACCCGACGGTGTCAAGAGAGGGCTTATAGGAGAAATATTAAAAAGATATGAAAACAAAGGTTTAAGGCTTAAAGCGGCAAAAGTAATAACTCCAACAATTGAGCTTTTAGAAAAGCACTACGAGGAACACAAAGGCAAGCCTTACTACAAACCTTTAATACAGTACATGTCCTCAGGTCCTGTCTTTGCAATGGTACTAGAAGGAGAAAACGCCGTAAAAATAGTTAGATTATTAAACGGTGCTACTAAAGTGGAAGAGGCCCTCCCTGGAACGATAAGAGGTGATTTTGCTTCTAGTACTACTTTTAACATTATTCACGGTTCAGATAGTATTGAATCTGCAAAAAGAGAAATAGCACTGTGGTTTCCTGAATTAACATGAATATTTTTGTGGACAGGGCATAAACTCTAATAAGGCGAAGTGACTTCACTTCGCCTTAGTTAATGGTACTATATAAGCAGTATAAAGATTGTTAAATACAAATTCTATTGAAGAGAAAAACACCACGACCAGCCAATCATAGCCAGTAAGCACTGTTGTCTTAAACACAACACTTAAAGGTGGAATATATATTGTAGCTAAGAAAAGCAAAAATGATGTCAAAACTGCTAACACCAAGTAAGGATTAGTAAAAATCCCTATCTCAAAAATTAAATTTCTTTCTGACCTACATTCAAAGGCGTGTATCAGCTCTACCATCACTAATGTAGCAAAAGCTATAGTTCTAGCTTTTTCCAATGTCCCATAACTTAATGCAAATACATATGCTCCAAGAGTACTCAATGCCATTAAAAATCCCACTATAATGATTCTTATACCCAACCATCTTGAAAATACACTTTCTTTAGCATTTCTCGGTCTCATCATCATTATATCTTTTTCAGGAGGATCCATCCCCAGAGCTAAAGCCGGCAACCCATCAGTAACAAGATTGACCATTAATATTTGAATTGGAGCAAGAGGCAATTTTAAGGCCATTAAAGCTGCAAAAAACATAGTCAAAACTTCTCCAAGATTACAAGAAAGCAAAAATCGTATAAACTTTCGTATATTGTCATAAATTATTCTTCCTTCTTCAACAGCTGCCACAATAGTGGCAAAATTATCATCTAATAAAATCATAGAGGAAGCCTCTTTTGCAACTTCTGTTCCTCCTTTTCCCATAGCAATACCTATATCTGCCTCTTTCAAAGCAGGGGCATCATTTACCCCATCCCCTGTCATTGCTACTGTAAAACCTTTGTTTTTAAGGACTCTGACAATTCTGAGCTTATGTTTTGGGGTTACCCTTGCATAAACACTAATATTTGTACAAACTTTCTCAAGGTCCTTATCTTCCATGTTATCTATATCCTGCCCTGTAATCACTTTATCATTTTCCCCTAATATTTTTAATTCTTTTGCTATAGCAGTTGCAGTAATCTTGTGGTCACCTGTTATCATAACCGGTTTTATTCCTGCCATCTTACATTTTAAAACTGCACCATATACTTCCCCTCGAGGAGGGTCTATCATCCCTTCCAATCCTACAAAAACCAAATCTTTTTCTATAAATTCTGCAGCCATTGGAAATTTAGGAGGAAGCTTTTTGTAAGCAAAGGCCAATACTCTCAAAGCTTCCCTGCCAAAACTTTCATTGATATCTAATATTCTCTTTTTATCAAAAACAGTAAGGGGCACTTCTCTGCCTTCTGTATATTTATATGTACAAAGGTCCAATATTACATCTGGAGCACCTTTTACATAAGCATATTTTTCACCATTTATCTCCACAATAACAGACATCCTTTTTCTATCTGAATCAAAAGGAATTTCCTCCATTCTTTTAATATTTTCTACCAACTCAAGAGAAAGTCCTGATTTCATTGAAAAAGAAAGTATAGCGGCTTCAGTAGGGTCTCCTATGTATTTTTCTTCTTCTAAAGTTTCTTTGCCAATTTTTATCTTTTCCCTCTTAATCTTTGCATTATTGCATAATGCCCCTATCTCCACCATCTTTCTAAAAGCGCTTCTCTCTTTATTTCTCATTGTAGTAAATTTTTTACTTTTATCACCTTTTACTTCAAAAACTTCTTCATCACAAAACACTTTTGTCACAGTCATTTTGTTCTCTGTCAAAGTACCTGTCTTATCCGTACATATTACATTAGTGCATCCTAATGTTTCAACAGCAGGTAATTTTCTTATTAATGCATTTCTTTTAAGCATCCTTTGTACCCCGATGGCCAAAGAAACTGTAACAACAGCAGGAAGTCCCTCAGGAATAGCAGCAACTGCAAGGCTTACACCTGATAAAAACATATAATACAAAGACTCTCCTCTTATTATTCCTAATACTATTACAATACCGCATATAGCAAGAGCTCCTGCTACTAATACTTTTCCAAGTTTATTGAGTCTTTTTTGTAATGGCGTTTCATCTCCTTCAATATCTTTAATCATTCCTGCAATTTTCCCCATTTCTGTTTGCATACCTGTAGCAGTTACAATAGCTTTCCCTCTTCCTTTCGTAACAATAGTACCCATATAAACTACATTACTATCAGTTACTACCGCTCTTTTTACATTGTTTACAGCTTCCTTGTGGACAGGGACTGACTCACCAGTCAAAATCGATTCATCCACTTCTAAATTATGACTTTCTATCAAAACAGCATCTGCTGGAACTTTATCTCCCGCCTCCAAAATAATAATATCATCTATTACAATCTGAGAAGCCTCTATCTCTTTTTGTTCTCCATCCCTCAAAACTTTTGCAATAGGCGCTGCAAGTTTTTTTAAAGCTTCCAAAGACTGCTCTGTTCTATATTCTTGGATAAATCCTAATACAGCATTTAAAATGACGATTATCGTTATTGTCAAAGCATCCGCTAATTCTCCCATCAAAGCAGAAATTAAAGTTGCTGCCAATAAAACCATCACCATAAAATCTTGAAACTGATTTAAAAATATTTGCAAAGGACTAACTTTGTGCCCTTCCTCCAATATATTCGGCCCATATTTCAATAACCTTTTTTGCGCTTCTTGACTATTTAAGCCGGTAAAGTCAGTTTTATCAAAGTAGTAAATTGTTTGTTGCATTTGCTTCTTACCGTAATACATCCCAATCCCCTTTCTTAAACTTTTTGCTCTCTAAATAAAATATGAGGGCATTCTAAAAAACATGCCCTCATTCTTTTAAACTTTGCCATCCATCTCTTGCAAGATTGACTATTAAATTATATCGAGACCTATCAGGATGATTTATCACTTTATTATACCATTTTAATGCCTCTTCTTTATTGCCTAACATTCTATTAAGTTCTGCTATCATGTATATAAGAAGTATTTCTTCCTCATATATATCCGAACCACTATAGGCTTTTATATAAGAATCCAATGCATATTTCAAATATTTTTCTTCATTTACCTTATCATTTAAAATCCTATATATCCAAGCAATTCTAAGACAAGTCTTCGCAAAAACTATGGGTTTATCTTCTTTTATCTGTGAACAATATAAAGCCAATAAATAGGCTTCTAACGCTTTTTGAGGTGTTCTTTCACCAGAAAATTCTCTTTTAACCCACTTAGCCGTTACCAGTGATAAGATTTTTTCCTTTTTGTCATTAGTTATTCTGTCAAATTCAGATTCCAAAGCAGCATATCCACAATTTGGGCACACAATAACTTCATAAAAGAAAGGATTAATGCCATCTTTATATTTAGTATAAAAATCTCTTTCTCTTTCTTCCACCTTCAATTGCGAAGATCTTACTTTGGTATATGTAAACTCTTTTTTACATACTGGGCATACAGTTTTTTTATCGTACAAATATTTGTTCCCCAATATTACACCTCCGTCCAACATTAGTCCTATTAAATATTTTAACATACTCATCTACATTTTTCGACATTCTATAGATAAAAAATTAGCTATACCTCAAAAATTGAAATTATTTGTGATTTATTATTCTATATGTAAGGCCAATAAGCATAATAATGCCTCCATAACCAGCGATAGGATATAAATAATGAACAAGTTTTGCAAAACCAAACCCACTAGCTATAAGGGCCATTCCCCCCGAGGCAACAGTAAAAATCTTATATTTCACTGACCCAACTTCTGTAAACCTTGCCGCAAACCCATATAGATTTCCAACAGCCGTAGTATATATTTCTGCAATCAAAATAAAACTGTATACAAATTTCAAAACCGGCGAAATTTTACCAGCAACATAAAGCATGGGTATCTCATATAAAGAAGCAGTAGGCATATTTATAAGAATTGTAAAAAATATCAAAAATGCTCCTAATCCTAATCCCATTCCTCCTAATATAGCTCCCCATCTTAGTTTTGACCTGTCGTTGGTTTTCTGTCCAAGAGGAGCAAGAATGGCAACTGCCATCAAAAGATTATAGGAAGCATAAAGTATTCCCGACAATGCAAAATTTTTTACTGCAGCTTTAAAAGGAAAGTCAGCAGTTGTTATAACCGTAATGTCTGGTACATAAAAAAGGGAAAAAATACTCACAATAATTACGGCAAGCAAGAGCAAAAGTACGACAAAAGAAATGGCAGAAATAACTCCTCCAATTCCTGTTAATACTGTTACAACCGATAATATTGCCATTACTACACCACCAAAAGCAGAAGAAAGCCCAAATTGCTCTTCAAAAATTGCCCCACAACCTGCTATCATTGCAGATAGTGCTCCAAACAAAAAAATGTAACTACTAAATCTATCACCCTTCCAAATAAAGGTCCCCCAGCCTTCATGATGACCTTTTTATAGGAGGAGGCATTAAGCCTGTTACCTAATCGCAAAATTACATACCCATAAAACACAAACATAAAAATAGCAATTAAAAGCCCTATAATTCCGTTAATTCCATGGTATACAAAAAATTGCAATATTTCTTGTCCCGAAGCAAATCCCGCTCCTACTACTGTTCCTATATAAGTTGCAGCAACTTTAAAAGCCGAAATCTCTTTTCTAATCAAAAAAATCCCACCTTTCTTTCTATTTTAAATATATTTTTGGCGGGAGAAAAAATATTATTCTTTTGTAAAAAACTATTTACTTTTTATCATAAAATGAGTTAAAATAATAGTTGTGCCATAACAAAATATTCTAATAATACGTTACATTTTTTATACACAAGCAACAGGGTGAAAACAAATGAAAAAAAGAAAATGGTTTATTTTCTTTTTAATAGTAGCTATTATAGCTTCATGTGCCTTTTTTGTATATTATAAATACATCCATATAACAAAACATCCAGAATCTGCATTTAATAATGATAACAAAAATAATATTTCCAATTCTGAACAGGCATTATCTAAAAGTAAAATATATATTGCCTTTTTAGGCTTAGACAAAGATGATGAAAGAGTACACACCATAGGAAATTTTAGGACTGATACTATAATGATATTTTCAATTGATTTTAATGGTAAAGTCGTAAAAGTTCTTTCTATTCCGCGAGATACATATGTAGATATTCCCGGATTTTATAAAGACAAAATAAATGCTGCATATGTATATGGCGGTATGGGAGAAAAAGGTTATGCTCTTAGCTTAAAAACCATAAGTGATTTTTTAGGTATCAATGTGCCTTATTACATTTCAATAGACATGCAAACAATACCAGATATTGTAGACGCAATCGGTGGTGTACCTCTCGATGTAGAAGTAAACATGCATAGCCATGGAGCCAACCTAGATAAAGGATACCAAATTTTGGATGGGCAAAAGGCTTATCAGTATGTAAGATGGAGATATGACCCCATGGGAGATATAAACAGAGTTAAAAGGCAACAAAAGTTTATAATTGCCTTTGCTAGCCAGCTTAAGAGTAAAGCAAAAGATGTTTCTACTTATATAAATTTATACAATACTTTTAAAGGAAAGTTGTACACTAATCTCAATTATGAGCAAATACTTGCCTTAATATACTTCGTTAAAGACGTATCACCAGATTCGATAGAAAAATTCACAGTGCCAGGAGACTTTTATGATTTAAATGGAATAAGTTATTGGAAACCAGATATAGAAAAATTAAACGAGGTGCTTCAAGAATTCACAAAATAAAGAGACGCAGCTAGAAGCGTCTCTTTATTTTGTGAAACCAACTTAGTTTCTTTTTTATTGGTTCTATCACTTCAATATCTTCGCCATTAATCACTTTTTGACTGTTACTAATCAAATAGTCTATGTAGGCATCTTCAATTCCTTCTTTTTTTAAAGTCTCTAAAGCTTTTGATATCTTAGGCGCTCTCCCCCTTGTTGTATGAGCATCAGAAGCTATAAAATGCACCATATTGTGTTTTATAAGCTCTAATGACTTATACCTTATCTCATCTCCAAACAAGCCTGTAATGCTTGTAGAATTAATTTGCATAAGCGCTCCTTCGTTAATTAACCTGTATATTATATCAAAATCTCCTTTAACATATGAATATCTTTCTATGTGAGCTATAATAGGAGTAACTTCTATCACCTTAAAGTCAAATATTACATCCTCTATGTATTCCGGATAACTAGCTACTGGTAATTCTATCAAAATATATTTACCCATATCATTTATTGACATAACTTCCCCTTTTTTATAACTTTTCACTAATGTAGGAGAAACAAAAGCTTCACACCCTGGAATTATCTTTAAATCTATGCGCTTTTGAATTAAAAACTCATTTACCTGCTGACAAGTATTTAAAATACTCTCTTTTGATATTTCATGCTCATATTCTATATAATGAGGTGTCGCTACAATTGACTTTATACCATCTTGTACTGCAATAAGTGCCATTTCCTTCGAAATGTCCAAGGACTCAGCACCATCATCAAGGTTAGGTAATATATGACAATGTATGTCCACCATTATCTTTTCCTTCTTTTCTTATGTTGTGGTTTATTATCATCATAATAATAATAATAGTAATAGTAGTATCCTCTATGGCTTTCTTTTACTCTATTTAGTACAACCCCAAGAATATTAGCTTTTACACTTTCTAAAATTTCTTTTGCTCGGCTGATTGCTTCAATTTCTGTTTTCCCAGCTTGTATAACAAGTATTACTCCGTCAACCACTGGCGCTAATACTACTGCATCTGTAACAGTTACAACAGGAGGACTATCTATAAATACATAGTCGTAATCTTTTTGAATATTACTTAATAATTTTTTCATTTTATTCGAACCCAATAACTCTGCTGGATTAGGTGGAATCGGTCCGGAAGTTAATATATGTAAATTATTGTAGCTGTTATCTATATTTAAATAAGCCTCATAGTCCCCTTCATCTATCAATAAATTTGTTAAGCCTCTACTATTAGGCAAATTAAAAGTTTTATGAACTGTGGGATTCCTTAAATCTGCATCTATTACAATAACTTTACTTCCTGTCAAAGCTACAGAATAAGCTAAGTTTTTAACAACAGTACTCTTTCCCTCATTAGGTAGTGAACTGGTAATTAATATACTTTTAACTTTTTTATCTACACTTGTAAATTGCAAATTAGTTCTTAAAGCACGAAAAGCCTCAGCAAAAGGCGATTTTGGATCTGCTACAATTAGATTTCTTGCTGCTACCATTCATTTTCACATCCTTACCTAAATTTAATTTTTTATTTCGGGAATGACACCTAATACAGGTAAGTCCAAGTACTTCTTTATATCTTCTGGGCTTTTTATAGTCCTGTCCATATATTCCAATAAAAATACAACAAAAATGCTTACCATAAGGCCTAAAATAGCTGCTACTGCAATATTCAAACTTGTTTTCGGGCTAATTTTAGAGGTTGGTGGAATAGCTTTATCAATTACCTGCACATTATCAATTTTCATTATTTTTACAATATTTTCCATAAACGAATCTGCAATGGCATTTGCCATTTCTGCTGCTTTACTAGGATCACTATTTTCTACGCTTATCTCAATAATCTCTGTGTTATCTTTAGCTGCTACATCAACACTATTTTTTAATTGGTCAACTGTTAGAGGTAACCTCAGTCTCTCAATTACTGGCTGCAGAACCCTCCTACTTTTAACAATTTCACTATAAGTGGCAGCTAACATCCTACTAGTTTGTATATCTTGAACTTGTATCTGGCTATTGGTAAGCACAGAACTTTGTGTTCTGCTGACTATCAAAGAAGTACTCGCCTTATACACAGGAGTAGCAATGAAATATGAAAAAATCCCGCTCACTATCATAGCTAAAAGGGTAATAATTACTATCACTTTTGCCCTTTTTCTCATAATCAGGAAAATTTCGCGCAAATCAATTTCCTCTTCTGCCATTTTTAAACCCCCTTTTATCTTTTCCTTTGTATACAATTCGCTATAAAAGCAAAATTCAGTTCTTTTTAAACTTTTTTGCTATTTTACTTTTGTAACCGCAGCCTCCTTTTCGATAGCTGTTAAATTGTCAACAAGTTCTAATAAATACCTCTTAAAAGGTTCCCTTAAGTCCTCTCTTTTCAGAGCATACTCAACAGTTGCCATAAGGTAACCTAATTTATCCCCTACATCATATCTCTTGCCAATAAAATTATAGGCGTAAATTGCTTCATAATTTAAAAGAGTTTTTAAAGCATCTGTAAGCTGTATCTCCCCACCTGTTCCTGGTGGCGTGTTTTCTAATATTTCAAATATTCTTGGCGTTATTATATATCTTCCCAGAATAGCTATATTTGATGGAGCTTCTTCTTTTTTAGGCTTTTCTACGAGATTATTCACCTTATACAATCTGTCCTCAATAGGTGTAGAATCAACAATACCATATTTATCTACATCCTCATACGGCACTTCTTGTACCCCAATAATAGAACAGTTGTACCTTTCGTATTGTTCTATCATCTGCTTTAAAACAGGGACTTCCGCATCTACTATATCATCCCCTAAAAGAACAGCAAAGGGTTCATTGCCCACAAATGCTCTCGCACAGTATATAGCATGTCCTAAACCTTTTGGTTCCTTTTGCCTTATATAGTGAATGTTTACCATATTGCTAATATCTTCTACAAGGTGTAAAAGGCTTTCCTTCTTTTTCTTTTTTAACTCCAGCTCCAACTCCACAGATTTATCAAAATGGTCTTCTATTGCTCTTTTATTTCTGCCAGTTATTATAAGAATGTCCTCTATCCCCGACTGTATCGCTTCTTCAACTATGTACTGAATAGTGGGTTTGTCCACAATTGGAAGCATCTCTTTAGGCTGAGCCTTGGTAGCAGGTAAAAACCTGGTACCAAGGCCTGCAGCTGGAATTATCGCCTTTTTTATTTTCACTGTTTTTTCCTCCCATGTAAGTTTTACAGCTTATTTAAATTTCACACCAAATTTAGCTAAAGCTTCTGAAAGCTCTTTTTTAATTGCTTCAAGTTTCTCTTCTGTCTTTGCCTCACATCTCACAATAAGCTCTGGTCCTGTGTTAGAAGCTCTAACCAGTCCCCATCCTTCGTCAAACAACACTCTTGCGCCATCAACATCTATAATGTCGTATCCTTTTTCTTTAAAGTACTCAGTCACACCTTTTACCACATCAAATTTTTTCTCATCGTCACATTCTAACCTTATTTCAGGTGTTGCAGGATATTTAGGGACATCAGCTAAAAGCTCAGACAAAGATTTATCTGTGTTAGAGAGTATTCTAAGTAGCCTTGCCGCAGCATATGCCGCATCATCAAATCCATAGTACTCATCTGCAAAAAACATATGACCAGACATTTCTCCTGTAAACACAGTACCTAATTCTTTCATTTTTGCTTTTATGAGGGAATGTCCTGTTTTGAAGAAGATAGGCTTGCCTCCCAATCTCTCAATTTCTTCTACTAATGCCTGAGAACATTTCACTTCTACAATGGCATCGGCACCGGGATGTTTTTTCATTATTTCTCTCCAATAAAGAATCATCAACATATCTCCCCAAATTATATTCCCCTTATCATCCACAACGCCAATTCTATCACCGTCACCATCAAAAGCTATACCCAAATCAGCCTTCACTCTTTTTACTTCTTCAATTAAATCTTTTAAATTTTCTTCTTTTACTGGATCTGGGAAATGGTTTGGAAATGTAGGATCAGATTCACAATAGAGAGGATATACTTCACAACCTAAGTTATATATAACATCAGGATAAAAATATGAACCTGTGCCATTCCCACAATCGACAACAACTTTAAGCTTTCTGTCACCTAATTTAACCTTTTCTTTTATCATGTTAATATACGAATTAATAGGATAAGCATACTTCACATTCCCTGTACCTTTTTCAAATTCGCCTTTTTCTGCTATATAGTATAGTTTTTTAAGTTCATCGCCATAAATAGTAGAAGGTCCTACCATAACTTTGAAACCATTAAATTGTGGCGGATTGTGGCTTGCAGTAATCATCATCCCTGCTTGATAATTGTACAGGACATTAGAATAGTAAAAAGCTGGAGTTGTCAAAACCCCTACATCTAATACATCACAGCCTGTAGAAGTAAGTCCTTTAATCAAAGCATCTCGTATAGGCCTTGATGATAATCTATTATCTCTGCCTACCAGCACATCCTTAATTCCTTTTTGTCTCACATATGTACCAAAAGCCTTTCCTATTATTTCTGCGGTCTCAGCAGTTAAATCTTCACCCCACACCCCTCTAATATCATACATCCTAAACATGTTTTCATTCAACTTCATTTGTCTCAACCTCCTTTTTATGTCATACAATTTAATTATATAGATAATACTGAAAATCCTCAATACACAATCTTCACAAAATTGTTTCTTGACTTTCCACAAATATATCAACAAGCGTAAACCAGACTCCTTTGCTGCTCAGATACATTTTCAATTACTTCAATAGCTAAATCTACACTTTTCAGTTCCCCCGCTATACTAAGCATAACTTTTGCTCTCTTTTTCCTTTTGTCTATTTTCTTAATAAGCCCCTCATACCCTTTCAATGGTCCTTCAATTATCTTTACTCTTTCTCCTTCCATTATACCTTTTGACAAATCTATTAAATCAGAATTTTTAGTAAGAGCCAAAATTATTTTCATCTCTTCTTCTTTTACAAAAGCAGGCCTTTTCCCTTCTTTCAGAAAAATACCTCTTTTTAAAACTTCAGATATTTTATAATATAAATCATCGCTCATCTCTGCATTTACAAAAACATATCCTGGAAACAAAAGTTTAATTTTTTCCACTGGTTGTCCTTTTACTCTCTCTATAATTTTTCTTTTCGGAATAAGCAATTTCACTTCCTCTTGTTTAAAGCAATTTTCAATAATATCTTTAACTTTGTTCTCATAACCACTTCGAGTAAAAATAACATACCATTTTTTCATTTTTCTACCCCCATTTAATAATTTTATCTCTTATTTTTACAAAATTCAACATATAATTTCTAATTCTTATATAAATGATTATACAAATGGAAACTTGAAAAACTCAGCTATTGTGTTATATTATAATTATTCGAAACAAATTAACGGTTAAAGGGGGACTTTTCATGCAAATTTTTATTGTCGATGCTTTTACAAGCAAAGAATTTAGTGACGATCCTGCAGGAGTAGTAAATCCATCAAGGTGAAAGCATAAGTTTAAGTTATATTAAAAAATTATTGCTGTAAATTTTTAAAGCTTTATAACATTAAAACATTCACAAAAATGTGGAGACATGAGGCAAAATTTTTGATAAAATATTTAAGCGTGTGATTTTAAATTTCGGATTAGGAGGATTTTAGATGGACTTATTTAGAAAAAAATCAGCAGACCAGCTGCTGGAAGCAGCTGAACGGACAGGTTTAAACAAAAAACTCACCGCTATTGACCTTGCCGCTTTGGCAATAGGTTCTGTCGTAGGTACAGGTGTCTTTGTCACAACTGGCGAAGGCGCATTAAGAGCTGGTCCAGCCGTTATAATTTCTTATGTTATAGGCGGTATAACTGCTGCTTTAGCTGCCCTTATATTCGCCGAATTGGTTACAATGTTCCCTGTTGCTGGAAGTACTTACACTTATTCTTATGTTGCCTTTGGTGAGATTATCGCTTGGATAATAGGTTGGGACTTACTTTTGGAATATTTAGTCTCAGCCAGCGCAGTAGCTTCTGGATGGTCTGGTACTTTTGTAGGACTTTTAAAGTCTTTTGGTATAACTTTGCCAGAAATTATAACAAAACCTCCTATTTCGGGAGGAATAATGGATTTGCCCGCAATTTTAGTAACAGCATTTGTCGCTTGGATTTTGTACATTGGTGTCAGAGAAAGTGCAATGACAAACAACATTATAGTGCTCTTAAAAATAGGGGTAATCCTTTTGTTCCTGTTCTTAGGCTTTAGCCATGTAAAATTGTCAAATTTAACACCTTTTGCACCTTACGGTTGGAAAGGCATAATGTCTGCTGCAGCTATTATATTCTTTGCATATATAGGGTTTGATGCCGTATCTACCGCAGCGGAAGAAACAAAAGATCCAACTCGAAATGTACCGTTAGGACTTGTAATGGCAATGATTGTAATATTAGCACTTTATATTTCAGTTGCCGTCGTTTTAGTAGGTATGGTACCTTATAAACAGATTATTCCGGATAATGCTCTCCCAGGTGCATTAATGAGCATTGGAATTAACTGGGGTTCTGCATTAGTAGCTACTGGTGCTGCCGTAGGTATGATATCCACACTCCTTGTAACTCTTTACGGTCAAATAAGAATATTTATGGTTATGGCAAGAGATGGGCTTTTACCAGAAGTTTTCTCCCATGTTCATCCCAAATATAGAACACCCCATATCAACACTATAATTACAAGTGTAGTAGCAGCTATTATTGCTGGATTTTTGCCACTTGATATAATTATTGAGCTTTGCAATATAGGTACTCTGTCTGTATTTGTAATTGTATCAATAGGAATATTAGTCTTAAGAGTTAAAATGCCTAATGTTGAAAGGAAATTCAGAGTTCCTTTTGTTTGGGTAGTAGCACCTCTTACAATGGCTTTCAGCTTATACCTTATGGCAAGTCTACCTTGGGTTACATGGGCAAGGTTTGGAATATGGATGTTAGTAGGCTTGATAATATATTTTGCTTATGGCAGATACCATAGCGTGCTAAATACACAAAAATAAGGGAGGCTGCAAAAAACAGCCTCCTACTTTTGTAAATCTCTTAAACCTTTTATTCCTCTTTTGACCATTTCAGTTACTATAAACGTCGCCACATCATCAGCATATTTACCTGGTCCAAAACCTGCATCATACCCCAATTCCTTTGCAAGTTCATGAGTTATTCTAGGGCCGCCACATATTAATAACACCTTATCTCTTATTCCCTCTGCTTCAAGAAGCTCTACAAGATGAGTCAAATTTTTTATGTGAATGTCCTTTTGTGTAACTGTTTGAGAAATCAAAAGCGCGTCTGCTTTCAGTTCTATCGCCTTTTTAACAAATTCCTCGTTGGGAACTTGGCTCCCAAGATTATGGGCTTCTATCATCTCATACCTCTCAAGCCCATAATGACCTGCATATCCCTTCATATTCATAATGGCATCCAGTCCGACGGTGTGGGCATCTGTTCCTGTTGTGGCACCAACTACCACAATTTTCCTCTTTATGTGCTCTTTGATGTATTTATTGACTTCTTCCATTGTCATAGTTTTGATATCTATAGTCTCTACATGTATAGAAGTATAGTCTACAGTGTGAATAAGGCTTCCGTATATTATGAAGAAGGTAAAATCTTTGTCCAAAGGTGTATGATATACCACCATTGGATTTTCCAGTCCCATCTTCTTTACTAGTTGCTTAGCCGCCTCCACTGCTTTTTCTCCATCTGGTACAGGTAAAGTAAAGCTTAATTGAACTTTTCCATCATTCATCGTATCTCCATAGGGTTTAACTTTGGTCAAATCAAGGGTTTTATCGTAATCTTTCCGCTCTGTAGAGTAAAGCCCACTGCTCATTGTCTATCACCTCTTAGCATAAGGTCTATGAAAGGATTAAAATAGTTTGGGTCTTTCTCTACAACTCCCTCTAAACCTCTTCCTCCATTCATTGACCTTTTAATTCCTGCAAACTTACCTTGCTCTAATGTTCTAAAGAGTCCTTCCTTTTCAATTTCCCTCAATAGCTCATAAGCCTTAATAAGAACTTCATTAGCCCTCTGTTGGATTATTCCACCTTCTTTAAAGTATATCTCATCTGCTATATCTGCCATATTGTTGAATATATACTTTGCACTCTCAATAGACAAAGCCCTATCAGACATAAAAGGCGTGTGTATAGCTTCTGTAAGCATACCCAAAAGGTGAATCTTTTGCTTTGTCATTATAGTCACAATATTAAATAAAGCGTCTTGCACATGCCCTTTAAAAATATTCCCTGTCATGTACTTTGTAGGTGGCATGTATTTTAAAGGAGCTTTAGGGAATATCTCTCTTGCCATTTGCGCTTGCGCAAGTTCGTATAAAAATCCATTTTTAAGGTCAGGATTCATTTCAAAAGCGTGCCCCAATCCTATCTGCTCTTCAGGAATTCCTGCTAAAAGAGCAAATTGTTCATTTATAAGCTGGGAAGCTAAAACTGTGTGAGCCTCTTCATAAGCATCAGAAGTTGTCAAATAATTGTCTTCTCCAGTGTTTATAATAATTCCTGCAAAACCATTTATAATTCTTGAAAAATATTGGTCTACAAGAGTTCTCTTCATATTTATATCTCTAAAAAGAATCCCATACAATGCATCGTTTAGCATAACATCTAATCTCTCTAAAGCCCCCATAGCCGCAATTTCGGGCATACAAAGGCCAGAACAATAATTGCAAAGCCTTATATACCTCCCTACCTCTTCAGAAACCTCATCAAGGGCTTTTCTCATAAGGCGGAAATTCTCTTGTGTAGCGTAAGTACCTCCAAATCCTTCAGTAGTTGCTCCATAAGGTACATAATCTAAAAGGCTTTGTCCTGTAGTCCTAATTACCGCAATTACGTCTGCTCCCTGCCTTGCAGCAGCCTGTGCCTGCACAATATCTTCATAGATATTACCCGTTGCCACAATCAAATAGAGAAGTGGTTCTTCTTTGTCACCGTATTTTTTCAAAAGTTCTTCTCTTTTCCTTCTATTTTCTTTTATCTTTTCAACAGTTTTTACCGCAACCTCTTGAACAGCTAATTTTATATCAAACAAATCCGCCATTGGTATTTTAGTAAGGTCAAGTTCATTTCTACCCACTTTTTCAGCTATCTGTTGAGGAGTAAGTCCTGTATAAAGCATAGCATTACCTATATAGAAAGCTGCTCCAAGTGAAAGTCCCCCTCCATTTTTTATGTTGTCAACCACAACATTAGGAAGAGGGACTCCCATATCATTTACTCCATCTATTCCTAAAAGCCTACATACTGTTCTTTCAATTGCAACAGTAGTATGGGCATCAATAAATTTTTGTGTATTTTCTGCAATATTTCTTGCGCACTCTCTCGCCTTATTGACTATATCCCAATTTAAATTGAGCTTGCTTTTCATATATCACTCCTCCTTCTCATAGTACTTTTCTGCAAGTTTTATAACTTCTTCTTCTAAGCCCAATATTCTACAAATGTTCAAAGCATCTTTTGGAACTTCATAGAAAGAATCTGCCCTTTCCAAATTGTAATCCATATATTCTTGAAGAATTTCTATCGAATTGCTTCTATTCATGCTAATTTTTTGTTTTAGCATTTCAAAGTCAACATTTTTCAGCCCCACTACTTGATAATGAATCATATTTTCCTCTACCACACCGTCATAATGGGTGGCTAATACGGTTATAGAAGGAAAACTATTCAAATACTTTGAAATAGCTTTTACAATGTACAATCCCTCTTCTGGATTTGTTCCCCTCGCTATCTCATCCAATGCAATAAACCCACTCCCTTTTTTTACATCCTCTATTATTTCTTTTAATTTAATAACTTCCGCTCCAAAACTACTTAATCCTCTTGATACAGACTGTAAATCCTCAGAAACAAAATGTATAAAATCTACAATAGGAAAGGAAGCTTCCTCAGCAAATACAAAAAACCCCATTATGCCTAATAAAAGATTAAGAGTGATAGTTTTTAATGCTACAGTTTTTCCTCCCATGTTGGCACCTGTTATAACAGTAGTTCCATTTTTTATCTTTAAACTTATTGGAGTAAATTTTTTGCCTTGAGCCTTTAAAATGTCTGAAACCTGAGGATTTATTACATTCGCAAAGTTAATCTCTAAGTCTTCATTTATCTTGGGTTTTATTCCTCCATATTCCATTGACAATTTAGTTTTTGCCATCAAAAAATCAAAACGACCTATAGCTTTTATATTAGCTTCTAATATACTGATGTAGCTAAACAACTCTTTAGAAATCCTCTTTTTAACTTCTAACTCTTCCTGTTGCTCTAAAACCACTATCTCTAATCTTTTTTCCTTTAACTTTTCGATTTTTTCCTTTTCTGTCTCTAAAAATATTTGTCTTTCAATTTCCCTTTTTTTCTCTCTTATTTCTTTAAGCCTTTGTGAGTATTCATCATAAATGTGAAAAGTAGCAATCCTCTTTTTTTGAGGGTCAAGTAAATCTAAAATAGGTTTTACTGATTTTAGCTTTATATCTTCTATGTCAATCTTTAATCTTTCTATAAAAGTGCGCAGTTCTTCACTCAAAAGGCAAAATATTTTTATTTCGTATAGCTCCACTTCATCTAAAATTTCGCCAGTTTTACACTTTTTTACACTATTTCTTATATCTTTTATCTTAAAAAGTATTTTTAAAATTTTATAAAACAACTCTTTGTCCTTTTCTAAACTCCCTCTCATTAATTCAATATAGTCATACTCTTTTATAACTTTTTCTTTTTCCTCTCTTTTAAAAGGTTTTACATTTTTCATCTCTTCTTTCCCATAAGGAGTTATAACCTGCAATTTAGCCATTATATAGTTAAAGCCTATTTGCTCTCTTTCTTTTTCTGTCAAAAATTTAATATTAATCACCACCCATTACATCAAATACAGGGATAGAGATTTCTCTTTTTAATCTCTCTAAAAACTCCTTTTTGTCATACTGATAATTTAAAGAGGAGACAGGATTTATAGTAACGCAAACTAAATTTACTGGTTTTAGTACTTTTAAAATGCCACCACCCTTTTGAAACTTTAAAAATGTTTCTTCTTGTAAAAAAAGCTTTGTAGAGTCTTCTGCAAGAAACACTACTCCTTTATACTTATCTGTACCTCTCATCACATCTTCAATTAATTTATCAGAGACCACTCCCTTTATAACTACATGAGTGGCCCTTTCTAAATTTTCAACAATCTCTTTAGAAGAATCTATAGCTGTAGGTAGTTCTATCGTTTTATAACGCTTGTCTTTGTATATAAAACCCAAACGAGAGTTATCTAAAATATTTTGCGCCAATTTTAAAATTTCTTTATCTTTTTCTGCCTCTATAGACAAAAGTTTCACAGTAAAAGCTGTTTTTCTAATCGTCTCCTCCATATCATAGGACAAAGCTGCTCCTGTAGCCAGTATTGTAGCTTCAGATACAGAAGGAGAAGCCTGAGTTTTTCTACTTAAAGCTCCATCTATAATAGCTTTATCACAACCCAATTTCAAAAGAAGGTTACATACTTTTGCCATTTCACTATTTATAGATGGTCCTGCCAAATCTACATAACCATCGCTTAATGCTTTAGCAATTACTATTTCTCCCATTGGAGTATCAAATCCTGTAGTTGCAACTATTTCTTTAGTAATATCGCTGTTTAGCAAAGCCTCTTTCGCTGTCGCTATATAGCTACCTTTAGCTATGTAAATTCGAGGTTTGGGGAAAAAAGCTACTTGGTCATACTCTTCTCCATCTCTTCCTATTGAGGTAAGACCAAGGGTATATTTACCCCTGGCCTTACTCAAAATATAATTTAGCACAGTGGTTTTCCCTACATTTTTCGCCATACCTATTATAGAAATAGTACGATAGTCCTTCAGCAATTCAAGTATTTTACTCATCTAATCTCCTTCTCTTTTTCCTTTCTAATTCTTGAGGCTCTATTGTAGCAATTTTGTCTTGCTGGAGAAGACCCGCAACACCAGTTATTTCTTCTGGTCTTTCCTCATCGCATACACAAGGACCTGGCATATAATTTTGTGGCTCTATATATGTGGTGATAACTCCTTCATAATTTCTAAGAACTACTTTGTCATGGCTTTGAGATATTACATAATTGGGGCCTACTGGAATTTTCCCTCCTCCGCCTGGTGCATCTACCACAAAGGTAGGAACGCAAAATCCTGATGTATGACCTCTCAAAGCCTCAATAATTTCAATTCCCTTTGAAACAGGAGTCCTAAAGTGGGAAAGCCCTAATGACAAATCACATTGGTAAATATAATAGGGCCTTACCCTTATTTTCACCAATTCATGAACAAGTTTTTTCATGACATGTACGCAATCATTTACTCCCCTTAGAAGAACCGTCTGGTTTCCAAGAGGAATTCCCGCATCTGCCAGCATTTCGCAGGCCCTCCTAGAATCCTCTGTTATTTCGTGAGGATGATTAAAATGAGTATTTAACCATATTGGATGATATTTTTTGAGCATATTAACAAGTTCGGGCGTTATTCTTTGTGGAAGCACAACAGGAGTTGAGGAACCTATTCTTATTATCTCTACATGAGGTATCTCTCTTAGCCTTTTTATAATCCTCTCTAACCTATCATCTGAAAGAGTAAGTGGATCTCCCCCCGAAATAAGTACATCTCGTATTTGCGGAGTTTTAGCAATGTACTCGATGGCCCTCTCTATTTTATCCATTGGAAGTGGCGCATCAGTTTGTCCTGAAAATCTTCTCCTCGTGCAATGTCTGCAATACATAGAGCATTGGTCTGTTATAAGAAGCAGCACCCTATCAGGATATCTGTGAGTAAGCCCCGGCACTGGTGAATCTACATCTTCACTAAGTGGATCTACCAAATCTTCGGAAGCCCTGTAAAGTTCATTTATAGTAGGAACCGCTCTCTTTCTTATAGGGTCATTTGGATCGTTTGGATCTATTAAAGAAAGGTAATATGGCGTTATAGCCATTCTCAAAGTCTGCAAAGTCTTAGAAATCGCTTGTTCTTCCTCTTGTGTCAAAGGCAAATACTTTTTAAGCTCTTCCACTGTCTCTATTCGGTTTCTAATTTGCCACTTCCAATCGTTCCACTCTTCGTCCGACACATGGCCGAAAAGCTCATATCTCCTATTAACTCTCATTTTTAAAAATCCCCCCATTTAATTTACCTCTGCCTCACTTAGCATACATTTCTTCAAAAACTTTCCTCAGCTTTTCATTCTCTCTCAATTCTTGCAGAGTGATTTCTGCATGATCTTTTGTATAGCCATTTCCTATTATCATCGTGATATCTTTTCCTACGCCTTCTGCACCTAAAGCTGCTTTTGTGAAATTTGTCGCCATTGAGAAGAAATAGGCAATTCCTTCATCTCTTACAGGCAAAATAGTGGACATCTCTGTGTTTGGGATATTTACACAGTTTATAGCAATATCTACTTCTTTTCCTCCGTTTGCTTTTAGAGTTTTATTTAGAACCTCCACTGGTTTTTGCGCATCAGCGATTATAATCTCATGGCAAATGTCTAATTCCTCTAATTTTTTCTTTGCTTCTTCTCTTCTCACAACTCCTATAACTTTGCCAGTCGGTCCTACTCTTTTTTTAGCCTCATAACAGCAAAGCATTCCTGACTTCCCATTAGCTCCAAGCACTAAAACACTCTGACCTGGTTTTACAAGTTTTGCAGTTTGAGCAGGCGCTCCTGCTACATCTAAAGCAGCCAAAGCTAATGTTTCTTCCATGTCATCAGGAAGTTTAGCATAAATTCCGCTTTCAAAAAGTATTGCTTTGCCCTTTATTTCAACTCTGTCTATATCGAGTTTGACGGATAAAATCTCATCTATTCTAAGAGGAGTAAGTGTAAGAGAAACTAATGTCGCTATCTTATCCCCTATTTTTAAGTCCCTCTTGCCGAGTAGTGCATCTCCTATTTTTTCAACACGGCCTATAAGCATTCCCCCAGAGCCTGTAACGGGGTTTTGCATTTTTCCCCTTTCATTTACAATTTGAAAAATTTTTGCCTTGATTTTTTCCACATCTCCGCCAGCTTCTTCTTTAAGCTGTGTAAAACTTGCAGAATCTATATTCAATGCCATCACATCTATTAAAATTTCATTATCATAAATTGTATCCATATCGTTGGAAATCTTGTATGCCGCTTGTGGCAAAACCCCTTTTGGTTCAATTACGCGATGTGTTCCATATTTACATCCCATCATATATAACTCCTCCTACCTTCCTTTAAAATTAAACCTCCATGTATTTTACCCCTAATCCCAATATCTTTCTTGCCTCATCAGGGGTTGCAATTTCCTTTCCTAATTCTCTTGCAATCCTTACAACTTTTTCTACTAATTCTCCATTGGATTTAGCAAGGACTCCTTTAGAAATGTATACGTTATCTTCAAAACCAACTCTTACATGCCCACCAGTCAGTATAGCCATTGTGGCAACTGGAAATTCATATCTTCCTATCCCAGTTGCAGTAAAAGTACTGCCTTCTGGAATACTTTCTTTTAAAAACAGGAAGTCTCTCATTTCGCCCGATATTCCACCGTTTACTCCCATCACAAAATTGAAATGCATAGGCGCTTTTATGTATCCTTTTTTGTGAAGCCTTATTGCTGTATCAATCATACCTTTGTCAAATACCTCAAGTTCAGGCTTTATTGACAACTCATTCATTTTAAGTGCAAACTCAATTATCATATTTTCAGTATTTACAAATATTTCATCTCCACCAAAATTTAAAGTACCACAATCTAAAGATGCCATTTCTGGCTGTAAATAAATAGGTTGAAGCCTTTCTTCACTGGTCATACCAACAGCTCCACCAGTTGAGGGCTGAATTATCACATCTGGACATCTCGCCTTTATGGCTTCGATACACTCTCTAAATCTCTCTTTGTCTTGTGTAGGTGTTCCATCATCATAACGGACGTGCAAATGAATAATGCTTGCCCCTGCGTTGTACGCTGATTCCGCTTCTCTTGCAATTTCTTCTACTGTATATGGTACATTTGGATTGTGTTTTTTTGTGACTTCTGCTCCACATATGGCAGCAGTTATTATCAATTTTTCCACTGCCTATCCCCCCCATCTTTATTTCTTATACATTTGCTTATCCTTTGGAACTACGCATGTACCACTGGCTCTACATACAACGATTGGTTTATCTAAAACTTCTGCCGCCGAATCGCTAATGTCAGGTCTTGCTGCTATCACCTTTTTGGCTTCAAACACCATTTTCCTCGAAGTATTGCCCACTTCTACTATTTCACCTGTAGCTTCTATAAAATCTCCTGCATACACTGGTGCGAGAAATTCAACATTGTCATAGGCTCTAAAAAGTCCTTCATCTCCATCATGCCGTATCAAAAGTTCTGTTGCAACATCCCCAAAAAGGTTTAAAATTCTTGCCCCATCAACAAGATTTCCACCATAGTGGGCATCGTGCATACTCATCCGCACTCTTATTATTGCCTTCAAACCAATCCCCCCTTTACTTTTTCTTTGTAAAAATAAAAGCACTGAAAGATTTTCAGTGCCTAAATAGCCTTTTTGACAAAGAAAAGCGCTATTTATGCAATGAAAATCTTTTCACTGCATAAATAGCGCTCCATGGGCCCTCACCCATGACAGTGATGAGTTTTGTTCTCACCCCCAAGGATATACTCAAGAACAAGTATACCCTTTCGGCAGACAAACCTTCGCCACAAGTATTGGAGGTTCTTCTCCTTAACACCCTGTAGGTACCTGCTTGCCCGCTCCTCTATTTATGCTATTAAAAGCTATTAAGTTTTCAAAATTAATGTAAAGCTTATCATCTATAATATATTATATCACACCCAAAAAATTTTTGACAATACAATATCAAAAATTTTTGTAAAAAAGGGCTTTAACAAGTTAAAGCCCTAAAAAGTATTTGTAAAAGCTCAAATCATCTGTAAGTTCTGGATGAAATGCTGTAGCAAGTAAATTGTCCTGCTGTGCCGCAACAATTTTACCTTCATAATTTGCAAGTATCCTAACACCATCCCCTACACTCTCTATATACGGCGCTCTTATAAACACCGCTTCTATCTCATTTTCAGATACCGCTGGTATCATAAGCCGCGTCTTGAAACTGTCAATCTGACTTCCGTAAGCATTTCGTCTAACAGTAATATCCATTATTCCAAGGTGTATCCTCTCATCATTAACTATATGTTTAGCCATAAGTATCATGCCTGCACAAGTACCCCATATAGGAACTTTCCTCTCGTTTAACTTTAAAATGGCATCTTTAAGCCCAAAATCTACAAGTATTTTTCCTATTGCAGTGCTTTCGCCACCTGGAATAATGAGGGCATCGAGAGTTAAGATAGTGTCCCTGTTCTTTGCCTCTACCGCTTCAATTCCTTTTATAAGCTTTAATTTATCCATATGTTCCTTAACAGAGCCTTGAACTCCCAAAACTCCTACGCGCAAATTACCATCCCCTTGTTGCATATAAATCTTTTTCTTCCAGTTGCCTTATATCTATGCTGGCCATCGCTTCTCCTAGCCCTTCTGAAACTTCCGCAATTATTTCCGGCCTATCAAAATATGCTGTGGCTTTTACTATAGCAGCTGCCATTTTCTCAGGGTTTTGCGATTTAAATATTCCTGAACCCACAAAAATTCCATCTGCACCCAGTTGCATCATAAGTGCCGCGTCTGCCGGTGTGGCAATACCTCCCGCTGCGAAATTCACAACTGGAAGTCTTCCGTGTTGTGCAACATATTTTACAAGGTCATAGGGCGCCTGAAGTTCTTTTGCAGCAGCCATAAGTTCGTCTTCCCTTAAAGTTGTAAGCCTTTTTATTTCGGCATTTATCGTCCTCATATGCCTTACAGCCTCTACTACATTTCCAGTCCCTGCCTCTCCTTTTGTCCTTATCATTGAAGCTCCTTCTCCTATGCGCCTTAAAGCCTCTCCGAGGTTTCTCGCACCGCATACAAACGGCACTTTAAAATCCCATTTGTTTATATGGTACATCTCATCTGCAGGGGTTAAAACTTCGCTTTCATCAATAAAATCTATCCCGAGTGCCTCTAAAATCTGTGCTTCCACAAAATGCCCAATTCTAACTTTTGCCATAACAGGGATTGATACTGCTGCCTTTATCTCCTTTATTATTTTAGGGTCTGACATTCTTGCAACTCCGCCTCTTGCCCTAATATCAGCTGGCACTCTCTCTAAAGCCATAACTGCAACAGCCCCTGCCTTTTCAGCAATAACCGCCTGTTCTGGTGTTGTCACATCCATTATGACTCCACCCTTTAGCATTTGGGCAAGATTTTTATTTAGTTCATACCTTTCATTCATTGTTCTACTCCTCCTTATAATTGTATCGGTATTTGTATGTATCTTAATATCAATTGTATCTATTAAATAATAACAAGTCAATCGGAACATTATAGATACAAAAAAAGAATGCATAACGCATTCTTCAGTTTGTTGACAAAGTTATTTTCTCTTAAGGAGGCATTTTGCATTGTTCGCTCCAGAGTTACAAAGCGACTAAACATAAGCTCGACCCCGGACTCCGGCAGGGTTCCTACGTCAGGTGGCATCCATGCCTCAGGTGCCCGCCTCCGCCGTCCTTGGCTTCGGCCCTGCCTCCGTTCCTTGGTCTCGCTAAGTTTAGTTGCCGCTTTGTAACAAGTCGCTTCACCTATGCAAAATGCCTCCTCTATATGAAAAAAAGAGGTTTGTCTACAGTCTAAAGAATGCATAACGCATTCTAATCCAAAAGTTCTCTATACAATTTCATTAAACTTTCATTTATATTGTTTAACTCACTTACAATAGGACTTAAATCTTTTGTTATATCTTTACTGTATATTAACTCTTGAAGTTTATTCAATGCTTTGTCACTTCTTAATTTCATTTCTTCGATCTTGTTAGTAAGTTCAACGCTCAGCTTAACTTTATCTTCAGCTTCTGCAGTAAAAAGTTTATCTTCTTCAAAATTATATGTATCATATCGCGAGGGTATCAAAGTCTCTATGCCTAGTTGATTTTCAATCTTATCTGCTAGTTCTTCCTGTGCTTCATCTTCCCCGTGTACAATGAATATTTTCCTTGGCTTATCCGTAAATTGAGAAAGCCAATCTAATATACCCTTTTGGTCTGCATGCCCAGAAAAACTTTCAATATATTCTATTTCAGCTTTTACGCTAATATCCTCACCAAATATTTTGACATTTTTTTCTCCTTCCAAAAGTTTACGTCCTAAGGTCCCTTTTGCCTGATACCCCACAAACAAAACCGTGCATTCTGGCCTCCACAAATTGTGTTTTAAATGGTGTTTAATTCGCCCAGCTTCACACATTCCACTGGCTGATATGATTATGACAGGTGTTTTAATTTCATTTAACGCTTTTGATTCTTCCACGCTGTGAGTAAAGTGCAAATTAGGAAAGTCAAGGGGTAAATCCCCTCTTTTAATATAATCTTGAGCTTCACTGTCCAAATATTCAGGATGTTTAGTAAAAACATCTGTTATAGAAGTTGCAAGTGGACTATCTACATAAACAGGTACGTTGTTTAAAAACTCTATTTCGTCTTTGTACAATTCTCTGTTTTTATGTAATTCATATAAAAGTTCTTGAGTCCTTCCGACAGCAAAAGAAGGTATTATGACATTTCCGCCTCTCTTTACGGTTTTTATGATAATCTCCATAAGTTTTTTTGCCCTATCTCCAATATCTTCATGAAGCCTATTGCCATATGTGGACTCACACAAAACATAATCCGCACTCTTAATCGGTGTAACTTCTTTTAAAAGAGGAATTTTTTTATTCCCCACATCCCCTGAAAATACAATTTTAGTTTCTTTGCCTTTTTCATTTACCCAAACTTCGATTATAGATGAGCCAAGCATATGTCCTGCATCATTAAATCGCACTTTTACATCTTGCGCTGGTTCAATTATTTCTCCATAATCTACTCCATAGAAAATGCTTAAAGAATCTTTCGCCTCATCAGCAGTATAAAGAGGTTCCCTCAAAGGCTTATCTGCCCTTTTTCTTTTTCTGTTTTTCCATTCACTTTCCATCTCTTGTATATGCCCACTGTCTGGAAGCATATATCTGCATAAATCCACGGTAGCTTTTGTAGCATAAATCCTTTTTCTGTATCCCCTCTTGTACAAAAGAGGAATTCTTCCGCTGTGGTCTATGTGAGCATGAGTTAAAAGCACAAAATCGATATCGGCTACATCAAAAATAAATTCTTGATAGTTTAGCTCGTCTTCAACTTCTCCCCCTTGAAACATTCCGCAGTCAACAAGAAACTTAGTCTTTTCCGTCTCAACTAAATAGCATGAGCCTGTAACCTCTTTAGCAGCTCCCAAAAAACTTATTTTCACAATAACGTCTCCTTTCATATTAGGAATAATAATTTTCTTCGATCCATTTATTTATATAATGTATATATTTAACAAAATCATCCAAATGGTTCTTTAATATGTCAACAATCACCTTCTCATCAATTTTCATATAATCATGTACAAGTATATTTCTAAAAGAAACTATGTTAGAAATATTTTTGGCAAAATTTTCTGGCAAAATGTTTGATTTACCTAATAATAAAACCGTTTCTCTATAGGTATCGGGTTTTTCTAAACCAAGAGAAGAAATAATTATATTGGTTATATCAATAACACATTCTATAGATATTTGAATTCCTCTTTCTATTCCCCAATATTTGAGCATATCCTCTTTTATATTTTCTTTAGTTACTTCTTGCGATACTTTTTTTAACAATATTAAATTTTTTGTAACTCTTTTATTTTAGAATTTATTGTTTCTATTATACTTTTAGTCACTATTATCACCTACAACACTTTTTACCCATTCTTTAATAACATCCATCTGCACTTTTCTAAAATATTCCATGTCCATATATTCTCTTAGAGTTTTAACCTCAAATTCCACCTTTACATCTTCATTTTCTTCAAAAATAAGTTTGCCGTGCTTTATTACTTGATGCCTTAACACTGGATTTGCAGAATTTAATACTACCAAATCTATATCATCTCGTTTAAATATTGAAACCAAATCGCCAATTAAAGCAAGTTTGTCCATAGGATCATATCCATTCCCTAAAAGTACCGCAATATCAAGATCACTATTTTTTGTATTAGTGCCTTTACTATATGAGCCAAAAACATATATCAACTTTATGTCATATTTACCCTTTAAATATTGCAAATTTCTCTTAAATATTTCTTCCACTTCTTTTAAATCTCTCTGAACCACTACAGACACCTCTTTAAGAAGGCATACTTATTACCTTAATTTTACCACTCCCCCTTACCTTCTTCAATCAATTTTATATCATTTATAATATCATCTATTATAAGCTCCTGATACCCTGCTTTTTTTATTATTTTCATCTCCTTTGCCACATCAAAGAGTAAAGGTGATTCAATCTTATTTAGCTTACTAAGCCTCACATCATTTATGACTTCATTTGAAAGAGATTTTAAATAATCTTCTACACCGTACCTTAAAAAGTGAAACTTGTCTTTATACCTTCTGTACAATCTATCTGCTATCATAAGCCCCTCTGGGTCAAAATCTCCCGAGTAATATATCTCTGTCCCTTCTTTATAAAGCATGTCCAAGAGCAGGAGAGAAGAAAGTTTTGGCTGGCCATATGTGCATACAAGAGGAAATACTTTATTTGTAGCATCTATTAAAGATGTAAAAACTGAAGGATTCTCTACAACATACACTTTCTTAGAAGGGCTTATGACCCTCTCAATTTTACTCAAATTTAAAAGAGGAACTTGCAAGACTTGATTGCTTTCATAAGCAGCCTTAAATACTTGATTTTCCGTATCGCCCTCATATGCCAAAAGTCCTGAGAGTGTGACATAATTGGATATTTCATCTATCAAAATGCCAACGTTGTAATAAAGTTCTGATATTTCTTCACTTCCTTTTACTTCATTCAGCCCCATTAAAGTGCATAAAGCGTTTATAAACATACTTCCAGCTTCTGTATTTGAATCAAAATAGTGAGGATTACGTGCAATCTGGGAAGAAAACACCGGCAGTCTTTTCTTTTCCCCTTTATAAACAGGCAAATTGTTTATGGCATCGCATACGTATATTATATCTTTTTTTAATCCGGCCTTATCATTTAAATACCTCTGATTTACTGTCCTTACCCCTACAGCGGTTCCCTCATACAAACTTTTTAGCCAATCAATGCACTTACATTCCTGGTATTTAGAGAAGAGCTCTTTAAAGAACTCTTCTCTTTCTTTTGCCAATATTTCCATATCCTCTTTTTTGCTGGTGAGTTTTTCGCCAAAATAGTATTCCAGTATGTCTTTTAGCGTATACTCCTCAAATCGCGTATTTTTTAGCGACTCTTCAAACTTTGCCACATCAATGGATGCAGATTTTTTTGTCCTATAGTCTTTTTTAAAATGGTTTGTAAGTACTTCTTTTTCATCTTCCGTAAGATTATCAAGCTTTACAACGCCTCCAAGACGTCCTAAACTTCTGTACTTTTCCCGTATACCTTCAAAAATCCTCTTGTATCCTTTTTTTCTTTAAAATATTTAAGTTCTTCTTTATTCATTTACAGCACCCACTTCTGTAGCGGCAACCTCCTCTTTTTCAGGAAGTATAAGATGCTTTACTTTTCCATCCCACAAATACTTCATGACCAATACAGCCTTTGCATTTTTTGGCCTTACAAGTTCATAAATTGAAAGCTTGGGGACAGTGTCATAATCTCCCCATAAAACCTGCGAATTCATTATATAATTAAATCTTAAATCCTCAATCAGTTTAAACATATCCCTTATGTTTGTGTCATCAACTCCTGCAAATGCTTCATCTAGAGATATTATGCGAGGTGCAGTCGGCGATGCTCCCTCATATCTTGAGTAAACCGCGGAAAACAAAGGTATATACATGGCCATCGCTTTTTCTCCACCGCTCAACTTATTAAAGGCATTATCAGTAAGCTCCTTGCGGCTTTCCCCTTCTTTTCGGTAGTAAAGCTTAAACTCAAACCAATCTCTGTAATCTAATATTTCTTTCATAATCTTGTGAAAAGTTTCTGTATTGTTTTTTTCCTCCATTGCCCTCCTGGCTCTTTCTACTTTTGACCTAAAATGATTTACAACTTTATCGAAGACTTCCTTTTTCAGCATATCAGCATCGGATTTTAAAATATCCACAAGTTCCTTTGTATCAAGTTCTTCTTCATTAGAAGCAGGAATGCTTCTCCACTCAATAGAGAACTTAAGTCCGCTGGAAGTATCCCTTTCAGACATGAGTTTGTTCATTTTCTTTACCCATTCTTCTGCTTTAAAAATCTTTGCTCTTATCTTAATTCCCACATTGTGCATTATAATCTCTTCAAAAAGAATCTTATCAGTCTCTCTTAAAAGGCTTTCATTCGCCATTATATCCTCTTCAATATTAGAATAAAGTGTATATAATGAAACGACTTTACCATTAATATTTGCAGTAATACTAAGTCTTCTCTGCTTACTTTTTGCTTCTTTTATTCTTTCATTGTCTCCCTCACAAGCTTCGTCAAAGATATTGCCAATTGAAAGCCCATATTCCAAAAGTTCGTTGCGAGTTTCAAAATACACATTTTGAAGTCTCTCTGTAAACTTTTCTCTGTCAAAGCCCGCTTTGTCAAAAAAGCCTTTGTATTCAGAAAGAATGCTTTTACTTAATTTTAACATATCCTCCATTTCAACCTCTTGCTTGACAAAGCCAAGTGCTAATTCCCTTTTTAAACCCTCTTCAACAATATTGTAAATTTTCTCTTTAAGATTAATCTCTTCTTCAATGTTTAAAAGGTCTTTTAAGCTTCTCTGTAGCCGCTCCTCAAGTTTTGCTTTTTCGGCTGATTTATTTGTAATCTCTTTAGGTATTTCCTCCAGCCTTTTTAGGCAAATCTCCAGTTCTTTTTCAATTTCTTCAAGTCCAAGTTCTTTTAATGTCTCTTTTAGCATCTCAATTTTCTTAACAGAACTCTGTATTTTGTTTTCCAGTACGTCTATTTCGTACTTTAAGTTATCAATATCGTATTCTAAATCTTGTTTTTGCTGCAATAACATTTCTTCGTTTGAAATGTGCAAAACATATTTGTTGTATAGTATTTCTACTTCATTAAGCCCTGAAGCGTATTCTTCCGCATATTCATACGCAGAAGAATAGGTATCAATATCTGGATGTATGTTTATGCCAGATGTCAATTCTCTTACAACAGCTTTCTTTTTCTGAAGGTCCTCAAAACAGTTTTTAACTGTAAAAAGCTGTTCATCCAGTTTATGAGAGGTGTATTCATAATCAGCCTTTGCCGTTTTTAAATATCTATATGCTTCTTCAATGTCTTCTTTCCCGGGAAATGCCGAATATTCGTAATCCAGCCTCTGTATCCTTAATTTTTTTGCATTTATTTCCTCATCGATTGCAGATATTTCAGCTTTTATAGCCTGTATTTCTTCTTGTATAGATTTAATAAGCTCTTCTCTGTAGCGCTTTCTAGACTCACTCCCGATGTACTTTGATTTAACTTTATCCCGTGCTTTCCCTTTTATTACTCCTATTCCATATGTGCCATTTGAATCAATATAGGTTGTTCCGCTTTCTTCGGATACAAATATATTGCTTAAAGCGTCTGAAATATCTTCTGGTGAAACCCCTTCTTCATTGTCAACTACTCTAAAATATTGAGATACATTTAACATCATATTAAAGCTTCCAGGCATAACATATTTATCCGCCATATTGCTGTCCATTTGAAGAGCTTTTTCAAAATATTCTTTGGGGACGATAAGAGCATCCAAAAGCCCCATGTCTTCTATCGCAGCTTCTATATTGCCTCTTGTCTCTTCATCCACATCCTCTTTAAAATCAATCGCCATGTAAAGAGGAATGTAAGGAATTCCAGCTTCTTTAAGCCTTTTTCTGTTGTTTATGACTTGTTCATCTCTTTCAGGCTCAGGATCTTTTTTGTTTTTCCATTCCTCCAATAACTTTTCTTTCTCATGAAGCTGATTTTCTTTTACCTCTCTTTGATTTTCTAATCTTAAAATTTCTTGCTGAATTCCATTTAGTATTTCCTCATAGGGTTTTCTCACAAAAGCCAAAATATCGTCAAATCCTTTATCCTCTCCATACGCCAGTATGACACGGCTTAAGCCTTCCAGTTGGCTACTTAAAAGCTTAAGCTCTGCATTGCCCTGCGACCAACTATAAACTCTTTCAACGTATTCTCTTTTTTGTTCGTCAAAAAGCCTTTCTGCCTCATTAAGCTTTTTAGCCCTGTCTTCTCTTTCTTTTTTAAGCCTTTCCTGCTCTTTAAGTGCGGCATCATACCTTTTATTTGCTTCTATTTCTTCTCTCAATGCATTGATGGCACGCTTTATTTTATCTTTATGCTTTTTTAATTCATTTTTCCAATAAGTAAAATCAAATTCTTTTCCATACACTTTTTTAAGTTCACTTACAGAAAACTCATGTTCCATGAAATCTACATCCTGTGCAATTGAAGATATATCCTCTAATTTATCCTGTAGTTCTTTATCCAGTTTGTATTTTTGTTCCTCAGTGTTTTTTATCTTTCTTTCTAAACCATAATATTTATCTTGTTTATTCCGGAGTTCTTCTTCTTTTTTAGACTTATCCTCCAAATACTGCTTATATCGATCCTCTTCTTCTAATAACTCCTTTTGGGTTCTTTTAGCATCACCACTTGAAAGCTGTTCTTCCTTTTTCTTTAAGGCTTCTCTTTCACTTTCAAGAGAAATGATGTCATTTCCTAAGTTTGCTATTGTACTTCTGTAATTTTCAATATCTTTAGTTAAATTATCGTATTCTTTTTTTGATGCGTATAAATCGCTGTATGCCTTTACTAAATCCCCAGCCTTTTCATAAAGAATGTATCTGTTATAGTTGTCGTACTCATTTTTAAGCTTTTTTACTGCAGCCATATTCCTGTAAAGAACATCAAGGTGCATCTTAATCTGGTCCATGTTTTCTATGGTTTCTGAAAGAGGCCTCAAATCATCATCTGTGAGTGAAGGCAGTGAAGCTTTCATAATTTCATATATCACAGTAGGCCTGAAGTCTTTGGAAAGCTTTGGACTTCTAAGCTGTATCAGCAGTTTTATGAGCTCGTCGTATTCCTCGATAGAACTAAAGCCAAAAATGTATTTATTGACCATTTCCATGTACTCTTTTTGGCTTTCAACTACTTCTCCGCCTTCACCTATTCTATTCTTAAGTTCTTTTTTGGTAAGTGGGACTTTTACTCTTTTGCCGTCATCGCCTATTTCCATTTTGTATAAAAAGAAGTCGATACCTATACGCCTGCCGTCAAGTATTACAAAGCCCCAAAAGTCCATATTTTGATGCCTTTTCGCCTTTAGTCCCATGCCTATTGTAATGTAGCTGTCTTTTTTCTCTTTTTTAAATTCCATGAAAAGATAGCCAGTTCTTTCATCAAGCCCACTTACCTCTTCTTCCCCAAGAAGATAGTCCTCAAGCTTTCTCGCCTTTGAGCCAAAGGGATCAAGTCTTTCAGGACTTTTGTTGCCATCTAATACTAAAGGTATGAAACTCTGCATTGTCACTGACTTTCCAGAACCATTAGCACCTCTTAAAAGAAGCCTTCCATCTGCAAACTCAAATATTTCATCATCATAATACCAAAAATTAAGAAGCCCAATCCTGTTAATCATCCATCTTTCAGCTAATTTTTCACTCATCTGCACCTTCTCCTTTTTCAAAATCTGGAGGATATTCCCCAATTAACTTTGCCGCCATAGGCAATATTTTAATAGAATGCAATTCCTCAACTCTTTTTATCATCTTAAAGCTTTCCATGTTTTCAATGACCTCTTCTATAAGCTGCTTTTCACTCATTTCCCTGTAAGACTTATACCAACCATCACTAAATCTTTCCTTTACTTTCAAAATAATATTTATAAATTCTGCTTCAGTTATATCTATAGTATCATCAGGATTATAGGCGAGTTTTCCATCTTCAATCATTTGTCTTATAATTTTATTTACCTGCAGCATTATATCAGATATGTTTTTGTTTTTGTCGGGAAAATAGGACTTTAAATATTTGTTGTCATTAAAGAGAACAAAAGCAGAAGTTTTGTGGAGGTGAAGTTTTGCATCAAGATACTCCTCTAAATCTTTCGCTATAGTATTTCTGTAATTTTTTATATACATGAAGTCTTGGTCATCAGGTCCTTCACTATACACAGAAGGTGAAAGAATAAGTTTTCGGTACACCCTGTGTCTTCTCTGTATAACCGCATCTTTGGGGTTTGAAAGATTTAAATCCTCCTGCAAAAAATCCTCAATCTTCATGTCTTCTGTAATTTCTCTGTTAAAAGACCTCAAAAAATACCTTGAAATACCTGTGTTTTCGTAAAGAACTTCAGTATCTTCACTTTCTGAAAACCTCTCATGGTCACCATCATCTATTTTAATTATGCCAATATCTACAGCAAAATTGAGCACCCGCACAAGTGACTTTCTGTGCTGAAAAAGCGTCCAATCTACTTTATCAGGTCCATCATACTGTGCCTCTATGTATTCCGTTATATTAGACAACACAAACTGGTCTTCTGGTCCTTTATCCTCCAAAAAAGCTAAGAGCAAACACAAAAATGCATAATCCATAGGCGTTTGAAATGCATCTATCCCCATCCACTCTTCAACATCTGACGGCACTTTTTCTAACTTAACAATATATGGGTTTATAATCAATCTATATCCTAATTTTTCTTCAACAAAAGGTTTTATTTTATTCTCAGCATCTCTTATTTTGTTGAAATTTTCTCTATCCTCTCTCAGTATCCAAAAATTTTCAAGAAGCATCTGAAGTTCTTCCATTTTTTCACCTTCAATCAACAAACTCAATTACAATATCAGGCATATCAAGATTACCATCTGTGCATTTTAGTATTGCCCTCTCACCATTCTTTGGCATATGAAGCCTGTATGTTCTTCCATCTTCTGTCTTTCCTGTAAAGCTATTTCTTGCCATCGCTTTTCCTATCCATTTAAGTATCGTTGCCCTCACAAAAGGTTTTACAACAGGTAAATCCTTTATCCTTATTCTATTGCCAACAATGCAACTTGCTATTATTTCATCTTCTATATTTTTCTGATTGAGATAGTCCATCAGCATCTCCGTCTTGTCAGCACTTTTATCAATAATCGCATTTGTCTTAACATAATTACTGTAGCTCCTTGTTTTTGGCTTTATAATCACTTTAAAGGGCGGTTCTTCCCACACGCTCTGGTTTACACTTTCTGTCTTTCTTTCAAAATCACCTTTTATGTGCCTTGTGTAAAAGCAACCGAAAACCGCCGCAGACAAAAGGTGTGCTTCTTTTATATTGCTTGCTTTTGCAAACATTTTAGAAAGAGCAATATATTCATTCTTTCTGCTGGCAGCTTTCATCCTGTTTTCTGCTATTCTCGCCGCATACATTGTTATTTTTCTGATTATTTCATTTGATATATTAAGAAGCCTTACTGCCTCGCTGTCTTCAAAATTATGACCTGTAAACCAAAAAGATATGTTATTCCACTTATCCATCAAATCTTCTTTTACTTCCTCTTCATTTAAAACCCTGTCAATTCTTGGGATACTCATTTCATATTGGCATAACTTATCTACAACGGAATTGACAACCTCCGGACTCACCTTTTTCAAAAAGCTCTCTATGGCAACAGAAAATCTCTGAAGGTCTTTTATAAAATCTCTTAAATATTCTATAAGCTTGTCTTTGTAAATTATAAACTGCTCTGACTTCATAAGTTCATCAGCGTTAGAGCTTTGAAGACTTGCAATGTAATCTGTCGCATTGTGATATATATTTTCAAAGTCGGTATTGAGGTCTTCCCACCATCTGTTTATTTCCTGTAAATCCTCTTTTTTCGCCATTTCATTTATCTTTATTAAATTGCGGTAAATCCTTTCAAATAAAGACGGCTGTAGTGACCCACCATAACCGACGATGCTTTCCAGCCTTATGGTCATTCTTTCTATCTCAATAGAATATGGACTCAGCTGATACCTGAATTTTTTGTTTTTAAATTCGTCAATCGTAGAAGCTTTACTGGTATCTTGTGTCGCAATAAGGTTTTTCCATTCAGTAAGTGCTTTTAAGTCCTGCTCACATTTTTCCATTGTATAGTCAGCAAACATATCAAATTGACTTACATATTCATATACATCCTCTTTGTACAGCCAATATTTAAATTTCTGGTACTGTTCATAAAAATACCTCATGATGAGGCGATATCGCGAAGCATTTTCCGCAGACAAATACTTTACCTCTTCAATCGGTTTTATCACATTCAAATCAAGTTTATCTTCCATAACACTTCACCTTGCATTTATATTTCATATATATTGTAAACTTAATACTCCCTCATTTCAATTTATTTTTTGACTTTTTAAAACAAAAACCCTTATTATTTCTCACGATTAGTGGAATAATAAGGGTTTTAAGTTTTTTGACAATTTAATTCTAAAAAGTGCTTCCATTATAACCCCAATTCTGCCCTTCTATCTCTTGTATGACTATGTAAATATTGTCTTTTCTATAATTTAAAACTTTATTTAAAACGTCACAAACTCTTTTCGATATTTCTTCTTTTTGGCTATTTTGAAGCTTGCCTACAAGCTGTATCTCCATAATTGCTCCGTCATCTAAGGGCTTACCCCGGAAAAATATATCTTCTCCCTCAGTAAATCTCACCATAAGCCAATTTTCACTTTTGACTGCGACTTCATACATCATATCTGCAAATTCTTTCTTTAAAATTTCTTTCTTTTCTGATGCAATCTTTTCTTTTGTAATTAAATTTACAATTGGCATAAATCTCACTCCTTTCCAATAATAAACCATTATAAATGTTTTTTAAATTCCTCCAATGATATTCCTGCCTGTTCGAGAATACTTTTTAACGTTCCTTTAGCTATCTCATAATGGAACGGTACAATAACTACTTTACCATCTGGGTTCTTAAGCTTTATATGACTACCTTTTTGAGAAACCTTCTCAAATCCAAATTCTTCTAGTGCTCTCAAAATTTTGTCTGGCGGCAGAACTGGATATTTCGATCCCATTATATTGCTACCTCCACTGTTGTTATAAATAGCGGTTTCTCTTCCAGGTCAAGCTCTCCATTTTCATAATACAACTCTAATGCTTCTTTTAGATTATCTAATGCCTCCTCTAAAGTTTTCCCCTGAGATGCAACACTGTTTTCAATACACTTTGCTACATACCAATTTTCTTCTTTTTGAATAACTACAGTAAACTTAACTTTCATACTATCACCCCACCAAAATTCTTATTTTAACACAATTAGTATTATTTACCTTACCCACATCCACTACCCTATTTCCCTCCCCTCTTTCTCTATTTCCTTTAACAAAGCCTCCGTAGCATCTCGTTGTGTAACTATACTCACTTTATAAGGCCTTGCAATATTCTCTATCTCAACAAACATTGTCCAGTAGTTAAACTTATCATCATCCCAATCGTCTACAAAAATATCAATATCCGAAAATTCCCAAAAATCAAATCCCCTTGCCAGTGATCCATACAAGACAACTTTACTTACATTATATTTTTCTTTCAAAAATTTAGCAATCTTATACGCTTTATCTAATGCATCCTTTTTTCGTATTTCTAGCATTTCTTTCTCTTTTTCACTCTTTAACCGCCAATTTTCACGTATTTTCTTTTTCTCTTCATCAGTGATACTCATCTTTCTCACCACACAAAATTCTTTACATATATTCTACCATTTTATAGCATTTATATCAATCACCCAACAAAACTTTGCAAAACACTAGTATACCTCAATTTTTTAATAAAAAAATCAAGGGTATCTCACCGGTCCCCTCTCATAATTTATCATCATTTTCTTATTTTCTTAAATAAATATCTCTACTTTACAAATCATACATTTCTTTTAAGAAACTTCTTAGTTCAACAATCTTTATCCATCTATAAGGATTTAATACAAGCAAATCATCATCACCAGTTATTATATAGTCCGCATTTCCATATACAGCTTCTTCAAGAATCATATTGTCTTTTTCATCTCTACAATCTGTGATTTTTTGATATATAACAGGCTCAACTATTTTCAAAGAAAGCAATTCAATAAGTGCATCAATTTCTGACTTAGAAACATACTTTTTAAACTTAGGTCGATTCAATACTTCTTTTATTTCTAGCAATTGTTCAGCTGACATTATGAGTATATATTCATCGTTAAAAATTTCTTTCATTAAAAATTTTGCATTTTTACTTCCTAGAAAAGCACTAATAAAAATATTTGTATCAATAACTACTTTAATTTTTTTCATATCTTTTCCCTCTAATATACTCTACTTCTTCAGTTATTTCTTCTAATGATATGGGGTATTTTTCGGCTCTTTCATTAGTTTTTTCTAATATATCAAGCAATTTGCTGTTTATCTCGTTTTGCATCTTTTTATAAATGATTTTTTTCTCTGCAAATGATAAATTATCTATCAGATTGAGTATTTCATTCAAATTTGATTTCATTATCACTCACCTCAGCTTTCACTTCAATTAAACTTTCTTAAACAAAATATTTATATCTTTACATTTTAATTTTAACATTTAATTAAAAAAGTATCAATCATCCAACAAAGCTCATAAGAAGCATCACATTTAAAACCGTCACTATAATTCCTATAGTCCACAACAATACCTTATAAAGCGATGTATTTGCAAACTTACCCATTAATCTGCGCCTTTTACAACTGCAAGAGGCACAAATCGAGCAACAGGTATAGTAATTTCTCTTTTCTCAAGAACAGACACAACCTCTTCTACGTCTTTGTAAGCAAGTGGCGACTCATCAGCGATATCTTTATAAGACCGAACATTGTATATTACATCCCCCATAGCCTTTTCAAATTCCTCTTTACTGATTTTTTTAGCCTTATTTCGTGAAAGCCTTCGTCCTGCTCCGTGATTTACAGAATAAAAGGTCTCTGCCGCTTTTTCTGTGCCAACCACCACATAAGAACCCGTACCCATACTGCCGGGAATAAGAGCAGGATGCCCAGTTTCTTTGTAAAAAGAAGGATTTTGAGGATGTCCTGATGGTAAAGCCCTTGTGGCTCCTTTTCTGTGAACAAGAAGTCTCTTACCGCCATGTACTTCCCACTTAGCAATATTGTGGGCAACGTCATACACAAGTTGGAACCCCATAGACTCCTCAGACTTTTTCAAAACATCCTCAAAAGCCCTTATTACATCAAACATGATTATCTGCCTGTTTGAAAAAGCAAAGTTCACTGCAGCTGCCATCGCTTTATAGTAATTCTGCCCTTCCTTTGACTTTATAGGGGCTGCTGCAAGCCCTTTTTCAGGTACCTCAATTCCATATTTTTTCGCCGCTTCCCACAAAATCTTTGTATAATCTGTAGCGATCTGATGGCCAAATCCGCGGCTTCCCGTGTGAATCATAATGACAATTTGCCCTTTAAAAAGCCCAAATTGTTTTGCCAATTTTTCATCCAAAATAGAATCAACTCGCTGAATCTCTATGAAGTGATTGCCTCCTCCTAAAGTGCCAAGTTGTTCTTCGCCTCTTTCCCGTGCTTCCTTTGATACCGCAGAAAGATCAGCACCTGAAAGTCTACCATTTTCCTCAATATACTCCAGATCTGATTTTTTTCCAAAACCAGCTTTAATCACGGCTTCTACCCCATTGTGCACTACATCATTAAAAATTACCCGTGTAATACCCTTGTGTCTTCCCTTTTTCCCTATGCCTGTTGGAACATAATACTCAATCCGTTCTATAAGCTTATATAAAAGCTCTTTATTAAAATACGCTGCTTCAAGGCTAGTTCTTAAAAGCCTTACACCACAATTAATATCATACCCTACCGCTCCAGCTGAAATGACACCTCCCTCATCTATTGCCATAACTCCTCCTATGGGAAGCCCAAACCCCTCATGGATATCCGGCATGCCTATAACAGGTTCCACAACTCCGGGAAGACTAGCAGCATTGACAAGCTGCCTCAAAGACTGGTCTTCATGCAAAAACTCTTTTAACGCATCATTCACATAAATAACAGCATCCACTTTCATTTTCCCAAACTTAGGAATGCACCATCGATTAATCCCATCTTTTACAACTGTATACCCCTGTATAACTTCTACCCCATAGGGATTCACTCCTTTTTTCATTAATTCCCATAAATTAAAAAACTATCTCGTATAATCTCCCGTATTATTCACTCCATTGCCATTTTTCTTTCAATTCCATTATATCATACTTTGTTTGCCATTAAGTATGCCCCTATGGTCTGAGATTCTTCACCTCCGCTTACGCTACGGTTCAGAATGACATCCCCTCTGTTGTCATTAGGTCTTGAAACCGAAGGTCTCATCCTAAAGCAACGCTCTGAGCTAAGCAAAGGGTTTGCAGAAAGGTCTGTAAAAAATCTCAGCCCCTTTTTGTAACTTTTTTAAAATTTCAAATAACATGTTAAAATATAATTGTGTTTACCTTTATTGGCTTACAATCCTTTAAAAACAAAAAAAGGGAGTGTACCTATTATGACAACCATTTTTGAATTGCCAACCCCTTCTTTCCTTGTTGACTTAGACAAACTAGAATCAAACATAAAAGAAATGGCTGATACGTGTAGAAAAAATGGAAAAGAATTGTGGCCAATGGTTAAAACTCATAAAAGTACTGCTATAGCAAAAATGCAACAGAATTATGGATCAAAAGGTTTTTTAGTGGGGACAATTGATGAAGCAGAAAAATTAACAGAAAACGGTTTCAAAGAAATAATGATTGCCTACCCTGTAGCCTCAAAAGAAAACATTGAAAGAATATTAACCCTTGCACAAAAAGCCCATGTTATTCTAAGCTTTGATGGCGTTGAAGCTGCAGCCAAAGTAGAAGAGACTTGCAATAGAATTGGACTTTCTATGGATTACCTTATAATAATTGATTCTGGATTACACCGCTTTGGAGTAGTGCCTGAAAAAGTACTTGAACTGGCAGAAAAATTGAAAAGTTTTACGCACTTAAAATTTAAAGGTATAGCCACCCACCCAGGACATACATATGCAAAAAGAAACATTGAAGAAATTAAAGCAGTCGCTCAAGAAGAAGTGGAAGCATTGACAACTGCTGCAAATATTTTGAAAAAAGAAGGTTATTCTGTTGACATTGTAGCAACTGGCAGCACTCCTACGGCAGCATTTGTAGTAAGCAGTAAAATTATTAACATCCTTAGGCCAGGAAATTATGTATTTTATGATGCTATACAAGTAGCCTTAGGGGTTTCTCCTTTAGAAAAATGTGCTCTTACTGTATTAGCTACAGTAATAGCTCATCCTAAAGAAGACTTATTTATCATAGACGCTGGAAGTAAATGTTTTGGTTTAGATAAAGGTGCCCATGGTGTTTCCTTGATTAATGGCTATGGGATTGTAAAAGGCTATCCTGAATTGGTAGTAGAAAGCCTTTCAGAAGAGGTTGGAAAAGTAAAAGTCACTGCTCCAACCGATATAAAAGTGGGTGATAAAATTGAAATAATACCAAACCATGCCTGCTCCACTGCCAATATGACAAGTTACCTTGTAGGACACAGAAAAGGTATTGTAGAAAAAGTCATCCCTGTTGATGCCCGAGAAGGTACACAAAATCCCTTGGCTTTATTATAGCTTAAATAAGCAAAAATAAAGGTCCCATTTTCGGTACCTTTATTCATGTATAATTATGGTAATTTATTCCCTGCAGCCCTATATAACTCATACCATTCCTCTCTTGTAAGTTCAATCTCTGATGCTTTGCATATATCTTTCAATCGAGCATGATTTGTCGTACCAACAATAGGTTGTATCTTTGCTGGATGTCTTAAAATCCATGCAATAGGTATAGCAATACTTGGCACACCCTTTTTAGCAGCAATTTCGTCAATTTTGTCATTAAGTTCTTTAAATTTTTCGTTACCTAAAAAAGTGCCTTCAAAAAATCCATATTGGAACGGTGACCACGCCTGTATCGTAATATTCTTTAACCTGCAATACTCCAAAACACTGCCATCTCTATCTATAGACTGATCTACTTTCATATTCACATTAAAACCAGAATCTATCATACCTGTATGCATAATACTAAACTGCAATTGATTTATGATAAGCTTTTGGTTTAAATACTTACTAAGCAGTTCTATCTGCATCGGATTAAAATTACTTACACCGAAATTTCTAACCTTGCCACTGCTGTGAAGTATTGAAAAAGCCTCTGCAACCTCTTCTGGTTCCATCAAAGTATCAGGACGGTGTAATAACAGAACATCTATGTAGTCAGTTTTGAGCCTTTTTAAGCTTCCATCGACAGATTTTAAAATATGCTCCTTTGAAAAGTCATAATATCCATGCCTTATACCACATTTAGTTTGAATAATTATTTTCTCTCTGATACTTAGCTTCATTTCTATGGCTTCAGCAAAAACTTCTTCAGATTTGCCACCGCCATATATATCAGCATGGTCAAAAAAATTTATGCCTTCCTCCAGAGCCGTATTTATAAGTTCCGCCACTTCCTTTACAGGCTTATCAGCAATCCTCATACAACCCAATGCAATTGCCGAGGCCTTTATTTCCCCATTACCAATATTGATATACCTCATTTAAAACACCTCTTAACTTTTTGCTTTTATTATAACATACAGCAAAAATTTCTAAACAAGAGAAATATCTTTATTATATCAAAAAGCCTCCATATTGTCTATAACTATTATATCATATTTTAGCTATTTTATGTTCTAATAATTTTAGCTATAATAATAGATGTAGAGCCCGGATTAATCTCCCATTGTCCAGCAATCCATTTAGCAATTTCTTTAGGTGGGGTAAGAAAAAATAAAAATACTAATAGACATTTACCACATTAACTTTACCATCTAAAAACAAAATATCTTTTCCGCTTTCCAAATCAATTATATGAACACTTCCACTTTCAACTTCAATAAATCCTACCGAATTAATCTTATCTTCCCGTTTGCTAATGGATGTAGAACCAGGATTAATCATCACACAATTTTCAATCTTTTTTATTAAAGGAATATGCGTGTGCCCAATTATAAAATAATCTAATTTATACTTCTTAATCAACTTATGTATATCTTCATCAGAAATATTATGGCCATGTTGAATCATAAATCTCTTCCCCTCAATGAAAGCAAAGACATACGGTGTTTGTATAGGTACATCAAGCATCATTTGGTCAACATAAGCATCACAATTCCCTTCTGCAATCAAAATTGGAACGGGAGAGGCATTTACAGCATCAGCAAGTTTTTTCGGGTCATATCCTTCAGGAATTTGATTACGGGGTCCATGATATAAAACATCCCCTGCATGTAAAATAATATCCGAATCCTTTAAAAAATCCCACGCCTTTTCCCATGATTTATAATCTCCATGAGTGTCACTTATAACACCAATTTTCATATAATATCACCCTACCTTTCTACCTATTCTAAAGCTATTTACTATAAGAACATTCTTCAGTGCACTATCATCCACCTGCTCTACCTTAATAGCAAATCCCTCTTCTATCACGGGAGGTTGTAGTATCTTTCCTCACCCCCGGCAATCAGACCATCAAAACGAGTGTTCCCATCTCCTTCTCCCCTTGTCTTATGTGACTTAACGTCTCACCTTAATTTTAATTTTATCATTTTATAAAGCAAATTCCAACACAAATATTAAGAAAATTTCGACATACCCTGGCAAAAATAATCTAAACCCATTTTGGAACGCCGGATACCAAAACTATATTCTGTTGCATGTATAATAGATGTATAATATAATGAAACTAAGAAAGATTTAAGAAAACACAGAATATAAAAGCTATTAAAATGTCAAACTTAGTGTAAGAAAATTAAAGGAACAAATATGGTAAGCCAGAAATTTATAATGAATATGAAGGAGGAACACAAAATGACATGGATAATTTTGGGTATCGTAGCAGTTATAGTTTTGTGGTTTATTGTGACTTACAATGGTTTTATTAATTTGAAAAACAGAGTAGAAAATGCTTGGGCGCAAATAGATGTACAGTTAAAGAGAAGATATGACCTTATACCTAACCTTGTGAATACAGTAAAAGGATATGCTGCTCATGAAAAAGAGATTTTTGAAAATTTAGGAGAATTAAGGGCTAAGGCAATGGGAGCTCAATCAGTAAAAGAAGTAGGAAATACTAATAATCAGATTACACAAGCTCTTAAGACAATTTTTGCTGTTGCAGAAAATTATCCAGAACTAAAGGCAAATGAGAATTTTTTAAAACTCCAAGAAGAATTAACTAATACAGAAAATAAAATTGCTTTTGCAAGACAGTTTTATAATGATATAGTCATGCAGTACAATGCAGCACAACAGAGAATTCCTGCTTCTATTGTTGCAAATATGATGAGATTGACACCCAAGGAATATTATCCTGTTGATGAAGGTGAAAGAGGGCCTATTAATGTTCAATTTTGATTAACGAGGGTGTGAGTGTAATGTCTAGAAAAACTCTATATGAACTTCAAGCAGAAAATGTAAGGAAAACTTATCTATTTATAGTTACATTTTCTCTTATACTTTTTGCTATAGGTTATTTTTTGTATGGTATTTCAACTGGGGACTTACAGGAATAGTTCTTTTAGCAATTTTTATTGTGCTGTATAATTGGATAGCGTATGAGCAGTCAGATAAAATAGCTCTCGCATCGGTGGGAGCCATTCCGGCAAATCCAGAGGAGTATTATGTTCTTCATAATATTGTGGAAGAAGTCGCTCTCGCAGCAGGTATACCAAAGCCCAATGTTTATATAATGGAAGAATCCCAACCTAATGCTTTTGCTACGGGCAAAGACCCAAAGCATGCTTCTGTTTGTGTCACAACCGGTCTACTTCAAATGATGAATAGAGAAGAGCTCCAAGGAGTAATAGCTCATGAAATATCTCACATCAGAAATAGAGATATACTTTTGATGACGGTTGTTGCAGTTGTTGCAGGACTTATAATTTTACTCAGGGATGTAATGCTAAGAAGTATGTGGTGGGGAATGGGAGAAAGCAGAAGAAGAGATAAAAATGACAATGGAGCTATAATTCTCCTCATTATTGGGCTTATTTTTTCTATTATTGCTCCTCTTATTGTATTAATTATAAGGTCTGCAATTTCAAGACAAAGAGAATATTTGGCAGATGCAACTGGTGCCTATATTGTAAGAGATCCCTATGGTCTTGCATCAGCTCTTGAAAAAATAGGTAGTTATACTAGACCCATGAGAGTTACCTCTGACGCAACAGCTCATTTGTTTATATCAAATCCTTTCGGAAGAGCGGAAAAGTTATTTGCAACTCATCCACCAATTGAAGAGAGAATTAAGAGGTTGAAGAGCCTTACAATGTAAAAGACATAAGAAAATTTTATAAGGAAGGGTGTAAATAGTAATGAAAGAAAAAGCGACATTAGAAGAGTGGAAAGAATTGTATGAGGTAACTGTTAAAATAAAGGAATTAAATCCTTGGAAATATTTTTGGGATGTAGATATAATAACACTAATTTTGCCAGAAAATGAAGAACCAGTATATTGTAGTGTAATGGGAAGAGGAGGAGAATTTTACGGTATAGGTTTTTATTTTGGGTTTGATGCTTTGGATAATTTTTACAAAATTATTGAGGTTACCGATATGCCACCACAGCAAATTCAGCGATTTCAAGAAGATAATGTAATTATATGCTATTTTGGGGATAGAGAAGAGTTGTTTAAAGAAGAATTGCAAATTGTAAAAGACCTGGGATTGAAGTTTAGAGGTAGGAATAACTGGATCTATTTTAGATCTTTCAAGAAAGGATATGCTCCTTATATTTTGAATAAAGAAGAAGTATTAAAACAGACAGCAATAATGAGACATTTATCACAAGCACTAAAAAATTACATTGAAGAAGATATTGTAGTTAACTTCGAAGAGGGAGAAACTTTAGTTCATAAATACGATGAGCAAAAAAATCAATGGGTTACTTTAGCAGCTCCCCTTTTGTTACCCCAAAGAAAATATTTAATCCCTATATTAAAAGATGAGCTTCTTTTATCAAGAATGGCAAAGCAACCAACTACTTCTGCCGAAATAGAAGTTGATATAGCGTACTTGAATACCATAATTAGAGATAAAGAATATGATAGACCAATTGCAGGGAGAATTTGTATTCTTGCTGATTCTAAATCAGGGATGATAATAGATCAACATATTCTTTCTCCAGAAGATAATGAAGTACAATATGTTTTTGATATGGTAATTCCATATATTTTAAATATGGGTAAACCAAAGAAAATATTTGTAAGAGATGAGTATTTATTTCATTTATTGGTTGATTTGTGTGAAAGGACTAAAATTGGTTTGTATATAAAGAGCCGATTAAATGCGATTGATTATTTCATAGAAGAATTTATAAACTTTAGATAGGGAGCAGGATTTTATCTGCTCTTACTTATTTTCAAGGTAATATATGATATTGCTGAAATTGTATTTAGCAAGGTGGTACGGCGGAGTGATGGGTATATATGGATATATCTTAATACAGTTATAAGATAGGCCAAACGTCCCCCTATCTTTTTCCTGTGCAAATATTAAGAAAATTCGACACGTCCTGACAAAAATAATGTAAGCCCATTTTGGAACACCGGATACCAAAACTATATTCTGTTGCATGTATAGTATATGTATAATATAATGAAATCAAGAAGGAATTTCTCTATGAAAGTACAGAATATAAAAGCTATTAAAATGTCAAACTTAGTATGGGAAAAATTATGAGGAGTGCCAATTATGTCTTTGCCAAAAAGAAAAGAAGTTTATACTTATGAAGATTATTTAAACTGGCCGGATGAACAGAGAATAGAATTAATTGACGGGCAAGTTTATTTACACACTCTTCCACCTAGAATACATCAAGAAATTTCTGGAACAATAGTCTATCAATTCTTTAATTACCTAAAAGATAAAGAATGTGAAGTTTATTTTGCACGTCTTGGAGTAAGGCTTCCATCAGGGGATGAAAAAAGCGATAAAGAAATAAAGACTGTTGTGGAACCTGATATTGTGGTGGTATGCGATAAATCAAAATTAGATGATGAAGGGTGCAAAGGAGCTCCTGATCTGATTGTTGAAATCACATCACCTTCAACTGCAAGAAAAGATAAGGTAGAAAAATTTAACTTATATGAAAAACATGGAGTGAAAGAATACTGGATAGTAGAACCAGAAGTAAAATTGGTAACAGTATTTTTGCTTCAGGAAAATGGTAAATATGGCAGACCAGAAGTTTATACCGAAGAAGATAAAATTAAAGTTTCTATTTTTGAAGACCTTGTAATAGACTTAAAAGATGTCTTCAACTATTGAAGTGATTCTTTTTTTGGTATGTCTTTTAGTATGCTTCTCCATCTGGTAGAGCATGTTACACTAAACATTTAAGAAGATTTCAACACATCTCGACAGCGTTCCACTACCAACTGAGCGGTTCTTCTCCCATAAAGGGAGCTTTTATAACTTAAAACCTCTTCCTCAATAAAACTTGCAGAAGAACCCCAAATAATTAAAAAAAGCTTAGTATCCTTTAGATGATGGTCTATTAAATTTTGCAAAAGTGATAGAATACTTTTATTTGAATTAACAATATAAGGAAATTCGTCAATTACAACAACTAGCCGCTTGTCCTTCGCCTGTTGAGCCAAAAAGAGAAACGCTTTTTCCCGTGATTCATATTGATGGTTTATCTTTACAAAACTCGGTCAGTAATGTAGTTTTTCCTACACGTCTTCAAGTTTGTTTAATGTTTCAAGTTCATATTCTCTTACCAATAAACATTAAATTCACCTCATTAACTTATAAATTACTAACTCTAAAGTTACTAACTTTAGAGTTAGTAATATTATAGCAACAGATTTGTTTTTTCATGTCTACCAAATTATCTATTATTATTCTGCAAGATATCATGTATTTATCCATTCATCAGCTAATTCATCCATAAGCTTCCACACATCTCCTAACTTCCATTTATTACTTGTACTATCAACCTGCTCTTTTCTATGCTGTCAATTCTCAAATTAAATCTCCAAAGATTTTCAAATTATAATGGCATTTTTTAAGTGCATAAAAGTATTTTTTCTCAAATTATTACAGCCTGATTAAAAATTTTTTTCACTTTCCAAGAGCATTACCGCCAAAATATGTTAATATCTGTTATTGAAATTTTATTTAATTAATATATAATAAAATTGAGAGTAACACAAAAAGTGCTACTCTCATAAACTGATTTCATTTTGTGCCTGGTATATTACTTCTTCGTCTATTTCTCTTAGCCTTTTAGAATACGCATAGAGTAAAGAAGCTGTTACCAGGTTATTTATTATCCTTGGGAGCCCTTTTGTTAGGGAATATATTGCTTCATATGCTGATGGTGTAAATATATCATCCATCATTCCGGCTATTTTCATTCTTGTTTTTATATAATCTTGAATTTCTTCTTTTTTTAGCCCTTGCATCACATACTTTATAGAAATTCTTTGCCTTAGTGCACTGTTTACATTGAGAGCTAGTTTGTTTCTTATGTGTGGTTGTCCTGAAAGTATCAATATATACGGGTTTTGAGAATCCATATTAAAGTTAAATATTATTCTCAAATCTTCAAGAACATCATTAGAAACCAGTTGTATTTCATCTAATATTATGACAGGAGTTATTTTCTGGCTATAGTAAAGTTCTGTTATCGCTCTTTGTATCTGGTAAAAGAGCGTTACTTTTTTGTATGAGGGTGTTTCGCCTAAAATCATAGCCAATGCTTGATAGAATTCTCTCACTGTAAGTGTAGATAAAGCGAAATAACATGGTTTAAATGTAGAACGGTTGAGGCTTTCAGCATATCTTCTTAATGCAGTAGATTTACCTGAACCGGCCTCCCCAACGATAAGTCCTATACCCCTTGTTTCTTGTAAATATTTTAACCTGGCATTTAATTCAGCAATGTCTTCACTTATGTAAAGGTCGTTTACACTTATCTCTTTAGAAAATGGATTAAATTTCATTCCAAAATATTGGGTAAACACTTTAAGGCACCTCTCTTTCAATCAATGATATCGTTAAAAGAGATTACTTTATGCTTGGTAAAATCACTTATTTCTTCATTTTCGTTTACGTCATTTTTGCCTTTTATATACGCAGCAGGAATTTTAGCATTCTCATGAAAGTTCACTTTATACGCTTCCCCCACTTTTTTGCCCTCATAATAAAGTAGAAGCGGTGTATTATCCTTAAGCCACTCAGGGTCATATCTGACTTCTAAGTGCATATTTTTAAACTTTTCTTCTGTTTCATAAAGTATATTTTCCACTTTAAGTGTAGCATCCTTATTTACCTTACGATTTACTCTTATGAGAAAACATTCATTCAACATATCTATGTTACACATATTTATTCTTGATATTTGTGACATGAAAAAATCTAAAGGACTCATGCCAATACTGCTGTGTTCTTTTCTGTTGTAATCTTCCTCCAGCCATTTAAAAACATCATGTTGAGTTCATCTATACTCTTTACGGAGGTAGGATCTATTGTGCTTAAGAATCTCATTCTCACCGTATGAAAGAATCTTTCTATTTTTCCTTTTGAATGAGGTGAAAAAGGCTCAGCGTGAATAAGAGATGTGCCTAGTGAAGCACAGATATATTCCAATTGAGTGCTTCTATATATCTTTCCGTTGTCAGTGTAAAGCATTTTGGGTATCCCCCTTCTTAGCACCGCCTCTTTAAATGAGTCTCTTAAAGCTAAAAAATTCTGGGTATAGTAAAAGCGAGCATAGGTACAAAGCCTTGAAGCATCATCTATATATGCAATAAGGTACGTTTGTCTTTTTGTTTTACCTTCTTTAATATATGGCCCATACATGACATCAGTTTGCCACAGTTCATTGATGTATTCATGGGAAAACCTCTTTGTTTTACCCTCTTTTTCTTTATCTAGAGATTTTACAGGAATGTTTTTCAAAAACCTATAGAATGTCGAAAGGGATACTTTATCCGGTGATATTATTCCTTCTCCTATCAATGTCTCATAAAGAAGTTTGTTGGGCATTTCAGGATGTTCAAGCTTCTTTTGCTTTATTCTCTCTGAAAGTTCAAAGTCTATCTTTCTGTATTTGCCTCTGTCACTTCGATAACCCGGCTTTAACGCTTCTATACCACCTCTTAAATACTGATACAGCCACCCTCTAAGTGTCTTAGGAGTATATCTTCTCATTCCAAGATAAGGTATCTCAATAGGTTTATCGGAAAGAGCATCAAAATATTCTTTCTGATTTTTTACCTGTCCGTTTAACACCGGACTTATCAGTGAAAATCTCTTTAATGCTATAGCTTCTCTCGCTTTTTCATCAAGCATTTATATGTTCCCCCTTCACTTTTTTGATTTCTTAATCGTAATTTTAGCTCATATCTGGGGGACATTAAAGGAAAAAGCTATGTTGCTAAGAAAAAATCAAAATTTTTATTTAAATCTTTCATGTTTAATGCTAAAATTATGTGAGAGGGGCCAGAAATGATTTTTGGCAATGGGCATAAAACCGTTGGGAAAAGAGTGGTACAATGTTTATTATGTCCAAAATCTCTCTGGCCCTCTCTCTTTGAGAACTAACCTCGAATAACTTTATGTAAGGGTCTATTTGCCTTAATCCATATATGATAAAACTTAAATTATTCATTATCCTTTTGGTGTAAAAATATATATGCTGTCTTGAAAATAGTATGGTAGGGAAGTTTCTTTTTAAGTCATTTATGAAAGAACTGAGAGTTTTTTCTCTTGTAAGTGTCTCTTTTAAAGACTTTACAATCATATTGGAAGAATACTGAAAATGAGGAATACAGAAATCAGGGAGGTAGGAAAGAGTCCTTTTGCACACAGGGCATATATATCTTCTTATGGCTATTTTTGTGCAGATGGTTCCATCTAAATAGTAACGGTAGTAAAAACCGTGCTTTTTTAGTTTTACTCTACATTTGCAGTCAGGATGAGGGCATCTATCTGGTGGGTCAGGGAAATTGTAATCTTTACTTTTTTGCAAATATTCTTCAATGTTATCAACATGAAAAATTATTTGCATAAAACAACATCTCCAATTAAAAAATTAATGCTAAAAGAATGTGATGAATTTTTTTCACATTCCTTTAGCATTAATTTTATCACAAGATTATTTAATCTGAAAAATTTTATCGGTTTTGGGCTGAATTAATTTGAGAAATGACACTATGCCAAGTGTTACAATAAGTGTACGTATAAACTCTTCTTGGCAAAAAAGATTTAACAGTTACTGTTGCAAAGCTTACCACCATTAACTCTTCCTTCAAATTCTAATATAGATCTGTTACCAAAAAAATAAAGACACTACTTTTCATAGTACCTTTATTTCAAGAACTTATCTAAATCCTCTATTTTATCTATCTCAAATATATTATCAACAATAGCCATCAATGTTTCTCTGTTTGCACCATCTATTTTCTTTACATATTCTTCAGGAACATTTCCAAATTTCTTCTCTAATAACTTAATAACAGTTACTCCTATTCCCCTCTCCATGCCTTTTTCTATTCCTTTTTCTATTCCTTTTTCTATTCCTTTTTCTATTCCTTTTTCTATACCTTTTTTTATCCCTTTTTCAATACCCCTTTTCTCGCGCTCTTTCATCTCTTGCAATATGGTTTTTTCAAGATTTGATATCATTATTTTCACCTCCTTGTTTTCATCTATTATCCTCTCTATATTTTCTCGCTCTTCTTCCGGCAATCTAGCTAGTAATATCTTTTTAAACCATGCTTTAAATAATAATATTTCATCTTTATCCAAGTTATTTAATATCTCTGATAATTCCTTAAGCCTTTTCATTATTTCTTCAAATTCTACTTTTTGTTCTAATAAAAATACAGAAGCTATTAAGTTTTCTAACTTTAATAATTCTTCTTTTGTATACCTATTTACATCTACTAGTATATATTTGAAATCTACTGTATATTCTCCAAAGGTTTCATAGGAATTTAGTGTTTCTTTGTAGCTTGTTTTTGCTGTCCATTTACGGACTCCGTTGTACAATACTATCGGTACTATAACTGGTAATTTAAAATCTTTCCTTCTTGATTCTTTTTTTGGTATGTCTTTTAGTATGCTTCTCCATATCTCTACCATATATAAAAGTAATCTGTAGGGCATTTGATAGTCAACTGTAGATTGTAATTCCATCAATATATAAAATATAACTTCTTTTTCTTTTAATTTTACTCTGTAAACTAAGTCTGCTTCTTTATCTGCAAAGTCTTGTAATACAAATGACTTATCTACTTTAACTACATTTGCCTCGTCTATATCATTTACCCATTCATGTTTTACAAAACTTCTTAATAACTCTATAAACACTCGCTTACTGGATAACAAAAATTTATACCCTTTGTCATGCTGATTGTAAATAGCTTCCTTTACATTTTTATCATCCATGACATTTTGCTCCTTCTTAATATTATTATATCTCATAAATGATAAGTTTTGAATAACAATTTATAATTGCTGTTACTAAGTCTCTAAATAATTTTCATTCTGTATTCATTTTACCATTTTATTTCCTAAAGACCAATACAAATATTAAAAATATTTCGACATATATCGACAAAAATGAAAATGTGTAACACAGCAAAGCCCTGAGGATAATATTAATAACTTAGCTTCACCTAACATCTTTACTATTTTTCAAGCTTTAAGAATAATAAAAAAACCACACATTTTTATCTTTCTTATCCTGCCTTATTTCGCTTATTGTATAATTTTGGTTTTTATACTCCTCTGCAACTTTTTGGGCATCTTCCTTTGTTCCCAAAATCCTTACATACATTTTACCACTTGAAGTTTTTCCTGTTGTAACTTGGTATCTTTTTTCATCCTCTTCTTTCCTTTTACTATGCTTTCTCTTCCATTCTTCATGATCTAACGGTTTAGCATTTTTTACAGCTTCAATAATCAAATTAATATCCTCTTCACATATATTTTCTCCTTTTACTTTTCTAATTTCTCCAACAGCTTCCATTCCGCCAATAACAACAGGCATGCTGCAATCTTTAGCTTTCACCCATTTAGCCCGTTTAAATATTACAATTGGATATATATGACCTTTAACTCTCTCATGCAAATCAGGCAAATTTTCTTCTAACCATTTTTTGAACAATCTAACATGCCTTTCATTTTGCTTAGTAGGGCTTTGAACTTCAACCCACTTACTACCTTGTTTCATGCGCCATTTATCTTTTGTCCCTAAAAAAGCCCCGTCCCATGACTTTGTCTCTAATACAAAAATCCCATTTGTATTCAACACAAGGTGATCGACTTGTATAAATTCGTCAGGCTCTACTTCCAAAACAAGATCGTTTACAATAACCGCATTACTTGGAAGCCAAAGATGTAATGCCCAGCCTACCGAATTCTCACCACTGTTTCCTTGCTCTTTCTCAGAAATGCGTCTCCATGTATAAGCAACATCTGCAATAGGTTCTAACAGCCATCCAAAAAAGCCTTCACTAATTTTGTCTAGATGTTTTTGTTTCTCTCTTTCTTCTTTTTCTTTGATTTTCTGATAAAAGAGCTTTTTTATTTCTTTATCTTGTTCTACAAAACTGGCTAACATTTTTCTCCCCCTATACATTTTCCTTTTCCCTACACTCTTTCAATCTCCCTCGCCAAATTCCTTTCTAATGCTATATTTACGGCGTTAGTTTGATAAACTCTTACAATGTCTTCTCTTAACGGCTTAAGAAGTCCTGAGCATCCAGCATGTTAGGATTTTTTATAATCCTTTTCTTTGAAATAATCAAGTAAATATGTCAAAGATTGTAGCAGTCAGAATATTTAGTGGGTATATCAGTAAAAGTTTTCTTAATCCCAAAAGAATCTAAAAAGTCTTGAATATGCTATCTTTGTATAAAGTGTATTTTTCCATATTAAATCCTGCTAATAAGTACCCAAAGAGAGGAGTACCTAAGCTAATTGACGGATTGTAACTTTTTGCAGTATTTATAAATCTTCCTATCCTGTCGCTTAGACTCACCGATTCTTCATATAAATAATTTAATAACTCAGCTACTTCAACCAGTCTTTCTTTAGCATATTTATATAGGTCATCCAAATTGCTCCAGTGGACAAAACTACCCGTTGGAGGATTTTTTCCCTGGAAATATTTTATTATTTTGCTAACATTTTTAGAAGTAATTCTTTCATCCTTCAAATAATTATTCAGTTCACTTAAAACTTCTTTCTTATATCCTTCACCATAATCATCAGTTTCTTTAAACTTTAAATACTCCTAAATAGCAATGTCGATATAATTATCTTCAAATAATTTTCCTCTCAAATCCTCAATCCTCATTTCAAGACCCCCTGTAAAAATATAAATTGCTTTCTTTAACTAATCCATAATATAAATGTTATTATACCCTTAAATTCTTAGTAAGCATAAAAATTCCCCAATTTTTAACCTTAACGACTTTCCAATTCTACTATAATAACCATTTCAAAAACATATTCTACAAATTTATTAAAAATCCTCTTTTAAATTTGTCTCCCGTCTATAATTCCAGGAGAAGTAAGACGAATTAAAAGTTCCTAAAATTTTAAATGAATACTCATTGTCGATAATCTTCCATAAAAAATAAAGGCACCAGCTCAGGCAAGGATTCATAGTGCCATAGTTATATTTCACCTTAAAGAATATTACCAAAAAGTTATGAGGGAACCGCCAAAAATAGGTAGTAAACTTTAATATATAATAAATTGAAGATATAATACTATCCTGAAAATAATGATCCTCAAAAAGGCAATAAAAAACTAAGCCCATACTTAATGTAAAAATATGGGATAAATATGAAGCTATATAAATATAACTATATAAATAAATATAAAAAGTTACGACGCTACTTCTTCAACCGTGACCTTTAGTCCTAAAGACTCCAGCTTTTTCAAAGACTGCCGGATGACCATGTTGCGCCTTTTCTCTTCATAATAAGTAGGGCCTAGTTCAATATAAGGTTGCTTTCGCTTGAGAATATGATAAACTATAGTTAAGATGCTGTGTGCCACTGCAACTGCTGCTCGGTTTGCTCCTCTTCGAGCAGCGATGCGGTGGTATTGACTTGAAAGATAGGTGTCTTTTGCTCTAGAGGCGGCCCGGGCAGCTTCTACAAGAGAGCTTCGCAATTTTTGGTTACCTTTTCGAGTCCTGGCAGACTTTTTCTTACCAGCACTTTGGTTTTGACCTGGACACAGTCCTGCCCAAGAACACAAATGAGCAGCAGATGGGAACTGCTCCATATTCGTGCCGATTTCGGCAATTATCTGTTCTGCAGTTCTTCTACCTACTCCGGGAATTGTATCCAACAGTGCCAGGTCTTTTTCAAAAGGGAGCATACGATTTTTAATTTCTTCATCCAATTTTGCTATTTCTTCATCGAGGTAATCAATATGTCTGAGCTGTATTTCCAGGAGCATCCTCTGGTGATCATTGATCAACCCTTTTAAAGCACGCTTTAGTTCTTCCTTTTTACTTTTTAACTTACCCTGAGAAAGTTCTGCGAGGGACTCAGGATTGTCTTCACCATTTATCATAGCCTTAAGTATGGAACGACTGGATGAACCGTTTATGTCAGAGACAACAGAAGACAGTTTGATATTAGCTCCTTCTAAAACCTTTTGTATGCGGTTAAGCTCTCTTGATTTTTCTTCAATGAGGCTTTTTCTATAACGAACAAGTTCGCGAAGCTCCCTTTGTTCACGGTCGGGCCTTGTAAGAGGCCGTATTGCAAAAGACTTGCTATCCATTCAGCATCTTTAACATCGGTTTTTCTACCTGGTACATTCTTAATATGCTTTGCATTGACAAGTAGAATCTTCAGATTCTCAAGCTCCAGCAGGTTGTAGATAGGTTTCCAGTAAGAACCGGTGCTTTCCATAGCAACAACAGTACAACCTTTGGTTTTAATAAACTCTTTTAATGCAATAAGGTCATCGGTCATGGTTGAAAAAGTGCGGATTTCTTTACCTTATGGTGTTATTATACACGCCACGACGGTCTTTTTATGGACATCTAATCCGCAAACGTGAGAATAAACTAAATCCATAAAAGAACCAACTCCTTTTTAATATTTGTACGATAGCGACTTTAATATTGAAGGGCTGGTGCAACAACCATAAAGGGTTATTCTATCCTGCGTGCTTCCCGCAAAGGGAGCAACAATCTGTGGTGCACCTGGTCGTTGGGGTCTGTCTATGAGTCGGGCTCGAAGCACCAAGGTAAAAACGACCTCCCTTCGCCAGCCGCTATACTGATTATATCATAAAAGCGCATTTTCATCCTCTGCTGGTGCCGCATTTGCGGCATGGGAGTCTATGATAAAAAAATGAATTAGCAAGTTTTTATTCAAAATTAAGGGGTTAATTCAAAAATATTTTTCATTCCATCTTAATCTTTTCATGATTTTTATCAAATATTTATAAACTACATATAATTATATCCAAATATAAAACATTCCCTCTTTTTATATATGTAAAAAGTGGTAGTCTTCAATCTGAAGCATGATATTAGATGCTGATTTTTTGTCAAAATAAAAAAATCCATAGAATTATTATACATCCCAACATTCTTCTTTATCTGAGATAAATTCAAATCCATCTTTACATTGATCTCTTATTATGGCAGAATAAAGCATAACGTTCTTCTCTCTTGATGCTTTAGTCCCGCTCAAGAACTCAGCAGTCACATAAGTATAGAGATCATCATTAGCTTGATTTAGATCTTTATAATACCCATCATATATTTTCTTAAGATATTTTGCACAAAGAGATATATTGAATTCTGTATTAACTAACTTTTTTACAAATTTAAACGGACTTTGTCTGAGAACATCCTTAGCCGTTGAAATTTTTATTTGAGCTAATCCTGCTGAGATATCTTTTCTTATAGCAATGCTTGGAAAATATTTGCACAATATAGTTTCCATCAAACGATTATACCACTGACCTCGGTTAATATATTCTAGCGTCAATATAGTTGTTAATAAATCTACATTTATGTTATTCTCCTTTGCAGCTTCACTAATCTCATAATAATAAGCATTAATAGTAGGATATTCTAACTCTAATTGATATTTTACTATTTTCAAATCTTCATGAAACGTATCGATATCCTTATAAATAGACGTAACAATGTTTTTTGAAACTAACCCTTCAAAAGTAACTGGAAATGCATATGACATTAAAGTATATAGAATTGCAATTCCATCATTTGATACTAATACGAATTCTTCTCCATCAAAAATCATGGGGCATAGATATCTAATAGTCATATGTGCTATTATAACCGAAAATATAATAAAAACAAGATATCCCGCTAAATATGCAGTTTTAAGACGATTTTTATAAAACGAAAGCAATTTATATTGAACTAAAGCAGGCCAGACAATTAAAAAACTTCCAATAAAAATTCCTGTTTTAATCTGTTTTTCACTGTAACCCAAAACATGATAAAAAACTATACTTAAAACCACTATTATAAGAATTCTTGTTGCCGAGCTATTTACTGTTTTCTTAACGTCACCCTCATATATAAGCTCTTGAATAGAAAAATACTTGCGAGGTATTAAAACTCTATGAAATTTTATAAAAACTATATATATTAAAGCAACTATTAGAATATAGTTCCAATCTGATCGATATATAGTGGGCAATATAGTGGACACTACTAACACCATCCTTTGAGAGTTAATATTCCTTATTTAAACAAAGCCTTAGGCCAACTTAACTAGAGCTAATATGATAGCAGCTATTATGTATTTTTACACAAGGAAAAACAAATTAAATCATTTTCAGGCTAAATAAAGAATTGATAAATCTATGACCGTGATTAGTGCAACAACACCATCTACTAAATAAAATACAATAAGGGAGATAGCGCTTGGCCTACAATTTGAAAAAAAGATTTTCTCTTTGATGAAATTAAACAATCAAATTTTTTACGTTTTCTATATCTAAAAGTTTTTAAAAAGGTTTTTAATTCCTTTTTATTATCTAAGCATGTCAAGTTCGTTATATTTTTAGTTACAAATTTCCTCAAATCATATAGTTTAAAGTTAAATTTACAAAATAGCTTTTTCATAATATATGTTCTAAGTTCTTTGTCGATATATTTTTTCATCTTTAGCCTACTATATACCTGTTCATATACTAAATACAGTACGAAAAGATAAACAAAAGGCAAATACAAGACTGTCAAAATGACCGGCAATAAAAAGGATTTTAAAGTTTCTATACATACAAAGGACTTTAAATCCTTAATTACCAGGCATGTTGCATTCAATAATATAAAGATGCCAGATACACCTAATATAAATGATGTTACTTTTTCAACGGAACTGTACTTTTCTTCTCTACTAGCTATTACTAGAACCATTCCTAACAATGCTATTATGGGAACAATTATTAATTCACATATTAAACTAAATGTATATCTATTTATAATAAATTCTAAAACCATGTTAAAACTAAAATTTTCTTTAATTTTCTTTTTAAAATATTCTTCTTTCATTGCTTTGTCAGTTGAATCAAACAACATTGGAACAGGAATAAAAATAATCCAAATAATAGTATCTTTGATTAAACTAAATTCCCAAAATCCGACTTTGTATAAGATGTAGATAATAAATGATATCCATATGAACATTGAAAAAAATAATACTATAAAAGTTTTTGAAGCGAAAGTTCTAAGTACATCTAAAAAACTGTTACGAACTTTTTTGTCCTTCAGCATAAAAATAAGAAAACCCGCAGACCATAACAAAATAGCAATTTCTCTATTATTAAGCAATTAATCCCTCCCAAAAAGGTCTTATTCACTGTATTTATAAGCATAAAATTCAAATATAAAAGGGTCTTATTCACAGAAAGAATATAAAAAATTCCTTTTATATAAAGACTTTGATAATAATGTAAAAAACTCCATTTAAACGAAATTCACAAGGAACTTAAACCAGTAAACTCACTTTGAAAAGTGCCTTAATTCTGTTTTCTTTTAGTTCGGTATAACATATCTAGACAGCTTAATACCTTTGCTAACTTCTGTTGCATATTATTGATTTATATTGATTTAACCCAGAAGCGCGAATAATATCCATCACCTTAAAATCATTTTCAGTTATAATTGATGCATATTTGATTCCAAACAAATGAATATTTGCCACTTTATAACCGGCGGGTGCATTGTCATACATTGATCATAATATTGAACCTAATTCGTTTTCAGTCATTTCCTTCGCCCCTATCCATAGTTTAAGTTATGTCAGATAAGCCCCTAATTTTAAGGGTTATCAAATCTTACAATCGTTGATACAAAAAGATTTGAGAAAAAAGAAGGTTTTTTATTAAATTTTTGCTTAAAAATTTTTCTTTTTGCTTCAAAGCATTTTAAAGTCGATATTAAACCTTATACTGATAAGCCTTCAGGTTATAAAACTTTGTCTCTTCTCAAAGACCCTATATCCGTGCCATCGAGAAAAGAGGGATTATAACCAGTAAGAAACATAGAAGCTAAACTACTCCGAATTTCAATGTACTTCCCATACCTATTTTTGATATTTTGTACACTTTTTTCATGCGGACCAATCGGAAAAATCCTGCAATAAATAGTCATAATTTTCTTCTGTTATGCTCAAACATCTCGATGGTACAATCACTTCGTTAAGAAGCTGAAGCTTTTTCTGTAATACCTCATTTAAACGCTCTTCCACTGTTTTTCCTCTGCTGCTTATGCATATAGGGTAATATATATTTACTTCGCGGGTCTGTCCTATTCGATAAACCCTATCTGTAGCCTGCTTTTCAACAGCTGGATTCCAATCCCTTGTATAATGAATCACATTATTGGCTTCAGTTATGGTAACACCCACGCCAGCAGCTCTTGTAGAGAGAATAATAACGCCAAAGCCGGAAGATTCTTTGAACCTGTCAATAATGCTCATCCTGTCGCCTTTAATGTTGCCATTTATCACAGGACAATTTATGCCAAAAACATCCATGATGACTTTTCTCAATATCGCCTGCATTTTTATATAATGGGTAAATATAACCGCCTTTTCACCTCTACGCTTTATCTCATTTAAAAGTTCTATAAGGCGTTGAAGTTTCCCTGACTCACTTAAAAGTTGAAAGGTATTCACTTCACCTTCATCTCGTACAAGGCGTGGATGGGCGCACAATTCCATCAACTTTTGCAATACACCAAGGGGTGATTCACTTTTCCCCTTATTTTTATAATCTTCTATCAATTGACAATAGACTTTTTCTTGCAATGCTGTAAGTTCTACTTCTAAAAAAACTCGTTCTTTGCAGGAAGTGATAAAATGCCATCTTTTACTCTCCTCAGGTACACAGGTCTTATCGTGTTCAATAGTTTGTTCTTTACTTCTACGTATGCTTCACTTCTATTGCTTATAGCATCCTCTATAGGTATTTGATACGTCTTTCTAAACTCATGATAACTAGATAAAAGACCAGGTTGCACATAATCTATTATACACCATAGCTCACCTAGATTGTTTTCCACAGGAGTCCCGGTCATAGCTATCTTGATTCTGGCTTTTAAGGCCTTAACAGCCGATGTAGTCAAAGTTGTGCTGTTTTTTATTTTCTGTGCCTCATCGCAAACAACTGCCTGCCAATCTATTTGCCCTAACAGCAATTGATCTCTAACAAGCGTCTCGTAAGTGGTCAACGTGATTTCATAATTTTTAAGAAGCTCGGGTGTTTTATACCTTTTGTAACCTGTATGCCTATATACAGAAGTAATTTCAGAGAACTTACGTATTTCGCTCTCCCATACATCTAACAAAGTATATGGAGCTATGATTAGCGTAGGTTTAATTTCATTACATTCTTTTAGATAACACAAGAAACTAATTATCTGTAAAGTTTTTCCCAAACCCATATCATCAGCGAGCAGCCCACCCATGTGATTTTCGTACAGGCCCTTAAACCATAAAAATCCTTCCTTTTGATGCTCGTACAGCTGGCAATTTTTTAAATACATAGGATATCTAAAGTCGCTTATGCTAAAATTACCTGTAAGCTGTTTTTTCAAGCTTAACGCCGTTTCGTTATACTCCAGATTCTCTATGTTTTCATATATTTTCAAAACATAAGGCAATCGTGTAATATCTATCCTCTGTGTTTTCCTGAATTGCTCATTATCAACTATATTTAAAAATCTGCTAGCCTGCTCTCTATCAATTTTTATCCAGTTGCCTTTATAATTTACATAATCTTCTCCGCTCTCAACAGCTTTTTGAACCAGGTGCCTATACTCCTCCACATCGATCTTAGCATTATCTTTCAGTTCGTTTTTCCGTGTATAATCACCATCTTCATCAAGACCAAAACCGGTATCTTCATGTATGATCCCACCTATCTCAAAATCAAACCACCCGGAATTTTTATCTCTTTTTATATTAATATACGGATTAGCCCTATAGACCTTAAGTCCGAGTTCTTTTACCCTTTTACTGAAATTAGACAAATCTATATTTTCAGGTAAAATAGAATATGGGTCGGTCAAAAACCTGGGTATCTGAGTCCCTTTAAGATGCCCCTGTCTAAGAATTTTATTATAATTTTGTACGACTCTATCTTCCAAAAAAATTCTTTTCCTCTTTATACCTTCACCATACAAAGTATTATGCTGTTTTAAGACCTTATCTTTGCTATCTTTTAATAAACTATCAATTTCATTGCCTAAAACCGGTACAATTTGGATATGATCGTCGCTGTGCTTAACTATATCCACATCCAGTTTTTCAGAATAGTACACTTCTTCGCTTTCCAAAAATTTATCAAAAGTCACATTAGCCGACTTAGCTTTATATTTAACTTTTGCGATAATCTTCGCCTGCAATAGAGGGTCAGCAGTGGGCTTATACGCATCTATTTCATTTAAAAGGCTGTAAAGATTTAATGGTATTAAATAAAGGCTGCCGTTGTGGGACACTACATTTTTAATTCTTCTATCCAGAGGCCCCATCTTCTCATCTTTTATGTATATGTCAGGTATCAACGCAAAATCACTACTGCCAAGGATTCCTTTCGCTTTTATATGGACTTTTATCGAATTATCTTCAACAGGAAGGCAAAGTATACACCTCTGATCTTCAGCGATATTGTATAAAAATTCATAAGGTATCACATAAAAATTGTTTTCTTCCTGCAAAATACCTTCCTGCCACAAGCCTTCAAGTACATTTAATGCCTCCATTTCATCAGGCAAGATATCCTTTAGCCATTCTACTGGGTTTAAAAAAAGCGGTATTTTTATTTCAACAGGCTTTCTCTTTTTTAAAACATGACAAGCAATTTTAATACCCCTATCTGATAAGTCTTTTGAAATCTTTATCAATTCCAATCACCCTTCAGCAGCTGTCGTACAGTATTATAAGCTCTGAATTCCCATCTTCCTCCGTGTATTATCCTAGTAATAGCAATGCTCTCATCTTTAAAAAAGCTATCACTTTTAGAACTGTCTTCACTGGCAAACGCGCCAAATCGGCGCTTAAATACGTCTGTTTTATATATATAGGCGGCACCAATGGGTTCGAATTCAACTACTACAAATTTATCGAAATATATAAAATAAATTATTTGATTGCGGTTATTCTTTTTAACCACAACAAAGTTCTTAATATAATCAATATATTTTGTCCAGAAATTATACCTTCGCCTATCAAGATGCTTTTTCATCAAATTATCTAAAAACCATTTTCTGCACTTGCTCCATACCGGCTCAGAGACATCTTTCCAGAAGAAGTCTTTTTCCCTACTTTCAGGTATGTTTTTGCTTTCTAATATATATTCCATTATATCATAGTTAAGCTCAGAAAATGGTATATTACCCACATAATTTTCAATAAACCTCAACAATTCATTCTGATTGTACATTTTTACCGCATTTAAAATTACTTTCGGATCGCTGCTCATATAAGTTTCTTTATCGCAATAAAGATAAAAATATTTTTTTATGTTCATTCCCAATTTTGATTTTTCACTAATTTTTAAGGTATTAAAAAATTTATCTATATTTAGTTTAGTTTTACTTATGTGAACACAAATAGACTTAATTACGTCATCATTAACTATCATTACTTTAATAAACTGCAATATTTTTTCATCTTTAAACAGCTCTACAAAAACTTCTTTAAATTCATTGCAAAATTTCGTAAAATAATACACATACATCTTATTGTAATAATTATTCTGATACTGTTCCCAGAGCAAAGCGGCGAATTTCTTTTTAAACCTCAATCTTATAATTTCATAAATCTTGTTGGGATCGATGTTAAAATCAGCAGCAGCAAAATAATGAATCAACAGGTACAATTCACTATTTTTTAGCGAAAACGCCAGATCGCGAATATCTTTAAATGGCGTCTTAACTATTTTTTGCAGCAACATGAGCCTTTCTTCTTCATCATTATTTTTTTCAAAAGTTATTGCCTTATTTGAACTATTCGATATTATACGATTTTTAATTTCAAGCAATTTATGAGGAATATATACGAATTCACGTGTGCTCACTTTACAGATCCCTTCCTGAGGATTTTTTGCATCTCCATTATCATTTCCTCTTCTTTTAAGCGAAATTTAAATTCTACCCTTCTGGATTTCTGCCTGTTTACTTTCCCGTTTTCAATGATCAGCTGGCTGTACGAACGGCCATTGGCCGTTATATATGACATCAAATCTGCTTTTGTTTTAGAATCAATGCCTTTTATATTAGATTGCAATATATATCTGACAACCTCAAACGCCCTCTTCTGAGAGAGCTCCAGATTGTACATATAATCACCAGTATCATCGGTATGGCCCTCTACAATTATCTGTGATATGTACTTTTTAAACCGAGGATCCATGAGTATCGATAAGTACCTGGGGATAAATTCATTTAAATACCTTTTGCCTTCCTCTTTTAACTCAAACTTATCCTTATCAAAGAATACACCTTCGCTAAAGCTTATAGCTCCCGTTTGAGGATCTATGTTAAGCGTCATATCTGAATTGCTAAACTCCTTTAAAAGCTGATCTATTATACGAGCCCTCACGCCAATTAAGTCATCAACCTTTGCCTTCTGCAAACTGAGTTCAGCAGCAATGGCGGCATATTTATAAATCATAATGACAATTAAAAGGGCAAACATCAAAAGCAATGCAGCCATCAAATCTGAATAAGACTGCCAGTAATCGTGTACTTTGTTCTCATCCTTCAATGGTCTGCATCTCCTTCTCTTCGCTTCTCAAGGTATTCTTAAATTCAATAATCACCTTCGGTAATTCATCTACAGCTTCTTCAATTTCGCTTAATGTCGAATTTAGATAGCTTGTTATGCTGGCAAGCTCTTCATCAAATAAAGATAAGCTCCGCTTAAGCCCTTCATGAGTTTTATTAGCAAACTCTTCCATAGATTGTTTGAGGCTGTTGTTTAAGATATCAATATCCTTACTTATATTGGCATAACTCTTTTCAAGCAAGCTGAATTTTTCGTTGATCTCCAATATGTATCTAGATATTATTTGAATATGTTCTGTCTTATCTTTTAACAATAAATCCTTTTGCTCGTTGATATCTTTTATCATTTTTGACATGTCTTCAATAAGTCCATTTATGTTTAAAGAGACGGATTCTAACTTTGATATATTCTCAACCAGATGGTTATTAGCCGCATTGACATTATCAAAGTAATCAGAGAAATTTATAATTGTGTTTTCAATAGCTTTATTAACATCCTGTAAATTCAGTATGTTATTCGACAATTTTTCTATAAGTTCATTCATACCTTCTTTAACCATTTGCTGCCACTTTATCATCTCGCCAATGGACTCGCCCAAATCCGCAAATTTCCCTTTTAATGACAGATCCATACTTTCTATAAACTTATTAACAATTCTTTGAACTCCTTCTAACTGGTTATCGTATGCCAGATTAGCAAATCTCTCAATCATCTGTTTTGAGCTCTCAGTGGACTGCCTAATCTCTCCAATCGTATTGTCAAAGGATTCCACGATCTTAGATGTAACCTGTTGATTTATAATATTGGCGAACTCAGGGAATATCCTTTGTTCCAGTATATTCGACAACATATTGCTAAGCTCCAGGGATAAATCGGATACAAATTTTTGCATATATGTCTTTTGCTCTTCCTGAATCTCTCTTATGTCTTTGAGATAATCGTCTATTTCCTCTTGTGCAAACACTTTTTTGTACGAGGAATGAAAAGAATGGATCTTTTCTCTATAATTATGAAGCCGTTTCCTGTCAAAATAAGACCATCCCAAAGAAGAAACAAGGCCTGCTATTGATGTAAGAAAAGCCAGATACATTCCTGATATTAAGTTGTTTATCCCTTGCTCCAATGCCTGAGTACTACCCGAAAAGTTAAGATCACTTAAACCCAAAACAAGTCCAGCAAAAGTACCTAAAATACCAAGACCTGTAAATACACCTGGCATCATGTCAAATACCTTTCGCTTACCAGGAATTTCAACCAAAGCCGTATAATCCAAAACATCCACAGCATTTTTTATATTGCCACTATAGCACCTGTTTTTAAACTTTTCAAGTAATCCAGTTATGTATTTGTCATTTTTCTCTTTTTCTATTATTTCATCTGTCAGCTCAATCAGTTCCCTTAGTAAGATATCTTTATCTGGTATGTTGTGGATTTTTTCTATATATAAATCGACAAGTCTAGTATATTGTTTAGGTTTTCGGTGGGCTAAAAAGAAAACAAATACAGCTAAGAGAATAATACCGAAGCAAAAAATATCATTAAAATCTGGGATTAATCTTATTATAAAAAGTGTAATTTCTTTAAAAATCAAAAAATTACACCCCTTTCATATTTTGATTTGGATTTATGTCAATATAGTAGACACAAAAACTCGAAATTTTTATGCTGACTTTTTAATTAAATCCTCAAATTGTTGCGGAGTCATATATCCTATACTACATGAAGATACTTATAATAGGAGCTCCTTGAAACTTTTAAAACTTTACACATTAATTTAATTTTTATTTTCCTCAATAAGCTCAAATATAGAGCTTACTCCTTTGCGAATATGGCCATGGCTTTTTTTAATATTTCATTCTCCTCTTCAAGCCTTGCCATCTTCTTTAACATAGCTTGATATTATGCTGCTGTAATTGTTGTGCCTTTGTTGTCTATATTTATTGGTTTTGCTTTCTTCAACCAGCCTGATATTGTGGATTTTGAGATGCCATATTCGCTTGAAAGCTCTGCTAGACTTTTGCAAGAGTTATACAACTCTACTATAGTATTCTTGAATTCATCATTGTATTTTCTTTGTCCTCTTGGCTTTTATAGGCACTTCCTCTCTTTTATTTTTATTTTATCCTGTTCGAGTTAAAGTGTCTATAATATTATACTAACACCAGTGGAAAGATATTTCGATAACCGGTCTGTAATAAAACTGATTTTTCAGATTCGACTTTTTTGGGTTCAGTTTTCTCCACTCGTGAGGTGATTGATTGAAGTGGATTTTCCTGCAAAGATTCTGAAGAGATCTCTTGACTTTCTAGATATTGCTGATGCCATTTATGAATGAAGAACATGTCTATCCATCCCAATAATATAGGAATACCTGTCCAACTAAACGCTAAATAAAGGATGCCTCTTAAATACTTACCGTAATAAAAAAGATGAGCACCTAAACCACCAAAAAAGAGCGCTAAAATATAACCAACTGTTTTTGATTTGCCACGTTTCACAAAATTGTTCCTCCTTTTTAACGAGTACTATCTTATTTTATTTAGATGTAAACTAAAACTAAAACACACTCCCTCGAAGTAAGCTATTGATTTTTATGAATTGTTAAAAAACTTTTATATTAGTTAACTAAAATTTTTCATCCTGCTTTCATTTTACCATTTCATTTCCTAAAAATCCAACATAAACATTAAAAATATTTCGACATATATCGACAAAAATAAAAACAAGAATAATCCTGTTTGCTAAAATACCTTTAAAACCTTACAAATACTCACTCTTTTTCTCTTTCAATTTCTTTCACTTTTACTGTAATACAATTTTCTTATATACTTAATCTGACTCATTGTTAACATTCCTTTCTATCCCAATAGTCTTTGTAGCTAAAGAGTAATATATTTTTGGTATTTTTTCAGGATTTTTAACTTCCGAAATCTCTCCATTTTATTTTACCACTTACAGCATAGAAACAAAGTCACAAAAACCAGAAATATAACCAATGTAAAACAAGGACAATAAACACGTTGGTTATGTGCAATAACGTGGTTTGAATCAACTCCTTGGATCAATTTTTGATAGATGGCATGAATGTCCGTAAGCATTATCCCGCAAGATTTGAGCTTTTGAAACATGAATCGCAAAACCATTAGCACCAAAAACCAAAAAATTAAGAAAGCAACCTACACCAGCTATTAAAAGTTGTATGTTTCTAAGGTTGAACCAGACTAATAAAAAGAAAGTCATATAATATCATGTAAGCATATAAGGTAAAATTACCTTATAAAAAAATAGATTTGTTTTAGAAAATTCTAAAACAAAATTTGGAATGAGAGCAATATAAATCAGCCAAAGCTTGCGGAGCTCTAGAATTCCATCATACTCTTGCTAACACTTTTTAATTATCTACAAAGTGAATCATAAGGTTCCTTATCTTTGTTTTTAATCGCATCCAACGCTAAATTTACAATTCTTTAAGCATTAGATACAAAATCGTGATGATACAACATCGTGTTTAGATTTTGAAGATGTGAATCAGCATCAGCAAATTTTTGAATCTCTATCATTGTTTCAGGTGAATCAAAAGGTATATTTAGTTTTTCCCCAAGATCGTATACTTGATCTTCGGAATTCCAAGTAAGATTCGAGAAATTTCCTAAGAAAATTAAGAACAAGTAAAATGACCATAGTAATAAACAGAGATTTCGCATCTAATTTTCAGTAAAAATTTTATTTTCATTAAAAATTATTATTTTTTGCGCTTACTGTAAGGTCTAGTATAATCGAAGTTTTAAGAAATGAAATGCTCTTAATTCACAATTGGATGAATCTCATCTTTGAAAACACTTAAATTTTCAAGATTAAATGGAAATCCATTTTTCAAATTCATTGGGGAGGTGGGATTATAATTATTTTTCTATTGGAGTATCCGTTTCTTCCTAAATCCTCTAATGCACCTAAAAAAGTATTAATTTCATTAGATTGAATGCTATTAACACAAAGATAGATTTATAAACTTAATTTTCATTCCTGATTATGCTTTGTTAAGCATGGACGGTTAACACAAAAAATAGACTATTTAAAAAGAAAATTTTGAACATTGGCAATAACATATACTTAACCTTCCAGCCAGAAAAAAGCAATAAAAACTATACAAGTGCTATCTGTCCCTATTTCAGCAATTATCACAGCAACTGCTGTTATATTTATATATATATGTATATCAGATATGCTATCCGGTGTCTAAGAAATTATAGCAAAATAGGCACCTTATCACAAACACCTATTTCAATAATTGAATAACTGTTTCTGGAGTTTGATTTGCTTGTGCTAAAACCACCTGTGATGTATGATGTAATATATTACCCTTTACAAAATTCATTATTTCTTTTGCTATATCAGCATCTCTAATTCTACTTTCCGATGCCATAAGATTTTCTTCGTAGTTTAGTAGGTTATTGTATACATGTTCTAAAGCATTCTGATATGCTCCAAGTTTTGAACGTTCTGATGTAACTTTTTCTATGGCCGAATCAATTGCTAAAATAGCATTTTCTATATCTCTAGTTGTTACATTAATTTCTTTTATTCCTAACCCACGAGTACTACAATTTTCAATAGTTATGTTCAAATTTTCGTTCGAATTTGGACCTATTTGAAGAAAAATACCATTCTTTGTGATTGGATTCTCAGGCGCAAACTTTATTATGCTATAATCATTTTCTACTACGACAAACCCACCATCATCTATTTGAGCAATCCCCTTGATTTCAGGCATTGATATAGGTAAATTCAAGCTCCATATTTCGTCTCCATTATTGTTAATTTTGTATACTTTAGAGTTTGAACATACAACATAATTGTTATTATCTAATTTTAAAAATATATTATTTGCGTTTTTAATACCAGTGTTAGTATTCCAATACTTTATCATATCATTAAGTATATTAATGTTTCCCCATGAATCTATCTTATACAAACCATTTTCACCTAAGACTAGATAATTTTCATTATCTAATTGCACTACTGAAGATAATTCCTCATCCTGAATTTTTTGTTCCCATTCCATATTTAAATTAATATCGAACTTTGCTATGAATCCCCTTCGTCCACCATCTTCTAATGCTTCCAATCCTACTATTACAAATCCACCATCTTTTGTTGGCTTTATGTCATAACCTCCTTTAAAGTGACAATCAGCTGGGTTAGGAAACTGCCAAAATCTATTTTCGATAAAGTTTAAATTTTGATCAAATTTCATAATTAGTAATTCGTTAGCTGAACCTGTTGCAATTATGTTACCATTAATTGTTTGTGTAATAGCTAATAAATATGAATTTGTTCCTGCAAATGTATATTGTTTTATTATATTCCCAGATGAATCAAATTTAAATACAATGGGCTGGTTTTCTCCATATTCACCATTTATATATTTATTACTTCGAGCAGTTGCAACGAAATTTCCATCACTGATTTTTTCTATATCATAAATATAGTTATAATTATTTTGTTTAGGCAGTTCTATTTCCCATTCAATATTACCTTCTGAGTCAATTTTAGAAATCCAAAATCGGCTTTCCTCAGGTTCCCATTTATGACTAGCACCACCAACTATGAAACCACCATCATTAGTAGCAATAATTGAATTTATTAGTTTATCGGTAGAGAAAGATTTTTCCCACTCTATCGATAATGGTATTTGGGGTATTACTGATCTTAAATTACCATTAAGCAATTTTATGCCATTAAATTCAGTATTATTTGCAATATCATCAATAGCACTTTTCATCTGCTCTATTTCAAGCTGAATTTTTTGGCGATCTTCATCTGTTAATGTGTCGTTCATTGCTTGTATTGCTAATTCCCTCATCCTTTGAAGTGGTGGTTCCAATATACTACTAAGACCTGCATCTGCTGTTTGTATTAAAGAAATACCGTCTTGTACGTTTCTTTCTGCCTGTCTTAGCCCTCTAATTTGAGCTCTCATTTTTTCAGAAATACTTAAGCCAGCTGCATCATCGGCAGCTTTATTTATTCTAAGACCGGATGAAAGTTTTTCTATAGATTTTAAAGTAATTTTGTTATTTTTTCTGATATTCTCTAATGTATTTAATACCATCAAATTATGAGAAACCCTCATTAATATTGCACCCCTGTTAGAATAGTTACCATATTTATTATCGTCATTTATTTAATTTTTTTAATGCTATTTTAAAAAATTCATGGTATTGCAATATTGATCAAGTATGTGTTTCTTTAAACAGCGAATATAACATATCATAATCAATAATACCTAGCTGGCTGAAAAATTAAGATCAATTTACACACACTCACATCTAAGGTTCATTTAAAAAAGCAAACTTCATTTCTGGATATGAACATGGCTACAGGTTTTTACAATAATTAACAAATCGGTAACATCCACAAAGTATCTACAGTTGACCTATCTGTTCAAGTATCATTTCATAATATAACTTAAGCATAGTACGTTCTTTACTGCCTATATAACTATTATGAGCTATAAGATTTCTTACGTCAGCAATTTCCTTGATCTTAGGAAGAATAAAATCTTGATTTGGAAAATGAGATTTAAAATCATCCCAGTTTTCTCTTATAATATCTCCTAATTCCTTAAAATCCAAATAAAATATGTCTGAATTCTCATTAAAGCTTAACCATTTCTTTGATTCTATATCTTTTTTACGTTGCTCCACCTTATCAATGATAGCTTTTGTTTTTTTGATGAAGTTAAAAAAGTTCTCCCCATATTTATCAATACATATTTTTTCAATAAAAAGTCGTAAGGTGTTTTCTATAACGTACATATAAATATAAGCCTCGGACATCTCTAATGCCTTATTTATAAGTTCCGGAGGAAGTATTTCTATTATTCCTTTTGCTAAACTCTTTGAAGTCTTAACTAAGTCTTCTACTAAATCTTCTTTTAACTCATGCTCTATTGAATAATCTGGATAAAAACTAACATCCTTAATATCATAACCAACGTTAGCTGGAATAACATAATCACATATAGATTTTATTTCATTTTTTATTGTTTCTTTATTTAAAATTTCAATGTTATCAGGACTTACATAGATTTGTATATAAGCAGCAAGTGCATTCCATCTCCCACCACCAATATAATATGAAAAAGTACCAGGAACTTTAACAAAAACTTTGGCATTTTTTAGAAAACGGGCGATCTCATGCTTTCCTCTACGTTTTAGCTCATTAATTATTCTTTTTAGAAATTCACTTTCACTAAATGGCAATTCATATGTTAAATCCCTCATTTGTACCTACCCCCCTTTAATCCAATATCATTTATGTTTTAAAACAATTTATATTTGCCAGAATTCTATATTCAAAGCTATCGTTAAAAACTTCTCGTCCGTGTCAAGTTTTCGTAGGTAAATTTTTTAAAAATTTTTTTGCCTAACTTACCTCACCACCAACACGTAATTCACTTTACTAAATATGAAACATGTTCTATTTATGTTAAATTATTACTCCGGAAGAAAACAACAAACATCTTAATTTTTTATTACTTTTTAAATGATAAATACTGGCTATTAATTTTCTGCTTTAAACACTTACTGCTAAACCATTAGCTCGTGTTATCTCTTTTAAAACATATTTTATCCATGGTCTTCCTGCAAATGGACCTTCTAAAATCGGCAGAGACACCTTTAACCATTTCTCTATGTCTTCAGCTTTATAATCCTTCCCTGTTTTTGATTGTACTACTTCTTTTAATTTCTCCTGCTTTAAAGGCCAACGCATTGTATAGTTTTCTAATTCTCCATTTGCCTTTTCCGCTAATACGCGAGACATTCTGTCTCCACCTTCTATTGTCCATCTACAACCAAGCCGCTTCATTCTTCTAGCTATATTGTGCTGTATTTGCCCTTCTATGGCTCCTAATCGTTCTGTTCCAGGAGAATTTACTATACCTCCCCAGTTATCCAGCAAATACTTTAAAAGCTTAGTAAGTTTTTTCTTACGTTCTCCTTTGGCTCTCTTTATCGCCTCCCTTAATGTTCCCTCAGTTTTTTGTAAGTCGCCTTGATAAATAGCTTCACGTACTTTGTCATAAGTTTCTTCGTCATACCAAAGTGCTTCTGTTAATTGTCTATTAAGATGATATGGATCTAGTCTATACTCTGCAGCAGGAAAATATTCTAAACCCTCTTTTGGCCATTCTGCTCCGTCTCCCCCTATGTATACTTTCTCTACACCTTCTATATACAGTCTCTTTGTAACCTTCTCTCCTTTAGGAACCTCTCCATATTCAAAAACTTCTTTCCTTCTTTCTTCACTATCTTGTTTTAAAATTTCCCCTAATTCCTGTACTGCTTTCCAAATTGTCATTGGGCTAATGCCAGGAAAAAGATAACTTAATATCTCTGCTGCGCGCCTAAACGGCATTTCTGTACTTAGTTTTACAGCTATCTCTCTTAACCTTGGCGTTATTTGGGAATGGGATGGCCAACCCAATAACTCATCTAGCAAAAACTTTGTCTCTCCTGTCTGTTTATTTCTGTAAAGACGCCTCCTGTATATAAATTCTCCAAATGTACTAACAACCTGTTTCGCCCTAAATCCTACTACTTCCCATATGTTACGATCACGTTCCTTCATAAGACGAGTATCTATTTCTTCTAAAGCCCATGCAAAAATTTGATTGGAAATTCTCTGCGTAAGCTCGTGTATACCTTCTTCAAGTTCATAAAAGTCTTTGCTTTCTTTTATTATTTTTATTAAACCATTAGCAAAAAGCAGGATTGCACCCACTATGTGTCGAATATCTAACATATCAGACCTCACCTTCCTTTTCATTTTTGTTTTTGATTGTGTTTTGGTGGTGAGGTCTTTTTTCTACATTTGACCCCCTTTTTCCTGCTTCATTTCACCTACTTAAATTTTACACTGCCAAACTTCTCGCGCTTATTTTATTCACATATCCAAAAACATATTTAAGGGAAAAGGACAAGTTAAATTTAAACATTACATATTATTCTAACCATACCTCTATCATTAGGATTATAATCAGGTCTTAAGCCACTAAATTTACGGCCGGTTAAAGAAATATTATGCATGTTATCTACTATGAACAACTTCCAACCTATAGGATTTCCAGATGAACTATAACCATCTACTTGATATCCTCTTAAGACAAGATTTCCCTTTGTGCTCTCTCCATAGCAAAATGGTTCTACTATTCTTATTCCGCCTTCATAATAAAATTGAATAACTTCTCTATTTTTAATGGCACTACAAATGTCAAAACTCATTTTGAAACCTCCTTATATTTTTGCCCTTTTCCCTTTTTATGTAAAACCATATTTTATAGTTTTAAAAATCTGTTGTAGTTTGTACTTATATCCTACATTTATATTTTATAAATCCAAATAAATTTAAAAACAATTCATATAACTTACATTCCCTCTTTTCATCAAATAGATCTGTTTATGTGTAATCCAACATATTAATTTTTTAATTTGTATAATAATTCTCTTAAATTTATATCTAACTCGTCTTCTTCACAATATTCTCCTAAAGCAATACCTAAACTAATCTTATTCAACCTAATTGTGCAACCTTTATTTAACTCTCTAATTTTTTTGCTAAATTTTTCTCCGTTTAAAATGCATTCATATTTTAATTTTTCTATATTTTTTTCATCCCACATATTTCCCGTCTTTTTATCTCTTTCTTCAACGTATTTTTTCCAACATCTATATATTGTACTGGCTTGAAAAGAATCCTCAAATTCCTTATTTCCAATTTTAAATATATGTTCCTCATCCAAGTCCAATTGCGTTATCAAGTTACTAGTTGTCTCTTGAATGTCATTATCAACTAACATATAAATATTATCTTTATTGATTAACTCTAAAAGTGCTCGTGCAAATCCTGGAACATTTTTTATACCAATTACATTAATTATTTTTATTAAATTACTATACAAGTTCGAATTAAATAATCTTTCAAATATAATTGGGATAAATTTTTCTTCAGTCTCACCCTCCACTATAAGAATTTTTTTTGCGAAAAAGAGATATGTATTTTCGATCCCAATATTTCTTAATAACCTGTCTATTTCTTTATCTTTTTTTATAAATTTTACAGTACTTGTATTATTTGTATTAGTTAATAACCTTATTTGTTGAGGTTTACAGGAATTTATTATAAATGGTGAATGAGTAGTAATTATTACTTGTTTACCTGTTTTACTAAATTTTTGAATTATGTTCATTAGATCTTTTTGAGCCCTAACATGTAAATGAGTATCTGGTTCATCGAATAAATATATGCTATTTCCCATCTCGTTCTCAGATTCTATCTCGTTTTTATAATCCAGTAGTGCCATTGTTATTCTACGTTTAGTACCATCTCCTTTTTTATCGACTAAAATCTCTTTATCATTTTCAAGGAATTTCACTTTTACATCAATATTAATATCTTGTAGCTTAAATTCAGAATTAATAACTATCTCTGTTAAAGAAGGGAGAAATTCTTTAATTTTTTTAGTTATATTACCTTCGTTTACGTTTTTATTTATTTCAATTTCATAAGCATTTAATTGCTTTTCTATAAGCGATTCAATTGTTTCATTTTCATTAAGAGGTTCATGCCAAATTTCTTTTTTCTTCTTTTCAAAAAATAGCTTTTTTATAAAAGAAGATATTTCTTGGAAATCTTTACCGTCGAGAGGATAGATATTTGAATCCGGATTACTCCTAGTATTTACTAAAATTGGATTATCCGCATTTGATAAATATTCATCTATTTTGTTAACTAAATTATTTTTGAGCGTATCAAAACGTGTATTAGATCTATATGCTACACCTAATAAATCAGCTATTTTTTTAATTCTTCAAAATAATTATCATCTAAAAATTCTTTTTCAATCTTTCCTTTATATTCGTTAAGTCTATCTTTAGAAAAAGACAAAAACCTTTCTGAACTTATTTGGTTATTTTCTTCTAATGTATGTTTTATAATATATTTAAAATCATCTATTTCCAGTTCTATTTCAATTTCATCAGTTCCATAGCTAAAATCCTCTGGTTCAACTTCCTTTTGCTGCAACGCTACTTTAATAGCATCAACTAATGAAGTTTTACCAGAATCATTTTCTCCTACTATTACAGTTAGATCTTCCTCGAATATTATTTCTAAATTATTTTGCAAACATCTAAAATTATTGATTTTTATTCTTTTTAACATTTTCATCCCCTCCTACCGTTGTTAATAAAACAGTCTTTTTAATTTCCCAAGTTTTTTACACATAATTTACTTCCTTATCTAACCATATATCTTGTTTTTTATCCATCTATATTCTACCATTTTATTTCCCAAAAACCAACACAAACATTAAAAATATTTCGACACATTTTGACAAAAATAAAAACAAGAATAATCCTGTTTGCTAAAATACCTTTAAAACCTTACAAATACTCACTCTTTTTCTCTTTCAATTCTTTCAATATCTCTTTCACATTCTGTGCCTTATCTTTTGAGCAAATTAGAAGTGCATTTTCGGTGTCAACTATAATTACATCTTCTATACCCAATATCGCAATAAGCCTTTCGTTACCGGTTATTATGCATTTCTTTGTATCTACACTTACTACATTGCCTTTTATGACGTTGCCATTATCATCTTTTTCATAAAGCCTCTTTATAGATGTCCAACTTACTACATCGTCCCAACGAAAATCTCCTGGAACAACATATACACTTTTTTGCTTTTTCCATTATGGTTTTAATTTTTCCACATTACATTAAAAATTCCAAGTCTTTGCAATGGCAAGCTCACTACTGCCATGCCGTTACCAGAAAAGCGAGCAGGCTTTTTACTCACATTAATAGAAATGGTGGTTAACGGCGTATCTACACGCAAAATTGAAGAAATCACTTATGAGCTTTGCAGTACAGAGTTTTCAAAATTTACAATTTCCGAGTTCTGTAAAAACCTTAACTCTATTGTTACAGCGTAGAATTCAAGGTCTGTTGAAGAAAAAAGCTTTCTTTTTATAGTGAACACTATAGTCATAATGGCTAAAGAAGAAGTCCGGGCCTGTCAGCGTAGTGCATTTACCTACTTTTATCCAGAGGTATTTTTACACAAAGATTTGGACTTGACCCATATGTGAAGCACATATTATATATTGATGCATAATATGTATATAGGGGGATATCTATAATGTGTTTTGGTAAATTAGCAAACATCATAAAAGGTATTTGGAAAAATAAAAATGAGGGCAGTGATAAAATAACACTGAGCCTTTATGGTCTTAATATAAGTGTAGAGAGAAAGACAAATATCAATATTCCACATGAAGTAACAGTAGTAGTCCCAAGGGTTGAATGTAGAAAAAAGATAAAAGATAATGAGGAAGAGATAGAGATAATAATGAATAGTATAACTGTTGTGCACTCTCCACACCATGAATTAGCAGGTTCCCCCTCTTCTCCGGTAATTCCTAAACAGTATTCCCAATACAACAAAAATTAATTAAAAATAATTGTTATAATATATTGGCTATTAAAAATGCTACAGCCCCTATAAAAAAGAAGCGTATACCGGATATAAGCTATTTGGGTCCATAAATTTTTAACAGTGTTTTTTGCGTTGACCTCTTTTTATAATTATTTACCAAAGTGGCAAAGCTCTTACATCCAAAAAATACCTAGAGTAAATTCTGCTTCAATATCTTTTTAAGGTATCTCATTTCCATTTTAACATTTATTACTCAAAAACCAACACAAACATTAAAAATATTTCGACATATATTGACAAAAATGAAAATGTGTAACGCAGCAAAGCCCTGCGGATAATATTAATAACTTAGCTTCACCTAACATCTTTACTAATTTTTTAAGCTTTAAGAATAATAAAAAAACCACACATTCTTATCTTTCTTATCCTGTCTTATTTCGCTTATTGTATAATTTTGGTTTTTATACTCCTCCTCAGATATATTTTCTCCTTTTAACGCCTCCACGCATAAGCAACATTTGCAATAAGATCTAAAAACTAAACAAGGAAGATGTATTCAACTATTGAAGTGATTCTTTTCTGGCACACTTTTTCTATAGAGCTTTAATAGTTCATTACTATCATAGAGTTAGTAATAACATTAAACCTTTCATAGTAAAAAAGAATCATACACAAATTTAATATTTTTGTTTACTTCGCTAATATTAAAATCCTTATATCCTTGATATTCGCCCCAAACCAGCGTACCCTCATATTCTGGATTATTTTTATCAGGAATTATCTCCAAAAATTTATCATAACCAAATTCCCCTCCTACATCTTCTGGCGGGGCATTCCCTTCTCCATCAATGCAAATAGCATAATTTTTATCATAATCATCTATGACCTTCTCAACTTCAATATAATGTTTCCAATTGTCTCCAAAGTCGTAAACATATAATAACCTTTTATACTTCGGAATATATTCTGATAACTTTATTCCCTTTTCAAATCTCATTTCTATACCAGTATCGTTTGGGTAATCAAATGCTTCTTCGTTGCTTACCAAATTTACAATTGGCTTATACCTAGCTTTAATATAAGAAGAATGGTTAATAAGCGATACATCCTGTAGTTCATCCCCGTAAATGAAAAATTCGTGAAGATGATAATCTAGCCAGCCAAAAGCAGCCTGAAGTACCATGTGAAGCTGTGTAAATGTACTATTTATGGGAACAACAAGCCTGCGCCAAATATTATGATTTTCCATCTCAAGTGTTACTTTTAACTCTACTGCCTTGCATTTAAAAATGGGTCTACCTGCAAAAGCCTCTAAATCTTTAAACATTTCTTTACTTGGAGATATATATCCTTCTTCCTGTTTGCCTACCCAATAACGGCTTGCCACTTTGCTTACAAAAGTTTGATAAACTGTATTATCCAAAAGCAAATCTTCATATAAGTACGCCACATTACAAGCCGCATTCATTTTCCCTACATAACTACTATTTTTTGTTTTACCATATAAAATTTCTCCCGATTGTCTTACATACTCTTCCACAATTTCTTCATCAATACATTCATCCAATAACGTCAGGCGAATAGCATTTAAAATAGCCTCATCAAGCCTTTTAAAGTCCTTTGCTTTAAGTCCATATAAAACAACCACATACCTGTTTTTGTCATTTACAAGGACTATCGTTTTCCTTCGATTTAAGGTAATCAAATTCGCATGCCAACAAAATAACAAATTTTCTTCTTCATATGAAACGGGTTTTCTCTCTATCACATCCAACAACTTCTTTGTACATTGTATTAACACAGCCTATCACACCTATCTACATAAAAATTTTATTTATCTCAACTTCTTAAGACAAGGCCCTGTGTCCCACTACACTTATAAACCATATCATAAAAAACTTTACTGTTAATCTCATCCATCCTCTACTTTCCTTTGTTTTTAAAAATTATATAAGAATATACAATCGGTACCATAACAGCAGTAATTAGCAGCACAAACATGAAAACAGTCACCCATGTACCTTTGAAAAAGAAAACGAATAGTCCAATGATACCCGCAGTAATCCAAACTTTTCCGCCAAACTTATGAGTCTTATCCCATACTTCCTCATCTGCCAGTGTCCAAGGCACCCTTATACCTACAAAATAATTATGATAAAACTTACCCATAACACTCCCAAAACCAATCAACATGAAAGGAATAACAAGATTGCCTACCATATTCATATCAATTTTATATCCTAATGCAGAATACGTAGAAGCAAAATATACTGCCATGAAAATAATTACCACAGCCGCTCTTATTATCCTATACGCTCCAGCAAATTTGCCGTAATTAGCCCTTTTAGGGTCAATAAGCGGTATAAACAGCATTATAAGGTATATTACTGTAATAATGACAGGCAAAATAAATATCTCAATTTTTGAACCAAACCTATCTACTTGACCATAAATATTCCAATGCATTGGAATTTTAGCCGGTAAACGTCCAAAAATGGCAAATGTAAAAATCCATATTAATATGATAATGCCAATTAGCCACCAATCCTTTTTTATTTCATATTTGACATTGTAATCTTTAACCATACAAAAACACTCTCCTCAATCCCCGACCAAACTACTTTTTCATTTTCTACTCTGAACATATTGATACTTACTGGGTAGTTCCGTCTGAAGAGCTTGTTCAACTTGCTTATAGAAATAGAACGGGGAAAAATGCGGGGCGGTACGCAATAAACTTTTGTAAAGTAAAAAAAGACGGTACAGTAATACCCGAACCAGAGTTTAATCGGTACAGAAATAATTTTAGTTTGCTTGAATAGGACAGAGACAACCCCAAAGATACAGGGATATAAAAACAAATTCTAAAATCGGTATTTTGTTTGACAATAGGTAGTCTTTCTTTTAAAAGCTCTACATCGTTTTTTATGTTCTTTTCTACCGTATAGTCTGTTATGAGTTGGTCAGAAACCTCTCCAAATCTTCTATTTTATCTATTTCAAATATTTTATCGACAATCTTAAGCAACGTTTCCTTACCTGCTCCCTCTATTTTCTTCACATATTCTTCAGGAACACTTCCAAACTTTTTCTCTAACAATTTAAGAACAGTCACCCCTATACCCTTCTCCATACCTTTCTCCATACCCTTCTCCATAACTTTTTTCATACCTTTCTTCATACCTATCTTTTCTCGTTCTTTCATCTCTTGCAATATAGTCTTCTCAAGATTTGATATCATCTCTTCCACCTCCTCATTTTCATCTATTATTCTTTCTATATTTTTTCTCTCTTCTTCTGGCATCCTTGCCATTAATATCTTTTTAAACCATGCTTTAAATAACAAAATCTCATCTTCATCCAATTTCTTTAACGTGTTTGACAATTCTCTAAGTCTTGTCATCATTTCTTCGAATTCTGCCTTCTGTTCTAATAAAAATACAGACGCTACTAAATTCTCCAGCCTCAATAACTCCTCTTTCGTATACCTATTTACATCTATCAAGATATATTTAAACTTATTTTATTTTTACAAAAAATATCAGAACAATAACACAAGTAATTCTCTCACTAAACTTTGTTTAATAGCTCCTTCCCACTAATTATTGATATAAATTCATAATTATTTTTCTTTAAAATATCTTCGTAAATAGCAACATTTTTTCTAAACGTAGCAATAAAAAACAAACATTTCGGATTTGCTTTAAGAGATTGATATACACTTTTAATAAAATTTAACTTTTTTTGACTTGTATGAGATAATTCTTCACTTATAAAAGTCCTAACATCCGTTTTACATTCAATAAATTCACCCTCATCTTCCTTTATATAAATGCAATCCTTATAATACTCCGCAGATTCTCTATTAAAAAATATCAAGTCAAAATCAGCATTTCCTATCTGTTTTTCATCATAAATGAAATTACTCCTGCACGAATAGTCACAGTTTCTCCCTTCTAAACCAAAAGGTCCTAATTTCTGAGCTATGTATTCCAGCAAATTCCCTTTCTCTTCATAATGCTGAAAATCAAAGTATAATTTTAAAAAAATATCAGCCTCTTCCTCTTTTATAACCTTTGCAATTACAAATCTATCGACTAAAATTTTTACATTTGTTTCCATTAAACTCTTTTTCTCATCGATTATAATCTTTATAAATAAATCGAAAAATTCCTTATTTTTTAATAAAAAATCACCAAGCTTTTTAATTATATGACCAGCTTGGTAATTTATCTTTCTCCTCTGGATCTTATATCCCATAATAACTTCACCTAAACTATCTTATATGTATTCAAAATAAGCGGCGGCAATCCCATCCTTATTGTCATAGAAGAAATCAATTCACGAGCATAAGGCCAAATATTCAAAGGCAAATTAACTTTAACGAATTTCTCTATTAATTCTTTATCAATTTCTAACGCAGCCTTTAACCCATATAGAACTCTAAATTCAGCATATATTTCTAATACATTTACATTTTCTGTGATACCAATTATCTTAAAAATTGCTTTACTATTAAAGCCTTTTTCTTTTATTTCCTCCACTTCAAAAGAATAATTAAAATTTATATTTATACCTTTTTGGAATTTAGTATTGTCATTGGAACGTTTACAATTCAACTCAGATAAATATATACTGAGTAATTCTACATTTTTTATAAATTCTTTATATTTATCTTCCATCAAAACACCCCTTTTACGCAGCAAAATTATACTCATCACTGTATCGCTGTATTTCCAATGCATCCTTTATTATATAAGCGTTTAAATAATCCTCAAATTGCTTAGTATACAAATTTTTAATAAACTTAATTAAATCTTCAGGTATATCTTCATACCAAGTTAACAAGTCGTTGTAAAAAACAATATCTTTTTGATAATTTTGGAAAAGTGAGTATTCCTCTTTATAACTAAAAAGTATTTTCCTTAATCTTTGTAATGAATCATAATTTAGCAAATTTAAATAATCATAGTTAACTATATAATCACACTTATCTTTCAATAATTTTTCTACTCTGTCATATCCCTCATACAAACATTCATAATTGTTTTCCTTTATTGTTTGCCTATCATTTTTCAAATTATTCAGTAGCCAATCAAAAAACTCTTTAATATCATCAACAAGACCTTGTTGTCCATATTCAATATAAAATCCACGAATCATTGATTTTAAACTTTCTCCACTAATATATTTTTTATTACCTGCATCAATACCAATATGATCGAGAGATTCATATCCCTTAAAATCACTAATAAACCCAAAAATAAAATTAACTGTTAACCCCTTATCAAACATGTTTTCACCTTCTTTTATAACAAAACATACTTGTCTCTTTATTAACATATTATCATACTTCCCTTCCTATGTCTATAACCTCCATGATAATTATTTCCCATATATCGTATTCACATACCTAAAAATTTATGAAAGGGAAGTATTTATAATTTTTTTTGCCTTTTTATTGTCTCTTTAAATTTATTTTTTTCAAATTCTCATTCTGTAACTGTTACCCTTAGAAGAGTCACAATAATATTACAAATACTCACTCTTTTTCTCTTTCAACTCCTTCAATATCTCCTTCACATTCTGTACCTTATCTTTTGAGCAAATTAAAAGTGCATCTTCTGTATCAACTATAACTACATCTTCTATACCTAAGGTTGCAATGAGTTTTTCACCACCTGTTATAATACATTTCTTTGTATCTACACTTACTACATTGCCTCTTATTACATTCCCATTTTCATCTTTTTCGTATAATCTCTCTATAGATGTCCAGCTCCCCACATCATCCCACCCAAAATCTCCTGGCACTACGTATACATTTTTGGCCTTTTCCATTACGCCGTAATCTATTGATATACTTTCAAGCTTTGAATATTCTTCGTATAATACCCTTTCTATATCCTCTGAATCAAGATTTTCCCTTATATTCTCCAACGCTTTATGTAACTCAGGCATGTACTTTTCTATAGCTCTTAATATTGAGGATGTCTTCCATATAAACATGCCGCTATTCCAAAGATAATCTCCGCTCTCTACATATTTTATTGCTAGCTCATAACCAGGTTTTTCTACAAATTTCTCTACCTTATGTACGGGATTCCCATTTACTATCTCTTTCGTCATCTTCCTAAATTTTATATAACCATATCCTGTTTCAGGACGCGTAGGTTTTATACCTATTGTCACAAGATTATCCCCTGCTTTTGCTTTTTCTATCGCTGTTTTTAATATTTCAATATATGTTTCTTCGTCTTTTATGACATGATCAGAAGGAACAACAACCATTATAGACTCTTTATCAAGCCTTTCTGTATGTAGTGCTGCAAGGCCTATACAAGCCGCAGTATTTTTAGCCATAGGCTCTATTAATATATTTTCTGTTGGTAAATCAGGAATTTGTTCACTAATTATTCCTGCATAATCCATATTAGTAACAACAAAAATATTTTCCACAGGCATAATTCTCCTTAGCCTGTCCACTGTTTGCTGAATCATAGTTTTGTCCCCGTAAAGATTCAAAAACTGCTTAGGCATTTTTATCCTGCTTTTGGGCCAAAACCTTTCGCCTTTTCCTCCTGCCATAATAACACCTGTTATCATTTGCATCATCCTTTACCTAATATTTTTTATACACTTCTATGTCCATTCCTCCAAATCTCTTAATCTTGGCCACTTTTTATCCTTTTCAGATAAAATTATTTCTTCAATACCCTCCAATGGCCACTGTATATTTATATCAGGGTCATTCCATATTATCCCGCCCTCATCATCAGGATAATAAAAATCGGTACATTTATAAAAAAACTCTGCTTCATCAGACAAAACTAAAAAACCATGGGCAAACCCCTCTGGAATATAAAACTGCCTTTTGTTTTTGTCAGACAAAATAACCCCTACCCATTTACCATAAGTTTTGGAGTTTTTTCTTAAATCAACTGCTACATCAAAAACTTCTCCCTTTAAAACTCTCACCAGTTTGCCCTGCGGATGTTTCTTCTGAAAATGCAATCCCCTTAAAACACCTTTTTTGGATTTCGATTGATTATCCTGTACAAACACTGCATCAATCCCTGCTGCTTTGAAATCTCTGCAATTGTACGATTCCATAAAATAACCTCTATTATCTTCAAAAATTCCCGTCTCTATTATGTACAATCCTTCTATCTCTGTTTCTATGAACTTAAACTTTCCCATATCAGCCCTCCTGTTCTGTATTTTTCAAATCATCAATAAAAGCTTTTAACGCATCTTTCCAGTTTCTCATTTTATCCCCAATAGTACATCTTAACATCATATTATCCAGAGAGGAATAAAAAGGCCTTTTGGCAGGTCTATCTATCTTATCAGAAGTGATAGGAACTACAGTGCAATCTATTCCCGCATATTCTACAATTTTACAGGCAAAATCATACCAACTGCACTCGCCATTTCCCGTACAATGATATATTCCATATTCTTCAGTAAGCACCAGTTTTAAAATGTGATGTGCTAAATCTTCCGCATTTGTTGGATTCCCTTTTTGATCATTCACCACTTCTAAATATCCTTTTTCTTTTGCTGCTTTCAGGATAGTGTATACAAAATTTCTCCCGTATTTCCCATAAAGCCATGCCGTCCTTACTATAAAATATCTATTACAAAATTCTCTTACATACTGTTCCCCAAGAAGCTTTGTCTTTCCATATACATTTATCGGCTCTGGAATATCATATTCCCTAAAAGGAACATTTCCTACACCATTAAAAACATAATCTGTAGATACATGTAATAATTTCGCTCCAACTCTCTGAGCTGCCATTGCCAGATTCCTTGGTCCTATAGCATTTACCTTGAAAGCAGTGCCAATATCACTTTCACATTTATCTACATTAGTATAAGCTGCACAATTTATTATAATATCTGGTCTATACTCATCCACGAATCTTAAAACACTTGTTAAATCAGTAATATCCAGTTCATCATGAGATGTATACTTTATTACAGCCTCTTTATATATGGGGTCTATTTCCCCAATCTCACTTCTGCCTTTTTCTATAATTGAGCGAAGTTGCAAAGCTAATTGCCCTCTAGCCCCTGTAATAAGTAGCCTCATTCTGCCAAATCAACTCCTTTTAATAAAAGATCTCACTTGTAGCCGCTACTTCTTTGATTGCATCATTTTCCTCTTCATTTATTAATTTCAAAAGATATTTCCCATATTCAACTTTTTTCAAAGGTTCAGCAAGTTTTAATAGCTGTTCCTTATCTATAAAGCCTTTCCTATAAGCAATTTCTTCAATGCAAGCAATATACAGTCCCTGTCTCGTTTGAATCGCTTCAACAAAATTAGCAGCATTTAAAAGACCACTCGGTGTACCTGTGTCAAACCATGCCATCCCTCTGCCCAATAATTCAACTTTGAGTTTTCCTCTTTTTAGATACTCATTATTAACCGAGGTAATCTCAAGTTCTCCTCTTGCAGAGGGCTTAATACTTTTAGCTATCTCAATCACTTCATTATCATAAAAATAAAGCCCAGGTACAGCATAATTGGACTTGGGATGTTTTGGTTTTTCTTCAATTGATATAACATTAAAGTTTTCATCAAATTCTACAACACCATAATCACTTGGATTGCTCACATAATAGCCAAATATAGTAGCTCCTTCTTTTCTGCTCGCAGCTCTTTCAAGTCTTTCAGTAAATCCATAGCCATAAAAAATGTTATCGCCCAATATAAGAGCAACGTTGTCTTTGCCAATAAAATCTTCTCCAATGATAAAGGCTTCAGCTATACCACGAGGTGCCTCCTGTACAGCATATTCAAAGTGCAATCCTAACTGACTTCCATCTCCTAAAAGCTCTTCAAAGGTGTTTATATCTCTAGGAGTGGAAATAATCAGTATTTCTCTAATTCCTGCAAGCATAAGAACAGATAAAGGATAATATATCATTGGCTTATCATAAATAGGTAAAATTTGCTTTGATATGGCTTTTGTTATAGGATAAAGCCTCGTGCCTGACCCACCCGCTAAAATTATACCTTTCATTTTGCATTTCCCCCTATCTATTGGAATACATTCTTTCGTAATATTTTTGATACTCTCCAGATGTAACATTTTTAAGCCATTCTCTGTTTTTAAGATACCATTCTATCGTTTTTTTAATTCCCTCCTCAAATTTAGTTTCAGGATACCATCCCAACTCTTCCTTAATTTTTGTCGCATCAATAGCATATCTTCTATCATGTCCCTTCCTATCTGCCACATATGTAATCAAGCTCTCATCTACAGTTGGATCTACATTGTCGTGAATATATGCTACAATTAACTTCACTATCTCTATATTTGTCTTTTCATTATTACCTCCAATATTGTATATTTCTCCTATTCTTCCTTTATGAAGAACCAAATCTATCGCTTTACAATGGTCTTCCACATAAAGCCAGTCTCTCACATTAAGCCCATCTCCATAAACAGGAAGAGGTTTTTTATTTAAACAATTATTTATCATTAAGGGTATCAGTTTTTCAGGAAATTGATATGGACCATAATTATTTGAACATCTTGTTATATTTACAGGCATTTTATATGTATCATAGTAAGCTTTGACTATTAAATCAGCCGCTGCTTTACTTGATGAATATGGGCTATGAGGGTCAAGTGGTGTAGTCTCTGTAAAATAGCCTGTCTCACCTAAAGAACCATAAACTTCATCTGTCGATACCTGTAAAAACTTTTTCCCCTCTTTAAAACTATCTCCCTCTTCCCATGCTTTTTTCGCAGCATTAAGCAAAGTTACTGTACCCAACACATTGGTTTTTACAAATATTTCAGGGTCCATAATGCTTCTGTCTACATGAGATTCTGCTGCAAAATTGACTACATAATCAATATCCTGTGAAAATATCTCTTCTACAAGCTCTTTATCACATATATCTCCCTTGATAAAAGTATAGTTAGGATTATCTTCTACATCTTTCAAATTCTCCAGATTTCCTGCATATGTAAGTTTATCAAGGTTTATAATTTTGTAATCTTTATATTTTGATAACATATACCTGATAAAATTACTTCCTATAAATCCGGCTCCACCTGTAACTAGTATTGTCTTCATATTTTCATCCTTTCTTTGTTATATTATTATCTTGTAACTATATTAAAGTAATTTCAAACCTACATATCTCCCTCTATAATACTCAATTGTTTCCCTTAATCCATCTTCCAAACTATACTCTGGTTTCCATCCAAGCACATCTAATGCCTTTTTATTATCAAGATAACTATGCATTATATCTCCTTTTCGTGGCTCTGTATAAATAGGCTCTAAAGAGGTATTCATGATTTTATTCATCATATCAACAAGCTCATTTATACTCGTGGGCTTGTTCGTGCTTACATTTACAACCTCATTATCTCCTCTCTCCAATGCCAGAAGATTAGCTTTAGCCACATCTTTTACATAAACAAAATCTCTCGTTTGGTTTCCATCTCCAAAAATAACAGGCCTTTCGCCTTTAAGCATTTTATCTGTAAAAATAGATATTACTCCGCCTTCTCCTTTTGGGTCCTGTCTTATCCCATACACATTTGCATAACGTAAAATCGTATATTTTAAGTCATACAATTGACTATATACTTCAAAATAATGTTCAGCAGTGTGTTTTGATATGCCATAGGAGGATATGGGATTTATTTTATGTCCTTCATCAATAGGAAGATACTCAGGATTTCCATATACTGCCGCCGATGAAGCATATATAATCTTCTTAACACCACTTTTTCTGCAGCATTCCAGTATATTTACTGTCCCTAGTACATTTACTTTCGCATCAAATACAGAATTATCAATTGATTTCTGTACATCTATTTGAGCTGCTTGATGTATCACATAATCAGGTTTTTCTTTTCTAAATATTTCATACAAGTCATCATCTGTGATGTCTTTTTTATAAAAAATGGCTTTTTTATTTATAAATTTTTCTTTTCCTGTTGAAAGATTATCCACTATCACAATTTCATAACCATTTTCAATCAGCAAATCTCCTATATGCGAGCCTATAAACCCTGCACCACCTGCGACTAAAACTTTCATCGTACATATCTCCTTACTTGTCTATTTTTGTAATCCCTAATTCACTGTAGACATTATAATTCAAAGACTTCAACAGCTCTTCTAATTCCATCTCCCTTCTTACACCAGAAGAAGCCTCTTTCATAAATATAGTTTTTAACGTCAATAATATTATCTTAATATCAAGCCACAAAGAATAATTTGTGATATATATAAGGTCCAATCTTAATTTGTCATCTACATCTGTCGTATACTTTCCAAATACCTGCGCAAGACCTGTTATCCCTGCCTTTACATTATGCCTGTACTTGTATGAAGGATACTGCTTTTCAAATTGTTCTACAAAATATGGCCTTTCAGGTCTGGGACCTACAAAGCTCATATCGCCTTTCAAAACATTAAATAATTGAGGTAGTTCATCAAGTCTAGTTGCCCTTAATATCTTACCTACTTTTGTAATCCTCGGATCGTCCTCTGTAGCTAAAACAGGTCCTGTCATCTTTTCAGCATCTTTGACCATCGTCCTAAACTTATACACATTAAACTTCTTGCCTTTTTCTGTTACTCTTAACTGCTTATAAATCACTGGACCGGGTGAAGTTGCCTTAATTAATACAGCAATTATAATCATTAGCGGCAAAGTAACCAATATGCCAATTAGTGAAAAGATAATATCAAAAAGTCTTTTAATCAATTTATCTTCATTGGTCAAGGAAGGGTAATTCACACTTATAGCAAGGACATCATCAAATTGCACAAATTGCGATTTTACTAAAAGAATATCTCTTAGATTTGGGACAATAAAAAGATGTTTCTTAATAAAAAAGACGGGTCTTAAGATTCTCATCAACGTCACTGCATATGTATATTGCGTCTACTTCGTTAATGTGGTTGATAATCTCATCATATCTTTGAGGACTTATTATGTACTTTATATCAAACCAACCTCTGGAACTTGAAATTAATTTCTTTGCTAATTTTTCTGCTACTTCTTTTTCACCTACAATCATTATTTTCTTCTCGCCATGTACATATTTTCTTACATTTTGTACTAAATATCTCCACAGGGACAACAATACAAGCTGAACTCCAAAAGCTATAAAAAATATACTTCGTGGAAATGCAAACTGCCTTATAAAAAATGTTGAGGCTACTGTTATAACCTGCAATAGCAATAAAGAAAGAATTAATGAAAATACTATATCCCCATAGCTTTTTCGTGAAATAGTATATAAACCAATAATAGCAGATAACGTAATTACAGGAATTAATTCATAATAAGGCTCAAGATTCACAATTGGTGGATTCATTCCAAATTTGATAATATAAGCAAGTATAAAACCTGCATGGATTAATAATAAGTCTACAATGAAGACAATAAATTTACTTAATTTAAAGAATTTATGAAAATGCTATGCATAACGACATATTAAAATTTATGCCCAATTGCTACTTAGAAAATTTCATTATTATAAATACAGACTGTATATCTCATCCATTTCTTTTAAAACTTTTTCAATAGCATAATTTTGTATAATTCTTTTACCTTCTTCTCCTATTTTGGTCCTCAATATTTTATTTTCGGCTAATTTTGTAATTGCTTTAGCTATTGCTTCTATATCATTTACAGGAACCAAGTATCCATTGATACCATCTCTAACTAAATCTCTATTCCCTCTTACATTTGTGGCAATAATAGGTTTACCTGTTGCCACTGTTTCCATTATAGCCCTTGGAAGATCTTTCTACAAAGATGTTAATATTAAAAATTATAAACCAAAAATAACCCCCACTATCTCAATATTTTGTAACTTAGCTCAATCAAGCTTGAAAAATCTCATTTTTTTACTAAATTTGAGCTCTTTTTACCTTTTTCAAATAAAGCCTTTTTAAAACAACACAACACCTCCCTTACGCAACTCTACTTTTAAAGTTGCCTTTTATTAGCATATTTTTATGTTTCTTTACTTAGCCCTCGACTACCCTATCATGTCTCTCAGGGTCATGCCCTTAATTACATTCCTTCCTCCTGCCTTTGAGGGCTTTTGGGGAGCTTCTTACTCGTATTCAGGGTCTTGCCCTTATAGGGGTACTACAGCTTCCCCAACCTTATTTGCTCTAAATTGATTTCATGCTCCCTAGGCTACTAATTCCTTTATTTGCTTCATACGATATTCTCCAAGTACTTTTTGTGAATCGTATTTTTCTTTCTTCTTAGCAAGCGTAAACATAACTCTTATGAGTTTTATTGAAATCGCAATTAATGCTTGTTTCTTCTCTAAAGGGTTTTCTCGCCTTCTCAAAAAGTAGTTGTAAAGTGCTTTAAATTCTTTGTTTTTGGCTACTAATGTCAGGCTTGCTTTGTATAGAAGATTTCTCAACTCAGGACGCCCTCTCTTGGATATCTTGGCCTTCCCCCTGTGTTTCCCTGATTGGTTATCCGTTATGTTTAATCCCCCAAGTTTCTGGATCTGTTTATAGTGTGTATAGTTCCCTATGTCCCCTACTTCTGCTAAAAATCCTGCTACTGTTATTACTCCTATGCCTGGAATGCTTAACAGATATTCTGCTATGTCTATTTTTTTGAGTAGTTCTTCCATGGCTTTTTCTATGGCTTCTAATTGTGTTTTTAAAAATTCTAATTCGTCAAGGTAAATGTTTAAACGTATTTGTGCCCCTTTTATCCCTTCTTTTACACCTATTGACCTTTTAGCTGCTTCAATGAGCTTTTCTGCCCTTTTCATGCCTACCCTGTTACTAGTGGCTTTCTTTAGCTTCCCTGCTATTTCTTCTTTGCTCAGTTTAAGTATCATGCTGGGAAATGGACAGTTCCTCAATACCCATAAGGCTGCTTTCCCCCACAAATTCTTGAATACTTCTTCAAATTCAGGAAAGTATTCGTCTAATATTGCAATGATTTTATTCTTTACACTGTTTAGTTTCTTTATTAACTGCTTCCTTGCAACTGAAAGGTTTCTTAAATCTGCATATGTGTTTTGAGGTAAAAGACAGTTTAGAAATTTCCCTTCTTTTATTAGTCTTGCAATTATTAACGCGTCCTTTCTATCGTTTTTTGATGGACTATTATCCTCCTCTTCTTTCCTTTGTTTTACATGATATGGGTTTACTATCACTACTGTATATCCCTTTTCTTTTAAAAACCATGCAAGTGGCTTCCAATAATGACCGCTTGGTTCGAAACCTATTAATATTTTTGTCGCTTTCGATTTTTCTTTGGCTTCAAGTATTTTGGATACTAGACGTTCATATCCATCTATGCTATTTTTAAATTTGAAGGGTTTTATTACTTCAAGTCCTATGTGATTTATTATTCTTGCATAATGGGTCTTTTTAGCTACATCGATCCCGACAAAAATTATATCGGAACTGTGGACTAAAAGTAGTTTCTGTACTTTGTTCATGTGTATCACCCTCCTGGTTATTGTTTTCCCTTTTCACTTTCTTTTTTACCAGGAGGGTTTTATTTTTTCAGGCTCTTTGTCAATAGTTGGGGTGGGTATTTTTTCTGAATGCCCACCTATAAATTTTATTACATGATACAGTAATATTTGTAAATTATTGATTATGATAAGAGATATAACTAGAAATATGGGTAGGTATTTATCTATGCCTTTTTATCAAAGCTATATAATATCCTTGAATATCATTCACCACTAAAAATAGTATTCAAGCATTGCAATACAATATCCTTTTTCTGAATCGATAAAAATTTCTGTAACCATATGCTATCCTTTTGAGTACCTTAATCTTATTGTTATAACCTTCTATCACAGAATTAGTGTAAGGTATGTCAAAGGCATTTGCTATTTCTTCAAACCAACGGTTAAATACTTGTACACATCTTTTGAATTCATCAATTTTGCTTTCTTTAGCTAACTGTATCCATCTTTTTAATTCTATTTTTGCTTCCTTTGAATTCTTGCATTTTAATACTTTATCATTAAATTCTTCTTTTAGAAGATATGCTATCCTTAAGTCGTCACTGCACCAGAACATTACTTCCAATTCTTCTTTTTGTTCTGGTGTTAAATTATCATACTTTGCAAGAAGTAGCTTACGGCTTCTTTTAAAATATTTTCTTTTATTGTCTGGTAATTCTTTTTGTATTCTTTTTCTTACATTTTCTATTGCCCAATATATGTATCTTGTAAAATGAAATTTGTCTATTGCTATTTTAGCTCTTTTGAAATATTTTTTTACTGTATCTGAAAACGGCTTCCACATGTCTATAATAACCCACTTTACTTTATCCCTGTCTCTAAATCTTTTGAAATATTCACTTAAATTTTCCTCTTTCCTGTCTTTTAAAATATCTAATATTTTTCTTTCTTTTGGATCTACAATAATGCAATGATATTTTCTGCCTCCGGAGTTCCCTTTGAATTCGTCTATACTGATAACTTCCGGTAATGTTTTATAATCGGGTTCTACTCCTACTCTGTCTAAAAGTCTCATCACAGTCGTAATTGATACTCCTGTAATTTCAGATATATCTTTCATGCTTTGCTGTTTTTTTAGTTGTTGTAGTATGTAAAAAGATAATCTGTTGGTCATTCTGTGATAGCGTGGCAAAAAGTCTATATGTTCATAGAACTTCTTGCCACAATGGCTGCAAACGTATCTCCTCTTTTTTAGTACTATCACTGTTGGTTTCCCGAATAGCGGTACATCTTTTATCCTTTGTACTCTGTAATCATGAATCTTAGATGTTACCTCCCCACATCTTGGACAAATATGTGGCTTCTGTTTCATCTTAATATGCAGCTCTATTCTACTGTCATTTTCTATGACACCTTCCCAAATTACCTCTTCAGATTTTAAGAATTTTGTGATATAATTACCTTGCACTTATTCTGATGCCTCCTTTTTAGATTGTTTTTCCACTTCTATTATAGCAGGCATTCAGAATAAGTGCTCTGTTTTTTAGATCCTTTTTATTCACCCCAACATTTATTATAGAACCGTAATTTTATTTTCCAATTTTAAGGTATTGACATATTACCGTGAGTCTTATTTTTCATAAAATTAGGCTTTTTACTTTAAAATTAATTATTACACCAAAAACTCCTCCATTTAAAGCTCTCTCTAGTTTCTCATTCAAATATTTTCTCTGTAAAAATATAACCAATCCTAAACCGGCTTTCACTACCTGAAAGTTTCTTGAAATTCGATAAACCATATGAAGTAATTATCAGGATATCTCTTATTCCAGCAAGCATAAGTGTAGATAATGGGCAGTAAATCATCGGCTTGCCATATGCTAGCAATAACTGTTTGCTGGTCATTATCGCTAACAAGTACAATCTTGTCCCCGAATCTTCTGCCAGTATTATCCCTTTATCATGAATTCATCCCCCTTGAGTCAATTAACTTATACGTACCAAATTAAAAAGAGCAATTGATGTTCAACCATTTAAATTCTCATTTTAAAAATTCTAACTTTAAACTACTTTACTTTTTAACATGTATCCTAATTTTTTGAAACGTAAGTCTATTTATAATGTCTCTTTCTTTATCAAAAAACCAGCCCCATTTATTGAAGTATTTTATAGCACTATCAATGTGATAATAAAGAAGCTTAAAATTTTTGTATGAACCTTTTCCATATTCGTGATATATATGAACGTAAGGGAAGTAAATAGTCTTAGCAACTTTATGAATGCGTCTTGTTAAATCCGTATCTTCTAAATACATAAAAAATCTTTCATCAAATAAACCAACCTTTTTTAATATGTTTGTTCTCAAGAACATACAGCATCCTGATAAATATGGAACTTCCACAATTTTATCATAGCCAGTAAATCTTAACTCATAGATTTCATTCCACTTTTCTATGAATTTTCTAAATGGGCCAAAATTTAAAAATCTTCTTCCAAATAAATCTATTGGTGTCGGCAGTAACTTGCATAAATACTGCAATTTACCATCTGGATATAAAACTTTTGGCATTATAAGTCCTACATCCGGGTTATTTTCCATAAAATTGTAAAGTTCTTCTAAAACTCCTTTTTCAAAATATACATCTGGATTCAAAACGAGATGATATGGTATATCTTCTTCAATTGATTTCCTAAGTGCTATATTGTGAGCTTTTCCAAAGCCAATGTTAGTGTTATTAAAAATATAGATAATTCTATGGTCTAACTTAGACAATTCGCTTAATTCATCTGTTGGTGAATTGTCTATTAGGTAAAGATTATGAATTAATTTTGATAACAGACAGCTATTAATTGCTTTTTTAACTGCATCTGGATTGTTTTTGAATAGTACTATAGATACATTAAGATTTTTCATTTAGTTTACCTAACCTCCCAATTATTCCATGATAAAAGCCTTTGAGAGTGTATTTTAAGTTTTTAGTGTGTGGTTTCATAAATATTGAAAAGCCTAATATATATCTGAAAGATTTCAAAAATAATGTAACTCTGAGAATAACACCCAAACTATTACATCTAAAAGCTAAGTAAACAGCATTTCTTGTAATATAGTAATGTCGTAGAGGGCTCCTTTGAGTCAGTATTTTAAATCCAATATTCTTAACATTATCTCCTAATCTATGATTAATTATCACATCAGCGTTTCCAATTATCTTATACCCTCTTATTATGGCTCGCCAGCACCATTCAAAATCAACCCAATCAATAAATAAATCATTATTAAACAATCCAATATCATCTAAACATTTAGCTTTTATTATAGTTCCAGAAGCGATTAATTGTAAGACTTCGTGCTTCCCTGATTTAGGATATACTTTTTTAAAACCAAACAAGCCTTTTTTAACAAAAGGTTGAATTTTTCCAGTAATTCTATCTAAATAAAGTGGGCCAGCCGCAGCTACTTTTTCATCTTTAAAACACTCCAGCATCTTTTCTACAAAATCATGTGGATAAACTGTATCCTGATCAGAAAGTAATATGTAATCTGCTTTTTCTTCTAAGGCTCTTTTTATTCCTACATTTTGAGCATAAGCTATTCCATAGTTATCAGCTAAGTATATAACTTCAATATTAGGGAATGTTTTAAGATTTTCAAGCATTTCACACTTACCGGGAGTATTATCTACTATAATGATTTTTGCCAATTGATTTTTTAGACTATGGATGCACTTTTCTAAAACCGCCATATCTGGTTTATAAGTTACTATCACTCCAAATATTTTGACCATTAATTTTACCTCCAGTATGTTTTTACATATTTAAATTTAATAATCTAATTGTTTTGGAGAAATAATAAACAAAATGTGAGATTATCAAAAGTAAAAGAATTTCCTTTTGTTTAAAGTACAGCACCAAGTTTGGTAACAAAATTATTGAAATAACACCAAAAAATTCCGAAATTCTAAATGCAAAAACAGGTAAAGGAGAAAAGAAATAAAACATAAATAACATTATACCTAATATTTTTATAAAAAGTATGTCGTAGGTAAATTTAATCTTATTCATTACATAGCAAAACAAGCCGAAATATAAAACTACTAATAAAGAAGAATAATAGAAATTTAAAATATTTATTTTCGAATGTTCTCCTAACTTCAATAATGATAAATATGTGCGTATTTTGTAAGCTAAAAATTCTGGAAGTACACCAACAAAATTTGTAAGAAGCATTTCTGATAAATTGAAATACGCAAAAAGCAAACCAGTTATCGGCAATAGAAGATATATTATGCTTATTTTCCTGGGATTTAGGAAATATAAAGGAACCATTATTATTGCACTATAATGAAACAACGAAGCAAGTAAAGCCTTTATAATGAACCTTTTAAAATTTCTGTTGTAAATATCAGGAATTGATAATAGAAAAATTCCAGCTGCGACACCAACTCTTATTTGAGTCATTTCATGAAGAATAAAATAAATGGATAAATAAGCAATAACACTCAACCAAGGTAATTTTGATAACCTTTTTATAGCTAAAAATTTAATAGAGACACCTAATGCAGCAAAAATCAAAAAGAATGTGTGAATGTTGCCGTGGAATAGAACATCATTAAACCATTTAATTAGCCAAAAAGCAGGTTCTTTATCTAAAAAATTAACTTCAGTAACTGATTGAATAAATGTCGCGTATGCAGTAGAATCTCTATCTAATCCTACTGGTCTTAGACCTGCAATTAAGATAAGAATTAATGCTGTACTCCAGAATAGAAATTCTGATAAAAACTTTCTAATCGCAGAAGACTTCGAATTAATAGGCTCTGGATAGGTTACATTCATTTTTCCCACCATTCCTTGATTAATTTACCTACGTAGTTTAGTAGAATGATGTAGATTTTAGGATAGCTCATTTTTCTCCCCTCACAAAAATTTTCTTCAAATCTTCTACAAACTTTTGCGATTCATTTTTTATAACTTGTCTAATAATAATCAAAGTCTTTGTATCTTTTTACAAAGCAATCCTTTATTTTTTCTATAGATTTTAGGTATGTTTTCCTCTCTGCCTTCAAATTTATACTCATCTGGTGTAGGAACATATTCAGAAAATGTGGCATAATAAAACTTATTCTCCGTATAAAATCCTTTTAGACTTCTTATTATCAAATTTTCCTTTCAATCCATCAAAATAAGCACTTAAGACAAATTTTATATGCTTATACTTAATGGTCATCATATATAGTGATTCCAAATATAGGTCTAACTACCCTCTTTATCATTTGAATATAAAACAGCAATTTATTGTGTGAATACTGCTTTCCTAACCAAACAAGATTTCTCATGCTATAGTATAACAGCCAAAATTTATTAAATTCTATTCTCTTGCTTCTTCTACCTAAAAAACTTTTTTCACTCCTCCTTTTGCAGCTTCTTTATAAACTACAACACTTTTAGCTACGAGTAGAATTTTCCCAATAGTACAAAGGTGTATACAATATTCTACATTATTATGGTGAATAAAAAACTCCTTCTTTGGAAAACCTATATTCCCAACGGCCTTTCTTTTTACTAATAAACCTACAAATGATGCCATATCAATTTCAACAACTTGTTTCTGCTTTCTACTTCAGAATTATTATCAACAGCGATTATCTTATATACTCCCTCGATCTTCTCAAAGATTAGTGCACGTTCGTTAACAAGGGCAATGTTTACATTCCTGAAGATATTTTCAACCATTTTAACAGTTTTGGCAGCCCTGCAATCTTTCACTGGTACAACCTTTTCAATGATACTGCCATATAATAATGATGCAGGCTCTGTAAACTCAGGAATTAAGCCACAAACAACCTTTGGAGTGTTCTCAATTTTGTATTTTTTATTCCCAGGATCTACCCTCTCAGGAGAATAGCTACCATAAAATCCCAGATGACTTTCAAATTACTTTCCTCTTCCAGGATGGAGATTAAAACCTCTTCTGTAGTCCCGGGGTAGGTGGTACTTTCCAAGATAACAAACTGCCCATCTTCAAAATTTTCCAACCGTCCTAGCGGCGTCTTTCACATATAAATCCGGAGTCTTATTCTCAGGGAGGGGCATGGGCACTGTAATAATGACAAAATCACATTTTTGAGTTCGTCAGGGGTATTAGTCGGATGAAGTCTATTCTAAATTAATGTCATCTCCTTTAATATCCTTAATATAGAATTCTCTCTTTTTGAGTAGGTTTATCTTTTCGGAACTTACGCCGTATCCAAAATTTAGGATTATTGTTGATACTATTGGATTCCTAATTTTCATAGCATATCACCTTATTATTTCATTATATATTTCTAGGTATTGTTTAGCAATTTTATCAGTAGAAAACACCCTACATGCTACTTCCCTACATCTCAATGAAAGTTCATCTTTATTACTCGCAATATTCTCTATTTTTCTTAAATCAATGTTCTCAAGATCATCTATTACCAATCCAACATTATATTGTTCTATAATCTCCTTTGCACCAAGCACTTTTGAATTAGTAATAATTGGTAATCCAATAGCCAAGTATTCTACTGTTTTTATGCTAACTCTAATATCCTCTTTTTCCATTAAATTTAACCCTAAATCAGCCATTGCCAAATATTTGGGAACATCAGGTAAATCTGCAGAAATGGCAAAATATTCATCTGATTTAATCCCATACTGGTTAAACACATACTTTAATTCTTTTATATCTGGCGTTATGAACAAAAAACAATGTTTTATATTAAGTGTTCTAAGTTTAATTATAAATTCCGCGTAAACTTTCGGATTATTCCAATGATTACCTAAACTTCCAGAATAAGTAAATACTATTTCATCATCACTTATCCCTATTTTTGACCTAAAATTCGCACGAATTCTGTTATCTGGTATAAACTTTGCCACATCCACATTATTTGGTACAATTACAAAACTTGATTGAGAGGATATTTTTCTAAAATGTTTAACATAAGTATTAGCAATTGCTATTGTAACATTCGATTCTTCTAAATATCGCTTTTCTAAGTACTTCCACATTTTATATGTAAAGGATTGCTCTGTCCATCGACCCGCAGTTATATTCTCTTCAGGGAAAGGAGATCTAGGATCAAAAATGATTTTTAAGTTTTTGTTAATTTTTTTTATAGTTATTGCGGCTAACATTATAGGGTATGAACGGCAGTGTAGGATGTCAATTTTTTTAATAAATGTTAATAATAATAGAATTGGAAAACTTTGCAAAAATATTATTGGAATCATATACCATTTAGCATTGAACCAGTCAAATTTAGGCGGCACTAAAGAGGGAATCGTTATTAAAATTATATTATTATCTTTCAACTCCTCACTAAGAATACAATATTCTCGATAGCGTAATATGACCCTATGGAGTGGTTGAAACGCAAACAGATAGAATTTATCATCTGGACATCTTCTACCCATCTTTTTTAAAACTTCGATCACTTGCCCCCTTAAAATTGGGGAATTCAGCCATTCAAGCCATATGGCGTACGCGATTTTTTTCATATATATGCCCACCTTATATTTTTTATCCTATAACATATATTTCATTTTTTCAATGCAAAGAATCTATGGTAAGGATACTCAAACACTCTATATGTTTTTACAATATTAAATCCTACACTTTCAATATCTTTCGTTATTTTATTCAATGGATAACCTGCCTTTCCTATTTCCCAATAATGTTCTCCGTCGAATTTGTGAACGGGCGGTCGTAATCGCGGCAAAGGAATCAATTTCTTTATTATTCCAACTCTTGGAATATGAACATACAAACGATAAACTCTGCTCGCATCAGGTAATGATAAAATTGCATAAGATTTGGAAACTCGAAATATTTCAGAAAGGGCTTTCTTAAAATTTTCGTAAGGTAAGTGTTCTAAAACTTCATAACACGCAACTACATCAAAGGAACTTTCGGAAAATGGAATATCTAAAACACTTCCCACTGCATCTGGCTTTAATCTTTCATCAATATCTAATGTTACCACATTCACTCCTCTCTCTTTGAGGTACTTGGAAACAAAGCCATTCCCAACCCCGATTTCAAGTACTTTCTTTGGATTTAATTCCATAATTTCATTAATTTGATGCCAATAACTAATAAAACGCTCTTTTGTATCATAAGACTTATTGAAATAATGACCTGGATCAACTTGTGGTTTCATTTCTAAACACCTCTAACTTTTGACAAATACTCTTTTATGAGTGGTTGAAGCTCATAACCTAAAAATTTATCCATTACACAAATTGTACCAATATATGATAAAATACCTGCTGTTGTACATAATAATAGTCCAAATTCCGGGCAATCCAATATTAATTTTTTAAAGAGGCAAAGATAAAGTGTTTAATCCCTCTCTGCCGTGCAAATTCTAGAAGATTTTGCGCTCCTTTCACATTTACTTCTTAAATATCCAATAGGATCTTTAATTGAAGGACAAACTCCTGCTTTTGCAGCTAAATGAACTATTACATCATAATCATCAGTTAATTTTTCTTGAAGTGCTTCCATATCTCGTATATCTATTTCAAATAGCCGATATGTCTTAGAATCAAAATGAGCAGAAATGTTTTTTCTTTTAATAGCTGGGTCATAAAATGGGTCAAAATTGTCAACCACAGTGACTTGCCATCCTTCTTTTAATAACCTGTCCACCAAATAACTTCCTATAAACCCTGCTCCTCCTGTAACTAAAGCGTGTTTCATCTGCCCACCCCCATGTATGTAAATCCTGCTTCTCTTGCTTCTTTAGGCAAGTAAATATTTCTCCCATCAAGTAATATAGGGGTGCACATCACACTGGCTAAGCGTTTTAAATCAAGCTGACGATAAAGCTGCCATTCCGTAGCAACAAGTACAGCATCTGCCCCTTCTGCTACCAGATAAGGGTCATTTACAAATGTTATTTTTTGAAGTTCTTCAGTAGTGAAAGCTTTACGCGCATTTTCTATGGCAACAGGGTCATGGGCACGGATATAAGCTCCCCTTTCAATGAGTAGCCTAATAATATCAATTGCCGGAGATTCTCTTACATCATCAGTACCTGGTTTAAAAGATAAACCTAAAATTGCAATTGTACGTCCTCGTACACCTTTTAACACTGACTGTAATTTTTCAACTGTACGCTCTCTCTGAATCTGATTGACTCTCCGTGCTGCTTCCACAATAGGCATCTCATAGTTGTATTCTCTACCTACAGCAATTAGGGCAGCAGTGTCTTTTGGAAAACAGTTGCCTCCCCATCCTATACCTGCATTTAAAAAACGGAGTCCAATGCGTGTATCTAACCCGATACCACGAGCAACTTCTGTAACATCAGCACCTACTTTTTCACAAAGCCCAGCAATTTCATTTATAAAACTTATCTTTAGCGCTAGAAAAGCGTTGGCAGCATATTTTATCATTTCAGCACTTACAGGATCAGTTGTGATGAGGGGCGGAAGGCTGTACCCATCACGTCTAGGAATAGCTTGAGGTGGGTCAAAAGTTTGTTCTAAAATTGGTCTATACATTCTTCTGAGCATCTCAATAGCTTCTGGATCTTCTGAACCAATAACAATTCTATCTGGATAAAAGCTATCATAAAGCGCCATTCCTTCACGTAAGAATTCAGGATTTGAAGCAATATATACAGTAGATTTAACATTTCTTTCTTCTAGTGTTTTTTTAATTACATGAGCAACACGCCTATTAGTACCAATTGGCACAGTTGACTTTACAACAACAGTATATGTATGCCCATTTATTAGCCCTTCTGCAACAGTACGAGCAACTTCTTCTACGTAATGTGTATCTGCTTCTCCATTAACTTTCGCTGGAGTACCAACGGCAATCATAATAATATCTGCTTCGCCAACATTAGGCTTTAAATCAGTAGTAAAAGTAATATTATTTTTTAAACTAGCTAATAGCTCTTCTACACCAGCCTCATGTATTGGACTTTTCCCTTTTTTGAGCAGTTCTATCTTTTTTTCATCAATATCTACCCCAACAACGTTATGTCCAATATAAGCAAGCATGACCGCTGTCGTTAAACCAACGTAACCCGTCCCAACAATTACTATTTTCATTCCCTTGTTTGTGCTCAATTTCTTTCGCTCCTTTATTAAATTTTTAAAATTTATTCCTACAAAAATAAAAAAATCCCCCTGCCCATCCCAATTATACGAAATTATGATTTCGTATAATTACTTTTCTTTTCATAAAAGAAAAATAATTGGTACAACCCTACTAATTCAAATATTTCTTTAAATCATCTATTTTTTCTATTTTTAAGATATCTTTAGCTACAAGAAGTAAGGTATTATCATCTAATTTTTTAAGCGCTTCTATATATTCAGATGGTACATTCGTAAATTTTTCTTTTAGTTGTTCTATTAAAACCGCAAGTATTCCTTCTATTTTACCTTCTATTTTACCTTCCTTTCTGCCTCTTCTTAACCCTTCTTTTATTCCTTCTTTCCTACTCTTTTTAATAAATTCTTCTTTAAGAGTACGTTCTAAATTGGAAATCATAAATTCCACCCCCTTACTACCTTCTAATATTTCTCTAACCTCTCTTTTCCTTTCTTCAGGTAAGAATCTAGACACAATTGATAAAAACCAGTTTTTCAACAATATGAACTCATCTTCTGATATATCTTTCAGCACATCCGTTAATTTTTTTAATCGTTCTATTAACTCTTCTCTGCCTACCCTTCTATCCAGTAGAAATACACTACCTATAAGATTAGATAATTGCAAAAGCTCTTCCTCACTATACCTATTTACGTCGATAAGAATATATTTAAAATCTACTATATTTTCTCCAAACAATTCGTAGGAATCTATCGTTTCTTTAAAGCTCAAGCAAGCAGTCCATCTATTAATTCCATTATACAACACAATAGGAATAATTGCTGGTAATTTGTAATCCTTTCTTTTTTGTCTATTTAACGACGTATCTTTAAGAATTTCTCTCCACACTTCAATTATATACAATAACAATCTGTATGGCATTTGAAAATCAACTTTTGATTGTAATTCCAACAATATATAAAAGAAAACTTCTTTATTCTCCAATTTTACTTGATAAACCAAATCAGCCTCTTTATTTTTAAAATCTTGTAATATGAAGGATTTGTTTATTCGTATTACTTTAGATTCGTCTATTTCATTTACCCAATCTTTTTTGACAAAACTTCTTAAAAGCTCAATAAATACTTTTTTATGAGAAAGTAGGTATTTATAGCCTTTATCATGAGGGGCATTTAAATTCTTTTTATTTTTATCAGTTTCCATCATATCTCACCTATATTATATCATTTATTACCTACTTACTTATAGAATAAAGCACGAAAAAGATAAAACCTCACACTCAGGACGCAAGTACTTAAAAAGCACTACCTCCCTTTTTTAGGCTTTATTACCACCAATAAAACTTATGGGCGCCGAAACAGCCTTATAAGTTTTATTGGATCATGTCAAAATTTAACGTGAACAATAATATATATTCGACGTAAATTTACATTTTCCTTCTTTTCCAAAGGAATTTTTTATAATTTTATAGAATGATATTCCATAAAAAGATTGTAGTAAACCTTTGAAGTCTGATATTATTCCTTCTTTATGCTGGATAACTTTCTCATTGATCTTCAAATATTTTGTAATCTCCTTTTCCTATAAATACCACTAATGCTTTCTTTAAGTTTTGTTTATCTTTAAATTGCATACTTTCACGATACCTCTTTAATTGTTCTTTCCCTTTTTCTATTACCTCATCAATATATTTTTCGTCACTTTTCTTTACATACTTTAGCTCTAGCAGCCATTCGTATTTTACATCTGGTATTCTTATGTCTTTTTCTAAATAAATATCTATATAACCTCCCTCTGTTTCTTTCTCACTTATAGGCTTGTATATGTTACTCATTGTCAAGTATGAAAAGAGTATTATTTTTATATACTTTTCATCAAATTTTATTGTATCTCTATTGGATAATACTTTTAGAACTTTTTCACTTATAAATTTTATAAAATTCTTTATTTTTCCTTCAAATGCCATTTCCCATATGGCTTTTGCTATTTCCAGCATTTCGTATTTTATATTGTTTTCTTCCTTTAATTTTCTACCGAAGTACTCCCAATACATTGTTTTTATTACGTAATTAGGTATGCCAAGTTCTAAGATATTGTACCTGTAATCTTTTATTGTTAATAAGCCCATATAAAATAGAAGAGAAATAAAGTATTCTTCATCGTACATCCTGTCAAATGAAAATTTTGTTACTATCTCCGCTACTATCCCTTCCTCTTTTATGATCCTCTCTAGCAATGCCTTGTTCTCTTCATTCATTGTAAGCCTGTTTAGCCTGCCATAGTCTGTCTTTACATTGTCGTCTATTAAATTTCTAGGCGGTTTTTTGTATCTTACTATGCTGTCAAGATAATACAATACCATGTCGGGATTGTATATCCTCTTCTCCGCTTCTGCACTAAATAAATAACCATCGTATAATTCTTTTAATTCTTCTAATGATTTTTCTCTTTCTTTTTCCTCTATCCCTACTTCTTCTAATATCTTCACCACTTCTTCTTCTGTAAATCCCAGCATCTCATTTAAGCTTAAATCCATTGTGACGTTTAACGCTATGTTAAATCCACTCGTTAAATCGTCTAACATTATTGGCGATATCCCTGTTATGAATATCCTGTCTATTACACTCTCTGTCCCTATCTTCAATGTCTCATAAAAGTCTCTTACAAAGCCTGATGCCCTCACTATCTCTCTGTAAAATTCATTATCCCCCATCGCTATTATGTCATTGGCAAAATGGTCGTATTCGTCTATTATTAGATAAATCTTTTTACCTACTTTTTTTACTTCATTTATAATCGTCATTATAACTGCATTTATATCCGTTATTTGGTCAATTTTTTTCCTTATTTCTTCCGTATTTTCTAATATACCCTCGTATCTGCCTAATAAAGCATTTATTGAATTTTTCATACTTAACAAAAAGGACTCTTTTAGTTTGTCTTTGTTTTCTGTGTTTAGGCCTGAAAAATTCAGCTTGAATATCATATAACTGTTCTTCAGTTTTGTTGGGTTCTTCCCTATATATAAGTCGCCAAATAATTTTTCAAAGTCTTTTTCATTGTTTATGTCATAGTAGTTCTCTAATGTGGAAAGAAATAGACTTTTCCCAAATCTCCTCGGCCTTATGAAAAATAGGTATTTGCTATTTAGATTCTCTATCTTCTCTATATACATCGTTTTATCTACATACAGGTATCCTTCTTCTCTCATCGCTCTGAAATTGGACATCCCATAGGGTATTTTCTTCATCTTTACCCCCTCCTAATTTTCTTTTTTCATGCTTTTTAACTGAAATTCTTCTTCGTGCTTCGCAGGCCCTTCGCTTCTTCCAGAGTTCGCTACACCACGCTTCAGAAAAACAAAATGATAAACTATATTTTACAAAAAAAGACACACTTTATAGTGTATCTCGATGTCTTAGGTTTGAGCCAGAGCAAACATTTCCTGTAAAAAATAAAACAGAACAAATTCTGTTGCTTCTATTAAAACAATTAATAAAATAATAAATACTCTATCCTTCCTTATATTCAAACACAGGAACTTCAATAATTTTCTCTGGTACTGATTCATAAAAATACTCATCAAGTTTTAACGTAGTTTCTGCATCAAAATATTTTTCTCCACATTCTTTGCAAACCCACGCCGGAACATTTTCCACAACAATGAGTTTTCCATTAATCCATTTTTCAAGTGTGACTTTTGTTTTTATTAACTTTTCACAGCCACACTTAACGCATTTATTCACAATCATTGCCTCCTCTCGTTCTCTCATCTATCCATTTAGGCGGTTCAGGAATATAAACCGTTATAATCACCAAATTATCCTTTATAAAACCACAAACAGTATGAATAAAAAGCTCATCTTTCCTACCTAAAACCAAACAACTGTAACCACGAGGGTCTTCTGGATATGTTTCTATGATTTCGCCGTTTAAAATTGAAACTAAAACGTCAGATATTCTTAAATTTCTTTCAATTAATCTATCTAAAGCATGTTCACTTAAAAACCACTGTCCCTTCAAGATTAACTTTTTTATAGTTTTTATATCTAATTCCTTCATTTGCTATACTCCTTTGTTTTATTATATCATAACAGAGATAGTTTTAATAATATTAAACAAGTTTTTATTTTCACACACATATTATTCCTTTCACAATTCATTCTGATTTTTTATTTTGCTTTTTCTGGCAGTTACAAAAAATAAAAAAACAACAATGACGCCTTATTCTAGCTATAATAAAAATTTATGTGGAATAAGGCATCGTCAATTTATTCAATTACTTGGTATTCATCTTTTTGTCATTTCTCAAATTAATTCAGCCCAAAACCGATAAAATTTTTCAGATTAAATAATCTTGTGATAAAATTAATGCTAAAGGAATGTGAAAAAAATTCATCACATTCTTTTAGCATTAATTTTTTAATTGGAGATGTTGTTTTATGCAAATAATTTTTCATGTTGATAACATTGAAGAATATTTGCAAAGAAGTAAAGATTACAATTTTCCTGACCCACCAGACAGATGCCCTCATTCTGACTGCAAGTGCAGAGTAAAACTAAAAAAGCACGGTTTTTACTACCGTTACTATTTAGATGGACCTAACTGTGTAAAAATAGCCATAAGAAGGTATATATGCCCTGTGTGCAAAAGGACTCTTTCCTACCTCCCTGATTTCTGTATTCCTCATTTTCAGTATTCTTTCAATATGATTGTAAAGTCTTTAAAAGAGACACTTACAAGAGAAAAAACTCTCAGTTCTTTCATAAATGACTTAAAAAGAAACTTCCCTACCATACTATTTTCAAGACAGCATATATATTTTTACACCAAAAGGATAATGAATAATTTAAGTTTTATCATATATGGATTAAGGCAAATAGACCCTTACATAAAGTTATTCGAGGTTAGTTCTCAAAGAGAGAGGGCCAGAGAGATTTTGGACATAATAAACATTGTACCACTCTTTTCCCAACGGTTTTATGCCCATTGCCAAAAATCATTTCTGGCCCCTCTCACATAATTTTAGCATTAAACATGAAAGATTTAAATAAAAATTTTGATTTTTTCTTAGCAACATAGCTTTTTCCTTTAATGTCCCCCAGATATGAGCTAAAATTACGATTAAGAAATCAAAAAAGTGAAGGGGGAACATATAAATGCTTGATGAAAAAGCGAGAGAAGCTATAGCATTAAAGAGATTTTCACTGATAAGTCCGGTGTTAAACGGACAGGTAAAAAATCAGAAAGAATATTTTGATGCTCTTTCCGATAAACCTATTGAGATACCTTATCTTGGAATGAGAAGATATACTCCTAAGACACTTAGAGGGTGGCTGTATCAGTATTTAAGAGGTGGTATAGAAGCGTTAAAGCCGGGTTATCGAAGTGACAGAGGCAAATACAGAAAGATAGACTTTGAACTTTCAGAGAGAATAAAGCAAAAGAAGCTTGAACATCCTGAAATGCCCAACAAACTTCTTTATGAGACATTGATAGGAGAAGGAATAATATCACCGGATAAAGTATTCCTTTCGACATTCTATAGGTTTTTGAAAAACATTCCTGTAAAATCTCTAGATAAAGAAAAAGAGGGTAAAACAAAGAGGTTTTCCCATGAATACATCAATGAACTGTGGCAAACTGATGTCATGTATGGGCCATATATTAAAGAAGGTAAAACAAAAAGACAAACGTACCTTATTGCATATATAGATGATGCTTCAAGGCTTTGTACCTATGCTCGCTTTTACTATACCCAGAATTTTTTAGCTTTAAGAGACTCATTTAAAGAGGCGGTGCAAAGAAGGGGGATACCCAAAATGCTTTACACTGACAACGGAAAGATATATAGAAGCAGTCAATTGGAATATATCTGTGCTTCACTAGGCACATCTCTTATTCACGCTGAGCCTTTTTCACCTCATTCAAAAGGAAAAATAGAAAGATTCTTTCATACGGTGAGAATGAGATTCTTAAGCACAATAGATCCTACCTCCGTAAAGAGTATAGATGAACTCAACATGATGTTTTTTAAATGGCTGGAGGAAGATTACAACAGAAAAGAACACAGCAGTATTGGCATGAGTCCTTTAGATTTTTTCATGTCACAAATATCAAGAATAAATATGTGTAACATAGATATGTTGAATGAATGTTTTCTCATAAGAGTAAATCGTAAGGTAAATAAGGATGCTACACTTAAAGTGGAAAATATACTTTATGAAACAGAAGAAAAGTTTAAAAATATGCACTTAGAAGTCAGATATGACCCTGAGTGGCTTAAGGATAATACACCGCTTCTACTTTATTATGAGGGCAAAAAAGTGGGGGAAGCGTATAAAGTGAATTTTCATGAGAATGCTAAAATTCCTGCTGCGTATATAAAAGGCAAAAATGACGTAAACGAAAATGAAGAAATAAGTGATTTTACCAAGCATAAAGTAATCTCTTTTAACGATATCATTGATTGAAAGAGAGGTGCCTTAAAGTGTTTACCCAATATTTTGGAATGAAATTTAATCCATTTTCTAAAGAGATAAGTGTAAACGACCTTTACATAAGTGAAGACATTGCCGAATTAAATGCCAGGTTAAAATATTTACAAGAAACAAGGGGTATAGGACTTATCGTTGGGGAGGCCGGTTCAGGTAAATCTACTGCATTAAGAAGATATGCTGAAAGCCTCAACCGTTCTACATTTAAACCATGTTATTTCGCTTTATCTACACTTACAGTGAGAGAATTCTATCAAGCATTGGCTATGATTTTAGGCGAAACACCCTCATACAAAAAAGTAACGCTCTTTTACCAGATACAAAGAGCGATAACAGAACTTTACTATAGCCAGAAAATAACTCCTGTCATAATATTAGATGAAATACAACTGGTTTCTAATGATGTTCTTGAAGATTTGAGAATAATATTTAACTTTAATATGGATTCTCAAAACCCGTATATATTGATACTTTCAGGACAACCACACATAAGAAACAAACTAGCTCTCAATGTAAACAGTGCACTAAGGCAAAGAATTTCTATAAAGTATGTGATGCAAGGGCTAAAAAAAGAAGAAATTCAAGATTATATAAAAACAAGAATGAAAATAGCCGGAATGATGGATGATATATTTACACCATCAGCATATGAAGCAATATATTCCCTAACAAAAGGGCTCCCAAGGATAATAAATAACCTGGTAACAGCTTCTTTACTCTATGCGTATTCTAAAAGGCTAAGAGAAATAGACGAAGAAGTAATATACCAGGCACAAAATGAAATCAGTTTATGAGAGTAGCACTTTTTGTGTTACTCTCAATTTTATTATATATTAATTAAATAAAATTTCAATAACAGATATTAACATATTTTGGCGGTAATGCTCTTGGAAAGTGAAAAAAATTTTTAATCAGGCTGTAATAATTTGAGAAAAAATACTTTTATGCACTTAAAAAATGCCATTATAATTTGAAAATCTTTGGAGATTTAATTTGAGAATTGACAATCTTTTCCTATGAATATAATGAGCGCTTGCTTTACATCTTTTCTCTCTTTTAGCCCTTTGCTTTCTCTATACCTCTTAAGCTGCTTTATTCCCTCTTCTTTTATCTTATCTACCTTGTCCTTCTCACTCTTCTTTATATACTTTAACTCTATTAACCACTCGTATTTTACATCCGGTATCCTTATATCCCTCTCTAAGTATATGTCTATATACCCTCCCTCTGTCTCTCTCTCACTTATCGGCCTATAGGCCTTACTGTTTACAAGGTACGTAATTAAAATCACCTTTATATATTTTTCGTCAAAGTTTATTATATCCCTGTTCGACAGCACCTTTAGCACATTCTGGCTTATATACTCTATATACGGTTTTATTCTCCCTTCATACGCCATCTCTTCTATGGTCTTCCTTAATTCATTTAGGTCAAGATTTATTTTGTATTCTTTCTTTAAATTCGTTTCTATATATTCCCACATTATTGTCTTGATTACGTAATTGGGTATTTTTAAAAATAATCTCGTTTTTTCTTGTCTCTCTATCGTGAGTAACCCCATATAGAATAACAACGATATAAAGTATTCTTCGTCGTACATTCTGTCAAATGAAAATTTTGTTACTATTTCCGCTACTATCCCTTCCTCTTTTATGATCCTCTCTAGCAATGCCTTGTTCTCTTCATTCATTGTAAGCCTGTTTAGCCTGCCATAGTCTGTCTTTACATTGTCGTCTATTAGATACTCTGGATATCCTCCTGTGTTTTTGTATTGTGCTAAAAAGTATAGTACCATGTCTGGATTGTATACCCTTGTCTTAGCATTTTTGTTGAATTTATAGCCATCGTATAATTCCCTTAAGTTATTTATTAAATTCTCTTTTTCCTCTATCCCTACTTCTTCTAATATCTTCACCACTTCTTCTTCTGTAAATCCCAGCATCTCATTTAAGCTTAAATCCATTGTGACGTTTAACGCTATGTTAAATCCACTCGTTAAGTCGTCCAACATTATTGGCGATATCCCTGTTATGAATATCCTGTCTATTACACTCTCTGTCCCTATCTTCAATGTCTCATAAAAGTCTCTTACAAAGCCTGATGCCCTTACTATCTCTCTGTAAAATTCATTATCCCCCATCGCTATTATGTCATTGGCAAAATGGTCGTATTCGTCTATTATTAGATAAATCTTTTTACCTACTTTTTTTACTTCATTTATAATCGTCATTATAACTGCATTTATATCCGTTATTTGGTCAATTTTTTTCCTTATTTCTTCCGTATTTTCTAATATACCCTCGTATCTGCCTAATAAAGCATTTATTGAATTTTTCATACTTAACAAAAAGGACTCTTTTAGTTTGTCTTTGTTTTCTGTGTTTAGGCCTGAAAAATTCAGCTTGAATATCATATAACTGTTCTTCAGTTTTGTTGGGTTCTTCCCTATATATAAGTCGCCAAATAATTTTTCAAAGTCTTTTTCATTGTTTATGTCATAGTAGTTCTCTAATGTGGAAAGAAATAGACTTTTCCCAAATCTCCTCGGCCTTATGAAAAACAGATATTTGCTATTTAGATTCTCTATCTTCTCTATATACATCGTCTTGTCTACGTAAAGGTATCCTTCTTCTCTCATCACTCTGAAATTGGACATCCCATAGGGTATTTTCTTCATCTTTACCACCTCTCGTATAATATGATTGTAAACCACATCAAAAATTTAATAATAAGCACACAAATTAAATCCTTAAAAACCATTTTTGCCCTGGTAAAACAATCTCATAATTAAATCTCTCATTTTTTATTTAAATGGTCCTTTGTCTCTGATAAACTTAAGAGTGGAAGGTCCCTTTTAAGTTTACTGAGGTAATTTTGAACTCACCTCTGTGGCATGCTGGTAAAGCAGCATTACCACTCGGTAAAGACTGAACCTCTGGAGTTATTTGAGTAATACATACTCGTTTGTTGTGCCTCTTTAGCTTATCTGGCCATCGCTTGAGCATCGATGGTCAGGCACCCTATAAGCTTAATCTGAGCACTAATCACGGCGAGGGTGTATTACAAATAACTCTCAGAGACAAAGGACCTTCAAAAAACTTTTTTCAAAAAGGAGCGTGAATTTATCCATGAGCTCTACACTTATTGTGGGCATTGATATCTCTAGCGAATTAAATGCTGCTTCCTTTATTGATGAGGCCGGTAACCGCTTAGTTAAAAAAGCTTTATTCTTCCCCAATGATTTAGATGGCGCTCAACAGCTTATAGATTTTACTGTATCTATTGCTCAACAGTTCAATATTTCATCCATTAAATTTGGCATGGAAGCTACTTCACACTATGCCTGGCATTTGCATACTTTCCTGGCTTCTTCTCCTGAACTTGCTCCCTTTAATCCTCTATTCTACGTCATCAATCCTTCTATCATTAAATCTTTTAAAGGCGCTTATATCCATCTTCCTAAAACAGACTCCATTGATGCAGCTGTTATCGCCGAATGTGTTAGATTTGGACAGGTCAAACCAACTCCTCTCCCAGACTTGAGATACGCTGCACTACAAAGGCTCACTCGCATGCGTTATCATATTGTCCGCAGTCTGGTCCGTGAAAAAAATCGTGCCCTAAGCCTTATTTCTTTCAAGTTCTCAACCTATCCTTCAGAGTGCCCTTTTAGCAATATATTTGGTAAGGTTTCCTTAGCTATCATTGAAAATTTTACTCCTGATGATATTGCTTCCATGCCTCTTGATGACCTCATAGACTTTATTGTGAAAAACGGCAATAACAGACTCTCAGATCCTACTCAAATCGCCAAAACTTTAAAAGCTGCTGCTAACAGAGCTTACAGGCTTCATCCTGATCTTGCTGAAGCAAACGACTTAGCTCTTTCTATGACTCTCGAAAATATCCGCTTCCTTGAATCCCAACTTAAAAAGCTTGACGGCAAGTTTAAAGACAGCTTAAAGCTTTTAATCAAACTTTAACTACTATCCCCGGTATTGGGGACGTCCTTGCTGCTGGTATCATCGCTGAAATTGGAGATATCAAAAGGTTTAATAATGAAGCTGCTCTTGCCAAGTATGCCGGCCTCATCTGGAATAAATATCAGTCTGGTAATTTCAATGCCCAGGATACTTCTTTGGTTAAGTGTGGTGATCAGTACCTGCGATACTATCTTGTTGAAGCCGCTAACTGTGTTAGGGTGCACACAGTGAGGTTTAAAGAGTACTACAACAAGAAGTATCGCGAGGTACCTAAACACCAACATAAACGTGCCCTCGTCTTAACTGCTAGAAGATTAATCCCTCTGATCTTTGCAATGCTCAGCAAAGGTCAATTATATCAAGAAAGAGGTGTTGTTAGTATTTAAATACTCTTTTGTTAAAAATTAATAAAGAACTCTATTTTGGAACTTCCAATTCCATTTATTGGTATATTGGGAGAAGGGTATCTTTTTGCCTTTTTGCCCTTTAAATGCCTCAAAAATTTTTTAATTACCCCCTTGACATTTTACCGTTTGTCTTTCTTCTCTTTTTTCATGCTTTTTAACTGAAATTCTTCTCCGTGCTTCGCAGGCCCTTCGCTTCTTCCAGAGTTCGCTACACCACGCTTCAGAAAAACAAAATGATAAACTATATTTTACAAAAAAAGACACACTTTATAGTGTATCTCGATGTCTACAAATTTACTACTGCTCTTTTAAAAGCTTAATATCTAACTTCGCTTCCTGCAACCTTTGGCTTAATTCTGGAATATTTTTATCAAAATTCTCTAGTTTTTTATCTAACTTCATGTTTATTTCTGTAAAAGCTTCAGGATTTACAGCAGTCCGTTCAAATGTAGCTTAGGTGAACTACCATCCACCTAAAGAGGTGGAGGCTTCCTGCTTCGTCGACCAGACTTGCTGCCGGGACTGTATCCCCAGCAGTAGAGGTCCAATCTCTACAGGCGTAAATTCGGGTGGTTCCCACCCTACTAATTGTTTATATAAACAACACCATAGTTTCTCAAGTTTTTTGCTGCATTTTCATCCCTATCATGGATCGTATTACATTCAGGACATTTCCACATTCTGTCCTTCAATTTCAGTTCTTTATAGAGATATCCACATTTGCTACATATCTTAGACGATGGAAATGTCCTATTTGCTTCTATAATTTTTCTGCCATACCACTCTGCCTTGTACTCAAGAAAACTTAAAAACTTCGACCAACTACTATCCAATATATACTTTGATAACCCTGTTTTTGATAGCCCCTTTACGTTCAAACTTTCGACCACCACGACTTGGTTTTCATCTGTGATGGTCTTAGACAACTTGTGCAAAAAATCTTCTTGCATTCTTTACATACTCATGGTCTTTTGCAAGTCTTTCTCTTGCCTTCTCCCAATTTTTAGAACCTTCTTTCTTCCTCGATAGCTGCCTCTGTAACTTTTTTAATCTCTTCTCAGCTTTAATTAGATATTTTGGATATTCAACCTTCAAACTTCCTGTATCATTTACAATTGTTGCAAAACTTTTCAAACCTAAATCTATTCCACAAATAAAATTCTTCGGCTTTTTTACATCATTTTTCGGGTCCTGTACATCTACAAGTATACTTACGTAGTACTTACCTGCTTTTGTTTTAACAACTGTTGCTGATTTTATTTTACCTTCAAACTTCCTGTGAAATATTGCTTTTATTTCACTTTTTATCTTCGGTAAATACAAGAGCCCTTTCTCAAAATCCACCCTGATTGTCTCATTTCCACCTTTAGTTCGTTGATTATTTGTTGTGTATGACTGTTTGTCTTTCTTTCTCTTGAACTTCGGTATTTCAAAATGTTTTGGATTACTGAAATGGTTTCTAAATGCCTTTTCTTGTTGTAATTGAACATTTGCAAGAGCAAGACTGTCTACTTCCCTCAAGAAAGGATATTCTTCTTTATATTTTGCTGGAGTTATTCTTGGAACTTTCTTACCTTTTCTTAGTGCTTCTAATTTTTCTTCTAACATATTGTTCCATACAAATCTACAGCAACCAAAGGTCTTTTCGAAAAATTCTTTTTGGACTTTATTAGGATATATCCGATACTTATATGCTTTCAGCATTTCCTTTTTTCACCCTGACTTTCGATATACTTTTTAATCACTTCAACTGGAGCACCACCACTTGTCAACAAACAATAACTTCTTGACCAAAAATACTCCTTCCACAGCTTTTGTTTAACTTCAGGAAACTCTTTTTTTATAAGCCTTGATGAGGCACTTTTATAAGCATTTATGAACTTAGAAAGTGATGTTGTGGGAGTTGCTTTGAATAGAACATGAATATGGTCTTTATCATGATTCCACTCAATCATGGTTATATTATAATTTGCCTGAATATGCTCAAAAATCTCTTTCAATCTTTTTGCAATCCTATCATCTATTACATCTCTTCTATATTTTGTTACCAAAATCAAATGGTAGTATAGTAGAAATACTGAATGTTTATTAGTATCAAACTTCATTGTCATCACCAGTTTTATTATATACCGAAACTAAATATTTATCAACCGCAATTCATCTCCATCTTACAGAAGATGGAGACTTCTTGCGAAATGTATGTTAAATTTGTCAACAACAAAATTCATAAATTCTTTATTTGTCACTTCATGACCCCCATATAAAACCTTTTACTAACTTCATCATACCATTCTTATTACAAGTAATCAATATAAAAAAAGAGAGATACACTTTTAATGTATCTCTTGAAGCGTCTTTTGGGATTCTTCTATTATCTGTTTGGTCATTTCAGTCATAGGCTTTGGCTCTAATGATTTAGAATTTGCTTTGTCAAACATTTTTTGTACATCTACCGCTTTTTGCAAAAATTCTTTCGCCTTTTCTTTATCTCCATTGTTTAAATAATACATACCAACCTTGTTATAAGCATCAGCTAATTGCTGATAATTTTCCGGCCTCAAGGGTTGTACTTCTACTGCTTTCAACACATATTTAAGGCCGAGGTCAATCTGCCCATGGGCAAGATAGAAGGCACCTAATTGTGCATTAAGTTGAGAATTAAAAGGCTCTAATTGTACAGCTTTTTCTTCCTCAAACATCGCCTTTTGAAGCTTTACAGCATCTTTTAACTGGTCACCAAGGGCAGTTAAAATTTGCCCATATGTCATTCTGTATTTTGCATTCCACGGGTCACAGGATACTGCTTTTTCGTAATTTTGTTCTGCCAAAACAAGATTTTGCTGCCTCAAAAAGTTGTCTCCTTTTACGGCATAACCTAACGCTACGGACATAGAGCCAGACATAAACATTACAACGAAGGCCACAAGTATCGCTAAATAGTTTAAGTAAATCTTTTTGTTTTTTACTTTAACTTTTAGTATGTCCAAAGAATTTATTACACCAATTAACGCCCAAAGTGCAATAGATACTGCAGAAAGCGATAGGTCAAAATCCATTGCAGCATGAGCATAAAGGCTTACTACGCTTACTATAACAGCAACAATTAAAATTCTATCTTTGTCCTCTAAATATCCTTTATATACTCTGTACATGCACCTAAACAGTGATACTAATAAAAATACTATAGCGATAGCTCCAATAATACCTGTATCTAAAAGCACTTGCATAAAGTAGTTATGGGTTTGTGTAGTCCAATACAGATAAGATTGGTATTTAAAATATAGTGATGCCCATGCGCCGCCACCTGCCCCAAATATAGGATAGTCTTTGAAAATCTTTAATCCATCTTTGTAAAACTGCATCCTCTGTGAGCTACTTTGAGTTGAGAGACTTATGTCTTGCACGCGGGATGCAATATCCTCTGGCAAGTATTTATATTTTAGCATTATGTTTTGTACTTCATAAGGATCATTTTTAGGATATATTTGTGCTTTTGTAAAAGTAACTGACGTGTTTCGGAAGTTATTCACAAAAGTTATAGCAAGCCTTTTTGTGTCTTTCAAAGTGGAAAATTCTATCGTTTTTTCACCTATGAAATTGTCTTTGTCGTAGAATTCTGCAATTTTAGTCGGTTGGTCATTTTCATTTCTGCTGTTTATTATTATGCCGTAAGCCCAATCCTTATTCGAGGGATTTTTGGCTACAACATCGTATTTTAACACATAAACTCTGTCAGGTTCTGCACTCACAAATCTCGTGACGCTTTTTATGCTGTCAGGCTCCTCTACATCATGTTTTAAAGTCAAAGGAACTTGTGTCGTAAAAACTATGTATCCTGCTGCTATCACAAAAATTCCAATTATAGCAGCAATAGCTATTCCTACTTTTACATTTATTTTATTGACAATAGTTACAATAAAGATTATTCCGTATGTAACAATTAGTGAAACAAAAACGCCAATCAAATACCATTTTATCAAGGTGGAAGCTGCCCCGCTGGCAACTGCCGAATTAAATTTTGCTATAGGCAATGCCGAAGCAATCACAACTCCTACAAAATACATAAAAGGTTCTATTCTTTTGCCCCTTGGCATCAAAAGCATGAGGATAATGCCAAGGAAAGGAAGCATAAGCCATGCACCGCGAGACAAGGTAAATACATAGGCGTAAAACTGTGTATAAGCAGTCACACCGTATATTGCCTTTAAATATTTATTATCAGTGTAAGAAATTAAAGCTAAATTGACAAGGAAAAAAGCCATCAAAAATGAAGCTGTTGTATTAGGGTACTGAAAAGTAGAGTTTATCCTGCCTCCTACCCATGAACCGTTGTAATGGATGAGATTAACTGAAGATCCCAGCCCCACAACCGCTACTACAAAAGAGCTTAAAACTAGCACATTTAACAGCATAAAAATTTTTTTGTTATCTCTTACGGTTCTACTAACCATAAAATACATGAACAAATAATCAAAATATCTCAAAACTTCCCCTATACTCGCCCTTATATTTACAGCAAAAAAACTAGAGATTATATACGCCCCTACAAGAGATAAAGCAGCATAGTCTAAGGTAGTACTTATTATGGGTTCTTTTTGCACAATTTTAAAAATAGCCCATATAATAAATACCGCAGAAGTCAATGCAATTGTGGGAAACATTTCTTTTTCAAAGTACATGCCTCTAAAAAAAGGTGGATAAAATACGAGAACTAAAAGCAATATATAAAATATTGTGTCTAAGCTTGCAAAACTTCTGTATGCTTTTTTCGTTTGTTTTTTTATTGTCTTGCCCTTTTTTACAGCTACTTTTTGCGCCATTTTCAATCCCCTTTTCTTGTAGCATTTAACCCATTAAGACCACAGTATATACATATTCGACAAAAATTTCACTTTTCCTTCTTTTTATCAAACTATCAATTACAAATTTAAAATCGCAAAAAGGCACAATTTGCCTCAATCACACATTTTAATTGCAAGAATATAATAAAGTGAAAATAGAAAAAGGAGGATGGGTATGAGGCTTAAGTACTTAATTGTATTCCTGTTAGTATTAGCCCTTACAGTTTCTTTTGCAGGGTGTACAAATAACAGTAAAAAACTTACAAAAATTAATTTTGTAGAAACAGTCCATTCTATTTTTTACGCTCCCTATTACGTAGCTGTAAGCCAAGGCTTTTTCAAAGAACAGGGGCTGGAACTCGTCATTACAACTGCTCAAGGGTCAGATAAAGCTGCAACGGCCGTTTTATCTGGCACAGCAGACATAGGACTTCAAGGACCCGAAACCACTGTATACGTACTTAAAGAAGGTAGAGATGATTATCTTGTAAACTTTGGGCAACTCACAAGAAAAGATGGGTCTTTCCTTTTGGGGAAAAAGCCTGAACCGGACTTTAAATGGGAAAATTTAAGAGGTAAAAAGGTAATAGGTGGAAGGCCTGGCGGGATGCCTCAAATGACACTGGAATACATTTTAAAAGAACACGGCATAAATCCAAAAACAGATTTAACCCTTATCACCAATCTTCAATTTACTGCCGCAGCGGGAGCTTTTATGTCTTCCGATGCTGATTACGTGGCGTTATTTGAACCTACAGCTTCCCTAGTTGAAAAACAAAAAGGTGGATACATTGTAGCATCAGTTGGCGCTTCCAGTCATGAAGTTCCTTATACGACTTTTAATGCAAGAAAAAGCTATATTGAAAAACATCCTGATATAATACAGCGTTTTGTAAATGCAGTGTATAAAGGACTGCTGTGGGTGGAATCTCATTCTCCTAAAGAAGTAGCGGAAGCAATTAAGCCTTTCTTCCCAGATGCTGATGTAGACCTTATGGCGACAGCAATTGAAAGGTACAAAAATCAAAACACCTGGGGCACTACTCTAAAAATGAAAGTTGAGGACTTTGATTTTCTACAAAATATACTTTTAGATGCAGGTGTAATAAAAGAAAAGGTGGACTCACATCATCTAATCAGCAACACTTTCGCTGAAAAAGCTGAAAAATGATCAAAAAGTAAAGTTTTAAATTGTGCTCAATATGTCCCTCCCATATTGAGCACAATTCCCCTTTTATTAACTGACTTTTCACATAGAAGGGAGTGCTTTTATGAATAAAATAATGGTAAGTCTCAAAGATGTATCCTTTAATTATCACACTTTAGAGGGTGAAACAGAAGCTTTAAAAAATATTTCTTTTGATGTGTATGAAGGAGAATTTATAGGAATTATAGGCCCTTCTGGTTGTGGCAAATCTACTCTTCTTTCTATTATTTCTGGTCTTTTAAAGCCTTCTTACGGAAGTGTAGAAGTAAACGGAAAAATAGGCTATATGCTTCAAAAAGATCACCTCTTTGAATGGCGAAATATATGGCAAAATGCGCTACTTGGACTTGAAATACAAAAAAGTCTAACAGAAGAGTCTAAAAAATACGTAGAAGGTTTGCTTGTAAAATACGGCCTCGGCGAGTTTAAAAACCATTATCCTAATCAATTGTCAGGTGGAATGCGACAAAGAGCCGCTCTCATAAGGACATTGGCTTTAAAACCAGACATACTTCTACTAGATGAGGCCTTTTCTGCTTTAGACTACCAAACAAGACTTGCTATATCCGATGAAGTGTATAAAATTCTTAAATATGAGCAAAAAACTGCGGTCATAGTAACTCACGATATCTCAGAGGCAATTTCTATGTGTGACAGAATTGTAGTGCTATCAAATAGGCCTGCCCATGTAAAAAAGATTTATGACATTGTCTTAACCTGCGAAGATCGATCTCCCATAGGCTGCAGAAAAGCTCCTGAGTTTAGAGAATATTTTAATTCTATTTGGAAGGAGTTGGATGTCCATGTATGAAGCAGCAACCCCTTATATTTCAAAAGAGCACAGGGAATTTCTAAAAAAAGTAAAGAGAAAAAATGTATTAATACGAGTCACTCAATTTGCATTATTAATCCTCTTTTTTGCTACATGGGAAATTGTGGCAAGGCATAAAATTGTAGACCCTTTTTTGGTCAGCCAGCCTTCAAGAATGTTAAAAACTATGATGACTTTAAGCCAGAATGGTTCTCTTTTTATGCACATATGGGTTACTTTGAGTGAAACGATAATAGGTTTTACTCTTGGCACAATAATTGGCATGATAATCGCTATACTTCTGTGGTGGTCAGACTTTTTGTCAAAAGTAGCAGAACCTTATTTGGTTGTACTTAATAGCCTCCCTAAAATTGCATTGGGTCCTATATTTATCGTTTGGATGGGAAATGGAGAAGCTCCAATAATTACAATGGCTCTTGCTATTTCATTGATAGTAACTATAATCAGCTTGCAAACGGGTTTTAAAGAAGTAGACGAAGAAAAAATAAAACTTTTAAAGACCTTTGGTGCCACAAAAATGCAAATACTTACAAAATGTATTCTTCCCGCCAGTGTCCCAACGATTATTTCCGCAATAAAAATAAACATCGGCCTTTCCTGGGTAGGAGTAATTACGGGAGAATTCTTAGTTTCTAAAGCAGGTTTGGGATATTTGATTGTCTACGGCGGTCAAATTTTTAAGTTGGATTTGGTAATGACAAGTGTCCTGATACTCTCAATACTTTCTGCCTTGATGTACATTTTTATAGTGTATCTTGAAAAAAAGCTGATAAGGTGGAAATAGAAAACAGTGTTTTTTGTCTTTTTATGTGCTAAAATATGTATTGTAGTACTATAAATGCGGGGTCAACCACCACCCGCCTATAGAGGCGGGGCTTGTAGAAGCCCCGGTTGACCAGCCTAAGGGTTTGACCCAAAGGACAAGGAAATGATAACCCTACGTTATCCCTGTCATGACACCATGGAATGCGTCCCAAGTTCCATGCTCTGTCGTGCAGATTTAAACAGTCCTGGGTGGTAGGGGCAGTGGTCTGAACACAACAAGCAGGAATAACATTGGCGATGGGAGATGCAGGTATAGTCATGCACTCACAAAACTGAACAGAACAAGATTGGGACTGCCCAAAACACACTATTTTGATGCTGTATGTATAGGTCACTCAACACCTGACAGGGTTATTTTTAAAACACAAAATATACTGTACATCAAAGCAAAAGGCAGAGGTTCAAGACAAATGGCAAATGTCGATAAGTACGGTTTCCCCATAGGACACAGAACAAGACAAAAATTTTTCTATGGTTTTCAAACAGGTGACATGATAAAAGCAGTTGTCCCGAAAGGTAAGTATAAAGGAACATGGATAGGAACAGCAGCATGCAGAAAAAGCGGATATTTCGATATAAAGAGCAGGACTGGAAGAAGAACTGCTCAAGGTATATCTCATAAAAACTGTAGAATAATTCAGCGGTTTGATGGATATTGCTATGAACTAGAACAAACAAAAATTAACGGCGCATTTCCTCTCCAACCTGTAGAGGTTAGATAGGAAATGTGCCAGTAAGGTGGTGAAAACTAATGAAAATTGCATTAGCACAAATAAATCCAGTTGTAGGAGATATAAAAGGAAACTTTGAAAAGATAGTAGAGTTTATAAATAGAGCAAAATATCAAAAGGCTGACCTTGTAGTATTCTCTGAATTAGTTACCGTGGGTTATCCTCCTAAAGACTTTTTGTTTATGCAAGATTTTTTAGAGGCCAATGAAAAATATATAAATGAAATAGTCTTGCCCGCTACTTATCAAATCGGAGTAATACTTGGTACTGTAAGGCAAGACGCAGAAGGCAATCTTTATAATTCTGCTTTTTTTATTTATGACGGTAAAATAGTCGAGGTTTTTGATAAGACTTTACTTCCCAACTATGACGTATTTGATGAAAAAAGGTATTTCAAACCAGCACAAATAAGAAAGGTAGCTTCTTTTAAAGGGATAAAATTAGGAGTTAATATATGTGAAGACATATGGAAAGATTATGTTTTTGAGCCAAATGTAGATTATTCTGTTGATGTTTTAGAAGAACAATTTAAGCTAAAACCTGATATTTTTATAAATATTTCAGCATCTCCTTACTACTTGGGTAAGCAAAATATGAGAGTAGAAATGATAGAGAAAAAAATAAAAAAGTACGCAATTCCTTTTGTTTACGTGAATCAAGTTGGTGCAAATGATGAATTGATATTTGACGGTTCTAGCTTTGTAGTAAATGAAGAAGGCAAAAGAGTTGTGCAACTTAAAGCTTTTGAGGAAGACATTAAAATTTTCGATATGGAAGAGCTTAAAAATTTTAAAGAGTTACCTGAGATAAAAGAGGATATATCATGGGTATACAATGCTCTCGTAGTTGGTGTAAGAGATTATTGTAAAAAATCAGGTTTTAAAAAGGCAGTAGTAGGCTTAAGCGGAGGAATAGATTCTGCAGTAGTTTGTGCCATTGCAGTAGAAGCTTTAGGAAAAGAAAATGTTCTTGCAGTTTCAATGCCTTCAAGATATTCCTCTGAAGGAAGTAAAACTGATGCAAGAATACTGGCTGAAAATTTGGGAGTTGAATTTAGAGTAATCCCAATAGAGCCTGTATTCAAAAGTTATTTATCCGTTTTCAATGGGGATAACAGCGTTATAGGTGACCTGGCAGAAGAAAACATACAGGCAAGAATAAGAGGTAATTATTTAATGTTTATATCAAATAGGGAAGGGCACATTGTTTTAACTACCGGAAATAAATCAGAATTGGCAATGGGATATTGCACTCTTTACGGAGATATGAGCGGAAGCCTTGCACCAATTGCAGATGTACCTAAGACAATGGTATACGAGCTTGCGAGGTATATAAACAGAGAAAGAGAAATAATTCCAATTTCTATAATTGAAAAAGTTCCTTCTGCAGAATTAAGACCTAATCAAAAAGATGAAGACTCATTGCCTCCTTACAAGATTTTGGATGAAATATTAAAAATGTATATAGAGGAAAACAGGTCAGCAAAAGAAATAATAGAAAAAGGATATGATGAAAGATTGGTAAAAGATGTTATAAATAATGTTAACAAAGTAGAGTACAAAAGAAAACAAGCAGCACCTGGACTCAAAGTCACCACCAAAGCCTTTGGAACAGGAAGACGTATGCCAATCGTTCACAACTTTAAACTATGATTTTTAAGTAACTTCTGAGGAGGAATTTAAGTTGTCCAAACAATTAAAAAGCGACATTGTGCTCACCGGAGTAACTATGGTGTGGGGGGCTACATTTATAATAGTCAAAAACGCTATACAGACACTTCCTGTATACAATTTTCTTTTTATACGCTTTTTATTGGCTTTTTCGCTTCTCGCAATAATCTTCTATAAAAAGTTAAAAACCATTGACAAAAAAACATTGGCTGTTGCTTCAGTAATTGGGACAATGCTTTTTTTAGGTTATGCCTTTCAGACAATGGGACTTAAATACACTACAGCATCTAAATCAGGATTTATAACAGGGTTTAGCGTAGTGTTAGTGCCAATTTTAGAAGCAGTGCTTCTTAAAAGAAAGCCTTCAAAGCCTGCAATTTTAGGAATTGTCCTCGCTTTTATAGGACTTATACTGCTCACTACAAATATTGATTTATCTATTAACATAGGTGACTTTTTGACACTTTTGTGTGCCTTTGCTTTTGGAATGCAGATTGTTTTGATAGCAAAATACGCTTCTACTTTAGATACTTATTTACTTGCTACTATTCAAATCGGAGTAGTTGCTGTTTTAAGCGGAATTGTGAGTTTAATATTTGAAAAGCCTTTTATACCCACTTCTCTTGATGTATGGTCAGCTATAATAATAACAGGGGTATTCGCAACTGCTTTTGCATATGTTGCCCAAAACACGATGCAAGCCTACACTACTGCCACTCATACAGCTTTGATATTCGCACTGGAGCCAGTTTTCGCTGCAATAGCTGCTTTTTTAATTGCCGGAGAAGTGATGTCTTTTAGAGCAATAATAGGCGGAATTTTTATGTTTGCAGGTATAGTGCTTTCCGAACTGCCTGAAAAGGAAGTGAGTAAATAATAAAAAACTTCCTACTGCTTTTAAAAATCATCAGTAGGAAGTTTTATTTTTACATTTTTTGATATTTGCTAGCAATTTGCAATCTCATCAAAGCCCTCTTTAAGGCTGCTTCTGCCAAAAGATGTTCCTGTTTGCTTCTTTTTTGCCTAAGTTTTTCTTCTGCTCTTTCTTTGGCTGCTTGAGCACGAGCTATATCAATTTCTTCGGGCCATTCTACTGCACTAGACAAGATTGTCACACTGTCTCTTTTGACTTCCATAAAGCCGCCGGAAATAAATGCCTCTCTCCACTGTCCGTCTTTTTTTATCTGTAAAGTACCTGTACCTACGGCTGCTGTCATGGGGATGTGGCCTTTTAAAATACCTATTTGACCTGTGGTTATGGTCACTATTATTTCTTCCACATCTCCTTCGTAAAATTTTCTATGAGGAGTTAAAACCTCGAGGTGAAAATTTTTATCCATTCTTTTCACCTCATTTCATTTTTTCAGCTTTCTCGTAGACTTCGTCTATGTTTCCTACCATGTAGAAAGCAGCCTCTGGGATATCGTCCATTTCTCCCTCTACAATTTTCTTAAATCCTCTTATCGTCTCTTTCAGCGGCACATATTTGCCAGGTGTTCCAGTAAAAGTTTCTGCTACAAAGAAAGGCTGTGATAAGAACCTCTGTATCTTCCTTGCTCTGTAAACTATAAGTTTGTCTTCTTCTGTAAGTTCTTCCATACCCAATATAGCAATTATATCCTGCAGTTCTTTATACCTCTGCAAAATCTCTTGCACTTTTCTCGCAACATAATAGTGTTCTTCTCCTACTATATGAGGTTCCAATATACGTGAAGTAGAATCTAAAGGATCTACTGCAGGATAAATTCCCATTTCTGCAATACTTCTTGACAAAACTGTTGTAGCATCTAAGTGGGTAAAAGTTGTAGCTGGTGCTGGGTCAGTTAAGTCATCAGCAGGTACATAAACAGCCTGAACTGAGGTAATAGACCCTTTCTTTGTAGAAGTAATTCTTTCTTGTAAAAGGCCTAACTCTGTAGCCAATGTAGGTTGATATCCAACTGCAGAGGGCATTCTTCCTAAAAGAGCTGAAACTTCTGAACCAGCTTGGACAAACCTGAATATATTGTCTATGAATAAAAGAACGTCTTGGTGCTCTTCATCTCTAAAATATTCTGCCATTGTAAGCCCTGCAAGACCTACTCTCATTCTGGCTCCCGGCGGCTCATTCATTTGTCCAAATACAAAAGCAGTTTTGTCTATAACCCCTGATTCATGCATTTCATGCCACAATTCGTTTCCTTCACGAGACCTTTCACCAACACCGGTGAAAATTGAGTAACCACCATGCTCTATGGCAACGTTGCGTATTAGCTCCATTATTAAGACAGTTTTGCCAACACCTGCACCACCAAAGAGCCCTATTTTACCACCCTTTGGATAAGGAGTAAGTAAGTCTATTACTTTAATACCCGTCTCCAAAATTTCAGTAGCAGGGCTTTGTTCTTCAAAAGGCGGTGCTTTTCTGTGAATTGACATGTACTTCACATCTTTGACTTCTCCTAACTCATCTATAGGCTGCCCCAATACATTAAACATTCTGCCTAAAGTCCCTTTTCCAACAGGGACCATTATAGGGCTGCCTGTATCTATACATTCCATACCCCTTTTTAAGCCATCTGTTGAAGCCATTGCAACACATCTTACTACATTGTCTCCTATATGCTGAGATACTTCTACAACTAGTTCTCTGTCTTCCATAGGTATTTTTATGGCGTTGTTTATAGGAGGAAGTTCCCCTTCAAATCTTATATCAACAACAGGACCAATGACCTGTGTAATATACCCCTTCTTCAATTTATCATCTCCTTTTATACAGATGCCCCTGCGACTATTTCTGATATTTCCTGAGTAATAGAAGCCTGCCTGAGTTTATTATACTCTATTGTAAGTCTGTTTATCATTTTATCGGCATTTGACGTTGCTCCATCCATTGCAATCATCCTTGCAAAATGCTCTGAAGCAAAAGCTTGAACAAGTATACTGTATATGAGACCTTTGAGATACTCAGGAACAAGCACATCAAAAACTTCTGAAGCAGAAGGCTCGTATATCATGTCACTGTCAATTACTACTTCATTCTTTTCAGCTTCTTCTCCTTCATTGGCTAACGCCATAAAATTGTCAATGTCTAAAGGTAAAAGTCTTAAAACCCTTACCTTTTGTACAAGTCCTTGCATTTCAGTATAAACAATAGATATTTCATCTGTCAGCCCTCTATTGTAAGCATTTAATATGACATCGCTAATTTCTCCTGCTATGGCTGTAGTTGGATTTTGAGCGGTATATAAAAATTCAATATCTACATTATAACCTTTTTTGATAAAATAACGTCTTCCAACCTCTCCTATCACCATTAAATTTACATTTTCTTTGCCGATAAGTTCTTCAGCTTTTTTTATAGCATTGTGATTGTAAGCGCCGCAAAGGCCTTTGTCACCAGTTACAACTATTAAAGATTTTTTCTTCTCACTTTTATCATCTTTTTTCTCAAGATATCGTGAAGTAACTTCTCCAGTGTGAAGTAATATATCTTTCATAGCTACTTGAATTTTATGATAATAAGGTCTCACATTGTCTAACATGACCTTTGCTTTTTGAAATTTTGAAGCCGATATTAAATACATCGCTCTTGTAATTTTGCGAGTTTCTCTTACACTTTTAATCCGCAACGCTATATCTCGCTTTCCCATTAATTATCACCCTTTGCGGCGTACTTTTCCTTATACTCTACAATTGCAGCTTTTAATTTTTCTTCTACCTCGGAAGTTAAATCTTTTGTCTCTCTTATAGATTGTTTTATTTCCGGATAATTTGAATCCAAAAATTCTAAGAGCCCTTTTACAAAAGGTCTCACCTGCTCTACTTCAATATCAGCAACATATCTGTTCATTACTGTGTATATAGCTATTACTTGGTCTTCAACAGGCATAGGTTGATATTGAGGCTGTTTGGTAATTTCAACAATCCTTTCTCCTTGTCTTAAAACTTCAAGTGTTGCTTTATCCAAATTCGAACCAAATCTAGCAAAAACTTGTAGCTCTCTATACTGGGAAAGTTCCAATCTTAATCGGCCAGCTACTTTTTTCATGGCCTTTATTTGTGCGGCACCGCCAACACGGGATACAGATAGACCCACATTTATAGCTGGTCTTATTCCTGAATAGAAAAGCTCTGACTCAAGGTATATTTGTCCATCTGTGATTGAAATTACATTTGTAGGAATGTATGCAGATATATCTCCCGCCAATGTCTCAACAATTGGGAGTGCCGTCAACGAACCTCCCCCGTATTCATCTGCAAGCCTTGCAGAACGTTCAAGAAGTCTTGAATGAAGGTAAAATACATCACCAGGGTATGCTTCTCTTCCAGGTGGTCTTCTCAAAAGCAAAGATATAGTTCTATAAGCAATAGCATGCTTTGAAAGATCATCATAAACTACAAGTACATCTTTGCCTTGATACATAAAATGTTCTCCCATAGCGCAACCTGCATACGGAGCAATATACTGAAGTGCAGCTGAATCACTGGCAGTTGATGCGACAACTGTTGTATATTCCATAGCCCCATACTTTTCTAACATGTTTACAATTCCTGCAACAGTTGAAGCCTTTTGTCCTATAGCTACATATATACAATATACTCCTTTGTCTTTTTGATTTATTATAGTATCTATAGCAATAGCAGTTTTACCTGTTTGCCTATCTCCAATTATTAATTCTCTCTGCCCTCTTCCTATAGGGATCATAGAATCTATAGCTAAAATACCTGTCTGTAAAGGTGTATCCACAGATTTCCTTCTTACTATTGGTGGAGCGGGATATTCAATGGGGCGTTTTGCTTCATAGTTTATTGGTCCTTTACCATCAATGGGCTCCCCTAAAGGATTTACAACTCTTCCTAACATTTCTTTTCCAGCAGGCACTTCCATGATTCTGCCTGTTCTTTTTACTATATCCCCTTCTTTAACTTTTTCGGGGTCTCCAAGGACAACAACACCTACGGTATCTTCTTCAAGATTTAAGACCATTCCAACGACTCCACTTTCAAACTCCACCATTTCTCCGTAAATAGCATTGTCAAGGCCATAAATCCTCGCTATTCCATCACCTGATTGGATGACGTGTCCAATTTCCTGAGTTTCAAGGTTAAAATCGAAATTTTTTATTTTTTCTTCTATAACTGAGCTTATTTCTTCAGGTCTTATGCTCATACTCTTTCACCTTCTTAAATTCATTTTACACAGCTTGTTGCATATTTTTTAGAAGTGCAGTAAGTCTTGCTTTGACTGAACCATCGATTATTGTATTCCCAATAATAAGTTTTAAACCGCCTAATATACTTTTATCTACTATTGGTTCGATATTGATGTGTTTTTCTAACTTTTTCTCTAATTTTTCTTGAAGCTTTTGCAATACTTCTTCTTTTAGTGGATATGCAGAAACGACTTTTACATCTGTAATATTAAAATACTCTTTGTATAGCTTTTTAAACTCCTTTCCAATGTCTTCAATTAGATCTTCTCTATGTTTTGATATTATTATTTTGATAAAATTGATAACTTCTTTATCGGTATCCTTTAAAATCTGCTCCACAAATTCTATTTTCTTTGTTTTATCAATACTTTTATTCTTAAAAATCCGCTTTACTTTATCCACTTGAAGAATTTCAATTGCTTTATTTAACTCCTCATAATACTCTTTCACTTTATTTTGCTGCTTCGCAACATCAAAAAAGGCATAAGCGTATCTCTTCGCAATTATTTGTGCCATGATGCCCTCGCCTCCTCGATAACCTCATTGATGAGGTCTTCGTCAGCAACAGGTAGCTTTTTCTCCAGCACACGGGAAGCGGCATCTATGACTAATTGCGATATCTCTGTCCTTAAATCATGCATAGCTTTGATTTTCTCTAACATTGCCTCTTCTTTTGCCTTTTCTATTATATTTTCTGCCTCTTTATTGGCATTTTCTATAATTTTGTTTGCTTTGTCTTCTGCTGCCTTTTGTGCCTTCTCAATAATAGCTTTTCCTTCATTATCAGCATTTTTTAGTATTTCTTCGTACTTAGCTTTTAAATTATGAGCTTCTTGCCTTTCTCTATTTGCTTCTTCTAAGGAGGATTTAATTTTGTTTTCTCTATTTTCAAGAAATTGTGTAACAGGTTTGAATAGAAGCCATTTCAAAATAAAATAAAGAACTAGTAAATTAATTATTGTAAAGATGAAAGTCGATATATTAAAAATGCCCAATTTTTTCCCTTCTTTCATCAGGAAATTTGTCTCAAACTTATGGCTTTAATATTATTATCAGGAATGCCACCAACAAACCGTAAATAGCTGTTGCCTCTGCAAGCGCGCCTCCCAATAAAAGAAGCTGCATAATCCTTCCACCTGCTTCTGGCTGTCTTGATACAGCTTCAACTGCCTTTCCTGTCGCAAGACCTATACCAATACCTGCACCTATCCCTGTTAATGCAGCAATAGCTGCTCCTATAGCTAATAAATCCATTTAAATCCTCTCCTTTTCTTTTTTATTTTTATTAAAATTTTTTAATCATTTCATTATTTTATTATACATTATTCTATACCTTCTTCAATATATAACATGGTCAAAAACACAAATACCAACATCTGTAATAACCCATCAAAAAGGTCAAAATATAAACTAAATACTGCAGGAACTACTATTGGCACAGCCCTTTCAATAAGTTCCATTATCGTAACTGCTGCAAATATGTTGCCAAAAAGTCGGGCTGCCAGCGACAAAGGTCTTGTGAATAAATCCAAAACATTGATAAAAAGGTTTATAGGAGACTTAAAAAAGTGCTTTACGTACCCTTTAAGCCCTCTTGCTCTTATGGAAGCTATAATAACAGTAGTAATCGACATAATGGCAAGGGCTGAAGTTGTACTAATATCTTTAGTAGGAGGTGTTAAGCCAAAAATGCTTATAGTGTTGGCTAAAATCAAAAAAGCTGCTACAGTTCCTAAATAAGGAGCATAATCTCTCCAATGCTCCCCTAAAGCACCTTCCACAAATTTATTAAATCCCTCCACCATAAGCTCTACAACATTTTGTGCACCCTCAGGAACTAATTTCCATCCCTTAGTAACAACAGCAGCACCCAAAATTAGTACAGCCATTATAATCCATTCTACTACTATTGTTTCTGTAATAGGAATACCTCCAAATAGCGGTATGGTAAATACCACTGAAGATCCTATCTCCAATAACCTCACCTCCTCTTCTATACCCCCAACATGTATAATTATATACTTATTACAAAAGATTTTCAATTTAGTATATTTACTGTGTTGCTAAAAGCTAACAATTCATTTGATTTTTACCTGCTTCGCAACTCTTCTTCTAGATTTTTGTCTAACACAAATAGATAGACGTATTCTCCTTTTTGAGGATTCATATCCTTATAGATACCTATAACATTACAACCTGTAAGGCGCATTATCATCTCCTTAAACTTGGGTTTTAATATTTCATCCAATAATTCCCTTAATTGTTTTACCAACTTTTTACCCTCTTCAGTAGATATAATTTGCATCTCCTCATGGCTCAAAGATTTAATAAGCCTTACAATAATCATATCCTCGCAAATTCGGGTTTTTGCTGCCTCTGCACCTCTTCCAATTGCTTCTTTTGTGAGTTTTATCATTTCTTCGTTTATTTTACTTTCTAATACCCCTTTCATTATTTTCTCCCTCCGCACAAATAAAAACAAAAATTTTTATCAATAGTTAATAAAAATTATACCTCTTACAATGTTCTAACACAACAATTTTAATGCTGCTAAATTTTTTATTTCATCAAAAATAATCAAAAATTTAACGATTTTCTCGTGTTTTTTTACAAAATTAAAAATTTATTTTTTTGTCCACTCATCAAAAATTGATAATACTTGGGATACTCCCATTTTCTTTAAAGAAGAAAAAACTATAATTCTTTCGCTATCAATGTTAAAAGTTTTACAAATGCCTTCTACCGCATTTACTATCTCTGATTTATTGACCTTATCAGCTTTTGTTAATACCACTGTAAAAGGTAACTCTTTATGTCTAAACCAATTTACCATTAAAAAATCGTCTTCTGTAGGAGTTCGACGTATATCTATTAAAAGCAAAGCATGCCGCAGATACTTAGAAGTATTTAGAAAAGTCTCTATGTTATGTGCCCACTGTTTCTTCATTTCTTTTGAAACTTTTGCATATCCATATCCCGGCAAATCTACTAAATAAAAGCCATTATTTATCAAATAAAAATTTATGCCCCTAGTTTTTCCAGGTTTAGAACTTGTCTTTGCGAGATTTTTTCTGTTTAATACAGTATTTATCAAAGTGGATTTGCCCACGTTTGACCTTCCTACGATTACTATCTGAGGAAAATTATCTTTAGGATACTGCTCTTCATTAAAGGCAGTACGAACCAGCTCTACAGTTTTAATTTTCATAAATGCCCTCCTTAGACAAGGCATAGTCAAGAACTTCATCAATTTTTTCAACAAATTTAAATTCTAATTTTTTCTTTACGCTTTGAGGAATTTCATCCAAATCTCTTTTATTTTCCAAAGGAAGTATAACCTTGCGTATCCCTGCTCTGTGAGCTGCTAAAACTTTTTCCTTTACTCCTCCTATAGGTAAAACTTTGCCGGTTAAAGTTATTTCTCCTGTCATAGCTACATCTTTTTTTACAGGAACTTTTTTAAGTGCAGACACCATAGCAGTAACCATAGTTATTCCCGCTGAAGGACCATCTTTTGGAATTGCACCTTCAGGCACATGTATATGTATATCGGCATTTTTGTAAAAATCTTTATCTATATTCAGTTTCTCGGCATTCGCCCTTATATAGCTAAAACCAGCTTGTGCAGATTCTTTCATCACATCCCCTAATTGCCCTGTAAGATTGAGCTTGCCACTTCCTGGCATTATAGAAGCTTCTACAGTTAAAATTTCTCCTCCTACCCTTGTCCATGCAAGTCCAAAAACTATCCCTATTTCGTCTTTTTGATTTGCTTTGTCAGAGCGGTAAATAGGTTTGCCTAAGTAAGACTGTAAATTTCTTTTTCCAACTTTTATTACTTGTGCGTTTTCTTCCACTATCTTCTTTATAGCTTTCCTCACAATTTGAGATAAATTCTTTTCTAAGCCTCTTACTCCTGCTTCGCGAGTATATTCTGAAATTATTCCGTAAATAGCAGATTCTTGGATTATTATTTTGTTATCTGGCACCCCATGTTCTTTTAAAATCTTAGGTATTAAATAATCTTTTGCAATGTGAAGTTTTTCTTCTTCAGTATATCCAGAAACATATATAACTTCCATTCTATCTAAAAGAGGTGCCGGTATGGTATCTACCGTATTAGCCGTTGTTATAAACAATACCTTTGAAAGGTCAAAAGGTAAATCAAGATAATGGTCTCTAAAAGTGGAGTTTTGTTCTGGATCAAGAACTTCAAGCATTGCAGAAGCAGGGTCTCCTCTAAAGTCTGAGCTCATTTTGTCTATTTCATCCAGTAAAAACACAGGATTTTTTGAACCGGCTATTTTTATGGAATTTATAATACCTCCTGGTATGGCTCCAACGTAGGTACGCCTATGTCCCCTTATTTCTGCTTCATCTCTCACTCCACCAAGAGATAATCTGACAAATTTTCTGTTCATAGCCCGCGCTATAGACCTGCCTAATGAAGTCTTACCAACACCTGGAGGACCTACAAGGCATAAAATAGGACTTTTAATTTTGTTGTAAAAACTTCTAACTGCTAAAAACTCTATTATCCTCTCTTTTACTTTCTTTAAGCCGTAATGGTCCTCATCCAATATTTTTTGTGCTCTTTTTAAATCTAAAATATCTTCTGTTTCGTAATTCCATGGCAAATCCAAAATCCAATCCAAATAAGTTCGCACTACAGAAGCTTCTGCAGAACCAGGCGCCATTTTAGAAAGGCGTTTTAATTCTTCTTTCGCCTTTTTTCTAACCTCTTCGGGTAAATCTTTTTCATTTATTTTCTTTTCATACTCCTCAATCTCTTGGTCAATCTCATCTGTCTCTCCTAATTCAGCTTTTATAGCTTTTAACTGTTCTCTTAAATAATATTCCTTCTGTAATTTGTCAATTTGACTTCTAACTTTGGCATTTATCTCTCTTTCAATGTTTAGTATTTCTAATTCCTTCATTAAAAACCCTAAAAGAGTTTCTAACCTTTTATTTACATCAAAACACTCCAAAAGCTGCTGACTTTGATTTGTATTTAAAGATATGTGAGCCGCAATCATATCTGCAAGTCTTCCAGGCTCTTCTATGCTTATAACACTGTATAAACTATCTATAGGCAGTCTCGAAGTCATATTTACATATTCTTCAAAAGCAGAAATAACACTTCTCATTAAAGCTTCAAGCTCTGGTGTCTTTTCAATTTCTTTTTGCTCTTCTTTTTCTATAACTTCTACCTCAAAAAATTCATCATCTCTTGTCACTTGCTGAATTTCAGCACGACTTATCCCTTCTACCAAAACTCTTATAAGTTCTCCTGGCAGTTTTAACATTTGTTTGACTTTTGTAATAGTGCCAACTTTGTAGACGTCGTCAATAGAAGGGTCTTCTATCTCAGCTTCTTTTTGCGTTGTAACAAATATCAACTGATTTTTCATAAAAGCTTCTTCCAAAGCCTTAATTGACTTTTCTCTTCCTATATCAAAATGAAGCACCATGTATGGAAAAATAGTTAATCCTCTTAAAGGAATCATTGGCAATATATACTTTTTTTCTGTCATATCTTCACCCTCTTTTATGCAATATAATCCAAGCCCCCTTCCCATTCACTATTTTAGTATGTGAAGGAGAAGGGGGATTGATGTAAAAATTTTATTTTTTTACGAAACAGACTCCGTCTTTTTTATTTTCTTTTTGGCTTTTTGAGCATCTGAGTAAACCAATGTTGGCGGAGCCTTCTTTAGTACCGTGTCCTCTGTAATTATACACTTTTCTATGTTGTCACTGGATGGTATTTCGTACATCACATCCAACATAATTTCCTCTAAGATTGCCCTCAGTCCTCTTGCGCCGGTCTTTCTCTCCAAAGCCATATCTGCAATGAGCCCTAAAGCTTTCTTATCAAATTCAAGCTTTACACCATCTAATTCAAACAATTTTTCGTATTGTTTTGTCAGCGCATTTTTGGGCTCTGTCAAAATCCTTACTAAGTCATCCTTACTCAATGGGTCTAATGTAACTACTATTGGCACCCTTCCTATAAACTCGGGTATCATACCGAATTTAAGAAGGTCCTGTGGCATTATATGACTTAAAATTTCGCTTAAGTCTTTTTCTTTTCTGCTCTGTACTTCTGCGCCAAATCCTAAGCTCTTTTTCCCTATTCGGGATTCTATTATTTTTTCTATGCCTTCAAAAGCGCCACCACATATAAACAATATATTAGTTGTGTCAATTTGTATAAACTCTTGATGAGGATGTTTTCTTCCACCTTGTGGGGGCACATTTGCAATGGTCCCTTCTAAAATTTTTAACAAAGCCTGTTGTACGCCTTCTCCTGAGACGTCACGAGTAATAGAAGGATTTTCTGACTTTCTCGCTATTTTATCTATTTCGTCAATGTAAATTATACCTTTTTCAGCTTTTTCTATGTCATAATCTGCTGCTTGTATGAGTTTTAAAAGTATATTCTCTACGTCTTCACCGACATATCCAGCCTCAGTTAGAGAAGTTGCATCTGCTATTGCAAAAGGAACATTTAGAAGTTTTGCCAGTGTCTGAGCCAATAAGGTTTTACCAGAACCTGTGGGACCTAAAAGTAAAATATTGCTCTTTTGAAGTTCTACATCGTCTGGCTTTATCCTGCTGTTAATTCTCTTGTAGTGATTGTAAACAGCAACAGCTAAAGCTTTTTTAGCTTTTTCCTGCCCAATTACATATTGGTCAAGAAATTCTTTTATTTCCTTTGGCTTAGGAAGTTCTCCAATTCCCATATCCATATCTTCTTCAAATTCTTCATTTATGATTTCTTGGCAAAGTTCAATGCATTCATCACAAATATACACACCAGGCCCTGCAACTAGCCTCTTTACCTGGTCCTGTGTCTTTCCGCAAAAGGAACACTTTAATTGCTTTTGATTATCGTATTTAGCCATAATTCCACCTCTTTTGGGGCGTTATTTTTTCTTCCTGACAAGGACCTCGTCTATAATGCCGTATGCTTTTGCATCCTCCGCATCCATGAAAAAGTCTCTTTCAGTATCCGCCTTTATTTTTTCAATAGGTTGCCCCGTATTTTCTGCTAATATTTTATCCAACTTATCTCTTAATTTTAAAATCCTTTCTGCATGAATTTTTATGTCTGTAGCTTGGCCTTGCATTCCTCCTAAAGGTTGATGAATCATTATCTCACTGTTAGGAAGTGCAAACCTCTTTCCTTTTGCACCTGCTGCCAGTAAAAATGCAGCCATAGACGCAGCCATTCCAACACACAAAGTCACTACATCTGGCTTTATATACTGCATGGTATCGTAAATTGCAAATCCTGCAGTTATTGAACCGCCTGGACTGTTTATATAAAGCCAAATGTCTTTGTCAGGGTCCTCAGCTTCCAAGAACAAAAGCTGAGCAATAACTAAACTTGCTGTAGTATCATTTATTTCTTCTCCTAAAAATACAATTCTGTCTTTCAAAAGGCGAGAAAATATATCGTAAGAACGTTCGCCTCTATTTGTCTGCTCTACAACAATAGGTACAAGACTCATAATAATCACTCCTCTTTACTTATTATTTTACACTCACTAAAAATAAAGTCAATCGTCTTATAATACGCTATATCTTCTTTTATGCCGTTTATCTGGCTTTCAGTCAAGCTTTTCTTGAATTCTTCCAGATTTATTCTGTAACTCTCTGCCATTTCCTTTAATCTGTTTTCTAATTCTTCCTCTGTAACTTGAATATTTTCCACTTTGGCAATTTTGTCTATGACAAGTTGAGTTTTTACTCTATTTAAAGCTCCATCCCACATCTCTTTCCTTAAATTTTCTAAGGTCTTCCCTGTAATTGATAAATAGCTATTTAAATCTAAACCTTGATATCTCAAATTATAATCTAAATCCCTCAAAGAAATATCTATTTGCCTTTCCACCATAACATCTGGTATATCAACTTTTGCATTTTCCACAACTTTCATTACTGCTTTTTCTTTCATCTCATTTTCTGCATCTAATCTATTTTTCTCTTCTAATTTCTTTCTTATGTCGGCTTTTAACTCTTCTAATGTCTCAAACTCACTTACATCTTTCGCAAACTCATCATCCAATTCAGGCAATTCCTTTTTATTTAAAGCCTTAAGAGTGACTTTAAAAACAGCCGATTTGCCTCTTAATTCTTCCACCCTATAATCTTCAGGAAAAGTAATATTTACATCAAAAGTCTCATTTACATTGTGGCCTATTATTTGGTCCTCAAACCCGGGAATAAAAGTATTGCTACCTAATTCTAATTCATAATTTTCCGCCTTGCCGCCTTCAAAAGGCTTGCCATCTATAAAGCCTTCAAAGTCTATTACAGCAATATCTCCACTTTCTGCTGCTCTTCCTTCAACAGGGATAATTCTCGCATTTTGCTGTCTTAATTTTTCTAATTCGTATTCTACATCTCCATCGTACACATTATACTCTATTTTTTCAATTTCTATGCCTTTATATTCACCCAACTCTACCTCAGGCATGACAGGTACAGTTGCTTCTAAAATCAAGTCTTTTCCTTTGCCGATTTGTAAAATGTTAATATCCGGATAATCTACTGGCTCTAAATCAAACGTTTTAAGAGCTTCCTTGTACGCTTCGTCAAAAACATACTCTACAGCATCTTCGTAAAGGACACCTTCACCATAATATCTTTCTACAATAGCTCTTGGCGCTTTCCCTCTTCTAAAACCCGGTACATTAAATTTTGAAGCATTCTTTTTAAAAGCAAAATTTAAACCCTCTTCAAACTTTTCACTTGGTATTGTAAGTTCAATCGTCGCAATACTTTTCTCTAATTTTTTAAGACTCACACCCATTAAGTAAATCCTCCTATTCTCTTTCTTTCGTATAAAGTCTTCTAAACTTATAATATTATAACATAAAAAAACGGTGAATCAAACTCAAGTTGTCATAATTTTATGCAAAAAAAATAATGCCTACTGCATTATTTTCCTGTCAAATATATATTTTTCTCCCTTAAATTTTTATTGGTGCGGGCAAAGGGACTTGAACCCCCACGGGTAACCCCACCAGATCCTAAGTCTGGCGCGTCTGCCAGTTCCGCCATGCCCGCATATTAAAATGGTGCGCCATTAGGGACTCGAACCCCCACCCCGCTGATTAAGAGTTTACGCAAGACCATTTTATCAAAGTTTTTTTAATATGTCAAGAATGCCTCTAAGCAGGATAGTGTCAAGATACTGTAGGATTTTTTAAGACAACCCCTGAAACTTAGTTAATTTCAGCCTTCAGCTTATCATGCTTTTTATATAACTTGTGCATATTTTATTGCTCTTAAAACTCTGTATATTGGCGTCACTTTTCCCATATTCAAAACTGTAATATTATTTATTTTTTCATTTGTAGACGTTTTAACTCTCCTTACCGCCTCTTTTATTTGCTTCTTCGTTAATTTGTAGCTCCCTTCATTTATATTCTCTTTCTTACCCCATTCTATTTCTCTCAAATCTCCTCCATTCTTGCTGAATACTCTTAATTTCGCCATTAACTTTAATCCTTCTCTACTCCATCCTAATGGATTCCTACTTAATCTAGAAGAAAATACATGACTTATATGCCCTTCTGCACTGCACCCTATTACATCTTTGTCTTTACTGTATATCTCTACTCCTTCCCAATTATTTAGTATGTACCTCTTCGCCTCTTTTACCTTCTCTTTTTCTCTCTCTTCCTTTGTTACCTTTATTAGTTCATTAAATACCTTCTTTAGTTCTTCTTTATCTCCTTCATTTATTGCTCTCCATATCTTATCCCTGTATTTTGGCTCTTTCGATGTAGCTTTTAATACGTATTTGTTTAAATGATATCTGTCTAACACAAACCTTGATTTTACTATCCACTCTAATCCCTCTTTTATCCACGGCGCTCCATCTCCTGCTATGTATATCTTCTCTATCTTCTCTTCCTTGTAATTTTCTTCTATGTAATTTGCTACATCTATCCATATGTCTTCAGCTTTCTCTCCTACGTATGCCTTGTAATACACATTTTTCAGTACGTTTCTTCCGTTTCTCTCTTCCCTCCCTTCATGTATGTACACCAATCGAGGTGTTTCATCTCCACCCTCTTGTAAAGGTACATGGTCTTCATCTGCCTCTATGTATAATACCTTTACTTCTTTCTTCTCTTTTATTTCTCTCTTTACTTCTACTTCCCCTATTTCCCTTATTGCGTTTAATACCGTCTGTTTACTTAGCTCCTCTGGACATGCTTTTTTACTACTTCTTTCATATGATTCTTCTATCGCGTTTTCTACTAACTTTATCTTTACTCCCTTTTCTATCCTATCGTGCCGCCCTATCTCTAATGCATCATCCACCAAATATGTATATCTCCCATCCTGCCTAGATTTGTAATATGTCCTCTCATATTCAATATCTCCAAGAATTGTCGTTAACCTCTTTTTATCTTTTCTTTCTACTATCCATTTTTCTTTCCTTCTCTTGTCTTCTTTTATTATCCTATCTAACTCTTCAATAATTGCTTCTATTACTTCACTACCTAGTTTGTCCGTGATTTCCTTTATTCTTGCTACAAGTCTTGTAATATCCATTCCTTCGTTTAATAAATCACCAAAAATTTCTATCACTTCTCTAGTGAAATTTAGAGCATTTTGTAGTATAATATCTTCAAAAATATATTTTTTCACAAGAGACACCCCTTTCTGTGATGTTTTGTTTCCTATTTCTATTTTATCACAGGGGTTGTCTCTTGTTTTTTTTCACTCAAAAAATCCTACGATAATTTTACACTATCATAAGCAGGATCGCATTTCCCTTTTAATAATTTTAGGAGTACTTCAGGGTCATTTTCTTTTTCAATCATTCTAGCCTCATCTTCACCTCTATGAATAATATTTCTGACTACACTATCTGCTAATTTTGAAATTTTTAGCTCGTCAATTTCTCCATATGCTTCGTACAGTCGTTCATCTTGTATTACAAATGCATGCAAAAATATCCAAATATACGTTCCGCCGTAGGATTCCAAAAAGTTACGTTTCATTTGTCGTTAATCATGATAATAGCATTGGGGGAGTATTAGACCGCTCTCATACTGACATTATCGCAGAATACTTTTAATATGACAATATCACAGAATAATAACAATTTTTCTTTTTACTTATTGACAATGCAAAGAAAAATAAGTATAATTAAAGTAACAAGTAAATAGAAAAAAAGGCAAAGGCGCCTTTAGAAAAAAGGTGCCTTTGCCTTTTTTAATTATTAGCCATCAAATTTAAATTTCCATCAAACTTTATACCAAATATTATCCCCTAAAAAACCTTTTTAAAATATGCAGACCATTTTTATTATACCACAAATTAATTCAAATTTGAAAAAAGGGGCACAAGGAGGTGAAAATGGTTACTAATAGGACATCCCTAATGTATACTGAATATTTTAAGAAAAATAGAGAAAAATGAGAAAATTGTAGATATGTTTTATAAAATGATTATAATTGATAGCCAGCAGAATTTGCAGTGTATTTGCACCCTTTTAAAAAGGAGAGGGGTGTAGCAGGACAGGTTATGTGCTTATAGCAAAAATGTAAGACTATTTTAAAAAAACAGAAAATTTTAAAGGAGGATGGTAAGCCGTGCGTAAAGGCTTTGTTAGGGGAGTAGCGGCAGGTTTATTATCGTTTTTACTTTTATTTGCTTCGGCGTGTGGAAATAAGTCTGAGAGTAGCGATGTTATAAAAATTGGAGCAAACTTAGAGCTGTCGGGAAATGTTGCCACATTGGGTCAATCAGGCTTAAATGGAATTATGTTAGCAGTAGATGAAATTAATAATGCTGGCGGAGTTCTTGGTAAAAAGATTGAAATAGTCAAGTATGACAATAAGTCTGATAATACAGAAGCCGCTTCGGTTGCGACTCGGTTAATTACCCAAGATAAAGTAGTTGCTATTATTGGTTCGATGACTTCTGGCAATACCCTCTCTTATGTTAACATTGCCGAAACTAATAAAGTTCCTGTGATCTCGCCCTCGGCAACTAACCCTGATGTTACAGTAGATCCTAAAACAGGCAAGGTAAGGGAGTATATTTTCCGGACTTGCTTTATAGATCCTTTCCAGGGGACGGCAATGGCGAAGTTCGTTTTAAATGAATTAAAGCTTAAAAAAGTTGCTGTTTTAAAAGATAATACAGCTCCTTATTCGGTGGGTTTAGCTAAGTTTTTTGTAGAAGCTTTCAAAGCTGGCGGTGGCGAAATTTTAGCTGATGAAAACTACACTAGCCAAGATCAGGATTTTCGCTCGGTATTAACCAAGATTAAAAATTTAAAGCCTGAATTTATTTATGTACCTGGTTATTACGAGCAAGTGGGCCAAATTGTAAAGCAAGCACGTGAGCTTGGTATTAATGTTCCTATGGGCGGTGGTGATGGCTGGGATTCGCCAAAACTTGTTGAAATTGCTGGTGCAGCTGCGCTTAATAACACCTTTATTACCAATCACTATTCGTCTTTAATGCCTGACCCAAAAGTTCAGGACTTTGTTAAAAAGTATAAGGAAAAATACAGCAGCGAACCGGATGCAATGGCTGCAGTAGGTTATGATACGGTACTTGTTTTAGTTGATGCCATTAAACGGGCTGGTGAAGCTACACCCGAAAAAATCAAAGAAGCTTTAAAGACCACCAAGAATGTAGAAGGAGTTACTGCCAAAATCTCCTTAGATGAAAATCACAATGCTGTTAAAGGCTTAGTGATTTTGGAATACAAAGACGGTAAGCAAACCTATAAAGCTTACGTAAATCCTTAAAAGATTAAAGGGGAGGAATATTCCTCCCCTAAAGAAAATGAATTTAATTAGGTTAGAGGTGGTTAATATGATGGAATTTATCCAGCAGTTAATAAATGGAATATCAGTAGGAAGTATTTACGCTTTAATTGCGTTAGGATACACTATGGTTTATGGTATTATAAAACTCATCAATTTTGCCCATGGCGATGTTTACATGCTTGGTGCCTTTGCAGGACTATATGCGACCTTGGTTTTAAAAATGTCTTTTGTTCCAGCGTTAATTTTTTCCATGATTGTGTGTGCTATTTTAGGCATTATTATCGAAAGATTGGCATATCGTCCTTTAAGAAACTCACCTAAAATTGTAATTTTAATTACTGCAATAGGCGTTTCCCTTCTTTTAGAATATACCACGATGTTTTTCCTGGGTCCACAGCCTCGAGCATTTCCGGAGGTTTTTAAAGAGGTTTCGTATTCATTACTTGGCGGAAAGGTTACCATATCAAATAGGGAAATTTTAATTATTGCGGTCACGGTTATCTTAATGATTTTACTACAGTATATAGTTCATAATACGAAAATTGGAAAAGCAATGCGGGCAGTTTCTTATGACATGCAAGCTGCTCGTTTAATGGGAATAAATGTGGATACGACAATATCCATCACCTTTGCTCTTGGTTCAGCTTTAGCTGCGGCAGCAGGGGTACTGGTAGGGATATATTACAATAAAGTATTTCCCTTAATGGGAATTATGTTTGGTTTAAAAGCCTTTGTTTCAGCGGTTTTAGGAGGAATAGGAATTATACCTGGAGCAATGACCGGAGGGCTTATTTTAGGGATTACCGAGTCCTTAGTAAGTGGGTACGGCAGTTCTTTATATCGGGATCCTGTAGCTTTTGTGATTTTGATTATTATCCTATTAGTTAAACCTTCTGGCTTATTTGGGAAAAACGTTCGGGAGAAAGTGTAGGTGATACAGAATGCTGAAAAATTGGTTTACAAAGGAAAATCTTGCAGTAATGTTGTTGCTAGTAGTGCTTATGGTAGGAGTTCAGGTTTTGTATTCAGCAGAAATCATTAGTCCTTTTGTGATGTTAAACTTAATTATTATCGCAATCAATATTATTCTTGCAGTAAGTTTAAATTTAGTGGTTGGTTTTACGGGACAATTTTCTATTGGCCATGCGGGATTTATGGCATTAGGTGCTTATGCGTCGGCTATTATGTCTTTAAATTTTAATGCCCCTTTTATTGTATCCTTGTTAGTTGGAGCAATAATGGCGGGTATTGGCGGTATTATAATTGGCATACCTACCTTGCGTTTAAGAGGCGATTACTTGGCTATTGCTACTTTAGGACTGGCTGAAATAATCCGGGGGGTAATAACAAATATTGATTATTTAGGTGGAGCTTACGGTTTAATGGGGATACCACAGAGGACTAATTGGCTGTGGGCTTTTGGGTGCATGCTGGTTACAGTTTTAGTTATCAAAAACTTTGTTCAATCCAGCCACGGTCGGGCGTGTATTTCAGTTCGAGAAAATGAAATTGCAGCGGAAGCCATGGGAATAAATACCACGAAATATAAAGTTATAGCTTTCACTATGGGTTCATTTTTTGCTGGAATTGGCGGGGCACTCCTTGCTCATTATATTACCTTTATTGAACCAAATGCTTTTAACTTTTTAAAATCCTTTGATATACTTGTGATGGTAGTTTTAGGAGGACAGGGGAGCCTCACCGGTTCAGTGGTAGCGGCAATTGTACTAACGTTAATTTCTACATTTTTACAGAGTTTAGCAGAACTGCGACTTATAATTTATGCCATAATCTTAATCTTGGTAATGTTATTTAGACCCCAGGGGCTTCTTGGAACCCATGAGTTATCCTTTAAGCTTTTGCAGAGAAAGAGAGGTGTAAGTCATGGCAGCCATTCTGCAGACGCATAGCGTGGGGATTTGTTTTGGAGGATTAAAAGCAGTTCAGGATTTAAATCTTACCTTAAATGAAGGAGATTTAGTTGGGTTAATCGGACCAAACGGTGCAGGTAAAACGACGGTTTTTAACCTTTTAACCGGGATTTACCTTCCAACCACTGGTGATATAATCTTTAAAGGCGAAAGCATAGTAGGGTTAAAGCCTTACCAAATTGCTGCTAAAGGCATAACCCGTACTTTCCAAAACATTCGTTTGTTTGGCGAACTTTCGGTTTTAGAGAATGTTTTAATTGCCAGGCACTTGCATGTTCCATATAATATGATGCATGCTATATTCCGTCTTGGGAAGTTTTACCAAGGAGAAAAAGAAATGCGGGATGAAGCTTATGAGCTATTAAAAATCATGAACTTAGCTCATAAGGCAGAAGAAAAAGCCAAAAACTTACCTTACGGAGAACAGCGCCGATTAGAAATTGCCCGTGCGTTGGCTACTCACCCTTCCTTATTACTTTTAGACGAACCAGCAGCAGGCATGAATCCTCGAGAAACGACGGAGTTAATGGAATTAATTAGCTTTATCCGAAGTAAGTTTAACGTGACTATTTTACTCATTGAGCACGATATGCATTTGGTAATGAACATTTGCGAGCAGATTTACGTCTTGGACTATGGAGTTAATATTGCTCACGGGACGCCTGAAGAAATTAAAAACAACCCTCGGGTTATTGAAGCATATTTAGGAGAGGGGGCGTACCTATGAGCGGGAAGGAAGTATTAAGAATTGAAGAGTTAAATGTATTTTACGGGGCCATTCATGCTTTAAAAGGAATATCGCTTACCGTAAACGAAGGAGAAATAGTAACCTTAATCGGGGCAAATGGTGCGGGGAAAAGCACTACTTTAAATACAATTTGTGGATTGGTCAAGCCTAAATCAGGAAAAATAATTTTTGAAGGTAAGGATATTACTGGTAAAACTGCTCATGACATTGTAAAAATGGGTATAAGCCAGGTGCCTGAGGGCCGACGGGTTTTTGCTAACATGTCAGTATTGGAAAACTTGGAGTTAGGTGCTTATCTTTTAAAAGATAAAGCAGAATTTAAACGCAGGCTTACCAGGGTTTTTGAACGGTTTCCGCGGCTTGCGGAAAGAAAGGGACAACTGGCCGGCTCTTTATCTGGCGGAGAACAACAAATGTTAGCGATGGGGCGAGCATTAATGTCAGCACCTAGACTTATGCTTTTAGATGAACCTTCAATGGGCTTAGCCCCCCTGTTGGTTAAAGAAATTTTTGCGATCATTAAAGAACTAAACGAGCAAGGAACTACTATTCTTTTAGTAGAACAAAATGCACATATGGCTCTTTCTATTGCTCATAAAGGCTATGTATTAGAAACAGGAAAAATTGTGTTATCTGGCCCCGCCTGGGAGCTGGCGGAAAACCCGCAGGTAAAAGAAGCTTATCTTGGGGGGTAAAGTAGGTTAGATAAGGCAGTTCTTTGAAGGGCTATGTAAAATTTAAGTAGCTGAAGCAGGAAAAAGGAAAAGAAAAGAGACCTCACTGATTCATTTAAAATAAAGGCTTTTTTAAAGTATGCACAAGTCTAATAAAAAAATTGATAAAGGGGAGATAGAATATGAAAATTGGTGTTCCCAAAGAGATAAAAACTGCAGAAGCTCGTGTGGCTATTACTCCTGCGGGAGTAGAGGCATTTGTCAAAAATGGCCATGAAGTATACATTGAAAAAGATGCAGGAATAGGAAGTGGCATAACAGATGAGGAATATGTAAAAGCTGGCGCTAAAATACTTTCTACTGCAAAAGAAGTGTTTGATGTAGCAGATATGATAATGAAAGTAAAGGAACCACAGCCAAGCGAATACGACTATTTCAAAGAAGGACAGGTTCTTTTTACTTATCTTCATTTAGCTCCTGATAAACAACAAACAGAAGCTCTATTGAGGAAAAAAGTGGTAGGGATTGCTTATGAGACAGTACAACTAGATAATGGAGCTCTTCCTCTCTTAACTCCCATGAGCGAAGTAGCTGGAAGGATGTCGGTGACAATAGGAGCTTATCTTCTCACCAACATAAATGAAGGAAGAGGAATTGTAATGGGGGGAGTCCCAGGAGTAGAGCCAGCAGAAGTAGTAATAATAGGTGGGGGAACAGTAGGTACAAATGCAGCCAAGGTAGCTGTGGGGATGGGAGCAAGAGTTACAATATTGGATGTAAATCCTGCAAGACTTGCATATCTTGATGATATATTTGGAGGACGAGTTACAACTTTGATGTCGAATAGTTTTAATATTGCTCAGAGTGTGAAAAAAGCAGATTTATTGATAGGAGCAGTTTTGATACCTGGAGCAAAGGCACCAAAGCTTGTGACAGAGGAAATGGTAAAGACGATGAAGAAAGGTGCAGTAATAGTTGATGTTGCAATAGACCAAGGTGGTTGTATAGAGACATGTGATAGAACGACTTCTCACAAAGACCCGTACTTTATAAAACATGGAGTAGTGCATTATTCCGTGCCAAACATTCCGGGGGCAGTACCAAGGACTTCTACTTTTGCATTAACTAACGTAACATTGCCCTATGCCTTGGAGATAGCAAATAAAGGATATAAGAAAGCTTTACTTGAAAATAAAGCGCTACTGAAAGGACTCAATGTCTACAAAGGAATGGTAACATACAAACCTGTTGCAGATGCGCAAGGTTTAGAATATGTTGATCCTATTGATGCTTTAAACAAAGAATAATTTTAAACCTGTATTTATTGGGTTAAGCTTAAAGTGTAAGAACCTCAATAACTATACTATTATAGCCATTTTGAATGGCTGTACTTACTGCTGAATACAAAAGAAAACTTTAATTGCCCTTCTTTATCGATGTAATAGTATTGAGATATACGGAACCAAACTTGACAAGAAAATTTAAAGCTCCAAGTGTACCATGGACACCTCTTTTGGCCATTCTTTTCGTACTTTCACTCATGGTATTTCTTCTATGGGAGACTTGGGTAAGGCTTATAGTATAGCTTATAAGACAACAGCAATAAAAATACGATACAAAGTTTCATGCTTTGCTCATCAGATGGAAGGTGAATCCCACTTTTATACATGTAAAAAGCGGGATTCGTCATGATATTATATTTGTCAAAAAGTAACATCGTAAATTAAAAACTTCTGAAGATTCACTGTGAGGATTGACAGCAAGCATTTAGTATAAGTACTCTATTTTTTTACAGGTTGGTTCTTGACTAATTCAACATTTATTATACAACCTTAAAAATAAAATATAATCTTGCAATGAAACAAAGGCGTTTCATTTGTATGAGTAGGCCTTTGTTTTATTTTTTTAATATTTTATGCTTTTATACTTTGATTAATCATTCTATCTACGTAAGAAAATGGCATTTTAGCTCTTATAGGACCATCTGGTTGTGGCAAGACTAGAGAATGGAAGACTACATCACTGGAAGATTCGGTTAAAGGAGGTGAAAGGGTGAATCGCACTCATTTTGAAAAAGAATTAGAGGAACTTCATTATGACGTATTAAAAATGGGTAGCCTTGTAGAAGAGGCGATAGCGAACGCCATTGCTTCTTTAGTGAACCATGATACAGAATTGGCACAAAAGGTCATAGATGGTGACGACAGAATAGACAAAATGGAAGTAGAAATTGACAATAAATGTGCAAAGATTATTGTAACCCAGCAGCCAATTGCAAGGGATTTGAGAATAGTTTTGACAGGGCTCAAAATTGTTACAGACTTAGAAAGAATGGCAGACTATGCAGTAGATATAGCAAAAGCTACTTTGAGGATTGCTCATCAAAAATATATAAAACCATTGATAGATATTCCTGGAATGGCTGAAATCGTAAGAGAAATGGTAAAAATGTCATTGGATTCTTATGTTCGCCAGGATTTAGACCTTGCAAGGACGATTGGTGAAAAAGATGATATAGTAGATGCCCTTTACAAACAAGTATTTATGGAACCATTAACTTATATGATGGAAGACCCAAGAAACATCGACCAGGCGAGTCAGTTTTTGTTTGTAGCTCGTTATCTTGAGAGAATTGCTGATCATGCTACTAATATATGTGAATGGGTAATTTACTTAGATACGGGAGAGCATATAGATTTAAATTAAAAATATTAGGTTGTTGAACAATTTTGCGCAAAGCCGCAGCCTCTACCTATAACGAAAGTTTATGTAGAGTACGGTGTCATTACTGCTAGTTATTTAGTGTATTTTGGTTTTTATTTTTAAAGTTTGTGTTACAGAATAAATTACAGCAGTCAAAAATATTGTTGTTATGGTAGGAGTTAGATACCATTTTAATAATGAAGTACCGTTATATACCATGTAATTATACGTAACAATTCCAATGATAGATGATACAACTGCAGGAATATTAAGGTACCCACTTTCTTCATATTTTAATATAAAGAAGCCTACAAAAACTACTGTATATACTGGAATAAATACACTACCGATAGCATATAAAAAGTTTTGATATTTATCAATTGGGAATAAATATGCTGCTATAATACCTATTAGCGAATAAATTATTAATAGCTCTCTTTTACTGAGCCTTGTTTTAATAACTGCCATTGTAGATATCGCAGCAGAATATACATCCATAAAAGTGGTTGTTACTGTTGATAAGAGTATTATTAGCAACGGTACAAACCCAGATTTTATTGATGCAAAATATGAAATTATATCTTTTCCTCCCGTCTTTAAGGAAACAAAAAGACCTATAAAATACATAAAACAGCTTGCAATAAAATAACCTAAAAATGTATATATAAAGCTAGATTTTCTATTTTCACTGTTGATCGTATAATCTCCTACTAAAGGCAGCCATGATACAGGCATAGCAACGGCAAGTTCGATTGCATCTACAAAACTTATATTACCTGTTGGTGTTAAAATTTTCCCGCCCTTTAAAAATACTACAACACCAATAGTCAATATAAACAACAATATTACTGCAATGTTATTTACCCAGTATGCTTCACTTTCAAAAAATAGTGACCATAATAAAACAGATATGCCTACAAAAAGTATTCCTACACCAACAGACATACCAATGGCACCATTAAAAGCTTTTGCTGATTGTATAATCATGACTGCTGTCCATCCAATCAATTGTAGAATGTTTAGTGCTCCTAAAAAAATTGTACCTTTATTGCCCAAAACAACTTTTGTTGATTTTATTGCTGGCAACTTAAGGATGTATGACATAAGCCCCCCAAGCGAGAAAAATAATGTACCAATGATATGGCCTATTAAAATAGCCAACAAGCCTTTAGTTAAACCTAGAGGTGCAAATAGCGAACCTGTATAGATTTCAGCAATTGAGATTGCTGCACCTGCCCATATTAGAAAAAGGGTAAAATTTTTAATTTTCATGATTCACACCCGCCTTTCTAAAGTAAGTTTATGAGATAAATTTCTTATATTTTACTAAAACCAATACCACTACATATCCTATAACCGAGCCTATTGTACTGGAAAGCGAAAATGGAATGACAAACATAAAAGCCGCACCGGAACTTCCAAGTATATACTTAGCTATAGGATAAGAAAGCAAAGCCCCTATAATGCCTGTACCTATAACTTCTCCTATAGAGGCAAAATAAAATTTACGTGTAAATCTATAAAGATATCCAGCAATGAACGCACCAACCATTCCTCCTGGAAATGCCAAAAGCGATCCAACACCAAGGATGTTCCTCAAAAGTCCTATAATAAAAGCTACTTCTAACGCTCCCCAAGGGCCCAAAAAAACTGCTGAAATAACATTAATAGCATGTTGAACAGGTGTAACTTTGGCAGCACCTACACTAAACCATACATATTGAGAAGCAAAGGTGCCTATAGCAATAATAAGTGCCATAAAAACCATACGATGTATTTTATTCATACTCCACCTTCTTATCTTTTTCTATTATCTCCGGCGTGAGATTATATATCTCATCAAAAAATGTCACTTTAAAACTGCCGGGCCCTTTGACATTGCTGCTTTGAGCGGCTCTTTCACCTGCTATTCCAAAAGCTACAAAAGCTTCTACTGTAGCTTCAAAATAATCTTCACATACTCCGCAGAAGCTCGCTACTACAGAGGTAAGCATACAACCTGTGCCAGTAACAGTGCCCATCATAGGATGTCCATTTTTTACATACGCAATTCTTTTTCCATCAGTAATTATGTCAGTAACACCTGACACTGCTACTACAACGTTGTACGCGTTTGCTAAATCTTTTGCAGCTTCAGAAATATCATCTGCTCCGCTTTGAGATTCTACACCGCGTATCTTCCCACCTTTGCCTGCAAGTATTGAAATCTCAGCACTATTCCCTTTTATCACAGAAATTTTTACCTCTTCTAATATCTTTTTTGAGCTTTGTGTCCTAAGCTTCGTAGCTCCCGCTCCAACAGGGTCTAATATAACTGGTACTTTAAGTCTATTTGCAGCCTTTCCTGCCTTTATCATCGCTTCTACTTGTTCATTTGTAAGAGTGCCTATATTTAAAACTAAAGCATCTGCTGCACTTACCATTTCTTCTACTTCTTCCAAGGCATGTGCCATGACTGGCAATGCTCCTATAGCCAGTGTTATATTAGCACAATCATTGACAGTAACTATATTTGTAATATGGTGAACTAAAGGCTTTTTCTCTCTTAAAATTTTCAACAATTCTTTTTTCATTTCAAATTCCTCCTATCGTTTATCGCTTTTGCTATAACCTCCAAAAGTTTTCTTGTATTGTTTTCTATATCCCCATAAAATACAGCTGAAACTGAAGATATCCCGTCTACTCCCGACTTTAACATGACTTCATAAGCATTATCCTTCGTTATACCTCCTATTGCAACTACGGGAATAGTGACTGCCTCTTTTATCTTTTTCAGCCCTTCTATTCCAATGGCTTCCGCTTCCGGCTTTGTAGGAGTCTTAAACACTGCTCCTACCCCTAAATAATCCGCTCCATCCTTTTGCGCCTTTAAAGCTTCTTCCACTGTGCTTGCTGATACCCCCACTATTTTATCACGACCTATTATTTTTCTTACAACATCTGCCGGCAAATCCTCCTGTCCAACGTGAACTCCATCTGCATCTACTGCTAGGGCTATATCCACTCTGTCGTTAATAATGAGAGGGATTTTATTTCTTTTTGTAACTTCTTTAACTTTGAGAGCAATTTCATAAAATTCCCTACTTGATATGTCTTTTTCTCTCAGTTGAATTATTGTTGCACCGCCTTTTATTGCTAATTCTACTGCGTCAGCAATATCCATATCCTTTATGTAAGACCTATCCGTTATAGCATAAAGGGTTAAGTCCATATCTCACACCTTCCTTATTTCTATATTCCAAAAATGGTTAGTGGGACCTACTCCATGCCCTATGGCCAACGAATGTTTTATAGCCCCTGTAATGTATGACTTCGCTCTTTTTATTGACTCAACTAAATCATAGCCTAAAGCGATATTGGCAGCTATAGCTGAGGAAAATGTGCAGCCTGTACCATGCGTGTTTTTAGTATCGATTCTCTCTGATGTAATTTCATAAAACTCTTTTCCATCGAAAAATACATCTAAAGCATCTCCTGTAAGATGTCCACCTTTTACCACCACTGTTTTTGCACCAAAATCTAAAATTCTTTTAGCTGCCTCTTTCATATCCGATACACTTTTGACTTCTTTTCCAATTAATTCTCCTGCTTCCATGAGATTTGGCGTAACTACAAGGCTTAAAGGAATCAGTTCCTTTTTCAAAGCCTCCACTGCTTCCGGCTTCAATAAATAGCTTCCACTTTTTGAAATCATAACAGGGTCCAACACAATATTTTTTACATTGTAATCTTTTAACCCTTTTGCAACCATTTTAATTATGTCTTCATTAGACACCATACCTATCTTCACTGCATCTGGGTATAAATCCTCAAAAATTGCCTTCATCTGCAAATACACCATATCAGGACTTATATCCTCAATTCCCAAAACCCCCATTGTATTTTGCGCTGTTATTGAAGTAATGACACTCATGCCGTATACTCCATGGGCTGAAAAAGTCTTTAAATCTGCCTGTATACCTGCTCCTCCCCCAGAGTCAGAGCCGGCAATAGTAAGGGCTAATTTCATAAAAACACCTCCAAATAATAAAATAAGCCCACCTGTGAGGTGAGCATTTTTACAAATGTTTTAAAAAGCATGCTTCCCTACGCAGGCATTACCCTGACAGGTTCAAAGGGTCGGGAACGAATCCCCTCTCAGCCACTTTTTGGCTCCCCTAGCACTTGTCATATTTAGTTTTAAGTAAATTGCTTAAACTAATTATACCACAAACGCAAAAGAATTCAACAATTATTTTGAAAATGATATCAATATTTAATGAGTTAAGTTATAAATTCCCCTTTTTCTGATAAAATTTAAGTGCTAACAAAAAAACATAAAATTACTGCCCTTAGCTCATTTTTGCAAGCTAAGGGCTCTCCTCAATTTCTCAGTCTTCATTTCTTATTTATCAAAAAGATATCCTATTTGAACCTGTTGTGCTATTGTTTGTCCTTCGCTGTCTGCAAAGATTAAAATTTCTTTGCCTTCAACATGGTTAAAATAATAACCATACTGTTCTTGTTCATTGCCTATTGTCTATCTGCTTGCTGTGAAATTTTTAAATTAAATTTTAGAAAGATTCTTCATAAATCTTGGCAATAACAGCTTCAGTTGCTTCCACTGGTGCATTAGAAAGCAATCCGTCCAGCGAAGGCGTAGTTTTAGCAAGCCTTACCAGAGTCGGAATATCCTCTTTTGTGAATCCAAAGTCCGAAAGTTTTTGGGTGCATCCTACATTAAAGAGCCATTCTTCAACCTTTTTAGCTACATATTCTGCTTCAGCAGGCAGACCTTTTAGCCCAGGCACTATAGGACTATATACTTCAGCCAGAACTTCTGCAACAGATGGATAAATAGCCTTTACCACCGCAGGCAGTATAGCACCAAGTCCAAGACCATGAGCTATCTCGGGTTTTACTGCACTCAGAGGATGCTCTAGCGCATGGGTAAGGTGCAAAAGGCCATTGTCAAAAGAAATACCAGCTAAAGCAGAAGCGTAAAGCAAATAGTATCTGGCCACAAGGTTTTCAGGGTCATTTACAGCAGCGGGTAGGTAACGAACTATCAGTCTCACTGTTTCTTTTGCCATTAGGACGCTGTAAGGTGACGCTACAAGAGTGGTAGCAGCTTCGGTAACGTGGTTTAAAGCATCTATAGTAACCGCTATTGTCTGTTTTTTGTCAAGCTTTGTCATAAGGGAAGGGTCATCTATGGCATACATAGGATACAGGCAATCATAAGCAATTGCAGGCTTATAATTTTTTTCTGGGATTGTAGCCACCGCAAATCTGTCTACTTCGGTACCAGTACCATGAGTAAGGTTTATAGCTATAATAGGAGCAGCTTTTTCAGGTATGAATTTCTGTTCATAAAGTTCTCTTGCATTTTTATCAGTGTATTCCAGCAGTACAGCCACACTTTTCGCGGTATCTATAGGGCTGCCACCGCCAATGCCGATAACAGCTTTTGCCCCAGTTTCCCGGCCGATTTTTGCCGCCTCATCGATCATGTCAACAGTAGGATTGGGCCCAACCTTGTCATAAAGTGAATATTTGAATCCGAGTGTCTCAAGAGCCGGTTTTACCACATCCCAGGCTCCACTGGCTTTATAGGAACCTTTACCGGTTACAAGAATGACATTGTTGATACCTTTGTTTTTAAGAACTTCTAGAATATCTTTTATCTTTTTTATACTACCTATTCCAAAATAAGTCGTGTTTTTGCAGCGAAGTTCAAAAACCTTATTTGGATTTATTTTTGTTTCCCACACTTTAATTACCTCCTATTGTTAAATTTATAACAATCTCTGTATACATTATAGCACTATCTTAGAAAATGGTCAACCCCAAGTTATAACATCTATTCTTATTTATTACCTTTATTACCTCATTTATAAATCCTTATAGTTGTATAAACACCTTTACTATTGTTTTTTAGCAGCCATAACTATTTTTACTTTGCCAGTTGCTTTATCAATGTAAAGTGCACCTCGTATTTTACATTCCTAAGCCTCTTTTTCTTCAAAAATTGCTCAAATTGCATTTTGATTTCTTCTTCAATATTTTCGCTAGCATCAGGAATTTGACGCAGTTCAATATAAGACTTTAATCACTGGTTTGGATAAACTGGTACATAGGTCCTCTGGCATTCAACACAACACTTTCAGGCCAATATTTTTTGATTCCATTCATAGCAAGTACAGTAGAAGCATAACCACTACCTACAGAAGCTATATATAACGTTTTTATGTGAAAATCTCTCCATCCGATTTCCTTTTTGTCCCCGATGCTTATACGTGCCATATTAGCTTCAATCATATCCAAAGCATTTGCATTATAAAGAAAATTGCAGGGTTTACCTATACTGCCAAAAGTGTGAACAAGAATATATTTTCCTATCTTTACTAATAATTAACTGTTTTTTATTTACATTTTTATTTGATGATGTAAAATTTTGTGTGAATTGATTAAAAACCTCCTTCTTGGTAAGAATTAGAATATAAAACAAACCAAGAAGGAGGTTAAAGCAGAGCTTTCAACAGAACTTGGCTATATTTAGAAAAAAAGTTATACTTAAAGATGGATTAGATAAAATGTTAATTAATTCTTGTCAAGGAAGAGTATGAAATTAATCTAAATACACAAAATATTTTCTACTCCTCTTTTATGCATACATATTTCCATAGGGTCTTTTGCCTATCGGATGCAATTTGATAAAAGAATGATTCATAATCTTTTGAAAATCATAATCAAAATATTGGCAAAAATTTTCAACATATTTTTGGATAAACGCGTAATCCTTGTCATCTATTTTTTCCTTAATAACTTCTTTCCCAAGTTTATAGTCTTCTACATCTCCTCTCAAATATATAACTCCTCCATGCATACCTGTACCACAATATTCTCCAACTATATTTTCATCATTTTTTAAGTTCAGTACAATCATACAGCCACCTGCCATATATTCACCAAAGAAGTCTCCCGCACTTCCTCCAATAACTATTACAGGAACTTTATCTTTGTATTCTTTCATGTGTATGCCAACTCTATAGCCAACACTATCTTTTATATAGATAGATCCACCCCTCATCCCGTAACCAACGACGTCACCTGCATGTCCATGTATAATAATATTCCCATCGTTCATTGTATTTCCTATTGCATCCTGTCCATTGCCAAAAACTTCTATTGTGAGCCCGTCCATAAAGGCTGCCATGTCATTCCCAGGCGTACCTTCGATATTTATTTTTGTAGTCCCAGACAAATTATCTCCTATATATCGTTGACCATTGACATTTTTCAAATTAATTATGTCTTCACCTGAACGAACTAACTCTTTAATTATTTCATTAAGGTCTCTATAATAAATTCCTGCCGCATTTATGGTTTTCATTATACCACCTCCAGGTCAAGCATTTTTGCCTTTCTTAATTCTTTTGGCAAATATATAAATCCAAAATCATCATTTAAAAGATATTTCTTAAATGGGGTTATATCTGTTTCATTTTTTATAAACCCAGTAAACAATCCAGCCCTATCAATATCATTAATTAATATAAATCCTACTAACCTATTTTCTTTTACCACAAATTTTTTATAAGACCTTCTGTTATGATCAATTTTAGAGATAATCTCAAATTCCTCCTGCTGTGGATTCGTTATACCAGCTGTTATCATATTTGTATTTTTATAACCTATTGAGTTCATAGGGAAAATCCCTTTAAAACTTTTATTTATACCAATCATGTTAAGTCCCGCAATTTCCCCTTGCATATATGCATTTGGCCATATTGGCACAACCCTATTTGACTCAACAAGCATATCGTAACCTTCGGCTACGTCTCCTGCTGCATACACATCTTCAGCAGTTGTTTTCATAGTGCTATCTACTAAAATACCACGATTTATAGAAATTGACGTGTTTCTTACAACATCAACGTTTGGCACAACACCTATCGCGATAATAAGATTATCGGCTTCTAATTCCTGCCCATTTTTGAGCACAACCCCTTTAACATATTCATCTCCTATGATTTTATCCACTGTTGTTCCCGTAATTATTTTTATGTCGTCATTCTGAAGACTCTGAGATACCAAAGATGCCCCTTCTGCATCAAGAATTGTACTTAAAATTCTATCTGCAAGTTCAACTATTGTTACATCTACCCCTAAATGGTGAAGACCTTCTGCTGCTTTGAAGCCTATGAGACCACCACCTACAATTACAGCTTTTGAACCGGGCTTGGCAGCTTCCTTTAATTTTTTAGCGTCGTCCATTTTAATAAAAGTATGAACATTTTTTTTGTTCAATCCTTCTACTGGAGGTATTATAGGTTTTCCGCCCGTTGCAATGAGAAGTTTGTCAAAACTTATGCTATCCCCGTTTTCAAGATGCACTTCTTTTTTTCTCTCATCAATAGAAATAGCTTTAATACCAAACACAGTTTCTACTTTATTTTTGCGGTAAAAATCTTTCTCTCTATATATCATTTTGTCCTCAGACACTAAATTCCCAAGATAATAAGATATAAGGGGCCTTGAATACACATGGTATGTTTCATCTGAAATAACAACTATTTCAGAACTTGTATCATATTTTCTTATTGCCTCTACTGCACCTACCATTGCCACAGAATTACCAATTATTACTATTATCATACAGAAATGCCTCCTTCACTGTAAACAAGTGCCTCATTGGGACAATTCTTGACACAAGCCGGCTCTCCTGCTTCAGCACATAAGTCACATTTTGAAGCAACCTTATTATTTACATCTCTTATAATTGCACCAAACTCACACACAAGCACGCAAGTCCAGCATCCAACACATTTATCTGTATCACACGTTACAACACCAGTTGACGGATCCTTTTGCATCGCTCCTGTAATACATGATTTAACACATGGCGCATCATCGCAATGCCTACACTGGAGCGAAAAAGATACAGGTCTATTTTCTTCTATAACAATTCGTGGTGTCGGCCTCTGGGGTTCCAACTTATATGCTTTTAAAACATCTTTATACTTTGAATGAGATGTAATACAGTATACTTCACATAATCTACATCCCACGCACACTTCTTCTTTTACATAAACCCTTTTCACAAAAATACCTCCTATTCGCCGGCAGCAAGAATGCCAAGTATATCAAGTTCCTTTTGCGTCATTCCTATCCCACGAAGCATTAACCTATTGCCTTTAAGACTTTCAATATCATTTATACCCATTCCACCAAGCATTTCTTTTATTTCATGACTCCATGCTTGAACAAGGTTAACAAGACGTTTATATCCGATTTCTGGGTTTAATCTTTTAACAAGGTTAGGATCTTGTGTAGCAATTCCCCAATTGCACTTACCAGTATGGCATTTTTGGCACATATGACATCCCAAAGCAATCAAAGCAGCTGTTGCAATGTAAACAGCATCTGCACCAAGAGCTATTGCTTTGACTATGTCTGCACTGTTTCTAATACTACCCGCTGCAACTAAAGATATTGTATGTCTTATACCTTCAGAACGGAGTCTTGCATCTACAGCAGCTATTGCAAATTCAATTGGAATTCCTACGTTATCCCTTATTCTCTTTGGAGCAGCCCCTGTACCGCCTCTAAATCCGTCTATTGCTATATAATCTGCTCCAGCTCTTGCTATTCCCGAAGCTATTGCCGCCACATTATTGACTGCTGCAATTTTAACACCAACAGGTTTTTGATAATCGGTAGCTTCCTTCAATGAATATATTAATTGCGCAAGGTCTTCAATTGAATAGATATCGTGATGCGGTGCAGGAGATATAGCATCACTTCCAGGTGGTATCATCCTTGTTGCCGAGATGTCCTCACTCACCTTTTCACCGGGTAAATGACCACCTATCCCAGGCTTTGCACCTTGACCAATTTTTATTTCAATAGCCGCTGCAGTATTGAGGTATTCTCTATCAACACCAAAACGACCTGATGCTACCTGTACAATTGTGTTTTTGCCATATTTCCGGAAGTCCTTATGAAGCCCCCCTTCACCAGTATTATAAAGTATCCCAAGCTCTTCAGCAGCTCTTGCCAAAGCTGCGTGAGCATTGTAACTTATTGAACCATAAGACATTGCTGAAAACATTATTGGTGTCTCAAGTTTGAGTTGTGGAGGCATTTTTGTTTTAACATTAAGGTTTTCGTCTATTTCTATCTTGTCAGGCTTCCTACCTATATATACCCTTAACTCCATAGGTTCTCTTAGTGGGTCTATAGAGGGGTTTGTAACTTGGCTTGCATTTATAACCATTTTATCCCAATATACAGGATAAGGCCTATCATTTCCCATGGATGACAGAAGAACTCCACCTGTTTCTGCCTGTCTGTATATATCTCTTATAGCATCGTAAGTCCAATTGGCATGTTCTTTAAATGTTTGAGGATGTTTAATAATTGTAAGAGCTTGTGTTGGACACAATACGACACATCTTTGACAATTTACACAATTCATATCATTTGAAATCATTTTATCTAGATGTTCATCATAACTGTGAACTTCAAATGAACACTGTCTCATACAAACCTTACAGTTAATGCATTTATCGTAGTCTCTGAGTACTTTAAATTCTGGAGTAAGGTAGCTTAAACTCATGCAGTAACCTCCTTTGTAGAATACATTTCTTTTTCGTTGTCACGTATGAGCTCAGCTATAACAGGTTCTCCACCTCTAGGAATCCATACGCTTTCAGGATTTTTGCATACTTGCCTTATTGCTGACTCTTCGCTGGCTACATATATCATATCGCCTTTTTTTGCAGCAGTAAGTGGCCTTAGTTTAATCCTATCGTTTATTGCCACAAAGCCATCTTCATATGCTATTATCATTGAAAATGGACCATTTAGGAGTGCTCTCCCATAAATTATTTTCAGGTTAGTGTATAAAATTTTTTCTTTTGGTGACATCCTTTCAACCTGCTTCCACAAAGGCGATGCAACTACTTTGCATGCAAGTTCTATTGGTAAACCATGTCTTCTTAATAGAAGATCGAAAATGTATGCCGCAACTTCTGTATCAGTTTGCAAGGTGCAAATATATCCAAACTCTTCTAAATATTTACGATTAGTATCGTACGAAGAAAGCTCGCCATTGTGAACAACAGAGATATTTAACAGATTAAAAGGATGTGCACCGCCCCACCATCCTGGTGTATTCGTTGGAAATCTACCGTGAGCCAACCACATATATCCTTTGTAAGATTCCAATTTATAAAAATTTGCAACATCTTCTGGGTAACCTACTGCTTTAAATACTCCCATATTTTTCCCGCTAGAAAAAACATATGCGCCTGGTATGTTACTGTTTATATTAAATACAAATTTAATTGTAAATTCATTTTCATCCAGTTCTGATAATTTCAATTTCTCTGGCCTTGGTATAGCAAAATATCTGTAAATTAATGGTGCATTTTTAATATGTGCCGTTTTTCGTGTGGGTATTTTTTCTTCTAAAGCGACTATATAATTTGCTTTTAAAATATTCTCTGTTTCCTGTTTAGCTATCAAATCATCATAAAACATATGAAATGCAAAGTAATCTTTAAAATCAGGATAAATGCCATATGCAGCAAAACCACCTCCAAGACCATTTGATCTATCATGCATTGTCGCGATGGAATCTGCTATAGATTGCCCCGAAAATAGACGACCAGTGCGATCAATTATGCCACTTATAGCACATCCCGAAGGTATTCTTACATAACCTTCCTTCAACATTTTATAACCCCCTTAAAAAATTTTTATATGCAATATTTTTTTTGAAAGTTGCATCAAGCGAAAATGTTTACTGTTTAAAATTGTCCTCAAATTGTGGCAAAATGCTTATCACTCCTAAATTACGAGTGTTATGTTAATTATAATATATTTTATTAATTTTGCAATACGTTAATATGAAAAATTCATAAATTATTTTTAGGTTAATTCTTCACTTAAATGTAGTGGGCAAAAAAAACAGTTAGATACTTTAACATCATAGGTAACTTATATGTAGAATGACAACACCCCCACTTTCTACGCATAAAAAGTGGGGGTGCTTTTTTATATCTGCAATGCTCTTTCTATTGTTCTCGTTCTTCTCCCTAAACATCCAAAAGTCGGCAAAAATTCGCCCAAAAACGGGAAAAAACTTCCTGATTCTTTTCCCACAGCCTTTTTGTCTCCTCTTTAAGTTGAGCCACTGCTCCTGGTCCAGCAAACTCTATAAGTTCTTCTTGATAAATCTCAGTCCAATAACTAACGATTATAGGTGTAACTTCTGGGTGAAATTGTAAAGCCCAGGCACAATCCTGATAAGCAAAAGCCTGGTTAGTACAAGTATCACTTTCTGCAAGGAGAACAGCCCCTTCAGGCAGTTCAAAAGTATCTCCATGCCATTGAAAAGCCCAAAACTCTTCTGGCAAATCCTGAAAAAGAAAGGCCTTTTCCCCTGCTTCTGTCAAATGTATTTTATACCACCCAATTTCTTTTACCGGGTTAGGTTTAACTGTTGCTCCCAACGCCCTGGCAATAAGCTGCCCTCCCAAACATATTCCTAATACTGGTATTCGTCTTTCTATCGCATCGCGTATAAGTTCTTGTACTTGATAAAGATATGGGTACTTTTCTTCTTCGTATGCTCCCATTGGACCTCCCAATATTATCACAGCATTATAGTCAGCCACCGTTTTAGGTAAAATAGCTCCAGGTTGATTCATTACGCGAATATCTAACTTCCATCCTTTCTTCGAAAAAATTTCAGCTATAAGGCCTGGTCCTTCCTGACTTACATGTTGGATAATTAAAACTTGCATTATCTCCTCTCCTTTGTTAAACAATTATGATTATTCAGATTCAATCAACTTTTCTATTTAAAGTGCTTTTTCACCTCGTTCGCCAGTACGAACTCGTATCACATCTTCTAAATTCACCACAAAAATTTTACCATCTCCAATTTCTCCAGTCCGTGCAACTTCTGATATGAGCTTTACTAACTTTTCTGTCTGATGATCAGCTACTGCAATTTCAACCTTAACTTTAGGCAATAAATTGATAAAATATTCATTGCCACGGTAAACCTCGGTCCAACCTTTTTGATTTCCACAACCCATTACTGGATAAACAGTCATACCGTGAATATCAAATTTACCTAACTGGTCTTTAATAATCTCTAATTTTTCCGGCCGTATAATTGCTTCTATTTTCTTCAAAGCAAATCACTCCTTTTAAACTTTTCAAAATATATTCGATATTAATTTCTACTGTTTAATATTATTTTCTAAACAATGTTGTATAGATAATTGTGTTTTTAATTATTATCATAATAGCTAAAATAATTATATTTAAGTTCTATATTATTATAAGCTCCTTCACCGTGTTGAGATATGTCTAAACCTGATTCCTCCTCTTCCTCACTTACTCTTAAGTCCATAAACAGACTTATGAATTTAAGTATGGCATATGTCATTATGCTTGCGAAAGCATATACCGCAATAACACTTATAATTTGTATTATAAATTGGTGTACATTTCCATATATTAATCCATTAGCACCTGCTGGGTTTACTACCTTTGTAGCAAATATACCTGTTGCTATAGCCCCCCACGTACCACCAATACCATGTATGCCAAATGCATCAAGCGAATCATCATATTTAAATTTATGCTTTAAGTAATTAACTGAGAAATAACACAATATTCCTGCGATAGCACCAATTATAATTGCTGATACCACAGTTACATAACCTGCAGCGGGTGTTATTGCAACAAGTCCTGCCACAGCTCCACTTGCCGCACCAAAAAGTGTTGGTTTGCCATTTACTTTCCATTCAACTATAACCCAACCGAGCGCAGCCGCTGCAGCCGCCGTATTTGTCACTACAAATGCATTAACAGCTATTCCATTTACTGCTAATGCACTTCCTGCATTAAAGCCAAACCATCCAAACCATAAAATTGCTGTACCCATAATAACCATAGGTATATTATGGGGAATTATATTAACATTTTTACGCTTTCCAATTAAAATTGCCGCTATAAGGCCTGAAATACCTGAACTGATATGAACAACCGTACCACCCGCAAAATCCAGTGCACCAAGATTTTTAAGCCATCCTCCGTTGCCCCATACCCAATGTGCAATAGGATCATACACAAGTGTTGTCCACAATAGAGTAAATAATAAAAACGAACCAAATCTCATTCTTTCAGCAAAAGCGCCTGTTATAAGAGCAGGTGTAATTATTGCAAACATCAACTGGTAAATCATAAATGCCATAAAAGGAATTGTTGCAGAATATGCGTCATAAGGTTCAAATCCTACATTTTTCAACCCTAACCATTGTAAATTTCCTATTATATGTCCTACATCGCTTCCGAACGATAATGAAAAACCAAATAATATCCATTGGATTGATACTATTGCGATAATTATAAAGCTTTGCATCATGGTACTTATTACATTTTTACTACTAACCATGCCACCGTAAAAGAATGCAAGTCCTGGAGTCATAATCATAACAAGCGCAGCAGAAAATAGCACAAAAGCAGTATCACCTGTATTGATTTTACCTGTAGAAGCAAAAACTAACTTTGGTATAATTAAAAACATAAACATAAGAGAGAATAACAAATAAATCTTCTTCACCATTTTGTATAAACCTCCTCTAAATTTTTCTGTTTTAAGCCAACATAGAAAATGGCGCTTTTGCCTTAGGCTTTAGCCTGTTGCAAAAGCGCCATTGCTTTTGTACTTTAAAATATTAATTTTTATGTCCAATTAGATGACACTGTAAAAAGTTAAATGTTAAATAACATGTCGGCATATGTTGGTAGTGGCCACAATTCTGCATCTACGATTGTTTCCAGTTTATCGCCGATTTCTCTTAAAATGCCCATTTTTGTGAATATTACATCTCTGTAATAGCAAGCCTTGCTATAAGAATCACTATTCATATTTGAAGCTTCATTAACTGCATTTTCAAGTTCAGAGATGTTTTTCTTAAATTCACTCATTAGCGAAGAAACTTCTTCTAACAATTCGGTTTGTGCACTTATATCAACATTTAGACCTGTTGCTCTTACAGAATTTATTGATTCTGCGATTTTTGTGGCAAAATTTATTACAGCTGGGAGTATTTGCCGTTTTGCTATATCCAACATTGTCAGAGCTTCAATATTAATTGTTTTTATATAATTTTCAAGAGAAATCTCATATCGCGATTCAAGCTCAACTTTGCTTAAAACACCATGTTTTTCCATGAGTTTGACATTCTTCTCTTTAATTAAAGCAGGAATAGCTTCAACTGTTGATCGAATATTTGGAAGTCCTCTTTTTTCTGCCTCTTTTACCCATTCTTCTGAATAACCATTCCCATTAAATATAATTCTTTTGTGCTTCTTTACAATTTCCTTAAGCAACAGTTGCACTTCTTCATCAAAATTTGTGGCCTTTTCCAACCTATCCGCAATCTGGGATAGACTTTCAGCAACAATGGTGTTTAATATAAAATTAGCAGTTGCAATTGATGAAGAAGAACCAACCATTCTAAATTCAAATTTATTTCCTGTAAATGCGAATGGAGATGTTCTGTTTCTATCTGTAGAATCCTTTGGTAGTGCAGGAAGAGTTGATACACCTACTTTTAGTACTCCTCCTTGTTTTGAAGTTGTTGCACCACCATTTTCGATTTGTTCAAGAATATCCGTAAGCTGTTCGCCAAGGAAGACTGATACAATTGCGGGCGGTGCCTCATTAGCACCAAGACGATGGTCATTTCCTGGTGTTGCAGCAGCTACTCTGACCAAATCAGCGTATTCATCGATAGCTTTGATTACAGCACACAGAAATACTAAAAATTGTGCATTTTCGTGGGGTGTATGTCCCGGATCTAAGAGATTTTGACCATCATCGGTGCTCATTGACCAATTAATGTGTTTACCGGAACCATTGACTCCTGCAAAAGGTTTTTCATGCAAAAGGCATACAAGTCCATGTCTTAAAGCAATTTTTTTCATTAGCTCCATTGTTAATTGATTATGATCTGATGCAATATTAGCTGTATTGTATACTGTAGCGAGTTCATGCTGAGCAGGAGCAACTTCATTATGCTTAGTTTTAGCAGGAATTCCTAATTTCCACAATTCTTCATCTAGATCTTTCATAAATGCTGATATTCTTTCTTTGATAGAAGCAAAATAATGATCTTCCATTTCTTGACCTTTTGGTGATTTAGCACCAAATAGAGTTCTTCCTGTAAGTATAAGATCTTTACGCTTATCATACATCTTTTTGTCAATTAAGAAATATTCCTGTTCAGGTCCTACGGTTGTAATAACCTTTTTTGCTGTAGTATTACCAAATAATCTTAATACTCGAAGAGCTTGTTTTGATAAAGCTTCCATAGAACGCAGTAAGGGTATTTTTAAATCTAGCGCTTCGCCTGTATACGAACAGAAAGCGGTGGGGATATATAGCGTATTATCTTTTATAAAAGCGGGCGATGTACAATCCCATGCTGTATATCCTCTTGCTTCAAAGGTAGCCCTTAAACCACCTGATGGAAACGAAGAAGCATCAGGCTCGCCTTTAATTAATTCTTTTCCAGAAAATTCAGTTATTACCCTACCATCTTGAGTAGGAGAAATGAAAGAATCCCTCTTTTCAGCAGTAATTCCAGTTAATGGCTGGAACCAATGAGTAAAATGAGTTGCTCCTTTCTCAATTGCCCAATCTTTCATTGCATTTGCTACAACTTCAGCAACTGCTGGTTCTAATGGAATTCCCTCATCGATTGTTTTTCTTAAAGCTTTGTATGTTGCCTTTGGAAGGCGTTCTCTCATGACAGAATCGTTAAAAACATTTGAACCAAAAATGTCGCTTAGAGTGTTTTGTGCCATAGTAATTTCCTCCTCTTAAATTTTTATAAATTAACATAATAAATTGATAATTAATTAAAATACAAATATTAAAAACAAAACAAAGGCGCCACCTCTAAAATACAGGATGAAACGCCTTTGTTTCATTCACACACTATTAAATTTTCATGTTGATTTTATAATAGCACATTTTTATTTTGATTTCAAGTACTTTTTTATCAAAGATAGTGTCAAGATACTGTAGGATAATTTTTATAAACAACTCCTGAAATATCTTAAATCATGGCTTTCACCGTGTGCTTGTTTCTATTGGTTTTTTATATTATATTTTCATATTTTATTGCCTTAAAAATTTTACTAAACACTCTTAATTTTGCCATCAGCTTTAATCCTTTTCTACTCCATCCCATCTTCTCTTGACTTGTAATATGTCCATTTATATTCTATTTCTCCAAGCATTAAAGATGAAGTAATTGGATTCTTTCTGAACCATTCGAATGGCCTCGTCCGGAGGCAACGGTTTGCTGAAATAATAACCTTGAACTTTGTCGCACCCGCTCTCTATAAGACAATCAAGCTGTTCTTTTGTTTCCACACCTTCGGCAGTTACGCCGAGTTTCATCCTGTGCCCCAAGAAAATAATCGCATCGACAATAGCCTTATTTACCTCTACCTTTATCTCGCTCACAAATGACCTGTCAATTTTCAAACCATCAACCGTAAATTTTTGGAGGTATTTGAAAGAACTATTTTCCGTTCCGAAATCATCTATTATTATTTTGACCCCTACCTCTTTCAATCGATAAAGGTTTCTAACCACCGTTTCCATTGCTTCTATAAGGATGGTTTCAGTAATCTCCAGTTCCAAATATCTCGGTTCAAGTTCAATCTCGTTTAGTATATCAAACACAACTTTTGCAAAATCAGGCTGCTGCAGCTGATGCACTGAAACATTCACCGAAACATTAAAGCCAGAATACCCCATATTAAGCCATTCTTTCATTTGCCTGCAGGCTGCCCTTAACACCCATTCACCTATAGATATTATTTGTCGTGTCTCTTCAGCAATCGGAATAAAATGAATGGGATTGATCAGTCCTTTTTTAGGATGCTGCCACCTCAACAGTGCCTCCATACTCGTCACTTTACCAGTCCTTATATCAACAAGAGGCTGATAGCACAAAAAGAACTGGCCTTTTTCCAAAGCCAACCTTAAATCTCTTCTTATTGTGCTGGCAACTTCGACTTCTTTTCTCGTAATGCTGTCAAAATATTGAAAACCATTTTTTCCATCTCTTTTAGCCCTGTACATTGCTATATCTGCATTTTTGACTATAACTCTTTCATTTTTTCCATGGTCAGGATATATGGCAATACCTATGCTAATAGTGACATGCAATTCATGATTATTGAACTTTATCGGTTGGTTGAAAAGTTCCAATATTCTGTTTGCAACCTTATTCGTATCGTCCATATTAATTATGTCAGGTAACAAAATGACAAACTCATCACCGCCCACTCTGGATACCGTATCTGATTCACGCAGACACGCCTTCAGTTTCTTGGCAATCTTTTTCAATAGCCTGTCACCTATATGATGTCCCAGGGAGTCGTTGATTGTTTTGAAATTATCAAGGTCGACAAAAAACACTGCAAGTTTCTTCCCATTCCTTTTTGCATCTGCCATGGCAATTTTGAGCCTATCCATAAAAATCTCCCGGCGAGGGAGGCCAGTTAAAGGATCATAGAATGCCATGTATTTTAACTTGCTTTCCATCTGTTTCCGCTCAGTAATATCCGTGTGTGACCCTGCCATTCTTATGGCTCTGCCATCTTCATCCCACAATGCCTTTCCCCTGCTTAGAATCCAAATATATCTACCGTCTTTTATTTTGATCCTGTATTCGCATAAGTAAAATGGTGTCTTTTTCTCAAGATGATTACGTAGATTATTAATGACGGTTTTAACATCTCTGGGATGGATGAATTTAGTCCATGTTTCACGGTAGTTGCTTATTACTTCTTTATCAAAGCCAATGATATCCTTCCACCTCTCGGATATGTATGCCGTATCCGTTATCAAATCCCAGTCCCATAGTCCATCGCTTGCTCCTTCAACTACCAATCTGTAGCGTTCTTCACTTCTTTTCAATTCTTCCTGCTGCCTTTGTATTTCAATTAAGTTCTGCCTCAACTCTTCTTCCCGGGCCATAAGTTCTTCATTCATTGCAGAGAGCTCTTCCTGTTGAGCCATCAATTCCTCGTTTAAAGCAACAAGGTTATTATTTGCTTCTTCAAGTCTCCTTTCAGCATTCTTTAGGTCTGTAATGTCTATACCAGTTGAAACAACATACCTGTTTCCTTCATCATCCCAAATAATACTGTTATGCCACATAATATAAATTTGTCTGCCATCCTTCAAAACCATCGGATTTTCACATTTGTAATGAATACCTTTATATCCAATGTCGTCCAAATTTTCTTTTATACGACTTATCGTGTCCCTGGGAATTATTGAACTTACATCTATCCTCTCTGTTTGTTCTTCGACCGCTATACCAATTACAGCCTGGGTATATCTGTTGAACCAAACTACTCTACCATCCAATGCCCAGACTACTATAAGCATCTGCTCGTTTTCAAAAATTCTGCTTAAAAATTCTTCTCTCTTCTGAAGATAAGCAATTGATTTCTTTGATTCTTCAATAAAACTCTTATTTTTCTTCTGACTAGGTAACTTCTCCTTCATTCGCCATTAATTTCTCCTTTCTGGACAACTATTCTTTAAATAATGTCTTCAACGACTTTTTCATCTTTGTCTAAATATAATTTTATTTTTTCACCATTTTTTAATTTGTAGCCTATTTTATCAAAGTATAATTCGACTCCCTCATAGCCGTAAAGGATTTTTACTATTGAATTTTTACTTCCCTTTAATAATACGTAACTGCCGACGCCGTGCGATCCGGCTTCTTTTACAAAGATATTTTTGTCAAATTCGATCGTGCTCATTTTAACCTTACCATTAATGGAAACTGAACCATTTGTAGAAATTTTTGTGTTATAACAACCTGCTTCTGAGGTTATAATTACGTCCTTCATAGCATAAATTTTGCTGTCATGAACCCATTTTGCAAGTATACGCCCCTTGTTTTCATGTTCCTCGGCTAAAATCCTTGATATGAAGAGGATTTTTTCATAAATTTCTTTTAATGAATTCAAATGTTTTATAAGACCAATAATATCGTAATCCAAAATGTTGTTGAGCGTTTTAACGAGACTTTTTAAATGCTCTAGAAGATTTTGAAGTACATTTGAACTGCGTATCATACTTATTTCTCTTGATGATGTTTTTAACTCTTCTTTTAAGGTTTCGATTAATTTGATTTTCTCGCTTAAATGTCTGGAATTATTCATAACCGTTGGTAGTTCTTTAATATGGACAAAAATTGCCGATAATTTCTCAACAATAAGATTTACGGCGTGAAGTTCTATTTTATCAAAAATGTTTCCTGGTAAAAAACCGGCATGTAACTGGCTATCAACAATTCCGCCATGGATAATAATATTTTGCCCTCCCTGAACTACTGATTCGTAAACTGAACCAAATATCTGAACATTTCCTGAAGCAATTATTTGATTACCTTTTTCGACATTTCCGTTTATTATAACATCACCATCGAATGTTACAGGCCTTGAATTCTTCGTGATACTTCCTTCGTAAATTAACATGGGAATAGAATTAAATAAATATACAACTTTATCATTTTCGTCTTTTTTATGTACAACCGGTCTTATGTCAGCTATCGCAACTATCTTATCTTCATCTTCTTTAAAAACTATGGAATCGCTGAGAATTTTTACTTCAACATCTCTTACAGGCGGTGCATGTATAATTCTACCTCTTACGCTAATTCCATTTTCACCTTTTATGGGTTTATGTAGTTTTCCGATAACATCACCTTTTCTTGCAAAGGGTATACTTGCCATCTTAAATATATCTTCTTCAGAGGATGTTTCGGTATAAAGAATTCTCGGTTTATTGATATTTATAATAAATTCCAGATAACCATCCCTGCCACTTTTATATGGTATTCCTCTTGCTATTACTGCTTCTTTTTTATTTTGGGTATATACACTAATTAACGCACTTTTATCTACACTCACTATAATTCCATTCTTACGAAGATCGCTTTCCAGTATATTTAAAAATTCATGAATATCTACATTATCCCAAGAAGAAAAAAGGGTTTTTTTTAAGGTTGCAATCATTTCATCATCCGAAATTTCTACAATAACCCCTATTTTCTTCAAAACATCACTTAATTCTATTTTCATAAAAACACCCCCGCGTGTTAGGCACCCCAATGGATATTAATGGATATTCTATATTCAAATATATATTCTGCCTCATTGTAAGCTCAAAGCGACTATATCTATTAACTTCAAAACTATTATTCTAAAATTGCTATCTTCCGTTGTCCTTATTGTGGTAAAACTCTTGAAAAATCAAAGCTCGTAGGGAATGTGATATCCATAAATGCAAGAACTCTTCTCGCCCTTATTATCTTGATAAATATTTAAAAAACAAATTGCATGGGGTACAGGCAATATTGGACTTTGTTTTGTTTGACAAACTCGTCTGCTTTAAGTCAGCCTTATATGCAGTTCTTGGTCATCGGGCCGGGATTTATCATCTAATGTAATTTGGATGATTATTTTCGTTTTTTTTTTGAGAAAAAGACAATATAAATTTTTTTAGTTGTTTTCAAGTTATAACTTACTTACAAAAGCAAAGATATACAATATAAATAGTTAACTGTTTTGTTTTTTACATTATTATCTGTTAAAGTACTATATTCGACAAAAAAAGCATAATTCCTTCTTAAAAATTTTAAAAAAAAAAAAAAAAAAAAGGGGGGGGGGGGGGGGGGGGTTTTTTTTTTTTTTTTTTATTTTTTTTTTTATAAAAAACAAAAAAAAAATTGGGGGGGGGGGGGGGGGGGGGAAAAAAAAAAAAAAAAAAAAAAAATTTTTTTTTTTTTTTTTTTTTTAAAAAAAAAAAAAAAAAAATTTTTTTTTTTTTTTTTTTTTTTTTTTTTTAAAAAAAAAAAAAAAAAAAAAAAAAAAAAAAATTTTTTTTTTTTTTTTTTTTTTTTTTTTTTTTTTTTTTTTAAAAAAAAAAAAAAAAAAAAATTTTTTTTTTTTTTTTTTTTTAAAAAAAAAAAAAAAAAAAAAAAAAAAAAAAAAAAAAAAAAAAAAAAAAAAAAAAAAAAAAAAAAAAAAAAAAATCAGAAAATTGTTTAACCAATTTCACCTAATTGGGTTCTTTGTCAAGAGCTGGGGTAGGTATTTTCTAAATGCCCCCTTTATGTTACCTTTAGATAAGAGGTATTCTTCAAATTTAGTACTTGTATATTGTGACCTCAAATCGCTATGAAGTATAAGCTCTTTTTGAGGTTTCTGAGCATCATAAGCATTATAGTAAGCTCTGTATCCACAGTTTTAGACAAGGAAAAGTTCTAAGCCGGAAGAATAGCAGAAAAAATTAGTGGACCCCAACATAAGGAGAAAATCCTTAATTTCGCATACAAAAAAGGTATCGACATTTTATCGATACCCTTAAACTTCGCATAAATACTGGTGCGCCATCAGGGACTCGAACCCCGGACCCGCTGATTAAGAGTCAGCTGCTCTACCAACTGAGCTAATGGCGCACGTAGAACCGTTCTTATATATTTGGCTTTTTCTTCTCTGGTGCGCCCTGTAGGATTTGAACCCACGACCTCCAGGTTCGAAGCCTGTCACTCTATCCAACTGAGCTAAGGGCGCATACATAATTAAAATGGAGCGGACAACGAGACTCGAACTCGCGACCCTCACCTTGGCAAGGTGATGCTCTACCAACTGAGCTATGTCCGCATCTATATGGTGCGGGAGAAGGGACTTGAACCCATATGCCGCTTTAGGCACTAGAACCTGAATCTAGCGCGTCTGCCAATTCCGCCACTCCCGCACAAATTCAGGCCCTCACTTTTCTCTTTAAAACTGGTGACCCATCCGCGACTCGAACGCGGGACACCCTGCTTAAAAGGCAGGTGCTCTACCTCCTGAGCTAATGGGTCACATAATTGGCTGGGATGGCAGGATTCGAACCTACGAATGCCAGAGTCAAAGTCTGGTGCCTTACCACTTGGCTACATCCCAGCATGGGGTGGATAGTGGGACTTGAACCCACGACCTCCAGAGCCACAATCTGGCGCTCTAACCAACTGAACTATATCCACCACACAATAAATGGTGCGCCTGGAGAGATTCGAACTCCCGACACACGGCTTAGAAGGCCGTTGCTCTATCCAACTGAGCTACAGGCGCATATTGGAGCGGGTGATGGGAATCGAACCCACGTAACCAGCTTGGAAGGCTGGGGCTCTACCATTGAGCTACACCCGCATGTGTTAACTTACTTGAAATTTCAGAAGAATTTTCCTCGCTTGTTTCTTAATCCGTCTGACATTTTTAGATTATATCAGATGCCTTTATCTTTGTCAACACCTCGTTTTAAAAATTTTTTCTGGATTAAATTGTATAGAAAACATAAGAGGGGTAATTCCCCACTCTTACGTTTTCTATGCTTCTTTTAGCACTGAGACTTCTTCTAAATTCACTAATCTTGGGAATATACCAGTCTTATCAATTGTCACTAATGCTATAGTTTTTTTTGCACCTTCTCTTGGCAAAGAAGGACTGCCTGGATTTAAAAGTAAAATATCTTCATGTTTTGAAATCATAGGAATATGAGTATGCCCAAAAAATACAGCATTTACTCCCAATTCTCTTCCTCTATCTAAAATCGTTTGATACTCGTATTTAACATAATATCTGTGTCCATGAGTTAACAAGATTTTTTGGCCTTCTGTTTCAATTACTTTCTCCAATTCATCTTTTGTAGGGAAATCACAATTCCCTTTAACATACTCTAATGGAATCCCAAACTCTTGAGATAATTGAATAGCATCTGAAGCATTATCTCCTAAATGAATAAGATAATCTATTCCTTTAAGCTCCCGCAATTTTTTTCTAACCAGCGCAAATATACCATGTGTGTCGCTAATAACTGCTAAAACCATTTATTTTTCCTCCAGACGTTTTAAAATATAATTTTTTAACTTCATAAGAGCATCAGCTCGATGACTTATCTTATTTTTTTCTTCCATAGTAAGTTCTGCCAAACTCTTTCCTAAATTATCGACATAAAAAACTGGGTCATATCCAAAACCATTTTTCCCTCGAGGATGATCTAAAATGTGCCCTTCTAATTTACCTTCTAATAAAGTTTCTTTTTCCCTTTCTACCACTGCTATTACTGTCTTAAAATAAGCTTTTCTTTTTTCGTAAGGAACGCCCTCTAATAGTTTTAATAATTTTTTGTTGTTATCTTCATAGGTAGCATTTTCACCAGCAAATCTTGCTGAATATACTCCAGGCTGTCCATTTAAATGCTCCACAAACAATCCTGTATCGTCAGCTATAATAATTCCCTCAACCTTTTCTTTTAAAAAGCGAGCCTTGATAAGAGCATTTTCTTCAATCGTATTTCCTGTCTCTTCTATGTCTTCTTTTATACCCAAGTCTGCCATAGAATAAATTTCAACAGGATAGCCTTTAAAAAAATTTTTTATTTCTTCAGTTTTGTGAGGATTGTGGGTTGCTATTATTATTTTCAACTGAATCAACTCCTATTTTATCGACAATATCAGAAAGAACCTCTTTTTGAATTTTGATAATCTGTTCAATCCCATATTCTGCAAGGCTTAAAAGGTCTGTCAAATTCTGCTTTGTAAATGGTCCGCCTTCACCTGTTCCCTGTATTTCTACAATTTCTCCTTTGTCTGTCATAACTACATTCATATCTACTAATGCATTCGAATCTTCTTGAAAGGATAAATCTAAAAGCTCATTTCCCTCCACAATTCCTACACTTACAGCCGCAACAAAACCTTTCAAAGGAATCTTAGGGATGTCACCTTTTTCTACCAATTTGTTAAGTGCATCTGCCAATGCTATAAATGAGCCTGTAATAGAAGCTGTTCTTGTACCCCCATCTGCTTGTATAACATCGCAATCTATCCATATAGTCTTTTCTCCTAACACATCCAAATCCACTACAGACCTTAAAGAACGGCCTATAAGCCGCTGTATTTCCATAGTCCTTCCACTAGGTCTTCCTTTAGTTACTTCTCTTGGATTCCTTGTTTCAGTTGCTCTTGGCAACATACCATACTCACTGGTTATCCAACCCTTACCTGTACCTTTTTGAAATGGAGGTACCTTATCCTCAATGGAGGCAGTGCAAATGACTTTTGTGTTTCCCATCTCAATTAGCACTGAACCTTCAGCAAACTTATTAAAATTTCTCGTAATTTTTATAGGTCTCAGTTCATTAAATTCTCTTCCATCAATCCTGTTCATTTCTTCAACCCTTTCATTTAATAAAAATAGTTTAAAGTTAATTTATTCTGCTTTATTGTTTTTATCGCTCAATATTATTTTAAAACCTTTATTAATATTTTACAAGAACATAAAGACAAAAAAATCTGGTTTAAAAAACCAGATAAATTATGGATTGCTATTTGTATTATTTGTATCATATACAGAATTAGAAACAGTTGCAGAGATAGATCCCTCTTTTAATTTTTTAAAATATTCTACAATGCCATTATATATTCCTTGAGCTACTTTCCATTGGAAGGCATCGTCCTGAAGCAAAGCTGCATCATCAGGATTGGTTATAAAAGCTGTTTCGATAAGTATTGCCGGCATTTTTGTTTTGTTTAACACTGACAAATTAGGCCCTTCTTTAAGCCCTCTGTCTACAGTGTTTATCTCTTTCATTAAGTTGTCATGGATGATTTGAGCAAAAGTCTTGTTGTCTCTTGTGTCTCCCTTGTATCCATTTGGATAATACCATATTTCTGTGCCTTTAGGAGTTGGAGTCCCAAAAGCATTGGTGTGTATACTTATAAATACGTCAGCTCCCGCATTGTTCGCTTCTTGTGACCTAGTAACAAGGTCTATAAATACATCAGAATCTCTAGACATCGTGGTTCTAAATCCACCTTTTGTGAGAAGGCTATTTAGCTTAAGAGCAATCCCTAAAACTACATCAGATTCTCTTAAACCACCTACTCCTATCGCACCAGGGTCACTTCCACCATGGCCAGGATCTATGTAAATAAGAGGCATTTCATTCGGCTGAGACTTCAAGACCAACATTATAATGTTTTTATCGATTATTTTTACAGAATAATCTGCTTTCCCAGTAGTATCTGCCACCACTCTCACTGTATCGTTGTTATACTGTGAATACCTTATAGCCGTTATAACATTTCCTTGCACTGGTATCTGACCAGCTTTACTTCCATCTGGCATTTTAAGAATAGCATCTGATATGTCAACAACTATCTTATTATCTCCAACTTTTTGAGTATTAAACTGCTCTGCATCGCAATTGATTATAACTTTATCATAATCACCTTCTTTTGCAAAACTTATTCCTGTTACATAGCTTGTACCAATATCAAATGAAATAGTTAAATTGGTACTATCCTGCGATTTGGTAATATTATAAGGGACTACATCTGTTAAATATATCACTGCCCGCACTTTAGGGACAGGTTGTGTTTGGTTCTGTGCAATTACTGCATTTACAAGACTTTTCTTATTAATTGGTATATTTATTCTTCCTTTGTCCCATATGGCATTTTCTATGTCCACATAAATTCTAATATTCCCTGGATCTTCTATAACTCCTTGACTATACTTTATGGGACTATCCGCTGTGATATTTACGGAAAATACGCCGTTATTATAACTTGTAGTAAAGCTAGTTATATTTGCAATTTTAGGTGGAGAGGCGGCATTTATTTGGTAATTTTTTTGGTCCCATTCTACTTTGTAGCCAAAAGTTTCAAACAAAAACCTAAAAGGAATATATGTATATCCTTCGTTGCCAATTCCTATTATTCGCGCAGGAGCTACTAACTTAACTTCTTTACCATCAACTAAGGCAACGTCACTTCCAATAGTCAGTCTAACAGTTTTATCTTTTGTTATAGTAACAGATTTAGTTTTGTCATCCCACTCTACTTTAGCTCCGAATCCTTTTTCCGAGATTACTCTCACAGGAATTAATGTACTGTCTTTTAAAATCAAAGGCGGGGTCTTTCCAGTGTCAAAATTTTGGCCAGCTACTTTAATTGTGATATCTGGAACATTGTAATAAAAGGGCTTTCCATCTACTAAAATAGTGTTCTTATATGCAAAAGCCATACTATATGAGGCTAAAATTGCTACAACCATTGCAACAAATAATGCTATTTTTTTCACTAAAAGCCCCCCTTTTTGTGAAAAAATTCGACTTTAAATATATCATAATACATTAATATTACAAAATGATTACAAACTCATTACAATTTCTTAACTTTATTAGTAATTACATATATTGTATCGGTTAAATGGATTAGTTTTTTGAGTTTTAGGAAAAATAAAAAATGGAGGTGGCACTTGTGACTAATATAAATTGCACAGCCGATTGTATTTATCAAAAAGAAGGAAAATGCACTTTATCTGACCTCTCACAAATGATAAAGAACAATAGTTTTGTTGATGATAATTACAATAAAGACAATTTAAATAGTGAAAACATGAAAATAAATTGTGCTTATTATGTTCCAGTAAAAAAATAGCAGCAACTTTTACTTTCCTTATAATTGTTGATGCTTTATTTACCAATTTATTCTATGCGCCTTTTTTAATAAAATAGGAATTTTTTAGCAGCTATGCTGCAAAATTAGAATTAAATTTCTTCTCTCCAAAATACATTTTGACAAAAATAAATGACAAAAGCACTGTCAATATAGGTATGAGTTTTAAGTTATACGGGAAAGAAGCTTCAATCATACTCATTTTTATAGGCTGAGGTGGATATAATAAATATTTCCCAACACCATATAAAGACATTCCTATGTAAAAGGAATTAATCGACTTATTTTTGAATTTCTTGGGTTCAAAAAACATGACAAATAAAAACCACTCATAAACTGGTAACGAAAATGAAAATATCATAATAAATCCCAAAAGCAAAGCAGCAGAAAGAGAAAAAACTGAAAAACTTAAAGCATTTTGTAAATCTAAGCTACGTACACCACTTACCTAAAGAAGGTAAATGGGCTTCTGAGCCATATATATTAAATACTCCCAAGGGATTGTTTTTATCCTGGATAGAAACGGGTGGTTTTTCCAAGTATTTAATATTACCATCCCAAAAAAGATGAGAAGGCATATTTAAGTTTTTTCACCAATAGCTAACTCTCTGCTCCACATATCAGAAGGATTGCTTGCAAAAATCTTTAGATATTCATAAAAATGATAAAAAATTATAGCAATTGAAACTATTATAATTAATAAAGCCGCTAAAAACCTTTTACTCATTTTACCCTTCTTTTTTAAAAATTTATGTAAAAAAGGCACCCACTGCAAGTGCCTTTTTATTTATTGAAAAGATGGCAAGCAACAAAATGGCTGCTACCTACTTCTTTAAGGGGTGGAGTTTGTTCTTTACAAATATCCATCGCATATTTGCATCTCGTTCTAAATCTACAACCAGATGGTGGATTTATTGGGCTTGGCACATCACCTTCAAGTATTATCCTTTCTCTTTTTCTCTCTACTTTAGGGTCAGGTATAGGTACAGCTGACAAAAGTGCCTGAGTATAAGGATGGAGGGGATTAGAGTAAAGCTCGGCGCTACTAGTCATTTCCACAATCATTCCTAAATACATTACAGCAACCTTATCACTTATATGCCTTACCATACTCAAGTCATGAGCAATAAATAAGTAGGTAAGGCCTTTTTCTTGTTGCAAATTCATCAAAAGATTTACAATCTGAGCTTGTATAGAAACGTCTAAAGCAGATATAGGCTCGTCAGCTATAATAAATTCTGGCTCTATAGCCATTGCCCTCGCTATACCAATTCTTTGTCTCTGACCACCTGAAAATTCGTGAGGAAATCTATTAGCGTGTTCTCTATTTAGCCCTACCATCTCTAAAAGTTGATATATTCTTTCCATTCTTTCTTTTCCAGTATATAACCCATGAATGTCAATTCCTTCACCAATGATATCCCCAACCGTCATACGGGGATTTAAAGAGGCATAGGGGTCTTGGAAAATCATTTGCGCTCTTCGGGCAAATTTCTTTCTTCCTTCGTAAGTTAGATGGTTAACTTTTTCTCCATCGAATATTATTTCTCCTGCCGTTGGCTCATATAATCCTATTATCGTACGACCTGTAGTAGATTTACCACACCCCGACTCTCCCACCAAACCTAACGTTTCTCCTTTTTTAATGGTAAAGCTTACATCATCTACAGCTTTTAAAATACCGCCACTAACTTGAAAATATTTTTTAAATTTTTAACTTCTAATAAAACCTTGTTATCACTCATCTGCTGCTACCCCCATTTCGAACGGATTGGTAACTTTGGGAGCATAGGGGTGCTTAAGCCAACAAGCAACTTGATGAGTCTCTGATTCTCTAGTCACCTCTGGCGGAGCTTCATAGCATATTTTCATAGCGTAGTCACATCTTGCTGCAAAAGGGCAACCAACAGGTGGTGCAAATAAATCAGGTGGCGTACCAATTATAGGTACAAGTCTTTCCTTGTTTTTGGCATCTAATCGTGGAACAGACCTCAACAATCCCCACGTATAAGGATGCTGGGGATGATAGAATATCTCATCTAAAGTTCCTCTTTCTACAATTTTTCCTGCATACATTACCACAACTCTATCAGCTATATCAGCGACAACTCCAAGGTCATGAGTAATGATAATTATTGAAGTATTAAACTGTTTTTGCAAATCCTTCATCAAATCTAAAATCTGGGCTTGTATTGTAACGTCTAAGGCTGTAGTAGGTTCGTCTGCAATTAATAATTTAGGTCTACAAGCAAGGGCAATAGCAATCATCGCCCTCTGTCTCATGCCGCCCGAAAATTCATGAGGATATTGATGAATTCTCTTTTCAGCATTAGGGATGCCGACAATATCTAACATTTCTTTAGCCCTTTTCATAGCCTCTGATCTAGTCACATCTTCATGTTTTAAAATTACTTCAGCAATTTGATTCCCTATTGTCATTGTAGGGTTTAAAGAAGTCATAGGATCTTGGAATATCATGCCAATTTTTGAACCTCTTATTGATTGCATCTCTTTATCCGTATAGTTAGTTATATCTTTTCCGTCAAATATAATTTTTCCACCTTTTAATCTTCCTGGAGGTTCAGGGTTTAGTTTCATTACAGCATGCATTGTAACAGACTTACCACAGCCAGATTCTCCAACAATCGCTAACGCTTCTCCTTTATACACTTCAAAGCTTACGCCTCTTACTGCTTTAACCTCCCCGGCATATGTGTCAAAAGAGTATTCCAGATCTTTTACTTCTAACAATACTTCCTTTTTTTCCATGTCAATTCCTCCTTATTTGCGCAACCTTGGGTCCAAAGCATCTCTTAAACCATCACCTAATAAGTTGAAAGAGAGCATTGTCATACTTATGAAAAATGCCGGGAAGAACAACTGATATGGGTACATCAAAAGAACATTGGTAGCATCATTAGCTAAAGTTCCCCAACTTGCTAAAGGAGGCTGCACGCCAAGACCTATATAACTTAAGAATGCTTCTGTAAAAATTGCCGCAGGAACGTCAAAAGTTATAGAAACTATTATTGGACCTAAAGTGTTTGGGATTAAGTGTTTTAAAATTATTCTTACAGGAGAAGCACCTAAAGTCTTTGCTGCTAACACAAATTCCTGCTCTTTTAATTGCAAAACCTGTCCTCTTACAAGCCTTGCCATTCCAACCCAACCTGTTATAACCATTGCAGTAATTATAGTAACAATGCCAGGTCCCATAACAAGCATAAGCAAGATAACTAATATGAGATAGGGTATTCCATACAAAATATCCACAATACGCATCATAACATTGTCAACTTGTCCTCCAAAGTATCCTGAAATTCCCCCGTAAATTACACCAATGATGCCATCCAGTAAAGCCGCTGCAATACCTATAGTAAGGGATATTCTCGCTCCCATCCACGTCCTCACAAATAAGTCCCTGCCAAGATAATCCGTACCAAACCAATGCTCAGCAGATGGTGGTTTGTTTGTCATCATAAGGTTTTGGTCAGAATATTTGTAAGGTAGCATATAAGGACCTATAATCGCCATTATGCCCAATAAGATAAGAAACACCAAAGATGCCATTGCAACTTTATTCATTTTAAGCCTTCTCCATGCATCTTGCCAATAAGTCATACTGGGACGTACAATCGCTTGGCTTTCTTCAATATTGGGCCCTACTCTTTCAAATTTCTCTCTTGTAATTTCAACCACCGTTATTTACCTCCCTTAGCAAGTCTTATTCTTGGATCAATTAAACCGTATGTTATATCTACAAGGAATACTAGGAATACAAGGATAGCACTGTAGAAAATAGTCGTTCCCAATATCATAGTATAGTCGTTGTTATATATACTCTGCACAAAATATTTACCAAGACCTGGTATGCCAAATATTCTTTCAACGACAAAAGTACCTGTAACGATTCCTGCAATCAATGGTCCCAATACCGTTATTACTGGCAAAATGGCATTTCTTATCATATGCCTCCAAATAATCTCAAAAGAAGAAAGCCCTTTTGATTTAGCAGTCTTTATATAGTCCTGTCCAATTACATCAAGCATACTTGCCCTCATTAAACGAGAAATTATTGACAATGAAGCAAAAGAAAGCGCTATTGAAGGAAGTATAGTATGAGCAAAAGTTCCCCATCCTGACACAGGAAGCCATCTTAATTTTGAAGCTATCCAATACTGCAACAATGTAGCAATAATAAAATTAGGGACAGACCTTCCTATAATAGCCAAAATCATTGAAACATAATCCCAAAAGCCATTTCTGTTTAATGCCGCCACAATTCCAAGAATCAATCCTAAAAATACTCCTATTATTATTGATTGCATTCCTATTTGAAAAGAGGCCGGAAAACCGTTTGCTATAATTTCATTTACCGTTCTGTTCAAATATTTTAATGAAATGCCTAAATCGCCATGTAACAAATTTTTTAGGTAATATCCATATTGGACAATTAAAGGTTTATCCAAGTGATACTTAGCCAGCATGTTTTGCCTTATCTGCTCTGGGACTCTTTTTTCGCTTGTAAAAGGATCCCCAGGAATCATGTGCATTAAGAAAAATGTTAAAGTAACAATGACCCACAAAGTTATAATCATATATATCGTTCGTTCTAAAGTATATCTTAGCAAATTTTTACACCTCCAATGGCGTTTGATGTAAATATACAGCGAATATATATGGCCTATGCCATATATATTCGCATTTATTCTAAATCATTCTTTCTTTATTTTTTATTTATTTTCCCTCAATGTAAGTCCATTTCATCTCCCAATCAGGGCCAAATGTTGGGAAGTAAAGATTCTTTACATACGGTTTTACCACATATGCCCTTGCTTGGAACCACAATGGACCAATTGGCATATCTTCCATTAAGATTTTTTCTGCTTGAATCATTTGTTCATTTCTTGCTTTCAAATCACCATTTACTTTTGCTTCTTCTATGAGTTTATCGTAATTTGGATTGCTGTAGAAAGCTGTGTTATTACCATTGTTTGTCTCCCACATATCGAGGAAGGTCATTGGATCGTTGTAGTCAGCCCCCCAACCAGCAAGAACTATTTGATAATCTCCTTTGTCCATCATGTCAAGTCTTACTTTAAATGCTACGCTTTGAATCTCAACTTGCACTCCAAGAGCTTGATTCCACATTTGTTGTAAAGCTACAGCGTATTTTTTAGCAGTATCTGTATCACCCGTTAAGAACTTAATGTTAGGGAGTTTGCTAAGGCCCAGCTCTTGTAAGCCTTTTTGCAAGTATTCTTTTGCTTGTGCCACATCATTGTCTTTGAAATATCCTGGTCCAGCTTCACTCCTAAAATCTCCGTTGTAACCAGGAATTCCAGGCGGAACAATGGCTTCTGCTGGTATAGAACCATTTTTAGCAACTTCTTTTACAAAAAGCTCTCTATTTATTGAAAGAGTAAATGCCTTTCTTATACTAGCATTTTTAAATATTTTATCTTTATTATTGAATTGCAAATACCAAACAGTCGCAAGTGCATAGTTGTGATATTCAGGTGAATCTTTATATTTATCTATATAGTCTCCAGGAATAAAGATAGAATCAAGAGCTCCCGTATCATAGTTTTGCACCAGAGAGTTATTGTCCTTTATCATACTGAAATTAATTGTTTGAAGTTTTACATTATCTTTATCCCAATAATATGGGTTTTTTCAAGGACAATGTTTTGTTCATGGTTCCATTCTTTTACTATAAATGGGCCACTGTATACCATAGTGTTGGGATCAGAGCCAACTTTATCTCCATATTTTTCATATATTGCTTTTTCAAGAGGCATATAAGTTACAAAAGAAGTCAATCCTAAAAATTGAGGTGCTGGTGCTTTCAAAGTAACTTGCAAAGTCTTATCATCTAAAGCCTTAACCCCTACTTGGTCAGCACTGCCTTTGCCAGAGTTATATTCTTCTGCCCCCTTAATATAATACAATTGATAAGCATATTGAGAACCTGTATTAGGGTCAAGAGCTCTTTTCCACGCATATTCAAAGTCATAAGCTGTTATAGGATTGCCGTCACTCCATTTAGCATCTCTTAAATAGAAGGTATAGGTGAGCCCATCCTCTGATATTGTCCAATCTTTTGCAAGGCCTGAACCTTTCTCAATCTTTCCGTCTTTGTTGTATCTTACAAGTCCTTCTAGCACGTCATTTAAAATTGTAATAGAAACTTCATCTGTAGTTTTTTGAGGGTCCAGTGTTGGTGGTTCATCACCTAAATTTAAATTCAAAACTTGTTCACTCTGAGTATTTGTAGAAGTTGTACTTGTAGCAGTTTTACTTTGCCCACTGCAACCTGCCAATAGTGCGCTTAAGACTAATACTAGAGAAAGCAATGTTACTATAACTCTTTTGTGTTTCAACATTTACATCTCCTCCTATTTTCTGTAAAATAAAATTTAAAACAACTTGACCCCCCTCAAAATATAAAAAGCGCGTTTTATCTCTCTTTACTTCACCTCCTTAGTGAAGTGGGCATTTGAAAATCGTATATTGCTTATAAATGATATATACATTTTATATCATTTGGCGATGATAATCAATATACAAATTTAAACACTCGAGAAAAGCTTTTCTTTATATATTATATAATTAAACAAAAATTTAAAAAATCCTTCAATTTTTGTTTAATGTTTAAAATTTTTTTGTAAACATTATATCAAAATTTAAATGCGTAAACAAAATTACTATTTTTATTCAATTTTATTACATTAAAGTTTTATATAATTAAATTCATCCCCTCCTGCCTTAATTATTATCCACCTTAATTTTTTTTAAATCAAGCAAATTATTTGTATATTTTAAACTTTTTGTTTAATTGTATTATAAGTATGTTTATTCTTAATATTTAAATTTACCGTTAAATTGTAAAGACCAGGCCCTTCAAGACCTGGTCTTTATGCCTTTTTTGTCAATTGTATTTTCCTTTATTTATTCTTTCCCTCAATATATGTCCATTTCCATTCGTTGTCAACACCAACTGGGAATCTTACCCAATCCTTTACATATGGTCTTTGCAGATAGGCTCTTCCTGCAAAGTAAAGCGGACCAATTGGCATGTCTTCCATCAATATTTTTTCTGCTTCATGCATTGCTTGCATTCTAACTGCATTGTCATTTGTAGAGTTAGCCTTTTTTATGAGTTCATCGTACTTCGGATTGCTGTAGAAGGCTGTGTTGTTTCCACCACCTGTTACCCAAAGGTCCATAAACGTCATTGGATCATTGTAGTCAGCCGCCCAACCAGCGTATACTATGTCATAATCTCCTTTGTCCATCATATCAAGTCTCACTTTAAACGCGACATTTACAATATCAACACTTACACCCAAGTTTTTGTTCCAGAATTCCTGCAATGCCTGTGTATGCTTTTTAGCAGCGTCACTATCTCCACCTACAAATTTTATCTTTGGAAGCTTGTCGATTCCCAATTCTTGCATTCCTTTTGCAAGAAGCTCTTTTGCCTTAGCTACATCATTGTCTTTAAAGAAATCTCCGCCTTCTTTTCTAAACTCTTCTTTTTCACCAGGTATTCCTGGTGGAACAAATGAAAGAGCAGGTATTGAACCATTCTTGAGGATGTTATCCACAAAAGCTTTTCTATCTACTGCATATGTGAAAGCTTTTCTCATGTTAACATTTGAGAATATTTTGCTCTTATTATTGAATTGTAAATACCACGTTGTAGCCGTTGCCATTTGATGGAAATTGGGATCGTCTTTGTATTTGTCAATATATTGTCCTGGTACACCTATACTATCATATTCTCCTGCTTCGTATTTTTGAACAATGGCATTTTCATCTTTTAACATATCCATATTTATTCTTTCCAGCTTTACATTGTCTTTATCCCAGTAATTTGGATTTTTTTCAAGAACAATGTTTTGTTCATGGTTCCATTCTTTTACTATGAATGGCCCGGAATAAACCATTGTATCTGGTGAGGAACCATATTTGTCTCCATATTTTTCAACAGCAGCTTTTTGCGCTGGCAAATACGTGATAAAAGATGTTAACCCTAAAAATTGAGGAGCTGGTTTTTCAAGGATGACTTCCAATGTTTTATCATCAAGGGCTTTTACTCCCACATCCTCAGCTTTTGCTTTGCCACTATTATATGCCTCAGCATTTTTAATGTAGTAAAGCATATATGCGTACTGTGAAGCTGTTTCTGGAGCAAGGGCTCTCTTCCACGCGTATTCAAAGTCATGAGCAGTTATAGGAGTGCCATCACTCCATTTAGCATCTCTTAGATGGAAAACATATCTCAATCCATCATCTGAAATCTCCCAATCCAAAGCAAGTCCAGAACCTTTTTCCACTCTGCCATCTTTATTTAGTCTAACTAGACCTTCTAATGTAGCATTCAAAATATCAAAAGACACAGTATCTGTCGCCAGTTGTGGGTCAAGGTTTGGTGGTTCTTCCCCTAAGTTAATATTCAATACTTGTTCATCTGCAGGTTGAGATTCAGAAGATTTATCAGTTGGAGACGTTGATTGTTTTGAACATCCTACAAAAAGCACCGAAGATAAAATAAATAAAACAGCTAATGCTAATACTAAAATTCTTTTTCTCATCAAAAACCCCCCTCTTATTAATATTTTTTTAAAATTTCATCTCTCTTACCTTCTATTACAATTTCATGCCTCACCTCCCCCCCCTTAGCCCTTATAAAAATTATCAGTAAAATTAAAATTATTTTTCTTGTCTACAATTATATATATTAGATAAAATCTACAAAATTCCTCCTAAAATTTTATGAATTTTTTATTATTCTAATTGCAAATCCAAAAGAATAAAATATTATTTGACTATTCACTAATTAACAAAAAAATTTAACCCCTTCAACAATTAATCAATTTGTTTAGTAAAAATAAAATACGGACAAATCCAGCAAATAAGCAATATTTCAGCAATCTCGAGAAAAAACAGCTTTACATAATTATATCATCTAATGTTTACATATACAATATTATTTTACGAATTCAGTGAAAATTATTGAATCAATCAAATTTACTTGTAATTGTCATTTTATTGCGAATAAAATAGAAAATAGCCTACACTTTGTGTAGGCTACAGACTGTAGACAAACTTTCGTAAAGGAGATATTTTGCATAAGGAGCGACTTGTTACAAAGCGGTAACAAAACTTAGCGAGACCAAGCGTGGAGGCAGGGCCGAAGCCATGGATGGCGAAGGCGGGCACCTTAAGGCATGGATGCCGATTGTGCCCGGTACCCTGCCGGAGCCCGAAGGACGAGCTTTAGTTTTGTCGCTTTGGAACATCGGAGCGACGATGCAAAATATCTCCTTTGAATATTTTTTAACTTGGTCAATCGAGTAGGAGCTGAATAATTATTTTATTCAGCGTCCTCTCACACCACCGTACGTACCGTTCGGTATACGGCGGTTCATTAGGAATTATGTACAATTCTTAGTACATCGTTTCTTCCATCCCTTGACGCCGATGATATACTATGCACTTCCGTTGTCTTTTGAAATTCCCTTTCTCTATCCAACGGATAGCCTCTTTGTTGAGTTGTCTGCAGTCTTCGCATATCTCTCGAGTTCATAAGATTTCCGAAACCTCCTAATGTTCAGTCCTTCCTTATCTATTCATGTCTAGATAAGTACTATGACCTCTGCTGACTTCTCAAGGTTCAGCCATACATCACTGTATGGGTTGTCACTTCATATTTTACTTCCATGACTTATCCTTGAGACCTCCCTGGGTAAGAACAATAGCTTTCATCTCATATATCTGCCAGATTTACTGTATGGGATTCGGGTAGTGTTGGACTTTGTTTTGATGTGCAAACTCATCCATCCCAATTCAGCCTCTTATCTGGTTCTTGTTCATCAGACCGAGATTTTGCCTTAAGCTTCCTTCAGATTCCACCTCACGATGGACACCCTTGCTCTCGGCTAGTGGTTCCCACTACCAAGCCCACAGCGGACTTTCACCGCCTAGCTATCGCCCATGCCGGGCGCACACAAACTGTAGCCTACACTTTGTGTAGGCTACTTATTTCGACAATTCTTCTTTTAAGATTTGATTAGTAAGCTGAGGATTTGCTTTTCCTTTTGTCGCCTTCATAACTTGCCCTACTAAAAAGCCCATTGCTTTCTCTTTGCCGTTTTTGTAATCCTCTACTGATTTAGGATTTTCTGCTATGACTTTTTTGATAATTTCTCTTAATTCATCCTCATTAGCTATCTGTTTCAATCCTTTTTCTTCTACTATTACCTCTGGCTCTTTCCCTGTACCAAACATCTCTTCAAAAACAGTTTTAGCGATGGATCCGCTTATCACACCGTTATCAATTAATTTAAGCAACTTTACTAACATTTGCGGTGTTACGGGTACTTCGTCTATTTCTTTCCCTGTCTCATTCATGAGGCGAGAAAATTCTCCCATAAGCCAATTGCTTACAGTCTTTGGAGAATCATATTCGAGAGCACACTTTTCAAAAAAGTCCGCCATTTTCTTTGAAGAAGTTATAATTTTAGCATCATATTCAGGCAAACCGTACTCAGCAATAAATCTTTCTCTCTTGTGGTGTGGCATTTCAGGCAAAGACTTTCTAATCTCTTCTTTCCACTCATCTGTTACAATTATTGGAACTAAATCTGGTTCAGGGAAATACCTGTAGTCATGAGCTTCCTCTTTTGTCCTCATAGGCTCAGTAATTCCTTTTGACTCATTCCATCTTCTTGTCTCTTGTACTATTGTTCCGCCTTCTTCTAAGACTTTTATCTGTCTTTTTATTTCATATTCCAACGCCTTTTGAACAGCTTTAAAAGAGTTTAAATTTTTAAGCTCTATTTTTGTCCCTAATTCAGTACTTCCCACAGGCCTCACAGACACATTTGTATCAACTCTTAAAGAACCTTCCTGCATTTTGCAGTCAGAAACTTCGGTGTACTCTAAAATGCTCTTTAATTTTGTTAAGTATTGATAAGCTTCTTCAGGTGTAGACATATCTGGTTCAGAAACTATTTCAATGAGAGGCACTCCTGCACGGTTGTAATCTACTAAAGAACCATCTGTATTTTCATGTAGCAACTTTCCAGCATCTTCTTCAATGTGTATCCTCTTTATTCCTATTTTCTTTGTCTGCCCATCTACTTCAATTTCTACATACCCGTTGCTGCACAAGGGAAGGTCATATTGAGAAATCTGATAAGCTTTGGGTAAGTCAGGATAAAAGTAGTTTTTTCTGTCCATCTTGCTGAAGTTTGCAATTGTGCAGTTTAAAGCAAGTCCCGCTCTTACAGCATATTCTACAACTTTTTTATTTAAAACTGGTAAAGTGCCGGGAAGTCCAAGACATACCGGACATACGTGGGTATTAGGTTCACCGCCAAATTTGGTAGTACAGCTACAAAAGATTTTGCTCTCTGTCAAAAGTTCGGCATGGACCTCTAAGCCAATCACTGCTTCGTACTTCATTATCTTGCACCTCCTATGGCCTGTGGTTTAGCATTAAATTTGTGAGCTTGTTCAAAGGCATAAGCGACATTTAATATTTTCCCTTCGTCAAAATGTCTGCCAATTATCTGAAGTCCAACAGGTAAGCCATCTGAAAGACCACAAGGTATGGATATGCCAGGGAGCCCCGCTATGTTAACCGATACAGTGTATATATCCGCTAAGTACATGGCTAACGGGTCGTTTGCCCTTTCTCCAATTTTAAAAGCTACAGTAGGACTTGTTGGACCTATTATTACATCGCATTTTTCAAAAGCTTTTTCAAAGTCATTTTTAATGAGAGTTCTGACCTTTAATGCTTTTTTGTAATAAGCATCATAATAACCAGAGCTTAAAGCATAAGTCCCTAGCATTATCCTTCTCTTTACTTCTTTGCCAAATCCTTCGCTTCTCGTAACCATGTACATGTCAATCAAATCTTCATATTTTTCTGCAATATGGCCGTATCTTATGCCATCATACCTTGCAAGGTTGGAACTAGCCTCTGCCGAAGCGATTATATAATAAGCTGGAAGAGCATATTCTACATAAGGAATAGATATATCTATGATTTCTGCTCCTAAATCCTGTAAAACTTTTATGGATTCTTGTACAGTTTCTTTTACCCCTTCTTCTATTCCCTCGCCAAAAAATTCTTTAGCCACTCCTATCCTCAAACCTTTAATATCTTCTTTGAGATAAGAAGTGTAATCAGGCTTGTCTATTTTTAAAGAAGTAGAGTCTTTTGGGTCATGCCCTATAATTGTATTTAATACAATAGCACAGTCTGTAACATCTTTTGTAAAGGGCCCAATCTGGTCAAGTGAAGAAGCAAAAGCTACAAGGCCATATCTTGACACCAATCCATAAGTAGGTTTCATCCCTACTACACCGCATAAAGAAGCTGGTTGTCTTATAGAACCACCTGTATCTGAACCCAAAGCAAAAGCCGCCTCGTCTGCCGCTATAGCTGCTGCAGAACCACCAGAAGACCCTCCTGGAACACGGGATAAGTCCCAAGGATTTTTTGTAGTTTTAAAAGCGGAATTTTCTGTAGAAGACCCCATTGCAAATTCGTCTAAATTGGATTTTCCTAAAATTATCACTCCTTCTTCTAGTAATTTTTCCACTACTGTGGCATTATAGGGAGGAATATAGTTTTCTAGCATCTTAGAAGAACAAGTGGTTTTTATTCCCTCAGTAGAAATGTTGTCCTTTATTATGACAGGAATGCCTGTAAGGGCCGTGTCCTCTCCCTTTTTGATTTTCTCATCTGCCTCTTTTGCTTTTTGCAAGGCAAAATCCTCTGTAATTGTGATAAGAGCATCTATTTTAGGTTCTACTTCTTTTATTCTTTCAAGATAGGATTTTGTCACTTCCAAAGCGCTGACTTCTCTCTTTTTGAGAAGTTCTCTAAGTTCGTGAATTGTCAAACTATATAATTCCATTTATGTACCTCCTCATTCTATAATCTTTGGCACTTTAAAACAGCCGTTCTCTTTATAAGGTGCATTCATCAATATTTTGTCTCTGTCCATTGAAGGCTTTACTTCGTCTTCTCTAAATACATTATGGATTGGCACTATATGAGCTGTAGGCTCTACATTTTCAGTGTCCAATTCGTTTAATTTGTTTACATAGTCGATAATTTTGCTCAGTTGCACTGTAAACTCTTCTATTTCCTCTTGCGAAAATTTGAGACGGGCCAGTTTAGCCACATGCTCAACTTCGCTCCTACTAATAGCCATGTTACCACACCTTTCCTTTATTATTCACATCTTATAGTTTACCACAAAAACATATTTTTTGAAGGGTAGTGTTTTTAAATATTTTCACCTTTTAGCATTTCTTCAAATTGTTTTTCATCAATTATCTTTATTCCTAATTCTTGGGCTTTTTTAAGTTTAGAACCAGGATCTTTACCTACTAATATATAATCTGTTTTTTTACTTACTGAATTTGTAACTTTTCCACCTCTTTCTTCAATCATTCTGGTAGCTTCTTCTCTCGTGTAATTTTCCAACGTTCCTGTCAAAACAAAAGTTTTCCCTTCAAATATGTTGCTTACTTTTCCTTTTGAAAGTTTTTTCATGTTTACTCCAGCATTTTTAAGTTTTTCAATTATCTCTACATTTTGTTTTTCTGCAAAAAAGGAAACTATGCTTCTTGCCATCTTAGGTCCTATGTCAGGCAACTGTGTAAAGTCTTCAAATTTTGCCTTCATGATATTGTCCATTGTCTTAAAATGCTCAGCAATCACTTGGGCAGCTTTACTGCCTATTAAGTTTATACCCAAGCCAAAGAGCAATCTATCTAAATCTCTTGTTTTGCTTTCTTCAATAGCATTTAATAAATTTTTAACAGATTTGTCCCCCATTCTTTCTAATTGTATTAAATCTTCGTATTTAAGATAATACAAATCTGCTATGTTGTGAATTAGACCTTTTGACAAAAGCTGATTTATTATAGCTGGCCCCAATCCTTCTATATCCATTGCATCTTTTGAAGCAAAGTGGATAATGCCTCTTAGAAGCTGTGCAGGACAATTTAGACCTGTGCAACGCCTTATAGCCTCCCCCGGAAGCCTCACAGCTAAAGCACCGCATTCAGGGCATCTATCTGGCATTACAAACTCTCTTTCTTGTCCAGTCCTCTCTTCTTTTACCACTTCTACTACTTCAGGAATGATTTCTCCCGCTTTTTGAACTATTACCGTATCTCCTATCCTTATGTCTTTCTCTTTTATGTAATCTTCATTATGAAGTGTAGCTCGGCTCACAACTGAACCTGAAATAGCTACAGGCTCCAATATAGCTGTAGGAGTAAGAGCTCCAGTCCTTCCTACTTGAACTATTATATCCAAGACTTTTGTCTTTTTCCTCTCTGCAGGATATTTAAAAGCAATAGCCCACCTGGGGTCTTTTGCAGTCTGTCCTAAAATTTCTCTCTTTTCAAGGTCATTTACTTTTACAACTGCTCCATCAATGTCGTAAGGCAGCTTATCTCGTAAGTTTCTTATCTCTTCTATTTCTTTTATTACTTCATCTATATTGCTACATTTTTTATGAATTGGTATTACTTTAAATCCTTGTTCTTTCAAAAATTCCAATGTCTCTATGTGAGTTTTAAATTTTCTACCTTCAATCTTCTGAAGGTTAAAAATAAAAATGTCTAAATCTCTTTTCGCCGTCACTTTAGGATCTAATTGCCTTAAAGAACCTGCTGCAGCATTTCTGGGATTTGCAAAAAGGCTTTCCCCTAATTTTTCTCTCTCCTCATTTAATTTTTCAAAAGAAGTGCGGGGCATGAAGACCTCTCCTCTTACAACAAGGCTCGCATCATCCTTAAGCCTTAAAGGAATTGACTTTATAGTCTTTAAATTTTGTGTGACATTTTCTCCTACGATCCCGTCTCCTCTTGTAGAACCTACAGTAAATATGCCATTTTCATAAATTAGTTCCACAGATAAGCCGTCAATTTTTAATTCTACTACGTACTCTACATCTCCCACTGCCTCTCTTACTCTTCTGTCAAAGTCTCTAAGTTCTCCCTCAGAAAAAGCATTAGCCAAACTTAACATTGGAACTACATGCGTAAAAGGCTCAAATTCTTTTAAAGGCTCCCCACCTACTCTTTGGGATGGAGAGTCTGGAGTTTTAAACTCTGGATATTTTTCTTCTAATTCTATAAGTTCTCTCATCAGCATATCGTACTCATAGTCTGAAATCTCTGGTTGGTCCAAAACGTAATATCTGTAATTGTGATAATTTATTTTTTCTCTCAATTCCTTTATCCTTTCTTTTGGCTCCATAATCCAACCTCCACAACTTAAGAAATAGCTTTAATAGGAGCAAACTTTAAGTCTAACTTTTTTATGCCCACATTTGGAAAGGCAACTGTAATCTCTTCTCCTTCTACTTTTACTACAGTGCCTATCCCCCATATTTTATGCTCCACTTTATCTCCTAAATTATATTGAGCCTTTTCATAAGTTTTCCTTTCTACATAGCTAGATACAGGCCTATACTCTTCTCTTGGCTTTGATAACTCATGGTATCTTACTAAAAACCTCTCAGGTATTTCGCTTATAAAACGGGAATAGGAGCTGTACTGAGATTTGCCGTATAAATTTCTCCTCCTCGCATAGGTCAAATAAAGTTTTTCTTTAGACCTCGTAATACCAACATAGCAAAGCCGTCTTTCCTCTTCTAATTCATATTCATCTGTAAATGACTTAAAAGAAGGAAATACCCCTTCTTCCATACCTACCATAAAGACTACTGGAAACTCTAATCCTTTTGCAGAATGTAAAGTCATGAGAACAACGCTTTCTCCAATCTCTCCAGCCAAGTCAATATCAGAAACCAATGTTATCCCGGACAAAAATGCTTCTAAAGATTTGTCCTCTGAAGACTCTTCAAATTCATAAGCCGCATTTAAAAACTCATTTAGGTTTTCTATTCTTCCCTCTGCTTGCTCTGATTCTTCTTTTTCTAACTCCTCTATATATCCAGTCTCTTCTAAAATGTAATTTATTACTTCACTGACAGTCATTGTATCTTTTTTATCAATTAATTCTAAAATAAACTCCTTAAATTCTAAAAGGCTATTTTTAGCCCTTTGGCTTACTTTTGCATCATCTATTGCAAAAAAAAGACTGGTGTCTTTCTCCAAAGCTGTAGCCTCTAATGCTTCAATGGTTGCAGCTCCAATACCTCTTTTAGGAACGTTTATTATCCTTTTAAAAGATATGTCATCATAAGGATTTACAAGTATACGCAAATAGGCAATTATGTCTTTTATTTCTTTTCTGTCGTAAAACCTTAAAGCTCCGACCACTTTGTAAGGAATTCGCACCCTCATTAAGGCTTCCTCAAAAGCACGGGACTGGGCATTTGTCCTGTATAAAATAGCAAAATCCCTAAAACTTCTATTTTCTCTTTCTTTTAAGTTGATTATTTCCTGTATCACAAATTCCGCCTCTTCCCTCTCATTCTCTAATTCACAGAGAATTATCCTTTCTCCTTCTTCATTATTTGTCCATAAAGTCTTTTTCTTCCTTCTTATATTATTATCTATGACATGATTGGCAGCTTCCAATATTGTTTTGGTAGAACGATAGTTTTGCTCTAATTTTATAACTTTAGCCTCAGGATAATCCTTCTCAAAGTTTAATATGTTTTTTACATCTGCCCCTCTCCAACCATATATGCTTTGGTCATCATCGCCAACCACACATAAGTTTCTGTATTTCTGGGCTAACATATTCACAAAATGGTATTGAGGCATATTTGTGTCTTGATATTCATCTACCATTATGTATTTAAATTTTCTCTGGTAAAAGTCTAAAACTTCGGGACTTTCCTTAAAAAGTTCAATAGTTTTTATAATTATGTCATCAAAATCAAGGGCATTGTTTTTCTTTAACTTTTTTTGATATAATTTGTATATTTCACTTATTTTCTTACTTCTATACTCATTTCCAAAAACATAAATATACTCTTCTGGAGTTACCATTTTATCCTTTGCAGAAGAAATAGCATTTAAGACAGTTTTCACAGGATACTGTTTTTCACTTAAATTTAGCTCTTTAAGGCATTCTTGTATTAAAGCCTTTTGGTCAGTAGTATCAAATATGACGAAATTTCTGTCATAGCCTATTTTGTCAATATCTCGCCTTAAAATTCTCACACAGGCAGAATGGAAAGTAGATACCCATAGGTCACCTATATAACCTAATAAATCTTCTACTCTTGTTTTCATTTCTTCTGCCGCTTTATTTGTAAAAGTGATAGCCAGTATGTTAGAAGGGGATACTTTTTTTTCTTTTATAAGATAAGCAATTCTACGAGTTAGAACGCGAGTCTTGCCGCTTCCAGCACCCGCTAATATCAAAAGAGGTCCTTCTGTAGTCATAACTGCTTCTCTTTGTTTGTCGTTGAGGCTGCCTAATATGCTGTTCATTTTTTTCACTCCAATTCAATCATTTAAAAAATCATTTAAAAAGCCCGGTTTTAGTCCCGGGATTCTGTTTCTAATCTGTCTAATATAATTTTATATCCATTTGCTCCATAATTCAATGCCCTATTTACTCTGCTTATGGTAGCAGTACTTGCTCCTGTCTTTTCTGCAATTTCTATGTAAGTCTTCTTTTGGCCAAGCATTTTTGCAACTTCCAATCTCTGCGCTAATGCCTTTATTTCATTTATTGTAGCAATATCTTCAAAAAACCTGTAACATTCCTCTAAATTTCTAAGTTTTAAAATGGCCTCAAATAACTGGTCTACCAGTTCATCCTTAATTTTGGATTCATACATAACCAATCCCTCTTTCAAAAATAATTAATTGTTTACAAATATATTGTACTTAATACACAGACAAATTTCAATACTTTAAAGTGATTTTTTATAACGTATACAAAATTAAGATGTAAGTGATATTGTAGACAAAAGGGCATTATTTCCAATATCAGATAGTGAATTTCATGGCTTTGCTTTGCCACCCCTTAAGAAGGCAAAGTAAAAGGATTGTTTAGAATAGCAAGAGTAGATGACAAAAATGAAAAATGATGGTATAATTATAAAAAATACTACCCGGATTTCCGGGTAGTAAGCAGCTGTTTATTTTTGTCTTTTTTCTAATTGATTGACTCTTTTATAGAGTTCAATCATTCTTTTTATTAAGTTTTTTTCAGCAAGAGCTGTCATAAGCTGGTCTTGAGCATGAATTACTAGGAAATTAGGAGCTTCACTTTGCTCTCCTTGTGTCAGCATATTTTGGTATTTATGCCCTTCATAAAACTCTTCATCTGCTTTTTCAAGATGCTTCTCAGCTTCTTCAAAATCTCCTCTTTCGGCTGCATCCAATGCTTCATAAGCTTCCGCTCTTGCATTTCCTCCATGCAATACTAAGTTGTATATTATTTGTTCTAAGTCCATTAGTTTCACTCCCATCACAAATTATTCTTGGTCTTTTACTTCTTTTTCGTTCTTTAAAAGTTGAGCTTCATACATTTTAAAGAAGGGATAATATATAATCGCTGTTACAATTAAATTTACCAGCTGCAACAAAGCTCCTTGCCAATGGCCACCGGAAGATAAAAATCCGCTTATAAAAACTGGAACTGTAAAAGGCAATTGTATTAAAGGTCTGGGTACTAAGTTTACAGCAAAGGCAAAGTAATTTATTGTTACAACAGCTGCTGGAGCTAATATAAACGGAATAATTAGTATTGGATTTAACACAATAGGAGCACCAAAAATCAATGGTTCGTTTATATTAAATATTGCAGGTATAAGCTCAGCTCTTCCAATTGTTCTAAGTTGTGCAGAAGCAGAGAGTAAAAACATTATTGTCAAAGGCCATGTAGTACCTGAACCGCCTAAGTGGGTAAACACATGGAAGAAAGGTTCAGTTACAATACCTGGTAAAGGCAGTCCTTTTGCTGCAGCCTCTGCATTTGCAGCCAATTGAGCCATCCAGAAAGGATAAGCAATTGAGGAAACAACATTCATACCGTGAATTCCTAATGACCACAAAAGCATCATGAGTATTATTTCAGCTAAAGCTGCAGGATAACTATTTGATGCAGCAACAAGGGGCTTAAATAAGTCAAGCACCAATTGTGGCAATGTTATATGGAAGTTTGCCCATACAATCCATTCTACAATCCACGCTGACACTATCATTACAAACATAGGAACTAATGCTAAGAAGCTTCTTACCACATAAGGTGGTACACCTTCAGGCATTTTTATTACCAAACCACTTTTGTTAAAGAATCTCACAACTATTGCTGTAATTATGCCTATTATTATTGCTACAAACAAGCCTTGACCGCCGAGGTAATTTAGTACATCTCCAAAAGTAACTTTTGTCACATCTGTTGCAGGAAAGCTTGTTATAAAAAATGCCAACATTGAAATAATTCCTGTCATCGTCTCGTCGAGGTCCCATCGTGTAGCAAGGCTATAAGCTGTACCAAAGGCTACCATCATAGCCATTATCCCAAAAGTAAGTTGGAAAGGTATCATGATTTGAGCTGCAATAGGTTTTACTGCTTTTGCCCATGCATGTATAGGTGCCCAATTAATTCCCTCTGGTGGATTTGCTATAATTAAGAAAAGGGCACCAGTCAAAATCACAGGCAAAGCAAAGCTTGAAAATGCGTCTCTAATTGACTGCAAATACACATTTTGTGCTATACGAGCAAGAACTGGCATTAAAGATTCTTCCATCCACTTCATAAACCAATTGTTTGAAAGCCTATCGTTCATTTTATTCCCTCCTTAAACTTCTTTTCCACTTTTTTTAGCAAGCTCAATTATTTGATTTAATATTTTTTTGCCATCCATCATAGCAAAGGCCTGCATGTCGACTATATCAACAGGGATATTGTATTTAGAAGCGATTGATTCAATTTCTTTTTTGAGATGCCTTACTTGTGGTTCTAATAATGCTACATCGTATTCCTCTGCCTTCTTTTTAAACTCTCCTGTACCGCCGGCATCTACTACAACATCCAATCCTTGCTTTTTAGCTTCATCTGTTACCTTTTTAGCAAGAGCACTGGAAGTTGCTCCCCAGCTGCAGAGTATTACTCCTCTTATTGCCATTTTTAACACCTCCTTTCAAAGATTATTTCATTTTTTTCTTTTTAAGCTTTTTATGTTGTTTTTGTAGGTTGCTATCATAAAGTTGTATCATTTTTATGACATAAGTCTGTATTGCAAACACTATTAACATAAAGGCACTTCCAAAAGCCATTATTTTTAAGCCATTAAGGAAGCTATCATGAAACATGGCATAAAATCCTGTAGAAAACCATACTACCCCCAAAAGCAAATAAAATATTTTTCTTTGAACTCTCGATATGCTAAACATTTTTGATCATCTCCTAAGTAATTATCCTTTTTATTTCTTCATAAAATTTTTTCAATAAAACTTCTTTTATTTTTTCTTTGACCTCCTTTTGGGACTGTGCTTCGTTAAGAGTATTCACTAAATCTTCTCTTTCAATTAAAGACATACTTAAATCTCCCAAAACTTCAATTCCTTCTCTATCACCTTCTGGTGCTACCATTAAAAAAGCTGTCCTTATCTTTTCATAATCTCCTACAAGATTTTTCATTTTTACTTCCTCTATAACTTTTCCTACAACTACTAATGGAAAATCTATATTTTCAATTGTGCAATGGTATATAACAAATCCTTTGTTTGGTAATACTATTTTACCTAAGCTTTCTCTTTTTAAAAGTCTTCCTTTTATTTGCTCCTTTTGATTTTCATTAATTAAATTTTCATCTATCAAATTCTTAAGAATATATTCTATTATTTGAGAAGAATTTTCACCTTTTGCAGTCATGTAAGTTATGGTGTCGCATAGCTCCAAAATTCTCTTACCATAATTGGCTATGTGTAAAGCCTCTTTTTTAAAATTGCCTTCTTCTTCTTTTTTTATTCCATATTCCATAATAAAGTCTGTATTTAATGCATTTTTTAGCTTTTCTACATCTTCCTTTAAAAGCAAGGGATTTACCACAACGACTTTTTTGTCTTTTATGTCAAGAGGTATTGTAGAAACAATTAAGTCTATATCATCTCTTACTTTTAAATCTTTTAGTTTTATGCTGGAGGTAACATCCACTATGTTTATTTGTGGAAACATCTGAAGTTTTGACATCAGCATCCTTGATGTTCCAATACCACTAGCACATACCACCATTATGTTGTACCTTTTTGCAGCCTCTTTTTTCCTCTCTAAAGCTGCACCAAAATGCATAGCAATATATCCAACTTCATCTTCTGGAATATCCATGTTTAATTTTTTTCGCAAAACATCGCAAACTCTATTGCTTTTTTCAAAGAGCAAAGGATATTTTGTTTTTATATCCTCCAACAAAGGGTTTCTTATGTCAAGCCCCATCTCCAATCTGTACACCGCCGGAACTAAATGACTCTTTAAGCCATCTTCCAAAAACTCATCTTCTGAAAAACTGACATCAAAAATTTTTTCTGCTTCCTTTATCATGTCCCGGGCAATAATCTCTATGTCTTTGTCATTGTAATTTTGAGTAGTTGACCTGTACTTTGCACCTATAAGGTGTATTGTCACATAGCCAATCTCATCTTCAGGTATAGGTATATCCAATTCTTCTTGTAAATATTTAGCTAACTTTTTAGCAAATTTGTATTCATTAGTTTTTTTAAGTTCCTGTAAATTGTCTTCACCCATTTCAATAGTTTCACCATTTTGAAGCCTTTTTATAGCCAAGGCAAGGTGAACGACAAGGCCTAAATAGGAACTTTCTACAATTTCATAGTCAATTTGCGATTTTAATTTTAAAATTGCCTTTTCTATTTTCAAGACAGTATCGTAGTCAATTAAGTTTAAAAGCCTCAAATCTATGTTTTTTTCAATATTGTTTTTTGCGAGATATCCTGTTTTTAAGAAATCAATCAAATCTGCAGTATCAAAATTCTCATACAAAAAGTTAGCTATAGCTTTTCTAAAAGAGTTTTCGCTTCCCGATATATAAACGCCATAACCCGGCTTTGTTATTAAAGTTAATCCCTGTTTTTCAATCCACTTTTCCAACTCTTTAAGGTCATAACTTATTGTAGAAGTGGTAACGCCAAATTTTTTGCTGAAATACTCTAATTTAACAGGCTCATTTAGCTGCAAAAGCTCTGACAATATCATTTTTCTTCTCTCTTCTGTTTCAAACTCTGAACGATATCCTACTATATCCAGCTTTAGCTTCTCAATATCAGCAACATTGCCTTCTATAACCAACCCATCAGTTTTATTTACAATTTTTGAGTTGTAATTTTTAACAAATTCATTTATAGAAGCAATTTCTCTGTATACTGTCCTTTTGCTTATATCAAATTCTTTCATAATGTCTTCCATTCTTGTATTTGAAGAGGACAGTATTTTTCTTAAAATTTGCAGCTGGCGCCCACTTAGCTTATTCATTTTACATCATCACTTTTCTGTGACATTAATTTAATAATAGTATCTCTTTTTACGTCTATATTATACACCTAATCGCTAAATTAACAAGGAGAAGATGTAAATCTTCTGACATTAGCATTGTGTCATATTTTTAATTGTAAAAATATATAAAATAAGACCTCGTGAAAGCGAGGTCTCAAACTGTAGACAAACCTTTTATATAACATGTTGGCATTTTGCATAAGTGTAGCGACTTGATAGCCCGGCACTCAACCGAAAATGTTAAAAAAGGAGAATAAGAGAAAAGACCAGCCCGTTCAGTTGAGTGCCGGGAAACTTAGCGAGGCTGAGAGGCGAAAGCGGGGCCGTAGCCTTGTGATGGCGGAGGCGGGCACTAAGTCAAGGATGACGAATGTGCCCGGAACCCCGCTTGAGCCCGAGGCCGAGCGCTAGTTTAGTCTGCGATATCACCGGAGCAAACTATGCAAAATGCCAACAACGATAATATTTTGTCAACAAGCTAAAGCCTCCTTTTCACGAGGTTTTAAGTTTAAAAGAAAAGATCTCTTTCTCCATTTTCTATTCTTTTTAGTCTTCTCTTTGTCTCTTCCCTTACAGTTATTGATGGAATTTTCTCTAAATTTACCAATATTGCTTTTTCTCCAATTTCCTTAGTTTTTTTATCCCCGTAATCAATCAAAAACTCTTTGAAGGTTAGTATCGCATTAGGTAGACAGAAGTTGTGTATTTGCCCTGATTTCGCAAAGGTCATAAACCTGTCTCCTGTACGTCCCATTCTGTAGCAAGCAGTACAATAACTTGGAAGATACCCTTGTTCACACAAAGTCCTTAAAATTTCATTAGGGCTTCTTTTATCTTCTACCTCAAATTGTGGCTTTGAACCACCTTTTTTGGATATCTCTTCATGATATCCACCTACTCCTGTACAAGAACCGGCACTAATCTGAGAAATGCCAATGCTTATTACTTCTTCTCTAAATTTAGGCTTTTCTCTTGTAGACAAAATCATTCCAGTATAGGGCACTGCCATTCTTATGACTGCTACTAATTTTTTAAAGTCTTTATCTGATACAATATATGGAAATTTATCTATTGAAGTGTTAAGAGCTGGTCTAAGTCGCGGTACTGAAATAGTATGTGGCCCAACTCCAAATTTCTCCTCTAAATGGTTCGCATGATAAAGCATTGCAACAGTTTCGTATTTGTAATCATAAAGCCCATACAAAACCCCTAATCCTACGTCGTCAATACCTGCCTCCATAGCCCTGTCCATGGCAGTCAAATGATAGTCGTAATCGTATTTTGGTCCCTGTGGATGCATGTATTCATACGTAGGCCTATGGTAAGTTTCTTGGAATAAAATATAAGTCCCTATTCCTACTTTTTTAAGTTTTTTGTAATTTTCTACAGTAGTCGCCGCTATATTGACATTTACTCTTCTAATACTTCCGTTTTTAAGTTTTGTATCGTATATCGTCTTTATTACATCGATAATATAATCTATAGGGCAATTTACAGGGTCTTCTCCAGCTTCAACTGCTAATCTCTTATGTCCCATCTCTTCCAAAATCTCAACTTCTCTTCTCACTTCTTCCATTGTAAGCTTTTTTCTTTCCTGCTCATTAGAATGTCTGTAACCACAATATCTACAGTTGTTTACACAGTAGTTACTTACATAAAGGGGAGCAAATATTACAATCCTATTTCCATATATTTCTTCTTTTATATACCTTGCTACTTTAAACATCTCATTGAGCAAATCCTCATCTTCTACATTTAAAAGTACCGCTGCTTCTTCAGGAGTAATGCCTTTTAGTTTTTTAGCTTTCTCTATAATTTCTAATGCATCTTTACTTGTCGCTTTTTTAGCCTTTTCCAAATCCTGTCTTATCTTTTCATCATCAATAAAATCCGCTTTTTCTTTTATCATACTTTATCTCCTCCCTCGCCCTCAGGAAAATCCCCTTGGGCTTAGTTTTATTTTTATTATATACTATAATTGTTAATTTTTCAACAAAATTATTTTTCTTAAATCCTCAATATAAGGTAGTTTCAGCGCAGAGCAAAGCAGTAAATAGGCAGGAATTCCTGTAAAAATTGATAAAAAAATATTTATCCACATATTAACATTAATTGTCAACAATTTACTGTGGATAATTATAACAATTATTCCCATAATTGTTGATGCTGTTATCGGTTTTATAAACCAATTTAAATAGTCTATTCTTAATCCTGTCATTTTTATGAGCTCAAACATATTTAGCATTAAAATAAGAGCATCGGCAAATATAAAGCTGTATACATATCCAAAAAGTTTAAGTTGTGGCATGGCGGTTAAGTAATACATACCTATAATACAGACTCCCAACCATATAATAGAATTTTTTAAAACCACATTTTGCTTTCCTAATCCATGGAGAATGCTAGCCACCACCGCTTCTAAAAATGCGAATATACTTCCCATGGAAATCGCTCTCACAAAAGCCCCTACTCCTGGGGAAGAAGGATACAAAAGCTGAGAAATTTGCTCAGGAAGAGCTAAAAATAAAATTATAGCAGGAAAAGCTACTAAAGTAGTATAGCCAATTGCTTGGTTAATCCTAAGTCTTACTGTATCCCACTTTTTTAGAGCAGCTGCTTCAGAAACTGCAGGAAGTACAGTAGTGGAAAGACTTGAAGTTATAACTGCTGGCATGTAAGCAAGAGGTACTGCCATACCCAACATTTTGCCAAATTCAGACATCGCTTCACTGTGAGTGAGACCTGAGACAACAAGTCTTGAAGGAATTATTAAAGATTCCGCTAAATCCAACACATTTACAATTAATTTTGAAAAAGTTATAGGTATGGAAGTAATAACTAACGTTTTTGCTATAGAAAAAGCATCCCATTCTTTTCCATCATAAGGTATTTCTTTGTTTATAATTTTTACTTCCCTTCTGTAAAAAAGTATATACATAAGAAAACTGACAATTTCACCTGCAGATATGCCAAATATAGCTATCGCTACTAAATATTCAAGTGTAGCTCCTGTAAAAAGCTGTATTAAATATAAAGTTGTTGATACCCGTACTATCTGTTCAACAATTTCTGAAACTGAAGCAGGTATCATATTTATAACTCCTTGAAAAAAACCCTTAAACACTGATGAAGAAGCAACAATGATAAGCACCGGTGCAAAAATGAGAATTGATAAAAGTGCTCTCGGTTCGTGAAGTAACTTTTCAGCTACGTACTTAGCATTAAAAAATAGCAACGAAGAAATGATAAAAGCAATTATCAATACTATCAAAAAAGTAATTTTTAAAATTTTAAACATATTTTTTTTGTTTCCTTTTGCTCTTTCTTCTGAAATAAAGCGAGAAGTGACAGCCATCGTACCAGAGGTTAAAAAAGTTATTGAAACAAAATATATAGGAAGAACTAATTGATAAATACCCGTACCTTCCGGGCCTAACATATTTGATAAAATTATTCTAAAGATAAATCCAATGCCTCTGTCTATAATATTGGCAATAGTTAATATAAAAGCACCGCGAATAAAAGACCTATTGTGCATAAACAACACCTCACAATAGTTTATTCGCAGTGCTTTTTATATATGAAAAAAAACCGGCAGTATGCCGGCAGTAAAGGGGGATTAGGGGGAGAAATTTTTAAGTACATAAAATTGAGGGGGTTAAGATTTACACATTCCTAAGGCTTCCTCTCACCTATTGGCAGAGGTGATAAATTCACATTACCTCTCTTCCGACAAATATTATGCATCATTTGATGAAAAATGTCAAGATTTGATTTAAATATTTTTTTACATGAAATTTTTCCTGCAGTTTTGTAAAATTATTAATCACTGCAAATAAATAAAACTGCAGTAAACCTTTTTCGTAAGTTTTAAAAGAATATTTATAAATAAATCCCCGTCATTTTTTCCAAATATTTTTTAATCCTTCAAAAAATTTTTTAACCATTTGAGTTTAAATATTTTAAAACTGTAGAGACGTGTACAGCAAGGCCCATTTTAATACAGTCCTCATCGATATTAAATTGGTTGTTATGTATAGGTTTATCTATTCCTTTTTCTTTATTGCCACATCCTAATTTATAAAAACTGCCAGGGACTTTTTGTAAAAAATAAGCAAAATCTTCTACTCCCATTGTTGGGGCAACTTCTATCACATTACTTTCCCCTAACAAAGAAAAAGCAGTTTTCTTTATGAGGTCTGTCATACCTTTGTGATTTACAAGGCAAGGATACCCTCTTGTTCTTTTAAATTCCACTTCCCCTCCCATAGCTTTTGCTGTGTTATCGCAAATCTTCTCCACCATCTCAACTATCTCGTCTCTTTTTTCTTCTTCCATCATTCTTATAATTCCAGACATCCTCACTTTGTTCGCTATTATATTTCGTGCATATCCTCCTTCAATAGTCCCAATAGTTAGCACTATAGGGCTTAATGGATTAGCTTTTCTGCTAACAACAGTTTGGAGCATATTTACAATATTAGCAGCAATCACTATGGCATCCACCGATTTATGAGGCTCAGCCCCATGACTGCTTTTGCCTTTTACAATTATGTCAAACATATCTGATGAAGCATAGGCTTTTCCATAGGTTATCCCTATTTGCCCTACTTGAAGTTCTGGGTCTACATGTAGTCCTATTATAGCATCAACTTTAGGATTTTCTAAAACTCCTTCTTCAATCATCGGAAGAGCTCCCCCCGTTGTTTCTTCCGCTGGTTGAAATATAAACTTAACATTTCCCTTTAACTTATCTCTCATATTTGCCAAAAGTTTAGCAGTACCAAGAAGTATAGCTGTATGAACATCATGCCCACAAGCATGCATTCTTCCTGGAATTCTAGATGCATATTCTACATCATTTTCTTCTTGAATTGGAAGAGCGTCCATATCTGCTCTTATAGCTATCGTCTTGCTTCCATTGCCTTTAAGGGTCCCCACAACGCCAGTTTTAGCAATTCTCTTTACTTCAATCCCTAAATTTTTTAAATAATCATAAACAATTTCAGAAGTTTTTGTTTCTTCAAAACCTAATTCAGGGTACATGTGTATTTTTCGCCTTAATTCTATTACTTCTTTTTCTACTTTTTCAGCCTCTTTGAGAATATCCATCCTAAATCCCACCTGTTTTTTAATATTTTTCTATGTCTACATGCAAAACATTCTCAATTTTCTCGCCTAATAGCATTTCTGCCGTTTTGATAAAATTATCTTTATCTCCACTTACAAAAAATTCTGCCTTACCCCTGATTTGAGGATTTAATAAATCTTTCTTTAATAAATAATCTTTCACATCATAGGCTAATTTAATTGCAGGGTCTACTATTTTTACATTTTCCCCCATTATCTCTTCTATAACTGAAGCCATTAAAGGATAATGGGTACAACCTAAAACAAGAGTATCTATATCTTTTTCTTTCAATTCTTTTAAACACTTGCTAGCAGTTTCATAGGCTATTGGCGAATTATATAGCCCTTTTTCAATAAGTGGGACAAACTCAGGACATGCCTTTTGGTAAACTTCAATATTTTTATCAATAATTTTTATATTCTTTTCATAGCTTTTGCTTTCAACAGTTCTTGTAGTTGCAATAACACCTATTTTTTTATTTATAGTGTATAGGGCAGCGCTCTCTGCCCCTGCTTTTAAAACATCAAAAAGAACCACATCATATTCGCTTTTATTTATAACTGCACAAGTAGTATTACAAGCTATTACTACAGCTTTTACTTTTTGCTCTCTCATAAAATTTAAAATCTGTTTTGCAAATTTTTTTATCTCTTCTTCACTTCTATCGCCATAGGGAACTCTTTTTGTATCACCAAAGTAAATATAGTCTTCTCCTGGTAAAACCTCAACAAGTCTTTTTAGTACTGTAAGTCCTCCTACTCCAGAGTCAAAAACACCTATTGGTCTTGAGTCCATTTCACCACACCCTAATAAAAATTTAAGCCAATTAATTATTCACACCATGGTATTTATTATATCATAATTTATTTATTAGGTTGTAAGATGTATAAAGAAGCTTTTGAACTGACATCTACCATTTTTACTTCTTTAAAGTTTTCTTTTAGTTCTTTTTTAACTTCTTTTACAAAATTAAAATAATCTCCACCTTCCAACCATTCCACAAATGAAGTAAAAAAGTCTCTGTTTTGATTGTAGTCATGAAGAATTACATAATGCTTTGCGACCCTTGACATCTCTTTATATAATATTTCCCGCTCATTCTTTTTAATACCATGAGCCACATAAGAAGCTGTAACCACATCAAAAAAATTATCTTCGAAGGGAAACCCTTCACCTGGATTTATCTTATATGTCTTAATATCCATGTTTTTCAGCCTTTTCATCGCTTGTGCTAACATACCTGCGGAAACTTCCACCCCAGAAACCTCAAAGCCAGCTTCCCTTAATACATAACACAATGCACCTGTACCACATCCGACATCTAAAAATTTTATGTAATTTCCTAAATCAATATGTTCTTTCAAAATAGCTAAAACTTTCCTATAATATTCCACTTGAGAATTAAAAAACCACCCATAAATTGGAGATATAATATCAAAAAGTTTTACATGGTCTTTGGGCATAACTTCTCCCCCATTTTTAAAAAATTAAGGCATATGTTAGTAGATATTATACCATAACTTTAAACTGATTAAAAACGCCAGGTTTACACCTGGCTTACCAAAGCAATATCTTTTCTATAGTACATCCCTTTAAAGCTTATTTTTTTAATTTCTCTATAAACTTTTTCTCTCGCTTCTTCATATGAATCCCCTATTGAGGTAACAGCAAGCACTCTTCCTCCTGATGTGACAATTTTACCATCTTTTAATACCGTCCCTGCATGATATACAAATGCTTCTTTTACTTTTTCTAACCCTGTTATCTCAAAACCAGTCTGATATTCCCCTGGGTAACCGTTTGATACCGCAACGGCACATGCAGCCTTTTTGTCTTCCCATTCAATTTGTATTTTATCAAGTTTTCCTTCTATGGTAGCTTCCATTATATCAATAAGGTCTGTTTTTAAAAGAGGCAGTACAACTTGTGTTTCAGGGTCTCCAAATCTTGCATTAAATTCTAAAACCTTAGGTCCTTCTTTTGTAAGCATTAAACCTGCGTATAACACTCCTTTATATACAATGCCTTCTTTTTGAAGTGCCTTTACCATTGGTTTTAAAATGCTTTCCATCACTTCTTTTAAAGTTTCTTCCTCAAGATAAGGATTTGGTGCAATGCTTCCCATACCTCCAGTGTTAGGACCTTTGTCTCCTTCATAGATCTTTTTATAATCCATAGCAGAAACCATAGGTAAAATATTTTCTCCATCTGTAAATGCGAATACTGACGCTTCTTTTCCAAAAAGCATCTCTTCTATTATTATGATATCTCCTGATGCACCAAATATCCTTTTTTTCATCATTAAGTCTAGAGCTTCTTTTGCTTCTATAAAGTCTTTTACAATAAACACTCCTTTACCTTGTGCCAGTCCATCTGCTTTCATCACAGCAGGATACCATGTCTCTTTTAAAAACTTCAAAGCCTCCTGATATTTGTCAAAGGCTTTAAACCTTCCAGTAAGAATATTGTATTTAGAAAGAAGCTGTTTAGTAAAATATTTGCTTCCCTCAATAGCCGCAGCACTTTTATTAGGCCCAAAGATTTTAAGCCCTACTTTCTCAAATTCATCCACAATACCTTGTACCAGTGGCATCTCTGGCCCTACCACTGTTAAATCAATGTTATTTTTTATGGCAAATTCTTTAAGCTTTTCAATATCTCCAACTTTTATGTCAACACATTCTGCCAAAAGACCTATGCCAGCATTTCCGGGAGCACAGTAGATTTTATCCACTTTGGGACTTTGTGAAAGTTTGTGAACAATTGCATGTTCTCTTCCTCCGCCCCCTATGACTAAAACCTTCATACAAATTCCTCCTCAATGTTTAAAGTGCCTTATGCCAGTGAATATCATTGATATACCGCCTTTGTCTGCAGCTTCAATTGATAAAGCATCGTTTTGTGAGCCGCCTGGTTGGATTATGGCAGTTATACCGCCTTTTACAGCCGCTTCCGCAACATCTGGAAATGGGAAAAAGGCATCTGATGCAAGGACACTTCCCTTTGCTTTTTCGCCTGCTTGTTTGATTGCTTGTTCTGTCGGCCATATCCTGTTGACTTGTCCCACGCCAATACCTACTGTAGCTCCATCTTTTGCTAAAACAATCGCATTGGATTTTACGTGCTTTACTACCTTCCAGGCAAACCTTAAATCTTCCATCTCTTTTTGAGTAGGTGCTTTTTTAGTAACTACTTTCAAATTATTCTCATCTAAATCTATTTCATCTTTTTCTTGTACTAAAAGTCCGCCTTCTACTTTCTTTAAATCATATTCTTTTTCATATCCTTCTTTTAACCTCAATATCCTTAAGTTTTTCTTTTTCTTTAAAATCTCTAAGGCCTCTTCTTCAAAGTCTGGAGCAATTACTATTTCTAAGAATATTTTTATAAGTTCTTCAGCTGTTTTAACATCTACAGTTCTATTTAATGCTACAATTCCCCCAAAAATAGAAACAGGGTCACTCTCATAAGCTTTTAAGTAAGCATTGTATATATTATCTGCAATAGCTACTCCACAAGGATTTGTGTGCTTTACGGCAACTGCTGCAGGCTCTTTAAACTCTCTTAAGAGCTCTATTGCCGCATTTGCATCGTTTATATTGTTAAAAGAGAGCTCTTTGCCGTGCAACTGCTCACATTCTGCAATACCATAGGCTTTAATAGGATTTTTGTAAAAAGCCGCCTTTTGATGAGGATTTTCACCATATCTCATGTCTTGAGCTTTTTCATAGGCAAAGGCCATAACTTCGGGAAACTCTATGTTATTTTTTTGTATCAAATAGTTGTATATCAAAGAATCGTAAAGGGCTGTATGACCAAAAGCTTTTGCTGCCAGATAAAATCTCGTCTCTTCTTTTGTATTGCCATATTGTTTTATTTCTTCAATGACTGTATCATAATCCTTTGGATCTACAAGAATAGTCACATATTTGTAGTTTTTAGCTGCAGCCCTTATCATTGAAGGTCCGCCAATGTCTATATTTTCTATCGCTTCTTCTAAAGTCACATTTTCTTTTAGGATTGTCTCTTTAAAAGGATATAAATTTATGACAACTATATCTATTGGCTCAATGCCATGTTCTTTTAAAGCTTTAATGTGCTCTTCATTGTCTCTTATTGCAAGAAGCCCTCCATGAATTTTAGGATGAAGCGTCTTTACTCTACCATCCATAATTTCAGGGAAACCTGTTATCTCTGATACCTTTACTACATTTACTCTATTTTCTTTAAGAAGATTATAAGTCCCACCTGTTGATATTATTTCATATCCTAATTCATTAAGCTTTTTGGCAAATTCCACTATGCCTTCTTTTTTTGAAACGCTTATTAACGCTTTTTTGGCCATAGAATTGCCTCCTTTTTACAGTTTTATAATCCCTTTTAAAACTCTAATATTTTCACTTTTCTACCTTCGATTTTTAACTTCCCTTCTGTAAAAAGCTTAACTGCATAAGGTAAAACTTTGTGTTCTACTTCCAGCACTTTTTTAGCAATGGTCTCTGGCATATCCTCTTCATCGATTTTCACAACTTCTTGAAAAATAATAGGTCCAGTATCAGCACCACTGTCCACAAAGTGAACGGTACAGCCGGTGTATTTTACTCCGTATTCATAGACCGCCTGATGTACCTTCATTCCATAAAATCCTTTGCCACAAAAGGCAGGAATAAGTGAGGGATGTATATTTATTATCTTGTTTTCAAATCTTTCTACAATTTCTCCACTGAGAATTGTCAAAAACCCTGCAAGAATTATTCCATCCGGATTCAATTTTTCAAGAAGCTTTAATAACTCTCTTTGAAAATTTTCTTTCAATTCTTTTTTGGGAAGGCAGTAAGTAGCAATTCCGTGTTTTTTTGCCCTTTCAAGAGCATAAGCTCCTTTTTTATCGCTAATGACGGCAATTATCCTGGCATTGATATATCCTGCTTCAATGGCATCAATTATTGACTGCAAATCAGTCCCGTTACCTGATGCCATCACCACAAGGTTCATAAAATTACACCGCCTTCGCCTTCTACTATCTCCCCTATTACATAAGCTTTTTCACCCATGCCGTTTAATTTTTCTAAAGCCTTATCTACATCAGATGGGTCTACTATAACTACCATGCCAATCCCCATATTAAAAGTACGATACATTTCTCTTTCTTCAATATCTCCCAATCTTTGAATTAATTCAAAAATAGCTGGAATTTCCCAACTTCCTTTATTTATTTTTGCATCTATACTTTTTCTTAGTATTCTTGGAATATTATCAATAAAACCTCCCCCAGTAATATGAGCCATCCCTTTAATTTTTAACCCTTTTAAAGCCTCTATTGACTTGACATATATTTTTGTAGGAGTAAGGAGTATATCTCCTAAATCCATCCCAAGCTCTGGTATAAAGTCTTTTACTGAAAAATTGTTTTTCTCAAAAAACACTTTCCTCACTAAAGAATAGCCATTGCTGTGAATTCCAGAAGAGGCAAGCCCAATTATGGCATCTCCTTCTTTTATTAATTTTGTATCAATCAGCTCTTCTTTTTCTGCAACTCCTACACAAAAGCCTGCTAAATCGTACTCTCCTTCTTTATAAAAACCTGGAAGTTCTGCTGTCTCTCCTCCTATCAAAGCACACCCGGCTATTTTGCAACCTTCTGCTATTCCTTTGATTACTTCTACTGCAACCTCACTTTTTAACTTTCCAGTAGCAAAATAGTCAAGAAAAAATAAAGGCTTAGCCCCAGTTACAATAATGTCATTTACACACATAGCTACAAGGTCTATCCCTATAGTATCATGTTTTCCCATCATAAAGGCTATTTTAAGTTTTGTCCCAACCCCATCAGTGCTTGACACAAGCACAGGATTTTTATAATTTTTTATCTCAACAAGACCAGCAAAACCTCCTATCCCTTCTAAAACATATTCATTTAAGGTTTGCTTAGCTATTGGCTTTATCATTTCCACCAGTTTATTGCCTTCATCTATATTTACCCCAGCATCCTTATAATTCATAATTATACACCTACTTTTTATTTTTTCTCAAAAAGATATTTACTTCCTTCTTTTGGAACATACATAGGATAGTTGCCATCAAAGCAACCTGTGCAAATAGATTTAAGTCCTACACTTTTTATAAGCCCTTCAATACTTAAAAACTGTAGGCTGTCAGCTCCTATTAATTTGCACATCTCTTCAACTGACATCCTTGCTCCTATCAATTCTTTTTTTGTCGGAGTATCAATTCCAAAGTAGCAGGAATATTTAACAGGAGGTGAACTTATCCTCACATGAACCTCTTTTGCTCCCCCATTTTTTAATAAACTCACCAATCTCTTCATAGTAGTACCTCTAACAATTGAATCATCTATTAAAACTATCCTCTTGCCTTGAACCAATTCTTTTAAGACATTTAGCTTTATCCTCACACCTGTCTCTCTATCCCTTTGGTCGGGAGCAATAAAAGTCCTTCCAATGTATTTATTTTTTATAAGTCCCTCACCCATTGGTAGTCCTGTTTTGAGAGAGTAACCTCTTGCAGCAGCAATGCCTGAATCTGGAACTGGTACTACCAAGTCTGCATCTACAGGTGCTTCTTCAGCTAATCTTTTGCCCATCTCCAATCGTGTAAAATAAACACTTCTTCCATTTATGACACTGTCAGGTCTAGCAAAATAGATGTATTCAAAAACACAAGGCATCTTTTTTTCTTCTACTTCTAACTTAACAGACTCTATTCCTTTTCCATCAATTATAACTATTTCTCCTGCTTCTACATCTCGTATCAACTCTGCTCCTATTACGTCAAAGGCACAAGATTCAGAAGATAAAAAATAAGTGTCATCTTTTTTACCTATGCAAAGAGGCCTTATACTGTTTACATCTCTTATCCCTATTAATTTATTGTCTGTTAAAATCACCAAAGCATATGAACCTTTTATTTGTTTCATTGTTTCTAAAAGAGCTCCGATTAAGTTTTCTTGAAAATTTTTTGCAATTAGATGGAGAATTATTTCACTATCAGTTGTAGTTTGAAATATTCTACCGTCCTTCTCTAATTGGTCTCTTAACTCTCCTGCGTTTATCAAATTGCCATTATGGGCAAGAGCTATATATTTGTTTTTAAAATTACCAACAAGGGGTTGAGCATTTATAATGCTATTGCTGCCTGTAGTAGAATACCTTACATGGCCTATCCCCATTTTCCCCTCTAATGTCTTTAAATTTTCCTTATTAAAGACCTCGCTGACAAGTCCCAACCCCTTAATACAATTTATTTTTTCGCCATCATAAATAGCTATACCTGAACTTTCCTGCCCTCTGTGCTGCAAGGCTTGTAAGCCATAATAGATATAAGAAGTAACTGAAGTGGACAAACTAAAGGCACCAAAAACACCACATTCCTCTTTTAATTTCTCTCCATTTCCCATTTTATTCTCCCTCTCCAGCTTTCCTCTAAGACTTCTAAAGGAAGGTCTATTATTCTTTTACCATTTACATCAATTACAATATCTTTACCCTCTACAACTCCTACTTTTTGCGCTGGAACTTGGTGTTCATAAGCTATTTTTAATACTTCCTCTACTTTTTCAGGACTTACAGCAATTAATGCTCTTGGTTGAGATTCAGAGAACAACTCTATATCCTCTCTCAGAGAAGTTTGTAGCGAAATTTTTGCACCTTTTTTGCCTGAAATTGCACTTTCAACCAAAGCAGCCGCAAAACCGCCCTCTGATATGTCATGAGAAGAATTAATTAAGCTTTTATCAATAAGTTTTAACACCAATTCTTGCAATCTTTTTTCCTCTTCTAAGTCTATTTGAGGTGGTTGCCCTTTTACCATTCCAAAGCAAACTTTAAGATACTCACTTCCTCCAATCTCTCCTTTATTCTCACCTAAAATTATAATTACATCTCTTTCTTTTTTAAAGTCCATTGTACAAATTTTTGATACATCCTCTATAAGACCTGCCATTCCTATTACAGGAGTAGGATAAATGGCCTCTCCCTCATTTTCATTGTAAAGACTGACATTTCCGCTTACCACAGGGATTTGAAGTGTTTCACAGGCTTTAGCTATTCCAAATATAGAATTTTTTAACTGCCAATATATTTCTTTCTTTTCCGGATTGCCAAAATTCAAACAATCCGTAACCCCTATAGGCTTAGCACCAACCATACAAAGATTTCGAGCTGCCTCTGCTACAGCAATTTGAGAGCCTATATAGGGATCTAAATAACAATATCTACCATTGCAATCAGTTGTCAATGCAACAGCTTTTTTTGTACCTTTTATCCTCACAACAGCCGCATCCATTCCCGGAGTTATTACTGTGTCTGTCCTCACCATATAATCATATTGACTGTATATCCATTCTTTACTTGCAATATTTAAAGAAGAAATTACATCTTTTAGAGCTTTATTCATATCCTCTGGAGGTTTTATTTCATTTATATCCAACTTATTGACATCTTCTTGCCATTTAGGTACTTCTTCTTCTCTCACATATTGTGGAGCATCTTCTGTCAAAGACTTGGCTGGAACTTCCGCAACTACTTTTCCATCTTTAATCACTCTTATCATTCCATCATCAGTAATTTTCCCTATTGTGGCGGCATTCAGTCCCCATTTTTTAAATACCTTTTGTACATCTTCTTCCTTGCCTTTCTCTACTACAACCAACATCCTCTCTTGAGATTCAGAAAGCATTATTTCATAAGGTGTCATTCCCTCTTCTCTCAAAGGCACTTTATCAAGGTCAAGCTCCATTCCAGTTCCACCGCGGGAAGCCATCTCGCAAGAAGAAGAGGTAAGACCTGCCGCACCCATATCTTGTATAGCAACTACGGCATCTGTTTCATAAAGTTCTAAACAAGCCTCCAAAAGCAGTTTTTCCATAAAGGGGTCGCCAACTTGAACAGAAGGTCTTTTTTCTTCTGATTCCTCGCTTAATTCCTGAGAAGCAAAACTTGCACCTCCAATACCGTCTCTCCCCGTAGTAGCACCTACTATCATAACAGGGTTACCTACACCTTTTGCTATCCCTTTTTTTATCTTGTCTTTTTCTACTATTCCTACACACATCGCATTTACTAAAGGATTTCCTTTGTAACTTTCTTCAAAATAGGTATCCCCACCCACTGTAGGAATTCCTATGCAATTTCCATAATCCGCTATACCTGCTACCACGTTTTCGATGAGATATTTAGTCCTTTTATCATCAGGAATTCCAAATCTTAAAGAATCTAAAAGAGCAATTGGCCTTGCCCCCATTGTGAATATATCTCTTATTATTCCCCCAACACCTGTAGCTGCTCCTTGATAGGGTTCAATTGCAGAAGGGTGGTTATGGCTTTCTATCTTCATCACAACTGCCAAATTATCTCCAATATCCAATACTCCTGCATTTTCTCCCGGTCCTTGTATTACTCTTTCGCCTTTTGTAGGTAAATATTTTAAAAGAGGTTTAGAATTTTTATAGGCACAATGTTCAGACCACATAACACTATACATACCTAATTCAGTTATATTAGGCTCTCTTCCTAATATCGAAATAATCTTCTCATACTCCTCATCAGTAAGTCCTAATTCTCTCCATATTTTATCCATCCTTAAACCCCGCCTTTTACAAAATTATCCACTATTGACCCTAAGATATAAAGCCCGTCAGTATTACCCAGCAAGGGGGCATAAGCTCTCTCTGGATGAGGCATCATTCCTAAAACATTTCCTTTTTTATTTATAACTCCGGCTATTCTCTCAACAGAGCCGTTGATATTTTCTTTGTACCTAAAAACAATTTGATTGTTTTCTTTTAGTTCTTTTAAAGTTTTGTCATCTACATAATAATTGCCTTCTCCATGAGCAATTGGAAGTAAAATCTCCTGCCCTTTTTTAAGCCTTGTAGTAAAAGGAGTTTTGTCATTTTCAACTATTATGCTGACAGTATTGCAAATAAATTTCAGACCTTCATTTTTTCTCAAAACTCCCGGCAAAAGCCCTGCTTCTGTAAGTATCTGAAATCCGTTGCATATGCCTATAATAAATTTTCCTTTTTCTGCTTCTTCCCTGACAGCCTCCATGACAGGCGAAAACCTAGCAATAGCTCCTGCCCTCAAATAATCACCATAAGAAAATCCTCCTGGTAACATTATAACATCGTACTTACTCAAATTTTTTTCTTGATGCCACACATATTCTACTTCTTCACCAAGCCCATCTTTAACAGCATAATAGCAGTCCGCATCGCAATTGGACCCTGGAAAAACTATAACAGCAAATTTCATCTTTATCCCTCCACAATTTCAAAGGTGTAATCTTCAATAATTGGGTTTGTCAGTATCCTTTTGCACATCTCATCTACTTTGTCCTTTAAGAGGGATAAATCGCCATCCTCAAAAGTTAATTCTATATATTTCCCAACCCGCACCTCTTTTACTTCTTCGTATCCTAATGAGTACAAAGCTCCCTTTACTGCTTTTCCTTGAGGGTCAAGTATTCCTTTTTTAAAGTTATATAGACTTTTGCAATTAGCACTTTACATACCTCCAAGTCTTTTTAAAATTTCTAAATATGCTTCTTCTACTTTGCCCAAATCCTTTCTAAATCTATCTTTATCAAGTTTTTCCATAGTGTTTTTGTCCCAAAATCTGCAAGTATCAGGAGAAATTTCATCAGCTAATAATATTCCTTCATTACTTTTACCAAATTCTAATTTAAAATCTACCAAGATAATGTCTTTAGATAAAAAATATTCTGACAAAATTTTGTTGACTTTAAACGTCATTCCTGTCATAATTTCAACCTCTTCTTTGGTGGCTAATTCGAGAGCTTGTATGTGATATTCATTAATCATTGGGTCTCCTAATTCGTCATTTTTATATGAGAATTCTAATACAGGCGTTTTAAACTTTAGTCCTTCTTCAAGACCTAATCTTTTACAAATACTTCCTGCTGCGTAATTTCTCACGATAACTTCTAAAGGGAAAATCTCAACCTTTTTAACCAACATTTCCCTGTCACTAAGTTTTTCCACATAATGGTTGGGTACATTATTTTTTTCTAATAATGCAAATAAAATTGCAGAAACTTTGTTATTTACTATACCTTTTTCGGCAATTGTGCCTTTCTTTAAACCATTAAAAGCAGTTGCATCATCTTTGTATTCGATGATATAAAAATTCTCTTCATCTGTCTTATAAACTTTTTTAGCTTTTCCTTCATAAAGCAATTCTCTTTTTTCCATATTTATCTCCTCCAATCTCTTAATTGTTTAACACTTCTTCAGCCTTTTTCTCCCTATAATCAGCTAAGGTCTTCTTTAAATAAGTATATTTCAAAGAGAGAATATGACAAGCTAAAAGTGCTGCATTTTCTGCTCCATCTATGGCTACTGTTGCAACAGGCACACCTTTGGGCATTTGAACAATTGATAAAAGGGAGTCAAGACCATCTAAAATAGAAGACTTTATTGGAAGGCCAATAACAGGCAAGAGTGTATAAGAAGCAATAACACCAGGCAGATGAGCAGCTTTTCCAGCACCTGCAATGATTATATCATAATATTTATCTGCATTTACAGCAAACTCTTGTGTCTCAAAGGGAGTTCTATGGGCAGACAGCACTTTAACATCATAGGAAATTTCAAATTCTTCAAGAATTTTTGTGCATCTTTCAACCACAGGCAAATCAGATTTGCTGCCAACTACTATCGCAACTTTAGGCGTCATTTTTTATATACCTCCTATACTTTACTTTTATCTTTTAAGACCCCAATTAGTAAGTACTAATTGGGGTCTTATTTTTAACCAGCAAGTGTAGCAAAACGTAATATGAATAAAAACGCAAGAATGTACACAATAGGATGAATTTCTTTTGCTCTTCCTGCTGCAATTTTTACAATAGGATACGCAATAAGCCCTGCAGCAATACCATTAGCAATGCTAAAGGTGAAAGGCATAGCAATTATAGCAAGGAAAGCAGGCATAGCTTCTGTAAAATCTTCAAAATTTATGTTTTTAATGGAGCCCATCATTAATACACCAACAATAATAAGGGCAGGAGCAGTAGCTTGCGTAGGCACCAGCAAAGCTATTGGTGAGAAAAACAGTGCCACTAAAAACAAAATACCTGTCACAAAAGCAGTAAGACCTGTTCTTCCGCCTTCTGCAATACCTGCAGCACTTTCAACATAAGTAGTAACAGTAGAAGTTCCTAAAAGAGAGCCTATCGTGGTGGCAATAGCATCTGACATAAGTCCTTTTTTCATATTAGGCATTTTGCCGTTTTCATCTAACATTCCAGCTTTTGAACCTGTTCCTATAAAAGTACCAATAGTATCGAATAAATCTACAAAAGTAAAAGATAAAACTACATATAACATACTGGTGAAAAGTGAGAGAAAACCTATATCCTTGCCAATTCCCAAAAGCCCTTTTATATCCAATTTGAGAAATGTGGGTGCAAGACTTGGTGGCATTTTAATTATACTAAAATCAGAGGGTAATTTCGCTATTCCAGTAAAAAGTCCCAATACTGTAGTTATCAATATGCCAAGAAGTATTGAACCTTTTACGTTTCTTGACATCAATATCGCTGTTATAAAAAGTCCCGCAATGGCAAGAAGTGTCCCAGGATTAGTCAAATCGCCAAATCCAATGTAAGTTGCTTGATTTGCCACGATTATACCAGCATTTTTAAGTCCAATAAAAGCTATAAATAAACCTATTCCTCCACTTACTGCATATTTTAAAGACATAGGTATAGCATCAACAATCATTTCCCGTATTCCAGACAAAGTAATCAAAATAAATATAATTCCTGAGAAAAAAACTGCAGCTAGAGCCTCTTGCCAACTGTATCCCATTGTTAAAACGACAGTATAAGTAAAGAAAGCGTTAAGTCCCATACCTGGAGCTTGTGCAAAAGGATAATTAGCGTAAAAAGCCATCATGAGAGTTCCAATGGCCGCTGAAAGACAAGTAGCTACAAAAACGGCTCCTGGATCCATTCCTGTTTCTTTTAGTATAATGGGATTCACAAACATAATGTAGGCCATTGTTATAAAGGTTGTAATACCTGCTAATATTTCTGTTTTTACATTTGTCTTGTAATTTTCAAGTTTCCAAATCCTATTTGCTAATGCGTAAAAAGATGTCTTCGGCTGCAATTTACTCACTTTTTCCATTATAATCCTCCTATCTAAGTATTTTACATTTTTTTGAAACTTTAAAACAAACAAACCCGGGAAGAATAGATTTCTTTAGCAAAACATAGAGTGAAACCTATCCTCCCGGGCTTTTGTCCCTAAGGTGTGGTATATAAACATATACCTGTACCGCTCGGTCCGAACACCTATAAATAGGCTGGAACCCTAGGTACACTTTCACTCATAGTCGAACAATTTACGGTTGTTCGGTAGAGACTCTCGAGCCATATTCTCGAGATTATATGAGTGATTTTTATTCAATTGTCCCACTTATATCTTATCAACTTTTTTGATATTAGTCAACCTCATTTGTGAATTTTTTTATAAAAAATTAAATTAATGTTCGGATTTTTATTCCCACTCTATGGTAGCTGGTGGTTTCGAAGTAATATCGTAAAGCACTCTGTTTACTCCTGGCACTTCATTAGTAATGCTTGTAGATATGCTCTCCAAAATTTCATAAGGAAGCTTTGTCCAATCCGCCGTCATCCCGTCGTAGCTATCTACTACTCTCAAAACTATCGCATAGGCGTAAGTCCTTTCATCCCCCATAACTCCAACACTTTTTATGCCAGGCAAAATCGCAAAAGATTGCCATACTTTATTGTACCAGCCAAACTTTTTCATTTCCCTTAAAACTATGCTGTCAGCTTGTCTCAAAATTTCTAACTTTTCTTCTGTAACTTCTCCAAGAATTCTGACTGCAAGGCCTGGTCCAGGGAAAGGCTGCCTATATAATATCTCCTCAGGGATTCCTAATTCTTTTCCTACTTGCCTTACTTCATCTTTAAAGAGCATCCTCAAAGGTTCAATAAGTTCAAAACCTATATCTTCAGGCAAACCTCCAACATTGTGGTGACTTTTAATAGTAGAAGACACGCCATTGCCACTTTCTATTACATCAGGATACAAAGTACCTTGCACCAAAAATTTCACATCTCCTATCTTTAAAGCCTCTTCTTTAAAAACTTCTATAAAAACATTACCAATAATTTTTCTCTTTTCTTCTGGATCCGTAACTCCTTTAAGGCGGGACAAAAATCTATCCCTTGCATCTACCCGGATTATGTTCATGTCATAATTTTTTCTAAAGGTTTCAATAACCATATCTCCTTCATTTTTCCTTAAAAGCCCTGTATCAACAAAAATGCACACCAATTGGTCGTGAATGGCTCTGTCTACTAAAACAGCAGCAACTGAAGAATCTACACCACCAGACAGAGCACATACAGCTTTGTGTTTTCCCACTTTCGCTTTTATTTCCTTTACTGTCTGCTCAATCAAAGAATCCATTGTCCAATCTGCCGCGCAATCACATACTTCAAAGAGGAAATTTCTTATAATCTCTGTCCCTCTATGAGTGTGTGAAACTTCAGGGTGGAATTGAACCGCATACAACTTTTTCTCTACATTCGCAATCGCTGCGATAGGGCAATTGTCAGTAGAAGCTACTACCTTAAAATCTGGAGGAGGAAGTTCTATTTGATCAGTATGGCTCATCCAAACAATAGTGTCTCTTTCTATGCCTTTAAACAAAGGAATAGTATTGTTTAATACAATTTCTGTCTTGCCATATTCCTTTACAGGGGCTGGAGCCACTTTTCCACCTAAAAGCTCTGTCATAAGCTGTGCGCCATAACATATCCCTAATACAGGATAGCCCAATTCAAAAATTTCTTTATCACACTTAGGAGCATTTTGTACGTAGACACTGGCTGGCCCTCCAGAAAGCACAATTCCCTTTGGCTCTTTTTTTCGTATTTCCTCTGGAGAAATATTGTAAGGAACAATTTCACAAAAGACATTTGCTTCTCTTATTCTTCTGGCAATTAATTGGGTATACTGCCCTCCAAAATCTAAAATAAGCACTACTTCACGTTTAATCCCCATTAAAATCCTCCTCTTTTATCTCAAATTATAATTAGGAGCTTCTTTTGTAATAATTATATCATGAGGATGACTTTCAGTTAATCCCGCCTGTGTTATTTTCACAAATTTTGTTTTAGTCCTCAATTCTTCAATATTGTGAACACCACAATATCCCATTCCTGCTCTCAAACCGCCAACCAATTGATAAACTGTTTCTTTTAAAGGCCCTTTATAGGGCACCCTTCCTTCTACTCCTTCTGGTACAAATTTAGTAACATCTTCTTGGAAATACCTATCGGAACTTCCCTCTTTCATTGCTCCTAAGGAACCCATACCTCTATATACCTTATAACTCCTACCTTGATATATTTCAATTTCCCCAGGGCTTTCCTCCGTTCCAGCAAAAAGACTCCCCAGCATAACCACAGAAGCCCCTGCTGCAATGGCTTTTACAATGTCTCCTGAATACTTTATTCCCCCATCTGCTATTATAGGTATTCCATACTTGTCCGCTTCTTGAGCACAATCATAAATAGCAGTAATTTGGGGAACTCCTACTCCAGCGATCACTCTCGTAGTGCAAATTGACCCTGGTCCAATGCCAACTTTTACGCAGTCAGCCCCTCTTTCAATTAAATCTCTTGTAGCTACAGCCGTAGCTACATTCCCTGCTATTAGTTGTAAATCTGGGTATTTCTCTTTTATCTTAGAGACAGCCTCTAAAACTCCCTTAGAATGGCCGTGAGCTGTGTCTATTACGATAGCATCTACTCCAGCTTCTACTAATGCTTTAACTCTGTCCATCATGTCTTTTCCAACACCGACAGCAGCAGCCACTAAAAGTCTTCCCTTGCCATCTTTTGCAGCATTAGGAAATTCTATTGCCTTTTCTATGTCCTTTATAGTTATGAGTCCTTTTAAAACGTTGTTTTCATCCACTAAAGGCAATTTTTCTATTTTATGTTTTTTTAGTATCTGTCTTGCTTCCTCTAAAGTGGTTCCAGGAGGAGCAGTTACCAAATTGTCTTTTGTCATAACTTCTCTTATAGGTTTATCCAAATCATCTTCAAATCTTATATCACGATTAGTTATTATTCCTACAAGTTTTGAATCCACAGTGATAGGTACTCCCGATATTCTATACCTTGCCATGAGTTCTGCAGCATCTCTTATGGTATGATCAGGAGAAAGATAGAAAGGATCTGTTATTACCCCATGCTCTGACCTTTTAACTTTGTCAACCTCTAATGCTTGTCTTTCAATAGGCATGTTTTTGTGAATTACTCCTATGCCGCCTTCCCTTGCTATAGCTATAGCAAGTTTGGATTCTGTAACCGTATCCATACCTGCACTCATTAAGGGAATATTTAAAGTGATTTTCTTGGTAAGTTTTGTTTTTAAATCTACATCCTTAGGAAGGACTTCAGATTTTGCAGGAATTAAAAGAACATCATCAAAAGTTAATCCTTCTTTAACAAACTTTTCCTCCATAGATTACATCTCCCTTTTAGTATTATTATAACACACTTAGCAAATAAAATCTTTGCTAAATAATTAGATTACTTCAAAACTTTACAGTTTATACACTTGAATAAATTAAAGGCCTGAGGGCAGAATTTCCTCAGGCCAAAACAAATGGCAAATTCCGCCCATAGTAAAGCAGTTTACGGCTGCTTTGTAGAAACTCCCGTGCCATATCCACAGGATTATATGGACTTTCTTAAAAAGTTATTAATTTGTCTAAATAATTTATTATTCAATATATCAAATTTACATGTCTCTGTCAACAGCACAAAAACAGCAAAAAACTAACTTTTCATATAAAATCGAGTAGGAGCTGAATAATTATTTTATTCAGCGTCCTCTCACACCACCGTACGTACCGTTCGGTATACGGCGGTTCATTAGGAATTGTGTACAATTAGATATCTTTGGGATAAACTCTTATAACCTATGCTTTCAAAGTATTTATTTGTAAGAGTCTTATTTAGGATTGGGCTATTGGATATTCTCCAGTAGCCTTTCCTTGTATTGGCGTATTCCCAGGCTTTTTGTTCTTCTACTCCTAGTTTTACTAAGTTATCATGCTTCGTTTTTATCTTCTTCCATTGTTTCCATATACATGCCCTTAGTCTTCGCCTTATCCATTCGTCAAGGGTTTTCATTATGCTTTTCGCGTCTGCTAATCCAAAATAGTTGACCCATCCTGTTGTTATTTGATTTAGTCTTTTTATTCTGTTTTCCATGCTTATTCCCTTGTTCCGATTGGTTATTTCTCTTACTTTTTCCTTAAACCTTTTGATGGATTTTTCATGGATTCTTATTCTTACTTCGTTTTCTTTTGTATAGAATGAAAATCCAAGAAATTTTCTTCTCCATGGTCTATCTACAGCACTTTTTGCTTCGTTGACTTTTAGTTTTAATTTGCTTTCTATGAATTTCTTTATGCTCTTCATTACTCTGTTTCCTGCAGACCTGCTTTTTACATATATGTTGCAGTCATCTGCATATCGGCAGAATTTATGCCCTCGTTTCTCAAGTTCTTTGTCTAGTTCGTCCAACATTATGTTTGCTAATAGGGGACTTAATGGCCCTCCTTGGGGTGTCCCTTCTTCTGTTGATACTTTGATTCCGTTTATCATTACTCCTGATTCTAGGTATCTTCGTATTAACTTTAGTACCCTTTTATCTCCTATCCGCTTTTCTAGTTTGGACATTATTATGTCGTGGTTTACTCTGTCAAAGAACTTTTCTAAGTCCATATCTACAACCCATGTGTATCCTTCATTTATGTATGCTTCTGCGGCTTTTATTGCGTCTTTTGCACTGCGTCCTGGTCTGAATCCATAACTGCTATCAGAAAATGTATGGTTGTAGACTTTATTTAGTATTTGGGCTATTGCTTGTTGTATTAGTCTGTCTAGTACTGTAGGTATTCCTAGTAGTCTTTTTCCTCCATCAGGTTTGGGAATTTCTACTCTTCGCACTGGTTGTGGTTTGTATTTCCCCTCCAGCAGTTGTTGTTTTATGGTTGCCCAGTTTTCTTTGAGATACGGTAGAAGTTCATCTACTCCCATCCCATCGACTCCATGGCTTCCTTTATTTGCAACAACGCGCTTGTATGCTGCTTCCATGTTCCCTCGTTCTACTATCATTTCAAGCATCTTGCCGGTATATCTTTGTACTTCGTTTCTTCCATCTTCCGACGCCGATGATATACTATGCACTTCCGTTGTCTTTTGAAATTCCATTTCTCTATTCAACGGATAGCCTCTTTGTTGAGTTGTCTGCAGTCTTCGCATATCTTTCGAGTCCATAAGATTTCCAAAACCTCCTAACGTTCGGTCCTTCCTTATCTATTCATGTCTAGATAAGTACTATGACCTCTGCTGACTTCTCAAGGTTCAGCCATACATCACTGCATGGGTTGTCACTTCAGATTTTACTTCCATGACTTATCCTTGAGACCTCCCCGGGTAAGAACGATAACTTTCATCTCATATATCTGCCAGATTTACTGTATGGGATTCGGGTAGTGTTGGACTTCGTTTTGTTACGCAAACTCATCCATCCCAATTCAGCCTCTTATCTGGTTCTTGTTCATCAGACCGAGATTTTGCCTTAAGCTTCCTTCAGATTCCACCTCACGATGGACACCCTTGCTCTTGGCTAGTGGTTCCCACTACCAAGCCCACAGCGGACTTTCACCGCCTAGTTATCGCCCATGCCGGGCGCACGTAAAAAAGGATTCTAACTATAAGATAGTTAGAATCCTTGATATTACTAATTTCTATGGTAATGGTGCGCCCGAGAGGACTCGAACCTCCGGCACGCAGTTTAGGAAACTGCTGCTCTATCCTGCTGAGCTACGGGCGCTTAATATTATTACAAAAGTATTTTATCAGACAATCGCAAAAGTGTCAAGTTTAAAAAGCTTAAAAAAGGCTGAGCCTCAACTCAGCCTTTTTTGATTACATCATATCCATTCCTGCTCCGGGATTTGGCATTCCTGTATTCTTCTCTGGTATGTCTACTACTATTGCCTCTGTTGTGAGTATCATTGAAGCAATTGACGCAGCATTTTGTAAAGCTGTCCTTGTAACTTTTGTTGGGTCCACAATACCTGCTTTGAACATGTCTGTGAATTCTTCCTTGTAAGCATCATATCCGAAGTTTGGATCTTTAGCAGCTTTTATTTTTTCTACTATTACAGAACCGTCAACACCAGCATTTGTTGCAATTTGTCTTACAGGCTCTTCTAATGCTCTTAATACTATCTTAGCACCCGTCTTGAAATCGCCCTCTAAGGAGTCAACTACTTTTTGTACATCTTCTATTACATTGAGAAGGGCAATACCGCCACCAGGTACTATACCCTCTTCTACTGCTGCTTTTGTAGCTGCTAATGCGTCTTCAATTCTGTGTTTCTTTTCTTTGAGTTCTGTCTCAGTTGCAGCACCAGCTTGAATTACAGCTACACCACCAGCCAATTTTGCAAGTCTTTCTTGTAATTTCTCTCTGTCATAGTCTGATGTCGTTTCTTCAATCTGAGCTTTTATTTGATTTACTCTCTTCTTAATTTCTGATGGATCACCTGCGCCACCTACAATTGTTGTATATTCTTTCGTAACTTTTACTTGTCTTGCACGGCCAAGCATATCTAATCTTACATCTTTCAAGTCATAACCTAATTCTTCGGAAATTACTTGACCGCCTGTGAGTATTGCTATATCTTGTAACATTTCTTTTCTTCTGTCACCAAAACCAGGAGCTTTTACAGCTACACATGTAAATGTACCTCTTAATTTGTTAACAATTAATGTTGCCAATGCTTCTCCTTCTACGTCATCAGCAATAATGAGAAGCTTCTTGCCCTGCTGTACTATTTGTTCTAAGAGTGGTAACAAATCTTGAATATTTGAGATTTTTTTATCTGTAATAAGAATAACAGGCTCTTCTAATACTGCCTCCATTTTTTCAGCATCTGTCACCATATAAGGGGAGATATATCCTCTGTCAAATTGCATTCCTTCAACAACTTCAAGAGTTGTACCTAATGTTTTTGATTCTTCAACAGTTATAACTCCATCTTTTCCTACTTTGTCCATTGCTTCTGCAATGAGCTTTCCTATCTCTTCATCAGCTGCTGATATAGAGGCAACGTGAGCAATTGACTCTTTATTATCTATAGGTTTAGATATCCTCTTTAATCCCTCAACTGCAGCATCAACAGCTTTTGCAATGCCTCTTCTTAAAAGCATTGGGTTAGCTCCTGCAGCGAGGTTTTTAAGCCCTTCACGAACCATTGCTTGTGCTAAAAGTGTTGCAGTTGTTGTACCGTCACCAGCAATATCATTAGTTTTTGTAGCTGCTTCTTTCAAAAGCTGAGCCCCTTGATTTTCAAATGGGTCTTCTAATTCAATTTCTCTCGCAATTGTAACACCGTCATTTGTTACTGTTGGGGAACCATACTTTTTGTCAAGTACCACATTACGACCTCTTGGTCCTAGTGTAACTTTTACAGTATCCGCAACTGCATTAACTCCTCTTTCTAATGCTCTACGAGCTTCTTCACCATATTTGATTTGTTTTGCCATTTTTAACTACCTCCTTATTCGATAATTGCTAGAATATCGCTTTCTCTTAAAAGTAAATATTCTTCACCATCTAATTTAACTTCTGTCCCAGCATACTTGGAGAAGATTACTCTATCACCGACTTTAACTTCTAATTCTACCTTTTTGCCGTCTATGTATTCCCCTGTTCCTACTGCAACTACTTCACCTTGTTGTGGTTTTTCTTTTGCTGTACCAGGTAGAATGACTCCACCTTTTGTAACTTCTTCTGCCTGGATTACTTTGACCACAACTCTGTCTCCGAGCGGTTTTAATCTCATACTCTTTATCCCTCCTCCTTCATTTGTTAGCACTCAACTTATGTGAGTGCTAATCCCAATCTCTATATTAATTTAAGTGGTAAAACATATCAAACCTTATTATAGCCAATTTTAGGCCATATAATCTGATTATTTATGATTTTGCCCAAATATTATGATTTTATGCCATTATTTATCGATTTAGACTATGTTTCTGTATTTTGTATTTAAAAATAAAAAATACAGGGAAAATATTTATTCCCCTTTACCTTCAGATTTAACTAATCCTTGTTGTTTAAGATAATTAATCATATTATACATATACTGCTGCTGTTCCTTTGTCAACATAGATTTTAGATTGTCTATAATTGCTACCTGCTGGTCAGATAATCCTTGAGGTAATGAATTGTTTTCTTCTTTCTCTAATTGTTCCTCTGTTTCTTTTTTATTGGTATCTAAAATTTTATCTCCTTCCTCTATTTTCGATATTTCCCCTTTATCTTCTATTCTTTCTATTTCCTCTTTATTTTCTTCTGCTTTTTGCTCTTCTTCCTCCATACTCCTAGTAGAAGATTGTAATTGTTTTTTCTCCTCTTTCATGCTGTTCATAATACCCTCTGCTTTGTTTAATACTTCCAACAATTTTATATTCTTTGCCAGCTTATCAGTTTCTTCTAACTTTTCTTCAGGAATTATAGGCCTTAGGGCCTCATAAATATCAATTATTTTGTCGAAAATATTGTCTTTATCTTCTTCTTTTGAATATTTCTCCATTTTTTCTTGCAAATTCTTCAACGCTTCATGAAATTTTAAAAACTTATCTATCACAATTTTTTTATCTTCCGTTATGTAGGGTTTTATCGCTTTCAAAATTCCTATTTTATCTACTTCTATTTTTTCTGCCATTTCAATTTCTTCTTCTGAAAGGCTCATCAATTTTTTTTGTATTTCAATTATTTCGGCTATTTTAGAGAAAATATCTACATAATATTGGTCTCTCTTGTTTAGATAAGGCTTTATGCTACCTACAAAATCTTTTCCCTTTGTTATCACTTCGTACACATCTATTGAAGTTTTTTTATTTTCCTGCGGTGAAGATAATTCATCTTTATCTTCTTCTGTAACTTCTTCTTTTTCTCTTTCCTTTTCTATACCCATTACCTGAAATCTCACAAATGCTACTATCAAAAGTTCTACAGCAAGTATTTTTAATAAAATCTCCTTTTGCAAAACAAATTCCCCCTATTTTTAATCTCTTACTAAATATATGTAAGGGGCTAGTCTATTATTATAGACCACCCCTATTTTTTGTCTAATTTTTTTCCCAAATAATTATTCCTGGAACAAATAGAAGTATTAAAATTATTATTATGAAAATCCAAAACCATCCTGCAACAAAACCTGCTCCTTTTTCTTCTGGCATAAATACTACCTGGTTACCCAAACTGTACAAAAATGTACAGTTTAGATAGCTGGGGTATTTGTAGTCCGCCTTTCAGGCTTTCCCAGCCCCAGCAGGCGGTATTTGGGAAAGCCATAGCCCCTGCCCCAAGAAGCAGGAACTTGCGCCTTTACGGATCTCCCCACTTGCCCTGAATTAGTAATTCCTTCAGGGCAGAGAAGTCTCTTGGTACCTTCTCAGGGGAGAGTGGCGTTACCACCGCTACCTTGAGAACTCGCCAGAAATTATAGGCACTAAAACTTGTTCCATCCAGAGGTTCTAGCACCCTTCCTGGCTCACTCTCAAGGCTTTGTAAAAATTCTATTGCTTTATTTATTTCCCTTATGTGCTTTTTCTTTATATGCTTGTTCCTGACTGTTTTCTTTACGTGCTCTTTTAATTCTTCTAATTCTTCTACAGTCAATGCGTTGAGAAACTTTATATAATTGTCTGGTATTTTTTCTTGCAGTTTTAATCCCCTTCTTGCTATTACATAGGCTGCTGCTATATCTTTTGTTATCATATACTGTGGTGCATATTTTAACATGCCTATTATTGAGGTATAAGAAGGATTGACTTCTATTACTTCTATCTTTTCTCTTTTTGCTATTGTTTTTATTTTTGAAAGAAGTGATTTGTAGCTAAAGCTATGCCTTATTCTCCTTGATTTTCTCCCTGAAAAGTCTCCTCTTTTGCCTTTTTCTTTTATTTCTAATTCTTCAATTACAATTGCTTTTCCTTTCTTTTTTGCTATTTTTACTATCTTGTGAGCATACTGCCATCTGAAATATTCTTTTTTGTCTTTATTTCCAGTTGCAAGCTCTGGCATTGGTATACTGCCATAGCTTATTAGCTTCCCTTTTTCATCTACTTCTGTCCATGATATGTTGTCTGGATATGCATTTATATCTATTGCTATGACTCCTTTGTCTTTTGTTATTAGACTTGTGCAAAATTCAAAAGCCTTCATTTAAGCCATTTCATAGACATGCTTTTTTTCTATCACTCTTGAATTTTTTATCTTTTATGTAGGATTTCCCCTCCCATTTGTCGAATTATTATATATACACTATAAAAATTTTTTTAAGGAGGAGGAATTCCTACATGTACCAGCTTCAATTACTTTTAAATATACCTGAACTCTTTACCTCTCAGTCTAAAATTGATTTCTATTCTTCTATGTTTGAAAATCTTGACCTGTCTTCAATACCTGAATTCCCTTCCTCTAGTCCTGGCCGTAAGGGTTATTCTCATCATGCACTTTTTAGAGCTTTTATTGTTATGAAAGCTGAAAGATTCGGTACAATTTCTGACCTTTTAGATTATCTCCGCAATAATCTTATCATTGCTCATCTTTGTGGCTTCGATATTTCTAAACCTCTTCCTTCTTATTGGACTTTTCGCCGTTTTATTAATGACTTCTCTCATGATTATTTAACCACTATCTTTCAAAATCAAGTCAATATCCTCAAAAATATGGGTATTATCTCTGGTGAGTTTATTTCCATGGATTCTACTCCTATTAAAGCTAACACTAAGTTAAATAACCCTAAGTCTTTTTCTAAAAATAAATTCTCTAAAGATAATCAGCCTAAGTCTGATAAGGATTGTAAATTAGGCGTTTATTCTGCTTCTAATGATTCTTCTAATAAACGTTATAAGTTTTATTGGGGATATAAAAATCATATTATTGTTGATGCTATCTCTGGTTTACCTATCGCTGAAACTACTACTCCCGCTGATGTCCCTGATTTTGAAGTTGCTTTGTCTTTACTTGAAAAGACTAATAATTGGTTTAAACTGACTGGTACTAATTTTATCGCTGATAAAGGTTATGACGTTAAGAAACTCTATAATTATGTTAGAGATACTCTCCACGGTCATTGCTTTATCCCTCTTAACAAGCGTAATTCTAAAAATCCCCCTCTGACTGATGATGGTTATATGGTTTGTGAAGCGGGTATTAAAATGCTTAAAGATGGCAAACAGTATTTTAATGGTTTTATTAAGCAAAAATTTGTTTGCAAGTTCTGTAATTCTAAAGATGATTCTGCCTGCCCTATAAAGCATCCTAAATATTTTAATGGCAAAAAGCATAGAGGCTGTACTAAGTATGCTATTATATCTTCTGATTATAGGTCCTCTATTAATAGAGACTCCCTATATTTTAAGGCTGTCTATAGATTGAGAATTGAATCAGAAAGATATAATTCCCGCTTTAAAGCTCTGGATTTTGAAAAGGCTTATGTTAGAAATATTAATTCTGTGAGCAACCTTAATACTTTTGGCCATATTACTTTGCTTACTGTCGCTATTGTAGCTATTAAGTTGGGCAAATATGATGAGTTTAGATCTCTTGTTGCTTTGATGCAATCGGCCTAATTTTTACTGAATCTATTTCATGCCATTTTTTAACATTTGACTCCTACAGGATATTTATGCCCTTTTTTAGCCCTCTTTTTATCTTTTCTTTTCCCTTACCACTTCCTTTATGTTTGATTGTCAGTCTTGATTACTATATATTGTATGTCATACATATTTTGGCTTTTGATTATGATTATTTTATTTAATTTTGCACATCCCTATTTTGTTATTTTTATTTCTGGATATTTTTCTTCAATAGCAAAATAGGCGTATATATTGCCATTTTTGAGTTTTAATTCTACAGAGTAGGGTATGTTTGATTCAGCGATTTCCTGAAGGAGCTCTTCTCTTCTCTTATTCTTTTTATATCCTGCTTCTATTCTGGCATATACATATTTTCTTTCTCCTACATTTATCCTTAAGAAAGTGCCATTTTCTTTTATTTCTATTCTTGTGTTGAGATTTCCTTTTTTGCTTTTATCTCCTCTTGAATAAAAGTTTCCTTTTCTTCTTTCTTGCCACTTTGTTTTTAGTTTTTGATATTCTTTCTCATTTATATGGCGCTTTTGAAGTTTTTTAAATAAATCTTTCCCTCCAAAAATTACTTTCTTTGGATTATTCCCTAATTCTTTAGAGGATTCTAATGTGCTTCTTGCTTTCATTATTGCATCATCTACGTATCTTGAGTTTAAGTTAAAAATCCCTTGAAGCTCTCTTTTTAATGTTTTTCTATCATAACCTTCTAGAAGCCTTTTGTATGCAAATCTCATGCAGGATGACCATCTTCTCATTAAGTCTAATACTATTTGTTTGTCCTGTTGGTTTAGAAAAATGAGTTTAGCCTGTATTACTATCATGCTTTTTGCCACCCCGTTGTCCGTAAATTCTTGCTGCGAAAGATGTTACTATTGCTATCAAGTCCTCTGCTAGCTCTTTATTTATATCTTCTTCGTCTTCTTTCCCGTCTAAAACTATAAGCTCCACTCCAAAGCTTTCCATGAAAAATTTGAGATATTCAAAGCCAAATCTCGTTAGTCTATCAGGATATTCTATTACAACTTTTTCAACTTCTCCTCTTTTTATCTTGTTCAAAAGCTTTAATAAGCCTCTTCTATTTTCATTTACTCCACTTGCTATTTCGGATATGACTTCATACTGCCATCCTTGGGAATCAGCGTATTCTTCAAGCCTTCTAATTTGATTCTTAAGATATTCTTCTTGTTTCTTTTTGGACACTCTTGCATACAAAACTACTTTAGGTTTTGGTTTTTCTTCCAGCATGCCTAATAACTTCTCTATATCTTCTTTTTTCTACCTTCTTCTTCCTTTTGCTGTTCTAACTGGGGTTATTAATCCTTCCTTTTCCCAGTTTATTAATGTAATTCTGCTTATATCATATAGCTATTTAACCTTTTTTATAGTTAATAACATTCATCATCATCTAATTAAAATTATATCATTTTTTACTACCAATTTTAACTGTTTTGACCTCCCTTCAAATAGGTAAATGGTAGTAAAATAAAGCTTTTCATATTTAGCTAATATATAATACGTAATTTTAAGAATTTGTGTTACCAAAATTAATGCCTGTTAATGACCACAAAAATCGCTTTGCTTTTTTTCGCGGTTTTTCTTCCTGCAAAATTACAAGTATTAAAAAGAAAAATAGTAGACTTTCAAGCTCAAATCTTACATCCAACAGCAAAGTTAAAATTACAAAAAAGAAGAGCAGTGTATCTCCAGAAAAAGACATATATTATCACTCCACACGCATCAAATTTTTTAAATCGAGTAGGAGCTGAATAATTATTTTATTCAGCGTCCTCTCACACCACCGTACGTACCGTTCGGTATACGGCGGTTCATTAGGAATTGTGTACAATTAGATATCTTTGGGATAAACTCTTATAACCTATGCTTTCAAAGTATTTATTTGTAAGAGTCTTATTTAGGATTGGGCTATTGGATATTCTCCAGTAGCCTTTCCTTGTATTGGCGTATTCCCAGGCTTTTTGTTCTTCTACTCCTAGTTTTACTAAGTTATCATGCTTCGTTTTTATCTTCTTCCATTGTTTCCATATACATGCCCTTAGTCTTCGCCTTATCCATTCGTCAAGGGTTTTCATTATGCTTTTCGCGTCTGCTAATCCAAAATAGTTGACCCATCCTGTTGTTATTTGATTTAGTCTTTTTATTCTGTTTTCCATGCTTATTCCCTTGTTCCGATTGGTTATTTCTCTTACTTTTTCCTTAAACCTTTTGATGGATTTTTCATGGATTCTTATTCTTACTTCGTTTTCTTTTGTATAGAATGAAAATCCAAGAAATTTTCTTCTCCATGGTCTATCTACAGCACTTTTTGCTTCGTTGACTTTTAGTTTTAATTTGCTTTCTATGAATTTCTTTATGCTCTTCATTACTCTGTTTCCTGCAGACCTGCTTTTTACATATATGTTGCAGTCATCTGCATATCGGCAGAATTTATGCCCTCGTTTCTCAAGTTCTTTGTCTAGTTCGTCCAACATTATGTTTGCTAATAGGGGACTTAATGGCCCTCCTTGGGGTGTCCCTTCTTCTGTTGATACTTTGATTCCGTTTATCATTACTCCTGATTCTAGGTATCTTCGTATTAACTTTAGTACCCTTTTATCTCCTATCCGCTTTTCTAGTTTGGACATTATTATGTCGTGGTTTACTCTGTCAAAGAACTTTTCTAAGTCCATATCTACAACCCATGTGTATCCTTCATTTATGTATGCTTCTGCGGCTTTTATTGCGTCTTTTGCACTGCGTCCTGGTCTGAATCCATAACTGTCAATTCTCAAATTAAATCTCCAAAGATTTTCAAATTATAATGGCATTTTTTAAGTGCATAAAAGTATTTTTTCTCAAATTATTACAGCCTGATTAAAAATTTTTTTCACCTTCCAAGAGCATTACCGCCAAAATATGTTAATATCTGTTATTGAAATTTTATTTAATTAATATATAATAAAATTGAGAGTAACACAAAAAGTGCTACTCTCATAAACTGATTTCATTTTGTGCCTGGTATATTACTTCTTCGTCTATTTCTCTTAGCCTTTTAGAATACGCATAGAGTAAAGAAGCTGTTACCAGGTTATTTATTATCCTTGGGAGCCCTTTTGTTAGGGAATATATTGCTTCATATGCTGATGGTGTAAATATATCATCCATCATTCCGGCTATTTTCATTCTTGTTTTTATATAATCTTGAATTTCTTCTTTTTTTAGCCCTTGCATCACATACTTTATAGAAATTCTTTGCCTTAGTGCACTGTTTACATTGAGAGCTAGTTTGTTTCTTATGTGTGGTTGTCCTGAAAGTATCAATATATACGGGTTTTGAGAATCCATATTAAAGTTAAATATTATTCTCAAATCTTCAAGAACATCATTAGAAACCAGTTGTATTTCATCTAATATTATGACAGGAGTTATTTTCTGGCTATAGTAAAGTTCTGTTATCGCTCTTTGTATCTGGTAAAAGAGCGTTACTTTTTTGTATGAGGGTGTTTCGCCTAAAATCATAGCCAATGCTTGATAGAATTCTCTCACTGTAAGTGTAGATAAAGCGAAATAACATGGTTTAAATGTAGAACGGTTGAGGCCTTCAGCATATCTTCTTAATGCAGTAGATTTACCTGAACCGGCCTCCCCAACGATAAGTCCTATACCCCTTGTTTCTTGTAAATATTTTAACCTGGCATTTAATTCAGCAATGTCTTCACTTATGTAAAGGTCGTTTACACTTATCTCTTTAGAAAATGGATTAAATTTCATTCCAAAATATTGGGTAAACACTTTAAGGCACCTCTCTTTCAATCAATGATATCGTTAAAAGAGATTACTTTATGCTTGGTAAAATCACTTATTTCTTCATTTTCGTTTACGTCATTTTTGCCTTTTATATACGCAGCAGGAATTTTAGCATTCTCATGAAAGTTCACTTTATACGCTTCCCCCACTTTTTTGCCCTCATAATAAAGTAGAAGCGGTGTATTATCCTTAAGCCACTCAGGGTCATATCTGACTTCTAAGTGCATTATTTTTAAACTTTTCTTCTGTTTCATAAAGTATATTTTCCACTTTAAGTGTAGCATCCTTATTTACCTTACGATTTACTCTTATGAGAAAACATTCATTCAACATATCTATGTTACACATATTTATTCTTGATATTTGTGACATGAAAAAATCTAAAGGACTCATGCCAATACTGCTGTGTTCTTTTCTGTTGTAATCTTCCTCCAGCCATTTAAAAAACATCATGTTGAGTTCATCTATACTCTTTACGGAGGTAGGATCTATTGTGCTTAAGAATCTCATTCTCACCGTATGAAAGAATCTTTCTATTTTTCCTTTTGAATGAGGTGAAAAAGGCTCAGCGTGAATAAGAGATGTGCCTAGTGAAGCACAGATATATTCCAATTGAGTGCTTCTATATATCTTTCCGTTGTCAGTGTAAAGCATTTTGGGTATCCCCCTTCTTAGCACCGCCTCTTTAAATGAGTCTCTTAAAGCTAAAAAATTCTGGGTATAGTAAAAGCGAGCATAGGTACAAAGCCTTGAAGCATCATCTATATATGGCAATAAGGTACGTTTGTCTTTTTGTTTTACCTTCTTTAATATATGGCCCATACATGACATCAGTTTGCCACAGTTCATTGATGTATTCATGGGAAAATCTCTTTGTTTTACCCTCTTTTTCTTTATCTAGAGATTTTACAGGAATGTTTTTCAAAAACCTATAGAATGTCGAAAGGGATACTTTATTCGGTGATATTATTCCTTCTCCTATCAATGTCTCATAAAGAAGTTTGTTGGGCATTTCAGGATGTTCAAGCTTCTTTTGCTTTATTCTCTCTGAAAGTTCAAAGTCTATCTTTCTGTATTTGCCTCTGTCACTTCGATAACCCGGCTTTAACGCTTCTATACCACCTCTTAAATACTGATACAGCCACCCTCTAAGTGTCTTAGGAGTATATCTTCTCATTCCAAGATAAGGTATCTCAATAGGTTTATCGGAAAGAGCATCAAAATATTCTTTCTGATTTTTTACCTGTCCGTTTAACACCGGACTTATCAGTGAAAATCTCTTTAATGCTATAGCTTCTCTCGCTTTTTCATCAAGCATTTATATGTTCCCCCTTCACTTTTTTGATTTCTTAATCGTAATTTTAGCTCATATCTGGGAGACATTAAAGGAAAAAGCTATGTTGCTAAGAAAAAATCAAAATTTTTATTTAAATCTTTCATGTTTAATGCTAAAATTATGTGAGAGGGGCCAGAAATGATTTTTGGCAATGAGCATAAAACCGTTGGGAAAAGAGTGGTACAATGTTTATTATGTCCAAAATCTCTCTGGCCCTCTCTCTTTGAGAACTAACCTCGAATAACTTTATGTAAGGGTCTATTTGCCTTAATCCATATATGATAAAACTTAAATTATTCATTATCCTTTTGGTGTAAAAATATATATGCTGTCTTGAAAATAGTATGGTAGGGAAGTTTCTTTTTAAGTCATTTATGAAAGAACTGAGAGTTTTTTCTCTTGTAAGTGTCTCTTTTAAAGACTTTACAATCATATTGAAAGAATACTGAAAATGAGGAATACAGAAATCAGGGAGGTAGGAAAGAGTCCTTTTGCACACAGGGCATATATACCTTCTTATGGCTATTTTTACACAGTTAGGTCCATCTAAATAGTAACGGTAGTAAAAACCGTGCTTTTTTAGTTTTACTCTGCACTTGCAGTCAGAATGAGGGCATCTGTCTGGTGGGTCAGGAAAATTGTAATCTTTACTTCTTTGCAAATATTCTTCAATGTTATCAACATGAAAAATTATTTGCATAAAACAACATCTCCAATTAAAAAATTAATGCTAAAAGAATGTGATGAATTTTTTTCACATTCCTTTAGCATTAATTTTATCACAAGATTATTTAATCTGAAAAATTTTATCGGTTTTGGGCTGAATTAATTTGAGAAATGACACATAACTGCTATCAGAAAATGTATGGTTGTAGACTTTATTTAGTATTTGGGCTATTGCTTGTTGTATTAGTCTGTCTAGTACTGTAGGTATTCCTAGTAGTCTTTTTCCTCCATCAGGTTTGGGAATTTCTACTCTTCGCACTGGTTGTGGTTTGTATTTCCCCTCCAGCAGTTGTTGTTTTATGGTTGCCCAGTTTTCTTTGAGATACGGTAGAAGTTCATCTACTCCCATCCCATCGACTCCATGGCTTCCTTTATTTGCAACAACGCGCTTGTATGCTGCTTCCATGTTCCCTCGTTCTACTATCATTTCAAGCATCTTGCCGGTATATCTTTGTACTTCGTTTCTTCCATCTTCCGACGCCGATGATATACTATGCACTTCCGTTGTCTTTTGAAATTCCATTTCTCTATTCAACGGATAGCCTCTTTGTTGAGTTGTCTGCAGTCTTCGCATATCTTTCGAGTCCATAAGATTTCCAAAACCTCCTAACGTTCGGTCCTTCCTTATCTATTCATGTCTAGATAAGTACTATGACCTCTGCTGACTTCTCAAGGTTCAGCCATACATCACTGCATGGGTTGTCACTTCAGATTTTACTTCCATGACTTATCCTTGAGACCTCCCCGGGTAAGAACGATAACTTTCATCTCATATATCTGCCAGATTTACTGTATGGGATTCGGGTAGTGTTGGACTTCGTTTTGTTACGCAAACTCATCCATCCCAATTCAGCCTCTTATCTGGTTCTTGTTCATCAGACCGAGATTTTGCCTTAAGCTTCCTTCAGATTCCACCTCACGATGGACACCCTTGCTCTTGGCTAGTGGTTCCCACTACCAAGCCCACAGCGGACTTTCACCGCCTAGTTATCGCCCATGCCGGGCGCACGTAAACAGGGCTCTATCGCAGGATAGAGCCCTTTAAAATTACTTGAGTTCATTGAAAAACCAGCCTAATCCGCCATCCATTATTATTACAAGGAGTATGAAAAAGAACAGCAATGTCTCTAAAGACCATGTTACATTAAGCCAGCCTCCACCAAGCGCTAATACAAGTATCAAGAAGAAAAACAACAAATTGCTTTCGCCAAAAACTGAACTTGTTCCTGCCATATTGATCCCCCTTTAAGCAATTTTTAACACCTAATCAAGCCTTTGGTTCTTCAACAATGAAACCTGGAACAAACAAGAGGATTAAAAGTATTATGATTATAATCCAAAACCACCCAAATCCTGCTCCGCTTTTATCTACTGGCATAAATATTTTCCTCCTTTCAAGCTTCAACCTTTTTATATGGAGGTCTTTTCAGACCTACTACATAATATGACATAACTTCATATGGTGACACTTTTTAAATTTCCACTAACAAATTTTTATATTTCACATATTGTGTTAATAGCATGAAAGTATTTCGGTAATATGTCAAGAGGGTGATAAAAAAAATTCAAAAAAAATTTAATAAAATAACCTAAAAAAGGGCATAGCAAAGCTAACCATCACGCAATAAGCTGATGGAAATTAATGTAAAATATGGTTATGGGATAATATGTTAACTTATACAATCATCTCCTTTCATTATTGGGGATTTATAAAGTTTTTCTTCGCGCAGCAGAGCGAAGACTAACCTTACAGTTTTACGTGCAGTCAATACAAGAGCACGTTTATGCTTGTGAGTTTTGCTTTCTTTAAATTTGCGAGCATAGTATTGTGAGAACTCAGGTAAATACTTCCTGAGTTGGTCAGCTGCTTGAATAAAATAATATCTGAGATACTCATTACCAGTACGCTTGAGATATGTGTCCTCCGCTTTAAAATCAGCAGACTGGTATTCTGACCAATAAAGGCCGGAAAACTTTGCAAGGGCATTATCATTATCAAACCTTGAAATTCCGCCTATCTCAGATATTAAGCCGGCTGCGATGGTTGGGCCAATACCTTTTACTGATGTAAGACAAAGAAATTCATTGTTAAATCCTTTTACCTCATTAATAATGGCTTTTTCTACAGCTTTCTTCTGTTTTTCAAGGGACTGTAGATTATCAAAGCAAGACTTGATAACAAAGTTTAAAGAATCATCTACAGTAGCATTAATTCTATAAGACTTGCGAACAGCCTCTTGAAGCAATTTAGCTGTAGCTTCTGGATCATCAAAGCGATCTTTACTCTTATCAACCAAAAAGCCGGCAAGCTCATCAAGCGGTCGAGCCGCAATATCATCAAGGGTGAAAAACTCATTAAACATTTCAGTAGCAGTTGCTCCAAAATTATTACTAAAGACTTTATTTTGGCACAAACCGCTAAACTTAAGGAACAAATTGCTGAGTAAATAATTTTTTCTCTAACAATACTATTAACAATGTGAAAGCGATGGCGAGTAAGCCTCTGGAGAGCAAGATATCTAAAATCTACAGAACAAGATTTAGGGAGTCTACCGAATCTCAGTTTTTCAGCAATAGCAAAGGCATCCATCCAGTCATTTTTAGGCAAATTGCCGAGAGACTTTTTAAAAGCATTAATAATATTAGCATTAAAAGTAGTAATAGAAGGTTGATAAGGCTTAAGAGCAAAATGATCAGCCAAATAATACTGGAGGTGCCAGCCATAGACTGAGGTAGATTCCAAACCAATAAAGACCTTTTGGATATTGTATTTATTACAACACTCCAAGATACGTGATACTATAACATCACAACCATGAGGGTTATTTTCTACAGAAAAACGAGAGGAAGCATCATTACCCTCCTGGTCGAGAATATGAACCTTGACATCATTCAGGCTTACATCCATACCAACAAAAAGCTTATTCAAGATTGTTACACCTCCTTTCAAAAGTGATAAAGTAAGTAAAAGTTAATTTGAGATAACCCTAGCAACCAGATTATGTAGCAACCTCGCAATTAGCTCTTAATATATAAGCCTGAATCCTCTGCTGCCAGGGGCTTATATATGACAAAGCAGATTTCGCGTAAGAAAAGGCAAATCTGGTGTAGGGACCACACTTAAAAGAGCGGTCAAGCCGCATGGAGGACGAAAGCCTGTCCCACATTAACTTTACAGTATAATAATGCTACAAGTTATCTCAAAAGTAAATAATAAGGCCGAAAAAAGATGAGACGGCCGCGCCATGAATCCTGCATATTGCGCAATATTACGGATTCATGGCAATAGATAAGATTTTAGACAAGATGAGAATATTAAAGATTTCCAGTTATAAATTTGCTTTATTAAATTTTAAGAAGTGAGACAAATTTATTGCCTTTAAAATTAATTATACGAGGAGGTAAGCTAATGAATTTAATTCCTATATTTGCTTTTTCAAAAATCGCAAAAGAAATTTATGTAACAAACAAAATTGACAAAAGACTTTTATATAAAGCTATGTACTTGAGAAGCGAATGTGTTCCAGTGATTTTATATTCCCACCTTCCTTATGAGGTCTTAAAAAAAAGAGTTGAAAAATTAGGTGGCAGCATAAAATTTGAACTGCCGATTATAAAAGCTTGGTCAGTGAATTTGCCCTGTGACAAATTAAAAAATTTTGCAGCACTAAAAGGAGTTCATTTCATAGCAGAAGATTCAACTGTGAAGCTTCAGCTTAACATCGCTACACAAGAAATTGCCTCTCGAAAAGTCAACGATTTAGGCTATACAGGAAAAGGAGTAACAATTGCCTTTTTAGATACAGGAATATATCCTCATCCTGATTTTACCAAACCAAAAAATCGCATAGTGGCATTTCACGATGTAGTAAACGGAAAAAAACAGCCTTATGACGACAACGGCCACGGCACTCACGTAGCTGGAGATGCAGCAGGAAATGGATACACTTCTAATGGAAAATACAAAGGAGTAGCCCCTGAAGCTAATATAGTAGCAGTAAAAGTATTAGATGCTTATGGTAGAGGCTTGTCCTCTGACATATTAGCGGGGATGCAATGGGTTTTAGACAATAAAGACAAATACAATATACGAATAGTTTCCCTATCAATAGGAGAAACGCCCTCTCTCCCTACTTTCTTAGATCCTTTGGTAAGAGGAGTAGATACTCTTTGGAGAAATGGATTAGTAGTAACTGTTGCAGCAGGAAATTCCGGACCTAATTACAATACAATAACTTCTCCGGGTACCAGTAAAAATGCAATAACAGTGGGAGCAGTGGATGACAAAAGAACTTCTGATATAAGCGATGATGAAATAGCTCAATTTTCTGGAAGAGGCTCACCTTATCTATACAAACCAGACGTAGTAGCTCCAGGAGTAAAAATAATCTCAACTGCTTCAGGAAATGTACCTTTTGGAGCAGATGAAATAATGATAAATAAGGCCTACAGAAGCGCTACAGGAACTTCTATGGCAACTCCAATCGTAGCAGGTGCAGCAGCACTACTCCTTGAAAAAAATCCTAATTTGACTAATGTACAAATAAAAAATATTTTAAAATCGACAGCAGTAAAAATTGACGATGCAGGATTATGGACACAAGGAAGTGGAATGATAAATATAGAAGAAGCTTTAAAAAAAGCATGAGGGGCTAGCCCCCTCATTTTAATGACCTATGTCCTAGTCCAATTGCCACTTCATTTAAGTTTAGCATCCCTACAGCAAAAAACACACAAACACAAAGATGCTCATCAGCATAGGCAATGCCTATTTTTCCACCTACATTAAGTCCCATAGCTTTGTTCATGACTTGTATAGCAGCTTCATGCGCAGCTCCTGCTACAGCTCCTTCTGCAGCGTGTGTGTCTTCTATAATTCCTTCTCTTTTAGCCGCTACTACCGCTCTTTCAATAATTTTAGATATAGAATTTACGTATTCTCCACCATAGTCAACAGCTGCAACTTTTACTCCTTGTTGCCAATATTTGTTTTTTAGTATTTCTTCCTCTTCCCTTGTACACATAGCCATTTTTATTGCAATTCTTGCCACATCAATGCTTTTCATTGGCTTCATATTCACACCGCCTAAAATCCTTTTATCATGTTTAGTAAAATCTGATAAAAAATAGGTATAAAAATAGCTGGCAACAAATTCCCCACTTTTATATTCTTAATCTCTAACATATTCAAAGAAATCGCAAATATCAATACTCCTCCTACAGCTGTCATGTCGTCAATCACTGGTTTTGTCAAAAGCCCTTGCAAAAAAGATGCACCTAATGAAATAGAACCTTGATACAAAAATACCGAAATAGCTGAAAAAACAACACCTATTCCAAAAGTAGAAGCAAAAATTATTGAGGAAATGCCATCTAGCACAGATTTAGCAAATAATATACTATGGTCTCCTGAAAGTCCATCTTTCAAAGAACCAACAATCGCCATTGCACCGATGCAATAAACTAAACTAGCTGTTACAAATCCTTTACTTATTGTAGAACTGTTATCTTTACTCAATTTTTTTTGCAACACATCCCCTAACTTATTAAGATACCCTTCAATGTCTAAAGCCTCTCCTATAACACCGCCTATCACAAGACTTACAATTGCTACCATCAAATTATTAAACTGAAGGCCACTGGAAATCCCTATTATCATCACACTTAAGGCGACACCCTGCATGACTATATTTTTAAACCTTTCCGGAATTCCTACTTTAAGAAGAGTGCCAATAGTACCACCCACAATTATTGCAATTGAATTTACAACAGTTCCTAACATTTATTTCTTCCTTTCGTTAAAGATTTTTTTCCCCATCTCCCTGCCATAGTAAAATAAATACTGTTGAGCAAATCCAGACAAATCTCCAAATTTATCTATTGCAAACAGTTGAATCTCCAAAGGGGTCCCTTCTCTTTTTAAATACAGATACTCAACAATTCTTTTTATCCATACATCTGTAGGAAAAGTATCGTATCTGCCTATAGAATACAAAATAACACAATCTGCAACTTTTGGACCTACCCCATTTATACTCATAAGAATATCTCTTATCTCATTAGTACTGTATTCAAACAACTTTAACAGGTCTATTTCTCCGGAAAAAACTTTGGAAGCAGCATCAAGTATATATTTCGCTCTAAAGCCACATTTTGTTTGGGCAATCGTCTCAACATCAAACATAACTAATTCTTCTGCTTTGGGAAAAGTATAATATACTCTGCCTTTATACTCAATTGGATTTCCAAAAGAACTAGCAAGATTTTCTATTACTTTCTTTATCTGTGGTATTCTGTTATTTTGAGAGATTATAAATGAAATAAGAGTTTCCCAAGTATCTTGGCGCAAAATCCTTATACCTTGCCCATATTGAATTGCTTCTTTTAATATAGGATCCTTTGAAAGATTTTCTTTTATTTGCTTGTAATCTCTTCCTAAATCAAAATAGTCAAACCAAATGTCATAAAAGTCATTTAAATCTGTATTGTCAATTATCAACACGTCTCCTTCCAATTTCACGTTTATCACTCTATCGTAAGCAACTCCTGTATAGCTTCCATCCTCTTCCTCATTCCATCTAAAACACTGCCCACACTCAAAAGTCTCTTTAAGGTTAAAATCTTCAATCCCCCTTACAATTACCTTTGTCCCCTTTTCTTCCACACTATATTTCATCTTCCTCATCCACATTGAGTTTATTTACTTACTAACTATCATATTTCTCTATCCTGTTAATTATTATTATATAATTTTTTCTGTACAAAAAAAAGCCGAAACCGGCTTTTTTATTAATACAAGTCATAATTTTTGTCTTTATTTTTTATTTCTCAAATATTCATCTATAGCTTTAGCTGCTTGTTTGCCTGCACCCATTGCAAGTATTACAGTTGCAGCACCAGTCACCGCATCGCCACCAGCAAACACACCCGGTTTTGAGGTTTTACCGGTTTCATCGGCAATTATGCCGCCCCATTTTTGAATCTCGATATCTTTTGTAGTGGAAGGAATCAAATTATTAGGGCTTGTTCCTAAAGCCATAATCACTGTATCTACTTCTATTGTAAACTCAGAGCCAGGTATTTCAATAGGTCTCCTTCTTCCTGAGCTATCAGGCTCACCTAATTCCATTCTTATTACATCCATACTTTTTACCCATCCATCTTCTGTCCCATTTATCCTTATTGGGTTAGCTAAAAACTCAAATTTTATACCTTCTTCAATAGCATGCTCTATCTCCTCCGCCCTTGCTGGCATCTCCTCTTTTGAACGCCTGTATACTACAGTTACTTCTTCCACACCATCAAGCCTTAGAGCAGAACGTGCAGCATCCATTGCAACATTTCCTCCACCTATTACAGCTACTCTCTTACCTACTACAATAGGAGTATCATATTCAGGAAATTTATATGCTTTCATAAGATTTATTCTTGTCAAAAATTCATTGGCAGAATAAACACCATTCAAATTCTTGCCCGGAATATCCATTAACTTAGGAAGTCCAGCACCTGTGCCAACAAATACTGCTTCAAAGCCTTCTTCCTCCATTAATTGGTCAATCGTAACTGTCCTTCCCACAACCACGTTAGTCTCAACTTTTGCACCTAATTTCTTTAATCTTTCTATTTCTGCTTCCACAATTCTCTTGGGTAATCTAAATTCGGGAATCCCATAGGTCAAAACTCCACCCAAAGCATGCAAAGCCTCAAAAATTGTAACATCATAGCCCATTTTTAGAAGGTCTCCTGCACAAGTAAGTCCTGCAGGTCCTCCACCTATTATAGCCACTTTTTTATTTTTCTTCTCAGGCTTTACTTCTTCTTCAATATTATTTTGAAGGGCATAATCAGCTACAAATCTCTCTAATCTTCCAATAGCAATAGGTTTGCCAATTTTATTTAATACGCAATTCTTTTCACACTGTTCTTCCTGCGGACATACTCTGCCACAGACGGCAGGTAAACTATTTGTACTCTTTATTATTTTATAAGCCTCTTCAAATTCTCTTTTCGTAATTGCTTTTATAAACTCTGGTATTCTCACATGGACGGGACACCCGGCCACACAAGTAGGTTTAGGACATTGTATACACCTTGAAGCTTCAGCAATTGCCTCCTCTTCAGTATATCCTAACGCTACTTCATTAAAATTTTTCCTTCTCTCTTTTGGATCCTGTTCTTTCATAGGCACTCTATCTTTAACGGCCATGGTGATCACCTCCATGATGTTGTTCATACAATTCTAATGACACTTTTTCTTGCTTTTTAAACATATTGAGCCTTGTCATTGCCAAATCAAAATTCACAAGGTGTCCATCAAAAATCGGCCCATCCATACATACAAACTTTGTCTCTCCTCCAACTTCAATCCTACAAGCGCCACACATACCTGTCCCATCTACCATCAATGGGTTCATACTTACTATAGTTGGTATATTGTATTCTTTAGTCATTTTGCAAACATTCTTCATCATTATAACAGGTCCTACAGTAATCACATAATCTACTTCTTTGTCATTTTCTAAAACCTCTTTTAAAACATCCGTGACAAATCCTTTTTTGCCAAGAGTACCGTCATCTGTAGCATAATGTACTTTATCACACACAGCTTCCATTTCTTTTTTGAAAATTACATATTCCTCACTTCGTCCACCTAAAATTGCCTCTACTTTATAACCTTCTTGATGTAACATTTTTAATTTTGGATAAAGAGCAGGTATACCTACACCACCGCCAACACCTAATATTTTTTTTGCATCTTTGGGAACTTCCATCGTATTACCCAAAGGCCCCACAAAATCTAAAATATAATCTCCTTCATTGAGAGTACCCAATAGCTTCGTCGATTTACCAACCTCTTGAAATACAATTGTAACTGTTCCCTTTTCCGGGTCATAATCTGCAATAGTAAGAGGAATTCTTTCCCCTTTATCATAAATTCTAATAATGACAAACTGGCCAGGCTTTGCACTCTTTGCAACTCTTGGCGCTTCAATATCCATGAGTTTGACTACAGGATTTAATACCTCTTTTCTCACGATTTTGTACATATCACACACCCTTTTCTCTAATATTTGTTTTTTCTATATACAAATTTTTTACATAAATGTCCATTTGCAGGACATTTATGGCCGTCATATACTCCAATTGTTTTTTTATATTTTTCATAGCTTCTTTTAATACAGGGATAATTTTGTACCCATACCTCATTGTAACGTCTACTTTTAAAATTATACCTTCAGGCCTTTTTTCTGTCAAAACTTTATTAACTTTGTAAACTTCATTAAATAAAATAAGTTCATGAGCCACTATTGAATTTATAACGCTTTCAGAAATGGTATATTTACCTAAATAACTATAATTAGGCCTTACAATGGTTTTTTCAAAATACCCTTTGTTATTCCTCCTAAAAATCCTGAGAGGGTCTAAAAAATAGCCTGAGAACTGCTTTTTAACTTCGAAAGTTGGAACAGGGATAACATGTTTTCCTTCTAACAACCGTTTTTCACGGGCTATTTCAATCTGTTTAGGTGGGACTACATCTTCAATATATATCCTTACACTCACTGGCGGAAGCCCTAACTTTTCAGCTATAGCATCCACCATTTTATCAGAAGTGCCTATTATAAGGATTTTATCCGGTTTCGCTTCTTCAATAGCTTTTTTTACTTCCTCTACATGCGTAGGATCAGTAAATAATGCTCTTTTTATCGCTCCAATTTTTGTAGCCTCTTTTTTAGCAGAAACCCCCGCAATAATGTTATTACCTTTTATTAAAATTCCATCATCAATGATATACCTAATGCCATACTTGCCAGCAATAAAAGAAGCATGATGGCTTTTACCCGTCCCACTTTCTCCTACTAAAGAATAAACCTTCAACAGAGTAACCCCCTAAAAATGCAATATAAAAAACCAGCTAATAATCTTTTGAATTGTTTTACAATATTAATTATACGGTTTTATATAAATTTTTCAATCACAAAAAATATGTATTGCTTCAGCATGTTATAGAAAAAATCAGCAATATATACCCCCCTATCCTATACCCCTACAAAGCTTATTATAACTTTCTTACTATTTTAAAGTCAAGACTATCCCCTTAAATCTCTTTCATAAATTCTATTATTTAAGCAAAAATTATACCAATAATTTCTTAAAATACCAAAATAAAAAGTGCCGAAAACTCGGCACAAAATCAATTTAAATCTATGTAAAAACTCAGGAAAATGTTGAAACCCACGAGGGAAGGGTAGAAAAGATCTTTGAGATGTATTACTTTTTCAACAAAACATCAGGAACTTGCGGCTTATAGAACCAGCCGATGCAAGCAGAAGTTGCAAGTCCCAATGTGCCTATAAATGTAAGCAGCGTTCCTAATAGTGATAGTGGGTTAATTTTTTTCATTCACTTCACCTCCCACTCATCTTTATCTAATTATACAACATTTAAAACGCTTTGTGTGGATTTCGGAACGAAAGTGTCATTTTTGGGAACGAAAATGCATTTTTCACCTAAATATATCCAAATATTTACACAAAATCCCATTTTTTTATGTAATAAATACAATATATTCCTTTAAAAACCATTAATTTTTTGTATAAAAATATATTCTTTGCTTAGATTTACATAAAAAGGCTGAAAAAAATAAAAAAATTTTTATATCCCTGCTTTTTTAAACAACGTATCTGCAATTTTTACTATAGTTTCTCCTAATGTAGTCCTCATAACAGCTTGTAGTGTAAAACCTATAGATACTAAAAACAATATTTTAATATAGACTATTGAATTGGCGAAAAATAAAAAAATATTTATACCAACTAAACTCAGAATTATAACCCTGTAAAATTTATTATCCTTCACTATCGCTAAAACTATAAAATATAACAATAGGCTTGTAAAAACTTTAAATTCTAAAGGAAAATGTATATCTACAAATTTTGCTAAAGCAGCAAAAGGTATGAAATAAACTGCCGTAAAAGTTACACATCTATTATAGGTTGAACAATGAGCTCCTCCTGTATTTATTCTCAAAAAAAGAGCAGAAAGCATTATTACTACAGTGTAAAAGCCAAATCCCAATATTAAAGAAATAGCATAAACTAAAGTAAATTCAATTATTACCCCTAAAATTAAGCTTATACCATATTGTATTTTTGCCATTTCAATATACGTTAAATTTTGCGTTTTAAACAGTCTTTGTGTTAACCTCTCAGCTAACTTTTCGATATTAATTTTAATCACCCTCCAAAGAAAATTTGGGAATTTCTACAATAACGTCAAAATAACCTCCATCGGTTTGTACTTCTATTTCACCGCTATACTTTTCTACTATATTTCTGACAATATACAATCCTTCTCCTCTGCCTCTACCCTCTTTTGTAGAAAACCCTTCTTCAAAAAAGATGGATGGTTTTACATTTGTTTGAAAATTATATCTATTCTTTATGTAAAAAATGTAATCTATTGGGTCTTCTTTCATCTCTATAATTATGTATTTATCTTTTTCCATTTCATCACAAGCCTCTATTGCATTGTCTATTAAATTTCCTAAAACCGAAACTAAATTAAGCACGTGTTTTTTGCTGCACTGGATTTGTGTATCACATTTAAAATCCACTTCAATATCTTTACTCTTAGCATTACTTATTTTCGAATAAAGCAATATATCAATTTCATTTACACCTGTGTTTATCGTCACTAAATTTTTATCAATTTCTTCCATATATGAAGACAAATAATTCTCCAGTTCACTATATCTTTTTTCCTTGACTAATTCAGAAATAATTATCAAGTGATTTTTAATATCATGGTGATTTTGCCTATAGATGCGATTTTGCTCTTCTATGTATTTAAATCTAATACTATTTATCAAAAATTGGCGTTCTTCTTTATTTTTAGCATACAGCTCTCTTAACACAAAAATAGAAAACCCATTCAATATAAAAATTAAAATTCCTATGAAAATCCTAAACAACTCTTGATTTTTTGGCTGAAATACATCAAGACTTTTCATAAAATTGTTGTTTACTAGTATTACTATCAATACCATTTGCACTACATAAATCATCATCGCATTTTTGTAACTATCCTTAAACATAAAACCTCTTCCAATCTAACTATGATTTGTAAATAGCTTTTACTCTCCTCCTAAATTCTTCATACAATTCTTTAGAGAGATAAGCCTTATAATTTGAGCCTTTAAAACGTATCTCAAAGGAAGTCCTATTGTTATCTTTCAACAGCTCAACTTTAAAGAGGTTCACTAAAAAAGACCGATTTGTTCTAAAAAACATGCTACCATCTAACAATTCCTCTATTTCTTTTAAAGAGTAATCACATATAAATTTTTCTTTTTGGGTATAAACTATGCTCCTTTTTTTACTGGCTTGAACACAATAAATTTCCTTTGGATTGATAAGCTTTACTCCATCTTCCGTCTTAAAAGGGATAACATTTTCTACTTCCAAAAGTTTTTTCTTTATCCTATCTAAAGTTTTTCTCAGCCTCTTCTCATCAAGGGGTTTCTCAATATAATCAGAAGCATAAAGCTTTACAGCATCTTTTATGTATTCCTCAAAAGAAGTAATAAAAATTATTTCCAAAAAAGGCATGTATTCTCTAATCTTTTTCGCCACCTCAATGCCCGATATTCCTGGTAATCCTATATCTAAAATGGCAACGTCCGGTTTAATTTTAATTAATGCTTCTAATGCGTCATTTCCGTCTCCCGTAGAATATTCAACACTTACACCTTCCATTGTTAAAAGAATTTTTATGAGTTCTTTTTTAAAATTTATATCGTCTTCTGCAATGACTATTCTTAACATATAAATTCATCTCCCAATACATTACTCTGTAAATAGATAAAGTTTATATTTGCGTATAGCAAAAGAAACCAAAATTGCTATTAATAATTGGGGTAAAAAACACTCAAATCGTAAAACATAGTCCTTCAATAAAATTACAGGATCTATATCAAATAAAAATTGAATTGCCGTAACATTTAGATATTCTATTATTAAATAAATGGAGACGGATAAAATAACACTCATCATACCTTTAAAAAAGTCCATAACTTTAAATACCAAAAACAAAATCATTAATACCCCGATATAAAGTATAACATTTACAATATAACTACTGACCAATGGCCTTATAAAGTACAATATGATTCCAGTAAGTAAGCTTATATACAAAATCTTTTTTGGCTTAAACTTTACTCCCCCTAAACCAAAAGCAATACTTATTATAACTGCTGCCTCTGGCACTGAAAACAAAAATACTTCCCAAATCGTCAACTTATCCATTTTTCTCGCCTTTCTACTTTACATAATCTCAAATATAATTGTAATTTTTATTAATTATGATGTCAATTAAAATTAAAAAACTGACAAGAGGACCAACATAAACCTCTTATCAGTTTTCATTTTATACATATTCTTTTGCCTTTTCTTCACCGTTTAAAACTCTCAAAGCACCTTGAGCTAAAGCTAGCATTTCCTCTTCTCCCGGATATACATAAATAGGTGCTATAAAATTTACTCTCTCTTTTATAAGCGTTACAAATTCCTCACTATATGCAATACCTCCAGTAATTCCTATTGCATCTACGTGTCCTTTAAGAACAACCGCCATACTACCAATCTCTTTTGCAACTTTGTATGCCATTGCTTCAAATACCAGTTTAGCATATTTATCTCCGTTATTTATTCTTTTTAATACTTCTCTGACATCATTTGTACCAAGAAGAGCTGTCATTCCTCCTTTTCCATTTATCATCTTTTTTATCTCTTCATAACTGTATTTGCCACTAAAGCACAAATCTGCAACATCAAGGGCAGGAAGGTTTCCAGCTCTCTCAGGTGAAAAAGGTCCATCCCCATTTATAGCATCGTTAACATCTACAATCCTTCCCTTTTTATGTGCACCTACCGATATGCCTCCTCCAAGATGAGCTATTATGAGATTCGCTTTTTCATACTCCTTACCAATATCTTTTGAAAGGCGCCTTGCTACTGCTTTTTGATTTAAGGCATGGAATCTACTTTTTCTTTTTATTTCTGGAATACCAGTAATTCTCGCCACATCTTCAAGTTCATCAACCACAACCGGATCCACTATAAAAGCCGGAATACCATATTTATCTGCTATCAGACGAGCAATTATTCCTCCTAAGTTTGAGGCATGTTCTCCTTGGACACCATTTTTTAGGTCATTTATCATAATATCATTTACAATATAAGTACCACTTTCAACAGGTTTAATTAAGCCTCCTCTACCTACCACTGCATCAAATTCAGATAATAAAAAATTGTTATCTTGAAGCGTATTAAGTATACAGTCTACCCTAAAATCCAGTTGTTCAATAATATTATTGTATTTATTTAACTCTTTGCTTGAATGTCTTATCGTATCATTGAATACCTCATTTTCATCTTCATAAACTGCAAGTTTAGTTGATGTTGAACCAGGGTTTATTACTAAAATTTTATACATAATATTAAATCTCCCCTTTTAAATGATGAAAGCTTAATCTAAAATCATACTTGGAAGCAAAAACTGCAGGAACTTAAGCCACAATATTTTTGCTTCCAAGTATTCATTCATTATTGTCTTATTTAATAAAGTCGCGTTTTATTGTAAAGTTCCTCAAACATTTTGTTTATTTCTTCAAGCTCACTATTCGCATTTTCTATAAGTTTATATAGATTCATATTTGTATTCTTTATTTCTTTCATATTTTTATCAATTTTGTAACTTATTTCTTTAAGTTTTATAAGTACATTGTTTATAGATTCTACAGAGTCTTTGGTTGACATGGATAATTTCCTTATTTCATTTGCAACTATTGTAAACCCTTTGCCACTCTCACCAACTCTCGCAGCTTCTATTGCCGCATTTAAGCCCAATAAATTTGTTTCTGAAGAGATATGTTTAATAAAGTCTATAAGCTCGTCAGTAGATTGAGCATTATTTTTTGCATATTCTGCAAACTTTGAGGCTTCATCGCTTATTTCAGATACTTCTTTTGAAATCGAAAAGATTTCATGGAGCATAGAGTGAATCTGCTGCAATGAAGAAAACACTTTTTCAGTTATATTTGCTATCTCATCCTGTTTTGCTGTCGATTGAAATATACTTATTCCACCTGTTATTACACCGTTTTCTATCAGCGGAAACGCTATAGCAATATATGGAAAACCATACACTTCGCTTCCTACTCTTCTAACAATACGTTTTCCACTTTTTATTGCTTCATATATAGCAGTACCCTCTTTTAAAGGATCTCCTACCTTTATGTTATGATTGATTTTTTTACCAGGTAAATATAATACGCATTCATTAACATCACATATTGATATACCTAGATCCTCTGTTGTCATTATATTAATAAAAGGTGCTATTTTTTTAAACGCCTCAATAAGGGTCATTTTATCACCCCATATTATTCACCGAGATATGCACAGTTAATATATAAAAGCTGAGGCAGCCATAGAGAAACCTACTCCAGAACCTACAAATACAATGAGGTCTCCCTTCTTTATCTTATTATTTTTTACTGCATCATCTAAAGCCATGGGAAGACATGCCGAGCCTGTGTAACCATATTTTTCCATAATAGTAGTTGTCTTTGATCGATCTAATCTCAATGTGTCCATAACTTCCAATATCACTGACTTATTTATCTGAGTAAAGAAAATATGGTCAATATCTTTAACTTTATAACCTGCTTTTTCCACAACTTCCTTTACAAGAGGAGGCCACATTTTAAGATTCCTATCTGGGGGAAGGGGTTTTAGAGAAGTCAAAAGCTGGTCTTTAGGATTGCCTTTTCTAAACGGATTCTTCGCTCCACCATCATATATACCCAAAAAATCATATTGTGTACCATCTCCTATGAATTTGGATGCTAAAAACCCAGCATTTTCTTCTGTTGAAGTAAGTACAACCGCTCCGCCACCATCTGCAAATATGGCTGATAATCCTGGTGTATTATAGTCAATAAACTTGCTCATGTTATATGCACCAATAACTAAGACTTTATTTAATGAATCATCTGCCATAATCATTTTTGATGCAACTGCAAGAGAGCCTGCAAATCCGGCGCAAGAAGCATTTATATCAAAAAAGCCAGCATTTACTGCCCCAAGTCTTCCTTGTACAACAGCAGAAGTTGGGGGAGTAATATACTCGGGAGTGTCCGTTGATAAAATTATCAAATCAATATCCTTTGCTGATATATCTGCCATTTCTAAGGCCCTTATAGCTGCTTCATAAGCAAGGTCTGCAGTGCTTTCATCTTGTCCAGTTATATACCTTTGAAGTATTCCAACCTTATTTTCAAAATTTATGCTTATTGGCTCACCTATTCTTTTTGACAGTTCTTCATTTGTTATCAAATTCTTTGGGTGATAACTTCCCACTCCTATGATTCGCGCCCTTCTCATATATTTATCTCCTCCCCTATTTCTCAATAAAGTCTAGCATAACCTTTAATGTTTGTTGTTCATTATCAATAAACACACTATGAGCCGCATTTTCAATAATTACAACATGGGCATTCTCTCCGATTTCTTTTGCTGTTTCTTCGCTATACTCTTTTTTTACAATTACATCGTGTTCTCCCCATAATAACAATACAGGCATCTTTAGATTGTCTACTTCCCCTGTACCCATGACCACACCATTATGAATGTGAGATATATTAAAAATCTGCGTTGCCCATGCACAATCAGGATAATTTCTTACTGTAAAAATATCCTCTATGAGCTCTTTGTAATAGTTTTCTTCAGGCTTTTTATAGTTAAACACAGCAGAATCCCAAATATTTTTCATTATTTCTCTGTTTCCCGATCTCAATGCATAAACTATCGGCAAAACTTGTACTTTATCATTAAACACTTCTTCTTTTGTTTTCCAATATTCACCCGGTATCACTTTACCTTCTTCATCTTTTTTTGTAAATGGTATACCTTTGCAAGATGGTGAACTTACGAGGATCAATTTTTTTACTGCATCAGGGTGGTCAGCCGCTAGTTGCATAGAAATTACTCCGCCCATCGACCACCCTACAAGAATAAACTCTTTGATATTCATTTCTTGTGAAAAAAGCCATATATCTTCAGAAAAATCCCTCATTGTTTCAATAGGCTTGTTATATGAAGAGATTCCTGCTCCTCTTAAATCTACTGCATAAAGTTTAAAATTTTCAGGAAATCTTTGCATAAATTTTTCCCAATATTTTGATGAAACTAAATTACCATGAATAAAAATTATTGCGTCTTTTCCTCCTTCTCTTTCTCTGTAACCAATTTCCTCTCCATTTGGTAAAGCAATTTTTTTATATATTACTCTACACATAAATTTTAACCCCCTTTATTTTTAACATCTACAACGTAATATAATATTTTAATTTGTTTCCGAGGAAATAAACTGCTTGAAATATAATTTACTTTTGCTAAAAGCAATTTCCTTTCTCATTTTGACAATTGTGCATCTATCCAATCCATAGCTGATTTATCATATGCCAGTTCAACGTGATTAAGATGATATACATCTTTAGCTATAACTTTTGCGCCTGATTTTGTCATTGCCGATGTATCAGTAGCACTTTTTACAAATACTAATCCATCACTGGGCCCTGTGGTCTCCCATGGAACACCATTTATATAATTGTAATCTCCAGCCAATACAGCTATTTCCACAGAAGGGTCTACAGAAGAATTCTGTAATGTATTGATAAGATTTCCACCTTCTTTAATTGCATAATCTATTCCATATGAATAACTAGCAAATCCCCATCCTCCATAATAAGTTGTATACCAATCTTGCTGCGTTGTATTTAGAGGATATACACTATCCCATCTTGCTAACATCTGAAGTTGTCCTGGATAGGCACCACCTTCTGTATATATACTGTGATAGGTGGTATTATACCATAATCCATAAATCAACATATAAGTATAAGGAACAGGTCCAAATCCTCCAGTTGTTATTATACCCCATGCCATATTTGGATTCCTAAAAGTAAAGTCAATTCCACCATTTGGAGCTCCCAGCTGGATATATCTTCTCACATCTTTTCCAAAATCAACTCCCCATGATTTTTTGACATTTGATACGTACATTCTCGCAGACATATTGCCTTTACTATGTGCTATAATATCAACTTTACTTGCTCCTGTTACAGCCTTAACTTTCTGAATCGCATCAGCGAGAATCTCTCTTTGAATGTAATTGTCTCCATGAGGATGAGCAAAAGTCACTGCAAAAACTTTATAGCCTTTTTGTGAAAGATATTGCATTAAGCCAGTAATAGAACCATCTCTTTTAGGATCTGCGAAAAAATTTGCATCAGAACCAGCACCATGAACGAGAATCACAGGATATGGTTTGGTACCTGTATCCCAGCCAGGTGCATAATGAAGTAAAAAATATTGCGAATTAGGTTGAGGATTATTGTTAAATTCTTTGATGATTTCTGGATCTTTTTGCTGATTATCTGTTATGAATTTTTCTTGTCCTATGTTAGGATTACTATCTCTTAAAAGTTCCACTTTAGCCCAGTATTTGGAGTCAGTATACGTTTTTACTGGCGTTGGGTCAAAATATGATGTTGCTTTATAATGTCCTTGAAATAATAACAACGACATTATTACCAATAGAGGAAATACTCTTAGCTTCCTCATAAATTGTTCCTCCTTTCTTCATCAACATTTTATCTTTAACATTCAAATATTACCATATCATAAGCTCTTTAGCTTTTTCTTTAAGTTCATCTCTAAATTTAGGATGAGCAATATTTATTAAATTTCTGACCCTATCCCTTATTGAGCGTCCTCTCATTTCTGCAATACCATATTCTGTAACAATATAGTCTACATCATTTCTTGAAAGAGTCACTGCAGCACCCTCTGTTAGCACAGGAACTATTGTGGATATAGTATCGTTTTTTACTGATGAGTACAAAGCTATTATTGATTTGCCTCCTTTTGAAATTTGTGCCCCTACTGCCGTGTCTGCTTGTCCCCCTGTCCCACTGAATTGCCTTATACCCAGAGATTCTGAACAAACTTGACCTGTTAAATCTACTTGCAGTGCGGTATTTATAGATACCATTTTATAATTTTGACCTATTACATACGGGTCATTGACCACTGCACCTCTTTGAAATTCTACTCCCATATTATCATCTATAAAATCATATAGTTTCTTAGTACCAAGCGCAAATGTAGCTATAGATTTTCCTTTCCATAAGGTCTTTTTCTTATTGGTGATTACCCCAGCTTCGAATAAATCTACCATTCCTTCTGTAAACATCTCTGTGTGTATGCCAAGGTCCTTTTTATTTAAAAGTGCTTTTGCCACAGCATTGGGTATTCCACCTATTCCTAATTGAATCGTTGAACCATCCTCTACTAATTCAGCTATATAATTTCCTATTATTTTATCTTTTTCATTTGGCTCTACAATAGGAATTTCAGGAACAGGAGCGTGATTCTCAACAACAAAGTCAACTTCACTTATATGAATTTGTGTATCACCATAAGTCCTTGGTAAATTTTCATTTATTTCTAAGACAACATAATCAGCGTTTTCAAGAATATCTTTTTCATAAGTAATGCCTAAAGATAATGATAGATATCCATGTTTATCCATTGGAGTAGCCGTTCCTAGGAAAAACCTAGGTTTTCTATAGTGTAATCTTTTTGTTGAAGCTAAATGAAGATGATTTGGTATAAAAGATACTGTCCCGTATTTATGTGCTTCACGGAGTCCTGCAGTATAAAACCATGATTCAGTAAGAAAATGCCCTTTCATTGATGGATTCATAAAAAATTCATAATCTTTCATTGGAAGACATACAACAACCGTTACATCTTCAACTCTATCTTTTATAGTATGGAGTTTACTTAAAATGCCTTGAGGCTCTGAAGCAGCCATAGCAGAAACAATTTCATCTCCACTGTTAATCTTTGATAAAATTTCTTCAACAGAAACTAACTTCTTCTTGTATAGTTCTTTATAATCCATGTTTAAAACCTCCTGTCATAAAATTTATGCCATAAAATTTATTCTATAGGTCCCCACTTTATTGTAATTGCATCCCATACATAACCTATACCTGCACTTACCCACACGACTATATCACCATCTTTTATTTTTCCTCCTTCTAGGGCAAGTTGTGTTGAAAGTATCTGGTCGATCTGACCCATATGCCCATAGTTTTCTAAGTAAATCGATTTGTCAGGAGATAAGCCTAGTTCATTTAAAATAAATTCATGAGCAGACCTTTTCATGTGAAGTATCGCAAGATAGCCAATATCGGAAGGTGTATATCCGCTTTTCCTTAGAGATTCTTTAATCACACCTAAAAAATTAGGCATCGATTTTTCTTCAAGGCCTTTTTTCATATGTTCCATATTCAAAACATCTAATTTATATAGTCCTTTATCAATCATTTCATGGCTTACAGGATATTTTGTCCCTCCACCGACAACAGCAACATCTTCAGAAAAGGAACCATCTGTTATAATTGATGCCTCAAGTACAATGTTCCTATTATAATTTTTCTTAAGGAGAATTGCTCCTCCTCCTGCAGCAAGGTCATACATGAAGGATACGCGCGGATTCTTATAATCAATAAAGTCAACGTTTCTGTATCCACCAGCAATCATAACGGTATTAATATTATCATCTGCAACCATCATATCTTTCGCTATCTTCAAAGCTGCAACTGCTGTACCGCACCTTAACGCCATATCAAAAGCCCACGCATTTTCTGCTCCTATTTCGTATTGTAATTTGATACCAGATGTCCAAAGTAGATATTCTTTGTGTTCTTCGCCTATATATATAATGAGGTCTATTTCTTTTGGATCAACACCAGTTCTTCTCAAACAATCTTTCGCCGCTTGTATTCCCATATGACAAGTATGGTCTTCAGGACCCGGTATAGGCTTTCTTATAATCCCAAATTTGGTTTTTATAATTTCTTCAGGTATACCTGTTTCTTTTGCTATATCTTCAGCTGTCATATATGTCTCAGGAATGTAAAGTCCTGTTCCAACAATTCCTACGTTAATATCCTTTCTTTCCATTTTTCATCTCCTCCTATAGGTTTTGTTAAAAACTCTACAATTTTTTGATTCACTTCCTCTGCTTTTTCTATAAAAAACATGTGTCCTGCATTATCAAAAAATTCAACTTCTGAGTCCTCAATTTTTGAATGCAATAAAAGAGCATTTTCATAAGGTACGATTTTATCGTCTTTACCTGCCATTATTAAAGTAGGAGATTTAATCAAATGAACTCTTGATTCTTCATCAAATGCTAATCCAGCGTAAAATTGTCTTTTATAAGCGTAAAATGGTTGCGGCTTTTCAAATTTCCATTTCACAATTTGTTCAAATTCATCTTTATGAGTAGAAAGATATTCATCGCTAAAACTTAAAGACATAGCAATTCGCAAATTTTCCAGTGCATTACCTGCACCTGTTCCATTTAACATAATGCTAAGAGTGGACAGTGGTATTGGCACGATATTTGGTCCTCCATAATGAGTAGAACATAATATCAACCTATCAACAAGAGCAGGGTATTCCAAAGCAAGTTCTTGTGCTATATAACCACCCATAGAAACCCCAAGTATGTGAACTTTTTTAAACCCAAGTTCTGTTACCAGAGCCGCTGTATCATCAGCAAACAGCTTAATAGAATATTCCATATCAGGTTTATCGGAATCACCAACACCTCTTAGGTCAAAAACAATAACTTTAAAATGCTTTTTTAACTCGTCAATCTGCTTAAACCACATCCATTTCGAACACCCAAGTCCTTCTATAAGTACAATAGGTTGACCATTTCCGTGTATTTCATAGTATAATTCAATATTATTAACTCTGACTTTTGCCATTTGGTAGCCTCCTATCATGAGGTTTTTAGAAAGGGCTTTTTAAAAAGCCCTTTCTAAAATATTAAAAAGTATCACTTAGGTTCAATGTAATCGGTAATTATCTCATAAGTATATTCATTTTCGTTTTTGTATATAGCCTTCATAAAGTACATTGCCCTTTGTGGACTATGGTCTGTCTCTGTATAGGTAAGTTTATACGCAAGTCCATCGTTCCAATCTCTAAATGTCTCCATGGCTTTTATAAAACCGTCCCATGTAAGATTATCACCGGCCCTTTTTAATCCCTCAACAAAGGTTTGAGCTGCAATCCAACCCGCTACATGATATCCTGAAGGTGTTTCATTCGGGAAATATTTTGCCATTGTATCGTAGAACAACTTAACTTTAGGCTCGTCTTTTGTCTTCTCATATATAGGATATGCCCAACCTGCAACTATAGCTCCATTCCAAGCATCCTTTGCAAGTTTAAACATTGTAAGGTCAGAAACCACATAGGAGGCAAGAAATTGCGGTTTATACCCAATTTCTTTTGCCTTGACAGCAATACCTGCAAGAGGTTTCGCTGTACCAAGGAGTATTACAACATCTCCATTGGCCTCTTTTGCCTTTAATACCGGTGTACTAAAATCTACATCAGTTGTGTTAAAAGGAACAGCAGCTTTCAAAAGGTCAGATTTCCCAAGCTTTTCGAGTTGTTCTTTTATAGCATTTAGGCCTTCTGTACCTTGTTCATCGTTTTGATAAATTACTACAATATTTTTCGCATTTAAATTATCAACCGCATATTGTGCTAGCACATGTCCTTCTGTAGTATAATTAGGCTGTACAGGAAAATAATTTTTCTTGAAGGGAATTGCAAACTTACTTGACCCTGAGCCCTGGTATACATTAGGAATTCCTTTTTGAACGATATAATCCATTGATGCAAGCAATCCTGGAGTCCCAAGCGTGCCTACAAGAGCAAATACTTTATCTTGTTCAACTAATTCCTGAGTTTTTTGTACTGTTACAGCAGGGTTAAATTGATCATCTTTGTAAATGAGTTCTATTTTTCTTCCATTCACTCCCCCTTGATCATTGATATAATTAAAATACGCCTGCATACCATGGAGCATTGGTGTGCCAATTACTGCTACTGGTCCTGTCAACGCCAATGTTGTACCTATTTTTACGGTTGTATCTGTCACTCCTTGAGCCAATTCTTTTTTTGTTTGTTCTTTTTGTGAAGCCGGGATACTTGCCTGTTCATTATTTTTGTTTCCACAACCTGTTAAAATAATCCCTAATGTAAATATTAAAGCAAATGCTATTACAAACAATTTTTTAATAAACTTTTTCTCCATAATTATCCTCCTCTTATTATTTTTAATTTACATTCGACCCTGGTCTTTTACCTCCAAGATAAGTTGCTTTCACCTCCTCATTATTTTTTAAATCTTCTGCTTTTCCTTCCATTACTACTAATCCAGTTTGCAAAATATAAGCATAATTAGCTATTGCTAATGCCTGTCTGGCATTTTGCTCCACTAAAAGTACTGTTACCCCTTCTTGATTAATTTCTTTAATAATTTCAAATATTTCCTTAACTACACGTGGTGCAAGTCCTAATGAAGGTTCATCAAGCATTAACAATTTTGGCTTTGCCATCAATGCCCTTGCTATTGCGAGCATTTGTTGCTCTCCACCACTTAAAGTACCAGCAATTTGATTTTGTCTTTCTCTAAGCCGTGGAAAATAATGATAAATCCTATCAAGGTCTTTTGAAATATTATTTTTGTCCTTTCTGGTATAAGCGCCTATTTTTAAATTTTCTAAAACGGATAAACCAGGGAAAATTTCTCTTCCTTCAGGAGATTGTACAATACCCTTAGATACAATTAATTCGGGAGGTTTGCCATCTATTCTTTCTCCCATAAACTCTATTTTCCCACGGTCAGGTTTTAAAAGCCCTGATATAGTTCTAAGTATTGTGGTTTTTCCTGCACCATTAGCACCTAAAATCGCAACAATATCCCCTTCTTTTATTTCAATTGTTATGCCTTTTAGCACTTTAACATATCCGTAGGAAGATTCTATATCAATAAGGCTAAGCAATCTCTTCACCCCCCAGATATGCTTCGATGACAGCAGGATCAGATTTTACTTTTTCTGGTGTACCTTCGCATATTTTTTTGCCAAAATTCATTACACAAATATTCTCACATATATTCATGACAAGAGACATGTCATGTTCTACTAAAAGTATTGTAATACCAAGCTCATCTCGCAATTTTAATATTAATTCAGCTAATTCATCTGTTTCACTGTGATTCATACCTGCAGCAGGTTCATCTAACATGATTAGTCGTGGTTGAGATACAAGTGCTCTTCCTATTTCTACTAGCTTTTGTATTCCATAAGGTTGTGCCGATGCATATTCATGTGCTTTGTCTTCTATATTGAGAATTTTAAGTATTTCCATAGCTTCCTCCCTAATTCTTCTCTCTTCTTTTCTTACAGAAGAGAGCATAAAAGCAGCGGATAATATGTTCTCTCTTGTAAATGCAACTTGACCAACAAGCAAATTTTCTAATACAGTCATATGCTTAAAGAGTTCTACATTTTGAAAAGTTCTAGATATCCCTGCTCTTATTATTTCATGAGGTTTAAGCTTTGTAATTTCCTTACCCTCAAAAATAATTCTGCCGGAGGTAGGATTGTAAAACCTTGATACGCAATTAAAAACAGTTGTTTTCCCAGCACCATTAGGACCTATAAGCCCATAGATTTCACCCTTTTTAACACTAAAACTGAGAGAATCAACAGCTTTCAAACCTCCAAATTCCATAGTTAAATTGTCAACTATTAAATGTTCCATGCATTATCCCTCACTTCTCTATCTTAACTACGATTTTTTCTTGGTGCTTCGCAAATAATCTCTCAAATTTATCTTTTAGTCTAGCTCCCGCATATGCTATACCGTTTGGATAAAAGATTACGACGGCTATTATAATTGCACCTGTAATAATTTGCGATAAACTTTTTATGGGTAAATTGGAGGTAATCTGTGGAAGCCACGTCATAATTATTGCCCCAATTATGGACCCACTTATTGTTCCTATCCCGCCTATAACAATCATTGCAAGAAAATTAAGAGACATCCCTATGCTGAATGCATAATCATAAGGAGTCATAAAACCAAGCAGGTGAGCATAAAGGCTTCCTGCAATTCCTGTATAAAATGCGCTTAATCCAAAAGCTAATGTTTTATAATACGAAACATTTATTCCCATTGCCTTTGCAGCAATTTCACTGTCTCTCATAGCCATTAGGCTTCTGCCCACTTTTGTCCTTATAATATTCCAAGTCAATATTACAAGAACAATAGTTAAAATTAAGATAATATAGTAATAACTTAGATACGAATTAAACTTAAAACCAAATAACTCAGGTCTCAAAGGTTTTATACCAGAAAAGCCTCCAGTAAAATTTGTCCATATAGCAAAAATTTGTGTTACAGCTACACCAAATCCAAGAGTAGCTATCGCTAAATAATTCCTTTCCAACTTCAGTGCAGGAAGTCCTAAAAGAATCCCCACAATACCTGTTATTAAACCTGATAATATAAGTGCTATAAAAAATGGCACATGAAGTGTAAGTGTTAAATATGCTGAAGTATAAGCACCAACAGCCAAAAAAGCACCATGTCCCAAGGATATCTGTCCTGCATAACCCATTAGAAGATTAAGGCCTATTGCGACAATTGCATATATAAGCGACAAATCTAAAAGATACTGAAGGCTACCCGGTAAATTTAATATAGGTGGAATTAATGTAGCAATTAAAATTAGAACTATCCATGAGATGTATTTTTTTGCATTCATTTTTACACCTTCTTTCCCACTTTTTGGCCAACAAGTCCCGTAGGCTTAATCCATAGCATTATAACTATAAGAGCAAACGCAAATGTCGAACTCAGTTGCGCAGAAATATAGCCACTTGCAATGTTTTCTAACACTCCAAGTATTAACCCTCCTACTACAGGCCCCACAAAAGTTGTAAATCCTCCTAAAACTGCAGCAGTAAATGCCTTTAGCAACACAGAAGACATCATATTTACATCAAGAAATGTAGTTGGGGCTATGAACATACCTGCAATTGCACCAAGTATAGAACTTACAACCCAAGTAATAGAATAAACATGATTAACAGCAATACCCATTAACCTTGCAATAGTTGGATTTTCTGATGTAGCCCTTATAGCAATTCCAGCAAGAGTATATTTCAACATATAAAACAAAATTCCCATTATAAATACTGTAATAACTAATGTCAAAAGATTTGACTTTGATATCACTGCACCAAAAATTTTTAATTCCCCCCCCGACAATTGCTGGAAAACTATGAGTCTCAAAACCAAATGCCCATCCTGCTATACCATTTACAATCATCATAAGACCTAATGTCACAATTAAAAGACTTAAAACTGGAGCATTTTGTATAGGTCTTATGAAAAATCTTTCTACGATAAATCCTAAAACTGACGCAAACAAAAGTGCCAATATAAAAGCTTCCCAATAAGACATACCATAGGATGTCATAGTTGTATATGCAATAAAAGTAGAAAACATCGCCATTTCGCCCTGTGCGAAATTTACTACATCAGAAGTTTTGTATGTCAATACGAGACCTAATGCTGCTAATGCATATAATCCACCTGTAGCAAAACCGCTTATTAATTGTTGCAATAACATGTACTAACCTCCCATTCCAATAATTTCTGCTTACTCCTTTGGTGCAAGTACTGTTGCTACACCTTCTAGCACAACTTCATCATTTTGATTTGTACATATTGTTTTTAATTTAACTCGATTTTTTTCAGGGATGATTTCTACTACTTCTACCTCAGCTTTGATTGTATCGCCAATCCTTACAGGTTTTGTAAACTTCAATTCTTGACCAAGATAAATAGTTCCCGGTCCTGGTAACTTAGTACCCAAAACAGCAGAAATTAACCCCGCTGTCAACATTCCGTGAGCTATCCTTCCCTTAAACATCGTTTTTTCAGATGCTACCTGATTAATATGGGCAGGATTAAAATCACCTGTAATCCCAGCATATAAATATACATCTGTTTCTGTAATTGTTTTCTCAAAATAGTCTTTGTCACCAATTTTTAATTTATTAATCGTTTTCCCCATAATGCTACTCCTTTCAGTTGTTTTTCTCTAAATAGTAAAAGCAAAAAAAGTGCCAACTATTAATTTTGCTTAAAAATTTTTAGAAAATAAGCAGTCAAATGTGGATTTTTTAAATGTCCACCCTTTAAATTAAAAATTCTCTTGTTGCTTTTAAAGACATTACAAAATACAATTTTTTATTGATAAGTGTCTCACAATAATACAAAAAAACGCAAGAGATATGTCTCCTGCGTTTTCAAAATTTGTAGCTTTTCGCTACACAGTATCATTTTACTTCATTATCTTCGAGAATATTAAACTTTTTTAGCTTCCGATAAAGTCTTGACCTTGGTATTTTTAATATTTCTGCTGCTTGTGATTTATTATAGTTACACTCTTTTAAAGTCTCAAGGATTATCTTCTCTTCAAATTCTTCAAGCATTTGCTGAAGTCCCGACCCTTTCTTCCTTATGGGTATCTCTTTGTTTAGAATATAAAGAGGAATGTCTGTTTTCCTAATTGTATCACCTTCCGAATTGACAACCATTCGCTCAACTGCATTTCTAAGTTCCCTTATGTTACCTGGCCAATCATATTTCTCCAAAATATCATACACTTCCTTAGAAACTTTTTTGTATATTCCAGAATTCTGAGCCAAAAGGTACAAAAAATGATCTATCAAAAGTGGAATATCTCCTTTTCTTTCACGCAATGGTGGAACATTAAGCATTAATACATTTATTCTGTAAAACAAATCACTCCTAAATTTGCCTTCTTTAATAAGTTTTGTAAGGTCTTTGTTTGTCGCTGATATTACGCGTACATCAACTCTAATAGGTTCTTTGCCACCTACTCTTTCGATTTCTCCTTCTTGAAGCACTCTTAAAAGTTTTGCTTGCATTGTATACGGCATATCACCTATTTCATCTAAAAAGATAGTACCATGATTTGCAAGCTCGAACTTACCTATTTTACCGCCTTTTTGAGCTCCTGTAAAAGCGCCTTCTTCATAACCAAATAGCTCTGATTCCATTAACTGCTCTGGTATAGCAGCACAATTTACAGTTACAAAGGGATAATCTCTTCTGCTACTTGAATTGTGGATTGCCTGAGCAAAAAGTTCTTTCCCTACCCCACTTTCTCCATATATAAGAATATTGGAATCCATACTAGCCATTTTTATAGCTTTTTTCTTACACTCAATTATTGCATCACTTTTTCCAACAATATTCTCCCATGAATACCTGGCACCACGAATTTTTCTTAATGTTTTTTTATAGTGATTAAGTTCAGTCTCTAAAAGCCTGTTTTTTTCTATGAGTTTTCTAAGTTCATTTAAATCCTCAAACAAAATCATTCCAAAACCGCCAATAACCTCGTCGCCATCTTTTATCGCAATTCTATGCACAATAGCTTCTTTTCCATTGGCAAACTTATGTCTATAGGCAATCTCGTTCTGTCCTGTTTTCAAAACAAGAGGAAATCGCGAGTTTCGATCAACGTCCAATACGTATCTGTTAATAACTTTTTCTTTTTCCAAGCCTAAAAAATCTAAAAACGTTTTATTCATCATTTTTATATTACCTTCTGCATCAAGTATATCAAAAGCAATTGGCAGTTTGTCAAAAACACTTTCAAATAAAAATTCCATTTTTTCACTAAACAAAAACGACTTGCCAACATTCTTACCCATCTTTTCTCTCCCCTTAATATTAAAAAGAAGGGATGTATCATTTTAGGACATCCTTTGATATTTATTATATATGTAATCGTTATTAAAAGTCAATAACCCCCGGCATAAACCGAGGGCCATTATTTTCTCTATTTACTTTACATTTCTATAATCATTGATATGCCCATACCACCACCTATGCAAAGTGTCGCAAGCCCAAGATGGGAACCTCTCTTCTTCATTTCATAAAGCAGTGTCACTAAAATCCTAGCTCCGCTTGCACCAATAGGATGGCCTAAAGCTATTGCACCACCGTTGACGTTTACTTTATCCATATCAAAATTGAGTTCTTTTGCAACTGCTAACGCTTGGGCTGCAAAAGCTTCATTAGCTTCTATGAGGTCAATGTCTTCAATTTTTAAGCCTGCTTTATCAAGAGCCTTCCTTGTAGAATAAATAGGACCTAATCCCATAACGCTTGGGTCAACCCCTGCATAAGCGTAAGACTTAATTGTAGCAAGGGGAGTAATTCCTAACTCTTTTGCTTTGTCTTTTGACATAACAACCACAGCAGCTGCTCCATCGTTTATACCAGATGCATTTCCTGCTGTAACTGTTCCATTCGGTTTAAACGCAGGTTTTAATTTAGAAAGAGCCTCTAATGTTGTACCAGGTCTATAATGTTCATCCGTTTTAAATTCTATGGGATCGCCTTTTTTCTGAGGAATTAAAACAGGTACAATTTCATCGTTAAACCTTCCTGATGTAATCGCAGCTTCTGCAAGCTTTTGGCTTCTTAGCGCAAATTCGTCTTGCTCTTCCCTTGTAATTCCATATCTTTCAGCAACATTTTCAGCTGTTATCCCCATATGGTATTGATTAAATACATCTATTAAGCCATCATATACCATAGCATCAACTATTTTACCGTCATTCATTCTATAACCGAATCGTGCTTCATTAAGAACATAAGGTCCTCTTGACATATTTTCCATTCCACCAGCAACAACTATTTCTGCGTCTCCTGTCATAATAGCCTGTGCCGCCATTGCTACAGTTCTAAGTCCTGATCCACAAACCATATTAATTGTTGCAGATGTTACTTCAACTGGAATTCCTGCTTTCACTGCCGACTGCCTTGCTGGATTTTGTCCTAGTCCTGCTTGTATTACATTTCCCATAAGCACTTCATCCACTTGTTCAGGAGCAATGTTTGCCCTTTTCAAAGCCTCTTTTATAACAATTGCTCCTAAGTCTACAACAGGAATACCGGCCAAACTACCTCCAAATTTTCCTATTGCAGTTCTCGCACCACTTACAATTACAACTTCTCTCATACAAATCAATCCTCCTTACAGCTTTAACTTTTCCTTTAACTTCTGAGCTACTATTTCAGGCACAAATTTAGAAAAACCCCCTCTGAACTGAGCAATTTCTTTTACTGCACTAGAACTGAAATAACTGTATTGCTCATTTGTCATTAAAAAAACTGTCTCAATTGAAGGATCTAATTTTTTATTAATTAAAGCCATTTGAAATTCATACTCAAAGTCAGAAACCATCCTTAAACCTCTTATTATAACACCAGCTCTTACTTTTTTTGCATAATCTACTAATAAGCCATCAAAGTAATCTATTTGGACATTAGGAATATTTTTTGTTACAGCTTTTAAAAGTTCCATTCTTTCTTCTATTGAAAATAAAGGCTTTTTGATTGGATTTAAAAGTACAGCGACAATTAATTTGTCAAATAAAAGTGCTCCTCTTTTTATAATATCTATATGGCCATATGTAACTGGATCAAAACTTCCTGGATAAATTGCTGTTTTCATATCAATTCTTTCCTTTTTAGATTATATTCGTTATTTATATTCAAAAAATCCTTTCCCTGTTTTTCTTCCCAAAAGTCCTGCTCTAACCATTTTTCTCAAAAGCGGATGGGGTCTGTATTTTGAATCATTAAATTCTGAATAAAGTGTATCCATTATTGCAAGAACTACGTCATTGCCTATAAGGTCAGAAAGAGCAAGAGGTCCTATGGGATGGTTTGCTCCTAATTTCATCGCTTCATCTATGTCAGATGCAGAAGCTACTCCATCAGCTAAAACTCCTATAGCTTCATTTATCATGGGAATTAAAATCCTGTTTACCACAAAGCCAGGAGCTTCATTGACTTCAACAGGAGTCTTACCAAGCTTTTGCGCCAGCTCTTTTACTGTATTAAAAGTCTCTTCAGAAGTCTTCATGCCTTTTATAACTTCTACTAATTTCATGACAGGCACAGGGTTAAAAAAGTGCATTCCGATAACTTTTTCAGGCCTTGCTGTGCTACTTGCTATTTCCGTTATTGAAAGAGAAGAAGTGTTTGTTGCAAGTACTGTACCTTCTTTGCATACGTTATCAAGCTCTTTAAAAATTTGTTTTTTTATCTCCATGTTTTCTATAGCTGCTTCAATAACAAAGTCAACATCTTTCGCCTCATTAATGTCAACAGTGCCTTTTATTCTTCCTAAAACTTTATTTTTTTCTTCTTCTGTAATTTTGCCTTTTTCAACACTTCTTTTGAGATTGTTTTCAATTACTCCTAAACATCTTTCTACAAACTTGATATCTACATCTCTTATTATTACATCGAAACCATTTTCTGCAAATACCTGGGCTATTCCCGAACCCATTGTACCTGCACCGACTACAAATATTTTTTGCATTTTAAAACACCCCTTCTAAATTTATTTATAAGAGGGTCAGCTGCCAAAAGGTCAGCCGCCCTCTTTTTTATATATGCAAAATTCATGCCATCTCGTTATTTTTAATCCTCTTTATTTCCTCTATCAATGCCGGTATTACTTTAAATAAATCTCCAACTATTCCATAATCAGCTACTTTAAAAATAGGTGCATCAGGATTTTTATTTATGGCAACTATCGTTTTTGCATTTCCCATGCCTGCAATATGCTGTATCGCCCCACTAATTCCACAAGCTATATAAAGCTTTGGCCTTACGGTTTTACCTGTCTGCCCCACTTGATGATCAGAGGAAATCCATCCTGCATCAACTGCAGCACGAGAAGCTCCTACCACTCCTCCTAAAGCATCAGCTAATTGCTGAATTAGCTTAAACCCTTCTGCCCCTCCTACCCCCCTTCCTCCAGAAACAATAATATCTGCCTCTTCTATATTTACTTTACTCTTCGCTTCTTTTATTATATCAAATATTTGGGTCCTTATGTCACCCTCTTTAATATTTGCCTGTATTTCTATGATTTCTCCTTTGCGCTTTCCGTCTTTTGGAGCTTTTTTCATAACTCCAGGCCTCACAGTCGCCATCTGAGGCCTTCTTTCTGGACATATTATTGTGGCAATGAGATTGCCTCCAAAAGCAGGACGTATTTGTAAAAGCAATCCATTTTCATCTATATCAAGTCCCGTACAGTCTGCTGTAAGGCCAGTGTGCAATCGTGAAGCAATTCTTGGTGCAAGGTCTCTTCCTATATATGTGGCTCCATACAAAATCACTTCTGGCTTTAACTCATTTACAAGGTCTGCAATGACTTTTGCATAGCCTTCTGTCGTATAGTTTTTAAGAAGTGGATTATCTATTACATACACTACATCAGCACCATATTTGATTAATTCATCTGCCAGCCCTTTCACACCATATCCAACTAACACTGCACAAGCTTTTACACCTTTTTTATCAGCAAGTTTTCTCGCTTCTCCTAATATCTCTAAAGATACATTCATTAATCTTTGCTCTCTTTGCTCGGCGAACACCCATATATCTTTGTATTCATTCATTTTTTCCAGCCTCCTTCATATAACATGCTTTTCAACTAATCTTTGGACAAGGTTTTGCACACATTCCTTTACATTGCCTGTAAAAATTTCTCCTGCCCTTTGTGTCTCTGGAGTAGTTGTGGAAATAACTTTTGTAGGAGACCCTTTAAGTCCAACTTCTTGAGGATCTACTCCTAAATCTGCAGCAGTCACAATTTTAACTTCTTTTTCTCTATACGCTTCAAATATTCCCTTTATAGAAGGATACCTTGGAGTATTAAGCTCTTTAATCGCTGTTAAAAGCACAGGCATTTTGACTTTTATGACTTCATATCCGTCTTCAAGTGCTCTTTTTACGATAAGTGTATCACCTTCAATTTTTACTTCTTTTACATATGTCACTTGAGGAATATTAAGCTGTTCAGCCAATTGGGGGCCTACCTGCGCAGTATCCCCATCTATAGCTTGTCTACCACAGAATATTATGTCATAGTCAAATTTTTTAGCCATCTTTGACAAAGTTTTGGCAGTTGCATAAGTATCAGCACCCGCAAATACTCTATCAGTCAAAAGATATGCCTCATCGGCACCCATAGCCAGTGCCTCTCTTAACGCAGTTTCAGCCTGTGGAGGTCCCATTGTTATGACAATAACTTTTGCTCCATATTCTTCTTTAATTCTTATAGCTTCTTCTAAAGCATTTTTATCATCTGGATTTATTATGCTGGGAACCCCTTCTCTTATAAGGGTTTTTGTAACTGGATCTATCTTGACTTCGTTAGTGTCAGGCACTTGTTTTATAAACACAAGTATATTCATGGCAATTCCTCCTTACATCTTTAATAAATTCAAGGCTATGACCATCTTTTGAACTTCTGAAGTACCTTCATATATTTCTGTTATCTTTGCGTCTCTCATTAATCTCTCAACTGGATAGTCTTTTGTATAACCATACCCACCAAAAATTTGTACCGCCTTTGTAGTAACTTCCATGGCTGTCTCAGAAGCAAAAAGCTTTGCCATAGCAGCTTCCATCGTATAACTTAAATTGTTTTGCTTTCTCCATGCAGCGTAGTAAACAAGATGTCTAGCTGCACTTGCTTTTGTAGCCATTTCAGCAATATACCACTGTAAGCCCTGAAATTTCCCTATAGGCCTTCCAAATTGTTGCCTCTCTTTCACATATTTTGTGACCTCGTCTAACGCTGCCTGAGCTATTCCTAAGGCTTGAGCGCCAATACCTATTCTTCCGCCGTCCAAAGTCACCATTGCTATCTTAAACCCCTCTCCTTCTTTGCCAAGTAGGTTTTCTTTAGGCACTACACAGTCTTCAAATACCAATTCTGCTGCCCTCGAGCCTCTTATGCCCATTTTTTCTTCTACTTTTCCTATATAAAAACCGGGAAAATCTTTTTCTACAATAAAAGCACTTATTCCTTTAGTACCTTTAGATTTATCGGTCATAGCAAAAACTATATATACATCTGCCTTTCCGCCGTTGGTTATAAAAATCTTAGAGCCGTTTAAAATGTAATGATCTCCTTCTAATACTGCTGTCGTTTGCTGAGCTGCTGCATCAGTTCCAGCATTAGGCTCTGTAAGCGCAAAAGCCCCTAACTTTTCTCCTTTTGCCAATGGTATTAAGTATTTCTCTTTTTGCTCTTTTGTTCCCCACTGGAAAATAGGAAAACATGCCAATGATGTATGAGCAGACAATATTACGCCTGTCGCCGCACAAGCGCGGGATATCTCTTCCACTGCAATAATATAACTTATATAATCTCCTCCTGCTCCTCCATATTCCTTTGGATATGGAATTCCCATCATATCAGCTTTCGCTATTTTTTTGACATTATCCCAAGGAAATTCACCCGTTAAATCAATTTCCTTTGCTTTAGGTGCAATCTCTTTTTCAGCAAATTCTCTTAATATTTTCCTTACCATTTGTTGTTCTTTCGTCAATGAAAAATCCATTAAAACTCCTCCTTTTTTGATATTTTTTTAACACTTAAGATTACAGATAAAGGGTTATCACCCTTTATCACCACGTATCACTTATCCACAAATTTAGGAGCTCTTTTTTCTAAAAAAGCTGCCATACCTTCTTTTTGATCCTCTGTAGCAAAACAAACAGCAAAAGCCTTTGCTTCATAGCTCATACCTGTTTCAATATCTGCATTAATCCCTATATTTATAGCTTCTTTTGCAAGCCTTACAGCAATCATCCCCTTTGACATTATCTTTTTCGCAATGTTATAAGCTTCTTCCAATAGTTTTTCTTGCTCTACTACTTTTGAAACAAGTCCTATTCTTAAAGCTTCTTCAGCATCTATCATGTCCCCTGTGTAAATAAGCTCCTTCGCTTTTGACATACCTACAATTCGAGGTAGTCTTTGTGTGCCTCCAAATCCCGGTATAATACCAAGTCCCACCTCTGGCTGCCCAAATTTTGCATTGTGACTTGCAATCCTTATGTCACAAGCCATTGCCAGTTCACAACCTCCTCCAAGAGCGTAACCATTAACAGCAGCAATAACAGGCTTTTTCATAAGTTCAATCTTTCTAAACACTTTTTGGCCAAACTCAGCAAATTCTTTTGCTTTAAGTGGATTCATATCCTTCATTTCAGAAATGTCCGCTCCCGCTACAAAAGCTTTTTCTCCTGCTCCTGTTATTATTACTACTTTCACCTCCTCATTTTCCTTAACTTCTTCTAAAGCCTGGTCTATTTCTTTAAGAGTTTCTAAATTCAACGCATTCAAAGATTTAGGTCTGTCAATAGCAATGAGGGAAACGCCTTCATTTAGTTCTAGCTTAATATTTTTAAATTCCATAAAAAACCCTCCTTCTTGTTTTATCATTAAAATTTAAAAGCAAAATTCATGCCAAAATTAAAATAGATGGATAGAAAATTTACACTACCCATCTATTTTAGCAGTTTCTCCTTTTAACTTTTTAAAGAGCTCTTCTTCATTTAATCTATATGATACAGTAAATAAACTATCACTTAAATGAACATTTTCTAAAATTACATCATCAGGTACCTTTAAATCTATTGGCGAAAAATTCCAAATCGCCTTAATTCCCGCTCTCACCAGTCTGTCAGCAGTATATTGAGCATTATCTTTGGGAATACATAAAATACCTATGTCGATTTTATTACGGGCTATAAAATCTTCTACTGTTTCTACGTCCATCACTTCAACATCTCTAATTTTAAGCCCAAATAAACGAGGATTAATATCAAAAATCCCCTTTAAATTAAAGCCAGATTTTTCAAAGCTAGTATAATTGGCAATCGCTTGACCAAGATTTCCTGCTCCTATGATGATAGTATTGTAAGTTTTATCAAGGCCTAAAATCTTAGTCAAATTATTATAAAGCTCTTCTACATTATAGCCATATCCCTGCTGTCCAAAACCGCCAAAATTATTTAAATCTTGTCTAATTTGAGAAGCAGTAACTCCCATCTTTTCGCTTAATTCTCTAGAAGAAATACGCTTTACATCGTTTTTAAGAAGTTCTTCAAGATATCTATGATATCTTGGGAGCCTTCTTATTACAGCCATTGATACTATAGTCTTTTTGCTCACTGTCCTCACCTCATTCTACTATGTAATTGAATTATATAATATTGTAAATTTTTTGTCAACGTAACAAAAACATAGTAGAATATGAGGAATTCTAAAAAATTTCTGTAATAGCACTAAAATTTTTTAATTTTACTGGCTTTTAGGCTCCCATTTATTATATTCTGTATTCATAATGACAATGTCTACTCTTCTATTAAGTCTTCTATGTTCTTCTGAGTCATTTGGAACAACAGGCCTGTATTCCCCATATCCTACTGCTGAAATTCTCTGGGGTTCTATTCCTACTTCATTTACCAATATTTTTACCACATTAGTTGCTCTTATAACAGACAGTTCCCAGTTTGAATCGAATTTACTGTTGTGTATAGGGAGGTCATCTGTAAATCCTTCCACTCTAATATGGTTTGGAAGAGTTTTTAACATATTACCTATTTTTATTAAAACATCTTTCTCTTCCGGATGTACATCAGCAGAACCTAAATCAAAAAGAAGAGAATCCTGCATACTTATTACAAGTCCTCTTTCATCTATATAACTTGTTACCATACCTTGAAGATTGTTTTCTTTTATAAAACCGTTCAATTGCTTTTCAATTTCTCCCAAACTATTTTTGTCTCCACTATTACCTTGAACAAAACTGCTCCCACTATACTGGCCTATCACGTAATCAGTTCCAGTAAAAGTTTTGCTTAAAGAACTGGCAATTTGAGCAAATTTGGTAGCATTAATAGTACTTATAGTATACATCACTATAAAAAATATTAAAAGTAAAGTAATCATATCAGAATAAGTAAGCAGCCATCTTTCGTGATTTGGCTTTGATTCATCTTCCAACCTCTTCATTTAATTCAACACTACCTTTCTGAGGTATATTTTTGCGCTGCGCTTGTGTAATAAATGTCATTAACTTTCTCTCTAAAATCTTTGGATTTTCACCAGCTTGCAGTGAAAGACTTCCTTCTAATATCAATTCTCTTTCCGTCCTTTTAATATGAGCTCTATTTTTTAATTTTTGAGCAATAGGAAGCCACAACAAGTTTGCAGAGCTGACACCATACAGTGTAGCTATAAATGCTACCGCTATAGAAGGACCTAATTTGTCTGGTTCACTTAAATTACTTAACACGTGAACGAGTCCCATAACTGTTCCTATGATACCCATTGTGGGTGCATAACCACCCGCAGATTCAAAAATACCTGCTTCCTTTTTTGCTTCCATATCCTCTATATATATTTTATTCTCCATTGTCGTTCTAATAAGTTCCATATCAGAACCATCAACAACTAATTCTAAACTTTCCTTTAAAATAGGGTCAAATTTTTTTATTTCTTCAGACTCAATCTCTGATTCGAGGCTTAAAAGTCCTTCGCTTCTTGCTTTTTGTGCCAAATAAGTAAAATACTTTATTATCTCAAGGTAATTATCCTTTTCATTTTTAAAAGCTCTCACTAAAAGTCCCGGCACTTTTTTAATTTCATCCATAGAATAAGAAGTTATAGTAGCCCCTATAGTACCCCCAAAAACTATTATAGCAGCAGAAACCCCTATTAACGAAGCAACAGTACCGCCTTCTAATGTAAATCCATAAATCAAAGAACCTACTCCAAGCACTATACCCACTATTGTAGCTATATCCAAGTCCATCACCTTCCATTTAAAAATACACTCATTAATTTTTATCGACACATATTAAAAAAAGTTATAGTTTACTACACTTTTACAAAATAAATTTTTTTGATATATTTAATATGAACAGGAGGTTATATTTATGGCAATCATAACAGTAAGCAACGTGACAAAAAGTTACGGTATCGATATAATTCTACAAAATATTTCTTTTATAGTCAATGAAGGAGACAAAATAGGAGTAATAGGCGAAAATGGTGCTGGAAAATCCACTCTTTTTAACCTTTTAGCCGGTTTTACTGAAGTTGACAATGGAACAATTTCAATTTCTGCAAATAAAATTGGATATCTACAACAAAATACTGTAATTGAATCTGAAAAAAGTATATATGAAGAAGTAAAAACAGTTTTTGATGAAATATTCCAATTAGAAAAGCAAATTAAATCTCTAGAGGAAAAAATCTCACAAACAAAAGATTCACATCTACTTGATAAACTTTTTTTGGAATATTCCTTTTTAACAGACAAGTACAATGAATTAGATGGTTATTCTGTAGAAAGTAAAATAAGAGGGGTTTTAAATGGATTAGGATTTGACGTGTCCCAATTTGATACACCTGTATCAACTTTAAGCGGCGGTCAAAAAACCCGTCTTATGCTGGCAAAAACTTTACTTTTAAGTCCAGATGTCCTATTATTAGACGAACCTACCAATCACTTAGACATAAACTCAATAGAATGGCTAGAACAATATTTAAAATTTTATAATGGTACAATTTTAATTATATCCCATGATAGGTATTTCTTGGATAAAATTGTCACTCGAATATTTGAAATTGAAAATACTCATTTAAGTGTTTACGAAGGCAATTACACAGAATATTTAAAAAGAAAAAAATTGGAAATGGAAGCAAAGTTAAAAGCTTATGAAGAACAGCAAAAAGAAATAAAAAGAATTAAATCAATTATACAGATTCAAAAAAACCGTAGAACAGAAAAGTCAGTAAAAATGGCAGAAAGCAAGCAAAAACTATTAGAAAAAATGGAAATAATAGAAAAGCCAGTGATAAATAATAAATCTATCAACTTGCGTTTTGATTTCGATTTAGAAAGCGGAAATGATGTATTGACAGTCAAAAATTTGTCTTTACGCTTTGACAGACAAATTTTCTCCAATGTATCTTTTGAAATAAAAAAGGGGAAAAATTGCCCTTTTAGGGCCAAACGGAATAGGAAAAAGCTCTCTTTTAAAAATATTAGTGGGGGAAATTGACAATTTTGAAGGGGAAATTAAATTTGGCACAAACGTAATAACAGGTTATTACGAACAAGAATTTAAAAGTTTAAATGCTGAAAAAACAGTCATTGATGAAATATGGGATGAAAATCCATATCTTACTCAAACAGAAGTGAGGACATTATTAGCTTCTTTTCTTTTTAGAGAAGAAGATGTCTTTAAAACTATCTCTACACTAAGTGGTGGTGAAAAGGCAAGGCTTTCATTGCTAAAGCTCATCCTTTCAAAAGCGAATTTTCTACTTATGGATGAACCAACTAACCATTTAGATTTAAAAGCAAAAGAAGTATTAGAAGAAGCTTTGTTAGATTATACTGGAACTTTATTATTTGTCTCCCATGACAGATATTTTATAGACAAAATTGCTACAAAAGTGATGATTTTGACACCTCAAGGTGTAGAAGTATACTTAGGTAATTACAGCTATTATATAGAAAAGAAAAACCAGCTTAACGAAGAAGAAGAAACAATCAAAAAAACAAAAACACAGATAAAAAACGAAAGGTATAAAGAAAGATTAGCTAAACTTAAGTTAAAGCAGCAAAAAGAGTATCTGAAAAACCTTGAAAATTCAATTTATCAAGCTGAAGAAAGAATAAAATATTTGGAAGAAAAAATGTGTGATGCTAAAATTTATAAAACAGGAGAAATTGTAGAAATACAAAAAGAATACAACGCCCTTAAAAGTAAATTGGAACAAATGTATGAAGAATGGGAAAATTTAAGCGGGTAAAAACCCGCTTTAGTATCCTTTATCTAAATTTACAATATTTCTCAAAGGTCTTCCTTCTTTATAAGCTATCAAATTTTCTCTTAAAATTTCCATCGCTCTTTGCATGTATAAAGGCGTAACCCCTGCCATGTGAGGTGTGATTATCACATTTTCCATATCCCACAAAGGACTGTCTTCCTTTAAAGGCTCTTCTTCAAAAACATCTAGTGCAGCCCCTTTTATAACCTTATTCTCAAGCGCATTTATTAAAGCTTTTTCATCCACTACTTTTCCTCTCCCAACATTTATAAAGTAACTGGTATTTTTCATCCTGCTAAATACGTTTTCTCCTATCAAGTGATAAGTATCTTTAGTCAAAGGAAGTATAGATATTACATAATCGGCAAGTGGCAATATATCACAATCTTCAATAGAGGTATACATTTTTTCCACATACAAAGAAGGTTTGCCCGAATTTCTTATACCATAGACCTTCATGCCAAATTCTTTTAAAAGTCTTGCAATTTCCTCTCCTATGCTTCCTACTCCTATTATCAAAGCAGTCTTACCTGTAAGCTCTGAAACCCTAACAGATCTATCCCATACTTTTTTCATTTGATTTCTTACAAAAACGTTAAGGGCTCTCTCAACCATAAGCATATAGCCTATGACTTGTTGTGAAATTTGATATTTGTGGACATCTCTAGAATTAGTAACTATTACCTTCATTTCTTTCAGTTTTTCAAAAGAAAGAGTATCTGCACCTGCACTCAAAAGATGAATCCATTTTAAGTTTGAAGCCTTGTCCACAATATTGGAATAAAATTCAAAGTCAAAGCTTATGATAATCTCTGTATCTTTTACATACTTTTCAGCCTCTTCCTCATTTTGAACGTAAAGAACGTCATATCCCTCCATTTGCTCTTTAATTTCTTTTATGTAATTGTCATTTAATTTTGTGAAAAGCAAAATATTTCTCATAATAACCCCCCTAAGCTTTAAAATTTTGATTTATTTTTAATATATTTTCATTCTATTTTATTACAGTAAATACAATGAAATATATTTAAGCACAATATCCACAAAGTTATCCACAGACCTTAAAAGGCAATACATCATAAACTTCGACAGATTTCCACATTTTCAACAGTCAAATTTTTTCCCCAATCTTTAAGTAAGGAATGGCATTTAAATCCAAGCCAGATGTTTTCCCTTTTATAAAGTCATAATAAGCGGCAGCAGCTATCATTGCCCCATTGTCTGTACAATAAATTTTATCAGGATAATGGACTCTTATTCCAATTTTCTTCGCTTCTTCTCCTAATTTTTCCCTCAAAAAACTATTAGAAGCTACCCCTCCTGCTATAGAAATTTTGCCAATATTTTTCCTCTTTGCTGCATCAATTAATTTTTTTACCAAGACCTCCACCACATTTCTTTGAAAACTAGCCGCCACATCATAAACATTTATCTCTTCTCTTTTTTGCTTTTGTCTATTTAAATAGTTTAAAACCGCCGTTTTAAGCCCACTAAAACTAAAATCAAAATTTCCTTCCTCCATAAAAGATTTGGGAAACTCAATAGCTTCCATATTCCCCAGCTTTGCAGCCTTTTCAATAGCAGGCCCTCCAGGATACCCCAACCCTAAAGCTCTTGCTACTTTGTCAAAGGCTTCTCCTGCCGCATCATCCATTGTTTGTCCCATTACTTCGTATTCTCCATAATCTTTTACAAAAACAATGTGACTATGTCCCCCGGAAGCCACAAGGCAAATAAAAGGAGGAGCAAATTCACCTCCTAAGTAATTTGCAGCTATATGACCTTCTAGGTGATTTACTCCTATAAAAGGCTTGTTTTTTGCATAAGCTAAAGCTTTGCCATAAGACAAACCAACTAAAAGAGCACCTACTAATCCTGGCCCATAGGTAGCAGCAATTACATCTACTTCATCAAGAGTTAGTCTAGCTTTTTCTAACGCCTCTTCCACTACAAAAGATATTACTTCAATATGCTTTCTTGAAGCTATTTCTGGCACTACGCCACCATATTTTTTGTGAACCTCTATTTGAGAATATATTACATTTGACAATACTTCTTTGCCGTTTTTAACAACTCCTGCGGCTGTTTCATCGCAGGAAGATTCTATTCCCAAAATTATTACATCTTTATCCATTATTTCACCACCATCACAAGTCGTATTTCCACATTATAATTGCATCCTCATTATTATCTTGATAATAGCCTTTTCTTCTACCTAATGGTCTAAAGCCATATTTTGCATACAAATGTTGCGCTGTTATATTTGATTCTCTCACCTCTAATGTCATGGCAGTTATTCCATTTTTCTTAGCAAGGTCAATTAAACCTTCCATAATTTTACTTCCAATTCCTTTAGATCTGTATTCCGGATGAACTGCTATATTGGTTATATGACCTTCATCTACAACCACCCAAAATCCTCCATAACCCACAATTTTGTTGTCAACTTCCGCCACTATATACTTAGCACAGCTGTTCTTTGTAACTTCACTTATAAAAGCTTCTTTAGACCAAGGAGTGCTAAAACTTAGCTTTTCAATTTCCAAGACCTCCTCCACATCTTCTTTCCTCATAGGCCTTATAATAACATCCATTAATTAACTCCCCTCGCCACTTAAACGAATTTCAGCAGCCGATTTCCTGATATACATCGGCTTGAAATCAAAGTAACTAATCACTTCTCCTTTTTTTATCTTTTGAATAGCAAGCTCTCCTATGGAGGCAGCTCTTGCCATGTTATCTTTGTCCTTTGCAAATAAAGCTTTATCCCTTATCATCTCTTGTAATTTATCTTTATAGGAATAAACACCCTCTCCTACGAACAACACTTTGTCAGAATAATTGCTTACCAACTCCGTAATTTCCTCTAAAGAATACACCCCAGCATCTATTAAAACTTCAAAATTACCACCTCTTATCAGCATTCCATAAACATTTTCATTTAAAGCATCTATGACAGGGCATATTATTCCTTCAAATTCACTGACATTATATGCAAGAGCTAAAAGAGAAGATACTCCTACAATAGGTATGTTAAGAGCATAAGCCAAACCTTTTGCAGTGGCAGCACCAATTCTAAGCCCTGTAAAAGAGCCCGGTCCCTCTGAAACAGCCACATGAGTTATTTGATTTATCGGTACTTCACACTTTTTAAGTAGTTCATCTATCATAGGCATTAAAATTACTGAATGCCTTAGATAATTTATAGAGTATTCTCCTATTATCCCCTTTTCATCTACTAATGCAACAGTAGCAGTTTTAGAAGAAGAATCTATTGCCAAAATTTTCATTGCCCCATCTCCTTTAAAAGCTCCTCATATCGTCTTCCAAAATCTTTAAATAAAATAACTCTTTCATCTTCTTTTTCTCCTTTTTGAATTATCACTTCTAACCTTTCTTTCGGAAGTAAAGGTCCTAACCTTTCAGGCCATTCAATTGCACAAACTCCTTCGTCATAAAAATATTCCTCATAACCTATGTCATAAAGGGCCGTATAATCATCTAACCTATATAAATCAAAATGATAGAGAGAAATCCTTCCTCTATGTTCATTGACTAAAGTAAAAGTCGGGCTGGTAATTGGTTCATTTATTTCTAACCCCTTTGCAATTCCCTTTGTAAAAACAGTTTTGCCACTTCCCAGCTCACCATATAAAAGAATTATATCTCCACTCCTTAACAGCCTTCCTAATTTTTCTCCTAAAGCAATGGTCTCATCTTTATTTTTGCAAATATAAGTCTTCTTCACCAATTCTCACCCCACTCGTTATAACTTTATTATATACTATCTTTTAACAAATTAAAAATAAAAATAATCCCCAGCATGCGCTGAGGATTCTCAAAAAAATCAATGTTTCAAAACTGGTGAAAGCTTTTTATATATCAATAAAGTGATTAACGAAAGCATAATTCCTTTTAGCACATTAAAAGGAAAAATACCATAAGCTATAAGGGTTCTAACATCCACTATGTTTTTATTTGCAGCCTTACTCATACCAATGATAGCATCCATAGGCCATCCCATAACTTTTTGGTACAAAGGGAGAAAAACATAGTAATTTAAAAGTGAAGCGGTAAAAGCCATCACAACTGTAGCAATCGCCATAGATATAAGGGCATTTTTTCGCGTCTTATTGAATTGATATATTATGCCTGCTGTGTATACAAATATAGAACCCACAGAAAAATTTGCAATTTCTCCAATGCCACCCGATTGAGTTATAGTAGCATGGATTATGTTTTTAATAAGCTCGACCATTACACCATATAAAGGTCCCATAGCAAAAGAAGCAACTAATGCAGGTACGTCACTAAAATCCAGCTTTAAAAAGCCAGGGAATAGAGGTACCTGAAATTCCAAGTACATCAGTATAAAAGCTGTAGCAGAAAGAAATCCCACTTTTACTATGGCTTGTGTTTTGGTTTTTTCCACAATTCATCCCTCCAATTTTATTTACTAAAAAAATCCTGAAGATAAATCTTCAGGATTTTTTGTGATTTATTTTGCAAAAATAGGCACAAAAAGAAAATCTTCTCCCCTCCAGACTTTCACTGTCGGCTTTGGAATTTCACCAAATCGACCGCATGCGCGGCTCGCGGGCTATACCGCCGGTCGGGAATTTCACCCTGCCCCGAAGATTTACCTTCATCTTATTCAATTTTAATTTTATTCTCTCACTTTTATCTCTCTTTGTCAATAGTTTTTGTGAAAAATTTTTAATTTATTTTCATAAGCTTATAACTGTGCCTGCTTTTCCCTCTAAAGCTTCTAATGCTTTGCCTAAAGAAGTAATTATAGCTCGCCTTCCTACTTTTGACTTTGCAAACCTCACTGCTGCTTTAACTTTTGGAAACATACTGCCTGGTGCAAAATGGCCTTCTTCCATGTATTTTATTGCCTCTTCCACTGTCATTTTGTCAAGAAACTTTTGATTTGGCTTGTTGTAATTTATTGCTACCTTTTCAACAGCTGTAAGAATTAACAGCACATCTGCACCAATATCTTCTGCCAATTTTTCAGAAGCCAAATCCTTGTCTATTACGGCAGCTACTCCTTTTAAATTGCCATTTTCCTTAATAACAGGGATTCCTCCTCCCCCAACTGTTATTACTATTACCCCATTTTTTTCAAGTAACTTTATTGTATTAAGTTCTACAATTTCTTTTGGGTCAGGGGAGGGAACAACTCTTCTATATCCTCTTCCACTGTCTTCTACCATTTCATAACCTTTTTCTTTTATTAAAACTTCAGCTTCCTCTTTTGTGTAAAAAGGCCCTATTGGCTTTGTAGGTTTTTTAAAAGCAGGGTCATTTTTATCCACTACAACCTGTGTTATAATAGTTGCTACTTCTTTTCTGATATTTCTCTCCTTCAAAACTTCTCCTAATGCCTGTTGAATCATATATCCTATCATACCCTGGCTCTCTGCCCCACACACATCAAAAGGCATTGCAGGGACAACTTTTGATGCGACTTCATTTTGTATGACTATATTCCCCACCTGAGGACCATTGCCATGAGTAATTACAACGGAATACCCTTTTTCAATTATATCCACTAAATACCCCGCTGTCCTCTTCACTACTTCCATTTGAGCCTCTGCAGTAGGAGGCGTATTCACATCCTGCAGAGCGTTCCCTCCTAAGGCAATAACAACTTTTTCCCTCATAATGTCCTCCCCTGTAACCAATTTTAAAGCAGAGTAGCAATCATCACAGCTTTAATTGTATGTTTTCTATTTTCTGCTTGGTCCCACACTCTAGATTGTTTACCTTCTATAACATCAAAAGTAACTTCTTGTCCTTTTACTGCGGGCAAGCAATGCAAAAATATAGTATCTTCTCTTCCTGTCTTTTTCATCATTTCCTCATTCACTTGGAAAGGTCTCAAAAGAGCTTCCCTCTCTGTAGCCTTTGCTTCTTCTCCCATTGACGCCCACACATCGGTGTAAATAGCATCTGCACCTTCAAGGCCCTCTCCTGGCACACTAGTAAGTTCAAAAGTTCCTCCATTTTCAGCTGCCATTTGCCTGATTTCATCTATGAACTCTTGTGAAGGCCACAATTCTTTTGGAGAATTAATCACATAATGCATCCCCATCTTAGCGCAGCCTACCGCTAAAGTATTAGCCATGTTATTCCTTCCGTCCCCTACAAATACAAGCTTTCTTCCTTTTAAACTCCCAAATTCTTCTTCTATTGTCATAAGGTCAGCCAAAACTTGAGTTGGATGATATTCGTCAGTTAAGCCATTGTACACAGGAACACCTGCATATTTTGCCAAAATTTCCACGGTTTCTTGTTTGAAGCCTCTGAACTCTATTGCATCAAACATCCTTCCTAAAACTCTTGCAGTATCCTCTATTGATTCTTTAGCTCCCAACTGAATGTCATCTGTTGATAAAAATACTGGATGTCCTCCTTCTTCACCAAAGGCAGTTTCAAAAGCGCACCTCGTTCTTGTGGACCTCTTTTCAAAAATGAGAGCAATAGTCTTACCTAAAAATCTTTGATGTACAACCCCTGCCTTCCTCTCTGCTTTTACTTGTTTAGCAATGTCTAAAATATATGTTATTTCTTGAGGGGTGTAATCTTTTAAAGTTAATAAGCTCCTACCCTTTAAATTAAATGCCATAGTCATCCTCCTTTTAGTAATTTCACTTTATTAATTTTATATTATCTTACCCTATTAGTCAAAAGGTTTATATATCTTCTCTCTTTAAAGGCATCGACATACATCTTGGGCCACCGCGTCCCCTCACTAATTCAGAGCCTTCAATTTCAATAACTTTTATTCCATGATTTACTAAGGTGGTGTTGGTTATCTCATTTCTGTTATATGCCATTACAACTCCTGGAGCAATGGCCAAGGTATTCGTGCTGTCATTCCACTGTTCTCTTGCTCCTGTTATCTCGTCACCTCCTCCACTTTCAATTAAATTGACTTTATCAAGGCCCAATGAAGTCTCTAAAACTTTTGTAAAGTCTTCTTCTACCTTCACTCTAATTGTTCCCTTTTCTCCTCTTGTAATCCTATAAACCTTCAATTTTTCTTTTATACCAGGATATATTAAAAATTTGTCCACATCCACCATAGTAAAAACTGTATCAAGATGCATAAAAGTTCGTTTTTTTGGAATTTCTAAAGCGATTATCTCTTGTAACTCTTCTCCCCTCTCTAAAAGAGTAAGAGAAATTTCTTCAATTGCCTGTGGGGAAGTTCTTTCACTTATTCCAATAGCTATTACTTTTTTGCTGAGAACTAACACGTCTCCCCCCTCAATAGGATACTCTGAACGATAATCATACCACAATAGATTCTCCTGTACTTTTAAAGTCTTAGAATGCTTAAAAACATACTTAAGCAACATGGCTTCTCTCTTTCGAGCAGTTGTCTTCATACTGCTTATCATCACACCATTGCCAATGACCACAGCAGGGTCTCTCATAAAATAGCAGTTTGGCAAAGGATTTATAAAAAATGGGGAATCCTTATAGACATAATCCACCAAAGATTGAGGCTCCACCTCATGCACTTCTTTTTTCAAAAGTCCTGCAATAGCGTAGTCCACTATTTCCTTGGGGGTTCTTTCCTTTAAAAAATTTGTAATTGTTTTCTTAACTTCTAAAGAAGTATTCATATATGAAACCAAATCATATATAAAAAACTCTTTTATTCCAGTATCCTGTAAAACCTCTTCCAATAAATCTTCTAAATAATAAACTGTCACTCCGTTTTCTTTTAAAGCTTGCGCAAATTTGTCGTGTTCTTCCTGAATCCTTTTAAGCCAGGGAATATCATCAAAAAGAAGCTCACTTAAAAACTCAGGCGTCAACCTTTCTAATTCTTTACCAGGCCTATGAAGGAGGACAGACTTTAATTTTCCAATTTCAGAATAGACTCGCAAGCAATTTGTGTTTTTCTCCAACTCTGTAACCCCCTCTGTCCCTTTTACTATACTACCTATCCATCAACTTTATACACCTATAGTATAAACCAATAAAATAACTTTTGCAATTTAACTCAGTAAATTAATGTAAACGTTTTGTATAAAAATAATTTAAAAAAATCTTTTGTTTGTAAAGTTTTAAATAATTATTCAAATATCCCAAGATAAAGCCTTAAAAATTCCCCAAATAAAACATGGCATGAATAAAAATAAATCATAGAATTTCAGACTGCATAAAAAATTTTTTAAAGTTATAAAAAATTATGAGGCTATTTATTCAGTCTCCTCTAAATAAATAGCCCCATGACAGTTTATGCTTTATGTACTAATTTCCCATTAATAAATACATATTTTGTCCTTGTCTTCACTTCCAATGGATCTCCATCAAAGACTACAATATCAGCGTCTTTCCCTTTTTCAATGCTTCCCACCCTGTCGTCAACTCCTAAAATTTTCGCAGGGTTTATGGTGATGGCTTTTAAAGCCTCCATTTCATCCATACCATCCTTTACAGCTAAAGCAGCACATAGAGGCAAGTAATTGAGAGGTATTACAGGGTGGTCTGTCATTATCGCAACTGTAAGTCCTGCTTTTGAAAGAATACCTGCTGTCTTAAAGCTTAGATTTACAAGCTCAATCTTTGACCTTTCAGACAATGAAGGTCCCACAATAACCTTAGCATTTTCTTTCACCAATTCATCAACAATTAAATGGCCATCAGTACAATGGTCAATGGTTATATCTACATTAAATTCTTTTGCAATTCTTAAAGCTGTAAAAATATCATCTGCTCTATGAGCATGAGCTTTCAGTGGAATTTCTCTCTTTAATACTTTTACCAATGCTTCAAGACCTAAGTCCCTTTCAGGTTTTTTGTCTTCCTCTGCATGCTCCATCTTTTCCATGTACTCCTGAGCTTTTATAAGCTCTTGCCTTAAAAGAGCCGCAACCGCCATTCTAGTTGAAGGCATTTTATGCTGCTCATGGTAAACGGATTTAGGATTTTCGCCAAAAGCGACTTTTATCGCTGCTGGTTCTTTTACTATCATATCATCTATTCTTTTACCATAAGTTTTTATAACTGCAAACTGTCCTCCTATAACATTAGCACTGCCAGGACCTGTCGCAACAGTCGTAACCCCTGCTTGATAAGCCTCCTCAAAATACTTATCCATTGGATTTATTCCATCAATCGCTCTAAGTTGCGGAGTTATAGGGTCTGTCGCTTCGTTTCCATCTGCTCCTTCAAATCCCATAGCGTTTTCCCACATTCCAAGATGGCAATGAGCATCAATTAAGCCCGGCATAACAGTTAAGCCTTGAACATCAATCACTTCTGCATCCAAAGGAGCAATCAAATCCTCTCCAACATCTACAATTTTCCCGTCGTCGATGAGCACGTCTCCTTTTTCATAAATTTTGCCGGTCATTGTCAGGATTTTTCCACCTTTTAATAAGTACATATAATTCCCCCCTGAATTCATTATATATTAACATTATAGCACAAAGAAACAATTTTATGAAATCATTATCTTTACAAAACATATTCACTAAACTTTTCTGTTCAACCACGTCAAATCTTACTTTTTTAAAGTTTTTTAATTTTTCCATTATGACATCTTTTTTATAAACTCCTATTAAAAACGATAATACTGCGATAATTGCAACGATTCCTGCCATAAAGTAATTTTTATTTCCCAAATTTGCCCCTATATAGGCTGAAAAAAATATGCCTGGAAGTCTCGCAAAAAGAGTAATGATGAAAAAATTGTAAAACTTAACCGGTGTAATTCCTGCAATGTAGGAAAGAGCATCTTTAGGCATTCCAGGTGTAAAAAACAATAAAAAAAGAACAGTTTCTCCTTTAGGGTTATTTATAATATAATCAAATTTTTCCAAATTTTCCTCCGACACAATATTTCTCACAAAATTATAACCTAAAACTCTCGCTATTAAAAAACAGATAAGAGAACCTATGGTAATACCTATAACAGAATACAAAGTGCCTAAAAAAGTCCCAAAAAGGTATCCCCCTGCAATTTGCACTACTTCTCCTGGTATGACAAATACAATTACTTGAAGTATTTGAACTCCTATAAATACAATAATACCAAGATTTCCAAAGCTCATTATCCACTGCCTAAATTTATCGGGACTGTTAATTAGTATAGTTAAATCCTTTCCAAAACTCACCATAACCATTACTAATGCAATGGCAAAAATGACTATTAAAATTAAATTTACTATATTGGTTTTGTTAATTTTCATCCACCCACACCTCAGTAAATTTATTAAACTATATTTTATTATATATTGAGGTGCATGCAGTATCAAGCTGTAAAACATTAGAATCTCATTAAAAATCTAACTTTACTTAGGATTCATTCAAAGCCATGTCAATAAAAGCACTGTCTATACAAAAAACCGGCATTTTACTGCCGGTTTTGCAACATCCAATTGCCTATGTATTTTTTAATCATTTCCCTCTACTTCTTCATCGGTGCCGTATACACTGTTTGTGACTGTTTCATTTGTATTTGCGTACACATCCTGAGATACTGTACTTTCCTCAGAATTATTGTCTATTTCCGTTTGATTCTCTTCTTCAATTTCTATATCTCCTGTTTCTTTATCGTAATTTACTTTTCCCCCTAGAATCTCAGATATAAATCTAACTGGCACAAATGTTCTATTACTTATTTCCATTGCCGGAACGTCTAAAGTATATTCTTTACCGTTTACTAAAACTTTTGTTTCACCTAAAACAAGTTGAATTGTTGTATCGCCTTTTGTAATAGTAACCGTCTTAGTCTCTCGATCCCAATCCACTTTTGCTCCCAAGCCGTTCATTACAGCTCGCACAGGAATTAATGTTCTTTCATCTTTTATCACTGGAGGTACGTCGTCAAATTTAATCTCTTTTTTGTTGACAAATACCTTCCCTTTAAATTCCTTAGCTTTCACGCTAGCTTCTAATTTTGTCTGCGTTTGGACTTCTACCTTATTTTTAGTTTCTCCTTTTGCCTCTAATTTAGTTTCTGTTTTAATTTTTAGCTCATGTTTCGCCTTATCTGGCTTTGCATAGACTGTTAAAGCAGAAGAAAAAACGAGTAACCCCATAAGCACAAAAGCTAATATTTTCTTCATACTCTCTTCCTCCTTTAGTTGATTTACCTTATTTTCACTATATAATTTCGGAGGAAGAAATAAATTTTTAGGGGGTACTAATTAAAAATTTTTTATTTCATTGAAAGAGAAATTCTATTTCTCTCAATGTCAACACTTAAAACTCTCACTTTTACAATGTCTCCCACTGAAACCACATCAAGAGGATGCTTTATGTAGCCTTGAGACATCTCAGAAATGTGAACAAGCCCATCAGTATGAACCCCTATATCTACAAAGCAGCCAAAATCAGTGACATTCCTAACTGTTCCCATAAGTTCCATGCCTGGTTTTAGCTCATTTATAGTCATTACATCAGACCTTAAAATGGGCTTAGGCAAATCCTCTCTGGGATCTCTTCCAGGTTTTTTAAGCTCTGAAACTATGTCATAAAGTGTAGGAAGTCCTATATCGTATTCCTCTGAAATCCTCTCTAATCCGTATTCTTCTAAAGAATTAGCAAAATCTTTTAACTTTTTTCTATCTAGTTTTTCTTTCTCATATCCAAATTTTTTAAAAGCTTTTCTAAGGTTTCGTAACGCTCTGGGTGAACTGCTGTTGAGTCAAAGATATTGTCTCCATCTAAAATCCTTAGAAAACCGGCACATTGTGTAAAAGTGGCTTCTCCTAACCTTTTTACATTTTTAAGCTGCTCCCTATTTGTAAATTTCCCTATTTGATTTCTATATTCTACAATATTCTTGGCAATAGCAGCATTTATTCCTGAAACGTATTTTAATAAAGATACTGATGCAGTGTTTAAATCAACACCTACGCTGTTTACACAATCTTCTACAACACCGTTTAAAGCATCTCCCAGTTTTTTCTGGTCTACATCGTGTTGATACTGTCCTACCCCGATGGACTTTGGATCAATTTTTACAAGCTCTGCCAATGGGTCTTGAAGCCTTCGCGCCAGTGAGATAGCTCCTCTTAAACTTACGTTTATATCAGGAAATTCCTCTGTACCTATTGGAGAAGCAGAATAGACTGATGCCCCTGCTTCATTCACTATCACATATTTTACTTCTCTTGAAAGTTCTTTTATAAGCTCTGCTATAAACATTTCACTCTCTCTTGAAGCAGTTCCATTTCCCAAAGCGATTAAAGTGACATTGTATTTTTCTATTAACTCTTTTAAAACCTTTTTAGAATTTTCAAAATCATTTTGAGGAGGAGTAGGATATACTGTAGCAGTGTCCAAAAGTTTTCCCGTTTCATCTACAACAGCAATTTTACATCCTGTCCTATAGGCAGGGTCGAATCCCATGACAACATGTCCTTTTATTGGCGGCTGGAGTAAAAGACTTTTTAGATTTTCTTTAAAAACTATTATTGCCTTTTCTTCTGCTTTTTCCGTAAGAGCATTCCTTATCTCTCTCTCTATTGAAGGCGCAATAAGCCTTTTGTAGGAATCTTCAATTGCTTTCTTGTAATACTCTGCAAATATTGAAGCTTTATTTACTTTTGATTCTATAAGCCTATTTATTATCCTTTCACTATCTATCTCAATTTTTACAGATATGTATTTTTCCCTTTCTGCCCTGTTTATCGCCAGTATTCTATGAGGCGGTATTGTCTTTACAGCTTCTTTATAGTCATAATACATCTCATAAGGAGACCTCTCCTCTTTTAATGCCTGTGTCACTATAATTCCGTTATTCCATGTAAAACTCCTTATGTATTTCCTTATATCAGCGTCATCAGATATATCCTCTGCAATTATATCCATTGCTCCTTGGTATGCTTCTTCAACTGTTGGAACATTTTCATTAAGATAAGGCTTTGCGTATTCCTCTACATCCCCATCTGTTACCTCATTTGAAGAAATAACCTTTGCAAGAGGTTCCAAGCCTTTTTCTTTCGCAATGGTCGCCCTTGTCCTTCTTTTTGGCCTAAAAGGCCTGTATATGTCCTCCACCTCTTGTAAAGTTGTAGCATTTTCTATTTTTGCTTTTATCTCCTCTGTCAGTTTTCCCTGTTCATCAATTAACCTTATAGTATCCTGTTTCTTCTCTTCAAGGTTTCTCAAATATGTAAGTCGGTCATAAAAATTTCTTAAAACCTCATCTGACAAACTTCCTGTTGCTTCTTTCCTGTACCTTGCAATAAAAGGAATTGTATTTCCTTCATCAATAAGCTTTATTGTATTTTCCACTTGAAAGTCTTTAAGATTAAATTCTTTTTTTAACGTTTCTTTTACCCTATCCATAACTTACCCCTTTCTCACATAAATTTAAAGGGATACCTTTTTAAGATATCCCTTGTGATTTTTGCTTTAGATAAGCGTTTATAAATCCATCTATTTCTCCATCCATTACAGCATTGACATTTCCTTCTTCATAATTTGTCCTGTGGTCTTTAACAAGGGTATAAGGCTGGAAGACATACGACCTTATTTGGTTGCCCCATGCCGCCTCTCTGTGCTCTCCTTTTAAGTCTTCGATTTTTTCTTTCTTCTCTTTCATCATGAGGTCCAAAAGTTTAGCTTTAAGCATTTTCATGGCAGTTTCTCTGTTTTGAATCTGAGACCTTTCACTTTGACATGAAACCACTATGCCTGTTGGAAGGTGAGTAATCCTTACAGCAGACTCCGTCTTATTTACATACTGTCCTCCCGCACCCGAAGCCCTATAAGTGTCAATTTTTAAATCCTCAGGCCTTATTTCCACTTCAATATCATTTTCTAATTCAGGAAGTACTTCCACAAGTGCAAATGAAGTATGCCTTCTACCTGCCGCATCAAAAGGAGATATCCTCACAAGGCGGTGAACACCCGCCTCTGATTTAAGATATCCATAGGCAAAAGGCCCTTTTATCATAAGAGTGACACTTTTTATTCCTGCTTCTTCTCCTTGCAAATAGTCAATGGTTTCTACTTCAAAGCCTTTGTCATTAGCCCATCTTGTATACATGCGAAGTAACATCTCCGCCCAGTCTTGAGCCTCTGTACCACCTGAGCCTGCATGAATAGAAAGTATGGCATTGTTTTTATCATAGGGTCCATTTAATAGGGTTTTTATCTTTAAATCCTCTAACTTTTTCTTGAGCTCTTTGTATTCCTTGTCTACTTCATCAGTTATCGACTCATCCCCTTCTTCTAAACCCAATTCAATAAGTGTATTTAAGTCTTCCCATTTTGACACAAGAGAATTGTACTCTTCTAAAAGTTCTTTTAAGGCTTTTTGTTTTTTAGCTAATTCCTGTGACTTTTTTATATCGCTCCAAAAAGCAGGATCAGACATCTTTTTGTCTATTTCTTCTATTTCTCTTTTGACACTTTCTATGTCAAAGAGAAACCCCCATTTCTTTTATTTCTTCAATCATGTTTGAAACTTCTGCTTTGTAGTCTTGCAACAAACCGCATCTCTCCTTTTTAGTATTTTATATTGGCACCACAACATTTTTTATATTTTTTACCACTGCCACAAGGACATGGGTCATTTCTGCCAACTTTTTTGCCTTTAACAACTGGCTGTTTTTTATCTTCTGCGTCTACATTAGTGGAAATAGGTTTCGCCACCTGTTCTCTTTGAATCATATTGTCTTTATTAATTTGAATGTGATACAAGAATTTAACAGTATCCTCTTGTATGCTTTGTATCAAGTCTTCAAACATATCAAAAGCTATTTTTTTGTACTCAATAAGAGGGTCCACTTGTCCATAAGCTCTTAAGCCTATTCCCTGCCGCAATTGGTCCATTTCGTCTATGTGGTCCATCCACTTAGTATCTACAACTCTTAAAAGAACTATTCTTTCGATTTCCCTCATTTGTTCTGGACCAATTTCTGCCTCTTTTTTCTCATACTGTCTTACTGCCTCTTCATATATTATGTCAGTCAAAACCTCTTTGTCAAGCCTATCTATATCAACATCAATAACCACGCTGTCTTTTTCAAGGAACATGTCGTAAAGATGGTCTAAAAGCCCTTTTATATCCCATTCCTCAGGATACTTACTTCCTGCAGTATATATCTCAACATTTCTCTCTATTATACTTTTTACCATCTCAAGAATAGACTCTTTTAAGTTTTCACCTTCAAGTACCTTTCTCCTTTGGGCATATATTATCTCTCTTTGTTTGTTCATTACATCGTCATACTGCAAAACGTGTTTTCTAGTGTCAAAGTTTATACCCTCTACCTTTTTCTGGGCCTGCTCTATTTGTTTTGTCAAAATCTTATGCTCTATGGGCTGGTCATCATCAATTCCCAGACTGTCCATCATGTTCTTTACTCTTTCTGAGCCAAAAAGTCTCATAAGGTCGTCTTCTAAAGATATATAAAATCTTGATTCTCCTGGGTCACCTTGACGGCCTGCACGTCCTCTCAACTGATTGTCTATTCTCCTAGCTTCGTGCCTTTCAGTACCTATAATGTAAAGCCCACCCAGCTTTACAACCTCATCGTGTTCTTTTTCAGTCTCTTTTTTCGCCTCTTCAAGAAGCTCAAAATATCTCTCGCGGGCTTTTTTAACTTCCTCGCCTGAAACAGGGCCATATCCTGCAGCCTCGTTAATAATTTCTTTTGAGTAGCCCTCCTCAAGCATCTTTTTCTTAGCTATAAATTCAGGATTACCTCCTAAAAGGATATCAGTACCACGGCCTGCCATGTTTGTAGCAATTGTAACTGCTCCTTTTCTTCCTGCCTGTGCTATTATCTCTGCTTCTTTTTCATGGTACTTTGCATTTAATACTTGATGAGGTATCCCTCTTTTCTTTAACATGGCGCTTAATTTTTCAGATTTTTCAATAGAAATTGTACCAACTAGAACAGGCTGACCTTTTTTATGATGTTCTACAATGTCCTCAACAACAGCTTTAAACTTGGCTTCTTCTGTTTTGTATATCACATCAGGATGGTCTATTCTTATCATCGGCTTATTAGTCGGTATTACTACAACATCTAATCCATAAATAGCCCTAAATTCTTGCTCTTCTGTTTGAGCTGTACCTGTCATACCAGCTAATTTTTTATACATTCTAAAGTAATTCTGGAATGTTATGGTGGCTAAAGTTTTGCTTTCCCTCTCTACTTTAACTCCTTCTTTAGCCTCAATAGCCTGATGAAGTCCTTCACTGTATCTTCTTCCAAACATAAGCCTTCCAGTGAATTCGTCCACTATGATGACTTGACCATCTTTTACCACATAGTCTATATCTCTTTTCATTATAGCATGGGCCTTTAAGGCTTGGTTAATGTGGTGAGAAATTTCCATATTTTCAATATCAGCAAGGTTTTTAATTCCAAAAAATTTTTCTGCCTTAACTACACCTTTTTCAGTCAAACTTACAGCCTTTGCTTTTTCATCAACTACATAATCTTCATCTTTTCTCAAAGTCCTCACAAATCTGTCGGCTAACTTATACATGTCTGTGGATTTTTCGCCTATGCCAGATATGATAAGAGGAGTCCTTGCCTCGTCTATCAGTATGCTATCTACCTCGTCTACTATAGCATAATTAAGTTCTCTTTGCACCATGTCTTCTTTGTATATAACCATGTTGTCTCTTAAGTAATCAAAACCGAATTCGTTGTTGGTTCCATAGGTTATATCAGCAGCATAGGCTTTTTTTCTTTCTTCAGGGCCCATATCGTGAAGTATTACTCCAACGCTCAGCCCCAAAAACTCGTATATCTTGCCCATCCAATCGCGGTCTCTTTTTGCCAAGTAATCATTGACAGTTACAATGTGAACTCCTTTGCCCTCTAAAGCATTAAGATATGCAGGTAATGTCGCGACAAGGGTTTTACCTTCACCAGTTTTCATTTCAGCAATGCGTCCTTGGTGAAGGACAATGCCGCCTATCACCTGCACTCTAAAATGTTTCATTTTAAGAGTTCTCCAAGCGGCCTCTCTTACCACCGCAAAAGCCTCGGGAAGTATATCATCAAGAGTTTCACCATTTTTCAATCTATTTTTAAATTCATCTGTTTTCGCCCTAAGCTCTGCATCCGTAAGTCTTGCCATTTGATCTTCATATGACAAAACCTTATCGGCAATTGGTTCCAATCTCTTAACTTCTCTTTCACTGTAGCTGCCAAATATTTTTTCAACTAAGCCCAACATTTTTATCACCTTCTAAGGTTATTAATCAACTATATATTATATCACTATGCAGTCTTTATGGCAATAAAAAGCAGTTTTTTTCAAGAATATTTTACACTCCCTTCATACAATTTTCACAAAAAAGAACGTCTCAAAATGATGCATTCTCTGTCTTAGACAAAGTTCCATTTTTATTGGCATTTTGCATCGTTCGCTCCAGGTGACATCACAGACTAAACTAAAGCTCGACCTCTGACTCAGGCGGGGTTCCGGGCACATTCGACATCCCTGTCTCAGGTGCCCGCCTCCGCCCTCCTTGGCTTCGGCCCCGCCTTCGTCTGTCGGTCTCGCTAAGTTTAGTTGCTGCTCTGTCAAGTCGCTTCACTTATGCAAAATGCCAATACATCATAAAGAGTTTGTCTACAGACTGAGAACATCTCAAAATGAGACGTTTCCTTTTTAAAAGGTTAATTTTTTATGTCCACAGCTTTAAACTTCAAAATAGGATTTAATACGTAAAATAGTGCCAATGCAATTACCGAATCTATTGTGTGGTGAATCATCGTACCTACTCCCACAACCACGAGCGCCTTGTAAAAGTCAAAACCAAAGGGTATCACCACAATTGCTTCTAAAACAGCATGTATTGGAAGTGTAACAGCTAACGCCACGGGAAAAGAATATCCTTTTTGTATCATTTTCGCTCCTACATAGCCAAACACAGCGTGAACTGCCGCTCTTGCTGCTATTACAGGTCCCAATTTTATTAAAAATCCTATCGCAGATACAACACCTACAAATACCGCTGTTACAGGGCTTATAAGCATTGCCAGCATTACAGGCACGTGGGATGCTAATGTTGCTGAGAAAGGCGGAATAACTATTCCTAATACTCCTCCAAAAGCCAAAGGTATTACAAGTGCCAATGCTGCTAAAAGCCCTCCAAGAGTAATTTCTCTTGTTTTCACGTTAAAACCCCCATCCTTTAATTTTCACAATTATAGTATACACAGATGTATATACACCTGTCAATAATAAAATAACCACTTTTTAAAAATTTTTTAAAGTGGCTATAAATCGTCATTCTATTAAAAAGCCTTTTTCTTCTAGAGCCTTTTGTATTCTGTCCAATACCTCTTCACTCTCCGCCTCAACAGTGTGAAGATGCACTCCATCCGTCAGAGAGGATAAAAGGGTAGCTTTCCCTTCTTTTACAAACTCCATGAATTTACTTACATCATATCTTGAAGAAAGCATTAAAAGCCCTTTTATCTCTCCATAGAAGGGATGTTCTACGATTACATCTAACACCTTCCCACCATTGTCAACAATTAAATTTAGCTCCTCCTCTGTCCTGTCGTATCCGTGTTTGACAGCAAAAACTCTTTTTACAGTGTTTTCTTTTACAATGTCTATTATATAGCCTTGAGGGGTAGATAATATTTTAATCCCTTTAGCCCTTAAAATAGCTATATCTTGCACAATAACCTGCCTTGTAACACCAAATCTTTTGGCAAGGTCAGAGCCAGATATAGGCTCTTTAGCGTTTTTTAGAATTTCAACTATTTTATTCCTTCTTTCTTGTGCCGTCATGACTCTTCACCTTTTTAAGCATTGCATTTGTAACAAGTAAAAATGTACCTGTTGCCATTATAAAATCTCCTATGCTGAAGGCTTTTGGCAGTGGATAAGGTTTCGGTAACACTAAAACATCTGCTAAAAATTTTAACCGTGTAGAATTTGTCAAAACTTGATGGGTAGCAATTTTATTTGCCTGAAGCTCTGGTATGAGATTATTAAGTCCCGCTGCCTTTAAAGCATCAATGGATACAGGCATTCTTCCTCCATTGGCAAATATTACAATAAAGTTTAAAAGCACTCCCACACTTATTATCCTAAAATACTTGTTATTTCTATTGTACCACAATCCTAGGAAAAGCAAAAGATATACAAAGAAGTGTATATAAGACCGGTATTCCATAATCACATGAAATTTGTTAGCAAGGTTTAGCATGCTAAACTCCAAGGCAAATGCCGCTATAAAAAGGCTGGGCTTTTTTATATCAATATCAGCGATTCCACTGATTTTCCCTCTTCTTAAAGTTCCGTAAATTAGAGAAGCACCTAATGAATCAAATATCATGCTTAAATTCCTCCCTGTGTTTTTCAAAAGCTTTTTTGAAAGCATTTATTATTTTAGGGCTAAACTGCGTCCCTTCATTTCCTACAATTATTTCATATGCTCCCTCTTGGGAAAAAGCCTTTCGATAGGGCCTGTCTGAAACCAACGCATCGAAAACGTCTGCGAGAGAAAGTATCTGAGCTTCCAATGGTATTTCGTCACCTTTTATCCCATCGGGATATCCACTTCCGTTATACCACTCGTGATGGTATTTTACCCACAGAGAAGCCTCTTTTAACGTAGGGACTTCTTTCAATATTTCATAACCTTTTTGAGGATGTTCTTTTATTATGCTTAATTCTTCATCAGTTAACTTCCCTGGCTTATTTAAAACCTCTTCCTTTACTCCAATCTTTCCTATGTCATGTAAAAGGGCTGCAATCCTCACCATTTCAGTGTGAGACTCACTAAAACCAAATTCTCTGCAGAGTAAAGCTGCAATTTTTTCTACGTTTTTTGAATGACCTGCTGTATACTTGTCCTTTGCATCAAGAGCCTTTACAAGCACATTTATTGTGTCATAATAAGACTGCTTTGAGTCCATGTAAAGCTTAAACATATAGCGAATCATTAAAAGAGGTATAAAAAGTAAAATAAGACTTACATAGCCTATTCTTATAAAAGCCTCTGACATAACTATGCCTAAAAAGGCAAGAAAGAAAAAATTAGGAACCATCCATTTAAAATCTTTTGTTAAGACATATTTAATTCGTCTATTAGTTAGCAAAGACACTAATACAGCTACCATAATAGTATTTAATAAGTAATATGTTATTGCTGCTAACAGTGCAGGAAGAATATATTTAGGATATATATAAGTTGTACTTACTCCACCACTATATCTATATATTAATCCACCAATCCCAACACTCAGGGCTAATTGAGATATATTAAATAAAGTCTTATAATATGGGAAATTAAAAATATGTCTTATTTTCCCATCCATGTACTTGCCAACCTGAAATCCCACACCTATAGCTGCAATTAAAGAACCTTCATAAGGTCCAAAAATAAGCACTGCCATTAAATCAATTGTAAAAGCAACAGATACAGTTAATTCTTTTGTTACATATAATGGCATTGATTCAGCCAAAGCAGCAAAAAAGCCAAACCAAATTATGTCTATTATTTGATTTGTAGAAATATGTAACATCGAATATATAATAAAAAATAATCCCACTGTTATTATTATAGAAATGTATATTTTTACTCTTTTGTTAAGCATAATAAACCTCCTGTTTTCAATCTAAAAAAACACCTCAAACCGCTTAACCCCAAGCAACATTTGCACCTCCAGCTAATGCAAGTGCCATTAAAACCAATAATATTTTTATAAGTGTCGCTTTATTCATCCTGAAACCCTCCTTTGCTGTAATAGCTCTTCTGCCCTTAGGCTTCAGGCGACGCTACGCTAAACGGTTTTTAAGCGGTTTGGGCGTTAAAAAACTAAAGAGATGTGATCGACATGACGCGCCTATTGACGGCGTCCAATGTGGCTTTTACCACAGCCTCCCCTTCATCTTTCTTTATAAGACAAGACCCGGTAAGGAGGTCCTCTTGGTTATTTGTCACATGAGTAACCCCTACAACTATTATCCTGCTTTTCGCTATATTAAATATATCGACATCTTCCAACAAAAATAAATGGTTTTTGGGAATCAATTTAGAAATAGAGTCCAGTGTAGCATTGGCAATTATTCTATACTTATTACTTGCAGTATTAGGCCCTTCAGCATATCCTTCAAAAATCTCATCGCCTCTTGTGAGGATAACTCTCGCTTCACTGGTAAGACCATTATTTATAAACGAATAGCTTGAAAAGACAAGCCTGTGTTCTCCTTGGAGTTTTTCTCCAGTATCAATTTGCGCAACACTGACAATCTTGTGATTTATATCAATTCCAAATTGCGCCATTATAACAGATTGCACATCTCGTGCAATCTGCTTCGCATTCCTTGTGCTGTCAGCTAACACATGGATTTCAGTTATTTCACCATTTTCTACAACAACTCTGTTTGATAATACTCCTTGAATTTTGTTTATGTATCCTTCCATCGAATTTACCGTATCTTTTGTTATTTCACCCATTATCTTCACACCCTATTAAAATTTGTCCACACTTAAAATATATTCTATATAAAATTTAAAATTCCTTCTTTTTAGACAAAAAAATTGGGGATAGAGCCTATCCCCAATTTTTTTGCTTCTTATGTAGTTTTATTCTATCGGCTCTATTAAGCCATATTTCCCATCTTTTCTTTTGTATACGACATTTATAGTATCAGTTTCTGCATTTGTAAACACAAAGAAGTTATGTCCTAAAAGGTTCATCTGAAGAATTGCTTCCTCAGGTGACATAGGTTTTATTGGAAACCTTTTTGTTTTAACTATTTCAAAGGAAGCCTCTTCCTCTTCTCCCCTAGCTTCTTGATAAACAGGTGGAATTTCAAACCTTATTGACTCATTAGCACCGAATCTATTTTTAAGCTTTGCCTTGTGTTTGAGTATTTGTTTTTCTATTTTATCTACAACTCTATCAATTGACACATACATGTCGTCACTTACTTCTTCGGCTCTAAATATAATACCCTTAAAAGGTATTGTGATTTCTGCAATGTGATTGTTTTTCTGTACACTTAAAACAGTCCTCACTTCTGTGTCTTCAGTAAAGTACTTGCTTAATTTGCTCACATTTTTTATCACCGCATCCCTTAGTCCATCTGTAACTGTCATGCCATTTTTACCGCTTACTGTGATATTCATAGTATCAAACCCCTCTCATTATCCTTCTATTTAATATAATTCTACATAAAAAACAATATTCCTGCAATATGTGGAAACAAAAAACACTCCCTCTGGAGTGCCAGTTTGTTGACAAAGTAAAAAATTTTTTAAATAGGATATTTTGCATCGTCACTCCAGTGTTCCAAAGCGACAAAGCTAAACTCGACCCTCGGGTTCCGTAGCGTCGGGCACATTCGACATCCTTGTCTTAGTGCCCGCCTCCGCCATCCTTGGCTTCGGCCCTGCCTCCACCCTCGGTCTCATTAAGTTTTGTTATCGCTTTGTCACAAGTCGCACCGATTGCAAAATATCCTATTTCCGAAAGTTTGTCTACAGTCTGACACTCCCTCCTGAGTGCCTTTATAAAATCTTACTTATAAATTCCTTTGTCCTTTCATTTTTTGTATTGTAGAAAATATCTTCTGGCGTCCCTTCTTCTATTATCATTCCATCGTCCATAAAAATGACTCTATCTCCTACTTCCCTGGCAAACCCCATCTCATGAGTGACAACTACCATAGTCATCCCTTCATTAGCCAATCCTTTCATGACGTTTAAAACCTCTTTTACCATTTCAGGGTCAAGAGCTGATGTGGGCTCATCAAAAAGCATAATATCTGGCTGCATAGCCAATGCCCTTGCGATTGCAAGTCTCTGCTTTTGACCGCCTGATAGCTTAATAGGGTACTCGTCCTTTTTTTCAACAAGCCCCACTTTTTCCAGTAAGCCCAAAGCTATATTCTCAGCGGCTTTTTTGTCCATCTTTTTCACTTTAATAGGAGCTAAAGTTACATTCTCTAAAGCCGTTAAGTGTGGAAATAAATTAAAGTGCTGAAAAACCATTCCTACTTTTTGCCTTATCTTATTGATATTTACTTTTTTGTCGTTTATTTTAATCCCTTCAATATAGATTTCTCCTTTAGTAGGCACCTCTAAAAGGTTTATACACCTTAAAAGGGTGCTTTTTCCTGAACCGCTTGGTCCTATTATCACAACGACTTCTCCCTTATTTACGTTTAGACTTACGCCTTTTAACACTTCTAAATTGCCAAAAGTTTTATACACCTCATTAACGCGTATCACCAGCCCTCAACCTCCTTTCAAAGATTCCAAGGAGTCTTGAAAAGATAAAGGTCATTACAAAATATATGGCTGCAATTATGATGTAGGGTTCGAAATATTTATAAGTAATGCTTTGTATAATATCTGCTTGCCTTGTAAGGTCAGCAAAGCCTATTACTGATACAATAGCTGATTCTTTGAGCATCACAATAAATTCATTTCCCAAAGCAGGCAAAATATTTTTTATTGCCTGGGGAATTATCACATACCTCATCGCCATAGCATGAGTCATGCCAAGGGAACGAGCTGCTTCGTTTTGCCCAGGGTCTACAGCTTGTATGCCTGCCCTTATAATCTCTGCAACATAAGCAGCGCTATTAATAGCAAGAGCAGAAACTCCTGCTGTAAAAGCTGGTATATCTATTCCAAATTGCATAAGACCGTTATATATCAATAAAAGTTGTACCAAAAGAGGAGTACCTCTTATAATTTCAACATAACTGGCTCCTATAAAGCTTATAGGTTTTATAGAAGACATTTTAATAAGAGCAACAATCAGGCCTAATATAACTCCTATAGTCACTGCTAAAAAGGTGAGTTTTAAAGTCATAAGAAGACCACTTACAAATAAATGACTGTATTTTAACATGCTCAAAAAATTTACACTCATAATAATCTTCCTTTCAGCAAAATTTTAGTGGAGAATTGTTTTTAAAATTCTCCACTAAATTTTAATCATTGCTTAAACCATTTATCTATAAGTTTGTCATATTCGCCACTTGCTTTTAACTCTTTTATCACTTCGTTTATTATATTCACTAATTCCTTATTCCCTTTAGCTACTGCAACAGCAGAACCATTATCTACCGTGTTAATTTCTTTCATGAAAACCATCTTCATGTCCTTATATTCTTTGAGATATGCATTTGCTACAGTATTTTCCAATACTATCGCATCACATCTGCCATTTTTTAAATCCATAAAGGCGTCTCCAACACGGTTTAGTTGCTTCAAATTTACATCTGGTATCTTTTTAGCGGCTTCTTCAGAAGTGGTGCCTATTTGTACAGCCACGGTTTTGCCCTTTAAGTCATCAAACTTCGAAATAGGACTGTCATTTTTTACAACTACAACTTGTTGGCTGTTGTAATAAAGGTCTGAAAAATCAACACTTTTAGCTCGTTCTGGTGTTGGAGTCATACCTGCCACGATCATATCTATGCGCCCGGCTTGAAGAGCTGGAATCAACCCTTTAAAGTCCATATCTTTTATCTCCAGCTTAACCCCTAATTTTTTCGCAATTGCATTTGCTATATCAACGTCAAAACCTACTATTGTATCTTTGTTTCCTTCTACTTTATGAAACTCATAAGGTGGAAAATCTGCACTTGTACCCATTACGATAACGCCTTTTTCCTTAATTTTGTCCAAAGTATTAGCTGGTTTGGTGCCACAAGCGGATAAAATTAAACCCAAAATAATTGTCATTGTTAAGAAAACAAATAATGTTTTTTTATTCATTTTTCTTCTCCTCTCCTCTTTATAAAAATTTTGTAAATTCATAAAAAATGTCAATTATAAATAACTGCTACAAATAGATTTTCTGACCTTTTGCTTTCATAATTATAATATCATATGAATAAAATTTCAATATTTTTTTCTTTAAAGAGGACAGGAAATTTTTTTAGAAAGAAAAAAATATGTTGTGAAATAAAAATCTGTGGATAATGTGGATAAGTTTGTGAATAACTTTTAAATTCGCTTTTAACAATGTGGAAAAAGTTCTGAAGTGTAAAAAAGACACCAAAATGGTGTCTTTTGTATAATCCTCTTTACTTTTCTTGCGAAAAAGTAAGGGGATTATCTGCTCATGCCAAAAGCTTTCTTGTCTCTTCTAGCATTGTACTGATGGTTTCTTCTTTTTTTCGCTTCTCTGCAGGCTTTACATCTTACAGGCTCATTTTGAAAGCCTTTCTCCGCATAAAACTGTTGTTCTCCTGCTGTCCACACAAACTCTTTTCCACAATCTTTGCACACTAACACTTTGTCTTGATACATAACTAATAATCCCCTCACTTTGAATTTTTGGTTCAATATAATCTTTCGATTATATTATACGTGTATTATATCACCTTAAACCTTAAATAGCAATAAAATTTTAATAAAATTTTTACGATCTCAAAATACAAATTCCGACATTTTATTGTAAAATCCATCTAACAGTGGTATAATATATTTATACAACCGCTTGCATAACTTAATTCACCCATTTTGGAGGTGTTTAACTAATGAAAAGGCAAAAAGGAATTCAAAAGAAAGAGTCAAAACTAAGGTTCCCTAAAATTTCGTTTTTTAAAATTCCTAAGGCAAACGTTAGACTAAAGCTTTCAAACAGTGGCAGCGGCATATTTGCTAAATTAATGACCTTCATAGCCTTTATGATAATCGTTCCTCTCGCTTTCACTGGTTATATGTCTACAAGCAAGTCAACAAAAACTTTACAAGATACTATCAACATCTCTAATGCTGATACATTAGGACTAATAAATAATTATGTAGACCTTTTCAAAAATGATATTGAAACTCAGCTTACTATTCTCTCTGCCAATCCTCAAATTCTAAATTTAGGACAAGGTGATTTCGAGACTGATAAAAAGAATTTACAAGATTTATTTACAACCATTTTAAAAGCAAAAAGTACTAAAATATCTCTTATTTATTTTGCAACACCAGATAAAAAAATAATTCAATCTCCTGACCTTCCCCTCGACCCAAACTATGACCCTACCAGCCAGGAATGGTATAAAAAAGCTATTGAAAATCCGGATGCAATAATATGGACTGGCCCTTACAGCAATGATGGAACAAATGGAGGAGTAGTTACTGTTTCAAAAGCCGTTAGAAGTTCTTTAACTTCAGCTGCTTCTGATGTCGTAGGAGTTTTGGCTTTTGACATAAATTTAGATTCTCTTTCTAACATGATTTCTTCTATAAAAGTAGGAAAAACAGGAAATGTGTATTTAATTTCTAATGAAGGCATTATAATCGCTGATAAAGATAAGAAAAATTTATTTTCTTACATAACAAAATACGATTATGGCAAAAAGATTCTCTCTATGCAAGAAGGAAGTTTTGAGTACAATGATAATGGAATAAATAAATTTGCATCTGTAAAAACTTTAAATAATTTTGGTTGGAAAGCTGCAATAACCATGGATTCTTCAGAACTTGCTGAAAAAACTTCTCAAATAAAAGATAATACAATAATTTTTAGTTTAATAAGCCTTTTAATAGGAATATTAATAACATATTTCTTCTCAAAAAATATCACTTCAAAAATAGGAAAAGTCATGACAGTAATGAGCAAAGCTGCAAATGGGGATATGACACAAGAAGTAGACCTGAAATCAAACGACGAAATAGGCAAACTAGCTTTAAGCTTTAACCTTATGATAGATGGTATAAAAAGCTTAGTAACCGACGTATTATCTGCTGCAAATTCTGTATACGAATATTCTAAAAAAGTATCCTTTGCATCAAATAAAGCTGAGCAAATCACAAATGAAGTAGTTGCAGCTATGGAAGAAATTGCAAAAGGTGCGCAGGAGCAAGCAAAAGAAGCTGAAAAAGCTGCAACTATTACCAATTTTTTAAGTCAAAATTTAGATGTGACAATGGAAAATTCAAAGAATATAAATAAAGAAACTGAATCAGTAACAAAAGCAGCAAAGACTGGATTAGAAAATATAAAAGAATTAAGTGAAAAGACTAAAATCACAGAACAAATGCACAGCAAAGTGAAAGAATCTACTTCCTATTTAAAGAAAAAATCTCATGAAATAGGAAAAATTGTAGAAACAATAACCGCAATAGCCGACCAAACCAATCTTTTATCATTAAATGCTGCAATTGAAGCAGCCCGTGCAGGAGAAGCCGGTCGCGGTTTTGCTGTAGTAGCTGATGAAGTGAGAAAATTGGCAAATCAGTCTTCGGAAGCCGCTAAAAATATCGAAGCTATTATAAAAGAAATACAACAAAATATTGACGATACCCATAAAGTAGTAGAAGAAGCAAGTGCTTCTATAGAAAAACAAAATGAATCTTTAGCAAAAACAGTTCATACTTTCTACGGCATTCAGCAAGCGGTAAATAGAATCGTAGAGGAGCTTAATAAACTCAATGACTCAATGCTTATGATTTCTCAAAGCAGAAGTGAAATGTTAGATTCAATACAAAATATCGCCGCAGTAACGGAAGAAGCTGCTGCCTCTACGGAGGAAATATCTTCTGCAACAGAGGAACAAAAAACTGCAATAGAAGAAATATCAAAATCCGCACAAGATTTGGACAATATTGCTAATACTTTACTTACTACTATAAACAGATTCAAAATCTAAAAGAAGCGGGAAACCCGCTTCTTTTAGACTGATGAAAAACTTTTGCAAAGGAGATATTTTGACTTTGTCAACAAGCTAAAAGAAGTGGGAAACCCGCTTCTTTTAACGTTTTTTATCTAAAAAATAACTGTCAGGTGTATAGTATTTAAGATATTCTATATACCCTTCTTTATTCTTTGACAATTCCTCTAATTTGTTTTCTATTTTTTCGAAAACAGCAGTTATATTTTGAAGGTTTTTATCGTCTTTTTCTTTTATTTTTTCCAAAAGAGCTTTTGTTTCTATAAAGAGTGCCTTCAATCTACTTATTTCTCCTGTAATTTTCCCTTCTAAAGCAAAAATACTTTCAACTTTATTTTCTTTTTTAAAAGCATTATACAAAGGGATAAAATCTGCATCTAATTTGTCAATTTCTTCTATGATTTTTTGCTTTGTAGTAAGTAAATTCTTCAATTCTTCTAAATTGTTAGAAGCTATAGAGGCACCTATTTTTTCAGTGACCTCATAAAGTTCTTTCAGCCTCTCAATTTTATCCTGTACAATTTGAGTAAGCTTTTCTACATTATTATGCATCTCATCAACCCTTCGCGTAGACTTTCTCTCTAACTTTATTAAGGGCTAGACTCCAAGTATCTCTTAATTCTATGGCAAATCCTTTTACTTCTTCTAAAATTGCCACATCTTTTTTTACATTGGCATCAATTAATCTTCTTAGCATATAGTCATATAAACTGTACAAGTTTTTAGAAATATCATAATTCATATCTAAAGTAAGCATGAGCTCTGTAATAATGTCTTGTGCCCTTTGTATACCACTATTTGCTGCCATGTAATCTTTTTTTCTATCGCCCCTTTTGCTTCTTCTATAAACCTTACTATGCCATTGTAAAGCATCAGTACCAGTTCTTCAGGGCTTGCCGTCAAAATGGCATTTTCTTTGTACTGCTGATATGGATTTACCATCACCGCACTCCTTTCTATTTCCCCATAACCCCTATTTGTTGACTTAACCACGCACTTTGTGAATTCATTTGGCTTACATACATCTCTAACTGTGTAAATTGTGCATAATATCTCTGTTCAAGGTTATTTAGATAATCTTGCATTTGAGCAATCCTATCATCTATTTCTCTTATTCTGTTTCCTATAAAACTTGTATCATAAAGCTGTGTGGTACTACCTGCTTTTTGAGTTATGGCATCAATGCCACTGTTTAAGGTATCGTAAAGCTGTTGTGCAATACCCTGAGAAGTTGAGGTACCTGTAAATATATTCATTACCAATTGAGGATTGGTTGCAATAGCATCTCTAAGCTTTGTTTCGTCAATATATAACTTCCCACCTTCATACCATTGGCCTGTAGTAATACCAATTGAACTTAAAGAACCTGCACCAGAAATTGTAGATGAAATATCATTTCTCATGGAGTAATATACTCGCATAAGAGTTTCATCATTAGCCAAATCCCCAGAGCGGGCTTTTTGTTCCCATAATGTTATGTCACTGTCTTTCATAGCTTGTTTTTGTTCAGAAGTCAAAGGTGGATAATCGTAATATCTTTTTTCTGTAAGCTTTGTATTAATTTTTGTGATTATATCATTGTAAGTGTCAACAAAACTTTTTATTGTGTTATATATTTTGTCAACATCCGTTGAAACAGTAATGGTTGTTGTGCTATTACTTGTCCCTGTAAGGGTAATATTTATTCCTGCTACTGTGACATTGTTAGTCGAACTTGTCATTGGAACATTGTTAAAAGTAAATTCAGCATCTTGTCCTGTTATACCTCCAGCGTTCAAAATATTTGGATCTAATTTTAAGATACTTGTTAAAAAATTTTGGGCAGTTGAATCTGTAGTACCACTAAAATCAATCTTTGAATTTGCTCCAGTAAAATTTGATACCAAAAACAGCCTATCTAAACCCGGATCATATGTAGCAATTACGCCTGTCGCATTAGTCTGAGCATTTATAGCAGCAACTACATCATTTATTGTTGCACCATTTTTTATTACTATTTGTTTATTTGTACCGTCTAATCCCTTTAAATAAAGATATATATCGTTTCCTGTATTATTAAGTGTATTATACGTATATGTTCCATCAGAATTTTTAGTTGCAGCACCAATTTTATCTGTACTTGCAGTTGTCGCAGCTTGAGCTAATTGCGTTACTGATATAGTATAAGTTCCATTTACCGCATTTACACCTGCTGTAGCCGTTGCAACTGAAGGATTTGACGATGCAACAGTTTTTGCCATAAAAGTCCCCTGTAGTTTGAGCTTAAAAACAATGTCATTTCGGAGTGACATAAGCTGTGTGTTTATATCCCTTAAATCCTCTTGCTGCCATTGATACCATTGCTTTTGTTGTTCTAATTTATCAAGAGGTATACTTGCAGCCTTCATAAGCTGCTGTACCATAGAATCAGTATCGAGTCCTGTCGCAAGACCACTGATTCTCAATAAATTGCTCACATTGTAGCTATTCATACTTATTGGATCCATTTTTCATACCCCCAACTATATTTTTCTATCCACAAAAAGTCCAGCTATTTTCCATAATCCTGCCACAAGGTCAAGTATTTTTTCAGGAGGAATCTCGTCAATAACTTCATTTGTATCGCTATCAACAATTTTGACCACTATTGTGTTTGTAGGCTTGTGTACAGAAAATTCAAAATATGTATGATCGTTAATGCTTATTTTTCTATTTTCTTTATTAAGCTCACTATTAAGTTTATCTTCATCCACAGGTTTACTTAGTATATCTTTTACTGCTTTTATTTCCTCTACTAACGCACTATCTCTTTTAAACTGCGAATTTACTTGCCCCGTTCCCGCAGTACTTATCCCCTGCAACATGCCGTTATTACCTCCTGGAATAAAAATTTATCATTTGTAACAACTTCCCTTTTTGCTATTATAAATATCGACATATATTTTAAAAAGTTTAAATTTTTTTATGTAATTTTCACGCAAAAAGAAAAACAAGTAAAACAGCACTTTATTTTACCTGTTTTACTTGTTTTTCTCTTTTCATGTACATGACAATCAATTCGTCTAATTCACGGCTCAGCTCTAAAGCTTTAGGAAGCTCTATATTGCATTCATTTAATTTCTTTTTTAAAAGCTTTATTCTTTCAGCAATGTCGTTTTCTTCGTAATAATGCTCTTTTATCACTTTCTCCATATAAGCCGCATCCTCCTAAAACATTTATGTTTTTATTATATCATGTAGAAATTAAAAGTTCATTAGAAAATTATAACATGTATCAATGGCAAAAAAAGAGAATATATTTACTTATAGATTTAAATTTAGGAGGATTTTTATGTGTGGAATAACGGGATGGGTTAACTTTGATATGGACTTATCACTTCAAAATGAAGTAATCGAAAAAATGACAGACACTCTTAAAAAAAGAGGACCTGACGGTTCTGGAATATGGTTGTCAAAACATTGTGCTTTAGGTCATCGTCGATTAATTGTAATCGATCCAGAAGGTGGAAGTCAACCAATGATAAAAAAATACGGTGAAAAAAATTTTGTCATCATCCACAATGGAGAACTCTACAATATGGATGAATTAAAAAACGAACTCATATCCTTGGGATATACTTTTAAAACCCGTTCAGATACTGAAATTATTTTGACATCTTATATAGAATGGGGTCCTTTATGTGTTAAAAAATTTAATGGAATATTTGCTTTTGCAATATGGGATGAAGTGCAAAATAGGCTTTTTATTGCCAGGGACCATCTCGGAATAAAGCCACTATTTTATACCATTAAAAACGGGTCTTTGATATTCGGTTCAGAGATTAAAGCAATATTAGCACATCCTCATGTAAAACCAGAGATAGACTCACAAGGTCTTGCGGAAATATTTGTAATGGGACCTTCAAGAACTCCCGGATGTGGTGTCTTTAAAGACATTAAAGAATTAAAAGCCGGGCATTACCTCATATTCACTAAAAATGGAGCAAACATAAGCAAATACTGGTCATTACAAAGTCTTCCCCATGAAGATGACCTTGAAAAAACAGGGGAAAAAATAAGGTATCTCCTTAAAGATTCTTCAGTGAGGCAGCTTGTTTCAGACGTACCTTTATGTTCATTGTTATCAGGTGGACTTGATTCAACTGCTGTATCTTTCTTCGCAAATGAAGAATTAAAACAAAAAGGTCAAAAACTTATAACATACTCTGTAGATTATGTGGGTAATGATAAATATTTTACGCCAAACGAATTTCAACCAAACTCTGACGCAGACTGGGTAAAATTTGTCGCAAAGAAACTTGACACAAACCATAACTATGTATTTATAGATAATGAAGAACTTGCACATGCTCTAAAGCCAGCCTTGTACGCTCGAGACCTTCCTGGTATGGCAGATATAGATTCATCTTTATATCTATTTTTAAAAGAAGTAAAAAAAGGAGCCACAGTCGCTCTATCAGGAGAAGGTGCTGATGAAGTTTTTGGAGGTTATCCCTGGTTTAGAAACAAAGAAGCAGTTGAAAGTCACACCTTCCCATGGATAAGAATGGTCAAGGAACGCATGAAATTACTTTTGCCAGAAGTTGTAAAATATATAAGGCCTATAGAGTATTTAAATGATAGATATAACGAAGCTTTAAATGAAGTGCCAAAGCTCATCGGAGAAGACCCCAAAAATACCCGAATGAGGGAAATGTTTTATATTAACATAACAAGATTTATGCCTATGCTTCTTGACAGAATGGATAGAATGAGCATGGCAGTAGGTTTTGAAGCAAGAGTACCTTTTTTAGACTACAGGCTTGTAGAATATGTCTGGAATATACCTTGGGAAATGAAAAATCTAAACGGAAGGGAAAAAGGGATACTTAGATACGCTCTAAAAGGTTACATCCCAGACGAAGTGATTGATAGGAAAAAGAGTCCATATCCTAAAACTCACAATCCGGTATTTAAAATAATTGTTAAAAAATGGCTAAAACAAATAATTGATGACAGTACATCTCCACTTTTGCAACTTGTAGATAAAAAAATAGTTGCAGAACTCATAGAAACAGATGCAAAAGCCTATGACCCTGCCTGGTTTTCACAGCTTATGGGCTCAGCCCAACTTTTTGCCTATCTCGTACAAATAAACATGTGGCTTACTGATTATAAAATTTCTTTAGTATAATAAAATAATAAAATATAAATACACCAATGGCGGGAAATCCCCGCCATTTAATATAAGCTCACTCTTTCTTCAAGATCTATCTCTGGGTATATCTCTTTTATCATCCTGTTAATTTCTTCAGCTTCATCATGCTTTCCTATAGTTTTGTATATCTTGTATAACAATACATAATTATCTACATCCATTTTGTCAATATTAAATGCATTGGCTGCCAATGATAAAGCTTCATCATACATATCCTGTCCTAATGCTCTTTCAGCAAGATATCTATATACCTCAGGATTTTGACTGTTTAAATTTGCAGCCCTTATATAAGCTTCAACAGCTAATTCTTCAAGCCCATATTTTATCATAAGTTGTCCATATTTTTCATACTCTTCTTTAGAAAATTTATTTACATACAAATTTAGCACATCATTGTATAAATCAAATTCTTTTAAACTAATAAGTAAATCCAGTAATGCAAAATAACTATCTTTAATATCATCAAATTTAGCTTTCATTTCCCCAACTATTGTCATATACAATTTCTTATCAGAAGATTCTGATATCTCCCACAATAGATTTTTTGCCTTATCTATTTCTTTTAAAAGTATATAACACAGCACTTTTTGATACGTTGCTTCTTCTTTTGCTTTGCCATACTCCATATCAAAATACTCGATTGCTTTTTTATAATCTTTAAGCCCTAAATATACAGTTCCTTTTAAACTGTTTAATCCCTCTATATCGATATTTATGTTATCAATATATCTTTTTGCCATTTCAAACATTCCTAAATTGATATATAACTTTGCTAATATAGCATTATTTACAGGATTTTTAGTATCAACATGTTTTTCAAAAAATCTGTACACATCCTCAGGAGGTTCATTTTTTATCAGCACATCGAAAAATTTTATAAACACTTCTTGATAACTAGGATTTTCTTTTAATATTTCAATGTATTCTCTAACTGCATCATTGAGCTTATTAAGTTTTTCATAGCAAAGAGCAGCCATATATTTTGCCCGATAGCTTCCTGTTCCTCCCATTGTTATAAAATCTCCATTATATTCTCCCATTGCAACGCATTCTTTAAACATTTCTATCGCTTTTTCGTAACGCTTTTGCTCTGCGTAGATCATACCTTCAAAAAACTTAAAATCAGGTATATCAATATAAAAGGCTTTTGCATCATTAGCAATTTTTAATGCTGTATCATAGTCTTTTAATGCAGTGTAAGTTGCTATCAAATATCTTATTAACCGCGTAGCAGTAGGAGAATTAACATTCATTCCTTTTGTGGCTATTAGCAAATGTTTCAATGCTTTATGGTATTCTTTTGCATTATAATACTCTACTGCAAGATTACCGTGCTGGAATTTATCATCAGGATGTTCTTCAAGGTACTTGGATATAAGCTTAATATATTTCTCCGTTTTATTTTTTTCTATCCGTGTTTCTAAAAGATATCCATAGTGAAGTATCGTTACATCTGCTTTTTTAAAAATAGGCAATCTGTTTTCTTCTACGTTTCTTAAGTTTTCATGAATGGGATAAATATACTTTAGCTTTCCATTATTTCTAAACAGTCTAAAATTGTAATGCACTTCCGTCAAACCGTTTGCTATATTTGTTCCTCCATAATTTATAAACTTGAAAATATATGCTTCTACTGTATCATCATTCAAAAGCAGCCTTATTCTTGATACATCATCTTTTCTAATTTCTTCATCTGCATCAAGGAATAATATCCAATCACCAGTAGCATTTTCTATCGCTATATTTCTAGCCTTACTAAAGTCATCCTCCCATTTTGCATGTATGACTTTTGCCCCAAAACTCTTCGCAATCTCCACCGTTTTATCCGTTGAACCAGTATCAACAACAACTATTTCGTCAACAATGTCTTTAACACTATTTATACAGCGTGCAATGTTTTTCTCTTCATCCTTTGTAATAAGACAGAGAGAGAGTGTATTTAGTGTAAATTGAGAAGATTTAATAGGTTTAACATCTAAATAATTTTCTATTAAAGTATCTTCGAGTACATCTATTGCTTTATTCCATGTAAATTCTTTAATTGTCTCTAAACCATTCTTTACTAATTTCTTTCTTAAGTCTTTATCCTTTATAAGCTGTATTATCTTCTCTGCTAAACCATAAAAATCTCCTGGCTTTGACATTAGACAATTATAACCATCTTTTGCATATTCAGTTACACCACCACTATTTGTCGTAACTACAGCACACCCTGAAGCCATCGCTTCCAGCGGTGGTAATGGACACGCTTCGTAATATGAGCCAGCTACATATATGTCAGCTACTCTATAAAGCTCAGGAATTTTCTCTTGTGGAGGATTTACATAAACTCTAATATATTTTTCGAGATTTATTTCTGGTTGTGATTGTGTAATCCATATTACCTCAAAATCATAACCTTTATCTTTCACTATGTTAAATGCTTTTAATATATCATCAAATCCTTTAAATTTAAGCATTGCATTCCCTACAATAATTATTCTTATCTTATCCCCTTGTTTAATTTCTGAATTACAATAAAACTTTTCCGTATCAATGGCGTTTTTTATAACTGTACAATTTCTATTATATTTTTCCTGTATTGTTTCCTTTAAAAATCTTGATACTGCTAAAAATTTGCTCTCTGAATAAATATAACTATTTGTAACTGTTTCTCTCAATGATGTATCTAATTTATTATCATCAAAGAGAAATTCATCGCCTTGAATCAAAAATAACGTATTATCCAAATTATTTATCTCATACCATTGATTCCAAAATGTATAGACAATAGCGTCCGTATTACTTATATATTTCTCGACTTTCTCACCTAAACTAATTTTTTTTACATTTAACTTCAAATCAAACCAATCAGGATTACCATAATAACTTATTGCCTCTACATTATGTCCTCTTTCTATTAATCTATTTATTTGTTCATAAATTATTCTCATTCCACCCGTAACACCATTCACAATTGGAAGGTAAGTAATATTTAATTTATAATTATTTTCTTTAAATATATTAATGCATTTGCTAATTAAATCATCATGATTTTTTAATTTTAGATATCCTTCTGATACAAATTCGCATAGCGATAATCTTATTTTCTTTAACTTATCGTCTTCTAATTTTCTATACTGCTCAATTGCTTCCGAATAATTATTTTTTAAAAGTAATATATCTCCATAAAGCAATCTATATTTGTCATTATTTATAGAATTTATCATACTTATATAATTAAATGCATTATCTAAATCATTAATTTTTGTAAAACTAATAGCTTTCATATAATTAATTACATCGCTATATTTATTATTTATTAAGTTATTGCTTATATAATTTATTAAATTAATTGCATCTTTGTATCTTCCATCAATAATTAAAGTATTGATTTCTATTAGCTTTTTTTCTTCTTCGTTTAATATACTCATTTTATTATCAATGTTAGTAGCAGAATTTTTTATAATGAACGGCCATTGTCTAAGTTCATAATATTTTTCTATTGTTTTTTTATAAATATTATAATATTTTTTTATTGCAATTTCTGTCGAAAATTTCTCTTCAACGGTTTTCCTTGCATTTTGTCCTATTTCTTTTGATAATTCCGGATTTAAAATAATATACTTTATTTTCTCAGCTATTGCTTCTGGATTTTTATCTGGAACTAAAAAGCCATTATACCCATCTACTATTATTTCTCGTAATCCGCCTATACCCGATGCAATAACAGCTTTCCTACAAGCCATTGCTTCAATTGCTACAATTCCAAATGGTTCTTCCACATTATCTAATTTAATAGACGGAACTACTACTACATCGCTTTTATTATACATTTCTGGCATAAATTTATTATCAACAATTCCTTCAAACTTAATATAATTATCCAGATTTTTGTCCTTAATATAATTTTTTAATGTATGATAATCCTCGCCATTACCAATAATAATGAGTTCTATATTATTAAACTCATTAAGCAACAATTCCATTGCTTTAATTAAAAAAATTACACCCTTTTGTTTAGTAAGCCTACCAGAAAATAATATAGTAAATTTATTATCAGGTTTATTAATTTTAATAAATTTAAATTTGTTTATATCAACAAAGTTATTTATAACAAATACATCTCTTTGTGTTATCTTATTTATATATTTTTTTAACCGCTCTCCAACTGTAATAATATTATCGCTTATTTTATACGCAATTTCTTCAAGTGACCTTAAGTATTTCTCTTCTATACTTCCTTTTAATATTGAATTTGATGCAATATATTCATCGGCTAAATATCCATGTACTGTAAGTAAACATGGAATATTTACCTGTGCTTGTTTTGAAGCTAATAATGCTATTACATCATTGCAAACAATTATATCTATATTATTTTTTATAGAAATTTCCTTGACCAAGCTGGAAAATACTACTTTAAAATTTTCAATAAGTGATATTAAAGTATATTGTTTACCTATTTGTTCCTTAACATTATTATATGATAAAACGTAGACATTATTTCCCGTCGATTCAAAGCCGTTTTTTAATGTTGTAATATAAGATGAAACTCCTCCTACATGAGGATATTCCCAAAACGTAGTTAACAAAATATTCATAAAATATTATCCCCTTTTCATATTTTTATTTTTATAATAACATTAGGTATTTCATCATGTCTAAAAATATCATCAAGAGATATCGATATAATATCTCCATTATTATTTAATATATAATAGTGCATTTCGTTATGTATTTTTAAAAATTCATATAATAAATTCCAATCATCTTGTAACATTCCTCTATTAAGCTCAAAACTTAAAGTCTCAATTTTTCCTGATGCTAATAGTTTTTCCATACCTTTTAAGGCATGATATTCACCACCTTCTATATCAATTTTCAAGAAAGTTATTTTGTCAATATTATCGTAAATTGCATCTAAAGGTTCCGCATCAACTTGAATTTCTTTTATTGAATCTCCTTTATATTTATTTAGATATCCATCATCATGCTTATGCAATGAAGAATTCCCCATAAATTTATCTGTTATATAAAAAGATAACTTTTTAAAATCCGAATATATTGCCTTATTATATATTTTAACTCTATTCCCTATATAATTCATAGAAATATTATCTTGTATTAAAGGAATAAGATTGGGATTAGCCTCATATGAAATAACTTTTCCATCATTACCTACCAAATAACCCATAAGAACAGTAAAATATCCTATATTTGCTCCTATATCAACAACTGTATCTCCATTTTTGATATTTTTTATTAGATAATTTGTTAATCCAACATCGTAAATTCCATTAATAATCAGAGTTGGCGTTAAGCTTAAATCACTAGAATTAACTAATAACATCCCACCCCATTTTGTAGAAACAAGCACCCTGTTATTTCCAATATATGTACCAAACAATACTTTCACTCCCCATTATTTATTTTTTAATACATGCCACTTATTATATATTTATTTAATTTATAGAATATTGGAGTTTAAGATATTTCAAGCAAGTAGCAGATGTTTATTTGTTACTTTTGCTAATAGATAAAACGCAAAATTCATTACATTTATTAACATAGTCTCTTTTCTATGAACATCCTGGACATATATTTATTCTTCTAGTACATTAATACATAATTAACTACTTAAATATATCGACAGATTTTGATAAAAGTTAAGCAAATATTGTACCTCTGCACTTTAGACATTTAAGAAACTCAAAGAAATTTCTGTATCTACTTTTTCCTATTGTTATTTTTACTATAATATTTTGACAGCAAATTCCTTTTTGTAAACCAGCATCGACAGTCACAAAAATTTTTTAATTATTTTTTCGGCAACAAAGTCATTTTTATATCGCTTCATTTTACTATTGTATTTCTCCCTTTAATTCTTTTTATCACAAAAAGATAATGTAAAATTAAAATTTCATAACATTTTGCTTTTTATGTTATAATTTGTAAAAGTCAATATATTTTTGTACAAAAAGTGGAATATAATTTTGTACAAAAAATGTACTAAGATGCATTCGAAGAACTGTTAAAATATTCAACTTTTGACTTTAATCTATATGAAGGCCCTTTTATTGATATAACATGCGAATGATGAAGTAATCTATCCAATATTGCATTGGCTAATGTTGCTGATCCAAATACTTCTGCCCAATTAGAAAAGGGCATATTAGTTGTAATAATAGTACTATGCTTTTCATACCTTTTAGATATTAGCTGAAAAAATATATTTGAAGCATCTGTGTCTATTGGTAAATACCCTACTTCGTCTATTATTAACACTTTATACTTTGAAAAATGTTTTAATCGGATCTCTAAACGGTTTTCTGCTAATGCCTTTTTTAATTGAGACATTAATTCTTGAAAATGAATAAAATATGTAGAATATCTGTGCTTAGCACATTCTATCCCTATGGCGGTGGCAAGATGTGTCTTGCCTACGCCGGGGGTTCCTACAAACAATATATTTTCGTTATTTTCTACAAATCTTAAGCTTTTTAAATCAAGAATTTCTTGTTTGTTTATGCTTGGTTGAAACTCAAAATCAAAATCATCAAGTGTCATTTCTCAAATTAATTCAGCCCAAAACCGATAAAATTTTTCAGATTAAATAATCTTGTGATAAAATTAATGCTAAAGGAATGTGAAAAAAATTCATCACATTCTTTTAGCATTAATTTTTTAATTGGAGATGTTGTTTTATGCAAATAATTTTTCATGTTGATAACATTGAAGAATATTTGCAAAGAAGTAAAGATTACAATTTTCCTGACCCACCAGACAGATGCCCTCATTCTGACTGCAAGTGCAGAGTAAAACTAAAAAAGCACGGTTTTTACTACCGTTACTATTTAGATGGACCTAACTGTGTAAAAATAGCCATAAGAAGGTATATATGCCCTGTGTGCAAAAGGACTCTTTCCTACCTCCCTGATTTCTGTATTCCTCATTTTCAGTATTCTTTCAATATGATTGTAAAGTCTTTAAAAGAGACACTTACAAGAGAAAAAACTCTCAGTTCTTTCATAAATGACTTAAAAAGAAACTTCCCTACCATACTATTTTCAAGACAGCATATATATTTTTTACACCAAAAGGATAATGAATAATTTAAGTTTTATCATATATGGATTAAGGCAAATAGACCCTTACATAAAGTTATTCGAGGTTAGTTCTCAAAGAGAGAGGGCCAGAGAGATTTTGGACATAATAAACATTGTACCACTCTTTTCCCAACGGTTTTATGCTCATTGCCAAAAATCATTTCTGGCCCCTCTCACATAATTTTAGCATTAAACATGAAAGATTTAAATAAAAATTTTGATTTTTTCTTAGCAACATAGCTTTTTCCTTTAATGTCCCCCAGATATGAGCTAAAATTACGATTAAGAAATCAAAAAAGTGAAGGGGGAACATATAAATGCTTGATGAAAAAGCGAGAGAAGCTATAGCATTAAAGAGATTTCCACTGATAAGTCCGGTGTTAAACGGACAGGTAAAAAATCAGAAAGAATATTTTGATGCTCTTTCCGATAAACCTATTGAGATACCTTATCTTGGAATGAGAAGATATACTCCCAAGACACTTAGAGGGTGGCTGTATCAGTATTTAAGAGGCGGTATAGAAGCGTTAAAGCCGGGTTATCGAAGTGACAGAGGCAAATACAGAAAGATAGACTTTGAACTTTCAGAGAAAATAAAGCAAAAGAAGCTTGAACATCCTGAAATGCCCAACAAACTTCTTTATGAGACATTGATAGGAGAAGGAATAATATCACCGAATAAAGTATCCCTTTCGACATTCTATAGGTTTTTGAAAAACATTCCTGTAAAATCTCTAGATAAAGAAAAAGAGGGTAAAACAAAGAGATTTTCCCATGAATACATCAATGAACTGTGGCAAACTGATGTCATGTATGGGCCATATATTAAAGAAGGTAAAACAAAAAGACAAACGTACCTTATTGCCATATATAGATGATGCTTCAAGGCTTTGTACCTATGCTCGCTTTTACTATACCCAGAATTTTTTAGCTTTAAGAGACTCATTTAAAGAGGCGGTGCAAAGAAGGGGGATACCCAAAATGCTTTACACTGACAACGGAAAGATATATAGAAGCACTCAATTGGAATATATCTGTGCTTCACTAGGCACATCTCTTATTCACGCTGAGCCTTTTTCACCTCATTCAAAAGGAAAAAATAGAAAAGATTCTTTCATACGGTGAGAATGAGATTCTTAAGCACAATAGATCCTACCTCCGTAAAGAGTATAGATGAACTCAACATGATGTTTTTTAAATGGCTGGAGGAAGATTACAACAGAAAAGAACACAGCAGTATTGGCATGAGTCCTTTAGATTTTTTCATGTCACAAATATCAAGAATAAATATGTGTAACATAGATATGTTGAATGAATGTTTTCTCATAAGAGTAAATCGTAAGGTAAATAAGGATGCTACACTTAAAGTGGAAAATATACTTTATGAAACAGAAGAAAAGTTTAAAAATATGCACTTAGAAGTCAGATATGACCCTGAGTGGCTTAAGGATAATACACCGCTTCTACTTTATTATGAGGGCAAAAAAGTGGGGGAAGCGTATAAAGTGAACTTTCATGAGAATGCTAAAATTCCTGCTGCGTATATAAAAGGCAAAAATGACGTAAACGAAAATGAAGAAATAAGTGATTTTACCAAGCATAAAGTAATCTCTTTTAACGATATCATTGATTGAAAGAGAGGTGCCTTAAAGTGTTTACCCAATATTTTGGAATGAAATTTAATCCATTTTCTAAAGAGATAAGTGTAAACGACCTTTACATAAGTGAAGACATTGCTGAATTAAATGCCAGGTTAAAATATTTACAAGAAACAAGGGGTATAGGACTTATCGTTGGGGAGGCCGGTTCAGGTAAATCTACTGCATTAAGAAGATATGCTGAAAGCCTCAACCGTTCTACATTTAAACCATGTTATTTCGCTTTATCTACACTTACAGTGAGAGAATTCTATCAAGCATTGGCTATGATTTTAGGCGAAACACCCTCATACAAAAAAGTAACGCTCTTTTACCAGATACAAAGAGCGATAACAGAACTTTACTATAGCCAGAAAATAACTCCTGTCATAATATTAGATGAAATACAACTGGTTTCTAATGATGTTCTTGAAGATTTGAGAATAATATTTAACTTTAATATGGATTCTAAAAACCCGTATATATTGATACTTTCAGGACAACCACACATAAGAAACAAACTAGCTCTCAATGTAAACAGTGCACTAAGGCAAAGAATTTCTATAAAGTATGTGATGCAAGGGCTAAAAAAAGAAGAAATTCAAGATTATATAAAAACAAGAATGAAAATAGCCGGAATGATGGATGATATATTTACACCATCAGCATATGAAGCAATATATTCCCCAACAAAAGGGCTCCCAAGGATAATAAATAACCTGGTAACAGCTTCTTTACTCTATGCGTATTCTAAAAGGCTAAGAGAAATAGACGAAGAAGTAATATACCAGGCACAAAATGAAATCAGTTTATGAGAGTAGCACTTTTTGTGTTACTCTCAATTTTATTATATATTAATTAAATAAAATTTCAATAACAGATATTAACATATTTTGGCGGTAATGCTCTTGGAAAGTGAAAAAAATTTTTAATCAGGCTGTAATAATTTGAGAAAAAATACTTTTATGCACTTAAAAAATGCCATTATAATTTGAAAATCTTTGGAGATTTAATTTGAGAATTGACACAATATCTTGAATATCCAAGTTTATAGTTAAATACATTAACAACGAATTCTTCTCCATATCTCGAAACTAATTTTATGTCTTCCTTCCAATCTACCTGGGCCTGTTTTCCCGCAGGAGTTTCAAATCGTGGATGACCACTTGCTTTTTTAGTAGGTTTCAGCCCCTTTCTCTTTACATATTTGTTGAAATTAGAATATGTCCCAATATCATAATTTTTAGAAACAAAGTATTCATATACTCCCTTTACCGTAACCCCCTTTATTTCAAGCTTTGCTTTTATTTCATCATAGTATTTATCTAATTTACTTTGTTTATTTCTTGTTTTTGGCTTGCCTTCATATCCTTCATAATACTTTTTAACAGTTCTCCTATCTATTCCATATTCTCTTGCTAATTCTGAAAAATTAGGTTTTATCTCCATAGCCTTAAATATACTAATTTGACCTAATAGATTTTTCATTTTTGGTATCCCTCCTACAAACAGAAGGATACCAAATTTATGTACAAATTTGTACATTTTTATTTTCCACTTTTCGTACATTCTTATTTTATCATTTACATAATTAAAGCAAGAATAATCTGAAGGACTGATAATTTCATGGACAAATTAGAATATTTACAAAAACATTATCCTAATACGAACAATAAAATTTTAGCAAAGCATCTTGGTATATCTGAGCAATCAGTGAGGAGATTAGCATCAAAATATAATATCAGAAAAAGTAAAGAGTATATGAAAAAACAGTATGAATTACTTTTAAAAACAAAAGAAGCTAAATATTTATCAACTATTCCAGATTTGCATCCAACCAATTACCAGTTAAATATAATTATTGGTAGTATTTTAGGTGATGGAAATTTGTCATAGGTCCCAATAAACAGAAATGCTTATTATAGAGAACACTTTTCTCAAGAACAATATGAATGTAGATTATGGAATGGATTATAAATTGAATATTGAGAAAAGAATCCTTAAGAAAGCAAAAACGACAAAATAATAAATTTAAGTAATTTTTATAGTCGGAAATTCCTTTCGTATACAAATGAGGAGATAGACAAAATCATTGACTTTAAAAAAAGAGGTTTCTCTGATAAAGAAATTGCTGATAAGTTAAATAGAACGTATTGGGGCATAGTATGGAAAATAAGAGACTTGAAAGCCAAAAATATGATTTAAGGGAGGCAAAGCCTCCCTTCAGACTGTTGACAAAATATCGGGAACCCGTTATTATGAAAAGGGTTCCTTGTTTTTTAGTAGTATAAAGCAAAAGAGGAGAGGAAAAGGAAGATGTTAACAAAGAAACAGGATGCAAGACATCAAATAGAATTTGTAAGCATAGATCAATTAGTACCAAAAGATCACCTTTTAAGAAAGATAGAAAGAGTTATAGACTTTAATTTCATATACGATTTAGTAAAAGACAAATATTCCGAAGATCACGGCAGACCAAGCATAGATCCAGTAGTATTGATAAAAATACTATTTATTCAATATCTTTTTGGTATACCGTCGATAAGAAGAACAATAGCAGAAATAAAAACAAACGTTGCATATAGATGGTTTTTAGGGTATGGACTAACAGAAGAAATACCTCATTTTTCAACATTTAGCCAGAACTACATAAGAAGATTCAAAGGGACAGACATATTTGAGAAAATATTTACGAAGATTTTAGAAGAAGCAATAAGGCATGGGTTAGTAAATGCAGAGGAAGTATTCATAGATTCTACTCACGTAAAAGCAAGTGCCAACAAAAAGAAATACACCAAAGAAATAGTAGAACAAGAAGCCAGGACTTATCAAGAAAAACTAGAAGAAGAAATAAACAAAGATAGAGAAGCTCATGGAAAAAAGCCATTAAAGAAAATCAAGACAATAAAGACGAAAGAAGTAAAAGTAAGCAAAACAGACCCAGATAGTGGAATGTTAAATAAAAATGGAAAAGAAAAATGTTTTGCATATTCTTTTCACACAGCCTGCGATAAAAACGGATTTGTATTAGGAGTAAAAGTTGAAGCTGCAAATGTCCACGACAGCGTAATGTTTGAAGAAGTATTAGAAGAAGTTGAAAAGAGAATAGGAAAACCGAAAGCAATAGCAGTAGATGCAGGCTACAAAAATCCGTACATATTAAAGACAATATTTAATAGAGAAATAATACCAGCAGTGCCATACACAAGACCAAAAACAAAAGACGGTTTTATGAAGAAACATGAGTTTGTATATGATGAATATTATGACTGTTACATATGCCCACAAAATGAAATACTAACATATGTCACAACCAATAGAGAAGGATATAGAGAGTACAAATCAAATCCAGAAAAATGCAAGAATTGTCCTTTAAGAGAAAAGTGTACCCAAAGTAAAGACTACACAAAGAGGATATTCAGGCACATATGGGAAGGATATGTAGAAGAAGCAGAACACTTAAGACATACACCTTATTGTAAAGAAGTATATGAGAGAAGGAAAGAGACAATAGAGAGAGTGTTTGCGGATTTAAAGGAGAAGCATGGTTTGCGATGGACAACATTAAGAGGGAAAGAAAAATTGTCCATGCAAGCGATGCTTGTTTTTGCTGCCATGAATTTAAAGAAAATGGCAACATGGTTATGGAGGAGGGGTAAGAGCCCTTTTGGCACTTTAAATTTTTACCCATTATTTGGAACTTTAAAGAAAATTTTATCCAGATATATACAGCCCCTGTTTTCGGGACTAAGAAAACAGGGGCTTAAATTTCGCTTTGTCAATCGAGTAGGAGCTGAATAATTATTTTATTCAGCGTCCTCTCACACCACCGTACGTACCGTTCGGTATACGGCGGTTCATTAGGAATTATGTACAATTCTTAGTACATCATTTCTTCCATCCCTTGACGCCGATGATATACTATGCACTTCCGTTGTCTTTTGAAATTCCCTTTCTCTATCCAACGGATAGCCTCTTTGTTGAGTTGTCTGCAGTCTTCGCATATCTCTCGAGTTCATAAGATTTCCGAAACCTCCTAATGTTCAGTCCTTCCTTATCTATTCATGTCTAGATAAGTACTATGACCTCTGCTGACTTCTCAAGGTTCAGCCATACATCACTGTATGGGTTGTCACTTCATATTTTACTTCCATGACTTATCCTTGAGACCTCCCCGGGTAAGAACGATTGCTTTCATCTCATATATCTGCCAGATTTACTGTATGGGATTCGGGTAGTGTTGGACTTTGTTTTGATGTGCAAACTCATCCATCCCAATTCAGCCTCTTATCTGGTTCTTGTTCATCAGACCGAGATTTTGCCTTAAGCTTCCTTCAGATTCCACCTCACGATGGACACCCTTGCTCTCGGCTAGTGGTTCCCACTACCAAGCCCACAGCGGACTTTCACCGCCTAGCTATCGCCCATGCCGGGCGCACACAAACTGAAGGGAGGCAAAGCCTCCCTTTAAATTATCTTAGTAATTGCAATACTGTCTGTGGTAATTGATTTGCCTGAGCTCTCCAGGCCGGTTCCTTTCGGATACCGAATAGATCATATCTTCATCCTATCAGTCATCTGATAGGAGCCGGGCGCTTCGGGCTAAATATTTTAACCCTACGGACTTCATCACCATAGGCTTTATGCCCATAGGTGGTATGTCCTGATCGTTGAACCTTCTCCAACCTTTCGGTACAGGAGCTTGGCTGCTGGTTGGCCAATCCCTTTATTTTTCAAACCATCGCACTTGCCGTTTCCGGCTATGCTGTGGTATAAAGGGCTCTAAGGCTTTTCCAGCAATTCACCCGGTGATACTCCTGAGAATTGCTTCTCAGGACGCCTGTGAGAAATGGCTCATGCTGCCATTCCCTCAAGCATTGCTGTCGCTGCTTGATTTAGTATGTTGTCTTTTGTGAATTCCATCATCGCTTTTGCCATGTCTACATCTCTTATACGGGATTCTGCAGCTGTTAAGTTTTCTGAAGCTACACCTAAGTTATTAATTGTATGTTCTAAACGATTCTGTGTAGCACCTAAAGCAGAACGCTGAGAAGAAACCGTATTAATGGCATTATCAATCGCACTCAATGCAGTATCAATATCCGCAGAAGTTGAGAAAGTTGCTACGGATATGCCTTCCACTCCTAATGTACTAGCATCCATTGCACCAATTGTTAAACTCATTTGTTGTCCTTGATTAGCACCTATTTGGAATACCAATGCTGTAGTTGAATAATCTCCATTAAGTAACGTTTTTCCATTAAACTGAGTACGCTGGCTAATACCTGTAATTTCTTCATTTAAACGATTTATTTCGTCTTGAATTGCCTGTAAATCCTCGCTCTGATTGGTACCCAAGTTACCTGCCTGTACAACAAGTTCTCTCATTCTTTGAAGTATTGCATGAGTTTCAGTTAATGCACCTTCCGCTGTTTGAATGAGTGATATACCATCTTGAGCGTTCCTTTGAGCTTGATTCAAACCAGCTATTTGTGCTCTCATTTTTTCTGAAATTGCAAGGCCTGCTGCGTCGTCACCAGCTCTGTTGATTCTATAACCTGATGAAAGTTTTTCTAACACTTTTTGTGTGTTGGTAGTATTAATTGAAAGTGCTCTCCATGCGTTTAACGCGCTTAAGTTGTGGTTGATAATCATTTTACCTTCCTCCTTGAATTTTTATTTGGCATCCTTGCCTTTTTAAGTTTTTAAGGTCCACAGTTGGCCAACTGCTTTATCTTTTGTTTTCACTATATATATCGATATATTTTTAATTTACTTTAGCGTTTTTTAATAAAATTTTCTATTTTACTCAAAGCTTCTTTGTTTACAGATGCGGCTTTTATGTTTTCGTCTTTGATTTCTATAAGCTCTTTTCTTAAAACAGATATATTTTTTGGTGCAGTAATCCCCAATTTTATTTGACCATCGTCAATTTCCAATATTTTAATTTCTATATCTTCCCCTATAATTATGGCTTGACCTACTTTACGCGTTAGAATAAGCATTTTTAAGTTCCTCCAATATTGGATGCTTTATTAAATATTCATCATTGTCAAGAATAATTTGTTTGCCTTTGTTATTTTTAGCATTTATAATTATAGGGGCTTTTAGGTTTGCTGTCATTTTTTCTATTTCATCAGGGATTACTACGATTACGTATACAAGAAGGTGGTTTACATCCTCTATTTGAAGTTCTTCTTTTAATTCTTCATCAATTTCAAAAGTATAATTAGGTTTAAACACACGAGGGTCCATAATTACAAAAGCTATGTCAGTATCATCTATTGATTGAAGCCATTTAAAAGGCATGTCTTCTTTGTTGTCAGTGATTATTAAAAAATTGTGTAAGTTTTCAAAGCCGGGTATTCCTTCTTCGAAGTAAATTACATCTTCAGGGTTATACTCTATGATACCAAAGTTTTTTGTATTTATCTGCATATTAATTCCTCACTTTCATATTCTCCTATCGACATTATTTCCTACATATTGTATCTTTATTGATGGATATTGCCTCATATATATGTTTACATGTGCCGGTGCTACTGATACTTGAGGCTTGTGGGGTGTCGCTTTTATCTCTACGCCGCCTAATTGCCAATTTATATTTAAATATCCTTCAAACCATATTTTAGGTCTTGATTTTGGCATGAGGTCAATTGTAAATGTAACCTCATGTTCCATCGCCTTTTTAGCTAACTCTGCAATAGCATTTTGATGGTTTTCTATAGAAGCAAGAAAACGCCCATCTTCAGCAATTTTACCTATTGCATCAAGTGCTATTTGCTTACTCCACTGTGCCTCATCGTGTACAAGGTCAAAAATATTTTTAAGGCCTGCTTCATAAAAGCATTGATACTGATCTATATGTACCTGAGGAAGTTTTTGGTCTATTTGTATTTTTGCAGGTATTTGTTTTATTTCAAGGTCTGCTTTTTGGCTTTCTATAGAAATTTGGGCAGGAGTAGTGTCTATACCTATCCTGCCAAAAGTTTGATGTATAACTATGTTCATAATTATCACCTTAAAAAGTCTATAAGACTGGGCTGTATAATACGCGCACCTGCAGCTAATGAAGCTCTATATACATTTTCATCCATTTGAAGATTTGTAATAACCTGTGCCAAATCTGCATCTTCATTTTTTGAAAGAAGAGCTGTGAAATTGTAGTTATCATTTTGGAGCCTGTTTTGTATGAGGTCAATTCTGTTTGATTTTGCACCCACTTCTGCTCTTACTGCCAATACATTTTCCATCTGCTTATCCACATCAGCTATTAAATTGCTTAAAGCCTGATGATCTCCCGAGTCTAAAGCGCTTTTTAGATTATCCATCATAACAAGAAGTTGAGAAGTTCCTGTCGAATCTACATTAAAAACTTTGTCTCCAGTTACATTTACAGCTATTTTGTTTCCTCCTGGTCCCATTTCAAACTCTATTATACCATTATCACCACTATAAGAATTATTGGTCTCACTAAAAGGCTGGGTTGTAGTTTTAAAACCTGCAAATATATATCTTCCATTGTATTGAGTATTCCCAACTTGTATCATCTGTGCTTTTAACTGCTCTATCTCGTTAACTATTTTTTGCATATCTTCTTGTGTCAAAGTCCCATTAGATCCCTCAACTGCTAATTCTCTTGTACGTTGTAACAGGTCATTCAATTGACTCAATGCAGAGTCAGTAATATCTAACCATGATTTTGCATCATCAGCATTTTTGGTATAAGCGTCGTTTCTTGCCATATCTGTTCGAATACGTAGGCTTGCAGCTACTGCAACAGGGTCATCAGAAGGCCTCGATATTCTTTTTCCTGTAGATAACATATTTTGATTTTTTTGTAACCGTTCAAGGTTATTGTTATAGTCATTCAAAAAATTCGTAACAAGCATTCCGTCAGTAACTCTCATTTTTTACACCTACCTTTTATCTTCCTACAATGCCCATTCTATTTATAAGAGTATCTAAAAGTTCGTCCATAGCTGTTATCACTCTTGCAGAAGCAGCATAGGATTTTTGATACTTTATCATGTTTGTCATCTCTTCATCTAAAGATACTCCAGATACCGATTGTCTGTTTAAATCAATTTGTTTTACCATGACCTGCTGATTTTGTTGCATCATATTGGCCTGCTGTGCATCCACTCCAAGATTTGATATTAAAGACCTTGCAAAGTCGTCAAAAGTTGCTCCATCCAGTTCTGGAATACCTTGGTCTCTAAGATTTATAAGCAACAAAGCATTTGTATTGTCACCCGGAAGAGTTGCACTACTTGATGCTGCAGCTATTTTTTGAAGGCCATTTGAATCGAGAATATCTGAACTGACTTTAATTAATTGAGCATATTTAACTACAGGGTCATACGGATCTGCAAAATCAGTAAAAAGAGGAATATTTGTTGAGCTATCAAGTCCATAACCTGCTTTATGTACTTCATTTATCGCTTGTGCTATACTATATGCTAATTTATTCCATTCATTTATATAATATGGTATTCCTTTTATCCCGTTGCTGCCATCTCCATCTCTCATATCAAGTAAGCCTTTTAATATACCACTCGAAGGATTTACAGATGACCCTGTCAAATCCCATACTACTTTTCCATCCTTGTCAATACCCATAGTAAACGCAGTTGACCCATCTACCAAGGCTTGTCCCGCTATATCAATCCTGAAATTTCCATTAGAATCTTCATATGTGGTGATGTTGACAAGTTTAGAAAGTTGATCAACAAGGAGATTTCTCTGGTCTCGTAAGTCATTTGCTGTTTGTCCGCTAAGTTCAAATCTATATATTTCATTATTTAATTTGCTTATTCTGTCGGCATATGAATTTATTTCGGCAATTCTACTTTGTATGGTAGAATTTAATTCATTCAATTTATCATTAAGATGCTGATATACAGTATTAAAAGTATCAGCAAGAGCAATAGCTCGTTCTCTAACTTCCGCTCTTACAGTTAAACTTTCTGGGTTTTTAGCAAGTTCTTGAAGGGAATTAAAAAAGTCATTAAGCACTGTGCTTATTCCGCTATCCGAAGGTTCGTTAAATATATTTTCAACAGCGGCCAAAACTTGCGCTTTTGTTTCCCATTCGCCCAAAAATTTATTTTCCCTTCTGTATTGATTGTCTAAAAATTGGTCGCGGATTTGCCTTATATCCTGTATTTTTACGCCTTCTCCTATGGCTTTTCCCCATTGGTCATACATGCCAAAAGTAGTGGGTGGTGCAATTGAGGCCATATCTACTACTTGACGAGTATACCCAGTGGTATTAGCATTAGCAATATTGTGTCCAGTGACATCCAAAGCCTTTTGGCTTACAAACAATCCTGTCTTTGCTATTTCTAATCCTTGAAAAGTAGACATCTTCATCCCCCTATGCCTTTTTGTCAATTAGGCTGGTGTATCTTTTTATATTGCCACTATTCCCATAAACACCATTATCACTTTCTAAGGCACTTGATATTGTTTGAATAGAATAGTTTATATATTCTAACGCTTGTTCAATTAAAGCAGCATTTAATTTGTTTCTTTCTTCAAGTTCTTTTAAAATATTAGTCAGATTATATTTGATATCTTTAAGGTTTTCTGCTTCTTCTGAAGAAATGGATTCTATCAAGTCGGTTATTGTCATTTTGCCTTCTATATCAATCTTCTCCAGTATATCCTCTCTTTGCTCTTCTAATTCCATAAGTTTCTTTATAAGTTGCTTTTCTATTTGCACTATTTCATCTAATTTTTTATTTTTCCTGCAATTATAATATCAGTTTTTTTATCGCTAAGTCTAATAAAACTTTGTAAATTTCTGTTTCTCCCCTTAATACATCTACAAGCTTTTGGCTATTAGCCATTGCCAGCACACCCTTTTTAAATTTTTTTATTCAACAATATTCCCTTAAGAATAGCATCCGCTACATCTTCAGCTTTTACATTGTAAGTTCCTGCATTAAGCATTGACTTTATGTTTTCAATCTTTTGATTCTTAATCTTTTCAAATTCATTTGAACTTTGTGCAAGTTTAATTGCTTCTTCTGATATCTCAACTTTATCTTTTATCTCCGCTTTCTTGCTGGTAACCTTTTCTACCGGATCTACTCGATAAACTGACATTATTTTTTCAATATTGTTGTTATAAATTTTCATTTTTAACACCCCCGTACTACTACTAATATCGACTTAATAATTTAAAAGTTTAATATAAAAATCATTTTTTCTTTTTTGGTTTTCATAAACGTACAGCCTTTCTCCTGTTTGTTTTTCTTCTTCTTTATCCTCGGATTGAATTGAATAGCCTTTCATTAATTCCTTAGCTAATTTGGTTTTGCACTCGTCACAAAACCTACCTGTAAGTATTGGTTTACCACATTTTTCGCACCTAAGACCTATATTGACGTTATTAGAGGTTAAAATAAGCCTGCCTTCCTTTAAAAAATCCATTATTTTCTTTGTAGAAACCTGTGTATTTTGAGATATTTCCAGCATGGTAGCTGAAGGGTGAGCATCTAAATAATCCCGCACTTTCATAAAATCTTCTTCATCCTGTCTATAACATTCTGGACATAAATCAATTCCTGTATACGTGTAAAGCCTTCCGCACCTTTTACAATTTCTTATTTCCATTTCCTTTCATCCCCTTTTTGATACTTCAAACTCCCCATCACATATTTTTGCCAGTTGCTATAGTAACCACATATACATCTTTTGCCCCATTTTCTTTTAAGACTTTGGCACACTCGTCCAAAGTAGCACCTGTTGTCAACACGTCGTCTACCAGTAGCGCATTTTTCCCAACAATAGTATCTTTGTAAGTCACTTTAAAAGCACCCTTTACGTTTTCTATCCTCTCTTCTTTGTGCAAAGCAGTCTGTGTTGTTGTATTTCTCACTCTTCTTAAAGCTTTAGACATAAAAATATTCAACCGATAAGAAAGTTCTCTTGCCAAAAGTTCTGACTGATTGTAACCTCTTTCGTCAAGTCTAATTTTGTGAAGAGGAACAGGTACTATGACATCTATAGGCCAGTTCATTTTTTTAACTGCATCAGCCATATAGTCTGCAAAAAAAGGTGCCAATTCTCTCTCTTTGAAATATTTGAACCGCCCTATTAAGTCTTTTACAACACCATCGTATTCAAAAGGACTTATATTTTGTTTAAATTCATGACCATGTTCCAAACAATCAGGACATGTTCCTTCATAGTCTGTTGGTTTACCACAAATACTACACCTATTACCCTCAATAAATTTTAATGTGCTTTTGCATTTGTCACATAAATATCCTGTTTTTATAGCAGTTTTACAAATAATACAGGTTGTTTTTGGCGGAAATAAAAGGTCTAAAAAAATCATCTTTTTACCCCTTACAATATTTTTTCTTATAATCTATATCGGCACTCTTCTGTTAAAATTAATTGAAAATTATCATTTTACACTAAATTCCCTTTTATTTAATGCAAAATTTAATTTACATACAAAAGTGCTTTTTTAAGCCTTGAAAGAAGCCCTGAATATCTTTTTGAGATTCTATTGTTGTCAATCATAAATTTCAAATATTTCTCTTGACCCACCAAAATAACCAATTTCTTTGCCCTTGTAACGGCGGTGTACAAAAGGTTTCTTGTAAGTAGCATAGGAGGCCCATAAGTAATTGGCATTATGACAACAGGAAATTCACTGCCTTGGCTTTTGTGCACTGTTATAGCATAAGACAAATTTAGTTCATCCAAATCAGAAAAGTCATAAGTGACAAATTTTTCATCGTCAAAATATACAGTCAATTCCTGTAATTCTTCGTCTATTGATTGGATTATTCCTATATCTCCGTTAAACACTCCTTCTCCTTCTTCATCGCCTTTTTTCCATTTTATCTTGTAATTATTTTTTATTTGCATCACTTTATCCCCTACCCTGAAGACAAACTCCTTCATTATTTTTTCGGCTTTAGTTTTGTCGTGGGGATTTAATGTTTTTTGCAGTTCTAAATTTAAATTGTGAACACCAATTATCCCCTTTCTCATAGGGGTGAGTACTTGAATATCATTAATAGGATGAAATCCATAAGCTTTAGGAAGTCTGTTTGTCACAAGTTCCAATATGGTTTTTAATATATCCTCTTGTGTGTTGGCATTTATAAAAAAGAAATCACTATTTTTATCGTTATAGGCGGGATATTCTCCATTATTTATCTTGTGAGCATTTACCACTATCAAGCTTTGCTTTTGTTGTCTAAAAATTTCTTTTAATCGTATCACTTTTACTATGCCACTGTCTATTATATCTCTTAGGACATTTCCCGCTCCAACAGATGGAAGTTGGTCAGCATCCCCTACTAAAATCAGCTTTGCTCCTATAGGTATGGCTTTTAATAGAGCATTCATAAGCAATATATCTACCATTGAAGCTTCGTCAACTATTATAACGTCGTACTTTAATGGGTCTTTTTCATTTTTGTTAAATCCCTTCCCTTCTTCTTCCGAATAAGTATACTCTAAAAGCCTATGAATAGTTTTTGCCTCTTTTCCAGTAGCTTCTGTTATCCTTTTTGCGGCTCTTCCTGTTGGGGCTGCAAGAGCCACTTTTTTACCAGCTTTTTCAAAAATACGTATTATACAATTTATTATCGTAGTCTTTCCTGTGCCTGGACCTCCCGTTATGACAACAACAGAATTTTTAACAGCTTCTTCTACAGCCAATTTTTGATTTTCTGCCAACAAAATACCTGTTTCTTTTTCAAAATTTCTAATTTCTTTTTGGACATCTAAACCTAAATCTTCATTTTCCATTAGTGTCATGTTAAACAATCTCTCTGCTGTGTGTAATTCAGCTATATAATAAGGTATATAGTAGATTCCTACAGTATTATCTTCAAAAGTTTCAATATGTATTTTTTCATTTTGTACTAAAAGCACAAAAGAATCTTCTACTTCTTCTTCGCTTACTTCTAACAAACTTGCTGCTTCTTTTTTTAACAATTCTTTCGGCACATAGGTGTGACCATTTGCCGCATACTGCATCAAAACATATCGAGTACCAGAAGATATGCGATATAGAGAATGAGGGTCAACTCCTAGGCTCTCTGCTATTTTGTCTGCAGTTTTAAATCCTATTCCAAATATATCGTCAGCCAATCTGTAAGGGTTTTGCTTAATAATTTCAATCGCGTTGTTTCCGTATTCTTTATAAATCTTTATAGCCATTGCAGTGGAAATACCGTACCCCTGCAAAAACACCATCACTTCTTTTATGCCCTTTTGCATTTCATAAGCTTCACAAATTCTTTTTATCTTCTCATCGCTTAGACCTTTTATTTCTTTTAATCTTTCTGGTGCAGTTTCAATTATATTTAAAGAATCAACGCCAAACTTTTTTACAATTTTTCTTGCTGTAACAGGACCTATTCCAGGAATTAAGCCAGAAGATAAAAACTTTTCTATTCCTTCTAAAGTGGTGGGAGCCAAGGTTTCATAATTTAAAACCCTAATTTGCTCACCATAATCAGGATGTTCTACCCATTCTCCTTCAATTTTAATTCTTTCCCCAATGTTTACATAAGGCATATAACCTACAGCAGTGACTACTAAATCTTGGGTACTTAATTCTAAAACCGTATAACCATTTTGTTCATTTCTAAAAATTATTTCTTCAACTACACCCTCTATGTCAATCATAGCCGATTCTCCTGTTTTAATTCTTTTCTTTATTTAATTTTACCTTATATTTAAAGCAAATTAAAGCCAATTCATTTCTTTTTTTCAATTTTTGTGGTATAATTAAGGTAGCGAAGCGTTTACAAAACATAAATTCTATGGCATTAAAAAAGATATATAAAAAATGCCATAAGCCCGGGTTTACCCGGGCTTTCAAATTTATATTCCTGCCAACTTTTTTAATATATCTACTTTGTCTGTTTTCTCCCATGGGAGGTCTAAGTCGTGTCTTCCAAAGTGGCCATAAGCTGCAACTTGTCTATAAATAGGTCTTCTTAAATCTAAATCCCTAATTATAGCTGCAGGTCTTAAATCAAAAACTTGTTTTACAACTTCCGAAATCTTTTCATCTGATATTTTACCTGTGCCAAAAGTATCAATACCTATTTCAAGAGGTGTAGCAACACCTATCGCATAAGCTAATTGCACTTCACACTTCTTAGCAAGTCCTGCTGCCACAATATTTTTTGCCACATATCTTGCAGCATAACTTGCGGATCTATCAACTTTTGTAGGGTCTTTACCAGAAAAAGCTCCGCCCCCGTGCCTTGCATATCCGCCATAGGTGTCTACAATAATTTTTCTTCCTGTAAGTCCGCTATCACCTTGAGGTCCACCAATTACAAACCTTCCTGTGGGATTTACAAAAATTTTAGTCTTATCATCTATCATATTTTCAGGAATTATAGGTTTTATTACATGTTCAATAATATCTCTTTCAATAGTATCATGGTCAACCTCAGGTGCATGTTGAGCTGATACTACAACAGAATCTACCCTCACAGGCTTATCATCTTCATACTCTACTGTTACTTGTGTTTTACCATCTGGTCTTAAATAGCTTAATGTCCCGTTCTTTCTAATTTCCGCAAGTCTTCTTGCAAGCTTGTGAGCTAGCATTATAGGCATAGGCATTAATTCTTCTGTTTCATCGCAAGCAAAACCAAACATTAAACCCTGGTCTCCAGCGCCAATAGCTTCAATTTCCGAATCTGAAAGTTCTCCTCTTTTAGCTTCTAATGCCTTGTCCACACCGAGGGCAATATCCGGTGATTGCTCATCAATAGAAGTGATAACCGCACAAGTATCAGCGTCAAAACCGAATTTTGCTCTAGTATAGCCAATTTCTTCTACTACTTTCCTTACAACTTTCGGAATATCTACATAGCACTGAGTAGTAATTTCTCCCATTACTAAAACCAAACCGGTAGTTACAGCAGTCTCACAAGCAACTCTGGCATAGGGATCTTTTTTCAAAATTTCATCTAATATTGCGTCAGAAATCTGATCACAAATTTTATCAGGATGCCCCTCTGTGACTGATTCAGATGTAAACAGCCTACGCATTTTTTTCTATTCCTCCTTAAAAACAAAATAAAACCCCTTCCAAAAGAAGAGGCACATACCCTCATCTTTCAGAAGCATGCTTCTGAGAGAATTAGCACCTTGTCCTATAGGACAGGTTGCTGGGTTTCATCGGGCTCTTTCCCTCCACCTCTCTTGATAAGAGCATGTTATTAAATTTTCTGATGTCTACTATAGCACACTTTATCTACTATGTCAAATATTTTTGCATCAAAAAAGAGCATGCCAAAACATGCTCTTTTCTTTAAAAAATTATATTTAAAATGCTACAAATTTTTCTCCAGGAACTCCACATACAGGACATTTTTCTGGCAATACATCAACAGAGGTATATCCGCAAACAGGACATATGTAAACTTTTGATATCTTTATATCTTCTCCTTTTAATGCTGCTTCTTTTGCTTCAGTGTACAATTTTGCATGTATTTTTTCAGCCTCAATAGCATAATGTATGCTTTTTTTAGCTCCAGATTCCTCTTGAAGTTCTGCAACAGCATTATAAGCAGGATACATCTCTTCTACTTCAAAGGTTTCCCCTTCTATAGCTTTTTCAAGATTTTCTACTGTATTTCCAACTTCTCCAAGAGTTTTATAATGATTTGTGGCATGTACCAATTCAGCATAGGAAATAGCCCTGAAAAGTCTTGCAATATTAGGTTTGCCTTCTTTTTCAGCTACATCAGCAAAAATTTGATATCTCATGTGAGCTTGGCTCTCTCCTGCATAGGCTTCACTAAGATTGTGTCTCGTCATTTCTCTCATAAAAGATTCCTCCTTAATCAAATTTTTATTAATAAATAATTATTTTCTCTTTCAAATAATATTATACTACACTTTTTTACCATGTCAAGATATTTGAAGGAGAAAAATAAAAAAGACCTCACGGTCTTTTTTTTCAATGGTGGAGGGAGATGGATTCGAACCATCGAAGGCGACAGCCAACAGATTTACAGTCTGCCCCCTTTGGCCACTTGGGTATCCCTCCACAATATTTAATTTTTTGAAAATGGTGGTCGCAATAGGACTCGAACCTATGACCCCCTGCTTGTAAGGCAGGTGCTCTCCCAGCTGAGCTATACGACCACAATGGTCGGGATGGAGGGACTTGAACCCCCGACCCCATGCTCCCAAAGCACGTGCGCTACCAACTGCGCCACATCCCGACATCAGTGACGAAATAAATTATAATAGAAAAAATGAAATTTCACAATAGGCATAGAAGCTTAAAAATGGCCGTTTTATTGATTTATCGCTTGTAATCTTTAAATTTTTTAAGAATACGTCATATTTTAAATCAATTGATTTAAAATAGAAGCAAAGAATTTTTTGAATTTTTTCTTCAAACTAACTCTATCCTTAGGATAAGCTTAATGTTTTAACTTTATCTACTCAGCAAATAATAATATATTAACCAAATATTTATGTTTTTGTAATACACCTGTAATAATGCAATGGTACAATTAACCTGTAAAAACACAATAAAAACCAACTGGAGGGATATAATTGAGAATTAAAAAAATCTTATCTTTATGCATCAGCTCTCTTCTACTATTTTTAGCTTTTCCAATGCAAAATGTAAAGGCCGATACATATACAATCCTTGAGGCAAAAGAATTTGCACAAAATTTAAGTAAAGGAGTAGTACATAAAAATATAACCTATTTTACGACTGAAGGATGGATAAACATTAACGTGTTAAAAGTGGACTTAACTGATAAATATACTGATGTATCAGTAATTTTCAATCCTACTGGCATAAAAGATAGAATGCCAGTGCGTGAAATGGCAAATTCTTATGGTGCTGTGGCTGCTGTGAACGGCGATTTCTTCGATACAAAAACAGGATTCGTAATAGGAGCAACAGTAAAAGATGGAAGGTTAATAACAGACCCTTCAAATGAGGGTAAACTGGCCACTTTCTCCATTGACGCAAATGGAGTTCCCTCTATAGAATATTGGTCAAAAAGTATGTCCGTTACTCTTCCAAACGGCACGAAACTTCCTCTTGCCGCAATAAATAAAATAAGCAATACTTTTGAGTATTTAGTAATGTACACAAGGGATTGGTTTACAACATCTCCGGGAGCAAATGAAAATGTACCTCAATTGGTAGAAGTCGTTGTAGATGAAAATGACAGAGTATTAGAAGTGCGTCAAGGACAGCCTTCTGTCGAAATACCACAAGGCGGATATGTGTTGGCTGGTGCAGGTTATGTAGGTGAAAATTTACTCACTTTAAAGCCAGGAGATATAATACAAAAAGACATAAATACAAATCCTCCCTTTCAAAATCTCAAAATGGCTGTAAGTGGCGGCACAATCCTTGTAAAAGACGGAAAAATTGCGCCTTTCACTCATGAAATAAAAGGCTACACAGCACGAACAGCAATAGGCTATACTCAGGACAAAAAATATTTGATCATCGCCACTGTTGACGGTACTTCAAGCCGTGGAATGACACAAACAGAAATGGCAAATTTAATGATATCCTTAGGTGCATATGATGCTTTAAACTTAGACGGTGGCGGGTCAACACAAATGGCAATAAGACCAATGGGGGATACTGACGCTAAACTTGCAAATTATGCTCCTGAAGGCTATGAAAGAAAAATAGTAAATGGAATAGGAATATTTAACACAGCTCCTAAGGGAAATCTATACGCTTTAAAATTAGAAGTATCAGATACTAACGTGTTTAAAGGACTTCACAGGACAATTACAGTTAAAGGATACGATGAAAATTACAATCCTGTCATAATTAATCCTGAAGAAGTTTTGTTTTCAGTAAGTGGAATTACTGGAGTATTTAGTGGTAATGCTTTTATGCCAACAAGCGTAGGAGAAGGTGTTATAACTGCAAGAGTAGGAAATGCTATTGGGACTATCAAGATAACTTCACTTGACAAACCTGTAGACATACGATTTAATCCAGCTAATATAGTCGTTGATAAAAACAAAGCAGTACCCATAACAGTCACTGCAAAGAACATAAAAGGCTACAGAGCTTTAATAGAACCGCAAGGTATCACTTGGGATGTTTATAACAACATTGGCAATATAGATAGTAAGGGAGTATTTATATCCTCTAATTTCGATGCGAGTGGTGCATTTGTCGCAAATATACTGGGAGAAAAAGCCATTTTACCCGTTAAAGTAGGGCAAGGTTCACAATTTGACACGTCAGTACTTCCTAAAGTTACAGAGTTTACACAAATAGACCCAGCTAACAAAGAAGTGCCTGTGAAAAATACTTCTAATTCTTTTAAATTTATGGTATTTGGTGATACAAAATACAATACCCTTTTGAAGTTGCAAATATCCTTAAAAGCGGCTGATATTGCAAACAAAGAATACCCACTGGCTATATTTTTAGGAGATGTAAATGAAAAAGTTTTAAATAATTTGAAGGTTAAATATATTACCACCAATGAGAAGTATGAGGTATATAATTATAACAATTCAACATTTATTGTACTTAATAATCGCAGTGGAAGTCTTTTAAATCCTGATAAAAACCAATGGACTTGGTTTAAAGAACAGCTCAGCAACGTAAAAGGAGATAACCTTTTTGTCATACTTCCTAAACCAGTATGGGGAAGTGATGGTTTTAAAGACGTAAAAGAAGCTACTTTATTTGAAGAGACTCTAAAAGAATTTAACAAAAATACAGGTAAAAATGTGTGGATTATATATAACAGCAAAAGCAAGTTTTACACTACTTTAAATGATGAAATAAGATACATCACAACTTATGGTACCGACGTAGAAGGCAATACCAATGACATATACAATGACTTTGGTTTTATCTCTGTAATGGTAAATGGCAAAGAAGTAAACTATCAGTTTAAAAATCTTATAAATAAATAAATTTAGCGAAATTTAAAACCCCTTCTAATTTTAAGGAGGGGTTTATTTTTTTGCAAAATATTCATTTGCTATTTCTACAAGGTACTGAACATCTTCAGAGGAAAGCTTATTTTTTAATATTTCCATTATTTTGTCATTATCCTTCTGTGTCAAACCCTTCTGAGCCATTTTCATAATTTCGTTCATATCATCCGTTCCTAATTTAAGGATAATATTCATTACTTTGATTTTTTGTGAAGGTTTCATCTCATTTTGCACTTGTAAAATCTTTTCTGGAGTAATTATTATGTTGTCATCGCCACTATTTTCCTTTTCCGTTTTTTTGTTATTTTCCAAATCATAAACTTCTCTGTTTTTTTGTTTAATCAGGTCCTCTAACATTTTCTCTTTAAAAATCCTTACTTTTTTGGCATTTTCACTTCCTTGATTTCTTTTTGCCATTTCTTTTTCTTCTTTATCTACTTTTGAACTGGCAGTTTGCTCTTCTTTACAAACTGTCTCATTTTCTTTTGTAAGTTGGTTTTCACTTTTATCCCACAAATCTTGTTGAGAAAAATAAATAGGTTCTTCAAACTTTGTCTTCAACATAAACATAGTAGTAAAAAGAGCAATTGCAGTAATCAAAGCCAAATATTTTAATCCCTTCATCAACAACCATTCCTTTCATTAATATTGCACATTTTTATTATTGCTTATCATAAAGGTTTTAATTCAGCTTATTTTAAAGGAGGCTATTTATAGATGGAGGAATTAAGACTTAAATATGACGACTCAAATGCAATTTATTTCATATCAAATTTTTTAAGTACATATTTAAGTCCTAATTCAATTTTTTTATGTATCGGCACAGACAAATTCATAAGCGACTCATTAGGACCTATTGTGGGTGACTTGCTTTCCAAAACTATTCCATCAAATTATTTCGTTTACGGCACATTAAAGTCTCCGATTCATGCTATGAACTTAGAAGAAAATATAAAATACATAAAAAAGAAGCATCCTAATAGTAAAATTATAGCTATAGATGCTTCGTTGGGAGACAAAGAAAGTATAGGAAAAATCTCAATAAAAAAAGCCCCACTGTACCCTGGAAAAGGTGTGGGGAAAATGCTTCCTCCTGTTGGAGATATTTCAATAGTAGGCATTGTCGATGTATATGACTCAATTCCTTTAAATTCCGTAAGATTAGGGTTTGTATTTAACATAGCCGAAGTAATTGCCAAAAGTATTCAATTAGCCTTGAAATGCTAAATTCACTTAAGTTTTAATGGGATAGAAACGAGGTTTTGCACAGAACCATCTTTAGGACTTAAAGAGAAGACCTGAAGAATACCGTTTTGAGGCTCTTTCAAAGGTTTATAAGAAATTATAGCTTCAAAATCTCCCCAAGAAGGAGCAGCATTACTTGCTTGTACAAAAGTCTCATTTAAAACATTTCCATTGCTGTCAACAAGCCTTATATTTACATTCCCTTCAAATATTCTCGCTTTGCCTATTACTTTAAATGGGCTTGTCACAACATTGTTTCTTACAGGAGATATTACTTTTATGTTAGGCTCATAAGATATGTTACTTCTATCCGAAACTATTATAGCCCTCGCTTCTTTATCTTTATTTAGTATTATACCCAGTTCATCACCTATTTTTATTTCTGCAAAGTTTATGTCTTTTTCCGCATACTTAAATCCTCCTTGGCTGTCATAACCTACTTTCGCCTGAAAATGTATAATAGCATCAGGCAATACCTTTATATCCGGCCCTACTTGATTTCTTACGTCCTGAGAGTCCTGGTATTCTCTTTCAATTGTTATAATTCTGTTTTGATAGTCAATAGCCTTCACTATACCGTATATGAAAGATTCTCCTTTAAGAGGATTTGCTTCAGGTATTTGAGTAAACTTGGCTTTGACATTGTCTATAACCCAAATATAGTTACTCCCTTTACCAAGAGGCTGAACCAATGTTATGCTGTACATTTTGTTATCGTGTATCGCCTCTACATAAGCTACACCATTATCTTCGCTTTTTAAAGTCAAATCATCTTCACTTCCAATCCCTATTATCCCGCCTTCTTTTCTAAGGAGTTGGATAGGGTCAAAACGCCATGTTTCTTTTCCTAAATCTGCTCTCTCTTGTAATTTCTTTATCCTATCTGGGTTATTGTAAACATCTCCTATTAATATCATTCTTTTTAAAGGATCTAAACCTATTTTATATTTCCCTACCGCATCAATTTTATTTCCTTCTACCAGTATTTGAACACTGTCAACTCCGGGTATATCGGTCAAAGCATTTATGAGTGCCGCAACTCTTAATTTGTCTATTTCTTCATCTTCACTGTCTTGTAAAAATTCTTTGGATAAATTTACAAAAGCAGTTCCCTCTTGTAATTCTATAGAGATTAGCTTTGTGCCACTAGGGAATACCGGTTTTGCGTATTCATCTGTCGGCCCTTTAATCATTTCAATTACAACTTGTTTTAAAACATCAGCATCCTTAGAAATAAGCCTTTTTTCTAAAACAAGTCCATTCATTTTATCATTTAAAAAATAAAGAGAAATCTCTTTTGATACGTCTTGTACCATAGGCTTTGGATTTATAGGAGCATTTTCATCATTGCTATTAACTTTCGCAAAGCACCCCGACAATGTCAAAATAAATAAACCTATCAATACTAAGGCAATTCTTTTCACTTTTATTCCCTCCCTCTAGTTTAATCTTACTATACTTTTGTTACATAAACATTAAATAAACATTAAATAAACATAAAAAAATCATTAAAAAAGCTTAATCCTTTTTCTTTTTGGGCAGGGAAATTTTAAATACAGTTCCTTCTCCCACTTTACTTTCCACTGTGACTTTGCCTTCATGAATGTCTATTATCTCTTTAGCAATAGCGAGTCCTAAGCCAAAACCACCGCTCTTTTTAGACCTTGCGGTATCTCCTCTTGTAAACCTGTCAAATATTTTGGGAAGAGTTTCTTCACTTATACCTATTCCGTTGTCAGCAATTGTTAAATAAATATTATTTTCATCTTCCTCCAAACCCACTATGACATTGCCACCATTATAGGTGTATTTTATTCCATTTTCTACTATATTATACACCATTCTGTAAAATCTATCCGCATCCACTTCTGCGAAGACATTACTTTTGCCTTGAAAAGCAAGGTTTATTTCTTTTGCCTTTGCAAGCGGAGCGAGACTTTCTATGACGTCCAATATGATTTCACTAATTTCGCATTTCTTCACTCTCACTGATTTAATTTTGTCCATTCTTGCCAACTCTAATAGGTCGTTAACTAGTCTTGTCATCCTATCAATTTCACTGTCCACATCCCTCAATATTTCTTTATAAAAATGTACATCCTCATTTCTGCTATCTATTAATGATTCAACCAAAGCCTTTACTGACGCAAGAGGAGTTTTAAGTTCATGAGATGCATCTGAAACAAATCTTTTGCGCTCTTCATCAATCTGCATAAGGCTTAAACTCATTTTATTAAAAGCTCTCGCCAATTTTCCTATTTCATCATTACTTTTTACGTCCACCTTATAATCCAATTTCCCTTGAGATAAAATATTTGCTGCTTCTGTTAATCGTTTTAAGGGATTAGTAATGTAAGAAGCCACTAAAAGGCTTAAAAGGCTTACCAAAAATCCAATAGCTGTAAAAGTATATATCATGCGATACTTTATAGAGTTTAACAGGTCTATTATGTTATCTATAGAAGAAGATATAAGTATTGCCCCTACTACATTGTTTTTTGCTATAACGGGGACTGCAGTATACATCGCCCAACCTACACCATTTATATCATGAATACTTGTAGAACCCTTGCCATTTAAAGCCTCTTTTATATCGCTGTAATCCTTTATTACTTTTCCTTCAAATTCCTTTGAGGAAGCAGAATCTACCAATACTTTTCCATTTATATTAGTAAAAAGTATCCTTGAATTTATTTGTTTTGCATACTCCATTATAGTGGGCTCAATCAGATAAGAAGAAGAGGTTCCTACAAATCTTGATACAAAATTAGATACCATATTGGCTTGCATTAAATTATTGACTCTGACATTGTCTAAATAGCTTTTTTCAATATAACGGTAAAGATAAAACCCAGTTAATGCCAATGAAATTATTAAAATTATCAAATATAAAGAAAAGATTTTCCACCTTAAACTCATCTTATCACCTTTACTTCATATAGTATCCTGCACCCCATTTGGTGAAAATATATTGAGGATTTGCAGGGTCATCTTCAATTTTCTCTCTAAGTTTTCTCACATGCACTGTAACAGTATTAGTATCACCGTAAAAATCAAATCCCCATATCAAGTCTAACAATTTATCTTTCGTATAGACTTTTCCTGGATTAGAAGCTAACAACACTAAAATTTCAAATTCTTTATTTGTAAGCTCAATTCTCTTGCCTCTCTTGTAAACTGCTCTTTCTGGAATATTTATATAAAGTTCTCCCCTTCTTATTTCGTCTTTCCTCTTAGTATAAGGATTTGTAGCTCTTCTTAAAAGTGCTCTTATTCGCGCAATAAGCTCTCTAGTATTAAAGGGCTTCGCTAAATAATCATCAGCTCCTATTTCTATCCCTACAATCTTGTCAATATCATCTCCTCTTGCAGTAAGCATAATTATGGGAATATTTGAAAAAGTCCTTATCTCTCTACACACTGAAAAACCGTCTAACTTAGGAAGCATAATATCTAAAATTACAAGGTCATAATTCCCTAAACGAACCTTATCAAGCCCTTCTTCTCCATCGTAGGCAGTATCAACTTCAAACCCTTCTTCTTCTAAAGAAAGTTTTAAACCTTTTACAAACATCTCTTCATCGTCTATAATCAACAATTTTTCCATCTAAACCTCCCCCTGACACCAGTATATCATAATAATTTACAAAAAAAATAGCCTTAACGGCTATTTTTTTCTTCTCCAAAGCCAGTAGATTCTCTTACAATCAACTGATGAGGCAAAATAACATGCATTTCTTCAATAGGTTCTTTTGCTAAAAGCTTAGTTAAAAGCCTCATGCTCACAGCCCCTATATCATAAGCAGGCTGTTGTATTGTAGTAATTGTCGGTCTAAAAATAGTAGAAATGTAAGTATTGTCAAACCCCACTACATGGATATCTTCGGGCACTTTAAGGTTTGAGTCAAATATGGCGTTTATGGCAGCAGCAGCCATATCATCTGATGCTGCAAACACTGCATCTACCTTGTATTCCAAAAGCTTTAGCATAGCTAAATACGCTTTGCGAGTTTTAAACTCTCCTTCTACTACTAATTCCGGGTCATATTTTATGCCGTGTTCTTCGAGAGCTTTTTTGTAACCTTCAATTCTTTGAAGCCCTCCTATAGGATCATGCATAGGCCCTGAAATCATACCTATTCTCTTATGCCCTAAAGAAATCAAATATTTTACTGCGTCGTATGCGGCTTTTTCATTGTCAATCATAACACTAGGAAATCTCTTATCTTTGTCCTGAGTACCTGCCAGCACCACTGGTACACCAAATTCGTTAAACGTTTGTATAACACTATCCCTTACAATATCCCCCATAAAGATAATCCCGTCTACTTGCTTTTCTCCTAATATTTCTATATATTTGACTTCCTTTTCCTCTTTTTGGTCAGTATTACACAAAAATATGTTATAATTATACATCGCCGCAATATCCTCTATCCCTCTAACTACCTCAGGATAGAAAGTACTAGAAATATCAGGAACTATAAGCCCTATAGTATGAGTCTTTTGGATCTTTAAACTACGAGCTAACGCATTAGGCTTATATCCCGTCTTTTTTATAGCCTCTAATACTCTCTGTCTCGTCTCGTCTGTAACAACAGCACTGTTATTTAACACTCTAGAAACCGTAGCAATTGAAACCTTTGCTTCTCTCGCCACATCTTTTATCGTTGCACTCATTGCACATCACTCCCAGGATTAATCGTTTTCGCTTTATGTTATTTTACTTTTTAAAAAGAATTTTGTCAATAGATTTTTTCAATTTTTTTCATTCATTTTCATGAATTTTTTTGACTGACTCATCTTTTAACTCTCTTTTTTGTTCTTTTTCGCAAAATAGAGGCAAAAAAGAGAATAACATATATAAAATCCCAACAAATATAATAACCAAACTGATAAATTTTATAACCATACCTTCCATGGTCATCACCTAAAATAAAAAAATATATTACCGCCGGGCGGTAATATATTTTATTCCCTTTCGTTTAAACTGGTTACTATACAGCTACTGTCTTTTTATTTAAGAAAAATTTATCTATTACATGAGCAACTCCATCTTCATCATTTGATAAAGTTGTATAATCCGCTTTTATTTTTACAATGTCAGGAGCGTTCCCCATAGCTACTCCCAATCCTGCATATTCTATCATTGACAGGTCATTTAGATTGTCTCCAATCGCCACTACCTGCTCTCTTTTTATACTGTACATATTGGCAAGAGTTTTTAAAGCATTTCCCTTGCTTACTCCTTTTGCATTAATCTCTAAATGTCCTCCTCCAGAAGTAGAAATGGTCAATCTTTTTGAAATTTCGTCGTAAATTTCTGCATCAATAGAAATAGGATTTTTCATATCATTCAACGCATAGATTTTAGCCGTTACGCTTCCCGTTCTTTTAAGAAATTCCTCCAAATTCCCCACCGCATTTACAGTAACATTGTTAAAAGAAAGGTACCACTCTACTCTATCAGTTATTTCTTCCACGTATAACTCATCATCAATATAGAGGTTAATATGGTATCCACTTTCTTTTAGCAATCTTATTGCAAATATTGCATCTTCTGTCTGTATAGGATTGTAATAATACACCTTTTTAGTGTAAATATCTTTTATTAAAGCACCGTTATAAGAAATCACCGGAGCATTAACATTAAGTTCAAAGGCATAAGGCAAAATAGAAGAAAACATACGTCCAGTAGCAATAGTAAAAATGACTCCCCTTGAAATCACCTCTTTTATTGCTTCTTTATTTTTATCAGAGATTTCAGAATTACTATTTAATAAGCTCCCATCAGCATCTGTGACAAAAAGTTTATACATATTCTTCAACCCCTATTTTTTATTTATCCCTCCTCTATATTATAACAGTTTGTAAATTTACATACTATATCATAAATTGTTATAAAACGTTACCACTGAAAATTTTACATTACAAAAAGTTTTTTAACAAACTTTATTGCAAAAGATTGGAATAAATGTAAATGAATATTTTCAAAATCCTTCAACAATACTATATATGGAAGACTTAGAAAGGGTGAAAACATGCTGATACTGTTTTTTCGCACAATAATTTTATATGCTCTCGTCGTAATATTCATGCGAATTTCGGGAAAACAGCAAATAGGTCAACTTCAGCCCTACGAGTTAGTTGTAGCAATCATGATAGCAGACTTAGTGGCAATTCCTATGCAAAACAAAGGGATACCTCTTGTATCAGGTATTATACCTATTTTAACCTTATTAGTCTCTCAGCTTTTTTTATCTTATTTGTCAATAAAAAGTTTGCGAGCCAGGGCTATAATCTGTGGTACTCCTACAATTTTAGTTGAAAACGGAAAAATCCTTACATCTCAGCTCCAAAAAGAAAGGTACAACATAAATGACCTTTTGGAAGAGTTAAGAGTCAAGGGATATCCTAACATAGCTGATGTAGAATACGCAATACTTGAAACAAATGGCAGTTTAAGCGTAATACCAAAATCCAATAAAAGGCCAGTTACACCACAAGATTTAAATTTGACACCTCAATACGAAGGCTTGCCTCTTCCAATAATAATCGATGGAAGAATTATGCACCAAAATATGCAAAAAGCGGGTATTGACATGGAATGGCTAAACGCACAACTTAAAATGTGGAAAATACAAAATGTCAAAGAAGTGCTTTTTGCCTCTTTAGATACCAATAAAGTTTTGACTGTTTACAGAAAGGAAGGTTAAATGTGCGATATGTAGTTCCTTTGATGATATCCATTGTCGCTTTCGTCCTGCTTTTAGATATTGTATCTTTTAAATACCTTGATAAAACCTCTGAAAATTTAGATAAAATGCTGACAATAGTTCAACAAAATATAGAAAAGGAAAACTGGACTGAAGCAAAGAAAAACATAGATAAAGCAGAAAAAGAATGGAAAAATATAGACAAGAAATGGGCAATACTGATAGAACATAGAGAAATTGACGAAATAGAAATAAACATGGAAAAATTAAAAAGCTATGTAGAAACAAAAAACAAAGATTTAAGCATGGCACAGCTTAAAGCTATTAAAATGTTAATAAGACATATACCCCAAAATGAAAAACCAACTCTTGAAAATATCCTTTAATCTGTAACTTTATAATATAATGTGTTATAATATAGGCATAAAAAACCCTTTTAAAAGAAAGGGGGAATAAAATGTGGATTCAAAAATCACTACAAAACGAGTAATAATAGGGCCAGATAATTTTAAAAAAGTAGTTGATCTATCCTCTACCTCTAAAATAGGACTGCCAAAAGGTCAAATTGATACAGATTTTTTGTCCCAAATAAAACCCGGCAATAGTTTTGAAGTACACGGAGTAAAATATTACGTACTTAATTGTGATACTTTTGACTACATAATGCACTCCTTAAAGCGCCAAACACAAATTGTCTATCCAAAAGAGGGAGCTTACATAGCAATGCGCCTTGACATTTTTCCAGGCAAAAGAGTAGGTGAAGCAGGAACAGGTTCTGGAGCTTTCACTGTATACCTCTCTCGCGCTGTGGGACCTTATGGAAGAGTATATACATATGAACAAAGAGAGGAATTTTATAAGCTTGCACAAAAAAATCTCAGCGAATTTTTGGAATTTGACAATGTCATAATGTACAATAAATCTATAAATGATGGAATCAAAGAAAGAGATTTGGACGCATTTTTCTTAGATGTTAGAAAACCATGGGAAGTTTTAGAAGAAGTAAGAAAAGCACTAAAACCTGCAGGACACTTAGGAATATTAGTTCCCACTACAAATCAAGTATCTGAAAGTTTAGCTGCACTTGAAAAAAATGGGTTTTATATTTCAGAAGTCAGTGAAATTATGCTTAGAAAATATAAATTAATCCCTCAGAGGTTAAGGCCAGAAGACCTGATGGTAGGTCACACAGGTTATCTCATTTTTGCAAGAAAGCTAGAATAGTAATTGTCTTTATTGACTACAAAACCCCATTATGCTATTTTAAAAGTGGTGGTATCTTCATAGAACCACACACTTCATAAAAACTTAATAGGGCTTATATGCCCCGCCAGGATCACAAGACCGGGACGGGAAATAAAGAAGATTTACCTTCCCATCCGTGGAAGGTTTTTTGTCTTAATTAAAAGGAGGGAAAACTATTGAAAATTGGATTTGTCGGGGCTGGCGTTGTAGGAACAAGCCTCGCTTTTTTGTTATCCCAAAATGGTATTAATATTTCAGGTTTTTTAAGCAGGAATTTAGAATCAGCCAAAAAATCGGCTGAATTTACACAATCCAGTGTCTTTTCTTCTTATGAAGAGGTCATCACAAATTCTGATGTAATTATAATAAGCACAAATGACAACAGCATACCAGAAGTAGTAAATAATTTAAGTCAGTACAAGGAAATACTTAAAGAAAAAACTTTTGCTCATTTAAGTGGAGCTTTAAATTTAGAAGTTTTAAACCCTCTTAAAGATGAAAATAATTTTATCATGGTAATGCATCCTATACAAACGTGTCCCTCTGTATCATCAGCTTTAGAACTTCTCCCAAAATCCTATTTCACTTTAGAAGGGGATGAAAAAGCAGTTGAAATTGGAAAAGAAATTGTAAATAAAATATCAGGTAAATACATAGTTTTAAACAATATAGTAAGACCCCTTTATCATGCTGCTTGTGTTGTAGCCTCAAATTACCTTGTAGCTCTTTCAAAATTTAGTTTGCTTCTTCTAAAAGAAGCAGGTTTTCCTTTTGAAAATTATCCTGATGCCTTAATCCCTTTAATGGAGGGAACTTTAAAAAATATAAAAGAAAAAGGCACAACTGATGCTTTGACAGGTCCTATAGCAAGAGGGGATGTAAACACTGTAAATCTTCATCTTGAAAATATAAAAGATCCAAATCTTGAAGAGCTTTATAAAAGTTTGGGTAAATTAACTCTTGAGATTGCTTATGAAAAAGGAAGTTTTAACAATGAAAAATACTTTGAATTGGAGGGTATATTAAATGGAGGAAAAAGTAACAACTCTCACACTAAGGAAATTTAAGAAAGAAGGAAGAAAGATTGTAGCTTTAACTGCTTATGACTTCCCCACAGCTAAAATCCTTGATAATTGCGGAATTGACATGATTTTAGTAGGAGATTCCCTTGGAATGGTGGTTTTAGGATACCAAAGCACAATACCTGTCACAATGGAGGACATGATACATCACACAAAAGCCGTTTCAAGGGCAGTAAATCGTGCCTTTGTAGTTGCCGACATGCCTTTTATGTCATATCACATATCAAAAGAACAGACTATGGCAAATGCTGCAAGGCTTATTGCAGAAGGCGGAGCTCACGCCGTAAAGTTGGAGGGCGGAGAAGAAATAGCTTCCATAGTCAAAACCATAGTAGATGCAGGAATACCGGTGGTAGGCCATCTCGGACTTACTCCTCAATCAGTACATCAATTGGGAGGATATAAAGTCCAAGGCAAAGAAAAAGAAAAAGCCAAAAAAATTTTTAACGATGCAAAAGTATTAGAACTAGCCGGCATATGTGCCCTAGTGCTTGAGAGCATCCCAATGGAGCTTGCAAAAGACATTGCAGAAAATATTTCAGTTCCAACTATTGGAATAGGAGCAGGTCCTTACTGCGATGGCCAAATCCTCGTCACCCATGACATGTTAGGTATAACACAAGGTCATAGGCCTAAATTTGTAAAACAATACGCAGATATTGAAAAAATAATGATAGAGGGCATAAATGCCTACATTAAAGAAGTACAACAAGGTTTATTTCCAAATGAAGAACATTCTTTTTCTTTAGAAAAGAGGGAGAATAAATGATAGTAACAGAAAAAATTAATGATGTAAGAAATGTAATTAAAGAACAAAAACTATCAGGCAAAAAAATTGGGCTTGTACCTACAATGGGATATCTCCATGAAGGCCATTTGTCTCTTGTAAGAATTGCAAAAAAACACTCAGATTTTGTAGCTGTAAGCATATTTGTAAATCCAATTCAGTTTGGACCTAATGAAGACTTTGACAGATACCCTCGAGATTTAGAAAGAGATTTAAAACTTCTTGAAAAAGAAGGATGCGACCTTGTTTTTGCTCCTTCTACTGAGGAAATGTATCCTTCCGAGCTTCTCACAACAGTAAATGTAGATAAAATCACTGAAAAACTCTGCGGAGCCTTTAGACCAGGGCATTTTAAAGGTGTAACAACAGTAGTAGCAAAACTTTTTAACATCTTCACACCAGACATAGCGGTTTTTGGACAAAAAGATGCACAGCAAGTTGCAGTGATAAAGAAAATGGTGGAAGACTTAAATTTCCCTGTAGAAATAATAAAAGCTCCTATTGTAAGGGAAAGTGACGGTTTAGCAATGAGCTCAAGAAACGTATATCTAAATCCTGAAGAAAGAAAAGCCGCCACAATACTTTCGAAATCTTTAAAAGTAGCCGAAAAATTACTTTTAAATGGCGAAAGAAATGCCAATACTATAATAAAAAAAGTAGAGGAAGTCTTAAACTCAGAACCTTTATGCAAAGTCCAATATGTCTCCTGCGTTCATCCTGATACATTAGAAGACTTAACTTATATAAAAGATAAAGCACTTATTGCAATAGCTTGCTTTATTGGGACAACAAGGCTTATAGATAATCTATTGTGGGGGGAAAATATATAATGCAAAGGTTTATGATGAAATCAAAAATACACAGAGCAATTGTAACGGAGACAAATTTAAATTATCAAGGCTCTATAACAATTGATAAAAATTTAATGGAACTTGCTGATATACTGCCAAATGAAAAAGTACAAGTTTTAAACATCAACACCGGTGCAAGATTTGACACTTACGCAATAGAAGGCGAAAGAGGCTCAGGAGAGATACGCATAAACGGCGCAGCAGCAAGACTGTGTCATACGGGCGATATAATCATCATAATATCTTACGCAATAATAGATGATGAGGAAGCCAAAAATTACAAACCCAAAGTAATATTCCTAGATGAAAATAATAAACCTATAAATAAAATTTAATGGTAAAGGTACATATTTAATGTACCTTTACCATTAAATATAAGCTCCCTGTTTTAATAAAATATTTCTCAAAGTCCCTACATCAATATTCCAAACTTTTAGGTTTTCCTTTGCTGCTATACTTGCAGCTGTCCCTGCTGCTTGCCCCGTTGCCATAGCAATTGGTGAAACTCTTACTGCTGCGTTGGCTTCATGGGTTGATGATATACACCTGCCTGACACAAGTAAATTATCTACTTTTTTACTATACAAACTTCTATATGGTATATCATAATCACTCCCCTCTTTAAGTCTCATGTAAACAACATTTTCTCCATCAGGAGAATGTATATCAACTGGATAACCTCCTTTTGCAATGCAATCATCAAAACGCTTGTTTGAAATAAGGTCTTCAGCTGTCAATATATATTCACCAACTATTTTTCTAGTCTCTCTCACCCCTATTTGTGGACCTGTTGAAATTAATACACAATTTTCAAAACCAGGTATTCTTCTTTTCATAAAGTTAAATAATTCAATGGCTTGGATTCTGCCTACTATTTCACCTTTAGTTAAATCTTCTATATCTGTACCGTTTAGCCTTTGCACTCTTGTCATGTTTACTATAACTTCACCCGGTGTATTTGTTTCAAAAAATAGCACCATGTCTCTTTCGATATTTATTTCTCTTTTTTTTCTTGCCTCTTTTAATATAGAATAAAAACCGTTTACCGATAGTCTTTTTGCTTTTATGATTTTTTCTTTATCCACCATTCTAAATTCAGTTGGATTATTTAGCATATATTCTTTTATTTTTTCTATGTCCACATTGCCTATTCTTACATTCATTGTCATCGGTTGTGTCAAGTTATCCTGAGGTCTTCCTAATAAATAATCAACGCCACACCTTATAGCAAGGTCTGCATCTCCTGTTGAATCTACATAAATTTTGCTTTTTATAGTCATTTCCCCTGATTTGTTCACAATTTTAATTGATTTTATCTTGTTTCCATCCATCTCAACGCCTAATAAATAGCTGTGAAATAATATCTCTACACCACTATCTATGAGCATCTTTTGCAAAACATATTTCATAAGTTCTACATCAAAAGGTGTTACAGTACTTACAAACCCAGTTGTGTCAATTACGTGGCCAGGGCTTCCACCAACTTTCACAAGGTTATCTAATATCTCTTGTGGTATTCCTCTTACAACCTGTCTATCGCCCGCATGAAACGTCATCATGGGACCAACACCCATATTTGTGAGTGAACCACCAGGGAATCCATATCGTTCAATTAGAAGAGTTTGAGCTCCATTTCTTGCAGATGCTATTGCCGCAACTGTCCCTGATACGCCACCACCAACAACAACTACGTCATATAGTTTCATTCTATCACCTACCATATATCATAAAATTCTTTTACAAACGCATGTGCAGCTATTTCACTCAAGGCTCTCAATTTTCTTTTTAATACAAATGGCCCGATTTTTATCTGTATTTTTTTATTTCACTTGTTAATCCAATATATTTGGTTTCTAAATGGTGAAAATATTCATGGCTCAGAAATAAATCTACAACTTTTTCGTAATCTCTCCAAAAAATATAGTTATCTGGTATGGAAGGAATAAATATGTTTTGTATATTTTTTTTATAGAGGGTAATCTTTTCTTCTCCACTGTTATAATCACTAAAAATAACATAATATGGATTATAACTTTTTTCGTCAGTTTCTACAAGTATATTTTCTTGAGATATTAATTGCCTTATATTTTTGTCTTTTATTTTTTTTGCCTCTTTGATTCCTCTATCCCATGCCATTTCTAGTATATCATTAAGATCAAATTCACATATCCTATTGTAATAAATATCAAATTTTAACTCCTGGCTAATTAATTGTTGTTTATCAAGAAATACAGATGGTACCATCTCATCACCTTTTACTTAATAATATAAATACCCGGTCATTATCAGATAAACCGCCTATTTCTACTTTTGCCAGTGAAATTATTTGTCCTTTGTCAATGAGTCCTGATAAGTCTACTATTCTATTTGATAGTATGATAAAGCAGTCAGGAATTTCAGCTCCACCATCACCGTAAAATATGTTTTGCTCTAATGCTTTGTTTAAATCATTTTCAAAGTTTGTTATATTTGTTCTATATACTTTCCCGTTATTTTTGTTAAGTCTTATAACTCCTTCTTTGTCTATTACCAGTACGCTTTCAATTTTTTGTGATAACAATCCAAAAAATTTCTTCCTGTGTTCTATGCTTTTTACGATATACATTGAACCTGTTTCATCAATTATCTGAACGTTTTTTGCTGACTCAAACTTCATTGATTGAGCTGCTATTTTTTTTATTTCTTCTCTTCCTAAATTTTTGTTTAATATATCCTTCGAGCGTAACTCTGTAGCTCCTGTCGCAATTGCCCTTACTATATTTTTTTGCGAGTCTATTTCTACATATATTTCTACTGTTTCATCTAATGCTCCCGATTTTATTACTGCTTCTTTTGCTTCGTTTCTTATTGACAATATGTCTTTTTCAGTAGGATTTTGTATGGTACGCTCTACTATTTCTCTTACCATTGCAAGTGCTACACCTATTGTAGAGATCACCTGGGCGTTTTTGGCTATTCTATGGTTCATACCCATCATTTTTGCAACATAGGGAACTATAGATGCACTTCCTCCTCCACCACCTACAAGTACTGTAGTAGATTTGTCAAGTTTGTAATCAGTGATAAGTTGTTCAACAACTCTTATTACTTTCATGCTCGCAATGTCCATAATTCTCTTTGCTACTTCTTCAACTGTTTTATTAAGTTTTTTTGCAATTGGTTCTAAGGCCCTTCTTGCAGCTTCTACATTACCATAGGAATAATCTTCTGGTCTTACATATCCTAATACGTTTGCTGCACAGGATACAGTTACTGCAAATACTTTTCCATTTTTACTTTTGATTGCAACATAATTATCAGGATCGTTCTTTTTAGGTTTTATATATACTATTTCAGGTTCTATTATTTCTTCGGGATCACTGTAGACTGCATAAGGTAAACCTGCAATGTGGGCGCTTCTTGGTCCAACGTCTTCTATATCTTTGTCACTAAGCCTTACCATGCTTCCCCCTGCTATTCCTACCGTTCTTACGTCAAGAGAGTTAAGATATGTTTTATGCCCTCCAATTTCTGCATAATTTACCATTACTTTGCCGTTTTTTATTGCAGAGATGTCTGTACTTGTTCCTCCAACTTCAAGAAATATGCCGTCAGATATTTTTTCATACATAAGGGCACCCGCTACACCTGCAGCAGGCCCTGAAAGCAACGTAAGTATTGGCCTTTTTCTTACTTCTGATACATCCATTACGCCACCATCACACCTCATTATCATAAGAGGTGCCTTTATACCGGATTTTTTTACGCTTTCTTCTGTCATGTTTGCTGTTTCTATCATTTTGGGAAGTATACATGCGTTTATTGCTGCAGTCCTTGTCCTTATTTTTAACCCATATAGTTTTGTTATTTCGTGTGTTGCTGTCGCCGGAAGTCCTTTTTGTTCTACAATTTCTATTATTCTATTCTCGGTTGTTGGATCGTCCACTGAAAAGGCTTGAGCAGCAACAACTGCTCCTATCTCTTGCACCTTAAATTCTTCCGCTGTTTCTTCTATCTTCTCTTCAAATTTGTCGTCTAATTCAATATATTTATTGACAATTTTTAATACCTTCCCTGGCGCAAGTTCTATATCTCCAATGTTTGTATCGCTTCTTACTTTTATGCCTTCTAACCCTTTCCCTACTGCTATAATACCAACAGGTACTACATCGCCTTCTAAAAGAGCATTTGTTGCCTGTGTCGTACCATGCGCAATAAAGAGAACATCTTCAGGCTCTATATTATATTCCTCCATAAGCTTTTTTAATACTTCTATAATGCCTTTCGCTACTCCTTCTTTTGCTGTGTGCGTCGTGGGTATTTTCACTGCACCTATTATTTCATAGGTATCATTGTTTATCGCCACAGCATCTGTAAATGTTCCCCCAACGTCTATCCCGATTCTTACTCTCAACATTATCTCCTCCTAAATTTTTATAATAAGGGCTAAGCTGATTTGCTTAGCCCCTCACTTTACTTCAAATTTAGAAAAACATTATCGAGGCTGTAATTACACCAGCAATAGCAAGCAACCATATATATGGCAATAATTTTAATAATAATTTGTTGACATCTACCCCTACGTAATTGCTCAGCCAAACATTATGTGTATTTGTTGGATCTCCTATCGCTTGAATTCTTTCTGTTGATAAAAGTGCACCCATTACTGCAGTCGGTGGCAAAAGTTTTAAGCCAATTATAAGACCAGCTATGCCACTTCCTAATCCCCACAAGTTTAAAGGACCTCTATAAAGAGCCAAGGGAGCAAGTAAACTGAAAAATATAATATAAGAAATGTGGGATGTCGGAATGATATTTTTTAAAACGGGTTCAAGGCTTTTTGCAACCATAGGGTGCATAACTGCATTTAATACCATACCTATCCCTATCATTAAAAGAATAGCAGGTGCTGCATCCGCTATGCCATCATATGCTGTTTTAGTAGTTATACTTAGGGCGTTTTTAATTGATTTTTGTGTTGTAATTATACTGTAAACTATTCCTACAATAAAAGACGAGATAATTGACCATTTAAAAACTAACACAAACAAAATAGGAACAATTGGAGTTAGCAATGCTAAAAAATTAACTTTTTGCTCCACCTCTTGTATATTCTTTTCAGCCCAAGCAAATCTTAAACCTTGGCGTTTAAATTCTATTATTACAAAAATTAATGTAGTAATAGCCGTTAAAACCATAAGAATCAATGCAAAATTTCTAACTTGTTCTAACGTTACACCAGTGGCCGTTATATAAAAAGCCCAATTTCCCATATTAAGTTCAAGACCTATCGCCATACCAAACAAAAATACTGCAATTGCTGTCATAGGAGCTACACCTACTGACATCAATATAGGTATTGTTATACTGCCAATCATTATTACAGCACCAAGACCACCTACAGTCGTAAATAGTAAAGCTATTGCCACTGCAACTAAAATTGTTATTATAAAAGGTCGGTCTCCACCTAACTCCGCTGCTGTCTTAACAATTGCTTTTGATATACCAGTCTGATTCATAATTTGCCCAAGCCATGCACCAAACATTACAGCCGCATATGCAGCAGCAAGTTTTATAGCTCCTCCATCTATCACATAAGCTAAAAGCCCTGTGTCTACTTTAGTCTTAGGGTCTACCATTTTTAGAGGAACACCAGCAATTACCGCTATTCCTATCGCAAGTATTGGAAGTGCTATTAACGTCGGCAACTTCCTTGTTATCATAAGCCCTGCAATTGCTAAAAAAAGAACCAATATCAATACTGCCTGCATGATAAAAACCCCCTTACAATTTATTTATTGCTTCTCTAAACAAACTGGTTATTCTTTCAACTCCTTCTACGGTATTTCCTGTCACAATTGCACCTATCATTATCCCTTTTACTCCTAATTCATATAAGAATCTTACTTCATCCGGTTCTATAATCCTTTGAGTAGGAACTACAACAGGTTTGTCAACATTTTCAACAAGCCTACCATATCTCATTAAATCAAATACATAAATTTTTTCTCTTCTATCATCGGGAAGAACATCAGCTTCTATTACATCTACACCTATTCTATTAACTGCCCTGATATGACCTAAATCATATGTTTCATTAACAGCAATCATCTTGTCAAGATTTGAATCAATCATATAAAGTGGCATATAATGCGCAAACATAGACAAAAAACTAAAGCCAATTTCTTCTATAATTTTAATTTCATCTTTGCTTGCATATAACTGTGCGCCAGGAACAAGGCCCACAGGCACATTGGCATATTTAATTATCTTTTCAAACACCTCCTTTTGTTCCATTACACCTCCGAAATTATTGCCACTCGCCGGATGATAAACATTAGCATGGACCTTTAACGCATCTGCACCTCCTTTCACAGCAGCCTGTGCAAATTCTACTTTGTTTTCAGGTAGACTAACTATTAATGTCATTTTGTTTGAATTAAGCAAATCAAGAAATTCCATAAAGCTACGCCTCCTGTATATTTATTATTTTTTTTAAAGTAAGCTTTGCTGCTTCTCTCATAACATCCTCATCTTTTGTAGATGGGTTTTTAATCACCAAATTCTCACAAGATCTTGCCAGAGAATTAATAAGAGCTGATAATTTTAATATTTTACCATCAAATATAAAGACTTTTATATCCAGTAAATTTTTTAAATTGATAATAGCCACTTTTAAATAGTTACTTACTTCATTTATAAGACGATTTTTTTCTCATCATTTAATATTTCACACAAATTATCAATATTTATTGGAGGTATATTATCAATTTGTTCTTTTTCATGCTCTTCGATCATCATTATTAATGCTCTTTTTATTATTGATTTTATTGATACTACCGCTTCTAAGGTTGGACCATTTTTATCTACAATCATTTGTCCAATATTTATGCTAGTTTCTAAGCGCTTCCCTTTTATAATTACTGAAGACTCAATATCTTCATCTATTTTAATGTAAGCAAGATTCTCCCTCGTATTTAGGTTTTGGTATTCTACCATGGCCTTTAAATTCAATTCATCTTCCTCAACTACAGTAAGTCCAAGCTCCAAAGATAGTGACTGCTCTATCGTTATAAACTCTGAAGAAATAGATGTATTTAAAATTCCTTTCGGTTTTAAAGTTTTAACATCATTGTTCAAACAAATACCTATACCAAATATTTTTTTGCCCTCTTTACATGTTTCTTTTTCAAAAGAAAAATAGCATTCCTTTATTTTTGCCTCTAATTTAGATATTTCAAAATAATCAAATTTAATTTCCTTCTGTGATATCTTATTCATAGAAAAATCAAACAAAGAAGCTATTATTTTATTTTCATCAACCTTAACCACTAAAATATATCCACTTTCAGGATTAAACTGTAGCATAATGGGCCTTCTGCCACCCGTAGATGTACCTATTCCGTTTTCTTTTACAATATTTTCTTCTATTAATTCGTCAACCAAATCTGAAACAGCTGTTAAGCTTAAACCAGTATATTGTGAAATTTCTGTTCTCGACAACGCACCTTTATTAATAAGTGTTTTTAAGATTAATTTTTTGTTTCTGTCTTTTAATTCTTTTAAGTTGTTTTTTCGCCTCAATTACTTTTACCTCCCTAACTTATTAAGAAGTTCGTAATAAGTTTATAAAATAAAATTTAATACTACTTAACAGAAAAACAACTGCGGCCTTCCTTAAAATGACGCTATATGTACAACTTCCTATATTCTAAAGTAAATTTATGTTATTTCTAATTTCTTATTATCTTAATTCTATATATTCGACATTATTTTTTAAATTTCTTCTTAAAATATAAAAAAATTTTTATCATCAATCTTTTAGCTTTTTATAGCTTTATCTCATCTCCTTTTCCACTTTGCACTGATTCCATACCTTTCCTCTATAACAGCACCTAGATATCGAAAAAACCGGGACATTACCCGGTTTTTCAATAGTTTTTACTTTTTACATAATTTATCATTCCGCCTGCTATGAGTACTTCTCTGTTTCTATCTGAAACATCAAGATTTACTTCAAAGGTTGTGCCTTTCGTTTGATTTTTTACTGTGATCCTGCCACCTCTTTTTACTTGTTCTACCGTATTTTCTATCTTTAAAACATCCCCAACCTCAATGTTTTCATAATCTTTTTCATCTACAAAAGTAAGAGGAAGAATTCCACTATTTATAAGGTTTGCTTTGTGTATTCTCGCAAATGACTTTGCTATGACAGCCTTTACTCCTAAGTAAAGCGGAGCCAATGCTGCGTGCTCTCGGCTGGAACCTTGTCCGTAATTTGATCCACCGACAATTATACCACCGCCCCATTCAATCGCTCTTTTTGAAAAGTTTTCATCTATTATTTCGAAGCAGTGTTTCGAAAGCTCAGGGATATTAGATCTTAATGGTAACAACTTAGCATTTGAAGGCATTATATGGTCTGTAGTTATGTCATCTCCTACTTTAATTAGCACCCTCTTTTCTATATCAGAAAGAGGAGTGTTAAGAGGAAATGGTTTTATATTAGGACCTTTTATTACTTCAACTTTTTCTCTATCCTCCGGTGGTTTTACAATCATGTTATCATTTATTTCAAACTTTTCTACATAGGGGACTTCAGGGGCTTCTCCTAATTCTCTAGGATCAATTAAATAGCCTGTCAAAGCCGCAGCAGCAGCAACTTCAGGGCTTACAAGGTATACTGATGCTGACTTAGTACCACTTCTACCATAAAAGTTTCTATTAAAGGTTCTTACAGAAATTGCCCCTGTTGCAGGAGCTTGACCCATGCCAATGCAGGGACCACATGCACTTTCCAATATTCTCGCACCTGCTGAGATTAAATCAGAAAGCGCACCATTTTTTGCTAACATATTAAGGACTTGCCTTGAACCTGGAGCAATTACAAGGCTTACATGTTCCGGAATAACCTTCCCTTTTAATATAGAAGCAACTTTCATCAAATCAGCATAAGAAGAATTGGTACAGGACCCTATAGCAACTTGGTCAACTTTTGGCCTTCCTGCATCTTTTACTTTTACAACATTATCAGGACTATGAGGAAGTGCTACTAATGGTTCTAATTCATCAAGGTTTATTTCAATGACCTCATCGTACTGGGCATCTTCATCGGCAGCCAAAGGCACAAATGCATCTTCTCTCCCTTGGGCTTTTAAAAATTCATAAGTCCTCTCATCTGATGGAAAAATTGAAGTTGTAGCTCCTAATTCCGCCCCCATATTTGTTATTGTGGCTCTTTCAGGTACTGATAAAGTTTTTACCCCATCTCCCGAGTATTCAAAAATTTTGCCTACGCCACCTTTTACTGTAAGTCTTCTTAAAAGCTCCAATATTACGTCTTTTGCTGATACCCAGGGTCTTAACTTACCGGTAAGTCTTACATTTACAATAGAGGGCATAATAATTCTGTAAGGCTCTCCTGCCATAGCCAAAGCAACATCTAATCCTCCTGCTCCTATAGCTAACATTCCTAACCCACCAGCTGTTGGCGTATGGCTATCAGAACCTAAAAGAGTTTTCCCAGGCCTTCCGAATCTTTCGAGATGTACCTGATGGCAGATTCCATTGCCAGGCCTTGAAAAATATATGCCATATTTTGCTGCAACAGTCTGGATGTATCTGTGGTCATCCGCGTTTTCAGGACCTTGCTGTAATGTATTGTGGTCAATGTAAGCAACAGAAAGCTCAGTTTTTACTCTATCGATGCTGAGAGCTTCTAATTGTAGGTACGCCATGGTACCAGTAGAGTCTTGAGTCAAAGTTTGGTCAATCTTAATTGCTATTTCTTGACCTTTCACCATTTCTCCTTCTACAAGGTGAGAAGATAGTATTTTCTGCGTAAGATTCATTGCCTTCACTCCTGTAACATAGTTTTATATAGCCTTTTCTCTGTTTTTAATAACATCCTCATAAAGGTACATCAGCTCTTTATCAAATAACGGCCTTTTTAGCTGTATAGCTAATTTTCTTACATGAGGCAAAAGCTGATTTGCTTCTTCTTCTGTTAAAACTCTGCCGTATTCTTTAAACTTATTTATAAGAGCTGCAGTACCAGAATGCTTGCCTATCACAATCTGCCTTTCAAGGCCTACTTCATCAGGGTTAAATATTTCGTATGTGTAAGGATTTTTAAGGGCACCATCTACATGAATACCTGATTCATGAGCAAAGACATTTGTTCCAACTATAGCTTTCCATGCTGGCAACTGTCTTCCTGAGGCTAAAGCAACGTATTCAGAAATTTCCCTAAATCTAGTTGTATCTATTCCTAAATCTATTTTGTAGACATGCTTTAATGCCATTACAACTTCTTCTAAAGCAGCATTCCCGGCTCTTTCTCCAAGGCCGTTTACAGTAACCCCTATAAAGTTAGCCCCCGCTCTCATACCAGCAAGAGCATTTGCAGTAGCCATTCCAAAGTCATTGTGGGTATGCATTTCAATATCAATATCAACTGCTTCTTTTATTGCTTTGACCATGTCATAAGTTTTAAAAGGATCTAAAAATCCTACGGTGTCGCAAAATCTCAAACGATCTGCACCTGCTTGTTTTGCACACTTCGCAAATTCAATAAGGAAGTCCATATCCGTACGAGAAGCATCTTCTGCGTTGACAGAGACATATACGCCTTCTTTTTTAGCAAATCTAACCGCTTCGGTCATATTATCCAAAACCCATTGTCTTGACTTTTTAAGCTTGTGCTCAATGTGAATATCAGAAGTAGACACAGAGATTGCAACTGCATCAACGCCACATTCCAAAGACTCTTGAACATCTTTTACTACCGCTCTATTCCATGCCATTATGCTGGCATTCAATCCAAGCTTTGCAATTTTTGCAACAGTTTCTTTTTCGTCTCCTCCCATTGTGGGAATACCTACTTCTAATTGGTCTATCCCAATTTCATCTAACATTTGTGCAATTCTGATTTTTTCGTTATTTGCAAACACAACTCCTGCAGTTTGCTCTCCATCTCTTAAAGTCGTGTCAACAATGTAGACTTTCTTGCCCTTTTTAAGAGTCATTCCGCTTCCCCCTTCAAAAACTCTTTATAAGATATTTTATATGTAACTACTTATAAAGTCAATAGTATTTTGCAATTTTGCATTATAAAAATTGCAAAACCCGAACTAAAATTAATTTTAGTTCGGGTTTGTTAAATAGTATTGATTAATCGTTGAATGTGTATTGCAATATATCCTATTTCTTCTTCAGGAACTTCTTTTCCTAACGTATTTTCTATTACTTTTGAGACCTGCATTGCTATCTTATAAGCTCTCTTAAATTTTTTCTTTATTGAGGCTAAAAGTTCATTTGCTATTGGTGTATTTTTTTCTAATCTATCAATAGCAAAACGCAGGTGAGTTACAAGTCTTAGATAATCAATCGAATCTCTATCAATATGTTTCCCTAGGTGGTTTTCAATTGTTGACACTAATTGAGATACCAATCTAGTATTTTTTAAAGTGCTTGATAAGCCAGCATTTTCTAAAGCAGCATGCAAGTGAAGTGCTATAAAGCCTGCTTCATCTTCGGGTAGTGAAATATTAAGCCTTTTCTTTATCAGTTCTAACGCTTTTAATGCAATATTGTAATCATCTTTATATAAAGCTTTTATCTCTATATTAAAAGGATTTTTTATTTCTATTCCCATATTTATTCTTTCAATTGCAAAGGCAATGTGATCAGCAAGTGCAATGTGTATATGCTCATTAAGTTTTTTGCCTTTTATTTTTTCTGCCATAGCTATTATTTCTTCTGCAATCCCTATTACATCTCCTCTTATCTTTTCCATCAACTCAGAAAACTTAATTTTATTAGCATCTTCTTGTACATAAAATATTTTCTCCAACTTGTCTTCTTCAATAATATCACTTGGTCTTTTGCCAAACCCTATACCTTTTCCAACGACTATGCACTCCATACCTTTATCATCTTTTACCATACACACATTATTGTTAAGAACTTTTACCACTTGATACATAATTAATACCTCACTTTTCACTTGAGGTATACTCTCATAATCTTTGTCTTTCCTGCTTTTGCTTCCTCACCATCAGATTCTTTTACAATTTTATCCACTATATCCATATTAGTAATAATAATTGGAGATGTCAAGGGATGTTCTTTTTTAACCAATTCCATATCAAATTTAAGCAACTTATCTCCAATTTTCACTTTTTCACCTTCTAAAGCAAAACTTTCAAATCCATTTCCTTTCATTTCTACTGTGTCCATCCCAATATGAATTAGTATTTCTAATCCTTCTTCTGTTTTTATTCCCAAAGCATGTTTTGTAGGAAATAATTGCACAAGAGTTCCATTAACCGGTGAATATACAATACCTTCTGTGGGTTCTAATGCCACTCCATCTCCTACCATTTTTTGGGAAAATACAGGGTCTGGCACATCTTCGATTTTTAACAATATACCATTAATAGGAGAATATATATCTACGTATTTTTTCTTTTTAAATATGTTAAACATGTAATCAGCCCTTTCTGTATTTTTTATAATATCTTATTATACCCATATATTTCAAACTTCTTAAAATAATTTTGATGGCGGCCAGTTTGCGGCCGCCTAAAACATTTTCACCTTAAATTTTACCTCCTGCTTTTTTCATGTGCTTTTTCATTTCTTGTGCAATCAAATCAGCTTTTGTACCAACAATTACCTGCAGCGCATTTTTGCCCATCCGCATTACGCCTGTTGCCCCTAACTTTTTAAGTTTATCATCGTCTATTATTGTATCGTCTTTTACAGTCAAGCGCAACCTTGTTATACAAGCCTCCAAAGACTGTATATTTTCTACTCCACCTAATACCTCTACGTATTGTGCAGCAATATCTCCAATTTCTGATTTTGACATGTCTGCATATTGGTCAACAGCTTCTTCTTCTAATCTTCCAGGTGTTGGCAGATTGAATTTTACTATTACGTAGTAGAAAATTACATAGTATATTGCTCCGTAGATAATACCTACCAAAAGAAGTAAGAGCGGTTTGGTGGATATTCCATAGCTTAAAATGTAGTCAATAAGACCAGCTGAAAAACCAAAACCAGCTTTTATTCCAAGAACATAAGTTATAGCAAGAGACAAACCTGTCAAAAGAGCGTGTATTACATAAAGTACTGGTGCCAAAAACATAAATGCAAATTCGATAGGTTCAGTAATGCCTGTCAAAAAAGCTGTAAGAGCTGCGCTTATTAACACACCAGACACAGCTTTCCTTTGATTTGGCTTAGCAGCTGCCCACATAGCCAGTGCTGCTGCTGGAAGTCCAAACATCATAATAGGATAAAATCCTGCCATAAAGATACCTGCAGTCGGGTCTCCTGCAAAGAACCTGTTTAAATCGCCAGTTACAACTTTGCCGGCTGCTGTCTTAAATGTACCAAAAACAAACCAGACAAGACTGTTTATAACGTGATGAAGTCCAAAAGGAATTAAAAGCCTATTTAATACACCATATACAAATACTCCAAGTGCTCCCGCGCCAATTATCCACTCACCAAGCGCATATATACCATTCTGTATGGGAGGCCATACATAACCCATGACAAGTGCTAGTATAATCGCAGCAAAAGCCGTTACAATCGGCACAAATCTTTTGCCTCCAAAGAAGCCAAGAAAGTCTGGGAGTTTAACGTCATGATATTTGTTATACAGATAACCAGCTATTAATCCCATCAATATACCGCCTAAAACACCCATATTGATGTCTTTGTTTATTGTGGTAGCACCTTTTGTCAGTACAAAATAGCCCACCGCTGCAGCAAGAGCCGCAACTCCGTCCCCTTCTGCAAAACCTATTGCAATACCTATAGCAAAGATAAGGGGTAAATTGTCAAATACCGCTGCACCTGCTTGCATGATAAAAGGAATGTTGAAAACATCAGGTGCGCCAAGTCTTAAAAGGAGCGCTGCTGCAGGTAAAACTGCAACTGGAAGCATCAAGGCTTTACCAAGTTTTTGAACACTTGCTAACCACTTCATAAAAAACCTCCTTTTTTTATTTTTCAGGCATTTAATATAAAAAGAGCCGGCAAGGTAATAACACCTCCACCGGCTCATGCCTGCTTTAGCAGTAACACGCCGCATATTAGTATTCGTTTACGTCCATATTATATACCTTGTATTTCGCTTTGTCAATAACCATCTTGCAATTTTGCAATATATTTTTAAATCGCATTGCCTATGTCAAATTCAGTATAGGCCTTTTTGTAACCATAAATCACTTATTCAAAGAATATGCCATTCTCCTATAAGTATGCCTTACCCCTCTTATGGCAATAGACAAGGCCATTATATTTTCAGGAAGTGCTATTCCTGCATATCCTGCATCTCCTATATGCTGTATGTCTGCCCCTGCCATTTTTGATTGAACTCCGATAAATTCTATTGTGCTTTTTTGTGAACCTTCCTGTGAGGTACCAATTGTAGTCATTGCTAAAGCACTTTCCTCATGTACTCTATCTATCTGCCTTTTTGCAAGATTTAAATCAATTCCTGGAACAGTACCAGGCGCTGGTATCAAAACACAATCGGCACCTGCTTTTACAAAATCTTTTAAAATTTTGTCTTCAAATATGTTTCCTGAGCCAGCACCGTGCATTTTCCCCGCAATAATCATCATATTTTCACCCAAAATCTCTTTTGCTAATTCTATTCCTTTTATTATTGTGCTGGCACTTACCCCTGTATTGGGATTCCCGGTTATAACGATATAATCAAATCCGTATTCTTTAGCTTTTAAAAGATTTTCTCTGTTTAATTTTCGTCCCTCTACATACTTTACTCCTTCAGGAACTGGTTCTATATTTACACCTATAAACCTTCCAACTATCTTTTTGAGTCTCTTAATATAGTCAAAATCCTCTGCGTTTTTGGAAGCTATTTCAACTATTTTTTGTACTTCGGAAGGTCCAGCCGAAAAGTTTATTTCTATGTCGTCTATACCGAAAATAAATGGTTTTTGAAAGTCAAAAAAATTCAACGTAATCATATCACTGCCAAAAGCCGCTGCAAGCTCCATGTTTGATACCCCATAGATAAGCGGTGGAACTGTAACAATAGTCTCTGCCATTACCGTCCTTCCTTCAGAAGTCTTTATCGTTTCAATAAGCGTATTTTTGTCCATTCTCTCAATGTCTTTCATTGTAAGTTCAAATATCCTTTTCATAAAAATCCTCCTTTCGAAAAATTAAAAGCTGGCAAGGTAATAGTTACCTTACCAGCTCATGCCCTCCTTGGTCGCACGCTGTTTGATTAAATTATAAACCATATAGGTATCTGTGTCAAGATTATAGTTGTTTTACTATATTCGTAATTTTTTGCATATTAGACTTTTGCTCTTCAGTATATTCAACCTGTTCTTTTATGTGTTCAAGATTTTTTAAATTATTTTCATCTACTACATTTATCTCTGCCAAAAGTTGCTGGGAAGAAGCCAATATTTCTTCTACTTGTGCAGATATATTTTGTGATGCTGCCATTACGTTTTTCATGGCTTTAAGCGTTTGACTAGAACTTACAGCTGTCTCTTCTGCCGCAACAGAAATCTCACTAATAACATCAGAAACTTTGTCAAACCCTTCTTTTGTCTGTTCAAATATATCTAATACTTTATTCACCTCGCTGGAAGCTTTTGTAGAAGTATCAATGTTTTTGATAACATTATCAACAGTATCTCTTGTAAATTTGGTAAGAGATTCTATTATCTCTCCTATTCTTTCTACACTATCTGTCGATTGCGCTGCAAGTTTCCTTATTTCTTCTGCCACAACTGCAAATCCTCTTCCGTTTTCTCCAGCTCTTGCTGCTTCAATTGCCGCATTAAGTGCCAAAAGATTCGTCTGCTCAGCTATATCTGATATTGAATAAAGAATATCTTTTATACCACCCATTCTTTTCTCCAATTCATTTAATTGTTTCGAAGTATTTTTAGAAGTTTCCAAGCTTTCTTGTAAAGATTCAATTAATGATTTAACTTCTCCTCCTTGCCTGTTTGCATTTTCTTCTATTTCTTTGATTTTCATCATTGCTTCATTCATGTCTCTCATAAGTTTATCGGAAACTTGTGACAAATTTTCATTAGTCTCTGAAACTTTAGTAATAGACTCAGCAACTTCATTTATATTTTCTGAAATTATGTTAATTCCGTTCACTAAATCTTCTAAACCTTGTTTTGAAGAAGTTATGTTCAAAGTATTTTCTTCTGATTTATCTCTTATGTTTACCGCATAATTCATGACTTCCTCTGATTGTTTTACTGCATTGTCAATTTCGGAATTGATAAGTTTTGCAAATTTCTTTAACTTCCTCACGATTATTGATGCATAAATTAAGATTATCACTATGATTGCACTACTTATACCAAGTGATATATAAAAAATTTTTTATTATCTTCTATCATTTGATTGAAATACGGTAAAAAGCCCTGGGAGTATGTAGAACTAAAGTCGCTTAAAGCACTTTGAAGATGATTTAAGTAATAGGTAATGCTCGTCACTTTATCACTGTCTTCCACCGGATCATATTTTTCAGGTAAATCTTTAATTACCTTTTTTAAATTAGAAATATCTTCTTTCATGAGCGAAATGTCATTTTGCAGTTCTTTGTATTTTTCCTTATTTTTATAATCTTTTACTGTATTTTCTATATTGTAAATATATGTCTCCATGGAACTGACAGATGCCCCTATAGAAAAATTCGTTGTATTGCCAAGCATATAATCATTCAAAGTTTGCTGCAAATTGCCGCTTAACACCGCAATTTGAACTTGAGCACTTGATACATTGATTACCTGATTAACTACATATTTTCTTAGATTTTCAATATTTTTGATGGTATTAATAAGGCCTAAATTAACTGTGAAAGATAAAATTGTAATAAGGACTCCTACTATTACAAATGAACGTATGAGCTGAGCGCGAATAGTCTTTCCCATTTAATACTTCTCCCCTTCTAAATTAGATTTGAGAAAACCTCAGTATATATTTATCGGCTTCAATTAATGAAACTTTAACACAAAAAAGCGATTCTTCTTAGTAAGAATCGCTCAAAATACTACTCAAATATCAATGTAGGCCTTTCTACAGGCTCATCTGAAATCAGAATGTATTTTTTGATTTCACCAAAGGCCCATTCTAATTTATTTTCATCATTGGCATATATCGTAACAATAGGCTCTCCTTTCCTAATTATATCTCCAACTTTTCCACCCAACATTATACCAACTGCTAAATCTATTTTGTCTTCTTTTTTCTCCCTTCCTGCTCCTAACTTCATCGCTATAAGACCTAAATCTAAGGCCATTAAGTCTTTTATATATACATCCCTATCGGCAATCCAAGGTCTTACATATTTGGCCTGTGGCAAAAGTGTTAAATCATCAACAACTCTTTCATCTCCACCTTGTGCTTTTATAAACTCTTTAAATTTTTGTAGGGCTTTGCCACTGTCAAGAGCTTCTTTTAGTTTCGCCCTCGCCTCCGTATCGTCTTTGGCAACGCCTGCAATTTGAAGCATGTCAGAACCTAAAAGCATGCATACTTCTAATAAATCTTTAGAGCCATGACCTTTTAAAACTTGAACAGCTTCTATTATCTCAAGAGCATTTCCTATCGCAAGCCCCAGTGGGTAATCCATATTTGTAACATGCGCCACAGTTTTTCTGCCAACAGAATTACCGATATCTACCATCAATTTAGCAAGAGCTTTGGCACTTTCTAAATCTTTCATAAAAGCTCCTCTACCCACTTTCACATCTAATACTATCCCATCTGCACCTGCGGCAATCTTTTTACTCATAATAGAGCTCGCAATAAGCGGAATAGAATCTACTGTTGCAGTAACATCTCTTAAAGCATATAATTTTTTATCAGCAGGGGTGAGGTTTTTTGTCTGCCCAATAATAGCAATGCCGTATTTATTTACGTTATCAACAAACTCCTCCTCAGTAAGTTCCACTCTCATTCCTGGGATTGACTCAAGTTTATCTATCGTCCCGCCGGTATGTCCTAAACCTCTTCCTGACATTTTTGCAACAGGTGCTCCACAAGCTGCTACCATTGGAGCAAGCACCAGTGTAGTAGTGTCAGCTACGCCACCAGTTGAGTGTTTATCCACTTTGATTCCTTTAATGGCTGATAAATCCATCACATCGCCAGAGTAAGCCATAGCCATAGTAAGATGTGCAGTCTCTTCTGGCGTCATTCCTCTAAAATATATAGCCATTGCTAAAGCACTCATCTGATAATCAGGAAGATAATCTTTGGTATAAGAAGAAATTATAAAATCAATCTCTTCTTTTGTAAGAACTCCACCATCTCTCTTTTTCATTATAAGGTCATACATCCGCATAAATTATACCTCCTGTCATAAAGGTAATTCCCTCAAGAAGGATGTGCCATGTTTCATAGGACCTACTTTGAATATTTCAGCTATAGTAGCTGCAATATCCGCATATGTGCTCCTTACTCCTAAATTAACTCCATGTTTCATTAAAGGACTATAAACTAATAGTGGCACATATTCTCTTGAATGGTCAGTACTTGGAGTAGTAGGATCACACCCATGGTCAGCAGTTATAATTAACAAATCTTCTTTTGTGAGTTTTTCCATAATTTCTGGCAGTCTATTATCGAAATGTTTCAAAGCTTTTGCATATCCTTCCACGTCATTTCTATGACCATACACCATATCAAAATCAACTAAATTTGTGAAAATTAACCCATTTTTAACCTCATCCATTGCTTTTATAGTAGCTGTAATGCCATCGTCATTGTTTGTAGTATGATTTTTTCCAGTAATGCCCTGCCCAGCAAAAATATCTTCAATTTTTCCTATAGCAAAAACTTCATATCCATCCTCTTTTAACATATCTAATACTGTAGGTTCAAAAGGTTTGAGAGAAAAATCTCTTCTATTTCCTGTTCTCACAAAATTTCCAGGAGTACCAGTAAAAGGTCTTGCAATTACTCTTCCTATTGCATGGTCGCCTTTAAGTATTTCCCTGGCAATTTCACAAATTTTATAAAGCTCTTCAAGAGGTATGACATCCTCATGGGCTGCTACTTGAAATACGCTATCAGCAGAAGTATAAACTATCGGGAAACCTGTTTTTACATGTTCTTCTCCCAACTCTTTTATTATTTCTGTACCTGAGGCAGGCTTATTTCCCAAAACTTTTCTTCCAATTCTTTTTTCAAACTCTTTAATAATTTCATCAGGAAAACCATGGGGATAAGTAGGGAAAGGTTTCTCAATAAAGAGTCCCGCTATCTCCCAATGACCTGTAGTAGTATCTTTCCCTGCTGATTTCTCAGCCATTTTGCCATATCCACCAATAGCGTTAGGGTTTTCAGGAACACTTTTTAGAGGAATTATATTCCCTAGCCCTAATCGCCCCATATTAGGAAGTTCAACACCTGTCTTTTCTGTCACATGACCTAAGGTGTTTGAACCTTGATCCCCAAACTTATATGCATCTGGCAATTCTCCTACTCCTACGCTATCCAAAACTATTAGTATGACTCTTTTGAGCATTTTACCACCTCTTCTATGAATTTATGTCCGTATTATTTCTCTAAATCTTTTGAGGTAAAAGCACCTGGCAATAAGTCTTTAACAGTAACAACAGCATAATCGCCTTTCATATTGCTGAGTATTACCGTCATGTCTTCTCCACCCAATTCCAGCATTACCTGTCTACATGCACCACAGGGAGAAACAGGACCTTCAGTATCTGCAACTACTGCAATTGCTTTTAGTTTTCTATCTCCATTTGCATAAGCACTAAAAAGCGCTGTCCTTTCTGCACAATTGGTAAGACCATAAGAAGCATTCTCAATATTGCAGCCTTGATAAGTTTTTCCATCTTCAGTAAGCACACATGCACCTACTTTAAAGTGGGAGTAAGGCACATAGGCCTTCTCCCTTGCTTCTTTCGCTAATTCTATAAGCTTCTCGTAATCTTTATATTCCACTTTATGCACCTACTTTCATAACGTTCTTTTGCGTATAATATAGAAGTCGAATTTAGAAGCATTAAAATAGTTAGAAGAATAAAGAATCGGCATATTGTTTTCATCGTAATGCACTTGTTCTAAAAGAAGTATTGAATCATTTTTGTCCATCATCAGTTTTTTCTCAACAACCGGGTCATGTTTTATAACTCTTATATTAGAAACTGCATAGGTTATTGTGATAGAGTGTTCATTTTCAAGGTAAGAAAACACAGATTGTTCAAATCCAGTAAAAGATTCGCCTACAATGCTTTGTGGTAACCTGTCTATACAATACACCACTGGGACCTCATCTGCTGTTCTTACTCTTTCTACTTTATATATAATATCTCCTGGCTTCAATTTTAAGTGATTTGCCTCATTTTCCGTAGCAGGAAGTTTATATACAGTAAAGTCTTTTGTACCAGGTACCATTCCTTGTCTTTCAATTAAAGTAGTAACACTAAATAACTCTTCCAAGCCACTCTTTATAAGTGGTTTTCTCCTTACAAAAGTTCCTACCCCTTGCTGTTTCACTATAAGTCCTTCATCTTCTAAAATTCTCATTGCTTCCCTTAAAGTAGCTCGACTAATACCAAATTGTTTGGCAAGCTGTGATTCAGAAGGGAGCTTGCTCCCTTCTTTCCACTGCCCTGTCTTGATAAGTTCTTCCATTTTCCTTAAGGCGAGCTCATACAGCGGTTTTTTTTCAGGTAATAACATCGACATAAAATCCCCTTATTTCTTTGGTGTATAAGGTACTCCATCTGCAGCAGGTGGTACGCTCTTTCCGCCCACACCCACAAGTGCAAGGATTGTCAATATATAAGGCAACATCATGATTATATTCTTAGAAAATGCCGTATTTTGAAGCTGCATGCTAAGAGCCGTTGCAAATCCAAAGAGAAGAGCAGCGCCAAAAGACCCAAAAGGTGTCCATTTACCAAAAATCATTGCTGCCAGCGCAATATAACCTCTACCACTTGTCATATCAGGGTTGAAACTATTTAACGCACCTATCGACAGATAAGCGCCACCCATCGCAGAAAGAATACCACTTAAAGCTACTCCAAGATATCTTAATTTTATAACATCTATACCCGCTGTTTCAGCCGCCTCAGGATTTTCACCAACTGCTCGAAGTCTTAGTCCTAAATTTGTGTGAAATAGAAAATAATCGGATATAAATAAAATTATTATCATCAAATATACTACAACACTGTGCCCACTTAAAACTTGGCCTAAAAATGGTATACTTTTAATTCCCGGAATTTCTATAGTAGGTAGCATAGGAGTATCAGTAGGAGTACCTGTAAAACCATACATCGTATTTAAAAGGTATGCTGTAATACCCGATGCAAAAATATTAATGGCCATACCTAAAATTATCTGATTAGCTGTTAAGCTTACAGCCGCCCACGCAAAAATCAAAGCTACTATAAGCCCAATTATCATAGCACCTAAAAGTCCTAACCAAGCACTACCAGTAGCATGAGCAAAGACAACTGCAAAAAATGCTGCAATAAGCATAATACCTTCCATTGCTATATTTACAACACCAGACCTTTCAGAAAAGGTACCCCCTAGCGCAGGCAATGCCAATGGTGTGGCCATCGCCAAAGTAGCTGCCCAAAGTTGAGGGTTCAAAAATATTTCTTTCATGCTTCTGCCTCCTTCTTTTGCTTTTTAGCAAACATACCTTTTATAACTTCTGCTACCCTATGAGCTGCAACGAAGAATACTATAAGCCCTGTAATAACGTCTGCCATTTGACCCGGTACCTGCGCATTAAGCTGCATATACTGAGAACCTGTACCTAAAGCAGCAAACAAAATTGCTGCAAATATAACTCCTATCGGATTATTGTTTGCAAGAAGCGCTACAACTATTGCTGTATAACCATATCCAGAAGTAAAACTGTCATAGAGTCTATGCTGTACTCCTAACATTTGGACAGCACCAGCAAGCCCTGCAAATACACCGCTTAACCCTAATGAAAAGACCATATTCAAAGGCACATTCATTCCTGCGTATCTTGCTGCTCTTTGATTATATCCTACTGCTCTCATTTCAAATCCCCACGTTGTTTTAAACATAAGCCAATATACAAAAACTGCGGCAACAAGAGCAATAAAAATTCCATAAGAAAGTTGCGTATTCTTAATTAAAAATGGTATCACTGCACTTTCCTTAATTACAGGAGATTGAGGAATTGTTCCTCCTTTCTCCATCATAGGACCAAACTCAAGTAAAAAGTGGCTAAAATATATCGCAATATAGCTCATCATCATGGTAGTTATAACTTCATTCGCACCGGTATATGCTTTTGCAAGTCCTGGAATGAGTCCTGCCCAAAGTCCTCCCGCTATCATCGCAGCTATAAGTGCAAAAGGTATATGAATATACCAAGGGAGCCCACTGAAACTGTAGCCAATCCATACACCTACAATTGCTCCTATCCAATATTGACCTTCTGCACCTATATTAAAAAGTCCAGCTTTAAAGGAAATGGCTACGCCCAGTCCTGTTAAAATAAGTGGCACAGCATTTGCAAGAGTGTTTGCAATATTATTGACCGAGCCAAAAGCTCCAATAAATAATGAAGCATACGCAGTAATAGGATTAAAACCAGTAATAATCATTATGATAGAACCTATTACGATGGCTATAAGCACAGCTACAAATGGTATATAAAGTTCTTTTAAAATATTTTTCATTATCTCGCCTCCAATGTCGTCTTATCAAATCGTGAACCAGCCATAAGCATTCCTATTTGCTCTCTTGTTGCAGTCTTGCCGTCCAAAATATCCATAAGCTGGCCATTGTATATGACTCCAATTCTATCTGATAATGACATTATCTCTTCTAATTCTAATGAAACGAGAAATACAGCGGCACCTCTGTCTCTTAATTCAAGTATTCTCTTGTGAATATATTCTATAGCACCAACGTCCATTCCTCGAGTTGGCTGAACTGCAATTAAAAGCTTAGGATTGTATCCTACCTCTCTTGCCAAAATAACTTTTTGTTGATTTCCTCCTGATAAACCACGAGCCTTCAGCATGTACTCAGGAGGCCTTACGTCAAACTCTTTAACTTTTCTCTCGGCGTTTTCATAAACTTTTTTATATTGAATTACACCATGACGAGAATAGGTAGGATCTTTATATTCTCTTAAAATCAAATTTTCTGCAATTGTAAAATCCAAAACAAGTCCATCTGCTTGCCTATCTTGTGGAATATAGGATATTCCTTCTCTATAAAGTTGTTTTGTAGAGAAATTTGTAACATCTTTTCCATAAAATAAAATATTGCCTGACTTCTTAGGCCTTAATCCCATTATAGCTTCCACTAATTCTAATTGTCCATTTCCATCTATACCTGCAAGTCCGAAAATTTCTCCTTCGTGTATATCAAAACTTACATCTTTAACCTTAGGAACGTTCTGCTGGTCAACTACATTTAAATTCTTAACACTTAAAACGACATCCCCTGGCTTGTACTCAGTTTTCTCTATTCGGAGTACTACTTCTCTACCTACCATCAAATTAGCAAGTTCTTGCTCATTCGTTTCTTTTGTGTTCAAAGTACCAACAGTTTTACCTCGCCTCATAACAGTAACTCTATCAGAAATTTCCAATACCTCTTCTAACTTATGACTTATAAATATTATAGACATACCTTGTTTTACAAGTCCCCTCATTATTTCAAATAATTTTTCTGTTTCCTGGGGGGTAAGCATAGCTGTCGGCTCATCTAAAATCAAAAGTTTCGCTTTTCTATAGAAAGCTTTTAAAATCTCAACTCTTTGCTGAAGACCTACAGATAAATCTTTTACTTTTGCTTCAGGGTCTATTTCAAGATGATATTTTTGTGAAATTTCTCTTATAAGTTCATTTGCTTTTTTTCTATCATAAGTTATACCTTTAGGCTCTGCTCCTAATACAATATTTTCTGCAACTGTTAAAACAGGAATAAGCATGAAATGCTGGTGTACCATTCCTATACCTTTTTCAATAGCTTCATGAGGACCAGTTAGATTGAGTTCTTCCCCATCAAAAATAAGTTTACCTGAATCTGGTTTATACAACCCATATATAATATTCATTAAAGTAGATTTGCCAGCGCCATTTTCTCCAAGTATAGCGTGAATTTCTCCTTTTTCAACTGTAAGATTAACATTGTCATTTGCTACAACTTTAGGAAATACTTTCGTAATATTTTTTACTTCCAATATAGCACTCATACTCCTACCTCCAAAAAGGGGCTCAAAGTACGAGCCCCGTTTTTTTGATTTTAGTTTATTTTGAAACTTTATCAGATACTGTTATTTTGCCGTCTTTTATATCTTGCGCTAATTGATTAACTTTATCTATGATAGATTGCGGAACATCTTTATTCACTTTACCTATTCCAACACCATCATTTTTCAAATCAAAGTATACAATACCACTCTTGAAGTTACCATTTAAAGTATCCTTTATAACATCATATGTTGCAACATCAACTCTTTTTACTGCTGATGTCAAAACATGATCCGGAGCTAAATAGCTTTGGTCTGCATCAACACCGATAGCATATACGTTTTTCTCTTGTGCTGCTTTTATTACTCCGTCACCAGTACCACCAGCAACCTGGAAAATAATTTCTGCACCCTGACTTATTTCTGTTAAAGCCATTTGTTTACCTGCTGCTGGGTCATTGAAATTATTTGTATAATTGATGAGAATTTTTATGTCAGGATTTACAGCTTTTGCTCCTTGTTGATAACCTGCAATAAAGCTATCAACTGGTGGTATCTGCATTCCGCCAACAACACCTATGATGTTTGTACCTTTTACTTTACCAGTTTTTTCTTTTTCCATTAATCCAGCCATAGCACCTACAAGATAGCCGCATTGCTCTGTCTTGAACATAGCTGATGAAACATTAGGTCTGTCTGTCACTTCTGAGTCAATTATAAGAAATTTCGTGTCTGGAAATTTTTGTGACACTTCTTCAACAGCATCATGCATCATAAAACCTACCGCAATTACTAAGTTATAACCTTGTTGTGCAAAATTTGTTAAATTTGGAACATAGTCTGTCATCTGCTTTGACTGTATTACGTTAACTGTAACACCTAATTCTTTAGCAGCTCTTTGTAAACCTTCATAAGCCATTTGGTTAAAACTGTGGTCATTGATTCCACCAACGTCTGTAACTAACCCTACTTTAAAATCTTTGTTTTTAGCTTCTTGTGTAGTAGTTTGAGGTTGTGTGCTTTCTTGCTTTGTCTTTGAAGAGCATCCCGATAAGAATACTGATACTGACAGCAGCAAGATCAACACAGATGCTAAAACAACACGCCACTTCTTCATCATATAACCTCCTATAAAAAATTTTTGTTACCGTTTACTACTTATACAAGTAGTAAACATATAGACTTGTCTGACATCTAACTTTATTATAACTTTATTAATCTCTTGTTACAAATTCTAAAATAAGTTATTTTAGTAAGCTCTTTTATAGATATCTTTTAAAATCTTCTCTTTTCTTTATATTTCTGCAGCAACAATTTTTTATGCAAAATTTAAAGCTTATTTTTTTTGGCAATATTGGCTTAAATATAGCATAAAATTAAGAGTGCTCATCGCACTCTACAGCTTGTTGACAAAGTCAAAAATTTTTAAATAGGATATTTTGGATCGTAGCTCCGGTGTTCCAAAGCGAAAAAACTAAGCTCGACCTTCGGGTTCCGGCAGGGTTCCCCGTCAGGCGACATCCTGTCTCAGGTGCCCGCCTCCGCCATCCTGGGCTTTGGCCCTGCCTCCACCCTCGGTCTTGCTAAGTTTTGTTAACGCTTTGTCACAAGTCGCTCCTTATGCAAAATATCTCCTTTCCGAAAGTTTGTCTACAGTCTGAAGAGTGCTCATCGCACTCTATGTAGAAATTTTGTTTAAAACTTTGTTTACAATTTCATCCCTTATATTTTTGTATTTTCCCAAAATCTCATCACATTCTTTATTTGCTTTTTCAGCAATTTCTCTATCTTTAATGTAGGGAATATTCACTTTAACATTCAAAACAGCACCCTCTATTGCTGCATATAGTAGAATCGCTCCAACTGCCGCATCAGATATGGCATTAGGATTCCCGTATTCCGCAATAAGCATTGTCGGGGTAAAAGCCTCTCCACATAATCTCGCAAGTTTTAGAGGAACATCCATAGCGTTAATATAAGCTTTTTGAAGTGTTTCGCTTCTTATTTTTTTATTTTCTTCAGTATCTTTTGGTATCTTAAGTGCTTTCATCACTTCGTCATAAGCTACAGTATCTTCATCAATAAGCTTTACATATTCTGCAAGAAGTCGATTACATATACTAAGCCCTTGTTGAATCTCTTCTTTAATATCATCTGTATATTCCTCATAAAATTTTCGACCTATTGTAAGATTGTAAACCATTGTTGAAAGGGCAATCCCAAGGCTTGCTGATAACGCGGATACACTCCCCCCTCCCGGTGTTGGAGATGAAGATGCCACTTTTTCAATATACTCCTTTAATGAATCATCAATTAACATAAAACCATCTCCTTTTTATAGTATTTCCTTCAATAACTATTATACCAAAAGAATATATAATTTTTGTAATACACCTATTTACAAAACCTTTTCTCTATACTCTTTTGGAGTAAAACCTGTTATGTTTTTAAAAACTTTGCTAAAATAATGTTGATCTGTATAGCCAACGGCTTCAGCTACTTCGTAGATTTTGATCTTTACATCTTTTAAAAGTTCTTTAGCTTTTTCAATCCTATAAGCTGTTAAATAATCTGAAAATGTGACACCCATTTCACCTTTAAATAAAGCACTTAAATAGTTTGGGGTTATATATAATTTTTCAGCAATACTATTTAAAGAAATATTTAAGTCACTGTAGTTTTCCTGTATCAGTTTAATAGCCATTTCAACTAATTTTCTGTTTTTGGAATTTTTAGTAATAGAAACATACTCGCATACTACTTCTATTATATTTTCCATCCATTCGCGAAGTTTCTCTTTAGTAGACAAATCAGAAATTTGTCTCCAAGGGTCCGTTTCTTTAAATAAAATATCTGCATTTTCTCCAATTTCTATAAGTGACCGCGTAATAATTGCGACAAGCTCTAACCCCCATCTTTTTATAAAGTCTTCTGTATAACCTTTGTCCTGAAATTCATTCCAAATATTATTAAAAATGTTTAAAGCCGAATCTTTATCTCCTCGTTTTATCGCTTTTGACAATTCCTCTTCCAATTTTAAAGGATATTTAGAATATTCTGCTTTAAAAAATTTTAAATCTTCCTCATTTAGCGATGGCAATATTTCTTTTTCTTTATTTAATAATTCTTTCCTTTTAAAAATTGCTCGTTTTACAGTTTGTTTTAGAACATCAACATCTATTGGCTTTAAAATATAGTCAAAAGCTCCCAACTTTATAGCTTGCTGAGCATATTTGAAATCGTCATAAGCACTTAACAAAATCACAATAATCAAAGGATCTATTTCTTTTACTTTCCTTGTAAGTTCGAGTCCATCCATAAAAGGCATACGTATATCTGTAAGCACTATATCTATAGAAGACTTTGTAAAAATCTCAAGTGCATTTCTCCCATCCGATGCTGAGCCCACAACTTCCAAATTCATTTCGTCCCAATTTATATTATTTTTAAGCCCTTCTCTTACAATCGGTTCATCATCTACAATTAAAATTTTCATAAAATCCACCTCACAAAACAGCAGGAATTACAATACGCGCAACAGTATTGCCATCTATTACTTGGTAATAAAGTCCATACTTTTCTCCATAATATAACTTAATCCTTTCATTAACATTTTGTATTCCATAACTATCTTTGTCCTCTGCCGGCGAATCCAATAGTTTATTTACTAAATCCAAATCTATAGGATTACCATTGTTTATGATTTCAAATACAATTTTTTCGCCCTCTAAATAACCGTTAATCAAAATTTTTCCTTTCCCTTCATAAGTCTCTATCCCATGAATCATTGCATTTTCAACAAGAGGCTGCAAAATTAACTTTATTGTCTTGTAATGTAAAATTCTTTTATCTATATTAAAATTCACCTCAAACTTATCTTCAAATCTGATTTTTTGAATTGTAATATAGCTTTCGACATGCTTCAATTCATTTTCCACAGTAGTTACATCATTCCCTTTATTAATGCTATATCTCAAAATTGATGCTAAAGATTTTACAATTTTACTTATTTCTGTCACATTGTGTTGTATTGCAATCCAATTAATAGAATCAAGTGTATTATATAAAAAATGTGGATTTATCTGTGCCTGCAAAGCTTTTAATTCCGCGTCTTTTTCCTTTATTTTTGACAAATATGCTTCATGTATAAGTTCATTTATTCTTTTTATCATGTAGTTAAAACTTGAATATAACACTCCTATTTCTCCGCCCCAGTTTTCTTCAACACTTATATTGAAATTCTCTTTCTCAACTTTTTTCATTTCAGTAGCAAGTTTTATTATTGGCTGTGAAATACTGTATGAAAAATAAAGAGAAATTAAGGCTGCAATCACAAGACTCAAAAGCGCAGTAAGATAGATAAAATTTCTTATCATCTCAGCTTTTTCATTAAGTTCAGCCATAGGCACAATACCAACAAGTTTCCACCCATTTTGAGGTAGAGTATTGTATATAACCATTATTTTATTATCATTTATAGTAATAAAATCACTTCCAGAACTGCTATTGTATAATTTAGTGGTATAACGATATAAAAAGCTTTTGTCCTCTGAATATATGAGTCCCCCCTTATCGTCAACTAGATATACCTTACCTGTTTTCCCAAGGTGTATATCAGACACCACTGAAGCAATTTTGGATATGTCCATATCTACAGAAATGACTGCTATAGGTTTAGTAAAATCTTTTACATTGAAAACCAACCTTGAAACAGAAATCATCTGTTTTCCAAAATCGTCTTTTATATGCCAATACAACTTGCCATTTTGCTGTATAGTCTTTTTGTACCATTTTTTATTTTCGACTACTTTTGAAGACATCACATCATTTTGTTCTAATCTCATTGGATATTGATTTTTACGCAAAGCAAAAATTTCTATGGAAGAATAATTTTCATTAAATATTCCAGGATATAATATACTGTTTCTGATAGCCGTAACTTGTCTGTTTATTTCGAAAGGAGTTTCTGCACCATTGCGTGATAAATTATACTGAAGTTCTTTATTCATTGAAACATATAGTATAGCATTTTTCATATTTTCCAGCATTTTTGATATATTTTTATTTGCTTGATTTAAGGTCTGTAAGGTAGTCTTTTTTACCTCTTCATTTATATATCTTGATGTAATATCACCTGTTATCGCCGCCACCATTATAAGTGGTATGACTATTATCAAAATGTATGAAAGCAAAATTTTTTTATATAACATATAAACCACCTTTATATAAATATTTCAACAAAATATACAAACTACCTTCTTTTTAATTAAAAGTTTATAAAAAAGTACACAAAATATTAAAAACGTCACATTAATTTCGCAACCGATTTCTTTTATAATTATTATATAACATTAATCTTATTTAAGGGGGAATTTAGTGTGAACAAAAAAAGAAAATCTTCACTTTACTAATCTCGATGGTACTAATAGTCAGCTTGATTGCCGGTTGTAGCTCTAACACCAGCTCTTCCACATCAAGTAATACTTCTAAAAATGAACCAGTCACAATCACCTACTCCTCTGGTAAAGATTCTACACCTGCAACTCAAAAACTAGTTGAAGCTTTTGAAAAAAAATATCCAAACATTAAGGTAAAATTTCAAGAGTTGCCAAGTTCAACAGATGACCAGCACAATTCATACGTCACTGCATTGTCAGCAGGCGATTCAAGCATTGACGTCTTAGCAATGGACATTATATGGACACCTGAGTTTGCTTCCGCTAATTGGTTGCTTCCATTAGACGATAAATTTACGAAGGAAATGAGAGACAAGTTTTTGCCAGGTCCCGTTGAAGCAGTAACATATAATGGTCATGTATGGGCAGTACCGAGATTTACAGACGCTGGAGTCCTTTATTATAGGAAAGATATCATCCAAAACCCGCCAAAGACCTGGGATGAATTAATTCAAATGGCAAAAGAAAACGTTGGTAAAGCCGGTACCAAATATGGAATAGTATTTCAGGGAAATCAATACGAAGGTTTAGTGTGCGATGCTTTGGAACTTATTTATAGTAATGGTGGAAATGTTCTTGATGGAAATAAAGTCGTAATAGACTCCCCGCAATCAATAGCAGGCCTTCAATACTTGATGGACTTAGTAAAAATTGCCCCTCCAGGTGTAACAACATATCAGGAAGAAGATGCAAGGAATGTATTCCAGCAAGGCGAGGCAATTTTTATGAGAAACTGGCCTTATGCATGGTCTTTAGTAAATGGAGATGATTCCCCGGTAAAAGGAAAAGTAGGAATTGCACCGATACCAAAAGGAAAAGACGGAACAGCAGGTATGCCAGTTTTAGGTGGATGGAATCTTGGCATTAACAAATACTCAAAACATCCCGAAGAAGCATGGAAATTTATAGAATTTGTCACAAGTGAGGAAGGGCAGAAAATAACCGCTTTAGAAGCTGGCCAACTTCCAACAATAAAATCTTTGTATCAAGACAAAGAAGTATTAGCAAAAAATCCTTATTGGGCAGATTTTTATGAAGTATTCATAACAGCAAGGCCAAGACCTGTTTCTCCATTCTATCCTCAAATGTCTGACTCAATGCAAATAAATTTCCACAAAGCCTTGACAGGAGAAATAACAGCACAGCAAGCTATACAAAATGTATCGAAAGATATGAATGACATAATTAAAAAGGGAGGAAAATAAGAAGTACTTTTTCATACAAAACCAAAGTGGCAGCTTTTGCTGCCACTTAATATAAAGAGGTGATATCGTGGTAGAACAAAAAAATTTAACATCCCCAACTAAAAACTCTAAGTTCCAGCTAAGTGAAGCCACATTGGGATATATATTAGTTGCTCCTGCTTTATTGTGTATTATTGCAATAGCTTTATATCCTGTATTAAATACTTTTAAATTGAGTCTTTACTATATGAAACTTCAACTTGTGGGGCTGACCCACTTTGTAGGATTTCAAAATTACGCCCTATTATTTCATGACCCGAGATTTTGGTCAGCTACTTCAAATACAATTATTTTTACAGTTGTATCTGTAACGTTGGAATTAGTGCTTGGAATGATAATGGCACTTTTGATGAATAAAAAATTTAAAGGAACAGGATTGGCAAGGGCTGCCGTGTTAGTTCCATGGGCAATCCCCACTATAGTTTCTGCCCTTATGTGGAAATTCATTTATAATGACCAATTTGGTGTATTAAATGACATTCTTATGAGAATAGGGTTAATTCACAGTTACAGAGCATGGTTGGGTACACCTTCTTTAGCGATGGGTGCCGCTATATTTGCAGATGTATGGAAAACTGCCCCTTTTATGGCTTTATTACTGCTTGCTGGACTTCAAAACATATCTCATGACCTTTATGAAGCAGCAAGAGTAGACGGTGCAGGAAGTATAAGACAATTTTTTAGTATCACTTTGCCTTTGCTAAAACCCACAATTTTAGTTGCTCTTATCTTTAGAACTTTAGATGCTTTTAGAGTGTTTGACCTAATTTTTGTAATGACAGGAGGAGGACCAGGAAACTCAACAGAAACCCTATCAATATATGCATATAAAACACTTTTTAGAAACCTCGATTTTGGAATGGGCTCTGCAATAGCTGTTATAATATTCGTTTTTGTATTCATCTTTGCAATGATGTATATAAGACTTTTAGATAAAAATATTTTAGAATGAGGTGAAAAAATGAAATTTAAAAACACTGTAAATCAACTCGTATTTTATACGTTTTTAATAATATTTCTCGTATATATAATTTTCCCATTTTTATGGCAGTTGCTTACGTCATTTAAAACTCCACAAGAACTGTTTAGCATCCCTCCAACCTGGATTCCGAGCAAAATTTATACGGGTTACTACGTAAATGTATTTACCAAAAGGCCCTTTTTGACATATCTAAAAAACAGCTTTATAGTAGCATCTGTTACCACTCTGTTTAGCCTTTTTGTTTCTTCTTTTGCAGCATATGCTTTAGCAAGGCTTAAATTTAAAGGAAAAGCGATAATACTTTCTTTAGTTCTGTCTGTATCTATGTTTCCGGGAATTGCTATAGTAAGCCCCTTGTTTCTTTTTTTAAAAAGTATAAATTTATTGAATAGCTACCTCGGGCTTATATTAACATACACTACTTTTGCAATTCCTCTTTCTTTGTGGATTTTAACTTCATTTTTTAAAGAAATCCCCTTTGAACTTGAGGAATCTGCAAAAGTAGATGGTGCTACTCCTATGCAAGCATTTTTAAAGATAATAATGCCTCTTGCTACCCCAGGTATGTTTACAACTGCTATTCTCACGTTTATAGCTGCATGGAATGAATTTCTCTTCGCTCTTGTATTTAACACACAAGACTCAATGAGGACAGTCCCCGTTGGTATAGCTATGTTTCCTGGTGAGCATGACCTTCCTTGGGGAGACATTGCAGCAGCATCTGTTGTTGTAACAGTACCCCTTATAATAATGGTCCTCATATTCCAAAAGAGGATAATATCTGGATTAACCGCTGGTGCAGTAAAGGGATAAATAGAGAGAAAGGAGTGTCTTTAAAAATGCAAAAAAAATGGTGGAAAGAGGCAGTTGTATATCAAATATATCCTCGCAGTTTTTATGACTCAAATGGAGATGGAATTGGGGATTTGCAAGGTGTAATAACAAAACTTGACTATTTAAAAGAGCTCGGCATAGATGTCATTTGGTTAAATCCAATTTATAAATCACCAAATACAGATAATGGTTACGATATTAGTGATTATTATGCTATTATGGATGAATATGGTTTTTAGAGTCAAGAAAGTCAAAAGATAATCCTTACAGAGACTTTTATTTTTGGCGAAAGGGCAAAAATAGCAACCCACCTAATAATTGGGCCTCTTTTTTTAGCGGCTCTGCGTGGGAGTATGACCCTACAACCGATGAATATTACCTGCATCTTTTCGCAGTCAAACAACCAGATCTAAACTGGGATAACCCTAAGGTTAGACAAGAGATATACAAAATGATGAAGTGGTGGCTAGACAAAGGTATTGATGGATTTAGAATGGATGTTATAAATCTAATCTCAAAAGTTGAAGGACTACCCGACGATGTAGAAGGTGAAAAGTATGGTGGTCTTGTCGGCGCAAAATATTACGCAAATGGTCCTAAGGTTCATCAATATTTACAAGAAATGAACAAAGAGGTTTTAAGCAAGTATGACATCATGACCGTTGGTGAAACCCCATTTGTAACTCCCGAAATTGCAAAATTATATGTGGAACATGATAGAAATGAATTAAACATGCTTTTTCACTTTGAACTCATGGGCATTGACTGTGGTAATAGCAAATGGGATATAAAACCATGGAAACTTACAGATTTCAAGGAAGTTATGTACAAATGGTATTTAACCCTAAAAGACAAAGGTTGGAATTCGTTATACTTGAACAATCATGATCAACCAAGAATGGTTTCACGCTTTGGAAATGATAAAAAATATAGAGAAGAATCAGCAAAACTTTTGGCCACGCTTCTTCATACATGGCAAGGAACACCATATATTTATCAAGGTGAAGAAATTGGTATGACAAATTGTAAGTTTGAAAGCATTGTGGAATTTAAAGATGTAGAAACTTTAAATTGGTATAACGAAATGAAAAAACAAGGTAAAAGCGATGATGAACTTCTGGAAATTTTGAACAAGCGCAGCCGAGACCATGCAAGAACACCAATGCAATGGGACGATACAAAAAACGCCGGTTTTACAACAGGTATACCCTGGATTAAGGTAAATCCCAATTATAAAGAGATAAATGTTAAAAAGGCATTAAAGGATAAAAATTCCATATTTTATTATTACAAGAAGCTGATTGAGCTTAGGAAAAAATTCCCTGTTATTGTATACGGCGATATCGCGATGCTATATAAAGATGATGAAAAAATCTTTGCATATACAAGAAGTTATGAAAACCAAAGGCTTTTGGTTGTACTAAACTTTTCAGAAGATAATGTTGATTTTGCTGCACCAAAAGAGATATTTACTCATTCTCCCCAGCTTTTAATAAACAACTATCCAGTTGATGATAACATCCAAGAAAAAATTATTTTAAAGCCATATGAAGCAAGGGTATATAAAATATAAAAGTGTAAAAAATCCACAGCTCCTACTGTGGATTTTTTACACAATTATTTTACTTCTAACACTTTATTTTTTATGTCAGATATGAACTCTTCAATATCAGTAAGTTCCGAAGTAATAATCTCATACAGCTCTTCCTCTGTTACCAGATTATATAAATGGACCATGCGATTTCTATATCCAGCCATTTGTACTAACTTATCGCTTAATTCTGGACTTACATATCCATACTCTCCTAATCCTCTTGCAATTGATTTATATTCGGTTGATAAATCAATATTCCCTGTTTTAGCTAAAATGTGCCTGCCTATATCAAATATTGCCTCGAGAGTACGCCTTAAAAAACTTTCAGCTGCTGCTGCATTTCTTTTGTCACTTAAAAAAGAATTCTTATCAATAGAAGCTAAGGCTCTTAATTCTTTTAAATAGCCATCAATAAGCGTAAGTCTTTCTATTATTAACTGACGATTTATCATACTTTTCACCACATTTTTAATACTTTTCTAAAACTTCTTCATTGTATTTATCATAGACATATTTGAAATCTGCTGCACGCCTCAAAATTCGCATTTCATATGCATCTTTAAATTCTTCTGAATAGTAATAAATGCAAATTCCCTTTAAAGCTTCACATTGGAAAATGGAATGCCTTTCTTGTAAAAATATGAGGTCTAATTTGTATGGCTTAAATATCTCTTCCATTTCATTGTAAACATTGGCATAAATTTTATATCGATCTTTCATAAATTCTATATTTTCTAAAAAGACTATTCCAACATCAATATCAGTCAACGGATCGTCAATAACTACTTTTTCCTCTTTCAACAATTTTAGTGCATTTTCCTTTTGCGAGCCAAATAAATACACCAATGCGATATTGTATTTTTTACATATATTAGTTAATTTTTCTGAAACACTATACATACCAATCACCACATATAATTATATCACAAATTGCAATATTTTACATCACCCCAATTACAACCGCCTTATCCTCTTTAGACTTTATGACTGTATTTACATGGTTTACTCCAAAATGGTACATCACATAGTCAAGGTTAGGTGCATCGATTAAAAGTATATCAGCTTTTTTCCCTTTTTCTATTGTTCCTATATCGTTACCCTTATCAATAGCACAAGCTGCATTTAAAGTCACAGCAGTTAAAATCTCTTTGGCAGACATTTTCATTTTTATATACGCAAAAGACATTATAAGCTGTAAATTTTCTGTAGGGCTTGTCCCCGGGTTGTAATCCGTACCAAGAGCCACAGCAAGACCTTTTTCAATTAATTTTCTTGCATTGGCATAAGGTCTATCTAAAAAGTAAGAAACTCCAGGAAGAAGTACCCCTACAGTACCTGCTTTTTTCATAAGTTCAATTCCTTTTTCAGATACCTCTTCAAGATGATCTGCGCTTACAGCACCTAATATTCCCGCCAATTCTCCTCCACCACTTTGTGTCAACTCATCAGCGTGAATTTTAAGTTTCATTCCATACTTTTTAGCCTCTTCTAATATCTTTTTAGACTGTTCATAGTCAAAAGCTCCATCTTCGCAAAAAACATCACAAAACTCTGCAAGATTTTCCTCTTTTACTTTGGGAATCATTTCATTTATAATTTTATCAACATATCCCCAAGAATTCTCCTTAAACTCCGTGGGTATTGAATGAGCCCCTAAAAAAGTAGGAACAATATCCACAAGAGAGATTGAATTAAGCTTATTCATAAGTCTTAAAAGCCTTATCTCTTCTTCTGTGCTAAGTCCATATCCACTTTTTACTTCTACAGTAGTAGTGCCATGAGATAGCATTATATCAAGGCTTTTCATAGCTTTTTCTATCAATTGGTTATCAGAAGCATTTCTGGTTGCATTAACAGTAGAAAGTATTCCTCCACCTTGCTTTAATATGTCTACATAACAATACCCTTTTAATTTAAGTGCCACTTCATTTTCTCTTGAGCCATAATGTATAAGATGAGTATGAGGGTCTACAAATCCAGGAATTGCAATCATGCCTTTTGCGTCAATTTTTTCTTTTGCAGAAATTGCGGCAGGTGATTTCCCTGCCGCTACAATTTTTCCATCTTTTATTGCAATGTAAGCATTTTCAATCTCCTCTATCTTTTCCATGTCACTTCCACATTGTGGGCAATTGCCAAGAGGTGTATAAATTTTCTTAATGTTGTATATTAACAAATCTGCCTCCATTTTAACACCTCATTCGTATATTCTGTTTTCTAAAACCATATTTTCAGAAAAGTTCTCTATTCTTAAATAATAATCTGCCACATCAAACAAAGCCTTTGCTGGCACAAGCCCTATTATTTCACTGCCTATAACATTTACCCCATACCTACTAGCTTCTGCTTTAATTGTTTCAAAAACTCTGTAAATAGGTGTTTTATTAAAATCAGTAAGGTTCATCGACACCTGCACAATTCCTCTTTCTTTTAATTCCACCCCCATCGCCTTTACATACCGGTAACCGCCGTTTGAAAATCGGATAGCTTTAGCAATTTTGTTAGCTATATCAATATTGTCTGTAGCAAGATTGACATTGTAGGCAATGAGAAAATTTCTTGCGCCAATCACTGTCGCACCGCTTTTGGGGTTCATCTCCTGCGGACCAAAGTCTGGCTTCCATTCCGGCTGTTTTATCTTTTCAAAAAAGCCTTCATATTCTCCCCGCCTTATATTCTCTAAATTTTTTCTTTCAGGAGTTATAGCAGCTTCTTCATATAAATACACAGGTATATTAAGCTCTCTTCCAACCCTTTCTCCTACTTCTCTTGCAATTTGGATACATTCTTCCATTGTAGCATTTTTCACAGGTATAAAGGGCACCACATCTGTTGCCCCAATCCTCGGATGTTCTCCTTTATGGTACCTCATATCAATTATCTCTGAAGCTTTTTTAATGAGCTTAAAAGCCGCTTCTTTTACTCCCTTTGCATCTCCACAAAAGGTTATAACTGTCCTGTTGTGGTCTTTATCGGAAGAGTAATCCAAAAGCTTTACTCCTTCAGTCGACACAACTTCTTTGACAAGCTGTGCTATTTTTTCTTGGTCTCTTCCTTCACTAAAATTAGGTACACATTCAATTATCTGATCCATTTATTTCCTCATCCTTTCCAACATTATTTTAGCATAGGCATTTTTATTCCTTTTTCTTTCGCAGTTCTTATTGCAATTTCATATCCAGCATCTGCATGTCTCATAACACCAGAACCAGGGTCAGAGGTCAAAACTCGCTCTATTCTCAAGTCAGACTCTTTTGTTCCATCGGCACACACCACTACTCCTGCGTGTATTGAATATCCTATTCCAACTCCACCGCCGTGATGTACTGATACCCATGTAGCTCCTGAAGCAGTATTTAACAAGGCGTTAAGTATTGGCCAATCTGCGATAGCATCACTGCCATCTTTCATTGCCTCCGTTTCTCTGTAAGGGGATGCGACAGAACCTGTATCATGGTGGTCACGACCTATTACAATAGAAGCTTTCAGTTCGCCTTTTCTCACCATTTCATTTATTGCAAGTCCAAATTCCGCCCTTTGGCCATATCCTAACCAACAAATCCTCGCAGGCAATCCTTGGAATTTAATCTTTTCTCTCGCTAACCTAATCCATCTTTCAAGCAGTTTATCTTCAGGAAAAAGTTCTAAAACTTTTTCGTCAGTCTTGTAAATATCCTCAGGGTCTCCTGATAATGCAATCCAGCGGAAAGGTCCTTTCCCTTCAGAGAATAAATCTCTTATATACTCAGGAACATAACCTTGGATATTAAAAGCCTCTTTTACCCCTTCATCATAAGCCATTCTCCTTATGTTATTGCCGTAATCAAAAGCTATTGCTCCTCTTTTTTGCATCTCAAGCATTGCTGAAACGTGCTCTGCCATAGCTTTTTTAGCTCTCTTTATATATTCCTCCGGATTTGATTTTCTAAGAGCAAATGCCTCTTCTAGTGTCATTCCATTTGGCACATATCCGTTTAATGGGTCATGGGCTGATGTCTGGTCTGTTACAACGTCTGGAATTATTCCTCTCCTTACAAGCTCAGGATGGACATCTGCGGCATTTCCGACAAGTCCAACTGACAAAGGCTTTCCTTCTTCTTTCGCTTTCAAAACCATTTCTAAAGCTTCGTCAAGATTGTCTGTCATTACATCAAGGTATTTAGTATCTAATCTTCTCTGTATTCTATTTCTGTCCACTTCTACTACAAGGCATGCGCCATCCAACATGGTAACTGCTAAAGGCTGCGCTCCGCTCATACCTCCAAGTCCGGCTGTAAGTACAAACTTTCCCTTCAATGTTCCATCAAAATGTTTTTTAGCAAGAGCTGCAAAAGTCTCAAAAGTTCCTTCTATAATCCCTTGTGTTCCTATATATATCCAACTTCCTGCTGTCATTTGCCCATACATGGTAAGCCCTTTTGCCTCAAGGTCCCAGAAATTTTCCCAATTAGCCCATGCAGGTACTAACATTGCATTGGATATGAGCACTCTTGGTGCCATTGTATGAGTTTTAAAAATTCCTACAGGTTTCCCAGATTGTATGAGAAGTGTCTCATCTTCCTCCAAATTTTCTAAGCTCTCTATTATTTTATCAAAAGCTTCCCAATTCCTTGCAGCTTTTCCTGCTCCTCCATACACTATCAAATTCGCCGGGTCCTCTGCTACCTCCGGATCTAGATTGTTCATCAAAGTCCTGTAAGGCGCCTCTATTTGCCAATTCTTGCAATGTAATGTGGTCCCCCTTGGCGCTCTTATAACTCTTGACATATTTAAATCCCCCCATAAATTTTTTAATTTGGTGATATAGTATATTTCTATTTATCACTTCAAAAATCCTGCTAATATTTATACATTTTTAAATTTAAAAAGCGGGAATGACCCCGCCTTTACTCAACTTTAAATTGTTTAATTGCCTCAATAAGCGTATTGGCATAATTCTTAAGTTCATTTGCTGTTGATGCCATCTCTTCCACAATTGCCGACTGTTCTTGTGATGTTGCGGATACTTCTTCCGCTGATGCCGCTGACTCTTCTGATACAGCCGCTATGTTCTGTATTGAATCAACTATTTTGTTCTTGTGAGATTCTATCTCCTTTAAAGATTTATTAAGATTATCAATTTTTTCTACTATGAAATTCACTGCATGAATTATTCCTTCAAACACATCTTTTGTAGTATTGACTACATTGCTTTGCTCTTCTATCGATTTTGTTGAGTCTTCTACTGTTTTGTAGGTATTGTTAATAGTGTTTTGTATTTCAGATATTAAGTTTGCTATGTTTCTCGCTGCCTGTGAGGACTGTTCTGCCAATTTCCTCACTTCATCTGCTACAACTGCAAAGCCTCTTCCTGCTTCTCCTGCTCTCGCTGCCTCTATTGCCGCGTTTAGTGATAAAAGATTTGTCTGGTCTGCTATGCCTGTTATCGTCTCTACAATCTTGCTTATTTCCGTAGATTTTTCTAAAAGATAATTTGTGGATTCTTTTACATTGTTATTTGCTTCTATTGTGTGTTTTGTCTTCTCTATTAGCTCTTTTATTGTTACAAGTCCTTCACTTGATACCATGTTTACATTCTCTATTTCATGGTTTATGTCTTCTGCATTTTTTAATGAGTTATCTATTAGTTGCCCAAGTACTACAGTCGCTGTAGCACTCTCCTCTGCCTCTTTTGCTTGGCTGGAAGCTCCTTGTGCGATTTCTTCAATGGCTTTTGCAACATCCTGCGTGGCTTGAGCTGCCTGCTCTGATGCTACTGCTAAATTCTCTGCAGAATGATTTACAGATTCTGATATGCTCTTTATGTCAAAAACAAGTTTCTTTATTCCTTCTATCATTGTGTTGAAGCTGTTTGCCAGTATTCCAACTTCATCTTTTGATTTAATATCAATATTTACATTCAAATTACCATTTGCTCCCTCTTCCATTGTTTTTGATAGTTCATTAAGAGGATTAAGTTTTCTATTAAGGAACCAAATAATAAGCATAGAACCAACAATTAAATTTATTATTGATATTATAATTATTACATTAAGAACTGTTTTTACTGGTCTATAAAAGTCTTCATCATAAGCACCAACATTTACAAACCAATCCCAGGGCGCAAAATACCCAACTGCATTAGTTTTAGGACGCATTTTTTTCTCGCCAGGATTCTGCCAATAAAAATGTATAATACCATTATTTTTAGGATTCCTACCTTCTTCAATAATAAGCTTTACTATATTATTACCTTTAGGGTCTACTACTTCGGATATATCTTCTCCTTCTTTATATGGATGCATCATTTCTATTCCTTGACTATTTATAGCATACATATAAGCTCCTATATTTAGTTCTAGTTTATCATTTTGACCTCTGGTTTTTCCATCTTCCTTTTTAGGATTTAACATCTTAGATTTAAAAATTTCTTGTGCTTCTTCTCTTGTTAGTTTACCCGCTTGAACTTGTTCTTCTAATGCTTCCATGAAAGCAATTCCCATATTTACTTTATTTTTTAGTGCGGTTTCTCCAAGATTTAAAAGTGCCTTTTTAGATACATTATAAGCAGCAAAACCTAAAACAGACATACTTATTAAAGTTACTGCAATGAACATTAAAACTAATGTTGATTTAATACTTTTTGTACCTACTTTTTTCAGTTTTTTCATTTAATGTTCCTCCTTTGTTTAGTATCCATAGGTCTTTGCAGAACCCCAAAATCCTCACAAATTAAGGGGTTCTGCTATATAAAAATCTTTATTCTCTTTTATTATTTTTATTAAACCTTCTACAAAAAGCAGGATTGCACCCACTATGTGTCGAACATCTAATAACATATCAGACCTCACCTCCCTTTTGATGTTGTTTTGATTTTTTTTACGGTGAGGTCTTTTTTCTACATTTGCACCTCTTTTTCCTGCTTAATCACCTACTGAAATTTTACACTATCTTCTGTGTTTTGTTTAAAAGAATTTATGTACTTATTTAAAACCGATAAAGCTGCTTGATTGGAATCGTTTATCTTGTTTTTAAGAATACTCTCTGCAATATTTGTTGAAAAATATCCTGTTATAACAAGGGGAATTAAAATAAACAAGAGCATAAACACCAAAAGTTTTGTTCTAATGCTTTTCATTTGTTACCCTCCCATTATATAGAAATAAAGTGTTGTTGATCCCCCTTTTTTTCCCACAAGACTTCTTCCAGTGCTTCTACGATTTTGTAATTATATTTTTGTGGTTGGGTTTTTAATTCAAATATTGCCTCGTGTATACTTTTTAACCTCTTTTCATTATAAGGCCTTTTTGTAGTCATTGCATCAAAAGAATCACAAATTCCTATTATTTGAGCACTTAAAGGAATAATACTGACACCAAAAGGATAGCCAGAACCATCTAGCCTTTCATGATGGTAAAGTAACCCTGGGACCAAATCCTTCAATGAAGGAAAAATTTTCAACATTTCCGAGCCATAACTTGAATGTATCTTCACAAACTCGTATTCCAACTCTGTAAGCGGAGCTGGCTTGTCAAGAATGGTGACAGGTACTAATACCTTGCCAATATCGTGTAATAATCCCCCCTTACAGTTATAAATTTGCTCCTCTTTGGGTAATCCTAATTTTTTAGAAACTAAATAAGTAAGTTTCGCAACTCTTATACTGTGTAAATAAGTTATATAGTGATAATGTTTCAAACTCGTCATTAAATGCTTTATAAGATAATACTCGCTGTAATTGTATACTTCCACCGTTTTCCCTTCTTTTCGACATAATTTGACAAAAAAATTATACTATTTGTTTCTTATAATGTCAATTTTAAAAAAGTTTCAAAAAAAAAAAAAAAAAAAAAAAAAAAAAAAAATACAGTTTTTTTCTTATCGAATTTTTTTGACAATCATTCCTTCTCGAAAATGGTATACCCAAAAACGCTATTGGTTGCAATGTACAATAGCTGTTGTAATGATTATCCTCGTTTCATTTGGTGGAGAAACCACAGCTAAATTTTTTGATATGGATTTGTCACAAAAAAGTTTTAATTTTCTAGTTGGTGTGGTATAATTATTATGTACCTGTTATATAGCTTTAATAAAAGCAAAAATCTAAATTAATACGGTCTGTTATACACTCTATAAATACCTGTTATATAATAAAATGAAATATTGTATACTGTGCTATATCAGGTACATCCTTCTTTGATTGGTGACCTTTTTATTTAATTATATTTAAATAAGGAGAGGAGTAAAGAAATGGCTAAAGTAATGAAGACCATGGATGGTAACACAGCTGCTGCCCATGTGGCTTATGCTTTTACGGAAGTAGCTGCGATTTACCCCATAACTCCATCGTCTCCAATGGCAGAAGTGGTAGATGAATGGAGTGCACATGGAAGAAAGAACATATTTGGTCAGCCGGTAAAAGTTATTGAAATGCAGTCAGAAGCAGGTGCTGCAGGGGCTGTTCACGGATCACTGGCAGCAGGAGCTCTAACAACGACATTTACTGCATCACAAGGACTTCTTTTAATGATTCCCAACATGTACAAAATTGCAGGGGAGCTTTTACCTGGAGTATTCCATGTAAGTGCACGTGCCGTTGCAACACATGCTCTTTCAATTTTTGGTGACCATTCTGACGTTATGGCATGCCGCCAAACAGGTTTTGCTATGCTTGCTTCTGGCAGTGTACAGGAAGTAATGGATTTAGCAAGCGTCGCACACCTTTCTGCAATTAAAGGAAGAGTACCTTTCTTGCACTTCTTTGACGGATTTAGAACATCTCACGAAGTGCAAAAAATCGAAGTTTTAGATTACGAAGACCTCAAAAAACTTGTAGACTATGAAGCTTTAAAAGCATTCAGACAAAGAGCACTAAATCCAGAACATCCTGTAACAAGAGGTACAGCTCAAAACCCAGACATATTCTTCCAAGGAAGAGAAGCTGCTAATAGATTCTACAATGCTATACCTGAAATCGTAGAATATTACATGAATGAAATAAACAAATTAACAGGCAGAGAATATAAGCTGTTCAACTATTATGGTGCACCAGATGCAGAAAGAATAATAATTGCAATGGGTTCTGTAACAGAAACTATTGAAGAAACAGTAGATTACTTGATGAAAAAAGGAGAAAAAGTAGGTGTCGTAAAAGTACATCTTTATAGGCCTTTCTCTATAAAACACTTCTTAGACGTAATACCAAAGACAGTAAAGAAAATAGCTGTGCTTGACAGAACAAAAGAACCCGGTTCAATTGGCGAACCTTTATATGAAGATGTAAAAACTGCCTTCTTTGATAGTGAATTGCGTCCAGTCATTGTTGGAGGTCGTTATGGTCTTGGCTCAAAAGATACTACACCTGCACAGATCATTGCTGTATTTGAGAACCTCAAAGCTGATGAGCCAAAAGACCACTTCACAATAGGAATAATAGATGATGTAACCTTTACATCCCTTCCTGTAGGAGAAGAAGTTGACACAGCACCAGAGGGAACAACCAGCTGCAAATTCTGGGGATTTGGTTCTGATGGTACAGTTGGTGCAAACAAGAGCGCTATAAAGATTATAGGCGACAATACAGATTTGTATGTGCAAGCTTACTTCTCTTACGATTCAAAGAAGTCAGGCGGTGTAACAGTATCCCACTTAAGATTTGGTAAAAAGCCAATAAGGTCTACTTATTTAATTAACAAAGCAGACTTCATTGCCTGCCATAAGCAATCTTACGTTTACAACTATGACATATTGGCAGGATTAAAAGATGGCGGTACTTTCCTTCTAAACTGCAATTGGAAAGTTGAAGAATTAGACAAAAAATTGCCTGCTTCAATCAAAAGATATTTAGCTAAACATAACATTAACTTCTACATCATCAACGCTGTAGACATCGCAAAAGAAATAGGTTTAGGCGGAAGAATTAACATGATAATGCAATCTGCTTTCTTCAAACTCACAAACATAATACCAATTGAAGAGGCAGTAAAGCACTTAAAAGAAGCTATCGTAAAAGAATACGGACATAAAGGCGAAAAGATAGTACAGATGAACTACGAGGCTGTAGATAGAGGTATAAATTCTTTAGTCAAAGTAGAAGTACCTGCTTCTTGGGCAGATGCTGAAGATGAGCCAAAAGAAGAAAGACAAGCACCTGATTTTGTAAAAAATGTTGCCGATGTAATGAATAGATTGGAAGGAGACAAACTTCCTGTAAGTGCCTTCCTCGGAAGAGAAGATGGTACCTTTCCACCAGGTACTGCAGCTTATGAAAAACGTGGAATTGCTGTTGACGTACCTGAGTGGCAAATAGATAACTGTATACAATGTAACCAATGCGCTTTTGTATGTCCACATGCTGCAATAAGGCCCTTCTTGCTCACAGAAGAGGAAGTTAAAAACGCACCAGAAGGATTTAAAGTTAAAAAGGCTATTGGAAAGGGCTTTGAAGGACTATACTACAGAATTCAAGTCAGTGTCCTTGACTGTACAGGTTGCGGCGTTTGCGTAAATGAGTGTCCTGCAAAAGAAAAAGCACTTGTAATGAAGCCTTTAGAAACACAAATGGAAGAAGCAAAGAACTGGGAATACGCAATGACTTTATCACCAAAAGAAAACCCAATGAGCAAAGAAACAGTAAAAGGAAGCCAGTTCGAAAAGCCTCTGCTTGAATTCTCAGGTGCTTGCGCAGGATGCGGTGAAACACCTTACGCTAAACTTGTCACACAGCTTTTTGGCGATAGAATGATGATAGCGAATGCTACAGGTTGTTCTTCAATTTGGGGAGCAAGTGCACCATCTACACCATATTGTACAAACCATGAAGGAAAAGGACCAGCCTGGGCAAATTCCCTTTTTGAAGACAACGCAGAATTTGGTCTTGGCATGGCATTAGCTGTAAAACAACAAAGAGCAAAATTAGCTGATATAGTAAAAGAACTGTTGGAGCTTAACATCACAGCAGAGCTAAAAGAAGCATTGCAATTCTGGCTTGACAACATGATGGACGGCAAAAAATCAAAAGAAGCTGCCATAAAATTGTTACCAATACTTCAAAACTATAAAGCAGAAGACGCAAAAGTAAAAGAGCTTATTAATGAAGTACTTGAAAGAAAAGATTACCTCATCAAGAAGTCTCAATGGATATTTGGTGGCGACGGTTGGGCATACGATATAGGTTATGGCGGATTAGATCATGTACTTGCTTCGGGAGAAGATATAAACGTCTTAGTATTCGATACAGAAGTTTATTCAAATACAGGTGGACAATCTTCAAAGGCAACACCAGTAGGTGCAGTAGCACAATTTGCAGCAGCAGGTAAACCAATTGGCAAGAAAGACTTGGGAAGAATGGCAATGACATACGGATATGTATATGTAGCACAGGTTGCAATGGGAGCAAGCCAGACACAATTAATTAAGGCATTAGTCGAAGCTGAAAGCTATCCAGGACCATCTCTCATCATAGCTTATGCTCCATGTATCGCTCATGGCATAAAACAAGGTATGAGCTGCAGCCAATTAGAAGAAAAGAAAGCTGTAGAAGCAGGATATTGGGTTCTCTATAGATACAATCCGCTTCTCAAGAAAGAAGGAAAGAATCCATTCATCCTCGATTCTAAGCCGCCAAAACTCTCTGTTAAAGACTTCTTACAGGGCGAAATCAGATTCTCAGCTCTTGAGAAGACTTTCCCTGAAAAAGCACAAAAGCTCTTTGAAGAAGCTGAGAAGCAAGCTCAAGAGAGGTATAAAATCTACGAAAGATTGGCAAAAGATGAATAAAAAATGGAGGGAACATTCCCTCCTTTTTTATCTCTGCAAAAGGCATGTGTGTAAAATTTTAGTAGGAAAAATAATATAGCTGACATTATGCACAAAGCGCGCGACCTACAAACTTGTGATACACACTGCAAATGTCTGTAACCATTAATATTAATTCTAATGTGGTATAATATATACGGGTGTTTGTCACTTTTGTAAATATATCATATGTAAAATTATATGCACTAGTATAGCATTTTATTTATTTTTTGTTATTCTTGCTCATTTAAAATTTCACTCAGAAAGGACGGTATGGTAAATGAATCCTATAGACCAAGCTATCAGTTTTTACAAAGAAGAAGTTGAAGCTGCCGACCTTTATACATACCTCGCGAAAGTTGAGAAAAATCCACAAACTAAAAGTAATTTTGAAGCACTTGCAAAAATAGAGAAAGCTCACGCAAAATTTTGGCATCAATTTTTAAAAGACAGAAATATAGAAATTCCGGAAGAAAAATCTCGTAAATTTAGGCTTTTTACTTATAAAATATTGAGAACTTTATTAGGAAGTAAATTATTTGTCACAATACTTGAGATGAATGAAGCAACAAGTACCGAATCCTATTATCGCTATTTTAACGAAGCTTCTCTTACAGAAGAAGAAAAATTAATTCTATCAAAAATCATAGAAGATGAACTTGAACATGAAAAAATGTTTAGCAGCCAAAAAGACAAATTCAGCATAGAAAACATAAGAGACTTTATACTTGGAATGAACGATGGTCTTGTGGAAATTTTAGGAACTGTAACGGGACTTTCAGCTGTTTATCCAAAAAGCCCCATCACTGTTGGCACTGCTGGCTTGGTAGTAGGAGTAGCTGGTGCTCTTTCTATGGCAATAGGTGCATACACCTCTGTAAGGTCTCAAAGACAAGTAAATGAGGGTATAAAGAAGAAAATGGAGCTTTTATTTAGAGTCTCAAAAGACAGGGCAAAAGAGGAATTTTTAAATAAACTATCCGAATCCGGTATACCAGAAGATATCGGGAGAGAAATTGTAAACAAACTTAGTGACAATGAAGATGCCATGACAAATCTTTTAACTGAAGAGATTTCTGAAAACGAAATAAAATCTGCTCTATATACTGGTATCGCATACCTTGTAGGACTTGTATTCCCCGTTTTGCCTTACTTTATAATCACTTCATCCTCTTTAGTAGCTCTTGCATTTTCAGTAATTTTTGCAGCAATAGCACTTTCTATAGTAGGAATTATAGTATCTGTCGCTTCAGAAAGTCTGTCTATAAAAGGAAAGGTTTTAGAAATGGTAGCAACAGGCCTTGGAGCAGCAGTTTTATCATATCTCTTTGGAACTCTAGTGCAAAAAGTATTTGGAATAAGTGCATAAAAAATAAGGAGGACGAAAACCCTCCTCATAAACTGTAGACAAAGTATGTTTTTTGATTGGCACTTTGCAAGTCTGCTCCAGCAACAAAGCAGACTAAACTAACGCTCGTTCTCAGACTCAGGCTAATAATCCTCCAAAAAACTTTGAAGAAATAGAACAGTACAATAAAAAACTCATTAAAAAAGATGTTCAGGTAAAGTTACACAATACGGATAGGCGATATATGGCTGTTTTTTTGAACAGTTTATGGCTAAGAGAGAAACTATAAAAGAAGCTATAACCATCTACAGAGGTTATAGCTTTCCTAAATTTTACTTAATTACTTCCCTTTGTTTTACTCTCACTTTTACTTCTTTTCCCCCAATAAAATTAGGATAGTCAATGATTTTTAGTTTAATTGAATTGTCATAAGAAACGTTTGGTATCCTAATTAAAACTTCCTCTACTTTTCCTTCCCTTCCTCCATGAATCTCCTCCCCTAAAAAATGATATTTTTTCATAGATGAATCTTCAAATTCACTGTAAAAAGGACTATAAAAATTATTTGTATTATCTATTTTTTCAAGCGTAAATGTAAGCTGTATATCATTTTTATTGTACACTATATCATTTAACTTCAACTTTTCATCCGGTTTTTTTAAAATCATTTTATTCTTTAAATCTATAATTACCTCCGCCTTATCCTTATCAATTGCTTTAACCTTTGAAAAAGCTACATATAGTTCTTTCGGTTTTTTAAAATAATTACTCTGAAAATAAAGTACTGTATTGTTGTCATCTTTTCTTGTACCAGATACCCCATTACTTATTTGGCCAAATATATCTCCTTTCTCATCCACAATTCCTATATCCGGATAACCAAGTATTTTTTTGCTGTTTAAAGGGTTATAATGAATATAAAGAGCAATACGTGTAGGATAAACAATGGCTTTTTCGAAAGTAATTTTTTGACCATCTATTTCTATTGTTCTATTTACAGTATAAACTTCTTTTAGTCCCTTAAATTTATCTTTATCTATGTGAATAGAAAAGTTAAATGTATTGGATTTTAGGCCTTTAAATTGCATACTTAAATTTAATACTTCCGGTATGCTGTTGTTATCTCCCGAAAAAGCAATATCTATAAAACTTTCTTTTTCTACACTATTATTATCAAAACCACTCCAGCTTAAACTTATTTCTTCTAAAGGTTGATTCTTTTCATTGTATACTTCTATATTCTTTAGTTCCAGTGATTTTCCAGATTCATTTTTGATGGAATAAAAGATTATAATGCGACTTTCATCAACGATAATTCCTCCTATCGTCACTTTTACTCCATCATATTCTTTTGAAATATTAAGAGGCTGTATAAAATCATTTCTTACTGCTAGATCTAGGCCTTTATCATATCTAATAAGATTTACAATTGCTTCAAAACCCGTATTTGGCTAACATACGCTGCCACACTGGGAGATAACCTAATAGACAACACAAAGAAAATTATTAAAATACTTGCAGCAGCATAAGAAAGCATCCTTTTTTTCTTCTGTAATATCTTTTTGTTTCTCCCTTTTTCTATCCCCTTTTTTATATAATTTTCTACTTCTTCAGGAACCTCAATTTTATTTATACTTTCACTAATTTCCATCAGCACTTTTTCTGCATTTCTTCCAATACTATTTCACCTCCATGAAATTTTCTCTTAATTTTTTTAACGCTTTATAAAGCCAAGTTTTTACTGTGCCTTCAGGTTTATTCATTATAAATGCAATATCAGAAATTTTTAAATCATATAGGTATTTTAATCTAATAACTGTTTGATATTTTTCTTCCATTTGATTAAGTATTGTCTCTATCTCTATTCAGTCAAAATTCATAAATGAATTCGTTTCTTGTAACTCTTTTTCTTCTAAAACTTCCTTATTAGTAAACCTTTTTTTATTCCTAAGCTCATTTATACAATAATTTATCATTATACGTATAACCCAACTGTTAAAATATTTAGCCTTTTTTAATTTTTTGATATTTATATAAACCCTATAAGTCACCTCTTGCAAAGCTTCGAGAGATTCTTCTTCATTTTTTAAATAAGAAAATGCGATTCTATAAAGCTGTTCTTTTAAATTACTTATTAATTCGTAAAAAGCATCATCGTCGCCCTTTTTAGCTCTACTCACAAGTTCTTCTATATTCATATAAGCCTCTCCTATCACTTCTATAAATTAGACACAGAAATTTCAAAAATAGTTTTACCTTCATAAAAAATTATTCAGACATTCAGCGGACAAAGGGGACGGTTCCTTTCATCTGAACAACTTAGTAATCAGACAAAAGGAACCGTCCCCTTTGTCTGATTTTAAAAAGTGTTGATATTGCCCTTAATATCTTGTACAATGAAAGTAAGAACAATAAATTTTAACCTCTTCCCGAGGAGGGAGAAAAGATGTTTAAATTCAACCTTAAAAATCTCATCTGGGCAATAGCAGGGCTTGTTCTCCTCACAGTGGCTGTATTTTTTATAGTCAACTGGCCTGTAAATTCAAAAAAATAGCACCTCTAGTGAAAATGCGTAAGTCCATCGAGTAGGAGCTGAATAATTATTTTATTCAGCGTCCTCTCACACCACCGTACGTACCGTTCGGTATACGGCGGTTCATTAGGAACTAATGCACAGTTAGATATCTTTTTGTTAAACTCTTGTATCCAATGCTTTCAAAGTATTTGTTTGTAAGAGTTGCGTTCAGGATTGGGCTGTTGGAAATTCTCCAATAGCCTTTCCTTGTATTGGCATATTCCCAGGCTTTTTGATCTTCTACTCCTAGTTTTACTAAGTTATCATGCTTCGTTTTTATCTTCTTCCATTGTTTCCATATACATGCCCTTAGTCTTCGCCTTATCCATTCGTCAAGGGTTTTCATTATGCTTTTTGCGTCTGCTAATCCAAAATAGTTGACCCATCCTGTTGTTATTTGATTTAGTCTATTTATTCTGTTTTCCATGCTTATTCCCTTGTTCCGATTGGTTATTTCTCTTACTTTTTCCTTAAACCTTTTGATGGATTTTTCATGGATTCTTATCCTCACTTCATTTTCTTTTGTATAGAATGAAAATCCAAGAAATTTTCTTCTCCAGGGTCTATCTACAGCACTTTTTGCTTCGTTGACTTTTAGTTTTAATTTGCTTTCTATGAATTTCTTTATGCTCTTCATTACTCTGTTTCCTGCAGACCTGCTTCTTACATATATGTTGCAGTCGTCTGCATATCGACAAAATTTATGCCCACGTTTTTCAAGTTCTTTGTCTAATTCGTCCAACATGATATTTGCTAATAACGGACTTAGTGGCCCTCCTTGCAGCGTTCCTTCTTCTGTTGATACTTTGATTCCGTTTATCATTACTCCTGATTCTAAGTATCTTCGTATTAACTTTAGTACCCTTTTGTCTCCTATCCGCTTTTCTAGTTTGGACATTATTATGTCGTGGTTTACTCTGTCAAAGAACTTTTCTAAGTCCATATCTACAACCCATGCGTATCCTTCATTTATATATGCTTCTGCGGCTTTTATTGCGTCTTTTGCACTGCGTCTTGGTCTGAATCCATAACTGCTATCGGAAAATGTATGGTTGTAGACTCTATTTAGTATTTGGGCTATTGCTTGTTGTATTAGCCTATCTAGTGCTGTAGGTATTCCTAGTAGTCTTACTCCTCCATCTGGTTTGGGAATTTCTACTCTTCGCACTGGTTGTGGTTTATACTTCCCTTCCAGCAATTGTTGCTTTATGGTTGGCCATTTCTCTTTGAGATACGGTAGAAGTTCATCTACTTCCATCCCATCGACTCCATGGCTCCCTTTATTTGTAACGACTCGCTTGTATGCTAATCTCATGTTCTCTCGTTCTACTATCATCTCAAGCATATTGCTGGTATATCTTTGTACATCGTTTCTTCTATCTTCTGACGCCGATGATATACTATGCACTTCCGTTGTCTTTTGAAATTCCATTTCTCTATTCAACGGATAGCCTCTTTGTTGAGTTGTCTGCAGTCTCTGCATATCTTTCGAGTCCATAAGATTTCCAAAACCTCCTAACGTTCGGTCCTTCCTTATCTATTCATGACTAGATAAGTACTATGACCTCTGCTGACTTCTCAAGGTTCAGCCATACATCACTGCATGGGTTGTCACTTCAGATTTTACTTCCATGACTTATCCTTGAGACCTCCCCGGGTAAGAACGATAACTTTCATCTCATATATCTGCCAGATTTACTGTATGGGATTCGGGTAGTGTTGGACTTCGTTTTGTTACGCAAACTCATCCATCCCAATTCAGCCTCTTATCTGGTTCTTGTTCATCAGACCGAGATTTTGCCTTAAGCTTCCTTCAGATTCCACCTCACGATGGACACCCTTGCTCTTGGCTAGTGGTTCCCACTACCAAGCCCACAGCGGGCTTTCACCGCCTAGTTATCGCCCATGCCGGGCGCACATAAATAAAAAGACCCCACTTGAAAAGCAGGGTCTTTTGCTTTATTTTTCCAGTATTTTTATCAGGAGGTTAATACTTGCCTCTACATCCCTTTTATCCACCATCTCTGAAACGCTGTGGACATACCTTGTGGGAATAGAAATCACCCCTGAAGGTACTCCCCCTCTTGAAAGGTGAATTGCCCCTGCGTCAGTACCCCCAAATTCTAGAATCTCTAACTGATACGGAATATTGTTCTCTTTCGCAGTTTCAATCATCATATCTCTTACAGAAGGGCTCACAATTATTGACCTATCCATCACCTTTATTGCTGCGCCTTTACCAAGAGCTACCGCCATTTTCTTCGCTTTAGGAGTATCTCCCGTTGCTGTAACATCAACAGCAATAGCAAAATCAGGATTAATACTGTAAGCGGCTGTAGTAGCTCCTCTCAAACCTACTTCTTCCTGCACTGTGAAGACAAAATACAGCTCATTTTCTGTCTTCACGTTTTTTAGCGCTTCAATCGCTACATAACAACCTATTCTGTCATCAAAAGCTTTGGAGACTAACCTATCTCCAGCTTCTACAAACTCCCCTACAAAAGCCCCACTATCTCCTATTCTGACAAGCTCTTCAGCTTCTTTTTTATCCTTTGCTCCTATGTCTATATAAAGCTTTTCTAGTTTAAAATCCTTTTTATCTTCCAAATGTTCTACTCCAATCACTCCTACTGTACCATTTTTAAACACAACTCTTCTTCCCACCAGATGCTCTACATAAACGCCACCTATCGTTGTAAACCTCAAGAAGCCTTCCTCTTCAATATGCGTAACCATAATGCCTATTTCATCAGCATGAGCAGCCACCATTATCTTTTTGCCCTTTCCCTTTTTCACACATATCATGTTGCCCATTGCGTCATGAGTAATTTCATCGCAAAAGCCTTTGACTTCCTCTTTTATAATCTCAAAAACCTTCTCCTCACTTCCCGAATGTCCAAAAGCCTGTGTTAGCTTTTTTATAAGTTCCACATTTACACTCATCCTAATACCTCCTCAATATTTTTAATCACTAAGTCTACAAGTTTAACTGTATTATCAAAGTCATTCAGATTAGCTACAGAATCGAAGGAATGAATATACCTGCAAGGTACAGATATAGCTACCGTCTTTATTCCTCCCTTTGTAATGTGAATTTTCCCTGCGTCATTACCACCGCTAGCTATTCTTCTAAACTGATAGGGTATCTTATTCTTTTCTGCTATCTTGACGATTTTATCGATAATCTTTCTATCATACAAAGTGGTTCTATCCACAAGTGAAATCGCTGGTCCTTTCCCTAGTTCTGTAGAAACCAAATGAGGTTCTGAATCCACAACATCTGCAGCGACAGTGCCTTCTACCACTATTGCAAAATCAGGATCTACATTGTAAGCTGCTACACCTGCGCCTCTTAAACCAACTTCTTCTTGAACTGTAAAAGCTGTACAAACAGGATACTCATATGTATTCTTCAGAATTTCTATCAGCACGTTACAGCCTATTCTGTCGTCTAAAGCCTTTGCCTTAACGTATCCATCCCCCAAAAGTTCAAAATTTGATTCAAAGTAGACATAGTCACCGGGTGAAACGTGCTTTAAAGCTTCTTCTTTAGATGCTGCTCCAATGTCTATATAGAGTTCATGAAAGTCAAGAGGTTTTTCCTGCTCTCCTTTTTTCTGAAGATGTATAGGTTTTGCACCTATTACCCCGTTTATCTTCTTCTCCCCTACCTTTACTGCTTTGGCTACCAGAATACGGTTGTCAACTCCACCCACGGGAGAAAAACTCAATGTCCCGTCTTCATTTACAGACTTCACCATTAAAGCAACTTCATCCATGTGAGCAGCCAGCATCACCTTTGGCTTTTCCTTTTTCCCTTTTTTGCAGGCTATTAAATTTCCAATTCTGTCTACATAAATCTCATCCACATAAGGTTTTACTATTTCTCTTATTTTCTCTCTTACCTCTTTTTCATCTCCAGAAGCACCTAAAAGCTCAGTTAACTCCTTTAATAACATAAATGTCCCTCCAATTCCTCAGGCAGATTGGCAATATAGTGTGCCAGCAGTCTGCCGCTTTCTATTATGTCTTTCATATTAGCAGTTTCCACAGAAGTATGCATGTACTTCAAAGGTATTGACACAAGCCCTGTAGGAACTCCTTTTTTTGACACCTGGATTGCCCATGCATCAGTGCCTGAATGCCCAGGAAGCGGCTCTATCTGATAATTTATATTGTATTTTTTAGCTATATCTACAAGCCCTTTATATACAGCAGGATGAATATTAGGCCCCTTCCCAATCGCAGGCCCTTTCCCTACCTCTATGTCTCGGCTAACTCCCCTCGCTTTCGCATGAGTCACATCAATCGCTATAGCTATATCAGGTTCAATATTGCAAGAAGAAGTCGTAGCTCCTCTTACTCCCACCTCTTCCTGAAGAGTGGCTACAGCATATACGTCGTGATAATGGTACACCTTCTTGAGCTCCTCAAGGCATACTGCCATCACCACAACCCCTGCTCTATCGTCCAAAGCTTTTCCCGAAACATTCTCATTCAAAAGCTCTTTAAACTCCCTTTTTACGATTATTATATCTCCAATACTTACAAGCTTTTCTACCTCCTCCTTTTGAAGTCCAACATCCACATACATATCATCTATTTTTATCGCTTTTTCCATGTCCTCAGAAGACAAAAGATGTGGTGGCTTACTTCCTATAACTCCCAATAAATCCTTTTTACCGTGAACTATAACTTCTTGGGAAGGAAGAGTCCTCTGATCAACCCCTCCTACTGTTGTAAATTTTATAAATCCCTTCTCATCAATATCTTTCACCATAAGACCTATTTCATCTAAATGAGCTGCTAACATCACCTTGTACTTGCCTTTTGTGCCCTTCTTTTTAAAAATAAGATTGCCAAAATTGTCTTCTTTAACTTCATCTGAAATTGGCTCAAATTCTTTTTTTAAGAGGTCATAAATTCCTCTCTCATGCCCAGAAACCCCGTAGCTTTCACTAAGCTTTTTTAATAAATCCTTATAATCCATTTTCTACCCCTTCCCGTATAGTTTTATTAAACCACCTTCAAATTTTAATGATTAACCTCTACAAGTTTATTATTTCTACATAGATCTTTAAATTCCTTCTTATTTTTTCTAGCTTAAATACTAATGTTAAGACAGAAATTATAAAAGACAATGGTACAAAAATTGATATTCTAGGTATTCATATTAATATTCCTCCAATAACTATCCCGAATAGTTCTAATGAAATTTCTGACTTACGCCCTCATGAAAATTTTCTGCCGGATAAATCAATTTCAGTAAAAGACATAGATAGCATATCTAGTAAAGAGAATATTAAGGATAACAGTAAATTGCCCTGTCGTGTAAAACTTATTAAACTATAAGGATTGAAGGCAAAGCTATTGATATCTGTTGTGCCCATATATCCGAAAAGCGCATCTAAGAAAACTATAAAAGCGCTCCAACCTAATCCATCCATCTCAAAGCCTGAAAAAGTCATTTGAAGTCCAAATATTGCAAGTAAAAGTATTAAACTTCTCAAAATAGGCTCAAATTTATTTATAAAATGGACTCCTAAAAATATTTCTCCAATAGCAGAAGTTACAATCACAACAAGGCTTAAGAAAATGAGATTGTAAAGGAACAATTCTTTTTTAGAAAAAGGTAGGAAGTATAAAAGTTCTGCATTTTGATGTCTTATATCATACACTATAAAAGTGGCAGACAAAAACAAAAGTGCAATTGTTTTGATTAATAATACTGGTATGAATAGTAGAAGAGTAAGAAAAAGTATTCTTACAGTTTTCTCCTTTAATTCTTTCTGTATATAAATATCCATTTTATTTATCACTTCATTCATTTTTCCAGACCTCCTCAAAAATTAACATAGAAGTATAATAGTCTATACGACTGTTTTTCAATTTTGTGACACATTCTCTTATAATTTTTATTACACCTTCTTCTACATCAATGTCTTTCTTTATAAAATATCCTATGCCTTGCTCTGACTCTATATATCCTTCGTTTTTTAATTTTTCTAAAGCTTTTATAACTGTATTTATATTTACGTCAAATATCACCTGTAAATCTCTGATAGATGGAAGTGGACTGCCTTTTTGAAGGTTACCTAATAAAATTTCTGATTTTATCATGTTTACTATTTGTAAATATGCAGGTACTCCACTGTGTTTATCTACTTTTCTTAACATCTTGCACCATCACTCTCTGATTAATTTTATAATGCCTGAATTTTTTATGTCGATAGGAGCTTTGCTTTTGTTTATAATTTTTAAAGAACCGCCTGTTGCATCTATATAAAATTCACCAGTTTCATCAGAAGTATTTGCCATAATAAAAGATGGGAAAATACTATATACAGATTCCATTGATGAAGCGAAACAAAAACACAGAATAGTTAGCCTAAATGAAAACATAAAAGGGGCAAAAGTAATCGCAGTCCTCAATAACGAAGTCCTGGTAAGAACAGAAGAAGACATAGGCGAATATCCGCACTTAAACCAGATAATCGTAGGCTATCTAAAAAGTACCTAATAAACAAGGTAACAATAAGAAATTTAAATTGATTTTCCTATAAAACATCTATTGATTCTCCCCCTCTGAGATGTAAATCTAGCTCAGAGGGTTATTTTTACAGTTGGTGTACCAATTTATTTTTAAATCTATCTCTTATTCTTGCTGACTATAAAAATCAATGAATATCCTGCTACCACAGATAGTGCATTAATAACATGTCCTAGTACATAAGAAAGGTCCAATAAGATGGGATAAAGATACAAAAAAACTACTACAAATAAGGGTAAAATAAAAGCCAATAGACATTTATAATTTATCATCCAATTCCCTTCTTTCTTTGTTTCACTTAAAAAGAAAGGAATTGTTAATAATATTCCTAAAACGAAATAAAAAATTAGATTACCCCACACAAGTATTATTTGGTTGTATGTAGCTTCTGAAATACGGATTATCTTTTGTAACAATATGTTACCTACGATTAAATAAATATATATTAACAATATAAAAAACATTTTAAACTCTACATTTTCTTCTTTCATTAACACTCTCCCTTTCTTTTATTTTTATAAAAAAGAACGCCTCTGTGTTATTGTAATACTTTTCAATTCTTCTAATTTAATTTCACTTTACATATCCATTATTTAACATCAACACCCATTCACTACTAGTCTCCCTATGAAGTGTTACCCATGAAGTAGAACCATATCCATGCGAAATATCCGTTCTTACAGGTAGCCAACCATTAATCCAGTCCCTGTATCCACCCAAATAAATTCTTTGAGGTTAAAAGTTTTTTCACATCCACTCAACCCCCCATCAAATACTTTACCAACATTATACCATTATTTCGCTTATCAGATATTACAAATTAGTTACAAATTATTAAATTTCTGTTAATTTTCTTAATAAATTAAGCTTTTTAAAAAAATCCTGTCTTAACTTAAATTCAAGTATAAAATGGAAAATGCTACTTAAAAACAAATACTTGCAGAAATAAAAAAGGCAATAAATATATTTCTCATTCCAATTTGTAGGGTTAAATATTTGAAAAGAATGGGAACAAAAATTTAGCAACTTTTTATAAAATCAAATTCTAAGTTTACACAGAATATTTTTCACTCCCTTGTGAAACCCTTAAACATATCTTTATATTTATCATTAATTGATATTTTAGCTTGTTTTACATATTGATCTATTATACTGTCAACATACTTTTTATATTCATTTTGTGTATCAACAGTCATTTTATCTGTTTTTTCCAATTTTCCACTCTTAATCCCTTCATTAATTATCGTGTTGTATAATTTATCAAACAGCAGCATTCTTTTTACATTATACTTTTCATAATCATTCCAGTATTCATCATATGTCATACCACTTGCAGAAATTAACTCTTTCAATTTTTTATCTACTTCTGGAGATTCTTTGAATTGTTGCTTTTCCTTTTCAAGATACGAATTTATCTCACCTTCTGATACTTTTAGATTATACTTCATAGCAAGGTATTCTTTCACTTTCTCCCTCACCAATTTACTTAAAACAAAATTGTTTATATCGTTTACCTGTCCTTCTGATGCCAATGTCAATCCCTTACGCAATTCAAATTCATTTTTATATATCGGTATACCGTTAACTTCTGCAATTATATCCCCTTCGTTGATTTTTAATCTGTCCTTATCACCTTTTAAAAAACTGCCTACTTTTTTGATGACATTATTAAATTGTGATTCATTTGGTTTATCACTCGGATTGGCTTTTGATATCGACAATGCAACAGCAATCATACCCAATGATAAAACAATAGCGAAAGCAATTAATATAAAAATTCTTTTTTCATTAACACTCCACCTCCAAACAAATATTTTATTAACCTTTTCTTCCTAATTTATCTTCTTTTTCTACTTTGTTTTATCTGATAGATTGCCAAAAAAGCTCTAAATAATTTTGCTCAATGAAATTAGCGAGGATATTGTATGTATACCCATTTACTATAATTATACTTTTTTTGTTATCTTTATCAAAGGCTACAAATCCGTTTTCCCCATGACAATAGAAATTGATTGCATAATAAGAAAAATCTATCCTTCCTTTTACAGTGCTACTCATTTTATATTTGTATCCTCTTAACCATCCGGTTAATTCTTTAATTTTTCCTTTATCTTCTGTTATTTTTGACTGCTCATTTCTTAATATCTCTACTTTATAAACATTATCAAGATTAAACCCAATTGCTTCATCAATAGTCTTTACTCTATATTCATACAGATTTTTAGCCAAAATAGCAGCAGAGCAAATTATTACCACTAATATAATAACTTTTACTTTTTTATCCATTTTGTTATCATCCCTCTCCATTTTCTCGTTTTTATCCATTTCCCCCTATACACCTCAAATAATTGTAATTTTAAAACCGTTTATCCCACGTATAACCACCATTTTTACTGTAATATAAATTTGTTCCAGACTTCAACGTAGCTAAAGCCCAGCCAATCTTATGGTCTATAAATTGAATTTGAACAGTATTTTGAGGAACATTGAATTTATTCCATGTCTTTCCCACATCGTTTGTAGCAATCAGTTCACCATCTAATAAAATATACCAGTTGTTTCTATCCACTAAGTCAATTTCAATTGGTTTTTTATCGGACAAAAAAGATGCTTTTTCACTCCACGTACCTCCATTATCATTACTAGTTAAAAAATTGTTTGATAGTTTTTTTGTGCCCCATTATAAATAGAAACTGGCCATATAATTACTGTATTCCCTTTATTATCAAAAAATTTAAAAGGATATATAAGAATACTGTCATTTTTACATTCCGAAAGTAGTGGAATATCTTTTCTATTCCACGTATTCCCTCCATCAGTAGTTATATATAAACCATATTTTCCTGGTTCACGCCTTTCTATCGCAACAAAACCAGTTTTTCCATCAGGTAAAAAAATGAAGCTCTTTTTCTCTCCTTCATATGGAAGTGAATTAGTGGATGATGAAGTATTATTGGGTAATTCTCCTTTGTGAATGAATATCCATTTATCGCTTACCAATTTGTACACATCCACAAATACATTTCCAGAAGCAGGTCCATATTTTTTAAGTTCCCATCCTTGATATTCTCCATCTGAATTTACAAAAAATAATTTGCCCATACTAAAAGGTACTTTCTCGCCAATCCAGTTTTTACCTCTATCTTTCGTTCTATAAAGAGTCTCATTAGAATAAAATATCCAGGCATGATTGGAATCCATGAAATACCATGCGCGAATGTCACCTATAGCAGAAGGTGAAACATTATCCATGTACTGCCTCCCTCATTTGTAATAATACTTTATTTCCTCCAATAGCCCATCCATTCTTTCTATCGACCATTTGAAAATATTGAAAATTAGGAATTAATTTAAGAGCAGTATTTCTTGCATTATCGTCTTTTTTAATTTGACATCCACCAAAAAACAAAATTAAAATTATCAAAATTACAAAGACTTTTTTCATTTTTTACTCAAGCCTCCCATAAATGCTTCTACCAAGATTATACCACTATCTCGTTTATCAGATATTACAAATTGGCTACAAATTATTAAATTTTTATTAAGTATCTTTTAATATCTTCCCTCTTTGAAATTTTTATCATTTTATGTTATCCTTAATAAATAAGTCTAAACACAGTGCTGTACTCTCTCATAAGGAGGCTTTTTTGATGGACACCTTCTTCTCATCAGTTCAAGGAGTTTTAACAATTGTATTTATATTAGTTCTCGGATATTATTTATCTAAAATAGGGTGGTTTGACAAATCAACATCGGATCTGTTTGCAAAGCTTGTAGTGAATGTATCTTTACCTCTTAATATGATTGTAAACATTTCCACAACTTTTTCAAAAGAACAATTGGAACACTCAGTAAGAGGACTTTTAATACCGTTTTTGTCAATACTTATATCCTATTTTATTGCTTATGTACTTGCAGAAATTTTTAAAGTCAAAAGAAAAAGAAGAGGAGTGTTTGTAGCTATATTTTCACTCTCAAATTCTATATTTGTAGGACTGCCAATGTCTCAAGCTCTTTTTGGAGAAGTTGCAACACCCTATACTTTATTATATTACATGGCAAATACTACAATTTGGTGGACATTAGGGGTTTACGGTATTATTCGGGATGTAAATGGAAAGGAGCAAAAAATACTAAATTTAGACACCATAAAAAGAATATTTAATCCTCCTCTTCTAGGTTTCATCATAGGAGTGATTTTTGTCTTTGCAAATATTTCTTTTCCAAAATTCCTTTTTGACAGCTTTAAAATGATTGGAAACCTTACTACTCCTTTATCAATATTCTATATCGGTATAGTCATTTATGAAATGGGTTTCGACAAATTTAAAGTTGACAAAGATGCTATTTTAGTTTTTGTCGGAAGATTTTTAATAACTCCTGCTTTCGTATTGCTTCTAAACATATTCATTCCAGTACCAAAGCTTATGAGAGATGTATTTGTCATAATGTCAGCAATGCCTGTGCTGGTAAACTCTGCAATTATTGCAAGAGTTTACGGAGCAGATTATGAATTTGCCACAAGTATGATCACATATACAACAATATCCAGTGTCGTTATAATGCCCTTTTTGATGGCCTTACTGAGAGTAATTTAATACTCTCTTTCCAATCCATGTAAGAATATCTTCATAAACCTTTTCCCTCTCTACTTCATTGAGAAGCTCATGCCTTTTCCCTGGATAAAGCTTTATATTCACTTGTTTTAATCCTATACTTTTGTAAAGCTCATAGAGCCTCTTTACTAATTTACCATACTCACCTACAGGATCTTCTTCTCCAGAAATTACAAATAAAGGCAAATCTTTTGGTATTGCCAGTAACCTTTGAGTCTTATACAGATTTAAAAGTCCTTTAAAAAAGTAATAAAAAAATCCAACTGTAAAAACGCCACCGCAATAAGGGTCTTCCTCATACTTTTTAACCTCTTCCTTATCTGTTGAAAGCCACTCAAATTTGCTTAAATTATCCTCCTTTATTTTTTTGTTGTAGCTTCCAAATGTAAGTTTATCTAAAATTTTGCTTCTTTTTTTCTCACCAAAGAGGGTTTTTTCAACAAAAGCTAAAGCATAACCAAATCTAAGGGGTAATTCTTTAATCGCAGAAGAACCGCTCAATATAACGCCATTTGTTTCTTTCCCATGCCTTATCATAAACTCTTGGGCTATAAAAGATCCAAAACTATGTCCAAATATTACAACAGGAAGATTTTCGTACTTTTCTTTTAAAAATTTCATTATTACATATTCGTCTTCTACTATTTTTTCAAAGCCATTTTTCCCTATGTAGCCTATATCATCAAGAGTTCCTGCCGTTTTCCCATGACCCCTGTGGTCATTAGCACACACTATAAAACCTTTTTCATTCATATAACGGGCAAAATTCCCATACCTTCCTCCGTGTTCAGCCATTCCATGAAATATCTGAATAATCCCTTTTGGAATTTCTACAGGCTCCCATAAATGAACGTATATATCTACCCCGTCTTCACCTTTTATAAAAAAGTTACTGTAATTACTTGCCATTTTGCTCCCCCTCTTCAAACTTCTTTACAATAATATTTATTCTATAGAAAATTCATTTAACCTGCTAAATTTTACAAAGAAAATTTCCATTGGCAACCCCAAAAGGTCTTTTTCCTTAAAATTTGTGGGAAAAGAGCATATTTCACTCCCCACTTTTTCTCCTTTAATTGCCAAGATTCCTGTCATCAGCAAAATCAAGGCATCTACTATATCGTCTCTTTTCAACCCTTCAATTTTATTTTCAACTATCTCGCAATTAAAATTTTTAAAAAGTTTTCTCAAAAATTCTATTCGCTCTTTATACCCTTCTTCATCTCTTTTACTGAATTTTGCCGCCTCACCTTTTAAACCTTTAAAAGCCACTTCTGGATGCGATTCTTTTATCAATTCAATTGCTTCTGGATTTTTAATTATAAATTCATCCACTTCCTTTATTTTAGGAACAATATTCCAGACTTGTTTTGACAGCCCTTTGCCCAGAACTTCTTTGTTTATAGCCAAGGCCTTTGTGTAACTTTTCGCCTTAAAAACTTCTCTACAAGGGGGAGAAAATATACTGGAAGAGCGAGGATAACCCAAAAATTTCCTCACTTCTTCATCACAGCTTCTATACCTTTTTTGAGAATGAGGAAGACCAATGGGAATGTCAATAAGAATAAGTTTGGCTTTACTCTCATAAAGCTGCCATACATCCTCAATTTTCTCAAAAAATTGGACAAAAACCTCTCCTTTTTTACAAGTGGCTACCACCCATCCCCCTTTAGCGCCGTCTATACCTAAAACTTTTTCGTCAATATCCATAATTTATCCCTTCTTTTTATCCCAATTCTACTTCTTCTGCTTTTTTATAGTAATAATACAATACTAAAAGAGTAATTAAAATAACAGAAGTTGCAATTATTCCTCCCTCCAGTCCAAAATCCCCTCCAGAAAGAAAATTGTTTCTCGGAAAAGCATTGTAAATACCTCTTATAGCATTGCCACTCACATTAAACCAAAATATGTAACCTTGGAAATAATTCCACGATATGTGATATCCAATCGGCATCCACAGATTCCCTGTCTTTAGATACATGTAGGAAAATAAAACTTACAGTATACATAGGTTCTATGGATTCTTACTTCTACGCAATAGGAAGATAATAAGACAGATATTTTTGCAAATGTAAGGAGGAGTTTAAAATTGAAAAGAATATTGGTTCATGGATTACTTCAATTTTACTAATAACTTCATTAATTTTAAACCTGCAACACTATAAAGTTATCCAGAATTATAAAGCTCAAATGGATAGTATTAATGGATATTTTATGAATAGTTTACGCTTTTTAAGTTTAGATATTGAAAAATTTGATGGAAGCGAAAGGGACTTAATATTTTTTAGTTCTATATTTCTCATAAGCATTTGTTTCGCCAAATTCTTTATCTAATTGACGCTTTATTTTTTCATAATCTGGTTCAGGTAATTTTTTATCAATCCATAATTCATACTGTGTCAAGCCTTGATATGTATGATTTATTATCTTCCAATGCCCGTCTTGTTTTTCCAATTCAAAGATATTATCACCTGGACATATAAACATTGGGTAAGCCTTAGTACGATCTATTTCTAATTCCACTACTACTTTTGCTCTGTTACCATTTATATCTATATTTTTGTAATTAAATTTCAAAGGAAATCGCCTTCTTTCAACGTATCCATACCCTTTTTCAAAAGCATATTTTCTTCTAAATGTTAATTCTTTAAGTGCTATTACTTTATTTTGATTCTGTATTTTTGTCATATCCAGATATGGTGTTGTGTCAATATATTCCATTTTTAAGTACGCTTTATACTGCACATTGTAAAACTTTTCAATTGTATACTTAACATGGTCTTCTTCATTTTTAAATGTATAACCACATGCCGATAATAATCCGGATAAAGTAAATAAAACAAGCATGATTTTTAAAGGTTGTTTAAACATCATTTATTGACCCTTTCCATATATTTTTTAATATCTCAAAGACTCTTTCTTCCATTATACCCTTTTAAATGTTAAAATTTATTAAGAAATTCTTAAATTCTGGTTACAAAATGGTTACAATGTAAATTGCTGTCCTATATACAAGCAAAAAAATACAGGGTTTCCCCTGCTATTTGCAAATTATAAAAGATTTTTTACACCCTAAATAGTGCCCATTCCTGCTTAAACATCAAAGTTGCCAAATATACACTAATACCCACATATATTATTGATGAAAATACAAATATACCTATATGTGCCATATTTACAATACCATAAAGCAATTCTTTAAAAACCGAAATAGTTCCAAATACAGGTATTGCAAAATAAGACAATGGTATTTCATTGGGCATTTTATACATCACCATATATGCAGGAATTATCACAATAAACATTATTGGTGAAATATATATCTGCCCTTCTTTAAAAGATTTCGCATATGCACTTAAACCAAGCTCTAAAGCTGCAAATATTGAAGCTGTAAAAAAGGCAGCCACGAACATAACAATCATTGCTGTTGACTCATTTTAAAATCGGCATTTAGAGATGCCATGTCTTTGTTAAAAGCAAAAGATGCGAAAAGTCCCAAAAGTGAAGCAACAGCACTAAGCAGTGCCATAGATGTTACAGCCAAGTATTTTCCCGCCATTATTGAAAGTCTTGATGCAGAAGTCGTAAGCAAAGGTTCTAGAGTCCCTCTTTCTTTCTCACCTGCAGCCAAATCTACAGCAGCCCCTATACCTCCTGTCGCTGTCCATAAAGTCAATAACATTGGTACAATGAATGCTAAAAAAGACCCTGCCATTTTACTCTGTGAAGCTATGTTTTTTGTCTTTACCTCAATTGGATCTAATATTTTAGGATCTATCCCTTTTGCTATAAGTCTTTCTTTTACAATATTATTCGCATATTCTTTTATAAGACCTCTTATCATATTCTCCGCATTTGAAGATTTTATATTTTCCCTTGCAGTAAGCCTGTCGTATAAACCGCTTTCTCCTCCAAAAAGTATCCCAACTTCTTTTCTTATCTCTTCTGGCTCTTTTACCAAGTCTTTTCCACCTATAACTGCTGTTCCACTTTAGGTTTAACCATTGTAGCAAGCATCCTCAAAGTTGTGGTTTTGCCTACACCATTTTCACCTAAAAGCCCGTATATTTCTCCTTCTTTTACCTTAAAACTTAAATCGTCTACAGCTCTTACGTTTTTAAACACTTTAGTCAATCCCTTAACTTCTACCAAAATTACCCCCTCACCTTCAATTTTTATCATTTTCTAGGTCTGACACCAATTTAGATAATGCTTCTTGAATCGCCTGACTGATTTCTTCAAGAAAATCTTTTGAAATTCCCTCTGATTTAATTCCCGGTTCTAGAATAGGTTCAAACCAAGTAAGAAAGAGTTTTTCCATAAATTCTTTAGCAAAATTCTCCGTCACAATGCGATCATCAAAATCTGAAACTGATAGAAGTTTTCTTCCATCCCTAAAAAGTATAAAGTCCCAAAGCCTTATTCTTCCAGTTTCTATAATTTGTAAGAATAATTCTCTTGCCTCTTTTGTCATCTCCCCTTTTACAGCAATAGCTCCCTTCATACCACTCCATGGCTCCACAGAAATTTTAGGTAGCCCAAGAAATTCTTCTCTTCCTTCAGAAAGTGTCATTGTTGGATCATCAGGAAATCGAACTTCAAAATGAGATGCTGAAAGTACACCATATTTAAGTATAAGCTTCCATATATCAGTACCTATTCTCTTCCTTTCTCCTATGTAATAGAATTCTCTTTCTTTTGACATAGTTGTTACTCCCCTCTCAGTAAGAAATATTCGTAACTACACTATAATAAATTTTAAAGTTAAAAACGAAGAAATTTTATTTTAATCCCAACTTCTCAAATATAAAGTTTGCAAAGAGTAAAAACACTCCCGATTCTAAAAACATCATTAAAGATGCTGTTAAAACACTTTATTTATTATTTTTAACTTCTTTTAGCTTATACACAAGTTTTCCATTATCATATTGATACAAAAACTTATTTTCATCATCTGAATACCATATATACTGTCTTGATGTTCCAGCCTTTAATTCAACTCTAAAGCATTCTGCTTCTCCATAAGGGGCAGTAACTTTCTCTTTAGATACAACTTTATTTGTAATAGGCACTATCTGAGCAGTTGAAGCTATTGAATCGTATATAGTAAACTCTGCTCCTATTTTAAAGGGATATGCCCTCATAATCATAAGAAGAGAATCATTGTCATAATAATATTTAGGAAGTTTTACAGTTAGATTCTGCTCCCCTTTGGAAGTTTTAGCCTTAATATTCCACTTATCCTTATAGGTAGTTTCTATCTTTATATCCCCTTGTGGTGACATCACATTGTAGTAAGAACTTACAGGCATTAAAGTATCAGACGTAACTGATGTACTTGTGCTCAACTCTGCTGAGTCAATCTTTGTAATAGATGATATCTCATAAGTATTTGTGCTTTGAGACTTTTCAATTATAAATTCCGCTGTGCCAATTAATTTGTTATTTTCAAAAATGTCATAGGTAAGCCTCTGATAGCCTACCCAAGGAATCTTGCCAATCTCCATAGGCTTTGCACTCTGTGAACAGCCTGCAAGAATAAACAATGAAAAAATTATAACTGGCATTAAAAATTTTTTAAACATACTTAGACTCTCCTTTCCACTTTAATAGCATTTTTATAAAGAAAATAAAGCAAAACATAGCCTAACAGTGTACTTGACAGCAAAAATACTGCATAAACATAAATAAGAACATAACGCAAAGCAGGATAATATTGAAAAAACATTGCAAAGTTGTCAATAAACATGTGATAAAACATTGCAACAACAAAATATATTAAGAGACTAATGAATTTTTTATTAAAAACATACCTGCTAAAGCCTATTCCTATTATGCCTCCCATAATGCCGTGCATTTGAATAGCAAGAAATCTTTCAAAAACATAAACAAAACCGACAAATGTTCCTACAGGGAACTGCATTCCGAAAACTCTACCATATTGAGGATTATAAAGCAAAAACATCAAAGACATCGCTTCACCTATACCATAAGCAAGCCCTGTATATGTAAAAATCGCTGTAGAATATTTTAAATCTTTAAATTGTACCATCATATTCTTATCAAGAAAGTATACTACAACCAAAACAGCTAATAATTTAGCTAATTCTTCCCAAAAAGCATTATCCGCCTGCACAACTGTAAGCACATACCACAATGAAGTGTTTAAACTTAAAAGATAAACTTCCCAGTGTTTTCTCAATAAAAATATTATTTGAAATAAAAAACCAGAAATGAACAAATACACCCACATTCTGTTTTTTATATGTATATCACCTTTTCTCAGTGCTATAAACAAGAACGAAAATACTATAATTACATCAACAAGTACCATTACAAAAAACATTTAAAGCACCCCTTTTAGATTATAAAATCATTTCCATTTTTATACTTTGAGGCTTGAAAGACAGGGATTCATAAAATTTTATTGCTTCTTCATTAAAAGCCCATACAGTCAATTCAATTGAAGAAGCATTAATTTCTTTCCCATATTCAATAGCACTTTCTAAAAGTTTCTTTCCAATACCTTTTCTTTTAAATCTTCCTGCTACGCATAAATCTTCTATATATACTACTACTCTGTCAACAAGAAGCGGATGCTCTTCAATCTTTTTTATTTTATAAATTATATACCCTGCTATCTCATCGTTTTCATTTTCTGCAACCATAATTTTATACTCTGTGTGAGACAACTTATTTATAAAATCTTCTTTGTCCAGTGGAATATCGGTATCTTTGTAATAATCTGGCCTAGCTTTATAATGAATCTCATGCACTTCCTTCACTAGTAATAATAAATTTTCATAGTCCGAAATAATAGCTTCTCTAATTTTTAATCCCATAAAATTACCTCCATTTGGAAGTTATTAGACAAGAAATTTTTTACACAATACTATAAATTCTACAAAATTCCCTAAAATCCTTCTTTTATTTCCAAACCATAGCAAAATTTAACATAGTTTTAACATATCTCTATCAGGTTGCCTTCTCACAGTTCTAACTATTTATAATCAGAAAGGGTACTATTTTCGTATAAAAACATACAATAGAAAAATGTCAAAAAATAAAAGTATAACCCCTGCTGCAATATCATATATCCCATGAGAAATTTTCCTTTTCCCTTTTGCGTGAGGATATTTTATTGCAATATAAGAAAACAACTGCAATATAGGTATAAAAAATATAAATTCCAACTTAGATACAGTATAATTTATATTTCCAAAAGCATCCCTTTGAAGTGGTATACTTTCAGGTAGATACTTATATGCAAAAATATTTATAATAAAGGTTATAACTAGAAACATCCACCCACACTTATACAAATATCTCATTACTCTTTTTAGCATTTTTAACATCCTCCTCTCAATTCACTTGCTTTTATTGTAAAATGTATTTAATATAAAGTCTACTATACTTTTGTATAGTCTATTATTTAGACATACAAAGGGACGGTCCCTCTGTCCGGATTACTCTAGGCAGAAAAACCGTCCTCAAAAAGCACGGATTTTGAACAAATTTTATTTAATGATATTACACCGCTAATTAATATCAAAAGTCCCCCTAATATCAACACAACCCTAACTCTAAAAATCTTTGCCGCAAATCCACCAAAAACTAGAGAAATTATTGATGAAATATTCATTAACATTGTATTCATACTAAATACCCTACCTAGATATTGTTTATCACAACTATGTTGCATAATCGTAGTTCTTGATATAAAGAACAAAGAATTAAATATTCCATTAAAAAACTGTATTACAATGGCCAAAATAAAAAATTTATTTAAAGGGAATATAGTAGTTGAAATTCCTAAACCTATTAAACCCGTTTTAAAAACAGCATCAATTGATACATTTTTCAAGTATTTGTACAGAACCAAAGAAGTTAAAATCATAGCTAAACCTTTAAATGTAAGAATAGTGCCATATCCCTGCGAATTTGTGTTTAAAAACTCATAAACATACATGATTAATAACCCATTTAGCATACCAGCAGCTAATCCAACTATTGTATTTATTAACAATAGATTATAAATAATCTTGTTACTTTTTATATATTCTAACCCTTCAATAAATGAAATTCTATCTATTTGATATAGTCTCACAGCCTTTGGAGATTCATATTTATATAACCTAATCATATAAACTAACACCATTGATATTAGAAATGTTAAGGAATCAACATAAAAACAATACTCTATATTAAGCTTAGAAATAATAACGCCGGCCAATGAAGGACCTATTACCATCATCAATGAAGAAAAAGAACTACTTAAACTGTTAACCTGCTTTAACTCTTCTTTTTCCACTAGCTCTGGCAATATACTACTTCTAGCTGTATCATAAAATATAGAGACAGAAGAAACAGCAAAAATTATAAAAAATATGTATTCTTTAAAAAAGGGTATTAGAAAGACCAAAATAGCCCTTATGAAATCTCCTAAAACTAAAATTTTTTTCTTGTCGTAACTATCAACTATTTTCCCAGCAAAAGCTCCAAATATTATTGAAGGTAATAACATCATAATAGATAAAAATGACATGCTTATAGGTGACTTGTTAATATCGTATGCCAACGTTAAAACAGCAATTCTATCTATCCAATTTCCTATATCTGAGACTACCTGTGAGGATATAAGAAAATTAATATCCCTATTCATATTTTCACCTTTTTATAAAAAATAAGAAGTTCTTTAATTATATCATATACATTAATAAATCTACAGCCTTTTTATCACATCCATAGTATGTCTTTGATACATTTTCTAAAATAAGCATAATTAGTGCAGCTCTTATTAGAAAATTTTTAAATTTATTAAGATGATTACTATATCAACAATTAATATAAGCAGATTAACAAATATAGAATATTAAGTCAGTATAAAGAGTTGTGCTTTTCCCTTTTGTCTTGAGTTTTATATACCCATAAACAAGTAATTGCATCAAGGGAAGTATAAAAACAAATGTTGTTTTAGATGTAGTATTTGAAATACTACCATCAAAATGCCACTGAATAGCAACTGTCTGTGGCAATGCCTTATAAAAAATGATGTTTATGATAAATGTAAAAACAGCAAATAACCAATTATTTTTGCCTAAAAAATTTATTGCTCGCATAAAATTTTTCTCCCTTCTTATATTACGTTTTTCTCTTCATTTAACTTTTTTCTTTTCATACATCAAGCTAAATATAAGAGCTAAAGAGATTATCAGAAATATCGTTATAAATATAACAAAATTTAATATATGCATTTTATATACGTTGTAATATAATATATCAAATATCATCAATTCAAAAAGTGAATATATAAGTAATAGAAATATTGGTAAAAGTTTGCTTATCCTGATCTGTGATATACAATAATACGGCAGAAAAAGACCAATCCATCCCAATATCAATATAACTTCATCTATTACCATTGCTGTAGCTTTTCCAACAACCCACTGATCTGGATTTCCAGTTAAAACTCTAACTCCTTTTTCTTCTTTTATTTTAAACCGCATTTTATATAAAATCTACTATACTTTTGTATAGCCCTTTTCATCGAGGTATAAAAGGTATAACATGGATAGTTCCTCTTCTCTAAATTTTTGTAAAACCGTAATAAAACAAATCTTTTTGTATATTTTCATTAATTCATTTCTATTAAACCCAACTTAATAGCTTTTGCTACTGCTTCTTGAATGTTTTTTGCTTCAAGTTTTTCTACTATCTTTCTTTTGTGATATTTCACAGTCACAACTTCTATTCTAAGAGCTTCTGCTATGGCTAATTCCTTGTACCCCTTTGCCTCTAATGTCAGTATTTTCATTTGCTTATCATTCAATTTAATCTTTATCTTATTTAGCTCTTCTTCTCTTACCCGCTTTTCATATTCATTTGCTATTTTTTCACCAAGCAATTTTATCACCATTACTATTTCATTCGCAATCTTTTTATCAATTGTAGATATGTCTATATAGCCTATTATTTCCCCATCTTTTGTCGTTATGGGCGAAGCAATGCAGTACCATCTTTTAAATATGTTACAGTAGTGTTCTTGGGGTCTGATATAGACTAATCGCTTTAATCTCATCGCCATTGAAATTGCATTTGTTCCACAGCTTTCTTCTTTAAAGGATACCCCTGGTTTAAAGCCTGAATCTTTTATACACCTTTCTTCTTTTGTACTGCATTTTACCTCTAATAAATATCCTTCAACGTCTGTAAGCAAAAATAGATACTCTCCTATTATCCACTCTTCCTCTATACTCTGGTAAAAAGTATCTATAAGCTTTTTATTTTCATATATCTTTATCTCTAACTCCTTTGGGTTTAGCATTATTAACGGTACAGTTGTTGAAGGATCAACACCTATTATGTTACATCGTTTATAAGAAGAAAGTAACTCCCCCTGTGGCCATAAAAAATCCACCTTCTATACCCCCAAAAAATGTAAAAACACTTTTTAAACATTATACAATATTTGAGATTAAATTTGTGAATTTTGGAACGAAAGTGTCATTTTGGGGAACGAAAATGCATTTTTCGCCTAATATTTTACAATTAGAAATTATAAAAAATTGAGGAAAATAACCTCCTCTTTTCCTGGCACTTAATAAATTTACTTAATCATTACAATATTACTTTTTCAGAATTACTTGTGCTATAATCTTAATATAATTTTGATTTGATACGGAACTCGGTTTTCCTGCAAAGGTAGAATAAAAAAAGTGGAGGGTCTAAAGATGTTTCCAATCAGGGATAATATACCAAGCAGACGACCACCCCTCATTACGCTCCTGCTCATAATAATAAATTCGCTCATCTTCTTCACTCTTTCAAGTGCTTCATACAGCACTTTTGCCGGGTTTGTTTACAAATACGGGCTTATACCAGCAAAAATTACAAAACTGGTTATATCCGGTGTACCGTTTTCCGGCAGCGACTTATACCCTTTTATCACCAGTATGTTTCTTCACGGTAACACATTTCACCTAATTAGCAACATGTGGATACTTTGGCTGTTCGGAGATAATGTTGAAGATAGGATGGGTCATATAAGATTCTTCATTTTCTACATCCTTAGTGGGGTAATCGCAGGTGTATTTCACCTGGTTTTTAATCCCATCTCACCAGTGCCGGTGGTAGGGGCTTCTGGAGCTATTGCAGGCGTTATGGGTGCATATTTCGTATTATTCCCGTCGGCAAGGATAATCACCCTGGTACCAACCTTTTTCCTGGTTCCAGTCTTCCTCCCGATACCCGCCGTAGTCTATCTCTTCCTATGGTTCCTGACCCAGCTCTATTCCGGCACGGTCTACTCTGCCATTGGTGGTACAACGGTTGGTGGAATAGCCTGGTGGGCGCACATAGGAGGATTTATCAGTGGTGTGTTGTTAAATAGGTTGTTCCTTAGAGATAGGTATTAATTAACTCGTGCTCACAATGGCGATTTCTCCACAGTCCCAAGGAAGCTAATATGTACCCAATAATCCATTTTTTCTGGCATACCTACTACTCATACCAAAAACTACCGAACCAACTATAAACCACAAGATACCTAGAAGTATAAGTATCAGCAACTCATTGTAAGAAATGGCAATATTACTTACTGATTTTCTCGCTATATCATTTCCCACTGTAAGTGGTAAAATCAAACTAATTGCGCTGGACGAAGATGTTTTAGTTAACGTGTCTGTTATAAAAAGAAGCATGATTTGTATGAGTAGCGTCAATTGATTAATTCTTTTTGCTATTAGGGAAAGTCCTCCCAAAATAAGACCCATGCCATACATTCCAATTAAGGTCGCTAAAAGGGATAGTATAACTTTTCAATTTATTATAATACTCACTCCCATAATTAGGTTTGAAAAAGTAATTATTACAGAAGCTACGATACTGCTTAATAGAAGGCTGCTAATTATATTTCCTGCTATAAGAAAAGGGTAGGGAATTACTGCCATAAATTTTTGTTCCAAAGTCCCTTTAACTGCTTCTATGCTAATTTCAGTGCTTACTCCACTTATAGCTGCTATTGAATAGCTCCAAAAAATATACCCCAAAAGGAGGAGCGTTTTAGAATTTCCCGGATTGTTATAATATTCTCCTAACATACTACCTGTATCCATGAAAATAAGGCCAGCATAAAGAAGTGTTAATACTACAATATCACTGACCAAACCCATTTTATATGAAAAACTTTCCTTTAAACTTCTTATTATTTCGGCTCTTACAATGTTTAAATATTTTAACATACTGATTTAAACCTCCTTCAGATTTGTATGTATTTTATATTTATTTTCTATGTCTTCTGCTGTAATATTGGTATTCTCGAATTCATCAACGATGTTCCCATTGTTTATTATTATAAATCTGTCAACTGTTTTTCTTAAAAAGTCAGTATCATGAGAAGCAATCAATACTGTTATCTTCATCTCCTCTCTCAAGGTCTTAATAGCATTGGTAAGTAAAATACGCGATTCTATATCTAATCCATTAGAAGGTTCGTCCAAAATTAAAGGCTCCAGCTCGTGAAGCAAAGAAGCAGTTATCGCTACCCTTTGTTTTTGCCCCATTGAAAGTGTATTTACTTTTCGTATTAATAATTCTTTTGTTTTTAGAATGTCTTCATATTTTTCTATATTTTTCTTTATTTCTCCCATTGTTTTTCCCTTTATACTTCCAAAATAATAGTAATTATCAAGGACCGAAATAGCCCAGTATAAATTCTTGTTGCCTTCAAGTACTACGCCTATTTTTTCCATTATTTTTAATCGAGTTTTGTCTTCCATTTTGATATTAGATATAATAACTTCACTTGAATCAGGAATTGTTAAACCGCATATTATTTTGAGTAAAGTGGTTTTCCCTGCTCCATTCGGGCCGAGAAGTCCTACTATTTCCCCTTTATTTATATCCATAGATATATTGTTTGAAGCTATAGCCTTGCTTTTATTGTATTTTTTGTATAAATTTTTAACAGTAAGCAAATCTTTTATCCTTCCTTGTTATTGTCTATCGAAAGTATAATTACATCATTTTCTAAACCTGCTTGATTTTAGCATTATTAATGGTGCAGTTATTGAAGTGTCGATACCCATTTTATTGCATCGTTTATAAGAAGAAAGTAATTCCTTTTGTGGACATAAAAAGTCCATTTTTTATACCCCCAAAATGCTATAAACATTTTTAAAAATTTATTAATTCCATAAAATATTATACAATATTTAAAATTAAATTTGTGGAATTTGGAACGAAAAGGATAAAATAATTTTTCTGTTGCGAAAATATGACTTATCCTATATAATAATATTCAAGTTATGCTTTATCAATTTGTATTGATAAATTTTCGAAGTTTTTGTTATATTTCAAACAAAGGAGAGAAATAAATGGCTGATAAAATTCAAATGAAGGTTCCCCTCGTTGAAATGGACGGGGACGAAATGACAAGAATCATATGGAAATTAATAAAAGAAATACTCTTAGAGCCCTATATAGACCTCAAAACGGAATATTATGACCTTGGAATTAAAAACAGAGACGAAACAGAGGACCAAGTCACAGTTGATGCGGCATATGCCATCAAAAAATATGGTGTTGGTGTAAAATGTGCAACAATTACTCCCAATGCCCAGAGAGTTGAAGAATACAATCTTAAAAAAATGTGGAAAAGCCCTAATGGTACAATCAGAGCAATACTTGACGGAACAGTTTTTCGCACACCTATTATTGTAGAAAGTATCAAACCTCTCGTAAAAACATGGAAAAAGCCCATTACAATTGCAAGACATGCCTATGGAGACATTTATAAAGATGTGGAATACAGAGTCAAAAATAAAGGAAAAGCAGAACTTGTTTTCGTATCAAAAAGTGGTGAAGTGTCAAAGCAGACAATACATGAATTTGAAGGTCCTGGAGTTATCCTCGGCATGCACAACACTGATGAATCAATAAAGAGTTTTGCAAGAGCATGTTTTAACTATGCCTTAGACACCAAGCAGGATTTGTGGTTTGCGACCAAAGACACCATATCAAAAATATATGACCACAGATTTAAAGACATATTCCAGGAAATATATGAAAATGAATATAAAGAAAAATTTGAAGAAGCAGGAATTGAATACTTCTACACCCTTATTGACGATGCAGTAGCTCGCATTATACGCTCTGAAGGCGGAATGATTTGGGCATGCAAAAATTATGACGGCGATGTAATGTCAGATATGGTGGCAACAGCCTTTGGAAGTCTTGCCATGATGACATCAGTACTGGTTTCTCCTGATGGCAAATATGAATTTGAAGCAGCACACGGAACAGTTACAAGGCATTATTACAAATACCTTAAAGGAGAAGAAACTTCTACAAATTCTATTGCTACAATTTTCGCATGGACAGGTGCTTTGAAAAAGAGAGGAGAACTTGACGGAATAGAAGACCTTGTAAACTTCGCAGATAAACTTGAAAAAGCATCCCTTCAGACAATTGAAAAGGGCATAATGACAAAAGACTTAGCTATGCTTTCTGACTTGCCAAATAAAACTGTTGTAAATACAGAAAGTTTCCTCATTGAAATTAAAAAGACATTAGAAGAAATATTATAAAAAGGATAGACAAGGGAACCGTCCCCTTGTCTATCGTTCTTTCGTTGCCTTTTGATCAATCTCTTTGATAAAGTAATCCTTCCCTTTAATATATTCCTCAATATTATAGGGATACTTTTTGGCTAATTCGTCTTTTAAGGTAGAGTAGGTCTCTGCCTCATCTGGATGGTTCAATTCGAGCTTTCCTCCTGTCATTTCTTGCATATCAATCCAGCAGTTTATAATAATCAATATTTATAAATATACTAATTAGAAACACAAAAGCAGTAACCCAATATACATCGCTTTTTTAAGTTCACTTGTCATCTTGATTCCTATACCTATGATTATAAACTACCACACCATGAAGGGATCAATACTCCTTAAAAAGCCATATATAGTAGTTCCTTTTAAGGAAGGAACAAGCAATGCTAAAGACATATTCACATAAAGTTGTCCCGTAAAAAAGGATGCAATAAAGCATATTAGAAAATATATTAAAACAGGAGTATAGGCATAACCAGTAATTGAAAATAATTGTGCTACATCCGCTTTTCCTCTAAATACCCATTTGATTACAGCATAAAGAGCTAACACGATAAAAATCCACGAAAGTGTATTATTTATAAGCGTAGAAGTTATTACAGATCTTGGCGCCAACTTAATAGCTAAATCTATTTCCTGTGGCGTAAATCTTTCAAAAAAATTTCTGCCAATCACATAAAATACTATATAAAATTTTTCAGTTATGTTAAAATGTTATTAAAGGGGGGGAACAAAAAGTGTTTAAATTAAGGAAAATTTTACTATTTATAATCTTGTTAATTTTTGTTATACTGCCACTTTCTTCTTTAAAAGCAGTTCCGCCCCAAAGCCCCGTTTATGTACTATCCATTGATGGCCCTATTGTACCAGTTGTCGCTGATTACATTGAAAGCGGTCTTCAGGAAGCAGAAAAAAATGGTGCAAGTTGTATAGTCATAGAACTTTCTACACCTGGCGGTTTGTATTCTACTACTCAAAAAATCGTCACAAAAATACTAAATTCTCATATTCCTGTTGTAGTATATGTCTCTCCCGCAGGAGCTTGGGCGGGCTCTGCTGGTACTTTCATAACACTTTCAGCAAATGTCGCTGCAATGGCTCCTGGAAGTAGAATAGGCGCCGCCCATCCTGTGTCAATGGAAGACGACTCTGCTTTATCAGATGTACAAAGGCAAAAACTCACTCATGACGCTGCTGCCTGGATAAGAAGCATCGCAGAAAACAGAGGGAGAGACCCCAAAAATGCTGAAATGGCAGTTATTGAAAGCAAATCTTTTACTGACACAGAAGCATTAAATGCCCATTTAGTCGATTTTAAAGCTACTAATTTAAATGACCTTCTAAAAAAATAAACGGCCTTACAGTCAAAAATTTTGACGGCACAACTACAACTTTGCAAACTGATGGTCCAATCAAATACTTCCCAATGTCTTCAGCTCAAAAATTTCTCTTTGCAATAAGCGATCCAAATATTGCTTATCTTCTCATGAGCGCTGGTATCTTGGGCATTGTATTGGAGCTTTATCATCCTGGGGCTATCTTTCCCGGTGTGGCAGGAGGAATAAGCTTACTTTTAGGCCTCTACACACTTGGAACATTAAATGCTCAATTAAGTGGAATGCTTCTTGTCATATTAGGGCTTGTGCTTTTGGCATCTGAAGCCTTTGTGGTAAGCCATGGAATTTTAGCAGTGGGCGGTATAACTTCCTTCGTACTTGGCTCTTTAATGTTATTTAGTGGAAACCAAATGGGACTCACTATAAACAAAGGAGTAGTTTTCGCAACAGCCTTTTTCATGGCAGCTTTTGTTTCTTTCCTCTTAGCTGCTGTTATAAAAGCTCAAAAGAGAAAAGTAGTCACAGGAGTAGAAGGTCTAATTGGTGAAATAGGTATTGCAGTAAGTGATATTAATCCAAATGGCATAGTCTTGGTAGAAGGAGAAAGGTGGCAGGCAGAATCTAAAGAGTATATTGCAAAAGGCGAAAAGGTGGTCATTACAGCAGTAGAGGGTTTGACAGTTAAAGTTGAAAAAATAAAAGAGGGAGGCAGTAAAAAAAATGATTGAGAGTTTTGCATTTCTATTCACCTTATTAATAATCCTTATAAGTTTAATTTCCGCATCCATTAGAATAGTACAGGAATACGAAAGGGGCGTAATTTTTCGTCTTGGGCGCTACGTAGGTATAAGAGGACCAGGAATATTTTTCTTGATTCCTATAATAGAGAGAATGCAAAAAGTAGATTTGAGAGTCATAACAATGGAAGTACCAACACAAGAGGCAATTACAAGAGACAACGTTACTGTTAAAGTAAATGCAGTAGTATACTTCAGAGTAATAGACCCTGCCAACGCTGTTATAAAAGTTTTAGACCACATAAGAGCAACATCTCAGCTGGCACAAACTACATTAAGAAGCGTTTTAGGTCAGTCTGACTTAGACGAATTATTATCTCACAGAGAAGAAATAAACAAGAGGCTTCGCGAGATTATAGATGAGGGAACAGAACCATGGGGAGTAAAAGTAAATCTTGTAGAAATAAGGGATGTAGAACTACCACAAAGCATGCAAAGGGCCATGGCAGCACAAGCAGAAGCAGAAAGGGAACGCCGTGCTAAAATTATAAATGCTGATGGAGAATATCAAGCAGCGGCAAAACTCGCTGAAGCTGCCCGCATCATAGCCTCACAACCCGTTTCTCTGCAACTTAGGTATCTTCAAACTTTAAGAGAAATAGCTAATGATAGGTCAAACATAGTAGTTTTCCCAATGTCTTTAGATATTTTTCAGCAATTTTTCCCTCAAGGGCCGAAGGAAAATAAAATCGAATAAAAGCTGCTGAAACCTCAGCAGCTTTCAGACTGTTGACAAAATATCGGGAACCCGTTATTATGAAAAGGGTTCCTTGTTTTTTTATTTTTAGTAGTATAAAGCAAAAGAGGAGAGGAAAAGGAAGATGTTAACAAAGAAACAGGATGCAAGACATCAAATAGAATTTGTAAGCATAGATCAATTAGTACCAAAAGATCACCTTTTAAGAAAGATAGAAAGAGTTATAGACTTTAATTTCATATACGATTTAGTAAAAGACAAATATTCCGAAGATCACGGCAGACCAAGCATAGATCCAGTAGTATTAATAAAAATCCTGTTTATTCAGTATCTTTTTGGCATACCCTCAATAAGGAGGACAATATCAGAGATAAAAACAAATGTGGCATATAGGTGGTTTTTAGGGTATGGGCTAACAGAAGAAATACCTCATTTTTCAACATTTAGCCAGAACTACATAAGAAGATTCAAAGGGACAGACATATTTGAGAAAATATTTACGAAGATTTTAGAAGAAGCAATAAGGCATGGGCTAGTAAATGCGGAGGAAGTATTCATAGATTCAACCCATGTAAAAGCAAGTGCCAACAAGAAGAAATACACCAAAGAAATAGTAGAACAAGAAGCCAGGACTTATCAAGAAAAACTAGAAGAAGAAATAAACAAAGATAGAGAAGCTCATGGCAAAAAGCCATTAAAGAAAATCAAGAAAATAAAGACGAAAGAAGTGAAAGTAAGCAAAACAGACCCAGATAGCGGAATGTTAAATAAAAATGGAAAAGAAAAATGTTTTGCATATTCTTTTCACACAGCCTGCGATAAAAACGGATTTGTATTAGGAGTAAAAGTTGAAGCTGCAAATGTCCACGACAGCGTAATGTTTGAAGAAGTATTAGAAGAAGTTGAAAAGAGAATAGGAAAACCGAAAGCAATAGCAGTAGATGCAGGATACAAAAATCCGTACATATTAAAGACAATATTTGATAGAGAAATAATACCAGCAGTGCCATACACAAGACCAAAAACAAAAGACGGTTTTATGAAGAAACATGAGTTTGTGTATGATGAATATTATGACTGTTACATATGCCCACAAAATGAAATACTAACATATGTCACAACCAATAGAGAAGGATATAGAGAGTACAAATCAAATCCAGAAAAATGCAAGAATTGTCCTTTAAGAGAAAAGTGTACCCAAAGTAAAGACTACACAAAGAGGATATTCAGGCACATATGGGAAGGATATGTAGAAGAAGCAGAACACTTAAGACATACACCTTATTGTAAAGAAGTATATGAGAGAAGGAAAGAGACAATAGAGAGAGTGTTTGCAGATTTGAAGGAGAAGCATGGTTTGCGATGGACAACATTAAGAGGAAAAGAAAAATTGTCCATGCAAGCGATGCTTGTTTTTGTTGCCATGAATTTAAAGAAAATGGCAACATGGTTATGGAGGAGGGGTAAGAGCCCTTTTGGCACTTTAAATTTTTACCCATTATTTGGAACTTTAAGGAAAATTTTATCCAGATATATACAGCCCCTGTTTTCGGGACTAAGAAAACAGGGGCTTAAATTTCGTTTTGTCAATCGAGTAGGAGCTGAATAATTATTTTATTCAGCGTCCTCTCACACCACCGTACGTACCGTTCGGTATACGGCGGTTCATTAGGAATTATGTACAATTCTTAGTACATCGTTTCTTCCATCCCTTGACGCCGATGATATACTATGCACTTCCGTTGTCTTTTGAAATTCCATTTCTCTATCCAACGGATAGCCTCTTTGTTGAGTTGTCTGCAGTCTTCGCATATCTCTCGAGTTCATAAGATTTCCGAAACCTCCTAATGTTCAGTCCTTCCTTATCTATTCATGTCTAGATAAGTACTATGACCTCTGCTGACTTCTCAAGGTTCAGCCATACATCACTGTATGGGTTGTCACTTCATATTTTACTTCCATGACTTATCCTTGAGACCTCCCTGGGTAAGAACGATAGCTTTCATCTCATATATCTGCCAGATTTACTGTATGGGATTCGGGTAGTGTTGGACTTTGTTTTGATGTGCAAACTCATCCATCCCAATTCAGCCTCTTATCTGGTTCTTGTTCATCAGACCGAGATTTTGCCTTAAGCTTCCTTCAGATTCCACCTCACGATGGACACCCTTGCTCTCGGCTAGTGGTTCCCACTACCAAGCCCACAGCGGACTTTCACCGCCTAGCTATCGCCCATGCCGGGCGCACACAAACTGAAAGCTGCTGAAACCTCAGCAGCTTTTTATTTTATACACTTCTTTAATTCTTCCATATTTTTTGGTATATTACTTTCGTCAATAACTCCTTTCTCTTTTAAAATTTCATATATTTCCAAAAGCATAGACCTTCTCAAATCACTCCAATCGAGTTCTTTTGCGTTAGTAAAAACAACCGCAGGTTCGCCTTTTGCAACAACTTTTCCATTCTTTATGACATATATATAGTCAGCCCATGAATAAGCAAAGTCCACATCATGAGTTGATAAAATGAGTGTCTTTCCCTCTTCAACCAATTTGTCAAACAAGCCCATAATCTCTTGAACATGCTTAGGGTCTAAATAAACCGTTGGCTCATCCAATATAATAACTTCAGGCTCCATAACTATAATATCAGCTATTGAGACGCTTTTTTTCTGCCCATAGCTTAAAAAATGGGTGGGCTTGTCTTTTAAATCAATAATTCTCGTTTCCTTCATGGCTTTTTCCACTTTCTCTTTTACTATATTTTCTGGATAACCCAGGTTCATAGGGCCAAAAGAAATTTCTTGGTATACACTAGCAAAGAAAAGCTGTATGTCAGGATTTTGAAATTATTGTAACATTTGTATAGGCATCAAATTCAAAGCATAAAATCATAGTCAAAAAAGCAAATAAAAATTTTTCAACAGGATGTACATTCAACAGGATGTACATCCTGTTGGTGTAAGCATAACTATCTATTAGCATTTTTTCTCCCCTTCGCAACACCTATATAATATCCCAAAAAGCCTGCACCAATTGCAGCCTGTAAGGCGGCAAACAAAAGGCTTTCAATTTCTCCACTTGGTGGCTCCCAAATTGGTTTAAAGGCATAATGTAAAGAGCTCACCATCACAGTGGCGGGACCGTGCAGGCTTTTCACCTGCTTCCCTTTTAACCCAATTTGATTGCAAAATTAGGCACCTGTATTCGCTTGTTATTAAATTTTGTTCTAAATAAAGCATACCATTTTGCAAATAGTTGTCAATAAATGTAAAGATGCCTTTATTCTAATTGCTGACTTATAATTTTCGCCACTTCAAAACTTGTTTCAATCGTTTTTTCAATGTCTTCATCTGTGTGAGCAGTTGACAAAAAGAAGGTTTCAAATTGCGAAGGCGGCATGTATATTCCCCTTTTAAGCATCTCTCTAAAATATTTAGCGTACAAAGTAGTATTTGATTTTAGCGCAGACTCATAGTCTTTTACTTCGTGTTTATTAAAAAACATGCACATCATGCTGCCTATTCTATTTATTGTAACATCAATTCCATTTTGAACCATGCTTTCTTTTAGCCCTTTACACAATTTTTCTGCTTTCTTGTCTAACTCTTCATAAATATTGGAAGTTTCAGATAATATTTTTAAAGTCTCAAAGCCTGCTATCATTGCTAGAGGATTGCCAGACAAAGTCCCTGCTTGATACACCGGTCCATCAGGAGAAACCATTCTCATAATCTCTTCTCTTCCTCCATAGGCACCAACAGGAAGACCTCCACCAATAATTTTACCAAGCGTAGTAATATCAGGCATAATGTTGTAAAGTCCTTGTGCCCCTGAATAAGACACTCTAAAACCTGTCATCACTTCATCAAAAATTAAAAGTGATTTATACTTTGTAGTAATCTCTCTCAATCCCTTTAAAAACTCTTCATCAGGCAAAACAGTACCCATGTTTCCGGCAACAGGTTCTACAATGACACCAGCAATATTTTCACCATAAACTTTAAAAATATCTTCTACCATTTTGATGTCATTGTATCTCGCTATAATTGTGTTCTTTGCTACCTCTTTTGTCACGCCCTTTGAATCAGGCATTCCAAAAGTAAGTGCCCCTGAGCCTGCTTTTATAAGTAAGCTGTCAGAATGTCCGTGATAACATCCTTCAAATTTTACAATGATGTCTCTGCCCGTATATCCCCTTGCCAATCTTATAGCACTCATAGTGGCTTCTGTGCCTGAATTTACCATTCTGACAACTTCTACAGATGGAACAGCCTCAATTACTTTTTCTGCCATCTTAACTTCTAACTCTGTGCAGGCTCCAAAACTGGTCCCAAGTTGTGCCTGTTTTTTAATAGCTTCTACCACTTGTGGATGTGAATGCCCAAGTATTAGCGGTCCCCATGAAAGAACATAGTCTATGTATTCATTGCCATCTTCATCCCAAATATGACTTCCTTGTCCCTTTTTTATAAAAACAGGAGTAGCTCCTACTGATTTAAAAGCTCTTACAGGGCTATTAACACCACCTGGCATAAGTTTTTTAGCTTTTTCAAAAAGCTTTTGCGATTTATCAGTTTTCACAGAACCACCTCTTCCTAAATTTTTATCATTCTCTGTTTAAATTTCATGAATAAATCATAAGTAATTGAAAAATAATAAATCATGTATTATAATCTAAGTAAAAGATGTGTGGAGGTGAAAAAATGATACATGCTACGTCTACAATTACAGGCAAAGGGCAAATTCAATTGCCTGCAGAAATCAGAAAAGCTATTGGTGCTGATATAGGAGATAACGTCATCTTTATAGTACAAGACAACAAAGAAATAGTGTTGAAATTAATAAAAAAGAAAAAGCTTTCACAATTAGGTGGAACGTTAAAATCTCAAGTAAAATTCAAAAGCATTGATGAAGAAACAGAAAATACAAAAGAAATTTGGGTAAATAAAAGAGTAAGGAGAAATTACAATGGAGAAAATATGGATTGATGCCAATGTCATTTTGAGATACCTTTTAAAGGACAATGAAGAATTTTATGCAAAAGCGTATGAAATTATGAAAAAAGCGGACAGCGGAGAATTAAAACTTCTCGTATCTCCTCTCACTATTGCAGAAGTAGTATGGACACTTGAGTCTTTCTACAAAATATCAAAGGATCAAATATCTGATACGCTTATTACCTTTATATGTTCTGAAGCTGTGGAAGCAGAAGAACGGGACACATTAATTCTATCTCTAAACAGTTATAGAGAAAATAATGTTGATTTTATTGATGCGTATATAGCTGCCCATGCAATAAATTCAGGAAACAAAAAAGTATTTACTTTTGATAAAAAACATTTCTCAAGGCTTAACGTAGAATTATTTTAACAGCCCGCTTTTTTCAATAATTTTTCTGTAAACAGCCATTTTTTCTTCTTCAGCAAAATCTTTTTCCTTTAATTCTATCCTCTTCTGATATAGCTTTTGTAATAGTTTTTCATAGTCATCATTGAAGATTGACTCCAACTTTTCCTTTATCATTCTCGAAAGAAGTGGACTTTTGCCACTTGTAGATATAGAAATAATTAAGTCTCCCCTTTTTACAATGGCAGGTACAATAAAAGAAGAAAGGTCTTTATCATCAACCACATTTACAAGCACATTGTATTTTTCTCCATCTGACGCCACAAGTTTATTTACCTTCTCATCATTTGTAGCAGCAATCACAACAAAAAATCCCTTTACATCCCCTTGTTGATACTCACGTCTTATAAGTTCCACCTTTCCTTTTGCTGCAAGCTCAATTATTCCTTGATCAAAAGAAGGAGAAATGGCAGTAACTAAAGCTTCTCCTTCAACAAGAGATAAAATTTTTCTAAGAGCAACTTTTCCACCTCCTACAACAAGGCATTTTTTGTTTTTTATATTAAGCATTACAGGGTAGTAAGCCATTTCGCAACATCCTTTGCAAAGTAGGTTATAACCATGTCTGCTCCTGCTCTTTTAATCGAAGTAAGTATTTCTAAGACTACCGATTTTTCATCAATCCAACCCATCTTAGCTGCCGCCTTTACCATTGAATATTCTCCACTTACATTGTAAGCAGCAATAGGAATATTGAAATTATCCTTTACCCGCCTTATAATATCAAGATAAGAAAGTGCAGGTTTTACCATGACAATATCTGCTCCTTCTTCAATGTCAAGAGCTATTTCTCTTAAGGCTTCATTGGAGTTTCCATAGTCCATTTGATAAGACTTTCTGTCGCCAAATTGTGGGAAAGAATTTGCTGCTTCTCTAAAAGGTCCATAAAAAGAGGAAGCGTATTTAGCACTGTAAGCCATAATAGGTGTGTTTACAAATCCTTTACTATCTAAAAGCTTTCTTATGGCAGCTACTCTTCCATCCATCATGTCAGAAGGCGCTACAATATCCGCCCCTGCCTCAATATGGGACAAGGCTATTTTAGCAATGTAGTACACTGTTTTGTCATTTAGAACTTGGCCATTTTCAACAATGCCACAGTGTCCATGAATTGTATACCCACACATACACACATCTGTTATTACCACAATTTCTGGCACTTTTTCTTTTATTTCTCTCACCGCTTTTTGAACGATGCCTTCCTCACTATAAGCCTCTGACCCCAATTCATCTTTATATGAAGGCACACCAAAAAGTAAAATAGCAGGAATTCCAAGGTTACGCACTTCTCTAACTTCTTCTATAAGCAAATCTATAGAAAAATGATAAACACCCGGCATTGAATCTATCTCTTCTTTTATATTATCTCCTGGCACAACAAAAAGAGGATATATAAGGTCACCTACATCTAAAGAAGTTTCTCTTATCATATCCCTTAAAATGCTGTTCGCTCTAAGCCTTCTTGGCCTTTTTACCAAATCCATTTTATCTCCTCTTTCTATTGGTTTTGATAGTTTTTTAATATTTCTTCAATAAGTTTTCCCGTTGTGTATTCACTTGGCATTGTGTCTACATCAAATCCTTTATCCTCTATAGCTTTCTTTGTTACAGGTCCTATTGCAGCTATTTTAGAGTTTTTTAGAAGATTTATTTCGTCTCCTATTAATTGATGCATATAATTAAAAGTAGAGGAACTTGTAAATACAGCAATATCTATTCCTTTGCGGAGTTCACTTATAAGATTTCCCTTTATTTCATAATTTGGTTCATTTTTATATGCGACAATTTTTTGTACGTTAGCACAATTTTCTAGACTTTCCATTAATATATCCCCGCCTATCTGAGAAGTCAAAAGCGCTATGTTTTTTCCTTCAACATGTTTTTTAAGTGCATTTGCTAAAGAGTATGAGGTGTACTCCTCAGGAATTATATCTGGATATATAAAAATATTTTCTAAAGCTTCCGCAGTCTTACTTCCTATCGCTACTACTTTAATACTTAAATTTCTTAAATCAAACCTTTTTTCTCGGGAAGCTTCAATAAAACTCCAAACGCCATTTACACTTGTAAATACAGCATAGTCGAATTTATGTATTTCTTCTAAAAACTTTACTATATTATCTGAAAACGGCGTGATTTTAATAGTAGGACAAACAACAACATCTGCTCCCTCTTCACTCAAAATTTTTTTCATCTGCTGTGACTGTTCATAGGTCCTTGTAAGCAAAATCCTTTTTCCAAAAAGCTTTTTGTTTTCGTACCATTTTAATCTATCCCTTAATGCCACAACATCTCCTACAGCGATAACTGCAGGATTTTTTATTCCTTCTTTTCGGACGAGACTTGGAATATCAATGAGTTTCCCAGTTACAACTTTTTGCTTTGGAGTAGTGCCTTCCATTACTACTGCTGCTGGTGTATGAGGATCTTTGCCGTAATTGAGAAGTTTTTGCACAATTTTTTCTATATTTTTTATCCCCATGAGAAATACAAGTGTCCCCTCGAGTTTTGATATGACCTCCCAATCGAGGATTTTATCTTTCCCTTCCCGTTCATGACCCGTTATTACGTGAAATGAAGAGCTTAAATCTCTATGAGTTACAGGAATTCCTGCATAGGATAGGACAGCCACTGCAGATGTTATGCCTGGCACTACCTCATAAGGTATTCTTTTTTGTGAAAGGTATTCAGCCTCTTCGCCACCTCTTCCGAATACAAATGGGTCCCCTCCTTTAATTCTCGCTACTTTTTTGCCAGAAAGGGCCTTTTTCGCAATTATTTCGTTTATTCTACTTTGAGGTACTTTGTGATTATCCGGAAACTTTCCAACATCAATAAGCTCTGCATCCTTTTTTGCCATTTTTAAGATATCTTCATTAATGAGCCTGTCATACACCAGCACATCTGCATTTTTTATAACTTCCACTGCTCTTAAGGTTAAAAGCCCAATATCTCCAGGTCCTGCTCCGATCAAATATACAATCCCTGACATCATATACCTCCAAATTCTTTAATAAGCTTTTCTATCATTTTATCGGTTTCTACAATTAAGCCAGTCATTTCACTTTTTAAAAGCTTATCCTCTTTTTGATAAGCAACTTTTATGTCTATTTTTTCTCCATCATTCTCTCTCCCATATTGGGCATAGGCACCAAAAGGCTGTCTGCAATTAACTCCAAAGACTTTTAGAAGTTCCCTTTCAACAGAAGCCTCAAAAAATGTTCTTCTATCAACAATATAGGGATAAAACTCTTGAAATATATTATCAAAACTTTCTGCAATTTCTACTGCAAGAATTCCCTGACAAGGTGCTGGTACAACTACATCAGGTGGGAAATATTCAGTAATAATACTCTCCAATCCTAACCTGTGCAAACCCGCCGCTGATAAAACAATGCCGTCAAGGTTTAGTTCTTCCATTTTTTTGAGCCTCGTCCTCACATTACCTCTTATTGGAACAATCTGTATATCTGGCCTTAAAGCTTTAAGCTGCACTTGCCTTCTTAAACTGCTGGTCCCAATTTTAGCCCCTTTTTTTAAATCTATAAATTTCGTTCCATTTCTTGAAACAAACACATCCTTTGGGTCTTCTCTTTTTAAAACTGCCATGAGCTTGAGCTTTTCAGGTATTTCATAAGGCATGTCCTTCATGCTGTGGACTGCCATGTCAATTTCACCTTTGAGCAATGCACTTTCTATTTCTTTTACAAAAACCCCTTTTCCCCCTATTTCACTAATAGGTTTGTCAATTAATGCATCCCCCTGTGTGGTTATCTTTACTATTTCAAATTCAAAATCCTGCCTAAACTTTTTTATTTCATTTATAACCATTTGAGTTTGTACTAAAGCCAATTCACTTGACCTTGAGCCGACTTTTATAACTTTTTTCATCTTTACCTCCAGATTTTAATAGGCGTTTTCTTTAAGGTACGCTATCATTTTATTAGCCATTTTATTTGCAACTCTTTTTAAAGCGATTTTTATATTTTCCTTGTCTTTTTCAGATACGTCAGTCAATTTATTTATAATTCTTTGAAATTCTGTGTTACAAACTTCATTGGCATATCTACTTACTTCTTTTATATAAGGCTCTATTTCAAGTGTTTTGTACCATTTTTCAAATTTATTCACTTCCTCTTTCACCATTTTTTCAATAACGGGAATAAGTGAAAGCCTCTCTTTTTTGTTTTCCTCCGCTGTCTTTTTTAGATCGTCAATAGTATAAAGACTTACTCCTTCTATTTGTCCAATTCTCGGGTCTATATCCCTAGGAAGAGCTATATCCACCATACAAATTTTTCTGCCGTCGTATATTTTTTTAAACTTATCATAATTTACTGTGTAGTGAGGAGCATTTGTAGCACTTATTACAATATCACTGGTGGCAATGTGCAGGTACTTCTCTTCATAAGGTACAATATTTATCTGTGGAATTTGCTCCTTTAATTCAATAGCTTTTGAAAAAGTCCTGTTTGTAACAAATACATCAGCACCTTTATCTAAAAGATTTTTCATAGCATTTTGCCCCATCTCGCCAAGACCTATCACAAAAGCCTTTTTGCCTTTTATATCCTTAAATACTTCTTGAACAAATTTAACTGCAATATAGCTTATAGACAAAGCCAGATCTTTTATACCCGTATCTGTACGAGCTTTTTTCCCAAGAGTTACTGCATCCCTAAAGAGTTTAAAAAATATCTTTCCGGAAGAGTTGAAAGTCTGTGCGGTATCTATAGCCTCCTTCACCTGTGACAATATTTGGTCTTCACCTACTACCATAGATTCAAGTCCACAGGCAACTCTAAAAATGTGTTCCACTGCATCAAGTCCGTAAATTTGCCTTAAATATTTTATGAAATCTTCTTTTAAGCCAAAGTAATTTATGAAAAAATCTTTTACTTCATCCGTGGATATTTTTTGTGAATAGAAGTAAATTTCACTTCTGTGACAGGTGGAAAGTATTACAACCTCTTCCAGTCCCAACTCTTTTAATTTTATTAATGCCTCTCCAATATCTTTAAAAGAAACTTTTTCTCTCAATTCTAAAGGAGTATCCTTATCTACTCCCACCATTTTAATATTATTTATGTCCACTTTTTGTCACCTCATTTATGAGACTATCAACATCTGTTACTACAATAGGATAATTTATATCAGGCCTTTTTATTAAAATCACAGGAATACCTAGCATTTTAGCAGCTTCAAATTTTTCTAATACTCCTCCCACAATGCCACTGTCTTTTGTCACAACCACTTCCGCATTTCTTTCTTTAAACATTTGATAATTAAGCTCTTTGGTAAAAGGGCCCTCCATCGCTATTATATCTTTGGGTTTTAATCCTAAATCTTCACACTTTTTTATGGCGCTACTTGAAGGAAGCACTCTCACTGTCACCTTTTTCCCTGCTTCCCAAAGGAATTTGAATTTTTCAAGGTTTTTGCTACCTATTGACAAAAAAATACTATCGTATTTCTTACATTCTTCTGCTGCCTCTTCAAAACTTTTAACTACAATCGCTTTGTAGTAATATAGACTTTCTCTTTCATACCTTATATGCTTGATACCAGTTTTGTTACAGGCATTTATAGCATTTATGCTTACATCTTTTGCAAAAGGATGAGTCGCATCAACTACAACATCTATATAGTTTTTATAAATAAAATCAATGAGGCTTAGTTCATCCAGCGCCCCTTTGTGAACTTTAATTCCCCCACTAAGAGGAACAAATTCTCAGAAGCTATTCCTTTTTTGCAGCCTAAACCAATAACTATATTTTTAGGCCTTAATATGACATAAGGTTTTTCTAACGGTTTTTTTATTTCTTTGTCAGTTATGTAAACAAAAGCGTCAACTTGACGGTCATCTTCGTTTTTTACATAATCTTTTAGCAAAGGTATTTTCTCTACATCTTCATCAAGGATAAAACGTACATTTTCTCCATTTACAAAGGCGGCGCTAACCTTTTTTAAATCTTCTTTATTTTCAATTTGGTACCCGTAGTCCTTAGCAATAACGTCAAGGGATATGACTCCCTCTACATCTGTTGCAGTTGTTATGACAGGCTGCGCTCCAATTATAGAATCCACTTTGAGGGCAAGTCTGTTTGCACCTCCCACATGTCCGGACAAAAGGCTTATGGCAAACTTCCCTTTTCGTCTACTACCACAACAGCAGGGTCAGTAAATTTATCCTTCACAACCCCTGCAATTGCCCTTACCACAATCCCTGTAGCCATTACAAAGACCAACCCTTGATATTTTCTGAATATTTTATGGACAAAGTCTATAAAATCTCCTTCTATTGCGTAGCCTTCAGGGATTGTGTATTTTTCTTTTACATACACATCCCCTTTTAATTTTTGGCCAATCTCATTCGCCAACTTTGATGCGTTTTTTGTAAGAGCGATTATCGCTATTCTCATAAATCTTCCTTCTTTCTGAAGCTATGAGAAAATTCCTTATCATAAAGCTTTGAATAAGACGTTACATCTTTTAAAAAATCTCCTACAAGTATCATGGCTGTTTTATTTATTCCCTTTGATTTGACCTTTTGTGAAATGTCATTGAGAGTACCTGTAACAATCACTTGGTATTCCCAAGTAGCTTTGTACACAACTGATACAGGTGTAGTCTCTTCATAACCCTCTTTCAACTCTAAAACAACTTTGTCAATGTCCTGCACACTTAAAAATATCGCCATTGTAGCTTTGTGGCGGGATAAATCTTTTAAGTCTTCTTTTGGAGGTACTTTTGTCCTTCCGCCTATTCATGTTATAATAACCGTCTGGGTTATTTCAGGAATCGTCAGCTCTTTTTTCAAAACTGCCGCTGCTGCCAAAAAAGAACTAACACCGGGAATTACTTCATAATCTATATTTTCTTCTTCCAGCCTTCTAATCTGTTCATGTATGGCACCGTAAATAGCAGGGTCTCCTGTGTGTATTCTCGCTACATCTTTCCCCTCATTATAAGATTTTACCATAAGCTCAATTATTTCATCAAGATTCATTAAAGCGCTATCGTAAATTTCAGCCTCTGGTTTTGCGTATTTCAATATCTCTTTATTGACAAGCGACCCTGCGTATATGATGACATCACAAGCCTGTATTATTTTCATCCCCTTTAATGTTATAAGTTCAGGGTCTCCTGGTCCTGCACCAATAAAATAAACCACAGCTACTTCACCTTCTTTGCAATAATGAGTGACAAATAGTCTATCTTTTTCCCTATATATCTATCAAGGTCGTAGGATATTTTTTCCTCTTTATGGCCGCACTTTATCACAAGGTACCCCTTGAAGCTTTTTTCTTTTAGAAGATTTACTATTTCCTCGTATCTTCTCGAAATTTTCATTAATGCCACGTTATCAAACATATCAAGAGCTTTTGAAATTTCCCACATCTCCTGATGAAATCACTGCAAAAGTCTCGTTTCCCTCCGCAATTGGGATATTTAACCTTGAGGCGGCTGCACTATAGGGGTAATTCCAGGAATCGTCTCTACTTCGTAATCCTCAATTCCTTTTAAAATGTATATGTAGGTGCTGTAAATCATAGGGTCTCCTATTGTTATAAAAGCTACGTCTTTCCCCTCATCAAGCAACTCTTTGATTTTTTTAACATTTTCTTCCCACTTTGTTTTGAGGTCTTCTTTTGAGTAGGTCATGGGAAATTCCATAAATACTACATCGCCTTTTATATAAGGCTTTGCAATCTCATAAGCAATACTTCCTTCTCCTTTGCTTGTGGGCCTACGATCCTGTCATCATACCCTATAGACTTTGCAAACTTTTATCTTTAAACCCGGATATTTTTCTTTTTCTTTTCCAAAAACCTCAGGTATATCATGTAACACATGGTTTCCTTCAAATAAAAACATAGGAACTGCTATGATATCGTAAATTCCTTCTTCGACAAATTCTCTTATGGAAGTAGATATATCAGGCTCGTTAAATTCCATAAAACCTGCCTTTACATCTTTGGTATTTTTTAGGCTCTTTATTTTTTCTACAACCTTAGTAACTATATCTTTAGTCTCTTCAACACGACTTCCATGTGCTATTATTAATAATCCTTTTCCCATAAAAATCTCTCCTTTTTTATAATGACACACTTACAAAGCAAATGAGTGCAGTAAGCTCTGCCAATTCATTTACTGCACCTAAAGTATCCCCAGTCATACCACCTATTCTCAGCGAAATATATTTTGATACAATATAAGTAACAAAAAGCGATATAGTAAGTATTTTTACAAAAACCGCTAAAGGCAGTATAAAATAGCTTGTAGCAATTGAAATAACAAAAGCAATTGCAAATTCCCTTATCCCTACTTTACCCAGCATGAGTCCTCCAAGGCCTTCTCCACCTCTTGCAGATTTACTTATCATCATAGAAAACACAATTGACAATCTCCCAATAATTGGGGTAATTAAAAGTGCTGTTAAAGTAATATTTTCGTGTATATTGGTGAGAAATAATATTTTTAAAACAACTATAAAAATTGCAGCTAAGACTCCATTAGTGCCAAGTCTCGAGTCTCTCATTATCTCCAGCATTTTACTTTTATCCTTATTGCTAAAAAGGCCATCAAAAGTATCTGCAAGCCCGTCAATATGCATTGCTCCTGTTAAAATATAAGAAAAAGCTACAATAAAAGTCATTACAATTTCCCGGGAAAAGAAATCCTTTAAAGCAATATACAAGAGTGAAAGGATACCTCCTATAACAATTCCGACTATCGGAAAATAAGATGCTATTCTATAAAACTCTCTTTTTTCAACATCAATTTCTATTGGTATGGGAAGGCGTGTCATAAATTGCATCGCAAGTACCAATCTTTTAATTTCTTCCATAAAAATGTTGCATCCCTTTCAATTATCCCTTTATTTTAAGAGGTATTCCTGAAACCATTAAATAAACTTCATCTGCAGCATCTGCCACTTTTTTATTCATCCTGCCTGCTATATCTCTAAATATCCTGCCCAGTTTGTATTCGGGCACTAATCCCATTCCCACTTCATTTGTCACAAGAATTATATCCCCCTTAAAATCTTTCTTAGCAGTCAATATTTCATCCACTTCATCAGCAATCTGATTTTCTATATTATCAATCTCCTCCATTCCTGCGTTCTCCCATGTTAAGTCAACTTCCATTAATAGGTTTGTAATCATAACTGTAAGGCAGTCAATCAATGCGACTTTCGCACTGCTTTCTGCAATTACACTGTATAGATTTTTATAGACCTCTTTCGTCTGCCAAGCAGAAGATCTTCTCTCTTTATGCCTTTTGACTCTTTCCTTCATTTCTTCGTCAAAAGGAATAGAAGTAGCTATATAAAGGACACTGTTTCCTCCTTTTTCTAAAGCCAATTTTTCAGCAAATTCACTTTTGCCAGACCTTGCACCACCTGTGATCATAACAAGGCTCATTATATTACAACCCTTTCTTTATCTTCTACTAAATATTTTATATCTATTTCTTTCAAAGCCTGTATCAATTTTTCATTGTCTTCATGTCTTTTTATAGCAACTCTAAAAAAGCTTTTATCAAGATACCTAAAATTAGAAGCATCTCTTATGAGAATTCCTTTTTTCAAAAGTATTTGTTTAAGGTCATTTACCCTTCCTGTTCTTAACTTTAACAATATAAAATTTACTTTTGTATCAAAAGCAACTAAATAATCAATTTTTCTTAAAACATAAAGCATATACTCTATTTCTTTATTTACATATTCCCTTGTTTTTTCTATATAAGCTTCATCTTTAAATATTTCTCTCCCCACAGCATCTGCAAGAGCATTTACTGTCCAAGGTTCTTTGTATTCTTCTAACTTTTGTATCAAAGAAGGACTTCCAATCCCGTACCCCAATCTCAGCCCTGGCATGCCAAAAAATTTTGTGACAGCTCTTACAATAAACAATTTATCATGCTTTTTTGCAAGAGGTAAGGCTTCATAATTTTTATAGTCTTTCATAAATTCAATAAAAGCTTCATCTATCATGACAGGTATATTCAAAATCTCCGCTTTTTTTAATAAAATTCCTATTTCCTCTCTAATTATGGCTTGTCCTGTAGGATTGTTAGGATTCCCAATGATTAAAGAATCCGCCTCTTCCATTTGTGAAATAAGCTTTGCGAGATTTACTTTAAACCCATAGTCTTCTTCCAGCCTGAAATATATCGGTTGACCACCGTTTATGTGGACTGCCCTTTCATATTCCAAAAAAGCAGGAGATGGAATGAGGGGTCTTTTCACCTTAAATGCTCTCACAAAAAGATGTATGAGCTCTGTCGCGCCATTCCCAACAATTATATTTTCTTGTGAATACCCCACATACTGTGAAATAGCCTCTTTTAGTTTTCGATATTTTATATCCGGATATTTCGTTAAATCAACATTGTTGATAATATTAAAAACACATTCCGGCACCCCAAGAGGATTTATATTTGAACTAAAATCAATTATTTCTCCTTCATAGTCATAAACATTTCCGCCATGCTCATAAGGCTTCATTGAAACACCTTCTTTCATTTACGCTAAATCAGCACTCCGACATATGTTAAGGGTTTATCTGTCAGTCCTTTAATAGAGGCTGTATCTTCCTCACTGTGGACTACAAGGCAGCAGGTAGAAGGCCCCCCTGATTTTAATACATCAAGATGTTGTGGAAAATTCGCCTCCACCTTTAATCCTGATATCTTCTCTAATATGCCAATTTCATATTTTATCCCTTTTGAACCCACAGGTATTGCTTCCACTATTTCTTTTGAGTTGGAAATTTTTACGTAGTCTTTCAATGTAAGCACATCGTTTGAGCTTAAAACTTCACTTCCTACACGTGGATAACCTAAAATAGAAACATGCATACCTGTTTTGACTTTTTTTATTTTTAAGTCTCCAATATTTGCTTTTGCTATTACAGTGATTCCTATACCTGTAATAGATGTGGGAAAATTTTCTTCAGTACTTCCTGTAAAAACTACGTCTGAAAGTCCGTTCTCTTCAAGCTCGCTTTTTATGCCTCTTAAAATTTTTTGCCCTGTTGGATTCATTTCAACGGATAAAGTATCTGATATGACTAAGGGTTTTGCCCCTACACATAGTACTTCCGAAAGAGCCACTTTTACAGTAGTCCTTCCTACAATCTCTTCATCAACTTTTAACACATCATGCTCTTTATTCCCTATTGCTCCGAGGCTGTCACAAGATATCACATATGCCACATCATTTTCATAAATTATCACTAAATCTCTGTATCTCTCAATCACTTTTTATTCTCTACTCCTTTTAGGTATCGCTTTGTAAACCAATGCTGCAAGAAATACATTTGCAAATGACGCAATTGTTAGGGGAAGTACCCATGCCGCAAAAAATCCCCATCCGAATATGGGCACAAACAAAAGGGTTGCAACAGGACCATTTAATATCGTAGCAGCGATTACTGCAATATAGATGTTAAATTTTCGATAAAAAAATTTAAACAAATAGGCATATAATGCCATTTGCACTGCTATGTATATGTGATTTGTAAGCCCTAAAGGAAATCCAGAAGTAATTGCTGTAAGCATATGCCCTAAACTTATCACAAGGGCTCCATACCAACCTCCAAGGTATAATGCGGCAAAGTATCCTGGCATTGAATCGAAAGCAACTGTGTTAAAAACTTTTATGAGAGCACCTACTGCACTTAAGGCTATAAGCATAGCAACAAGAGTAAGAGTTTTAACATTTTTTAATGCATTTGCTTTTTCTTTCACATCAATCTCCTCCCTATATAAAATACTACAAGCCCCAAAAATGAAGTCATGTACATTATTTTGATGCTGTCTTTTATATGTTGGGGGGTAATTTTTTCTTTTCCATCCCCAAGAGTTGGTTTAATTTCAGGCTTTCCAAAATAATAATTAAGCCCTCCCAGTTGTATATTTAAAGCACCGGCAACTGCTGCTTCTCCGTGGGCGCTGTTTGGACTTTGATGTTTCAACCTATCTCTTAAAAAAATCCTCCAACTGTTTTTATAATCATAGCCTAATAGAAAAGCAGCTACAACAATTAGAAAACCTGTTATGCGCGCAGGGATAAAATTTAATATGTCGTCAAGTTTTGCAGAAGCAAATCCTAAATCAAAGTATTTTTCATTTTTATAACCTACCATGGAATCAAGAGTACTTGCCGCTTTATAAAAGACAGCCAACGGCGCACCCCCTATAAACGCGTAAAACATAGGAGCTATTATGCCGTCTGATATATTTTCTGCAACTGTTTCTATCGCTCCTCTGGAGATATTCTCAACATCAAGTTTATCTGTATCCCTACTGACTATGTAAGACAGCCTTTTCCTTGCATCAGTGATGTCTCCTTTTATCAAGGCTTCGTATACTTTTCCTGCAGCTTTACCAAGGTCTTTTGTAGCAAGACAGGTATATATAATTAAAACGTCGAAAGCGTACTTTAAATATGGGTGTATAAGTCCTGCAATATAAAGTAGCTCATATGTTGCTGCAAATGCCAAAGTTACTGTAAATCAACACAGCATAAAACCTGCTATTTTTAAAGTTCTGTCACTTTTAGCATATTTTCTAAGTATACTCTCTAAATGCGATACCACTTTCCCTATAATTCTTACAGGATGAGGATATCCTTCAGGGTCTCCTATCAACAAATCTAATAAGTAGGCTAATACCACTTCCATTAATCTTTATACCTCTCCATAATTTCATAGACTTCTTTCATGTCGATACTTTTTCTCACAATATCTGCAAGCTTATCATATTCTCTTTCTTTAAATTCTTTGTAATCAATAATTTCCTCTATAGGAGAAAGTCCTTTTGATTTTCTCACAATATTTATAAATTCCCTGACAAACTCTCTGTTTTCAAAAATTCCGTGTATGTAAGTTCCAAACACTTTTCCATCATCGCTTATACAACCGTCATAGACTTCGATTTTTTCTCCATTTCTATGAGTTATTACTGAAAAAGGCTGACAATCTCCCAAAATTCGACTTTGCCCCATGTGTATTTCATATCCCTCTACAGCAATATTTCTAAGAGGTGATAATATTGATGGTAAATTATTGCGAATAACCGCCTTAATTTGGGTTGTTGTCTTTTCATTTTCAATTACAGTCTCTACATCTAAAAGTCCAAGCCCCTCAATTTCTGAAGTTGTACTTTCAATTCTTCCTGGGTCTTTAATGACTTTTCCTAGCATTTGGTATCCTCCACAAATGCCGACTATAAATTTCCCTTTTTTTCTCATTTCAAAAATTTCCTTGTCAAGCCTATATCCTTTTAATGCTTGCAAATCTCCAATTGTGTTTTTTGTTCCCGGAATTATAACCACATCACAATCTCCAATCCTTTCCCCTTTATTCACATAGCGAAGCTTTACTCCGGGAATTTTAGCAAGAGGTTCAAAATCCGTAAAATTCGATATGTGGGGAAGATTTATAACTGCAATCTCTATATCTCCTTCTGTATTCGTGCGATAAAATCTTTCCGTCGCCCCGTCCTCTTCATCAATGTGCACATCCATATAAGGGACAACACCTAAAACCTTTTTGTGTACAATGTTTTCTAACATCTCCAAACCCGGCTTTAATATTTCAATGTCTCCTCTAAACTTGTTTATAAGTACACCTTCAATGCGATTTCTCTCATTTTCTTTTAAAAGGAGCAAAGTGCCAGCTATTGAAGCAAATACACCTCCTTTATCAATATCTCCTACAAGAAGTACTGGTGCATTTACCATCTCTGCCATACCCATGTTTACGACATCTCTATCTCTTAAATTTATTTCTGCAGGACTTCCAGCGCCTTCTATTACTACAATGTCATTTTGACTTGCAAGAAAATCAAAGTCCTCTTTAATAAACTTTAAAAGCTGTGGCTTAAATTGGTGGTATTCGGCTGCAGACATGTTTTTATAAACTTTGCCTCTTAAAACAACTTGGCTTTTTTTATCAGAGCTGGGCTTTAAAAGGATTGGATTCATGTGATAAGAAGGCTTAACTCCTGCCGCTTCCGCCTGCATAGCTTGTGCTCTTCCTATTTCTAATCCCTCATCAGTTATATAAGAATTTAAAGCCATATTTTGAGACTTAAAAGGGGCTACTCTGTAACCATCTTGCTTGAAAATTCTGCAAAAAGCGGCAACCAATAAGCTTTTGCCCACAGACGATGCGGTCCCTTGTATCATCAATTTAAGTGCCATATTAATCCTCCTGAAAAGCATTTGAGTTTCGGTATTGAACACATTTGTCAACAAACCTCTTGACAGCCTCTTTATATGTGTATAAATTTATGTGAACATACGTCGCCAGACAATTTTTATGCACAAATCCACATTCCCAAGCATTTTCTTTTCCCGGTTTATGCACAACGTATGAGGCTTTCTGTGAAAAACCTTTTATTATTGAGTGGTGAAACTCATGCCCTTTTATTTTATCCCCTTTTCTAAAAAGGACGTTATCTTCAATAACTTCTGCCTCAACATAGCCAAATCTCTGAAGCCTTTTTGTCATGACAGTTTCAAAATCGTAAATTCCTGCCATTTCAAAAGTATTTCCTTGTACATCTGTTATGCTTTTTGTAAGATACATAAATCCGCCACACTCTGCATATGCAGGCATACCTGAATCTATTGCATCTTTAACCGATTTTAATATTTTTTTGTTTTTATTAAGCCTCTCCGCGAAAACCTCTGGAAATCCTCCCCCTATGTACAAACCCGATATTCCATCTGGTAACTTATAATCTTTAAGAGGGCTAAAGGGTACAAGCTCTGCTCCCATTTCTTCAAAAAGTTCCAAACTCTCTTTGTAATAAAAGTTAAAAGCCTCATCAAACGCATACCCTATTTTTACCCTTTTTAAATCATGACCTTCACCAATCGTGTTTCTAAATGTATTTGAACAGTCAATTACACCTACATTAAGAATTTTTTCTATATCAATGTATTTTTCAATATAATCATATAAGGTATCAAACTTGTGTTTAATTTCTGGCATCTCATATATCGGTACAAGGCCCAAGTGTCTTTCTGGCAAATCTAATTTTGGATCCTTTGGAAGATAGCCAAAAACCTCAATACCTAAATCTCTTGTTATGCATTCTTTCAAAAGGGCATAGTGTTTTTCACTTCCAACTTTATTTAATATCACTCCTTTAATTTTTACTTCCCTGTCATAGTGCATATAACCCATTATTAAAGCTGATACACTTGTCGCCATAGAAGAAGCATCTACAACTAAAATCACAGGAATATCTAAAATTTTCGCAATGTCAGCACTGCTCCCCTTTTTTGTAGTATCAATCCCATCGTACATTCCCATAACACCTTCAATTATAGAAATGTTAGCATTGCAGGCATTTTTGTAAAAAAGCGATTTAAGGTTTTGTTCCCCCAACAGGTACAAGTCGAGATTGCAGGAAAAATTCCCTGTGACATATCGGTGATAAGCAGCATCTATATAATCTGGACCTACTTTAAAAGGCTGAACTTTATACCTTTTTGACAGCACTCCCATAATTCCAAGGCTTACAGTAGTTTTACCTGCTCCTGAATGGGTGCCTGCAATCATTAAAGCTTTACACAACTTTGAGTTGCTCCTTTCCATTTAGCGATGGAATGACGTAAGGAGTATGGGTGATGGGATTTTCAAACACTTCCACATCTATTGAAAAGGCTGATTTTATGTTGTTCAATGTTAAAACATTTCCGGGAGACCCAGATGCTATTATTTTGCCTTCTTTCATTATGAAAATCTCATCACAAAACTGTGAAGCGAGGTTAATATCGTGAAGCACAACAATTACAAGTATCCCTTTTAAGGATAAATCTTTTACAAGAGACAGTATTTCAACTTGGTATTTTATATCAAGGTGAGAAACTGGCTCATCCATGAGTAAAATTCGAGCTTTTTGTGCTAATGCCCTCGCTATATACACCCTTTGTCTTTCACCGCCACTTAACTCTTTTATACTTTTGTCTTTAAACTGCCATGTATTTGTAATTTCCATACACTCTCTTACAATATCTCTGTCTTCTTTTCTCTCCAACTGAAACCTTTTAAGATAAGGAATTCTTCCCATCATTACCATGTCATAACAGCTAAATTCAAAGTCGTAAACTATATCTTGAGGCACATACCCTATATATTTTGCCTTTTCTTTTATAGTAAAGTCTTTGATATTTTTCCCTAATATAAAGACATCCCCAGCTGCTGGCTTTAAATAGCCTGATATATTTTTTAAAAGAGTAGTCTTACCACTGCCATTAGCTCCTATTATTCCTAAAACCATATTTTTGTTTATGGTAAAATCTATTCCTTTTAAAACTTCCTTTTCTTCATAAGAAAAGTGCAAATTATCCACCTGTAAAATAGCCATATCATCACATTCCTTCACTTTTTTGTTTGCTCTTTATTAACAGATATAAAAAGAATGGTCCTCCAAATGCTGCTGTAATTATCCCAATTGGAATTTCCATTGGCTTTAAAATAATTCGTGCTAATAAGTCTGCAAAAGTTAAAAATATCGCTCCTGATATAGCACTAAAAGGTACAAGAATTCTATTGTCAGGTCCTACAATAAGCCTTGATATATGAGGCACAATAAGTCCCACAAAACCTATAATTCCACCAACTGACACAGCAGTTGCAGTCACCAAAGACCCTGTAATAAGAATTATTTTCTTGACTAATTCTGTGTTGACACCTAAATGTTCGGCAACTTCTTCTCCTGTCAATATCGCATTTACATCCCTTGAAAATACATACATCACAAAAGAGCCAATTACTATTATAGGAGTAGTAAAGACCACACTATTCCAATTTATGAGGCTAAATCCTCCCATAGTCCAAAAAACAATTCGAGAAAACTCATCATGGTTTAAAAGCATCATGAGAGAGATAATTGCAGACATAAAAGCACTTATAGCTATACCTGCCAATAACATTGTGGTCATGGATACTCTTGTGCCAGTTTTAGAAATAGTGTATACGAAAAATACAGTCATTAAAGAAGTAATAAATGCCATAAAACTAAGTCCAAATATTCCAAGTCCTAATATTATCGCAATAGTAGCTCCAAAAGCCGCTCCTGATGATACACCCAATACATAAGGGTCTGCCATTGGATTTCTCAAAAGCCCTTGAAAAAATGTCCCAACAACAGAAAGTCCCATACCTACAATCGCAGATTCAATAGCTCTTGGAAGTCTTAAATTAAGGATTATTGTCCTAGAGGTTTCACTGCCACCGCCCAAAAAAACATTTAAAATCTCCTGCAGGGGTATTTTTACCGCCCCTGCAGAAATTGATAAAATCATGGTAAAGACAAGCAGTGAAAAGGCTGTACCAAAATATATCCCTTTTTTTACTCCCACTTTACCTAAATGCCTCCGGATGTAAGAATTTTGCGATTTCTTCAAGTCCTAAAACAATTCTATTAGAAGCTCTTGATATTATGTCGTCATTGCTTATCACAAATACTTTGTCATTTTTAACAGCATTAGTATCTTTGTATCCTGCCATATTTTTGATGTCTTTTACATCCCCTGCATGAGGAGATGTTATTATCACATCAGGATTTTTCTTGACTAATTCTTCTACGCTGTACTGCGCCCAACCATTTACATCCTCTGCAACGTTTTTGCCACCTGCAAGGTTTATAAGCTCATCAATAAATGTGCCTTTACCTGCTGTCCAGTTCCCTTCAAGAGAGACCAGATAAAATACGCTGACTTTTGGAAGCTCTTTGACTTTGTCATTTATTTCTTTTATTTTATCTTGCATTTGTTTAATTAACTCTTCGCCTTTTTTCTCAGTTCCTGTTATTTGACCTATTATTCTTATAGACTGGTATATCTGGTCAATATTTTTTGCCTCCAACATTACAACAGGGATACCCATCTTTTCTAAAGATTCCATCTGCTCTTTGCCTGAAAGAGTGGAAGCAAAAATTATATCGGGCTTTTGAGCAGTAATCGCTTCTACATTTGGCCCTTTAAAACCACCCACTTTGGGTACATTCTTGACCTCAGGTGGATAATTGTCAAAGTCTGTAACACCCACTACTTTATTTCCTGCTCCTAAAGCATATATAAGCTCTGTTGTAGAAGGCGCAAGAGAGACTATCCTTTGGGGTTCTTTCTCTATAGTTACTTCTCTTCCCAAAAAATCAGTAACCTTTAACGGGAATTGACTTTTAACAGTTTCAGTTGCTGTTTGAGAAGTGTTTTCTGGCTTTGTAGCAGTGTTTGTTGAACAAGCCGCTAGTGAAAATATTAAAGCAAAGATTACCAATAAAGCAAGTAAACCTTTAAATTTTCTCATACGTACCCTCCTAATTTAAATTTTTCAAGTATCAAAAAAGGCCTACCCTACGGAGGTAGACCTTTTTTACCAAAATTAAGCATAAAAATTCCATTCCACCTTCCCTCCGAAGGCGAACTTCCGAAATCTTATGGCAGGTCTCCTGGCTCGCGATTCATCTTCCACCCTGCCTTCCCACCCGGTACCTCTCTTGAGTGCCAGGCAGTGGCGTTATTAGGGCTTCATCCTCGCTCACAGTAGCGGGGGCTGCAGCGGATTTTCACCGCTTTCCCTTTTAACTTCTCAAGACCATAAGATTTTTTATATTCACTTGCACACCTATATTTTACATCTACTTATTATTTAAGTCAATGGGTTGTGGTTTCGGTCCATAATACTGATAATAGTAAGCTTTTATCATCCCATTGTAAAGTTTCCTCTTTTTAGAAGCTTGTCTTCCAAAAAGTTTTTCAAATTTTTCATGGGAAGTCAGTATATAAAAAGACCACGTATCAAGTTTTTTGAAAACTTTCCCCATTTCTTTATAAAGCTTTTCTACTTCCTCTAATTCCCCCATCCTTTCACCATAAGGAGGATTGCATATTATAACACCATATTTATCATCTGTTTTTAAATCTTTTAATGGGATATTTTCAAAAGTTATGTATTTCTCTACACCAGCTTTCCGCGCATTGTCTTTTGACAATTTGATGGCGTTTTTGTCAATGTCATATCCTTTTATATTTAAAGTTATGTCTTTTTTAATAGCACCAACTGCTTCTTCTCTCGCTTCTTTCCATAATTTATTTGATATTCTCCCCCATTTTTCGGAAACAAATTGTCGTTTTAATCCTGGTGCGAGATTTATACCAATCATAGCTGCCTCGATCGGAATCGTTCCAGAGCCACAAAAAGGATCCATCAAAGGTCTATCCGGTTTCCAAAAGCTCAACATTATCATAGCGGCAGCTAAAGTTTCTCTCAAAGGTGCTTCATTGGACATGACTCTATAGCCCCTTTTGTGTAAACCGATACCGCTTGTGTCAATCATAAGAGTAACCTTATCTTTCATTAATGAAAATTTTATTTTATAAGTTGCGCCGTTTTCTTCAAACCACTCTTTTTTGTATTTTGTTTTAAGCCTTTCTACCACAGCTTTTTTCACTATTGCCTGGCAGTCTGACACACTGAAAAGCTTGGATTTTATTGAATAACCCTCCACAGGAAACCTGCCATCTTCAGGTATCCAAACCTCCCATGGAAGAGCCTTTGTACCTTCAAAAAGTTCTTCAAAAGTTGTGGCAGTAAATTCCCCTATTTTTACGTATATTCTCTCTGCCGTTCTAATCCACAAGTTTGACCTAGCTAAAGCCACCTCATCGCCTACAAAAGTGACTTTTCCATCTTCTACAGTGATATCTTGATACCCTAGCTCTTTTACCTCTCTTGCAGTTATTGCTTCAACGCCAAAAAGAGTTGTTGCTATAAATTCTATTTTTGACATATTTTATCTCCTTTTGCTTCTAAGTTTGACTAATTCAGCCTTATTATATCACTTGTATCTATAAATATAAATCATTTTTTCCCTTTTATCTTGTTTTTATTATGATATAATTAAAATAATAATAAGTTAATGATAGATGATGGAGGGTATTTTATGCCATTGCCCGAAAAAAATAAAAAATATACTTATGCCGACTATTTAACCTGGTCTGAAGAAGAAAGATGGGAAATTATTAATGGTGTTCCCTATCTACAAGCAGCTCCAACATGGCAACATCAAGCAGTATTGTTAGAACTAGCAAGGCAATTTGCAAACTATCTGCAGGATAAATCTTGCAGAGTATTTACTGCTCCTTTCGATTTGCGAATACCAGAAGCAAATGAAAAAGATGAAGAAACTACCAATGTAGTACAGCCTGATATAATCATTATATGTGATAATTCAGGACTTAAAAAGACAGGTTATTATGGAGTTCCAGAATTAATTATAGAAGTAGTTTCTCCTTCAACTGGTCAAAAAGATAAAATAGAAAAGTTTAATTTATACGAAAAAGCAGGGGTAAAAGAATATTGGATTGTAGAACCCGATGAAAAGGTGGTTATGGTATTCACACTTGAAGAAGGACGTTATGGAAGGCCTCAAATGTATTCTGAAGAGGATAAAGTAAAAGTTAGTATATTTGATAACCTTGTAATTGAGTTAAAACCTGTATTTGAGAGAATTTAAAAAACAAACTGAGGGTGTTTCTAAAGTTCCCTCAGTTTGATAAAAACTAAGATATCTAGTTTAGCGGCTAGCTCCTCCGCCTCCGGCAGAACCTCCGCCGAAGCCTCCTCCACCGCCGAAGCCACCACCTCTAAAGCCTCCAAATCCTCTTGAGCCAAAGCTTCCTGGACCCCACCAGTCCCTTCTTATATGTCTTCCTCCTCTTCCAAAGATAATAAATATCAAAATAAGTATAATCACTACAGCAATATCTTCCCACGATATACCACTATCATTGCTACTTGTATTGACACTGTATTTGGAAGCATCCAATCCCTGAAGGTCTATATTGTACTCTTTTGCAACCCTTGAGGCTATAGCCATATAACCAGCGTATATGCCTTTAGAGTACTCGCCTTTTGCCCAAGAAGTTAAAACAAAATCGTCTAAAATCCTCCCTGCAACAGAATCCGGTATTGCCCCTTCCAAGCCATAACCTACATCAATTCTCACTTTTCCAGCCTGACCTTTTAAAAGTCTGTCTTTTACCACTAAAAGGAGAACACCGTTGTTTTTCTCCTTGTCTCCTATTCCCCACTTTCTAAAAAGGCTAAGAGAATATTCCTCAATTGGGTAATCTCCAATGCTGTCAACTGTAACAACTATTATTTGTGCCTTTGTGGCATCATCTAAAGCTTTCCCTACTTTTTCGATCTCTTCTATATCATTTTGGGACATAAGCCCCGCATAATCATATACATATTTAAACTGAATAGGCTTAGATGGAACATCAGGAGCACAAAAAGCTATGGAATTAAATAATAATAAAAAGGCAATTGCAATTAAAAAAATTCTCTTTTTCATTTTGCCTCTCCCTATCTTAATATTTTGTAATTAACTTAATTAAGCTTTAAAAATATCATTCTTTCGCTAAATTTAAACTATTTTAATGTATTACTGTTCATGTCTAGTATATTAGCATAGATAATAATAAGTATCAACACAAATTTATAAAATATGCTGGCTTTTTAAAAAAAGTTATATTATTATCCTGAGAATCGTTAGACCTCAAATAGGAAGAGGCAGATTTTAAAAATATTCGCATTCATGTCAAAAGAACATTATCAAACTTTTATCTCTTTTTTACAAAATTTCCTGGAGCGTTTTCCATGCCAGTAATGCACATTTTACGCGGGCAGGAAAGTCAGATACTCCCTGCAGTACTTGAGCATCACCTAATTCATCAAGATTTACATCTTTTTTGTGCATCATGTCTATAAATTGTTGCACAAGCCTTAAAGCTTCTTTTTTGTCTTTCCCTTTTATAAGGTCTATCATCATAGAGGTTGAGGCTTGGCTTATGGCACACCCATGGCCCGTGAAAGAAGCATCTTCTATAATGTCACCATTCATTTTTAAATAAAGAGTAATATTGTCGCCGCAAAGAGGATTGTAACCTCTTTCTTTGTGGGTAGCATCTTTAAGTTCTTTTTCATGGGGAGAGTTTTCGTAATGTTCCATTATAACCTCAGAATAAAGCTGATTCAAATCGCTCATTTAAACCACTTCCTAACTTTTTTAAGTCCTTCAACAAGTGCGTCAATATCGTCAAAGTCGTTGTAGAGGTAAAAGCTTGCTCTTACAGTTGCAGGAACACCTAAGTACCTCATTAAAGGCAGACAACAGTGGTGCCCACTTCTTACAGCAATTCCTTCTTCGTCTAGTATTGTAGCAACGTCGTGAGGATGGACACCTTCTACATTGAAGGAAATTAAGCCTCCCCTTTCCTTCGCATCGTTGGGGCCATACAATTTTACAAAGTCTAATTCTTTCATTTTCTGAAGGCCATACTCCAAAAGCTCGCCTTCGTGATTATGAATATTGGAAAGCCCAATTTTTTCTATATAATCTATTGCAGAAACAAGCACACAAGCCCCTTTTACGTTGGGAGTACCTGCTTCAAATTTAAGAGGTGGGGGAGCAAAAGTTGCACGGTCTTCAAAGACTTCGTCTATCATCTCTCCACCTCTTAAAAAAGGAGGCACATCAGAAAGCAAGTCCTCTTTTATATAAAGTACACCGATTCCCATAGGTCCGAGCATCTTGTGACCAGAGAAGGCAAAAAAGTCACAATCTATCTTTTGTACATCAACAGGCATATGAGGTACACTTTGTGCTCCATCTATTAACACTTTTGCGCCGTATTTGTGGGCAATATGTGTAATCTCCTCCACAGGATTTATTATACCTAAAACATTTGACATGTGTTGCACAGCAACCAATTTTACTTTGTCAGACATTTTTTCTTTAAAGTCTTTCATAGAAAGCCTAAAATTTTCATCAAGATAGACATATATAAGCTTTGCCCCTTTAGCTTCTGCTACCATTTGCCATGGAAGCATATTGCTGTGGTGCTCGGCTATTGTCAGTATTATTTCGTCCCCTTCGTTTATATATTTCATTCCCCACGTATATGCTATAAAGTTTATTGATTCTGTAGTATTTCTCGTAAATATTATGGATTCTTCTCTTTTTGCGTTAATAAATTTTTTTACTCTTTCTCTTGCCTCTTCATAAGCCTGTGTGGAAAGAGCGCTTAAATAGTGTGGGCTTCTGTATACATTGGCGTTTAATTCTTCATAATATTTATCCATAGCTTTTATGACTTCAATTGGCTTTTGAGTTGTGGCAGCATTGTCAAGGTAAATAAGCTTTTTACCATGAGGTTTAACATTCAATATAGGAAAGTCTTTTTTAATCTTTTCTACATCAACATATTTCACTTTAAAATCCTCCTCCATATATGACCCTTTTAGGTTAATTTATTGTGAAACCAATTATTTTTAGAGCCTTTTGAGGTTTCACAATAACCTAGAGAAATTTTATCATATTGTGCATTTTAGTCCACTTCGCTTGAGGGCCAACAAGCTTTAACAAACACAAATAAGTCATTTTATCTGTTAGGGTATTCGATGTCAAAATTAATATCAATTTCCTTCCTCGCCTGTCTTAGAAAAAGTTCCCCTTCCCTAGTGAGCTCATAATATGTGTGATTGCGATGCTTAACACTTTTTCGTCGTCGATGGTAATATTTAACTATTCTTCTTTCCACTCGCTTGATTAGTCCTCTCTCCTCCAAACTTTGAAGTCGCTTTCTGCTTTCTTCTAATGATAAACCTAGGCGCCTCGCCAAAAGTTTCGCATATTCCGGCCCAAGCTTTTTGAGGTAGGTGAGGATTGTTAAATCAAGAAATTCATCTTGGTCATTGTTGAGTGGCATACTCTTCTCTCCTTTATTATGGATTTACCACTAAGTAGGTTGGTTTTTAAATACTATGACTTAGTAATAAATCATATTGCTGAGCGTTTAAATACCAAAAACTTCTTCAGCATTGTATCTCGCAATTCGAGCAATGACTTCAGGAGAAGCTCCGTTCAATTCTAAGTACCACACGGTCTTGGGTACGCTCAGCAGATCATTGGGTTTTAGATTGCTGTAATCGCTATTTAGTACACCTCGTTGGAAGCGTTCCAGATGATTCATCAATAGTTGAGAAGTGAACCCCTCTTGGCGAATAGTAAGCCCAGGAACGGCCCCAAAGTCTTCGATTAAGTCAATAATATCTAAATTAGCATGGTCTATAATCATTTTTCCGGGTTCCATCCCCACAGTAGCAGCAATCTCAATTATTTTTTCGGTAATTTCAACTCTATTCTGTGGCGGAGTATGAATGATTGCTGGAACCCTGTATTCCTTGGCAATCTTCAATTGCTCATGGAGAACCTCCTGTTCCCGCTTGTTTCCCTCATGTAGCCCGATCTCACCAAGCCCAATGACACCACTCATTTTAAGGTAGGATGGAAGAGCGTCGATCACCCTGGGCCAGTCGTCCGGTATTCCCATGGGGTGAATGCCAATGGCCACGTAAAGCTTAATATCATTTTTAGCGGCATTACTTATAGAAAGAGTTAACATCTGATGGAAATGATCAAAGAGTGTTTCTGCATGTTTTGCCCCAAAAAATAGGGAACAGCCAATAATTTTCCTTACTCCGGCCAGCGCCATACTCTTCCATCCTTCGAATGGAAGTAATGAAACATGTACATGAGAATCTACAATTTCTTTCATCAATCCTATTCGCCTGCCTTATTCTAGATCTTTTCGTGCACCTATGCACGTCTTGATTCCTCACTATTCCATGCCAACTTAACGTTGGGTTACGGGTTTTACATTAAAATTAGACCTGTATTCGGTTTCTGTCCATAATACCCTTTCAGCCACCATAGCTTCTGGGTTTAGTTTAACATCTTTTAATATCATTTCTTTAAATTTGTTATATCCCACTCTGTCAATAAGGTGTCCACCATGGATGTATTCAGGTTTGTTGTTCATAACATAAGCAGAAAATGTCTCCCAGTTTTTAAGTACACCTAAAACCACATCTTCTGTAACCCAGTTTAAAAAGATTTTTCCCATACGAGGTGTTTGCTTTCCTGTTCTGCCGCCGATCAATACTCTGTAGAATTTTTTAGGGTTCCTGGTCCAAGCACCAGTTGGACACACTAGGACGCATTCGCCACAGCCGACGCAGCAGCAGGTATCTTTCACGATTTTTCCTTTTTCTACAGATAAAACACGCGTTGCATGATGAGCACACGCTTCTACACACTTTTTACACCCTATACAGCGCTCATAATCGTATTCCGGCTTTGTAATACCAATTATACCGATATCACTAACGTGAGCTTTAGCACAGTCGTTAGGACATCCTGATATATTTAATTTTATATGATAATCGCTGGGGAATATAATCTTTTCTATTTTTCTGGCCAGGTCGGTTGTATCAATGTTAGCATATATGCAATGACGATTACCTATGCAAGCCATTATATTACGAGCTCCTATGGTCGGATACCCGTTGTCATCAACTGCCATATCAACGCCGCATAAATTTACTTCAATTTCTTCGATATATGGTCTTATATATTTGTTAACCTCATCTATATATTCATATTTGATCCCTGGTATTGAAATTGTCTGTCTGACTCCCAGGTGAAATTCTCCGTTTCCCCAAGTTTCCGCAATATGCTGAAAAAATGACAGATATTTGGCATCTATAACACCGCCGGGAACGCGTATCTGGAGCATGAACTCCCCCCGCACTTTTGACTGACGATAACAATTTCTTCGAACCTTTTTTATATCTATATCGTAACTCATATAATTATCCCTCCGATTAATCCAACAGATTTTTTGCTTTAGTATAATTAAAGACAGGCCCTTCCAGACAAACATATGTCTCATTTATCTTGCAATGGCCACACTTGCCGACGCCACAAGACATTTTCCTTTCAAAAGATAACCAGATTTTATCTTCGGCTACACCGTTCTTTAAACATTCTAAAGCGGCAAAGTGCATCATAACAGGAGGACCTACAATTACTACATTGTAATTTTCAAAGCTGTCAAATGGTATTTTCTTAATGTGTTCTGTAACAAGGCCGACCTCAAAGCCTTCTATCTTATCTTTATCAAGAGTATAAATTGTGTTAAACCTGCTTCTAAAATTATTTAAATCCTCTTTGAACAGTATACTCTTTTCGTCCTTAAATCCCGCGATGAAATGCAGAGAGTGTATTTCATCTGGATGTTCATAAAAATACTTTAAAAGGCTTCTAACAGGAGAAACCCCAGTTCCACCGGCAATGACAACTAGATCCTTACCCTTAAAATCATCTACAGGGAATGAATTACCATAAGGGCCTCGCATAAATATCTTATCACCGGGTTTTAAATTAAATATTTCATTGGTGAGTTTTCCTACTTTCCGTATGGTGAGTTCTACCCAATTATCTCCCATAGAACTTACAGATATAGGGCCTTCTCCGATTTTAGGTAAAGACACCTGAAAGAATTGTCCATGTTTTACCTTTGCATTGGTTTCTATTCTGAAAGTATATTCATTTTCTGTTTCGTGTATAATATCGATTATTTTATGGGGAACTGGAAGCATTATATTTTCACTCATTTACTTTACCTCCTCAATTGATGCTATTTACCTTATATCTTTATTTGTTGTCTCCGCTTTTTTGAGTTTTTCCACTTCATCATACAGGCGATTAATGGTAGCCGGAAAAGATATTAGTTCAGGACATCTTTCATCACATCGCCCGCATCCTACACACATGTGCTCGTCTTTGAAACGAAGTTTATAGTCATAAATTTTATGCAGAGTTCTGAATCTCATCCGCTCTCCCGCGGTTTTCCTGAAACTCAGTCCACCTGCCATTGTCGTGAAATCTTCGTGCATACAGCTAGCCTGAACCCTTCTCCTCTCACCAACTTTTCCGTTTTCTGTGTATATTACGTCTAATGTGTTAAAACAGCTGCAGGTTATGCACACAGCGGTACAGGCTCCACAGCTTATACATCTTGAATTATAACTTTTCCACATATCGAGTTCGTAAATTTTTTCTAATAATTCATGGCTATCAATTTCAGGGATGTTAACTTTTGTCGGGTTAGAGGTAACGAATTTAGGGGTAAATTCTACTTCTCTTTCATCGGCAAATAAATTGGTAAATTCATCGTCTTTTATTTCTACCAATATCTTATCATCGCCAAATCTAACTGCTAAACTGTAGTCGTCGGTTTTATTGGAGCCCATTGAGACGCAGAAACAACTATCCCAACCTCCTTCTTTGCATTCCATTAAAATAAACTTTACTTTTTCCCGTAAACGCTTGTAGTAAATATCTTCTGTTCCTCCGTTTTTGAGAAAGATAGTATCAAGTCGTCTAAAGCCATTTATATCACAGGGGCGTGCAAATATCAGAATCTTTTTGTCATCTACCTTGCTTTCCATATATTCATATTCGGTAAAGTAGAATAGCGCCTGGGTAATCGGATAAATCACTTCTTTTGGTGAAAAATCTGATTTCTCATCGTAGACTACATCCTCAATTGAGTTAATTTCTGCATATCGAATCAAATCAGTGTCTGAATAACGACCACGCTTTTCAAAGCGGACAGGAGCATATACCTTATACTCTTTTTGCAATTCTTTTAAGATTTCATTCATCCTTTTAATGTTTACACAATAACTCATCTTCTTCCTCCTCAATACATGGCATTTGATATTTTTTATAATCTCTTCATCAAATAATTAACCGTCCACGCTTAGCAAAGCACAACCAAGAATGAAAATATATTTTCATGTTAAATAATTAACTTTCTTTGATATAAGTATAACACTCACGAAAATTTTAGTCTAATAATAAATAGTTATATTAATGATAATAATATTTTATATAAACCGCTAATTTTTATACATCTATACTATTGTAAACCAAAATCTAAAAAGTAACATTTCCTAATTGAGCAAAGTACAATAATACGAAAAAATAACAAGTGCAACAAAACACAAGACTTGAGAAGGTTGAAAAGTGCCGAATTTTTTCCTTTTATCTTTTCATTAGTAAAGTATTATGATATTATGAAAATGATAATTTTATGGTTATATGAGGTGATCGTTGTGACCCTCAGGGATATAGAGATTTTCGTAACCGTTTGCGAGTTAAAGAGCATGTCTGCTGCCGCAAAAAAACTTTATATGTCTCAACCTGCTATCAGCCAGGCCATATCGCAGATGGAGGGAGAACTCCAAGTTAGACTCTTTGACAGGATAGGTAGGAATCTCAGTCTCACGTATGCTGGGGAAATCCTGTATAGTTACGGAAAGCGGATACTCAATCTTGTCAAGGAAGCAGAGAGTACTCTTGATGATGTGAAGAACATGAGGATGGGAAGGCTGAGAGTGGGAACCAGTACAACGGTGGGAATTTACCTGCTACCGGAGATAATCGGCGAGTTCAGGAAAAAGTTCAGTATCGACGTCTACTTTACGATTGGCAACACGGCAGAGATAGAAAAGCTGGTATTTAACAATTCTATAGACCTTGGCATTGTCGAAGGTCCGGTCCATTCAAGGGACATTGTTGTAACACCCTATATAGATGATGAGCTATATCTTGTATGCTCAAAAAGCCACAGGTGGGCAGAGAAAAAAAGCATCAGCCCCGCAGAGATTGAAAATGAGGATATAATCATGCGAGAAAAGGGAAGTGGAACGAGGGAGATCTTTGAGGAGACCATGGCGAGAAATAACGTAAGGTACAGAATAAAATACGTTCTTAACAATACGGAGGCCATAAAAAAGGCCATCGAAGCTAATATAGGCGTTTCGGTCATATCCAGGCTGGCCGTGAAAAAGGAGATAAGAGGCGGTAGGCTCGTAAAAGTTGACATTGAAAATATAAGGTTTGAAAGGAAGTTTAGCATCATTTATCATAAAGATAAGTTCAAGTCGAATCTGTTCGAAGAGTTTATAAAACACCTTTATAATTACAGCATAAGGTAGTACCGCAAAGCACAGCCTGCAGCCACACCGGTTAAAATGCACCCATCAGCTTCAACATTTTGACAAGAAGACCTCCGCAAAAAACAGAGATAAAGTAAAATATTAACCATTTTTGCAAAGGCTATTTTAATTTATTGCAGGAATGCTTATTTGGAAAAATCTACTTTAGGCACAGTCTTTGCTGCTTCATCTGTTTTAAAATATTCTCTTTCCTTAAACCCAAACATATTGGCGATGATAGAGGTTGGAAAAGACCTTATCTTGGTGTTATAAGCTTGAACAGCATTGTTATAATCCATTCTCGCTACAGCTATTCTGTTTTCAGTTCCTGCTAGTTCGTCGCTTAACTGCCTGAAATTTGCATCAGCTTTTAAATTAGGATAATTTTCTGCAATAGCAAGAAGCCTTCCCAATGCTGTATTTAATTCATCATTTGAAGCTGCTTTTTCAGCAACAGTGTTGGCACTTAAAAGTTTTTCTCTCGCTTTATTTACACTATCAAAAATCTCTTTTTCATGTGCTGCATATCCTTTAATAGTCTCTACTAAATTAGGAATTAAATCAGCCCTTCTTTGAAGCTGATTATCAATCTGACTCCATTTACTATTTACATTTTCATCTAACGCCACTAATTGGTTATAAGTTCCATAAATTGTTCCAAATACTAATACAGCTATTACAGCCAAAACAATCAATGTAATAATTAGCGGATTTTTCACTGCCATTCCCCTCTCACTATTTTCTAAATATTTTCTATAGTACTATTATATACGATTTATTCCAACAAAGTAAATCTAAATTTGTTTCAAATTTTTTATAATTTCTCTTAACTTTATTTCAAATTCCTTTACTTCCTCATATTGAGGATAATAATTTCCATATCTTACTTTTTCGTAAAGAGCTGTAATTTCCTCCATTGCAGAATGCACAAAAGGAAAAACTTCCACCACTTTTTTATAAACATCTTCACTAGAATGGTTGCCTTTTACAAGAATTTTGTTTTCGTATAAGTGTTTTAAAAATCTTTTATAATAATACCTTACCCTTTCCCTCGAATCCCTATAAATTTTTACTCGCTCTCGAACATTTTCAGCCATTTTCTGGCTTATGCCTTTTAATCTTTTATATGTTTGCAAATCCCCAATTTTTATATCAATCTCTTTTTCTTCTGTAAAATCTCTTTCATGCTTTTCTTTTTGTAGCTTTGTTATTGCTTTTACAATATATACTATCAAAGCAATTATTATAACAACAGCTAATAAAGTAGCTATTCCATTTATCATGTGGACAAGCCAAGCATAATCCTGAGGAATCTGCTCCTCAAACATATTTTCCTTACTATTACCTTGTTTTAAGGCTTCCTCCATCGCCTTTTTAAAATACTCTTCGTCTATATGCAGCAGGCTAAAAAGCTTTGACAACATTAAAAACAAACCATAAGCTAAATAAGAAGCGCCATAAACAAAAATTTTTACAATGCCTTCATACAAATAATGATAGATAAATTCTCTCACAGCAGGAGAAGAAAGTAAAATCATAGTTAAAATTATAAGGCTTACTGCTGCCCACTCAAAAGCCGAAACTCTTTTATTTGAGCTATTATCGGCGTATCTAAGATTTTTAACTTCTAAAAGCAAAAAAATGCTCAACAGAATATAAATAATGCTATATTTAGGAATTATCAATATCCCCTCAAGAGGCATAAAATAGTTCGCAATATTTATGACAAATAGACCTATTAACTGCTTATAAAATTGTTCTACATTTAACATATCATTAACGAATATTCCTCTGTTTTTTACTCCTCTTGACCAAATATACAAAAACACTATGAATATGGCCACCAGTTGATAATAATTTTCACTAATTATTGCGCTCAACAAAATGCTAATTACAACACCTATAGTTAAATTCAATTGTTTATAAGTTTTCTCTTTCATCTCAATTTCTGCATTGTTAAAAACCCCGCTTATTAAAGAAGCTAAAAGGATTATTCCAAAGGAAATACCTTTTTCTCTAATAAAAAGCCCATTTAATAGGGTGTAAATTAAAAATACCATCATGCCGTCTAAAATTGTCAAAAACGTCCTCACAAACTTTTCTCTATCCCACAGTTTCAAGTTGCTTCCCCTCTTCATTATAAAAGAATAACTTAATATTTGTTGGCAAATGACCAATTTCATTAGGCTTTATTGAAACAATTGAAATTTTTGTATTTCCTATGTCAGAAAGAGCATTTACAACTTTATCATCTACAAAAGGCGTTACAACCACTAAATCTGTGCCCCATGACAAATGATTTGTCATAAGCCTTAAAATTTCTTCAAGGTCATATCTCTTAAAAAAAGACAAACCTGCAAAAACCTCAAGAAGCTTTGAAATCTGAGATTCTCCTGCAGAAGGCTCTATAATACTGTAATCCCCCTCAAAAAGGCAGATAGCATTTGTAGAAAATCCAACAGGAATGCCTTTTTTTAATAAATCCACTGATAAAGAAGCTGCTACTTCCACTGCCTTTTCAAACTCTTGTAGGTCAATAGTCTTAAACAGATACCTGTGAAAATCAATGTTAAACAATATCATTATTTTTTTATCTGCTGTATAATCATATTTATTCACTTTTAATGTCTGATTTTTGGCAGTGGCTTTCCAATTTATGTCTTTATAATTGTCAGAAGGAGTATAATCTCTGATTCCACTTATCATAATAGGGTCTTCTATTATCCATCTTCTTACAAACACGTCTCCTTGAAGAGAATCAGCCACAACAAAAGAACTATTCAAATCTATTAGATTAGGATAAACCACCAGTCTCGCATGAGCCAATATTTCACTTTCATATTCCTCACTGCCAAATAAATCGGTAGAAAAAACTTTAACGGGGTCAAAAAGATTGTATACTCCTCTTTTTATACCTACAATTTCAAATTTCCTTGTAACTTTCTGAAAAGGCATCATAGAAAGCACTGTAGTGTGAAAATACTTAACTTTATCATTATTTTCCACCATAGATGATTTTACCATTTGAAGTTCCACAGGAATCTTTTGCTGTAACTTCAAATAAGTAATAGGGAAAATTTTTTTATTTACAAGTGTAACCTTAAGCGTTGTCTTTTCTTCAGGAAAAATAGCTGGATTTTCAAATTTCCGTTCTATTTTCAAATCCTTAAAAATGTATTTTTTATAAAGATTAGCTTGCATGGCTAATACAAAAGCCACAACAAGAATAAACCACAAAGCATTCATTTTCAAAACCACCTAATTTCTATTTTTCAAGAGGGATTGGAACTTCTTCTAAGATTCTTTTCACTACATCTTCCGCCTTTAAATTTTTAAGTTTACCTACCCCTTTTAAAATAATTCTGTGAGAAAGCACAAATGGTGCAATATACCTTACATCGTCTGGTGTCACAAAATCTCTTCCTTTTATATAAGCATAAGCTTGAGAAGATTTATAAAAAGCCAATGTAGCCCTTGGGCTTGCTCCCAATTCTATCTCCCTATCTTCTCTTGTCCTTTCAATTATATCTAAAATATAATTGGCAACATCTTTTTCCACATACACATTGGTATACTCTTTTTGCATTTTTATTATATCCTCTTTGCTGCAAACTGGCTGAATATTCTCTAAGGGACTACCTTTATCAAAAAGGTCTATTATTCTCTGCTCTTCCTCTCTTTTAGGATATCCCATTTTTATTTTCATCAAAAACCTATCTATTTGAGCCTCGGGAAGAGGAAAAGTGCCGTAACTTTCTATAGGATTTTGCGTAGCAATAACAAAAAAGGGTTTGTCTAAAGGATAAGTGACACCGTCTACAGTTACCTGCCTTTCTTCCATACATTCAAGAAGGCTAGACTGAGTCCTGGGTGTCGCTCTATTTATCTCATCAGCTAACAATATATTGGTAAACAAAGGGCCTTTTTTAAACTCAAATTCATTGAGTTTTTGATTGTAAACATTTATCCCTGTCAAATCGCTAGGAAGTAAATCGGGAGTAAATTGCACCCTCTTAAACTCACAACTAATAGATTTAGCTAATGCTTTGGCAATAGTAGTTTTACCAACTCCTGGCACATCCTCTAAAAGAATATGCCCTGAAGATATTAAAGCTGTAAGCATTAAATCAATTACTTCTCTTTTCCCTACTATCACTTTTTCAATGTTTTTCCTTACGTCTTCTAATATTTTTGCATATTCCATCCTATCACCTTTTTCCAAATAAATTTTACCTTATCTTTTTATTATAGAAAACATTTTCTGAAATTTCAATAGTATATGTAAAAGTTAACATTTAATTTAAATTTATGCAAATTTCCTATTGACTTTTTTGCTAAATTGTAATATCATCTTAATTAAGAAATATTTCTTATTTAATAAAGGGTTGTGATTAAAATGCATAAGCAAGAGGCAATAAAAAAATTAAAAGAGCACAATTACAAATTAACTCCTCAAAGGGAATTAATACTGGATATCATGTTAAATCAGCAGGGGTATCTCTCTGTGAGACAAATCTATGAAAAAGTAAAAGAAGTCTTTCCTCAAGTAAGTATTGACACAGTTTATCGCAATTTGAGCCTTTTGAAAGATATAAATATTTTAAATGAAACGACAATTGGCAATAATATTATGTATGTAATGCGAAAAGAAATACACAGTCATACCATGAGATGTTTAAAATGCGGCAAAATCTTTGAACTAGACATATGCCCTCTCGAACTTTGGATAAACCAGATAAAAGACTTTGAAATTGTAGACCACAAAATAGAAATCGTTGGTTATTGCAAAGATTGCAGGAGCAATAAAAACTAACTATAGGAGGTAATATTTATGAAAAAAACTTTAATCGCTATACTGCTTATCATGACTTTAATTTTAGGTATAACCTCTTGTGGCACAAAAACAGTAGAATCTTCAAAACCTGTAGTATATGCATCTTTTTACCCAATTTATGACCTTGCATCAAAAATTGGTGGTGACAAAATAACAGTAAGAACTATAATACCGCCAGGAATCGAACCCCACGATTGGGAACCTGCCACAAAAGACGTGGCAGAAATGACAAAGGCAAAAACTATTCTTTACTTAGGTTTGGGAATGGACTCTTGGATTGACAAAATAAAAACCAATGCTCCAAATGTAACATTTTATGAAGTATCAAAAGGCATAACCCCAATTATTGAAGGCAATCAAACAAATCCTCACATATGGCTTTCGCCAAAAGAAGCTTTGATAATGGCTAAGAACATACATGAGGCTTTACAAAAAAGTTTCCCTAATGATAAAGATTATTTTGAGAAAAATTATCAAAATTTAAAAACTACATTAGAAACTCTTGATAAAGAGTACACTGACACTCTTTCACAGACAAAGCACAAAACCTTTATTGTATACCACAGCGCTTTTGATTATTTAGCAAGAGACTATGGCTTAAAGCAAGAAGCATTGGTAGGTTCAGATGAAGAAGCAGAGGTAAGCCCTGCTAGAATGACAGAAATTATAAATCTTATAAAAAGTGAAAATATAAAATACATTTTCACAGAACCCTTGACTTCTCCAAAGCCTATACAGACTATAGCGAAAGAGTCAGGAGTACAAGTCTTACATCTTAATACAATTGAAGGCCTTACAAAAGAAGATATAAAGAAAAAAGAAGATTACCTTTCACTAATGAAGCAAAACCTTGAAAACTTAAAAAAGGATTGGAGTAGGTGAAAATGAACTTGGTTGAACTTAAGAATGTCAGCTTTGCTTATGATACTAAAAAAATATTAAATAATATCTCTTTAAAAATAAATAAAGGAGAATTTGTTGCAATCATCGGACCTAATGGTTCCGGAAAAAGCACTTTAGTCAACATTATGGTAGGAAATCTTATTCCCACTTCTGGTGAAGTTCTGTACGATGGAGTAAAGCTGCAAAATATAAAAAATAGGTCTTTTATAAGTTATGTACCTCAAAAGTCTTATTCATTTAATGCCTCTTTTCCTGCCAGTGTAGAAGAAGTAGTATCAATGGGTTTATACGCAAAGAAAGGAATATTTAAAAGACTTTCTAAAAAAGATTGGGAAGAAGTATATGAAGCTTTAAAAATTGTAGACATGCTCGATTATAAGCACAGTTTAATAGGAAGACTATCGGGAGGACAACTACAAAGGGTCTTCATAGCCCGCTCTTTAGTTGTAAAACCAGAAATACTTTTTTTGGATGAACCTACAACAGGAATTGATGCAAAGTCTGAAAAGGCTTTATACGCTATCCTTGAAAAATTAAATAAAGAAAAAGGAATAACTATAGTAATGGTAACCCATGATGTTTGGGCAATTACTGATAAAGTATCCAGGATAATATGCATGAGTGAAGGTAAAATAAATGAAAAATGTGAAGCCGTCGACCTTACAGCAGGAGAATTAGCTGAAGTATATGGATATCCAGTAAAAATAACAAAACATCATCACAATGGGAGTGTTAACAATGATTGATATTTTTTCCTATGAATTTATGAGAAGAGCATTTATAGCCGGAAGCATTATTTCAATAATTGCACCTTTAACAGGTAGCTTTCTTGTGCTAAGACGGCTTTCACAAATAGGAGACACCCTTTCTCACGTTGCTTTAGCAGGAGTGGCAGCAGGTATTTTACTTGGAATAAATCCTACATTAGGTTCCATAATTGTAGTACTTTTAGCTTCTTTTGGAATAGAAAGACTGAGGAAGACATATTTCAGGTATTCAGAAATATCAATAGCCATAGTAATGTCTGCAGGAATGGCAATTGCCATAATTCTTTTGAGCTTATCTCGTGGCGGCGCAGCCAACATAATGAATTATCTATTTGGAAGTATTGTGTCTGTAACAAATACTGACGTCCTTTTGATTTCGACTCTCGGTATTGTTGTAGTGGCGTCAATTGTTTTGCTGTACAAAGAGTTATTGTACATCACCTTCGATGAAGAAGCCGCAAAAATTTCAGGGATACCCGTAAGCTATATCAATTTCTTCTTTACAATACTAGTAGCTTTAACCGTTGCCCTCGCCATGAGAATTGTAGGTGCGCTTTTAGTCTCAGCCCTAATGGTAATACCGGCTGCCGCAAGTTTAAGAATCGCCAAAAGCTTTAAACAGACAATATTTTATGCAATACTCTTTTCCTTCATATCAGTTTTTTCAGGAATATTTCTATCCTTTTACTTAAACTTATCTCCCGGTGGAAGTATAGTTATCATCTCACTTATAATAATGGGACTTGCCTCTTTGAAGAAGAGGTAAAAGTAAAAACAGGCCGTTAACAATAGACTTCTATGTTAACAGCCTGTTTATTAACTGTTATTCTTCAATAGCACTTTTCTCTATTACCTCTTTATACCACAATGCACTGTCTTTTAATATTCTCTTTTGCGTGTTAAAATCTACATAAACTATTCCAAATCTCTTTGAATATCCATGTGCCCATTCAAAATTATCCATCAGCGACCATACAAAATATCCTTTTAAATTGCCTCCCTCTTCTATAAATTTTGCTGCCGCTTTTAAATGCTCTTTTATGTATTCTATTCTTTCATCGTCGCGTACTCGTCCATCCTCTGTTACTTCGTCTTTAAATGCTGCTCCATTCTCTGTTATATACATAGGCAGTTTTGTATATTCTCTATCTAATCTCTTTAAAAGGTCATACAAAGACTCTGGGCTTATCTCCCATCCCATCTCTGTCCTCTTACCTGGACCCGGCACATTCTCTGCCTTTAACATAGATTCTTCATCATATTTTACAATGCCTCTTGTATAATAATTGACTCCAAGGAAATCTATCGGAACACTTATAGTCTTTAAATCTCCTTCTCTTATAAAATCAAATTCTCCAATTATTTTACTATATAATTCCATCATGTCCTCTGGATAATTGCCTTTAAATATTGGATCTAAAAACCATCTGTTAGAAAATCCGTCAGCATATTGGGCTGCTAATTTGTCTTCTTCTTTTTCGCTGGCAGGATATACAGGGGTTAAGTTTAGTGTTATGCCTATTTTACTCCCTTTTATATTCATTTCTCTGAAGGCTTTTACTGCTTCTCCATGGGAAAGTAGTATATGATGAGCTGCAATTAGTGCTTCTCTGTAGTTTTTGTGTCCAGGCGCATGTTCTCCTATCCCATAGCTTAATATTGATGCACACCATGGTTCGTTGTGGGTTATCCATAAGGGTATTGCATCCCCTAATTCTTCAAATAGCTTTGTGGCGTATTCTACATACCATTTTACACTGTCCCTATTTAGCCAACCTCCTCTTTTGTCATACGCCCATTTCGGTAAATCCCAATGGTAAATTGTTGCAGCTGGCGTTATATCTCTCTTCAATAATTCATCTACTAATCTCTTATAAAAGTCCATTCCCTTAGGATTGTATTTCCCTTCTTCTGGGAATATTCTTGGCCATGCAATGGAAAATCTATAAGCTTTAACGCCTATTTCTTTCATTATCTCTACATCTTCTTTATAACGGTGATAATGGTCACAGGCTACATCTCCTGTGTGACCATTATAGGTTTTCCCTTCTGTTTTTGAAAATGTGTCCCATATGGAAGGAGTTCTTCCATCTTCATTCACAGCTCCTTCAATTTGGTACGATGATGTAGCTACACCCCAAACAAATTCTTTTGGAAATTTTATCAATATTATCACTCCTATCTTTAATGGTAATTGGTGAAGGATTTTATTTACTTCAAATATTCGCTATTAATTGAGTAATGTCAAATACCTTTACATTCTCTGGATTTTGTGAACATTTTATTTCATATTTTTTGTTTGGCATCATATTTAAACAATTATCCGATAACTCTACATCATTATCAGTCTCTATAAAAACTCCAAATGCTGGAATATCTGTTTCTAAAACTATTTTATTCTCCACTATTTCATAAGAAATCCTTGGCTGTAATAGGTTCAAGTTTCTAAACCTATCAAATACTTTATAATTTTCATAAGTCTTCCCATTAGCGATTATTTCTACATATATTACGCTGTTTAATAATTCTCCATTTTCCTCTATTGGTAATGTACAGCCAGGTATTGCTATGGGCATCTCCTTTGCACGATATCCAATATTTAATTCCTCAATTTGGTAATGAGCTATTTTTGTAACGTCATTTGCTATTAATTTCGTTTTTAAATGTTTCTCTGCAATTTTTTCACCGTTTAGTTTAAAAACTTTCATAACTACATCTACTTCTTCATCACAAGTTAAATCACTTATTCCATAAATTGTGATACCCCCATCTTCTCCTTTTATATATGGTAAAATCTCTGCATAAAATTTCTTTGAATAGTGATACAATGCTTTTTTCCTCTTGTAATAATCAATACAAGACCAGCTTGCTACAGGCCAACAGTCGTTAAACTGCCAGTACAGTGTCCCTCCTGTCTTAAATTTTCTTGATCTCCAATGTTCTACTCCTGTCTTTATAGCTTCTCCTTGGTTAAATTGACTTAAGTAAACAAAGCTTTTAAGGTCTTTAGGAAATCCTAAGTGTCCTACCATAAATCTTATTAATCTTTCCATTCCTTCTACCATTTTGTTGTGAGAAATCATAACTGGACTCAGTATTGTTCTATCTTCAGGATCTGTATAGGAGAGCACTGTTTTCCAATCTGGCATTGATTGGAATCCAAATTCGCTTAAAAATCTTCCTCTATCTCTTGTATACTCTTCATAATCTATCCATCCGCTCCATACATTCCATTGATGTCTATCTCCTTCTGATTCACTATTTGGATCTTCTCCTCCATAAGGACTTGATACCCAATAAGGCCTCGATGGATCTAATCTGGCACACACTTTAGGCAATATTTCTTTATAAATGTAATTGCCCAAATATTTTGGATCTTTATTATTCCACCAGGAATGAAATCCCCAATTGTTTTCATTGTTCCCACACCACAATACAATCGAGGGATGATTTCTAAGACTTAATATGACTTTTTTTGCTTCTTCTTTTGCTAATTCTTGAAACCATTCAAATTGGTCAGGGTACTGAGCACAGGCATACATAAAATCCTGCCATACCATTATGCCCATTTCATCACAGGCATCATAAAATGCTGGATCTTCATATATCCCTCCTCCCCATATTCTTAACATGTTCATATTTGCATCTTTTGCAAGTCTTATATATTCATAATAATCTTCCTTGGTTAATCTGGGTAATAGGTTGTCAGCTGGTATCCAATTGGCTCCTTTTGCAAAGACTTTTACTCCATTTATTTCAAATATAAAGCTTTCTCCTTCTTCATCTTTTTCTCTTATTAACTTCACAGTTCTTATTCCGCTTCTAAAGCTTTTTTCATCTATTATTTCTTCACCCGTTAAAAGTCTTATTCTTATATCGTAAAGTGGCTGTTCTCCAATTCCATTTGGATACCACAATTTAGGATTTTCTATAAGCATTGTGGTTTTTATTCTGTTCTTTTGAACTTTTACTCGCTTTTTCCCATATGAAATGTCGTTATGTATTATCTCTATTTCAGCTTCAAAATCTTGCACTATATACCCTTCTATCTCTGCACTTATTACTACATAAGCTTTGTTTTGCTCAATTTTTTCTGTATAGAAATATGGGTTTTTAATCTCTGCATATTTTACTAAAGACAAGTATACACCTCTCCATAAACCAACTTGAACTATCCTTGGTCCCCAATCCCAACCATAAGAATATTGAGCCTTTCTTACATAAGGCCTACCACTTTCTCCTGACCATTCAAGTTTCACAGGACTTGTTTGTTCCATAGCTTTTATAGTTTTTGTTATGGAATCAAAGTGCACTTCCAATACATTATTTCCATCTTTTATTATGTTTTTAATATCAAATTCATAAGGTATAAACATATTTTGTACTTTTCCTAAATGTATTCCATTTAAGTATATATCAGCAAAAGTATCTATTCCTTCAAAAACTAATTTTATCGCGTCATATTCATTTTTGTCTTTTGCATTAAAATCAAATTCTTTTTTGTATACCCATTCTTTTTCTTCTAATTTGTGAAATTTTACCTCATTCATTCGATAATAGGGATCATCTATTTCCCCAAGTCTCATTAAATCTAGCTGGACACATCCTGGAACTTCTCCTTCATACCATTTCTTAGAATTTGCTTCTTTAAAATGCCATACCCCATTTAAAGAAATACGTTTTTCCATAATTAAATCACCTTTTTTAAATTTTCTTGCCTTACCATTTTTACTGTAATTTAATTTCTATTTTTAATCAAAGTTTTACACATGCAACATAATGGTCTTCCTCTACTAATTTAAGTGTAGGTTTAAAGCAACTTGTATCTGCTATAGGGCATCTATCTATATACTTACATAGTCCCTCTTTCCATATAGCCTGCTTTTTGTCCGAATCTTCAATATCAATTCTGTCAGTTTCCCATTTTCTATCTAATTGTGGTATTGAGTCTAATAGCATCTGTGTATAAGGATGTCTGGGATTAGAAAATACTTTTTCTATTGAGCCCATCTCTACAATTGACCCTCTATATAAAACCACTATCTTATCGCTTATATAATACGCCTGTGAAAGGTCATGGGTAATAAACATTATAGCAGCTCCTATTTCTTTTAAACTAAGCAATGCTTCTAAAACATCTACACGAGTTGAAGCATCCAACATACTGGTAATTTCGTCTGCTACTAATACCTCTACATCCATAAGTAAAGCTCTTGCTATTAATAATCTTTGAAGCTGTCCTCCACTCAATTGGTGGATATACTTGTTTAACACATCTCCAGCGTTCAGTCCCACTTTCTTTAATACATTTTCTACTCTGTCATTCCATTCTGATGCAGGCACTTCTTTTTTAAAGGATTGTCTTACTAATTTAAATACTCTATTTACTTTAAATATTGGATTAAAAGAGGAAAAAGGGTCTTGAAAAATTCCTTGTACTCGTGAGTAAAACTCTTTATTGTTTGATAAGTTCCAAATATCCTTATCCTCAAGTAAAATTTGGCCACCACTTGGTTTTAGCAATTTTAACATCATTTTACCTATTGTAGACTTTCCACTGCCACTTTCACCTACTAAAGCTAAAATCTCTCCTTTGCCTATTTCAAAGTTTACATCATCTACTGCTGTTATTGTATTTTTGCTAAATAAAAACCCCGAATTGAAAATCTTTGTAAGATTTTTGGCTTTGATCATAAGTCTTTCACCTTCCAACAAGCCACAAAGCGGCCTTCTTTAATTTCTTGAAGTGGCGGCTCCTCTACACAACTTTCATCTGCAATGGGACATCTATCTTTAAACCGGCATCCTTCAGGGGGATTAATTAAATTTGGCGGATGACCGGGTATGCCTTCTAATTTTTCTTTGGTGTGTCTTATACCTGCATTGGGCAACGATTTAATCAAAGATTTTGTATATGGATGTAAAGGCTCCATAATTATTTCCTCTGTATTACCAATTTCAGCCACTTTTCCGGCGTACATAATTACTATCTTATCAGCTATCTGGTACAATACTGCTATATCATGAGTTATAAATATTATTGAATTAACTATACCTTTATCTCTAAAATCTTTAAACATAAGGGATACTGCTTTTTGAGAGGATACATCAAGTGCTGACGTGACTTCATCTGCTATCAAAAGGTCTGGATTTAGCAAAGTAGATATTACCAAAACTACCCTTTGCTTCATCCCTCCCGATAGCTCAAAAGGATACATATTTAAAACTTCTTTTGAAAGTTTTACCATGTTTAAGCGTTCATAAAGCCTTCCTTCTATTTCTTCATATTTTATTCTGTGCTGTCCTATTAAATCTTTTATTATTCCCCCTATTTTACGGGTTGGATTTAGAGCATCCATAGCATACTGAGGAATAAGTGAAACTGTCTTGTAACGATACTTTCTCATTTCTTTTGTATTGTCTATTGGCAATCTATCTCCATTAATCTTTACTTCTCCACCTACATATTTCATTGGTGGTTTTAAAAGTATGAGTGAATTTCCCAAGGTTGACTTTCCACATCCCGATTCTCCGGCTATACCTACAATTTCCTTATCATTTATTGTAAAGCTTACATCATCTAATGCTTTAGCATCTCCATGCAACGTCCTGTAATAAATCTTTAATTTTTCTATTTGTATCAAGTTGTTCACTCCTCTCTCAACCTTGGATTGAATATTTCGTCAAGCCCTATATTGAGTAAATATAAAGAACTAACTATCATTGTGATTGCCAACCCTGGAGGAATAAACCACCACCATATACCCAATTGAATAGCATTCCACAAAACTGAATACTGCATCATCAAGCCCAACGAAATGCCTCTTGTTGGTCCAAGCCCTATAAAATCCAATCCTACTGCTGCCAGTATTGCTCCGGCAAACTGGAGAATAAATACCATTACTACATATGACATCATGTTTGGCGCAATTTCCTCAAAAACTATCTTTAAAGGCCTAAGAGCTGTTATTTTAGCCAAATTTACAAATTCTCTTGACTTTAAAGAAAGAGTCTGAGCTCTCACAGCCCTTGCCGTCCACGGCCATGCAGTCAAACCTATAATTATGCTCTGTATACCTATCCCCCTATATGGCAAATACGCAGCTATAATGATAAGTAAAGCTAATGTAGGTATAACTATTAAAATATTGGTCAACATCATTAAAAGGTCATCTACTAAACCACCTTTGTACCCTGCAATAAATCCTATAAAAAGGCCCACTATTGTAGCAATTCCTCCACCAATTAATCCTATAAAGAGAGAAGACCTTAAACCATACACAAACTGAGTAAAAACATCCTGACCAAATGTGGTCGTCCCTAACCAATTTTCTCTATTCGGTGGAAGATTACTCATACTTACATACTCTAGTGGATCTTTATATGGAGTAATATATGGTCCTATTATAGCAAGTACTATGAAAAACAATAATATGCCTATACCTATCTTAAATTTGGTATTACTAAGCGCAAAATGTGTAAATTCTTTCATGAGTTTTCTCCTCCATAACCCAGCCTAATTCTCGGATCAAATACCATGTATAGTATATCTACTATAAAATTAGCAAGCAATACACCTATGATTATAAACAAGAAAGTACCTTGTACTAAAAAATAATCTTGATTCAAAATTCCCTGCAATAATAAATAACCTACCCCTGGATAGGAAAAAACCACCTCTGTAGCTATAGATCCTGCTACAATTGTACCTAATTGAAGGGCTAAACCTGTAATCTGAGGAAGTATAGCATTTCTAAAAGCATATTTTCTAATAAGCCCTTCCGATGCACCTAAAGCTTCCAAATATCTAGAATAGTTAGCATCAAGTTCATATATAATTAAATTTCTCATACCTATTGCCCATCCACCAATCTGCACAATAAACAATGATAGGAAAGGCAATATCCAATGTCTTAAAAAATCAGTAACAAACTGCCAAGACCAATTAGGTCTCATGCTAAAACTATAAGCTCCTGCTATAGGAAAAATTCCAAAAACAACACCTAATGCCCATGCTAATAATATTCCTAACCACATATATGGTATAGATGTAAGGATATAAAAAATCGGTAACATTTTAGAATCCAAACTTTTATGCCTTGCCGCTGCTGCTCCAAAAGTATTGCCTACTATCCAACTTAATAAAATTGATGGCAATAAAACTATTAATGTATATGGTATAGCTTGAGCTATAACATCTAAAACAGGCTTAGGATACATATACACACTAATCCCTAAATCACCTTTAAATACCGCTAACCAAAAGTTAATGTATTGCTTCCACAAAGGTAAATCTAAACCAAATGCTTTAGTTAGGTATCCATACATTACTTTTGCAGATTCTGGTAGCCCCGAAAATCTTGATACTAATACAAGAATGGGGTCCCCAGGCATGAACCTGGGGATTAACCAGTCAATACTTACTGCAAAAAAGAATGTTAACAAATAAATGTACATTTTCTTTATCAAATACTTTAACATTTATATACCCCCATTTATTATTGCGAAGCTTTCGGTTTTATCTTCATCAACATCATTGTACCACCTGTCTGCCATCTGCCGCCCCAAGTAACTGGATACGCATATGGGTCATGTTCTGTAGGCCAATTCTCCCATGCTGCATTAGATGCTTGGAACCAAAGTCCATTGTACCAAAGTGGGATAGCTGGCATATTCTTTAAGAAAGTCTCTTCCAGTTGTGCAGCTGCTTGTTTGGCTTCTGGACTTCCTAATTTTGTTTGATTAAATTTTGCTATTAAGTCTTGTAAACCTGGTACGTCAAATCGTCCAAAGTTTCCATTGTTCTGTGGACCGTTTTCTTGAACTTTATTAAACAACCAATTATAGAGAGTCCATGGCGTTGATGTTACTTGGCTTCCAAAGTTATTAAATGATAAGTCAAATGTTCCCTTCGTTAAATCCTCATAATATTTGCTGTAATCTGGGAATTTAGCTTCCGCATCAATACCTACTGCCTTTAATTGATCCGCAACAATTTTGGCTGCTTCCATCCAATCTGTCCAACCATATGGCACACTAATCTCTAACTTAAATTTTTTCCCATCGGGTGTTGTCCTTACTCCATCACTTCCTAATTTAAATCCTGCTGCGTCCAAAATAGATTTCGCTTTTTCTGGATTATAGGTATATCCATATTTATCTACTACATTTTGATCATAATACTCTTGCCAAGATTTAGCTGGCACAAATCCTAATGGATTTGCTGGCTCTACCTGATTTTCATATACTTTTTCTGCTATTACCTTAGGATTGATTGCATATGCCATTGCTCTTCTTAATTCAACATTATTTAATGGTGTTTTGGTAGTATTTATAAACATAAACACAGTATTATCTGGGATCATATAAGGCGGATTATCATAAAAAGTTGTTATACCATAATTGGCTTTTAGAGTCGGAATACCTGGTAAGAAAAAGTTACTAAGATCTAGCTCCCCTTTCATTAACATTCCTAAAGCAACGTTGTTACTTGGTACCATTAAATAAACTATTCTCTTAGGCGCTGGTGTCATATTCAATGCTTTTATGCCCCACCAGTTGTCATTTCTCTTATATACCATACGATCGTTGCTGTAAGTATCAAATAAATATGGTCCTGACCCTATCGCTTTATCATTTGCACCATTTAATAAATCATCTTTCGATTTGTTTGCCCAAATATGTTTTGGTATAATAGGTATTTGATATAAATTATAGGTCCATTCGTGATAATTGGGAGTAGAAAATTTAAATATTATAGTCTTATTATCTGGAGTATCTATAGATTGCAACCATTGCCACATTGGGCTATAATAAATTTCAGGGTTTTGTTTTGCTAATTCAAAGGTAAATTTTACATCATCAGAGGTTAGTGCTTGCCCATCTTGCCATGTGAGCCCGTCCCTTAAGATAATCTGATAAGTATTATCAGAGGTCCATTCGCCTTTCTCTGCTAACCATGGTATGAATTCGTTTTTAATCGGGTCATAGTTGAATAATGTTTCATAGATTAATCCAACTGTACCTGTTACAGCATTCCATGGGGTTAGTGGATTCCAGTTGCTGGGCGGGCTCCATAATCCCCCACCGAAATATACTGTTTCATTTCTAGGATAAGTTGTCTCCTGCGCAACTTGCTGGGTATTTTTACTTTGCTGGTTGGAATTATCACTTGCTTGTTGATTACTTTGTCCACAGCCTGCCAATGCACCCATTATTAGCAGCACTACTAATAATAGACTTAAAAGCTTTTTCACTTTTTAATCCCCCTTCTTAGTTTGATATTTACTTATGTTTAGAAATTTTATTTTATCCCTTGCAAATTATTCCCCCTTTCTTTAAAATTTTTAAAACAAAAGGCCAAAAGCCTTTTGTTTTACGCATTTATCAAGTTTATTTTTAGTAATTTTATAAAAACGTGTTTATTATTGATAATTATATTTTATCTAAAAGACACTCCACCTCTTTTGTTGTGAAGTAAAAGTTTTCAAAGATGTTGATTTAATTTTAGGTAATACTTTTTACTGAATTTCGAATAACTAAATTTGTACTTAACTTGATATCTTCATATATTTTAGTTGGACTTTCTAGGCGATACAGTAACTGTTGAATAGCTTTTACACCTAATTGTTGCTTAGGGACATTTATAGTAGTTAAAGCAGGATAAGAAATTGTACTGATATCGATATTATCAAAGCCAATTACAGAAACATCTTCAGGAACTTTTATATTTAATTCAGACAAAGACCTCATAAATGCCAATGCAATTTTATCATTGGCACATATCCAAGCGGTTGGAAAATCAGTATCATTTACATCTATTTTCTTTTTAAAATAATCCATGTCTTCTAAAAAGTTTGGTCCTTTCAAATTTATATCAAGCCACACAAATTTTTCGTCGATTTGTATCTTAAATTCTTCCATATACATAATATACGCTTGATAACGTTTTTTAAAACTATATGACCATTCGTTATTACCAATAAATCCTATTTTTTTATGCCCATTTTGAATTAAGTAATTTATTGCATCATAAACCCCCTTTTCATTCGCCGAATTGATATAGTCATTTTTCTTATTGTTACTTAACACGTGTTCACAAATATTCATAAATAAAGGCGTAACGCCTTTATTTCATAGTTAGTGCATATTTATCATTTATTTTTTCTCTTTGCATTTCAATTCTTTTACAGGATTCTCTTTCTACAAGTTTTACAGGAACAACAAATTTAGCTGTAATAGCTATTTCTTCTTCAATAGACTTAATCAAATTTTCTACCGCCAATTCCGCCATTTGCAATAAAGATGCACTCATTGTTGTTAAAGCAGGTTTTAAATAACGAGATATTGTAATATCATCAAATCCGATTATAGAAACATCTTCAGGTACTTTAAATCCCATCTCTTCTAAAGCATGCATAGCTCCTATAGCCATTTGATCGTTTGATGCAAAAATTGCAGTCGGTTTTGCTTTTTTAAATAATTTATATGCAGCTTTATAACCGCTTTCTTCAACAAAATCTCCTTTTACAATTAAATTATTTTTAAATGGAATTCCTGCTTCTTTCAATGCTTTTTTATATCCTTCTAATCTTGCAAATCCAGAAAGTTTTTCCATATCACCTGTTATATGAGCAATTTCCGTATGCCCTAAATTGATTAGATATTTTGTCGCTTCATACGCACCATTTACATTATCCATGTTCACTATAATGCTTTTGTTAAAAGCGTCATCTTCATCTTCCTTAATTTCCTGATCAATTACGGCAGTCTTCAATCCAGCCTCAATTAAATTTTTTATATCTGGATCATCATTTTTTACTCCAATAAAGATTGCCCCATTTATAGTCTTGTTATAAAAGACTTCTCTTATTTTCTTATAATCTCTTGTTTTGTAAACAGTTATCACAAGCACGTTATAGCCTAATTGATTCGCAAAATCAATAACCGCCGTCGTAAAAGGCCCAAAGTAAACATTATCATACACCTTATGAATATCACTATTTTTCTTTAAATCAACTATCACCAATCCAATAGTTTTTGAACTTTTTCCTCTAAGCATCCTTGCTGAGGCGTGAGGAACATAATTATATTCCCTGATAACTTTTAAGACCTTTTCTTTAGTCTCAGGCGGAACATTCGGATAATTATTTATTACTCTTGAAACTGTACTACGTGAAACACCTGCAATCCTTGCAATATCCTTGCTATTCATGCACCTTACTCCTTATTAAGAGATAATTATAAATTCGTGTTTCTCTAATTATAATACAAATTTCCTTATATTTCAACAAAAGAAGCCCTCACCTGCTACAAAAAATTATTTTATTCTGTTCTCTATTTTTCAAGTCATATCTCGGTATTCCGCCTGTACTTTTTTTAAATCTTACCATGCAAAGAAGTGCTATATTTTTTAACACTATATTATGCTATTATTTTTAAAAGCAATATGTTATTAAGAATCTTTATAACACAATCTTATAAACACGTGTTTACGGAATTATTATATAATATAACATTTACAAAAGTCAATATGACTTTTGATTTTCTTTTTGTTTTCAAATTATCAGACATCTTACAACAGCCTGAAGGTCGAGCTTTAGTTTTGTCGCTTTGGAACATCGGAGCGACGATGCAAAATATCTCCTTTGAAAATTTTTTAACTTTGTCAACAAACTGAGGGATAGTACATACTATCCCCTTGAATACTCAAAAACTTCAGTATATTCACTCATAAAAATGTCAATAGGTAAAACCCAATATCCGTCATTATAGTCAATATCAATACCTGTAATTTTATAATATCCTCTCCAAGGAACCAATGAACAATACCAAACTTTTGAGTTGCTTTTATGAGCACTCCAATAATATCTCTCTCCTATATGTTTTGCTATTTCATCGACAACTGCAATTCTTTGTTGTAAAGTGGTATTGGGCACATAAAGTCCCCATGCTTCTCCAAAGTTTTCATGATAAAATCGAATAGACTCGTATATTACTCCTTTATTTGGTTCTGCAGTGAGTAAGCATTCATCATCAACGCTCCCATGATATCTTCTGCTATCGAATATAGCAGCATGTCTAATAGCACCTTGTATGTGAAATCCCGGGCTTGTGGCTAAAACAATATCGCCTATAGTAAAATTTTCAAAAGAGATATTGTTGCGATAGACTTCTTTTTTTCTTTTGGAAGAAATGTTTATCCCAAATACTTCTTCATAATATACGTTTTTTAACAGTTCATAAAGGCTGATTTTATATCTTTTCTCTTCAAACTTTTCCTCATAGGGTTTTGATATCATTATGTGGTCTCCAATTTTCAAAAATCTATTATAAAAAGTTTTTTTGGGTATTGTGTTTTTCCTTTTAATTGCCTCTTTTTGATAGAATTCTATAATGTCAATTCCTTTATATTTTTTTGTTCTATTTTCCTCCCACATATATGCATCATCTCCATGATACATATATGTGGTTAATCCCTTTTATTTGTGCATGTCTTACTTTAATGATTTGTTATATCAAAAATCATTTTCACTGCATACAACAAAGTGACAGAAATCAATATAGGCCTTATAAGCCGAGCTCCATTTTTTATAGCCAGCTTTGTCCCCAATCTTGCCCCCAGTATCATTGCTAACGCCATGGGAATTGCAATAGAATACAATATCTTACCATGTAACGCAAACATAATTAGTGAAGTTATATTGCTTACAAAATTCAGTATTTTCCCATTTCCTGCACTTATTTTAAAATCATAATTCAAAAGTGTTAAGAATAAAAAAATGTAAAATGAACCTGTTCCCGGTCCAAAAAAGCCATCATAAAAGCCAAGAATTATAGAAATTATAAGGCCTATTGCAATAGTCTTTTTATTAACGCCTTCAAATTTGTTTTCATTGCCTATATTTTTAACAAACAAGGTATATATTGCAACAAACATCATTAGAATAATTATAATTATCCTTAATTGCGAGCTATCTAACAAAAGTACAGTTTTGACTCCAAGAATTGCACCTAATAAAGTCCCAAATACCAAGTATTTTAACAAATCTCCATCATACACTCTATACTTTATAAAAGTTAAAGAACTAGTAAAAGAAGCACAAGAAGCAGCAAATTTGTTAGTTCCAAGCGCAAAAGCTGGAGGTACTCCAAGTACTAAAAGCCCTGGAAGGCTTATTATACCGCCTCCACCCGCTATAGAATCAATAAAAGCAGCTGCAAATCCTATACCGCAAAGTGCTACAATATATTCAATTGACAACGTTACCACCTCAATGTAAATAAAATACTCCTCAATTTATAATAGCATCTCTTTTACATTTTGTCACTTATCTTTTAAAAGTCCTGCTAAAATCGCTGCAGGACTCAGGCTGTAGACAAGTTTTTTAATAAGCTTCCTCTTTTTTGCGCAAAGTGCATTTCGAAGTATCTTAGTGTGCCCCTCTGCTCAAAACAAGCTTTAGGCATACTTAGATACTTAAAATGCACTTAAGGATATAAGCAGGAGACTTTTAATACAATAAAAAGTTCGTCTTCAATCTGCATAGGTCTTTGCTATATTTAATAAAAACTCTTTTATTTGCTCATATTTTTCCATTTTAAATACTGCTTCCCTGAGTTTGGCGCTGCCATATAATCCCTTTAAATACCAAGCAATATGTTTTCTCATTTCAAGAATACCTGTACGTTCACCTTTGTATTCTATCATCATTTCCAAATGCCTGATAATCACTTCTATTTTTTCTTGTATTGTCGGCTCGGGAAGTAATTCTCCGGTATTTAAAAAATGTACAGTTCTTTTAAATATCCAGGGATTACCCTGCGCCCCTCGTCCTATTAAAATTGCATCGCATCCCGTTTCCTCCAACATTCTTTTTGCATCTTCTGGTGTAAATACATCGCCATTGCCCATAACAGGTATTTTTACACTTTCTTTAACTTTTTTTATTATACTCCAGTCAGCTTTTCCAGAATAAAATTGTTCTCTCGTCCTTCCATGTACTGCTACTGCTTTAACGCCAACCTTTTCAGCAATTTGTGCTATTTCCACAGCATTTACGTGATTATCATCCCACCCTTTTCTTATTTTAACTGTCACAGGTTTATTTGATGCTTTCACAACAGATTCCATTACTTTTTCTGCTAATTCTGGTTTCAGCATAAGTGCCGCTCCATCACCATTTTTAACTATTTTAGGGGTAGGACATCCCATGTTTATATCGAGAATTAAAGCTTTGCTATCATTTAGCCTTCTTGCTATCTCCCCCATAATATCTGGATCAGAACCAAATATTTGAAGAGCCACCTTCTCTTCCTCATCAATATCTGTCAACACTTTTGTATTTTCACTGCCATAATAAAGGCCTTTGGCACTAACCATTTCTGTGTATGCAAGGCCACAACCCATTTCTTGGCAAATCAATCTAAAAGGCTTATCTGTAACCCCTGCCATAGGAGATAAAAATACGTTATTTTTTAAAACTACATCGCCTATTTTCAACCTTATTTCATCCTTTCGCTGTAAATCTCCTCTATATAATCCACTTACCTATATATTTTATCACATATTTTCTTCTCCCCAACAGTTTTTGCAAAAGAGAAAAGCTGCGGTTTCCCACAGCTTTTCTCTTTTTACATTTATTTTGTATATTTTGCGTATACATATCCAAATCCGCCATTATACTGTATCTGATACCATCCATTATATTCTCCAACTACTTTTAGTTCTGTACCATATGGTACTGCTCCTATCTTCTTTGCATTTATAGAATTCCCTACTCTTACATTTAACCCGCTCTTAGCAGTGACTTTTACAGCTTTCAAAACAGTTACATTTGACGGATTGGGCGTTGCAGCAACGTATTTACCATAGATGTATCCTGTCTTGCCATTGTAGTCAATCTTGTACCATCCGTTGACTTCTTCAAGCAATGTCACAACTTTTCCGGCAGGAAGTACTCCTATAATTTTGCTTGAAGTGCTTGCACCTGCCCTCACATTAAGCGCTGATGCAGTTACAATGCCATAGTTGTATACAGGTTGTGGTGCAGGTTGTGGTTGTGGAGTTGTAGCAGGTGTTGGTTGTGTTACTGGTGATGGTGCTTCTTCTGCCACAGGAGTAGTTGATACATACCAGTAATTCTCGACGGTTGGTGTAATTGTACCATGCTCTTGAATATATCTGATCATCAAATTCCTTACCTGTCCGTCGTCGCCATAAGCTTTTGCGGAATCAAATACAATTTCTGGATTTGTTATTCCAGCAGCTTGCATAAATCCGCCGCCACCATTGAACCTGTAGTTATTTATTGCTACTGTGAATACATCATCGTCTTTGACAAGTTTACCATTTACTTTAAGGTTTTTAATCCTATGTCCTGCTGGTTGTGTTAAATCTATTACATAGCTTGCACCGTACAATTGATCAAGATTGTAATCAGGTATATTCAAAGTAGGATCTTTTGTTATAGGATCATTTGGCGAGGAGACTTGTTTGTAATACCTTGCTGACCATTCCAACCAGTCTTTTAACTGTTTCCCAGTCATCTTTATTCCATACAAGTAATTTTCATATACATATACACCCATAATGTCTTGAATTGTTATATCGCCTTTCAATATCTTTGCTGAACTGCTAAGTGGTGCAGCAATTGATAGATCAGTTTTTGCATAATATTTTTGAACTTTATTGATGAGGTCCATTATAGCTGTCTCTTTTACTGTCTGTTCAGTACCTAAGAAGTCACCTGTTGCAACACCGATTTTTGTTCCTATATATTTAAGTGTTGCATCTTGATATGGTTGTGCAAGGTTTAAAATATCTGAATCTGCTTGTACAGAATCATCCATTTTTATAGTTGCACTCCATTTGCTATCTATTACCCATTTTCCATCAGCATTTTTGCTTATATTAAAGTTTATCTGTGATACATATTGTCCCCATTTACCTGGTTCTGTCACTATAACTGTTTCGCCTGCCGGGTTCTTATATGTGTGCTGTGATATAATAGCATGTGTATGTCCTGCAACTATTGCATCAATACCATTTACTTGAGTTGCAACGGCTTTAACTTGATTTTCAGGTATTACATCTGTCGGTGATTCTTCACCAGAGTGAATTGTAGCAATTATTATATCTGCTCCTGCTTCTCTTAATTTGGGTACCCACTTATTTGCTTCCTCTACAAGGTCATTGAAGTGTAATCCTGCATAGTGGTCTTTGTCTTCCCATGATGGTATAGTTTTAGTCGTAAGGCCTAATATACCTACTTTTACAGGTCCTTGTGGCGTATCAAATGTCTTAATATAGTAAGGGTCAACAAAGTTTGTTCCGTCACCTTTGTAAGTATTTGCTGAAAGTACATGTATGCCTTCATTTCTCATATCATTTATAATCCTGTTTAAAACGTCAAGCCCATAATTGTATTCATGGTTGCCCAATGTCCAGGTGTCATATTTCATTGCTCCCATTACTTTTGCTAATGGATATTCTGTAGTGGTATCTATCTTGTCATAATAGTAAGAAAGTGGTGTTCCTTGTATTGTGTCTCCATTGTCTACTAATACCACATAAGGATATTGCGCTCTTACCTGTTTTACATAAGTAGATACCTTTGCAAGACCTTGGTTAGCTGATTTTGCAGTATTGTAGTCCCATGGGTATATATTGCCATGTATATCTGACGTAGCAACTACTGTTATTGTCGCATCGCTCATTTTAGCTGGTACAATTCTATTATCTATTTTCGAAGTAACTGTCTTTTGGGCTTTAACTGCATCTATGAATGCATCTCTTACAAGCTTATATGTATCAACATAAGTTTTTGCAACATCAGGGTCTGTAAAACCTTTAAAGCCATCTCCGCCAGTGCCCATAAAGTTGTTTGTCGCAACAAGATAAGTTTTATCCATGAGTATTGGCGTTCCGTCGGACTTTCTCATATCAAATACTCTTTGCATTGAAGGCTTAGATGGATCATACTTGAAAGTAAGTCCCGCAACCTGTATACCCTTGCCACCATCTTGTACAGCCTGTTCAAGTATAGTTTTTACTTGCGCCCCTGTCATTTTCATTGTAACTATTGTGTTGTCAAAAGGCATCAATTGATACATCATTCCAACAGTTATATCGCCTTTTGGAATATCTATCCTAAGCCCACCATTATTGGCAAATCCAAAATCTGCTCCAACTGCATCCTTTGTCACTTGTGCTGCCCAATTGCCTAAGAGAGAATCTCCATAAGGCTCAGCACTTTGAGTCCTTGTCAAATCTATTGCAGCTTGACCTATCACTTCGTTAAATATTGGTCCTACATCTTGAACAGCTTTATCGACAATGGCTTGTACTTCAGGATCCACTACAGGATTTTGTGTAGAATACAAACCTGTAATATCAATGTATTGCATATCGCCTGTTGTAACTGTGCCATCATCATTTAATGTTATCTTTAAATCGATGAATCCTCTGCCATAATAGTAAGCAACCCCTACAGGAATTCCATTTACTCTTGTAGTGACAATTGAATGTGTATGTCCACCAAATATAGCATCTACACCTTTAACTTGTTTTGCAAAGTCTATAAGATTGCCTGTTGCATTACCTGACTTATCTTGATATGCACCCATATGTGCCAGTACAACAACAATTTGCACACCTTGTTGTCTTAACTGCTGCGCTAAGTCATTTACAATTGGAACAGGATCTTTAAATTCAACATTTTGTATATATGCAGGCATTATTATATTTGGGAATTCTTTATTGTCTACGATGCCAATTATGCCGATTTTTACTCCATCTCTTTCAATAATTACATAGGGCTTTACATAACTCACAGGCTTCCCAGTTGTTTTATCATACACATTTGCTGCAAGAACGGGAATTGCTGAATCTTTAAGTGTAGCATTTTGCGTATCAATTACTGAATTAATACCCCAGTCATATTCGTGATTCCCAAGAGTTATTGCGTCAAAGCCAATGTTTTTCATCATGTCAATAACTGGCTGTCCTTTTAAGACGTTGGAAAGCGGCGTTCCTTGGAACATATCTCCGCCAGATAAAATTACAGTTCTGTCAGGATTTTGAGCTTTTATGTCTTTAATTTGTTTTGCCAAAACACCTGCTATTTGCTGCTTATAAATTGTCCCATCACTTAATTTACCATCGTTTTGTAAATAACCGTGAAAATCGGTGACTTCTATAAAGTCAAATGTTTTTGACGTTGCAGCAAAGACTATCTGCGGTACCGCAGAGAAAAACATACTAAATACCATTATTGCTGCAACAAATATTGCAAGTATCCTTGACCTTGACCTAAACATTTACATCCTCCTTTTACTAGGATTTTTGTTCTTAGAAAACAAATAGATTTTCAACAACCACCTCCATAAAAATTACAGGAAAAATTTTAGACATTTTAAGTATACCAGCGGAGTGTTAAATAGAAGTTAAACTATTATTAATTTTGTGTAAATTACAACACACATCAGATGTCAGACAAGTCTTAATATAATTATATAAAAGACTTTTTTGACCTTCAACAGCGATTTAGGGCAATATCACATGTTTATTTCCAATTTTACTCCCATTTGCTTTTTCTTTTATACGTTTACTTAATATTGTAGACATTTTTAACTTTATTACAATAAGCTTTCATCAAAAAAAGAGAAAAGACGATATAGAATCCAATCTATATCATCTTTTTCCAAAAGCTTCTTTCAATTCTTTATATTTTTTTACAATTTCCTGCAATAAGTCACTATTTTCTTCTAAACCTGTAACTTTGCTTATTGTTTTTTCTAACCCAAGATTTCTAATGTCATCTTGAATTTCACAAGCTTTAGGGTCTTCCTTATAATTAAACAAAAACCCTGCAGCTATACCGTATAGTATAAATTGGGGCATAACTCCAATTTCATAGCAAAGCTTAGCAGGCATCATTAACCGGTCATTTCCCGCCAATTTTCTTGTAGGTTCCCTTCCTACTCTTACAACTTCGTCTTTCAAATAGGGGCTTTTAAACCTTTTTATTACCTTACTTGCATACCTCTCTAAATCATCTTTTTTTATATTGTGCTTTCTAGAAAGCGCAAGAGAAGCTTCTTCTTGCATTCCAGACACTATATTTCTTATAAAATCGTCCTCAATCGCTTCATGTATATATTTATATCCTTTTAAATATCCTAAATATGCAGTGGTAGCATGTGCACCATTTAATAAAAATAATTTTCTTTCTATATATGGCTCAAGGTCATCAACCAGCTCCGCCCCTTTGATATTTACATCCCCAATAATTGCTTTTTTCTCAATATCCCATTCATAAAAGTCTTCTACAGCTACATCTATTGGCAGTTCTTTCTTTATATCTACATTCGGTACTATCCTGTCCACAGCCGTATTAGGAAAACCAATTTTTTGATTTACGTAATCAATAAAATCTTTATCCCCTTTTTCCAATATACTATTTTTTAGTATATTTGTTGCAAACAGTGCATTTTCACATGCCATTATATTCAAAGGTTTATCAATGTTAGCTTTTCTTATCTTTAAATAATTTATCAACTTTTTCCCTATGCTCTTAAGATTATTAGCTCCTACTGAAGTCGTAATTATATCTGCATCTACAATAGCCTTGGATAGATTTTCTTCATCTTCTATATGAATAGCTTTGATATTTTTTACTTCTTCCTTTTCCACATTATCTTTTAAAATAATCACATTATATCTTTTATAATTATTTATGCTTTCTACTAATTCTTTTGATATATCAACAAAAGTTATTTCATATCCAGACTTATACAACAAATATCCTATAAATCCTCTGCCTATATTCCCTGCTCCAAAATGAACCGCTTTTAACATATTATTCATCACCTTTTTGAAGTATTTCTATTATTTCTTGTTTTGTCCTTGCCTTTTTCAATTTCTCGACATTTTCTTCATACTGGCAGGTAAGAGCTATTTTTGATAATATCTCTAAATGTTCATCTCCCTTGCCTGCAATTCCTATGACAATATAGGCAATATTTCCATCTCCAAAATCTACTCCTTTAGGATATTGCGCTATAACTATTCCAGATTTTTTTATATATTTTACATACTCAGAAACACCGTGAGGAATAGCAATACCATTACCTATATAAGTTGTTACATCTTCTTCTCTTTTCTTCATACCTTCTATATATTCTTTTTCAACATAGCCATTTTTAAAAAGCAAATTTCCTACTCTTTCAATAGCTTGTATTTTAGATTCTGACGGCACATTTAATACGATATTATTTTCGTTTAGTATTTCTTTATTCATCCTCCAAAGCCTCCTGTGTATCATTTAGTATTTTAACTAAGCTATTTCTAATATCTTTGATATCACCAAACCTCAATATTTCATTAAAGGCTTTATCCTCAATCAATGAAATACTTATTTTACCTAACATCTCTAATATCTCACTGCTTTCTGTTTTCCTTGCCAGCATCACAAGAAAAGTGTCTACTTCTTCATAAGAAAAACCAGCACTTTTCATCTTTAATGGAGTTTTTAGTTTATAGATACCGACAAAAGGTATTGCCATTTTGTCACTTCTTGTATGAATTAAAGCAATGTGGGTGTTTGGTATGACAACATTGCCCATGGCTTCCCTTTTAAAGATTAGCTCCTCTATTTCTTTTGCATCTTCAGTAAGCATTAAATCATATAAATCTTTTGCTATGAATTTTATTAAATCTTCAATAGTTTTTGCTTCCACGTATTTCAATTGCAAATTTCGAAGTATTTCATCTGCTATTTCAAAATTTCGTCTCCTTTCCACCATCGGCAAATTCCTTGGCAATTCTTTTTCTTTCTTGACTACATATTTCTCTATAAACTCTTCTACCTTTTTAATATCTTCTTCTGGCAAAAAAGGCGATACTACAATTACATTATCTTTTAAATCTTCAAGCTTTACTGTAGAAATTATTAAGTCATAGTCATCACTCTTTTTCTTATACTCCCATATTGCCCCAATGTCAATAGCATCAATTTCTCTAAAAAGAGTTTTTAATTTAGCTGATAATATTCTCGCCGTGCCAATCCCATTCGGACATATAACAAAAACTCTCAATTTTTTTGATAAAGCTTGCTGTCTTTCAATTGCAGCTCCAATATGCATTGTAATATATCCAATCTCTTCTTCAGGTATCATGAGATTATATTTAGAAAAAATTAACTTGCAAGCTTTATTTACTGCTTTAAACAAATTACCATAGTAATTTTTAATTTCTTCTACTAATGGATTGGTAGTCTGAAGTCCCATTGTCAATCTATAAAGGGCAGGTTCAAAATGCTGGGATAATCCTACAATAAGTTGTTCGTCGCAATTTATCTTTATATTTAAAAGCCGAGAAACTTCTTCCACAACCTCTTTTGATAAATCTTGTAAAGAAATGCCAAGTTCTTCAAATCTATTTTGTTTATAGACGTATTTTTTGGGACTTAAATGAAGAGCCAAATATGCCAATTCAGCATCTGGCAAATATACTTCATTTTCTTTCAATATTTTCTCTACATCTTTCATGAAAATAAATTCATTAGAAAGTAAAATGTCCTTTACAAATTCATCGTTAAACTGTATTGGCTTGTCTATTTTTGTTCTGTAAATAGAAACAAGTAAATGTATAAACATTCCAAAGTAATTTAAGTCAGATAAGTGACCATGTATAACATTTTTAATTTGTTGTGCAATTCTTTTCACTAATTGAACTAACTCATTGTCAAAAACTGTGCTAAAAAATGTGTATACATATTTGTCTTTTTCATCATTATAGACAAAAGCTAAAAGTTCTTCTATGGGTTTATAGTTATAAAACAGCTCCACAATTGCATTTCTTTTATCTAATTCACTTCCCTCTACTTTAATCCCATAACCTCTTCTTCTAATAAGAGATAAATTTCTCATTTTTAGCCACTCTTCTATTTTGTCAAGGTAAAGACTTATAGTTCCCTCCACAACATTAAATTGATAACTAAAATAAGCTGCTTTTATAGGTTCTTCCGAAAGTAATAACTGTATTGTCATCAATATTTGTCTTTGCTCTGGAGTTAAGAGCCATTGGAGAGGAATAGCACCTAAAGAAGCATGGATTTTATCTAACGCTTCTTCCTCTCCTTTTAAAATGATTTGTCCATTGTCCTCTACAATAACAGCGTTATATTTTTTTAAATTATGGTTTATAGAGGCTATTTCTCTCATAATAGTTCTTCCACTTACATCCATAAGCTTGGAAAGGTCCTCTATATTAGAAGGACCTTTCTCCAATAAAGTTTTTAATATAAATTTTTGTCTTACAGTTAGATCTTCCATACTCTTCACCATAATTTATCTATTTATTATTTTCCGCAAGACTTTTTACAAATTCATCGTAAGCAGTATTATCTAAAAAGTTTTTTACTGTAACGATTTTCGCATTTGGTACAACTTGAGAAGCCCTTTCTGCGAGATTTTCTTGGGTAAATACAATATCCGCTTCTTTTGGTATTTGATTTACAGCTGAATGCTTAACTGTAATATTAAGTCCTGCTTCCTTTAACTTCTTCTTTAAAATAGTTTCTCCCATTGCTGACGAACCCATACCAGCATCGCAAGCAAAAACAATCATTTTAGGCATGCCATCTATTTTTTGTACATTTGGCTTTATTTCTTCAACTTTTTGTCCTTTGCTTTGCGCTTTAAGTCCACTAACGATCGAGCGAGCAAAAGTCATGCTTTCGGCACTCATGCTTTCTTCGCTTGCCCTTTTTACAATGACAGAAGCTATGAGGAAGGAAACAACAGCTCCAACTGTAATACCTGCAAGTACAGGAAGTAATCCGCCTTTTGGTGACATAGCTATCTCTGCAAATATACTACCAGGTGAAGGCGTAGCTACCAAACCTGCTTTTGTCAAAACAAATGTCGCGTCTGCAGCCATTCCACCGCCTATAACTGCCAAAAGCAGTGATGGATTCATTAAAACATAGGGGAAATATATTTCATGTATTCCGCCAAAGAAGTGTATTATGATAGCACCTGGAGCTGATTGTTTTGCATCACCTTTTCCAAAGAACCAGTATGCCAGTAAAACTCCCAATCCCGGACCTGGATTTGTTTCCAGCAAGAAGAATATTGACTTTCCAAGTTCTTTAACTTGTGCTACTCCAAGAGGAGCCAATATACCGTGGTTAATAGCATTATTTAAAAATAAAATTTTACCCGGTTCTATAAAAATCGCTATTAAAGGTAATAAGCCTTTGTTTGTCACCCATTGAGCTGCTGCACCTAATCCTACTGAAATTCCATTTACCACTGGTTCAATGAAAAGAAATGCTAAAATTGCTAATAAACCACCTAAAATACCTGCTGAAAAATTGTTGACAAGCATTTCAAAACCTGCTGGGATTTTTCCCTCTACAAGCTCGTCAAATTTTTTAATGACATAACCTCCTAAAGGACCCATCAGCATGGCACCAAGAAACATCGGTATAGATGAACCGATTATAATACCTGCTGTTGCAATAGCACCAACTACTCCACCTCTTACATCGTATACAAGTTTTCCACCTGTATAACCGATTAAAATTGGTAAAAGATAAGTTATCATAGGTCCAACAAGTTTAGCCAAATGTTCATTTGGAATCCACCCTGTCGGAATAAAGAAAGCAGTAATAAGTCCCCATGCTATGAAAGCACCAATATTAGGTATTACCATGCCAGCCAAGAAGCCACCAAGCCTTTGCAACTTCGCCTTTACACTTCCGCCACCAGTTATGAGAGCATTAGTGTTTTGCATAAATTTTACCTCCTTTTCGCATTTATTCTTCTATAATTATTGTAAACCTCAATATGTATTTATGCAATTTAAAGAAAATCAGTTTTGTCATTCGTTTTCTTTGACAAAATTGAAGATAAAAAAATACCCGGCAAAAAAGCCAGTTATGATTAATCAACAAATCCATTGCTTTCAGATAATTCTTTATACCAATATCCACTTTTCTTTATAGTCCTTTTTTGTGTTTTTAGATCGACAGATACAAGACCGTAACGGTTTTTATAAGCATTTATGAAAGGCCAATTATCCATAAATGTCCATAAATGATATCCTTTAACATTGCATCCTTCTTCAATTGCTTTATGGAGCCACTTTAGATGTTCTTTTATAAACTCTATTCGGTAATCGTCCTGAATAATCCCATCTTTTATAAAACGCTCTTCTCCTTCTACTCCCATTCCATTTTCTAAAATAGACTTGTGCATATCTTAGGTTAAGTCTATATATTGTGTAAAAAGGAAGTTTTAAAAAAAGGTTGAGCTAGCTCCTACCCTTTAGTTAGACTTTACGTCCTTTACTTGGCTTACTTGTAGTAGGCTCTGGATAAATGGCGGATATGCCTATTTCTCACATGTGGCGCTGGACTGTTTTGGGGTTGATTATAAAACCTTCCCTTCTTAAAACAGATGTAATTCGCTTTGAGCCATAAAAGAGACACCTGCGTAGATTTCATCGATTCTGTGCTTAATTGCAAGTTTCTCAGAAAATGGTTCCTGAGACTTTTAGTAAATGCCAGATTGATTTAGGTTTAAGAGCTCAGCCTGGATTTTTAAGGGAATTCCGCGGTTTCGAAATCTATTAAAGCTATACATTCGTCATGAGTTAATTGTGAGGCCAGATTTTTTGAGCCAGGTTAGTTGTGTGGTTAAATAGCCTATTTCCTAGCAAATATCTTGGATTTTATCTCCATATTCAGCTTCATGGTTTCAATAAGTTTTTTCCATCAGAGAAAAGCTGTAGTAGGTTTTCTAACGCTTGTTTTTCCCAACGGTCAAACGTGTTTGGTGTATACTATGTTCTGTTGCGATTTGAGTTATTGTTTTTTCTTCCTTCTTTAAGAATTTCCAGTATCGTTTGGGCTTTGAATTCGGGTGTATAATTTTTTCGAATTTTCATCTAAGCCTTAAATTCCTCCTTTTTTGTGTCCAATTTTTCTGGATTCATTATAGTCAAGAGGTTACTGCGACAAAAGGGTTTTAAGGACCAACAAAAATTAGACAATGTGGTAGAGGTGGTTATAAAACAAGCTGTATCTTTCTTTGAAGATACAGCATAAAAGGTAATTTCAATAATGTTTAACAATATTATTAAAAGGAAGGTTAATCACCTTCCCCAGATTGACGACAAACCCCACTTTTTATACACGTAAAAAAGGGGGTTATCGTCAATCTGATATGATTTCTCCCTAAAATCTCTTATTCAATTGTTTCTTGTAATACTTCTATCTCATCCCCGGCTTTAACATATCCTCCCTTTATAACCTTTGCAAATATACCTTCTGTTGGCATAATACAATCTCCCGTAATTTTTCTTATTTCGCAACCTCCATGGCATTTCTTACCTATTTGAGATATCTCAAGTATAACTTCTTCTCCTATTTTAAGCCTTGTCCCAACGGGAAGCGTATAAAGTTCTATCCCTTCAGTTGTTATGTTTTCTGCAAACTTTCCAGCAACTAAATCCCATATTCCCTTTTGTTTCATCTTATCTATGCTCTCTTGTGCAAGTAGGCTTACTTGCCTGTGCCAACTACCAGCATGTGCATCGCCTTCAAGTCCATGATTTTTTCTAAAATAACCCATTTCAATAGGTTTTTTTATCGTTCCCTTTTTCTCACTTATATTTACTGATACTACCTTTGCCATTATTAAACCTCCCTCTCATAAAGGCCTGATTTTCCACCACTTTTTTTCACAAGCATTATTTCGCTTATAACCATGTCTCTATCTATTGCTTTACACATATCATAAATTGTAAGAGCTGCAACCGTAACTGCAGTCAATGCCTCCATCTCAACCCCTGTTTGTCCAACAGTTTTAACTACCGCTTTAATGTCAATCTTTGAATTTTCAAAATCCAAACTAAAACTAATATCACACCCGGTTATCATGATAGGATGACACATTGGAATCATATGAGATGTATTTTTCGCAGCCATAATACCAGCAACCTGTGCAACTGCTAGGACATCTCCTTTTTTAATAGTTCCTTCATGTATTCTTCTTAAAGTTTCACTTTTCATATAAATGCTTCCTATTGCAACAGCTTCCCTTTTTGTCTCATCTTTATCGCTGACATCAACCATCCTTGCTCTACCTTCTTCATTAATGTGTGTTAAATTCATATACTATCCCCCTATTTGAAACATCATTTTTTGACTCTGGCTTATTTCCTTTTCAAGATTATGCCCTGCCGGCTTACTTAAGATTGCATGTTCCAGCATTGCTCTTATCTTGTCTTCATCATTTAAAAAACTTTTAATATCTACTTCATATTTTGAATGCAGACAAGGTTTTATAGTTCCAGTTGCAGTAAGTCTAATCCTATTACAACTTGAACAAAATTTACATGACAAAGGTGCAATAAAACCAACCGTTCCCTTTGCTCCTTTTCTTTTAAAAACCCTTGCAGTGTTACCCGGTTCTGTTTCAACCGGAGTCAGTCCGGGAATGCTACTTATTAAATCATCCGACGATATATAGTTATCTTTGAATTTTGCTCCTTCACCTATCGGCATTATTTCAATAAATCTGATATGAAGCGGGTTTTCATCGGCAAGTTTTACAAAATCAAAAATTTCATCGTCATTTATACTTTTTATTACAACCGTATTAATTTTTACAGGTTCAAGTCCAATAGATAAACTTTTGTCAATAGCCCTAAATACATCATCAATATTCCCAAGCCTTGTAATCATACGGTATCGATCTTTTTTAAGACTATCAAGGCTTATGTTAACTCTTTTAAGTCCTGCTTCTTTTAAAGTATCTGCCATTTCATAAAGTTTTGTTCCATTAGTTGTAAGTGCAATGTCTTCAATGCCTTTTATTTTTGATGTTTCATAAATTATGTTCTCAATTCCCTTCCTTACAAGTGGCTCGCCTCCTGTAAACCTTACCTTTTTAATGCCAAGTTCGGCTGAAATTCTAATTATTTTTAAAATCTCTTCGTTCCTTAGAATCTCATTATGATCTTTTTTGGGTATTCCCTCCTCCGGCATACAATAAATGCACCTTAAGTTACATCTATCCGTAACAGAAACTCTTAAATAATCAGCATTTCTTCCTAACCTATCTCTCATAAAAACTCTCCTTTACTCGATAATGATAATTTCTCCTAAATTGCTATAGTCATACCCTCCAAGCTTATCAATCTCATTTTTAAATTCTTCTGAATTTATAACCTCCAAAAACTGCTTTACCCCTTCAAGTTCTAAGTACTCAACGGGAATTGCAATGTCATACTCTTCATTTGCTATCGGAATAAAATCAAGCTCCATAATCTTAGCAGCAGAAAATACCCCAAGTCCAGCATCTGCATTTCCTTTAGCTATTTGTGCTGCAACCGAAATATGAGTATATTCTTCCCTTTCATAACCTATAATGTCTTTGGGATTTATACCCAATCTTTTTAATTCATAATCAAGCAAAATCCTTGTGCCAGATCCCTTTTGCCTGTTCACAAACCTTGCACCTTTTTTTACAATATCCTCCAAAGAATTAATCTCTAGTGGATTACCTTTTTTAACCATAAGCCCCTGAATTCTTTTTACAAATTTTATAAGGGCAATTTTTCTGTTTGGAATATATCTTTTCACATAAGATTTATTATACTCACCCGTTTCCACATCAAGAAGGTGAATTGTTGCAAAATGTGTTTCCCTATCCTTCAATGAGAGTATTCCCCCAATGCTTCCGACATGGGCTGAAGATAGCGTGAATTTTCCTCTTTTGGCAAGAAGATCTGCTGCAATATCAAGTATCAAATCGTGGCTTCCTATACAAAGAATTGTATTTTTAATCTCGTCTTCGCTTTTTAATATGTTTACATTAACCCTTGTCCCTTTTTCATAACCCTCAAGCTCCTCAGGTATTTCCAAAATCCCATCAGCCCTTACAAGGCTCATTGTAGTACCTGCTCCTCGTTCAATTGGCGCTGCGATGTATTTACCGTCTATAAAACCAAGTTTTACTCTTACAAACTCAAGATATTTTGAAGATGACATAATTCTTTTTGAAAGAGTTGCTTCTATATATCTTTTATCTTTATCTTTTATATCATATCCCTGAACAAAGTTGATAAGCTTCTTAACTATGTTTTCCATTATAAAATAAGCTGAAACAGGAAAACCTGGTATTCCAACAATAGGCTTATTGTTTACCTTTCCTAGTATAACTGGCTTTCCAGGTTTTATAGCAATTCCATGAATATAGACTTCACCTAAGGTTTCAATAACCTTTTTAGAATAATCCTCACGTCCTGCAGATGAACCAGCATTTAATAGGATAATGTCGTATTCCTTTGAAGCTTTATCAACAACAGCTTTCAATTTCTCAAAATCATCTTTTACAATATCAAATCTTGTTGGAATTCCGCCGTATTCTTTAACCTGCGCGGCAAAAACTCTTGAGTTAAATTCTATTATATCTCCAACTTTAAGTTCTTCCCCCGGTTCTACCAGCTCTGTTCCTGTCGGAATGATTGCAACTTTAGGCTTTTTATAAACTTCAACTTCAAATACTCCTCCTGCAATCAAAGCACCAATATCAGCCGGTCTTATCCTATGGCTTTGAGGAAGTATAAGTTGTCCTTCTACTATATCCTCACCAATTTGTCGTATATTTTGCCATGGAATAGCAGGCTTTATTATCTCAACCTCATCTTGAGATACCCATATTAAATCTTCAGCCATAATTACACAATCATATTCATCTGGAATAGGATCACCTGTATCAACAACTACATAATCAACTCCTTCTTTAAGCCTTACAGGATTTTTGTCTGTGGCAGTAAATGTCTTTTTTGCTACTGTTGCAATCCCGTCAACAGCAGAACTGTTGTAAAAGGGCGATGAAATTTTGGCAAATATAGGTTTTGCTGTAATTCTACCATTTGCTTCATAAGTTTTTACATATTCTGTTTCAACCTTAAAATCTTTTATTTTTTCAAGAAAAATATTTATTGCCTCATTCAAGCTTATATTTGAAAGATAGATATTTTGCCTCATAGCACCCTCCTAAAATTTATAAACTTTAACTATTTGTCCTTCAGATATGCCCTCTAATTCTTTTTCAATGTAAACATATCCAAAGGATTTTGCAAAACGAGATATAAGCCCTGATTCATAATAAGTGGGATACGCAATTAATTTTCCTTCCGCTTCTTTTATACTAATAGGTAAAAATTCTGCTCTACCCTCAGCCTTATGATAGTTTACGGCAAACCTGCACTCAACCGGATATTCTTCTCTTTCAAAATTCTTTATCCTGTCCAAATAGTGAATAACAAGGGTTTTAAATATTGCCGCACAGGCCAGTGGATGCCCCGGAAGTCCAAATATGAATTTATCCCCTACTTTTCCAACAATCGTAGGTTTCCCAGGTCGTATAGCAACTCCATGAATAAAAATATTCGAATTTTCAAATGAACCTATAACCCTGAGAGTTTCATCTTTGTTGCCGGCTGAACTGCCACCCGACATCAAAACTAAATCGCATTCACTTATTGCCGCTTGCAATTTCTCTCTTAATTTTTCATAATCATCTTTAACAATGCCGTATAGAACAGGCTCTGCTCCTTCTTCAAGACACAGAGAGTATAACAGATAGCTATTTATGTCCCTGACCTGTCCTTTATTAATTTTCTCCTTAGGGTCCACTATCTCATCGCCTGTGGAAATAATTCCAACCTTTACTTTTTTATAAACCTCCACCTCTAATATTCCAAGACTTGATAAAACCCCTATCTCGTAGGGTCTCAATTTTGTGCCTTTTTTTAAAATGAGTTCACCTTTTTTTACATCTTCTCCAATTTCAATTATGTTTTGAAAGGGCGCAGCTGGTTTATTGACTAAAATAGTTTCATCATCAAGTTTTTCTGTGTATTCAATCATAACAACAGTATCGGCACTTTTAGGAAGCATACCCCCTGTTGGAACATACATGCACTCTCCTGGCATTATATCCAGGGTTGGTTCCGTTCCTATCTTGACTTCTCCAACAAGCTTTAAAATTGCAGGTAAACTCTCACTCGCTCCAAAAACATCACTCGAAATCACAGCATATCCATCAACGGTTGATTTTCTAAAATCGGGAACATTTTCCGGTGCATATATGTCTTCTGCTAAAATCCTTCCTAACGAATTTAAAATACTTATTTTCTCTATGCCAGGTTTAAAACTAATATTTTTTTCTATTATCTCCTTTGCCTCTTTTACTGTAACAAGTTTTAAAAGTTCCATTTTAATCGTCCTTTCTTGCACATTCTGAAGCTTCACCCTTTAAAATCTCAATTCCATGCTTAAGAGCAGGTAAAACAACATTTAAGTTTTCAACAGCCCCCTTAGGGCTTCCTGGAAGATTTATGATTAAAGTGCTCTTTCTAATTCCTGCAACTGCACGAGATAGCATAGCATGTGGAGTTATTTCTAAAGACTTTGCCCTCATTGCTTCTGGAATTCCAGGAACCAATTTCTCAACCACAGCCATCGTTGCTTCTGGTGTTACGTCCCTCTTTGAAAATCCAGTTCCTCCATTTGTCAAAACAAGGTCAACTTTTAATTCATCACAAAATCTTATTAGTTCACGTTTTATATCTTCTATTTCATCTGGAACGATTCTTATTTCTTCAATAGAATATATCGCTGGATCTAAAACTTCTTTTATAGCAGATGATGTTGTGTCAATTCTCTCTCCTCTAAAACCCTTGTCACTAACAGTCAAAATAGCAACTTTAATCATTAATTTATCATCCCCTTTCTTGCTTTTCCTCACTAATTTATTTTTTTATCCTGCCTTCATTTATAATAAAAGTATAGTAATTAGTATTCCTTCTACTTGAAATAAAAAACTTTTTTCGCAAACTGCTTAAATAAGTATTAGAGTAGAGACATATTGAGCAACCTTTGTATCCCGAAAAACTTTACTCCGGAAAAATCTCACGCACGAGTGGAGATTGTATGCGCAAAGTTTGGGTTTTACCTTGTGCAACAATGTGCCCATCCAAAAGAACCAGCGTGCGCTCAGTAAGATCGAGAAGGTCACGAAAATCATGACTAATAAGAAGCAGTGAAACCTTGTTTTTTGCCAGAATCTCCCGAAGAAGGACCTTTAGTGGACTGCGTGAAGTAGCATCCACTGCTGCAAAAGGTTCATCAAGGAACAAAATTTCCGGTTCCATAGCAAACGCCCTTGCTAGCTGAAGACGTGCAAGTTCTCCCCCAGAAAGCGTATGTATCCGCTGAAAAGCAAGCTTTTCTAAATCAAAACACTTAAGCCACTCATATGCCCGCTTGGTTGCTTCTCGGGCAGAAAGTCCTCGCATGCGCAGGGGAATACTCACGTTTTGCAAAACACTCCCTGTGAGCGTCGTCGGTTGTTGAAAGACGATAGACATCTTTCGGCGAACAGTCACTGAAGACCGCCCGTCTCCCATAAAGCCAAGAACTGTAAGCCTCCCAGAAGACGGTGGAATTAGTAAGGATAAGACTTTAAGGAGCGTACTTTTTCCTGAACCATTGGGACCCGCAAGTCCCAAACGTTCCCCTTGATGCAAAACGAGGCTTATGTTTCGCAGGATAAAGCGTTCATTGCGCCGTACACTAATATCTTCGGCTATAATAACCGGCGTTTGATTCTCTATATCCCGAAAATCGGTAGCTTTGCGTTCAAACATATAATTCATACTCCTCTACCTCCTTTCTTTAATCTAATTATTTCTTGTTTTTCCCGCTTCTACTTTAAGTTTTGTTGATACTGAAGGTGGGTAATAAAGGCAGTAATAGAAAACGATAAGGCAAGAAGTACAAAACTTATCGCTAACGCGCGGTCAAACTCACCCTTAGATACTTCAAGAACAATAGCGGTGGTAAGCGTGCGGGTTTCCCCAGCGATGTTCCCTCCTACCATCATTGCTGCTCCTACCTCCGAAATTGCACGTCCAAAACCGGCAATGATTGCTGTTAAAACTGAGCTACGAATTTCCCGAAGTAAAAGCCACATATATTGAAGAGGGTTCAACCCTAAAGAAAGAAAAAAATCGTGTAATTTAGCTTTTTTATCCGACGCAGCTGCAGCTACCAAAGCTATAATAATAGGCACGGTAAGAATTACTTCAGCAATGATGATGGCAGTAGGAGTATAAATCAGCTTTAATCCTCCTAAAGGGCCGGTACGCCATAGCACAATAGCTACCCAAAGCCCCACAACTGTCGGTGGAAGTCCCATGCCGGTATTGGCTAAAGTCAGAAGAAAATCCCTGCCACGGAACGTGCTTACTCCAAGTGCAATCCCAAGTGGAAGGCCAATGACTGAACTTATCCCTATAGCCCACGCAGCAATCCTAAGAGAAAGAAGAGTAATTTCTCTGATTTCTGGATCCCCATGAACAAGAAACTTGAATGCTCCTTTCAGGCCTTCCCAGATAAGCTCCACTTTTATTCAACTCCTACCTCAATATTTTGTAATTAGCTCAATCAAGCTTAAAAAATCCCATTTTTTTGGCTAAATCCGAGCTTTTTGCCTTTTTTAAACGAAGCCTTTTTAAAACAACGTAACAACTCCCTATCTTAATTCTAATTCCCTTTTTGAGCATCTGGGAAAAAGAGCGGCATCCCGTACTTGTCTACCCCAAATTTGCCAATAAGTTCCTGCGTTCTGGGCGAAATCATAAACTCTATAAAAGCTTTGGCTCCATCGCTGTTTATGTGTTTCCCAGGATGTTTCTCGGGGTTAACCTGCATGACGTGATAAATATTAAGAAGACCCTTATCTCCTTCTCGAACAATGGTAAGATCTAATCTATCGCGGTATGCAAGGTATGTTCCCCGATCAGTTAGTGTATACGCCCGTTTTTCGTTAGCAATAAGGAGCGTTTGTCCCATTCCTGTGCCGCTTTCTATATACCACGACTTCCCCTTGGGATCAATCCCTGCTGCTTTCCATAAACTCAATTCCTTTTTGTGTGTACCCGAATCATCACCCCTCGAAACAAACGGTACACCTTTTTCAGCAATCGCCTGAAAGGCTGCTTCTACTGAAACCGCATTCTTAACTTGCGCTGGATCCTCTGAAGGACCAACCACAATGAAATCATTGTGCATTACCAACTGATAGTTTATAACATCCTTGTTGTCCACAAGTTCTTTCTCTGCCGCAGGAGCATGTGTAAGAAGAACATCTGCTTCCCCCCTTTTTCCCATCTCCAGAGCCTGTCCTGTCCCCACGGCAACCACTTTTACTTTGTATCCTGTTTCTTTCTCAAAGATCGGTAAAAGGTAATCCAAAAGCCCACTATCCTGCGTGCTTGTTGTTGTCGCCAAAATTACATCTCGATTACCTGGGGAAATCTTCTCTGAAGTTTTAGAACCTGTACAACCGTTCAGAGAAAATAAACTAAACAACAAAATAGAATATAAAAGGATCATCAAAAACTTCTTTGATATTCTTGCCATGGTATTCATCCTCCATCATCACTATTAGTTTTTGTTTAAACCTTACCTATTAAAACTGGAAAGATTCCATTCTTTAGCTTTTACCATTAAAATTAGTCCCTAACAAAGGTACAAAAAAATGCCTTCCGGAGAAGGCACTGCATCGTTTTCGCAAAGCAAGGACACAATTACTTTACCTTACGCATTCTTGCTTTGCATAAATGCAAATGCATTGCCTCTCCTTTCCAACACGGGAGGCATTGATGTTTCCATCAATACCCTATCGGCCTTTATCTCATAGGGCTCTTCGCCCCTTAGACATAAAGGCTCGGAGAGTTATTCTCCTTACTTTTAATAATTTTTTTATCTCGATTAATTAGCTTCGTCAAGCGATCTTAGATACATAATTTTTGTCCACCCCAACATTATTTATAGTAAGAACACCAGCATTGGTTAAAAAAAACTAATAACACTTCACATTACTCTTCCTGTCATAAGATCCTTAAGTCTGTGGTAATTATCCTAAACTAATAATTTCAATTCATCTATGCGTTTATGGTGCATTATTCATAATTATTTTTTATAATTAACTCAACCTTCTCAATTTTGTGGTTTTTCATGTCAAGTGCATCGATCATACCAAGAACTGTTTTTGATATAAATTCCTGTACAAATGGATTCATAGGTACCGGGTGACCATTTATTTTCAGAAGAGCCCCTTTTGGCTGGCTCTTACAGTTTATATCATCTGCAGCTCCCTGGACCTTTGCCATTGCAAAGTCCCTGCATGATTCAAAACCACACTTTTTACAGTTAAGCCCCTGCAGCAAACAGTAACTTCTGTTCTTTATGACTTCAATGAGTTCATCCAATTCTTCCTCCTTAAGGGAGAATGGATCCACCTTTCTTATTGTGAATTCATTTTCAGTGGAAGTGGAAATGTTTGCATAGGGCATCTCTTTAAAACCCTCGATAACCAGGAAATCGAAATCCCCAAGAAGCTGGATAGTACCTACAAGTTCATCAAGCACCATTTTCCTACCAAGAAGAAAAAAGGTTTCTTCTCCACTACCGACTACAAGCTCTGCCCCTGCTTCTCTGTGTTTACCAGTGTCTTTATCTGCAAAATCAAAGCCTGTATGGGTGTGTTTCAGGGTGACAACCCTGTACCCCTCATCCACTAATTTTCTAACAATTTTTGTTACAAGAGTGGTTTTACCTGTATCTTTTGTTCCTATAACACCTATTATCTTCAATTTTAATACCTCCTAGGGTATTGACAGTTTGTCAGATATGCTCCTTCCTTTAAGGGCTATCAAACCTTACAACATTTGATACCAAAAGATTTGAGAAAATTTGAGAAAAAAGAAAGATTCCCTCCCCTTGGAGTTGAAGGTGGTAGTTGTCGAATGTCAGGCACATTAAGCCTCCTGAAGTAGATGTCAATGAATGTCCTGTATGCAGCACTCCTCCTCTCTTTTTGCACAGTTTCGGCAAAGACCTTGAGGACTACCAGAAGCTACAACGTAAAGTGTATAAACATAAGTGGGCACCTGAAAAGCCCTCTCCTAAAAAATCATCATACTTATCGTTGCCCTTTCTGCGACTATGCTCTAAATCTGTAGAAAGCCACTTTTACTATTATAAAACATTCTCGCAAGTTCAGGTTTCTCACAGCTCTTCTACAAGCATTTGAAACCTCATATTACCTTCGGAAACAAGCTACCTTTAGCCCTCGCCGCGGGAACCCGCTTGATGTACCTTTGCAGGATCACTCTTAGGACCTACAATAACAACATTCAGAAAAATACCCACCCCAACTATTGACAAAGAACCTTCATAAAAAAACTCCTTTCGTTTTAGTATGCGAAAGGAGAATAGCAGCCTTCCTATTCTCCTTTCCAGGCGGGAGGCAGCACCGTTTCCAGCACTACCCTATCGGCCTATAATCCATAGCTCTTGCCCTAGGATTACAGACTCGGAGAATAAGTAATAAAATATTAAGTTTATTTCGTCCTTTCGTTACAATAGTACACCAATTTCAAAGAACTATAATCTCATATTCTTGCTCAAAGGTATTTATAAATAACACCTTCCGTCTTAATACTTCTCCTCTTCCTATCAAAACTTTTAGTGCTTCACTAACTTGAATGGAAGCAACAAGAGCAGGAGTGAACGAAGGATTGCCAAGTTCTTTTTCAATTCCCTTCCTCATTTCTTTTTTATACAAAAACTTAAGCGTCTTATCGCCAGGAAAAACTGTAGTAACCTGCCCATACCAGCCCGCAATAGCACCATGAACAAATGGAATGCCAAGCTCCTCGCAGATATCCTGTAAAGTAAGCTTTCCCTCAATATTATCAAGAGCATCGATTACAATATCATGTCCTTTTATGATATCTTTTCCATTTTCAAAATTAAATTCATCTACAATAGCTTTTACAAAAACTTCTGGGTTGACAAGTTTCATTCTTTCCGCCGCCATTAATGCTTTACTTTTACCCAATGAATTCATATCACTTAAAATCTGGCGGTTTAAATTCGTTTCCTCAAAAACATCCTTATCAACTGCAGTTATATATCCTATACCTAATCTACCAAGCATTTCAATAGCATACCCACCTAATCCTCCACATCCCAATACACAAACCCTAAAGTCCTTTAGTTTTTCATTTTCTTCCTTAGATAGCATATTCATATTTCTGTCGTATCTTCCCATAAAGACACTCCTTTCCCTCAACCACCACCAACAGGTGGAAAAAGGGAAATCACATCTCCATCACTAAGAGGATCATCAAGCTTCCCATCAAGTCCATTTACTAAAAATATTGCTACAGCTTCTTCTTTTATGTTAAGTTTGTTTATTATAAATCTTCCTGTAATTCCCTCAAAATAATCAAAATTTATTTCCTTTTCTCTCCCCTCTTTAAAGGTTCCAAATACCTTTACTTTAATCAATATAATATCACCCCTTCTATGATTTTGTGTCTGCAAATTCTATTTTATCACAGGGGTTGTCTCTTGTTTTTTTCACTTAAAAATCCTACGATAATTTTACACTATGTTTAATAAGAATCGAAAAACTTAGCAATCACAGGTCTCTTGTTGTCAATAGCGGATTAAAATTGACCCATTTTCAACGGTTTTAAATTGACCCACCCTACATTTTTTTAATTTAAGCCTTACCGTTTGGACTACCGTAATAAAGACCAGTCTTTAACCTATCCTTTAAACGATAGCTGTTACCCCTTATGTTGATTATATGAGCATGGTGCAGCAATCTGTCCAAAACTGCAGTTGCAAGAACCGGATCCCCCATTAGTTCACCCCATTCCCCAAATCCTTTGTTGCTTGTAAGTATTATGCTCCCTCTCTCATACCGTGCACTTATCAGCTGAAAAAAGAGATTTGCTCCAAGGTTATCTAAAGGCAAATATCCTACTTCATCTATAACAAGAAGCCTTGGCCTTATGTAGTTCCTCATCCTTCTGTCTAATCTGTTCTCTTCATAACCTTTTTTAAGGTCTTCAATTAGTTTTGATAAGGCGATAAAGTAAACTGGTATTCCCTGCGATAGTGCTTCTACAGCAAGTGCTACAGCTAGATGTGTCTTACCCACTCCAGGAGGGCCAAGAAATATTACATTCTCCGCACGGTGTACAAAGGCCATCGTAGCAAGTTCTTTTATCAGCTTCTCATCTATACTTGGCTGAAATGTGAAGTCAAATTCTGCTAGCGTTTTTCGGTATGGAAGTCGGGCTAGTTTGAATCTTACCTCAATATTTCTCTTCTGTCTCTCTGGAAGTTCTGTTTCAAGAAGCTCATTTAAGAAGTCAAGATATGTGCTGTTTTTGTGCTGCGCTCTTTCAAGGAGTGATTCAAGTAAAGAAGCTGCACTCAGAAGTCCCAGTTCTTCAAGATGTAGTCTGGCTTTCTCCAGATCTATCATATCCTGTCACCTCCGCTAGACTTTCATAAAGGCTAAGGGAACGTCTCTCAACCTCTAGTGAAAATAACTTGATTGCTTTTGGTCTGGGATAAAGCAGACCTTCTGCTGCTTTTAAGCCTTTGTACTGGTCTTTGAGAAAAACTGGACTTCCTGAACGATAATGTTTGTCATGTACTGCTATTATCTTGCTATCATAGAGAACTTCAATTTTGCCATTTTTCTCCCTTACAACTACCTCTTTCCCGCTGTACTGCCATGGTACTCCATACCTTACACCATCATAACTTAAGAGACCATCTTTATGTACCTTCCTTGGTTCCTCCAGAAATTTTTGATATTTATCTAATGGAGGCAAAGGCTTTAAGTTTTCCCTCTTTAGTCTGTCAATTGGTCTTTCTCCTGTAGTACCATGTACCCTTCTGTTTTTCTTATCACACCACTCTACTGCCTGACGATTTAAGTCACCATAATCTAAAAATCTTCTCCCGGGTAGAAAATTGTCCTTGACAAAGTCTATTCCACTTTCTACTTTGCCTTTTGTCTGTGGACGTCTAGCTTTGCAGACTTTAGGTACAAATCCCAAAGTTGCTGCAAGGTCCTCAAATACTGGATTCCATAAAGGTTTCTTGTTTGCATCTGTACCTATGATTACAGTTCTCATTCTGTCACTAAGTACAACGTCAGTTACTCCACCAAAATATTCAAAACCATGGATAAGGCAGCGGTTGAAAGTGTGAACATCACAGCGATTTGTGAATTCAACATACATTGCTCTTGAATAACCAAGTACCATGACAAAGAGATAGAGTTTTCTTACTTCTCCTGTTTCCTGATCAATGTAATTGTATTCACCCCAGTCAACCTGGGCTTGTTCTCCAGGCTTTGTCTCATAGCGGCATACAGCCTGAATATGCTTTGAAGGTCTAAACTGCCTTACATAGTCTCTTAAAATAGTCTTTCCTCCAGTGTAACCTTCTTCTTTTATTCTTTCGTAAATAACTTCACAGTTAAATATTCCCATGTTAATGTACTCATGAATAGTATCTTTGTAAGGGTCAAGTTTTGAGCCCCTCTTAGGACGAGGTTTTCTTTCGGGAATTCCCTCTGTTCTGAGATACTTTCTTATTGTGTTTCGAGAATGCCCTGTTTCTCGTGAAATTGCACGAATACTCTTGCCTTTTGCCCTGAGTTCATGTATCATGATAATAGACCCACTCCCTAGCATTTTTTATCTCCCTCCGATCCTCTGAGGTTTAATTCAGATCAGAGGGATATTTCGACAGGGGGTGGGTCAATTCCTTCTCGTTACCCCTGGGTCAATTATACACCGTTAGTGACACTTGATTTTAATCCTCTATATAGCAGCGTAACTTTCCCATATTCTAAGTATATTTATGTAATCTCTCTGCTACATATTTTCTTACTCGCCTTTTGTTGCTATTCATAATTTTCTCATTCATAATTTTCTTTATCTTCTAAGTGTTGTACTGGCTACTTTTTTATCTAATTCCTTCTCTATTTTGCCATATAAAGGTGCTTATGTTATATTAACCTTAATTCTTTAAGTTTTTCGTTGGTGGGAATCCCATTTTCGTCCCATCCTCTAAGCTGGTTGTATCGTAACATCATTTGCGATAATTTGTTTTCTTCAAAATAATGACCTTTCATTTTCCCGTCAGGCAAAGGTTCCTTAAATCGACTCGGCATAGCCGAATAATTTTGTTTCCAACCTTCCCTTATATTAAATAATCTAGCTAAATTCCATATACGTTCTCCAATTCTAAAAAATTCATCTTGGTCTATATCTCTTCCTGTTGCATATTTAAACATATCTAGGTATTGATTAACTGTTATACCTCCCCTTGCAATTTCACATATCGTTAGTGAATACAGTGCCGCCAACAAATTTTGCTCCCATATAACTATTTCAGGTTTTAAATTAATACTTTTACCGTCCTCAACAGGTTGCCCCTGCCATACCCCTTCCACCTCATAAGCAATGGGAAAAGCTCTCTGATGACATCCTCCTCGGTCACCTGTCAGGTAGGCTAACCCCATTCCTTCTGAACCTCTTGGACCCCACGCTGGAACCTCATATCCCTGAATAGTTACAGCTAATTTCTCAGCTCCTCCTCCTATAATGGATGATGCTTTTAATACCCCTTCTGCCAAAATATTGCCTATACCTTTACGATAAGCTATCTGGTTGAGTAAAAAAGCAACAGCTTTTGTATTTCCAAAGTCTATGTCAGTGCCCAAATCTTCTTTTGAAATTAATCCATTTTTATATGCCTCTATTGTAAAACCAACTACTCCACCTGCGCTAATTGTATCTAAACCTAATTTATCACATAGAAGATTAAGGTAGTTCAAGTCTTCTACATTTGAAATACCTATGTTACCCCCTAAAAGGCCTGCTGTTTCATATTCTACATTGTCACACAAGCTACCTTTATACGCTCCCCTTCTGATCACTCCTAACTTGCTACAATGAATAGGACATGCCGCACAGGCACTATCTCGTAACCAAACTCTCTTATCATGTTGGTCATAATTTATGCTACTTCTCTTTTCAAAAGACCCTGATGAGTAATTTCTTACAGGAAAAAAACCCATTTCATTTGAAAAAGGGATATTTATCAAAGTTGAATATTTTGCCAAGGGTTTTGTACTCTCTTTTAAAAACTCATGAGCTTTTTTAACTTCTTCAAAGAATAATTTTGGTTCTTTAATTTTTATACCTTTACTACCTCTAACGGCTATGGCCTTAAGTTTTTTTGAACCCATAACTGCTCCTAATCCACCCCTACCCGCTTGCCTATGTGGATCACAATCAATTAGTGCATATTTCACTAGGTTCTCTCCCGCAGGGCCAATACAAGCAATTTTTACGTCTTTACCTAATTTGCCTTTTAATACATCATAAGTTTCATAAGTGTCAAGTCCCCATAAATAATCTGCTTCTAATATTTTTACATTATCGTCTTCAATAAGAATAAAAACAGGTGTCTCAGACTTTCCGCTTATTACAATTGCGTCATAACCAGCATATTTGACTTCCTGGATAAAATGCCCTCCAAAATAAGAATCATCAAACATATTATTGAGAGGAGATTTTGAAATAACGCAACCTCTCATGCTGGGAGCTAAGGTCCCGGTAAGAGGTCCACTTACAAAAATCAAGAGGTTTTTTTCGTTAAAAGGATCTAATTTAGGAGGTAGTTCATCATATAATAATTTCAAACCTAACCCTTTCCCACCTATAAATAATTCTACTATCTCCTGTTGAAGTTCTTTAAAATAATATTTTTTTTGAGTTAAGTCAATGTATAAAATTTTATTCATATAAGCGTACATAACTTAGTCACCTCCAAGCTAATATGAAATTGCTCCTGTAGAACAAACTTGTACACATGCTGGAGCGCCCTCACACAATTCACATTTGAATGCTTTTCCTGATATCACCTTTATTACACTTTGTGGGCAATATTGAGCACATATTCCACAACCAACACATTTTTCTTTGTCTATTTTCACGATACCATTTTGTCTTTTTATCGCTTTACTCGGACATACTCTGATACATACAGCATTTTTACACTGAATACAAGTAACCACCTCAAGATAGATGTTTTCAGTCTCTCTGATATCCATCAATGATAATTTTGGATTACATATACCAAAATTTTTCATAGAGCATGCTAATAAGCATGCTCTGCAATTCGTACACAAAGATTTATCTATTCGGATCCCCATTTTTAAACGCTCCCCTGTATAGATTCTGAATAATTAATTACAAAAGTGTAAATGTTAATTATATTAGTTTTGTTAAGAATTCTTGTTATTTTATTAATAAATCTTTTGCCTTATTTTTTATCAAATTTTTATGGTGTGTTTTTTTTCATATTTTCATAAATTAATTTATACAAATCAACCATCCGTTCAATAAGATTTTTTTCCGCCATAGCTGTCATTACATGATCCTGCGCATGAACCATTAATAATGTTATTTTACTCTCTCCGCCTGCTGCTTCTTTTTGGATTATATCTGCTTGGACTTGATGTGCTTTATGTAGTTCCTCAGATGCAGCCTCAATATGACGTTGCGCTGTCTCAAAATCTCCAACTTTAGCATATTTTAATGCCTCATATGCCTCTGTTCTAGCATTACCTCCATGTAATATCATTTGAAAAATAATTTCTTCTGAGGACATAATATTCCCCCTCTCTTCATATTTATTTACAATCGCGAAATTTTTTGAATACTCTCAAAGTAAAAACACTTGTTCCCCTTATTAAATTGTAAGCTTTAATCAGAAACCATTGATATTTATGAAGATATAAAGGGTAAGTTTTCTTTTTAATTCATTACATTATTGAAAATCTATGAAACAAAATATATAATTTCTCATTTACTCATCTGATATTTTTATACCTCCTTCTTCAGCAAGTTGTAGCAATAATTTATAAGTCTCATCATCAAGTTGTATATCTTCTTTATTATTTTCGATTTTCTCAAACAGATCTTCTCCAGGAATCATAATTCTATTATATCCCGGAGCAGTAGGTAGCCCTTTAATAATCTCCAAATACCTTTGTATCTCAATATAAAACTCTTTTAAAGGCTTTATTAGTTCTATATCTATTGCCATTACCATCAAACCACCCTGTGAAGCCCACCCCGGCTGAAGTTCAAGTCCATACCCTCCACCAATTAAGATACCACAAATTATATCAATAATTAATGCCAACCCATAACCCTTGTGCATACCTATCGGGAGCAACGTCCCATTCAATGCTTCGTTAGGATCTTGGGTGGGGTTCCCTTCAGCATCAAGAGCCCAACCAATAGGAATTTTTTCGTTGTGCTTTTTCGCAAAAAGAATTTTCCCACCCGATGCCACAGACAACGCCATATCTAAGAGAATCGGTGAATTACCAGTAGGAATTGCAATCGATATGGGATTTGTCCCTAGCGCAGCTTTTCTTGAACCAACTGGCGCAATTGCCGGATCAGTATTTGTAGTGGCAAACCCTATCATTCCGTGTTCAGCGATCATCAGAGTATAGTAACCCAACATCCCAACATGACTAAGGTTCTTAGCACCAACAACACTTATTCCCTTTCCTTTAGCAGAAGTAATTGCGTGCTCCGTAGCATATCTTGCAACAATCTGTCCAAAACCCTTATCCCCATCAATTATTGTAAAGTCGCCAATTCGTTTTGTTTTAAAAGTCGGAAGTTTGTTAATATTTCCCTTTTTTACTTCTTCTAAATAATAAGGTAGTCTCATAACACCATGTGAATCCATACCCATAATATTAGCTTTAATAAGGTGATTAGCAATTTCTTCTGCATCCGCAGGTAAAATATCGTACCCCCTCAGTATTTCTTGTACTATTTTTTTCAATTTTTCTACTTTGATTTTTATCATTTCAGAATTCCCACCTCTAGTTTGAATCAAATATAAGATATTTCTTAATTTCAGAACATACTCTCATTAATATTCTATCTTGGGCTTCTTTTGTAAAATCCCCTACATGTGGCGTCAATACCACGTTCTCCAGTTTAAAAAATTTATGAGTGTATAGCGGTTCTGATGTATATACATCAATACCCGCACCACCTATCAAGCCTTCTGACAATGCATCATATAGCGCATCTTCGTCTACAATCGCTCCACGTGCAGTATTTATCAATATCGCACCTTGTTTCATCAGTTTTATTTTTTCCCTGTTTATTAAATGATAGGTCTTTTGTGTCAAAGGAACATGAAGCGTTACTATATCACTCTTACTTAAAACGCTTTCGAGAGATGCATACATCACATTTTCTCTTTGAATGTTTTTATTCTCTTCAATATCATTATATAGCACGTTCATACCAAATCCTAAAGCTATACGCATAACTTCCTTTCCAATTGCTCCCATTCCTATGATACCAATAGTTTTGCCAAATAGTTCAATCCCTTCATACTTTATTTTTTCTTTCCAACGACCCTCCCGAATAAGCTTATCAAGGCATGTAAGACGTCTACTAACAGCTAATATCAATCCAAACACATGTTCTGCAACAGATATTGCATTTTCACCGGGTGTATTTACCACAACTATACCCTTCTGTTTACATGCTTCTGTGTCTATATTATCAATACCAACCCCAAGACGTCCGATTACTCTTAACTTGTTAGCACCTACAATCGTTTCCTTTGTAACCTTAGCATCACCTAATATTATCGCATCCATATCAATAATTTCTTTTGCAGGTACAATATCATATATATTCGTTTTATAAATAATCTCCGCTACTCCTCCAAGATTTGCTTCAATTATATTTTGACTTCTTTTGTTAACATTCTCAATGACACCCACCCTGTACATGTTTCCTTCAACTCCACCTCAATATATTTCGTTTTTATGCTGCTTTATGCTGCCATTTTACTAGTTATGTTTAGCAAAGACCCAGCTCTTTTAGAACAGTCTTAAGTTTTTCTATATTTTCCTGACGCATTGGCTGAAGAGGGGGTCTGCAAGGACCAGCTGGCATACCCATAATATTTAATGCCGTCTTAATAGGCACGGGATTAGGCTCAATAAACAAAACTTCATATAACGGTAATAAACGATAATGTAGCTCTTTTGCAGCTTCTGGCTCGATCATAGCCATTTTATAAAGTTCTACCATTTGCCGTGGAATTATATTTTGCGCAACCCCTATCCCACCAGTTGCCCCCAATTGTATAGCAGACAAGAAAAATATTTCAAGGCCTGTTGTAATAGCATACCTTTTCCCAAAATGTGCTATAAGTAACATTGTATGTTCGAGCGGAGCTGTATCTTTTATGCCTATAATATTGTCAAATTCGCTGAGTTTTTCAAGTGTTTCTATTGATATATCAATATTTGTACCTGCGGGCCAATTATAGATGATAATAGGTATATTTACGGATTTTGCTAATTCTTTAAAGTGTTCATACAATCCATTCTGTCCAGGGTTTGGATAATACGGATTTATTACTAATACTGCATCTGCCCCAACTTCTTCTGCATACTTTGATAATCGAATAGTAGCATCTGTGCTGTTACTACCCGTCCCTGCTATAACAGGAATTCTCCCCGCAGCATACTCAACTGCTACTCTTATTATCTCGCGACGTTCATCCTCAGTCAAAAGATTATATTCACCTGTACTACCACCAACTATTATGCTGTCAGACCCTGATTTTATTTGAAAATCTATCAATTCACACAATCCTTTTAAATCCAATTTATAATCCTTCGTCATTGGAGTAACCAAGGCAGGTATTACACCCTTCAGTTCAAACATTTTTCCCATCCTTTCTTTATTATTTTTTTAAATAGTTTTTCTATTTTCTATACTTTCCCTTCTATTGTCGTTTTTTATAAATAGCGCCCCTGAGAAATCATGGAGCGCTATTATTTTCTAAATTAGCCAAGGATTATATCTAATGCTTTTTTATGTTTATCTCCTCTCTTTCTAATTAAATCAGGAAATACATTTCTTGATACAGCAAGCCAATATGCCACCATTTGCATAGGAACTATAGTATAAACTGGTATTAAAGATTCATCATCATAAGGTATCTTTACTCCACCCTCAGTTATTTTGTTAGAAAACTCTACTACCATTGCTCCCATTTCTTTTGCCGCATTTACTACATCTTTAGCCCGAGCTTCATCTTTAGGAGTTTTCAAAACAAACAACACAGTTTCTTCATTAACCACAGTTGCAATAGGCCCATGTCCGATTTCTTCCAGTTCCATAGCAAAAGCAGGAACATTACTTGTTTCCATAATCTTTAATGCAGCTTCTGCAGCAACTCCATAATTAGGACCAGCACCTACTACATATATCCTGCGTCCTAACATTTTCTCGCTGAGATCCTTAATCTCTGTCACCCACCTGTCTATTTCTTGTTTTAGTCCTTTGCTTATTCGTTCTAAGTATTCTACTATTTCAAAGTCTTTCTCACCAACTAACATTGAAACCAATAAAGCAACAATCAAACCTAAGGTATAACTTCTAGTTTTAGGACCAACTTCTTCCCACCCCGGTACAAGTATACTCGCATCAGCTACGTTCATTATTCTACTTTTGTCAGTATTTGTTATGGCTATCTTTAAAATATCAGATTGCAACAATTTATTCAGCACTTGTACTGAAGCCCCAGTTCCACCAGAATGTGATATCGAAACTATTGCTGATTTAGAGGCATCTACCACATCAACATGATGTAACATTTCGTAAGCTGGCAGTGCTATAGCACACTTTTTGCCATAATTATTCAAAAAATTCGCGAATGTAAGTGCTAGATTATATGAAGTGCCACATCCAGTTATATATACAAAATCCTTTTCCCTTAAGAGCTTAGCTACTTTTCTTATTTCTTCCATATGGTTGCCTATTTCAGGAATTAAATTTGGCGTTGATAAAATTGTTTCCCACATCATATAAGGATGCTTATCACGAATTTCCATTTTATTTACCTCCTATCTCAATATTTTGTAACTTAGCTCGTATTATGATTGTAATCCACATTAAAAATTTAATAATAAACATACAAATCAAACCCTCAAAAACCATTTTTACCCTGGTAAAATAATCTCATAATTAAATCTCTCATTTTTTATTTAAATGGTCCTTTGTCTCTGATAAACTTAAAAGTGGAAGGTCCCTTTTAAGTTTACTGAGGTAATTTTGGCCACCTCCTGTGGAATGCTGACAAATCAGTATCACCACTCGAGAAAGACTGAACCTCTGGAGTTATTTGAGTAATACATACTCGTTTGTTGTGCCTCTTTAGCTTATCTGGCCATCGCCTGAGCATCGATGGTCAGGCAACCTATAAGCTAAATCTGAGCACTAATCACGGCGAGGGTGTATTACAAATAACTCTCAGAGACAAAGGACCTTTAAAAAACTTTTTACAAAAAGGAGCGTGAATTTATCCATGAGCTCTACACTTATCGTGGGCATTAATATTTCTAGTGAATTAAATGCTACTTCTTTTATTGATGAGACCGGCATTCGTTGAGTTAAAAAAGCTTTCTTCTTCCCTAATGATTTAAGCTCAGCAGCTTATAGATGGAATAAATATCAATCTGGTAATTTCAATACCCAGGATACTTCTTTGGTTAAGTGTGGTGATCAGTACCTGCGATACTATCTTGTTGAAGCCGCTAACTGTGGTAGAGTGCACACAGTGAGGTTTAAAGAGTACTACAACAAGAAGTATCGCGAGGTACCTAAACACCAACATAAACGTGCCCTCGTCTTAACTGCTAGAAGATTAATTCCTCTGATCTTTGCAATGCTCAGCAAAGGTCAAATATATCAAGAAAAAGGTGTTGCTAGTATTTAAATACTTTTTTGTTAAAGATTAGTAAACAATCTTGTTCTGGAACTTCCACTACCATTTATTGGTATATTGGAAGAAGGGTATCTTTTTGTCTTTTTGCCCTTTAAATGCATCAGAAATTTTTTAATTACCCCCTTGACATTTTACCGTTTGTCTTTCTCTCAAATTTACAAAATCTTTCACCATTTCAACTTTCAAAGACTCTGCTAAAGACAAATAAGCTCAACCCCAGTTGAAAACGAGCTATTCTAATGACTTATTTGCTTCAATTTTTTCAATTACTGATTTAAACTGAGGTAAATATTCCTTATCAGCGATCAAATATTCATCCAATAATTTTTTGGCCAGTTCATATTGTCGTACCAATGGGTGTGCCATTAACGCTTTTAATGCATATTCATAGGAACCTTCAACAGCTGCTTTTATCGTCAATGTCTCATATGTTTTAACAGCCACAATTAAACCTCTAATTTCAAGAGGAAGCTTGCCAATTCTAAACGGCATAAAGCCACTTCTTGTAAGGACCCCAGAAACCTCAATTGATGCTTCGTCATCCAGATCATCTATTGCTCCTTGATTAGGTACATTTAGTGCTAATATCTCTCTTGTATCATTAATTAAGCCATCCATTGTAGCAATCATACCCCTTACATATCCCGCTAGTGCACTTTCAGCCATTTCTTTGCGTTCAAGCTCCGTCGACCCTCTTGCACGCATCTTTAATGGCAGATCGTCCCAATGAGAAGCGTGTTGAATTGCTTCAAAAAGTTCTTTTTGCGTTGCTACTACCTCTTCACCACGTGTTTTTTCTCTTTTCCTTTCAAGTTCAAATATCCTATCAGTATGGTACCAATAATGCCAATAGAGACCAACAAAATAAGGCCACTTCCACAACCTTACGAATTCAGGATCAATTCTGTCATGTAAAGGCTGGTTTGCAAAAAACTCTGCAATCCTCTCCACCATCTCTTCACGAGGTACCTCCACCCCATCACGAAGCACCTTCAGTACCACACCCAAGTGATTAATGCCTGCATAAATAACCTTTACTCTTTTAGGATCATCAATTTTTAGAAAATGTCGTGCCACCTTATTATCTAAAGTAATACCTCCATGACACATTCCGAAGACTTTCGCTTTTGTATACCTAGATATAGCCTCAGTAATTATTCCTGCTGGGTTCGTAGCTGATATAAGGAATGCATCGGGAGCCACTTCTTCAATTGTTTTCCCTATCTCTATTGATGGCCTAATACATCTTAATGCAAAGGCAAAACCTGCAGGTCCCGTTGTTTCCTGTCCCACAACACCATTTTTTATAGCAATTTTCTCGTCTATTGCTCTCAATTCATTCCCACCAGGCCTTATGGTAGATACTACAATTTTGGAACCTTCTATTGCAGCCCTCAAATCTGTTGTCCGATTAATCTTAGTTTTAACCCCTACCCTTTTAACCAATCTTTCGCAATAGTCTGCCATGATATTCAAGCGTTCTGTATTAGTATCCATTAATGTGATATCAGTAAAAGGCAACCTTTCATGTACTAACATCAAATTGTGCATAAGATGTGGTATGTATGCACTACCTCCTCCAATTATTGCTAATTTCATAAAAAACATCCCTCCTATTTTTTATGTGTTTTTTATGTGTAGATTTTTATGTGTAGATAAGACCCTTGCAGAACCCCAAAACCTTAAAAATTAGAGGGTTCTGCTATATGTTTTCAAAGGAATTCCTCCGCTTTTGTGGAATTCTTACATAGACTACCAAATTCAAAAACAAAACGGAGGAAATCCTCTAAAATCAAAGCCAAACAATTATCTCTAAATATTTATAATTATTTAATTATTTATAATAATGTCCAACCTTTCTTTGAAGAAGAGAAACCTAACTTTATTAAACTCTCTGATTCTTTTGTTGCTTTGTTTGAACTTATTCCCCCTGCCATTATACAAGAATATTTCTTAACTTTTCTTAATTAACCCTGAACAAACATTGCAACTGACCTTGCATGGAGGCCACTTGGATTTATTATCTTCAAGAGTAAATTTTTCATTAGACATTTATTCACCACTTGAAATATTCACCACTTGAAACTAAGAAAGTCTTTTCACAGGATCTCCCACGAATTGTAATGGAGATCCTGTGAAAAGATTATATTCTCTTTAAATATATTTTAAATATACTTTTGTCTTACTGCGCATCTTTCTGTGCAGCTTTCTGCTCCTGCTCAAACATTTGCTTGTCATAAACTTTAAGAAAAGGCCAGTAAATAAGAGTCGCAATTACTGTTAGCACTATTACTAATATAATGGATCTCCAATCACCACCCGTCGCAAGAAATGCACCTACCGGCGCAGGAGCTGTCCACGGAGGTATTATAAACATGGGACGAACCCATCCTAGAAGATGTGCTATATATGCTAGAACTCCTATTATTCCTTGAGCAAATACAAACGGTATAAACATTACTGGATTGAGCATCAGGGGTACACCAAATATAAGTGGTTCATTGATATTGAAAATAGCCGGTATTAGTGCCACTTTACCAATATTTCTTAAGTGAGCAGACTTAGCTCTTAATAACATGATTGCAAGTCCTAATGTTGCACCACATCCGCCTATACTCAGATAAAATGAATAAAATGGATATACGAAGATATGTTTCATCGGCTCACCAGCTGCCCACGCCGCTGCGTTTTGGTCTATTAAGGGCATCATAAATGGTTTTAGGATTCCAAGTACAATCGAACCGCCATGTATACCTACTGACCAAAGGAGCTGAGCTAGCGTCGAACTTAAAAATACAGCGCCAATACTATCACTAACCGCTACTAATGGTTCGAATAACTTCATTATAATCCCAGGTATAGGCTGACCAGTAGCATATTTTATTGCAAGATTCAATGGATAAAATATAATTATCAATACGGCAATCGTAGGAAGAGATTCAAATGCTGCTGCTATAACTGGCGGTACACCTTCTGGCATCTTAATTGTCGCTCCCCTTTTTACCATAGAACGAAATATTTCCACCGCCACTATTCCTACTAACATAGCCGTAAACAATCCAGCACTACCAAGATAATCTGTCGGTACAAATAACCCCTGTGCCCCGTTTGCTAAATCTACTCTTGTAATGGGTGCAGCTACCAATAGAAATGTCATTATTGCCACTAGCCCACCAGATAACGGGTTTAAATCATATGATTTCGATAGGCTATAAGCCAACGCAAAGCAAACGTATATGCTCATAATACCCATTGTCATCCTGAATGGTGTCATAATAAGATCTTTATAAGGAGCTATTGCATCAGCCCAAGACTGTACAGGAGGATTAGCGAATAAGATAAAAAAGCTTCCTACAATAAAGAATGGCATTGCACCAACAAACCCATCTCTTACAGCAACCATATGCCTCTCGCGTCCAATAGGTTCGAAAATTGGAACCACCCACTTCTCAACAAACGATGTAACTTTCCCCAACATAATATTAGCCCCCTTGTATAATCAATCTTAAAGGCAATAAATTTGCCTCACTTAATTAATTTCGTTTAAGGTTATGGCAAAACCCAACTCTATTTTTACATCAACTCCTATAAGCAAAGTCTTGTTATTATTCATTTGCTTTGCAGAGACTCAACGCTTGTTCTAACACCTTCTCGCCATTTATGGTTCCGTAAGTCATCGGATCAATAGCAGCAACCGGAACTTTAGCTATTTTTTTATTTCTTCTTCTCGGAACCGAATTTGAGGACCTAATAAAACTACATCAGCATTATTTATCTTGGTTTCAAGTCGTTCAACACCTACTGCTTCAACAGAAATATCAAGCCCCCTTTTACTTGCAGCTTTTTTAATAGCCTCCACTAGTAAACCAGTTGACAAACCCGCAGCACAAACTAATACAATCCTCACCAAAGTTTTTTCACCCCCTCCCTTTCTATTTATATAGGCTTGTGCATAATTTGAAAGCCTTCATTTAAGCCACTCCTAGGATGTACTTTCTTGCTATCACTCTTAATTTTTTTATCTTTTATGTAGGATTTCCTCCCTTATTTGTCGAATTTATAAGGAGAAAATCCTACATGTATCAGCTTCAATTACTCTTAAGTATTCCTGAACTCCTTACTTCTTAATCTAAAATTGATTTCTATTCTTCTGTGTTTGAAAATCTTGACCTATCTCTAATACCTGAATTCCCTTCTTCTGACTCAGGTCCCGTAAGGGATACTCCCATCATGCAATGTTTAGTGCCTTTATTTACCATCTACAGGATATTTATACCCTTTTTTAGCCTCTTCTTTGCCTTTATTTGATTTTCAATGTTCAAACGAAGTTTTTGATGCTTGTATATTATATATTCTGTATAATTTTGTTTTCGTTTTTGATAATTTTAGTTAATTTTGCTCACGTCTAAAATCTTCTGTATTATACTTTATGCAAATCTCATGCCAAATAGTAATCGCCTCTACAAAATTGCTACTTTTCCGCCTTCAATGACAATGTTTATTGAACCGTTTCAATGTGTATCATTTAAAAACGTATTTAATACACATATGTGTATTAAAGTGAATAGATTATTTTCATCAGAGTTATACATTCTTTGTCTGAAATTTTTACATTACATCCTTCTTCGATAATCCTTATAGCTTTTTTTATAATATCAAACTCTTTTGGATAATTCTTAATGTATTCTTGGGTATTCTTCATGTGTATTAACTCTTTCCCTTGTAATATACGCTCAACTACACAAGCAAGATGAAGTATTAATCCTATTGTAATATCTTCGTTTAAATTTACCCCCTCTCTTATTAAAGCTGCGTAAAATTTCTTAAAAGAAGATATATATTTTTCTGAATCTATCTTTATATTTTCTCTTATGACCTCCTTCATGTTATCAATTATCTCAATTTGTGAAAGAGCTTCAATTTTATTTCTCAATACAGATAATTTATCATTATCAAACACATCCGACGTAGAGATATACAATATAGAATCATCTTCTGGATTTATAGCACTTACAACAACCAAAATATTTTTTTCTTCTTTGATGTTGAGAAGTTTTCTTTGGAATTCTCTTTTATTTTCAATCTCAATAGGAATAACATCAATATCTTTCTCTTTTAACTTGAGGTCTTTTTCAAGTATTGATTTAAGTTTAACTGCTGTCCCTTCACCAGTTATACAAGCAGTTATAATAACATTCTTTTTAAGAGCATCTTCAAATTTAACACTGTCTTTATAGATTCTCCCTACATAAGGACTTAAATTGACGACTGCATCATACACTTCCTCTAAAGATGCGTTAAGTAAAGCCTTTCTTGCGGCCTCTAAAACCATGGGAGTAGAAACCATTTCAATTGTTTTGACGGGTATTCCTGTTCTTTCGTATATCATGTCACCAAATAATACCAATGAACCCATGTCGACAAGGAGTAAAACGCCTCTCCCTTTGTCAACTCTTTTTACAATATCAGTTAAATTATTTAACGCAACTTCTGGTTTTTGATCAAGTGGCATATTGTATCCAATTACATAATTTTCACCTAAAAGTCTATTGGAAACCTCTGCAATGGAAGTAGCAGCAGCCTCTCCATGCATTGCAACAACAATGCCTACCCTTTCGTCTTTTTCTTTTGTTTCCTCGTCAAGGCATAAAAACATTGTAACAAAGCCTACTTCATCATCAGGTACTTTTATGTTAAACTCTTTTTGGACCCTTTCTCTTAACACATTTGCCACTTCAAATTCTTTTTCGTACACCCTCTTTATATTTTCCAACTGATGATTTACAATGTCTTTGCCACTTAGTATTCTTTCAATAGAACTGGCTACATGCATAGAAAGACCGTATAAGGTTTTATCACTGAACTGCCTGTTAAGTTTTTTGCTGGCATAATTCAAAAAATCGTTTACTATATCGACAATCTTTTTATCTACTACTTTATATAATTCCTCCAAATTATTTTTATCAAGATTTAAAAGATATTTTTTCAGATATGTCTCTATGTCAATACTCATAATGAGTTTTATATCATTTTCGCTAAGTCCTTTTTGCTCCAAAGCTTTCCTCTTCTCTTCTAACGCCTCATAAAAATTAAATATCTCTTTATTATGTTGAACAACAGGAGTAACATTATCAACGGAAAACTTTATTACATCTCCAGTAATAAAGTTAGCAATTTCATCCTTTGCATCTCTATACTTAAACAATCCTTTTCTCACATATTCAGGCAAATCTTCACTGTGTACACATACGCTTTTATCCCTTTTCATCATGTATCCAAGATAAGCTTTTGCAATTGAAAGTTTTATATCACTTTTCAGTTGACCTATATTATTAGGACACTCATAAAGCAAAAGAGCTTTTAGAGCATTTGAAGTGATCATAATATCAGTGTTAATAATAGCTGCTTCTTCTCTAAAGAAATTTTTAATAAGTTCAAATCTTTCTTCATATGTTCTATCTGCTAAAGTTGGTAGTTTAATCACCATTGGTATCCGCCTTATAAAAGTCCTAAGAAGAGTAGACTCAATGTTCTCTGTTGTAGCGCATATTATTAAAACATTCGCTTTATGTTGTGTTTCAGATTCTCCAAGCCGTCTATAAAGTCCTTTATCAATCAGATAAAAAAGCATCTCTTGTCCTTCTGGCGGAAGCCTATGGACTTCATCAAGGAAAAGTATGCCACCATCTGCTTTTTCAACAAGGCCCATTCTATCCTTATCGGCACCAGTATACGCTCCTTTTTTCACTCCAAACAGTTGTGACATTAAAAGTTGCGGATTATTAGCATAATCAGCACAGTTAAAAGTCACAAAAGGAGCGTTCCTTTTTATCCTTCCAATTTCTTTTGCGAAACTATACATGACCTCTGCAAACATGGATTTGCCTGTACCCGTCTCCCCAAGCAAAAGTGTATGAAGGCCATTAGGTGGGTAAATTATAGCAGCTTTTGCTTGCTGTACGGCATTTTTTAGGCTTAAATTAGCTCCTATTATGCTGTCAAATACATCTTTCACTACCACATTTTCATCAGAAACCATATCAAGTTCTTTAACCTTATACAAAACTGGTTTACCTTCAACTTTTATAACTTTTCCTTCTTTATAAAGTGCATTTAAATCGCTAGAAGCATTTGTTCTTTGTATATTAAGAGCATATGCAATTTCCATAGCTGAAACTCCTACTACTTCTCCTCTTTCAGCAAATTGCTTGCTACATAATTCTTTTACACAATTATAAACTTTATCAATCCTTTTCATATACCTCGCCCCCTTTACAGTACATTTTATCATAAGATACAAAAAAACAATACACTTTAAAACACTTAATTTTTTATCTTTGCTCGGAGCACCTACCTAAATTTACACCATTAAAAAATGAATAAAAATAAAAGCGCCCCAATGAGCGCTTTCAGTTCGCAACATTTCCATCACCTCCGCAAAAACTCTCTCTATAACTTTATACCACACTTTACATCATTTTTACATAAATATGCCCTAAAATATCTCCTGCAAGGTCTATTTTGTCTGCACAGTTGCTTAAATGCCTGAAGATTTCTCTCATCTTTAAAATATATCTTATATCCTCTTCCTCAAACAACTTAGCCAAATTTTCTCTATATAAATTTTCTACTTCGTTTTCATATTTTTTCGCTTTTAGAGCCTGTCTCATGCCCTCTCTTTTATCTCTGTTAAGATTACATACTGATTTATAAATGAGGTCTGTGCTGTATTTTATCACCGTCACAATTTCCTGAAGCTCACCAGTAGGTTGCAAATTATATGCTTCCATTTCCTTCACAGTAGTGTTAGAATAATCTAATATATCATCAATAGCTTTAGATAAATTGAATATATCTTCTCTATCAAATGGAGTAATAAAAGTTTTATCGAGTTCATCTATTAACTCTTCTCTTTTTCTGTCTGCAATTTTTTCTAATCTATTTACCTCATGCCCATCTTCTATATTCCCTGTCATCATATATTTTTCCAAAGCATAAACCCCTTGTAATGTGAGTTTAGACTGCTCTCCTAATAATTTATAAAAATCTGTATCTTTGGAAAATAACCATTTGAACACATTTATCTTTTATCCCTTCCTTATAAAAGTTTAGTCAAATCGTAAATTAAACAAGAAATTATAAAGGATACAGGAATTGTTATAAACCACGCTGTAATCATCCCTTTCGCAAACTGCCATCTTACAGCTGTAGGTCTTTCTTTTGCTCCAATGCCTAAAATAGAAGAATTAATTAACTGTGTACCGCTGATTGGCGCACCAATGATTGCTGCTATACTTACAACTAAAAGGGAAGAAAGCTGTGCTAGGGATGTGCAAAATTAAATAAAATAATCATAATCAAAAGCCAAAATATGTATGACATACAATATATAGTAATCAAGACTGACAATCAAACATAAAGGAAGTGGTAAGGGAAAAGAAAAGATAAAAAGAGGGCTAAAAAAGGGCATAAATATCCTGTAGGAGTCAAATGTTAAAAAATGGCATGAAATAGATTCAGTAAAAATTAGGCCGATTGCATCAAAGCAACAAGAGATCTAAACTCATCATATTTGCCCAACTTAATAGCTACAATAGCGACAGTAAGCAAAGTAATATGGCCAAAAGTATTAAGGTTGCTCACAGAATTAATATTTCTAACATAAGCCTTTTCAAAATCCAGAGCTTTAAAGCGGGAATTATATCTTTCTGATTCAATTCTCAATCTATAGACAGCCTTAAAATATAGGGAGTCTCTATTAATAGAGGACCTATAATCAGAAGATATAATAGCATACTTAGTACAGCCTCTATGCTTTTTGCCATTAAAATATTTAGGATGCTTTATAGGGCAGGCAGAATCATCTTTAGAATTACAGAACTTGCAAACAAATTTTTGCTTAATAAAACCATTAAAATACTGTTTGCCATCTTTAAGCATTTTAATACCCGCTTCACAAACCATATAACCATCATCAGTCAGAGGGGGATTTTTAGAATTACGCTTGTTAAGAGGGATAAAGCAATGACCGTGGAGAGTATCTCTAACATAATTATAGAGTTTCTTAACGTCATAACCTTTATCAGCGATAAAATTAGTACCAGTCAGTTTAAACCAATTATTAGTCTTTTCAAGTAAAGACAAAGCAACTTCAAAATCAGGGACATCAGCGGGAGTAGTAGTTTCAGCGATAGGTAAACCAGAGATAGCATCAACAATAATATGATTTTTATATCCCCAATAAAACTTATAACGTTTATTAGAAGAATCATTAGAAGCAGAATAAACGCCTAATTTACAATCCTTATCAGACTTAGGCTGATTATCTTTAGAGAATTTATTTTTAGAAAAAGACTTAGGGTTATTTAACTTAGTGTTAGCTTTAATAGGAGTAGAATCCATGGAAATAAACTCACCAGAGATAATACCCATATTTTTGAGGATATTGACTTGATTTTGAAAGATAGTGGTTAAATAATCATGAGAGAAGTCATTAATAAAACGGCGAAAAGTCCAATAAGAAGGAAGAGGTTTAGAAATATCGAAGCCACAAAGATGAGCAATGATAAGATTATTGCGGAGATAATCTAAAAGGTCAGAAATTGTACCGAATCTTTCAGCTTTCATAACAATAAAAGCTCTAAAAAGTGCATGATGAGAATAACCCTTACGTCCATGATTAGAGGAAGGGAATTCAGGTATTGAAGACAGGTCAAGATTTTCAAACATAGAAGAATAGAAATCAATTTTAGACTGAGAGGTAAAGAGTTCAGGTATATTTAAAAGTAATTGAAGCTGGTACATGTAGGAATTCCTCCTCCTTAAAAAAATTTTTATAGTGTATATATAATAATTCGACAAATGGGAGGGGAAATCCTACATAAAAGATAAAAAATTCAAGAGTGATAGAAAAAAAGCATGTCTATGAAATGGCTTAAATGAAGGCTTTTGAATTTTGCACAAGTCTAAGCTGTGCATTAAAGGAGTGAAAAGGCCTCACTCTGTATATTCCTGCTCCTACATTCTTGATTATTCTAAAACCTCCTAATATAAATCCAAAAGAAATCATTAAAGCCGATATGTATTTTACATCAAATGGCACTTCAAAATTATGAGTTTGTCCCTTTATCATCATTAAAATAACGATTAAACCCATCCCTTTTTGGGCATCATTTGACCCCTGTCCTGCATTGAGAAAAAAGAGAGTAAAACATTGCAGTTTTTTAAGCCCGTTATTCGCTGCCGGCGTATGATTTTTCAATATTTCTGATAAAAAAAATGTTACTAAATATCCCGTAACAAATCCTATTATAGGAGACAGAAACAACGGAAGAATAGCTCTAAATAGTATACCTTGTACATTTATTGAGTTAAAACCGTATTCTAAGACAAAAGGTCCTAACATTCCGCCAATTAACGCATGAGAAGAACTAGAAGGTATTCCAAAATACCAGGTAATAAAGTTCCATATCATGGCACCAATTAAACCGCATAATATCAACAAACTGATATTGTGACCACTTTTAAATAAATACTCATATTTTACAATGTCATTTGCCATTGTCTTACTGACATTAGTACTTATTATTGTTGTACCCAAAAATTGTGCAATAGCTGCAAGAATAAAAGCTTTTTTTGCATCTATAGACCTTGAAAATATAATAGTAGCAACAAGATTCCCTTCGTCGTGAAAACCAGTTACAAATATATAAAAAAATATTACTATAATTGCAATAAAATAAAAATCCATGACATCACCTCAAGTAAAAAAGCCATATTTAACTTTTATTTTATGCACAAATACTTAACACAATTATACAGGTTATTTACATATACTTCAAATTTTTAAAAAACAAAAAGCATGTTTTAAAATTTTCGCACTTAAAAACATGCTTTTTCTATAATACATATAAATATTTTTTATGAACAAAATAAATATGAGAAACTTTAAAATTAGGAGTGAGATTTATGGCAAAGGAAAATGATAAATACGCAAAACCTCCAAAGCCGGATGACCGCACAGACAATGTAGAGAAATTACAACAGATGATACACGATACTATAGAAAATTATAGAGAAGCAGAAGATTACCTAAAACTACACGCAGAAGAACTTTCTCCTGAAGAAATAGAAAGGATTAAGCAAAAAAACAAAAATAGGCTTATAAGCATACAAAACATGAGAGAAGAAATAATAGATGAAGTACACGATAAAGACAAAAAATCGAGTAGGAGCTGAATAATTATTTTATTCAGCGTCCTCTCACACCACCGTACGTACCGTTCGGTATACGGCGGTTCATTAGGAATTGTGTACAATTAGATATCTTTGGGATAAACTCTTATAACCTATGCTTTCAAAGTATTTATTTGTAAGAGTCTTATTTAGGATTGGGCTATTGGATATTCTCCAGTAGCCTTTCCTTGTATTGGCGTACCCAGGCTTTTTGTTCTTCTACTCCTAGTTTTACTAAGTTATCATGCTTCGTTTTTATCTTCTTCCATTGTTTCCATATACATGCCCTTAGTCTTCGCCTTATCCATTCGTCAAGGGTTTTCATTATGCTTTTCGCGTCTGCTAATCCAAAATAGTTGACCCATCCTGTTGTTATTTGATTTAGTCTTTTTATTCTGTTTTCCATGCTTATTCCCTTGTTCCGATTGGTTATTTCTCTTACTTTTTCCTTAAACCTTTTGATGGATTTTTCATGGATTCTTATTCTTACTTCGTTTTCTTTTGTATAGAATGAAAATCCAAGAAATTTTCTTCTCCATGGTCTATCTACAGCACTTTTTGCTTCGTTGACTTTTAGTTTTAATTTGCTTTCTATGAATTTCTTTATGCTCTTCATTACTCTGTTTCCTGCAGACCTGCTTTTTACATATATGTTGCAGTCATCTGCATATCGGCAGAATTTATGCCCTCGTTTCTCAAGTTCTTTGTCTAGTTCGTCCAACATTATGTTTGCTAATAGGGGACTTAATGGCCCTCCTTGGGGTGTCCCTTCTTCTGTTGATACTTTGATTCCGTTTATCATTACTCCTGATTCTAGGTATCTTCGTATTAACTTTAGTACCCTTTTATCTCCTATCCGCTTTTCTAGTTTGGACATTATTATGTCGTGGTTTACTCTGTCAAAGAACTTTTCTAAGTCCATATCTACAACCCACGTGTATCCTTCATTTATGTATGCTTCTGCGGCTTTTATTGCGTCTTTTGCACTGCGTCCTGGTCTGAATCCATAACTGCTATCAGAAAATGTATGGTTGTAGACTTTATTTAGTATTTGGGCTATTGCTTGTTGTATTAGTCTGTCTAGTACTGTAGGTATTCCTAGTAGTCTTACTCCTCCATCAGGTTTGGGAATTTCTACTCTTCGCACTGGTTGTGGTTTGTATTTCCCCTCCAGCAGTTGTTGTTTTATGGTTGCCCAGTTTTCTTTGAGATACGGTAGAAGTTCATCTACTCCCATCCCATCGACTCCATGGCTTCCTTTATTTGCAACAACGTGCTTGTATGCTGCTTCCATGTTCCCTCGTTCTACTATCATTTCAAGCATCTTGCCGGTATATCTTTGTACCTCGTTTCTTCCATCTTCCGACGCCGATGATATACTATGCACTTCCGTTGTCTTTTGAAATTCCATTTCTCTATTCAACGGATAGCCTCTTTGTTGAGTTGTCTGCAGTCTCTGCATATCTTTCGAGTCCATAAGATTTCCAAAACCTCCTAACGTTCGGTCCTTCCTTATCTATTCATGACTAGATAAGTACTATGACCTCTGCTGACTTCTCAAGGTTCAGCCATACATCACTGCATGGGTTGTCACTTCAGATTTTACTTCCATGACTTATCCTTGAGACCTCCCCGGGTAAGAACGATAACTTTCATCTCATATATCTGCCAGATTTACTGTATGGGATTCGGGTAGTGTTGGACTTCGTTTTGTTACGCAAACTCATCCATCCCAATTCAGCCTCTTATCTGGTTCTTGTTCATCAGACCGAGATTTTGCCTTAAGCTTCCTTCAGATTCCACCTCACGATGGACACCCTTGCTCTTGGCTAGTGGTTCCCACTACCAAGCCCACAGCGGACTTTCACCGCCTAGTTATCGCCCATGCCGGGCGCACGTAAGTATAAAGAGGCGGATTATGCCTCTTTATACAATTTATTTAATTCAATAGCAATTTTTGCGCCAACAAAAGCATTGTTTTTAACAAGTTCAATATTAGCCTTTAAGCTTTTTCCTTCAGTCAAATCTTTTATTTTATCTAACAAAAAGGGTGTTATTTCTTTACCTTTTATATTGCGTTTTTCTGCCTCATAAAGGGCATCTTCTATTGCCTTATCTATATAAGCCTTATCCAAGGCATATTCTTCTGGAATAGGATTTGCAATTAAAATCCCACCGCGAAGGCCTAAATCCCATTTCGTCTTTATAATTTTTGCAGCCTCTATTTCGTCATTAACTTTGTAATCAACTTTAAACCCACTTTCTCTTGTATAAAAAGCTGGAAACTCTGAAGTTTTAAACCCTACCACAGGAACCCCAAAGGTTTCAAGGTATTCAAGAGTGCGAGAAAGGTCGAGTATTGCCTTTGCACCTGCACACACAACTGCTACATTTGTATTTGCAAGTTCTTGTAAATCAGCTGATACATCAAAGGTTTGTTCTGCTCCTCTGTGAACACCTCCTATGCCTCCTGTAACAAAAATCTTTATGCCCGCAAGATTTGCACAAATCATTGTTGCGGAAACTGTAGTGGCTGCACTAAATCCTTTTGCTAAAACTGCTGGCAAATCTCTTCTGCTGGCTTTTAATATTTCTTTTGAGGTAGCCATAAATTCAAGCTCTTTTTTGCTTAAACCTATTTTTATTCTTCCATTTATAATTGCAATTGTCGCAGGTATAGCTCCCTCTTCTCTTATAATGTTTTCTAAAGCTTTAGCCGTTTCAATGTTTTCAGGATATGGCATTCCGTGAGATATTATAGTGGATTCAAGTGCAACAACAGGTTTTCCTTCCTCCATTGCTTCTTTAACTTCTTTTGACATATCAATGAAATTATTCATTTTACAATCTCCTTTACTATATTTTTTAATTGATTTTCATTTAAAAATGGATTTACTGTATAAGGTGAGGATATTGTAAGAGATGCCGCAGCAAGACCAAATTTTGCTGATACATCCAGAGGATAGCCATTAAAAATACCATAGACCAAGCCAGCGGTCAAAGCATCTCCTGCACCTGTAGCATCAACAATTTCGGTATCATAGGGTTTCATAAATTTTTCAAATTCTGCCGTTGAAATATACACTCCTCTTTCTCCTAAAGTTACTATGACATTTTTGACACCTTTTTGCCTTAAAAGCTTTACTGCTTTTTTCATATCCTCATCGTTTTCTACTTTAATTTCAGATATCGATTCAAGTTCTTCCTTATTTGGAGTTATATAATCGATTTTGTCAAGTACACCTATTAATTTTTTTGCTTTGTCTATTGAAACAGGTTCTGCAACTACAGGAATATTGTGATTGGAACAAAGTTCCACAATATATTTGATACTGTCTTCAGGAATATTGGTATCAAAAACTACAATCTCACTATTTTTTATAACTTCCATCTTTGACTCAAGATATTGTATATTTAGTTCTTCTAAAATGTCCATTCCAGAAAGAGCCACATCCATATCCCCAATTGCATTAAGAATGGCAAGATATATCCCTGTGCGCCTTGTATTTGAAATCACTACCTGCTCCACATTCACTCCTGCTTGCCTTGTCTCCTCAAGAAGTCTTCTCCCTTCATCATCATTCCCTACGACAGACAAAAGCGTAACAGGTAAACTAAGCTGTGCAAGATTGTGAGCAATGTTTCGTCCTACACCACCAGGCGCTATGTTTATGTGTCCCGGATTTGAAGTGTGTTTTTTAAGCTCTGAATAAGGTTTACCTTTTATATCTATATTTGCTCCTCCAACTACAGTAACACCTTTAAAGTCCCTCACTACATAGCCTCTTCCTAATATAAAGCCCTTTTTCATGAGGTTTGCTATGTGCCCTGCAACAGCTGACCTGCTAATACCCATAAGTTTCGACAATTCTTCTTGGGAAATCATAGGATTTTTCTTGATTAATCTTAGTATCTCTTTTTCTCTTTGTGTTAATGCCACATTCACACACTCCCAAACAATTATTTGTTTATCAAACATTTGCAAGTATATTATATCACAAAAATGCAAACAAAAAAACTGCTTATTTTAAAAAGCAGTAAAAACATTGTTATCCAGAAAGCATACCAATCTACTTAATAATAAATGATAAAATCACATAGCTGACAATACCAACAACAACAGGTGTAAATAACTTTCTCGTAAAATACGCGGCTATAAATGTCGGTATTGCTGAAAGTAAATATATATTTGACAAAGCTAGAAATAACCTTCCATCCTTAATGAAAATTACCGGAAATAAAAGAGCTGAAAGAACTGCTACAGGCACATACTCAAGAAACGACTTTACAGCTTGAGGAAGTTCTATTTTAGTTAAGCCATAAACAGGCATAAATCGCGGAATATATGTCATTAAAAACATTCCAATAACACTTATTATAAATTTCGTACCCATTTGTCAAGCAATACCCCCATTCCTGCACCTATTAATGCGGCTACAATGACATTTGTATTTCCCGGTAATACAAACATCAAAGTTATAGACAACAGCCCCGAAAAGACACTTATAAAAACTTTTTTATACCCTGATATTTGCATTAGCAACAAGGCAATATACATTGCTGGAAGTGCAAAATCAAGCCCTACGTTTATAGAGCCTCCTATCAAACTTCCTGATACAGCACCTAAAAATGAAGAAAATACCCAGGCAGTATAGGAGGTTAAAAATAGTTGGTAGAAATAACCTTCAGTATATTCAGAGTTACTTTGCAAATCTGTAATCGCAACAGCATAGGTCTCATCCGTAATAAAAAAAGATAATATTGGTATATGTTTCCTCGATATGTGTTTCATATACTGCGATAGTGATGTACTATATAAAAAGTGCCTCAAATTCACTATAAATATTGTAGATACCAATGTAACGATACCTGTTCCTGCACTAAGCAAACTTATAGCAATAAATTGTGCTGAACCCGCATATACAAAAAGGGACAATGCCATCACTTGTGAAATAGTAAAACCGCTTTTCATGCCAACTAGTCCATAAGCAAAGCCTATTGGCAAATATCCTAACACAATAGGTAGTGCACTTTTAACTCCATTTATACTCTTCCTAACATCACTATCTACTATCATAATTTACTCCCTCACCATCACTAAAAATATTTATTTAAAAGCAGGAGCATGCCTCCTGCTTTCAATTATTTCGCAACAATATTTACAAGCCTGTTTTTGACGACTATGACCTTCTTTATCTCTTTTCCATCCACATATGCTTTTACATTTTTATCTGAAAGAGCGAGCTTTTCTACTTCTTCGTCAGTAGCATTTGAAGGAACTTCAAGTCTCCCCCTCACCTTACCGTTTACCTGGACAGCTATCTCTACAACATCTCTTTGTAGAGCTTTTTCATCCCACTTTGGCCATTTTTGATTGAAAACAGAATATTCATATCCAAGCTTTTCCCACATTTCTTCAGAAAAGTGAGGAGCAAATGGCGCTAAAAGCCTTATTAAATCTGTCACCACTTCTTCATAAAATTTGATATTTTTAACTTCCACATCCGTCTCGTATTTATAAAGAGCGTTTACTAGTTCCATTATCCTCGCTATTGCAGTATTAAACTGAAATCTCTCTGCATCTTCTGTCACACCTTTTATAGCATAATGTCTCACATAGTTTAATTCATTTTCATCTTTTCCCATTTCGTCTTTGGTCTTGCCAGGATTGTTTCTTGTCTCAATAAATTTATCTATAAACCTCTCCACTCTATTGATAAATCTGGAAATTGCCTTAATACCATCATCATTCCATGGCCCACCTTCAGAATAAGCAAATCCAAACATCAGATAAAGTCTAAATACATCAGAACCGTATTCTTTAATGTATTCGTCAGGCGAAATGACATTTCCTTTAGATTTACTCATTCTGCTTCCATCAGGTCCCAATATTGTGCCTTGGTGGACTAATGATTTAAAAGGTTCATCAAAATCAAGATATCCCAAGTCTCTTAAGGCTTTTGTGACAAACCTTGCGTACAAAAGATGCATTGTCGCATGCTCTGCTCCACCTACGTACTTGTCAACAGGCAACATTTTATTTATCCATTCTTTATTGAAAGGCTCTTTGTCGTTTTTGTTGTCGGGATATCTTAAAAAGTACCAGGAAGAATCCACAAAAGTGTCCAAGGTATCGGGGTCTCTTAAGGCCTTACCACCACATTTAGGACAAGTTACATTCATAAAGCCCTCATGCTTTTTAAGTGGAGACTCACCTGTTGGAGCAAATTCCACATCATAAGGAAGTAACACTGGCAAATCTTCTTCTGGGACAGGGACTATGCCGCAGCGTTCACAGTGAATGACAGGTATTGGAGCACCCCAGTATCTCTGCCTTGAAACAAGCCAATCCCTCAATCTGTAATTTACTTTAAACTCTGCTCTACCTTCTTGCTTTAATTTTTCTACAATTTTTATCCTCGCTTCTTCTGATTTCATGCCTGTAAATTCTCCACTGTCTATAAGCACTCCATACTCAACAAAGGGTAGACTGTCGTCTATATCTCCAATTCCTTTTATCACTCTTTTTATAGGAAGGTCGTATTTTGTTGCAAATTCATAATCTCTTTCATCATGGGCAGGAACAGCCATGACACATCCTGTTCCATATGTTGCAAGGACGTAGTCTGCTATCCAAATAGGAAGTTTTTCTCCCGTCAGAGGGTGTATAGCATAGGCCCCTGTAAATACCCCTGTCTTTTCTTTTTCAGTAGACAACCTTTCAATTTCACTTTGTTTTCTCGCGTATTCTTTATACTCTTCAACTGATTGCCTATATTCATCTGTAGTAATTAAATCCACAATCTCATGTTCTGGGGCAATAACTACATACGTCGCTCCATATAACGTGTCAGCTCTTGTTGTAAACACCTTAAATGTCAGGTCTTTGCCGTCAACTTTAAATTCTATCTCTGCCCCATCCGACTTTCCAATCCAATTTCTCTGCATTATTTTTGTCTTCTCAGGCCAATCAAGTTCATCCAGTTTTTCAAGGAGTTCTTCTGCATAAGCAGTTATCTTAAAAAACCACTGAGTCAAATCTTTCTTTGTAACTTCAGTACCGCACCTTTCACATTTTCCATCTATAACTTGCTCGTTTGCAAGAACAGTTTGACAGCTGGGACACCAATTTACTGGAGCTTTTTTTCTATAGGCAAGACCTGCCTCAAAAAGCTTAAGGAAAATCCACTGTGTCCATTTATAGTATTCCGGTAAGCAAGTTATTACTTCATAGTCCCAATCAAAAGTTGCCCCCATTTCTCTTAACTGCTTTTCCATTGTTCTTATGTTTTCCATAGTGGAATCATAAGGATGTATTCCTGTTTTTATCGCGTAATTTTCTGCAGGAAGTCCAAAGGCATCAAATCCCATTGGATGAAAAACCTCATAGCCTTGCATTCTTTTCATTCTCGCCCAAGAATCAGTAGGTCCGTAATTGTACCAATGTCCTACGTGGAGCTTTGCACCCGAAGGATAAGAAAACATCTCAAGGCAATAAAGCTTTTTATCTACATTTTCAGGATTAAACTTGTAAAGTTTTGTCTCTTCCCATCTTTTTTGCCATTTTCTATCAACATCCACTGAGTAAGCCATAAACCTCCACTCCTATCTATGATTTTTTAGCAAACTCGATTTTATTAAAAAAAGTCTTTCATCTTTAAGAGACGAAAGACTTGCACTTCCGTGGTACCACTCTTCTTGGCATAAGCCCACTTAAACCTGTAACGGCAGTAACCGTGCATACCTACTACACTTCAGTATGCCTGCTCCATGGCGAGTTTCGGCATCTTAGGCTACCGTTTTGCACCCACCAACGGCTCTCTTAAAGCTTACAATGCCTACTGCTCCACTTCATCGCATTTAAAAAATTGACTTGTACATTATTTTATTACAAAATAGGAATAAATGCAATATCATTTTAAACAATATTATTGTAAATCAATCACTAATTGATGATGTTTTGTAAAAAAGTTTCTATAGGTGAGAAAAGTAACACTAAAACATGAAATCGCTACTGTAGAAGCCAACATAAAAGTAACCATTATCTGGTACTTAACTGCATCAATAGGGTCTACTCCACCCAATATTAGCCCTGTCATCATTCCTGGAAGCTGGACAATGCCTAGAGTTTTCATGCTGTCAACTGTTGGAATCATCCCTGTCTTTATCGCTGTCTTTATCACTTTTTGAGCTGCTTGCCTTGAAGTTGCACCAAGTGACAAATACGCCTCTATTTCCTCTGACTTATTTTTTATTTCGTCTTTTAGCCTTGAAACAGCAAGTCCTGAGGCTACCATTGAATTTCCTATTATCATTCCTGATACAGGTATAACTTCCTGGGGTCTAAAATGTATATTTCCAAACAAAATGAGCAGAGAAATTGTAATCGCGGCACTTAAGGCAATTGAAAAAGTGATAAAATAAAAAACATTCGGTATTCCCTTCCCTCTCTTTGAAGCATTATTTCCAGCAACTACTATCATTAAAGTCACCATTGCCAAGGTAAATAAAGCATTATTTGCAGCAAATATGTAGTGTAAAATGTATCCCACTATTGTAAGCTGCACAACCGCTCTTATAGTACCTATAACTATTTCCTTTTCAATCCCCAGCTTTTGGTAATAAGAAACAAAAATTGATATTAGCACAAGACTTGACGCCAATGTCAAAGACAATACACTCATTTAACTTCCTCCTTTAACTTGCCTTGTATAAACAATTTTGTAATTTCATTTTGGGGATTTGTAAAAAAATCATAAGTTTTAGCATATTCTATTAATTGCCCTTTGTTAAGCAGTGCTGTGTAATCTCCAATGCGCTTAGCCTGTTCCATGTTGTGAGTTATCCAAATAATCGTCAAATTCATTTTTTCTTTTAGGTTAAATATTAATTTCTCTACTATTTCTGTAGAAGTAGGGTCAAGAGCTGAAGTAGGTTCATCAAGTAAAAGAGCTTCAGGATTATTTGCAAGAGTTCTCGCTATAGAAACTCTTTGCTGTTCCCCTCCTGATAAATTTTTCACATCTCTTGTAGCATACTCATTATTCAATCCTACAATGCTCAAATAATACTCCACGTTTACATTTTTTTCGCCTTTAAGCATTGGACCATACTCAATATTCTCTTTTACTGTTCCTTCAAAAAGATGAGGCTGCTGAAAAACCATTCCAATTCTCCTTCTTAAGTCTATCACATCTATTGTTTTAATATCCACGTCGTCTATTAAAATACTGCCATGGGTTGGATCTATCAATCGGTTTATCAGTTTAATCAGCGTCGATTTTCCAGCTCCAGAAGGGCCGACAATAGTATGTATTGCTCCGCCTTCAAATTTCACTGAAATATTTTTTAATATCTCTTTTCCAAAACTACTGTAACTTACCTCTTTAAATTCTATTTCATTCACATAAATCACCTCTATTGTAACAACTGTTACATTTATATTTAAATTGTATCTCTATCTCTCATTAAAGTCAACAAAGTAAAAAATTCTTTGTAACTTTGATATTTATTTGACATTCTTCTGCTAGAGTAATAAAATATAATTGACAATAAGAGGAAAGGAGGCGATTCGTGTGAATACAAAATTCATAACAAGAACTGCTATTTTGCTCGCCATCACTTTAATATTTCAGTTCTTAAAAATGCCCCAACTTATAACAGGTTCTATCGTTAATGCAATGCTTTTAATCGCAGCTGGAACTGTAGGAATGTGGTCAGGAATTATAATAGGACTTTTAACACCAGTAATTGCATTTTTAGTAGGCATAATGGGATTTCCTTTAATGATTCCTTTCATAATGGTGGGTAATGGGTTATATGTAATGCTTTTTTCAACGCAAAAAAACAAAGTAATAGGAATGATAGTAGGTGCTGTAGTTAAGTTTATATGGCTTGCTTTATCAGTAAAATATATAATGCAGCTGTTCAATGTAAAAGTTCCCTTAAAAATTGTACAGGCTTTTACAACACCTCAGCTTATAACAGCTTTAATAGGAGGTACGTTAGGAATTATAGTAATTGCATTGCTTGAAAATTACTTCAAAAAAGCGAAAGAACAATAATAAAAAACAAGGGGAGAAGGTTTTATTCTCCCCTTGTTTGGCGAACTAAGCTAGAGACTTTTTTGTACTACTAACCCTTTCTATTTATCAGCCCAACATTCTCGCAACATTCATATTCCATCTGCAAAGTAACATGATGTATGCCAAAAGTTTCATCAAGAATAGTTTCAATCTGATCCATTAATAATTTCGCTTGACTTAATTTAATGTCATCTCTTGTGTTGACATGGCACTCAAAATGTATATCTTTATCATTAGTTTGCCACACGTGTACATGGTGTATATTTTTTACGTCTGGAAGTTTCTCAATTTCCTTTTTTATGATGTCAAGATTTATATTCTCGGGTGTTTTTTGCATCAATATTCCTATCGTTTCATCTATTATTTCAAAGCTTTCTTTTATTATATAAGCTCCTATTAAAACTGTTAGCAGCGGATCAATCCAGTAAATATTGTATGCATAGATAAATATACCTCCAATAACTACCCCAAGCGATGACAAAGCATCAGAAAGCAGATGTATATATGTCGATTTTATATTTAAATTTTTTTGAGCATTTTCCTTCAGTAAAAACACTGATAACGTATTTGCCGCAAGTCCTATAATAGCAACTACTATCATTAAAACACCATCAATCGGTTCCGGTTTAAAAAATTTTATATATGCTTCTTTAAAAAGATATAAAGATATAACTACCAAAACCACCGAATTAAACAGCGCCGCAAGTATCTCTGCCCTTTTATAGCCAAATGTCATTTTTTCATTGTTCTCTTTTTTAGATATTTTTATTGCAACGTAACTTACAATTATTGAGATTCCATCACTAAAATTGTGAAGTGCATCTGATATAAGAGATAAACTGCCTGACAATATACCTCCTATTATTTCGCCTATTGTTATCACAAAATTTAGTATCATCGCAATAACTAAGTTCTTTTTGCTTATCTCACCATGATCATGATGATGGGCCATATCTAAGCCTCCTTATGCTTATATAACAGAGTTTGACCATCTGCCACACCTATCTCCTGTCATCGCAATTACTTTGCCATTTGCTTTAATTTGTATTATTTCACACTCGTTAGGACAGGCTTTGCAAATAAAGCTCGTTGTCTCAAACTTTTCCTCTGAAACCCCAAATCCCTTAAACTTAGTGTGATTGCCCGTTCGCTTCATTTCATCCTTTGCTAACATTGCGATACCTATCGCTCCCATAACATTGTAATACTTTGGAACAATTACTTCATGGCCTACTTCTTCTTCAAACGCCTTTTTTATCGCAATATTTGCCGCAACACCACCTTGGAATACAAAAACCGGTTTTAATTTTCTTCCTCTTACAAGATTGTTCATATAATTTCTCACTAAGGCCTTAGAAAGACCTTTTAATATTTCAGCTTTACTAAACCCGTATTGCTGTTTCGATATCATATCAGATTCTGCAAAGACTGTGCATCTACCTGCAATTCTCACATCTCGCTTTGCAGTCAATGCAATTTCACCAAATTCCTCAATCTTTATCCCCAGCCTTTGTGCTTGATGGTCAAGAAACGACCCTGTACCCGCTGCACAAACTGTATTCATAGCAAAATCAGCTATTGTTCCATCATTTATAATAATAAGTTTGGAGTCCTGTCCACCAATTTCAAAAATAGTACTAACATCTGGATGAAAGTGTAATGTAGCAGTAGCATGGGCAGTGATCTCATTTTTTACTACATCGGCACCAAGGACATATCCAAGAAGCTGTCTACCACTCCCAGTTACGCCAACCCCGCCTATTTCTTTGTCGGGCAATTCATTGTGTAATTTTGCTAGCTCATCCTTTACAGTGTCAATTGGTTGCCCAACATTTCTTACGTACGACTTGAATAAGACCTCGTTATTTTCATCAATGGCTACAACATTTATACTTACTGACCCTACATCAACACCAATATATATTTTCTCCACTTTTGTCTACCTCGCTATCCTTTTTCTGTGTTTTTTTAGTTTTATTACATCTAAAAAAGCTTCTATTCTCGTTAATACATTGGCAATAGCCATTTGCTCATCTACAGAAAGTGACAAAATTGGATAGTCATATTCTCTCATTATTTTATCTATCACACTTTGAGAAACAAGTTCTGGTAAACATCCAAAAGGTTTCAAGTGAATGACTCCATCAAATCCTCTTTCCATAAAATCAATTATTGCGCCTACAGACTGTTTCGCATGCCCACCAATTATTATCTCTATGTATTTCTCGCCTTTTTTCAATATTTGATGTTCTTTCTCTTTGTAAGAAGGCAAAGGTATTAAATTAAAATCAATCCATTCGGAAATGTAATGAGACCTTTCTACTTCTGCGCCATAAGCATTTAAAACTTCTTCTATATTACCATTTATTGAAGGCTCCATCACAACATATATTTCTCCTACTATTCCAATCTTTATTTTTTCTTCTTCCGGTACTTCACAAATCTTTATACTATTTAACCTCTCGATCGCCTTTTTTTCTACCCTTTTTACATCTTCAGAAGATTCTATTTTCCTGTACTCTTCTGTAATCTCATGCCATGCCTTAGTAAACTCTCCCTTATTACACTCATAAGCTCTCTTGGTCTCTATGATTTTCTCTACTTTATCCATCGATTTTGCCATGTCATATACAGTTTTTACAGTTTTAATAACCCGTCGCCATGAATTATTTCCTTTTATCTTTTTTACATTGTCCATAAAAGTCTTTAAATCTCTCTTGGGCTCATCAAATATTATAAATTCGACATCATATCCCATATTTTTAAGTATTTTTTTCTGAGCCTCTCCATAATACCCAGCCCTGCAGGGTCCATTCCCACCAGAAGTCACTATAGTATCCGCTCCTAATTCTAAAGCCTCAAGATAAGTCCCTAAAATAACCTTTAAAGGAAAACAAGCAAATTCAGGACTATATTTTACCCCATAATCTACAGTTTTTTGTGAAGGCTTCGGGGGAGTTATCACTTCATGCCCTAATAATGTAAAAAGTTTTTCATACATATAAGGAGAACCCATATAAGGAAATGTTATCTTCACTTAAATCACGCCTTCCACAGATTTTTCAGCTTTATATTTTTTAATCCTTATGAGGTCCGTAAATGCCTCAACTCGTGTAATTACGTGACTTTCACCAGTTTGTTCGTCAATTCTTAAAGTCATAAAAGGTTTTTTATGTTTTTCAGAATCTATAGTTAAAAAAGGCTCAAGAATTGAATCAGGACCGCATCCAAAGGCAGTAATATGAATAATGCCGTCAATGTCATCTCTTTCCATAAACTCATAAGCTGTGCCTAAAAGCATATTAGTAAATTCCCAAAACATATTTTTTTAAATTTTTTCAATTGACGTTGTATTATCCTTTCTTCCATCATATCAAAAGTCACAACTTTTATGTTGAGCTTGCGAAAAACATTAAGCAAGTCCATATTAACAAATCTATCATAAACATTATATACATAACCAATTAGACCTATTGTAATATCGCCATCATATTTTTTGGTTTATCACTCGTCAAAAGCTCATTTATATCATATCCTTGCTTATTCAAAGCTCTAAACTCAAGCCATTTGTCTCGGGCTTTCTTTAAAGCATTTTTTAAATCTTTTCTACTCACACCCAATTTATCGATAAAAACTGTATAATTGTGAAACTCTGATATGTCAGTACTTTTTGACACTATGTTATGAGTCAAAATTTTATTCTCAATGCCATTAAAAAGACCTTTTATCATGTCAGGCAACCCCATAAATTTAGGGCACATAAATATACCTTTCCTTAAGCTTACAAACCTAGGGATATATATATAATCAACATTCTTATCCAGCAAATTTAAAACATGTCCTGTATATACCTTCATAGGTACACATATTTCCGCAACTGCTTCTTTTACCCCTATGTCTAAAATACTTTTTGAAGTATCGTCAGAGGTGACCACTTCAAAACCAAGGCTTTCGAAAAGAGTTTTCCAGAATGGATAATAAAAATAATACATTAAAGCTTTTGGAATACCTATTTTCATTATTTGCTCTCCTCTCCTCCAAGTACATCATATATCATATTCTACACTACTTCAATCACTTTTTTCTATTGCTTTTACAAAAATTTCTATGCTTTTTTTAACAAATTCTCTATCGCTAAAGCCAATTAGCTTGTTACCATAGGAGGCATTCATTAAAACAAAACCGAAATTCAATGATATAAAAGCAAAGGCTAAAAGTTCAAAATCATCAGTATTTAATAATCCCTTCTCATACATTTTTTCAAAATACTTTATCAAAACTTCTTTAAAGCCTTTTGGAATCCTGATCAGATATTCTTTTACCTCTTCAAAAATCTCTGGACTTCTCAAACCTATCATGATTTTCGCTTTTTCTTCTGTAAAATTTTTATGATATTCATGAGCCAACATGAATAGGTCTTCTTTTAAATCCCATGTACATTTGTCTAATATTCTTTCATTTACAGGCTTTAATAATTCCAGCTCTTTTAATGCATAAAGCACTATATCTTTTTTGCTTCCAAAACATCTAAAAATTGTAACTTCATTTACTCCTGCCTCTTCTGCAATATTTCTTGTAGTTGTAGACTTATATCCTTTTTCAGAAATTAGTTTTAAAGTAGACATAACTATCTTTTCCTTCACCGAATCGCCCATTAAAACACCTCACAATATGTATGCAAGTAATTGCTTGCATACATATTATAACATATTTAAAAGCAAAACAAAATATACCTTGCTATTTAATTCCTAATATTTCTCCAAGCTCTAATATCCGCATTCCCAATCTTTTTGTTGCTTCTATTGCTTCCGTATCATTTAAAATTTCTCTTTCTTTATAAGCAATGCCACAAACGCCTCTGTTTGCGGGAATCATATCGTGCTTAAGTAAAAAAGCATTTATAGCCGTTATAGCACTTTCTTCTCCATATTTTCTACCCACCACAATAGCACCGCCAATTTTGTTTCGCAACTGTCCTTTTATGCACCATGTTCTATCTATAAAAGCCTTTAGTTGAGCAGAAATATTGTTAAAGAAAACTGGACTCCCTATCACAATTCCATCACTTTTTAAAAGGAGCGGTATAAGTTTTTTTGTCATGTCATCTTCTACAGGGCATTCTTCGTCTTTTTGACAAGCCCAACAAGCCATGCAAGGCTTTATATTATAATCTATAAGCTTTATAAATTCGCCTCCCGTAATTGACATAGTTAATTTTAAAAGAATATCAGTGTTACTCTTTTTTCTTGGACTCCCAGAAATATATAAAATATTCATATAATCCCCTCTTTTTTATATCCTTTAACTTTCTGTGCTAATTTTAATTTGTTTTACAACACAGTTTATAAAAACAGTGTTATACTGGAAAACTCTTAAAAGCTATTTAACGCTTTTTCTACTGCTTCCGCTATTACCTCACTCAAAGTTGGATGTGTGTGTATAATTGCCATAATATCCTCAATTCTTCCGTTCATTCTGATAACCTGCGTTGCTTCTGCAATCAATTCACCGGCCCCTTTGCCAACTATCTGCATACCATATAATTTATGTGTTTTGGGGTCGGCAATTATTTGGACAAATCCTTTTTTATCACCTACAATAAGAGCCCTGGCATCTTCCTCATAAGAATATCGTACAATTTTATAACCAAGCTCTTGGGCCTTTGTTGAATCTATACCAACACTTGCAGCTTCCGGTTCAGAAAATATTGCATGGGGAATTGCATTATATGTCATAGGTACTTTTTCTCCCAGTATCGCTTTTGCTGCAATAATAGATTCTCTCGTCGCTGCATGTGCAAGCATTATTCTTCCGTTTACATCCCCGGTTGCATATACATTTATATTTTCCGTTTGCATATACTCATTTACTGGAATTCCTCCATGATTTCCTAACTTAATATTTAGCTCATCAAGATTTAATTCTTTTGTACGTGGTCTTCTTCCAACAGCAATAAGAATTTTTTCAGCCTGAACAGTTTTATTTTCACCATTTTGTATATAATTTACTTTTAATATTTCTCCTTCTTTTTCTATAGCTGAAACTTTTGCATCCGTATATATGTTAACATTATCATTTTTTAGTTCCTCTGTAACCGCCTTGCTTATTGAGACATCTTCACTTGTAAGAATCCTTGGTAACGCTTCAATAATAGTTACCTTTGTATCTACCCTTGCAAACATAGAAGCTATCTCAACCCCTATATATCCTCCACCTATAATAACAATAGAGGCAGGCTTAGCTTCTAATTTAAATATATCTTCACTAAAAATAACACCCTGTAAATCAATCCCTAGAATAGGAGGCTTCACTGTTTCAGAACCAGTCGCTATAATAAGCTTGTCAAACAATAATTTTACTTTTTCGTCTTTGATAGTGTCAAGATACTGTAGGATTTTTTTAAGACAACCCCTGAAACTTAGTTAATTTCAGCCTTCAACTTATCATGCTTTTTATATAACTTGTGCATATTTTAATGCTCTTAAAACCCTATATATTGGCGTTACTTTCCCTATATTCAAAACCGTAATATTGTTTATTTTTTCATTTGTAGACGTTTTAACTCTCCTTACCGCCTCTTTTATTTGCTTCTTCGTTAATTTGTAGCTCCCTTCATTTATATTCTCTTTCTTACCCCATTCTATTTCTCTCAAATCTCCTCCATTCTTGCTGAATACTCTTAATTTCGCCATTAACTTTAATCCTTCTCTACTCCATCCTAATGGATTCCTACTTAATCTAGAAGAAAATACATGACTTATATGCCCTTCTGCACTGCACCCTATTACATCTTTGTCTTTACTGTATATCACTATCCCTTCCCATTTGTTTAGTATGTATCTCTTTACTTCTTTTATCTTCTCTTTCTCTTCCTCCTCCACTCTCTTTATTAGTTCATCAAATATATTCTTCACTCCCTCTTTATCTCCTTCATTTATTGCTCTCCATATCTTATCCCTATACTTTGGCTCTTTCGATGTAGCTTTTAATACGTATTTGTTTAAATGATATCTGTCTAACACAAACCTTGATTTTACTATCCATTCTAACCAACATCCTTTCGCTTTGCTCAAGCACAAATTGTAATGAAAGTATGCTTCTAAGCGATATTTTCTGATATAATTATTTAAAATATATAGATATACTACAAAGCACGGAGGAGGGAGTGGAATTATTTCTCCCACTCATTGGACTCAAGTCCGCATTTTAACATGTGCAGAATATCTTCTCAAGCACAAATAAGTGTGACTCTGATCACGTACACTAATCATTGTATAAGCAATTCCTTAGTGTTTTTGTGCTGGATATTCAGTCAATGTCTATATATTTTAATTTTTTCTCTTTTGGAGGGTTATTTATGTTAAAAATTGTTCACCCTATCTGCTGTGGCATAGATGTCCACAAAAAATTCCTAGTTGCTGCTATTGCTATTACTGATTCTAACAATGTTACTACTTATGTTAAAAGACGCTTTTCTACCTTTAACTCTGACCTTATTAAGTTAAGGGATTGGCTTCTCAGTTACAATTGTTTCGAAGTCTGCATGGAATCCACCGGTAAGTATTGGATCCCAATCTTTAATGTCCTTGAAAAATCCTGCCATGTTGTTATTGCTAATCCTAAGTATCTCCGTGCCATTAAAGGGCAAAAAACCGATGATAAAGATGCTACTTGGATTGCCGATTTGTTTAAATTCGATATTGTCCCTTCTAGTTTTATTCCTTCTAAGGATATCCGCATGTTACGTGAACTTGTTCGCTATCGTTTTAAACTTATTGGTCATCGCTCTAGTGAAAAAAACAGGCTTCAAAATGCCCTCACCGTATCCAACATCGCTTTAGCCTCCGTCGTCACTGATTCTTTCGGTAAATCTGCTTCTTCTATCATTGATATATCTTAACTTGCGATACTTTTGACCCTGAATACTGCAAGTCACTTCTACACAAAAGGCTTTATAAAAAGGCTGACGACGTAATTCAGTCGATTATTGGATACGAATTGAGGGATGATCAATCAATCAAGATGAAGGTTTGCAGAAAACACTATGATTTTATCAATCAATGTGTTTCTGATTTAGATAAAGCCATTTCTCAATTAGCCAAACCTTATCAAGACTTGATTGATATCGCTGTTACTCTCCCTGGCATAACCGAAAAATCGGCAACTTATATCATCGCTGAAATCGGCTGTCCATGTCTCAAGAGCAGGTGTTTATTTAAAACCTCTCTTAATACAGTGTGCCAATGCAGCAATTAGGGATAAAAAGAATCCTTATTTTAGGCTTAAATATGAACGTATTAAAAAGCGTCGCGGTCATAAACGGGCAATTGTTGCTATTGCTCGTATGATCCTTACTTGTCTCTATCATATGCTTTTGAAAAGGGAACCTTTTAATCCTTCTGACGCCGATTACATTAACATGCCAGAAAAACTTTATCAAAAGCATAAGCAACAATATATTAAGAAAGCTATTAAACTTTTAGAAAAAGAAGGTTGTACTATTATCCCTCCAAAAATTACTTAACATCATTATATATTACCATTATCTGGATTCTGGGCGGCTTTATTTGGTGCCCTTTTTGGCGTGCCCAATTTTCACTATTTCTCTTTCACACTAATCCCTCTTTTATCCACGGTGCCCCATCTCCTGCTATGTATATCTTCTCTATCTTCTCTTCCTTGTAATTTTCTTCTATGTAATTTGCTACATCTATCCATATGTCTTCAGCTTTCTCTCCTACGTATGCCTTGTAATACACATTTTTCAGTACGTTTCTTCCGTTTCTCTCTTCCCTCCCTTCATGTATGTACACCAATCGAGGTGTTTCATCTCCACCCTCTTGTAAAGGTACATGGTCTTCATCTGCCTCTATGTATAATATGTATAATACCCTTACTTCTTTCTTCTCTTTTATTTCTCTCTTTACTTCTACTTCCCCTATTTCCCTTATTGCGTTTAATACCGTCTGTTTACTTAGCTCCTCTGGACATGCTTTTTTACTACTTCTTTCATATGATTCTTCTATCGCGTTTTCTACTAACTTTATCTTTACTCCCTTTTCTATCCTATCGTGCCGCCCTATCTCTAATGCATCATCCACCAAATATGTATATCTCCCATCCTGCCTAGATTTGTAATATGTCATCTCATATTCAATATCTCCAAGAATTGTCGTTAACCTCTTTTTATCTTTTCTTTCTACTATCCATTTTTCTTTCCTTCTCTTGTCTTCTTTTATTATCCTATCTAACTCTTCAATAATTGCTTCTATTACTTCACTACCTAGTTTGTCCGTGATTCCCTTTATTCTTGCTACAAGTCTTGTAATATCCATTCCTTCGTTTAATAAATCGCTAAAAATTTCTATCACTTCTCTAGTGAAATTTAGAGCATTTTGTAGTATAATATCCTCAAAGATATGTTTGTTCACAAGAGACACCCCTTTCTGTGATGTTTTGTTTCCAAGTTCTATTTTATCACAGGGGTTGTCTCTTGTTTTTTTCACACAAAAAATCCTACGATAATTTTACACTATGATAATTTCGCCTCTCTTTAAAAACACAACTATTCATCATAATACTTTTTTATCCATGGAGCTGCTTTTAAGTATAAAATCAACAGAATAATTTGAAATATAGGCATGGTAGCTGCTGGTATAGCAACCATAGGGGAAAAAGCAGCGGTAGCTAAAGCAACAGCCGTTCCATTGTTTTTGCCAGTACTGGCGAAAACAATGGCCATATGCTGCTTGTATGAAAAATGGAATACTTTATTGAGCCATGTAACAACTAAAAGAGTAATTGCTATAAAAATAGCATTTGGAATAAGCAAAAATAATATTAACCCTATTTTATCAACAATCATACCGGCTTTACTAAAAAATATTAAGAAAATTAAAATGTACATTGAAATTATAAATATAGATGGAAAAATTGGTTGTATATTTTTAAATTTCTCTTCTCCAAAAGCTTTCACCAACAAAGTCCTTGTTAAATAGCCTAACATCATTGGCAAAATAAGAACTTCTAATATAGACATAAGCAGTTGGCCTGTCGGTACAGGAACATTCGTATGAGACGCAAAAATTCTCATCCAAAATGGAACTGCAAAAATTGCAGCAATAAAACTTAAAGCTACAATCATAGTGCTTAATTCAACATCTCCTTCAGAAAGGCCTGTATAAGTAATACTCATACTTGAACAAGGAACCACCATAACCAGCAAAAATCCAATTGACAAAGTAGGATCTTTTATCATATATGTTGCAATAAAATATCCAAAAATCGGTGCCCAAACAAAGTTATATATCAAACTCAGTAGCAATGCTTTCCAATTTTTAATTGACTTTAAAAGCAATTCAAGTTTAACATTTACCATCATAGGATAGATGATAAAGAAAACTGCAACAGTATTTAAAAGAGTCAAAAACTGTTGATTTGCTTTTACCCATGAAGTAGCAGTATGATCATAGCCTATCAAAACACCAACGACCATCAATATCAACGTATAGATGAGCATCCAATTATTAAGATGGCTTTGCAATTTTTTAAGATTACCCATTTCTTACACTCCTTTTTGGTTTAAAAAGAACTTTCAAACATTCGATTTATCGAATATTTTAGCTAAAATATTTTGGCCTACTGGCCAAAATATTTAGACTATTTCTTATTACTTTCTGAAGGAAACAATAGTGTCCCATTAAGCGTTCCAATCAAAGACTTTATAAAAGTACTTATCCACAATATAGCAAGTAAAATTGCTAATAATACTGTATACCAGTATATAAGCTGGATTTTTGTATACATAAATACATTATAAGCTGACAAAGTATATGCTGACAGTGGAAATATAAACGCCCACCATGAAAGCGAAAAAGGTATTCCGCCTTCCATAAGGTATTTAATTGTTATTATAACAGTAAGCACAAATGCCCAAAGTCCAAAGCCCCAGAAAATAAGTGAAATCATTTTTATACCATCAACTATTGAAATAAGTCCCATCATTTTTGATGTATCGGCAATACCCATCAAACTTACAGTCCCTACTCCAATAGGACCAAGTATAATCCAAAAAGTTGGTACTGCTATAGCATGCGGCATTTTATGACTTATAAATCTTCCTAAAATAATACTGCTTAGTATGACAAAAAGCATTAATCCAATTCCATAAAATGCTACATCGGTAATATTTATTAATTTTGCTAATTCAACATTTTTTGTTGCGTAAACTTTAACAAGGAGATTTCCTAACAAGGGCACTACAATACTTGCAACAGGAGTGATATACCATGAATAATTTGTAAGTTCAGGTCCTATATTTTCTGTTATCATCATATTGTATGTTACAAAAACTCCAAAAATTAAGGCAAGAGCAACACCATATATCCACAAAATAGTACCTAAGATAACAATAAAAGCCATGCTAAAAAATTCTTTACCTATTATAAAAAAGTTTGTCCCAAGAATTAAACCTCCCACGGGCATAGTAACAAAAAAGTTAGACATAACTGGATGCTTTAAATCCTCTATTAATTTATCAAAATGTAAAAACCATCTTCCTACCCATGGAATTATAAATATAAAAAACAAAAATATATTTAAAAAGAAAAGTGCTACGGCTGCTGGTTTTAAAAAAGGCATTCTTGCACTTAACAAATAAAGAACATTAGCAAATCCACCAGTACCCATAACGGATGCATACCATGCCGGTGAAAAGTGCCTTATAATGCAGTTAAAGCATATTCTGTGTTCCATTGGTCGCTCCTCCATTAATATATTCGAATTAACGAATATATTATATCAACATAATTAACATATGTCAATAAATAATATTAAACTCTCTTTTAACTAACCCTCTATTTTTCTTTTTAAACAGCATTCTTATTCATATCTTTGTAAGACTTCCTTAATTGTTTCTCTCTTTTTCAAAAAATAGCAATAATAAAACAATTTAATATTGGTAATACTATAAAAGTATAACTTCGATTACTGCTAAATATTTATTAGTTTTAGCAGTAATCGAAGTTTCACCTTTTGTTAAAGTAATTTATTTTTGAGATTCTTCTCTTTGAGAAACAGCCTTTTTGATTTCATCTATAACCTGCTCTGTATTCATGTTTCTTATTTCAATTCCAATGTGCTTATCTCTAGGAAAGCCTACATCGTCAAAAGCATCTCTGTACATTTTCTTTTGCATTGTAGGGTCACAAGCAGCGACATAAAGTTCATCTATTTGTGCCCCTCTTAATAGTTCCCTTAAATACCTATCTCCATCATCTGCACAAAGTTGAGGATGTAATCCTACCCATTCAAAAATACCCTCTCTTCTTAAAGTGTTTAAAACTTCAAATGTGTCCATTTCTTGAAATGATGGGCAAGTACCTTGGCATACGCATAAAAGCAATCCTTTTTTGCTCATAAAAATTACCTCCTATCTCCAAAATATGTTATAGCTTCATTATCACAAACTTTTGAACATCCACGGCAAAATTCCACGCAGTTGTCTGGATTTACAACATCCGGATATCCATCGTCACCGATGGTATAAACGTCGTGTGGACAAAAGTTCACACATTGGTAGCACTGAATGCATTTATCCTCATCTATTATTGGATACCAATTTTTTGCCACATGTTTCACCTCCTCTCCAGTGTTTAAAGCTCTTTCAACATATCAGCTATCCTTCCATTTACATTCTTTATAACTTCTATATCATTTAATAAAAGCTCATTTTCTATGTCAGCATTATCTACAACTGAAATTACGATTTTTTGTGCATTGGTATTTTTGATAAAATCGACAAAATTTTGTGCATTTATTTCCTGTTCTTTAAAAAAAGGGTTTTCTATATTCTTAACCTTTTTAAGTTTGCCATTTTCAATTTCTGCAACAGTAAAATATTCTGATAAAGCAATGTTATTTCCTATATCGCTATTTAAACCAAGATGATTCTTTGATGCAAAAGCAATTATCATTAATTTTCACCTCCTTTTATATTGCTATATTCGAATATTCAAATATATCAAGTAAAAAAACTCTATTTTTTAACAGAAAAAACATTTTTTACTTCGTCAATAATATTTGTGATATTTTTATCTGTCAAAGAATAATAAATTATAGTGCCTTCTCTTCTAGTTTTTACCATTTTGTTTGCTCTTAACACCATCAAATGCCTTGATACATGAGATTGATCTAAGTTTAATGCTGCCATCATCTGACACACACACATTTCTTTTTTGCTTAAAAGTTCTATTATTTTTATCCTTGTAGGATGAGATAATGCCTTAAAATATTCGGCAGCTTCAGTATATACGTCAGCTTCCACTTTTTTCACCCTTTCATATACATTATATTCGATTTTTCAAATATAGTCAAGTTAATTTTTTGTCAATTTAATCTTTGTGCTACTTTAACCAAATATTCCTTAAAAAATTCCTCTTCATAACTTAAAAGTTCTGTATCGACATTTTCTATTGTATCTGTATGCCAATGGTAGTTACCTAGTCTTCCATTTTCATCTTTTCCAAGAAACGCTATTGCATCAAATCCAGCAGCTATTGCTGGAAGAGCATCTGTAGGAAGGAGCAAATTTTTCATTTTTTGAATTTTTCCGTCATGACCTTTTACCATCTCCTCTGCTATATCAAGTAACATTTTCCCGGCTCTTTTATAAAATATCATTCCTTCCCCCTCAAGGTACGTAATTTTTCCAGTTCCAAGGTTGTCAAGTATTATAAATTTGGTATCTAAAGTAAGTTTTTTTCTATATTTTTTTATAAAATTTTTCATCCCTCTTTCTCCTGTTTCTTCACTTCCAGTAAATAAAAATACCATATCAACATCATCTGGAAACTTGTCTTTATGGTTTATATAATAATTTGCCAATGCTAGAGTAAGAGCTGTCCCTGTGCCATTATCATTTGCTCCTTGTGTGTACCTACCCGTCACTTCACATACAGCCATAAAAATTATATTTGCAAAAACAATAATAAGCCCTATATACAATATCACAGAAGCTATAACATCTAAATTAAAAATATTAAGCAAAATTCCAATTGGAATAAGTCCAAATCCTATATATGAAATGTTGTAAATTACACTTAGTTTATCGACAATTTTAGGATGAAACATAAGACTTCCTCTTTGCGTATCATAATGAGCTGATACAATTATTCTTTTGCTGCGGCTTTCATCAAAACTTGTAAAAACATTTTGTGACAAAAACTTCGGCATTATACTAGTTTCAACAGGCTTACCACTTATTTCTAATAACAAAAGACCTATTGCAAATAAACTGAGTAAAAATGCTGCTATTTCTAAAGGTCCGCCGTACATCTGTGAGAAAAAACCGCAAATAAATAACAAAACACCCACTTGTAAAGGAAGCATGTAGAGATTGTCTCTTGTAGTTTTAAAAGTCTGCTTCTCAACCTTATACCCCATCTTCTTCAATTCCTGCAAAATATACTCTGCGGCTTGCCTTTCATTTTTTGTCGCAGAGCCCCTGTGTTCAAACTTAGTCAATTCCTTTAAATAGTCAATGCTCTTCAAATTAAAAGCCCCCTCTCAGTAAAACTATTTATTGCGATACTTATATACGTAACCATCTGCGGAATATATGTACAAGTTAGAACCATCCTCCGTAATAGCAATATCATAAATACCGCTTTTATGATAATAACTATATAAAGTATTTCCTTGTTTGTCGTACATAGTTATTTTATTAGCATTGTTTATGGTATTGTCATATTCTTGAGATAAAATTACTATATAATTTCCATCAGGTGTCATAACTGCTTTTTTAACTTTCCAACTAGAAGTTATAGTTTTTGTCATATTAAAATTGTTAAAAAATGTAATATAATATTCTTTATAATCTTTGCTGAAAGATATTAGAACCGCTGCTTTCCCATCTTTAGACATTAAAGCTTGTTGTATAACTCCTTTTTTTGTATAGTTTTCACTTAAAAGTGCCTTTTCTCTATTATAAAATCCAATACTACCGTCAAAACCTAAGAGTAAAAACGCTTTTCCATCCTCTGAAGCTGTTATAAAAGGTTCATTGCTTTTCATGTCTTTATTATAAAAAACTTTGCCGCTAAAATCCATCGCTAAAATTCCAGAAGAATTACCATCATCAAAAGAGGCAGTTACTATATCTTTATTTATAGATAAGTCATAAACAAAAGTAGATTTTATTTTTTGCTCCCATATCATATACCCTTTATCATTAAAAAAATCAATAAAAGAGCCATATTCCTCATTTTCAGGCGTTGATACTGCATAGGAAAAATATTCTCCATCAGGAGATACAGAAACGGAAGTTACTTCGTGCCCTTTTATTATGTATTTGTGGGAAATCACCATACCTGACTTATCATAAACTATCACTTCACTGCCTTTTTCATCTTCTATGACTAAAGCAATTAACTCTCCATTGCGAGATAAATCCAAAAATTTGATAGGTTTACTTGTACCTACCATCCAAAACTGATTGCCATTTTTTGTAGCCTTTATCAAATTAGTATTTTTAGCTATATAAATATTTTCTAATTCATCCGTAAATATAAAAGCATTTTCTCCTTCAATATCTTCATTTAACAACCTTTTCCAGACAAACTCAGGATATTTTCCGTTTATAGGGCGAGGTATAATGTCCATTTTCCCATTGTGATAGTCATATACTGATATAGATTTAGAAGACTGTGCCATAATTCTTTTGCCATCTGGAGAAAATTTAAGCATTGCTATAGTATCATAGACTTTGGCAGTCCAAATCATATTTCCACTTTCATCCATGACCCCTATGTAATCTTTAGTTTTCGCGTTAGGAATTGTTGTGCCATTTATAGCAAAATAAGTATTATTCCCTTCAAAACGCACATCATTTATAAGTCCGTAATTTACTACAATATAATCTACAAGCTTTCCACAACTATCATAAATTTTAGAAACTCCATAATTGCCTATAACAAACTTAGTAGCATCTTTATTAGTGTAAAACCTCTCTGCTATCGTTGGGATCTCTGTTTTGTCGCCATTTAATTTTTCTATATAAAGTTTTTTATCAAAATAACTGGAAAATAAAATTGTATTGCCATCAGCAGATAATAAAGCCGAAATTTTTGTCATGCCAGAAGTTCCTTCTACCTTTGATGGGCTGAGCGGCATCTTTATTCTTTTTATCATTTTCCCATTTCTATTATACACATAAATGTTATATTGTAGCAAATCACTAGAGGAAAGATAAAGAACATCATTTTCTTTCTCTTGCATCAAATTATTGTTGTCATTTCTATTACTTAAATCAATAAACAAAAATTTTTCGCTATTATCGCTAAAATTTTCAAGTTTCGGTATTACATGATTTATCTTTTTGACAATTTTATTTTGATTGAACAATATTAATTCGCCATCAGCTGGATAATTATCCTTATAGTATACATTGGAAATAACAACAGCTTCTCCATCAGGAGACACCATAGCATCTAACACATTCTTTTGATAATCAATCTTTTTAGACTCCACATTATAATTTAAAATTTCAGTTAACTTATCATCATAAAGTGCTATTTCTGTTTCTCCTTTTTTAACCACAAATTTATTTAAAGAGGTATTTAATATTCTATAATCTGCTTTTGTCCCCAAAAGTTTTTCTTCAATCATTTTATCTTTGTCATAACTTCTCAAATATATGTTGCCATCTTTATACACTAAAGTAACGATTTCATCTTCTGATATAAATGTCGTATCAAAAAATCTTTCTCCATTACTTTGAATTGTCCACAAAGGCACATTGCCGTCTTGCAAGGCGGCATTTGCAATATTTTTCGGAGGTTTTATAGCTTCCCCTGGGGTTTTTAAATTGTCACACCCTGATAAAAATAACACTAAAACCATCATTAATAAAACAATCTTTTTCAAATTTAACCCCTCCAACTGTACCTTAAGTTAATAATAGCACATTTTATAAAAACAAACTGAAGCATACTTGAAAGCTATGCTTTCAAGTATGCTTTTTTCTCATGGTGTTGGATTTGTTGTGGGAGGAAAGTTATTACTAGGCGGAGTAGTTTGAGAATTACCATTGTTAGGAGGCGGATTGGTCGTTTCTCCTCCAGGAGGTTGCTCTGTACCACCGTTATTAGCGGGCGGTGGTTGAGTATTATCCCCTGGAGCATTACCATTAGTAGAATTCTGTGGTGGCGGAACAATATCGTCGTATTCTTTTGGAACCACATATTTTCCATCTAGTGCAACTGCATTCTGCGCTGGTGTTCTACCCGGTGGATCTATAAACACAGCTTCTTTTACCAAATCAGGAGGAGTTAAATCCGTTGCTAGTTTACCATTTTGAGAATTTATTTTAACCATTACGTGAACAGTACAATAAGTTGTGGGTTGGGTACCTTGTGCAAAAATTTCAGTATAGGTTCTGTCACCCCGAGGATCTAAATGACACAAATCTGTAGGAAGTTCTCCTGAATCGCGACATACTGTCGCAGAAATAATTCCTGATGGCCTTACAAAATCTTTATATGGTAAATCTTTGTGTATCTGAAGCATCACTGTCTTCCACAACTGAGCAGGGTAACTGCCACCTACTACCTTAGTACCTGTTCTGGTATCGTATAATGAAATAGAATTATTATCATAGCCCATCCACACAGTAGCAACATAATAAGGAGTAAAACCTGAAAACCATGCATTACTGTAATTATCAGTAGTTCCAGTTTTACCAGCAACAGGCATATTAGGAATCCTCGCACGAGTACCTGTGCCGTATTTTACAACGTCTTGCATCATGTTCATTAATATATAAGCATTTTGCTCGCTTAAAACTACATGTCTTAACGGTTTATTTTCTAAAATCAAATTCCCTTCAGAATCTGTGACTTTAGTAAAAGTAATAGGTGTTGTATAAACTCCTCCATTTGCAATTGCCCCATAAGCAGCAGCTTCTTGAAGAGGCGTAACTCCTTTGTAAAGTCCCCCAAGGGCAAGAGCGGGTAAATACATATCGTTCTTGGTTATATCAAGTCCAAATTTTTTGCCATAGTTTGCAGAAGTAGCTATACCTATCCTATCAACAACTTTGACAGCAGGGATGTTTAATGAATGAGTCAAAGCTTCTCTCAAGGTAACAAGCCCTCTATAAGTGGAACTTTCGTAATTGTGAGGAGTCCAATTGCCAAAAGTTGTTGGAACATCATCAACAACTGTTGCTGCGGTGAGCCCACTTTCCAAAGCCGGTCCATAAACTGTAAGAGGTTTTATTGAAGAGCCCGGTTGTCTATAAGCTTGAGTTGCCCTATTGAATCCTCTAACTATATTAGAAGTATCACGTCCCCCTACAAGTCCCTTAACTTCTCCTGTTCTCCAATCCATAACAACCATTGCACCCTGAACTTCGTCTTTAATCTTTGAATTCATAGGAAAAAGTTCTGGGTTTTTAAAAGCCTCTTCAACATAATTTTGTATTTTCAAATCCATTGTCGAATAAATTCTGAGTCCGCCATTATATATTTTGTTTATTGCTTCGTCATGAGAAATATTGAGTTTTTTAGACAATTCATCTGCTACATCATTTATGACTTGGTCTATAAAATATTTATGTTCATATGTGGTAAAATTCGTCTTTTTAAATACCAATTTCTCTGCTATTGCTTTATCGTACTGTTCTTTAGTAATATACCCTTGTTCGAGCATTTCTTTTAAAACAAGGTGTTGTCTTTGTGTAGCAGCTTCTAAATTGGCATAAGGTGAATACAGTGACGGGTTATTAGTAATGCCAGCAATCATAGCAGATTCGGCTAAATCTAATTGGCTTACATCTTTGCCAAAGTAAGCTAAAGCTGCTGCCTGCACTCCATAAGCATTTACATTAGGCCCTCCAAGATATATTGTATTAAGGTATGCTTCAAGTATTTGCTCTTTTGTATACTTTTGTTCTAATCTCCACGCAAGTACAGCCTCTTGTATTTTTCTGGTAAGTGTTTTTTCATTGGAAAGCATGGTATTTTTTATAAGCTGTTGCGTTATAGTACTTGCACCCTGAACAGGTTTACCTCCTGCTTTAATATCTGCAATAAGAGCTCCAATGATTCTTTTGGGGTCAATCCCTAAATTATTTTTATAAAACCTTTGGTCTTCTATAGCAACAAAAGCATTTTGCAAATCTTTGGGTATTTTTTCTATAGGAACCCACAGCCTATTGTCAGCCCCATGAAGTATTGCTACTCTTTGCCACTGACCATTGCTGTCTTTTGCATATACAATGGAGGATTGGCTTTGTGCTGTCAAAGCCTCCTGCGAAATCGGTGGAGTATTTTTAATTATTGCCCAAACTTTGCCTCCTATTACCCCAACTCCTATAAAAATCAAAATCAATATTGCATATCCTAAAAATTTTAATATATTTCTAATGGTACTGTTGTTTTCATTTTTTCTTTTATGCTTTCTCCTTTCACTTCGCTTTAAATTTGCATTATTTTCCATATCGATCCCCCATATTAAAAATACTCGGTTCACACGTCACATTTTGTCAATATAGATTATATCATAAATTATATCAGTTTTTATGTCCAATTTGTAACAAATTATTAATTAATTATTAAAAAAATATAAAATCACAGCAAAAAAGTCAGCCAATAATGACTGACTTTTAGAAATTCTACTTTGCTAATTTATAGATATTAATGACATCTTCCTTTCCTAACTTTACGAAATTGCCGAGTTTTTTGTTGCCATTGTCTGTACATTTATTGGCCATCTCTTCAAATCTGTCATCAGAAATGCCTGCTTCTTTAAGGGTAACAGGAAGACCAATCTCTTTAAAAAATTCTGTCATTCGTCTTATACCCTCTAATGCTATGTCTTCGAGGTTTTCATAAGGTAAGTCCACATCCCATACTCTTACAGCAAATTGTACAAAGCGATTTATATCATGCTTGTATACATATTTCATCCAGGCTGGAAAGATAATTGCAAGTCCTGCTCCATGAGCAATATCGTAAATAGCGCTTAGTTCATGTTCAATTCTATGGGAAGCCCAATCTCCTATCCTTCCTGTGCTTAATAAATCATTGTGTGCGATGGTACCCGCCCACATAATTTCTGCCCTTGCATTGTAATTTGTTGGGTCTTTTAGCACAATACGCACATTATTTATAACAGTTTTTAAAGTAGCTTCACAAAGCCTATCAGTCAAATCAACATTTTTGACATTTGTAAAATATCTTTCCATGACGTGGGCCATAATATCTGCAACACCACAGGCCGTTTGATAATTGGGTAATGTATATGTAAGCTCTGGATTCATAATTGCAAACTTAGGCCTTATCAAGTCATGATGAAACCCTTTTTTAAACCATCCGTCTTCATTTGTAATAACTGTAGCATCGCTTGCCTCACTTCCTGTTGCAGGGATAGTTAAGATGACACCTACAGGTAAAGCCTCTTCAAGCTGCGCTTTTCCCGCAAAAAAGTCCCACACATTTCCCTCATAAGGCACACCCATTGCAATAGCCTTTGCAGTGTCAATAACGCTTCCTCCGCCAACAGCTAAAATAAAATCGATATTATTTTCTCGGCATAATTTTATTCCTTCCTGCACAAGGCTAAGCCTTGGATTAGGCTTTACACCTGATAGCTCTATAAACTCAACTCCAACTTCTTTTAAAGAATTTACAACTTTATCATATAGGCCAGACTTTTTTATACTTCCTCCACCATAACAAAACAACACTTTGTTGCTATACTTTTTTACCTCTTCACCCACTTGATGTTCTGTTCCCTTACCAAAAATAATTTTTGTAGGGCTTGAAAAAACAAAGTTTTCCATAAAATCACTCCCCCAAAAGTCTTTTATCGTGTTGCCATATGTGAAGTTATCAAGATGTCAAAACACATTAATAAAAATGTCCCTTAGAAAATTATAACACAAAGGGAGAAAATAATGAAATGGGATAAAGGTAAAAGTCAACAGTAGCGCTGGACGCAAAACGAATACATCACAAAATTTCTTAGCTTTCTCATTTACAAATTCCACCTACGGGCATATTTATATCAAAACTCTTTTCTATGGCTTTAACTATTCCTTGTGCAATCTTATATTCTTTTTTATCTTTCATATTTTTAAAAGCTTCATTGGAAACGTTTATTGTTTTATTTTGCTTTATTCTCTTAATTGCAATTGCTATATGAATTAGTAAGGTATAAAATGCAATATCTGAAAGTTTATAATCCATCTCTTTTTGAGCATCAATTATGATATTTTTCATTTTTTCAAGACTAATATCTTTAAACATCTCTTCAAAAGCAGACACATCATATAATGCCGATTTATTATTTTGTTCATTAAGGTAGTCAGATATTGCAAATCTTAGATTCATTTCATTCCATTCGATTTTAATGCCATCATTAGGCTTTCTAAAAAGTTTAAGGTTATGCTTTGTAAGCCATTCTACTGCTTTATTTACATCATTTACTATCGTTGATTTACTTACATAAAGATCTCTCGCAAGTTCCTCAAATGTAATAAAGCAATCATTATATAAAAGTTTCTTAATTATACACCTTACCCTTTCTTCCGGCATGGTAGGAACGACGTAGTTATCATCATCCATCACTTCTTTTATAATACCTTTTTCTTTATCACCTCCAGTGAATCTAATGAAATATCCTACTCCCGGGAGTGAAATTATTTTCTATTGATTTATCTTTCAGCTCTTCGTTTAATTCTTTTATATCATTCCGTATTGTTCTTGAAGACACACCAAGTAATTTTGATAGATATTCACTTGTAATCGGCTTTTTATTTTCAAGTAGCTTCTTGAGAATCTTCTTTTTGCGCGCATCCATTTGATGATCAACCTTTTAAGAGCTTACCCATCGTTTACAGTTGTATTATAACAAGTAAGTGTCTAAATTAAAATTTATTACTTTTCCATAATAAATGCGGAAATTTTAAATGTTTTATAATAAAATCCACTTCGTCGATACAATAATATTTCTTCAAGATGATTTTGTATAGTGGCTATTTTCAGGAATTATTCGTTTGGCGTATTTTACACACACTAATGCAATTTTACTTATTATGATTATGTTATCATCTACTTTGTGTTATTATAGATGCAGAATGAAAAAAGTAAAGCAAGAAACAAAAAATTTTGCGATAAATATCTTGGATTTCTGAATACTATAATGTTCCTAACTATGGAAAGTCTATATATAGAAGTTCTAATAATACTAAGACTCTCGGATGTACTCCAAAAAAATTTTAAAGTTACAATTGAAAGACCAACAACATCATCTGCCATATTAAATAGCCTTCAGATGGACATTTAATTTGTTTGTCACTTGCCAAATTCAAGGATAGTGTAAAATTATCGTAGGATTTTTAAAGTGAAAAAAACAAGAGACAACCCCTGTGATAAAATAGAAATAGGAAACAAAACATCACAGAAAGGGGTGTCTCTTGTGAAAAAATATATTTTTGAAGATATTATACTACAAAACGCTCTAAATTTCACTAGAGAAGTGATAGAAATTTTTGGTGATTTATTAAACGAAGGAATGGATATTACAAGACTTGTAGCAAGAATAAAGGAAATCACGGACAAACTAGGTAGTGAAGTAATAGAAGCAATTATTGAAGAGTTAGATAGGATAATAAAAGAAGACAAGAGAAGGAAAGAAAAATGGATAGTAGAAAGAAAAGATAAAAAGAGGTTAACGACAATTCTTGGAGATATTGAATATGAGAGGACATATTACAAATCTAGGCAGGATGGGAGATATACATATTTGGTGGATGATGCATTAGAGATAGGGCGGCACGATAGGATAGAAAAGGGAGTAAAGATAAAGTTAGTAGAAAACGCGATAGAAGAATCATATGAAAGAAGTAGTAAAAAAGCATGTCCAGAGGAGCTAAGTAAACAGACGGTATTAAACGCAATAAGGGAAATAGGAGAAGTAGAAGTAAAGAGAGAAATAAAAGAGAAGAAAGAAGTAAGGGTATTATACATAGAGGCAGATGAAGACCATGTACCTTTACAAGAGGGTGGAGATGAAACACCTCGATTGGTGTACATACATGAAGGGAGGGAAGAGAGAAACGGAAGAAACGTACTGAAAAATGTGTATTACAAGGCATACGTAGGAGAGAAAGCTGAAGACATATGGATAGATGTAGCAAATTACATAGAAGAAAATTACAAGGAAGAGAAGATAGAGAAGATATACATAGCAGGAGATGGAGCGCCGTGGATAAAAGAGGGATTAGAGTGGATAGTAAAATCAAGGTTTGTGTTAGACAGATATCATTTAAACAAATACGTATTAAAAGCTACATCGAAAGAGCCAAAATACAGGGATAAGATATGGAGAGCAATAAATGAAGGAGATAAAGAAGAACTAAAGAAGGTATTTAATGAACTAATAAAGGTAACAAAGGAAGAGAGAGAAAAAGAGAAGGTAAAAGAGGCGAAGAGGTACATACTAAATAATTGGGAAGGAGTAGAGATATACAGTAAAGACAAAGATGTAATAGGGTGCAGTGCAGAAGGGCATATAAGTCATGTATTTTCTTCTAGATTAAGTAGGAATCCATTAGGATGGAGTAGAGAAGGATTAAAGTTAATGGCGAAATTAAGAGTATTCAGCAAGAATGGAGGAGATTTGAGAGAAATAGAATGGGGTAAGAAAGAGAATATAAATGAAGGGAGCTACAAATTAACGAAGAAGCAAATAAAAGAGGCGGTAAGGAGAGTTAAAACGTCTACAAATGAAAAAATAAATAATATTACGGTTTTGAATATAGGGAAAGTAACACCAATATATAAGGTTTTAAGAGCAATAAAATATGCGCAAGTTATATAAAATGCATGATAAGTTGAAGGCGGAAATTAACTAAGTTTCAGGGGTTGTCTTAAAAAAATCCTACAGTATCTTGACACTATCAAATTCAAGTTTAACTTTTAACGAAAAGTTTTTGCTGTGATATAATAAAAATAAAAAAGAAGATGTATTGATAAAAACAGGTAGTATGATAATCCAGAAAAATCCCTGCATAAGGGAATGAAAATAGTTTCCTAGGAGGTATTACTTTATGACTAATAATGACAATGAATTAGAATTTCTAAAAGAACAGCTTAATGCAATACTGGAATCAAGCTATGATGGAATTTATATTACTGATGGAGAAGGACGATTTTTGAATATAAACAGCAGATTGCTGGAAATGGCTGGATATAGAAGAGAAGATGTGATTGGAACCCGGGCACAAGATCTAGTAAAAACAGGAGTAATTAATAAGTCAATCATAGAAATGGTTATAGAAAAAAAGAACGTGTTACAATAACTCAAACTTTAAAGGGTAGAACCATAAAAGAAATTATGGTAACAGCTACGCCCATATTAGACAGGAACCGAAAAATAAAATATATTGTTGCAAATGTTAGAGATATGACAGATTTAATTTATCTTGAAAACGAATGCAAAAAAGCTGAGACTCTTTCCAAACAATATTACTTAGAATTAATGAAAGAAAGGGGCTATTCAGGAAAGATAGTTGCTGAAAGTGAAGAAATGAAAAAAATAGTGCAATTAGCATATCGTGTAGCACAAGTAGATTCTAATATTTTATTAGAAGGAGAATCAGGAACAGGGAAAGAAGTAATTGCAAGATTTATTCATGAAGTGAGTCCTCGTAATAAAGCACCTTTTATTTCTATAAATTGTGCTGGGATACCAGAGTCATTGCTGGATGCTGAATTGTTCGGCTATGAAGAAGGTGCTTTTACTGGCGCAAGAAAAGGAGGAAAAGTAGGACTAATAGAGCTGGCTGATGAAGGAACACTTTTTTTAGATGAACTTAATTCTCTTCCGATCAGTCTACAGGGAAAACTTTTGAGAGTGATTGAGACATTTGAAATAACAAGATTAGGTTCTGAAAAATCCAAAAAAATCAATTTTAGATTAATTGCCTCGACTAATAAGGATTTAAAAGAATTGGTTAATAAAGGACTATTCAGGGAAGATTTATATTTTAGAGTAAATACCGTTCCTATAATTTTGCCACCTCTTCGACAAAGAAAAGAAGATATAATCCCCCTTGCGCTTCATTACCTTCAGTATTTCAATAATAAATATAACTCTCACAAAGATTTGTCTATAAATACATTTAAATATTTTGAAGCATATAATTGGCCAGGCAATGTGAGAGAATTAAAAAATGTTATTGAAAGATTAGTCGTCATGACTGAGAATGATGTAATCACTGAAAAAGATCTCCCAACCGAACTTATAGATAGCTTAAGCAATGATAAATTTCAGATTATAATTAGAGACATTGTACCACTAAAAGAATTAATTGAGGAAGCTGAAACGAAGTTGATCAAACTTGCGATGGAACATTGTCATTCCACGAGGGAAGCTGCAAAAGCTTTAAAAATTAGCCAAACGTCGATTGTAAGAAAATATAAGAAGGTACGAGAAAAATTGGAGACTTGAACCAAAAATGTTTCAACTGGATCATTAATAAATCACAATAAAAACGCTAAATTTAAAGTATTATACTTAAGAAGAGTCATATATGAACCTTGAATGGTTCATATATGACTCTTCTTTTTAACTATTAAATTCTTAAAAAGTTTAATAACTAAAGTTAAATTAAATAGTATATGAATTTGGCACGCTTATTGCTAATATATTAACATAACAAATGCCTTTTATTAATAGAAATGCTTTGCTATATACGGATAAATAGGTTAAAAGTAATGACTACGTAAAAGGAGGTGATTTGATGCTTAAAAATTGTTGAAGGAGTAGAGACAACAAGTTTGTTTGTTTATTAACAATCAAACATTACCACAAGCAGCACGTGAGAAATAATGGCAACACTGACTTGTATTTGCTGTACGGAAATTTATATCAATAATTTGAGGGGGTAATGAAGTTGGAAAAAAGATATTCTAACTTGTTTGAACCTTTTAAAATCGGAAAGCTTGAAATTAAAAACAGGTTTGTGATGGCACCAATGGGACCGGGTGGATTGTCAACACCTGATGGGGCTTTTAATGAGAAAGGCATTGAATACTATGTAGAGAGAGCTAAAGGTGGCACCGGTCTTATAATTACCGGCATATGCTACGTGGAAAATGAAATTGAAAAAAAAGCCATGCCTACAATGCCATGTCCTACCTTGAATCCTGTAAGCTTTATTAAAACCGCCAGTCAAATGACTGAAAGGGTACATGCTTATGATTCAAAAATATTTTTGCAATTAACTGCAGGATTTGGAAGGGTGGCGATACCAGCCATATTAAGAGGTGAAGCCGTAGCACCGTCGCCTATTGAGAACTTTTGGAATCCTAAAATAATGTGCAGAGAACTGACCACCGAAGAAGTCGAGACTATTGTAAAAAAGTTCGCTGAAGCTGCAGTTATAGCTAAGATGTCCGGCTTTGATGGTGTAGAGATTCATGCTGTACATGAAGGATACTTACTTGATCAGTTTACAATAGCACTATTTAACAAAAGGACTGATAAATATGGTGGAGATTTAATGGGAAGATTGAGATTCCCTATAGAAATAGTTCAGGCCATAAAAAAAGCCTGTGGAGACGATTTTCCTGTATCATTGAGGTATAGTGTAAAGAGTTATATAAAGGGTATAAGGCAAGGGGGACTTGCTGAAGAGGAATTTACTGAGCTTGGTCGCGATATTGATGAAGGGCTTGAAGCCGCTAAAATACTTGAAGAAGCAGGCTATGATGCATTTAATGCTGATGCAGGGACATATGATTCCTGGTATTGGAACCATCCGCCCATGTATCAAAAGAAGGGACTTTATTTGCCTTTGACCAAAAAACTAAAGAAGGTGGTAAATGTTCCGGTATTAGTGGCGGGAAGAATGGAGGATCCAGAGTTAGCAAGCAGTGCATTAGAGGAAGGAAAAGCTGATGCCATTGTTATTGGGCGAGGTCTTTTAGCAGATCCTCAATTGCCCAATAAGATAAAATCAGGAAAAGTAGACGACATTCGCCCATGTCTTGGCTGCCATGACGGCTGCATGGGAAGAATAGCTCAGGTAAAGCCACTATGCTGTGCTGTTAACCCACAAGTTGGCAGAGAAGCTGAATATGGGGTAAAACCTGCTGAAAAAACAAAAAAGGTAATGGTTATTGGCGGTGGAATAGCAGGCATGGAAGCTGCGAGAATTTGCGCACTAAGAGGGCATAAAGTGAGTCTTTACGAAAAAGGCGATAATTTAGGCGGAGTACTTTTAGCAGCGGGTGTGCCTGATTTTAAAAAGGACGACATAAGATTGGTGCACTGGTATGAAAAGCAACTTAAAGATCTTAAAGTCGATGTGCATTTGAATACAGAAGTTACAAAAGAACTGGTGGATGAAATTAATCCAGATGCTGTTATAGTGGCCACAGGCTCTACTCCAAAACAACTAAATATGCCGGGTATTGAAAGAACTTTGCAAGCCACAGATGTACTACTTGGGAAAAAGAAAGTAGGAGATAAAGTAGTTGTGATCGGAGGTGGTCTTGTAGGATGCGAACTGGCGCTGTGGCTTGCTAAACAGGGCAAGAAAGTTATTATTGTGGAACTATTGAAAGACATATTATCAGCTGGAATGCCGATACCGCATATGAATTCAGAAATGTTGAAGGACTTGTTAAAATTCTACAATGTTGAAATAAGAACCAATACTTCTATAGCTGCAGTAAATGATACAGGAGCTGTTGTAAAGACTGAAACTGGCGAAGAGATTATAGTAGCAGACAGTGTCATTATGGCAATAGGTTATGATTCTGATAACAGATTATATAAACAAATAGCACCGTATAAGGCCGAAACTTACCTTCTGGGTGATGCAAGAAAAGTACAAAATATAATGAATGCAATCTGGGATGCTTATGAAGTTGCCAGGAACATTTGAGGAGGTGAATAAGCCATGAAGCAGTATAAGATGGAACTTACCGATGAAGAAAAGGAGATATTAGAAGGTAAACATGGCGAAGTGATGCGAAAAGTATTGGAGTCTGTAGTTCTTTACGGAGAAGCCTTTGAAGCTAGAAGGCTTCTCCCTATTGATGGTCCAGTACATTTGGTTACATCATTTGCGCTGACAGGGATAGAAAGTGTATTTGATATGATGGATGAACTAATAAATGCAGGATTGAAAACAAAAGAACCTTTTACGGTAGATCCAAGACCTATTGATTATGATAATGTAGAATGTACCGAAGCACAAAAAAAGATATTTAATGCTATGTATGAAAATCAGGAAAAATATGAGATACAGCTTAAAAAATTAGGCCTAAAGGATGGTAATGCATTTACCTGTACATGTTACATGCCAGAAGTCGGAAACATTCCCAAAAAAGGTCAGATCCTCTCGTGGGCTGAATCTTCGGCTGTAGTATATGCAAATTCTATAATAGGTGCGCGAACTAATCGAATGTCTGCCCTTATAGAGCTTTTATGCGGTATCATTGGCAAAGTGCCAGAATTTGGCCTGGTAACAGATGAGGGAAGACGGGCCACATGGCTTGTTGAAGTCAAAACTTCTACACTTCCAAACGCGCAAGTTTTAGGAAGTGCAATAGGTATGAAAGTTATGGAGGATGTACCGTATATTGTGGGTCTTGATAGATTCCTTGGAAAAGGGATTAATAGTGCTACTTTAGATTACCTTAAAGATATGGGTGCTGCTAGTGCATCAAATGGTGCCGTGGGTTTATATCATGTAGAAAATATAACTCCAGAAGCGGTTGAGCAAGGTAGATCTCTTTTGGTTGAAAACTACCGCATATATACCATAGATGATAATGAGATTAAAAGAGTAATTGATTCGTACCCGATACTCTGGAAAGATTTAAATGCAAGGCCTACTATGTGCTTTATAGGGTGTCCCCATCTATCACTTGAGCAAATTTATGATTGGGTTGAAAAGATTTCTGATAGACTTTCAAAAGCAGGAAAAGATAAGGTTTCAATAAATACTGTATTATGCGCAGCTCCAGACGTTATTTCAAAGTTTAAATTAGATAGTGAGGCATATAAAAAATTGGTTGACATGGGATTGCATCTAACTTATATATGCCCGCTTATGTACATGAGTAATCCTGAGTGTGCAAAACAACCAATTGTAACAAACTCAAATAAATTAAGAACTTATTCTACAGCTAGATTCTTCCTTGACGAGGATATATTAGACATAATAGTAAATGGGAATATATAAGGGGGTGTGGAATTTGACAAGGACATTTAAGGGAAGGGTTGTTCTGGGTGGAAATGTAAGCGGAGAAAGTATTGTAACTCGTCAAGGGTTAAATATACTCGCATCATATTTAAAAAGCCTTAATGATAGAAATGGAAAGGCAATTTGCTCTGATCAGAATAATAAAGATCTTTACAACAAGGATCTAGCAGGTAAAATTATTTGTCTTCCGCAAACTATTGGTTCTACCACTGGAGGTATGATTTTACAGAGCGTTACAGAACTGGGTATAGGTCCAAAAGCAATGCTTTTTTCAAAGCATATAGATTCTCTTGCAGCTGCTGGGATTATACTTTGTTATGTATGGAACAATAAAAAGATTGTAACTATTGACCAATTAGGAGATGAATTTTTAGAATTTGTAAAAGATGGGCAGCATATTGAAATAAGAGAAGACGGTACTGTGATTGTAAGTTAGAATCTACGATAGCAACGATGAAATGTCGGACTTACTCGGAAATTTAAGTCCTGAGTAAGTCCGACAAAATTCTTAAAATGTCTTCCTCTTTAAAATTATTTCAATAAAACTCTCATAATTGGTGTACCGCAAATAACCGTATTATCTAAATTTAACTTTTTCATTTTCGTTACCTTTTCATCCATATTCGTAATTACTACCGGCGATATCAGATTATATGATTTACTATGTATTTTTTCAAGAGCAAATGTTAACAATTTGTCGCCTTTCTTAACATCCTGACCGTCCTCTACATACATTTCAAAACCTTCACCGTTTAATTCAACAGTCTCAAGGCCTATGTGAATCATAATTTCGACACCACATTTTGAACGGAGGCCGATAGCGTGCTTTGTTCTAAAAACATTTATGACAACACCATCTACAGGTGATACAACCACTCCATCGGTCGGCACTATAGCAATTCCGTCTCCCATCATTTTTTGTGAAAATACCGGCTCGGGAACATTTGTAATATCAACTAAATCGCCGGACATCGGAGATGTAATTATTTTTTCCTGGTTGTCACTTTTCTTTTTACCAAATAAATTTCTAAACACAATGAACACCCCGTTTTATTCAAGTCCGAGAATATCTTTTATTTTACTCTTGTAGACATCTGCTTTTGTACCAAAAATAACCTGTACCCCATTTTCGACTTTTAAAAATCCACTAGCACCAAGTTCGCGCCATATTTTTTCATCGCTGACGCGGGCTACATCTTTTACCTTTACTCTCAGCCTCGTGAAGCAAGCATCTACATTAAATATTTTCAGCACCACCAAGTGCTGTTATTATTTCATTAATAATGTCATTTGAAACTGATTTCTTTTGCACCGATTGTATATTGTCATTAAGGGTATCTATAATACTGATTTCACAGCCAGGTGTTTGTAAATTATACCTTTCTATCATAAACGAAAAACGAAATAATATACAAAGAAATACACAATACCGATTATTAATCCGTAGATCCAATTGGAACCTTTACCTTGCTGCATTATTCCATTGAATATAAAGCTTAAAAATGGTCCACCAAAAGCTGTAGAGCCCGGTATATTAACTTTAAATAAATATGTCAGAAAATATGCAAAACCTGCTAATACTGCGTGTATACCATATAGCAATAGCTTATACAGGCTATTCTATTCGTCGATATTTTCAAGGAGCTACTTGGCAGGAATGTCAAACCCACTTTATGCGTAATATTCTTGACAAAACTCCGAAAGTTTTACAAAAAGAAATCCATGCCAAGGTAAGAGCTATATTTGAAGCACCATATGCCAAAACAGCAAGAATGGTACTAAACAAGTATTAGATGAATATAGAAATAAAGCACCTATGGCAATGGAAGTTTTAGAAGAGGGGTTTGAAAATGCAATACGGATTTTAGAACTTGCTGAACTTTACCAAAGGAGACTTCGCACTACTAATATGTTATAGCGGCTAAATGAAGTGATTTGCCGCCGTGAAAGAGTGATAAGGATATTCCCCAGTCGAGAATCTGCTATTCTCCTAATCGGAACTTTACTAATGGAACAACAAGATGAAAAAATGGTCTTGTGGCAAAAAGTACTTGGATACGGCCGAGTATTTTAAATGGCAAAAAAACAAGAAAAGATAGTTAACCATTATCACCACCGGTAGCTTTTAATAACTGCTGAAGGCTCTTGGTGTCAAGGGCTGTCAAGGCCCGGCGATAGCGTATCTTTGACACCTACATGTCCGGAGGCAGTATAATAGGCCGTGCAACGGTAATATGAGCATCTGGTTGTATCCAGCGGAATTTTTATACAGAAATTTGGACTTGACCTATTCTGATGCCTCTTTTTTAAAAAGCTCCCTGTTTTGATAAAATATTTCTCATGCTGCTCTACTCGCGACGGTCTCTGTCATTTGCCCCGTTGTCATAGCAATTGGTAAAACTCTTATTTAGTCTATATTGACAGAGTAACTCTCTTTTGCAATGTAGTCATCAAATTTCATCTTTCAATATTTTAAAGCCGCAATCTCAATTTATTTATAATTATGTTATTTCATATTTTCGTATTATCCCAAATTTTACCTGTTTGCAATTACTTCTAAATATAATTTCCTATGTTCGTATTTTTTTATTACCATAAAAATTTTCCCAATCTTTAACAAATTGCAACACACTCCAATCAGTCATTGGATGGAAAATCATTTGATTTATCATATCATAATTAACCGTAATAGCATGAGCTCCAGCCATACATACTCCATAAATTTGTTCGACATTTTTAAAACTTGCTGCAATAACTTTAGTATTAAAATTATATATATTTATAAGTTTTACAATATTTGATACAACTTTAATGCCATTTGCGGATATATTATCTAATCTGTTTACATAAGGCGCAACAAAATCGGCACCAGATTTAGCCGCTATAAGAGCCTGTTGAGGTGTAAATACAGCAGTTGCCGTTGTTTTTATTTCTCCTTTAAGCATTTTTATGGCTTTTATTCCTTCAGGTATTACGGGTATTTTTATATATAAATTTCCTCCTATTTCTTTATTTATATATTTTGCTTCTTCTACAATTTCATCTGCTTTCTGGCTAATAACCTGTACATGAAGCATTTTATCATATCCTATTATATCTCTAATTTCCTTCAATAATTCAATAAAATCCCTTTTTTCTTTTGCTATTATAGAAGGATTTGTCGTTACACCATCTATTGGATACATTTCAATGCTTTGTTTAATTTCTTTTATGTTAGCTGTATCCATTAATAATAACATAATAATTTTCCTCCCTTTTTTTGTCCTTGTATAACCTTAAATTTTTCATAAACTAAACAAAACGAAACGGAGAAAATCTATGAAAAGCAAAGTTAAACACACATCTCTACTTGGTTTTATGGTTAATTAATTATTATTATTCCCTCACAATTACTATTGCATCCCCTACATTTATAATTGGTATATTTTTATTTTCTACATGTAAAGTTCCGGGTAGTTCTGCTATCGTACTTCCGTCAAATTTTATAGTAATGTGTCCTAGATTTTTAAGGTTAATATTGACCAATTCACCCACTGCTGTTATTTTAAATTTTTCTTCATTTATCTTAAGTATATCTCCAACTTCTATATTTTTATAATCTATATGCGCTTTATCTATGTTATTATTATGTAGTACACAATACTCAATTAATTCATCCGGAACATTATCTCCAAATAATATAACAATTTTTTCTGAATAAAAATCTTGTGCTTTTGCACCTATTTTAGTAACTATCGTTTCATAAATAGTATTCATTTTGCTCTCCTCCTAATAAAATTCTTAACATTAATTAATAATAAGGAAAGAAGATAGTGGTACTATCTTCTCAGTTTGTTGACAAAACGAAATTTAAGCCCCTGTTTTCTTAGTCCCGAAAACAGGGGCTGTATATATCTGGATAAAATTTTCTTTAAAGTTCCAAATAATGGGTAAAAATTTAAAGTGCCAAAAGGGCTCTTACCCCTCCTCCATAACCATGTTGCCATTTTCTTTAAATTCATGGCAGCAAAAACAAGCATCGCTTGCATGGACAATTTTTCTTTCCCTCTTAATGTTGTCCATCGCAAACCATGCTTCTCCTTTAAATCCGCAAACACTCTCTCTATTGTCTCTTTCCTTCTCTCATATACTTCTTTACAATAAGGTGTATGTCTTAAGTGTTCTGCTTCTTCTACATATCCTTCCCATATGTGCCTGAATATCCTCTTTGTGTAGTCTTTACTTTGGGTACACTTTTCTCTTAAAGGACAATTCTTGCATTTTTCTGGATTTGATTTGTACTCTCTATATCCTTCTCTATTGGTTGTGACATATGTTAGTATTTCATTTTGTGGGCATATGTAACAGTCATAATATTCATCATACACAAACTCATGTTTCTTCATAAAACCGTCTTTTGTTTTTGGTCTTGTGTATGGCACTGCTGGTATTATTTCTCTATCAAATATTGTCTTTAATATGTACGGATTTTTGTATCCTGCATCTACTGCTATTGCTTTCGGTTTTCCTATTCTCTTTTCAACTTCTTCTAATACTTCTTCAAACATTACGCTGTCGTGGACATTTGCAGCTTCAACTTTTACTCCTAATACAAATCCGTTTTTATCGCAGGCTGTGTGAAAAGAATATGCAAAACATTTTTCTTTTCCATTTTTATTTAACATTCCACTATCTGGGTCTGTTTTGCTTACTTTTACTTCTTTCGTCTTTATTGTCTTGATTTTCTTTAATGGCTTTTTTCCATGAGCTTCTCTATCTTTGTTTATTTCTTCTTCTAGTTTTTCTTGATAAGTCCTGGCTTCTTGTTCTACTATTTCTTTGGTGTATTTCTTTTTGTTGGCACTTGCTTTTACGTGAGTAGAATCTATGAATACTTCCTCTGCATTTACTAACCCATGCCTTATTGCTTCTTCTAAAATCTTCGTAAATATTTTCTCAAATATGTCTGTCCCTTTGAATCTTCTTATGTAGTTCTGGCTAAATGTTGAAAAATGAGGTATTTCTTCTGTTAGCCCATACCCTAAAAACCATCTATATGCAACGTTTGTTTTTATTTCTGCTATTGTTCTTCTTATCGACGGTATACCAAAAAGATATTGAATAAATAGTATTTTTATCAATACTACTGGATCTATGCTTGGTCTGCCGTGATCTTCGGAATATTTGTCTTTTACTAAATCGTATATGAAATTAAAGTCTATAACTCTTTCTATCTTTCTTAAAAGGTGATCTTTTGGTACTAATTGATCTATGCTTACAAATTCTATTTGATGTCTTGCATCCTGTTTCTTTGTTAACATCTTCCTTTTCCTCTCCTCTTTTGCTTTATACTACTAAAAAAACAAGGAACCCTTTTCATAATAACGGGTTCCCGATATTTTGTCAATCGAGTAGGAGCTGAATAATTATTTTATTCAGCGTCCTCTCACACCACCGTACGTACCGTTCGGTATACGGCGGTTCATTAGGAATTATGTACAATTCTTAGTACATCATTTCTTCCATCCCTTGACGCCGATGATATACTATGCACTTCCGTTGTCTTTTGAAATTCCCTTTCTCTATCCAACGGATAGCCTCTTTGTTGAGTTGTCTGCAGTCTTCGCATATCTCTCGAGTTCATAAGATTTCCGAAACCTCCTAATGTTCAGTCCTTCCTTATCTATTCATGTCTAGATAAGTACTATGACCTCTGCTGACTTCTCAAGGTTCAGCCATACATCACTGTATGGGTTGTCACTTCATATTTTACTTCCATGACTTATCCTTGAGACCTCCCCGGGTAAGAACGATTGCTTTCATCTCATATATCTGCCAGATTTACTGTATGGGATTCGGGTAGTGTTGGACTTTGTTTTGATGTGCAAACTCATCCATCCCAATTCAGCCTCTTATCTGGTTCTTGTTCATCAGACCGAGATTTTGCCTTAAGCTTCCTTCAGATTCCACCTCACGATGGACACCCTTGCTCTCGGCTAGTGGTTCCCACTACCAAGCCCACAGCGGACTTTCACCGCCTAGCTATCGCCCATGCCGGGCGCACACAGTCTGAGAAGATAGTGGTACTATCTTCTATTCCCTTATTATTTTACCATTTTATTTTGAATAAAGGCCAAAACTTGCAAGCCATGCAATAAATACAGTGGTAGGACCAGTCAAGAATCTACTATACAATACAGATGGTACACCAACTTCTACTGTTTCCGGTTCTGCTTCTGCAAGTCCAAGTCCCACAGGTATAAAATCACATGCTGCCTGTGAGTTTATTGCAAATAAAGCAGGTAAAGATAATTGTGGAGGAATATGGCCTTTGCCTATTTCAACACCAACTAATACACCTATAACCTGAGCTATTACCGCGCCAGGTCCCAAGAACGGCGAAAGAAATGGAAAAGAACAAATTGCTGATATCAGTAACAATCCAGGTAATGTACCAGCAAGATGCGTTAATACATGTGCCAACGCATCGCCTATTCCAGATTTTAATATTATGCCAATTAACATAGATACAAAAGCCATAAATGGAAGAATCGTCCTTAATACTGTATCTATAGTATCACGCCCTGCTTGATATAGTACCCCAACTAAGTATCCCATGCCTTTACCTATTTTAACCATTATATTTCCTGTATTTGATTGTTCACTAATTTTTTTACTTGTATCATACTTTGGCTTTGGAGTTGCTGCTGCAACTTCTTCAATGTTAGCTTTTATCTCTTCTATAGGCCCATTAAATAGTTCTATGTTGTTCGTTTTAACTCCTGAGACATATATATCAGGTTTAATATATTGTGAAAGCGGACCGCTTGGGCCAGCAGGTGTCAAATTTACTGTTGGTATATTTTTTTGAGGGTATATACCACACCTTAATGTTCCACCACAATCTATTATTACGCATGCAATTTCATCATCTGGAACTGTAGTTTTGAAACCGTCTATCAGTTCACAACCCGTTAACTCAGCAATCCTTTTCGCAACAGGTGAAATATCTCCTCCTGTAATCGTCACAACTTTGTTTCTTTTCTCTGTAGGCGTTATAATTAAAGGTCCACCAAATCCACCTGGCCCCGCAGTTATCTTTATACTCCTATATTTGCTCATTTTTCATCCTCCTTTATTGTAAATTTTGTGTTATTAAAAGTATTTTAACTAAAAATTTCCTTAGTAAAGGCTTCATAAATATTTTTGTTTAACTTCATTTCTTCTGTTAAGCAATTTATCTAAGATAACTTATTTTTTATCACTCAAGATTATTTAAGAGAAATTACCGTCTTTAATTTAACATTTTGTTGCTTTTCAACCCAAGAAGTTGTGAAATCTGTTATCCAACCTCTAAAGAAATTCGTTACAACTCCTACCAAAAAATATCTTAAAGCCAAGTCACTTGTTGGCAAACCTAGTTGAGTAATACCATTCGCTATACCTAAAAACACAAAGAGTTCAGCTGGATTTACATGCGGAAACAGTCCATTCATGGTATGACATGAAAAGGATGCTGCTGCATAATAGCTAGGTTTGTATTTTTCTGGTAAAAATTTACCTAATGATAATGTCATGGGATTGCAGAAAAAGAATGTTCCAACCACAGGTAGTATAAGATATCTTGTAAATACATTTCTTGAACTAGCTTTTGCTAATTTTTCAACCTTTTCAGGACCAACAAATTTTATTAATGCATTCATCGCAACAAGGAGCATTATTAATGTGGGAACTATCCCAGAAAGCATATTTACAAATGTTTTCCCACCTTCTTGAAATAAACCTATAAAAACTTCCGCCGCATGTGTCAATACTTCCATAAAATTACCTCCTTTTTGTTCTTTTATTTAATTTTGCATAACTACTCATAAACTATTTAAAACATTTCTTCTATTCCTCACCTCCTTCACCAGAAAATTTTTTAAAATTTTCTATTGCATTCTCTATAGCTTTAGCTGTCAATTTGTCAAAATTTTTTAGTGTGTTATTATCTATACTGAGAATATTTTTGTCTTCTAATCCTTTCACAGGTTTCATTCTGGCAAAGACCGAAACACCTTTCATTTTTTCAACTCGAATAATGTTACCCTTTCCGTCGACCGCAATTAGAACAACTACCCCAGCTCTTATTTTGCCTTTGTTCTTCCCTATTGCAACTCTTCCTAATTCTCTCATTTTTTTAAAATGCTTATTAAAATGTTTTATTTGTAAATATCCTAAAATACTCTGTATAAACCATGTGATTCCAAGTAATATAACTATATACCAAACCATAAAATCCCTCTTTTAGAAACTGTTTTTAAAATTTAATAATACATTTTCTACATATTGCTATTTAACTCAATTAACAATTTTGCAGTTCTTTCCGTAGTAATAAGCACATTTATAAATCTACCATTTAACGCTCCTAATATTGAGGGAACCTTTTCAAGAGATTCAGCAACTCCTATTGAATATTCAATATTTCTCAGCTTTTCTAAATCTATCGCTATTGTTCTGTCATTTAAATCCGAATTTATAATATTACCATTTATGTCGTAAAATCTAGAACATATATCACCAACTGCATTTACCCTTTTCAAAAATTCAATATCCTCATTTCCAAAATAACCTGACCATATTAGATTAGAAGACTTAATAGGTGCCCCTATTCCTACCACTGCAATATTAACTTTATTCCATAATTCCAGTATTGATCTAAAATTATTATCATTCATAATAGCTTTTTTTGTTTCTTTTTCTGCAGTAATAGCCGGAGCATAGAGATAATGTCCTTTAGCCTTAAAGGCAGACGCAACTTTTGAAACTATTGTATTAACATGGTATTCACTTTCTATGTTTCCTGGTCCTCCTACAAGTGGAATAATATTAGCAGATATACTATTACAGTCCGACAATGCATTTGCAACTGCAGCCATTGTAGTACCCCATGCAAACCCTATTACGTCTCCATCTTTAACAATTCTTTTTAAATATTCTGCTCCTGCTTTACCAAGCATTTGTTTTAATATTATTTCGTTTTGCTCATCAGTAGATGGTATAATAATTGCTTCTTTTAAAGAAAATGTACTTTCTAATAATTTTTCTAATTCTAGACACTCATCAAAATCACTTTTAATCATGATTTCCACTATTCCCTTTTCTCTTGCCCTTTTCAAAAGTCTACTTATAGTTGTTCGATAAATACCTAATTTTTCGGATATCTCACTTTGAGTCAAGTTTTCAATATAATACATCTGAGCAATTTTAGCAAGAAGTCTTGTTTCTTCCCACTTACTCATAATATCACCCCTCATCTCTTAATCTACTCTATTAGTATAAACTTTTTAACACAAATGTGCAATAGTGTAACATTTGATTTATAAAAACGCAAAACATGAGGGGCAATGAGAGTAGAAAATTATATGTTGAGCAACTTAACCACGAGATTTTCCACCTGAAATGTTGTAAGTAACTCCATGAATATAACTTGCTCTTTCTGAAGACAAATAACAAACCAAATCAGCTATCTCACTTACTCTACCAGCTCTGCCAAGAGGTATTGACATATTTTCATAATTTTCTCTTAATTTTTCTACAGTAATACCTCTAGTATAAGCAAGAGCCTCTTCATATTCTAAAGTTCTTAATCCTGTATCTTCAATAATCCCTGGAGCAACTCCTACAACTCTTATTCCGTATTTACCTAATTCCTTTGCCCATGACCTTGTAAAAGCATAAATAGCACCTTTTGTTCCTGCATAGCAACTCTGACCTTCTGACCCTTCAAGACCTGCTTCCGAGCTCATATTAATTATGACGCCATATCCATTTCTTATCATTTCTCGAGCTACTTCCTGAGTACAGAAAAAAGTACCTTTTTGGTTTACTGCTATCATTAAATCAAAATCTCGTTCGTTTAACTCATATTTTCCATTTGGATCTTTAGGATCTACTAAAAGTCTTGGAATGTTTATACCAGCATTATTAACCAATATATCAATTTTCCTAAATATTTTAATAACATTCTCTACCATCTTCCTAACACTATCTCTTTTAGTAACATCTGTTTGTAAAAATAGATGTCTTTTCCTTTCCCCATTTAATTGACTTCTGACTTTTTCACCATCAACATTTATATCAGCTATAACTACTGATGCTCCTTGTTCTGCTAACTTAATTGCTATTTCTTTACCTATGCCAGAAGCACCTCCTGTTACTATCGCAACCTTGTTTTCTAGATTTAACCACGAATTTTCCATCGTATCTACCTCCAACTATATTATTTTAATTGTCATCAAGCTTTTTATTTATCTTTTTGCTTCTTCTAACTTATTACTGCAATGATATACTTTAGTCGTATCTCAATTAAATTTTGCACATTTGTGCAATATAATGTAATTTGTGCTTTAGCTTACATTATATATATTCGCCACAAATTTCAAAATTCCTGCTTATAATAAAAAATTTTTTATTAATCTTATCAATCTCTTATTCACTACAAAGCCTATTCCTTTTACACAGCCTGCGATAAAAATGGATTTGTATTAGGAGTAAAAATAACAGCAGCAAATGTGCATGACAGCGTGATGTTTGAAGAAGTATTAGAAGAAGTTGAAAAGAGAGTAGGAACACCAAAAGCAATAGCCCCACTTTCTACGTTCCGAAAGTGGGGCTTAAAATTAATTTTGTCAACAAACTGAATATCACTTTACACTTTGTATATAAAGTGATATTCAGTTTGTTGACAAACCCCACTTTTTATACATGTAAAAAGTGGGGTTTGCTTTATATTTGGATATAATTGTATATAATCTGATGAATATTGGATAAAAACATGCAAATTATGAATTTGTGTTTTATTGCTTCTTCTAGTATCCTCGTAAATATTTTTTCGAATATATCTGTGTTTTTGAATTTTCTTTCATAGTTTTTCCCAAAGGTAGAAAAGTGGGGTATTTCTTCGTTTAATCCATATCCTCAAAACCATCTGTAGGTCACATGTGTTTGTATTTCTATTGTTAGTATGTTTTTGTAAATGATAAAATATGTATTTAATGCACTTATTCTGTATGCCTAAATTTTAGCATCTAAACAATATATATATATAATAGACATTCAAAATAAGTGCTCTATACTTCAAACAAGGTCACTTCTACCTGCCCTCAATATATTAGTATATAACCTAAAATATAGTACAAAAGTACGAAAAATAAACTATTGGAAATAATTATAAATTGCAATTCCCAATTTTACCCAATGTATAGCAAACCATTTTCCCATAATCATTTTTTTAATTAAATCAAAGGCTTGCTTTGCAAATTGTTTTGCCATATATCTATCATATGCAGTGGGACTTCCTCCTCTTTGTTTATGTCCTATGATTGTTACATGTACTTTTCTGTTTAAAGCTTGTTGTAACAATTCGCTATAATGCATTGTTCTTTTTAGTCCTTCACAGATTGTTATTATTATGTATTTATTGCCATTACTAAATTTTTCCTTTACCATATTAACAAGTTCTTCATCACTAATTGGCATTTCAGGTATCATTGCTATATCTGCTGCACCTTGATCAAATGCAGCCTTTGCTATATTTCCAGAATCGCCTCCTAATGTTTCCACTATGTATATTTTGCCAGGCATAGCAGTAGCAGTATCTTCAATATCATTTATAACCTCCAGCGTTTTATTAATAGCGGTATCAAAACCTAGTGTATAATCTGTACCTTTGACATCATTATCTATCGTGGCTGGGACTCCAACTACCTTTATTCCTAAATCAGACAATTTTTTAGCAGCTCTTAAAGAGCCATCTCCGCCTAATACCACCAGCCAATCTACTCCACTCTTGTTCAAATTTTGCTTTAAATAAATCATTTTTTTGTCATCTTTTAAATTTTCATATCGACCTGTGAATAATATACTTCCTCCTCTTTTCCCTAATGACATACCACTTATACTATTGAAATTAAGATCGATAAAATTATTTTCCTCTACCCCTTTATACCCTCCAATATATCCAATCAAATCACAATCCGTTTTGCTACATAATTTTGCTAATTCCAATATAAACGCATTCATTCCGGGGCAATCCCCTCCACTTGTTACTACACCTATCTTCATGAAATTCACCTCGGAGATATCGATAATTATATCCTATTAAAACTACCAAATATCTCAATATATTGTTTTACAAGTTCTTTGATATCATTCTGAATAGTAGAAATTAAATGTCTTACATCATTTTTATTAATAGTTCCAATATATCTTTTTATAGTTTTAAAATATGTTATTTTTATTTCAGTTCCAATATTTACTTTACTTATACCTAATTTTATAGCTTTTTTTATATCTTCTAAAGGTATACCTGTGCCTCCATGTAAAACTAAAGACACTGATGAAATATCATTAATTTTTGAGAGTCTTTCAAAATCTAACTTAGGTTTGTCTTTATATAATCCATGTGCATTCCCAATAGCTATTGCCAAAGAGTCTACTTTACTCCTTTCTATGAATTCCACTACACTATCCGGGTCGGTTAATACATCATCAATATTTTCAACATTTTCTTCTATTCCTGATATTCTGCCTAATTCACCTTCTAATGGTATTCCTCTGTCATGGCATAATTCAGCTATCATTCTGGTATTTTTAATATTATTTTCAAAATCAAGCAGTGAGCCATCGTACATTATAGAATCAAATCCATCTTTTATACACTCTTTTATTATTTCTATATTTTTACCGTGATCAAGATGTAAAACAATAGGAATATTAAAATCTTCTTTTAGCTGTTTTACATAATTAACTATTTTTTTAACTCCTAAAAATTTAACTGTTCCCTCACTAGCCATCAAAAATACAGGAGAACTCAATTCATATGCTCCTAAAACTATGCCTAATGCATCATCATAAAAATTAAAATTAAAACCTCCAATAGCATACTTATTCTTTCTCGCCGCTATAAGTAAATCATTCAAATTATGGGCCCCCTTTTTCGCAATTTTTCTAATTTCTACTTCCTAAATTTATTCGTTAAGATATTTTAAGAATAGCTTTGGAGTTTTTAACAATATCCTCCGCTGTCAATCCATAATACTTTAAAAGCTCTTTAGGTGAACCTGATTGGCCAAATTGGTCTTTTATACCTATTCTCTTTATCTTTACTGGGCATTCTTCTGAAAAAACTTCTGCCACAGCAGACCCAAGTCCTCCTATTATGTTGTGCTCTTCTGCTGTTATAACTTTGCCCGTCTTTTTAGCTACTTCTACTATTAAATCTTTGTCTATCGGCTTTATTGTGTGGATATTGACAACTGTCGCTTCTATTCCCTCTTCTTTTAGTTTATCTGCTGCTTCAATCGCTATGGCTACCATTATCCCTGTCGCTATTATCGCTACGTCTTTCCCTTCTCTTATTACTTCACCTTTTCCTAATTCAAATTTGTAGTTTTGATCGTGTATATCTGGTACTGCCATCCTCCCCAACCTTATGTATACTGGCCCATAGTGTTCTGCAGCCGCAAATATGGCTTGTCTCGTCTCTTCTGCATCGGCTGGGTTTATTACCACCATCCCAGGTATTCCTCTCATAAGGGATATATCCTCTATTGATTGGTGTGTGGCCCCGTCTTCTCCTACTGTTATGCCAGCATGGGTAGCTGCTATTTTTACGTTTAAGTGTGGATAACCTATGGAGTTTCTCACTTGCTCATAAGCTCTTCCTGTTGCAAATATGGCAAAAGTGCTGGCAAAAGGAATTTTCCCACAGGTAGCAAGTCCTGCTGCTGTTACCATCATGTCTTGCTCTGATATTCCCATGTTAAAAAATCTATCTGGATATACTTTTTGAAAATCTGCCGTCTTTGTAGATTTTGATAAGTCTGCGTCTAATACCACTACATTTTTATTTTTTGCGCCTAATTCTACTAAGGCTTTCCCATAGGCTTCTCTTGTCGCCATAGCCATTTATACTCCACCCCCTTCGAGTTCTTGTATAGCTTTTTGTCTTTGTTCTTCATTAGGCGCACTGCCATGCCATCCTACTTGATTTTCCATAAAGGATACGCCTTTCCCTTTTATTGTATGAGCTATTATCAATGTAGGTTTTCCTTTTGTAGCTTTTGCTTCTTCTATGGCTTTGTCTATTTGGTCAAAGTCGTGGCCGTCTATTTCTATTACGTGCCATCCAAAAGCTTTGAATTTTTCATTTACTGGTTCTATGTTTTTTACTTCTCTGTTTGGGCCATCTATTTGTAAGCCGTTAAAGTCAAGTATTGCAGTCAAGTTGTCGAGTTTGTAATGGGCTGCTGTCATAGCTGCTTCCCATATTTGCCCTTCTTGTAATTCTCCATCTCCTAATATTACATAGACTCTATAGCCCTTTTTATCTAATTTACCTGCTAATGCCATTCCATTTGCAGCGGAAAGCCCTTGCCCTAATGACCCTGTGGTCATATCAAGTCCCGGTGTGGATTTCATATCGGGATGCCCTTGAAGTATTGAACCGAGCTTATCTAAAGTAGATAAAATCTTTTCTGAAAAATAACCTTTTTTAGCAAGAGTAGCATAAAGTGCAGGTGCCGCATGACCTTTTGACAGTACAATTCTATCTCTGTCTTCCCATTTAGGATTGTCTGGTTTTACATTCATTTTGTCAAAATAGAGTGTTGTTAAAATATCTACACAAGAGAGCGAACCTCCAGGATGTCCATGAGCCGCTTCTGAAATCATATTAATTATAGCTAATCGTATTTCCTTTGCTATTCTTTTTAAATTTTCTTTTTTATTCATGTTAAAAATATCTTCCCTTCCACTTTAATTTTAAAAATTTATTGAAAATTGACCAAGGAACATTTCCTTGGCCAATTTTGTAAAAATTAGATTAATTTACTTTGCATTTGCTATTTTTTGAGGTTTAGCAACAAGAGAAATTATAATAAACAGTAATATCAGTATTCCAATCAAAACATACACACCCGTCTTAGAAAAAAGCTTTGCCGCATATCCTACAATAATTCCAGTTACTGCAAAATCGGCATCACCAAAAGTCGTGTTTGCAAATCCAAGTTGACCCATAACTGGTAATAAAATTGCAGGAAGGAAAGTCAAGATTAAGCCATTGACAAAACCTCCTATAATTGTTCCCCTTAAACCTCCTGTTGCATTAGACAATACGCCGGCAGCTGCACCTACAAAAAACAACGGTATCAAACCAGGAATAATAACTGGTAATCCTATATGGGGTAATATAAGGAACATTACTATTCCACCTACAAGAGATGATAAGAAACCAACAATTACTGCATTAGGAGCAAATGGGAAAATTACAGGACAGTCAAGAGCAGGTATGGCATCTGGAACTATCTTTTCTGCAATACCTTTAAAAGCAGGCACAATTTCGGCAAGCATCATTCTAACACCTTGGAGAACAACTACAAAACCTGCTGTAAATGTTAATGCTTGAATAATAGCAAATATAAAAATGTTTTGATTTCCCGATGCTTCTAAAACTAGTTTTCTATCTGCGGAGTATAGCGTTACTAAGAAAATTATCATCATAATTATTGCTGTTGATATAGTATTATCTTTGAAAAAGCTTAATCCTTGTGGTACCTTAATATCTTCTGTTGACCGTTTTTTGTCTCCAACCAAACCACTGATATATGCGGAAATAAAATATGTCAAAGCATTATAATGACCCATTGCAACACTATCATTTCCTGTAACTTTTCTATAATAAGGTTGCACAATTGCTGGTGTAAGCACCATTGTAGAACCTAAAATTAATGAACCAACTATAACTAATTCAGTTCCTCTAAAACCAGCTGTACTCAATACTGCAGCCAAAAGACCTGACATAAATAATATATGGTGCCCTGTTAAAAATACATACTTAAGAGGTGTAAGTCTTGCTATAATTAGGTTTACTAAAAATCCAAATGCCATCATTAAAGCCATTTCTGTTCCAAACATTTTTTGTGCTAGTCCAATTACCGCTTCGTTTGTTGGAATAACTCCTTGTAAATGGAAAGCATTTTGGAACAATGGACCTAATACATTAAGTGAATTAACAATTGCTCCAGCGCCAATCTGTAAAATAATAAAACCAATTATTGTTTTTAAAGTACCATTAATAATTTCTTGCACAGATTTTTTCAAAGCAATTAAACCTATTAGGGCCATTATGCCAACCATTATTGCTGGTTGACTAAATAAACTGACTATAAATTCCATACTTATCCTCCTTTATTTTAATTTTTTTATTGCTTCTAACACTTTTTCTTCAATATCTTTTTTGTCAATTGCATTTTTTACAAATACTATATTAAAATTCAAATTTTTTAACTCGGATTCTAATTCGGAAGTTGAAACAACTAAATCCGCTACTTTCCCTTTTACAGAACCAAGGTCACACGCCTCTACATTAGCAGCAATTCCATTTTTTTTAAAATTTCATCAACAGCCATCTTGAGAATTAAACTAGTGCCAAATCCCATCCCACAAACCGTTACAATATTCATACCATCACTCCTTTATCAATTAGCTCACACAATTTTGCCTCAGCTTCTTCCAATATTATATGGCTAAGAGCCATTGCAAATTCTTCACAGAGATCAGACTCTTTATCAGGTATCGTAATACTTATATCTACTAGTTCACCTAATTTTCCTCCATTATTTCCTAAAAAACCTATTGTCTTAATATCCATTCTTTTTGCTTTCTCGACTGCTTTTATAACATTTAGAGAATTACCACTTGAACTAAGCGCGATAAGTATATCCCCCCGTTTACCTATTCCCTCTAATTGCCTTTCAAAAACTACACTATAATCGTAATCATTTCCTATCGCTGTTAAAGTACTTGTATCTACAGTTAAAGCTACCCCTGCAAACCCTCTCCTCTCTCTCTTAAATCTACCAACTATATCTCCTGTAATATGTTGGGCATTAGCTGCACTTCCACCATTGCCACATGTTAAAACTTTATTTCCATTTTTAATACATTCTACTATTTCTGAGCTAATTAAATGAATCTTGGCTATCATTTCATTGTCAACATAATTCAAAACTCTTATTCTCTTTTTTATAGCCTCTCTTGCATCAAGCAATTTCCTCGCCTCCTTTTTTATATTTTCCAATATATTCCAAAACCTCCTCCTTTCCTTCGGCTTTTTCTAATAAAGACACAAATTTCTCATCCCCCAAAAGTTCTACCAGTTCGGATAATGCTTTAAGGTGTGAAGAATGGTCAATTGCACAAAGAGAAACTACAATTTTTACTGGATCGTTTTCTTTGTTTCCAAATTTAACAGGATTTTTTAGTGTGATTAAGCTCATGCCTATTTTTTTTGCCCCTGCTTCTGGCCTTGCGTGAGGCATTGCTATTCCTGGTGCAATGACAATATAAGGGCCTATCTCTTTTACAGTGTTTATCATTGCATCAATATATCTTGGCTCAATTGCTCCGCTTTTCTCTAATAACTCACCTCCTATCCTCACTGCTTCTTCCCAATCTTTTGCTTCAACATTCAGTTTTATAGTATCCTCAGTCAAAAGGTCTTTTAACACTGGTTGCACAACTCCTCTCGCATTTTCATATGATGCTATATTTAAAAATTTTGATAAATCTTCCATCAATTTTTCACTATTGTTTATGACACAATGCTTTTCTATTATTTTTATCAAATCGTCAATAACTGTATGTTGTACTTTAGGTTTAATAACAAGATTTTTTAATAATTCTATGTCTTTTTCTGTAAGAAGGGGATTTACTTCAATAGTTTTAATATCTTCATAAGGAATTGGGACAGTAGATACTATCAAATCTATATCTTTTTCTTTCAATATTTCTTTTACCTGATGATATGCAACAGTATCTATTATATTTACATCAAAAACTGATTGTAATCTCGAAGAAAGAAGTTTCGCCGTACCTATTCCTGTACCACATACAACGAGGATATTAGGCTTAGGTGCTTTAGTAACTTTTAATCTTTCAATCGCAGCACCAAAATGTATTGTAAAATAACCTATTTCTTCGTCATTTAATGCTTTGCCTGTATAATCTTCTAAAGGTTTTAAACTTTCTTTGACTATTTCAAACAATTCTTTATAATTCGTTTTAATCTCATCCAAAATAGGATTTTTTAATTTAAGGCCGTGTCTTAACCGGTATACTGTCGGTCTCAAATGGTCCAAAAGCCCTTCAAAAAGCTGTCTATCTCCTGACAAATCTTGATGTATTTTGTTGCTGACATTTCTAATAATTTTTTCTGTTAATAGCTGATAACCAACCCAATTTTCATTACCATAAGGTCGCGTTTTTGTTAGATTACTCCCCAAGAAATGAACTGTAATATACCCAATTTCATCAAGAGGAATATAAACCTTAAAATGGTCCTCCAACATTTTTGCAATATTTGATGCAACAGCAAATTCCTTTGTAATTTCCAAAGCTTTTAATTCTTCTTTTGGCATAATTATGTCTTTCCCAAGTTGTATCCTTTTAATTGCTATTGCTATGTGTATTACAAGGCCAGAAAATGCAGCATCAGAAAAAACAGTTTCCAGTTCTCTTTCTGCTATTTGTATACATTCTTCGATATAAGGTATGTCTATATCCTCAAACAGCTTGGTAATTTGTTTATCAATTCCTACACTAGAACGAGTATAAATCGGAGATTTTACAATATCCAATGCCTTATCAGTATCAATTACCTCTGTTAAAAGTTCTATAGCGGCTCGTCTTAATTGTTTTTCATCCCCCACAACTTTGATTCCATATTTCGGTGCAGACTTTAACTGAAGTCCATGACGTGTAAGCCACTCTCTCACATCTTTTAAATCTTTTATAATGGTACTTCTTGACACCATCAATTTATCTGCAATGCTATTGATAGTGATATAGTCCTTTTGCTGTATAAGTTCACTTAATATGATATTTACTCTTTCTTTTTGAGATAAGTTGTAATAATAAATATTAAGATTATCAAGAAGAGATAAAACTTTATTTCTGTGTTCCAATAGTTCAGAAAATTTCATACCTACATTCGGTTTGCGAATCAATTGTGGCAAATTATTGTACTTTAAAAACTCATCAATTGTATCAAGGTCATATCTTATAGTTCTACTGCTTACATTGAATATTTTTGCAAGGTCAGAAATTTTAATAGGCGCATTAGAATTAATAAGTTTAATAAGAATTTGAGTACATCTTTCATTGAGTGTGATAATTATCACCTCTTTCATTTTAAATTATATTCTATTTATACTATAATGAAAAGCTTAACATTTTTCAATGTAAATGTGGCAAAAGTAAACTAAATAATAATAATAAAAATAAAATGCAGAAGGTATGCTATTCACCCTCCGCATTTTATTTTTTAAAACTTTGACATAAATTCTTTCATTCTTTTTACTGCTTCTTCTAAGTTTTCCATAGATGTTGCATAAGCCATGCGAACATATCCTTCGCCATTTTCTCCAAAAGCATTTCCCGGCACAACTGCAACTTTTGCTTCGTAAAGGAGTCTCTTAGCAAATTCTTCTGAGGTAAGACCTGTCTTTTTTATTGATGGGAATATATAAAAAGCACCTTTTGGTTCAAAACAATCAAGCCCCATTTCTCTCACACTTTGAAGTAAATACTTTCTTCTTCTGTCGTATTCTTCTCTCATCCTTAAAATATCTTCATCCCCATTTTTTATAGCCTCAATTCCGGCATACTGGCACATTGTAGCCGCCGCTGTTACACTATATTGGTGAACTTTTGTCATGTGTTTTACAAAATATTCCGGTGCAGCTATATATCCGAGACGCCATCCTGTCATCGCATATGACTTCGAGAAACCATTTATAGTAACTGTTCTTTCCCACATGTCTTTTAAAGAAGCAAAGCTTACGTGTTCAAAACCACTATATATTAGCTCAGAATAAATTTCATCAGTAACTACAATGAGGTCATACTTTTTGACCACTTCAGCTATCTTTTCCATCGCCTCTTTTGGCATTACTGCCCCAGTTGGATTGTTAGGATATGGTAAAATTAATACTTTTGATTTGTCTGTAATGTATTTTTCTAAAACATCTGCCCTTAGTACAAAGTCATCTTCTTCATATGTTGGCACAAAAACAGATTTGGCACCTGCGAGTATTGTACAAGGATGGTATGCCACAAATGAAGGCTCTGGAATTAATACTTCGTCTCCTTCCTCTACCAAAGTATTTAAAGCGACGTATATTGCTTCTGTAGCACCAATTGTGACTAAAATTTCAGTTTCCGAATTGTAAGAAAGGTTATACCTTCTTTTGAGATAATTTGAAATTTCCTGCCTTAGTTCAATAAGCCCTGGATTTACAGTATATCCTGTTTTACCTTCATCGAGGGCTTTTTTCGCTGCTTCCCTTATGTGCTGAGGCGTTACAAAATCTGGCTCTCCAATAGCAAGGGATATTGCTCCCGGTACCTCTCTAGCCATGTTAAAGAAATATCTTATGGTAGATATTTCTATGGACTTTGCTCTTTTTGCCACTCTGTCTTCAAAGTTCATCTCTAATCCCCCTAAAACAATAGTTTTATTATTATAGTTCTACAAAAATCTTAAAAATCCTCTATAATCAAAAGCACTCCACCGCAAAAAGGTGGAGTGCTTTTGATTATTATTCAACGACCACATCTGACAAAACTAATTTTACTGGATTTGCTAAAGAATCTCCTACTGGGCAAGTCTTTTCTATAAACTTTGCAAACTCTTCTACTTTTTCTTTCGGTGCATCTGTCTTTATGTGCATTTTAAATCTTATCTCTTGAAAACCTGGTCTTACACCAGCTTTTCCCATGAATCCGTCTACATCAAGATCCCCTTCTAATTCAACCCAAAAGCCTTGTAGGTCTATACCTTTTGCCTTTGCAAAAGCAGCTGCAACAATCGTCTGGCAAGAACCTAAAGCGCAAAGCAAAGCCTCTACAGGATTCATTCCTTTATTCGTACCGCCTAATTCTTTAGGCTCATCTAAGATTATTTTAAAGCCTCTTACCTCGCTTTCAACTGCTAAACCTTCTGGTAATTTTCTTGAAACTGCTTTAAAGGTTTCAATTGCCATTTCAAACTCCTCCTTTTATTTTTCAATTTTATGTATTTCGAAAGCTCTATAAGAGCTTCGAAAGCATATAGATAAATGACGTTAAAATTACACTTTGTGTACAGACTCACCAAAAATATCCTTCACAGCTTCCATAATAGTTTCACTTTTAGTTGGGTGAGCATAAACTGCTTTTTTCAGGTCTTCTACTTTTGCTCCCGCCTGACAAGCCGTTGAAAGTATGTGAATAAGTTCAGAAGCTCCACTGCCTACTACCCATGCACCAACTACTTCTCCATTTTCATTTGAAATTATCTTTGCAAAGCCCTCTGTTTCTCCATAAGTTTTAGCTCTTCCATTGTGTTTGAAATCAAATCTTCCTACTTTTATTTCTTTAAATTTCTTTCTCGCTTCTTCTTCGGTATAACCAAAATATCCAATCTCTGGCTCCGTAAACACTGCTGCAGGTATTTTCATATAATCTAAAGTAGATGATTCGCCAAAAATATTATCTACCGCAACTTCTGCTTGTGCTGAAGCAACATGAGCCAGCATCATTTTGCCTGTGACATCACCTACTGCATAAACTCCTTCTATATTTGTCTTCATGTGCTCATCAACTTTAATAGCTTTTCCTTCAAATTCTAATAATTCAGTAATTGGTCCAATATCTGTGTTTAATTTCCTTCCTATTGACACAAATACCTTGTCTGTATATATGCGTTTTATATTCTCTCCACTCTTAATTGTTACTATACTCCCACCGTTTTCTTCTTCATCTATTCTCTCAACTGTTGAAGAAGTATATATCTTGATTCCTCTTTTTTGTGCAACGAATTTAATAGAGGAACTTATCTTTTTATCAAGTGTAGGAAGAATATTAGGCATCATTTCAACAACTGACACTTTTACTCCAAATTGATTCATTATAAAAGCAAATTCCATGCCTATTACTCCGCCACCTATAATGCATAAACTTTGTGGCAAAGAGGTCATTTCAAGAATAGTATCACTATTCATGACATTTTTAGAATTAATGCCTTCAATAGGAAGTTCAGCAGGTGATGACCCAGTTGCAATAATAATGTTTTTCGCTTTAATTTTATTTTCTCCAAATAGTACATTCTTTTCTTTGTCAACTTTTGCTTCAGCGTAAAACAAGTCCACTCCATTAGCCTTCAGCAAAGCATTAATGCCTTCAACAAGCTCTCCTACAATACCATCTTTTCTCTTTACAACTTGAGTATAATCAAAAGAGTTTACTTTTACATCAAATCCAAATTCTCCAGCTCGTTTTAAAATGTCATACACTTCTGCAATTCTTGCATAAGCTTTTGTCGGTATACATCCTCTGTTTAAACAGGTACCACCTAATTTATCTTTTTCAAATAAAGCTACTTTTGCACCTTTTTTAGCAGCTTTAATAGCAGCAACATATCCTCCAGGACCTGCCCCTATTACAGCTAAATCATATTCCTTGTATTCATACTTAATTTCTTTTTGCGTCTCGGAAGGCTTGACTTCTTCAGACTGTGTAATAATTGCAATAATATTCCCTGGCTCGACTGTAGTTCCAGCAGGACAAACAATTTTTGAAATAATGCCTTCATAATCACTGTACACTTCAAAACTCATTTTATTTACTGCTATATCACACAAACAAGCTCCTTTTTCTACATATTGCCCTTCTTCAACATACCATTTTGTGATTCGCCCGCTTTTCATGGTATCTGACAAAGCAGGCATCTTTATTTCTATATCCATCAATATACCTCCACTTCCGTCTTTCTTAGTAATTTTGACCACTAACAATATCTCATTTGGCAAACTGTACCCTGGTGGGAGGGGATTAAATTTGATAAAATAAAAACGATAATTATTTAACAATTTCGTTTGTATATATTTTACCACTTTTCCGTTAAGAGTTCAACAACCTAAAAATATTTTTAACCTCTCAGAACATCACTTCTATTAAATTGTCAACAGTTATGTTGGCAAAATAATCATTCATGTCAATATTTGAAAGCACTTTTCTTATCTCTTCTTCTGAATGCTTTACTCCTTTTAAAAGGTTTTCTACCTCTGAAACATCGTATTTTCCAAAAAAGTCTCCATAAATTTTTATATCTTTTATTATTCCCTTTTCTACATTTAAATTTATTTCTACAGTGCCACCAGTAAATTTTTTCTCATTTTTAAAACTGTAATCTGGCGATGTTCCAAAATTCCATTCCCATGTGCTATACTTTTCTTTAACCAATTTCTCTATTTTTTTTATGTCTTCCTGCGTAAATTCATACATTTCACTTCCACCGGTTTGTTCTCTAATGTGATTCATAACGAGGTCTATAAACTGTTCTATTGTAATAGGCTCTTTTAGATGCTCACTTATGTTTGTAACTCTTTTAGACACAGATTTTACACCTTTATCTTCAAATTTTACAGGTCGCACTTTCAGTGCTGCTGACAAATCTGTAATGCTGGAAGAAAACAAAAGTGTTCCATGGTGTAATATTCTATTTTTGTAATAATACTGCGCATTTCCTGAAATTTTCTTGCCGTCAATTGTTATGTCATTTCTCCCTGAAAACTCAGCATTAACAGAAAGTTTTCTAAGCACATCTATAATTGGCTGTGTAAATCTTTTAAAATCACTGAAACTGCTGACATCCTCATTTACTATAAAAGTAAAATTTAAATTGCCGAGGTCGTGAAAAACCGCTCCTCCACCCGATAATCTTCTGACAACTGGAATTTTATGTTGTCGCACATAATCCAAATTTATTTCCGCTAATGTGTTTTGATTTTTGCCTACTATAATGCTAGGTTCATTTCTCCATAACATGAAACATTCTTCTTGGAATTCTTTTAAAACGTACTCTTCAGCAGCTAAATTAAAATAGGGATTTGTGTTCTTATTGTAAATATATAACATATCCACCTCTCCTCGTTTTGATTATTGACTATTACAGGGAATATAATATAATAAAAGTATAGCATATTTAAAAAAATTTAATACTGTTCTAGATGAAGATAGCGAGAGATATCTTTGTAAAAAGATAGCCGAAGGGGAAATATAAAGGCCCGCCAAGCCTTTATAGAAGCTCTCAGGCAAAAGTATCGCTATCGGATAGACCTCTGGAAAGTCTCGCAAGAGCACCGAAGGAGCAATACATAAGTAGAAGCTCTCAGGTCAAAAAACAGAGGAGTTGTGATGGCATATTCTCTTGTTGTGCTCATCATAACTCCTCTTTTAAATTTTATGAAAGGGTGTGGTATGTTTGGATAACCTCAAAAAAACACCTCTTTTTGAACTTTACAAAAAATATAATGGAAAAATCATTGACTTTGCAGGATGGGCTCTCCCTGTTCAGTTTGAAAGTATAATCTCTGAACACGAAGCAGTGAGAAATGCTGCAGGACTCTTTGATGTTTCTCACATGGGAGAAATAACTGTAAAAGGAAGAGAAGCTTTTAACTTTTTGCAAAATCTCATAACAAATGATTTGTCAAAACTAAAAGGCAATCAAGTCCTTTATACTTTTATGTGCAATTATAATGGCGGCGTTGTAGATGACTTATTAGTCTACAAATATTCTGATGAACACTTCTACTTGGTTGTAAATGCGGCTAATATAGAAAAGGATTACAAATGGATGAAAGACAATAAAGGCGTATATGAGGTAGAAATAGAAAACATTTCAGATGAAGTAGCAGAACTTGCCATACAAGGCCCAAAAGCAGAAGAAATACTTCAAAAACTTACAGATACTGATCTTTCAGAAATTAAATTTTTCTGCTTTAAAGACAATGTAAAAATAGCTGGAATTGAATGCCTGGTATCAAGAACAGGATATACGGGTGAAGATGGCTTTGAAATTTACATGCCTAATAAATACGCAGTAGAATTGTGGGAAAAAATAGTGGAAGTTGGAAAAGAATATGGACTTAAACCGGCAGGATTAGGTGCAAGAGATACTTTGAGATTTGAAGCAGGTTTACCTCTATACGGAAATGAACTTTCAGAAGAAATAACTCCTTTAGAAGCAGGTTTTGAGTTTTTCGTCAAATTTGACAAGGGCAATTTTATCGGAAAAGATGCTCTACTAAAGCAAAAAGAAGAAGGGCTTAAGCGTAAAATCGTAGGATTTGAAATGATAGACAATGGAATTCCAAGACATGGTTATGAAGTGCGTGCTCACAATCAAAAAATCGGCTATGTAACAACAGGGTATTTCTCTCCTACACTAAAGAAAAATATAGGTCTTGCATTGATTGATTCAAAATATGCCCAATTAGGAAATCAAATTGAAATTGTGATAAGAAATAAGCCACTTAAGGCTTTAATCATAAGCAAAAACTTTTACAAGAAAAATTATAAAAAATAGGAGGTTTTTGGTATGGAAGTTTTAGAAGGCTTGTATTACTCAAAAGACCACGAATGGGTCAAAGTAGAAGGAGATAAAGCATACATAGGAATAACTGACTATGCACAGCATTCCTTAGGAAACATAGTGTACATTGAGCTTCCAGAAGTAGGTGCAGAACTCTCGGCTGGCGATGTACTTGGAGTTGTAGAATCTGTAAAAGCTGCATCTGATGTTTACACACCTGTAGATGGAAAAGTACTTGAAGTAAACAATGCTATCGTTGACGACCCCTCTTTAGTAAACAATGACCCCTATGGCAGTTGGATGGCATTAGTAGAACTCAAAGACAAGTCACAGCTTGATAATTTGATGACAGCCGAAGAATATAAAAAATTTTTAGATGAGGAGTGAGAGCATGTTTCCTTACCTTCCTGCCTCCTCCAATGACGAAAAAGAAATGCTAAAAACAATAGGAAAAAATTCTATAGAAGAACTGTTTGAAAACATACCTCAAGAAGTTCGCTTAAAAAGGCCTTTAAATTTAGGTAAGCCCATGTCAGAAATAGAGCTTACAGCTCACATAAAGAAATACGTAAAAGAAAATAAAAGCCTTGAAGAGCTGACAAGTTTTTTAGGCGCTGGAGTATATGACCATTACATTCCTTCTGTGGTAAAGCACATAATATCTCGTTCTGAATTCTACACAGCCTACACTCCTTACCAGCCAGAAATAAGCCAAGGAACACTACAAGCTATCTTTGAGTACCAGACAATGATTACAAACCTTACAGGAATGGAAGTCACAAACGCTTCAATGTACGACGGAGCAACAGCCTGCGCAGAAGCTGCAATTATGGCTTGTGAAAACACCAAAAGGAAGTCTATAATAGTTTCAAAAACCGTAAATCCAGAAACGCGAAAAGTTTTAAAGACTTATATGCATTTTAGAGATATCCAAGTAATTGAAATAGACGATAATGAAGGAGTAACAGATTTAGAAAAATTAAAAGCGGAAATTGGGACTAACACTGCGGCAGTAATTGTACAGTATCCTAATTTCATGGGAATCATCGAAGACCTGCAAGAAATTGAGAAAATAACCCATGAAAATAAAGCAATGCTCATTACTTACGTACATCCAATACCTCTCGGCATACTTAAATCGCCAGGAGAAATTGGCGCAGATATAGCTGTAGGAGACGGTCAGTCTCTTGGCAATGGATTAAATTTTGGTGGTCCTTATCTTGGTTTTTTAGCTACAACACAAAAGCTTGTGCGGAAAATGCCAGGAAGAATAGTAGGCCAGACAAAAGACGTAGATGGTAGACGTGCTTTTGTGCTTACTTTGCAAGCAAGAGAGCAACACATAAGAAGAGAAAAAGCCACTTCGAATATATGCTCAAACCACTCATTAAATGCCTTAACAGCTGCAGTGTATCTAGCAACTATGGGCAAAAAAGGTATAAAAGAAGTGGCTTATCAGTGTACTCAAAAGGCTCATTACGCTTTTTCAATGCTTACCGCATCAGGAAAATATAAACCTGCTTTTAACAAGCCCTTCTTTATGGAATTTGCATTAAAGACTGATGTAGATGTAGACTTAATTAATAAAAAACTTTTAGAAAAGGGCATATTAGGCGGATACAACCTCCACAGAGATTACGACAAATACAAAAATACAATGTTACTAGCCTTTACAGAAAAAAGGACAAAAGAAGAAATTGATGAGTTAAAAGCTCTGTTGGAGGTGATAGTGTGAAAGAGTACAATAAATTGATATTTGAATTGTCAAAGGAAGGAAGAAAAGCCTACACTCTCCCTAAGTTGGATATAGAAGAAAAACCTTTAGAAGACATACTTCCGCAACAAATGATGAGAAAAGAAGAAATAGAGCTTCCCGAAGTAAGTGAAGTAGACATAATAAGACATTACACCCTTTTGTCAAATAAAAACTACGGCGTCGATACGGGTTTTTATCCATTAGGTTCTTGTACTATGAAGTACAATCCTAAAATAAATGAAGACATGGCATCCCTTATCGGTTTTACAGCTCTACATCCCTATCAACCAGTAGAAACTGTGCAAGGCGCTTTGAAACTCATGTATGAATTAGAAAACATGCTCTCTGAAATAACTGGAATGGACAAATTTTCATTACAGCCTGCTGCAGGTGCCCACGGAGAATTGACGGGACTCATGATAATTAAGGCCTATCACGAACACAGAAATGACAAAAAACGTAAAAAATAATCGTGCCAGACTCTGCTCATGGTACTAACCCCGCTAGTGCAGCAGTTGCAGGTTTTGACGTAATTGAAATTAAATCCAACAAAGAAGGGGCTATAGATTTAGAAGCCTTAAAGGCTGTTTTAAATGATGAAGTAGCAGGACTTATGCTGACAAACCCAAGTACTTTGGGGCTTTTTGAAGAGAACATAGTAGAAATCGCAAGATTAATACACGAAGCAGGAGGTCTTCTATACTACGATGGTGCAAATCTAAATGCTATAATGGGAATTACGCGTCCTGGAGACATGGGATTTGACGTTGTACATCTAAATCTTCACAAGACCTTCTCTACACCTCATGGCGGTGGTGGCCCGGGTTCTGGACCTGTAGGTGTCAAAAAAGAGCTTGCCGACTTTTTGCCAGTGCCTGTAATAGAATTTAAAGACGGCATATATAGCTTAAACTATGATAGGCCGCTTTCTATTGGAAAAGTGAGAAGCTTTTATGGCAACTTCAATGTGCTTATAAAGGCTTATTCCTACATTTTAACTATGGGAGCTGAAGGACTTAAGAGAGCCAGCGAAATGGCAGTTTTAAATGCTAATTATCTTAAAGAAAAACTCAAAAATCACTACAAAGTCGCTATTGACAAAGTATGCATGCATGAATTTGTTTTAGCTGGTCTTTTAGAAAAAGTCAATGATATCACAACATTAGATGTAGCTAAAAGACTTATAGACTACGGTTTCCATCCACCCACAATATATTTTCCATTAATTGTTGACAGCGCCATAATGGTAGAGCCTACTGAAACAGAAAGTAAAGAAACATTAGACGCTTTCATTGAAGCAATGATTAAAATAGCAGAGGAAGCAAAAGAAAATCCGCAACTTTTAAAAGAAGCTCCACACAACACGCCTGTAAGAAGGGTTGATGAGGTACTGGCTGCAAGAAATCCTGTTTTAAAGTGGAGCAAATAGAGGGGGACCATTGAAAAAGCGGGGGATAAAAAAGACGGGACATACCCGTCTTTTTTATCTTTCCTTGCTGCGAGTTGCTACATCAAATATGACAGCGGCAGCCAAAACTATTCCAAGAATTATATATTGAAGCGAAATATCCACCCCTAGAAGATTCATTCCATTAGTCAAAGTTGACATAACAAATGCTCCAATCAATGAGTTGATTACTTTTCCCACTCCGCCTGCTGCAGATACTCCTCCTATATAAGCTCCAGCAATAGCATAAAGTTCAAAAAGAGTACCAGCAGTAGTTGTAGCTGATTGAAGTCTGGAAGCAAACAATATTCCTGATAAACCTGAAAGAAAACCCATCGAAGCAAAGACAATAAGGGTAATTTTTTTCACATTAATTCCACTTAAAGCAGCCGCTTCTGGATTACCACCTACTGCATAAATATGTCTTCCCAAAACGGTTCTATTAGTAATAAAACTATAAATAACTGTGGTAATTATCATAATTACAAGGGTCCATGAAATCCCTCGATGAGCTGCTAAAATAAAAGTTATATATAACAATAAAGCATCAATAAAAAGCAATTCGATAAGGAAAATGTCTAGTGGAAGTACATCAAATCCTCTTTTTATTTGTTGGGCTCTATTCTTAAGAGAAAAATAAACAATTAGCACTGCTGCTACAATACCCACTAACAATGTAAGCTTATGATAATTAGGTAAAATATTATTTATAAAAGGCAAGTCTGGAATAAAACCATTGCCTATAGCATTAAAAGTTTTATTGGTAATTATAATAGTTCCAGATCCTTTTGTAGCCAACAAAAGAGCGCCACGATAAGCTAACCAACCTGCTAAAGTAGCAACAAAAGATGGGATTCTTAAGTAGGTTACTAGCGAACCGTTTAGTAATCCAGCTAATGTTCCTAATCCTAGCACTATTATAATGGCTGATAAAGCAGAAAAGTGATAAAATTGCATCAATATAGCTGCAATTGCTCCTAAAAATCCAGACAAAAATCCTACAGAAAGGTCAATATGTCGTATAACAATAATTAAAGTTTCTCCAATTGCAAGAACAGCTATATATCCCGTCTGATCCACAAGATTACTAATATTAACAGGTGATAAAAAATCGCCGCCAGAGAGGGCCGCAAAAACAGCCATTATTGCAAAAAGTGCTATAAACATAGCATAATCTCTTACATGATCTTTCAAAAATTCTTTTAAATGGCGAATAAATTCCTTCAATCTTAAACCCTCCTTTAGCTCACGGCATAAGCCATTACGATTTCTTGATTGGCTTCTTCTGATTTCAATTCCCCTGTAATTTTACCTTTGCTCATTATATATATTCTATCACTCATTCCCAATATTTCCGGTAATTCAGAGGATATAAGGAGAATGGCTTTGCCTTCACTTGCTAATTCTCTTATTAATGTGTATATTTCATATTTTGCGCCAACATCTATACCTCTTGTAGGTTCATCCAAAATAATGACATCTGGTTCAGCAAAAAGGCCTTTAGCTACCAAAACTTTTTGCTGAGTCCCTCCGCTCAAAGTAGAAACATTAACTTCAACATTACGAGCTTTTATATTAAGTCTTTTCTGAAAGCCTTGGGCTATTTCTATCTCTTTGGCTTCATCAACTGTAATTCCTTTCTTCAAAGCTTTTAAATTCGCCAAACTTATATTTTCCTTTATGCTGTTTATCAAAATCAGCCCTTTTTCTTTTCGATCCTCCGTTAAATAAAGCACTCCCTGCTTAATTGCATCTTCCGGAGTCTTGAACTTTACTTTTCTGCCCTTTAATATTATATCTCCAGAAATAATGTAGCCATATGGGTTCCCAAAAAGGCTAAGTCCAAATTCTGTACGTCCAGCACCAACTAATCCAAATAACCCTACTATTTCTCCTTTTTTTAATACAATGTTTGCATCTTTTACTAAATAGCGGCCTGTACTGGGTTCAATTACATTCCAATTTTTAGTTTCCATTATAGGTTCATCTAGAGGTTTGGCTATAGGCATTGGATAAAGATTTGTAATCTCTCTTCCAACCATATGTTTTATTATCTTTTTTTCATCTATTTCTTCAGTTTTGCAATTAAAATAGGCTACTGTTTGCCCATCTCGTAAAACAGTTATAGAATCCGCCACTTTCAAAACTTCTTTTAATCTATGACTTATAAGAATAATTGTAACTCCTTGTTCTTTAAGTTCTTTTAAAAGAATAAGGAGATTTTCACTTTCAGTTTCACTTAAAGCAGAAGTTGGCTCATCCAGAATTAGCACTTTGGGATTTTTTGAAAGTGCTTTTGCTATTTCAACAAGCTGCTGCATACTCACGCTAAGGTCTTTAACCTTTGCAGTAGGATTAATATTTTCACCTTTGACTTTTAATAAAAGTTGTCGTGCTCTTTCTATTTCCTCAAAAGTATCTACTATACTTCCCTTTTTAATTTCATTTCCCAAAAAGATATTCTCATATACTGTCATCTCTGGAACTAAAGAAAGTTCTTGATGGATAATGGAAATTCCGGCTTTTTCACTGTCTTTTATGCTAAAAAATCTTACAGGGTATCCCTCAAGTCTTATCTCTCCTTCGTATTCACCATAAGGGTATACCCCGCTTAAGATTTTCATTAAAGTACTTTTGCCGGCTCCATTTTCTCCAACTAAACAATGTATCTCCCTTGGTTGAACTTTAAAATTTACACCAAATAATACTTGTACACCTGAAAAACTTTTACTTACGTTTACAAGCTCTATAAGCGGGGTACCCATTCTTCACACCTCCAACATTATTTAGGCCAAGTAAAATCGCTTTCTTGGTAATATCCAGAATCTATTAGAACTTGTTTTACATTATTCTTATCCACTACTTGTACAGGAGATGGTTTAGAAGGAACATCTTTTACACCATTATTATAAGTTTTCGTAGCTTCTGGTGTTTTTCCGTCTAAATATGTCAAAGCAGCATTTATTGCATCCTTAACAAGAATCCTAACATCTTTGAAGACAGTCATGGATTGTTTGCCATCAATAATGTATTGAATAGATGGTTTTTCAGCATCTTGTCCAGTAATTACATAACTTTTAATGTCCGGATCTGCTTTAAAAGTATCTGCTATTGACCTTGCGGTACCGTCATTAGGAGCAAGTATAAATACATTACCCTTTAAATTTTTTGGCGCCTTAGCAAGGTTTGCCTGAGCAAGGTTTTTAGCAGTATTGAAATCCCAATTTGTAGTAATTTGTCCTATAATACTTGCCATTTCATCACGAGTTAAGTCTTTTTTATCTTTTAATGCAACTGCTTTGTCAGAATTTGCAATTACAAAAGTACCATCAGCGATCTTTGGCTGTAAAACTTCCCATGCTCCTTGGAAGAATAAGAAAGAGTTATTATCAGATAAAGCACCAGCATAGAGATATAGAGGATTGCCTTTACCTGTTGCATGATCAACTAAATACTGACCTTGTTCTTTACCTACCTGTACACTATCAAAAGTGACATAATAATCTACTGCATCTGTATTAAGTATTAACCTATCATAAGATATAACCTTTACACCTGCTTTTTTAGCCTCCTCTGCAGAAGCGGCTGCTGCATTTGCATCTTGAGGACATAGGATAAGTACCTTTATACCTTTACTTATCAAAGTTTCTACATTGGCTTTCTCCTTAGCAGGATCGCCTTGGCTGAAAAGAACTTCAGCAGAATAAGGGGTATTTTTTAATGCATCCTGAAAGCGAGTCTCGTCTTGAATCCATCTTGGCTCATCTTTTGTTGGTAATACAATACCAACAGCTATTTTGTTATTAGAAGCCTGGTTTGAAGAAGATGAATTAGAAGACGAATTAGAAGTTTGTTTTGAGGAAGAAGAACAACCACCTAGAAAAGCAGATACTAACAACAGGACTGCTATTACTACCACTACAAGTCTGCGCTTGTTACTCATTGTACATTACCTCTCCTTTCTAAAATTTTATTTTAATAATTAATTCTACTTCCCCCCTCAAAATGCCTCTGGAACTTTTTTTGATATCCTTTACTTTTTTGGCGATTTAAATTTTTTAACTTATCAATCTGTATTTTTTTAAGACAAAAAAATACAGGCTTAAAGCCTGAATAATCATTTAGAGACATTTCTGTATACCTCATCGCGGGTATGAAAACCATCTTTTATTACGGTATCGTCTATGTTGGTTTTATCAACAGCAATTGGTTCAAGAACATAATAAGGAACGTAATATTTCCCGTCATATATGGTATTTTTCACGTTTAATTTTTCTCCCTTTGCAAGTTTCATAGCCATTTTTGCGGTGGCTTCAGCCAATTTATCAATTGGTTTGTACACTGTCATAGCCTGAGTTCCTTCCACTATCCTTTGACATGCAGCAAGGTCAGCATCCTGAGCTGCAACCAATACTTTCCCCGCCAATCTGTGCTCTGATAAAGCCTCTATAATTCCTCCCGCTAAAGCATCATCCCCTGCTATTACGGCATCAATTTTTACACCCTTTTGCAACAATTCATCAGTAGAATTAAAAGCGTATTCCGTCATCCAATTAGGTGCCCAATCTTCTTTTACAATTTTTATATTTCCACTTTCAATCCTGGGTTTTAGGACACTGTCATACCCTTCCTTTATCATTTTTGTGTTATTATCCGTCGTAGCACCATTTATTATTAAATAATTTCCTCTCGGTACTCTTTTCACTAGATATTCCGCCATGAGTTTTCCAACTTTTACGTTGTCAAAGGATATATAAAGGTCTACATTTGATTTTGTAACAAGTCTGTCATAGGATATCACTTTTACCCCTTCTTTTTGTGCCAATGATACCGCATAAGACGCTTTTTCAAGGTCATTTGGAACAATGATAAGTACGTCGATTTTTTGGTCCAAAAGATATCTCACCTGTTTTAATTGGTCTTGGTCATCGTTGTTAGCATTTTGTACTAAAACTTCTGCTCCTAATTCCCGTAATTTTGCCATTACTATATCTCTGTCTTTAATCCATCTTTCTTCTTTTAAGGTACCAAGAGAAAAACCAATTTTAATTTTGTGCTCTTTGCTGTTTAATGCGTTAGAGCTTATATTTTTTATTTCTCTATATGCTATTACATGCTTAACAGTCAAAAAAACTAAAACACCAAAAATAATCATAAGGACAATTGCCACTATCACTTTGATTACATTTTTACTCTCCACCAACCACACCCCTTCCTTTGTAAATAGCTAACCTATATTCTGTAGGTGTCATCCCCGTGGCTTTTTTGAATATCTTGCTAAAATAATTTGGGTCGCTGTAGCCAACCTTGTAACACACTTCTTTTATGCTTACACTCTCATCCTCTAAAAGTTCTTTGGCTTTAGTTACTCTCAAATTTGTCAAGTAATCAATAAAATTTTTCCCAGTTTGATCCTTGAAAAATTTGCTGAAATAGTGGTAACTCATATTAACTTCTTTTGCAACGTCATCCAGTGTAATATCTTTATTAAAATTGTCCTCCATAAATCTAATTATTTTGGCTAAAAGGGTATCCATTTTTTCTTTGTTGATGGTTTTTATGCTGTCAAATAGATTTTTCAGAGTATTGATAAATATAAACTTTATTTTGTCAACATCGTTTATTTTTAAAATTTCTTCTAGTTCTCTGTTTTCAATAAAATTTTCTTCCTCAGCATAATAGGAAAGATTCCTTTTAATAACACCGATTATTTCTATAAGTTTGGACTTTATTTTGTCTACATCCTCTTGGTATTCCAAAACCATCCATTCATAAATTTCATTAAATATACTGAAAGATCCTTGAAGGTCTCCAGTCATAAGTCTATCAATAAAAAGTCTTTCTTTATTAATAGGATAAGGCTTAAATCTATCTTGTGGCATTGCGATATCATCAAAATGTGCAATCATTTCATTTTTTGCCATTTTTAATGCCATTTCTGCTTCATAATAAGATTTCAAAATATTTTCGAAATTGTAAACTCTACCTATTCCAATCCTGTAAGGAATTTTCACTTTTTGGTTCATAGCTTCTCTTAACCTTTGCGCTGTTTCTATAGAATTATTTTTAATCTCAAAGGAATTTTCCTCCTCAACAGGAAAGTATACAAATACTTTGTCAATAAAGGATAAACCTACTAAACATTTTTTAATATTTTTTACAATTGTTTTAAAATAATCATAAAAATTCTGTTTCTCTATGCTTAATTTTAGATTTTGACCTTTGAAATTGTTATCAACATCCTCCACTGTTACTATCATAGCATAACCACGTTTCAATTTAATTCCAAATATATCTTCATAAAAGGACACGTCCTCATAGGTTATACCACTAAAAAGAATAGTATACAAAAATTGCCCTTCCAAATAAGGAATAATCTTATTGAGTTTCTCCTTTAGCTCTAACTCTTTTAACATTGCCTCTCTTCTTTTTTCAATTACTTCTGAAGCTTTTTTTATAGTTTCTACGACTTTATTTCTATTAAGAGGCTTTAAAAGATAATCTAACACTCCAAGGTCTATTGCCTCTTTTGCATAATTAAAATACTCGTAAGCGGTAATAATAACAAAAATTATGTCCTTATGCCTTTCTTTAATTTGCTTTATGGCTTCAATTCCATCTATTCCTGGCATCTTTATATCCATAAAAACTACATCAGGTTTTAAAATTTCCACTTTTTCAATGGCTTCTCTTCCAGATTTAGCAAAACCAATTATATCAGCTTTTACATCATTCTTTTCTATGATAAATTTAATTGAATCTATAACTATTTGCTCATCGTCCGCAATAAACAATTTAATCATTTTCTTTATCACCCTTCATTAAAGGAATTTTTAAAGTAACTTTTGTTCCTTCTCCTATTTTGCTATCTATCTCAATTACATCTTCTATAGCAGAAGTGTTATAAAAAAGTCTTAGTCTGTTTATGATATTGTGCATGCCAATACCCGTAACATGCCTTTTAGATAAATCCTCATTGTCTGCTGATAATATTGCCCTTACTTTTTCTTCACTCATTCCTATCCCATTGTCAATAACCTCTATTAAAACTTTATCATTATCCTTCTTTACCGTAAGTTTAATAAAACCTCCTTTTTCTGTATCTTCTAATCCGTGAATAAAAGCATTTTCAACTACAGGCTGAATTATTGTACAAGGCATTTCTATATCTAAAACCCCTTCGTCTACATCTACTTTAAAATCTACTCTGTCGCCAAATCTCGTTTTCAAAATGTACATATATGTCTTTACATTGTTTATCTCGTCTTGCAAAGTAACTGTAGTATCCAATTTTTTTAGATTATATCTAAATAGGTTTGCAACGTTTTCTATAAACTCCGAAGATTTATCTGCCCCTTCCATCATCGCTAATTGTGCAGCTGCATTTAAGGTATTAAAGAGAAAATGTGGATTTATTTGAGACTGCAAAGCCTTAAGTTCTGCCTCTTTTAAAATATTTCTCATTTTGAGATTTTGCATCTCTTGTTCTTTTAATTTTTTCTCTACTTCTGCCTGATTTTTGATTTCCCCTATATAATTTTTTATGCTTACTACCATTTTATTAAAAGCTTCTGCAAGTATATTTATCTCATCGTTTGTCTTTATAGAAAGCGGTCTTACATCAAAATCTCCTTTTGAAACTCTCACTGCCAAATGGGAAAGGTCTATAAGAGGTTTTGTAATTCGATAGGTAAAAAATATTGCAAGAAATATGTTAAAAAGAATAGAACCTATTATCAAAAACACATTCAAATAGCTTATAAACTCCATGTTTTTTGTTATAGATGCATATTTTAAAGAGCCCTCTTGCAATTTACTGTTGAGAAGATTATTAATGTAAAGTTTTATATATTCACTTATTTTATTGGACCTCGTAAAATGTGCAATGTACTCGCTGCTTATCCTGCCTCTTTTAGCATTTATTGCTGCGTCAGTTTCATTCAAAAGGCTTTCAATCATATTCCCTATATCCTTTAACATTAAACCATCCTGGTCATAGTTTTTTTCATTTAAAATAACTGAAGCTTGTTCTTGAAGTTTGTTATTGAGGGTATAATAATTTAAAAGAGCGTCTGAGGATTTGGTAGATAAATACTTCTCCACTTCTGTTTCCAGCGTGTTTACATCGGTATTTAAATTGTTAAGGTATATATAATCCACAAAAACTGATTTTAAACGATTTATAACTGATTTTGCATTATAATATGAATAAAAACTTGTGATACCCATCAAAACAGTGATTAGGAGATAATAAACTATCAATTTTCGCCTTATGCCTGTAAATCTCCACATATCTTTTTTCATGCCATCACCTTACTCCATTGATTGTATTCTTTTGAAATATTCTTTGACATTGTCCTTAGTAATAACATTTACTCCTATATCAACAAATGTAGAGACATTATTTTTTTCTTTAATTTCCACCATGGATTTTACACTTTCATATCCTACTCTGTAAGGGTCACTCATAACTGTGCCGTATATTATTCCTTTGTCTATATACCTCAAAATATCCGCAGTATCTCCATAACCTACAATCGCTATGTCTCCCACTTTGTTAAAATCAACTATTACTTGTGCAGTACCAATGGTATCTACAGAATCTGTAGTGTAAATAGCACTTATGTTTTGTTTACTGCTTATAATTGACTGAGTAATCTCTTCTGCACTTAAAGTACCTAACTTGGAAGTATAAACCTTTACAACTTTCATTTGAGGATAATCTTTTATGGCATCTAAAAAACCATTGATTTTTAAATTTTGGTTTACAGAATCCAATTGGTAATCATTGCTAACGATTATAGCAATGTTAGCTTTTCCTTTGGTAGCCTTAATCATAAGCTTTCCGGCTTCTTCTCCTAATTGAAAACTGTTTGTACCTATAAAGGCCTGTCTTTTGCTGTCTTTTGCGTCATTTTCCATTGTAATTACGGGTATTCCTTCTTTATAGGCTTCTTCAATCAAATCTACAAACTCTTTACTGTTGGAAACATGAGTTATTATGCCATCAACTTTAGACAGTATAGCAATATCCAAATACTGAAGTTCCTCTTGGATGTTATTAAATTTGGGGGCATTAAATTCAATTGCGACATTGTAACGTTTTGCAGCATCCATAGCACCCATTTTTACCTCTTTCCAAAAAGGGTCTACAGAATTTTGGGCTACCATGTAAAAGTGATATTGCGGCGTTTTTGCAAAAATAGGTTCTTCTACCTTTTGAAGCTTATATAAAAAAATGCTCAATGCTGCTATCAAAATGACCAAAATTAAAATGACCTTGTCCATTAACTTAAAAAATTTCTCATTTAACGTTTTCATAAAGCTTATTATTTCCTCCCTATGTCCCTTTTACACTAATAATAAAATATTGACGATCAAATATCAACTTAAAATTATTAAATAGTTGTCACACAAAAATTGTCTAATCTTTTATATTTATTCGTTAAATTTTTCGAAAATCCTTTGTTAAAAAAATTTAAGAATGAGGCGCAATTTGCACCTCATTCTTTCTCCCATCTCTCTCGAAGTTTTTCAACAACATGAGGAAGGGTAGTGTATTCTAATTCTTCCAAAGGCAACCTGTGAGGCTCAAAGGGTCCCATCTTTCTTATGTAATCGGCTATTTCTAACGCTTTTTTCCTTGCATTATCAAAAGCGACATCTTTAAAGAAATCCTGCGGACCAATAAGCTTACCCTCTGCTAATTGAAAGCCAAGGGCGCATACTCTTGGTGGCCCATCAAATCTGGTAGGCACAGCGTTTTCCAATGAAACAGGTATCATAGGCCCATTATGAGACCCCCTCATCCAGCCAGCAACAAGATAGGGATTAGCAAAAGGTTCCAATGCTTCACCTACTGCTGGAAGACCATTTTGGCACCTCACAATAAGTACAGGGTCATCCTTTCCTATATATTTCCCCGCCATAAAATTCATCCTTTGAGTAGATGACACTGCTGCAATTTCATTGTTTTTTGTATACACTTTTCGTATAGAGTATCTCCCTGTAGCTCCAATGAATACCAACATATCATAGATATCCTGCGGAGTATCAAATATTATCTTTTTGTGTTCAATCATATCGTAAACTTCAAATCTAAATCCCTGGTGCATATTAGGGTCAATTACCAGTCCTACTGTATTGAAAGGGTCCGCAAACATCTTATAAAGTGGTAAATTCCACGCTCCGGGCTCTGTTTTGTCAGCCATAAAGATTATGACAGGTTCACTTTTTCTTTCTTCAAATTCCATCTCTGCAACTCCCGGTCCTAACCCCTTTATATTGCCTGAAAATGAATCTTTCAACAAATCTTGTCCTGCACCGTACAATTTAAGTTCTTTAGCTTTCTCACCACAAGACCAAAGTGCATCCCATGCAAGTTTATGAACTTCTTCGTTATCTATTCCTTCTCTATGAGTCATTATAAGTTCAATGTCATCTCCTACTCTAGTCACATGAAAGTCAATGAGCATTTTCCCTTTTTCTTTTAAATGTTTCTTAGCGATTTCAAGAAGTTCAGGATGTACGTCTGTATGCCCTACAAAGCCACCAACATCTGCTTTAATTACTGTTAATGTTATTTTTGGCATAAAATCTTCCTCCTTCTTAGTTTAGTATGTTATATTATATTAATAATGTTATACTATTTATGTTTATATTTTAAATTATTATACATATTTTTTCAACAGTATGTCCTATTTTTTGTTCTTATTGAGTTAGATAGGGTCTCAGACCCTAAAGAATATCTTAGTTATTCATTTATTTTAAAAATTAATTTCAAAAATAATTGAAGGAATTTTTAAAAGTTTGTCGAAATAGTAATGAATAGTGGTAAAAATACATAGAAAGGGATGATATAAATTGGGTTCCTATCTTGCTTTAATTTACGGGGTCATAGTCATTGCAGCCCTTGTCATAATTGGTTTAATTAAATTTATATTTTCACAAGATAAAGGCGATGAAAAAATGCAACAAATTTCAGATGCTATAAAAGAAGGAGCTATGGCTTTTCTAAACAGGCAATATAAAACAATTGCGTTTTTAGCCTTAATTGTAGCTGTAATAATTATTGTAGCTAATTATTATGGACATCTATCTGAAGGAACAAGTACTGCGTTAAGTTTTGCATGGCATGTAGGACTCGCTTTTATTACAGGTGCTTTTTGTTCAGCTCTGTCGGGTTACATTGGAATGTATATGGCGGTAAATTCGAATGTAAGGGCTGCTGCTGGTGCAAAATCTGGTCTTAATAGAGCTCTGCAAATTGCTTTAAAAGGAGGAGCTGTGACAGGTCTGGCTGTAACCGCCTTGTCCCTCTTTGGGGTTGCTACCTTGTTTTTGACATATGGTGGTTTGTCAGGTCAAGAAGACTTGATAAAAGAAGCTCCTTCTCTAATCGTCGGTTTTGGTTTTGGTGCTTCTTTTGTAGCATTATTTGCCCAGCTAGGCGGTGGTATATATACCAAAGCTGCCGATGTAGGTGCTGACCTTGTGGGTAAAGTAGAAGCTGGAATTCCAGAAGATGACCCTAGAAATCCTGCAGTTATAGCTGACCTTGTTGGAGATAATGTAGGAGACTGTGCAGGAAGAGGAGCTGACCTCTTTGAATCAACCGCTGCTGAAAATATTGGCGCTATGATATTAGGAGTAGGTCTTTATCCTGTATTCGGGTGGAAAGGAATACTTTTCCCATTAGTAGCTCGTGCAATAGGTATAATTGCCTCTATCATAGGCATCTTTTTCGTCAATGCAAAAGATGAATCAAAAGACCCAATGATAGCTTTAAATAAAGGTTACTTTGTCACTACAATTGTAAATTTAATTGCTCTTTTCTTTGCAGTAAAAATAATGCTTTCTGGCCATTTGCCTGATGGCAGTGAAGTTAATTATTGGTTACTGTATGGTGCAGTAGTAACAGGTGTTGTACTAAGTTACATCTTTGTATTCTTGACAGACTATTATACTTCTGTAAATAAACGTCCTGTACAGGAAATTGCCAAAGCTTCCACAACGGGAGCTGCTACAAACATAATTACAGGTATTTCTGTGGGTATGGAATCTACTGCCCTTCCAGTTATATTTATATCTGCAGCAATATTTATAGCTTATAAACTTGGTGAATTAGCACTTCCTCATATAGGGACTTCTGGACTTTACGGCACAGCTATTGCAACAATGGGCATGCTATCAACAACCGCCTATATACTTGCAATGGATACTTTTGGACCTATTACTGATAATGCTGGTGGAATTACTGAAATGTCAGGTGCACCAGAGCCAGTAAGACATGTGACAGACAGGTTAGACGCTTGTGGAAACACTACAAAAGCTTTGACAAAAGGATACGCAGTAGGTTCAGCCGCTCTTGCAACTTTCCTGCTTTTCTCAGCATATCTGGATGAAGTCAAAAAGATATTAGGTAAACCCATTGATTCTTGGTTTGCTGTAGATATAGGAAAACCCGAAGTTTTCATAGGAGCATTTATAGGAGCAATGATTGTATATCTCTTTAGTTCAACTGCAATAAGAGCTGTTGGTAAAGCGGCACAATATGTAATTCTGGAGGTAAGAAGGCAATTTAGAGAAATTCCCGGCATAATGGAAGGTACTGCAAAGCCGGACTATGCTAAAACAGTAGATATTGTAACTAAAGGCGCTTTAAAAGAAATGGTGATTCCGGGACTTATCGTAGTAGTAACACCAATATTAGTAGGTGTAATCCTCGGTAAGGAAGCCGCAGCAGCTTTCTTAATGATAGGTACTATTTCAGGTGTAATACTGGCTTTATTCTTAAACAACGGCGGCGGTGCGTGGGATAACGCAAAGAAATTTATAGAACTTGGCAATTACGGTGGTAAAAAGTCTGAAGCTCATAAAGCTGGAGTTGTAGGAGACACTGTAGGTGATCCATTTAAAGATACAGCCGGTCCTTCACTGCACGTTCTCATAAAGCTCATAAGCACAATAACCCTTGTCTTTGTGGCTCTATTTAGATAATAAAAAAGGCGGAAAACCCGCCTTTTTTAAATTAAACTCACTCCTCTTGAGTTAATTAAATAAGCAAAAGTTGAAGGGTTGCTTTTTGTGATATAATTATAGTGTAAAAAATAAAAATTAGAAGGATGTGGTTTTATGGGGTATAAAAGTGTATTAATTGAAAGAAGGTTTATGGGAAAATTTCCATACGGAAAAGACCTTTTAGAAGAAATTAATAAAGTCATCACCAGTGAAAATATACGTTCTGGTGAAGTACGCATAATAGGTGCTGTATCAAAAGCAGTATTTGGCTACTATGATGCACAAAGCAAAAACTACATCTACATATCAAAAGACGAACACATGGAAATACTAAATGCCATAGGAAATATTTCAGTAAAAGATGGCAAGCCCTTTGCTCATGTCCACATAACATTAGCAGATAAAAACGGAAACGCTTTTGGCGGTCATTTAATGGAAGGGACTATAATATTTGCTGCAGAATTCGTAATAACAGATTACGGTGACAATAATTTGGAAAGAGTTTACGATGAAACAACAGGACTTCAATTGTGGAATATTTAAGGCCCAGTTTAATCACTGGGTCCTGTTTGTTATTTTCACAAGAAAATGTAAATATTTTATCACATCTAAATTAGTTTTGTACATCACTCTTTTAACTATAGGATTTCCAATCACTTTTACTATTCTATCATAGTCTTCATTTTTTATACTATCCATCATCTTCCTAAAATCTACAAGTTTATCAACTTTATCTGTTATTTTCTTTACTTTTTTCTCATAATCTTCGCCATGTTTTATTGATTCAGCTGAATAAACCGCACTTTCTACAGCGTTTAAAAGTCCAAATCCTAAAAAAGGATCTAAAAAACCTCCTGCATTTCCTATTAGATATATATTGTCTATTTGGTGTCTATCTGTTATACTTATGTCTAATTCCGTCTCAAAAGTTTCTATCATCTCATAATTTAGTTTTTCTTGATACAAAAAGGTGTACCACATATTTTCAATCTCTTCTTTTTGCGTATAAGTAGCCACAAGAATTATTGACGCTTTATTTTGACTAAGAGGTACAAGATATCCAAACCCTGACCTCGCGTACATTGTGTTAAGCCATAAGTACACAGTATGAGGCTCAAAATCTCCTAAAGCAATTCCTCCTTTGATCCTTGAAGAAACTATATTTTCAACTTCTGTAAGTTGTTTTGCTATCATACTATTTCCTGTAGCAACTACCACATAATCGTAAGATTTGGCTAATTCCTTGTAATCCGCATTAATATTAAAATTTATCTTTGCATTTATTTTTTTTGCCAATTGGTTTTCTACACTTTCTTGCTCTTGACCTCTTTGCACAATATATCCAAGATTTTCTCCCTTAATAACTGTTATGTTTTTTGGAGATTTGATAATTATTTTTTTCACTTTGGTCAAAGGTATAATAGAAATTCTAAACTGACTCTCCATAAACTTAAGAGGATCTTTGTGAGGCCTATGAACAATTTGCAACAGCAATTCTCCAAAAGAATAGAGGCTTCCAATTGTATGCTTCCTTTCATAAATATCACACTGTACACCTAATTTTTCAAGAATGTAAGCGCAGCATAAGCCTGATACTCCTGCGCCGATTATTGCCACTTTCATTTTTATACCCTCTTTCTATGTTCATAAGGCTTATTGTGTAGCTTGTTTACTGTATATTCCATAAAAAGTGAACCGTATTTTATCGCATTGAAATTAGTATTGTAAACAAGTTTTTTCACAGGAGGAAAAGTAAGAATTTTTATAAACTTGTCCAATTTATCATTGTCCATAAGGTCTAAAGCTTTTCTAAACTCCAACATTTTTATATTAGCATTTGACAAAAAACTAATTTCTTTTTCAAAGTCAATTCCCTCTGCTATGCTTTTAGCAGCTATTGCCCCACTCATAATAGAGTTAAAAGTTCCAAATCCTAAAAAAGGCTCTATCGCCCCTCCTGCATTCCCAACAAAAAGCAAGTTTTCATATTGCTGTGGAAAACAATTACCCGAAGTATGCTGCAAATCCACCATATTGACAATATCTACATTCATTTTCTCTACCTTTAGAAAGGTATCCCAATAATACTGCAGCTCTTCTTTTGAAATGTAAGGTATAACCATAGCTAAAACAGCTCTTTTTTCATTGTAAGGAATCAAATACACATAGCCGCTCTTAGTGTATAAAGTATTTATCAACATTATAAGAGTTTTTGTATCAAAATTTCCTAATACATTTGCAACTCTCACCCAGGTCGTCACCAGCTCTTGCCAACACCCCAATTCTTTTGGAATTTGCGAACTTCCCGTAGCAATAATGACATAATCGTAATTATTTTTTAACTTTTTATAATCAGCTTCTATATTGAAATTAACTGGTATTTCTAACTTATTATACAATTGATTTTCAAGAGAGTTTGCGTCCTGCCCTCTTAAAATCATATACCCAAGATTACTCCCAGTAACAGAAGCCGTTACAGTTGGCCCCTTCATAACTATTTTGTCAATTGTGTTAATTGGCTTAACCTCTATTCCATAAACATTTTTAAGATGATGAAGCGGATCCTTTATAGGCCTATTTATCACTTTTAATAACCCCGCAACATGGTTAAATAATTCACCTATTTTGCACTTTTTTTCGAAAATATCTGGTGTAATACCATATCTTTGAAAAGTAATCGCCGCAGCCAGCCCTGAAACACCAGCGCCAATAATAGCCACTTTCATGTTAACTCATCTCCGGTGTATTTAAAACTGTGTTATTTGGAATAGAAGGTTTCGATTCCAGACTTTCAATCTCCATTTGAAGAATAGAAATAAATCTCATAACATCATCTCTCATTTGAGTAAACAATTGCCTTACATATGGATTAGTTATATTTACGACACTTTCGTTGTAAAAAGCCTGAATATTGACTAAATTTTTTAGTAAATCTTGAAGCATGTCTAAAGGCTCTTGAGACATGTTCTTTTTGGAAAGCGAGCCAATATGCATAGTTTTTTCTGCTTTCTTTATATCCTCTTTGTGGTTTTTGACCATTATTTCAATTTGTTTTAGCAATGCTTTTGTTTGATTGTCCATCACTTCTTTCCCATATTCTCTCACTTTGTCCAATAATATTTTTTCCAAATTTTGAACTTCAACAAAAGAACTTAGTATAATCTCTTGTTGTGTTATCTTTTGCACAGCCATCACATCCTAAAAAATCATTGTTTTAATTATTATATTTTCACACTGTGACTTTTTATATGCAAAAAAGAGGGTTTCCCCTCTTATATATCAAGCTCTTGTATTTCACTTTTTATAATTTCGGCTGACCTTCTAAAAGCAGCAATTTCTTCCTGTGAAAGTGGTAATTCAAGTATATTCACGATTCCATTTCGTCCAACAACGGAGGGAAGGCTCAAAGCCACATCTGTAACACCATATTGGCCGGTTAGCGGAGATGACACAGTCAAAATGGAATTTTCATCTCTGAAAATAGCTTCCACAATTCTTCTTACTGCGAGAGCAACCGCATAATATGTCGCACCCTTTTTTTCTATTATCGTATAAGCGGCTCTTACAACATTATTAAAAATCTCCTCTCTAAAATCTTTTTCACATACTCTTCCACATAAATTGCAATAATTATCAATTGGTATGCCTGCTATGTTTGTAATGCTCCAAGCTGCAAGCTCAGAATCGCCATGCTCCCCAATTATATATCCGTGTATATTCCTCGGATCTATGTTACAATGTTTGCTTAAAAGATATCTGAATCTCGCACTGTCAAGAACTGTGCCAGACCCCAATACTCTTCCGTATGGCAAACCAGATATTTTATAGGTAACGTATGTAAGAATATCTACAGGATTTGTAACTATAAGGTATATTGCTGTGTCATTTACTTTAATAAGTTTTGCCACTATGTCTTTAAAAATCATTGTGTTTTTCTTCACTAAGTCAAGTCTGGTTTCCCCCGGTTTTTGTGCTGCTCCCGCTGTAATAATTATTATGTCAGAACCTGCAGCATCACCATAATCTCCCGCGTACACTTCAACTGGACTAATAAACGGTACACCGTGGCTTATATCAAGAGCATCACCTTCCGCTTTGTCTTTATTAATATCTATTAATACAATAGTTTTGGCAATACCACTCAAAGCCAGTGTGTATGCAGTAGTAGCACCGACAAATCCAGAGCCTATTACAGATATTTTGCTCATAATATCTTCTCCTTTTCAACATTAATTTTCCATTAATAAAAGTCTATCAAACTTTAAAAAATAGTCAATTCTATTTTTTCCTCCAATAATTTAATGTATTCAACGTTTAAAATAATTCCTCTGTGGAATATTAAGAAAGAGGTGATATTTTATGGGAGATATACAAGAAATAAAGTCTTTGATGGAAGAACTCATAAAAAGCGAAAAAGATAAAGAAATGGCAAGTAAAAAAATGCAAGAGGTGCTTGAAAAGTCTATATCAGAAATAAAAAGTATATTTTTGGCAATAAAAAAATACATAGGAGTCGAAAATATAAAACTTAGAAGTTATAGCGGAAAAACCTTTGAAATAGGAGAAGGTATAATAATCTACGATAAAAGCATAGATGAAAAAATAGTTTTAAAACCTGACAACATTTTTTATCACTATAAAATAGAAAGTGAGGAATTAATCGCAGTTCCAATCTCCGACCTTGAAATACATAATTACATCACTTATGATGCGCTTTTTGAAACCGTAAAAAACTCTCTTAAAAAATGTATACAAAAAAATGAAGAAGATATACGCATATACAAAAGTACCATGTTTAAAATAGATAAATACAATAAAGAATTAGAGGAAATATTATCCCTTAAAAACTCCATAGAAAACGCAATAAAAGAAGACTCTCCTGAAACTCTGATATGAAAAGTATCAGAGTTTTTTGTAACCTTTTTGTAATAAAAACTTAATAATTTCTTAATAAATTTTAATATTTTCCGTGTTATAGTATTTATAGAGTGTTACAGTTATTTATAGAAATGTATATAAGCTGAAACCAAAAGCAAGATGAATGCGTCTTTTTATATAGAGAAAGGATGTGGAGAAATTGAAAGGAAAGACATTACAAACTTTATCCTTGATGCTTGTATTTATTGCAATGGGTCTCATGATTTCTATGCAATTTAAAACTGTACAAGGCGGCAATAGACCTCCTACCTCTATTTCAGCTACAAATTATGCAAGATTAGAAGAACTTACTCAGCAGCTCAAAAAAGCTCAAGAAGAAAAGGCAAATTTAGAACAGCAATTAGAAGAACTCACTAAAAGATTTAAAGAGTACGAAGATGCTGCATCAAAAGATGATGCCGCTTTAAAAAATCTACAGCAGGATGTTGAAAAATATAAAATTTTAGCAGGACTTACAGATATGGTAGGCCCAGGAGTTATAGTAACGGTAAATGACAGCGACTTACAGCCTCGAGACGGCGAAGACCCTAATTTGTACTTAGTCCACGATGAAGATTTATTAAATATTGTAAATGAATTGAAAGCGGGTGGTGCTGAAGCAATAGCTATAAATGACCAAAGAATAATTGCAATGTCTGAGATACGATGTGTAGGCCCCACAATAAACATAAACTCTACAAGGTACGCTCCTCCTTACGTAATAAAAGCAATAGGAGACCCTGACACATTACAAGCAGCCATTAATTTAAAAGGCGGAATAGTAGATACTTTAAGATTTTATGGTATCAAAGTAGATATACAAACTTCTGATAAAATAGTAGTGCCTAAATACAGTGACCCTATTAAATTCTTTTACGCTAAACCTGTGACTCCCTAAACCCTCTTACCTTCTTAATATAGGAAAGACAGGTTCTATCCACTAAACCTGTCTTTAATTTTTTTGATAATTTTGTTTTCCGCAATTATGTAGTAGCAGAAAAATTTGCCTGCCATTGTGGGCCTTGCCGCCACAAATCGCATATTTCGCTTTTTTGAAGAAGTCCAGTTTTTTTTGTACTCTTCATCTCCTCTTAAAAAGTCAAATATTCTATCTCCTTCTTCAATAGACTGCTTTATAGCAAGACCTAAAGTTATAGTGCCAACACTTCTTTTGCTATAATCCAAGTCATAACCGCTTATATAATAATACCTTTTACCCCCTACATGATAACTTAAAAGACTAGCAACTGTTTTTCCCCCGTCTTTTAATTCAAAAAGACTCAATTCTCCTTTTGATAACATGTCTTTTGCCACATCCTTGTGGAACTCCCTTATCCTCTTAGAATAAAAAGCTCCAGGCATGTGCCTTTGTCTCCATCGCCTTTGATGAAGAACTATTAAATTATCCATTGCTCTATCTATCGATTCTATATCCTTCACCATTGAAAAACTTCCGTCATATTCCTTAAAAAATCTTCTGATTTCATAATTGAGATTTCGTCTAAATTTTCCATCTAAACTATTTAAATATTCTTCCCAGCTTTGAGGTAATTCCACATAAGGACATACATCTTGCACATCATAATCGTAATAAAGGTTACTACCCATTATATAGGGGAAAAACTCACTCTTTTCAGGAATATGTTCCAAATCTAAAACAGTAAAAGCATCTATATATCTTTCCAAAAAATTTACTAAGCTTGTATAAAATTCATTTTCATGTCCTTTTCTCACGATAAAATCAAGATAATCACTATTGTTAGAACCTATAAATTTTATCCTTTTAACCAAAAGTCCTTTTTCAAAATATGTTATCATAAAAGGCGCAATTCCAATGGGCATATTTTCTTCATAAACCAGTAATACCAACATTTTTTTACCATATCCAAAATGTTTCCACCAGTTTAACACCCATTCAAAAGTATTAAAAGGATAAATTTCCGCCACATTCTCTAACTCATGCCATATATCCTCTATATCTAAAAGTTCAGAAACATTTGTTATCTTCTCAAAAATTACGTTAGATACTTTTCTTTCATCCAAAGAAGTACCCTCCAAACTATATATAAAAATATCATAAAGCCTATTGTAGAAGCAAAATATACCCAAGGCGGTTGACTTTTCGCAAAAAAGTCTATTTTAATCAATTGCATAGCAGCAAGATAAGACACTACTGCCCAAAAAGTAGACCATATAAAATCAGCAATAGCAGAAAATATCACATACACAGTAAAATTCATACGGGTTATACCTGAAGCCCAAATAGCCGGCGTCCTTGGAAGACCTACAAGCCTACCTAATAAAACCGTAAATCCTCCATATTTAGCAAACCATTTATCCATAGCTTCAAGGTCTTTTACTGTTATTTTTAAATATTTACCGTATTTTTCAACAACAGGCCTACCTTTATAATAGCCTACCAAATAAGCTATCACATTTCCTGTCACATTTCCTAAAGCAGCGATGACTATAACATAAAAAAGGTTCATATCCCCTTTTGTGACTAAATACGCTGCCGCAAAAAATAATATTTCTACAGGGCCTGGCATTCCCGTTCCTTCAATCATAAGCCCTATAAAAAGCGCTATATATCCATAATTTATTATTGCATTATAAAGAAAAGATTGTCCTTCCATCGCCACACCATCCATTATTTTTAAATTTATTATAGCACAAATAAACAAAGCAGGGCAATTGTCACCCCTGCCTTAGCGCATTTATTTTTTATATTTCTCTATTACATCCTTGTACATCTCATAAGTCTTTTTAGCAATGCTTTCCCAACTAAACATCTCTTCAACACGTTTTCTCCCATTTTCTCCAAATTTTATAGCTAAATCTTTGTTATTTAAAAGTATGTTTATATATTTTGCTAATTCTTCAGGATTGCCTGGTTCTACAAGGAATCCTGTCTCTTCATGAACTACAACCTCTTTAATTCCTCCTGTAGCACTTGCCACAACAGGAGTTTTACAAGCCATTGCTTCTAAGTTTATTATGCCAAAAGGCTCATAAACAGAAGGGCATGCAAAAACTTCCGCATTGCTGTATAACTCTATAATTTCTTCTTTTTCCACCATTTTATTTATCCAAATAATATTGTCGTAAAGTTTAACTTTTTGCTCTACTTCTTCTAAAACCTCTTGGGTATCTGGAGAACTAGCGCATAATACAACCTTTATATCCTTAGGTAGATACTTTACTGCATCTATTAAATGAGTAATGCCCTTTTGCCTTGATATTCTTCCTACAAAGAGAATGTATTTACCCTCAATTCCATATTTTTTGCGAGCAATATTTCTATCTGTTTTCTGGTATTGGTTCAAATCTATGCCGTTATATATAACTTCAACTTTTTCTTCTGGAATATTGTAATACTTCAATATATCTTCTTTCGACCCCTTGGAAACTGCTATAACCCTATCGGCGGCTTCAATTCCTGTTCTTTCCATCCAAGAACTTAGCTTATATCCATTGCCTAACTGTTCTTCTTTCCATGGCCTTAAAGGCTCAAGGCTGTGAATTGTAACCACAAGAGGTTTATCATACAATTTTTTAGCTAAAAAGCCCGCCATAAAAGTATACCAGGTATGGCAGTGTAAAATATCTGAGTCTATCTCATCCTTCACCATTGCCAAATCAATGGAAAAAGGCCCCAAAACTTTCTGATATCTTGGATCTGAATTTTCCTTTAACTTATCCCACTGTTTATATCCACGGACTTTTAGATTATCAGCCGTATAATCTTGGTCACCAAAGCATCTCACATCTACTTCCATCAGTTTAGACAGTTCCCTAACAAGATAATCTACATGAACACCAGCTCCACCGTAAATATTAGGAGGGTATTCATTTGTAAACATTGTAACTTTTAACTTATCCATAGTTTACCTCCGATCCGTGTTTTTCTAATTTCAAATCCTCAATACACCCTAAAATACCTTTTAAAGGTATTTTAAACCAAGAAGGTCTATTATTTACCTCATAAATTCCTTCAAAAAGAGCTTTATCTAATTTAAAAATAGCTAAAGCCTTATCGAAATTTTCACCTTCTGGTATAATGTCTGGTGCTTCCCTTGTCACCAATTCCAAATAGTTTTCTACAAAAGTCTCCGTGACAGCTTCTTCCCACACTGACAGCACTTTTTCTATTTTTTCATCCTGCAACTTACCTTTTGCATTAAGATAATTAAAATAAGCAGCATAAGCAGCATAACTAAAAGAACGTACCATGCCTGCCACATCTTTTAAGGGAGATATTTTTTTTCTCCTCACCTCAATAGGTTTTGTCGGTTCCCCTTCAAAATCTATTATCACATATCCCTCTTCAGTCTTTAAAATTTGCTCTAAGTGTAGGTCTCCATGACATCTTATATATTTGCCAAAAACAGCAGTATCTTTAAATTCTTCTAATTTGCTCATTAAAAACTCTTGTTGCCTTACAATCTCTTCTATCATTGAAGTTATTTGTTCATCAAAAGTAGACAATTTTATAAAATTTAAAAGTTTAGCGAAATTATTTTTTATGCTCTTCAACACTTCTTCAACATCTGATATTTCAACATTTCTTTTCGCAAAATCTTCTTTATCAATATAAGACAATTTAATATGCATATCGGCAATTATCCTTGCTATCTCTCTTACCTCTTCAAAGTAATTGCTCAAGTATCCTTCTACGTAACTTTCTTCAATTTCCTCATAATCGGATAAAGTAGAAATTACAGAAGACAGATACTCTTGCGTATATTGCCACATGTCTCCCATGTTTTTAATGTGTTCCACTATTATAGCAACAGTATACCTATCTCCGCTACTGTCTTCATATAAAAAATAACCTCTTATATCCTGAACATTTCCAAAACCTGCATTTTTAAGTTCAAAAGTCATTTCAAGGTCAGGATTAACTCCTTTTACAAATTTTCTATAAGTCTTTATTATTTCATCTTTTTGTAAAAATGTTAAACTATTACTGGACTTATTGCTCAGCCTTCGTGAACTGTATATATCGTCTTTTTTAAGATTATAAGGAATTAATTGGGCACCAGACTCAAATTTTATAACTGTTTCTTCACTTAACGCTTTATTTAAAAACTTAACATAATTTATATCGTCAATTCCATCGTATATAAAAGCTTTTAAATTTGGACTCTCAATAATATCTATTAAATCATTATTCCTAAAATAAGGAGTTATAATTAAAGGCACATAATAAAGCAAAGTAATCTCTTTCTTACTCGTTGGAGCTTTCACCACAAAAGCTATAATAGCTGCAATTATAATCTCAGCTTCCTTTTTAGACAATATTGCATAATCAAATAAAAATATATCTAAAATATTATAAGCCTTCTCCTGAAACCATCTAAACTTTTTAAAATTGTCTTTATCTATATTTTTAATTATATCTTTCAGTTTTGTAGGTATATCTTCAAAGTTGAAGGTTTTACCAATATACATTTGACCACTTCTTTCAATAGAATTTCATTCTATTCTTAAAACTGATGCTGCCAATTCTGGTGGCACAGGATTTATATAAACTCCTGTCCCTAACTCGAAACCAGCTGCCACAGTAAGCCTTGGAATAATTTCAATATGCCAATGATAATTTCTTATATCAGAAATTGGTACTGTATGAACCACAATATTATATGGCGGAAAGTTAAATTCTCTCTCGTACTTTTCTATAAGAGGCTTCAAAATTTCGGTCAAATTTGCAATATTTTCTTCTTTTAACTCTTCAAATCGCTCTTGATGCTCTTTGGGTATTATCCATGACTCATAAGGATATTGAGATGCATAAGGAGCGATAACAATGAAATTCTCATTTTCACCTATTATCCTTTTACCTTCTTCTTTTTCACATTTGACAATTTCACAATAAGGACATTTGCCCTTCTTCTTAATATATTCTTGTATACCTGTTACCTCTTTTTCTACTACATCTGGAATAAAAGAAGTAGCTATAATCTGCCAATGCCCGTGTTCTAAGGAAGCTCCTCCTCTTGCTCCAAAATTTTTAAACACTTGAATGTATTTTATTTTATCGTCTTGAGAAATTCTTTTGTATCGCTCAATAATCGCTATAAAAACTTTTTGCATTTGTTCTAAAGTTAATCTCCCAAAAGTTGCATTATGGTCTGGTGATTCTACTATTACCTCTGCTACACCATAACCATATTCCGCTTTATAAAGGGATGGTACCTCAAAACTCTTTAAATCTGTGTTCACTGTTGCAAATTTATTTTCAAATCCTCTAACTAACCACTTCCCTTTTTTATCCTTAATTTCAACTAAAGTAGGAGGAGTCATCTCTTCATTTCCTGGGCAAAAAGGACAAACGTTGTTTTTCTTTTCACTATGAACTATTTTAAAATCATGAGGTCTCTTTCCCCTCTCCGTAGCTATAATCACCATTTTACCAGTTATGATGTCATATCTTATTTCAGACATTATTTAATCTCTCCTATTCTTTTTAGTAAATGCAATCGAATGCATCGTCAGATTAAAAAAAGAATTTGATTAATTATGAAAATTAATCAAATCGGGGAGAAATGCTAAAACTTTTATGCAACCGAATGCATTCTACTATTATAATATACTTTTCCTTTAAAATTGTCAATGTTTTTTTGAAGATTGATAGTGTCAAGATACTGTAGGATTTTTTTAAGACAACCCCTGAAACTTAGTTAATTTCCGCCTTCAACTTATCATGCATTTTATATAACTTGCGCATATTTTATTGCTCTTAAAACCTTATATATTGGTGTTACTTTCCCTATATTCAAAACCGTAATATTATTTATTTTTTCATTTGTAGACGTTTTAACTCTCCTTACCGCCTCTTTTATTTGCTTCTTCGTTAATTTGTAGCTCCCTTCATTTATATTCTCTTTCTTACCCCATTCTATTTCTCTCAAATCTCCTCCATTCTTGCTGAATACTCTTAATTTCGCCATTAACTTTAATCCTTCTCTACTCCATCCTAATGGATTCCTACTTAATCTAGAAGAAAATACATGACTTATATGCCCTTCTGCACTGCACCCTATTACATCTTTGTCTTTACTGTATATCTCTACTCCTTCCCAATTATTTAGTATGTACCTCTTGGCCTCTTTTACCTTCTCTTTTTCTCTCTCTTCCTTTGTTACCTTTATTAGTTCATTAAATACCTTCTTTAGTTCTTCTTTATCTCCTTCATTTATTGCTCTCCATATCTTATCCCTGTATTTTGGCTCTTTCGATGTAGCTTTTAATACGTATTTGTTTAAATGATATCTGTCTAACACAAACCTTGATTTTACTATCCACTCTAATCCCTCTTTTATCCACGGCGCTCCATCTCCTGCTATGTATATCTTCTCTATCTTCTCTTCCTTGTAATTTTCTTCTATGTAATTTGCTACATCTATCCATATGTCTTCAGCTTTCTCTCCTACGTATGCCTTGTAATACACATTTTTCAGTACGTTTCTTCCGTTTCTCTCTTCCCTCCCTTCATGTATGTACACCAATCGAGGTGTTTCATCTCCACCCTCTTGTAAAGGTACATGGTCTTCATCTGCCTCTATGTATAATACCTTTACTTCTTTCTTCTCTTTTATTTCTCTCTTTACTTCTACTTCTCCTATTTCCCTTATTGCGTTTAATACCGTCTGTTTACTTAGCTCCTCTGGACATGCTTTTTTACTACTTCTTTCATATGATTCTTCTATCGCGTTTTCTACTAACTTTATCTTTACTCCCTTTTCTATCCTATCGTGCCGCCCTATCTCTAATGCATCATCCACCAAATATGTATATCTCCCATCCTGCCTAGATTTGTAATATGTCATCTCATATTCAATATCTCCAAGAATTGTCGTTAACCTCTTTTTATCTTTTCTTTCTACTATCCATTTTTCTTTCCTTCTCTTGTCTTCTTTTATTATCCTATCTAACTCTTCAATAATTGCTTCTATTACTTCACTACCTAGTTTGTCCGTGATTTCCTTTATTCTTGCTACAAGTCTTGTAATATCCATTCCTTCGTTTAATAAATCACCAAAAATTTCTATCACTTCTCTAGTGAAATTTAGAGCATTTTGTAGTATAATATCTTCAAAAATATATTTTTTCACAAGAGACACCCCTTTCTGTGATGTTTTGTTTCCTATTTCTATTTTATCACAGGGGTTGTCTCTTGTTTTTTTCACTTTAAAAATCCTACGATAATTTTACACTATCTTGAAGATTACTAATTCATTTTTAAATAATTTCTCCTCATGAAGGAAAAAATAAAACAAAAAACTGTTGACAAAACTAAAAATTAATATTATAATAAAATTGAAATTAATACAAAATTAAATTTAATACAAACGAGGTGGGATAAATGGAAGTAAAAGAGTTGGTACTAAAAACTTTAAAAGAATCCTCTGAACCTTTAAGACCAGGAGATATTGCTCAAAAAGCTAATTTAGACAAAAAAGAAGTAGACAAAGCTATAAAAGAGCTAAAAAAAGAGGACTTGATAATGTCTCCCAAAAGATGCTACTACGCAGCAAAATAATCGTGAGAAAGAAGTAATGAAAATGACTTATACAATAGAGCAATTAAAAGATTATTTAAAGAGACATGATATAAAGCCTTCTACCATAAGGATAAAAGTATTAGAATACCTTTTAAACAATAGAATACACCCAACAGCTGATGACATTTATCAATACTTGATAAGCGAAATACCAACCCTTTCAAAAACCAGTGTTTACAACACATTGGAATTGTTTATGGAAAAAGGAGTTGTAAATGCTTTATCTTTGAAAGAAAAAGAATTGCGATATGATATAAACACTTACTTTCACGGACACCTTAAATGTGAAATATGTGGCAACGTATACGATTTTCCCGTATCAGAGGAAATTATAAATGTAGAAGAATTAAAAGGCTTTGTAATTAGAAATGTTGACATAAATGTTTATGGCATATGCAAAAAATGTAATGAAAAAATTAAGGGGGTTTAAAAATGGAAGAAATTAGGATGAAATTGTTAGGAGAAAAATTCCCATCTATGGAAGTAGTGACCACTCACGGAGTAAAGAGACTGCCTGAGGATTACGCGGGAAAATGGTTTGTGCTTTTTAGCCACCCAGCAGACTTTACACCAGTTTGCACAACAGAATTTGTAGAATTTGCAAGGAAAGCTAATGACTTTAAAGAATTAAACACTGAATTAATAGGTCTATCAGTTGACCAAGTTTTCTCCCACATAAAATGGGTAGAGTGGATAAAGGACAACACAAACATAGCTATTCCTTTCCCAGTCATAGCTGATGACTTAGGAAAAGTCTCTAACCAATTAGGAATGATTCATCCAGGCAAAGGCACCAATACTGTAAGAGCAGTATTTATAGTAGACGACAAAGGAACAATAAGACTTATAATGTATTATCCACAAGAAGTTGGAAGAAATGTAGATGAAATATTAAGAGCATTAAAAGCATTGCAAACAGCAGACCAATACGGGGTGGCACTCCCTGAGAAATGGCCAAACAACTACTTAATTAAAGACCATGTAATAGTCCCACCATCCACTAATGAAGCTTCTGCAAATGAAAGAAAAGAAAAAATTAAATCAAAAGAAATTGAAGCTTTTGACTGGTGGTTTGTACACAAGCCTTTGAAATAAAGGTCACCCATAAAATATCCCTTCTTTTCGACAGCGACGACCTGCTTTGTTAAGCAGATCGTCGCTTTAGTTTGTTGACAAATGAAATTTTTATGAGATGTGATATAATGGAAGTAAGCTTAAGTTGATAGGGGGATAAAAATGAAATATATAGATTTGAGAAGCGATACAATAACTCTTCCAACACAAGAAATGCGAGAAGCTATGTACAAGGCTGAAGTAGGTGATGACGTCTACGGCGAAGACCCTACAGTGAGAAAACTTGAAGAAATGGCAGCAGAAATGTTGGGAAAAGAAGCAGCAATGCTAGTAACAAGCGGTACACAAGGTAACCAAGTCTCAATAATGACTCACACTCATCCAGGAGAAGAAATTATTGTAGAAGAAAACTGCCATATCATAACTTATGAAGTTGGAGGAGTGGGATACCTTGCAGGCGTACAGACAAAAGCTTTGAAAAGCAACAAAGGTGTCTTAAATCCTGCCGATGTAGAAAAGGCCATAAGGCCAAAGGACATACATTACTCCGTCACAAGTCTTATCTGCCTTGAAAATACTCATAACAGAGCTGGTGGCACTGTAACTCCAATTGAAATTATGAAGGAAATATACGAAATAGCTCAAAAACACAATATACCTGTTCATTTAGATGGTGCGAGAATATTCAATGCCGCTACTTATCTCAATGTAGATGTAAAAGAAATTGCAAAATACACTGACAGCGTAATGTTTTGCCTCTCCAAAGGCTTATGCGCCCCTATTGGGTCGGTAGTCGTCGGCACAAAAGATTTCATTGAAAAAGCAAGAAAATACCGCAAAATGTTAGGTGGTGGAATGAGACAAGCAGGTTTTATTGCAGCTGCTGGCATTGTAGCACTTGAAAAAATGACAAAAAGGCTACAGGAAGACCATGACAATGCAAGATTTTTAGCAGAAGGATTAAAAAATATACCGGGAATAAACCTCGACCTGGAAACGGTACAAACAAATATAGTAATGACCGACATATCAAAAACAGGAATGACTGGCAAAGAATTTGCTCTAAAATTAAAAGAGCATGGAATTTTAATAAATGGCGGAAATGATTTTGCAGTAAGATTTGTAACTCATTATTACATAAGTAAAAAAGACATTGAAAAAACTCTCGATGCAATTGAGAAAATTGTAAGACAGTTTTAGAGAGAAGGTATCCCCTTCTCTCTATGTATATTCTATTCTCACCTTACTCCCTTCGCCAGAGACGGCAGGTGGTGTAACAATTAGTTTTACAGGTACTCTGTCTTTTAATTCTTCTACATGGCTTATTATGCCCACTACCATTTTGTCTTTTTTAAGCCTTTCTAAAGAGGTCATCACTATATCCAAAAGTTCCGCGTCAAGACTTCCAAAACCTTCATCTAAGAAAAAGAATTCTAAAGGGGCTCTTCCCTTTAATTGTATATGAGAAGAAAGAGCCAAAGCTAAAGAAAGGGATGTCAAAAAAGTTTCACCGCCAGATAAAGTATCTACAGACCTTCTTACTCCGCCATTGAAGTCATCTCTCATTACAAAATTGTTGTCTGAATCAATCTCAAGGGCATACCTTCCCCTGCTTATTTCCTTAAGCCTTTTTGATGCAAAAAAGGTTATATATTTAAGCTGTCTTGCGGCAATAAAATCTACAAATTTATTCCCCTGAAAAAGATTGTCCAATTCATTTAATATATCCACTACACGCTCTAATTCCTTTTTCTGCTTCGTAAATTCTTCTACTTTTTGCAAATTCTCTTGCATATCTGAAATAGCCTTTTCTGTAGCGCCTATTTCCTTCCTTTTTTCGTTTAAGACCTGTTCCAACCCTTTAATGCTTTCTTCTAATTGATTCCATTCTTCTTCATTAATTTTCTGCCCTTGCAATATCTCCATCAGTCTGTCTATACTTTTGTTTACAGATACATATTCATTTTCAAAATTCTTAATTTCTTCCTCAATTTTTTTAATATTTTCACTGTCTAATAAATACTCCAAAGCCTCTTTTTTATCCTTGAATCCCTTTTCTAATAGAGCATTTTCTAATTTTTCACTTTGTTCCCTAAACATATTATTTAAAAGGTCCCGACTCTCAAGGGTAGATATCTTTTTACTCTCTATATTTTGTTTATCCTTTCTTGCCCTTTCTAAAGTTTCTTTTAAAGCACTCTCCATTTTTGTAATTTTTTCTTTATTATACTGAATCTCTTTTAAATATTCTTCTATGTCTCTACCTTCTGATAAAGAATCAAACTCCTGCTGCCTCTCCCGAAGGTTTTTACTTTTTTCCTTACCTATTTCCTCTATCTGTCCTTTCCTTATTGAAAGAGCATTGAGATTGTTTGAAAGGGTTTCCTTTTTATTTGTCAATTCTTCAATCGTATTTTTAAAATTCTCTATTTCATTCCTCAGCCCTTCTATTTCCCTCTCTTTTTGATTTATTTCCTCCACTTTTTCTTTAAAATCTGAAATCCCCAATTCTTCCCTTGATATTCTTAACTGACCTTCTAATTCACTGTAAGTTATACTAATAGCCTCAAGAGAAGACTCAAACTCTTTCAAAAGGCTAATATCTTTATTTATACCTTCTTTTAATCTTGTATGTTCTAAATCTAAACTTGCTTTTTCCTCCTTTAATTTTTAATTAAGGTCTCTAATTCTTCCTTACTCTTATTCCATTTTTCTAATTTTTCTTTCCACTGTATAAAATCAGACTCCATCTTATTTAATTCTTCTTCTAACTTTAAAAGGTTAATGTCTTTTAATATATCCCACAGTTTATCATATTCTTTCTTATACATCTCTTCTTTGACTTCTATTCCTGATAATTCACCTTTTAATTTAAAAAGCTTACTTTGATAGTCCATTATATCCTTTTCTAAGTTTGCCTTTATTTCCTGCTTTTCTTTTATTAAGTCTTCCTCTACCTTTTGTGCCAATCTTACATGATGAATCGAACCACAGACAGGACAGGGAACACCTTCTTTTAATCCCTCTGCCAGTTCACCTGCCATGTTGTTTTTTACAAGTTCCTCTATATCTTTTTTTACTTCTTCCAAACTATTATTTTTATTTTTTAATTTCTCTTCAATCTCTTTTATCTCATTATTTATTTCTTCTTTTATTTTTAAAATTTCTTTTAAATTATTTTCCGCCTCATTTTTTAACTTTTCTTTTTCTTTCAATTCTAAAATTTCTACTCTTTTTCTTTCTAAACTTTTTTGCAGGTCCAAAAGGTCTTCATTTGTGGGAGGCTTTTGCATTTCAAGTTTTTTTATATTATTGTCAACCTCTTGTATTTCTTTTTCTTTTCGTTTCAATAAATTATCTATTTTTTCAATATCTTTCTGCTGCTTACCTATTAGCTCTTTTAATTCTAAAATTCTTTTCTCCTTTTCTTTTTTCTCTTTGTCTGCCCTTTCAAACTCTTTCTGAATCTCAAAAGCAGCAAAAATTTTTTCCCTTTTATTCGAATCAACTTTAATTTCATTAATTCTTTTTTCCTTCTCACTTAAGCTTTTTTTTGCTATATCTATAGAATCGGACAGGGCTTTTATTTCTCTTCCTATCCCATCTATCTGCTTTTTTAAATCTTTATACTCCTTTACAAGTTTCTCCCTTTCACTATTAATCTTTTTTATCTCATCTCTCAGTTTAAAAGCCCTTTTAAGCCTTTCTTCCTTTTCAATTATGAGAGGAATTTTTTCTTCCTTTTCTTTTAATGAAGCCTCATATTCTTTTTCTACCTTCTCAAGTAATTTTTCAGCCTCCTCCAACTCTTTAGAATACTTTTCCACATCCTTTTGATTTGAAATGAGTTTTTTCTCTGTCTCCACTAAAGAGTCTATATACGGTTTTACTGATAATGCCTTTTCCGCTTTTTTTAACTTTTCCTTTTTACCTTCTATTTCTTTTAATTGCTGGTCTAAGACTTCCTTCTTCTGCAAAAATTGATTTAACTCCTGCTGTTTTTCCCATATCCCTTTAAGTTTTTCCCTTTCTTTATCTAATTTATCCTTTTGTTCTTTTAAAGTTTTCTCTTCTTCTTTTAAAATCTCAAACTTTTTCTTTAAATCTTCCAATGCTTCTTTAGTAACACCTTCGTGCTGACTCAACTTCGCAATTACCTCATTCAATAAATTACTTTTTTCTCTCTTTACATCTCTTATTCTAACAAGTAATTTGCTTCCATACTTTTCTAAGCCAAAAATCCTCTCTAACATGTCCCTTCTTTCTTTGCCTGTTAGCTTTAAAAATTCACTAAATTTCCCTTGTGGAAGCACTACAGAACGAGTAAAATCCTCTGCTGTAAGTCCAATTAAATCCACTATTTTTTGCTGAACTTCCCTATCTTTTTCTGCCAAAACTCTTTCTCCACTTTCCCCTATTTCCCGCAGTCTTGCTAATGTAGTTTTATAACCGCCGCTTTTTGCGTCCCTTTTTACATTTCTCTCAACTATATACCTTTTTCTTGCCCCATCAACACCTATTTCAAACTGGTATGTCAAAGACATAGATGTAGATTGAGTATTTATAAAATCCTTGCTATTTCTGGGAATTTTCCCGTACATTGAAAGAGTAATTGCATCTATAATAGTGGATTTTCCACTTCCTGTGGGACCAAATATGCCAAAAAGTCCTTTTTCTGTTAGGACTTCAAAATCAATAATTTGTTCTTCTACAAAACTATTAAGCCCAGCAATTTTAAGCTTCAGAGGTCTCATCTTCCTCATCCTCTTCCTTTACTATACTCATAAAAAGTTCTAAAACCTCCTCTGTTGGAGGAATTTTGTTTTCCTTTAAATAAAATTCTTCAAAAAGTTCCTTTACACTTTTATCATCTATCTCATAGTCTTCAATTTCCATCTCATCCTCTGGCAAAATTGGCTTTATTTCAACTATATCCGGTAATATGCTCTTCATTTCTTTTATCTTTGAAGAAGGCAGTGGAGACTCAGTTTTAATCTCGAAATATGCCCATATATCTTTATCCCTGTATTCATTGCAAATCTCTAAAGCCTCCTCTATACCATTACACCTAAACACTTCAATAGGCTTGTAATTTTTAAAATATATTTCCTTCACAAGTGCAGGTTCTCCTACCTTTAAATCTACTAAATAAGCACATTTAGAATGGTTCATCTCACTTTTGCTGTACTGAAGAGGGGAACCAGAATAATAAGCAGGAAGAGTAGAAGAAATTCTCTGAGGTTTGTGAAGGTGTCCGAGAGCTATGTACTGCGCCTTTTGTGGCAGGTGCCTTATTTCTACTGTAAAACTTCCTCCTAACTGAATAGGCCTCTCTGAACCTGACTCCTCACCTCCTGCAACAAAAATATGAGATACCGCAATGTTTATAGTATCTTCTCTGTATTTTTTCGAAAGGTCATTAAAAATTTCACCAACTCTTTCAGAGTAACTTTTCTGCCTTTTCTCTTCCTCCAATTCTGATGTAAAAATTTCATTTAGCCTTTTTTCACTGGGATAAGGAAGAGCTATAATTACAGCTTTTTCGCCTTTTAACTCTATTTCTAAAAAACCTTCTCCCGAATCTAAAATTTTAAACTTTCCAAAGTCTCCTTTAGGAGCAATACTTTTAGGAGTACCTAAAAGTATCACTCCATGTTCATATGCAAGGGGGCTTGCAGCTGAAAGCCTCTCTGGATTATCATGATTTCCTGCTATGACCAAAATCACTCTTTCCCCGTTGGAAAGTTTTTTAAAGTTGTGTAAAAAAGCATTTCCGCCCTTGCAGGAGGGTTTGAAGAATCGTATATATCCCCGGCAATTATGACCAGGTCTACATTATTTTCCTCCACCATCTGCACAAAATCCTCTAAAAATTTCTCCTGCTCTTCAATCCTTGAAAAATTTTCAAGGCTTTTTCCCAAATGCCAGTCTGAAGTATGTAAAATCCTCATTTTATCACCCTTAATATTCCAGAATCATTCCATTAAAGAAGAGGTAAATATATTTTTCTTTGACTCTTTTGCCAGTAATCTTTTCTAAAGCCTTTGCATAAAGATCTATCTGCACTTTATATTTTTCTTTTATTTCCTCCATCATTTCCTCTGTCACATAATCCGTCTTGTAATCAATAAGGATTATTTTTCCCTCTTCTTCAAAAAAGCAGTCAATAATGCCTTGCACAGCTATAAATTCATTTTCGTATTCTTCAGGCAAATCTTTGTAAACTTCTGTACTTTTAATTTTTATATGGAAAGGCACTTCCCTTTTTACATTTTGAGAACTTAACATTCTCCTTCCAAGAGAAGCTCTAAAAAATTCTTCAATTCTTCTTATGTCTATCTCTTTAGCCTGTGCTTCTGTCAAAATCTCTCTATCCACCATATTCTTAATTTGCTTCTTTATGCCTTCTACACTCAAATCCCCATTTAAATCTAATTTTTGCATGACAAGGTGCATAGCTATACCTTTTTCGGCTGCAGTAAGTCCTTTTTTCTTTTCTAAAAAGGCAGGGATTTTAAGGACTGTTTTTTCAAATATTGAAGTAGTGTCCTCATCTATTACTTCTTCGTTTAAAATTCTTTTAATTTCTGTAACAGAAAGTTTCGCAGGCAAATGGCAGGCTTTTTCATGAGGATATACATAATTTAAACGCCTTGTCACTTCATCATAAAATTCACTGCTAGGGCTATCTAAATCTAAGTTTTCAAGCCTTTGCAATAAGTTTGTCTCTTCCTCAACCTGTTTTTTATCAAAAATCACATCTTTTTTATTCCAAATCCTTACCTGCCACTGTGAGCTATCCTCTTCCACAGCCACATATTGTACCTGTGCAAAATCCCTTAAAGGTTTTAAATCCGCATGCTTTATAACAGCAGGACCTATCCAATCTATATAACTTTTACCTTTTAAAATTTCATACTCAGGCACCTTACTCTCCAACATAGCAATATTGCACCATTTTTTCACTTTTTCCTTTATGTCTTTAACACTTCCAACTAATATTAACTTTTCTTTTGCCCTTGTCAAAGCAACGTACAAAACTCTCATCTCTTCAGAAAGGCTTTCTAACTTTATTTTGTTTTTTATTGCCTCTTTCACAATGCTGGGATAAGAAATTCTTCTTTTGAAGTCCACAAACTCAGGGCCTAATCCTAATAAATGATGGTACAATACGCTTTGACTTAAATCCTTTAAATTAAACTGTTTACCTAAGCCTGCAACTATAACTACCGGGAATTCAAGACCTTTACTTTTGTGTATACTCATTATCCTGACTACATTTTCATTTTCTCCTACTATTTTAGCACTTCCCATATCGCCACTGCTGACTTTGAGGCGGTTTATAAAATTGATAAAGTTAAACAGCCCTTTAAAACTTGTTTCCTCGTACTGCTTTGCCCTTTCAAACAAAATCCTCAAGTTTGCCTGCCTCTGCACTCCTTGAGGCATTGCCCCTACATAGGCATAATAACCAGTGTCTTGATATAAATACCACAAAAACTCATCCACCGGCATATAAATGGCTTTCTCTTGCCACTTTTTCAATGATTCTAAGAAACTTTTAGCTTTTTGCCCTAATTCAGCCTCCCTTTGTGATACCTTTTTAAGTGCTTCATATATAGCTCTATTAGGCTCTTCTAACCTTATGTCAATTAATTCTTCTGGGGTAAAGGAAAAAATAGGAGACCTCAAAACTGCCAACAACGGAATATCTTGCATTGGGTTGTCTATCACCTGAAGGAGAGATATTATAGTCTTTATCTCCGTTGTTTCAAAGTATCCCGTTCCTGTGTCCGCAAAAGCAGGAATACCGACATTTATAAATTCTTCTAAAAATACAGGTGCCCATCTTTCTGTAGCCCTCAAAAGTATTACTATATCCCTATACTCAACAGGCCTATAATTTTTGAGGTTTTTATCATAAACCATAAAGGTATTTTTCTCATTTTGTGTAACTAATTCCTTTATCCTTTGAGCTACCACCCTTGCTTCTACTTGTATGTTGTCAATAATCTCTTCCTCTTCTTCCCCATAAACCTCTAATTCTTCCTCTTCAGGAGTTTCATCATTTTTCTCTATCAAATGTATTTCCACAGGTCCACCTACAATGGCATCAAGAGGAGGTGTTCCAAAATCTGCTCCACAATTTAACTTCTCTTCCTCTGTATAATCTATCTCCCCTACATTCTTAGACATTATTTTTTTGAAAATGAAATTTACCGCATCTATGATTTGGGGTCTGCTTCTGAAATTTTTATAAAGCAGTATCTTTTTATTTTTATCTTCCTCTTTTGAAGAATAAGTATTGTACTTTTCAAAAAATATATGAGGATTTGCCTGCCTAAACCTGTATATGCTCTGTTTTACATCTCCTACCATAAACCTGTTAGGTGTGTCTTCTCGGGCTATAGTGCTTAGTATAACTTCCTGTATTAAATTAGAATCTTGATATTCATCCACAAAAATTTCTTGGAATTTTTCTCTATACATCAAAGCTGCCTCTGAAGGCTTCACATTCCCGTTTTCATCGACTTCTGTCAAAATTTGCAGTGCAAAATGTTCAATGTCATTAAAGTCTATAATGCCTTTTTCCCTTTTTTTATCAGTATATTTTTTATCAAAAAGTAGAATCAAATCCACTAAAGCCTTTATGATAGGGTACAAAGCTTTAATTTCTTCTTCAATTTTTTCTATGTCATCTGAAAAAAACTTATTTCTTATCTCCTTAATTTTAGCTTTAACCTCATTTCTTATTTTTGTCACTTCATCTTTTACTTTATGGTCTGCATCTTTACCTGCTCTGGGAAGTCTATCAAACTCTATGGCATTTATCTGTTTTCTAAATTCCTCCCAATTTTCACAGTCTAGAAGTTTTTCCAAGCTTTCCGCCTCTATTTCAAAATTATCAAGATAGCTTTGTAGCCCATTTTCACCATGAAGCTTATCAATTGCCACATACATTCCATTTAAAAGCCCTGACATTTCTACTTTTAAACTGTCTAATATTACTGCCGCCCATTGTGAATTTTCAAAATGAAAATCCTCTTTAACTTCAAAGCTTAATAACACATCCCTAAGCCATTTTTCAGGCCAGGGAAGTGATTTTACAAAATCGTACAATTTTAAAAGAATATCTACAAGGGGTTTATCGTCCTTTGTGCCTCCATAACTTTCAACCAATGTCAAAAAATCTTCATTATCCTCTTTTTGATATAATTCCTCAAAAAGCTCCTCTACCGCCTCTAATTTTAAAAGTAAAGTTTCTGTATCATCCCCTATTCTAAAGTTAGGGTCTAAATCTATGAGAAAAAAGTTATTTCTCACTACTTCCAAGCAGAAGGAGTGAATTGTGGTGATTGTAGCTTTGTTAAGTAATGTTAGCTGATTGCTAAGCCGCCTGTCTTCCGGATTTTGGTCTAACTTAGAAATCAACGCTTCTGCTATCCTTTCTCTCATCTCAGAAGCGGCAGCATTTGTAAAAGTAACAACTAAAAGTTTATCAATATCTACAGGATTTTTGTCATCCGTGACAAGTTTTATGATTCTTTCAACTAAGACAGCCGTTTTGCCAGAGCCTGCACCTGCTGCCACCAAGAGATTACTGCCCCTTGTATTTATAGCCAGCTGTTGTTCATAAGTCCATTTGGTTTCCATCTGACTCCACTTCCTGTTCCAATATACTCCATATCTCCTCAACATCTTTACTCTTTATAATCCTGTACTCATTCCCTTTAAAATTCGTTTCAAATTGGCAGACAGAAGAGTAAGGGCAATATTTACAAGGAGTTTCTTTATCTTTTTTATATGGAGAAATTGAAATGTTTCCCTCTAACATCTGTTCGCTGAGACGTTGTATGGTCTTTTTGACGTGCCTTCTCAACAATTCAAACTGCTCTTTTGTGGCTCCTTTGGTGTTTTTGCCTACACTCCCGTCTTTATTGATTGTTGCTGGAATTATATAAGAAGTACCTTCAATTGATTTGTCCATCTCTTTTATGATTTGAGCATCATTTAAAACAAGCCCTTCCAATCTCAACTTTTTAAAAATTTGCATTTGCAACTCTTCATCTGATATATCTTTATCTGCCTTTATAATCGGGTCATCTATTTTAAAGTAGAATATGCCAGCCGGATTTAAATTTGTGTTTCCGTTTATTGCACTTTCTAATATAGCATCTAAATATATCAAAAGCTGAAGTTCTAAACCATAAAACACATCTGAAAGGTCTAAAGTTTTGTTGCCAGACTTGTAATCTATTATCCTTATATAGGCTTCATCCTCTTTTTCAAATATATCAACCCTGTCTATCCTCCCTATGAGATTTATCTCCTCACCATTTGACAGCACAATCTTTATAGGAGGATACTTTTGGTTATCGCCAAAAGCAACCTCATGGTCTAAAGGCACAAAAGAACTTCTCTTTATATGCTCAGATACCACCCATACCGCATTAGAAAGCACTCTTTTTAACCTTTCAGCAAGATATTTGTATCTGGGACTGCTGTTTAAAATATATCCTGGTATTTTTTGTATCATGTCATCCACAATAATAGCCACAGCCTCATCGCACCACTCTCTGTCAATATCCTGCCAAGTAAGTCCTTCTTCCTCCAATGCCTTTGAAAATCTGTCAAGGACATTGTGCATAAAGGTCCCTAAATCAGGAGGCTCGAAACTAAATATTTTCCTTTCTTTCGCTTTAAGCCCGTATTGGACAAAATAAGCAAAAGGACAAGCTGCGTATTTTTCAAGTCTGGATACGCTAAAATACATTTCATCCCCATACAACTTTTTTACCTTGTGGGCAGGTACTTTTTCAACCTGATTAGTGTAATAAAGTCCTTCTAAAGCCCTTGTCAATTTCGGCTTCCATGATTCACTTTTAGCATACCATTTATACACATCCAACCACAGAGGATGCATTTTGTTTGTAATATCCCATTTTTTAACTGCACTTACCATTTCATTAAAAGTAGGTGAAGGTGTTGATACGCGATTTAAATTTTCCTCTGCTGTATCCATCTCTACCACGTTGCTAAACTGCTTTATTTTAGGAAAAATCTTTTTCAAGCGGGAAATTATTATAGAGGGTCTTAAGCTTTTCCCTTCATGGTCAGCAATGGGATAGCTTATCCTTAAAAATTTACTTGTGGAAGTCAGAGCAGTGTAGACTAAAAATTGCTCTTCAAATATTTTAGTCTTTGTATCTCTGTCTAACTCCACATTATGGGAAGCTAAAATTTCCCTATCCCCATCTGTCAAAATTCCTTCCTCAAAAAGAGCAGCAGGAAATATACCATCATTTACGCCGATTATGTAAAGGGCTTTTGCATTGTGACTTTTCATCCTATCGACACTGGTAACCAAAACTTCATCAAGTGCAGGAGGAATACTTCCAATTTGATATTCATCAAATCCTATGCTGAGTATCTTCGCAAACTGTTCTACTGTAACTTTCTCTTCCCCCATCACTTCTACCAATTGATCTAAAACATCTACAACAATATCCCAAACCTGTGCGTATTGATTTGCTGTGTCATATTCCTTTTCTTCTTTGAATTTTTCAATTAATTTTTCAATCTTTTGAGGCAATTTCATTTCAACTAAAAAGTCATACAAAGTGCCACAAGCTTCTTTAATATTCTTCGATTTAGAAAATTTTTTATAAAAATCCTGTAAGGAAGTTGCGATTTTTCTTTTTATTTCATTCACTCTCTCTATTATCTCTTTTTCATCTTCCTCTATTGAAAGTCTATCAAATCTGTAATTTAACCTGTAATTCCAAACTTCCTCTTTCCATTTATCTCCCTTTATACCGTTAGCTAAAACATAATTCTCAATAAGGTTTATGTCCTCTTTTTCTAAATCTGTAAAACCTGTCTTTAGGTATCTAAAAACAGACTCATAAGACCATCTTTTTAAATGAATATCAAAAAGAGAGGTTATAAAAACGATGATGGGGTTGTTTTTTATTTCTATCTTTAGATCTATAAAATAGGGAATTCCATATTGAGAAAATATAGCTTTTATGAGTTTATGATATCTATTTAAATCGCGAGTAGCTACCACAATGTCAGAATACCTAAACCCCTCATCTCTCACTAATCTTATGATATCTCTTGCAGTCTCTTCAACTTCGCTATAGACATTGACAGCCTTAAATATGCTTATATCCTCTGTTTCTTTTAGATATACTTTGTAAGGGTAGGAAAAGAGATGTTTTTCTATAAAACTTAGTTCTTCACTTTCTCTAAATCTTTCAGGTATTTCTCCATTTAAGTACACCGGTTTTTCATAAGATATATTATTTCTTTGGCATATTTCTAAAAGTTTGTCTTCTGTCTTTTTAGTAGTGTAAAAAAGGTCTGTAGTATCAATTTCATAAGAGTTGTGTGATGTATCCATGCAGAGGGTGACATTTACTCTTGAAGCTTTCTTTAAAAGCTTTTCTATCACCCTATACTGCTTTGGCGTAAAACCTGTAAAGCCGTCTATCCAAAATTCCGCTCCTTCAAATTGAGAAGAATATTCGAGTTTCTCTGCTAAAAGAGTTAACTCATCCTCTTGGTCTATATAATTTTGGTGTAAACTCTCTTCAAATTTAGAATATATTAAACTTATGTCTTTTAGTTTTTCTCTTAATCCTAAATTATCTATTGTTTCAGTTATCTCTAATAACTTTTCAGGAGTCACTTCAAATCTTTTAAGCTCTGTTATAACTTCTGAAACTTTTTTGATAAAACCCTGCTGCCTGGAGGCTTTGGAATAAACCTTAAGGTCTTTTTGTATGTCTTCTATTATTTTATAAATAAGCATTGACCTCCCACAAGATTTCATGTGCTGACGGGTAAGGCCTCCAACTTCTGTAAATACCCTATTTACCAAAGTCTTAAAACTTAAAACTTGCGCCCTCATTTTTTCGTCTTTTTCAATTGTATTTAAAAGATATTTTTCTGCCTCAAAGGTAAATTGTTCGGGGACAAGTAGTATAAGAGGGTGGGATTTTCCATCATTCAATTTTCTCTTTATATCATTAAGGCAAAAGGCAGTCTTGCCTGTACCTGCTCTTCCATATATAAATCTTATGCTCATATCGTCCACTCCTTTAAGCGAAAGGACATCTAATATAAATGTTACCACATTATTGATGTTTGGTGAAGAGACGGCAGTGTAAAATTTAAGTAGGTGAAATGAAGCAGGAAAAAGGGGGTCAAATGTAGAAAAAAGACCTCACCACCAAAACACAATCAAAAACAAAATGAAAAGGAAGGTGAGGTCTGATATGTTAGATATTCGACACATAGTGGGTGCAATCCTGCTTTTTGCTAATGGTTTAATAAAAATAATAAAAGAAAGCAAAGACTTTTATGAACTTGAAGAAGGTATACATGAGCTTACGCAGAGAATTTCCAATCAAATTTTTGCATGGGCTTTAGAAGAAATAGATACTCGTCTTATGAAGGAACGTGATCGTAACATATGGGAAGTAGTAGGATTTAGGGCGAAACAGGTTGTTAGTACATTTGGAGAATTTATTTACAGGAGGCGTCTTTACAGAAATAAACAGACAGGAGAGACAAAGTTTTTGCTAGATGAGTTATTGGGTTGGCCATCCCGTTCCCAAATAACGCCAAGGTTAAGAGAGATAGCTGTAAAACTAAGTACAGAAATGCCGTTTAGGCGCGCAGCAGAGATATTAAGTTATCTTTTCCCTGGCATTAGTCCAATGACAATTTGGAAAGCAGTACAGGAATTAGGGGAAATTTTAAAACAAGATAGTGAAGAAAGAAGGAAAGAAGTTTTTGAATATGGAGAGGTTCCTAAAGGAGAGAAGGTTACAAAGAGACTGTATATCGAAAGTGACGGGGTGATAATAAGACTACAAAGAGCAGATAAAAAGAGGGGAGAAATAAAGCATTTAATAGCCTATGAAGGCAAAGAGAAGATAGATAAAGAGCGATATAGATTGAAGAACAAGCTAGTAGTAAGTGGATTAGGTAATAGTGAAGAGATATGGGAAGAGACTTATGCAAAAGTGGGATGCAAATGGGATATAGAAGGTGTAGAGAAAGTATACATAGGAGGAGACGGAGCAGAATGGCCGAAAGAGGGTTTAGAATATTTTCCTGCTGCAGAGTATAGATTAGATCCATATCATCTTAACAGACAATTAACAGAAGCACTTTGGTATGACGAAGAAACTTATGACAAAGTACGTGAAGCTATTTACCAAGGCGACCTACAAAAAACTGAGGGAACATTAAGGGAGGCGATAAAGAGAGCCAAAGGAGAACGTAAGAAAAAACTTACTAAGCTTTTAAAGTATTTGCTGGATAACTGGGGAGGTATAGTAAATTCTCCTGGAACAGAACGATTAGGAGCCATAGAAGGGCAAATACAGCACAATATAGCTAGAAGAATGAAGCGGCTTGGTTGTAGATGGACAATAGAAGGTGGAGACAGAATGTCTCGCATATTAGCGGAAAAGGCAAATGGGGAATTAGAAAACTATACAATGCGTTGGCCTTTTAAAGCAGGAGAAATTAAAAGAAGTAGTACAATCAAAAACAGGGAAGGATTATAAAGCTGAAGACATAGAGAAATGGTTAAAGGTGTCTCTGCCGATTTTAGAAGGTCCATTTGCAGGAAGGCCATGGATAAAATATGTTTTAAAAGAGATAACACGAGCTAATGGTTTGGCAGTAAGTGTTTAAAGCAGAAGGTTAATAGCCAGTATTTGTCATTTGAAAAGTAATAAAAATTAGGATGTTTGTTGTTTTCTTTCGGAGTAATAATTTAACATAAATAGAACATATTTCATATTTAGTAAAGTGAATTACGTGTTGGTGGTGAGGTAAGTTAGGCAAAAAATTTTTAAAAAATTTACCTACGAAAACTTGACACAGACTGAAGAGACTCAAACTATTGAATTATTTTCTCGTTTTGTGGTACAATACATTACTGTAAATGACCTAAAACACTACCCACAAAGGAGTTGTAGAAGTTGACACAAGATATAGTGATGTTGCTTTTTAGTCTCGCCTTTATACTTCTTTCCTGTATCTTATTTACAAACTCAGTAGAATGGTTTGGAAAAAAGTTAAACTTAAGTCAGGGAGTAGTGGGAAGTATTTTAGCTGCTGTAGGCACCGCACTTCCTGAAACAATTATACCAATTATCGCTATACTTTTTTATGGAGGAAGAGAGGCAAGTCAAATAGCCACAGGTGCTATTTTAGGAGCTCCTTTTATGCTTTCTACCTTAGGATTTTTGATAACAGGTGCTGCCATCATAATTTATTCCCTTTTTGGAAAAAGAACGTTGAAAATGAATGCAAATAAAAAAGTGTTTCAAAGAGATTTGACATATTTTATCTTAGTATACGCAATAGCAATTTTCGCTTCTGTCTTTAATCAAGTTAACGAAATTAGAATATCTGCAGTTATATTGGTACTTTTAGCGTACGCTTTTTATGTAAAACGTACTTTTTCAGATGAACAGCAATTGGATGAAAATATAGGAACTCTATACTTTTCAAAGTTTTTAGGAGTAAAAACTAATTTACTCTGGATAACCAGTCAATTAATTCTATCTCTTTTAGGAATAATTTTTGGCGCTCACTTGTTTGTAGGATATGTAAAAGATTTGTCTCACATGATGGGAATTTCACCTTTAATGCTTTCAATTGTCATAACGCCTATTGCAACAGAACTGCCTGAAAAGCTCAATTCTATTGTGTGGGTAAGACAAAAAAAGGATACTCTTGCACTTGGAAATATAACGGGGGCGATGGTGTTTCAGTCTTCCATACCAGTTACTGTTGGTATACTGTTTACACCATGGAACATCACAGGAATAGCTTTTTTAAGTGCCATGTTAGCTTTAACTTCAGCTATTTTAAATTTAATGTGGATAAATTTTAGAAAGTCAGTTAATCCTTTTGTGCTGATGTTTGGAGGAGTATTATACGGAATATTTTTAATCACTGTACTCCATTAATTTATATCTTCATATATCTTCATCTCTGTTGCTTATATAAATACCTGTATGTTATAATTTTAATAAAGTAAATAAAGTTTTTACGGTTGGCAAGTCTTATGACTTGTTCAAGAATTTTCGGCTTCTTGGGTGGGAAGCTCATCTTAAAGGTGAGTTTTTCCACCTTTTATTTTACAAAATAATACAAATAATAATGTAAAAGGAGGATGGATTGTGGTCATTGTTGCACTCTTAGTAATATTATTAATGATCCTAATTTTGCCTCTTGTAAATAGGCATATAGAACACAACATCGAATATTTTCTTTTTGCAATGGGAGTTGCTGCAGCATTTGTATCAGGAGTATTTTCTTATGACCTGATAGCTCACATATTTAAAAATCATCTTTTGTATTTAATAACAGCAGCCGTATTTTTATCAGGACTTTTATTTGAGATATTTAAAGATAAATTTAAAAAATTTATAGGAACAGTAGTAACTCATATTCCGCTTAAAATATTTGTATTTTTAGTAATTATTATCCTTGGCTTGACAGCCAGTATAATTACAGCCATAATAGCCTCAATAATATTAGTGGAAATAATTCACTCGTTGCCCTTAAAACACAAAGACAAAGTGGTGATTACTGTCATTGCCTCTCTTTCAATAGGCATGGGTGCTGCACTAACACCAATTGGCGAGCCCTTAGCCACAATAGTAACCTCAAAATTAAATGAAAGCTTCCTTTACCTTTTTACTACCTTAGGCATTTACATCATACCAGCTGTATTGGCTTTGGGCTTTTTGGGTTTACTTTATATTAATAAATTAGAGAAAAGTAGTCTCATTATAGAAGAAAATTATGTGGAAGAAGCAGAAGAAATTAAAAAAATTGAAAGATTTCAATTTATCTTTATTCAAGCATTTAAAATTTTTGTTTTTATTCTGGCATTGGAACTTTTAGGTGCAGGATTCAAACCTATTATTGATAATTATATAATTCATCTTGATAGCCGACTTTTATACTGGATAAACATGACCTCAGCAGTTCTTGACAACGCAACACTGGCAGCAGCCGAAATAAGCCCTGCTATGACAACAGAACAAATCCAAGCAATATTGATGGGGCTTCTAATAAGTGGCGGCATGTTGATTCCAGGAAACATACCTAATATCATATCAGCAGGAAAGCTGAATATAAAAAGCCGTGAATGGGCTTTGGTAGGAATTCCTCTATCTTTAATTGGTTTAGTTATATATTTTATCATTCATTTTGTAGTCTGATTTTATTTTACTCTATTTGTTAATTTACCTATTCCCTCTATTTCAATAGTTACAACGTCTCCAGGTTTTAAAGGGCCAACGCCAGAGGGTGTTCCCGTCAATATGACATCGCCAGGGTTTAGCGTCATTATGTGAGATATAAAACTCACAAGTTTTGGAACGCCAAATATGAGATGTCTGGTGTTACTTTTTTGCTTTACTTCATCATTTACATATGTAATTATGTCCAAAGAAGATGGGTCTAAGTCTGTCACAATCCAAGGGCCTATGGGCAAAAAGGTATCAAAAGACTTCGCTCTTGTCCATTGACCATCTTTTGCCTGCAAATCCCGCGCAGTTACATCGTTAGCTATCGTATAGCCAAGGACATAATCTAACGCATCTTTTTCAGACACATTTTTCGCTCTTTTGCCTATTACAACAGCCAATTCCCCCTCATAGTCAACCCTCTCTGACATCTTAGGAATAACTATAAAATCATCAGGGCCAATAACTGCTGTTGAAGGTTTTATGAATAATGTCGGTTCCTCCGGCTCTTTGTCCCCCATTTCCTCTATATGATCCCTATAATTTAACCCTACGCATATAGCTTTTGTAGGTAGACAAGGAGGCAAAAGCTTTACTTCCTCCATCTTATAAGAAATAAAGCTTATGCCATCAAATGTAATTACTTTATCTCCTTCAATTATTCCATAACCGTCTGGCAGTTTATCTGTTCTCACAAGTTTCACAACCAAAAACCTCCTCAAACTTGATTTAAAGTATTTTATAATTATTTTATCATATAATCTGTTACAAAAAAACGGCCTGCATTTACAGGCTCAACTACATTTGGCTTTTTATGTACTCTCCCAATTTTTTTATCTACTTTGCTTATGTGATTTATAAGCCAATCCACCAACGTTTTATTGACAAGCATTTAAAAAGGACAAACTCCCAAGAAAAACTAAGAAATTTGTCCTTTTTTGTATTTTACTCGTATCTTAGAGCTTCAATTGGATTTAAATTGGCAGCTTTATTTGCAGGATATACGCCAAAGAACAATCCTACAATTACTGAGAAGGAAAAGGATATTAATACTGTAGAGAGAGAAGGCTTAGCATTTATATTCATAGCTGAGCCTAGTACCATCGACAATACGTATCCTACTATAATTCCCACTATTCCTCCTAATCCGCTTAAAGTTAATGATTCAATTATAAACTGAAGTAATATATCTTTCTTTTTGGCTCCTAATGCTTTTCTTATCCCTATCTCTCTCGTCCTTTCAGTAACAGATACAAGCATTATGTTCATTATCCCTATTCCACCGACTAAAAGGGATATTCCTGCAATTCCTCCAAGGAGCAAGCTCAATGTAGCAGTAACACTATTTACTGTAGATAAAATTTGTGATTGATCAATTATTCTAAAGGCATTTGTATCGCCTTTAAATATAGTTAGCAGTTTGCTGTTTATTTCGTTTTTAGCGAGTTCCACGGTATCTGGGCTTGTAGCTTCTATATATATTTGTCTTATGTCTCTATTTTTCGCAAAGTAGAACATTGTTTTAAGGGGTATAAATATTGAATCATCATCAGAACCTGCAATTGAAGAACCTTTTTGTGACAAAATACCTACTACCGTGAAGTTTTGGCCATTTAATTTTATAGTCTTGCCAATAGGATCAGTAAAGCCAAAAAGCTCTCTCGCTACATTGCTGCCAAGAACTGCTACCCTGTTCCTTCCTTCATCATCCATTGGCAAAATGAATCTGCCAGCTGCTACTTGTATATCGCGTATTGATTGATAATCTCCATTTACTCCATTTACCGTTGTGTTGTCCACTGAATTATTTCCGTACATAGCCGTTACACTGGTAGATATGACCGGAGAGATAGCAGCTATAAAGCTTGAGTCTTTTAAAACAATGGCTTGGTCATAAGTTAAAGAGCTTTCTCCCCCTCTCCCCATTACGTTTACCATTATGAGGTTTGAACCCATACTCTGTATCTGAGAAGTAATACTTCTTGTAGAGCCCTGGCCTATACTTACTAAGGCTATAACAGCTGTGACACCTATTATAATCCCCAACATGGTGAGAAAAGACCTCATTTTATTGCTTAAAATACTGCGTATAGCTATTTTCAAAGCTTCTACATATCTCACGGTGTTACCACCTCGTTTTCTAAAATACGCCCATCTTTTATTCTTACTATTCTTTTGGCTTGTGCAGCTATATTAGGGTCATGAGTTATAAGTACTACTGTATTCCCTCTCTCGTTTAACTCTTTTATTATTTTCATTATCTCACTACCACTTTTTGAGTCTAAGTTTCCCGTCGGCTCATCTGCTAATATTAGATGGGGATTGTTTGCTAGTGCCCTTGCTATTGCTACTCTTTGCTGCTGACCTCCTGATAATTCATTAGGTCTATGGTGCATCCTTTCCTTAAGTCCTACCATCTCTAAAAGCATCTCTGCTCTTTGCCGCCTTTCTTTCGTAGGTACACCTTTGTATATCATAGGCAATTCCACGTTTTCTAAAGCCGTCATTTTTTGAAGCAAATTGAAATTTTGAAAAACAAACCCTATTTCGCTACATCTTAAATCTGCTAATTGATTGTCAGAAAGTTTGCTTGTGTCTATGCCATTTAAAAAATATTCTCCAGAAGTTTTTACATCTAAGCACCCTATTATATTCATTAAAGTAGTTTTACCTGAACCTGATTGACCGACAATTGATACAAATTCTCCTTTTTCAATGTCAAGGTTTATACCATCTAACGCTCTTACTTCATTTTCTCCCATTTTGTAAATCTTTGTTAAATTCCTTATTTTTATTAAAATGTTATCCATCATTTACCTCCCTGTGGAAGTGTTATTTTGCCCTGTCCCATTAAAGCTTCTGCCTTGGTAACTACCACCTTGATTAGTCATATTCCTGTTAAAATTGCCTTCTGACCTAAAGCCACCCATTATACCAAAAGCACTTGGATTACGGTTATTTGCGTTTGTTGAGGAATTAAGTGTTGGAATTAATACTTTGTCTCCCTCCTGTAAACCGCTCACAATTTCTATAAAGTTGTCGTTGTAAATACCTGTTTCCACAAATCTTATGTTGTTCCTGAAAAAGTTCCCGTTATTAGTGCTATTGTTAGTGCTATTGATATTTTGATTTTTTAAATCGTCTGTATAGAGTATTACGTATTTTCTATTTCCGTTTGTCTGAACGGCTTGTATTGGAAGTATTAAAGCATCTTGTTTTTCTGCAACAATTATTGAAACATTCATTGACATGCCTAACATTAATCCTTCGCTTGGATCGACTTCAATAATTACGTTGTAAGAAGAAACTCCATTTTGTATTGTTGGAAGTTGTGACACTTCTGAAACAGTACCTGTAAATGTTTTGTCTGGTAAGTCATCTGTTGTAATTTGTGCTTGTTGCCCTACTTTTATGTGCTTTATGTCTGTTTCGTCCACTGAAAGGTTAATGATGTATTTGTCGTTGTTTGCTATTACCGCAGTTTCTGGTTGACTCTCATAAGTAGATAATTGCGTTATATCTAAAACGGGCACAAAACTCGATTGCTGTGATTGGCTATTTGTATTGCTTATGTTAGTGCTCGCTACAGAAGTACCTAATATATCTCCTTCGTTTATGTTCTGGCTAATGATCTTCCCATCTATAGGAGAATAAATTTTTAAGTTGTTGATTTGCTGTAAAATCTGATTGTAGTTGTTTTGTGCTTCCATAACTTTTAATTTGTCATTTTCTATCTGCATCTGCAGATTGCTTATGTTGTCTGATGAAAGTTTTATTAAAAGCTGTCCTTTCTTTACACTTTGCCCTTGAGAAATATATATTTTATCTACCGTACCTGATGTTTGCGCTGTGACATTGACTGTGTTTTTGGCAGTTAACGTGCCATCTTCTAATGCTGTTTCTATTCCGTTATCTGTGTGTATTGATACTTGTACCCTCATTCCATCGCTTAATGCCCCCGGATTATCAAGCCCTACTGTCACATAGTAGTATTGCACTGTATTATTAGGAACCGGCTGCTCTGAAACGTATTCAACAGTACCTGTTACAGTTGTAAATGAGTCGTATAAAAAAATATCCGCCTTTTGCCCAACTTTTATATTCTTTATTTGAACACCATTGAAAGGAACTTTTACAGTAACATGGGAGTAATCTGCAATGGTTGCAACAGGTGTCCCAGGTGTGACATTCTGTCCTTCTTTTACAAGTATACTGTCTATAATCCCGCCAGAAGGAGAAGTTATGTTTAAATTTGCAATGCTACTATTGTAGTTCTGTGTGTCTTGATTTAATTGCTGCTCAGCTAAGTTAAGGTTTATTTTTGCTTGTTCCAGCTGATTGTTTAAATCGTCATCTTCAATTTCGTATAATAGGTCTCCTTTCTTTACAGTGTCTCCTACTTTAAAATACACTTTCTTTACTGTTCCACTGCCTTTTAACGTAATTGCTCTTACATCACCATTTAAGTTCCCTGTCCCAGTGACTTTCATAGAAATATTACCACGAGTAACTGTAACATATGAAAGCTGCTGGGGTTGTGATGATTTTGCCCTGTTTACAAAGTAAAAAGTGACAATTCCAATGATTAATACTGCAACAATCACATATAAATATTTCCTCTTCATAAATCCACCTCTTCTAAAAATTGATGTTATAATTAAAATAGCAGAAAAATGTTATGTAAAAATTAAGAATATGTGATAAATTTGTGTACTCTAAACTTTAATATATTTCCATCTACCGGCTTTAAATCTATAGCTATACATTACTGACCTTACAACAAAGTCGATACATATACCAATCCATATTCCATATACTCCCATACCAAACACTTTACCAAGAATATATCCAATAGTCACTCTAAAGAGCCATAATCCAATAAAAGCCGTGAGAACAATATAAGGAATATCGCCTGCAGCCCTTAATACTCCTGCCATGACATTTAATATAGCAAGCAAAGGTTCCACAACAGCAAAAATCCTTATAATATCAGAAGCTATTTTTATTACAATAGGATCAGTAGTATAAAGCGCTGCAAGCTGCCTTGAAAATATAAACATAAAAACACCTATGACAGAAATTACAGCAACAGCAATGTTTCTTGAAACTTTTGCGTATATTTCCGCTAACATAAAATGTTTTGCACCGAGACTCCGACCTACTAAACTGGTTGCCGCTATTGAAAATCCAAATATAGGCATAAAAGCAAGACTATTAGCATTCATACCTATTTGATATACAGCAATTGCAATAGTCCCCATTGTGGAAACGATAACTTGCATTACAAGGAAACCACCTTGCATTATTACCTGCTCTAAAGAAGCTGGTATTCCTACTCGTATAATCCTCATCATCATGTTAAAGTCAAGTCGAATCTTTTCTTTTATATCAAGATTAATTCGCCTTTTGCCAAAATATAAAACATATAATTGCAAAAAACCTCCTATTATTCTTGAAATTGTAGCAGAAAGTGCAGAACCTTTTACTCCTAAAGGAGGTATTAAATATCTACCGTGATAAGTCACTCCAAATACAAGTGTGCTATTTAACAAAAGATTTATCACATTTACTGTAGCAGTTATGTACATTGGGGTTTTGGTATCCCCTGCACCTCTTAAAGCCCCGCCTATGATGATATCAATTATCACAAAAGGTAGCCCAAAAAGCACTATTCTATAGTACATTAAAGCCAATTTAAAAACATCAGTGGATACACTTCCAAAGAAGGTTTTAACAATAGGTACTGCAAAAATATAGCCCAAAGTAGTGAGTCCTATGAAAATAGCAATACTCATAATAAGTGACTGCATAACTGCAAGGCGAGCCCCTTCTTCGTCTTCTTCACCAATAAGCCTCGCTACAATTACTGTGGAACCAGTGGCAAGCCCTGAAAAAATTGCTTGAAAGAAAAAAATAAGGGAATTAATCATCCCAACAGCCGCAATTGCACTGGCACTTATTCGACCTACAAATATAGTTGACACCATTCCAACTGTCATTATAAGCATTTGTTCTGTTATAGAAGGCCAAGCCAATTCTATAATTTCTTTAGCAACATTGCGCTTATGCCTCTCTTTTGCTTCCAATTTAATCCCTCCGTTGCTTCGTTTCCTCATTTAAAAGTTCACTTGCTTTTTTCACTACTTCCTGCCCCATCTTTTTATTTATTTCTCTAACTACATTTTCTGCCTTAATAAATTTAATAACCCTTTTATCCAAAAAGGACAATTGCTCATATTTTACTGCACTCAAGTTAGAAACAGATAGACCAATAAGCCTTATATATTGGTCTAATTTTAGACTTTCAATAATTTCGTAGGCTACATCGTATATGTCCTCACCTAATCGTATATATTTATTTAATGTCTTGCTTTTGGTATGAACTGCAAAATCTGGTGTCTTTATCTTAACAGTAACCGTTCTGGCATAAAGTCTCTCTCTAACTAATTCTTCCGATATTATGTCGGAAAATAATTTCACATAATGAAGTAAAAGCTTTTTGTCCTTTGTATCCTTTTCCAGTGTTTTTTCCTTTCCTATAGACTTAATCTCTCTCATAGTTTCTACAGGCCTCTCATCAATGCCCCTAATTCTATTATATATCTCTAAACCCAATTTCCCAAAAATCTCAATAAGACTTTCCTGTGATAGTTTTAATAGGTCATCTATTGTATTTATTCCCATAGCTTTAAGTTTTTGCTCAGACTTTTCTCCTATCCCATAAACTTTGGAAACAGGAAGTGGTTTTAAAATGTCGGGAATCATATCTTCTGTTATGACCATAAACCCATCTGGTTTATTCCAATCTGAGGCAAGTTTTGCAAGAAATTTATTATAGGAAACTCCTGCAGAAATAGTAAGTCCTGTCGTTTCCTTCACTTTCTTTTTTATTTCCAGGGCAATAATCTCTGGATTTTTGTCAATATATGTAACATCAAGATAGGCTTCATCTATAGAAACAGGTTCCACTAGAGGAGTTATACTGTACAGGATATCAAAAATTTGTTTTGAGACCTCTTCATATCTTTTTCTCCTTACAGAAAGAAAAATACCGTGTGGACATAGCTTTTTTGCCATGTACATCGGCATTGCAGAATGTATTCCGTACTTTCTTGCCTCATAGGAACAAGTTGAAACTACTCCTCTTTCCGACAGACCTCCTACAATAACAGGTTTCCCTTTGTATTCTGGATTATCATGTTGTTCTACAGATGCAAAAAAAGCATCCATATCAACATGAATAATCTTTCGCTTCATAATCATCCCTCAGTTTTTTATTTCATATTAGGAAAACCCAGTTGTCTCAAGGCCTCGTACAGTACTATAGCTACAGAGTTGGACAAATTTAGAGACCTTGTAGATATCACTTCATGCATTGGTATTCGTATACAGTCTTCGTAGTATTTTTCAATCAACCACTTAGGAAGTCCTGCAGTTTCTTTCCCAAAAAGTATATAAGAATTGTCTTCATATTTTACTTCATGATAATACTTTTTAGCCTTTGTGGTAGCAAGATAAAACTTTTTCCCCTTGTTTTGTTCAAGAAATTGTTCGAGATTATCGTAAACAGTAAGGTTTAAAAGAGGCCAGTAGTCTAAGCCAGCTCTTTTTACGTATTTTTCGTCTATACTGAAACCTAAAGGTTTTACAAGATGAAGACTGCTGCCTGTAAGCACACAAGTTCTTGCAATATTCCCTGTGTTTTGTGGTATTTCAGGTTCAACAAGTACTACATTAAGTGGCATCACCAAAACCTCCATGCAGTAACAACTTTACAATTTTATTATATCACAAGAGCTTTATAATTAAAAAAGAATGAAAAATTTTTCCATTCATCTCACTTATTAAATATTTTCACTAAAAATTTAATCATCACAAAAAATATGACTAACATCAAAAAAGTCATTCCTATTCCCACAATAGCAGTTTTAAATACATTAAGTAAGTCCATTTTGTTCACCTCTTTCAAATTTTAGCTCCTCTAATGAGAGTATCTAAAAACCTCTTCCCTGTAGTCCAAACTCTACACTTTTAATTGCATAACTTTCAATTACATAATAGAACTTACAAGTGCTATTACAATACCTCCTGCTATGATAGAACCTAACTGACCTGCAACATTTGCTCCTACAGCCTGCATTAAAATAAAATTTGTAGGGTCTTCTTTTTGGGCCATTTTCTGTATCACACGAGACGACATTGGAAAAGCTGATATTCCAGCAGCTCCTACCATTGGATTGACTTTATTTTTTAAAAACAAATTTAAAAACTTTGCAAACAATACTCCTCCTGCTGTATCAAATATAAATGCTATAAGTCCCATTCCAAATATCAAAAGAGTTGTAGGTGTCAAAAATTTGTCGGCAGTCATAGTAGAACCTATTGTTATCCCAAGTAAAAGTGTCACAAGATTGGCAAGTTCATTTTGTGCAGCTTTTGAAAGCCGTTCTACTACCCCACTTTCTCTTATGAGGTTGCCAAACATCAAAGAACCTACAAGAGGAACACTAGTTGGTACTAAAATTCCTGCAACAAATGTCACTGCTATTGGAAAAAGTATTTTAGCTGTTTTTGAAACTTCATTCATGCGCAAATCCATTCTAATTTTTCGTTCTTCTTCACTGGTAAGCATTTTTATCACAAAGGGCTGGATTATTGGAACTAATGCCATATACGAATAAGCTGCAACTGATATAGGACCCAAAAGCTTTGGTGCAAACAAATTAGCTACATAAATAGATGTAGGGCCATCTGCAGCGCCAATTATGCCTATAGCAGCTGCTTCTTTTAAATTAAAGCCCAGCATATGCGCAAAAATTATAGTTAAAAATATTCCTAACTGCGCTGCTGCGCCAAAAAATATCATTAACGGTTGCTTAAGAAGTGGTGAAAAATCTACCATTGCCCCAACTGCAATAAAAATAAGAATAGGAAAAAGTTCTGTACTTATTCCAGCGTTGTATAGAATTGTAAGAAAACCATTTTCACCTATAGCAGATGAAAGCGGAATATTGGCTAGTATTATGCCAAACCCTATAGGCAAAAGTAACATTGGCTCGTATTCTTTTTTTATCGCAAGATATATAAGGATACCTCCAATGATAAACATTATAATATGGCCTGGTGTAAGATTTAATATACCTTCTATAAAAGCGTTCATTATCTATACTCCCTTCTTTTGTAAATATACATAAAAAAGCAAAACCTCTATAGTGATGAACACTATAAAGGTCTTGCTCAAAACTCCGTCCAGAGTTTCTAACCTGCCGGAGAAAATTTCTCGTGATGACGACAGGTTAAACCACACATTGTGGTGAGCTACTCCCCTTTATTTATTTTATTATATATTAAATCGTTATCACAATCAACTTTCAAGTTCATTTTATAACCTCAACTTTAAAGCAATATTAATTGAAAATTAAACTAAAATTAATTTTTAAATTGACTCCACCATAAAATAGTGCTATTATTTTTAAGAAGATGACACTACTTTAGGGGAGTGATAAGTCTGGAAGAAATAACACGTTTTGGAGTTTCAATGGAATCAAAACTTCTTTATCAATTTGACGAGCTTATAAAGAAAAAAAACTACAACAACAGGTCCGAAGCCATAAGAGATTTAATAAGAGATTTTATAGTGGAAAATCAGTGGGAAGCAGAAGATGCAGAGACCATTGGAACAATTACATATGTTTTTAATCATGAAGTGAGAGAAATAAGTGACAAACTGACAGATATGCAACACAAACATTATCAAAACATAATCTCAACAATGCACGTACACTTGGATAAGCATAATTGCCTCGAAGTAATGGTAGTAAAAGGCACTGCAAAGGAAATTACAAAAATTGCAGATGAAATAATAAGCACAAAAGGAGTAAAGCATGGAAAACTGGTAATGACAACAACAGGGGAAAATTTGTAAGGGGGAATTTTTATGCACATACCAGAAGGATATTTAAGTCCTCAAACCTGCGCCGTTATGGGTGCTGCTATGGTACCAGTGTTGACAGTTGCAGCAAAAAAAGTCAACGAAAGTTTTGACAAAAAGGACGTTCCTGCTATGGCAATAGGGTCAGCTTTTGCCTTTACAATAATGATGTTTAACGTGCCAATACCAGGAGGTACAACTGCCCACGCAATTGGCGCCACACTGCTTGCAATAACTTTAGGACCTTGGGCGGCAAGTATATCTCTTACGATAGCCTTATTTATTCAAGCATTGCTTTTTGGAGATGGAGGAATTTTGGCTCTCGGAGCAAATAGCTTTAACATAGCATTTATAGCTCCTTTTGTGGGATACGGAATTTATAAACTTATGTTGTCACTTAAGTTAAATAAAGTCATATCATCTGCTATAGGGGGATATGTAGGAATAAATGCTGCAGCTCTTGCCACAGCAATAGAACTTGGACTTCAACCATTGCTTTTTCATACAGCAAATGGAACACCACTATACTTTCCCTATGGATTAAACGTAGCAATACCTGCAATGATGTTTGCTCATCTTACTGTTGCGGGCATTGTAGAAGCAGTTATAACTGGCCTCGTAGTATATTACTTACAAAAAGTAGATGAAGAAAATATACTGTATAAATTTTCATACAAACTTAGAGGTGATAATAGATGAAAAAATTCTACATTGCGGCTATAGTCATAATACTCCTTACTCCTCTGGGGCTTTTGGCTCCTGGTTCTGCTTGGGGAGAATGGGGCCTTGATGAAATTAAAAGTATGATAGGATATGTTCCCAAGGGAATGAACCGATTCTCAGAAGTTATAAAAGCAATACTGCCTGATTACAGTATACCTGGGTTTGATAGCAATTTCTTTCAACAAGCTATAGGTTATATTTTCTCTGCAATTGTAGGAATCGCAGCCATTTTGCTGATATTTGCAATATTAGGGAGGATTATGGGGAAACCCCAGAAGAAAAATGGATAATTTTTTAGAAAAGACAATCTTAAGTATACAAAATGCATTTGAAGATATGTTTTATTCTGACACAATTTCTGCTAAGAAAGGTATTATGCAGTCTCTTGATACGAGAATAAAACTTGTTTCTGTTTTTATATTAATCATTATTGTCAATTTTGGAAAGACAATACCTTTTATGACCATATTTCTTACTTATACACTTTTGTTGGCTTATTTTTCTAAAATACCTTTAAAAGCATATGTTGTGAGGGTATCAGCAGTCTCAATATTTTTTACAGGTATTGTCCTAATACCTTCACTTTTTAATGTAGTAAAAGAAGGACAGCCTTTAGTATATTTCACAAAAAATTTTTATATAACAAAAGATGGATTAGAAAGTGCTATTGTTTTTATGATGAGGTCATTTATATCTTTATCTTTTGTGTATATATTAGCTCTATCAACAAAATGGGTAGAAATATTAAAAGCATTGAGAGTTTTTAAGCTTCCCCACATTTTTACTGCTACACTTGAAATGGCCTTACGTTACATCTTTTTGCTTTTAGAAATTGCTACGAACATGTTTCTTGCAAGAAAAAGTAGAAATGTAGGAAAAATTAGCAGCAAAGAAGGAAGAAAATTTGTCGCTTCTGCTATGGCAAATGTTTTAATAAAATCTCAGCAACTGAGTGATGATGTTTATAGTGCCATGATTTCTCGAGGTTACAAAGGAGATTACAAAACACTAACTACTTTTAAAATAACTTTTTATGATTATGTATGGATAATTTTTAATATGTTCTTTTTAATTGTTCTATGGAGTATTCATTTATAAGGAGGTTTGCATTGAACACAGTATTTGAATTAAAAAACGTGTATTACTCTTATATTAAATCAGTACCGGCACTTATAGACATAAATTTTAGTGTGATAAAAGAAGAAAAGTTAATTCTTCTCGGTGCAAATGGCAGTGGAAAATCCACTCTTTTAAAATTGATGGACAATTTAATTTCTCCTGACAGCGGTGAAATATGGGCATTTGGCGAATTGCTGGGGGATAAAAAAACTTTTGATGAATATGAATTTAGAAAAAAAGTAGGCTTTGTGTTTCAGGATTCTGATGTACAACTTTTTAACACTACCGTTTTTGACGAAGTAGCCTTTGCACCACTTCAAATGGGCTTAAAGGAAGGCGAAGTCCAAAAAATAGTGGAAGAATCTCTTATTTCTTTTGGACTCGAAAAATTAAAAGATAGACCCCCTCACAGATTAAGCGGAGGAGAAAAGAAAAAAGTCGCATTAGCATCAGTCATGGTCATAAATCCTGAAGTTTTGCTTCTTGACGAACCTACAAATGGCCTTGACCCACGATCAAAAAGATGGCTTTTAGAAAAATTAGAAGAATTAAATAAAAATGGTACCACAATAGTAATCGCAACACATGACCTTGATATGGCAGCAAAGTTTTCTGACAGGATAATAGTGTTAAACGAAAATCACACAATAGAAACAATAGGCAAACCTGATGAAATTCTTAAAAACGAGGAGTTACTGCTTAAAGTTAATCTTATTTAAAGAATCCCCCTTAATGGGGGGAAATTTTTTATCTTATTTGCCCTATTTTTTCTGCATTATTTTTGTCATATTTCTTGTTTTAACACTGATTTCATTAACTATTTTAACTTTTATTTTACAACAAAGTATACGTTCTACTTAAATAATGCTATAATATACTAAAGGATGGTGAATTCGGCATGCGAAAAGTCAATTTTTATGAATATATTAATAAGACTAAGTCAGAAAAAGAATTGATATATAAAAATATACCTAATGAAAAAACGATAAGAAAAAGATTAAGAGATTCTTCAGAAGAGGAAATCCTACTAAAGCTAGACAAAATGAGGTTTGAAAGATTAATAAAAGAGGGAGTAATTGAAATAATAGGTCCCAGGAGGTATAAGATCAATGTCGAAAGATACAAATAGAGAATCCAGACTTTTCCATGTGCTCGAAGTGATGGCAACAATAACAAAAGAATTATTGAAATATGGAATTAAACCTATAATTGTAGGAGGAACTGCCGTAGAATTTTACACTACAGGAGGATATAATACTATTGATATTGACGTAGTAGCACCAAGACATGATATAATTGCAAAAGTGTTGGATTTATATGGCTTTAAAAAAACAACCGGAAGACATTGGTATAATGAAAAATACGATATAGCTATAGAACTACCCGATAATGTATTAGATGGTTCTATTGATAAAGTGTTGGAAGTTGATATAAATAGTGAAAAAGTATATATAATTGGAATAGAAGATATTATCATTGATAGATTATGTGCCTACAAGTTCTGGGATTCAAAAGATGATGGTATGTGGGCAAAAAACATGTTAAACATACATTGGAATGAGATAGATTTTGATTATTTACACGAAACTGCAATGAAAAAGGGAGTTGGGGACGTACTAAATGTGATAATTAATGCCATAAAAAGCAATAAAACAAATGTGGAGTAGGTTTTATCATTATATATGGCATAATTTTATCACCTATTCACCTTATACCATGTTTATATAAAAGTAAGAATTTGATTTAATATTCCTCCTGCCAATATTGCAACGAAAATGTCAACAAAAACTACCCACCATGTCTTTTTCCAGCCAATTGTTCTTTTTAATGCTGCAATTGTAGCAATACATGGAATATAAAGCATTGTAACAACACCAAAGACAATCATCTGCTTTGGGCTTAAAATCTCTGTTATATGACTTGTCCCAGACAGTGTGAGAAGCATTATAAGTGTGAGCTCTTTTCTCAAAATCCCAAAAATCAATACTATTCCTACTATTGATGGCAATCCTAACCACTTTACTACAATAGGATCCGTTAAATAAGTCACATATTTAAATATACCTGTATATTTAAATATTTCAAGCACAAGACTTCCAGCAACAATTATGGGAAGTGCTACGTACAAAAAGTCTTTTATCCTAAACCATATTTGCTTTAATGTGGGTTTTAATGCGGGCATTCTGTAGCCAGGAAGTTCCATTATCAAATCATAGGGTTTTCCAGGCGCTATTTTATTTGCAAAATACGCTGCTATATAAACTACCAAAACATCTAAGGCAAAAACAGAGAGTGCGTATTGTGGCCCCATGAAAACGCCTATTGTTCCTAAAATTATCACGATCCTTGCAGAACAAGGAACTAAAGTTGACATAAAAGAAGCAATAAATATCTCTCTATCAGTTTCTAAAATTTTTGTCCCCAGTACTGCCGGAACATTACACCCAAATCCCATTAATATTGGAATGAGAGCTTTACCATGAAGTCCTACTTTGTGCATAACTTCATCCATTAAAAATGCAATTCTGGCAAGGTAACCCGTGTTTTCAAGTATTGATAAAAATACATAAAATGGGAGTATATAAGGTAGTACGATGGTTATAGCAGAAATAAATCCTTCAGCAAAACCATTCCATAAAATGTCTTTGTACATATTTGGCATATGCAAATTATATACCAGAGGTTTTAAACCATCAAAAAAGTTCTCCAACACACCAGAAAAATACTCTCCAAATTTAAATATGCCGTAAAATGATATGAATACAATAGCAAACATTGATATATAACCAAATATTTTATGAAGAGCAACATTGTCAATCAAATCAGTCCATGTAATTCTATTGTGAATCTCTGACACCGTCTGACTTGCTATAAAAGAGGCAATGTCATACCTGTCTGCTGTAACTAAAGTCACAAGAGGACTATCTATCTTCGCCTTTAAATCTTCTAATTCTTTTTGAATTTCTTCATAAGCTTTTTTCCCGTTATGCTCTCCTTTTAGTTTTTCTATTATATCGCTATCCTCTTCTATAAGTTTAAGAGAAATCCAAAGAGGATGAAACAAATTTATAATCTCTACATTATATTTTAAAAGGATGTTATAAATTCTCATTACATATTCGCTCACTTCATTTCTGTATTTGAGAATTTTTTCTTGTTTTATGTCATATTCTTTTGCAGTCGTTTCTTTATGTGAATCAACAATTTCCAAAACCTTATCTATCAATTCTTCAAGACCTTTCCCCTTTGTAGCGATAGTTTTTACAACAGGAATTCCCAAAAGTTCTTCAAGCCTTTTTACATTTATATCTATACCCTTTTTAATGGCATAATCCACTTGGTTTAAAGCCATAACCATAGGCACATGAAGCTCTAATAGCTGCACGGTAAAAAACAAATTTCTTTCAAGATTAGAAGCATCCACTACATTTATTACAACATCTGGTTTTTCAAAAGCTATAAACTCACGAGAGACAATTTCCTCTTGAGAATAAGCAGAAAGTGAATAAATGCCGGGAAGGTCAACAATTTTTATAGTTCGTCCTTTAAATCTCAATACCCCTTCTGCCCTTTCCACTGTTTTTCCCGGCCAGTTGCCAATTATCTGAGTCAAACCTGTCAGTTGATTAAATATAACGCTTTTACCCACATTAGCATTTCCCGCCAAAGCTATGACTATTTCATTTTTCATCGCATATCGCCCTTTCTGTTAGATGATTTTTACGTATATTTTTGAAGCAAGACCATATCCAATCACAATGTGGGAATTTCTAACCTCCAGCTCAACAGGCCCCTTTAAAGGACCCTTTCTAACTACCTTAACTTTTGTCCCCGGAACAAGCCCCATTTCATTCAATCTTTGCATAGCTGCTCTTCCGGCTTTTATTAATGCAATCTCTCCTTCATGATTTTCCCTTAGTTCTGTAAGATTTGTAATAGCATTTTCTGCCATTTGTCATGCCTCCATAATTGAAAATAATTATCAATATCTCAATAAAATTGTAACATTATTTATAGCTGCCTGTCAACTCAGAATTCACACATTCGTTAATTTTCAAACCTTTTTATTTGATTTTTTATACTTCAATTTATGATAGTGTAAAATTATCGTAGGATTTTTTGAGTGAAAAAAACAAGAGACAACCCCTGTGATAAAATAGAAATAGGAAACAAAACATCACAGAAAGGGGTGTCTCTTGTGAAAAAATATATTTTTGAAGATATTATACTACAAAATGCTCTAAATTTCACTAGAGAAGTGATAGAAATTTTTGGTGATTTATTAAACGAAGGAATGGATATTACAAGACTTGTAGCAAGAATAAAGGAAATCACGGACAAACTAGGTAGTGAAGTAATAGAAGCAATTATTGAAGAGTTAGATAGGATAATAAAAGAAGACAAGAGAAGGAAAGAAAAATGGATAGTAGAAAGAAAAGATAAAAAGAGGTTAACGACAATTCTTGGAGATATTGAATATGAGAGGACATATTACAAATCTAGGCAGGATGGGAGATATACATATTTGGTGGATGATGCATTAGAGATAGGGCGGCACGATAGGATAGAAAAGGGAGTAAAGATAAAGTTAGTAGAAAACGCGATAGAAGAATCATATGAAAGAAGTAGTAAAAAAGCATGTCCAGAGGAGCTAAGTAAACAGACGGTATTAAACGCAATAAGGGAAATAGGGGAAGTAGAAGTAAAGAGAGAAATAAAAGAGAAGAAAGAAGTAAGGGTATTATACATAGAGGCAGATGAAGACCATGTACCTTTACAAGAGGGTGGAGATGAAACACCTCGATTGGTGTACATACATGAAGGGAGGGAAGAGAGAAACGGAAGAAACGTACTGAAAAATGTGTATTACAAGGCATACGTAGGAGAGAAAGCTGAAGACATATGGATAGATGTAGCAAATTACATAGAAGAAAATTACAAGGAAGAGAAGATAGAGAAGATATACATAGCAGGAGATGGAGCGCCGTGGATAAAAGAGGGATTAGAGTGGATAGTAAAATCAAGGTTTGTGTTAGACAGATATCATTTAAACAAATACGTATTAAAAGCTACATCGAAAGAGCCAAAATACAGGGATAAGATATGGAGAGCAATAAATGAAGGAGATAAAGAAGAACTAAAGAAGGTATTTAATGAACTAATAAAGGTAACAAAGGAAGAGAGAGAAAAAGAGAAGGTAAAAGAGGCGAAGAGGTACATACTAAATAATTGGGAAGGAGTAGAGATATACAGTAAAGACAAAGATGTAATAGGGTGCAGTGCAGAAGGGCATATAAGTCATGTATTTTCTTCTAGATTAAGTAGGAATCCATTAGGATGGAGTAGAGAAGGATTAAAGTTAATGGCGAAATTAAGAGTATTCAGCAAGAATGGAGGAGATTTGAGAGAAATAGAATGGGGTAAGAAAGAGAATATAAATGAAGGGAGCTACAAATTAACGAAGAAGCAAATAAAAGAGGCGGTAAGGAGAGTTAAAACGTCTACAAATGAAAAAATAAATAATATTACAGTTTTGAATATGGGAAAAGTGACGCCAATATACAGAGTTTTAAGAGCAATAAAATATGCACAAGTTATATAAAAAGCATGATAAGCTGAAGGCTGAAATTAACTAAGTTTCAGGGGTTGTCTTAAAAAATCCTACAGTATCTTGACACTATCTCAATTTATTAAATTATTGAATTATACATATATTTGTATTATAATGTGCATAAAATACTTTTTTAGGAGGTGCAAAAATGGATAAAACCATAGAAATCCTTGACCTTTTGTGCGAAAACAGTCGCCTTACAGAAAAACAAATTGCAACAATTACAGGGCTTAGTGAAGAAGAAGTCAAAAACACAATAAAAAGTCTTGAGGACAAAAAAGTGTTGTTAAAATACACTGCTCTCGTGGATTGGGAAAAAACTGACCGAGAAGTCATAACTGCCCTCATAGATGTGAGAGTAGCACCCCAGCAAGGACATGGATTTAATGCAATAGCTGAAAGAATATGTCAGTTTGAGGAAGTAAAATCTGTATCTTTAATTTCGGGAACTTATGACCTTTCCGTTGAAGTAGAAGGTAAAACAATGAAAGAAATAGCCTTCTTTGTCGCTGAAAGACTTGCCCCTATTGATGGCGTATTAAGCACTACCACACATTTTATTTTAAAAAGATATAAAAAAGACGGAGTTTTTTATGAAGAAGGACAAGACGACAAAAGATTGGTGATAACACCATGAATACAGACAAATACATATCCAACGTAGTAAAAAGTATTCCACCATCCGGAATCAGAAAATTTTTTGACCTTGTGACTAATTCAAAGGGTATAATATCATTAGGAGTTGGCGAACCGGATTTTGTAACTCCTTGGAAAATAAGAAAAGAAGGCATTGACGCCTTAGATAGAGGTAGTACAACATACACCTCAAACTTAGGACTTCTTGAACTTAGAATTGCTATATCATATTTTTTAAAAACTCATTATAATTTAACCTATGACCCAGAAAAAGAAATAATGGTGACTATTGGTGCTAGTGAAGCAATTGACCTTGCTCTTAGAGCTCTTTTAAACGACGGTGACGAAGTCCTAGTCCCCGAACCAAGCTATGTATCATATGCCCCTTGTGTAACTTTGACAAGAGGTATCCCTGTATTTGTTCCTACCGACGAAAAAAACAATTTCATACTAACCCCTGACGACCTAAAATCAAAAATAACTTCAAAAACAAAGGTATTAATTCTTCCTTACCCCAATAACCCTACAGGTGCTATCATGAAAAAAGAAGAATTAGAAGAAATTATAGACATAATAATTGAAAATGATTTGCTAGTCATTTCTGATGAAATATACAGTGAATTAACTTATGAAGGAAAACACGTAAGCATAGCCTCCTTGCCTGGCATGAAAGAAAGGACTATACTTATAAACGGTTTTTCTAAAGCTTTTGCCATGACAGGTTGGAGATTGGGATACATTGCAGCAGAACACGGATTTATTGAAGCAATGAATAAAATCCATCAGTATACAACTATATGCGCTCCAATTACAGCACAGTACGCTGCAATAAGGGGTATATATGAATGTGAAGAAGATATAGTAAAAATGAGAAAAACATATGACAAGAGAAGGAAATTTATTGTAAACGGATTTCGCGAGATGGGCCTTGACTGTTTCGAGCCAAAGGGAGCTTTTTATATTTTCCCATCGATAAAAAAGACAGGTATGACTTCACAGGAATTTTGTGAAAAACTTTTAAAAGAAGAAAAGGTTGCTGTTGTGCCGGGAGATGCTTTTGGCCCAAGTGGTGAAGGATTTATCCGTGTCTCATACGCTTATTCCATTGACAAAATAGCAAAAGCTCTTGAAAGAATAGAAAGTTTTGTAAAGAAAATATTGTAAATGTAAAATCATATATTTCAAAAACCTCTCAAGCTGTATAGATTTTATTAACAGCCTGAGAGGTTTTTAAACCATCTTTAGCTATCCTTTACTTTTTCTCTCAAATAGTTTAAGACATTTATATCTACAACATCACCTTCACAAATTCTTTCTTCAAAGTTTTCCCAACCGCAAAAATCTTTATAAGCCATTTTTGTAGCTTCATCATATTCTCCTGTTATTTCTCCCTTGTAATACCCCAATTTCTTAAGGGCTTGTTGGATTTCAGTAGCTAACTTTTCATCTACCATTACCATCTCTTCCGGTTTAGTTTTATTAAAGTACAATTCATGTAAGTCTAATAGATGAGATAACTTGCCAATCGGATCCGGATCATCGTCAACTCTTAAGTCTATATACCTGTCATTATATCCCCCATAGCTTCCCTTTTCTTTGACAATAAGTAACGATGCCGATTGTCTGCCTCTCCTGTCACCACCGGCCTTCTGAGCCGCATCTAAAGCAGCAACCAATCTTCGCGCAAGAGTTCCATTCGTATTAACAAAAGTCTCAGCAAGAGCTTTTACAGTATCCTCACTTACTAAAATATTACCCTGACAAGAAAAATTCTCTCCTGTAATATGTCCTGCCCAATCAAAACACCTTTTCCCTGTAAAAGCGGCAGAATTACCTTTGGCATCAACTATGCCTACTTGTCTATCTTCCCTATCGGGGTCTAGCGCCAGTAATGCATCAAGAACCTGCTGTGCAGAATACCCTTTCTCAAGAAGTTTTATTCCTAATTCTCCAAAATCAAGATTGGCTAAAGCCTGAGTCGCTATAGCTCCAACCCCAGCTTTTGCCCAACCAACTGCAGACCCCACTGCAAGGAATTTAGATTGGACCGCTACACCTAATTCACCCGTTTCAGGGTCCCGAGCCACTATAGAAAAAGTCGCAATTCTTTTCATAAATCAATCTCTCCCTTCTTAATATTATTCTGATACTTCATCACTTCTTGAGTTAGTATAAAGCGTGTAAGCAATTATCAAGATAAGCACCAAAGCTAATAATGATGCTAAATTATTGTTCAAAAGTCCACTGGCTATTGCAAGTTTATCAGCTATTCCCGCTGTAGTAAACAATGCAAGGATAATCCCTACCAAAGCATCTCCCGCAACAAGTCCTGAAGCATATAAAGTCCCACTTTCAACACCATTACTTCTATATTTTTCTACAATGTTTCTTACAAATCCGCCAATAAATATTGGAACTGATAAATGTACTGGTAGATATAGCCCTATGGCAAATGGCAAAGACGCAATGCCCATAAGTTCTACAATTATTCCTATTGCTGCACCAATAAGAAGAAGTCCCCAAGGTAAATTACCGGCAAATACGCCTTTAACCAATACAGCAATTACCGCCGTTGCTGGTGATGGTAGTTCACTGCTGCCAATATGATATGCATTATTAAGTAATGTCAAAACAAAACCTGACATACCAGCAAAAATTAGAATTCCAGGAATCATTATAATCTGTTGAGCTCTTGGAGTTGCACCTACAATGTATCCTGTTTTTAAATCTTGAGACGTATCACCTGCAATAGCAGCCGCAACTGTTACAATAGCACCTATTACAACTGTTGTAACCATTCCCTTAATTCCAGTATAGCCTATTGATTTCATAACAATAGCACTGATAAATATAGTCGCAATCGTCATTCCAGATACTGGATTTGAAGAACTCCCTACAACCCCTACTATTCTTGAAGAAATAGAAACAAACAAAAACCCAAATAATGCTGTGAGAAAAGCTCCCATTATATTCATTTCCATTTGAGGTATTAATGCAATTAATACTACTATTGCCAGAAAAGTAATAACTATATAAGGAAAAGGAATATCCATTTCTGTGCGCAAAATTTTCTGTGAGCCATTTGCTTTTATCTTAGAAAAAGAACTCAAAATGGCGTCTTTTACTACAGGAAGTGCCTTAAAAAATTCAAATAACCCACCTACTGTTAATGCTCCCGCGCCAATATATTGAATATAGTCTGCCCACATTCCCCATGCATCTAATTGAGAAAGAGGAGTTTGAGAAGGAAATATCGGTGTATTTACATAAGTACCTATAAAACTGAAAAGAGGAATAATTACCAACCATGCTAATAAACCACCTGCCAAAATTATTGCCGATACCCTGTAACCAATCAAATAACCTACCCCTACTAAAGCTGGAAGAACATTTCCCCCTATAACCCCACCAGGAAGTTTTGGAATCGATGTCTCAATAACATCAGGGAAAAGGCCAAGACCAGATTGCACAAATCTATATATTGCAGCTATTATACCACCTTTAAACACCATTTTTGCAGATACTCCACCCTTGTCACCTGCAATAAGAATTTCTGCGCAAGCCGTACCTTCAGGATAAGGTAGGATTCCATGCTGCTCTACAATTAAGTATCTTCTGTAGATAACCATTCCAATTACGCCTAAAATTCCACCAAATAAAGTTATTAATGAGATTAATAACATGGAAGGAATATAATCAAGAAAATATAGTGCTGGTATACTAAATACCACACCTGCCGCGGCAGCTTCACCAGCAGAAGCTAATGTCTGAACTATATTGTTTTCTAAGATAGTACCTCTTCTTAAGACTCCTTTTAATATCGACATGGATACAACAGCTGCCGGAATTGAAGCACTTACTGTCATACCAACTTTAAGACCAAGATAAGCATTCGCAGCACCAAAAATAATAACTAATATTACTCCTAAAATTACTGATGTGGGAGTAATTTCTGGTAAATAAACATCAGCAGGTACATATGGTTTAAACCCTCCTTCATTTTTTAAATCTTCTTTTTGCATTCCTACTTTCCCCCTTTATAATTTTAATTTGATAAATTTTTTACTAAAAAAATATTGCTAATACTATAATCATGCTATATTAGCAATATTTTTTCTTATTATTGCTAATATAGCATACTAAATTAAAATTGTCAATAAATATTTAAAAGTCAATTATTTATCAAAATATTTAAAAATAAAAGCATGGTTAATTTTTAAACCATGCCCGTAAAATGTTATTATTCTTTTAAGCTTTATTCATCCAATTATACGTATCTTTAAAAAGTTTAAGTTCAATCGACAGGTCACATTCTTTAATTCCTTTAATCTGTGGCAAAAACCCTGTCATAAATTTTATCAAATCATCATTGGACTTCATATATATTTCCACTATAAGGTCATACCTTCCTGATGTATAGGCTATAAACCTTACTTCTTCTACCTTAGCAAGTGTTTCTGCAACCTCTTGCAAATAAACTACGTCCACCTTTAAACAAAGAATAGCCATTACTTCAAAACCAACCTGTTTGGGGTCGGGAATAGCAACAACACGCAAGATATTATTTGCAACCAGCTGATTATACCTTAATCGTATAGTACTCTCTGGCTTTCCAAGTATATGTGCGATTTCTCTAAATGATTTTCTTCCATCCGTTTGCAGAATTCTCATTATTTCAAAGTCCAATTCATCAAGTTTCATTAAAAAACTCCTCTCTTTAAAAATAAAATACATCATTCATTACTTTACCAGTATTTAAGTCTATAAAAAATTATAAAAAAATAAATTAATTCAGTCAAACAAATTGAGATAGCAAATCATTAAAAATAAAAATTTGCCCCTACTTTTAGTAAAAAACTGGGGCAAATTAGATTTAAAATATTATTTCAAAAAATCTTTCCATGTGTTAAATTTTTAAAAAATGTTTCTCACTACTTTTTGATAAAATTAATTTACTTTACTCTTTGAAAACCTTTCCCTCTATTATTGTCATATAAACAGTCAAATCATTGTTTAGCACAACTATATCTGCATCTTTGCCAACTTCTATGCTCCCTTTTCTATCATCTACTCCAATTGCTTTTGCAGGATTTAAAGAGGCCATCTTGCAGGCTTCAAAAAGTGGTACTCCAAGAGAAGTAATATTCTTTACAGCTTTATCTAACGTCAAAGTACTTCCTGCTAATGAACCACTTTCTAATCTTGCTTCTCCATTTTTTACAAATACCTTTTGCCCTCCAAGTTTATATTCTCCGTCTCCCAATCCGCAAGCAGACATTGCATCTGTTATAAGTATCACTTTATCCGTCCCTTTTATCTTAATCAAAAGCTTTACTGAAGCAGGGTGTGTGTGTATAAAATCTACAATTATTTCACTGTATATTCTGTCGTCTAAAAATACTTCCCCTAATGCACCAGGTTCCCTATGATGTAGCCCTTTCATGCCATTATAAGTGTGAACTGCAATTGTAGCACCATGATCTACTCCATTTTTCATCTCCTCATAAGTGGCATTTGTATGTCCCAAGGATACTTTTACACCCTTTTTAGTGACATGTTCTACAAAGCTTCCATCCGGGTCTTTTTCAGGTGCTAATGCGATTACTTTAATGTTACCTCCCGCTATTTCCAAGAATTCGTCAAATAAGTTTTTATCAGGTGGTATTATATATTTTTCATCCTGTGCTCCTTTGTGTTCTTTGCTTATAAAAGGTCCCTCAACATATGCCCCTAAAATTTGTGCTCCAGCCGTCTTCTTTTTCATCGTCTCATCTATGTTTTTTAATGCATTTAAGATATAATTTTTATCCATTGTCATTGTAGTAGCGCAAAAAGAAGTAACTCCATGCTTTGCAAGGTGAATCGAAATAGCATTTAATGCTTCATAATTAGCATCCATTGTATCATGTCCAACACCGCCGTGAATATGTATGTCTATAAAGCCAGGCACTATTTTTTTGCCTTCTACATCAATTACCTCTGCATCATTAGTACTTAAATTTTTACCCATCTCTAAAATTTTCCCTTTAGAAATTAATAAATCACCATTATAAATTATCTCATCATGTGTATATATTTCCCCATGTTTTAATAAAATGCTTTTCATAGAAATCACTTCCTTTCAATAAAAACTTGCCTCTCTTATTTCAATTCTTTTTTATATACTGTGTATTTTTTCCAAATTTTGCACTCCAATCTTGAATAAAAGTCAACCAATTCAGTCCAATCTATCACCACATTTCTAATTCCTCTATTATACAAAAAGTACATGCCAGCCTGAACAATTGCCAACCCCAATCCTTTTCCTCTCTCCTTTTTATCAATACCTAAGGGTCCTATACCTCCTAGCTCTTGGTTAAATAAAGGAGCCCAATACACATTTTGCGCAATAAAAGGAGAATTAATGTCATTAATTCTACAAAAACCTATTATTTCGCCGTTTTTCTCAGCTACAACAAATTCCCGCCCTTCACCTCCTCGTTTGAAATAATGTATAGCCTCATATTCCCACCGACCTGGAAAATTCTTTTTTAAAAATGAAAGAAATTTATCTTTTTCTGCCAAATCTAACAGTTTAAATTTAACATCTAGTAAATCTGGTAATATCACTTCATTTTTCTTAGTTAAATCACAATACATATCGTACTCTTCCCCATAATTAACGTATCCTCGTCTTTCAAACCATTCCCTCGTTTTTTCGAACTCAGAAGGTATGCCAGGAAAGTAATGCCATGGATCTTGGCCTAATAATACAGTTTTAACAGCTGCTTCATTTAAAGCTTTTTCTGCCCTCTTTAACAATTCGCTGCCAATTCCTTTATTTCTGTAGTCGTGATCAGCCAAAATAACTTGAATATGTCCAACACCTTTTTGGATTTTTAAACATTCCATATCTTCTTTCCATATCTTCGATACTATAAAGCCTACTGTCCTGTCGTTTTTTGTATCAATGGCAATCCATGACCCTTCTAAAAGTACAGTTACATCTTCAAAAGTATTTTGTCGCAATAACTCTTTTCTCATGGGAAAATTATCGCCTATTTCTTTATTCCAAAGAAAAAATATTTCTTCTGCCCTTCCCTCTGTCAAGTTAATATATTGAATATCCATGTCAACTCTCCTTTTTTACTATTTTATTTTAATTATTTGGTTTATAAAGAAACTGGCAATTCTCCTTTTGCCACATAATTACCACTTAAAACCTCTAGCACACTTTCTACAGAAAGTGGAGTATATTCATAAGCACAAACATATGTAGGCACATCTTTAAATTTTAATAAATCATATGGATTTCTTAAGGCAACAACAATGATATTTTTATTCACTTCCAACAATGAGTTTACAAGCCTTACTTGGCCTTCATTTAAGCTAGCATTATAAGCGCCTACTACAACAATTTCTTTATCTTTAGACTCTTCTCTGATAGTATTTATAAGGTCTTCATCAGGATTTACAGGAATAGTTTTTTCAACCCCCCCAAATTTTTGTACAAAAGCTTTTGCAAAAGATACTTTATCCATTAAAGTATCATCCACACCTGAAATTGGGACCGTTTCAGGAGAAACTGCCAATATTTTTTGTTTCTTTATTGGTAAAAGGTTATTTTCGTTTTTAACAATAGTGATGCTATTCAAACTTATGTTTTTTGCAATTTCTTGATGTTCTTTACACCCCACAATAGTTTTAATTTTATTTTCATCTGGATATGGATTTTCAAAAAGTTTGTATTTCTCTTTTAATTGGATTATTCTTTCAACAGATTCATCTATTCTTTCAATTGATATTTCACCTCGTAAAACTGCCTCTTTGATTTCACTAAATGCCTCTATCTGCAGTTTTTTCGTATGGGAAACAAGGACTATATCTGCTCCTGCTTTTATGGCCATCGCAGCTGCTTTGGCCGTGCCAAAATATTTTGCAATTGCATTCATTTCCAAACAATCAGTTATAATTACTCCATTAAATCTAAGTTCCTTTCTCAGTATATTGGTGAGAATATTATGGGACAATGTTGCAGGCAATTTATTTTTCTCAAGAGCTAAAAAGAGAATATGGGCTGTCATTATGGCTTCCACTCCATTTTCTATTGCTTTTTTAAAAGGATATAACTCAATTCTATATAATCGCTCTTTATTGTGAGACACCAATGGTAAATCAAAATGAGAATCTACTGAAGTATCCCCGTGACCAGGAAAATGCTTCGCTGTCGCTATAACATTTTCTTTTTGTACACCTTTTATATAATTAATTCCGAACTCCGCTACTTTTTCTGGATTTTCTCCATAAGACCTAACCCCTATTACAGGATTAGATGGATTATTATTAACATCAAGGACAGGAGCAAAATTAATATTTATGCCCAATGCTCTAAGCTCTTTACCTGCTATCTCCCCTATTTTATATGCATTTTCAGGATTGTTTGTAGCTGCTATAGCCATATTACCTGGCAAGTAAGTGGCATCTTTATAAATTCTCGTAACCATTCCACCTTCTTGGTCAATAGCAATTAAAGCTGGAATACCTGTATGCTTTATCATATTCATTTGGATATTGTTGCATAAACTTTGAAGTTGTACTTTATCTTTTAAATTTCGAGAAAATAAAATCACATTACCGATTTTATACTCACTAGTCAGCTCCTCAATATGGTCATCATAAATCGGCGATGGGAAACCAACCATCAGCATCTGACCTATTTTTTCTTCTAAGGTCATGTCATTAACCTTCATAACTTTCAACCTCTCGCATAATATTTTTATAAAAACATTTCCAATAATTAATTTCTACATCTTTTTAATAAATCCTCTTTTGTTTTTGGAGAAATGCAAGGCAAGTAGAAAGATTACTTGACAAATTAAGTGAAAAATAGAAGCTCAATGAAGGTGTACCTCTTGAAAATAGAGGAAGTATAAAAATTGAACTGAATCATATTTCTAATGAATCGATAAAACAGCTAAACAATGACAACAGAATTCTTTCAGTAGCTTTAAATTTGTTCCACGAAGAACAAAAAAGGAAAAACCTATGCCTGTAATTTTAATTTCCGAAAAATGTAATAACAAGAATAAAAGCAGACGCTTTAGAAATCCTTTCTCAAGATTACCTTTCCGATAAAATAAAATATTACAATGAACTCTATACAGTTTTTTACAATTTCTGTCCATCATTCGCTACAGATTATTTTTACATATGAAAAATATCTAAAAAGAGAAGATATTGAAGAACTAAAAGGCGTAGAGGATATTTTCCCAAATGAATTTGTCATATTCAGAGATGCCTTTGGCAGTAATAAATCTCTGTTCCAGTTTTTCCAGTAAGGGCTAGGTCATGTCACCTTAATAAAAATAAAAGGCGAACGCTCAGAAGTAGCAGAATTAGCTGCTAAATTATTATAAAATCAGGGCTAATTGCCCTGATTTTATAATGCCTTTTTTAATATTTCCTCTATAATCTCGTGAGATTTTAAAGTACATTTTAATTCGTCATTTACATTATTTCCTTCTAATACGTCCTTTAAAAAGCTTTTTACAGCAGTCTCAAAACCTCTTCTATAGGATGTAGTATCCCAACTGCCAAAATTGTAAATTGCTATTTTGCCATTATCCATTATCTTTGCGCTTTCCATATCTTCCACAATTGCACTATTGCTATGTCCGTGTATTTCTAATCTTTCATAATCTTTTCCACTATTTCTATGCATAACACCTATTGCTGTAGAATTATGGGATTTTAATACTACTTCTATGTATTTTAATGAATCTTCTTCTTTTGACATATTTACCTCTATACTTTCAACATCTTTAATTATATAGCATAAAGTGTCTACTACATGAATAAAATCGTCATAAAGTGTAAACTTTACACTATTTTTTATGTCATTATGTCTATTTTTCTCCATAATGCAAAATTCAGGTTTTAATCCTTCAAACAAAGCTAAGGCTTTTCGATACATAGGAGCATATCTTCTATTAAAACCCACTTTCAAAATAAGAGGTTTGTCCATCGCCAAATTTATAAGTTCTTTTGTTTTATCTATCTCTTCAGCTATAGGCTTGTCAACATATACGTGAATCCCGCTTTCCAGCAGTTTTTTTACTATCTCATAATGGCTTTCTGTGGATGTATGCACAAAAGCGCAATCTGGCTTTAATTTAATCGCTTCCTCTATATGTGTATAAACATCACAACCATATTTTTCTTTATATTTTATAAGCTTTTCTTCACTTCGTCCAACAATACCTACAATATTTAGTTCCTCTAAATTAAAAATAAAAGGAAGATATGCTTTATTAAAAATATTCCATGGACCTATAATAATAGCTTTTAGTTTTTCCATGTCAACACCTCATGTAATCAAAGTCCCGGATATGCAAACAGTTCTGAAATAACCAAGGAAACTGCTCCAATTGCTCCTGCATGAAATTGAAGTTTAGAGGTTTTGATTTTTACTTTATAATATCTATACACAAGACACTTTTTTTCTACTTCTTTCAAAACCTCATCCAAAATCAAATCTCCTGCTAAAGACAACGTATTTCCAATAATCACAAGTTCTGGGTTAAATGTATTTATTACATTGACAATTCCCACACCCAATTTCCTTCCAATTTCTTTTAAAGCCTCTACTGCTATTTCGCTTCCTTTTTGAGCATAATTTATAATATCAAGAGCATTAAGTGTATTAAAATTATCTTTATTTATATAATTATCAGATTTTCCCATTATCAACTGTGTATGTATATAATCGAATAGTGCTTTTTCTGAAGCATAATTTTCCCAACATCCTGTATTTCCACAACTACATTGATGGTCATGTATATTTATTGTCATATGCCCCATTTCTCCTGCCAGCCCTACTGTCCCTCTGTACAGTTCTCCATTGATTATTATTCCTGTCCCAATTCCAATTCCAGCACTTACATATACAAAATTATTATATTTGACACCTGCTCCAAACCACTTCTCCCCTATTGCTCCTACATTTGCTTCGTTATCTATGTGTACTTTAATTTTGAATTTATTTTCTATAATTTCTTTAAGAGGCACATTCTCCCATTTTAGATTAGGTGCCATCAATACAGTACCATTTTTGTAATCTACAATGCCTGGCACACCAATCCCAATACCTAAAATTCCCCTGATAGTATTAGGTGCATTTAAAATTGCTTCGTCAATCAATTCTATTAAACGCTCAATAATAGCCTGTTGACTTTCACCAATTTTTACATCAACTTTCTTTTCCCAAATGACATTTGCCATTAAATCAGTCAAAACAATTAATATATAGTTTACATCCAAATCAATACCTATTATACAGCCAGCATTGTTATTGATGCTTAATATGATTGGTTTTCTACCACCTTTTGATGCACCAGGCCCCTCTTCTCTGACAAAACCTTCGTTTATAAGTTCATCAACAAGAAAAGATACAGTTGACTTATTCAAGCCCGTTATACCTGCAATTTCTGCCCTAGAAATATTGCCTTTTTTGCGAATAGTATTTAATACTATAGATTTATTTATTTGCTTTACCAATAACTGATCCGCTGTAATCATCTGTTCACCCTTCTATTGCCATTATTATTTTCTAGTGTAAATTATACCATATTAAATTTTTAAAAGAAAATTGAAATAATTTTTTATTTTGTAGTTCTCCTTATTAATTAATTATATAGCTAGTATAGATATAAAATGAAAATATTTCAGCATCGCTATGAAAATACTTTGCCTCATCTTTGCCAAAATATCGACTTAATATTCAATACTATTACTCAATATTACCTCCTTATACCACAATGCACTGTCTTTTAATATTCTCTTTTGCGTCTCATAATCTACATAAACTATCCCAAACCTTTTAGAATATCCATGGACCCATTCAAAATTATCCATCAGCGACCATACAAAATATCCTTTTAAATTGCCTCCCTCTTCTATAAATTTTGCTGCCGCTTTTAAATGCTCTTTTATGTATTCTATTCTTTCATCGTCGCGTACTCGTCCATCCTCTGTTACTTCGTCTTTAAATGCTGCTCCATTCTCTGTTATATACATAGGCAGTTTTGTATATTCTCTATCTAATCTCTTTAAAAGGTCATACAAAGACTCTGGGCTTATCTCCCATCCCATCTCTGTCCTCTTACCTGGACCCGGCACATTCTCTGCCTTTAACATGGATTCTTCATCATATTTTACAATGCCCCTTGTATAATAATTGACTCCAAGGAAATCTATCGGAACACTTATAGTCTCTAAATCTCCTTCTTTTATAAAGTCAAATTCTCCAATTATTTTACTATATAATTCCATCATGTCCTCTGGATAATTGCCTTTGAATATTGGATCTAAAAACCATCTGTTAGAAAATCCGTCAGCATATTGGGCTGCTAATTTGTCTTCTTCTTTTTCGCTGGCAGGATATACAGGGGTTAAGTTTAGTGTTATGCCTATTTTACTCCCTTTTATATTCATTTCTCTGAAGGCTTTTACTGCTTCTCCATGGGAAAGTAGTATATGATGAGCTGCAATTAGTGCTTCTCTGTAGTTTTTGTGTCCAGGCGCATGTTCTCCTATCCCATAGCTTAATATTGATGCACACCATGGTTCGTTGTGGGTTATCCATAAGGGTATTGCATCCCCTAATTCTTCAAATAGCTTTGTGGCGTATTCTACATACCATTTTACACTGTCCCTATTTAGCCAACCTCCTCTTTTGTCATACGCCCATTTCGGTAAATCCCAATGGTAAATTGTTGCAGCTGGCGTTATATCTCTCTTCAATAATTCATCTACTAATCTCTTATAAAAGTCCATTCCCTTAGGATTGTATTTCCCTTCTTCTGGGAATATTCTTGGCCATGCAATGGAAAATCTATAAGCTTTAACGCCTATTTCTTTCATTATCTCTACATCTTCTTTATAACGGTGATAATGGTCACAGGCTACATCTCCTGTGTGACCATTATAGGTTTTCCCTTCTGTTTTTGAAAATGTGTCCCATATGGAAGGAGTTCTTCCATCTTCATTCACAGCTCCTTCAATTTGGTACGATGATGTAGCTACACCCCAAACAAATTCTTTTGGAAATTTTATCAATATTATCACTCCTATCTCTATTATTTGGCTTTCTATTTATTCTCTACCATTACCTCCGTAATAAATTTTTTAGCTATTTTTTCTTTTTCTCCTATAATTTCAAAATAATACCTCAACCTTATATCTTCAGAAGAGCTCCCTATCATTACATCTACACGTCCCGGTTCTACCACATACTCCATATTCTCATCATAAAAACCCAGTTGTTCAATAGAAAGTTTGAAAATAACTGTCTTTTCTTCACCAACATCTAAAGTAATGCGTTTGAATCCTTTAAGCTCTTTAACAGGTCTTGTAACATTTAAACCTTCTTGATGTATATAAAGTTGAGCAACCTCATCTCCCTTTAACGGACCTGTATTTTTTATATCAACAGAGATTTCAACCAATCTACATAGTCTCCCTTCCAATGACTGCGTCCTCCAGAAGGTTTATGATAATAATACACTGGTAACTGCCCTACAGATCGAGGAATGGAAATAGGTAATTTACCTCCAGGATTATAGTCACCAAAAATCACATCTGCAATAGCCCTTCCCCCCTCTTCACCAGGCAACCAAGCCTCAATAATTGCTGGGATTTTTTCAGCTATCCAAGAAATAGACATTGGCCTTCCGTTTATAAGTACCACTATTACTGGTGTACCAGTTTCATAAACTGCTTTTATCAATTCTTCTTGCACACCTGGCAAATTAAGGTCTGCCCGATCTCTTGATTCGCCAGAAGTACAGCCATCTGTTAACCCTGATTTATCTCCTACTACTACAACAGCAACATCAGCCTGTTTTGCAATCTCAACCGCTTTTTTAAAACCATCCTTACTATTGTCAAGAACATCGCAGCCTTTTGCATATAAAACTTCTGTATCAGAAGAAACTTTTGACTTAATTCCCTGCAGCACAGTCACAATAGGTACATAAATATCTTTTGCTTCTAAACTTTCTGGTAAAGGTGTATTAAAAACATTATCTGTCTCTCTCATTTCAAGTAATGATTCAATATGACAAGGATATGCATAATCACCAATCATATTCCGGATACTGTCAGCATTAGGACCAATAACTGCAATAGATTTCAAATCTTTTTTTAAAGGCAGCAAATTATTTTCATTTTTCAGCAAAACTATAGATTCCTGTGCTATTTTATAAGCTAGTTCTCGTTGTTCATTTGTATCAAAAATCTCAACAGCCTTTTCTTCATTTACATAAGGATTTTCAAATAACCCTAACTCAAATTTTAATTTTAGAACTCTTTTTACAGCTTCATTTATAAAATTCACATTAATCTCGCCACTTTCAATTAACTCCCTAATCGGCAATCCATAACAGTCGGTACTCGGTAGTTCTACATCAACACCAGCTTCCAAAGCTAATTTTGCTGCTTCTTTTTTATCTGATGCCACATGATGGTACTCGTAAAGCTGGTTTATAGCAAAGTAATCAGATACTATAATTCCATCAAAGCCCCACTCTTTACGTAAAATATCGTTTAGCAATTTTTTTGATTTGTGGCACGGTACCCCATCAAGTTCGTGGTATCCTGGCATAATCGAGCTTAATTTCGCCTCTTTTACTGCTGCCTCAAAAGGATAAAGAAAAACTTCTCTAAGCTCCCTTTCAGGAATATGAGCAGGAGCCCAATTCATGCCTCCCTCTGAATTTCCATATCCCACAAAATGTTTTCCTGTAGCTACAATGCCTTCCTTTAAACTTTCAGTTTGAAGCCCACGAATATATGAAACACCCATGCTCATTACTAAATAAGGATCTTCCCCAAATGTTTCTTCTGTTCTTCCCCATCTTGGATCTCTTGTAACATCCAATAAAGGCGCAAGAGCTTGCCTTGCTCCAACAACTTTCATCTGTTCCCTTATTACAGAAGCCATTTTTTTAACAAGTTTAGTGTTCCAAGTGCTTGCTACACCTATAGTTTGAGGAAAAATAGTAGCACCTTTCGCCATATATCCGCTACAAGATTCCTCATGGATCAAAGCAGGTATGCCAAGCCTTGTATTTTCAATTAAAAATTTCTGAATCTGATTTGCTATCCTCACTGTCTCCCGTGGTGATAAATTACTTGCTCCACCAAGGCGGGTGATCTGACCTATCCCATTTTTCATTAACTGCTCTGCTTTTGTATATGAAAATTTCATTTTATCATCTAAAATTTCATATACCCATATACCACTTAATTGCGCTATCTTTTCTTCAATTGTCATTTGATTTAATAAATCCTCTATTCTTTTATCTATTGACTGAGCAGGGTCTAAATATAATGGCTTCACTTTAAAAAACCTCCTTTTTTAAAAGTCATTTTACTCTTTTATAGCTCCCATTGCAATTCCGCTTACAATATATTTTGAAAATATAGCATAAACTATTATAATAGGAACCATCGTTATTGCAAGGCCAAGGTATATTGCCCCATATTCTGTCCTGTACATGTCTCCTCTTAATAATTTAACAACCATGGGAAGAGTGTACTTTTCAACTTTTGAAATTAACATAAACGGGGTAAAAAAGTTATTCCAGGAAGCAACAAAAGATAAAATTCCCATCGTAAAAGCACCAGGCTTTGCTATAGGTAAAATAATTCTATGAAAAATCCCCAGTTCTCCACTTCCTTCGATACGGGCAGCTTCTATTAAATCCTTTACTATCGTAGATTCTAAATATTGTAGTGCAAAAAACACCATTGGAGGTGAGGCAATAGCTGGAATAATTAATGGAATATAACTATTTAATAGTTTTAAAGATGCCATATATTTATAAAATCCAATTATTGGCACTAATTGAGTTGGAACAATTGTCAAAAGTACAACAGTATTATATAATGTTTTTTTCCATTTAAAATCATATACATGAATTGCATAAGCCGTCATCATTGAAAAATAAACGGTTAAAAAAGTGACAGGAGCAGATATAATAAGGCTGTTTAAGAAGCCTCGCCATATGTTTACTCCCATACCCGTAAGATGATTCCAATTTATTACTAGATTATTACTTGGCAACAAACTAACTCCTTGTTGTATTTCAGGTGTGGAACGCGTAGCATTAACAAGCAAAAGCCATATAGGCAAAATAGCAAGTAGGAAAAGTATAATTAAAAAGATATACACTCCTATTTTTATAAATTTCATTCGAAGTTTATAACTCATAGTCCCATCCTTTCTTAATCTAATTTTTATCTTTATTCTCTCTCTTTTAGCAACCTTATTATAATAAACGCTGCAACAGCAGTTATAAGAAAAATCATAACACCAACAGAAGCAGCAGCCCCAATATAACCATCGCCACTTGAAAATTTCATATACATCAAGACGCTCATTGTTCTTATAGCTCCATCAGGCGCTCCCGTCCCGTCAGTTAATAAATAAGGTATATCAAACATCTGCATTCCACCTGATAACGAAGTTACGAGTACATATATTAGCACTGGTTTTAAAAGAGGAAGAGTAATTTTAGTAAACATTTGCCATGAATTGGCACCATCTACTAAAGCTGATTCGTAATATGAAGGTGAAATTGAAGATAACCCTGCCATTAGAAAGATTATTGTTACTCCATACCACATCCACCATTGAATAAACGCTACAATAAGCTGGGTCCAAGTAGTACTCCTAAAAAAGTCAAAAGCTTCTTTTAAAATTCCTGTACGAACTGCTATCTGATTTACAGGTCCATATAGAGAGAAAAAATTATAAAAAAGTGCAGCTACTGCAACTGGCATAAGTATATTTGGCAAATAATAAATTGTTCTCCATAAACCAATAAATTTAATTTTCAACCTATTATTAACAAACCAAATAGCTAAAAGCATAGCAATACCTAATTGGGGAATAAAATTTATAAGCCAAATTTTCCAAGTATTTATAGCCGATTTCAAAAAATAGCTATCAGAAAATAATTGTTTAAAATTCGCAAATCCAACAAAGTGATATGATGAATTCATTAGAGTCATATCTGTTAAACTTAAATAGAAAGTATAAAGAAGTGGATAGAGATTAAAAGCTAAAAAGATAACTATAAATGGCAAAGTAAAAATATAACCATAATAGTTTTTATTAATCTTGCTTTTCGACTTTAAATTAGCAGCTTCCATATTTGTATTCCCTCACTTTTATAAAATTACTAAGAAACCTAGAGAAAATGCCAACAAAACGTTAGCATTTTCTCTAGCTAATATATCAATTAACTTGAACATTGGGAAGAGCATTTTTAACATTGTCTTTAAATTGCTTTACCGCTTCCTCTTTACTTACTTTACCAGAAGCGTAAGCATCCAATGGATCCCATAATGCACGTTGAATCACATCATCCGTACCTTGAATATTTTTGAGAGTATTAGCAAGATCAATGCGTTTTGCTGCTTCTGCAAATACTTCATAAGGATTTTGTCCCCCAACAAATTTACTTGCAGGAGTATCTTTCATTTGAGGTATTAATTCTTCTACTACTTTTTTGCTAGATACAAAGTCTCCAGCTGGCTGTTTTAAATCGTTACCAACGCTTGGATCTATCTTCTTTAGGTATTCATTCGTATAAACACCTAGTGCCCAATTTTTCAATGTTTCCTCATTCAAAGTAGCAAATTTTATAAATTCCTTTGCTAATTCTATATTCTTGCTGTCCTTAGGCACTCCAAACCAAGTACCTCCCCATTGATATGGTAAAGGCCCTGGGATAAGAGCCCAATCGCCTGAAGTATCATGCCCTACTGTTTTGCCTTCCTTGTTTTGTTTTGCTACAGCATTAGGTTGCAATACGTATGACAATCCCCATGTTGGCAGAAAATATGCAAAAACTTGTTTTGGATTACCTTTTGCATCTACTAATGAGTCGTTCATACCAGCAAACCAGCTTTCAGACCATTGTTGTGTTTGCGCTTCATATCCGTTTTGTCTAAATAATTTGGCAATATCAAATAATTTATCAATTTGTGGATCTATAACCAATTTATTATTCACTATCCATGGTTGTGACCTATTTGCAAAGAATAAATTTCCAAAGTCAGCTGTAGAAGCTACCATGTAAGTATTGCCATTAGACTTTTCTTTTATTATTTTTGCTGCTTCTGCAAATTTGTCAATGTCAGACATTAGTTCTTGGATCTTTGCAGGATCATCCGTTCCAAAGTATAATTTCGCAAGACTTCTACGATAATACATAACACCAGGAGTAGCTTGGTAAGAATAGGCTTTTATAACACCGTTTTGATCTGTCCCCATATCTATAGTAAATTGATAAGTTTGCAACTCTTTTGCTGCAGGAAGCAAATCAGATATGTCAGCCAAATAATTACTTTCCACAAAACTTCTCACAAAACTTGCTTCCAGAGCAACAACATCTGGAACATCTCCCGACTGTAATGCTGATTTTAGTTTTAATTGATATTCTCCTTCTGTCATTGGAATCATAGTAAACTCTATTTTCACATCTGGATGTTTCTCTTTAAAAGCTGTTGCGAAAACCTTTGCTTCATTAGTAAAAGACCAAATTTTTAATACTTTTTCCGTAGGATTAGTTGAGCCTCCTTGTGCTGTTTGCGTTTTTGTCCCACACCCCGACAATACACTCGCTAACATAATCACCATTGTAATTAAAGCAATAATTTTCCTCATTTTTTTCATATTCCTCCTCTTTTTTATACCTTAAAAATTTTCTTTTTCAAACAATTCCATTCTTAATAATTTCTTTAAATTTTGTACCACCACCTCCTCTGCCACTATGTTTTTTTATTTTTGCAAGTATAGTTTAAATAAAAATTTTAAAATTAGTTTATACTGTTTATCTCTTTAAACGTTTCTTTAAGCTTCTCGTACAGACCTCTATAAACCTTATATTCTTCCTCATATTTACTCATATTTTCTCCTATTGGATACACACTGTCATTGACTTTGATAAGTTTGCTACATGCCTCCTCGACATCTTTAAATACCTCATATCCTACAGCCGCCATTATTGCTGCGCCAAAAGCTGGTCCTTCAGTTGCATTTACCATGTCTACTCTGACACCAAAAATATCTGCAAGTACTTGCCTCCACAATACGCTTTTTGCACCGCCACCGCTTACTCTTACTTCATTTACCGGTATATTGAGTTCTTTTATTATCTCAAGTGAATCTCTAAGCCCAAATGCTACACCTTCAAGTATTGCTCTTGTCATATGCCCTCTATTGTGTGTCATGTTTAATCCTATAAAACTTCCTCTTGCGTAGGGGTCACTGTATGGAGTTCTTTCCCCCATTAGATAGGGTAAAAATATTAGTCCGCCGCTACCTGGTGTTACTTTTTCTGCTTCTTCTAAAAGCTTTTCATATGTTATAGATGAACCATTAAAGTTGATTATGTTATCTACCCACCATTTTAAACAAGCGGCTGCTGAGAGCATTACTCCCATTACATGCCATTTGCCATTGGCGTGACAGAAAGAGTGTAACCTATTTTCTCCGTCTACTACATATTTGTCTTGACTTGCAAATACAACTCCTGAAGTGCCAAGTGCAACTGATACTATGCCACTCTTTACTGTACCCGTCCCTACTGCTCCACTTGCTTGGTCTCCTCCTCCACCTACAACTATTGTCCCTTCTTTTAATCCTGTTAAATCAGCTGCATCTTTTGTGACATATCCAGTTACCTCCGTAGATTCATAACATTTTGGCATCCAATTATAGGGTATGTCCAATATATCTAACATCTCTTTTGACCATTTTCTGTTTTCTACATCAAACAATAAGGTACCTGATGCGTCTGATACGTCTGTTGCATATTCACCTGTCAATTTGAATCTGATGTAATCTTTAGGCAAAAGTATATGATGAATCTTTTTATATATATCAGGGCGATGTTTTTTTACCCATAATATCTTTGGCGCTGTAAATCCTGTTAATGCTTTGTTCCCTGTATATTTTGTCAATCTTTCTTTGCCTAATGTTTGGGTAATATAATCACATTCCTCTTGCGTCCTTTGGTCATTCCAAAGTATAGCAGGCATTAGTACATTGTTGTTCTCATCTAAAAGTACAAGCCCATGCATTTGGCCACTTAAACCTATGCCTTTTATATCACCATTTTTTACACCAGTTTTAATTATTAACTCACGTATGCCATCTTTTGTGGCATTCCACCAGTCTTCAGGATTTTGTTCTGACCAACCTGGCTGAGGGTAATATACTGGATATTCTTTTGATGTGCTTCCTATTACATTTCCCTTTTCCTCTATTAAAATTATCTTTACGGCTGATGTACCCAAATCTATCCCAAGAAAATACATATTTTAGCCCTCCGTCATTCACTAAATAAATACTGATTTAATATTGACTCTAACAACTCTTGCTTGCCTGATTTGTTCTCAATCTTTGGATTGTTTAATGCATATTCTTCAAGAGTTTTAAAGTTCGCTTTTCCATTTACTATTTCTGCTCCTATGCCTTCTCGATAACTTTTGTATCTTTCTTCTATAAATCTATCAAATACACCATCTTTAACAATCTTATACGCTACTTTAAATCCTTTTGCAAATGCATCCATACCCGCTATATGCCCTAAAAATAAATCTTCTGGCTCAAAGGAGGCACGCCTTACTTTCGCATCGAAGTTAAGTCCACCTTTGTTAAAACCTCCCATCTTTATGACTTCATACATCGCAAGGGTTGTCATTCGTATGTCTGTTGGATATTGGTCTGTATCCCATCCTAAAAGCATATCTCCCATATTTGCATCTATAGACCCTAACATATTGTTAATTCTTGCATATCTTAATTCATGTTGAAAGTCATGTCCTGCAAGTGTGGCATGGTTCGCTTCTATGTTTAATTTGAAGTATTTATCAAGGTCGTACTTCTTTAAAAATGCATGTACACTTGCTGCATCAAAATCATATTGGTGTTTTGTCGGTTCTTTAGGTTTTGGCTCAATTAAAAACTGCCCTTCAAATCCTATCTCTTGTGCATATTCTACTGCCATATGTAAAAATCTTGCTAAGTTATCAAATTCCAATTCCATATCTGTATTGAGTAATGTTTCATATCCTTCTCTTCCACCCCAAAATACATAGTTCTGTCCTCCAAGTTCTTTTGTTATCTCAAGGGCTTTCTTTACTTGCGCCGCTGCATATGCAAATACGTCTGCATTACAGGAAGTAGCTGCACCATGTACAAATCTCGGATTTGAAAAAAGATTTGCTGTACCCCATAATACTTTTGTTTTACTCGTCTTTAAGTAGTCTTTTATCATTACAACTATTGTATCTAAATTTTTGTTTGTCTCTCTTAATGTCTCTCCTTCCGGAGCTATATCTCTGTCATGAAAGCAGAAAAATGGTACGTCGAGTTTTTCAAATAATTCAAAAGCTGCTTCTACTCTCGCTTTGGCAATATCCATAGGATCACTTAGATGGTCCCACGGCCTTTGCATTGTAGGTGCTCCAAATGGATCTGTCCCACTCCATGTAAATGTGTGCCAGTATGCCACTGAAAAACGCAAGTGTTCTTTTAAAGGTTTTCCGTCTATTATTTCGTCAGGATTGTAAAATTTGAATGCATATGGGTTGTTTGATTTTGGCCCTTCATATTTTATTTGTGGTACATTCTTGAAGTATTCCATTTTGTTCTCCTCCTTCTGAAAAATATAATTATTTAAAATTTTGCCCCAAGTGCTTTATATACTTCTTTGTAGGCTTTTACAGCATCCTTGGTTCTTTTTGCCTCATATAGACGCTCGGTATTTATTTTGTAAGCTAAATCATAAATAAATTCCCAATGAATCACACTCTCTTTAACAGCTTCTATTGCATCTTCTGTATAGGGTAAAAGGTCAAAGCCTATTCTCTCGCCATTTTTGCCATAACCAATAAGTTGTAATTCTTTCGCCAGTTCTAATGTCTCCATAAATCGTAAGGCACCAACCATATTATCGTCGTCAAAAGTTCCCCATCCACTGTTTGCATGCTGATGACCTAATTTATTTTCCATAGCTAATAGCCTTGCATATTCGGCTAAATTTTCACCATTCATTATAAGATGTTGCCAATCCATGTTGACCTTTAAATTACTTGTATCTACTCCCCTTTCTTTAACTTTATTGATAACATACAGTGTCATACCTATGCTTCTCATAGCTACTTTCATGGCAGGTTCACTGTTTTTATGCTCAAGAAATATAGTAACTCCTTTTTTATTTGCATGTTCTGTAAGAATGGCAATTGCGTCTATGAAGTCATTCCACATTCTTTCATAATCAGTCTGAAAAGGATAATTATATCCTTCACCACCCGGCCAAATTATAAAATTAGCACCAACTGAAGACGCTAAGTCTATACCATCTTTAGCAATGTTTATAGCTTCCTTGCGTATTTCAGGAAAAGGATTTACTAAAGAACCTAAAGAATACTTGGGATTTGTATGATGGCCAAGAGCTATACAATATATGTCTTTCCCTTCACTAGCTAATATTTCTTTTATACTGCTTACATTATTTTCATTTATCTCATTTGGGTAATGGTATTCATAGCCATCAATAAAATCACCTAATCCTTTGAGAACTCTTTCTGTTCTTGCTTCCATTGTCTCATTTGAAAGCTTGGGGTGGTACCCAGTGCCTACAAATCTTGTTGGTGTATGTCCAAATGCCCATATTCCGACACTGTTTTTTAATTTTCTCTCCATTTTATATAACCACTCCTAAATAGTTTATTGATTCAACAAACTTATATTATATATATTCGACGTATCTTAAAAAAATCCTTCTTTTTTTGAGTAAAAAAATTAAAAAAATAATCGGTAATTTATTAAACTATTGTAAATAAATAAAAGCCATGGAGTGTGATACAAATCTCCAATGGCTTTTTTATAATATTCTGTCTATGTCCTATAGTTTTATCTCAAATTTTTTAATGTCTGTATTTTTACCACAAACAGCTAATACATCCCCTTCATCAACAACATAATCCGGTCCTGGTGATAGTATAATCTCATCATTCAACTTTTTTGCAGCTATGACATTTAATCCATATTTTTCTCTCATGTTTATATCCCTTAATGTTTTATGAAACCACTCTTCAATTGGAAGAATTTCTGCTATGCTATATTCCTTAGAAAACTCAATAAGATCTAATAAATTGCTTGAAAAAATATTTCTGGCAACCCTTATACCCATATCTTTTTCTGGCATTACAACTCTATCTGCTCCAACTTTGTAAAGAACCCTTGCATGTAATTCATTGTGAGCTTTTGCTATTACATACTTTACACCCATCTCTTTGATAAGCATTGTTACCATAATACTTGATTCCATATTACTCCCTATAGCTATTATAGCCACATCAAAGTTTTTCACACCAAGTGACTTAAGTACATTTTCATCAGTAGCATCAGCCTGTACTGCATGAGTTACCAAACCAGTCATAGATTGTACTAACTCTTCATTCTCATCTATAACCAGTACATCATTGCCCATTTCATATAAAGTTTTGGCCAAACTTATACCAAAGCTTCCTAACCCAATAACAATAAACTGTTTCATATTTCCACCTCTATTTTAGCCTACCATAATTTTCTCTTCCGCATACTTCATTATAGGTTTAGGTTTCTTCTGCCTTTGTGCCAATGCTAACGCCAACGTTAAAGGACCAACTCTTCCAGTATACATTGTAAATATTATAATGATTCTGCCAATTGTAGTCAATTCAGGTGTAAGCCCGAGTGATAGCCCCACAGTTCCAAAAGCTGAGGTTGCCTCATATAATACAGTAATAAAATTAGATGTTTCAGTAATAGATAAAACCATAGTAGCAGAAAAAACAATAAAAATACTTATAAAAAATATAGCTACAGCTCTATAAACTATATGTCTGCTAATAGTGCGCTTATAAAGTACTGTCTCTTCTTCACCCTTTATTACTGATAATACCGTATATAGTATAACCCCAAAAGTGGTTGTCTTTATACCTCCACCTGTTCCAGCAGGGGAAGCTCCAATAAACATGAGTATTATTGTCAAAAATTTAGACGCTATAGTCATGTCAGAAAGCGATAACGTATTAAAACCTGCTGTTCTGGGTGTCACAGCTTGAAATAATGATGCAAGTATCTTTGTAGGAAAATCTAATGGCTTTAAAGTTTTTGGATTATTGTATTCAAATAAGAATATAAACAATGTTCCAGCAGCAATCAAAAACAATGTAATAGTTATAACAATTTTTGAATGCAATGTAAATTTATTAAAATGTCTATGTTCGTATATATCAAGCAAAACGTAAAACCCTAATCCACCAAATATTATCAAACCCATTATGACCAGATTTACCACCCAGTCAGATACATAACCCGTTAGACTCCTAAAATTGCCCATAAGATCAAAGCCAGCATTATTAAATGCAGAAATAGAATGGAAAAAGCCGTAATACACTGCCTTTTTTAATCCCATCTGGGGTAAAAATCTCAAAGTCAATATAACTGCTCCAATACTTTCAAATAAAAAAGAAAACATTAATATATACTTAGCAAATTTTACAATGCCTCCAAGACTATTTGTATTAAAAGCTTCTTGCATTACCAATCTCTCTTTAAAGGTTATTCTCCTACCAAGGATCAACGCGAAAAGCGTTGACATGGTCATAATACCTAGACCACCAATTTGTATAAGCACCATTATCACTATTTGCCCAAAAACAGACCAATATGTTTTTGTGTCAACAACTGTAAGGCCCGTAACACATGTGGCTGATGTGGATGTAAAAAGTGCAGTTAGAAAATCTGCACCTTCTCCACTTTTAGTTGCCACAGGTAACATCAGTAATAAAGTTCCAATTAATATAATAGCTGCAAATCCTAAAGCAAGTACTTGAGTAGGCGTTAGTTTTATTTTTATTATAAAAAATCACCTTCCTATGGAGAAAAGGCCCATTGAGGCCTTTATAATCGATTTTACTGATAAAATGTCTAAAACAAAAAATTTTTATAACGTTTAAATTATAACAAATTACTGTCATCGAGTCAACCTTCCTACTTCTCTCGATTCAGTATTCATTTCACTTATAAAGCCATGGAGCAATCTCTCCATGGCTTTAATAAAATTTTATATTAAACATATTCATAAATTATAACACCTTTAACAACTCTATTTACTCTTCCTTCAGGGTTTGGATTGTCTGGTGTTATTCCTAAGTTTAAGGACTTATAAAAAGCTAACATTTGTGCATAAATAATATATAGAGGTGTTAAAAAAGCTTCTTCTACATTGGTAAAGTCCTGTCTCAATTTGAATATATAATCTATTCCATCTATTTGCAAATCTTCTGGCAGAAAAGCCATTAATTTTCTTTGCCCGGGTTCATTTGCTATCTCTTTTATGAGGTCTAAATCATATTTTTGTGTATAAGGATTGTTTGACACAAAAAACCCTAAAAGTGTTTTATCATTTATCACAGATTTTGGTCCGTGCCTAAATCCTAAAGGCGTATTAAAATTAGTATTGACTTCTCCTCGTGATAATTCTAAAGATTTTAATGCAGCTTCTGCTGCACATCCTTTTAAGTTGCCACTGCCTAAGTATATCAATCTGTCATAGTCAATTTTTGATATCTCTTCTACTATACTCGCCTCTTCTTCTATTATTCTCTCTGCTTCTTTTGCTAATTTTTCAAATAAGTCTTTTTTGCTCTCAATTTCTTCTATGTGTGGCAGCATTAAATCTGTTAAAAGCATACATGTAAAACTACTTGTCATGGCAAAGCCTTCATCATTTGATTCTTCCGGCATAAATATGTTTAAAGAATTTTTCTTGTCAATTGTGCTTTTTGCCATTTTGCCATTTTTATTACAGGTGATGTTTAAAAAATAAACATCTTTTATAATTTTTTCTGCTAACTCTATTGTAGCCACACTTTCTGGACTGTCGCCAGACCTTCCGTGGGAAATTAAAAGAGTAGGTTTGTCTTTAAAGAAAAAGTTCTCTGGTGATGCAACAATATCCGTTGTGTCAATCGCTTCTACGTCTTGTCCCAGCATTTTTCTTAAATAACCTTCACTGCTATAGCCTACAAAGGCAGATGTTCCTGCACCAGTTAGTATGATTTTTAAATCTTTTAGTTGTAATATTGGGTTTAAAAATTCAGCAATTTCTCTTTTTTGATTTAAAAGAATATTAAAAAGTTCTCTCCATACTTTCGGCTGCTGATTTATTTCTTTCGCTGTAGCATAGCCTTTCCTTTCTTTTAATTGTTCTTCACTGTAACCTAATAACATGTCCGTACCCCCTGTTTTTATTTTAAAGTTTTTGTAGTTTGACATTATTTTTTAAATATTCTACGTCTTCTATCGTAACATATCCTGTCTTGTAATACATGGCATTTGCCGTTCCGCATGCAGTTGCTAGTCTCGCAGCATCAACAATATCAAGTCCTTTTTTTACGCCAACTGCCATACCTGCAACATATGAATCTCCTGAACCTACAGGACTTGCTACTTTTATTTTAGGTGGTATGAGTCTAAATACTCCTTCCTCACATGCAACAATAGAACCTTCGCTGCCTAAAGATATTGACACAATTGGTATTCCAAACTGTTTGAGCTCTAAAGCTGCTCTTTTGATTTCTTCAATATCTTTTAATTCTTTATTAAGCAGTTTTTCTACTTCTTCTTTGTTAGGTTTAATCATAAATGGTTTTGATTTGATTGCTTTTGAAAGGTATGCACCGCTTGTATCTAAAATTAGTTTTGCACCATTTTTCTTTGAGATATTTATTAGTTCTACATAGATATCTTCAGGAACACCAGAAGGTGCACTTCCAGAGGCTGTTATGATATTGCAACTTTTTGATAGTTCATTAAAATTGTCTAAAAATTTTTCTATATGCTCTTGAGATATATAAGGTCCTTTTTCTAAAATTTCCGTCTGAGTTTTTGACACAGGGTCCAAAATTGCTATGCAGGTACGAGTCTCTCCTTCTATTTTGATAAAGCTACATTTGACACCTATTTTGTTAAGCTCTTCTTCTATGAATTCTCCTGATTTACCGCCTAAAAATCCTGTTGCTGTTACCTCTTCTCCTAAGGTTTTTATGACTTTTGTTACATTGATTCCCTTGCCACCTGCCACGCTGTTTTCTTCCTGGGCTCTGAAAATTTTGCCTACTTGAAAATTGTCCACTCTGTAACTTCTGTCAACTGAGGGATTTAAAGTGACTGTCAATATCATGCTCTTTCACCACAGCCAAAAAGTTTTATTTTTTCTTTTACGATTTCTTCTATCGCTTTTTCTCCAGGTGCAAGGAATTTTCTTGGATCGCTCTCATCTGGGTTATTTTTAAATACTTCTTTTATTGCATTTGCAAAAGGAATTTTTAATTCTGTGGCAATGTTTAATTTGCATATACCCAGTGCTATAGCTTTTTTTACCAACTCATCAGGAACTCCTGATGCACCATGAAGTACCAATGGAATGTCTACTAAGCTCGCTATTTCTTTTAACCTTTCAAAGTCAAGTTTTACTTCTCCTTTGTACATCCCATGGGCCGTGCCAATTGCTATAGCTAATGAGTCAACTCCTGTCTTCTCTACAAAATCCGCTGCCATTTCAGGATCTGTAAATGCACTTTTCTCTTCTTTTACATATATATCATCTTCTACACCTACTATACTTCCAAGCTCTGCTTCTACAGTCACACCTGCTGCATGAGCTACTTCGACAACCTTTTTTGTAAGTTCCACATTTTCTTCATAGGGAAGCATTGACCCATCAATCATTACTGAAGTGTAACCTGCCCTTATGCATTTTACAACGAGTTCAAAGGAATTTCCGTGGTCTAAATGTAGTGCTATTGGTATGTCATATTTTTCTGATGCGACTTCTGCCATTGCCGCTATATAGTCTTCTCCTGCATGCTTTATTGTGCCAGGTGTTGTCTGTAAAATTAAAGGTGATTCCATCTCAGCTGCAGTTTTTACAACCGCTTTTAAGGTTTCAAGGTTGTGTATGTTAAAGGCTCCTACAGCATATTTGTTTTTTTTAGCATCTTCAAGCATCTTTTTTGTATTAACTAATGGCACTTTGTTCACCACCTATTCAAACTCAGTATAAAACCACTAAATATATTTTAAATATTGAACCTATTTAACTGTTCTAAAAAACTATTCTGCACCAGGCATTTAAAGCACCCTAGTGCAGAATAATAATCTCTCTTAAATACCCTCCCTCATTTTCTCTGTTCCTTCATCATCTTTATGATGTTCATTATACTGTGTAAAATTTAATACACTATTTTTAGTAGTTTTCACAGCAAGATTAGCCAACTCAGAAATTGACAATTTATCCTTTTGCAAAACTATTTCTAATAAAGCGCTTAAATTACACCCTGCTACCAATTCTATTTTTTTATCACCCGAAACAGCAAATTCAGCAGCTACTTTAAAAGGTGTTCCTCCAACAATATCACATATGATTAAAACTGGTGAATTAGGATATTTGTCCAATATTTCCTTGATCTTATATTTCAAACTTATATCAGAATCATTTTCCTTAAAATCTATTGCATACACACCATCAATAATCCCAGCTATAAGCTGAATTGAACTTTTTAGCCCAGTTGCATAATTCCCATGTCCTGTAATGATGGTCACAGTATCATGCATATCACAAAACCCCTAAATATGAGAAGAATATCGCCATAAAGAATGTTATTAATATCAATATAACTGGGCTTACTTTTTTCTTTTTTAAGAGATAAAACATTAGTAGAGTATATCCTAAAGGTAAAATATTAGGGAAAATTTTGTCAAAAAATTCTGTTTGCAATGAGATAACATGGTCTTTATTTATTGGAATCTTAGTTAATACTTCAATATGCACATATGTGGCTATTAATCCTCCAATAACAGTAACACCAAGTATAGAAGCTGCTTTAGAAAATATTTTTGATTGCTCTTTAATGAGGTCTATAGCGTTTACACCTAAAGTATAGCCAAGATGAGTTAAAGGAATACGTAATAACCAGATGCTTAGATACACTGCAAAAAACAAAATTGGTCCAATTAAGCTTCCTTGCATAGCAAAAGAAGCACTAATACCTACCATTATCGGAAGTAAAGTAAACCAAAAAATAGCATCGCCAATACCCGCTAAAGGACCAAACAAGGCTACTTTTAATCCTCTAATTACTCCTCTATCCTCATGATTTTCTTCCAAAGAAAGCAACAGTCCCATTAAAAATCCTACTAAATTAGGATGAGTGTTTATAAATTCTAAGTTGTCCTTCATAGCCTCTGAAAGGCCTTTTTTATCATCTTTATATATCTTTCTTAAAAATGGTAATTGTGCTAAAGTGAACCCTCCTGCCTGCATTCTTTCATAGTTAAAACTGGCTTGTAAAAGTGAAGAAAAAATTGCTAGTTTTGTTATATCTTTTTTTGTCAACACTTTTTTATTAGATTCCGTCACTATAATCATCTCCCTTCGTTGCTACTACATTATTTAAAACAGGCTGATCTTTTGTACGGAAATACTCGTAAAGTGCTAAAGCTGCGCCTATTACCGCAACAGGTAATAAATTTGAAAAAGGTAGGAAAGAAGCTACAAAAAACCCTATTATAAAATATGGCGTGTATTCTGCTTTCATCATAACTCTAAGCAACATACCAAATCCTACCGCTGGTAATATTCCGCCTGCTATTTGGAATCCATGAGCCAACCAAGCTGGCATTGATTGCACAACTGTTTTCATCAAATCCTGTGCAACATATACACTTAAAAAGACGATTATTCCATAGCTTAGCGCAACAATAGAAGTAGTTAAAATATTTATTTTGGCAAGTCCTTTTACGTTTGCTTCTTCTGCATACTTATCAGCTTTTGCCATGAAAAACGAAAAGCTAGAGTAATAGAATAAAATAATATACTGCATTAGAAAACTAAAAGGTAATGCTAATCCTATTGCTGTCTTAGGATCTGCACCTGTTGTAAAAGCAATAACTGTTGTCATCAATCCTGCTAAAATTGGATTGGGTGGTTGCGTTCCTCCAGCGGGTGTTAATCCTGCAAATGCCAATTCGGTTAACCCACCAGCAATTAAGCCTGTGTGTACGTCACCAAGTATCAATCCTGTTAAAGTTCCAACAATTATCGGTCTAAAAAGGAAAAATGCTTCAAGCCAAAAATCCACACCTACTATTATCGCCATTAAAGTTAAAAGCAAAGCTTGCGTCAATGTAATGCTATGCATTCAATCAAACCTCCTCATTGTAAATATTCTTTTTTATCGTCAGGAGTATCTTGTATATACACTTCCACCCCTTTCGAACTAATATAGTGCAAATCTTCTAAATCATTGTCATCTACATATACTTTTTTACTTAGCTGTTTTTTACCTGGTGAAAAATGCATGTTACCAACATTCACTTCTTTTATAGGTACTCCCCCATCTACTAATTTTCTAACAACTTGCGGAGTTTTACACACTATAAAAATTTTCTGAGATGGAGAAGCTTTATGAATTATATTTATAGTGTGTTCTATGGTAAAAAAGCGAATCCCTACACCTGCCATTTCTGCTGTCATCTTCATCAGCTGCTGCTGTAAAGGATCATTAGCTACTTCATCATCTACAACAACGATCAAATTTGCTCCTAAAGATTTTACCCAAGTAACTCCTACTTGCCCATGAACTAAACGATTATCTATACGTGTTAATAAAATATTAGGAACTGACAATAACTCCCCTCCTTTCAGTTTGAATTTGTTTTCACTATATTTCTTTAGCAAAAAGCATGCCAAAGAGTGTAATTAATTTTAACAGCATTGATATACAAAAAAGCATTCCTATCGAAGGAATGCCTAGAAATCAAATATAATTTCGTTTATTTTAAAAGTTATTGCAAGGTTATTTTATACTGGTAAATCTTTTATTTTTGTAACTATCAAGTCATATATAAACCCTATTTCCGTCGTCGGTATATCCACTTTATAAGTTTCTTCTATGACACTAAAAGATGATTTAACAAAATCTATGAACTGTCTATGACACTGTTCAAATTCCTCCAAATTACTGTAAGATGTTATGGGTTCTTTCATCACTAGTCTTTCAATCATTACACTGACATGTATATACAAACTTATTTTCAAATCATTGGAAAATCTAACCCCAATAAATCTTTCTAAATCTGAAATGGCTTTTTCAACCTGGACAATTATTTTATCAGGATTCAATATGGTCAAATGTTGTAATACATTTTGTAAAGAGAAAAGTCTGACTATTGTCTGATTAATCTGCTGTATAGTTTCGTCATCAACAATACCTCTTAATATTTTACTTAACAGGACCTCTCCTTTGCCAGCAATTAAATCTTCTAAAGACAAATAGGGTATCTCTTTTATTCCAGGGTCTGCTGTTCCAATGATTAGCTTAACATTAAAATTTTTGAATATCTCATCTTTTATCCCATTTCCTTTTAACCTGCTGTAATCATATGGAATAATCTCAATATCTTCATTTGTAAAACATTCTTTTAAAAGGTCTTTTATTTTCACTGCTGTGCCGATTCCTGTTACGCAAGTTGTTAGAATAGCATTTTCTCTATTTTTTTGAGATTTAATAAATCTATAACTGCTGCTATTTTTCTGTATTGCCTCTGTTACAATTTGCTCTAGTGGTTGATTTTGCAATATTCTATTCCCAACGTCTAAAGCCAATTGAGTAGTAATATTATTAATAATTGCTATGTCTCCCTCGACAATGTCAGTCAAAGACTTGTATATCTCCTCTAAAGAACCCATGTCTACTAATATAATAATCCCTTTGGAGGTATCTATATTTTTTAAATAATCTTGAACTTTTAGCATAATCTCTTGTGTCGACATCTCAATTGGCATATCAAAAGCTTCAAAAACAAACTGTCCCAAAAGCCTATTGGCGACACTAGCTATGCTACTGGCAGTTGAATAACCATGGGCTATTATTATGGAATTTATGAGATTTGTATTGTCACTTTTAGTTAAGCTTTTAATATAAAGTGTAAAATAAATTACAGCAATTTGGTTGAGTTTTACGTCCAAGTTAACTTCAATAAGTTCTACCATTTTGTTAGCTACTATAAATTCTTTTGGGAAAACATTTTTTAAGACTCTTAATACCATTGTTATATTTTCAGAATACTTTTCATAAGTTGCATCGCTTAATAAATAATTAATAAAATGAGTCAATACCAAAACTGAATTACCATAATATTTAATTCCGTACATGTTTTGTATTATATTTAACACATTTTCTATTACATTTTTAATAGCATTGAAAACTATTGAATCTATATAGGTGTTGTCGTTTTTAAAAATTATTTTATCTGTAAACTCATTTAAATAAATCAAAGCATCTTTTTTAAAACTGTCAGCATTTATTTCCCTACTACTATATTTCTCAAATAGCACAAATATTTTGCTTACTACTTCATATACATCTTTATTGTCTTCTTTGTCCCATATCAGAGCTTCATCTTTTCTATTGTGAGAAATTAACATTCCGTTAAAATGAAAATTACTTTTTATTATATCTAAATCGGCCTGCATTTCTCTTGGTAGGTCATATAGATGGATTCGCAATATATTTGTTTTCTCTCTTATAACATGGTTATAGGCTTGAGCACAGCTGTATTTTATGACATTCATAAGCTGGCCAATGTTGCCAGAAATTTTGGTTTTAAGAAGTACATTAAGGACTTGTTTGCTTATTAAAATATCCATTCCCAGATTTTTGGCCTCATTTTTGTAAAAGTTATAGATAAGTTGTAACCTTTCATGTAAAGGCCTATCATAGAGAGAGGGGATGTTTACAACTAATGGTATTCTTCTTAAAAAAGTCTTTGTAAGAGTTTGCTCAGGGTCTTCCGTTGTGGCAAAAATAAACCTTACTTTTGCTGTCCTCCAATTGCCCGTCTCACCAAGCCTTCTAAATATGCCTTTGTCTAAAAACAAAAACAGTTTTTCCTGCCCTTCTGGCGAAAGCCTGTGAACTTCATCCAAAAACAAATATCCTCCATTCGCTTCTTCTAAAAGGCCGGGTTTGTCTTTATCAGCACCTGTAAATGCTCCTTTTACATAGCCAAAAAGGTTTGCTGACAATAGTTCAGGATTATTGGCGTATTCAGCACAATTAAATATTACATAAGGAGCATTTTCTTCTATAGCACCAATGGATTTAGCATATTCGTAAATAAGCTGCGCAATATAGCTTTTACCTACTCCTGTATTTCCAATTAGCAAAATAGGTAGTCCATTGGGAGGATAAGAAGCCGCTGATTTACATAATTTCACTTGTGTTTTAAGACTGCCGTTATATCCTATAAGCTTTGTAAAAGGGTCATCGTTTGAAACCTTTACAGTTGAATCCAAGGTTTTAGCCGTTTCTTTGAATTCTTTTGCCTTCTTTTCATAAACTTCTTTGTCTAAAAAATAAACAGGCCTTGTGTTTATTTTTATTATTTTGCCTTCTTTATAAAGTTCATTTAATAAATGGCTTGCTACATTCCTTCTCAAATTCAATTTTTTGGCAATTTCTTGGGCAGTCAATCCCTTCTTTTCTTTAATATTTATATCTTTTGACAAATCCTTTATCAAATTAAATACTCTTTCTTTGTTTGTCAAGGATGATCTCCCCTTTAAGGCGAATTAGTAAACTATCGCACACCTCCATACTGTATTTATAAATAGACTTGTGCAAAATTCAAAAGCCTTCATTTAAGCCATTCTACAGACATACTTTTTTTCTATCACTCTTGAATTTTTTATCTTTTATGTAGGATTTCCCCTCCCATTTGTCGAATTATTATATATACCGCATGAAAATATTTTTTAAGGAGGGGGAAATCCTACATGTACCAGCTTCAATTACTTTTAAATATACCTGAACTCTTTACTTCTCTGTCTAAAATTGATTTCTATTCTTCTATGTTTAAAAATCTAGACTTGTCTTCAATACCTGAATTCCCTTCCTCTAGTCCTGGCCGTAAGGGTTATTCTCATCATGCAATGTTTAGAGCTTTTATTGTTATGAAAGCTGAAAGATTCGGTACAATTTCTGACCTTTTAGATTATCTCCGCAATAATCTTATCATTGCTCATCTTTGTGGCTTTAACATCCTTAAACCTCTTCCTTCTTATTGGACTTTCCGCCGTTTTATTAATGAGTTCTCTCATGATTATTTGACCTCTATCTTTCAAAATCAAGTCAATATCCTCAAAAATATGGGCATTATCTCTGGTGAGTTTATTTCCATGGACTCTACCCCTATTAAAGCTAACACTAAGTTAAATAACCCTAAGTCTTTTTCTAAAAATAAATTCTCTAAAGATAATCAGCCTAAGTCTGATAAGGATTGTAAATTAGGCGTTTATTCTGCTTCTAATGATTCTTCTAATAAACGTTATAAGTTTTATTGGGGCTATAAAAATCATATTATTGTTGATGCTATCTCTGGATTACCTATCGCTGAAACTACTACTCCCGCTGATGTCCCTGATTTTGAAGTTGCTTTGTCTTTACTTGAAAAGACTAATAAGTGGTTTAACCTTAAGTATGTTAATTTTATTGCCGATAAGGGGTATGATGTTAAGAGAGTTTATAATTTTGTTAGAGATACTCTCCATGGTCATTGCTTTATTCCTCTTAACAAGCGTAATTCTAAAAGTCCCCCACTGACTGATGATGGTTATATGGTTTGTGAAGCAGGTATTAAAATGCTCAAAGACGGCAAGCAGTATTTTGATGGTTTTATTAAGCAAAAATTTGTTTGCAAGTTCTGTAATTCTAAAGATGACTCTGCCTGCCCTATAAAGCATCCTAAATATTTTAATGGCAAAAAGCATAGAGGCTGTACTAAGTATGCTATTATATCTTCTGATTATAGGTCTTCTATTAATAGAGACTCCCTATATTTTAAGGCTGTCTATAGACTAAGAGTAGAATCAGAAAGATATAATTCTCGATTTAAAGCTCTAGATTTTGAAAAGGCTTATGTTAGAAATATTAATTCTGTCAGCAACCTTAATACTTTTGGCCATATTACTTTGCTTACTGTCGCTATTGTAGCTATTAAACTGGGTAAATTTGATGAGTTTAAGTCTCTTGTTGCTTTAATGCAATCGGCTTAACTTTTGCTGAATTTAGCTCATGCCATTTTTTAACATTTGACTTCTACAGGATATTTATGCCCTTCTTTAGCTCCTCTTTTTGTCTTTTCTTTTCCCTTACCACTTCCTTTATGTTTGATTGTCAGTGTTGATTACTATATATTGTATGTCATACATATTTTGGTTTTTGTTCGTGATTATTTTAATTAATTTTGCACATCCCTATATTTATAAAAAGTATACCACAGAAAAGTAAAAATTTTTAGAGGAAAGTTAAGCTAGTTTGTAAATCAGACTTTCTCTAAATCATCAGTTGTTTCTGTTTTCGCTAAAATTAAAGACATAAATACGACTAAAATCATAAATATCAATATAGCTGAAAATCCAATAAAAACTCCAAAAATGTCGTTTAATCTTCCAATTAAAAAATTTGCCAACATATTTATTGTTGAACTTATTGTCAAAATAATGGCGATTATAATAGTTACATGTTGTTTAAATTCTTTCATGACTATAGCAATTGTCGTTGGGAAAATTATTGAATAAAAAAATCCTGCTACTGAAATTAAAAATGCAAAATTTCTTCCGGCCATTCCAGATGCAATAAGTATTGAAGAAACCAAAGAAAATATAAACAAACTTTTTATATAACCAATTCTTTCAACAATAAACCCCCCAACTAATCTGCCAAAAGTGAATGTCGCAAAGAAAAGCCCAAGATAGAGAGAACTTATTGTATTGTCCATTTTATATTGTGCGCTAAAAAATGTGACAGCCCAATTGCCTATGCCAAGTTCAGAGGCAACGTAAAATCCAAGCATACTTGCAAAAAGCCACATGCGTTTGTCACTTAGGATTTGTATGTAATCTATTTTATCTCTCGCAATATGTTTTTCCTCTCCATGCATCTTAATCTCAAGTGCAGCTAACATTAGTATAAAAACTATTGCTCCAACAGTTAAATAAACTTGTTGCCACGAAAAATTGATATGTAACAGTTTTGCTGTCATATTTGGGGAAATAATAGCTCCAACTCCGTAAAAAAAGTGAAGCAAATTCATCATAAGTGCTTGGTTTACTATAAAAACTATTGAAGCAACTGCATTTATGCCAATCTCCAATAGTCCCATCCCCATGTTCATCACAAAAGCAAAAATAAGAAATACAATAAATTTACGAGCTGCAAAAATTCCAAGTATTCCGGCTATTATAAGGATTAGACCACTTATTAATACTGACTTACGGCCTATTTTATCGGCTAAAAATCCTCCTAGAAAAGTTGATAAAATAAATCCAAAACTTCCAGCTGACAAAAATAAGCCCATCATAGTATAGTCAACACCATAAAAAGTCTTGATATTTATTATCAGCGGTCCTTTGACATTTTCTACTATTCCTATTAACATCATTAAAAGGTAAATTATTGCAATTGTATACGCGTTTTTTCTCAACAAAATATCCTCCCCTGTCTTGTTTATCCTGCACATTAATTATACAGAAACAGGGGAGGAAAAACAAATTTGGTTATTTACCATTAACTTCTTTAAACGCATTTACGAATGCTGCAGCTCTCTTTGTTATTTCATCAAACTTTCCTTCCTCGACAAGCTTATTATTTACAAGCTCACTGCCTATTCCTACAGAACATGCTCCAGCTTTTATAAAATCTTTAAAATTGTCAAGATTTACTGCCCCAACTGCCATCATTTCTATTTGCGATAAAGGTCCTTTTAACTGTTTTATATAGTTTGGCCCAAAGACTCCAGCAGGAAACACTTTAACAATCTGCGCTCCATTTTCCCACGCTGTTACTGCTTCTGTAGGTGTCGAAATGCCCGGAACAGGTAGTACATTGTACCTTTGGCATATTTTTATCATTTCTAGATTTAAAGAAGGTGATAATATAAATGATGCTCCTGACAGTATAGCAATTCTCGCAGTTTCAGCATCTAAGACAGTACCTGCACCTACTAATACCTGATCACTATATTTTTCAACAAGTTTTTCTATCATCTTAGCAGCACCAGGGGTATTAAATGCAACTTCAATAGCTTTTATTCCCCCTGCAATCAGTGAATCTGCAATTCTATATAATGAATCAACGGATGTACCCCTTACAATTGCACAAATTCCTACTTCCTTAATCTTATTTAATACCTCATAGCTTTTCATAATCATTCCCTCCTAAAAATTATTCGCCATTAACTATGTGTGCGCCTTGCTTTTTATTTAACACTAGTACAACATTTTTTGCAGCCACAATTCCCATATTAGTAATGGCCTCACATGTGTATCCTCCAATATGGGATGTTATTACAACATTGTCAAGCTGAAGAAGTGGGCTATTAATGGGTGGCTCTTGTTCCATAACGTCAAGTGCAGCCCCTGCTATTTTCTTATTCGCTAAAGCATTGTATAGTGCGCGTTCATCTACAATACCACCTCTTGATGTATTTATCAAGAAAGCAGTTGGTTTCATCATGCCAAGTTCTCTTTCGCCAATAAGACCTTTTGTCTCCGGTGTCAATGGAACATGGATAGTTACAATATCTGACTGCTTCAAAAGTTCCTCAAATGAGCAATAAGTTACTCCATATTCTTCTGAAAATTTTAGATCTGGATAAACATCATAGCAAAGTACATTCATATCAAAACCCTTAGCTCTCTTTGCAACACCTTTCCCTATCTTTCCTAAGCCAATTATGCCCAGAGTCTTTCCGTAGATTTCAGTACCCATTATTCTCTTCCATCCGCCAGATTTCACAATTCTATCTACAGCAAGTAAATTCCTTGCAAGCACGAGCATGAGCCCAATTACCAAATCAGCCACGGAGTTATTATTAGCGTTTCACAGTCATTCCCTTTTAATATATTGAACGGCTCATCACTGCTCTCACCAAACGATCTAGCAGTAATCACAACTTTATACTTAGACATTGTATCACCCCTTGAAAATCCAATGTTATTTACTGTTTAAATTGCTTTTTAATTATCCGATATATGCGTTATTTACTGCTTAATAATATTACCACTCAGCTACCGTTCCATCGTAATTCCTCCACTTTGGGTTAGTCCAATGTAATCCTTCCATATCAACTTTTTTGACTAATTCTTCATCGATTTCAATACCAAGTCCTGGGCCCGTTGGAATATCGACAAAGCCATCCTTATACGCAAAGATTTCTTTATTCTTTACAAAATCAAGTAAATCAAAACCTTGATTATAGTGTATGCCTAAGCTTTGTTCTTGTATAAACACATTAGGTGTACAGATATCTAATTGTAATGTAGCAGCAAGTGCAATTGGACCATACGGAGCATGTGGAGCTACAGCTACATCAAACGCTTCTGCCATAGCAGATATTTTTTTAGCTTCAAGAATACCCCCTGTTAATGCTACATCGGGTTGAATTATATCTACAACACCGCTTTTTAATACATCTTTGAATCCCCACCTAGTATATAATCTTTCACCTGTCGCAATAGGTATGGATGTATGACTTGCTATTTCCTTCAGTGCTTCATTGTTTTCGGGTAGTACAGGTTCTTCTATAAACATCAGCCTGTATTTTTCTAATTCTTTAGCTAAAACTTTAGCCATTGCCTTATGAACACGTCCGTGGAAATCTATCCCTATCTCCATTTCATAACCAACAGCATCTCTTATTGATGCCACTCTTTCAATAACAGCTTCAATTTTTTTATATGAATCAATATAATGAAGTTCCTCTGTGGCGTTCATTTTTATTGCCTTGAAACCTTTATTCTTCCTATCCAAAGCTGCTTCCACTACATCTGAGGGTCTATCTCCACCAATCCATGAGTAAACCATTATTTTGTCTCTTGCTTTTCCGCCCAATAATTCATATACTGGCACATTATAATATTTGCCTTTTATGTCCCATAATGCCATTTCTATGCCTGATAAAATTGTCATATTTATAGGACCGCCTCTAAAAAAAGACCTATACATTACTTGCCACATATCCTCAATTTGTCTCGGGTCTTTATCAATAAGATACTCTCCCATTTCATATGCGCCTGCAACAACTGTTTCTGTTTTAGTACCCGAAATCAATTCACCCCATCCACTAATCCCTTCATCTGTATCTATCTTTAAAAATATCCATCTTGGTTTTACCTTATATACCTTTAATGATGTAATCTTCATCCTTATTTCTCCCCTCCTCATTTTAAATATCTTACTTACGTTGAACCTTTTTATACTTCCTTCTTACTTTTAACTTCTTATAATCTAAGAAATGTTTTATTAGCTTACCATGAACACCAAATCTCTTGATTTCTATATATACACGTTTCTGAAAATCCATATATTTCTGCTTTTGTTAATTTACCATTACATACATCTATTATCTCTTGTAAAAGCATTTCACCACATTCTTTAATGCTTTTTTTCCCTTCAATTATATCCGAAACATCTAAATCAATATTATCCGACATTTTTTCATACGTTTGTTTATTTCCAGTTATTTTAATTAAAGGTATAATAGGATTACCAATAGGAGTACCTCTCCCTGTGGTAAATACACATATCTGCGCTCCTCCAGCTACCATACCCGTAACAGATTCAATATCATAACCTGGTGTATCCATTATAATGAGACCTTTTTCTTTCGGAATTTCTCCATAACGTACAACTTCATTAATAATACTTGTTCCACCTTTCATAATCGAACCTAATGATTTTTCTTCTAAAGTACTCAATCCTCCTTTAATATTTCCCGGTGAAGGATTCGCGCCCCTAACATCTATTCCTAATCTAATAAACTCGTTTTCTAAATTTTTAACTATTGTTAATAAGTTATTCCTAACTTTTTCATTTTTTGCTCTTCTGGCTAATATATGTTCCGCTCCAATGAATTCTGTAGTTTCACCCAAAAATACTGTAGCCCCTTCTTTTATTAAAATATCACTGCAATATCCTAATGTTGGATTAGCAGCTATTCCAGAAGTAGCATCAGAACCTCCACAATTAGTTGCTAATGTTATATTAGAAATGTCAACTTCTTCACGCTCTATTTTTGACATCTCTTCTACCATTTTTCGTGCTAATTTAATTCCCTTCTGTATAGTTTTTAGTGTTCCTCCTTCTCTTTGTATACTTATGACTTCTACTGGTTTATTACTCCTTTTTTAATTTCTTTATATAAATCATAAGCTTGAATAGTTTCACATCCCAATCCAACTATAATGGTTCCATATACGTTAGGATTTAAAGTCAACCCTATTAAAGTCCTGTGCATAAGTTCCACGCTACTTCCAATTTGCCCGCATCCCTTTGGATTATTTATATATGTCGTACCTTGAACTTGTTCTGATATTAATCTCGCTGTTTCATTTGCACATCCTACAGAAGGTAAAATTAAAACTTTATTTCTTATTCCATATTTACCATCTGGTCTTTTGTATGCCTTAATTTTCATTTCTTACCCCTCACGCTCTCTATATTATCTATATGAACACACTGGCCAATTTCTATAGATTTAATAGCTTTACCTATAACCTCCCCATATTTATAAACGTTATTTCCGGATTGAATAGGTACTACTGCGATTTTGTGGTATATTTCTATATCATCTAATGCAATTAGTCTATTAACTGTTTCATTATTATAGATAATATCTACAACATCACCCTTTTGAATCTGTGACAATGCCGTTGCAACACTATCCGCTTTATTTAAAAGAATTGCTTTTTTTATACTAGGCATTTAATATCTCCCCTCATTTACTTTAGCTTAGCTCTAATCAACCAAAACAATATTAGGAGGAGTTTCGCCTTTTAAAACTGCAATTACATTATCAACGGCAGTATTACCCATTCGTTTATTTGATTCAACAGTTGTTCCACCAATATGAGGTGTTAATATAACATTAGGTAAATCAAAAAGAGGCAAATGCATTGGAGGTTCAAAATCATATACATCAGTAGCATACCCCTTTAAAGTTCCATCTATCAAAGAGTTGTAAAGAGCTTCATTATCAATAAGTTGACTCCTAGCAGTATTAATCATAATAGCACCTTTTTTTATTAATTTAAATTTATCTGCATTAAGAATATTTAATGTATCGTTGGTTAATGGTAAATGCAAACTTATAAAATCTGCTTCTGATAAAAGTTCATCTAGCCCCACATACTTTACTCCTAGCTCCAAGGCTAATGGATTTTTCTTGATATCATATCCTAAAATATTCATATCATATCCAGTAGCTCGTTTTGCCACTGCAGTACCTATTGTACCAACTCCGATAATTCCAATAGTTTTTTTGCTTAAACTTATACCAACTGGCTTAATCCACTTACCATTTTTTGTATCAGTATTTGCTTGATAAAGCCCACGAGCAAGCATATGAAGTAATCCAAAAGCTAAATCAGCAACTTCTTCGCTGTTAGTGCCAGGGGCATTAGTAACAACAATGCCTAATTGATTCGCAGTTTTAACGTCGATGCTATCTACTCCTACTCCATGTTTTGCAATAATCTTGAGTTTCTTACATTTTTTGATAACATCCCCTGGAACTTTATCATTTCCTACTATCAGTGCATCCGCATCAGAAGCATATCTTATTATTTCTTCATTTGTAAAAGGTCTTCCAAAAGGATTAAGTACAACTTCACAACCAAATTCTTCGAGACGTTTTACTGGTTCTTTATTAATTTTTCCAAATGTAACTGCTGTACTAACAACTTTCCATTTTTTCATTTGCAGAGTGCCTCCTAATGCTCTATTTTAGATTTGTACATATTTTAAAAAATCTTCATTTAGGCTATTTCAAATAAGGCCTACGTTTCCCCCAGATATTTCTTATATCGATTTTATGAATCTAGCCGAGAAACACTTACAATATTTTTAATACTCTCTCTAAACTTAGCATCAAACTCTTCTTGACTCATTAATCCTGCATACGCTGTTGGTATAATTAATACCTGGGAGTTTAACTCAATGTTAACTGGAGCCGGGCTTATCACAATAGAAAAATTTGAGTCCCAGTTAATTACATCAAAATAATTTATCTCAAAAACATCTGCATCAAAAATATTCAATTTTTCTAAACTACTGTTGACTAGGTTTATTATTCTAGTATTATTAACAATACATGAAGTTTGCACCACAAGTACCCTCAATCTAACCAATGGTATAACCTCCATCCACTGGTAATATAACTCCGGTAATAAAAGACGCTTTATCTGATGCTAAAAAAACCACTGCCTCTGCTATTTCTTCAGGTAATGCATATCTTTTTAAAGGAATTTTATTAATACGCTCTTGTTCTTGTTCTAATAAGCCTTTGTCTTCAAATCTGCTTTTTACTTTTTCTGTTAGGGTAGGTCCTGGTGCCACAGCATTTACACGTATACCATATTTTGCTAGATCCAGTGCGAGAATTTTAGTCATGGTGTGGACGCCAGATTTTGTTATAGTATAGTGCATTTTATCATTTTTTATTTGAAGTGCACTAGAAGATCCAATATTAACTATAGACCCCTTGATACACTTTTCTTTCATATATTTGGCAAAAATTTTTGTACAATAAAATATACTTAAAAGATTGGTTTTTATTGACATATTCCAGAGGTCGTCGGTAATCTCCTCCCACTGTATTTTATTCGTAAATCCGCCTGCATTATTAATCAAGATTTCAGGAATACCTACCTCAGTTACAATGCTATAACTAACTTTTTTGATGTCTTCATAATTACTTACATCGCAAACATATCCGCAAACCTTACCCCTACCATTTGTTGCGTTTTTTATTTTCTTAACCGCGGAATCCAGTTTTTCGGTGTTTCTGCCTATTATAAGAACATTGGCATTCTCTTCTGCAAATTTTTTAGCTATTGCAAAACCTATCCCGCTGCTTCCACCTGTTACAATCACATTTTTACCATAAAACATATTCAACTAAATCACCACCCTTAAATGATTCCAAAAGTTAGATTTTATTTTCCTCAAGTAACTCCTCTAATTGACTCATAATGCTTTCAGGAATAGGAATACCATTTTTTAGACGAATTTCCTTCGTCATATATTCTTTTTCTCCTGGTAACAAAATAAATTCAGTTCCATCAGCAGTTTGACATGATTTAATCTTTCTTCTAAGTTCTTCTATTGAGCTATAAAATTTGTCTGCATCAAGAATTAGAGAGGGATTAAGACACATAAGCAAAAAGCCAACATTTTGCGGTTTATCTATTTGATTGTGCAATGACAAAACTTTATCCAAAAAGCCTGCTCCTGATAATAATCCAGCAAGTATATCTACTATAAGTGCTAGGCCATAACCCTTATGGCCTCCCATCGGTAGCAGAACACCATCCAATGCTTTCTTTGGATCATCGGTTGGTTTCCCTTCTTTATCCAAAGCCCATCCGATTGGGATTTTTTCTCCTTTTTCTATTGCCAAATAGATCTTAGATTTTGCTGCCGCACTGGTAGCCATATCCAATACAATAGGCTTGTCATTTTTTACAGGAATAGCCACTGATATTGGATTTGTCCCTATGAGAGGCTCTTTCCCTCCCCATGGCGGCATGCTTGGTGGTGCATTACATATTGCTATTCCAACCATTCCCTTTTCTGCAGCCAGAGAGCTGTAATAAAAGGCTGGGCCGAACGTGTTACTATTTCTACAAAAAGAAGCAAACAACCCTTTGCTCCTTGATTCTTCTATAGCCTTTTCCATCGCCTTTTTGGCAACTACAGCCCCCAAAGCATTATCTCCATTGAATACACAAAATGAAATACCTTCTTTTTCAATTTTCACATTTGGGTTGGGGTTAGCACCACCATTTCTCAGTCTCTTTAAATATGTAGGCAATATTGCAACACCATGAGTGTCTACCCCTCTTAAATTCGCCTCTACAATTGTATCGGCTATTGTTTCTGCATCATCTTTTGGCACAGACCATTTCATAAGTAACGTAACGCATATTTTACGAAGTTCATTTTCTTTTATTAGAACAGTTCTCATACTCTACCTCACTCACTTTCCTTATATTTAGTATTTAGGTTGACCACACAAAAATGTGTGATCAACCTATTAATCATATAATTATTTAGACTTTCGTCGATTCTGACTTAATATTTTCTCCTGAGTAGTATTTCTTCAACAAATAAAAGCTAATGATTGCTAATACAACTATTATTACTACAACTCCTATATTTTTCTTTGCCATCTCTACAGCGCCCCAAATTATTGGCGATGTTTTTAACCAGGTAATCTGGGATACGTTTTCTGGTATTTGAACTCCCGCTTCTTTTGCAAGCATTGTGAATGAAGGCGCTACTGCACTTGCTCCCCATAAACTAATAGCTAATACAAATACACCTATTATCAACGTCTTAATCAGGTCGCCGCTTGTTATGGCAACTACTGGTGCCATTAAGCACCCAAAGTTTCCTAAATCACCAAATGGCAAAGTAGTGTTACCTGGCAAAATTACTGATAGCAACACAAGTACAGGAATCAATAATATAGCAGAAGTAATTGTTGTTGGATGTCCAGCTAAAATTGGCCAATCAAGCCCGATATAGAATTCTCGGCCAGGATATCTACTTTTCATAAAGTCCGATGCTGCTTCTGATATTGGCATAAGTGCTTCCATAAATATTCCAACAATTCGTGGCAACATTACCATTACAGTAGCGGTTGCAACGCCAAGCTTCAATATATTATCAAATGAATATCCGGCCAAACCTCCAATCAAAAGCCCCATTATTAATCCAATTATCAAATTTTCACCTAAAAATCCAAATTTCTTTTGTATTGCAGCTGGATCTGCTTTTAGTTTATTTAAACCAGGTACCTTATCAAGAAGATATGCTACTGGCGTCACCATTACTAACCATGTTGCACACGCATGTGGAACTGATATTCCAGGTACTCCGCTGACTTCTTGTACCCTCTTAGCAGTTAAATCACCTAATTTCAATTCAATTATTATTATCGCCACTGCCAGAACATATGACCAGAGTAGATTCCCTGTAATTCCATATATTATTGCACCTGCAAAAACTTTTTGCCAAACATTCCACAGGTCTACATTTAATGTCTTAGTAAAGCCAACCCACAAAAGCAATAAATTAAGTAAAATCTGCACAAGAAACATACTTGCTGCGTATGGCCAGGCCCAACTTATTGTAGAAGCTGCCGGCCAGCCTATATCCATTGCAGTTAATTTTAAACCTGTCCGATTAATCATTGCCTGTGCAGCTGGCGCTATCTGTCCAACCAATAACTGAGAAATAAATAGATTTATGGCTGTAAAAGCAACGCCTAATGTTAAACCTGCTCGTAACGCTTTCCCTGGTTTCAATCCAAAAATTAATCCAAGTAGGAACATTATAACTGGAAGAAATACATTGGCACCTAAACCCACTATATATTTAACAATCCCAAGGAGATTCATTTGCTTCCCTCCTCTAAAATCTTAAAAATTTCATCCAAGACATTTTTTTCGCCCACCCCTGTGAGGAATGGCACACCATTCACAACGGGAACATTGTTTACTTTTAACCCCGGTGTTATGCTAATAATCAGGTCGGCGTGTACTATCTCGCCTTGTAACTCACGAAAGGCAATTGGTTTAACCTCTACATCAATTCCCTTCTCTTCACACGCTTTCTTCACTTTTTGAGCAACAATTGTTGAACTTGCAATACCAGATCCACATAAAGTAATTATTCTTTTTTTAGCCATTTAAAATCAGCTCCCTCATTTTTGGTAAATCAAGAATCAACAAAGCCTATCTTTTAATATCGATACTACATATGACCTATCATCGGCGGTCAAAATTTTCTCTATTGTTTGGGAGTCACATATAAACTGAGAAAACTTTGATAAAAATGTTGCTTGCTCTTCCTTCTTGTTCACTGCTAAAGGAAAAACTGTTTTAACGTCTACTGTTTCCTTATCATCCCCCTCAAACCAAGTTTTACTGGTTCTGCTAACATTGCAACTGTTATTGCCGATCCCTTGCAATGTTCAGCATCTGTGTTCGGTAGAGCAATTTTAACCGGTTCCGTAAGCAACCCGGTTAAAAGTCTTTTTTCCTTTCTTTACCACCTCCCTTTTTCCAATAAAAGTTTGCATGTTTTATAATTATTCTTTTTTTGTTTTGTCTCTGTTAAGTAAAATAATTTCTTATCAATTTTCACTGATTTTGTCTTTCCATAAAATTGCCATATATGGAAAGCATGTAGCTATTCCATGAAAGTTTTAATCTTTTCTACAAATTTCTTTGCTCTCTCGGTTACAGATTTGAAATCACCATTTTTAGCTCCCGCGGTTAAAGATCCACCAACTCCAACAGCCACAGCTCCAGCTTTAAACCACTCAATAACGTTATCCAGATTTACACCACCGGTAGGCATCATCGGTACATAGGGAAGTGGACCTTTTACAGCTTTCAAAAACGCAGGTCCAAGAGATTCTCCAGGAAATATTTTTACAATATCTGTTCCATATTCTATTGCCTCTATTATTTCTTTTATTGTCATAGCACCCGCCATAATTGGTATCTGATACCTATTACATAGTTGGACTGTCCTTATATTCAAAGAAGGTGTGACTATATATTGAGCTCCAGACATGATAGCAATTCTCGCAGTTTCTGAATCCAGAACAGTTCCAGCCCCGATCAAAAGAGTGTCCCTATCATATTCATTACTAAGAGTTTCTATTACTTTATCTGCATGTGGTACTGTAAACGTTATTTCTATCGAATGTATCCCACCCTCCAAGCAGGCATCCACTGTTTTTCTTGCTTCTTCAGGATTATCAGCTCTCACTATAGCCACTATACGATCTTTTAATATTCGATTTAAAATAGCTATTTTATTTACCATATATAAGCCCCCATTCTTATAAATTTTTAAGATATTACATATTTGGATGAATGACTACTTTAAGCGCATTTGCCATCTGAGCAATTTCAAACCCTTTTAACGCCTCATCAATTGATAATTCTACAGATATAATATCTGAAACATTTTTTGCCACCGAGCTTAGAAAATCTATCGTTGCATCATAGTCTTTTGGTCCAGAACCATTGGCACCAAATACCCCGATTTGTTTATAGTGTATAAGATTTGTATCCAGCTGTACTATCGAATTATTATGTGGAAGCCCAGCGAAAAAGCTTACTCTACCGCCTTTTCTGACAATTTGAAGAGCCTGTAATTGTGCAGTACCTGAGCTGCAGCTTACAATTACAACGTCAAATCCTTTACCTTTGGTTATTCTATCAGCTTCTTCAAGCGGATTTTTAATAGCCGAATTAACAATAAAATCAATATCAAACTTCTCAGCCATCTTACATCTGTCTTCTGATAAATCAAAAAGTGCAATTTTGCTTGCTCCTCTATAACGCGCTTGAATCGAATGCATTAAGCCGATAGGGCCTCCCCCAATTATTGCCACCGAACTTCCTATAGAGATATTTAGTAAATTTTGTCCGTTATAAACTGCAGTAAATGGTTCAATAAGGCATGCATTTCTTAAGCTCAGGCTATCAGGGATGTGCTTGACATTGCCCATTTTGACGGCAATTTCAGGTACCTTCACATATTCAGCAAATCCTCCATCGAAGTCAAAACCAATTATTTTTCGATTATCACACAGGTTTTGTAGTCCGTGTTGACAGTAATAGCATTTTCCACACGGTATCCCAGGTACTACTATCACCCTGTCCCCTACCTTATAATCACTTATATTTCCACCCACTTTTGCAACTATGCCAGAAAACTCATGCCCCAGGATTCTTTTTCCCTTAATTCTTGGATGACCGAATTTGTATGTCCTTACATCTGTACCACAAATTGAACATGAATCAACCTTAACCAAGATTTCGTTATCATCGATTTCTGGTTCTGGTACATTCATAATGCTTATTTCATTAATACCTTTAAAAACCAATGCTTTCACACGAATCACTCCTTTTTATATCTTCATTTATAGACTTGTGCATAATTTGAAAGCCTTAATTTAAGCCATTCCCAAGATGTACTTTTTTGCTCTCACTCTTAAATTTTTTTATCTTTTATGTAGGATTTCCTCCCTTATTTGTCGAATTATTGTATATACACCATAAAATACTTATAAGGAGGAAATCCCACATGTACCAGCTTCAATTACTCTTAAATATACCTGAACTCTTTACTTCTCAATCTAAAATTTGTTTCTATTCTTCTATGTTTGAAAATCTCGATCTATCTTCAATACCTGAATTCCTTTCCTCTGGCCCTGGCCGTAAGGGTTATTCTCATCATGCAATGTTTAGAGCTTTTATTGTTATGCAAGCTGAAAGATTCGGTACAATTTCTGACCTTTTAGATTATCTCCGCAATAATCTTATCATTGCTTATCTTTGTGGCTTCAACATTTTTAAACCTCTTCCTTCTTATTGGACTTTCCGCCGTTTTATTAATGACTTCTCTCATGATTATTTGACCTCTATCTTTCAAAATCAGGTTAATATCCTCAAAAATATGAGCATTATCTCAGGTGAGTTTATTTCCATGGACTCTACCCCTATTAAAGCTAACACTAAGTTAAATAACCCTAAGTCTTTTTCTAAAAATAAATTCTCTAAAGATAATCAGCCTAAGTCTGATAAGGATTGTAAATTAGGCGTTTATTCTGCTTCTAATGATTCTTCTAATAAACGATATAAGTTTTATTGGGGCTATAAAAATCACATTATTGTTGATGCTATCTCTGGATTGCCTATCGCTGAAACTACTACTCCCGCTAATGTCCCTGATTTTGATGTCGCTTTGTCTTTACTTGCTGATACTAATAAATGATTTAAACTAATTGGTACTAATTTTATCGCTGATAAGGGTTATGATGTTAAGAGACTTTATAATTATGTTAGAAATACTCTTCATGGTCATTGTTTTATTCCTCTTAACAAGCGTAATTCTAAAAATCCCCCACTGACTGATGATGGTTATATCGTTTGTGAAGCGGGTATTAAAATGCTCAAAGACGGCAAGCAATATTTTGATGGTTTTATTAAGCCAAGTTCTGCAATTCTAAAGATGACTCTGCTTGCCCTATTCAGCATCCTAAATATTTTAATGGCAAAAAGCATAGAGGTTGTACTAAGTATGCTATTATATCTTCTGATTATAGGTCCTCTATTAATAGAGACTCCCTATATTTTAAGGCTGTCTATAGACTAAGAGTAGAATCAGAAAGATATAATTCTCGCTTTAAGGCCCTAGATTTTGAAAAAGCTTATGTTAGAAATATTAATTCTGTCAGCAACCTTAATACTTTTGGCCATATTACTTTGCTTACTGTCGCTATTGTAGCTATTAAGCTAGGTAAATTTGATGAGTTTAAATCTCTTAGTGCTCTGATGCAATCGGCTTAATTTTCACTGAATCTAGTTCATGCCACTTTTTAACATTTGACTTCTACAGGATATTTATGCCCTTTTTTAGCTCCTCTTTTTACTTTCCTTTGGATTTTTGTGTTCAACTGAAGTTTTGATGGTAGTATATTACATATAATATATATTTTGGTTTTTGCTTTTGATAATTTTACTTACCTTTGCACATCCCTATATCTTCATTTCTTAATATGTTAAATAGTTTTTAATGTTTAAAATAAAATCTCCTTCCTAACAAATTGTGTAAATGTTTCAATACTATGTGTGTTATACTATATATCTCTCATCTCTGCAACATTTTCAACACCACTTCTCTCTTTATGTCAGCTTGGATTGACAATAAACTAGCAATGATGCATTTCATTACAAGCTTTATATAATATTGCTTATTTGTTGTAATAAGGCACAAAAGCACTTATATATTCCTCACTACTCAAACTAAGAGGTTGAAAGGATACACCTAACAATTTTAAATTAAAAAATTCTTTGGCATTTTCCTCTACATATACAAGCTTAATCAAAGCATCTTCTGCATTTTTTCCTACAGTAACTACACCATGATTCCTTAACAAGCAGCAATCGTATTGTCCTAAAGTTTTTACTACATTATCTGCCAGTTCCTCTGACCCCGGTGGTGCATAATCTGCTACAGGAATCGTTATTGCGCCGTAATGTACAGCTTCTCTACTAACGGGTGGAATCTCTATATTGGCAATTGCAAATGTCGTAGCATATAATGAATGGGAATGGCAAATAGCAAATACATCACTCCTGTTTTGATAAATTTTAACATGCATTAAATATTCAGCTGATGGCTTATACACAGACGAGAGTATTTTACCACTCCCATCTAATACTGAAATTATTTCTGGTGTAAGCTCTTCTCTTGGAATCCAAGAAGGTGTAATATATATATATCCGCTATATTTATCCCGCACACTGAAATTACCTGATTTGTATTTGATAAGTCCATATTTCTCCGCTTCTTGTGCCATTTTCACTACTTCTTGCCTAATATCCATTTTAAATCCCCCTATCTCAATATTTTGTGATTAACTCAATCAAGCTTTAAAAATCTCATTTTTTCGCTAAATTTAAAATAATTGTCAGTTAAGGTTTAAAACCCTACACAGGAAATTTTAAACCTTCAAATAAATTATTCTTTGATAAGCTAATACACCATTATTTAAAATGACCTTGAAGGTGCTGATAAGTTAATCGCTGATATTATTGTCTATGCTCTTAAAATAGATGCCTCCTCTATTAAAATTGGGATGGAGTCTACTTCTAATTTTGGATGGCATCTGCACCTTCATTTAGCCTCATCTTCCAGTCTCCTTGCCTTTAATCCTCTGTTTTATGTGCTAAATCCGAGTGTAGTCAAGGGCTTTAAAAAGTCGTACACTCATTTGCCTAAAACAGATGAAGCTAAGTGTGGCAACTTCTATTTAAGATACTATCTTGTAGAGGCCTCTAATCTACTTAGGATGCATGTAGATGAGTATACAGCCTTTTACTACAAGAAGTATAAAGAAATTAACAGGCATCAGCATAAAAGAGCCCTCGTCCTCACGGCACGTAAACTTTGTCAGGCTGGTCTTTGCATTGCTGAGCAAAGGCCAAAAATATATAGACCGCGAGGTATGGTAACTAACACATAGCATGATTAAACATAGTTAATATTCTCCCAATTATTACCTGTAAGCCTGCGCTGTTTATGGGTTTATTAAGTGTTGCCTTTTTTGGGCTTATTGAGTGCAGTTTTTTTCTTAATTTCCAATTTTGCTACTTGACATTACACCGTATACCATTTATGAAATCTTTCTTTTTAACCTTTTGATTTTTTAATTTTTTATTAAATCATTTTTATTAAATCAATTATTTCCTCACCACCTTTAGCATTTAAAATACTTTTTAAAAAGTTTTTATTTTGAATAAGTTCTACTAATTGTTGCAACATCTCCACTTGACTATGGCTTTCATTTAAAGCTATCATAAATACTATATTTACCTGTACATCTTCTTCTGGATTAGCCATATTTTTAAATACAACCGGTCTGCAGAGTGTCGCTACAGCAATTGCTGGCTTTAAAACGTGTTCCGCATCAGTATGAGGAATTGCTACGTTATTGCCATTAAGAAGCAATCCTGTGGGAAAAGTTTTTTCCCTATTTATAATTCCTTCTAAAAAGCTCTCTTTAACATAGCCATTTTCTAGTAACTTCCTATAAAGTATTTCAAATACTTCTTCTTTACTTTTAGCTTCTAACTTAGTTACGATTAATTCTTTATGAAAAAACTCTGTAAGTTTCATTGAATATTACCTCCTCGTTGAGTCACTATATTTCTCTTGCAAGAGCCGTGCCAACTATCTGACATGTTTTGTGCTATTTTATAATAATATTTTTTATTTCTTGGGAACTTTTAGCTTTTCTTATGGCATTGATGCTTTGTTCTTCAGTTAAAATTTGATACAAATACATAAAGTAATCCTTTGAATCTTCCTTCAGCGCTATCATAAACACCAAATCTGCCTTAAGCTCACCTTCCCAATAAATAGGCTCTTTCAATTTTGCAACAGCTATGGCAGGTTTTGTGACATGTTCTGGGTAACCATGAGGTATAGCAATCCCTCCTTTTAAAATAGTAGCCCCCATTGACTCTCTTTTATATACACTTAGTAAAAACCTTTCATCTACATAGCCTTTATCTTGCAATATCTCCACCAATTTATCTATAACATCACTTTTCATAGAAGTATCTAAATCATGAAAAATAAGGTCTTCCTGTATTACTTCTTTTAAAGGATTTTCTTTCTCTAAATTGACAATTTTTTTGAATTTTTCAATCCCTGTGCCATGTAAAATATCTTCAACAGATATAAAAGGTATACTTTTTATGCCGGGATTTATTGTACCAACAAAAGCTACCACTTCATTTTCTTCTCTTATTTTTGAAATTTCTTTTTCAATATCTTCCTGCCTGAGCATTCCAACAGGTATTATTTTGTAATCATCTTTTAGTTGTGGTAAGACATCTTCAATATATTTCTTTATTTTTAACGCTGTTCCCTCTCCTGTAATACATACAGTTACAATTGCTTTTGGAAGCTTATCTTTACTCTTTATACCTTCAACTCTTCCTATATATGTTTTATCTACGTCTAACGCATCTGCTATTTCATCTAAATTAGTATCCGGTATAATAGCTCTTCTGACAGCTTCCAACACCATAACCGTATCTACTCTTCCTACCACTCTTGTAGGTATCCCTGTCCTTTTGGTTATAATTTCACCAAAGGTAATTAATGAACCCATGTCAACCAAAATAATGCAGCCTTTGCCTTCGTCTATTCTTTTCACTACTTCAATTGTCCTCTCAAGAACAGATTCTGGGCTTTCATCAAGAGCCATATCTATACCGACTGCATGATTTACCCCTAAGAGTTTATTTGCCACCTCTGCCATGCCACTTGCAACATGGCCGTGCGTAAGCACAACTACGCCCACTCTGCCTTTAGTTATTTCTTTGTCCCCTGAGAATGTCCTTAGATACATAGCAATAAAGCCCACTTCTTCATCAGGCAGCTGTATTTCTAATTCTTTGTTAATTTGTTTTGCCATAATTTTAGCAATAGAATACTCAACAGGATATTCTTTCACTATGTTTTCAAGTTGAGGATTAATTATTGGTTTGCCGCTTAATATTCTTTCATAAGCAGCACTTAAGTGTATAGCAAGGGAATAAAAGAGATTATCCTCTAAGTTTTTAAAACTTTTTTTAGCAATCTCGTATGCTTTTTCAACAGCATTTACAATTTTTTCTCCTACTATGTTTGTCAATTCTTTTTTTGAAATTGTTATGTTAGATTTTACATTTACAGCAAATTTCTTCAGCTCCGCCTCTATCTCTTTCCCGAGAATTTTATCTATCTCCTCTTTTGTAAGTCCTTGTCTTTTTAAGTCAATAAACCTTTCTTCTATAAATTGATATATTTCATCAGGCAGCATATATCTATCTTCTTTTGGATATAACTTAATTTCCTTGTCAGGATACACCATAATGTCTTCATTTGAATATCTTTCTATTTCGGGATCTCTTTTATTTACTCTGATTATCCCCATTTTTACGTGGTTAGGTAAATCTGAAAGGTCTATTGTCAATGAAGAGCTTTTACCCCCTAATGAATTTAAAAAGCTCCTCGCACAAGCAACTTGAATATCGCTCCTTAGCTGCCCTATATTCCCCGGACAGTCATAAAGCATAAGAGCTCTTACTGCCTCTTTTTTTACAATAATCGATTTATTAATTCTAAAAGACTCTTTTGAGAAAAAATGATGTATAATTTCATATCTTTCTTGGGGAGGTCTTTCTGAAAGAGAAGGAAGTTCTATCACCATAGGAATTCTTCTCCTAAAAGTAAGTAATAGCGAAGATTCAGGATTTTCAGTAGTAGCAGCAATAAGCATAATTTGTGCCTCTCTAGTACTTTCTGTTTCCCCTAATCGTCTGAATTTTCCTTTGTCCAACAAATAAAAGAGTATCTCTTGTCCTTCACTTGGAAGCCTGTGGACTTCGTCCAAAAACAAAATTCCACCATCAGCTTTTTCTACCAATCCCGCTTTTGCAGTATCAGCCCCTGTGAAAGCGCCTTTTACATAACCAAAAAGTTGCGCCATGAGTAGTTGTGGATTATCCGCATAATCAGCACAGTTAAAAACTACAAAAGGCGCATTTTCATTAAATTTTCCAGACTCTATTGCATAGTTGTACATTGCTTCAGCCAACTGGCTTTTTCCAGATCCTGATGGTCCTACTATTAAAGTATGCAATCCATGGGGAGGATAAAGTACTGCAGCTTTTGCAAGGCTTATCTGCACTTTAAGGCTTCCTTCGCTTCCAATAATCTCTTTAAATGAGAGTAAGCTTTTAGCTGTTTTAGGAGTTTCAAAATTTACATTATCGTTTTTAATAGTACTTTGTTGCACTAAATTATCTGCAATTTTATCTTTTAAAATTTCCTTTTTTATTTGTGTAGCTACAAAACGAGAAATATTATATCCTAAATTATTTAATTGTTTTGTCAAATTTCTATCTGAAATATTTGGGTCCTTTGAAATTATTTTTTTTGCATCTTCTAAAAGGTAAGGTTTTCTTCTTTCTCTTGAGTCAGGAATATTATTTTTCAGTCTAAATTGTGTCACATCTTCTCTTTTAATATTGAGAATTGCGGCTATTTGGTCATCTGTTAAAGGATTCTTTTTATCCTCTTTTTGTATAATTTCAAAAATCCTTTCAATCATAGTGACAAGCCTCCCTTCAATGTATATTATGCAAAAAATATACCATAAATATGGCAGGAATTGTAGCGGAATATTTAGTAAATTGCATAAGTTGTGAACAAAAGTTTTTAGATAAAATAAAAAAGACCTTAATAGGTCTTATGGCATAAAAAGTATGGTAGCATTTGTATTAGTTTTTAATTTAAGCTCTCATTGGATAAAAAATCTTTTGGTGATATTGCTTTATTAGTTATTTTTTGGAATTCCTCATCTCTTGTAATAATCAAATCACCCTTTAACTTTTTCAAACATTGCATTTGTAAAGCATCTTCTAAATCTCTAAACTCCTTAAAATTCATTGCTTTCTTTATATCATGTTTTGTTATACTCACTACTTCTACTATACTTAACAAAGCTTCTAATGCTTTTATGCTTTCATTGTGAGAAAGGTTTTTATTTATGAAATAATATATATCCGTAATTGAAAAAGCAGCTAAATAAGCATTTATCTTTTTTTCTTCCGCTAATTTTAATATGTTATAAGCATCTACGTCAAAGGGAGTTCTTTTTAATAAAACATCAAGAATAACGTTAGTATCAATTAACACTTTCATCATTTAACCTATTATACCCATATTGTTATTTAACGGGTAATCTTCCCTCCCCTTTAATTGTATTTATTTCTTATTCTTTCTTCCCGTATTTGCTCAGCAGATATATTTTTGTTAGGATAGTCAGATAAAATTCCATACAAAAAATCTGCATTTGGAGTACCTTCTTTTTTTGCTGGAATAAGTTTTGCAACTTCACGTCCATTTTTCGTTATAATAATTTCTTCTTTATCAACTAATTCTAAATATTTACCAACTCTTGTTTTGAATTCTGTAGCATTTACTCTCATTCTTACCACCTCTTTCACTATTTTTATTTACTATATTATCATATTATTCAATTTGATTATATTATCCAATATAGAAATAGTCAATATGCAAAAAACATAAATAACCATTTCTTTAACTTATATATTAGAACAAATATCATAAAAGAAAAACTACTTAAGTTCCATAAAAGCTGCCATACTGCCTGTCATGCCTTTGTCTCTTCTATAGGAATAAAATTCACTATTGCAATGGGTGCACATTTGGCTTACTGTAATGTTTTCATCTGGTATGCCAGTATTTATAAGTTCAATGTGGTTGGTAAGCTGTAAATCCAGCATCCATTTGCCCCCCGCCTTTTTCACAAGAACTTTTTCCCATTCATCAATAACATCTTTAATTTTATTCGCAACATCATCACCTACTTCATAGCAGCATTTGTATATAGAAGGGCCTATCCCTACAAGTATATCTTTGGGATTTGAGCCGTATTCTTCTTTCATGGCATTAACTATTTTAGGCCCAATGTAGGCTACTGTGCCTCTCCATCCTGCGTGTGCAAGGGCAATAACTTTTTTGACAGGGTCTAAGAAAAACAAAGGCACACAGTCGGCATAAAATGTAACAAGAGGAATGCCTCTTTCATTAGTCATAAGGGCATCTACACCAGAGATATCACTTCCACCAAAGTTTTTGCGTTTATCTTCGTAAGTCACCTTTTTTATAACATCACTATGAACTTGGTCTGAAAAAACCATATCTTCATATGAAAAACCGCCAATATCACATATTATTTTAAAATTTTCATAGACTTCCTCTTTAGTGTCATATCTTTTTAAGCTTAAATTCAAGGAAGCGTATTTGCCTTTACTTACACCGCCAATCCGAGTAGTAAAAAGGTGTTTGACAAGCCCCGTCCTTTCAAAAGAAGGTATTGTGTAAAAAACTACTCCTTTTACCTCATTCCTTTTAAAACCTATTTCCAAAGTATCAGCCCCTTTTTATGCCATATTAATTATTTTTTTCTTTTTTATCTTTGTCATTTTTCCCTTTTTTCTCATTTTCAATTCCAAAAATTCTATCCGTCCATTTAACAAAAGCTATCAGAACTAATAAAAGCAATATTAGTGTTACCACCGAAATTATGGAAATTATAACAAAATACTTTTCCATTAAATTTCTCTCCTTTATCTCCCGTTGATTTCTCTAATAATATAATACTATAAACGTTGTCAAAAATCATTAAAAATTTTAAAAAAATAGCAGGATTAACCTGCTATTTTAGTTCAATAAGTTCATAATCTCTTGTACCCAAGCCAATTTCTTCGCCGTATTTTAATTGTAGTTCTCCTTTTGTTTCAGGGTGCAAAGCTTTAAATTTGTCTTCTCCAGGATTCATGCCATATCCTGCTTCTTCTAAAGCTGTGCCTTTGTGACCAAATTGCTGATTCACAAGGTCATAGCTTGCCTGATCTATAGCAACAGGGTCAAAGGAAGCTAATATTCCTATATCAGGAACAATAGGAGCATCACTCCAAGGCGTACAATCGCAAAGTGGTGTAACATTCATGACAAAATTTATAAACGCAATTTTGCCTTTTTTTGTAGAATAAGCGCCATATGCGTATTCCGTCATTCTCTCTACAAAAGCATCCATATCAGTTCCCCATTGAGGCTTTATGACACCATATTGACAAATAGACACGCATTCTCCACACCCTATACATATAGAAGGGTCAATATAAGCTGAACCATTGACCAAAGATATCGCATTTACGGGGCAATTCCTGATGCACATTTGACATGCAGTACATCCCTTTCCTACGATAGGCTGCACTGTTGAATGCTGCTGTTGTTTTCCTGCTGCAGGTGCACACCCCATAGCTAAGTTTTTGATAGCTCCTCCAAAGCCAGCCAATTCATGACCTTTAAAGTGTGACATCACAATCATTGAGTTTGCAAAGAAAATATTTGAAGCAATCTTTACAGTGTCAAAATGCTTTTTATCAATTTTCACTTCTACAGAATCTTTGCTTAAAATACCGTCAGCAATTATTATTGGTGCGTTCACAACAGCATATGCGAAACCATTTTCAATCGCTGTCACCAAATGGTCAACTGCATTTGAACGACTGCCTTTGTAAAGAGTATTTGTATCTGTTAAAAAAGGCTTTCCCCCATAACTTTTAATTTTGTCAACCACTTTTCTTACATATATAGGGTTTATGTAGGCGTTGTTTCCCTTTTCTCCAAAGTGAATTTTAATAGCTACCAAATCATTTTTATCAATAATGTTTTTAAAACCCGCTACATCAAAAATTCTCGCTACTTTGGAGGGCAAACTGCTGCTAGCTTTGTTTGCCCTCAGATTGTAAAAATATACTTTTGATTTCATAATACCACCTCATTTACAAAATTAATTTCGTACAAGTTTAGAATTTAGAAATTTTATGCCTTTTTTGAGATAAGAAAAAGCAGACTTATCAGTAACCAATACAATAGTAGAGTAAATTATAGCCCCCACTAATATAGTTATAAACAGGACTATAACCTCATAAATTCTTTTATCTGACGGCATCTTAACAATTAAATTATTATACATAAAATGCACTATCACCCCCATTACAATTGCTGCAAACATTGCCTTTATAAAACTCATAAACATGTATTTCCCGCCTATTTTCCCAAGTTTTCTTTTTAAAGAAGTAAATAAAAGAAAAGTAACAAATATGGCTGCAATAGAAGTAGAAAGTGCAAGTCCACCTAATTTTAAATATCTAACCAAAATTAAATTAAGTGCAATATTTAGTAATACAGCCATAGCACCATTTATCATAGGAGTTTTTGTATCTTTCATAGAGTAAAAACTTCTACTTAAGACATCTCTAAGGCCATACGCAGTCATTCCTATGGCAAAATAAAAAAGGGCAATTGAGGTAAGATATGTCGACCTCTCATCAAAAGCTCCTCTTTCGAATAATACTTTTATTATAGGCACTCGGAGTACCATTGCACCAACTGATACAGGTATTAATACGTATAAAATACCACTTACCGCAAAATTTAAACTCTTTAGAAAGCCTTCTTTGTCGTCCGCTACTGAATGTTTCGATAAAACAGGGTATATAACAGTTGCAATTGCTGTTGAAAAAATCCCCAATGCAAACATGTTAAGCCTATTGGCATAATTCAATGCTGCAATACTCCCATCAGGCAAAAAAGAAGCTATCACTCTATCCACATAAACATTTATAGTCTGTATCCCTGTTCCCATAAGTACAGGCATTGCCAATAAAATGACTCTTTTTACTCCTTCATCTTTAAAATTCACTCTTAACTTGATTTTGTAACCTAATTTGTATAAAACAGGCAACTGCATTAATGCTTGTATGAAAGTAGCAATAATTATAGAATAAGCTACTATCGTAATCCCAAATTTGCTCCCATATAAAATTGCTACTGTTATTACGATAATATTGTAAGGTATACCTATCATAGCAGGAACAGTAAAATGTTCCATCGCCTGAAGAGCACCAGTGAAAATATTAGATGCAGCTATTAACACCATTGTAGGTAATAATATAGTCGTAAGTTTTACTGTCAACTCAAATTTTTCCCCTGTAAAAGCTGGCGCTACAAATTTTACAAGATAAGGTGCAAATATAAAACCCAAGAAAGTTAAAACTACTGTCGCAATTAATACCACACCTAAAAGGTTATTTATAAAATCAAAAGCCTTTTGTTTCCCCTCTTTTTGTAAATATTCGGTAAATATTGGCACAACAGTAGTAGCTATTGAAGCAGTTACTGCTGCAAAAAGTATCATAGGTATGACAATCGCCATATTATATGCATCCATGGAAACAGATGTACCAAATTGGGAAGCTAAAGCCATATCTCTCAAAAATCCAAATACTTTACTCAGTAGAGTTATTATCATTATGACGCTAGCCGCTTTTACAGTTTTTTTAGCCGTCGACATACATACAACTCCTTAATTTTCTTCAGTCATTATAAACATAAGCTCTGCAGTAGCTACAACTTCATCTCCAACTTTTGCAACACCTTTAGCTTTTACAAGCCCCATCTTTATAGAATCTATTAAAACTTCTAAAACAAGTTGGTCACCAGGCCTTACCACTTTTTTGAAGCGACATTTATCAATACCTGTAAAAAGCCCTAATTTACCTTTAAACTCTTCTATATTCATAACAGCAATCCCGGCTACTTGTGCCAATGCCTCAACAATAAGAACTCCTGGCATTATAGGATTGTCTGGAAAATGCCCTTGAAAAAAAGGTTCATTAGCGGTCACATTTTTTATTCCAACAGCTTTTTTACCTTCTTCAATTTCTATTATTCTATCCACTAATAAAAAAGGATATCTATGAGGAAGAATTTTTCTTATGTCTTTATTTTCCACTCTATTCTTCACCTCTTTTTAGCGGAATTTGAAGATATGCCAAAACCGTGGCTTATCATTGATTATATCACAAAAAAATGAAAAATAAAAAGGGCAAGCGCCCTTTCACACTTTCTTAGAAAGTTGATTATATATTTGGTCAGCCAGTCCAAAAGATCCATTTTGAGCCAACATTTCAGCATATTTATCATATAACATAGAAGTAAAAATATCATTTGCTAGGCTATCTCCCGTCAATGGGTCTTCTGGAATTGTCTTTATCATCTCATTTAACATAAGCCCTATAAAAGTTGCCTCTAATTGCTGACATGCTTCTTTAAGCTTTTTACTGTCTTTGTATTTTATCGCCTGTTGTATTATTCGTTCAAAATCACTTCCATCTTTTTGCAAATCAATTTGAAATTTATTTATGTCACTGTTATTTATAGGATTTATTTCCATGCAAGGTCATCCCTTTCAATAAATTATCTTCTCAGATTATTTGCAATTCCCAGCATTTCATCAGCTGCTTGTATAGCTTTTGAATTTATTTCATAAGCTCTTTGTGCGGCAATCATGTCCACCATTTCCTTTACAACTTGGACATTTGAGGTTTCTAAAAATCCTTGCATGACTTTGCCCATTCTTCCTTGAAAGTCATCTCTTGTACCAGGCTGCCCTGAGGCTTCTGTTGGCTCATAGAGATTACTACCCACACTTAAAAGTCCCTGAGGATTGACAAAATTATAGATTCCTAAAGTAGCTACTTCTTGAGTAGTTCCATCAGGATTTTTTACGCTTATTACACCCATTGGCGATACTGATATATCTTTTTCAGTGCTGTCAAAAACTATGGGATTACCGCTGTCATCTAATACAGGATAGCCGTCAGCAGTTACAAGCATTAAAGTGTTACCGTCAGCACTTAATTTAAAACTTCCATCCCTCGTGTAATAAACTTTGTCATCTGGTCCTAACACAGCAAAAAAGCCTTCTCCATCCAATGCCAAATCCAAAGGATTCTCTGTCTGCTGGAGGCTTCCTTCCGTAAAATCTTTTACAATTGCTGAAGGTCTCACGCCTACCCCTACTTGCATATTGACAGGTTTACCTTGTCCACCATATACGTTTTCTCTTTGTAAAGTTTGATATATTAAATCTTTAAATTCGGCCCTATCTCTTTTAAAAGCAGTAGTATTTACATTCGCAAGATTATTCGCGATAACATCTACGTTAAGTTGCTGAGCAGTCATGCCAGTTGCTACAGACCACAATGCCCTCATCATAATTTTCATCCTCCTTATACTTTTCCAACTTCGTTGACAGCTTTTCCAAGAGTCTCATCAAAAGCAATTACAACCTTCTGATTTGATTCATAATTTCTCATCACGCTTATCATATTTACCATTTCTTTAACGGAATTCACATTTGACTGTTCTAAAAAACCTTGCTTTATTTTCCCTGTTGCAGGAATAACTTGTACATTGGCACTGTTATCTATAAAAAATAAATTATTGCCCTCTTTTCTTAAACCATCATAATTATCAAAATCCACAATTCTAAGCCTGTCCACCAATTGACCATTGTTTATAATATTGCCCATCTCATCAACAGAAATGTCTCCTTGTGACAACTGTATAGGCCCATTTTCCCCTTCTACAATATATCCCTCTTGTGTGACTAAATACCCATCTTTGGATAAAGTAAAAGAGCCATCCCTTGTATACCTTTGACCATTAGGGGTATTTACCACAAAAAACCCATTGCCATCTATCGCAAAGTCTAACTTACCATTTGTTTGAGAAAAAGCACCTTCTTCAAAATTTGTATGAAAAGTGTCAACTAACACGCCGTAATCCATTCTTCCAATTTTCCCGTTAGGCGGTGTGTTATCGCCACCATGTCTTGTTACTTCAAAATTTGGGAAAGAGGAAGTAACTACCACATCTCTTTTATATCCTACTGTATTAACATTTGCAAGATTATTCGCCAAAACATCCATTATCTTAGTTTGGGTAATCATCCCCGAAGAGGCAGTGTAAAGCCCTCTTAACATAAAATCACCTTCTTACTTATTGATTTTGTATACGTCTATTACAGTTTCTGATTTTTCTAATAATTCAAGAGAATCCAATGCTTTCCCTGCACCTAAAGCCACACAACTTATAGGGTCATTTGCAAGATATACAGGTGTATTCATCCTTTCCCTTAAAAGCCTGTCCATTCCTTTTAGCAATGCTCCGCCACCCGTGAGTACTATCCCTTTGTCACTTATGTCCGCCGCTAATTCAGGAGGTGTTCTTTCTAATACACTGTGGACAGCTTCAACAATTTCTTCAAGAGGCTCTTTTAATGCTTCACATATTTCACTGGAAGTCACTTCTACATTCTGAGGCAAACCTGACATTAAACTTCTCCCTTTTACTAGCATTTTCTCTTCTTTACCGTCAAAGTAGGCAGTACCTATATTTATCTTTATTTCTTCTGCCATTCTTTCTCCTATTATTATATGATGTTTTTTTCTCATATGCCTTATAATTGCCTCATCAAAATTGTCCCCCGCTACTTTAATATTTTTAGACACCACTGAACTCCCCAAAGAAATTACGGCTATGTCAGTGGTGCCTCCCCCAATATCTACAATCATATTTCCACTAGGCTGTGATATATCTAATCCTGCTCCTATGGCTGCCGCAATAGGTTCTTCGATTAGATAAGCTTTTCGCGCTCCTGCTTGTAATGCTGCATCAATGACAGCTCTTTTTTCTACCTGTGTTACGCCACTTGGAATACAAATCATTATTTTGGGTCTTAATAAAAACCTTCCCCCGCAGGCTTTGTTTATAAAATACCTAAGCATTTTCTCTGTAACGTCGTAGTCAGAAATTACTCCCGCCCTCATAGGCTTCATGGCTAATATATTCCCTGGCGTCCTGCCTACCATTCTTTGTGCTTCTTCGCCAACTGCAAGAATTTTATTAGTATTTCTATCAATTGCTACAACTGATGGTTCTTTTAAAACAATTCCTTCCCCTTTGATGTAGACCAGGACAGATGCCGTGCCAAGGTCAATTCCGATATCCTTAGAGATCGCAAACATCCAAACACACCTTTCTTATGTATTTCGACAAAAATGGCATCCACTTAAATTATCGACATTGATGCCGAAATGTTTAATTTATTATCAATTTATTAATTCGCTACAAATTTACAAAATCCTCTTTTATTTTCTTAAAATTTATTGTTCGTTTTTTGATATTTTATTTTAGTTGCTTTTCCTCCTCTTATATGCCTTTCCGCTTTATTTTTGCTTAGAATCTCTCTCACTTCTTTATATAATTCAAAGTTTATATCTGGAAGCCTTTCTGTCACATCTTTGTGAACTGTGCTTTTGCTAACTCCAAAAACCTTCGCAGCTTCTCTTACAGTTGCTTTGTGTTCTACTATATATTTTGATATTTCTAGTGTTCTCTCTTCTATGTAATCTTTCAAACCCAAAACCCCCTTTAAATTTTTCAAATCTCATTAATATGTATATGCCAAAACAAAGCCATTAGAATATTTATAAAAACAAAAAAGACTTGAATACGGGAAGTATCCAAGTCTTTTTAAGCAGGTGTTCTTATTTAAAATATGCTATTGGATCAACAGGTATTCCATTTTCTAAAAGTTCAAAATGTAAGTGGGGTCCTTCCCCAACTTCAAACTTTGCTGATTCTCCTATTTTCCCTATTTGCTGTCCTCTTACTATTTTTTCTTGTTCCTTTGCTAAAATCTCATCGTCTAAATTTGCATACCGTGTTTCCCATTTTCCATTTTTTATAACAACAGTATTCCCTAATTTTGGATCTTTATATACCTTTGTCACAATTCCATCCATAGCTGACAATACAGGTTCTCCTAAGTTTGATCCAATATCTACACCTTTATGAGTTGTCCATTCTTGAAGGGTTTTTGAAAATACAAGCTTATCTTTAGCAAATTCTAATATTATGTCTCCATTTACAGGCTTCAATAAAACTAACATCGTAGAAGATAAATTACTATCTTTTTTTATTGTGGATGTAGTACTTGCCATAACAGTTGCTACTTTGCTGTTTGTTAAACTATCATTTTTCCCTGAACTTTTAACCTCGTCACTATTTTTTGTTACCGGTTGAGGATTTTCTTTTTTGTCAGATACGTTATTTTCTTGTTGTTGGCTGATAACAGCTGTAGAATTATTTTGCTGTTCTTTTTCTTCCTGAGCTTGCGCTAGTTCTTCTTCATAACCCCAATCACTTTCAATAGCTGAATTAATTTCTTCTTGCTGTGCTTTTCTGAGTTCTTCTAATTTTTTTAAATTATTATTAGTAACATAAACTGATGTAGCGGCTATCACTACTACGGATAAAAATAATACTATGTAAAAACCCTTTCTATCGAAAAATCTTATCAAATTTTCCCTGTTTATTCTCACATTTTTCACCTCCAAATGGTATTTTAACCATTAACTTAATTATTTATACAAAAAATACAGCACTTTATCAGTGCTGTATTTTCAATAAATCTTCAATTTTTACTATTTCTATCCCTGTATAATAATATTTCAATATTTCGTCAAACTTTTTCCCTTGTTTCGCCATTGCATTTGCTCCATATTGACTCATTCCCACTCCGTGACCATAACCTATGACGGTTATTACAATGTTATTTCCTTGTGCCTCAAAGCTAAAATTTGTAGAATTTAAATTAAAAATTTCTTTTATATCTTTACCATTAAAAGTTATATTCCCTATTTTTAAAGTTTTAACGTGCCCAACTTGTGTTCTTTCTACATCTTTTATTTGATTTAAAATATTGCTATTATCCAATTTCAAAGAAGGCTCTTTTTGCTTTAATTTATTTATAAATTCTTCTTTTGACACTATAACAGTAGTTTTATATTTTGATGCTGCCTCTTCTCCAGGAGAAACCACACTTCTTAAATAGGGAATTTTGCTCTGCCATACGTCCTCAGAATTCTCTGTTTTTCCTCCACTTATAGCATGATAAGCTGGCACAATTAAAGCATCATCGTAAACTAATACAAGCCCTTTTGTATCTTCTACTGCTTGAGATATTTTTGCATAGTATTTATCAAAATTTTCTCCCCATTTTTCCTTCAGCTCCCCCTCAGATTGCCATGCTTGGCAATGTTCCGAATCAGTGCACACATCAGCCCCCGGATGTAAATCACAGCCTTTTCCTCCCAAAGCTATTTCTTTCGAGAGCACATAAGTCCTCGCTGCAACAGCTTGTGCCTTTAAAGCTTCCATTTCAAATTCTGCAGGCATTTCTGCAGCAACTACTCCTTTTACGTATTCCTCTAAATCCATTTTCTGGATTTTGTTTTGATTTGTTATAAAGACATTCACGGTATGGTACAAATCTGTATTATCTAAATTGTCTAATTTTACTAGCTTCCCTCCATCAATAAGCTTGACCTCACTCGTAGGCGTTGAGGAAGTTTTGTGAGGATTAAAACCAAAAACTATTACAGAAGGTAAAATTATTAAACTAAAAAATATTAAAGAAATTCCATAAATGGCATATTTCATTTTTCCCCTCCGATTGTGAACTACTAAATAAAATATATGTCCTTATGTATATATTTATTCTATCTAATTAGTTTTCATTGAAAAATGGGGGTCTTAACTCCGCAAAAAATCTAGACTATTCCTCTCTTGGATTTAATCATTTGTAGTATAATAGAGTTGAGTTGTAAAGGGAGGAATAGAAGATGGTGATAATAGAGAACAAGGATTTCAAACAATTGAGTGTATTTGACCAATTGCTCCCAGAATCATATTTAAAATTACAAGGTGAACTAGCAATTGTTGATGAACTATTAAAAGATGAGTCTCTTTTTGCACCTTTTATAGAAAAGTTCAATTCCAAATGTGGAAGACATAGTACTCCAGTTGATACATACATTCGAATGATGTACCTCAAATTCAGATACAATCTTGGATATGAGACATTATGCAAAGAAGTAGGTGACAGTATTACTTGGAGGATATTCTGTCATATACCTATTTGTGGCGAAGTACCTGACTATACTACTTTGGCAAAGCTTACAAAAAGATTTGGGAAAGATACTTTAGAGGAATTAAACTCTCTCATTGTTCAGAAAGCGATAGAGAAAAAACTGATAAAAGCTAGGAAGATAAGGATAGATACCACAGTTATAAAATCCAATATTCATTATCCTACTGATGCAGGACTTCTTTCAGATGGAGTCAGAGTGCTAACTAGGCTGGTTAAAAAGGTAAAAGATACAGGTATTGCAGCAAAGGCAGAATTTCGTGACAGAACAAGGTCAATTAAAAAAAGAATACTAAACATAGTGAAATTTACAAAGAACAGGACGAATGAAGCAAAAGAAAAAGTACATCAAACAGTAAAAGAGCTGGTAGAAATAGCGAAGGATGTATTATGCTCAGCTAAGAAGGTTTCGGAAATAGCAAAGGAAGAAATAAAGAATACACAAAATACTAACAGATCAAGAGATTTCCTTATTCAAAAATTAGAAAATACTATTTCCATAGTAGATAAAGTTATAAGCCAGACCAGTGAAGTATTAAAAGGAACTATTTCAATTTCTAACAGGGTAGTAAGCATATTTGACCAAGGTGCAAGGCCAATAAAAAGAGGGAAGGCAAAAGCGGATATAGAATTTGGCAGAAAAGTAGCACTGGCCGAATCAGAAGAAGGATTAATAATTTGTAGCATTGTGGAAGAAGGTAATCCTGCTGACAAAACACTAGCCGTACCAACGGTAAAGAAAGCTATAAAAGTTTTAAATAAGGTTCCAAAAGAAGTTACTGGAGACAGAGGTTTTTATTCGAGTACGAATGAAAAAGAGATAAGGGAACTTAAAGTAGAGCATGTAGCGATACCCAAGCCAGGCAAAAAAAGTGAAAAGAGAATAAAATTTGAACGACAACACTAGTTTAAAAGACTAATACGATGGCGTTCCGGCGAAGAAGCTACCATTGGTTTACTAAAAAGAAAATATGGTTTTGATATATGCCTGTTTCACGGTAAAAATACAGGCATATGGGTCAATCTGTCCATTTTTGCCCATAATATCAGCAAGTTAGCGAGACTTATGGTGCAAACCTGCTGAAAAATGGGAAGTATTAGGAAATAGATTAGGAGAAATTAGATTGTTAAGGCTCACTAAATAAGAATAAAAATCTAAAATTGCATTTTTCAATGGTAACTAATTAAGCCTCTTATCACCCCTACAAACTAAAAAATCTCTGTCTACAAAAAAACAAGGGATTTCTCCCTTGTAGAGCTTGTTGACAAAGTATAATTTTGATTGGCATTTTGCAAGTTTGCTCCAGCGACAAAGCAGGCTAAACTAGCGCTCGCTCTCAGACTCCGGCGGGGTTCCGACCACATTCGACATCCTTGTCTCAGGTGGCAGCTTCCGCCATCCGTGGCTCCAGCCCCGCCTCCGTCATCACACTTGCTAAGTTTCCCGGCACTCAAGTAAGTATGATTGTTTTTCTATTTTTGCTTTATAAACTTTCTTACTTGAGTGCCGGGCTGCTTTGTCGCGAGTTGCATTACTTTACAAAATGCCAATCTTACAAAATAGTTTGTCTACAGTCTGAACAATAGACTTCTCCCTTGTCTTAATTATGATAATTTAATATCCTCATTACATAATCAAAAGTAAGGTCGTTCATCATAAAATTTATCATCCTCGAAATCATTGAAGCAGCTTCTTCTCGCGTAACATAGCCATCAGGGTTAAACCTTCCATATTCATCGCCTGATATAAGTCCTATCTCCCGCGCCACGTAAATACTCCTTTTTGCCCACAATGGTATAGCGTAGTCATCTAAAAAACCGGTATCAAAATTTCCTGAAGGAGCGAGGTTCTCAAGCCCCAAAGCTCTTATAAATATCACTGCCGCTTGAGCACGAGTAAGAGACCTTGAAGGACTGAACTGATTTGGAGCAGTACCTGAGATAAGCCCTGCATCACTGGCTGCTTTTATATATCCATAATTCGGATCAGTAGTAGATATATCAATAAAAGGTGAAATTTCTATAGCGCTTTTGTTTCTTGCTGAATAAAGCGTACTCTTGGGCGGTTCATACGGTTTTAATCCAATTGCTTTTGCAACTGCAACGGTAAAGTCTGAGCGCAATATGGGAAGTTTAGGACCAAAGTATTCTGAGTCATTAGGAAATACTTCCATGCTCATCAATTTTTTAATATCCTCTTTTCCCCATGTTCCATTTATGTCTTTAGCCTGTGGGACCACCAATCTATCTTCGAATGACACACCATCAAGTTTCAAACTTCCATTTCCTATGTTTCTTCCTATTTCGTTGCCGTTATCATCTAGTTTTGGGAGATTATAAGAGTAATTCATCATGTCACCGCTATTTCGCCTTAAAAGATATCCACCCCTAAAACTTATATATTGAGGGTCATTTTCCACATATTCAATACTGGATTTATCAGTAAAAGATACATTTACATGAGCCTCTCCAACCCATTTTTTTACTTCTCCATTTGACCCCATTGTGCTTTCGATTAAATAATTTATTTGATGTGTATCAGCACTTCCGTATTTATGAATAAATCCTACTGTTTTGTCATCTATAGTCACTTTTACAGTCCCTTTATTGCCATTGACCCTGTATAATTTTACGCCTGAATAGTTACCAGCATAGTAGGTTACACCAGGGTTTATGCTTTTTACTTCAGAGCCTGAGTATATATATCCATTATTTCTGTCTAAAGTGTAAGTATTTCCCCCTATTTTTATGTTTTCAGTATATGTCTTAAGAGTAGTCTGACTAATCACTTGGTTGTATTCAGGTTTTTTTGTTTCTTGGGTAACAAAAGTAAGAGAACGTGTGAGTTTGTCTCCTGAATCGGAAGCAAGGTCATACCTATATGTTGTTGTAGTAGTATCACCTCTTACAGATTGATTAATTTTAAGAACACCACTAAATATAATAGGTTGTCCCGTTATAAATACAACTTCTTTGTATTCTTGCTCATTGGCAATACCACCTTCAAAACCTGCATCATTGGCAAAAACCTGAACAGGAAAAGGAATCAAAAGGGTGAATATTATAACTAACCCTATAATTTTTTTCATTGCAATTCCCCCAATGTTTTTCTTACTTCACCGTTACAATAACAGCAGATGAGCCATTTCTTATAATATAGAGTGAATCTCCCGGATTTATAGAACTTATATTGACTGCCTGTCCATTTTTAATTATTACCGTTTTTGATACATCTACTGTATCAAGAGAGGTATTCAGATTCCAAGCCCCATTTAATTCATTCCAATCATTTACATTATTTAGAGTTAAATTGGTACCATCAATAGATACAACATCAGCAGTAGACACTCTTTCTTGCCCCGTTGAATTCATAATGTTTATTGCAATAGCATTGTCTCCTTGTGATACCACATACACATGGGCAGAGGTGTATTTAGATTTTCCATATTTTACATCCAAAAGTTCTGTGTAGGGAATAACTTTTGAATCTTTATCTCTATTATCAACTATATAAGTTTTATCTCCCACATAGAAAGTTTTTGTGCCTCCTACAATATTCCATTGATTGTTTTGTATAGCATAATACCCATATGCTTGATACCACCAACTTGTATATAAGTTACCAATAGTGATAGAATTTGATGTTGCACTGGTTATAAAACCTTTCGCATAGTAATACTCTGGATATACACTATCAATTACTGAGATGAAATTAGCATATAAGCTTCTATCCGTCTGGGAAAAAGATACATATACTTGTTTATTTCCTATAAGTGAAGTATAGGGTATCTTCATTCCATCTTTTAAAATAATTGTGCCGTCGTTTACAGTTACTTTTCTGCCATCATTTAATGTAAGAATCATCGATTGAGTATCAAAACTTGCAATGCCACTGTAACTCATTGTAAAAGTTGGGGTTATGTTTATAAACGTAATCGAATCTGTTCCAAAGTGCTTCTCAACTGTAGCATATATTTGATTTCCTTTGTAATTTTTAAGGTCTTCTTTGCTGCACTCAAAGCCATTGTAATATATTTTAGCTTCATCTAAAGGATAATAAGCAAAATTATTTGCACTTTGCCATGTACCTTGATAATACTTTTCCACATTGTTTATTGAAATAGAATTGTTGGAAGCCAATAAACTTCCGAGATTTCCTCTTATGATATAGTAGACTTTGTGATATTCATTTTCTACTAATACCTTGATGGGTGCATTTGTATAAGGGTCATCAAAATACAAATTTACATAGTCTCCCTCTCTTATTGAAGACAAAGACACAGTATTTCCCTCTTTTATGATAGGCACATCATAAGCAATAGAATAAAATTGTCCATTGTCTAATTTAATATTTATGCCATTATCTTGTTTATCTATAGCCATTATGCTTCCTGTTACTTGTCTTGAGCCTGTATCGATTTTCCCACTTCCCAAATCTTCATAATCAACATTTATTGCATAAGCCGTGTTACCATTAAGGTATACTGTGACAGTTTGACCATATCGTAAATCTTTTATAGAAGCAGGATAATCATTTATATAGATTTTTGTATTAGGGTTATAAGAAAATACATATTCAACTCCTGATTCAGATGTAAGTGTTATGTTAGAAGCTGATATGTCTTTTATCTCTCCGTACAAAGTACTGTGAAATACAGGTTTTTTTTCAGCAAATATCACATTTTGACCGCTTATATAAAAATTCACATTATCCCCTTTTTCAATAGAATCAGAAAAAGAAGGAACTCCATTGCTAATAGTCAAAAAATCTGAATTATGAACTATTCCTTCTGAAGAATATGTTCGTTGAACCACAATATACTCATTTTGCCCTTTATTATTGAGAAGAACAAAAGTTTTCTTTATACTATTTTTCCTAGCAACCTCTTCGTAAAGTATATCCTGCACTGTAGCATTTATTATTGAATAGCCCATTAAATTATACCCTAAGTTAAAAGCTCTACTCAAAACTGACGCCATCTGCTCTCTGGTTATGTTGTCTTTAGGTCCAAATTTACTATCATTGTAACCTGTCATTATTCCACTTTTTAAAACTGCTTCAATATATGGCATATAATCAGTATTAAAACTTTTAGCATCCGAAAAAGCATAAACTTTTTGTAAATCTTTTCCGTAAATCGGCGCAAGATTCAATCCTTTTGCTATCCAATAAGCAACTTCCTCTCTTGTTGCATTTGCTGTAAAATCCAAAGCCATATCCTCTTTCCTCAAAAGATTATTTTTCGCTGCCACATCAATTATTCCTTGTGCCCACGAATCTACTTTGGGACCTGATTGAGAAGAAGCATTATTTTGCCCAGTCTGATTAGAATTAGCAGTAGGAGGGTTACTCCCCCCTACTGCAGTAGAGGAGGATATAGGTGTTTTTTGTACTTGTTCTTCCAGTCCCATTAGTCTTACAATATATGCTATTGCCTCTTCTCTTTTTAAATAGCTTTTAGGATAAAATTTTTGACTTCCTCCACCTCTAATAACTGAAAGAGCAGTCATTTTCATTATGTCATTTTTAGCAAAACTATCTTTTATATCTTTGAAGGACATATTGTAATAGATGCTTTGCACGTTGTCCGTACCGTAATATACAGGATTGTCCGAAGCATAAGTATAAACACTACTTAAAACAAATAGAATTATTGTAAGTAAAATTGTAAATATCTTTTCCAACCTTCTCACTCCTCAATAAATAACAGCTAACCTGCCAGGATAAGATATATCACCTAATACATTATTCGATGCGCTATCTACCATCATATTTGATATGCCATTATTGCTTATTGACAGCCCCGTACATGGTACACTACTCATGCAAGCCGTTATATACATGAGCTTTGAAAAGCTTATATTCCTGCTGCCAAGTCTATTTTTGTCAACATTTAATGCTACATTCACTTTGTTGTAAAAATATGGATAACTGCTTGTTTTATCGCCGTCAATTTTTTCATAAGTCATGTCATAAATGTCAGATAATATCTTATACCCTTTTGGCATATTTCTTGATATTTCGTCATAAGTCTTATCCGATAGCTTATTTATTGTTATTCTGTCATAATCTCCTGATAGGTAGAGGCTGTTAAGGGTAAATTTTATATTAAATCCAGGCATTATAACCCATATAGTGGTAAAAGTCTTATTTTTATATTTAGATGGTATGTTTATAACCCATTTGCTTATATTTTTATATTGGTTGCCTGTCAAATCAATTTTATAAGTAGTCGTATTTAAAATATCATCTCCTAATGTAATGACCAGCGAGCCGTTTGCTGTTGCATAAGTAGTGTCATTTTTTACTCCTGTAACAGAAGTGTCATATTTGCTGTTAGAAGAAGTATCAGTAGTAGCATAAGTGTATACAAAATCACTGGGGCCCAAATCATTTACAGCTCTCATGGCAAAGGAGTAAGTAGTATTTGGCAAAAGATTTGTCACGTAATACTCCAATTTATCTGTTGCAGCAACGAATTTGTAATCTGCCGAATTAGCTGTCTTACCATAGATTTCATAGTATTTTGCTCCTTTTGCCTCTGACCAATGTAAATATAATGTATGGTCGTTACCGGCTATTGATTCGGCCCAAAAGCCTACTGGATTATCCGGTACTGTTTGCACATAGGTAAAACCTTGAGGCAAAACAGCATTTGCATAATCGGGATTTCTCACAATTACATCTACTTTTCCCTCTGCATGCCCTGGGGTTGTCACGACAATCGTGTTATAACTTTTCACAATTACATTATAAGCTTCCGCATCTCCAAAAAACACCCTTGCTCCTTGTCTAAAGTCATTACCTGTTATGGTTACTGTTTCTCCTCCTTTTGTAGACCCTGTATTAGGAGTAATAGAAGTTATCTTTGGGTTGGACTCTGTAGCGATATACATAAACGCTTCTTTTAAAGTATAACTTCCTCCGTCATCAACATTAAACACTGTCACATCCGCAAGACGGTCTAAGTCTTTCTGCGGGTCTGCGGCAGGAGTGATTACAGTAATAGTATCAGAGGTATTCGCAACTACTTTCGCTTCATAAGCATCAAAATACACTTTAACTTTTTCTCTAAAGTCTTGTCCTTTGATAGTTACATAAGTGCCCCCATTAATACTGCCTTTATTTGGAGTTATAGAAGTTATCAAAGGATGTGAGCTTGGAGATACATACTCTATTTTAAATACAGCAGTTCCTCCATCTGGATTTACCACCTTTAATTCCTTCATGCCTATTTTGTCCACTGGAGGAGCAGTAAATTTTATCATTGTACTGTCTATAACTTTTACATCATGCACTTTAGCTCCATCAATATAAACAGAAGAACCCGGTACTACTAATTTGTCGTTATCATATACAGGAACTGCAAAATCACTTCCTATGATAATACTATAAGTTCCTCCAGCCTTATCAAACTTTGGAGGTATAACTTCTTTAATCTGAGGTTTCGATTGAATATAAGTATATCCATTGTCAATGTACCCAAGCCCTGCATCATAGTTTACAACAGTTACTCTGACTTTTCCAGGCGCGTTAGGAGGTGTAATAACTTTTAAAGTTCCATAATCAATATAAGTAACCTTCTCCGCTTTGACATTTCCAAAATACACTTCGGGGCCTATTGGATTGCCGTTTTCATCTTTTAGTATATTTCCATTTTCGTCTTTAGAAATTCTAAAGTCTTGACCATATATGGTCACTTCTTGTCCTCCATAAGTAGAGCCGCTATTAGGTTCTATCTTTGTAATGACAGGCTGGCTGTTGGGCACAACGTATGTAAACCCGCTTTCCCCCTCATGAACTCCATAAGTGTAATTGCCACCATCATAGTTTACAACAGTTACATAAGTTTTACCTGGAACTCCTGGAGGAGTAGTAGCAGTTATCGTCTTTCCATCAGGACTTACAGTTATGTTTGTAGCTTTGTTGCCTCCTATAAATACTTCTGCACCCCTTCTAAAATCACTTCCTTCAATCAAGATAGAAGTACCACCCTTTACTGTACCAAAGTTCGGATATACAGAAGTTATTATTGGGCTACTTTCTGGTACAAGGAAATGAAACTTTTCGGGAGCCACAGCTTGAGCAGTATCAGGATTTACAACTTTTATATCGTAAAGGCCAGAGTACCTCATGTCAGGTATTATTCCTGTAATTGTCGTGTCATTTATTACATACACATTTTCAAGAACAGTATCTCCTATATAAGCTTTTGCTCCTTCGCTATCCCCAACTTTCAGTGAAAAGTCACTTCCAAAAATGTATATAAGCGTCCCTTTGCCGCCGTAATTAGGAACAACTTTAGTTATCTGGGGCTTTGTTTCAATCAAAAGATACTCAAATCCATCTACTAATGTCGCTGTACCGCCGTCAGAAGGATTTACAACTTGAACAATTTTTTTGCCCAATGTCCCCGGTGGCGTAGTCGCATCTATTTCAGTATTGCCACTTAAGACTTTTGTGACGGTTGCCTGCACTCCATCTATTGTAACTATGCTTCCCTTTTCAAAATTGCTTCCCAAAATTTTGATAGGTGTGCCACCTTTTGTGGGCCCTTTATTAGGGTCAACGGAGGTAATAGTCGGATTCTTTTGAGTATCTTTTATCTCAAAAGCATTTTGCAAAGTCACACTTCCGCCTACAGTACCACTTATGCCATCGTAATTTTGAATTGTCATATCTTGCCATCCAACTGTATAAGGCACTTGTGTTTCAGGTACTATAGCTTTAATCTTTGTACCAATGTTAAGTTTCTTTCCATCTATTATATTGCCATCTTTGTCTTCAACAGAAATTACTTTTAATTGAATATTTCCAATTCTTACATCAGGATATTTAGGCATATACACCCCATCTATGACTGTCTGCCCTACATAAAAATCACTACCTGTTATTGTAATAAAGTTACCACCATATTTTGAACCAAAATTTGTAAAAATATTGCTTATAGAAGGAGCAGTATAGTAATAATAGCCTTTTGAGTAAATTGCAAAGCCTCTATTGGCATCCGCATCCTTATTTACAACTTTCACGTCTACATAACCCAAAGCAGTAGATGGTGGCGAAATAACTGTAAGCACTGACTTATTGTCTCCACCAGTTGTTAAATCTTTAACAGTAGCTAATTTATCCCCAAAGTACACTTTTACACCTGGCCTTATATCAAATCCCTGAATAATCACTGTATCTCCACCGGCACGGCTTCCCGAACCGGGTGATATGCTTAAAATTTGGGGATTTGAAGGCAATGGATTGTAAGTAAATTTTGTAGGTGGAGAACTCTGTTCAGAGTAGTGCATGACTACATTTCCATTAGCATCTTTTATAGTCGTTTCCACTGTAACAACCACATCTACTGGCATATCTTGTCCAGGGGGATTAAGTGTCACACTAGGAGACAACACATTTAAAGTTTGTTGTCCCGTTCCAGGATTGAATATGCTTTTTATCTGGGCTTTGTTACCGCCAAAAGTGACATAAAGTTTTCTTTCCCTGGAACCTTCTACTAAATTGCCAGTAGCAGGGTCTTTGTAAGTGTAATTTGTATTGGTATAAGTTATTTCTGTGTTGTCAGAATTAACAGTGTAAGGGGAAGGGTCATCGCTTCTTTGAAAATTAAATCCCCACAATGTCACATCTGTGTTTCCGCTTTCATATCCGTGGTCGGGATTCATATCAACAACTACCATAGTATCTTCAACAGCAAGGTAGAAAAATCCATTTTGTTTGGTTACAGTATACCCTGTAATAGGGTCAACTAAACTCACATCCACAGGACCGGACTTACTGTAAGGAGGCGTAGTAACTTGTATAGCACGCTGATTTGCTGTAAGACCAGGCAAAGTGATACTTTGTACACTTTTTGCTACAACCCCACCGAATTTTACTATTAAATCTTCTCTTAAATTTTGTCCTACAATTATAACTTTTGTTCCTCCTGATACAGAACCTGCATTTGGAGTAATATTATCTATGGTAATTACAGCAGGTGTAGGTATTATTTTTAAAGCATCAACTAAAGTAGCAGTAGAACCGTCAGCTGCGACAATATCAATATTTTGATACTCAAGTGTCGTATCTTTAGGAGCAGGAACCTTTACAGTCATTTCAGTATCGCTTACTATATTTACATCTGAAGAATTTACAAGATTCGCTCCTACATACACTTTAAATCCGCTACCAAGAGTGGAAAAACCATGACCATATATAGTAATTGTATCTCCTACAATGACAGTATACTGAGATAATCCTGTTATGTCTTGATTTACAGCATAAATATTCGTTTGCACTGTATTAGAACGCCCACGGTATATATTTGTGACATTTACAGTGTATAAAGTTGTAGGGTCTATGTTAATGTTTTGAGGAATAGTCGTAATAAGCACAGAACCGCTTTGCGAAACAACTGAAGCTGTTTCTCCGTTGATCTGAGCTAATCCTATGTCATTTAAATAACTTCCTTCCATTCTTATATATGACTTTGTAGTTCTGCTTATAATATTGCCATTGGAATCTTTGACAAGTGTAATAAAGTTATCAAGAGCTACTTTTGAAATATATGGGTTATTTATATATGTAAAGCCATTAAATATAGCTGCACTCTGTCCGTCACTTCGCTGAACTATTATAGTATAAGGAGTATCTGGGCTAAGACCAATTTTAGACGCTGGGGGAACTTTTGCATAAATTGTATTTTCATTTGCACTTAGTATTGTGAGCTTATTGGAATCTATGGGTGAATCAATGTAAACTGCACTGACAGAAGAGACTACATTGCCATTTGTGTCGTATGTAACAAAACCGCTTCCTGTAATTTTTATGTCAGTGTATTGGTCAACAGGACCTTTAGCAGGAGATGCCATTGTCCCATCTAATCTCAAAGAAGCTACCGATGTTATATTTGGAGAATATGCTCCATATGCTTTCGACATATTTCCCGGGAAAAGTGACAATATCATGCTTACAGCAATAACCAATGACAAAAATCTCTTCATTCGACATGCTCCTCTCATATTTATGAATAAATGGTAAAATGTTCTATGTGAAACAATTCTCAAAACACTCCTTTAACCTTATTTATCGGCATTTTAAAGGCTAAACTTTAGCAAAAACAAAAAAATAGCTGCTTTAAAGCAGCCTATATTGGGTTGGGGGTGCAGAATATATTAAATTTTATGGGGAAAAGGGGAATCATTCTTACAGTTTAAATTATATTACATTATTTTGGTACTTTAAATAGGACTTAAGTCTCATTTTTTGTTATTTTTATATCTTTTTATACATAAATCGACTTTTTTATTTTTCTTGTGCTATCACATATCCTATCATTTTATCTCCATCTAAATAGGCGTCGAACCGTCCTTCAAAAATTTTTACTCCTGTGTCGATATATGCCCCTTTTTTAAACCATTCTTCGTTAAAAATGTTATTTTCATATCCATCAAAAACTGGCATATACAAAATATTGTCTACATCTAAATCAGCAAAAAAGTGTGTACCATAAGAAAGTTCCGGCATAAAATCGCCATTTTTTATTCCAAGTTCTACAATCATAGCGGCATTAGATATTTCGTTGTATATAACAGGTACCCCTAAATAGGGATTGGAGGAACCCCATCTTCCCGGACCTACAAGAATGTATCTATCTCCTATACTTTTATTGAGTCTTCCTATTATTCTCGCAATTTCATGTTTATCTTTATATTGGCTATAAACTTCATGGTCTACGTATACTATATATCTTATGTTTTTCAAGATGCCATTTGTAAGCATCCTATCCCCTTTCAACAAGACACATTTTTTTTCAATATCCTTAGGAATGTGGACTTTTCTGAAACTTTCGTAAGAACTCAATGGTCGTGTTTGAAGAAGATAAAATTCGCCTTTTTTTAAGTCATAAGTGAATTCAATATCAACCGCCATTTCCATCTCTTCTTCGAGATACTTAAATAGTTTAGAAATTATATTAAAAAATCCTTTATGCCTTCTGGGAAAATTTTCAAATGTAAAGATATATTTATTAGAGGCATCACTGCTATTTACCATATTTATGTCAAAAATCGCATTTTCTCTTTTTGAATATATTTGAGCAATATCACCTATTTTTTCATGATAAGCTAAAAATTGAGGTGTTTCATTGATGTTATAAGTATCTACTTCTCCTGTGATTAAATTTAATACATCAAAAGCTTCTTGTGAATTTTTGGCAATTTCTTTAGGATTATTGCCTTCGGGTCGTAAGCGCAAATTAGTTAGAGAAAAAATTCTCGCATATCCTCTACCTGTACACTTTGTCCCTAAGCCAAAAACTAATCTCACAACTCCATCTTCTATTTTAATTCTGTCAGTCCACCGTCTGTAGTTTCGAGAGAAGCCTACTCCAGAAACCTCTGGATAAAAGTACATGCCTTTTTGTGAACCTATCAGTTGTTGCACAATTACCCCCATTAATTCTTTTTGATCAGGAGCATGTTTTCTCCTATATGCGACAGCATCTGGGCCATATACGCTTACATAAATCTCTTTAATAGCTTTTTCTAATTGTTTAAGCCTTTCTCTATCTGTACCTTTGTTAGGAATAAAAGTGGTATAATACTTGCCAGCGAAAGAATATTTTACATTATCTTCCAATAAAGAAGAAGACCTCACAGCTAAAGGATAATACATTTTATTTAAAATCTCTGTCAGCACTTTTTTATATTCTGGAGGAAATTTAGCTTCTCTAAATCTCATTTCTACTTCCTCATAAGGAGTATCTTCCGTTATGTCATTTAAATTATTATAATTTAAAAACATTTGATAATAATCAGTAGCTATAAAAAAGCTTTCAGGTATTTTTACACTTTGCTTAAAAACATCGTTATATTTTTCTAATACTTCTTCTGCAAAACAAAGTCCCGAAGCTTTCCCTCCAATATGCCCTTCTCCAAAAATTCTCTCATTATTTTTTTTATTCAAGCGAGGATCATAATCTTTATATAATAAAGTCCCAGCCATTTTTTCACCGCCTATTGACATTTTAACTTTACACAAATTATAACATGAGATTTTTTAGTAAACAATCGAGTAGGAGCTGAATAATTATTTTATTCAGCGTCCTCTCACACCACCGTACGTACCGTTCGGTATACGGCGGTTCATTAGGAATTATGTACAATTCTTAGTACATCATTTCTTCCATCCCTTGACGCCGATGATATACTATGCACTTCCGTTGTCTTTTGAAATTCCCTTTCTCTATCCAACGGATAGCCTCTTTGTTGAGTTGTCTGCAGTCTTCGCATATCTCTCGAGTTCATAAGATTTCCGAAACCTCCTAATGTTCAGTCCTTCCTTATCTATTCATGTCTAGATAAGTACTATGACCTCTGCTGACTTCTCAAGGTTCAGCCATACATCACTGTATGGGTTGTCACTTCATATTTTACTTCCATGACTTATCCTTGAGACCTCCCCGGGTAAGAACGATTGCTTTCATCTCATATATCTGCCAGATTTACTGTATGGGATTCGGGTAGTGTTGGACTTTGTTTTGATGTGCAAACTCATCCATCCCAATTCAGCCTCTTATCTGGTTCTTGTTCATCAGACCGAGATTTTGCCTTAAGCTTCCTTCAGATTCCACCTCACGATGGACACCCTTGCTCTCGGCTAGTGGTTCCCACTACCAAGCCCACAGCGGACTTTCACCGCCTAGCTATCGCCCATGCCGGGCGCACACAAAAACCTCCCACAAAATTTCTTTGTGAGAGGTAGATATTTTCATTCAGAAAATCTTACTCTTTATCTAAAGCTTCAACAGGATCGACATACTCTAAACCTTGAGCATCTGCAACAGGTTTGTATGTTACCATTCCTTTATAAACATTTAATCCTTTTAATAAAGCTTTATTCTCAAGTAGAGCCTTCTTATATCCTTTATTTGCTATTTCTAAAGCATAAGGCAATGTTACGTTAGTTAAAGCAAAAGTAGAGGTTCTCGGAACAGCTCCTGGAATGTTAGGCACAGAATAATGTACTACTCCATGTTTTATAAAGTACGGGTCTTTGTGAGAAGTCGTTCTATCACATGTCTCTATACAACCACCTTGGTCTATTGCAACATCCACTATTACTGCACCTTTCTTCATCGTCTTTACCATTTCTTCTGTCACAAGCTTTGGTGCTTTTGCTCCAGGTATCAAAACTGCTCCTATTAACAAATCCGCTTTTTTCACACTCTGAGCAATATTAAAACTATTTGACATCAAAGTTGTAACTCGTCCTCCAAATATGTCATCAAGATATGCAAGTCTTGCAGGATTTACATCCAATATTGTAACTCTTGCTCCCATCCCCACAGCTACCTTGGCTGCATTTGTACCTACTGTTCCCCCACCTATTATTACCACTTCTGCTGGCTCTACTCCTGGGACTCCCCCCATTACAATTCCTCTTCCTTCATTTATGTTGGTGAGAAGATAAGCTCCTATTGTCACCGACATCCTTCCAGCTACTTCACTCATGGGAGTCAAAAGAGGAAGAGCTCCATTATCTAGTTGTACTGTCTCATAAGCAATCCCTACCACTTTTTTCCTCAATAAAGCTTCTGTTTGTTGTTTATCAGGAGCTAAATGAAGATAAGTAAAAAGAACCTGTTCTTCTTTGAAATAGTCATATTCGCTTGGCTGCGGTTCTTTTACTTTCATTATCATATCTGCTACATCAAATACTTCTTTTGCAGTAGAAAGTATTTTAGCGCCAGCCTTTGCATATTCTTCATCAGTTATGCCACTTCCCATTCCTGCACTTTTTTCAATATATACTTCATGTCCATTTTTTATAAAAGCTTCCACTCCCGCAGGAGTAATAGCCACACGAGCTTCTGCAGTTTTTATCTCTTTGGGAACACCAATTTTCATATTCTATCTCCCCTTTATCAATCTTTTGCCAAAACCTTTTCAATATATTAATTCTACAAAAATACTAAAAATCCTTCAACAAAAAATAGAAATCATAAAAATTTTTAAGCAAACAACATACTATCTTTTTATTTAGAATGTCCACTCCTTGAAAAATATATCCATCCTCTTCTGTTAAGATATCTTATAAACATTATCAACCTTTCATAAAGAGGCTCAACTTCATCTCCAAATTTTTCTTTTAGTTTTTGCCCTATTTCATAAACATTCCTCTCACCATCTATTAAATTCCATACAGCACTTCCTATTTCATCTAACTCTAAAGTAGTGATCTTTGGCCTTTTAACAAAAAGCCTCACTGTTTTTTCAATCAATTTGTTATGATGAAATATAAACACTACTTTTCCTTTCCTATTTTCCCATTCTACCTTATCACTACGATGAGGTACATAAAGCAAGAAATTGTCGCTCTTTTTTCCTTTGCTTTTCATCTCTTCCACCCTTTACAATCAACACTCCCACTTTAGATGGGAGTGTTGATTTTTTAAGCCTCTTCTTTATCATTCTTACAAGTGTATAAATATAGGAATAATCCAACTAACAAGAACATTATTAATGAAAACCACGGTGCAAACGATGAGGTATTTGTAATCCAATTAGAAGCAAAATCTATATTTATCTTTAAAGCCACAAAAGCAGCAATAATAAGTCCCATTAAGGCATCTCCAGCAACTAGTCCTGAGGCAATGAGAATACCTTTTTCCACTTTTTCTTTTTGCAATTTTTCGTTTTTCCTGTAACGTTGATCAACTATCCATCTTATTATACCACCAACTGCAATAGCGGCACTTAATTCAAAAGGCAAATAAAGTCCTAATGCAAATGGCAGTACAGGAACGTGCATCATCTCCGCCATTATCCCCATAAAAACACCTGCTATTATAAAGGTCCAAGGCAAGTCACCTGTCATAATGCCTTTTACAACCATTGACATGATGGTAGCTTGAGGTGCTGGAATATCTTTTGAGCCGAAACCGTAAGCATTATTTAAAAGTATTAAAATTAATCCAGCAAATACTGAGGCGGCTATTATACCAACATAGGTAAATATCTCAACATATTTGGGAGTTCCACCTATAATAAAAGTAGTCTTCAGAGATTGTGCATTTGCTCCAGCTATAGCAGTAGCAACACATACTATACCCCCAATGGTAATAGCTATTACCATCCCTTCGTTTCCAACAACCCCAATAAGTTTCAAAGCAGATGTTACAATGAGCAATGTAGCTATTGTCATACCAGACACAGGATTGTTAGAAACTCCTACCAGTCCTGTAATTCTTGCGGATACAACTGCAAAGAAGAAGGCAAACAATATTGCTAACAAACTTCCTAATGCAGTAACACCAAGAGAAGGTGCTAACCATGCTACAAAAAATACAAAGGCCGCTCCAAATATTACCCACGTTAAGGAAACATCAATATCTGTCCTTTTAACATCTTTGCCTTTCATTCCTAACCCTACCATTGATTCTCTAAAAGCTTTTACTATCGTAGGAAGAGCTTTTATTAAACTTATGAAACCTCCTGCTAAAACGCCACCTGCACCTATATACCTAATATATTTACTCCATATGGCACCCGCAGACATATCTTTAATAAGGTCCGTAGCAGGGTATACTGGGGTGGTAAGTCCTGCCCCAAAGAATTTTATAAGAGGTATTAACCCTAACCAAGCAAGAACACTACCAGCCAACATGTAAAGTGCTACATCCAAACCAACAATAAAGCCAACACCCATTAAAGAAGCAAGTACATTTACACCTACTTCCGTACTTTCAAACCTCTTTATAACCCAAGAAGGGTTTTCTGACCATATTCCAAAGCCACCAGATAAAAGCTTGTAAATTCCACCTACTAACATGCCTGATAAAACTGTCATAAAGCCTGTTCCACCCTGATTGCTGGTCACAAGTACTTCAGCAGCAGCCATTCCTTCAGGATAGATAAGTTTGCCATGTTCTTCAACTGTCAAATATCTTCTTAAAGGAATTACAAATAAAGCACCTAAAAGTCCACCTACTAAAACGACAAAAACAATTCTAATTAAAGTAAATTGGTCCTCGAATCCCCACAAAATAATAGCAGGAAGAGTAAATATGATGCCACCCGCCAGGCTTTCACCTGTTGCAGCAATAGCCATCACTAAGTTTGACTCTAATATGCTATCTCGCTTAAAAACACCTTTTAATAAAGCCGTTGCTAATACTGCAGCCGGGATAGCGGCACTAATTGTCATACCAGCTTTTAAACCTAAGTAGGCATTTGCAGCAGCAAAAAGTATAGCAAATAAGCTGCCAACTATGACTGCCACAGCTGTAAGTTCTGGAAGTGCTTTATCTGCCGGTATAAAGGGAATATATTCACTACCATGCACTCCACCGTAAGCATCATGAGACAATTTTCTCTTTTCTGAACCTTGTGCTTTGGCCATTTTAATCCTCCTATTCAAAATGATTTTGAACAAAATTTAACAAATTTTGTCCTTTTATGTCATCCCCCCTCTATTTGTGTCTAATTAAACATTTACATTTAAAAACTATACACAATTTATACTACACTATATTATTCTTCAAAATATAAAAAAATCCTTCTATTTCTTAAAAATTTTTTGCATACAAAAAAGGCGCCAATATGACGCTTCCAGTTTGTTGACAAAGTCAAAAATTTTTAAAATAGGATATTTTGCATCGTCACTCCGATGTTCCAAAGCGACAAAACTAAACTCGACCTTCGGGTTCCGGCAGGGTACCGGGCACATTCGACATCCTTGTCTTAGTGCCCGCCTCCGCCTTCCTTGGCTTCGGCCCTGCCTCCACCCTTGGTCTTGTTAAGTTTTGTTGCCGCTTTGTCACAAGTCGTTCCTTATGCAAAATATCCTATTTTCGAAAGTTTGTCTACAGTCTGAATGCGTCAATATGACGCCTCTATTTCCTATATATTATTGCTCCAAGATTTTTTAACTTTTCTTCCATTTTTACATAACCTCTGTCAATATGATAAATATCATTTATTTCAGTTTTACCTTCTGCAATAAGTCCAGCCAATACTAAGGCTGCTCCCGCTCTTAAATCCGTTGCTTTAACTTCTGCACCTGTCAAATGTTCTACTCCTGTAACAACAGCACTTCTTCCTTCTATCTTTATATTTGCCCCCATACGCTTTAGCTCATCCACATGCATAAATCTATTTTCAAAAACTGTTTCTATTATAACGCTTGTCCCTTTTGCCACTGTCATCATAGCCATCATTTGAGCTTGCATATCTGTAGGAAAGCCTGGATAAGGAAGAGTTTTTATGTCCACCGCTTTATAATTTTTAATTCCTTTGACTCGCAGTCCTTTAGGTTCTTCTGTTATCTTAATTCCGCATTCTGTTAATTTCGCAATTATAGACCTGACGTGATCCACTATGACATTTTCTATAAGAACATTTCCTCCAGTCATTGCAGCTGCTACCATAAAGGTCCCCGCTTCAATTCTATCTGGTATGACAGTATGCTCAGCCCCTTTTAGCTCTTTTACTCCTTCAATTCTTATTGTATCTGTACCAGCACCCTTAATATTCGCTCCCATCTTGTTGAGAAAATTGGCAAGGTCAACAATTTCCGGCTCTTCCGCAGCATTTTCTATTATAGTAACTCCTTCTGCAAAAACTGCCGCCATCATGATGTTTTCTGTAGCTCCAACGCTTGGAAAATCTAAATAAATTTTTTTGCCTGTCAATTTTTTAGCTCGTGCTTCTACATAACCATGTCCTATAGTAATATCTGCTCCCAAAGTTTGAAATCCTTTCAAATGCAAATCTATTGGGCGAGAACCAATAGCACACCCACCTGGCATAGAAATTTTAGCATGCCCAAGCCTAGCAAGTATAGGTCCCATCACCAAAAACGATGCTCTCATTTTTTTTACTAAATCATAGGGGGCTTCTATATCTTTAATATCTACTTTTACTTTTAATTTCTCATTCTCAAAGTCACATATAGCACCAAAATGCTTAATTAACTCTATCATGACATTAACATCTTCTAAAGTAGGTATGTCGTCTAGCACTATTTCTCCTGATGATAATAAAGAAGCGGCAATTATAGGTAATACAGAATTTTTAGCTCCACTTATTTTTACACTTCCTTTAAGGGGTGGACTTTTTTCAACAATAAATTTCGTTTTTATCACCCTCTTTTAATATTCTATAGCTATAATAGGTGTTGCAACCCACAAATAAGTCTTATCATCAAAAGAACTATATCTTATTGCTACGTTTAAATTTATTTTTTCACTTCCTAATTTAATATATTCTTTTAATTTGCTCGAATAAGCAGAAACACTTATTATGTTTTCATCTTCCATTCCTTCTACTTTTTGTGCATGTAATTTGTCAAGTACTAATTTAACTATACTACTATTTTTTTCTTTATTCAACTTACCTTTAAAAGTTCCGACAAAACATACTGTTACCTTAGGTTTTAGCTTGAATATTTTAAAAGTATTATTTATAAGTGCCTTCTCTTTTAAAGCATTGTCATAACCGTTAATAAGATATTCGTCTATTAACATATAAGTTTCGCTATTTGAACCATTCTTTAAACTTTGAACTGCTATGTTTATATGTCTAGTGTTTTCCGTATATTCCACTTCCACTTGTCTAAAATTGTTTTCTTCAATGCGAGATATTTTGGTTTTTTGCTTATTGATATTCATGTTTTTTATCGCTATTTCGACATATTCATTTATTTTGTAAAAAGATGTAAAATCATTGTTAATCTTTGCCCATGCGTTTATATTTGCATATTCATATTTTGCACCCGTATTTAAGAAAGTCATCTTTACAAGTTCTACATTATCATCAAAAGAAAGAAAAGCTTGTCTTTGGACACTCAATGAAAATAAAACTGTAAAAATTATTATTCCTATAATTATCCTCTTAACCATACCTCATACCTCCATATATACTTTCTTAAAGAGAAAAGGCGGTAAAATTATCAGCGAATCCACAAGGGGGAGAATGGATCCGCCGTTTTTACCGCCCTTCTATTTTTAATTATTAACGGAAATAACAAGATTTATTCATCAATCTAAAAAATTTCATTATTTACATAATAGGAAAAACGGACATCTATTAGAAATAATTAGATAAAAAGAGAATAAGTCAGAAAAGGTCAGATATGTGTAGATAAATTTTCCTGGTGAACTTTTTTAGTCAAATAAGGTCAAAAATCAAATTTGTTTTATAATTTTTATAAAGTAAAATTATAAGTGGAAGGAAAAATCTCTCAAAAAGGAGGTGTAGTATATGTTCTGGGTAACACTTATTGTAGTAGGACTTATATCTAGTCTTGTATTTCATCCTTTGTTCAATTCCAAAGCTGGAGAATCTTACGGCGAAAAGCTAAATAAAATCTACGGAACATACTGGGCAGCACTAGTTGCACATCTAATAGGAGCATGGCTTGGCGGCGCTTATCTTGGCAAATGGGGCTGGATAGTCGCTGATTACAACGTAATAGGTGGATTCATTGGGGCAATAGTAATTGGTTATTTGTGGTACCTAATCGCTAAAAGTCAAACAAAAGCAGAAGCTAATAAATAAAATAAATTCATAAAAGCGGGGTTTACTCCCCGCTTTTATATTCCTCTGGCTTTGTGTCACTCAAGTTAAACGCATATTTTATCGCCTGAATTATTCTCAAAGAGGCTTTACCATCACCATAGGGATTTACCGCATTAGCCATTTTATCATATTCTTCCTTGTTTTCAAGAAGCAATGTTCCTTCATTGTATACAACTTCCTGTTCTGTTCCAATTACTTTTACTGTCCCTGCTTCAACAGCCTCCGGTCTTTCTGTAACATCTCTCAAAACAAGCACGGGTTTGCCCAGAGAAGGTACTTCTTCCTGTAAGCCCCCCGAATCAGTCATCACCATATGGCATTTTGCCATGAGATTGTGCATTTCGTCTGTATCAAGAGGGTCCAAAAGAAGCACATTGCCAAGTTCCCCCAACATGCTAAATACAGTTTCTCTCACTACAGGGTTTTTATGGACAGGATATACTATATAAACATCCTTGTAATTTTGAGCAATCCTTTTGAGGGCATTGCATATATTTTCAAGAGGTTTACCCCAATTTTCTCTTCTATGAGCTGTAACTACAATAACTTTTTTATCATTGTAATCAATTTGGTTGAGCCGTTCATCCCTAAATACATAATCTTTCTTTACAGTATATGCCATTGCATCTATGACAGTATTGCCTGTAACAAAAATGCTTTCTTCACTTACTCCTTCTTTTAAAAGATTCAATTTTGCCCTGCTTGTAGGAGCAAAGTGTAAATCTGTCAAAACTCCTGTAAGCTTTCTGTTTATCTCTTCGGGATATGGAAACCATTTGTTAAAAGACCTCAGCCCTGCTTCTACATGTCCCACCTTAATTTTGTGATAAAAAGCTGCTAATGCAGCAGCAAAAGTTGTTGTAGTATCTCCGTGTACAAGTACAAGGTCCGGTTTTTCGCTATTAAAGACTCTTTCAAGCCCTATAAGGGCAGAAGTAGTAATTTCAGATAATGTCTGTTTTTCTTTCATGATGTTCAAATCATAATGCGGAGTAATATTAAAAAGCCTCAGCACCTGATCGAGCATCTCCCGGTGCTGGGCTGTAACGCAAACTTTTGATTCAAAATCTTTTTCTCTTTCCAAAGCTTTAATAAGAGGTGCCATTTTAATAGCTTCAGGTCTTGTCCCAAAAACAGATATGATTTTTAATGTCATAATTTTACACTCCTTAATATGTTGCAATTATCAACGAGCTTGTGTACCTTTTTTTGCCTTTCTAAAAGCTCAAGTTTATCTGCACCCCACATTACAAGCAAAATTGAAATCAAAAGGATTATCAGTCCTTTTAATTCGCTACTGAAAGATATCAATATAGCACTTATTCCTAGCAACAGACTTACGCCGTACATTATAAGCACAGCCTGTTTTTGTGTAAGGCCTTTTTCTAAAAGCCTGTGGTGCAAATGTCCTTTATCTGCTTCCATAATTGGTTTGCCGTTTATTAATCTTCTAATAATTGCAAAGGCTGTGTCAAATATCGGAACTCCTAAGGCAAGAATTGGCACTGCAATGGCGATTGCCGCTGCTGATTTTACTGCTCCTTGTATGGATATAGCTGCCAGCACAAATCCTAAAAACATAGACCCTGTATCTCCCATAAAAATTTTTGCAGGATTAAAATTGTAAGGCAAAAAACCTAAAGCAGCACCAGCAATAGCGATTGAAATAACAGCGGTTGCAAATCTGCCATTTAAAAGAGAGACTATAAAAAGAGAACCCGATGATATGACTGCTATTCCTGCTGCCAGTCCATCAAGGCCATCGATGAGATTCATAGTATTTGTAATCCCTACTACCCAAAAAAGCGTAAGAGGAATGGCTACCCAGCTTTTCAGATATATCATTCCATCTCCCAAAGGATTAGAAAGCCAATCTATTCTCACACCACTTATTATTAGTACTACGGCTGCTACAACTTGTCCTAAAAGTTTAATTTTTGCACTAAGACTGTACTTATCGTCAAACAATCCCAAGACTGCAATTATTGTGGCTCCTAAGACTATACCAATGGTTTCAGAAGTTTTGGGCAAAAAGAGTAATATGCTTATTATCGTACCAGAAAATATAGCCAATCCACCTAATCTGGGTATAGGTTTTGTATGGATGCGTCTTTCTTCATCAGGTATATCAATGGCTCCAATCGCAAAAGCCAATTTTTTCGTTATGGGAGTAGCAATAAGTGACACTATAAATGCCACAATAAAAGATAGGAGGTATACCTTCATTTTTTAACACTCCTTGAGAGTTTTTCACTCTATCTTATTCATTTGATTTAATATACACCACTATTATTTTATCTCTCAATTTTTACTAAGTCAACATTTGCTTCCTTTAAAAGCCTAAAAGCTAATTCATCGGGATACTCCTCTTCATATACAATTCGCTTAACTCCCGCATTGATTAACATTTTAGCGCATATGACACAAGGACTGGCACTTACATAGAGAGTAGCCCCTTTAGTACTTACCCCATGCAACGCTGCTTGTATAATCGCATTTTGCTCTGCATGTACACCTCTACAAAGCTCTGGCCTTTCTCCCGACGGTATCCCTAATTGCTCTCTCAAACAACCTGTATCTTCGCAATGGGCGAGTCCTGTAGGAGGACCATTATACCCTGTTGAAATTATGTGTTTATCAACTACTAAAATAGCTCCTACCTGTCTTCTCAGACAAGTAGAGCGGGTTTTTACAACATCTACAATTTGCATAAAATATTCATCCCATGAGGGTCTCATTTGTACATCCCTCGCCATCACTTTGTGCCAAAAAGTCTATCACCTGCATCTCCTAAACCCGGTACAATATAACCATGTTCATTTAAACCCTGGTCTATGCTGGCCACGTAAATTGGAACCTCTGGATGGTCTCTGTGAACTGCCTCAATTCCTTCTGGAGCAGCTATTAAATTCACCAGTTTTATGTTTTGTGCGCCTCTTTCTTTGAGAAAGTGTATAGCAGCACAAGCCGAACCTCCTGTCGCAAGCATTGGGTCTACCACAATGAGGTCCCTTTCTGCAATGTCAGAAGGCAGTTTGCAATAATATTCTACAGGTTTTAAAGTTTCAGGGTCCCTATAAATTCCTATATGTCCTACTTTAGCAGCTGGAATGAGTTTTAACATTCCATCTACCATGCCAAGTCCTGCTCTTAATATAGGGATTATTCCTAATTTTTTTCCTGCAATCACTTTTGTCTTTGCCACTGCCACTGGAGTTTTTACCTCTATCTCCTCAAGAGGCAAATCTCTTGTGACTTCATATGCCATGAGCATTGCAATTTCTTCTACTAATTCTCTAAATTCTTTAGAACCTGTATTTTCATCACGTATTAGGCTTATTTTATGTTGAATAAGCGGATGGTCAATGACAAATACATTTTTATACATTTTTTACCTCCTGTAAGTTTAAAATTTCTTTTCTATTAAAAATTAATATCATTTGCTATACTTTTTCTCAATTTCCGTTATTTTATCAATCCTTCTCTGATGACGTCCTCCTTGGAAAGTTGCATTTAACCATTCTTCCACCATCATTACGGCAAGTCCTGGTCCTGTAATTCGTCCTCCCAAGCACAAAATATTAGCATTGTTGTGTTCTTTAGCAGCTTTTGCTGAAAAAACATCTTCTGCATGAGCAGCTCTAATTCCTGGCACTTTATTTGCTGCTATCGAGATACCAATGCCTGTCCCACAGACTAAAATTCCTTCGCTGCACTCCCCAGAAGCAACAGCTTCCGCTACTTTAAGGGCATAATCTGGATAATCGACAGATTCTGTACTAAAAGTTCCAAAATCTTTATAGGCTATTCCTTTTTCATCTAAATATTTTTTTATAGCTTCTTTAAGTTCATAGCCACCATGGTCAGCTCCTAATGCAATCACCGTTTTCCCCATCCTTTCTTGTGAAATTTTTGTTATGATCTTTGAAATTAAATCCTCTAACTCTCGAGCTGTCTCTCTATACACCTCTATAGGCATGCCGTAAGGGTCCTCAACCTCTCCCTCTAGCCCTACAAATTCTTTTATAGTAAAAACTTTATTGGAATATTCTGGGTACTTAGAAAGTATGCTCTGTTTATGAGAATTCGACATAGCTAAAATTAAATCAGCCTCTTCTAAATCTTGACGTCTTAAACTTTTTGACCTGTGGTTTGAAATATCTATATTATAATCCTGTTTTAATACTTCTATTGCTTCTTGTGAAGCTGGAAAACCTTCTGGAGCAAATACTCCAGCAGATTTTGCTTCAAAGTCCTTACCGAAAGCTTTCGCTTTGTCATTAAAAAGTCCCTCTGCCATAGGGCTTCTACAGGTATTCCCAGTGCACACAAATAATACTTTCATGGCAATTCTCCTTCAGCACTTATTTCTTTATAACCGGCAGCTTTTTCTAATCTATTCATAATAGCAAGTCCAATGTTGTCATATTCAAAACTTTCAGCAAAAATGACATCTACTCCCTTTTTGTCAAATTGTCGTAAGACTGCAAAAAGATTCTTCGCTATCGTCTCTGGTCTATTTCTATCCCCTACGACAATAATTTCTCCTTTTTCATATTGTGTCGAAGTTTGTACCGTTGCCATTATACCAACTTTTTTACCATATTTCAATTGTTCTTCTGTCAATTCTTGAATTTTTTTTACAACTTTCTCGAGGTCTCCTGTCACTATATAGACCTCCGCGTTAGGAGAATAATGCTTGTACTTCATGCCAGGAGACTTAGGCTTTAAATCTTCCTTTGGCTTTTTTAAAAGTGAAGGATCCACTTCAACATTTCCTATCACTTCTTTAAGCATTTCCAAAGTAACTGCTCCCGGTCTTAAAATGACCGGCACCTTTTCTGTCAAATCCAAAACAGTAGATTCTACGCCAACATCACATTTTCCTCCATCTATTATTACATCTACTTTTCCATACAAATCTTCAATAACATGAGAAGCATCAGTAGGACTAGGCTTACCTGAAACATTAGCGCTGGGAGCAGATATAGGTACTTCTGCCCTTTTGATTAAAAGATGAGCAATCGGATTTGAAGGCATCCTTATAGCTACAGTATCCATGCCAGCCGTATTAACATAGGGTACTTTTTCTGATTTTTTAAAAATAAGTGTTAAAGGGCCTGGCCAAAATTTCTTCATAAGAGTTTTAGCTTTTTGAGGTACATCTTCGACAAGGTCATAAATCTGCTTTAGTTCTGCGATATGAACAATAAGAGGGTTATCTTGAGGCCTTCCCTTTGCTATAAATATTTTTTTTACAGCCTCTTCATTAAAAGAATTAGCTCCAATTCCATAAACTGTCTCTGTAGGAAAAGCCACAAGTCCCCCTTCTCTTATCACATTTGCTGCAAAATCAATAAGCTCAATTTCTGGATCATTTTTATTAATGCGTACTATTTTTGTCATTTAAGGCACTCCTTGTAGAATTAAAACTTACAAATGCTTTGTTATTATTATACCACCTATAATACCTAATATCATCCCCAAAATAGAAATTTCTCCTTTATAAATATTTCTGGCTTCAGGAATTATATCACCACAGGTCACATACAACATAGCCCCTCCTGCTATACCTAAATTAAGTCCAATAAAATAAGGGGATATACCACCCGTCAAAACTCCAATTAAAGCCCCTATTCCTGTAGGAATCCCAGCTAATACGGTGTATATTACATTTTTATAAGGAGGTATGCCGCCTGCAGAAAATGGCGTTGCCATTGCTAAACCCTCAGGAAAATCGTGCAAAGCAATAACCAATGCGATGTTAATACCTAATGACTGAGATACCATAAAACCAGAGCCCACTGCAAGTCCCTCAGGAAAATTATGTAAAGCAATTGCAATTCCTAATAATACACCTTCTTTTATGAAGCCTCCAGCGATATCCATATTTTCTATTATCATGTCAAAAAAAGAAATCAAAATAGCTCCTATTAATATCCCAATTGTCCCCAATGCAAGACCTGCTATATCAAAAGCATGAGGCAACAGGTCAAAAACTACAATAGAGAGCATCAAGCCCGCAGTAATCCCCATAATTCCACTAAAAAATCTAGCAGAAGGGTTTTTGAAAAAATATGTAGCTGCTCCCCCCAGCCCTGTGCCAATCACTCCAACCAAAGAGCCTATTATCATAGCATTGAAGGTAGACATAAAAACATCCCCTTAATTTTTAAATCTACTTCAAATGTATTAAATCGTTATTGAAGTTATGCTTAGCACAAAAAAATTCGCTCGAAGGTAGGAGGACCATCGAGCGAATAAAGCGTCCTCTATAGAGGACAGCTGGGGGGCAATGTTAAATTGTATGTATTTTGTCACATACTGCTATTTCTTAGTTTAACTTAATAAAGTGTTTTTTTATAATTATAATTTATAACGATTATTTAGTCAAGCACAAAAATTTAAATTATACCTATATTTTTTGATAATACACACTTCATATCCTTTTAAGGAATAAAAAAGAACAGGTTTCCCTGTTCCTTTAATTTAGATTCATATTCTTAAGTTTTTCTGCCTGGTCATTTAAAATTAAAGCATCTATAATTTCATCCAAGTCCCCATCAAGAACTTCCTGTAATCTATATAAAGTTAAGCCTATTCTGTGGTCAGTGACTCTACCTTGTGGAAAATTGTAAGTTCTTATCCTCTCGCTCCTTTCCCCAGTACCTACTTGGGATTTCCGTGTCTCAGCAATTTCTCTTTGTTGTTCTTGTAGAGCCATTTCATAAAGCTTTGCTCGCAAAATTTTAAGAGCTCTTTCTCTATTTTGAATCTGTGACCTTTCATCTTGGCAAGTTACGACAATTCCTGTTGGAATATGGGTAACTCTGACTGCGGAATCAGTCGTATTTACACTCTGCCCTCCATGACCACCTGACCTAAATACATCTATCTTTATATCACTTGGATTTATCTCTACATCAACTTCCTCGACTTCAGGCAAAACTGCCACTGTAGCGGTAGAAGTGTGAATCCTTCCCCCGGCTTCAGTGGTTGGAACCCTTTGAACCCTATGAACACCACTTTCGTATTTTAACCTGCTGTAAGCCCCTTTTCCAGAAATATTCAAAATTACTTCTTTAAACCCTCCGATATCTGTTTCATTGGAGCTCATTATTTCTACTTTCCAACCTTTTTTCTCTGCATACATGGAATACATCCTAAAAAGGTCATGGGCAAAAAGAGCTGCCTCTTCTCCTCCTGCTCCTGCCCTAATCTCCATTATGACGTTTTTCTCATCATTTGGGTCTTTTGGTATTAAAAGAATTTTTATCTCCTCTAATAATTTTTCTTTTTTTCTTCTAATTGAGAAAGTTCTTCCTCTGCCATCTCTTTAAGTTCTTCATCATTTGAAGACAACAACTCTTTTGTAGCCTCTATATCTTCCAAAACTTTTTTGTATTCTCTGTATTTTAACACAATATCTTCAATAGCCGCATGCTCTTTTACATACTTTCTCCATTCATTTACATTTGAAATAATATTAGGGTCACTTATTTTTTGACTTAATTCTACATATCTATCTTCTATTGCTTGCAATTTATCAATCATTATCTCACCTCAAAGATCGATTATACCACATATTATCTTTTGTGAAAACTATAACTTATACTTCGCTATTATCACTCTGTCAATACCCGCCAAATCTTTAATTATTTCAATATCCTTAAATCCATCTTTTTCTAAAAAATTAGTTATTTCTTCTTTTTGGCCATATCCTATTTCAAAGCCAATTTTTCCGCCTGATTTCATATAAAAAGGAGCTTCTTTTATAATTTTTTTGTAGAAGAAAAGTCCGTCTTCTCCTCCATCTAACGCGACAATAGGCTCTTTTTTTACTTCTTCCTGCAGTAGCTCAATTTCATTTCTTTTAATGTAGGGAGGATTTGACACAATAAAGTCAAACTTTAAATTTGGCGGAAGATTACGAAAGAGGTCACTTTCTATAAAGAATATCCTATCTAAAACTCCTTGCTTTTCAGCATTGTACTTTGCAACTTCAATAGCTTTTTTGCTGATGTCAACTGCGTACACAGTACAATCTGCAAAATATTTAGATATGCTTACAGCTATAGCACCGCTACCAGTACCTATATCCAAAATTACATTTCCTCTTTCCACCCTTTTTAACACTTCTTCTACAAGAATCTCTGTCTCTGGCCTAGGAATTAACACGTTCTCATCTACAAAAAACTCTAATCCCATAAAATGCTGCTTTTTTACAATGTACTGATAAGGAATGTGAGATTTTCTCATATTTAAAAGTCCTAAAAACTTTGCTAACTCCCCTTCCTCCACTTCATCTTCTCTTTTAATTATTAGATTTATCCTATCCATCCCCAAACAGTAAGCAAGGAGCAGTTCCGCTTCAAGTTTAGGATTTTCGCAAATATTTTTAAGTTCTTTTGCCCCCAAATTTATTGCCTCATATATTTTCAAATTCACGTCCTCCCTCATCTTCTAAAACACTTTTTAGTGATGCAATAGCAACTTCTAATTGACTGTCATCAGGCTCCCTTGTGGTAAGCTTTTGTAATAGCAAGCCAGGATATACAAAAGCCGTTATTATTTTATTGTCACTTCGCCCCGCTAATTTTATTATTTCATAAGATATACCAGCAACTACAGGAAGCAAAAGAATTCTACTAAGTATCCTTATATAAAGAGTAGGCCATTTTAAAAAAGAAAAAACTATTATAGAAACTATCATGACTATGAAGAGGAAATTTGTCCCACATCGAGGGTGTAAAGTAGTATATTTGCGAGCATTTTCCACTGTCAATTCCTCTTCATGCTCAAGGCAATGAATAGCTTTATGCTCTGCCCCATGATATTCGAATATTCTTCTTATATCTTTCATCTGTGATATTAATACAAGATACAAAATAAAAATAGCAACTCTTAACAATCCTTCGACAAAATTTATAACTACAGTATTTTTTGTAAATAATTTGATATAATCGGCTACATATGTCGGCCCGATAAAAAATATGATAATTGATAAAATTAAAGATATTGCGACAGAAAAATACATCAAAACATCATCTAACTTATCTCCAAAAATTTTTTGTAAAAATGAATCAAATTTTGAAATATTTTCTTCATCTTCTTCTTCAAAAAGTTCTGCAGAATAAGTAAGGCTTTTTATACCTATGATAAGAGAATCAAAAAGAGCAAAAGTACCTCTTATAAAAGGCAATGAAAAAAATTTATTCCTTTTAGTCAAGGGTTTTACATACTCTTTATTTATAATTATTTCATCTCCTTTTCGTACAGCTGTCGCTACGCTATTGTGTCCTCTCATCATAATTCCTTCAATTACTGCTTGACCACCTATATCGGTTTTCTTCATCTCTACACCTCTTTTCTATGTACGAGGAACTTCATGGCATTTTCGACACCTTGCTTCATAGGTTTCATGGGCCCCTACTAAAATGATTGGGTCATCGTATTTTGCAGGTTTCCCATTGATAAGCCTTTGAGTGCGAGTAGCAGGATTGCCACATTTCACACATATAGCCGTCAGTTTATCTACAGACTCCGCAATTGCCATTATATCAGGAGTAGGGCCAAAAGGTTCCCCCCTAAAGTCCATATCTAAGCCAGCACAAATGACTCTTTTGCCTAGATCTGCAATTTCTCTTACAACATCCACAATCGAATGGTCAAAAAACTGAATTTCATCAATTGCGATAACCTCTGTGTCTTCTTCTAAAAGCTCAATTATTTCAGAAGCCTTTACTACACTAATAGCATTTATATTAGTGCCATTGTGAGATACCACCTTGTCAATAGAATATCTATCGTCAATAGCCGGTTTAAAGACTTGTACTTTTTGTTTGGCAATTTGGGCTCTTTTAATCCTTCTTATGAGTTCTTCACTTTTACCGCTAAACATAGGACCAACTATAGCCTCTATAAAACCATGATCCAAAGAACCGTATATCATAAAAACCACCTTTCTTAATGTCAAATTAAAAACAAAAGGTTAGAGTCTTCACCACTCTAACCCCCAAATTATTTTTCTTCTAAATTAAATCTCTTTCTAAATCTCTCGACTCTTCCACCTGTATCTACAATCTTCTGCTGGCCTGTAAAGAAGGGATGGCATTTGGAACATATTTCTACTCTAATTTCTTTCTTTGTAGAACCTGTTATAAAAGTATTTCCACATGCACACCTTACAACCGCATCATGATAATAGGTAGGATGTATATTCGGTTTCACAGCTTTCACCTCTTTCAACCAAAACTCATACGGAGAAATTATAACACAAGTTATACACAATATCAAGATTTATATAATTGTGCCCTTATCATATTTATAAACTCCGCATTAGATTTAGTTCGTATTAATTTTTCAATTAACATCTCTGTAACCTCTGTAGGCGGTAAATTTGACATAGCTTTCCTTAATATCCACATGGCCTCCAATTCTTCTTTTGTAAGCAGCAATTCTTCTTTTCTTGTACCCGATTTGTATATATCAATAGCAGGGAATATCCTTCTTTCTTGTAATTTTCTGTCAAGATGAAGTTCCATATTGCCTGTTCCTTTAAATTCTTCAAATATAACTTCATCCATACGGCTTCCCGTTTCAATCAAAGCAGTAGCAAGGATAGTTAAACTTCCACCCTCTTCTATATTCCTAGCTGCTCCAAAAAATCTTTTCGGAGGATGTAATGCAGAAGGGTCAATGCCACCAGAAAGAGTTCTTCCTGAAGGAGGTGTAATAAGGTTATAAGCTCTTGCCAGCCTGGTAATACTATCTAAAAGAATTACCACATCCTTTTTATACTCCACAAGTCTTTTAGCGTGCTCTAATACCATTTCAGCCACTTTAGTATGGTGTTCTGGGAGTTCATCAAAAGTAGAATATACTACTTCTCCTTTTATAGAACGTTTCATGTCAGTTACTTCTTCAGGGCGTTCATCAATTAAAAGCACAATGAGAATAACTTCTGGATGGTTTTGTGAAATGCTATTGGCAATTTGCTTAAGTAAAGTGGTTTTTCCTGCTTTTGGCGGTGCAACAATCATACCCCTTTGCCCTTTACCTATAGGAGCAATGATATCTACCAATCTCATGGAAAATTCTGTAGGTGAAGTCTCTAATCTCAATTTTTCATTTGGGAAAATAGGAGTTAATTCATCAAAGGGAATCCTTTTTTTGGCATTTTCGGGATCTTCACCATTTATAGATTCCACATAAAGAATTGCAGAATATTTTTCCCCTTCTCTAGGAATCCTTGTAATACCTCTTACTTTGTCGCCAACTTTTAAGCCAAAGCGCCTTATTTGCGATTGAGAAATATATATATCTTTGGGCCCTTGGACAAAGTTTTCCACTCTTAAAAATCCGTAACCATCTGGCAAAATATCAAGAATGCCTTCTGCCACTACATCTCCTTGTGTCTGTATAAGTTCTTTCAACGGATCGGAAAGTTCTTTAGCAATTGGCAAGTTCCCTTTTGAAGAAGTTGATTGAGCTTGTAAACCATTTGCGCTATTTTCAGTAACAATAGACTTTGCATAACCATTTTTCGATATGTTAGAATTAGTATTTGAAGTATCATCTGTACTTTTCTCTATCGTACTTTCTTGTAATCCTTCTGTTTGCCCTTCATTTAAACCTTCCTCTTTTTTGTTATCCTCTTGAATTAAATTTTCTCCATTTAATTGACTAGCTTTTTCCAAAATTTTTTCTCTCAGTTCTTGTTTTCTGTATTTCGTAATACTTTTAATGCCTAGCTCTTTTGCAATTTCTCTTAGTTCCATCAAACTCAAATTTTCCAAAGTATTAATATCAAAACGCAAAGGTACACCTCCCAAAAGTAGAATTTTAACAAACTAAGTCCTCATTACCTCATTTTTAAAAAAGTATAAGAGGGAACTTACCTGGAGGATAAAAATGAGAATTTCTGCACAACACACTTCTCGCAAAGGATACTATTAAAAAGCACAAAAAGAAAATGCTAAAAGAAATGAATACGTATAATCTTACTCTATTTTATTTATATTTTTTTGGAATGTCAAGTAGTTATTTTCAGTCCCAAAATTTATAATTGACAATTTATAGAAAATTTATACATAAAATATAAAAAGCGGGTGAAACCCCGCTTTAACTTATGCTTTTCCTGCTGCTCCAAATAAAATCATCTTTTGTTTAATTACTTCTTTCATCGCATCTTTGCAAGGACCTAAAATTTTTCTTGGGTCGTATACTTCTCTATCTTTTTCTAACAAATCTCTTAGCCTTCGTGCAAAAGCTTGTCTTATATCTGTATCTATGTTTATCTTATTTATGCCAAGGCTTACAGCTTTTTTTATAGCCTCTTCAGGAACTCCTGAAGCTCCATGTAAAACTAAAGGAATATTGAGCATTTCTTTTATCTTTTTAAGTCTATCAAAGTCCAGCTTAGGTTCCCCTTTGTAAGGTCCATGAGCCGTCCCGATAGCTATAGCTAAATAATCTACTCCTGTTTCTTTTGCGAATTTTAAAGCTTCTTCTGGATCTGTCATGGCCGCTTCTCTTTCATCTACTGTGATATTATCCTCCGTACCACCGATTTTTCCGATTTCAGCTTCAACAGAAACTCCCATTCCGTGAGCAATTTGCACCACAGTTTTCGTCACTTTTATATTTTCTTCGAGAGGCAATTTAGAAGCATCCATCATTACAGAAGTCCAGCCATTTCTCAAGCATTTCATGACTGTATTGAAATCTGTACCATGGTCAAGGTGTAGAGCAATTGGAACTGATGCCTTTTCAGCCATTGTCCTGACGATCGCAGAAATCGTCTCAATACCAGCGTATTTCAATCCTCCCTCACTAACTTGTATTATGACTGGTGATTTAGTTTCTTCTGCCGCCTCCACAATGGCTTGGGTAATCTCTAAATTACTGGTGTTAAAAGCTCCAACTGCATATCCTTCTTTGTGGGCTTTTTCTAATATCTCTATACCTGTTACTAACATTGCCAACAACTCCTTTATTATAACTGGTTTTCAAAATACTACCTATATTATGTAACTTTTCTCTTTCATTATAACATTTGTTTAAAGTTAGCTCAAGGAAATTATAAAAAAAGGTACAAACGTACCTTTTTACACAGCCATTTCTTGCCTTAGATTATCATAAACTAAATTTTTTAGCGCTGTTATGTCAAAAGGTTTAGATATAAAAGGAAATTCCGTAAAAGGCTCTTGTGGCTCTTCCGCTGACATTATAATACTCTTCATATTGGGATAAATTTTTTTAATCTTTCTGATAATTTTTAACATATCGCTTGCCATGTGTAAATCAAACAAGCCTATATCAGGTCTAAATTTTTCTATCTCTTTGTCAAAATGGCTAATATCACTGTAAGTTCTCACTTCATGTCCATCCATCGTGAAAATTTCTTCTATTAAATTACAGATTCCCTTATTATCATCTAAAACTAAAATTCTACTCATTTTATGCCACCTTTTACACCCATAAATCTTTCTTTAGCACACACAATAATTAATATTCTACAAAAAAATAAATATTCCTCTTTTTAAATTAAAAATTTATTAAAAAATTTATGAATTAGTTTCCCCACTTACTTTAAATTCCTGTCTATCTCCTTCCATATTTCTCATCAAATTCCTCTTTTAATATGCTCATTATATACTCGTCGTAATATTTGCCATCTCTAAAAAGTCTCTGCCTCAACACACCTTATATCTCCTGTCCTACAAGCAGTTTAGCATATCCTAGGAAGCAGTTCCCCTATAGGTCTATCTATAATTCTCGAAGTTCCATAAACTGTATTGATTGTGACAAGTTTTGAATCATTCACTTCACCTATTATCGCTGCATTTTTTCCATATTTGTCTGATTTCATGATTTCTAGAGCTTCCTCCGCATATTTCCTGTCAACAACCGCAATTAACTTTCCTTCATTTGCTAAGTGCAAAAAGTCAAATCCCATCAAATCACAAGCAGATTTTACACTTTCTTTTACAGGCAACTTATCTTCGTATATTTTAATACCAACACCACTCATTTTTGATATCTCATAAAGAACTTCCGCAACGCCACCTCTTGTAGGGTCCCGCAATACCTTAACGGCTTTCCCCAAAGTCATGAGCTTTTCTATCAACTTGTTAAGAGGTGAAACGTCCGACAAAATAGGAGGGTCAAATTGCAATTCCTCTCTCGCACTCATAATAGCCATCCCGTGGTCTCCTATTGTTCCAGAAATTAACACTACATCTCCAGGTCTGGCATTTTTAATTGACACATCTACATTTTCATACACTACACCTATACCAGAAGTGTTTATAAATACCCCGTCAATTCCACCATTTTCTACTACCTTTGTATCCCCTGCAACTATTTTCACACCTGCTTCTTCTGCTGCTTCAGCCATAGATTTTACTATTCTCTTCAAATCCTCTATAGGATAACCTTCCTCTATTATAAAAGCTGAAGTCAAATATAAAGGCTTTGCTCCTCTCATAGAGGCATCATTCACTGTACCACACACTGCAAGCCGCCCTATGTCTCCGCCGGGAAAGAAAATAGGTTTTACTGTAAAGCTATCAGTAGTAATGGCAATGTTTCCAAAGAGCAATGCTGCATCTTCCATTGCATTTATATGCTCATTGTCAAAGGCTTTGGCAAAAACTTCTTCAATTAATCTTTCCATCATTGTTCCGCCGCCACCATGGGACAGCAAAACTTTATCCATACTTCTCATCCTTTCTTAAGCCCCGTACTTATAAAAAGCCGCACAAGAGCCTTCTGAAGAAACCATACATGGTCCCGCAGGATTTTCTGGAGTACATACTCTTCCAAAAAGAGGACATTCATTAGGATATATATTCCCTTTTAAAACATCGCCACATCTGCAACCTTTTATCTCGATTTCTTCTCCAATCGGTCTTATATCAAATTTTAACGCTGCATCAAAGTCCTTATACTTATCTCTTATCTTAAGTCCTGAACCTTTAATCTCTCCAAGACCTCTCCAAGTGCTGTCACAAGGTTCAAAAATCTCCTCAATTATTTTTTGTGCTTCAAGATTTCCTTCTTTTCTTACCACTCTTTTATACTGAATTTCAATAGCAGGATTTTTATAATTTTTAAGAAGCATTATAATGCTCATCAGAATATCCATTGCTTCAAAGCCAGAAATTACACCACCAACGCCAAATTCTTTAGGCAAAAATTCATATATTTTACTGCCCGTTATTGCACTCACATGTCCTGGAAGCAAAAATCCTTGAACATTTGAACCCCCTTCAAGAAGTGCTCTTAAAGCTTCAGGCATTGTCTTATGAAGGCAGTATACACTGTAATTTTTTATATTTTTCTCCCTTGCCTCTTTTATAGTCACAGCAACTGTTGGAACAGTGGTTTCAAAGCCAATGCCTATAAAAACTACCTCTTTACTTGGATTTTCTTCAGCGTATTTCAAAGCATCTAAAGGAGAATAAAATACTTTTACCTCTTTACCAGCTGCTCTTTCTGCCTGAAGTGAAGACCTATTGCCTGGCACCCTTATAAGGTCTCCAAAAGTGGCAATTACAACATTTTTATTGGCAAGTTCTATTACACTGTCTATTTCGTTCTGAGCAGTAACACACACAGGACATCCCGGGCCTGAAATAAGCCTTATATTTTTAGGCAAAAGCTGTCTTAATCCAAATTTTGAGATAGCCATTGTATGGGAACCACATACCTCCATGATATTAAAAGGACCACCCGGATTTAAAGCTTCAATTGCTCTTTTTGCCTTTTCAATCATTTCTGTCTGCTGCATCATTTAAAACCTCCATAAGCTCTTCCCAAAGCTCCCTTTCCATCTCCGCTTCTTCTTTATCCACAATGCTTATAGCAAGACCTGCATGAACCATTACATAATCTCCCACTTTGACCTCTGGCACCATCTCTATTGATACCTTTCTGATGACACCGCCTAACTCTGTCTCTGCAACTTTACCTTCAATTTTTATCACTTTTGATGGAACTGCAATGCACATTTTTATCCCTCCAACTTTTTATTCGCAATAACAGCCTGACCTAAGGAAATCCCTCCATCATTGCAGGGAACTTTACTATTAGAAAAGGCTTCAAACCCTGAAGCAGTAAGCTTAGCCAGTAGTTTTTTTAATAAATACCTGTTTTGGAAACTTCCACCGCTTAATACTACTTTATTTATACCAAATTCCTTTCTCAACTCCAATGCCAAATAGTGTGTAAACTCTACAATAGAATTATGAAATTTTGTCGCAATTATTTTTCTGTCAATTCCCTTTTTATAATCTTCATAGAGTTGGTGCAATATTACTTCTGGATTTATTATATATTCCCTATCTCGATAAACTTCAAAATCATAAAAATCATCATTCTCAACTATTAAGCTTTCTAATTCCATTGCACCCTGTCCTTCAAAAAGTACTTGGTCTCTCAGGCCAAGTAAAGAAGCTGCCGCATCAAAAAACCTTCCCATACTAGACACATAAGGTGTATTAATCTTTCTCTCAATTTGCTTTAAAATTATATCAATCTCTTTAGAATCAAATTTTTCTACAAAATCTTTATAAAAATTTATATCCTTTGAAATAAACCCCAAAGCTGTTCTGTATATCTTTTTTATTGCCAGTTCACCGCCGGGAAGCGGTTTATATTCTAAATGCCCTACTCTTAAAAAATCCTTTAAATCGCATATCAAAAATTCGGCACCCCATATGTTGCCGTCTGTGCCATATCCAGTCCCATCATAAGCTATTCCTATAACTTTTTCCTCAAGATTGTACTCAGCCATACAGCTGACAATATGGGCATGATGGTGTTGGACCTCAACTCGGGGCAAGTCACATGACAAGGCGTACTGAGTAGAAAGATAACCTTTATGCATGTCATGAGCTATTACCTCAGGATTTACTCTAAAAAGCCTCTTATACCTTTCTATTTGCTCTTTATAATATTCAAAAGCTTGTTCATTATCCAAATCTCCAATGTGGTGGCTTATAAAAGCATAATGTCCGTGAGTTATGCAAAAAGTGTTTTTGTAAAAGCCACCAACTGCCAGTACATTTACTTTGGCATCTTTTTTCAATAAAATTGGCTGAGGAGCATATCCCCTCGCCCTTCTTATAATCCTCTCAGCACCTCCATTAAAAGAAGTAACTGAATCATCTATTCTATTGACTATGTCTCTATTATTTAAAAGAAAAGCATCAGCTATATCCTTTAATTTTTCTAAAGCCTCTTCATTGTCTTTGCAAATAGGCTCTTCACTAACATTTCCACTTGTCATCACAATAGGAAAATCAATTTGATCCATTAAAAGATAATGAATTGGAGCGTATGGAAGCATTACTCCTAAAGTATCTAAGCCATCAGCAACGCCTTTCGCAAGTTTTTCTCCTTTTTTCTTCAAAAGCACAATCGGCCTTCTCTGGCTTAGAAGAAGCTTTTTTTCTTCATCACTTACAAAACAATACTTTTCTACTTGATTTATGTCTTTCATCATAACAGCAAAAGGCTTTCCATATCTTTTTTTTCGGCTTCTCAAAGTAAAAACAGCCTCATCACTTAAGGCATTTACTGCTAAATGAAAGCCTCCGATTCCCTTAATAGCTACAATTTTACCTCTTTTGAGAGCATCAGCAACACACTTTATTTCATCCTCTTCGCAATTTCCTCCTACAAATTCCAGTTTGGGTCCACAGTCAAAACAAGCAACTGGCTGTGCATGAAATCTTCTGTCATGAGGGTCGTTGTACTCTTTTTCACATTTTTCACACATAGGAAATACCTTCATAGAAGTCTTAGGCCTGTCATAGGGAATATCCTCTATTATAGAAAATCTAGGGCCACAATTAGTACAATTTATAAAAGGATATTTGTACCTCCTGTCATTTGGGTCATTCATTTCTCTCAAGCAGTCCTCGCAAACTCCCATGTCAGGAGATACAGGTACAAATCCATCATTTTCTTGACTGGATATAATTTTGAAATCCTCATAATTCTTAATTTCTAAATCTTTCACTTTTATTTCATCTATGACGGCAAGTGGAGGAGGATTATCTTTCAGTTCCTTTATAAAACTATTTATATCCCCCTCTTGCCCCTCCACTTCTATATAAACTCCCGAAGAGGTATTATAGACTATACCCCTTAAATTGTATTTTTGTGCAGTTGTAAATACAAAAGGGCGAAAACCTACGCCCTGTACAATACCAAATATATCTATTTGTTTTGCCTGAATTTTTGATACTCTTCTTCTAACCATTTTGCAAACTCACCAAATCCTTCTCCAGTCCTTGCAGAAACTTCAAAAATTGGTGCATCCGGATTTAAAGCCCTTATCCCATCATAGAAGAATTTCTTATCAAATTCAAAATAAGGAAGCATGTCAATTTTATTCAAAACTACAGCTTTCGCTTTAGTAAAAAGTGCTGGATATTTATAAGGTTTATCATCACCTTCTGGAACGTTAGCCATTGCCAATTTGAAGTCTTCGCCTAATTCAAATTCTGACGGACATATAAGGTTACCCACATTCTCAATAAACACTATGCCATTGTCAAAAGATAAACTCTGAAGCGCTCTGTTTACTGAGCCAGCATTTAAATGACAAGAGCCTCCTGTATTTATTTGAACGACAGGAATTTTTTCTCCGCCATCTTTTTAGCGTCAATGTCTGAAGTGACATCTCCTTCAATAACACCACAAGGTACTTTGAGATGTTCTATTGCTCTTAAGATAAAGCTGGTTTTCCCTGCTCCTGGTGAACCTATTATGTTCACCATCAAAATATTTCGCTCATCTTTTATAGCTTTGTTCTCACTGGCAACATTGTTGTTTGCCTCGAGAACATCTCTAATAATTACAATTTCCTCCATACTACTCCACCTCTATACTTTCTATATAAAATTCTTTTCCCTTGTCCACTAATACCCCTGTTGCACCGCATACAGGGCAATTAAAAGTAAAATTTGTACGTTCAAAAATATTGCCACACTGTCTGCATTTAAATTGTGCCTTTATCATTTTAAATACTAATTCAGCTCCCTCTGCCACTGTGTTTTCAGAAAGTACATCAAAGTAAAACCGTATGCTTTCACTTTCAAGTCCTGTAAGCTCTCCTATCACAACAGTGACTTTTGTAACTTTTTTTACATTTCTTTTTTGTGCTTCTTCTAGCAAGATGTCTACCAAACTTTGAGTTACAGATAATTCATGCACTTTTATGCCCCTTCCTTTTTATCCTTATTAGGAGGGTTTTGTACCTCTTTTTTCTGCACTATTTCATACTTTTCATTAGAAATAGGTCTATATTCTTTTGCCATAGTCAAAGACTTTGTAGGACAACTTTCAACACATACACCACAAATTATGCACTCAAAGGGTTGAAAAGCCCACGTACCCTCTTTTCTGTTAACCTGTATGCAATTGGAAGGACAAACTCTTTGGCATATACCACATAAAATGCATTTGTCTATATCATTCTTTATATGTCCTCTTGCTTTTTCAAAGGGCTCTCGCTTTTCAAAAGGGTACTTCCTTGTAACAGGTTTGTGGGTAAGATTGCTGACAACATTTTTGAGCATATCTAACACCTATACCACCTACCTTTCAGTACAACTTATACAAGGGTCAATAGTTAACACTAACACTGGCACATCTGCAAGAGTACTGCCTGGCAGCATGTGCAAAAGGGATGCCAAATTCGCAAAGGTAGGAGTTCTTATTCTAAGTCTATCTAAGTTCTTGCCTCCACTAGATTTAATGTAATAAAACACCTCTCCTCTTGGCTGTTCTACCCTTGTTATAACTTCTCCAGCAGGTAGATTTGGTTTTACTTTTACATTTATTTCACCTTCTGGCATTTTATTTAGAGCCTGTCTCACAAGGTCTATGGACTGGAACATCTCTCTAACTCTAACAATCGTCCTCGCATAGGTATCTCCGTCAGTCTCTACAACTGGCTCAAAGTCTAAATTTCCATAAGCTGCATATCCTGTCGTTCTCATATCTATAGGAACACCACTTCCTCGTAATGTAGGCCCTACTGCTCCAAACATATAAGCATCTTCTTTAGAAAGTACACCAATTCCTACTGTCCTTTGCTTAATTGTATAATTGTTTTTTACTATTTTTTCTAATTCCTTTAACCCTTCTTCAACTTCCTTAAGTTCATTTAAGAGCCATTTTGCTTGTTCAGTGTCTATATCTCTTCTCACACCACCAACGATGTTTACAGAGATAATAACCCTGTTCCCTGCAGTAGCCTCAAGTATATCCATAATTTTCTCTCTTATTCTCCAAGACAACATAAAGAGATTTTCAAAGCCAAAAGCATCTGCTAAAAGACCAAACCAAAGTAAATGGCTGTGGATTCTGTGAAGTTCAGCCCAAACAACTCTCAAATATTTTGCTCTCTCTGGTACATCAATGCCAATCAATTCTTCTACTGCTTGGCAGTACGCCTGACCATGCATTGCACTGCAAATACCGCAAATATGATCAACAACATAGACCATTTGATTAAAATCTTTTTTCTGAACTAACATTTCAAGTCCTCTGTGAACAAATCCAAAAGAAGGATATGCTTCTACCACTTTTTCATCTTCAACAACAAGTTTTAGATGTATAGGTTCTGGCAAAACTGGGTGTTGTGGCCCAAACGGTATAGTACTTTTGTCACTCATTCTTATCACCTTTATCCCTTCTCATAATTTCTATACTCGCTTGCGGAGATATAGGAGCGTATTCTCCTAAAAATAATAATCCTTCAAAATCTATAGCCAAGTTTTTAAACTTGACGCCAAACAACTCTTGTATCTCATTTTCTACTAAAAGTGCAGCAAAGTATATTTTTGAAATGCTAGGCACTTCTTCTGCAGGATTTACATATACGTGGAAATTCTCCAATTCATCTCTTTCAAAAGTATAAATTATTTTGAATTTACCATCTTCTTCAAGGCATGTTTCTGTAACAAATCTATAACCATTGTCATAATAGTATTTTGCTTCTTTTTCAATCTCATCAACTTTTACTTCTCTACTGTTAATCATTTTAACACCTCTTCAGCTTTTCCCATTTTCTCATATTTTTCTTTTAAAATTTCCGCAGCTTTATACAATCCATCTATTATTGCCTCCGGTTTTGCAGGACAGCCTGGCACATAGACATCTACGGGAATCACCTTATCAATACCGCCTAGCACATTATAAGCCTCTCTGAAAATGCCTCCTGTAGCAGCACAAACTCCAACAGCTACTACCACTTTAGGTTCAGGCATTTGGTCATATATATTTTTCAAGACCTCTTTATTTTTGTGGTTCACAGTGCCTGTAACTACTAAAATATCCGCATGTTTTGGATTTCCTACATTTACCATTCCAAACCTCTCCATGTCATAGAGAGGAGTCATACAAGCTAAGATTTCAATATCACAACCATTACAACTGCTGCAGTTGTAATGCAAAACCCACGGTGACTTTTTAAAAGATTTTTCTACAAATTCTTTTAAACCCATACCAATCATCTCCTAAAATATATATAAGCTATATTCACAATTGTAAATAGAATACTTATACTCCAGCTAAAAGCTAACATCCATTTTACTGTCATTCTTGCTGTTATATTATCTATGACTATATCCACAAAGAATGTCGCCAAAGCAATAAGAGCACCTATTACAAGATTTTGAGACCATAATATAGCAATCATAGCTAATATCAAAACCAACTCATACCAATCAGCAATATGAATCAAAGCAAGGTAAGGACCTGAATAGTCCGTCAAAATGCCTCGTACCAACTCTTGATGAGCGTGTTCTGAAGCTGATAAGTCAAAAGGTGATTTCTTTAACTTGATTGTCAAAACCAAGCCCAAAAGTATAAACATCAAAGGCAAATCTAAAAGCAATTTGCCATGGGTCATTATTTGAGCTAAATTAAAGCTTCCGGTCACATTGTAGACTGCTATAGCAAAAAATATCAACATCGGTTCATATGCTAACATCTGCATAAGCTCTCTTTGAGCCCCAACTTGGCTGTAAGGAGATTTTGTTGAAAGAGCTCCCGCTATATAGAACACAAGTCCTACAGACATTATAAACAAAATCATCAAAAGGTCTGCTTTTATAGCAAAAAGCCCCACAGAAAGAATCGCTGATAAAAGATACATATAGGCAGAAAACACTTGAAAGTCATTTACTAATAGTCTTTGCTTGTATAAAAGTTTTATTACATCGTAAAAAGGCTGCCAGATGGGAGGCCCATATCTTCCTTGTATAAATGCTGTTAGTTTTCTGTCAATCCCTGATAAAAAACCGCCGATTAAAGGAGCTAAAATCACTGCAACAACAAATATCCCAATTTCTTTTATCATAGGATAGCACCTCCCAGAATCACAGCAATTAAAGCAACAGAAATATAATTAAAATATTTTGTCAATATCCCTTCAGTTGCAAAAGTCGTGAGATAGTAATTTTTTACATCATACCCATCCTCTTCTACATAAGTAAGTCCTGCTGTATAAGGAGTAGTTTTTACAGCAACTCGTGTAGATTTTCTTATGGAAATTAGTGATAACACTATCGCTATACCAATTGTTATGAAAATAGGATAAATGGTAAATCCTCCGTTTGAAGTATATAAATAGCCTTTAACAGCTTTGAGAGCCACATCCATTTTCATATTCAATATTTGAGGCATTACTAACATATTATATAAAGTTGAAATTGCAAAACTTAATACAATAGCTATTGCTGTTAAGCTGTAGAGAGAAATACCAATTGTGGTATTCATATGCTCCTCTGAGCGCTTACTAAAATACGTTCCCGATAAAAGATTTCCTATCCATCTGGTGTAATAAAGTACTGTCAAAGCACTTCCTATCGCTAATATGACAGAGATCCATATTTGATTAGCTGCTACTTCTATTATAAGCCATTTAGATACAAGCATTCCAAAGGGTGCTGCCATAAGAGTTAAAATTCCTATAAAAGTTATTGCCGCTGTTACAGGCATCCTATTTACCAAACCCTTCATATCTTCAATATCTCTACTTCCAATATGTTGCTCTATCGTTCCAACGCACAAGAACAACAAAGCTTTAGACACTGCATGGAATATCAAAAGCAATATAGCTGCAGCAATAGCACTTGAAGTATTAATTCCAATGCTTGCTATCATAAGCCCTAAATTTGATACAGTAGAATATGCCAGTATCCTCTTGGCATTGCTTTGACTTATAGCAAGGAAAGCTGTAGCTAGAAAAGTAAACGCACCGTATATCGCTATAAAGTCGCTTAACAATGTACTCCTAAAAAGCGGTGAAAATCTCAATAAAACGTATATACCTGCTTTAACCATTGTACTGGAGTGCAAAAGCGCAGAAACCGGCGTGGGAGCCACCATTGCCCCAAGAAGCCAACTCTGGAAGGGCAGTTGCGCAGATTTTGTAAAAGCTGCAAATGCTATAAAGAACATTGGCAAAAGTATATACGCAGTATCTTTTATGCTTAATACATCAACTAAAGATATAGTGTTGTAGTTAGTGTAAATAAATATTATCCCCAGTAAAAGTGCAAAACCACCCATCATGTTAATCCATAAAGCTCTTGCTGCATTTCTAATAGCTTCTTCTGTTTGGTCATGGCTTATCAGCATGAAGGAACTTAATGTAGTTACTTCCCAGAAGAAATACATCCACATCAAATTATTAGAAAATACTACTCCATTCATTGCCCCTAGGAATATAAGTATAATAGCAAAAAATCTCGGCTGTCTTGTAGGTGATACATGTTTCTCTTCTTCATGATGGTCCATGTATCCAAAGGCATAAAGAGCTATTAGAGAACCAACAATTGATATAATCAAGTTCATTATAATAGACAGTTCATCTACTAAAAACATTGCAACTTCGTGTTCCTTTAACATAAAAAACTCAAAGTATATTAAAGGAACAAGTTGTAATACTGCAAAAAAAGTCGCTCTCCATTCTTTAATTTTAAAAGAAATATAAAGAACATAAAGCAAAAGAGCAAAGTCCCCTATCTTGATGGCCACATCCATACCATTGTAATAAGCCGGGGAATTAAAAATATCAGGTACTTTTAAGGTCGCCAACATAATTAAAGATAGTAAAACGATTACACCTAAAGATGCAGCAATAAAAGCCTTTCTAATAGAAGATTGCCTCAAAAAAAGAACAATAATACCCGCTATAATAGGAAATATAATGCTTAGCAGTAATAAATTTGACTGCATAAAAACACCTCTCTTAAAAATTTAACTAACTGCAACTTACATATTGTATACAGAATCCTAATTAATTGATAAACCTTCTACAATGATTATACGGTTTCATGTGTATAAAGTCAATAACAATAGATAATATTTATCATGAAATAATGATAATTTTTTCTGTTATTATTTTAACAAATTAGGCTTCTTCCTTTCTTAACTGTCTTTTAAATCTCCACTTATTAGAATTCATAATACTCTTATTTTTTTCTTATAATTCGTTTTATTTTTATCATATAAAAGAAGCGCCTTTTATCAGACGCTTCTTTTATACAAATCAAGCTATAGCAACTTCCTTTTCACCTATCAGTTCTCTTAGTTTCTCTCCTGATATAGTTTCTTCTTTTCTTAAAATATCTGCAATCGCTTTTAATACTTCCAGTTTTTCCTCTAAAATTTCTTTTACTTTTCCTTCTTGGACCTGAATAATTTTATTTACTTCCTCATTGACCTTTTCCTTAGGAACATCTTCTTTACTTACTATCCCTAAATCGGACAATCCAGTGTATACCATCTTCTTTGCAATATCAACCGCCTGTTCAAAGTCATTAGCAGAACCAGTACTTCTATTGCCCAAAACCAAAAGCTCAGCTACTGTACCACCTAAAGCCACCATTATATCTTTTTCCAACTGTTCTTTTGTATAAATGAGCATGTCTTCTTTGTCTGTCTGCCTCACAAATCCAAGTGCTTTACCTCTTGGTACAATTGTCACAGTCGCAACAGAACCTGGATTTACTGTTTCGCTTATTATAGCATGTCCCGATTCATGAACAGAAACTCTAAATATTTCTTCTTCTGTAGGTTTTCTATCACTTTTTTCTCCCAATATAACTTTATCTACAGCCTCTTTAAAATGCTTTTGTAAAATAACTTCTGAATTATCTCGCATAGCAAGAATTGCTGCCTCATTGCAAAGGCTCTCTAAATGAGCTCCAGAAAAACCAAAAGTATCTTCAGCTATTTCTTCAAGATTAACATCTTCCCCCAAAGGCTTATTCTTTGTATGAATTTTTAAAATCTGCAGCCTTCCACTTTTATCAGGCAAGTCCACAACTACTTGCCTGTCAAATCTGCCAGGTCGCAAAAGAGCAGGATCTAATAAATCTGGCCTGTTTGTTGCAGCAATTACTAAAATATTTATTTCTCCATCGCTTTTAATCCCATCCATTTCCACTAGCAATTGATTAAGGGTTTGGTCGTATTCATGATGGCTTTCATTAGTTCCTCTTTTAGCACCTAATATGTCAATTTCATCAATAAATATTATTGCACTGTTTTTGCCTTCTTTTCTAGCAAGATTTTTTGCTGTTTCAAAAAGATTTCTAACTCTTTGAGCACCTACTCCTGCATACATTTCTATAAATTCACTACCTGAAGTAGCTATAAAGCTGGAATTTGTATATTTTGCAGCTGCTTTAGCTAATAAAGTCTTACCAGTTCCAGGAGGTCCTGTCAGTAATATGCCCTTGATAGGCCGTATACCCATTTTAGATATTTTCTCCCTATTTATTACAAAATCCAAGGCTTCTTTTAACTCAGAAATAGCAGTATTTTGTCCTCCAATATCTTCAAAGGATATTTCCGATTCGGGTTTTATAATATTTTTGCTCCCTGGTATTAACCCTTTATTTTCCATAATATAATTAAAAAGCAAAAAAGCACCTGCCAGAAAGAGTAAAGGAGTAACATTTATACTTAGAAAAGCTGCAAATATTCCAAAAGCAATAACTACCCCTAATAAAATTTCTTTAACCATTTAGCTTTCCCCCTTGTAAGCCTCACGCGGTATTATTTTATATAAATAATGAGAACCATCTCTTAAATCTAAATAGATGTTTTGCTTATCAATATATACATAAGATATTACATTATTTTTACTTGAAATCTCTTTTATTGTATCATACATCTTCATATAATCGCCTTTTTGTATGCCTTCGTAAATTGAAAACTGAGAGTTATAATAAACATTATTTAACTTCTCATTAGGATTGTCAATAAGTAAAATATTTATTTTAACAGGATATTTATTTACCTTATTTTCTATTTCTTTATAAGTTTCCATCAAATTTTCTACTTTTCCTAATTTAACCTTTATAATATATTCATTGGTATCAGTTGAAATTGTTACCGTTTTAACAAATTTAACCGTACTTACATCTCTTGAAATCTTATCGGGCAGAATTTTATTTTGATACAATTGAAAGCTGGCAAATAAAAATCCAAAAACTACCACAAAAGTTATCAAAACAATCTGCCATTTTATCCCCTTGAGCAAAACTCTCACTCCTTGTCTATGATATACTGTATTATATCATAGAATATATATCGAGTACAATATTAAAAATTTTGTTTTTCTATTTAGAAGGAATATAATTAAATTATACTTTAAATTAAATTATACTTTAAAGAAGGAGGCAAATTCGTATGAGAATAGCTGCTACAATAACAAAAGAAGGCTATATTGAAAAACTTCCCGACGGGCCATATATAATTATTTTTGATACACAAAAAGAAAATACTGAAAAGTACGATAATCCGGGATACTTTCTAAAAGAAGGAAGAAGAAGTGCTATTGTAGATTTTCTCCTTGACCAAAAAACCGATGTAGTAATAACTGTGCCTGAAGCTTTTTGCAGTCTTTCTTATGGAAAGGCAAAGCAAAAAGGGCTAAAATTTATACGTCTTGAGAAAAGTTTGCCTTATGAAGAAGTTATACAAAACCTCTCAAAATATGTTGAAAATTTAACTGATACAATTCCTGAAGATGAACTTGCCAAATAAAAAAGCCTCACAAAGAGGCTTCAGTTTGTCGACAAAGTTATTTTCTTTGAAGGAGGCATTTTGCATTGTTCGCTCCAGAGTTACAAAGCGACTAAACATAAGCTTCCCCTCGGACTCCGGCAGGGTTCCGGGCACATTCGGAATCCATGCCTTAAGGTGCCCGCCTCCGCCCTCCTTGGCTTCGGCCCTGCCTCCGTTCCTCGGTCTCGCTAAGTTTAGTTGCCGCTTTGTAACAAGTCGCTTAGCCTATGCAAAATGCCTCCTTTATAAAAAGTTTTGTCTACAGTCTGGCGCCTTACAAAGAGGCTTTTTATTTGATAGGCCTTACTTTCTCCACAACTTTTTCCGCCAGTTCAATATAGGGCAATCCCTCTGGTCCATCATCAAGAGCAGGTGGTATACCTACATCGCTTAATTCTCTGACTTTAACCGTCATTGGAATCTTTACAAGTATTTCCGTTCCTAAATCTTGCGCCAATTTTTCTGTTTCTCCTTCGCCAAAAATATTATACCTTTGATGGCAGTTAGGGCATTCAAAATATGACATGTTTTCCACAATACCTATAACTTCTAAATTAACTTTTTTAGCCATATAGCCAATTCTTCCCGCTACGTGAGATGCTGAAGCTTGTGGAGTTGTCACAAGCACAAATTTTGACTCAGGCAATTTTTGCATCACTGTAAGAGGTATATCTCCTGTTCCTGGAGGTAGATCCAATACTAAATAATCTAATTCTCCCCAATATACATCATTGAAAAACTGATCAAGAACTCCTGACAAAAGTGGACCTCTCCATATTAAAGGTGTATCTTCGTCAGTAAAATTACCCATTGAAATCACTTTTATCCCGAATCTTTCTAATGGCAAAATAGTATGCTCATCCAATGCGTAAGGTCTTTCATCCACAATCCCCAAAAGCCTTGGAACACTAAATCCCAACACATCCGCATCCAAAAGCCCTACTTTAAAGCCTAATCTGGCAAGAGCTACAGCTAAATTAACTGCAACAGTGGACTTGCCTACTCCACCTTTCCCACTACCTACTACTATTACTCTCGTATTTTCAAATATAGGTTTTCTGCCACCGCTAAGCTTTCTTGCTAAATTTTGTCTTTCTTCTTCTGTCATGCTACCTAAATTTACTATTACTTCTGAAACTCCTTCAAGTTTGGATACTTCCTCGATAGCATCTTTTTTAATAGTATCTTGAAGAGGGCAACCTTTCACAGTAAGGTTTATGTCAATTGTAACTTTATCCCCTTCAATTTGAATATTTCTCACCATATCAAGGTCAACTATACTTCTTCCTATTTCTGGGTCATATACCTTTCTTAGAGCGTTTAATACTTGTTCTTGTGTAAGCAACTCTATACCTCCCATTGGTATTTTTTTGTTGACATTTATATTATAATATATAATCATTATTAATAGAATACCCTCAAAAAAATTAACCCATTCGAATAATATAATGGGGTGGTTAAGTTGGATATAAACGACAGAGTATACGCAGCTAAAAAAGACCCCTCCGAGAGAGAAAAATTAATTGAGGAATATACCCCCTTTATCATAAAGCAATTGTCTTTATTTACAAACAAATACATAGATGAAAAAAATAGTGATGAATTAAGCATAGGACTCATAGCTTTTAACGAAGCCATAGACAGCTTTGATGATACAAAAGGCTCATTCTTAAGCTTTTCAAGTTTGCTTATTAAAAGGCGACTTATAGATTTTTTACGGCAAAATCAGCAAAATACTATTCCTTTAGAACTATATGTAGAAAAAAGCACTGATTATGAAGCGGAAAATAGAAAACTAGAAATGATTTCTTTTGTAAACTTGCTAAGTCTTTACAACATAACTTTAGATGATTTAGTCAAACAATCTCCCAAGCACGCAGACACAAGAAAAATAGCTACAAAAATTGCTTATACAATTTTTGAAAATAGGGGCTTACTGGAATATTTAAAAAGCAAAAAGAATCTTCCTATAAAAGATTTAGTAAATATTTTAAAAGTAAGCCGCAAGACTATAGAAAAACACAGAAAATACATAATAGCGCTAGTAATAATCATTTCTGAAGACTTGCCTCTTTTAAAACAATACATAAGCCCCGAAAGTGAGGTGTCAAAAATATGAAGGCCGTTGTAGTTCAAAAAGAAAAAATAAAACTTATGTAATGACTGAAAAAGGGGAATTTAAGTGTTTGAAAAATTTGCAAAATGTAGATATAGGTGAAACTATCGAACTTAATGAAAACTTTTTAGCTTTAAGGCATACTGCTAAAATTTTAATAGCTGCTTCTCTTCTTCTCGCATTAATATTTACTATTATTAATTTTAAATCACCAGAAGTTTACGCCTATGTGTATATAGATATAAATCCAAGTATTGAAGTTTTAATAGATAAAAACGCCAAAATAATAAGTGCCAATCCTTTAAATGAAGATGGAAAAAAAATCTTAAAAAATCTCTCTTATAAAGGCCTTGACATTACAACGTTTATAAATCAAACAGTAAAAGAATCACAAAAACTTGGTTTTTTGAAAGAAGAAGATACCATAGTAATAACTACCGTTAACATAAAAAATTCACATGTTATAAATGAAGATATACAAAAAGCCATCAATGACATAAAAAAAACAAATGCTAAAATTCAAATAGAAACTTTGAAATCCAATGAAGTACAAAGAGAAGAGGCTAAAAAAGAAAAAACATCACCTGGCAGGCTTATCCTCTGGGAAAAAGCTAAAAATGAAGGAATAAACATACCAAAAGATAAATTAAATAGTCCCGAATTTTTTAAAGAACTAAAACAAGCTTATACAAAAATAAAAGAAAAACAGGATGAAAAAAAGATGAATACTACCTCTCAAGATTCTAAAGATAAAGATATTCCTAAAGTTAAAATTACCACTGATAAACCTGCTAAAATAAATACAAAAGACCTTTATAAAGAAGAACCTACTCAAACTATAAAAAATGTAAAAAAAGAAGAAGCAAAAAATCAAAACAAATCAACTAAAAAAGATGAGAATATTGATAATAAACCTACACAGAAAGATAGCGGAGCCACAGAAAATACAGAATCAAAAAAAAGCAACACCAATAATGTTTTTGATCAAAAAGAAGAAAATAAAGTAAAAACCAATTCTGATAATAAAGAATTGAATAATTCTGATAAAAGTCTTGATAAAAGCTTTGATAAAAATCCTTACAAAAATGTAAAAGAAATTGAAAACTACGCCCAAAAAGATGACAAAAATAGCGAAAAATATAATGAAAAAATGAGGGAGGTGAAAGATTAAATGCTAAAAAAATCTCGTTTTTTTATTTCAGTAGTTTTAATCTTTTTACTATTGTTTTCCACGACAGCATATGCAAAACCGCAGCCAAAATACTCTTTTGACGACATTCAACAATTCACATGGGCAGTAAAAGCAATTGAAAAAATGTATGCAAAAGGTTTTATAAAAGGAGTTGGAGATAAAAAATTTAACCCTTCAAAGCCTGTCACTCACTTAGAGGCATTAGTAATGATTTTACGGGCGATGGGTTATGAAGAACAAGCTAATAAAATAACTGAGCTACCTAAAGAGTACAAAGGCCCAAAACTTAGTTGGGGAAAAGGCTTTATTACGCTGGCATACCAAAAGGGCATATTAACTTATGACGAGTTAAAAAGGTTTAATCCAAATGAAAAGGCAAAAAGATACGAAATAGCAAAATATTTAGTTCGCGCTTTAGGCTTGGAAAACCAAGCTCAGCAAAATATGAATAAAGTTTTGAACTACAAAGACTGGGATAAGATCCCTAAAGATGCTATAGGTTATATGTACGTAGCTGTAGAAAAGAACCTCATCAAAGGAGATGGAGAAAAGCTCAAGCCAAACGATCCAGTCAGAAGAGTAGAAATGGCTGTTTTATTGGAAAGGCTTGACGAAAAGGTACAAAATAACCTCAATGGCCGTGATGTCGTTGCTACTGTTTATGCTATAGATAACAATACTATAACTGTAAAAGTCAATGGTGGACTAAAGACTTTCAATATATTAAAAAATGTGCCAGTTTACAACGAAAATGAGTATGTCGGAATAGATTATCTAAAGCCCGGCTATCAAATAAGATTAATATTAGATTTCAAAAATAATATAATATTTGTGGAAGTGTTAAACAATAAAAGTGAGGAAGTGATTCCTATAGAACTTAAAGATGTTAAAAATCCTCCTGAAAAAGTATCATCAGCTGTGGAAGCTATTAAAAATAAGCCTGCTGTTAAACTAGTAGAAGAAAATGGAATATATTATGTAATCGCAACTCGCGGTATGATGCGAACAGGTGGATATATCGTAAATATACAAAAGGCTCAAATAATAAAAACGTCAAAAGATACCATATTAGAAGTTGAAGTAAAATATATAGACCCTTCTCCCGATGCAATTGTGACACAAGCTATAACTTATCCATATGACATAAAAAGTTTTACTTACGATGGTAAAATTACACAAATAAGTGTTAAAACAGATAAAAATATAAATGTTTCTGTTGATATTGATTTAGCCTCAGATGTTAAGTAAAATCCCTCATTGGAGGGATTTTACTTTTGAAAACAATTACTAAAATAAGCATAAAATTTTTGTGAAAAAAGCTAATTGATAAAAGTCCACAAATCATATACGATAAAGTTAAATCCATAAAAGGGGGAATTATCCGTGAAAGAAATAAAAGTAAAATTAACTACAATTGAAAGTGTCAAAAATTTTGTAGAAAAAACTTCAAAATATCCTTTTGACATAGACGTGACTTCTGGTCGTTATGTAATAGACGCAAAATCAATAATGGGCCTTTTTAGCCTTAATTTAGAAAATGTCCTTACAGTAATACCTCACACAACTGATGAAGAAAGCTTGAAAAAATTAGAAGAAGATTTAAAAGAATTCATAGTATAATAGTATAAAAATAAAAGCGTAGAGACTACGCTTTTATTTTTATATCAAAGGCGGTGGAGTTGGTTCTATAGGCACAGCAATTTGTCCTGTCTTTGCATCAATATGCAAAATCCAATATCCCTCATCCCTCGCGCCTCTTAAATTTTCTTTAACTGGCTTCCAAACTACAAACCCTGTCATACCACCAAAAGGCTGGTCTGCAAGAGTAAAAAATCCTGGCATTCCATACACAATGTATTTTAATTCACCCTTCTCATCATTTACAAATCCCACAAGATAATGGTCAAAGCTTCCCTCCCCGTAACCCGTTTTAACTTTCCACCACCTATAACCTTCAAAATTTTTTTCAAAAGGCTGAACTTCCTCCAAAAAACTCACTATATTGTTAACATACTCTCTTAAATATTTTATATATCCTTCCTCTACTTCCTCCTCAAACTTAAAAGAAGTTTTCTGTTGTTGAGTATCAGAAGAATACATCAATGGCTTAGGAGTTTCTTCAGGGGCAGAAATATAAAAATTGGTTTCAAATTGAGTCTCTTCCGAAACATTTTGTAAAGTTTCATCTTTTTTAGTAAATTCATTTTTAATATTTTCATCTTCCGCACTTTCATAGTCTTGGGGTATCGCAGTTTCAGTTTCCTCCTGCTTAATTCCCCTATCATTCTTATCACTCTTCTCTGTTAATGTTTCTTCTTGTTTTACCTTTAACAGATATTTTTTATAAGCAGCCTTCCAGTTTGTAGTTTTCTTGTTTATAACAGATGCCAAAGGTACTAAAGTTTTTATGCCATCATGGGCTTCTATAAATGCTACAGAAAATTCCTCCCAACTAATTCCCGAATCTTTTACATTCTCTACATTAAAAGTCCATTCTCCTCCACCGCGTCCTTTATCATCTACTTTTATTGCTCCAAAATCTACAACAGCAACTTCTCCCTCGCCTTTTAGCAATTTCACATTATAGGAATACGTGGGATTAAGATTTTGCAAAGCCGCTGTTATTCTTCCTCTGCTTCCTCTAAACTCCACTTTTAAATAACCTGTCACTTCTTTTCCTTCAATAGAACATCCCTTGTCTTCTTGATTAAAGACAATATAAAACCTTTTATATATATTTATTGGCATTTATTCTTCCCCCTCATTTATCTTAAATATAACTTTGCAATATATATTATGAAAAGAGGGGGATTATTATTACTGCTTTGTCAAATCATAAATAACATTTGCCAAAGCAGCAAACTCCTCTATACTAAGAGTTTCTCCTCTCCTTTGAGGTGATAAGTTTGAAAGAGTAAAAGCTTTATCTATAATTTCTTTTGGAAGTCCTAAAGTTTTTAAAGCATTGGACAATACTTTTCTCCTTTGTCCAAAAGCAGCTTTTACCACGTTAGAAAATAACCTTTCATCTTTTACCTCAACTAAAGATTTATCAAGTATCTCTAATTTAACCAAAGAAGAATCTACCTTAGGTGGAGGAACAAAAACACTTGGTGGTAGATTAAAAAGTTTCTTAGGCTTTGCTTTAAAATTTATAAAAACTGTAAGTATCCCATAGTCCTTAGTACCCGGCAGAGCACAAATTCTTTCAGCAACTTCTTTTTGCACTAGCACAGTTATCTCTTTTACAAATTTACACTCTAAAAGCATCATTATTATAGGAGAAGTTATGTAATAAGGAAGATTAGCAACTACTTTAAAAGGCTTCCCTTCAAAATATTCATTAGCTATTTTATTTAAATCTACCTTCATTATATCTTCATTTATGATAATCACATTGTTATAAATGTTAAGTTTTTCTTTTGTTGCTTCATAAAGCTCTCTGTCAATTTCAAAAGAAATTACCTTTTTAACCATTTTAGCTAGTTCTTCTGTCAAAGTCCCTAATCCTGTTCCAATTTCTAGTACAAAATCTTCAGAAGCAACTCCCGAAGCAGTCACAATTTTTGCTAAAATATTTTTGTCAAATATGAAATTTTGTCCCCATTTTTTCTTTACATTAACCCCTTTTACTTTCATAGCTCCACCTCAAAAAATAAGACAGGGAAACCCTGTCTATTTTAAAATATAAACTTTCACGTATCTTCTTCCCCATTTAATTGTTTCCTCAAGAGTCGGGAAAAAAACATCAATTTTATCCCCTTTAATAGCTCCACCTGTATCTGCAGCAATTCCAAATCCATATCCTTCTACGTAAAGTCGTGTGCCCAAAGGTATAACCCTTGGATCTACAGCTATTACTCCCCTTGTAGCTTTCGTACCAGTAGCAGTTATCCCATAATTGGGATCTCCTGGTTTTTTACCGGTATCTGTTACGCTATTAGTATAAGCAGTAGCAACCATAGTTCTAATTTCCCTATACCTAAAAGTCTCTCCTCTTGAAGTAGTAAAAACTCCTAGTGTTCCAACATGCACAATTTGGTTTATCGGATTTTTTATTATCTTTTCCTCTATTATATTTTTTGCTACCTCTTTGCCGTTTTCATAAGTAACTTTCATCACAATTTGTTTTTTCCCAACTTCTCCTTGTTGAACTACTCTTACTTGTCCTCTTTCCATATTGTCATTCTTTACTGTCTCTGTTTGATATGGTATATCTACTTCTTGAGTAACAATTTTTTCTGTTACTTTTGTAACGTCGATGTACATGTACCTAAACACAGGCGTATCTAAACTCATATTCACTTTGTCTTGTGGTCCTAAAGTTATACTATTTTGTTGAAATACTTCTTTTACATTAGATGCAGTAGTGTAAATATCTTTTGCTTTTCCACCCACACAGATAGTGATAGGAACTGCTCTTTTGATAGTCACCTTCATGCCATTTTTTAAAGCAGTGTCTAAAGAAGGCGTTACTACATCTTCTTTTCTTAGCTTAATTCCTTTCTCTTCTAACAAATCCTTAACTGTTGATTTAAATGTTGTAACAACCATTTTTTTATCTTCATCCTGAAGGGTTATTTCCTTTTTTAAGCTTGCGTATGTTATAGCTCCGACAATCAATAGGAATACTGCAGCCAACGTTAGAAGAGCAACTGGTTTTTTAACTATTTCACCAAGTCGCTTTCTAAACTTGTCTGTATCCATCCCATAACCTCCTGTTAAAAATTTAATTTAGGGGAGTCGTAAGTAATTTTAATCCAATTAAATTGATTTGTCAAATTTTTATACACAATTTTTCATTTATGGGGAAACCAAACTCAATGATATTATACGCATTTTTTTGACTTTTGATACCTCCCCTCAAAACAGGAGGTTGTTTTTTAAAACTTTTATTTGAGAGGGATGTTAAAAAGTTTTATAGCATTTTCAGCAGTAATCCTACAAACCTCCTCATAAGGCATCTCTCTTAATTCTGCAATTTTTTTCGCTACAAATTTCACATACACCGGTGTATTCCTTTTTCCTCTATAAGGCTCAGGAGTAAGATAAGGGCTATCTGTCTCAATTAAAAGTTTTTCAATGGGAACAGCTTTTGCTACTTCTTTAGGTTTTTTTGCATTTTTAAATGTCACAGGCCCTCCTAAAGAAATGTAAAAATTCATTTCAATTACTTGAAAAGCCATTTCAACACTTCCCGAATAACTGTGAAAAACCCCTCTTAAATCTTTTGTCCATTCCTGTTTTAATATATCTAGTATATCTCCATGAGCATCCCTATCGTGTATTATTATTGGAAGATTTAGCTTTTTCGCAAGCCTTATTTGTTTTATAAAAATCTCTTTTTGAAACTCTTTGGGAGGGTCGTCGTAATAATAATCTAACCCTATTTCTCCTATTGCTACAACCTTTTCCTGTAAAGCTAATCTCTCTATTTCTTCCACTTTGTCAAATTCCCTTTGTGCATCATGGGGATGAATTCCAACAGAAGCATATATAAAGTCATAGTTATGAGCTAGCTCAATAGACTGTTTAGAAGTTAAGAGGTTAGACCCCACATTTATTAAAAATGTGAGGTCTTTTTTACATTCTTCAATAACTTTTTCTCTATCTCTATCGTATTTCTCATCTTCAAGATGAGCGTGAGAATCTACCAACAATTTTATCACTCCTTAGCTTATCTTTGCCCCACTTTCTATATCCCTGTCCACTGTAAGAAGAGACATTTTTCCTTCGGTAGATGCTGCTAAAAGCATTCCTTGAGACTCAATACCCTTTAGTTTCTTTGGCTCCAGATTATATACAATAATTATTTTCTTTCCTATAAGCTCTTCAGGAGTGTAATAACGAGCAATTCCTCCTACAATTTGCCTTGTCTCCTCTCCCACTTTAAGCTTCATCTTTATAAGCTTGTCAGAGCCTTCCACTTTTTCGGCTTCCAAAATCTCTGCAACCCTAAGCTGAATTTTTGCAAAATCCTCAATAGTGATATAATCTATCTTTTTCTCTTCCTCCTCTGCTTTTTCTTCTATAGCACTCAGTTCCTTATTTACATCTATTCTCGGGAAAATAATTTCTCCTCTTTTTACTTTTGTACCTTCTTTTAACAAACCAAACTTTAAGCTCTCCCAAGTCGTCAAATCTTTTTCTATTCCTAATTGTTCAAACATTTTTTGCGGGGTATTTGGCATAAAAGGAGATATAAGTATTGCAATAAATCTCAAAGCTTCCGCTAAATTATACAAAACAGTACCCAATCTTTCCTTTTTGCTTTCATCTTTCGCTAAAATCCAAGGCATTGTTTCATCAATGTACTTATTAGCTCGTCTTACTAATTTCCATATTTCAATTAAAGCGTTGGAAAACTGAAGTTTATCCATGTACTCTTCAACAGTTTTAGGTAGATTCTGTGCAGTATTTATAAGGTCATCATCTACTTCTTCTTTTTGTGAAGGCTTTGGCAGAATGCCCTCAAAGTATTTTTCAATCATTGTAACAGTCCTACTCAGCAAGTTTCCAAGGTCATTAGCAAGGTCTGAATTTATTCTGTTTATCAAAGCTTCATTAGAAAACACTCCATCCGCCCCAAAAGGCACTTCTCTCAAAAGAAAATATCTTACAGCATCCACGCCATATTTCCTAACCAGCTCTTTAGGGTCTACTACATTGCCTTTAGATTTTGACATCTTGCCTCCTTCCAGTATAAGCCAACCGTGTCCAAACACTTTTTTAGGAAGGGGCAAGTCAAGAGCCATAAGCATTGCTGGCCATATTATTGTGTGAAACCTCATTATCTCTTTTCCAACCAAATGAACATCTGCTGGCCAGTATTTTTTAAAGTCGTCGTCATGGTCTGTAGAATATCCTAAAGCAGTTATGTAATTTGACAAAGCATCTATCCAAACATAAATCACATGTCTTGGGTCAAAAGGTACCTTTATACCCCAGTCAAACGAACTCCTTGAGACAAACAAATCCTCCAAACCTGATTTTATAAAGTTTATCATCTCATTACGCCTTGACTCAGGCTGTATAAAATCAGGATGTTCATCATAATATTGTAACAGCCTATCCCCATATTTAGACAATTTAAAAAAATACCCTTCTTCTTTTACCCTTTCTACTGGTCTACCACAGTCTGGGCATTTCCCATCTACAAGCTGGCTTTCTGTCCAGAAAGATTCACAAGGAGTACAGTACCATCCCTCATATTCGCTTTTGTATATATCTCCTTTTTCATACAATTTCGTGAATATTTTTTGTACTATTTCCTCATGATATTTATCGGTTGTGCGAATAAATTGGTCATTACTTATATCCATTGTCTTCCATAAATCTTTTATCCATTCAACTATCCCGTCTACATATTCTTTAGGAGACATCCCTTTTTCTCTTGCTATTCTTTGAATTTTTTGCCCATGTTCATCAGTACCGGTCAAAAACTTGACATCATATCCGGTAAGCCTTTTAAACCTTGCCATCGCATCTGCAGCAACTGTAGTATATGAATGACCAATATGTAATTTATCACTGGGATAATAGATAGGTGTCGTAATGTAAAAAGTCTTTTTCATATCCATCCTCCTCTTTTTTTGTAAATAAAAAACTCGCCTCCACATAAGGGGCGAGATTGTCGCGGTACCACCCTTCTTCACATGCGCCTCACGACGCATGCCTCACAGAGTGCTAACACACTCCTACCCTGTAACGGGAGTTCCCGGTAAAACCTACTAGCCTTCGGCAGTACGGCTCCGGAGCCATCTTCAAAAGCCCAAACTTTATCGGTTCGCACCTCGCCCGACTCTCTGTGAAAGTTCAAGCTTTTTACTCTTTCCTTCATCGCCTTTTACTATATCTATTTATTCTTTAATATACCCTTTATAAAAAGTATTGTCAACTACCTTTTTAGTATATTTTCTGCATTAGTATAGCTTTTACAATTACACTCGTCGCAATATATCACATTTATGAAATCAAACCTCAAAAAAATGAACAACTTTTTGATATAGAAGCCGCTTCAGATGTAAAATATTTTACAAAAAGTAAAAACTATTCTTTTGATGTTTTAATCGAAATAGGTAAGGGTCAAAAAAATCCAAAAGAAAAAAGCAATTATACAAAAATAAAAGCTTTTTCATTTTCCTCTCTATCCCAAAAATGCTAACAATATTATATAATTGATTTTTAGTAATTGTCATCATAAATTTTTCTTATAATTTGGTTTCTTACACAAAAAAGTGTTAAAATAAATATCGAGAACATCAAAAAAATATAGAAAGGAAGGATTGCAATGCCTTTTATAACAATTGAAGGACCTGACAATTTAAGTAAGGAAACAAAAGCAAAACTTATTTCTGAACTTACAAAAGCAGCTTCACAAGTACTCAATATTCCTATAAATGCATTCTCAGTGATTATAAAAGAAAATAATCCAGACAATATAGGCGTAGGAGGAACCCCTCTCTCTGAACTACATAAAAAATAACTCTTATAAAAAAGAGATGCAGCGAAAATTTTTGCATCTCTTTTTAAATTATATTTTCTCTATTTTCATTCTTTCTTTTACAAACTCTACAGCATCTTCTTTATCTTGAATTTCTCCGTAAAATCTATTTTTCCTTATTTCATATAAAATCTGTCCTAATTTTTTCCCATCTTTTACATCAAAATTTATTATTATATCCAGCGGCGAAAGTAATGGTTTTTCTGTTTCTTTAAATTCTACATATCTTTTTAAAAGCTTGGTAATATAATCTGTAAACTTTGGTATCTCTTCCTCTTTACCTAAATTAAGCCTTGTAGCAGTAAAATCAGCCTGAGATAAAAGTAGAATCGCTATTGAATCATCCTTAAGTTCGGAAAAAAATCTAAAAAGAGATTTATTCGTTGGTCCGCCATTTACATAGTACATTAAAGGCTTCATGTGATAAAGGACAAGCTTCTTTAGCAAAGAAGACTCTTTTTTGGGCATTTTCATCCTTGATGCTATCTTTTTTACGATTTCTGCTCCTTTTGTCTCGTGGTTGTAAAAATGTACTCTATTTTCAGTATCAATGTATATGGATTCTGGTTTGCCTATATCGTGAAAAAGAGCTCCAAGTTTTATTATGTCCTTTACTTTGTTGTCAGAAGAAAGCTTTCTATCTAAATACTCCGAAACTATATCATATACGTCTTTGGGAAATCTCATAGAATTTATGATATTTTCGTATTCTTCTACAGTTTTTAGTGAATGTATCCAAGCATTTGTAAGGTGATAATAGCACTTTCCTACTTCTTTCATTTTAGCAACTTCTTCAAATATATTTTCCATAAGCTTTAAATCTTCCATCATTCTTAAATATTTGTGAGAATTCTTTTCTTTTAATATTATAAAAATTTCATTCATTATTCTCTCTGGCGCTACTTGTTTTATTAAGGCCGCTTCTTCTCTTATTTTAGCCTTTGTACCCTCATCAATATCAAATTTGTAAGTCGCAGCAAATCTTACGGCCCTCAAAGCCCTTAAAGGGTCTTCTTTAAAGGTCATCACACCCACATGCTTTATTTTCCTGTTTTTTATGTCCATCATGCCACCAAAAGGGTCAATAATATATTCAAATTCAAAATAATCCGTCAGTTTTATAGCCATAGCATTCATTGTAAAGTCTCTATGAGCTAAATCTATGTATATGTCTTCACCTCTTAAATTAGTAAAATCTAATATTTCATCTCCTACAGCAACCCTATATGTGCCTTTTTCCGCCATAAAAGGCACAAAAGTACCCCCTAATTTTTCTGCCGCTAATTTGGCGATTTTCTCTGCATCTTCCTGAACTACAAAATCATAATCTTTAGCTTCTCTATTTAAAATCCTGTCCCTTATGTATCCCCCAACAATATACAAATTATATGCTTCTTTTCCTAATTTTCTTATTAATTTTGGTATTGTTGCCACAAAAAATCATTCCTTTCCTTTTAAAAGGCAAAAACAACATTACACTATATAGTATAACAAAAGTGAAAAAGTGTACAAGTATTAAAAAAATAATCTGCTATAAAATACACAAGAAAGTATTGCAACAATATCTGCAAAAATTCCAGAGATAACAGAATGTCTCATCTTTTTTATTCCCACTGCCCCATAGTAAACAGCAAGAACATAAAAAGTGGTCTCAGTAGATCCATACATAGCAGAAGCCATTTTCCCGGTTAGAGAATCGGCACCATGAGTTTTTATAATCTCAGTCGCAATCCCCAAAGCACCACTTCCCGAAAGGGGTCTTATTAAAGCAAGAGGCACAAGTTCCTGTGACATGCCTATTTTATTTGTAAGAGGCATTAAAAATTTCCCTAACAAGTCAAGGGCTCCTGACGCTCTTAATACGCCTATTGCCACAAGCATCGCTACAAGAGCTGGAAATATTTTTACAACTACAGAAATTCCTTCTTTTGCCCCATCAACAAAAACTTCATACACTTTGACATTTTTTATGATTCCATAAAAAGGAATAATAAAAACAAGTATGGGGATAATCCATTCAGATATAATTTTAATCATTATTATTTTCACTCCTTAAATATAGGCATTTTTTCAAGGTATTTATTCAAAATAAGACCAGCTACAAGAGCAGTGCTAGTTGAAAGTACGCTGACAATCACAAAATCCGCAGGATTTTTAGCTCCCAAAGAAGCCCTTATTCCAATCATCACTGCAGGTATAAGCTGTATTGAAGCTGTATTTATCACTAAAAAGCGGCACATAGCATTTGAAGCACTGTCTTTTTTGTTGAGCTCTTGAAGGTATTCCATAGCCTTAATCCCAAAAGGTGTTGCTGCATTACCTAATCCCAACATATTAGCTGATATATTCATTATCATCGCTGAAATAGCTGGGTGGTCTTTTGGCACATCAGGAAAAAGCCTTATAATTGTAGGTTTTAGTAATTTTGCGATAATATCTGTAAGGCCTGACTTATCTGCAATTTTCATTATTCCAAGCCATAAAGACATTACACCAACTAACCCTATCGAAATAGCAACAGCAGTCTGTGCTGAATCAATTATAGCTTTGGATACTTCTGCCATTCTGCCATTTATTATTCCTACTAAAACTCCTATCGCTATCATAAAAAACCATATGTAATTTATCATGGTATAGCCCTCCCAAATTACCAAAAAAACTTCGTTTATGCTTTTCTTCTTATGTAATAAAATTTATGTTATTAACCTTAAAAAATTCCAAAAAAGGTGTTGACTTATTTTTCAAAACTTGGTATTATTATAAGTGAAGTTTAGTTGTCGAATTTTGTAACTCAGGAGGGGAGAAAAATGTTGAAATCCACAGGTATTGTAAGAAAAGTAGACGAATTGGGAAGGGTAGTAATACCAATCGAGCTCAGGAGGACACTTAACATAGCAGAAAGAGATGCTCTTGAAATCTATGTTGATGGGGAACAAATAGTCCTCAAAAAGTATGAGCCTGCTTGCATTTTCTGCGGCAACGCTGAGAATGTAATAAACTACAAAGGCAAAAATATATGTAAAAATTGCCTTGAAGAGTTAAAGAAATCTGTAGACTAATAGCAGGATAAATAATAGGAGGGTGTGTCCTCCTATTATTTATCCTCTTCTTTTTTTCTTTCCGGTTCTACATGGATTATCACATGGGAATCAGGGAATTTATCAGTTATTTGTTTTGAAACCTTATGGGACAATTCATGAGCGTCTACTATGTTGTAATTTCTGTCCACTCTCAAATGAACGTCTATTTCTCTTCGAGGCCCCGATTTTCTCGTTCTCAATTTGTGAAAACTTGTAATTTCAGAATTTGATTTTATTATATTCTCTATTTCTTTAACTTCCTCTTCTGGAAGACTAGTGTCTGTCAAATCTTTTAAAGCTTCCTTTGTCAACTCAATTGATGCTTTTATAATAAGCAATGCAACAAAAATAGCTATGATTGGATCCAAAATATCCAATTTAGTGACTTTTATGGCAACAAGTCCTAGTGTAACTCCCAAAGACGTAAATACATCAGTTAAAAGGTGCATTGCATCTGCTTTTAAGGCAATAGAATTTTCTTCTTTAGATACTTTAAACAAAAAATATGATACTACTCCATTTACAAAAGATGCAAAAAGCATGACAATAATGCCCATTCCTAAATTTTCTACATAAGTACCAGTAATTATTCTTCGCACTGCCTCATATATGATAAGTATAGCTGCAAAAAAAATTAAAATAGCTTCCACAAAGCCAGAAACGTTCTCATATTTGCTGTGTCCAAAAGGGTGGTCCTCATCTGCGGGTTTTACTGCTACTCGTATGGAGAAAAAGGCAATTAGACTAGCAATTAAATCAATTGAAGAATGTATGGCTTCAGAAATTACCCCTACTGAATGCATTAGTATACCTGCCAACAATTTTATAGCTATCAATACACTGTTAGAAACCACAGATAGCAAAGCTGCGTTTTGTTTATTCATAACATCCTCCATATTCTCAATTGAAATTTCACTGTTGATATATATTATAGTTTATTGGTGAAAAATATGCAAATATTTTTAATTTGGGATATTGAAAATCAAATTCAATTGATAATAACTATTATTTCCAACTTCTTTACTTTTTTCCTATAGTAAGTTTATACACTTGACTTTTGGGTATTCCCAATTCCTTAGCAACTTTTTTAATAACCTCTTTTTTATCCATTCCTTCCTCAAGGTATTTTTGAATTAATTTTTCTGGTTTTTCTTCAACTTGTTGTTTTTGTGCTCCTTCAATAATTAGTACAATTTCACCTTTTATTTCATCCCCCAGTTTCGTTAAAACCTCATCTATTGTCCCTCTTATAAATTCTTCATGAATTTTAGTAAGTTCTCTTGCTATGACAATCTTTCTTTCAGCTACATAAGATTTCAATTTGTGGAGAGTTTCTTTTAAACGATGAGGTGCCTCATAAAGTATGACAGTTCTCTCTTCTTTTGAAATACGGTTTAGCCTTTCTTCTCTTTCTTTATTTTTTGTCGGCAAAAAACCTTCAAAAACAAAGGAAGAAGTATTTAATCCTGAAGCAACTAAAGCGGTAATTGCAGCAGTTGGACCAGGCAATGACACAACTTTTATGTCTTCTTCTATGCAAAGTTTCACAAGGTCTTCCCCAGGGTCTGAGATTGCAGGTGTACCTGCATCTGTAACTAAGGCAATTGACTTCCCTTTTTTTAATTCCTCTATAAGTTTTACCCCTTTTGTCCTTTTGTTATGTTCATGGTAACTGGTAAGAGGTTTTTTTATGTCAAAATGATTTAAAAGTTTAAGAGTTTGCCTCGTATCTTCGGCAGCTATAATATCAACTTCTTTTAAAGTTTTTAAAACTCTTAAAGTTATATCTTCTAAATTACCAATAGGAGTGGGACATAAATATAATACCCCATAATTTTCCATCTTTATTCCTCCTCTAATTGCGTTTTAGAGTATATTTCTATAATTTCTTTTGTATACTCTCCACTTTTTTCATACACATAAAGGGGAGCCAATATGTTTAAACCTGGCTGAGAACCTTTTTTTGATTCTATTAGCAAAAGATTGGGTTTACTATCTACATAAGGATGCACAAATCTCAATTTTTTAGGTTCTAAATTGTATTTTCTCAAAAAATACAAAATGTCAACTAATCTTTCTGTTCTATGAATCATAAAAAATTTTCCTCCAAATTTTAAAAGTTTCGAAGCAGCCTTTATAAATTCCTCAAGTCCTCCATATATTTCGTATCTCGCGATATTTTCTGACTTTTGTTTTTTATCAAATCCCGTTTTTACTAGCATATAGGGAGGATTTGAAGTCACTATATCAAATTTTTCATATCCTAATATCTTTTCTAATCCTCTTACATCGCCTTTTATTATTTTTATTCTTTCTTCCATTTTATTAATAACTACACTTCTTGTAGCCATATCCGCCATATCTTCTTGTATCTCAACACCGTAAATAAAGGTATCTTGAGTTTTAGCAGCAATTAAAATAGGTATTATGCCAGACCCACATCCTAAATCTACAATTTTATCTCCTTTTTTAGCAGTAACAAAATTAGCAAGCAATACCGCATCCATTCCGAATTTAAATTTATCCTTGTGTTGAATTATAACTAAATCTTTCAAGTTTAATTCATCTAATCTTTCCCCATCTCTTAACATTTTATCACCTCTATAATATTCTTGATTTATTTTATCACAATTGCCAAAAGTTTTTATTAACTTTTTAAATACGTATTGAAAATTGAAGTAGTGCACAGTATACTATATAAAGAATTTAAACATTAGGAGGATGAAAAGTTGACAAAAGTAGTTACTGCTCCCCGCGTAAATTCAGAAATAAATAAATTAAAAACAACGATTTTGCACAGGCCAGGGAAAGAATTGGAAAGATTGACCCCTCAAAATTTATCCGAGCTTCTTTTCGACGATATCCCTTGGGTTAGAAGGATCCAAGAAGAACACGACAACTTTGCAAGAGTATTGCAGCAAAATGAAGTCCAAGTACTGTATTTACAAAATCTCTTAGAAGAAATATTAAAAGAAGAAGATGTAAAAGAAAAATTTATTGAGGAATTACTTCAAGTAAATGGAGTTACCTCTCCAAAAATCAATAACTATTTAAAAGAATTCCTTAAAGAAAAATCTTCAAACGAAGTTGCCGAAATAGCAATTGCAGGTTTGGCTCTAAATGAAATAAAGATAAAAAAATCTATGATGGGTTTAGCAGAATACATATACCAAGATAATTATTTTTATATAAAGCCCTTACCAAACCTTTATTTTACAAGAGACCCCGGAGCAATGATAGATGGCGGCTTAATGATAAGTTCTATGAAAACAGCAGCGCGAAAACCAGAAACTTTAATATTAAAATACATTTATAAATATCATGAAATTTTTAGAAAAAATAATATTCCTTGGTGGTACGATGATAGCTATCCTCATTCCATAGAGGGCGGAGATGTGCTGGTATTAAGCGAAAAAGTAATTGCAGTAGGATGTAGTGAAAGAACAACTCCTCAGGCAATAGAACAATTAGCCCATAATTTATTTGAAAAAGGTTCCTCTGTCGAAAGAATATTGGTAGTGCAAATCCCTATAAACCGTTCTTATATGCATTTAGATACAGTTTTCACCATGGTTGACACAAACAGATTTGTTTTTTATCCAGGAATAAAAAACGAGTTGAGAGTATTTAGCATCATAAAAGAGGAAAAAGGTTTCTCTATACATCAGGAAAAAGATTTGCAAACAGCATTAAAAAATGCGCTAAATCTCTACACAATAGATATAATACCAACTGGCGGGTTAAATGCAATAACTTCTGCAAGAGAACAATGGAATGACAGTACAAACACTTTAGCTATCGCTCCGGGAGTTATTGTAACCTATTCTAGAAATGAAATATCTAATAAAATAATGGAAAAAGAAGGAATAAAGGTAATCCCTATTGAAGGGTCGGAACTTTCAAGAGGAAGAGGCGGTCCTCGTTGTATGACTATGCCCCTTTTAAGAGAATAAATTAAATCACAGTCCCCTTTTTATGCATAAATTTAAAGCATAAAAAGGGGATTTTTTAATTTGCATTGAAAAGTTATTAACAAATTAACAGATTTAACCTTTCTGTTGTTAATAAATTTTTAATAATTTAATGGTATAATGTTTGGGTGTCAATTTACTAACTGAAAAGGAAGGATAATCTATGAAAAAGTTTTTTGCAATTTTTTTATGTCTTGTGTTTATTTTCTTTGCAGTTTCCCCTTCAATTTCTTTTGCATCTCCAACAAAGAATAAAATAGCAGTGCTCTTTATTTTAGATAGGACAAGTATTAATGACCTTGCTAAATACAATCTTCCAAATATAAAAAAGTTATTAGACATAGGTTCCTTAGCACTTATGAATACAAGAGCAGCCGGAAGTTATTCAGAACCTTCTTCTTATCTCACCATAGGAACAGGTACCCGAGCTTCGGCTGGTGAAATGGGTAGCTTATGTTTTAACAAGGATGAAGTTTATGGCTATACTTCTGCAGAAAAATTATATCACCTTTACACTGGGAAACTTCCACAAGAAGGTAATATAGTTAACTTAGGAATACAAGATTTAATAAATCAAGCTTCTACTTTAAATTATACTGTTACGCCGGGATTGTTAGGTGAACTTTTAAAAAGAAATGAAATTAACGTGTACGTATTAGGGAACTCTGACATAAAGACTCTCTCAGGAATATCCTATAAAAGATATGCCCCTTTAATTGGCATGGACAAAAACGGGATATCTGAGGGAGATATTAGCGAAGATTTATTAGTAAAAGATGATAATAGTCCTTACATGGTAAAAGCCGATTATGAAAAACTTTACAATAAATTTGTAGAATACAGTAAAAATGGTGGCCTCATTATTATAGACCCTGGAGATATTTTAAGGGCAGATGTATTTCCTAAATATACTTCCCCTTCCTTGGCTCAGCGTTACAGAGAAAAGGCATTATATGAATCTGATAAACTTATAGGTAAAATATTATCTGATTTGGATTTGTCTAAAGATTTATTTATTGTCGTGACTCCTTATCCTTCTAATCAAGATATACAAATTAACAATTTAATTACCCCTGTAATAATAGCAGGTCCTTCTTATTCACAAGGCTTTGCGACTTCTAATACTACAAAGCGCCAAGGAATTATTACAAATTTAGACATAGCACCAACAATATTATCATACTTTAACATAGAACCCCCTGTAGAAATGTTGGGACATCCAATTGAAAGCATCAAATACCAAAACGCCCTTGGTTATCTTATCAACGCAGATAAAATGATAGTTTCTGTCCACAATGCTAGACCATTGGTATTGAAAAGTTACGTTTTGTTTTTAGTCATTGTGCTAATACTTTATATAGGCCTATTGTTCTTGAAAAAAGAATATTTAAAGTATTTGACACCTATAATTTTAGGAGTAATGACTGTTCCTCTGACATTTTTAATTCTGCCTTTATTAGGCCCCTTATCTCTTTACTTAAACATTGTGGCTGTTGTTGTTTTAACTGGATTAATTGACGGGTTAATCATGTATTTTGTAAAAAATGATTTAGATAGACTAATGGTAATAAGTTTGGTAACCACAATCACAATAATAATAGATTTGTTACTTAATTCTCCTTTGATGAAAAACTCTATATTAGGATATGACGTCATAAGCGGAGCTAGGTTCTATGGAATAGGAAATGAATACATGGGAGTCTTGATAGGTTCTTCAATTATGGGAACTATGGCATTAATTGAAAAATATAAAACCAAGAGCGTAAAAATTTTAGGCTTTACCCTTTTTACTGTTGCATTTTGGTTAATGGTTCTACCACAATTTGGAGCAAAAGTCGGTGGATTTATAACTGGTTTTATGGCTTTTGGTTCCACAATTTTGATGCTCTTTGGAGTAAAAATAAATAAAAAGACCTTTTTAATAATGTTTATCTCTATGGTAATATTACTATTTTTGATGTTTATAGCTTCAATGTTTTTTGGAACCACTACCCATATGGCCCAAACAGCTATTATTGTAAAAAGTGAAGGTATAAATTCTTTGTTCCAAATTTTTACAAGAAAGCTTCAAATGGAGCTTAACCTTATAAGATACACTATATGGTCATGGGTACTTATAATATCTATTTTAGTACTATTTATACTATCTTATAGACCAACGGGAGTACTTAAAAACATCTTCAAAAATTATAAATACGTGTATTACGGATTTTTTGGCAGTATCGTAGGTATGCTTTTTGCTCTTGCCTTCAACGATGCTGGCATTGTAGCAGCAGCCACTACCTGTATATACGCAATACCTCCTATTTTACTACTCCTTCAAAGGAATGTATAATAAATAATCACTGTAGCGATAGTGTAAAATTATCGTAGGATTTTTAAAGTGAAAAAAACAAGAGACAACCCCTGTGATAAAATAGAACTTGGAAACAAAACATCACAGAAAGGGGTGTCTCTTGTGAAAAAATATATTTTTGAAGATATTATACTACAAAATGCTCTAAATTTCACTAGAGAAGTGATAGAAATTTTTGGTGATTTATTAAACGAAGGAATGGATATTACAAGACTTGTAGCAAGAATAAAGGAAATCACGGACAAACTAGGTAGTGAAGTAATAGAAGCCTTTATATTTGGCTCCTTTTAAAGGGTATGTTATAATTGTTATTGTAGCAATTGACCCAACAAAAACAAGGAGATGATAATGTGGTTTTAACCTCTCTAGAAATTCTCGCCTTTTCTTTTATAGCAGGAATTTTTGGAGCCCTTTTAGGATTAGGAGGAGGAATAATTGTAATTCCAGCTCTTACTTTGTTATTAGGTGTAGATATCAAATACGCTATAGGTGCAAGTATAGTTTCAGTCATCGCAACTTCCAGTGGGGCAGCAGTTGCATATGTGAGAGACAAAATTACAAATTTGAGAATAGGGATGTTTTTGGAAATCGCTACAACTACAGGAGCTATAACAGGAGCTTACATTGCAGGATTGATAAGCCCAAAATATCTTTATATAATTTTTGGCATTGTGCTTTTGTATTCGGCTTTAGCTATGCTTAGAAAAAGGCATGAAGAATTGCCTCAAAATGTCGTATCTCACCCTTTAGCTAAAAAATTGAAATTAGAAGGGTCCTATTTTGACAAAGTGTTAAATAAAGAAGTAAAATACAAAGTAGCGGGAGTTTACAGCGGTTTTGGAACAATGTATGTAGCTGGCGTTTTATCAGGACTTCTAGGAATAGGAAGTGGTATTTTTAAAGTTATGGCAATGGATTTATTTATGAAATTGCCTATGAAGGTCTCTACCGCTACAAGCAATTTCATGATTGGAGTGACTGCTGCAGCCAGTGCAGGTGTGTATTTAATGAGAGGTTATATAGACCCAAAAATAGCCGGTCCAGTAGCTTTAGGAGTTCTATTAGGAGCAATGTTGGGAACAAGAATAATGGAAAAACTTAAAAATACTACTATAAGGAAAATATTTATACCAGTGCTCGCCTATATTTCTATTCAAATGCTTATAAAAGGCTTGGGGGTGTAAAACCATGGAAAGAGAAAGTAATAAAGATTTAATGTTAAAAAGAGAAAATAAAGAAAATGAAAAAATAATGGCTATGGAACTTATAATAAGCAAGGCTTTAAATATAGGGGTTACCACCAGCGCAATTGTCATTCTTATAGGCCTTTTAATGCTTATAATAACAGGGAAAAGTGGATATCCTATTGGTTATTATCCCACTTCACCAGGTGAAATTTTAAAAGGTTTCATCTCTTTAAAGCCTTATGCTATCATCCTTACAGGACTTTTATTACTTATATTAACACCTGTATTTCGGGTGGCCGTATCTATAATTACTTTTTTGTACGAAAAAGATTATTTGTATGCGGGTATCACTACACTCGTTTTTATAATTTTAATAATAAGCTTCATACTTGGAAAAGTAGAATAAAAATAGAGGAAATTTATTCCTCCATTTTTTCTAAGTCCTCCTCAAATAGTTCATCCTCGTAGGTTCCTTCAATTTCTTCTCTTTCTTCTATAACTTCCACTTCTTCAGGATCGTACTCTTTTATTATCTCTATTCCTTCTACATTTTTCATTTTTACTTTGAGTTTTCGTCTAATCACATCTACTTCTGCAATCTTCATTTCTTTATCTCCAACTCTTATTATGCTGCCAACCTTAGGAAGCTCTGCTCTAATTTTTTCATACATCTCCTGTTCATACTTTAAGCAGCACATCAATCTCCCGCAAATACCCGATATTTTGGTGGGATTTAAAGATAAATTTTGGTCTTTAGCCATTTTGATAGAAACAGGCTCAAATTCCCCTAAAAAGGCGGTACAACATAGAGGCCTTCCACAAGGTCCTAAACCTCCTATGATTTTTGCCTCATCCCTTACTCCTATTTGCCTTAGTTCTATTCTCATCCTAAAAACTGCAGCCAAATCTTTCACTAATTCTCTAAAGTCTACTCTGCCTTCTGCAGTAAAATAAAATATGACTTTGGTGTTATCAAAAGTGTACTCTACATCAATTAAATTCATTTCCAAACCATGCTGTTGTATCTTCTGAAGACATATTTCAAAAGCCTCAGCTTCTTTTTTCTTGTTTTCATAATAATGTTCTACATCTTCTGGTGTCGCAATCCTTATTACTTTTTTTAAAGGAGCCACAATCTCTTCTTCTGGCACCTCTTTTATACCGACAACTACTTCGCCAAATTCTATCCCTCTTATTGTTTCAACTATAACTTTATCTCCTACTTTTATTGGCAAATCCCCTGGGTCAAAATAGTATATCTTCCCTGCTTTTTTAAATCTCACACCCACAACAGTAACCAAAATTATAAACCTCCCGCCATATCTAAAAGTAGATTCTCTACTGCTAATTGATAGTTTATATTTGAATTAATCTGTGAATTAAACTGCTCTATTCTATTAATTATATTATTAAGCTTATTGATAGTCAATCGAGATTCCATTTTCTGTATTCTATTTAAAAAATCTATATTTTTTATGAAAGAGGCATCTTTTGTAGCCTTAAAAACTAACAAATCTCTCATATAGGAAAGTAGAATTTTTAAAATTTCTTCTATATTGTCTTTATTCTTATCAAAAAACTCAAACTCCTCTATCACTTCAAATCCCTTCGTAGCAAGAATTTTTTCTATTTCTTGTATTGCCTCTCTTCTAAAATTTAAATATTCCTTATTAGCTAATTTGTTAGCTTGAGCAAAATTACCATCAGCAATATGAGCTAACACTTCCGCTTCTTTTTCAGGAATATTGTGTTCAAACATTAAATAGTTCTTTATCGTATTTTTATTTTCCTTATTAAAACGAATTATATTACAGCGAGAGACAATCGTAGGCAAAAGCTCTTCTTGTTGTGGTGCAATCAATATAAAAAGGCCATATAAGGGAGGTTCTTCTAAAGTTTTGAGAAAGGCATTTTGAGCTGCTACAGTCATTTTATCAGCTTGGTCTATAATAAAAATCTTTTTGTTAGCTTCATAGGGTCTTATATTGATTTCATTAGTTATATATCTTATAGTATCTACTTTTATAGAATTCTCCTCCGGCTCTATAAAAAACACATCTGGATGATTTTTATCCATTATCTTTAGGCAAGAACTACACCTAAAGCAAGGCTTTGCAGTTTCCCCTTTGCAATTTATCATCATGGCAAAATACTCTGCCATAAATCTTTTCCCTAATCCTTCTTCTCCTACAAACAAATAAGCATTTGAAATTTTATTTTGAGATATTACATTTTTAAAAATATTTAATACGGCTTCATGCCCATAAATCCTATACACGCTATCACCTATGAATATATGTCTATTAATAATCCTCTTATATCATCTATCATTTTCAAAAGTTCCAAGTGCTTGGAATCTTTTAAAAACTCCTCTGTAAGCTTTTCTAGTTTGTCATTTACTTTTTCCACTAGAGAATAAATTTTCTTCCTACCTCTTAAGTCGACGTATTCTTTTTTGGTGTATTTTAACATGCCATTTGTCGCTTCCTGTAAAAACTTCTTTACAAGTTTTTTGTAATTAATTAAGTCCTGCAAAGTTAAATTTTCTTTTAATTTTTGTGCTGCACTGTCTATCTCTGATAAAATCCCATTCAATTTATCTTGATGAAATTGCTCTAATTCTTCGTCAAAGGTATCAATAAATTTTTTAGAAACTCTATAAGACTTATTGTACTCACTTTTTATATCAGATGAAATCTTTGGAGATTTTACCTCTTCAATTCTCATGTCAAACACCCTAAATCCTAAGGAATTTTTCTACATTTAATACAAAAACTGTAGCTCCACCAATTGTAACTTCAACGGCTTGTGGCAGGAAAATGTCTGTAGCACCACCCATAGGTGTAGGAGAAGTAATTATTCTATCGCGAGTTTTACATTTTTTCTCTATTATGCTGATAACATCATTTAATTTTTCGTCTTCTACACCTATTATCAAAGTTGTATTGCCAGACCTTAAAAATCCACCAGTAGATGCTATTCTCGTAAAGCTAAATCCCCCTTCAGTCAGGCCATCCATAAGTCTTCTTACATCCTCGTCCTGCACAATAGCTAACACTAATTTCATGTTATTGCCCTCCTTATAAATATTTTTTTACTACATCAATTATGTCTTGGTGCACTTTCATAAGCTCTTGCATTCCATCTATAAATACAAACCTTTTAGGAAATTCTTTAACTAATTTAATATACCCCTCTCTCACTTTTTTGTGAAACTCCCAACTTTCTTTTTCTAATCTGTCTGCTTCTCTTTTTCCTCGCCTTTTCATTGCTTCTTCAGGAGTAATGTCTATATAAATTGTTACATCAGGCAAAATCCCCATTGTAGCTATTTCATTAACTAACTTAACTTTTTCTATCCCTAAACCTCTTGCATATCCCTGATACACATATGAACTGTCTACAAAGCGGTCTAAAATTACAATTTGGCCTTTTTCAAGGGCGGGCAAAATTTTCTCCTCCACTAGCTGAGCCCTAGAAGAAGCGTATAAAAGCATTTCTGTAACTGGAGAAATAAAATTATTTTTATCTAATAAAATATCTCTAACTTTTTCTCCAACTTTTGTGCCTCCAGGCTCCCTTAATACCAAAATATTATAACCCTGTTTTAAAAGATACTCCTCCAGAAATTTTATCTGAGTAGTCTTACCGCATCCATCTATTCCTTCAAAGCTTATAAATTTTCCTCTCATATTTCACACACCAATAGGCTGTTATTTTTAAGACCTAATATCTTAATACCTTTATTATATAATACATTTATATATTTTACCATATCTTTTTTTATGCGCTCTCCCGGACAAATAAGTGGAACACCTGGAGGATAAGGGATAATAAAGTCTGCAGAAACACGGCCTTCTGCTTCTTCTAAAGATATTAATTTAGTCTTTTGCCTTACTGCTTCAGAAGGTTTTAAAACCATTTCTGGAGTATCAGGATAAGCTGCTACTTCTTCAGCTGTTTTTTTATCTTTTTTTACATTTGCAAGCCCTTTTATCCCCTTTATTAAAAGGTCAACCTTTTCTTTATCATCCGCTAATGTAACCATAGCAAGTATATTAAAAGTATCGGCCATCTCTACCTGTATATTAAAATTCTCTCTCAAAAACTTTTCTGCTTCAGGCCCTTTTATACCTAAGTTCTTTACACTTATAGTAAGTTTGGTTTTGTCAAAGTCAACAATGGCGTATTTGCCTACTATTTCTTTACCTAAACATCTTATTCCCTCAATGGTGTTTATCTCATATCTTGCATAATCAGCAAGAATAATCGCTTTTTCTAATCTATTTTTACCTTCTTTCTCCATGTAATCTCTTGCAATGTCAAGGGAGGACATGAGAATATAAGAAGGAGATGTTGATTGAAAAAGGCTTAAAGAATATTTTAGTCGATTTGTATCTACTCTATCAGAATTCAAATGAAGTATAGAGCTTTGAGTAAAAGAAGACAAGGTTTTGTGTACACTCTGTACCACAATATCTGCTCCTGCCTGTATAGAAGAAAGAGGCAAATTATTAGAAAAAGGAAAGTGAGCTCCATGGGCTTCATCTACAATTAAAATTTTATTGTATTTATGAACAATGTCAGAAATTCCTGTGATATCGCTACAGAACCCGTAATAATTGGGATAAGTCATCACAACTGCTTTTATAGCCTCATCTTTTTTTAAATATTCTTCCAATTTGTTTATGTCAATTCCCATTGGAATACCGTCTTCATAATCAATTTCCGGGTTTATATAGACAGGCACTGTTCCTGTCAATACAAGGCCATTGTACACAGATTTGTGAGAATTTCTCATTATAAGTATTTTATCGTCAGGATTTAACACTGCATACATCGCTGCATATATGCCGGATGTCGTCCCATTTACAAGAAAAAAAGACTCTCTTGCCCCAAAAGCTTTTGCTGCAAGTTTTTGTGCCTCAAGTATGGGACCTTCAGGGTTGTGAAGATTGTCAAGTCCTGGTACCTCTGTTAGATCAATCTTTGCCAAATTAACAAGATATTCTCCTGGAAAAGTCCTTCCTTGTTTATGACCTGGCATGTGAAAAGGTATAATTTGGTTTTTTGCATAATCCATAAGTGCTTCATATAATGGAGCTGTCATACAATACCTCCGTATAATCATAATTTTTCGTTATTTTGATTATACCATAAAAATATGAAAACCGGATTCATATCCGGTTTTCATATTTTATGTCTTTCATATAGCCTTCCCATATGTCTATCATTTTTTGCCTGTAAAAATCATAACCTTCATCAAAAGGAGATAAGTTTATCAATTTTTCTTGGCAATTTGTACAAAGAAATTTTCCTAACACTTCTATTCCATCTTGTGATTCCTGTTCGCATATAAAGCATTTCCTTTTCGTTGCTATGCTTTCCATATGCAACACCATCTTTCAAAATTTTCTAATGTAATTATTCCCTTTTGTGCAAAAATATATTCACCCTTTTTTGTATTTCCTAATTTCATTATATTTTTTCGTAAAAGAAAAAAAGCAAGTCTCAATGCAAATTGCACCAAGCCCTGCCTGTATTATTTAAAAGTCTCAACTAACTCCTTATATCTAAAGCAACTTATTAAATGATCATTTACTATTCCAACCGCCTGCATATAGGAATATATAATAGTAGAACCTATAAAAATAAATCCTCTCTTTTTAAGGTCTTGGCTGATTTTATCTGATAATTCAGTTTTAGAAGGTATATCTTCAATTTTTTCCCACGCATTTATTATAGGTTTATAATTTACAAAACCCCAAATATATTGATCAAAACTTCCAAATTCCTTTTGTATTTCTATAAACCTTTTTGCATTGTGTATTGAAGCCTCTATTTTCTTTCTGTTTTTTATAATTCCACTATTTTTTATGAGTTCTTCTACTTTCTTTTCGTCATATTGTGACACTTTTATAGGGTCAAAGTCAGCATAGGCCTTTCTGTAATTTTCTCTTTTTCTTAAAATAGTAATCCAACTAAGACCTGCTTGTGCCGATTCTAAAACCAAAAACTCAAAATGTTTTTTATCCTCATGAACAGGCACTCCCCATTCTTCATCATGATATTTTATGTAAATGTCGTCACTAAGACACCAAGGACACCTATTCATATTTCACCTCTTATAAAAGTAATGCTGCCGCTCCTAAAACACCCACGTTTTCTCCAAGCTCTGCTTTTACTACTTCACATACTTCGGCATTAGGCTTTAAAGCTTTTTTCTTTATTGTTTCCATCATTTTATCATAAAGCATCTCCCATTGAGTGGATACGCCACCACCTATGGCAATTCTTTTTGGATTATAAAAAGCCATGATATTTGAAATTCCCACTCCAAGATAAAAAGCTTCATTGTCAACCAATTCTTCCGCAAACTCATCTCCCAATTTTGCCGCTTCAAATACATGTTCCGATTTTACTACTCCATCTTTGGCTAAATCCCTTATCATTGTATCTTTCCCATTTTGAATTCCTTCTTGAGCAAATCTCGCAATAGCCGTACCAGAAGCAAAAGCCTCAAAGCACCCATAATTTCCGCAATTACATAGAGGCCCATTAAAATTTATAGTATGGTGCCCAATCTCAGCTGCATTAGAATTTTCTCCGCTATAAAGTTTTCCTTGAATTATCACGCCACCACCAATCCCAGTACTTACAGTTATATAAACAAAATTGTCTATACCTCTTCCTGCGCCAAATAAATGTTCTCCAATAGCTGCAGCATTTGCATCATTCTCTAATTTTACTTCAACTCCCAGCTTATGAGATAAAATATCCACAATGGGAACATTGTCCCAACCTGGAAGATTAGGTGGGCTTATAACTACCCCCCTTTTGGCATCAAGGGGCCCTGGAGATCCAATCCCAACTCCTTTTAAATCAGATATTTTTAATCCTGCTTCTTTTAAAACGTCATAAACACTTTGTTCGATTCGCTTAATTACTTCTTCTGGCCCTTTTTCTGCCATAGTAGGTATTTTGATGCTCTTTATGATATTGCCCTTCTCATCTACAAGCCCTGTACTTATCTTTGTCCCCCCTAAGTCCACACCGCATAGGATTTTCACCATTTTTATCCCTCCATTGCCATATTCTTACCTTTAAAGAATTATATATACCATTCTGGATAAAAAACCTTTAAATAATTATAGCATTACTAAAATTATTAATAAAGTCAATCGAGTAGGAGCTGAATAATTATTTTATTCAGCGTCCTCTCACACCACCGTACGTACCGTTCGGTATACGGCGGTTCATTAGGAATTATGTACAATTCTTAGTACATCGTTTCTTCCATCCCTTGACGCCGATGATATACTATGCACTTCCGTTGTCTTTTGAAATTCTATTTCTCTATCCAACGGATAGCCTCTTTGTTGAGTTGTCTGCAGTCTTCTCATATCTCTCGAGTTCATAAGATTTCCGAAACCTCCTAATGTTCAGTCCTTCCTTATCTATTCATGTCTAGATAAGTACTATGACCTCTGCTGACTTCTCAAGGTTCAGCCATACATCACTGCATGGGTTGTCACTTCAGATTTTACTTCCATGACTTATCCTTGAGACCTCCCCGGGTAAGAACGATAACTTTCATCTCATATATCTGCCAGATTTACTGTATGGGATTCGGGTAGTGTTGGACTTCGTTTTGTTACGCAAACTCATCCATCCCAATTCAGCCTCTTATCTGGTTCTTGTTCATCAGACCGAGATTTTGCCTTAAGCTTCCTTCAGATTCCACCTCACGATGGACACCCTTGCTCTTGGCTAGTGGTTCCCACTACCAAGCCCACAGCGGACTTTCACCGCCTAGTTATCGCCCATGCCGGGCGCACGCACACAAAAAAAGAATGCCCTTTCAGGCATTCTCTTTTATCCTTTTTCCAATAATTTCTTGTATTCTTCGGCTGTCATTAAATCCTCAAGTTGTGATTTGTTTTTAAGTTCTACTAATACAAGCCAACTACCATAAGGATCACTGTTTACTAGAGAAGGGTCATCAACAATATTGTTGTTTACCTCAACCACTTTTCCATCCACTGGTATATAAACGTCAGAGGCTGCTTTTGCTGATTCTAGAACTCCAAGTACATCGCCAGCAGTGAATTCCGTCCCTACTTCTGGCAATTCAATGTATTCTATATCTCCTACAGAATCCTGTGCATAGTCAGTTATTCCTATATATGCTTTATCTCCCTCTATTTTGAGCCATACATGGTCTTTCGAATAGTACAATCCTTCCAAAACTTCCACTTTGGAAAACCTCCTATTTCATGAAATATTTTGTCCCTTTAAAAAACTACCAAACTTTAGTTTTTAACAATAGTTGTATTTAAGAAAATTACACTTTGTGTATAAACTCCCCAAAGATGTCCTTAACAGCTTCCATAATAGTTTCACTTCGGGTAGGATGGGCATAAACCGCTTTCTTCAAAGCTTCTGCATCCACACCTTCTTGACAAGCCGTTGAAAGTATGTGAATAAGTTCAGAAGCTCCACTGCCTACTACACATACACCAACTACTTCTCCATTTTCATTTGAAATTATCTTTGCAAAGCCTTCTGTTTCTCCATAAGTTTTAGCTCTTCCATTGTGTTTGAAATCAAATCTTCCTACTTTTATTTCTTTAAATTTCTTTCTCGCTTCTTCTTCGGTATAACCAAAATATCCAATCTCTGGCTCCGTAAACACTGCTGCAGGTATTTTCATATAATCTAAAGTAGATGATTCGCCAAAAATATTATCTACCGCAACTTCTGCTTGTGCTGAAGCAACATGAGCCAGCATCATTTTGCCTGTGACATCACCTACTGCATAAACTCCTTCTACATTTGTCTTCATGTGCTCATCAACTTTAATAGCTTTTCCTTCAAATTCTAATAGTTCTACAATTGGACCAATATCCGTATTTAACTTCCTCCCTATAGACACAAATACCTTGTCTGCGTATATGCGCTTTATATTTTCACCATTTTTAACTGTTACTATACTCCCACCGTTTTCTTCTTCATCTATTCTCTCAACCGTTGAAGAAGTATATATCTTGATTCCTCTTTTTTGTGCAACGAATTTAATAGAGGAACTTATCTTTTTATCAAGTGTAGGAAGAATATTAGGCATCATTTCAACAACTGACACTTTTACTCCAAATTGATTCATTATAAAAGCAAATTCCATGCCTATTACTCCACCACCTATAATGCATAAACTTTGTGGCAAAGAGGTCATTTCAAGAATAGTATCACTATTCATGACATTTTTAGAATTAATGCCTTCAATAGGAAGTTCAGCAGGTGATGACCCAGTTGCAATAATAATGTTTTTCGCTTTAATTTTATTTTCTCCAAATAGTACATTCTTTTCTTTGTCAACTTTTGCTTCAGCATTAAAAACATCTACTCCATTAGCCTTCAGCAAAGCATTAATGCCTTCAACAAGCTCTCCTACAATACCATCTTTTCTCTTTACAACTTGAGTATAATCAAAAGAGTTCACTTTTACATCAAATCCAAATTCTCCAGCTCGTTTTAAAATGTCATACACTTCTGCAATTCTTGCATAAGCTTTTGTCGGTATACATCCTCTGTTTAAACAGGTACCACCTAATTTATCTTTTTCAAATAAAGCTACTTTTGCACCTTTTTTAGCAGCTTTAATAGCAGCAACATATCCTCCAGGACCTGCCCCTATTACAGCTAAATCATATTCCTTGACATCTGAGAATTCAGCCACTTTTATCTCTCCATTCATTTGACATACCTCCAGCGTGAGAGCCAATCATACCTCTAAGAAATTATTTTTTCATCCCTTTCTATAAGATCAGCCCATCCCTCATAATCTATCAAAGGAATTTGGCTTTCACTCTCTTCAAATCCTCTTGCAATAAAATCTTCCTTAAGCGCGAAGAGCTCAACCCCTTCTTTTACAAGGCCCTTTAGATTTTTTTCAATTGCAAAAATGACCCCATCCTGTATGAAAATAACTTTATCCTGCGGCAGTGCAAGTTTCAACAAAAATTCTGAAAGTTTATCAGCTGGACTTTTCTTAACAATTATTAACGCCATATCTTTTCCCTCCTAAAAGAATACTACCTTATCGAAAGAATGTACAAACTCTGGAAGTTCTTCTTTTATTATCGTCTTTAAATTCCAATGAGGTTCAATTTCATTTTCTTTTATGCTATATTTTTCAAGGTCTTCTTTTACTGCATATACTTGAGTATTGTATTTCTCCAAATATTTAAATGTAATAGAGAGCGGTAAACATCCAATTATTTCTGGTTTGCATTGTTTACGAACTGCAAGAACTGCTTCGTTTACAAAAAGTACAACCGGTTCAAGGTCTTCTCCATACATGCCAAAAGCACTTCTGAAAGCCTCATTTATCCAGATGCTCCCAACAGGCGAATTGTACACTGCAAATAAAACTTTTTTCATTCTTTACACCTCCTATGGCAGTAAATTGATGTATCTATCGGAATTGTAAATAAGTGCTGCCATCTCCGGCACTCCGGAAAAATCTGCACCTTCAATTTTCATATCTTCTGTAATTCCCCTATACTGCGCACAAAGGCCGCAAATGTGAACCTCTATCCCTTTAACGGAAAGTTCTTGAAGTTTTAACGGAATATTCCTATCAATTTTCATGGGCTTTACCAGTTTATTTGTTGCAAGAACAGAATCAGCAAACAAAAATATTGAAACTTTATGCCCCCTATTCACAAGGGTTTGCGCTAAATTAATGGCTGTATCCATATCCTCATTTGTATAAGGTGGTACATTTACCTGTATTGTTATATGCATATTTATCCCCTCCTCTTAAAATTTCGTGGGAAGGGCAAAGCCCTTCCACAATTTATCTTCTTTCAAAAAGATACCACACCATAAACCAGTTTCCGAGCACTGCAAATACCGCAAAAACAATTGAGCTTATAGCTAGATGGGGAAGTCCAGAAAGAATGTGCCCTATATTGCATCCTCCTGCACTTCCTGCACCAAGTCCCATTAGAACGCCACCTATTGCAACTTGTACAAAAGTTTTTGGGTCTTTTGGAGCTCTTAATCTAAATTCTTTTGTAAGAAGAGCCGCTATAAATGCACCAATTATAATCCCTAATACTTCCATTCCTTCCCAGTTGTACGGAATTGGTTCTGTTGGATTAATATTTGCAGTTGTAGTTCTAAAAAGATTTACCCAACCCCCAGTAATTCCAAGAGCATAAGTTTTTTGTGAAATATATCCTATAGTTCCTACAAGGCCAAGAGCAATGCCACCTGTAATCCAATCAAGTCCTGACACTTTTCTCTCTGTTGTTTTCCACACAATAACTATGATCAAAAGTATTACTGCAAAAATGATTGCAACAATCCATGGATTAATATTAAGCAGATTTGCAACAGTTAGATTTACAGCTCCATCTTTTGCCCCATACAATCCACCGGGATTGTTAGTGGTAGTGATAGGCTTCCCCAGCCAATTGTTTACAAATGATAGAGGACCACCTTTTACAGCTGCTGCAGTGATTCCGTAGAAGACTGCTGCAATAAATGCTGTTATATATCCCTCGCCTATCCTATAAGTAACACCGCTGGCACAACCACCTGCTAGAACCATGCCCATACCAAATAAGAAACCGCCTATGATCTGAGCGAGAGGAATCAAAGGTTTTGGATTTAATTTAATCCAACCCAGTTGCGCCGCCAGATGAAAGCCAATCGTCTCTACAAGTATTGCAACCAGAGCCATTTTCATGAGATAATTATCTTTTGTCATTTTGACATCCCTAATAGCAGAGTTAAAACACATCCTACCTCTTTGCAAAACAATTCCAAAAAGAATCCCAACTAAAAGCCCCTGTAACCTCGGATCCATAAAATCTCCCCCTCAACTTATCAAAGCTTTTTAATGAGAATTCTCCACTCACTGGGTCCAATTTCCTCAATAGAGATGACTTCCCCTCCTACTTCTTTAACTCCAGCTGGGATTCTTTCTTTGGAAAGCGCATAGTCAATAAGCACTTCAAGAATTTCCCCTGATTTCATCTCCTTAAGCTTCCTTCTCGTGTCTACATCTGGAACTGGACACACTTCACCTCTTTCGTCTAAAGTATAGGTAGGTTTAACATCATTACCCATTTTACATTCCTCCTCACTTTGTTATCATTTTAACATTCTAGTTTCATTATACTATAAAATTTTCTTCTCATATCATTTGAAATTCTTATGTAATATTAGTTTTACTTATAACAAACTTTGTAGTATAATAAAACTTAACGAAACGAAACGTTGTATTGCGATAGCTTTTTAACAAACAGGGGGGGTATTGTGAATATTGAAAATTTAAGAGCATTTTATAAAACCGTATACTACAAGAGCATTTCTTCCGCAGCAAAAGAATTGTATCTCTCACAACCTGCTATAAGTCAACAAATAAAAGCGTTAGAGAAAGACTTAAAAGTTACTCTTTTAAAGCGCAGTAACAGAGGAGTCATTCCTACCCCAGCTGGGGAATTGGTGTATCAGTATGCAGAGAGGATATTAAATCTATGCGATAATATGATTAAGGACTTAGAGTGCTGCGAAAACGACTGCATAAATAGGCTTACAATTTCTTCTTGCCCCACTATTGGCCAATATGCTCTCCCTTGCACTCTTCACGAATTTAAGAGAAGGTATAAGAATGTGACAGTTCATGTAGAACACAATTTCACACCAGAAGTAATCTATAACATCAAAGAAGGAGGAATAGATATTGGGTTTATAGAAGGCTGTTATGTCGATGAAAATATTTCCTGTATACCTTTGGGAGAATTCAAAATGCATTTTGTTGCAAGCGGTAATTGGGAAGAAAAAAGCTTGTTAAAAAACAAATTATTACGTTATAATTTTTTTATAATACACAAAAAGTGCGCTCTAAGAAAAGTAATTGAAGAAACACTTCTAGCCAATGGAATTGACATCAAAAAACTAAAAATTGAAATTGAATCTCCCTCTATTGAGTCGATAAAGTCCTCTGTAGCAGCAGGACACGGTCTGTCTATTTTACCTTATATAGCCATAAAGAAAGAATTATATACTAAGACCTTGTCCATAGTTCAGGTTGAAGACATAGAATTTAATTACACTTATTCAATCATATACAATAAAAAGATTTACAAAAAATCCAAGTCTGATTTCATCGACTTTATAAAAAACAGCGGTAAAAAATTTTTCTGCTAAAGGTGATGCAAATGGTTCATGAAATCATGTGTATGGGGGAAATCTGTCCTTTGCCTCTTTTAAAAACCAGAAAAAAATATGAAGAAATGAAAGAAGGGGATGTATTAAAAGTAGTTGTAGACCATCGCTGTAGTTTGGACAATATAGAAACATACTTTTCTAAAATAGGTTGCACTTTAAAAATAGAGGAAGTGTTAACTGGCGTCTGGGAAGTATATATAAAAAAATAAACTCCTTTACAGGAGTTTCATAAAGGGGGCTTTATAAAATTTTACCGGCAGCGACCTACTCTCCCGCGAAAGCAGTACCATCGGCGCTGGAGGGCTTAACTTCCGTGTTCGGAATGGGAACGGGTGTTTCCCCTCCGCTATCGCCACCGGAAATCTAGACCCTCAAAACTGCACAAAGCCTTCTCGGTCAAGTCCTCGACTGATTAGTACCGGTCAGCTAAGAGTGTTTCCACTCTTACACCCCCGGCCTATCTACCTCGTGGTCTTCGAGGTGTCTTACCCCTTACGGGTGGGAAACCTAATCTTGAGGCGGGCTTCACGCTTAGATGCTTTCAGCGTTTATCCCCTCCGAACTTGGCTACCCAGCTGTGCACCTGGCGGTGCAACTGGTACACCATCGGTTCGTCCACCCCGGTCCTCTCGTACTAGGGGCAGTGCCTCTCAAGTTT
>NC_015958.1:70000-97500 GCF_000147695.2 Thermoanaerobacter wiegelii Rt8.B1 | reverse complement strand
AAGGTCACATTTTGTACAATGTAAACACTCTAAATATAGTTCTTTTAAGGGTAGAAGTGCCATTTCTCTCACCTTTTTAAATTAGTCTTATATTTTTCTCTCTCAATCTCATACAAATTATTGCCATAGATATCTATAGTAACAATAACAGGAAGATCCTCAACTAAAAATTTATAGATAGCCTCTGTACCTAAATCTTCATAAGCTACTATTTCTGCTTTTTTTACTTTTTGTGCCAGTAGTGCTCCTGCTCCTCCTATAGCAGTGAAATAAACTGCTTTATACTTTTTCATAGCTTCTATAACTTCTTTACTCCTATATCCCTTTCCTATCATGCCTTTTAATCCTAATTCAATTAATACCGGTGTGTATTTATCCATTCTTCCGCTTGTAGTAGGCCCACAACTTCCTACAACTTGTCCCGGTTTAGGAGGACAGGGACCTACATAATAAATTACACTATTTCTTATTTCGAAAGGTAATTTTTCTCCTCTATTTAATGATTCTATCATTCTCTTGTGAGCTTCATCTCTTGCTGTATAAATTTCTCCTGATAGCAAAATTAAGTCCCCTGCTTTAAGCTGGTTTACTATTCCCTCATCTAAAGGAGTAGTTACTTTCTTGTACATCATTTTTCCTCCCAACAATATTATAATACAAAAGTAGCATGTCTTGTAACATGGCATCCTAAATTGACAGCTACAGGAAGAGAAGCTATATGGGTAGGATAAGTTTCAATATGAACATCAAGAGCGGTAGTACTTCCTCCCAACCCTTGCGGACCAACACCTAATGTATTTATTTCTTGCAGTAATTCCTCTTCTAATTGAGCTATCACTTCGTCAGTATTTCTTTCTCCCACTTTCCTCAATAACGCCTTTTTAGCAAGATAAGGAGCAAGTTCAAAATCCCCTCCAATTCCTATTCCCACGATCGAGGGAGGGCAAGCATTAGGACCTGCTTTTTCAACTGTTTCAATAACAAAATTTTTAATCCCTTCCACTCCGTCAGAAGGCTTTAGCATTTTTAAAGCACTCATATTTTCACTTCCTGCACCTTTAGGCATTACAGTTATTGAAAATCTATTCCCTTCACAGATATGATAATGTATTATCGCAGGAGTGTTGTCACCAGTATTTATTCGCAAAATAGGGCTTTTTACAACAGATTTTCTCAAATACCCCTCTTCATACCCCAGTCTTACACCTTCATTTATCGCTTCTTCTAAATTGCCATTAACTATATGTACTTCTTGTCCTATCTCTACAAAAACTACCACTATTCCTGTATCTTGACATATAGGCATTCTTTGCGTTTTCGCTATTTCAGCATTTGCAACTATATCTTTTAAAATTTCTCTACCCAAAGGACTTGTTTCCTCTTTTATTCTTTCTTTTAAACTTTCAAATATATCTTGAGGTAATTCATAATTAGCTTCAATACAAAGCAATTTTACTATTTCAGTAATTTTCTTTGCTTCTATCACTTTCAAAATTTTTCACTCCCTCTTAAGTTCTTCACAAGTATATAATACTATTTTTTAGAAATTTTTTAAGGAAAACTTGTTGAAGTAATAGCGTTTTTGCGATTTCTTTTTAAATTTTTTATAATTTAAGGTATAGCTTTGATTGTAGTACACAATTTATTAAGTAAAGGAGGGTTATGCCATTGAAATGTACTGTATGCCGTAAACCAGCAATTGTAAAATTCCCCGCTCATAATTCCGCCTTTTGCGAAGAACATTTGGATGCTTTTTTTATGAGACAAGTTGCCAAAACTATTGAAAAATATAAAATGCTGCCTCCGAAAGGGCGCGTAGTCGTTGCAATCTCAGGAGGAAAAGATTCCTTAGTCACTACTTTTGTCTTAAAAAGATTAGGTTATGAAGTGCTGGGCTTTTTTATAGATCTAGGAATAGAAGAAAACAACTTCTCTTCTCGATCTAGAGAAGTTGTGGAAAACTTTTGCAAAGAAAATGATATTCCTTTAGAAATAGTAAGCTTAAAAGAAAAATTTCGAAAAGGTATCCCGGATGTAGCTAAACACCAAGACAGGATATGTGCTCTATGTGGAGTCACTAAAAGGCATCTTATGAATGAATACACTTTATCTGTAAAAGCTGATGCACTAGCAACAGGTCATACATTAGACGACATGGCTAAGTTGCTTTTAGCAAATCTATTCCGATGGGACCTTCATCATTTATCAAAGGGAACTCCTGTACTCCCTGAAGAACCGGGATTTGCTCGAAAAATTAAACCTCTCGCTTTCCAAGCAGAAGAAGAGATAATTGCTTTTGCAAAACTTCACAATATAAAACCTGTAACCGCAGTATGTCCTTATTCAAGAGAAGCAAAATATACAAGATATCAAGAAGCCTTAGATATGTTAGAGGAAAATTCCCCAGGAATTAAAAGGTCTTTTTATAAAAACTACACAAAATATGCCCATCTATTTGCTGGTACTTCTGCCCGTCCTCCAAAAATAAATTGTGAGGTATGTGGTTTTCCTTCTGTTTCTCCCGTGTGTACCTTCTGCCGCACATGGGTAAAAACTGACTAATGAGAAAAATGCGCCCAATGGGCGCATTTTTCTCATTTATATATTTCCTGTTTTCTCTAAAATTCTGTAAAGCATAGCTGCTGCCTCTGTTCTTGTAGCGTTGTCTTTTGGCTTGAAAGTGTTATCTTCATATCCTCTTACTATTCCAAGTTTTACTGCATTCGCTACTACATTCTTTGCCCATTCGCTTATCTTGTTGTTATCACTGAAAGTGGTATTCCCTATACTGTCCTCTTTGTACTCTGCAAGCTTTCCGTATACCCTCATTATTACTGCTGTCATCTCTTCTCTTGTTATTGGGTCATCCGGCCTCATATTCTTGCCGTCTCCTAACATTATCCCTGCTTTGTATGCTGCTTCTATTGCGTTAGCATACCATGCTCCTTCTTTTACGTCATTGAATTCTCCTTGGTACGGCTCTTCTTCTATTCCTAATGCCCTTATCATTAATGCTGCAAATTCTGCTCTTGTTATTTTTGCGTTCGGTACAAATGTTTCACTGTCTACTCCTTTTATTATGTGCCTTGATGCAAGGACATTTACTACGTCATATGCCCAATTGTCTTTTGTTACGTCTTTGAATTCTTTGTTGTATTCAAAGACTTCATAGGTTGAGAAGTGTTTGGCTTCAAAGGTTATTGTGTTTGTTCCTTTGTCAACTTTTCCTCCTACGTATTCCCATTGATTTGTCTTCTCGTTTAAGTAGTATACTCCTACTTTTCTTATGTCTTTTGCACCTTTTATGTTAAATGTCATTTTTACTGGTGACCCTATTTTTATGTCTTTGTCTCCTGCTTTTATTGTTATGTCATAGGCGCTTGTTATTGGCTCGAAAGATGATGCTTCCTTTTTGCCTTTGTTGTGTATGTTAAGTTTTATTGTTCCCGCTTTGTTTATGAGGTCAATTGCTTCTTGTGATACTCCCAAAGTTTTTGCATCAAATTGAAGAGCTACTTCGTCTGATTTTACTACTACGTTTTTGTTGTTCTCTGCTATTAAATTAAGTACAGTTACAGGTATTTCTAATGCTTTTTGAGGTGTAGTTCCTATATTTGTTAAGTCAAATTGTATTTCTTTCTTTGAAGTGTCTTTTATGTCTTTTGCTACTTTGTTTTCGTCTATTGTAAGTGTTGTTGTGTTATTTTCTACAACTACTTTGCCTTGTGATACTTCTTGAGATGGTTTTGTTGTTTCTGTTGGTGGAGTAGGAGTAGGTTCTGTCTCCTGGCCGGGCTCCTCTCTTGTAACAGTTATTGTTATATCTTTTGTAAGTTCATTATTCTTGTCACCACTTGGCTCTACATGTATTTTGATAGTATTTACACCATATTCTAAAGGAACTACTTTTGTAAATATACCATTTTCTTGTTGTACAAAAGATTCATCATTTATAGTTACTTTTGCACCTTTGTAAGTATTGCCTTTAATCTCTATTTCACTCGTATTTGCATCAACAGTAGTGTTGTCTTTTGGAGAATAGATATATATCGGCAAATCTCTCCATCTTTGCACTGTATCATTTACTACCATTGTATTTGAACCTTGATTGGTAACAGTTATCTTCCTATTGTCAATTTCATTGCCGTATTCACCTTTTTCTACTTTATCCCAGCTTCCTCTCGCATATTTATATTCAATTTGTGTACCTTCATTTAAAGTTAAGGTAATGCTGTATGTGCTAGGTCCTGTCTTTGTCATTTGCTGAGCACTTGGATTCCAGAAAGCATCCGGGAAGTTTCCAGCAATATTTACACCATCATCAGGAGTATAATCTGGTACTGTGACATTAAATGTCACTTTTATAGGTATTATGTCAGGTGTCGCTTTTACTGTATTTGATGCTGTCCTATTATAGGAGGTATCAACTGCCACAACTTTATAATAATACACATTGCCATTTACTACATCTGTATCTACGTAGTTATACACACTGTCAGACACAGTTGCAATCTTTATAAATGGTCCTGTCTCACTTGAAGACTTATAGATTTCGTAGCCGTAAATAGCAACATCATCAGCTGACGGACTCCAATTAAGTGTAACTCTTGAGGATTCAATTCCTGGTTGTTGTAAGACTGGAGCTGTAGGTGTTTCTACATCATTTGATGGCACGACAGTAAACTGTTTTGCTTCATCTGTTTTCCCATCTGGTCCTTTTGTATACGTCCAATCATGGCCTTGGTTAGAAGAAAATCTCATAATGTATTCCCATGTGCCTACCATATCAGGTACAAATTTAGCCATGTATTTATCATTATTCCCAGAATCCCCTACATATTGTGCATCAACCCATGTCCAGTCCTTACTTATTTCAACACCTTCCACTTTGTTGCGTGTAGCATCTTGCCCACCATCTCCAATATACCTATATCCTAACTGGGCAATCATATTTTCCCCTTGGCCAGGTTTATCTGTTAATCCTTCTGCCCACACTTCGGCATACACTTCAACTGGATTATTTACGCCTATTACATGGGTATCAACTTGGTTCATATTTCCTGCCCAGCCAATAGGAAATGCTGGATATGCCTCAATTTCATTGTTTAAATCACTTTCATTTCCATCACTATCTACAGCGGTTACAGCATACACATACTTTAGACCATTGGTAACCTCTGTATCAGTATAGGTGGTTTGCGTAACATTTGAAGCTATTTTTTCATATAACCCACCTTTAACTGTAGAACGGTAAATATTATAGCTTACTGCTTTATCTACTACACTCCAGGAAAGGTCTACTTTGCCATTCCCTGAGACTGCTTTAAGGTCTGTTATTGGCTGAGGTGCTGTCAAATTTTGCTCTGGATCTGAAATGAGTATTGCCCCATCCATTGATCCAACTTCTACAACAATTTTACCATCCTGAACCGTGTATGTCTTGCCACTTAAGGCATCTGTAAAAGCAACTCCATCTCTTATAAATTTAGTGGTATCTATAGAAACCTGTTTTGCGTCACCTTTATTTATTACAACAATAGCTACACTGTCAGGGTACGATTTCCCAAAAGTATCTTTTCCATTTATGATTCTTCTTCCAAAGGCATAAACATCGCCATTTGCATAAAGTGTCTCAAGGTCTCCTGTTTTCAAAACTTGATTGTCATTTCTTATATTTACAACTTTCTTGAAAAAAGTTTGCAAATCAGTATCTTCTCTTCCCCAAGGGAATATCCTTCTGTTGTCCGGGTCTTTTCCGCCAGATTGTCCTGCTTCATCTCCGTAATAAATAGAAGGCATGCCTGGATAACCCATTTGCAGTATTGCAGCAAGTTTAAGTCTTTTAACCGCAAGGTCTTTTGCTGCTTGAGAATTTTGACTATTATCGGCAGAGTTGTATCCAAATACTGTCAATACTCTCATGGTGTCATGAGAACCTAAAAGATTCATAGTAGAATAAAACACTGGAAGAGGATATCTCTCATATATGCTCATAAGCCTTTGGTCAAGTTTTGCTGCATCTATAGGATTGTGAACCACATTTCCGTCATCAAATGATTTATCCAATATAAAATCAATTGCTGCATTTCTAAAAAGGTAATTCATAACAGAGTTAAAAGAGTCTCCAAGCAAATCTAATGAAGCATCTCCCCAAAGTTCGGCAATCATTGGCGCATTTGGTTTCTCATTATTAATTGCATCTCTAAAATGAACCCAAAAATCGTGAGCAACTTCATTCGCAACATCCAATCTCCAACCATCTGCACCTGCATTTTTGTCCCCATCAGGATTTAACCAATACTTAGATATTGCATTAGGATTATTTATAATAAAATCCGCCCAACTTTTGACATTATATTCACTGCCGTTTATCTGCCTTATCACAGGTAAACTGTCAAATCCCCACCATCCTTCATAGGTACCGTCAGGCTTTAGCTCATACCAGTCACCATATGGAGACTTTGACTGATCTCCCTGTTTCCATGCTTGATAAGCACCTAAAACTCCCGTGTTTAAGTATTTACCATACCTATCAAAATAAATGCTGTCATCACTTGTATGATTGAAGACGCCATCAAGTATTACCTTAATCCCTTTTGCATGGGCATCCTCCATGAGCTTCTTAAAGGTAGATAAATCTCCTAATAGTTCGTCTATTTTTGTGTAATCGGTTGTATCGTACCTGTGATTAGAAGGTGATTGAAAAATTGGATTGAGATAAATGACTGATATTCCAAGGCTTTTTAAATAATCCAATTTATCATCTATACCTTTTAAATCACCGCCAAAGAAGTCATTTGACCATATGCCATCCCCTGTATATCCTAGTTTATTTTTATCATTCGGATTATCTGGAAGCTCGTACCAGTTGCTATGATATTCAACAGGATCAAAACCTCTGCTGTATTTCTTTAGATGGTCATTTGAAGAATCCCCATTAAAGAACCTATCAGGGAATATTTGATACATTACTGACCCTTTCATCCAATCAGGGGTGTCTAAGTTTTTATCGTAGACAGTAAGTTCGAAGTCCTTATTTTCTGTATCTGTGGCTTTACCTACGCCACCTAATTGTTCATCGTTATCTCCGTAATAAGCAGTTTTGGTCCCGTCTTTAAGTATAAAGTAATACCAAATTCTTGTGGGATGGTCAAAGCTTAACTTAACTTCCCAGTATTCATATTTCCCGTCAGGACTTTGACCAATTCTGTACATAGGGACTTCTATTCTTATTTTCTTAATATCATCCCAATAAGAAATTTTAGCTGACTCAAGGTCGTGGTTCCTTGCTTGTATTCTTAATGTCACAGTATCTCCCGTTTTTATCGCACCGAAAGGCGAGCGGAAGAATGGGTTATGGGTGTCATGTCTTAAATCGTCATAATATATGTTATTATCAGGTCCTGTAAGAGGTGGATTATAATCTGTCCATATATTATGTGAAACCGAATCATAGTAAAATGTAATCTTAGTATCATAGACCACATTCAAAGGAATATTTGGCCCATTTTGTTCACCATTTAAGCCATAATTTATATCCCATGAGGGCCCTAAAGTCACTTTAAATTCATAATTCCCTTTTGGAACGTTTGCAGTGTATTCGTAAACATTGTTAAATTTATAATCCCTCATTATAGCAGTAGATGAGGCAGGGTCCCAGTTATTACCTGCTCCTATTGCTGATTGTATAGTGCCCACAATTCTCGGAAGTTTTTCTTCAGCAATTGGTGTATATTTTGTGGAATCGGTAACACTTGAAGTATTGTAATTGTAATAAAAAGTCACTACAGAATCTGAATCAAGATGCAAGCTTAAATTACCTTGTGAAGGAACTCCTCCACCTTCCCATGAATGATTAAGAGCAACTTTATACTCATAATCACCTGCAGGTAACGCAACTGGGGTAGTAAATTCATAAAAGCCATTACCTTTATATGTCATTATCGTTTTGGCACTGTTTATATTCCAGTCAGAATCTCCAAGTTTGGATTGAAAATTGCCAACAACATTGGCTATCGCTGGCGCTGTATCTGTCTCAGCCTTTGCAAATTCCATAGGCATTGAGCCAAATACTGCTGTAAAAACTAAAAGAAAAGCCAGCAAAAATCCTAAAGCTCTCCTTTTAAACACCTATAATCCCCCTTTTCGCCATATATTTCCTTAAATATTTTTTTAAAAAACTAATTTACAACACCACCCCCATTTCTTTTAGGCAATCGCTTTCACAGGTTACAAAAAGATAAATGTGTTTATGTACACATTTCCTTGTGCAAATTTTTGCGCAATCGTTTTCCTTCATGTCTATTATAAATTATAGTTTTTTCGTTGTCAATATGTTGTTAATACATACACTATATGTAAATTTATAGGGCTACTATAAAGCAGCCCTATAAATTATATCTGCTTTAACCTTTGTGTTATCTCCATTTTATCCGCTTTTTCTGCTAAAAGTATTGTAAACAGTAAGAACAGCGCTCCAAATCCTGCAATTATAGAGATATTGTGCAGTATTGCGCTAATATTGTTCCCAGATATTGCTTCCCTAAGGCCTGCAACTCCATAAGTCATAGGCAGATAAGGATTTATTACGTTGAAAAACTTGGGTAAAAGTTCCATTGGGAAAGTTCCTCCTGAGGAGGTAAGTTGAAGCATTAATAATACTACTGCAAAGAATTTACCTGCAATGCCAAAGAGCATCACAAAAAGCTGAATTATAGCGATAAAGGTAAGAGACATCACAGCATTTATCAGGTAATAGTACAATAAATTACGCACATCTAATTTTAGTCCTTCTACAAGCACAAAACTTGATACCACAGATTGCAATATGCCTACTAATGCTAAAGACATAAATTTTCCTAATTGTATAGAGACATTGTTCATTCCTTCGTATTTTTCTTTATCAAAAATATCTATCAAGAAGAAAAGTATTAATGAGCCTACCCACAAGGATAGAGGTATAAAATATGGTGCAAAACCAATTCCATAATTTTTAACAGGATAAAGCCTTCTAGTATCAAGTATTATAGGTTCATTAATCATATCCTTTTTAGCCGTTGTAATTCCTGATGAATCTATTTTCTCAGCTGCATCACTTAATTTTCGTGCTAAAAGCCTCTGATTATCATATAAACTTTTTGCTCCATCTGCAAATTGCCTAGTTCCATCTTTAAGAAGTGCCATACCATTATATAGAGAATTAGCACCATTATATAATTTTGAGGATCCATCACTTAAACTTTTTATCCCATTATTGAGACTGTATAAGCCATTTGAAATTTCTTTTAATTTTTCTCCTGCTGTATTTATGCCTACACTAAGCTGTGCTACGCCACTGTACAATTTATTTGAACCGTCTACAAGTTGGCTTGACGCTTGAGACATATATGAAAGACCTGATGCTAAAGAATCCATACCATTATTAATTGTATTGGAAGCCCGCTGCAATTGTGCGAGAACAGTGTTTAATTGCTGAACTTGGGTCAAACCGCTATTTAAGTTTTGACTCATGCTATTAATCCCTGCATTAGATTGTGCAATCGCAATAAGTGCTTTTTGTAGTTCAGGGTCGCTACTTGCTTCAGGATGTTTTGCAATATAATCTTTCAAAGCAACCTGCGCACTATCTAAAGCTGTAGAAATTTGGCTCAAGCCACTTTTCAGTTGTGAAATACTGCCAGCAAAAGAAGAAACATTTTGCCCTACTTGATTGTATCCATTGACAAGAGAATTGATTCCATCTTTTAGTTTAATGGCACTATTAGAAGCATCATTTAATCCTTGATTAATTCCTGTTATTCCATTTTGTAATGAATTCATTCCATTTAATAAGGCTTCTGTATTGCTTGCATCAGAAAATTTTTGTGAAAGGAGATTTGCTCCATTGTATAAAGCTGTAGAACCATTTAACGCTTGACTGATACCATTATTTAAGCTTAAAGCACCATCTTTTATTTGTTTGCTTACATCTAAAGCTGTATTCATACTACTATTTAATTTTTGTGCACCATTATACAACTCTAAGGTACCTGTTGCGAGTTTATTCTCTGCCTCTGAGGCTTCTTTTAAACCACTGCCTAATTCATCAACACTTTTAAAAATAGAATCAATATACCCTTTTCTTATAGAATTTTCTATTTGGGTTTGTAAACTTTCTATAGCTTTATTGCCAATCTGTGTTGCAAGGAAATTTTTCTTATCATTGGTTATATACTCAATAGAAGCTTTTTTCGGAGTAGGAGAATCAACACTTATAAGATTTTGTGTAAAATCCTGCGGAATTCTAATAATAAAATAATATTTACTCCCTTTGAGTCCATCAATAGCATCTTTATAATCTACAAAATCCCATTTGAATTCTTTGTTGTCTTTTAACTTTTGTACAACTTCATTTCCAAAGTTCTCTTGTTTGCCATCGTATATTCCGCCCTTGTCTTCATTAACAACTGCAACAGGGAGTTTATCTAACTTAGAATAAGGGTCCCAAAAAGCGTATAAGTATAGAAAGCTGTAAAGTAAAGGCATAAAGGCAACAACAATAACTGCAACCCTTATAAACCTGCTTTTAATTATTTTTTCTATTTCTTTTGCTGCAACTTTAAATGCTTTCAATGTTTCTCCTCCTTTCATCGATTTTTAGACTGACCAGTCAGTACAGTTATTATTATATTCTCCTCTTCTCAATGTGTCAATAAAAAAGTACCTTTGATTTTAAAAATAAAAAACACCTCCTTTGAGGTGTATATTATCCTTGAAGTTGAAGCCCTTTTAATGCAAAATTAAATACACTATCTGTTATATCTTGTGGATTAAATTTCTCGTCACTATCTTCTACTACTTTCAAAGCCAAAATTGAACTTATCATGCCAAAAAAAGCTGCTGCTACTATCTTTTCATCGCAATCAGCAATGAGTTTTTGTTCCTTGCCTTCTCTAATAATATTTTCTATTAGCTCAAGATAAGTATACAATTTCTCTCTGAATTTGCGAGGAACTTCCCCATGACCCCATATTTGGCTTAGCAAAACTATTATAAAGTCGTGATTTCTATACAAAAAATTAGTCTGTACAAAGATGATTTTCCGTAGTTTTTCTACAGCATTATTTAGCTTGCCTATCTCTTCTATTGCCTCTTGTTTCAAAATCTTTATACCTTCATCAATTAAAAAATCCAATATGTCATCTTTGCTTTTAAAATGATAATACAAGGTCCCTTTTGCTACTCCAGCATTTTCCGCTATTTCTTCCATTGTGGTTTTGTAAAATCCGCTTTTTGAAAAGGTCTTTATCGCCGCTTTAAAAATCTTTTCTTTTGTCTTATTCATTCTCCTTCATTCCCTTTTTAAGAAATTAAACATATATCATTTTAACTGTCATTCCGCCATCCACAATGAGATTCGCTCCTGTAATAAAAGAAGCTTCTTCCGAACATAAAAATAAACATGCATTTGCTACGTCCTCTGGCTTACCTACCCGTCCTGCAGGATGCTGCAAATGGTCCTCTTCTGTCAATTGGGGCTTTTTAGCTTCTCTACTTTTCTTCCATTCAGATACTTCTATCCATCCGGGACTTATAGAATTCACCCTTATTTTATCATAACTTAAACTTATTGCAAGAGAGTGGGTTAAGGCTATAATACCACCTTTTGAAGCAGAATAAGGTTCTGTATGAGGTTCAGACATAAATGCCCTTGTAGACGCTATATTTATTATGACTCCTCCGCCATTGTCTCTCATGTGAGGAGCAACATATTTTGAACACATATATGTTCCTCTTAAGTTCACATTTATGACTCTATCCCATTCCTCCATGGGCCTTGTGTAAATCGTCCCTCCTGCTCCAATACCTGCATTGTTTATCAAAATATCGATCTTGCCGTATGCTTTTATCGTCTTATCTACCATGTTTTTAACATCTTCCTCTAAAGAAACATCTGTATGTACAAAAAGTGAGTCTCCACCTTTAGATTTTATATATTCTTCATTTTCTATGCCAGCTTCATCGTCAATATCAGCTATAACTACTTTTGCTCCTTTTTCAGCAAAAGTTCGCGCAATAAACCGCCCTATTCCTTGTCCTCCTCCTGTCACTATCACTACTTTCCCATTAAAATCCATAGTTAACCCTCCAATTTTTAATTACAAAAGAAGATAAGGTAACCTCATGATTAAAATTAAAAAAGCAAAGAGGTTTACCTTATCATAAATAGTATAACTTAAAAGTTTTATAAAAATCAAATAAATGGGTTGCATAAATTATTTTAACTTATACCTTTCTATAGCACTTTCTATAATCTTCCTAATAAATTCTCCTCTTGTTAAACCTGCCGCTTTTGCCATATAACCCATGTATCCGTGATGAACATGTTTTTCACCTTTGCTACTTGACATTGTAAGTCCCGCAAATGTATTCAATTCTAAGAAATAAGGAACATTATCTTTGCTTAGAATCATATCAATTCTCGCAAAATCCTTTGCATTTAAAACCTTATAAATATTTAAAGCCGTCTCTTTAATCTTTTCTTCCACTTCCTTTGATACTTCCATAGGGCATTTTATTATCTCATTGTCAAACATTTTATGTTCATAAGTATTAGTTTTAACGTTATTATATCCTACTTCCAATAAAGGCAATACTTGTGGGTGTTTATATCCAATTATTCCAACGGTCACTTCTTTTCCTTCAATAAATTCTTCAATTAAAGCTGCTTGTCCTATTTTATCGGTTATTTTGCTCACTACTTGTGGAAGTTTGTCCTTATCATAAATTATATTTTCTTCATCTATACCTGCACTTCCTCTTCCACTTATAGGTTTTGCAAATAGAGGAAATTTAAGATGGTCTACAGAAGGAATTTCTTGAGGATTTTGTGCAATTACATATTTAGGCGTAGGCAAACCGTGAGAAGCCACAATGTCCTTCCTCATTCTCTTATCAGTTGCTACTACGTCCAATCCAGATCCAACATATGGTATGTTGAATACTTCTAAAAATGCTACTTCTTTCATACTTGAGGCATTAAAAATTAAATCCACCTTTTCTTTTTTATAGTTTCATAAGTTTCTAATGGATCTTCCTTCCATTCTATGAGGACTGAATCAAATCCAGCTTCTTTTATGGCCATATAATGATGGTATGCTTCATCATAGGCATCGTCATATACTTTGTCTGGTGTCAATTTCCTCTGAAATTCGACATTCCTGAATTTCCTCCAAAGCACACCAATTTTCATATGTCATCACCTTTTCAATTTTTATAAAAATTTTTGAAAGGAAAAGGAAAAACTACTTAAATACAGTTTCTGTGTGATTCACCACCATGTCAGTTATAATCAGTGAAATCAAGCTTTCTGCTCCTTCATTTAAATTTACTCCCTCTTTAGTTATACCGTCGTAACAACCCCCTGTCTCCTCATCTATTAAGCTTTCATTCTTTGAATTTTCTCCCAAAAACCATTTGTAACATTTTATAGCTTTTTCTCTGTACTTTTCTTCTTTAAAAATTTTATAAGCTTCTGTATACATAAGAGCAGTCTCACAAGCCTCTATTGGTTGTTCATCAAATTCTGCAGGTTTTTCATCTCCTTTTTTGTACCAACCTTTACAACCTATCGGCTTAAAATACCCACTTCTAAAAGTTACTTTCTCTAAAAATTCCATGCTCTCTTTTGCAGCATCTAAGACTTCTTCATCTCTTGTAATAGTGTATGACCTAAGAAGAGTCCAAGGAAGTACGGCATTGCTGTAAGTCATTATATTTTCAAACCATTTCCACTCTTCATCTTTGTTTTCCCTATATTTTTGAACTATTTTTTTGAAATAGAAGTTATCAAATTTTTTATCTTCTCTTTGTTAAATTCAGTAACATCAGAACTGTATAAAAGGCTTAATCCTATTAACGAATAAGCATTACCGCGAAGAGAATTTAAATTTGCTACATTGGGCAAAGCTTTTTTGATTAATGTCACAGCAACACTTTGATAACCATTAGACAAATTAGTATTTAATAAATATCCTAATGCCCATAAAGTTCTGCCAAAGCAATCTTCTGAGCCAACTTCTTCAATAAATTCTCTATTGTAGTTCATAAAATTTCTAAAATATCCTTTGCCGTTTTGGGCATAAATCAAGAAAGAAAGGTATCTCTTTAAAAGATCAAGGTATTTTTCATCTTTGTAAACTTCATATAGCATTGAAGCAGCAATGAGAGCCCTTGAATTGTCATCAGTAGTGTAACCTTTTGTCAAATCAGGAATAGAGTAAAGGGAATGCTGTAAAATGCCTGTATCGTCCGTTAGCTTGAAAAGATGCTGAAACTTAGTTGCTAGTTTCATTATTTCAATTCCCCCTTCCTCTATATCACAACTTCCTCCCTTGATTTAATGTCCAATACAGACAAAATCATTATGACATATCTGTAAGCAACGTTATTCCACATCATTGTATTCCCTAATTTTTTAATTTCTGACTCTATCTGCAGCCTTTTCTCAGGGTTTTCAAATATATACTCAATATGTTTAGCTAAAGACTTTGCATCACGGAAATTAGCAAGCAATCCTCTTCCTTCTCCTAAAATTTCTTCAGCGTACATATAAGGAGTGGAAATAATCACTTTCCCTAAACCTGCTGCATATGCTAAAGTACCGCTTACAGCTTGTTCTTTGTTTAAGTATGGAGTCATATATATATCTGACATCTTCAAATACTCCAAAATCTCTTTCTTCGTAAGATATTTGTCCACAAATTTTACATTATCTTCTACTCCAAGGTCATGGACTAGTTTTTGAAGTTTCTCCCTATACTCTTCCCCAAATTCTCTCTTTATGTTTGGATGGGTTTGCCCTAAAATTAGGTATAATACATCTTTGTATTTTTTAGCCACAATACTTATTGCTTCTATGCCATACTCTATTCCTTTGCCCGGATTTATAAGACCAAAAGTGCTTATTATTCTTCTGCCTTTAAATCCATATCTTTCTTTCAATGTTTCTTTGGGTAATACTGGAAGATTGGGCACACCGTGAGGAATGACAGTGATTTTATTAGAAGGTATGTGATATATCTTTTCAAGAAGTGGTATAGTATTTTTAGCCATTGTAACTACTTTAACACTTTTTTTACCTAATTCTTTAAGTATCATAAGTTGTTTTTCATTTGGATTTGATAATACTGTGTGGACTGTCAAAACAAAGGGTATATTTAAATTGTCTACCAAATCTAATAAGTACTCTCCACTTTCTCCTCCAAATATTCCGTATTCATGTTCTATAATGAGCAAATCTATGTCAGATTCATTTAATTCACGGGCTAATCTTACATAATCTTCTCTTACAAATTGTTGTAACTGATATTTAACATCACTATCGTATTCGTAAGTTTTATTATCGTTTATTGCAATTACTCCTACAAAATTAATAAGTTTTATCTTTTTTATTTCATTAACTAAATCTTGAGTAAAAGTAGCAATGCCACATTCTCTTGGTGGATAAGTGCTCAAAAATGCTACATTTCTCCCCAATACGCTCATCATATCACGCCCCCTTCTTAGTTTGTTTAGTATTAAGTTGTCAACGTAGTACTTGCCAATCTATTAGCTGTAAACACTGTATTTTTAACTTCCATATTCACTTCTACTATACATTCTGAAGTGACAACTGCATTCTCTAATCTTGCAAACCTGCGCACTTTTACATTATCCCACAATACACTTTGTGATACTTTGCTCTCTTGACCTATTCGACAGTTATTCCCAATTACTGTATACGGACCAACTGTAGCATAGGCATCAATTTCAGTATTATTTCCAATATAAGCAGGTCCTATCACTTTTGCGGTAGGATGAATTTTAACATTGTCTCCTAAAATTATGCCTCTTGAGGAAGTAGTACTTACAAATCTTGATTTTCCTTTTAAAATGTCCTCATGAACTTTTTTGTATTTATCTATTGTACCTATGTCTATCCAGTAACCGTTAAATTTATAAATAGCCATTCTATACCCTTTTTCCAAAAGTTTGGGATATGTCTCCCTCTCTACAGATACTACTGTATTTTCAGGAATTTCTTTTAACACCTCAGGTTCAAATACATATACTCCTGCGTTAATATACTTAGAATTGCTCTCGCCTGGTTTGGGCTTTTCTTTGAAAGCAGTTATAAAGCCTTTTTCATCAAATTCTATAACTCCGTACTGAGAAGTATCTCTTACTTCAATAGATGCAATAGTTACTTGAGCTCTTCTTCTCTTGTGGTATTTTATCAAATCTGCATAGTCAATATCACTGACGATATCAGAGTTTAAAATGAGGAAAGTATCATCAAAAAATTTTTCGGCGTTTTTTATTGCCCCACCAGTCCCCAAAGGAGATTCTTCTGTAATATAGTGTATTTTTGCACCTAAGTCCTCTTTTGGCTTGAAGTAATCTTCAATGTACTGAGACTTATAATAAGTACTTATTACAACTTCATCTACTCCACTTCTTTTAAGGTTTAAAATAATCCTTTCTAAAAGAGGTCTTCCCATGATAGGAACCATTGGTTTTGGCAGGTCATCTGTAAGAGGTCTTAGCCTTGTTCCCAAACCTCCTGCCAATAACAACGCCTTCATAAAAGACCCCTCCTTTATGAAGTTTTTCAAAAATTAACCTTAAAAACAAAAGAAGGGCGTGATACAAGTGATATAATTTATAAGAACGATAAGAACTAAGAAGAGGAGAAATATATTAGCACTCTTGAAATTCGGCTGCTAATAAGTATTATAATTAATCCTTTTTGGCATGTCAAGTACTTTTCTGTAAATAAAAAACAGGCCTTTTAAAAGCCTGCTAAAATTTGATATCTTTCATCTCTAATATCGCCACGCCTATAACAGTATCCGCGCCCCCATAATAAACGTAAATAGTATCATCTTTTACTGCATTACCACAACTAAATACAACATTAGGAATGTATCCTTCTTTTTCCCACTGTAGTTCTGGCTCTAAGATAGGTTCTTTTTGCCTTGCAATAATCTTTGATGGATCTTCTAAATCTAAAAGGACTGCTCCCAATCTATATACATTATTGTCATCAGCTGCATGGTATATCAAAAACCAACCATCTTTTGTCCTAATAGGCGGCCCTCCAATTCCGACTCTCGCACTTTCCCACGTTCCAGGAATTGGCTTAATGATAGGCTTATGGTCATACCAATTTTTTAAATCTTCTGAAAAGGCAATCCATATATCTGGATACCTTCTATGAAGCATCACATACTTTCCATTGATTTTTTCAGGAAATAAAGAGGCGTCTTTATTAGGTTCATCTAAAACTACTCCTTTTCTCTCCCAATCTATAAGGTTTTTGGAGATAGCCAAACAAATCCTATAGTCATCTGTGAACCTATCCCCAAAACCTGTGTACATCATATAATAAATGCCGTCAATTTTGACTATCCTTGGGTCTTCTAATCCTCTGAGCTCTTGTTCTGTCTCATTGCTCATCACTGGTTTGTCTAATCTCATAAAATTAATCCCGTCTTTGCTAACTGCATACCCCAGGCGAGAAGTATATTTCCCATATTTGGCGTGAGGTCCAATGTCAGTAGCCCTATAAATCAAGTGAAACAGTCCATTGTCATAAATTGCTGCAGTATTAAAAACTGCTGCTCTTTCCCATTCATTTTCTGCTTTTGGCATTAATACTGGCTTATCCGACAATCTCTTTAACTTTATCACTCCATACACTCCTTTTAAAATTTTACTTTTTCTTTTTCAATGACTGCTACACCTATATGGGTATCTGCTGCTCCATAATACACATAATACATGTCATTCACTTCAACTGCTCCACAGCTAAATACCACATTAGGCACAAGTCCATTTATTTCCCAATCCAACTCTGGCTCTAAAATAGGCTCTTTTTGTCTCGCAACAACCTTTGATGGGTCCTTTAAGTCTAAAAGAGCTGCACCAAGTCTGTACACATTGTTGTCATCCACCCCGTGATATATTAAAAGCCATCCATCTTCTCTTTTTATAGGAGGTCCTGCTATGCCAATTTTCTTTGACTCCCATGTGTAAGGTTTAGGGGACATTATAATCTTATGGTCATACCAATTTACTAAATCATCAGAATAAGCAATCCAAATATCGGGCATTCTTCTATGGAAAAGCACATACTTTCCATCTATTTTTTCGGACAAAAGCGCCGCATCTTTATTGGGTTCATCAAGAACAATTCTATGTCCTTTCCAATTTTTTAAATCATCAGACCAAACCATACATATTCTAAAATCCAACCAGTCCCTTCCTCCAAAACCTGTATAGAGCATGTAATACTTGTCGTCAATTTTTGTAATTCTTGGGTCTTCTACTCCCCACGCTTCTTGTGGGGGGTCCCCCACTAAAACAGGCTTGTCAAATCTTTCAAAATTTATACCATCTTCGCTTACAGCATATCCAATTGAGGATACAAATTTATATTTTTCTTCTGGCTTTTCAGTATTCAAAACAAATTTATTATTAGAGGCTCTGTAAAACAAGTGGAATTTATTATCTTCATATATTACTGCTGCATTAAAAACAGCCTCCTTTTCCCATTCATGCTCTTTTATTGGCGACAATATAGGTTTGTTACTAAGTCTTGTTAGCCTGAACATCTTTATACCCCCTTTTCCAGCAAAATTGCAACTACTCCATTAGCCTCTATTGTGAAATTTTCTAAATTAATCTGCCTTCCGCTGATTAAATCTTGTATTTTCTCATTATTTTTTGTTTTTCTACTTATTCTTATTTTAGTATGAATATCTATGTCTTCATGATTTATAAAGAACACAAGGGTTTTCCTGCCATAATCAAACTCTTTTACTTCAATATAAGGAGATTCTACTTTTACGTTGTATTCTATTCCGCTCAGCTCTTTAGCATACTTATAAATCAAATAAGACCTGTCAGTCTTATATACATCGGGCATATAACTTAAATAGAGCTCAATAGGATACGTAACAAGAATAGCATTCCCTTTGCCATATTTATTTATAACTATTGCCGGGTTATTCTCATCATCATTTGCAATTACACGGCCTGTTGTCGGCTTTGCAATAAGTCTTTTATTAAATTTAAGAGCTTTATAATTTAAATCAATTCCAAGTTCTTCACAATGCATTGATACTGTCTCATTTTTGGGCACCATAGAATATTGCGTTTTAACTCCAAAAACCTCATCAAAACCTTCTACAGAAATTCCATCGTATGATACATACAAAGTGCCACCATTTTTAACAAAATCCATAATTTTTACCCATTGGTCATAATTTAAATGCCCTTTTCTATAAGCGGAAGGCAGTATAAGCATTTTATACTTACTAAAATCTCCATCAGCTCTTACCAATTCAACATCTATACCTGCTTCCTTTGCCAGTATAAAACTATTTAAAAGAATCCTAAAATTTCTCTCTGGAGTATAATCGTTACCTACAAATAAAGCACTATAATACTTATCCGGAATGATTATCGCGGCATCACACTTTTTGTGTTTTAAATCCTTATACTCAATTTTATTCATAAATTCAGAAAAAGCTTTTATTTCAAGTCCTGCTTTTTTAACTCTTCCATCAACTGCTGTTATACCAAATTGCGTTTCAAAGGGGGTAGAATTATAGGGAAGCCTTTCGCCAACAGAAAAATCTCCAAAGCACCAGGCTATTGCACCTATCGATTCATTCGCAAGAAGGCTATACAGAACCACCTTGTAATAATTTCCCTCTATATCTTCACTCATCATAAGTGTAGTTGCACCAAATTCCTCCAGTAGCACTTCTTTGCCACCCATAGCTTGGGTGAGTTTAGAAGCAAAAGGTGCCATATAAGTGCTTCTTATAGAATTTACAGGGTCTATACATGTATCTGTATAAATTGGATATGCGTGCATACACAGAAAATCATTTCCTTCTTGCAAGTCTTCAGGATAAAAATTATTATCGGTAAGAAGAGATGCCTGGTGTATTCCAAGTGTTACGGGATGATTTTTGTCGTATTTTTTTATCTCATTTGATAAGACATAGTTCCACAGCCAAGCATCATGTCTTGACTCTGCTTTTACATAATTATCTGGCTCATTTGAAAGGTCCCAAAACAAAATAGCAGATTCATCTTTGTACCTCTCAGCAAAAAAGCGTACCAATTTAATTTGATACCTCAACATAAATGAATCACTGTATATATTCCTACCTTCTCTCCACGGCACATCCCAATTCTCACCGCTCATATGCCCCACAAAAAAAGTAGGCGCGATTTTCATATCAACTTCATGACATATTTTAATAAGCTCGTCAAACTTTTTCACCGCTTCCTCTGATATTACATCAGGCTTTGGCTGAAAATCCTCCCAAAAAAGATTTATTCTCATTACATTAATGCCTAAGCTTTTCGCTTCAATAAATTCACTTTTTATCTCATCATAATTCCACTCTTTCCACATTTCAATGCCATGATTTCTCGGCCAATAATTAGCTCCTATTATAAATTCATCTGCAAATTTTGCCATTTTTCTACCTCCGTCATATTATTTTAAAACAAACTGTATACCTTCTTTAAAATTCTTGCTAAAAATTATAAACAAAATAAGTATTGGCATTGTCAAAATTACAGAAGCAGCATACATTGGTCCCGGATATGCACCATATGGTCCAAACATTTGTGCTAGCATAACATTCAGAGTAAGAAGATTTTGATCATGCACGACGAGCATATCCCACAAAAGCTCTACCCATCTTTCCATAAATAAAAACAGGAAAATAACTGTTGTAATTGATTTTGACATTGGCAAAACAATCTTAAAAAGTATTTTAATTTCATTTGCACCATCTATTTTTGCAGCCTCAATTAACTCGTTTGGTATTGCTTTAAAAAAATTTGTATACATAAATATCGCCCATAAACTTACAGACTTTGGAATAATCATACCCCAATAAGTATCATATAATCCTAATTTTCTCACCAGCAAAAACGTAGGTATCAAAAGAATAATCGATGGATAAAACATCTGAAACATTATAATGTTATTTATTGTTCTGCTTCCTTTAAAAACTATTTTTGACAAGGCATATGCAACTAATAATGCTGTAACCATCATTAAAAATGTTGATGAAACTGTTACAATAATACTGTTAGCAAAGGCTCTGAGCCACGGACGTGGTGTAACATCTTCTCCTCCACGTAAAAGCCAAATATAAGATTTCAATGTAATTCCTGTTGGTATTATTTTTCTATCAACTTGATCCCATGGTGCAAGCGAATTTAATACCATATACAAATATGGGTATACCATTATAATTAAAAAAATAATGGCTATTGTATACAATAATATAAGTTGCAATTTCTTATTTTTACTCCCAACCATAACTCTTCCCCCAAATTTCTAGCAATCTCCGAACAATTATTATGGTCACAAAAGTCACTACAGAATCAATAATTGCAATTGCAGAGCCGTAACCCGCATTTAGCTTGCTAAAAGCTTGGTTATATATTTCTATTTGCCATGTATTTGTTGAAAATCCAGGTCCTCCACCTGTTAATACATAGGGTTCTGTAAATATACCAAATACAAGTCCAACTGCCAATATAGTCACTGTAAACATAGCTGGATATAAAAGTGGCAGCGTAATTTTAAAAAATTTTATCCAACCTGTTGCACCATCTATAGCAGCAGCTTCATATACCTCACCCGGTATGCTCTCTAATCCAGATGTCAGTATAAGCGAATAATAACCCATAAATTTCCACGATATCATAACAGCAATAATCAATGGAGCAAGTATCTGTGAACCCAGCCAATCAATGTTTAAATGCCACGTATTTCTTAACCACACATTTAAAGCACTGTTATATGATAAAATTCCCTTTACCACTACTGATGTAGCAACACCAGAGGCAAGATAGGGAAGAAAATATCCTACAGAAAAAAACTTTTAAATCTTGGCAAACTGTTTATAATAAGAGAAATTACCAAAGATCCAATTAATACCATAGGCACAAATATTATCATAAACTTATATGTTACAAAAAATGCCGCTTTTACTCCTGGACTTTTAACTGCTTGAATAAAGTTTAAAAAACCAACATTCTCATATTGAGGTGAAATAAGATTCCAGTTAGTAAAAGATAAAAATAATGCTCCAAAAAGCGGAATTACGAAAAATATTAAACTGTATACAAGGTATGGGCTGGCAAAAAGCCAACCCAATTTCTCTTGTCCTTTTTTCATTTAAGAACCCCCTGAATCGCCTTTTTCATATCATCCCAAGCCTTTTGTGCATCTACTTGTCCTGCCACAACAGGATTTACAGCTTTTTGGCCAATTAATGTCTGAATATCGTTAAATTTAGCATTATCAATAGGCGGAATAGCATTTGGTATAGATTCAGCATACAGTTGAAGCTCAGGATGATCTTTTAAGTAATTTTTAAATTGTTCGTTTGTATTGACATCATCTCTTGCTGGTGGAAGATTAGTAATTTCAAACCATTTCATATCATTTTCGGGATTAGAATATACCCATTTTATAAATTCCATTGCTGCTTTTTGCTTTTCAGGACTTGATTGTGCATATATTACAAGGCCTTTTGTATCTGCAAATGTTTTTACATTATCTGTACTCATTCCATCTGGCACTGGAGGTAGTGCAAGCACATAAGTTTCATTTAGCTTAAGTTCTGGATATTTGTCCTTCCATGTATTAAACGTCCAAGGACCAATTGTTGTCCATACACTTATTCCTGTTTCAAAAGGATCCGTAGCTTTTTGCGTTAATATAAGCTTATTTTTTGCCATATCCTCAAGGAATTTAAGTGTAGCAACTCCGGCTTTATCATCAGCAACAAAATTATTTCCCTCTATGAATTTATTACCGTTTGAAGCTGCATCATAAAGCATAAAGAAGTCAAACCATCTTTTCCACCAGGTAGAGTCAATTAAATCTGGATTTGCCCATAAATACTTGTCAGGATATTTTTCTTTTAATTTTTTCCCTAATTCAATAATTTGACTATAAGTTTTTGGAGGTTCATTATATCCCAATTGCTTTAAAATATCGATCCTCCATGCAAAAAGCATCGCGTTTGAATATATAGGCAATACATATTGATGCCCATCCGCAAACTCCCATGCCTGGATTGTGTTTCCCATATTTCTAGTTTTTATAATGTCATTCCATCCATCCATTGTATCAAGAGGTACTAATGCTTTACTGTCTACAAGTTGTGCCGCAAAACCACGGGAAATGTTTTCTGAAATTGTAGGAGCATTACCACCGGCAAGAGCTGCTTGAATTCCAGCTTCAGATGTTGGTGATTCAGGCATCGGACTAACATTTACTTTGATGTTTGGATTAACTTTTGCATATTCTTCAGCCATCTGTTTCCAGAAAGTCTGCTGCGGAGGATTTGGAGCAGCCCAAAAATCGATTGTAACAACTTTTTCTTTTGTTGTCTGTGATGCTTCATTCTTTTGGCTTGTACTAGTCCCACAGCCTGCCAAAAGTGATGCAACAAGAAGTAAAATTAGAATACTTTTAGCTATTTTTTTCATAAAACACACCTCCAAAAATTAATTTTATTTAAAAAACAGCTTAATGCTGTTTTTATGTCCTCTAAAAGTTTTTAATTTCTAACTTCCCTTACTGATTCCCTCTCTATCAGCTTAACCTCCATCCGTATGTGGTCACAGGGCTCTTTTGGGTTTTCCATCCTCCACAAAAGTCTTTTTACAGCTTTTGCTCCCATAAGTTCTTTATTTATGCGGATAGTAGTCAAATGCGGTGTCACAATGTTACATATATCAATATCATCAAAGCCAACTACAGAGATATCGTCAGGTACTTTAATACCCAAAATGCTCAATGCATTGTACAAGGTAATAGCAGCACTGTCGTTGGAGCATACCCATGCAGTAGGAAGTTTATCTAACTTTGAGATAATATTTGCTACCTCTTTGTAGTTTTTGCTTAAAACATATTGTTCTACCTGTCCTATTACACAATATCCAGGATTTACATTAAATATGGGATCTACATTAAGTCCTGCATTTCTCATCGCCTCGTTAAAGCCTAACCATCTTTCTTTAAAACTTAAAGAAAAATCTATTTCACCAAAAAAACCTATTTGAGTATGGCCTTTTCGAATAAGATATTGTGTTGCCATATATGAGCCAGGCATATTTTGAGTTAATACAGCATCTGTACTTATAGTAAATGAAGCATGGTCTACAAGGACAGTTGGTATATCATACTTCAATAATTTTTCCAGATGTTCATCTTTAATAGTACCAACCACTAAAATTCCTGAAACTTTTCTCGTTTCAACACTGGAAGGTACCTGAAAATCATCTTGATTCATAAAGTTTACTAAAATATCGTAATTATTTTTCTTTGCTTCATTCTCTATACCTAAAATTACTTTTGTATAAAAATGAGTATCGCGGAAATTTCTCTCTTCAATCAGTAGGCAAATATTTCTGAAATGATTTTTAGCAATAAAAGAGGGATTTTCATCAAAATACCCCATTTCATCAGCTGTTTTTAAAACTATTTTTCTTGTCTCTTCGCTCACCCCCACCTTGTCATTTAAAGCCAGGGACACAGCATTAATTGATAAGTTCAACCTTTCAGCGATATCTTTCATGGTCACTTTTTTCCTTTTAATTGCCGTCAAACTTAACACCTCTAAAAATCGTTTTCTTGTAATAGATTATAAATCATTTGAATTTAATTATCAAGCAAAATTTACTTGAATTATTATAGATTTTACTTGAATTTTGTTTGTTATAATCTTATCTTAACGATTACTTGAAATATATTCACAATAAAGTAGAGAACACAGCACTTTGTCTAATTTATAATTCAAGTAATTTAAAGTGAATTGAATAAACCAATATTATATACTCTAAAAATACAAAATTTCGTGTTATAATTACATCATAGACTCTTTTTGGAGGTAATTTACATGGCAAAAATGAGAATAGATAAACTTTTATCGAATATAGGCATTGGTACGAGAAAAGAAGTTAAAAAATTCATTAAAGAAGGTCTTGTATTGGTAAATGGAAATACAGTAAAAGATGCTGGTTTAATTGTAGATACTGAATCTGATGAAATTTTATTTGATGGTGAAAAGATCAATTACAAAGAATTTATATATATCATGATAAATAAGCCAAAAGGAGTTATTAGCGCCACATATGACGAAGTTGAAAAAACAGTTATTGACCTTCTTCCTCAAGAATTAAAAGCTCGAAATCCATTTCCCGTAGGAAGACTTGATAAAGATACAGAAGGATTGCTTCTTATAACTAATGACGGAGACTTGGCACATCAGCTTTTATCACCAAAAAAGAATGTTATAAAAAAATATTATGCTGAAATATTAGGTTTTGTCAATGAAAGCGACATTAAAGCTTTCAATGAAGGCATTATACTTGAAGATGGGTATAAAACTCTTCCCGCAAACCTTGAAATTCTTTTTTCTTCTTCTGATGTGTCGAAAGTTTACGTTTATATAAGAGAAGGAAAATATCACCAAATAAAAAGGATGTTTGAATCAGTCGGTAAAAAGGTCATATACCTCAAAAGATTGGCAATGGGTAGTCTCACCCTTGACGAAAATCTAAAACCTGGGGAGTGGAGAGAATTGTCTGAAGAAGAGCTATCTTTCCTGAAAAAGTCGATATAAAAACAAGGCTTTCACCAAAGCCTTGTTATATAAATCCCCCATCTACAGTTATAACTTGCCCTGTTATAAAATTTGCCTTGTCAGATAATAAAAACAGTACAGCATTTGCTACATCTTGAGGTTTCCCTATACTCATAAGTGGTATATCCTCAATTAAGTGTTTCTTTTCTTCCCTATTTAAAATGTTGTTCATTCGAGTATCAATTACTCCAGGAGCAATACAATTAACTCTTATTTTAGAAGGCCCTAACTCTTTTGCCAAAGCCTTTGTAAAAGCTATTATTCCTCCTTTAGATGCTGAATAATGTACTTCACAGGAAGCACCGGAAATACCCCAAATTGAAGAAATGTTTATTATACTCCCATGTTTTTGAGGCAACATATGCCTCAAAACACTTTGTGTGCAATTGAAAAGACCTTTTAAATTGACATTCATCATCCTATCCCAATCTTCTTCTGTTATTTCTATAAATGGTTTGATTTGGGCAATTCCTGCATTATTTATAAGATAGTCAATGCGACCAAATTTATTATAAATACTATCAATCATATTGTCTACCTGCTGTCTGTCTGAAATATCTGCTTTAAAAATTTCCGCATAACTAAAATTGCTTTTTATATACTCTCTTAATTTAACAGCTTGCTCATAACTGTTATTATAATGTATTGCTATAGAAGCCCCTTCTTTTGCAAGCTCTATACAAATTTCTCTTCCTATATCCCCAGCACCACCAGTTACAATCGCTACTTTGCCATTTAACATCTCTTTCACCTTCTAAATTAATTGACACTTCTTTTTGTAATTTTATAAAAAAATAAAATTATGTCAATATCAATAAAAAATACTAAAAAAGGTTCTGCATTTACCTCGCAGAACCTCTCATTTTCTTATGGAGCGGATGACGGGATTCGAACCCGCGATCCTCGGCTTGGGAAGCCGATGCTCTACCGCTGAGCCACATCCGCATCTCTTAAAAGTTGGCTCCTCAGGTAGGACTCGAACCTACAGCCTACCGGTTAACAGCCGGTTGCTCCACCATTGAGCTACTGAGGAATATTTTTAATTCCGGCAGCGACCTACTCTCCCGCGAAAGCAGTACCATCGGCGCTGGAGGGCTTAACTTCCGTGTTCGGAATGGGAACGGGTGTTTCCCCTCCGCTATCGCCACCGGAAATCTAGACCCTCAAAACTGCACAAAGCCTTCTCGGTCAAGTCCTCGACTGATTAGTACCGGTCAGCTAAGAGTGTTTCCACTCTTACACCCCCGGCCTATCTACCTCGTGGTCTTCGAGGTGTCTTACCCCTTACGGGTGGGAAACCTAATCTTGAGGCGGGCTTCACGCTTAGATGCTTTCAGCGTTTATCCCCTCCGAACTTGGCTACCCAGCTGTGCACCTGGCGGTGCAACTGGTACACCATCGGTTCGTCCACCCCGGTCCTCTCGTACTAGGGGCAGTGCCTCTCAAGTTTCCTTCGCCCGCGACGGATAGGGACCGAACTGTCTCACGACGTTCTGAACCCAGCTCGCGTACCGCTTTAATGGGCGAACAGCCCAACCCTTGGGACCTACTTCAGCCCCAGGATGCGATGAGCCGACATCGAGGTGCCAAACCTCCCCGTCGATGTGGACTCTTGGGGGAGATCAGCCTGTTATCCCCGGGGTAGCTTTTATCCGTTGAGCGACGGCGTTCCCACTCACTGCCGCCGGATCACTAAGCCCGACTTTCGTCCCTGCTCGAGATGTCTCTCTCGCAGTCAGGCTACCTTCTGCCTTTGCACTCTCTCGCGCGATTCCCGTC
>NC_015958.1:0-65000 GCF_000147695.2 Thermoanaerobacter wiegelii Rt8.B1 | reverse complement strand
AGGACAAATTATGATAGGAGGGACGAAAAATTATCAAAATTTATTCCCTCTTCTTTTGCTTTTTTCAATAAATATATGTACTTTCTCTTTAAACTCTCTAACCGATATATAGCATAATCTACTAAGTCAGGGTCTGTGACACTTTGAAAATAAATTTCTGCATCTTTCAATTCTTTTATCGTTTGTCTCACTTCATTTACCAATTGATAGTTCTCACTATTGTAGTCATATATATTTTTTGTTACCGCAATCTCTTTTAAATAATCGAAAAGCATTCCCATAATATACCTCCTCAACCGTATTATTTCCTAAAATACGGTTGAGTATACATCAAAGTACCACTTCTTTTAAAATTTCTAAAGACTCTCCGCTTACTTTATTATCTTTCACCGATTTTGCAATAATGTCTATCGCCTGCTTCGGTTCAAGTCCCTTTCTATAAGGCCTGTCTTCTGTCAATGCTTGATACATGTCACAAACCGCCACATGTCTATCAATCTCTCCAATTTCGTCACCTTTTAATCCCTCAGGATACCCGCTTCCATCTAATTTCTCGTGATGATTTGCGGCCCATTCTGCTATATCATCTATTCCTCCTATTTCTTTGAGTATTTCTTTAGTATAATAGGTATGAGATTTTATAACCATAAACTCCTCTTCAGTAAGCTTGTCCGGTTTGTCAAGAATAGAATTAGGTACAGCTAGCTTTCCAAGGTCATGAAGCAACCCTGCAATTTTTATTTTCCTGGTTATCTCTTCATCATAGCCTATCACTTTCGCCATCTTATAAGCTAAGTTTGAAATACCTCTGGAATGGTTATATGTAAATCGGCTTCTGTTGTCAATAATCTGCGCGAAAGCCTCTGCTATATCTTCTAATTCCTCAATTCCTATTGAAACCGTGTCTTTAGGTTCAATCCTTTTTAATATACTTTTTATATCAAAAAATTTATAATCAAGCCAAAATTTTTCTTGTCTTGTAAGTTCAAGTAATGCATTTGCAATCACAGGATTAAACATCTTACCAGCACCACTTTTTATACATTCTTTTATATTATTCCGAATATTATACTCGCTTTCTTTCCCGACCAATGAGGTGTACCGTATATCAAATTGATCAGATATAAAAACAATTTGAGCTCCTAAAGGAATAGAATCACCATTTAGTTTAAAATGTCCGCTTCCATCGTAATTTTCATGATGATATCTTATAATCTCCGAAAAATGCTCCCCAAAAGGCAACTTCTTTACAATCTCGCTTCCTCTTTCACTATGCTTCCACCAGTCATCCGTGTTAAAGTCCTCGTATATATCTCCTTTTCCTATATCATGTAAAAAGGCAGAATAGTATACTTTTTTTGTTTCTTCTTCATTTAAATTTAACATTTCAGAAATCCTTAAAGAAATATAAGCCACCTTTCTTGCATGTCCCATATTTTTATACTCTTGAACGTCAAGGGCCAAAGATAAAGAGGACAGCAAATTATTATAATTTAAATTCACATTTTATTCCTCCTAACTGATATTTATTTTCTACTGATATATATTATACACCAATCAAATCAATTTTCCCATATAATTTCCGAGATAATATCCCAATACTCCTCCTATTAGTCCAAATATAATTGTTAAGGACATATATATAAATGCATGAAAATATTTTTTATTCTTGATTAAGTCTACTGTCTCATGGGAAAAAGTTGAGTATGTTGTAAAAGCACCTAGAAATCCCGTTGTCAAAAAAAGTTTAACATCATAGCTTAAATCTACATTTATTTTAGGACTTGACAAAAAATTTAATAAAAATGCACCTAATACATTTATAATGAAAGTTTCGATTGGAATAATTATTTCTCGATTTTCCTTTATATGCCGCGATATTTCATATCTCAATATTGCTCCAAAAATTCCTCCAATTCCCACATACAGTATACTTGTTATCATTCCTTCTCCCGCTCCTTTAGCAATTCAAAAGTTTTGTCAGCAAATTTAAATCCTAAATAAGACATCAAAAGGCCCCCAATTATCGATAAAGTCACATAGTTTAAAGCAATATAAATTTTCCCTGCCTTTAATAAATTTATTGTTTCCACACTAAAAGTAGAAAATGTCGTAAAAGCTCCAATAAATCCGGTTGTTATCGCTAACCTAAAATAAGTATTTACCTCATACTCCTCCATAGTAAAATTAGCAATAAAACTTAGCAAAAATGAACCTAAAATATTTATCATAAAAGTTTCAAAGGGAAATACAGTGTGATACGTTTTTGTAAAGTAAATTGCTATTAAATATCTCAGTACTGCTCCAAAAAATCCTCCAATTCCTATACAGATGTATTCCATGAAAATCCCCTTTCCGTTTACATTTTTAGGCAATAAAAAGCCCCTATTAGGCCTTACATCATCCTAATAGGAGCCATTAGCGTTTCCGCATTTATGGCGAGCTCCATCGCCTTATGTTATTCATCACAAATTTATTATAATAAACTACAAATGAAAATGCAACACTTTTTACAATTCCCTTCTACCTTCAAGAGCCCTTGAAAGAGTCACAATATCGGTGTATTCCAGGTCACCGCCTACTGGCACACCATGAGCAATTCTTGTAACTTTTATTCCTAACGGTTTTAATAGCTTAGCAATGTACATTGCCGTCGCTTCTCCTTCTATGTCAGGATTTGTAGCAAGTATAACTTCTTTTATATTTCCATTTTTAACTCTGTCTAAAAGTTCTTTAATTTTTATATCTTCAGGGCCAACGCCTTCTATCGGAGAAATAACACCATGAAGTACATGATATACTCCTTTATATTCTCGTATTTTCTCCATTGCGACAACATCCATAGGATGAGAAACAACACATATAAGAGAATGATCTCTTTCTTTATCACTACATATGTTACAAACCTCTGTATCAGTTATGTTATAACAAATTCTACAATACTTTATCTTTTCTTTTGCATCGATAATCGCTTGAGATAAGCTTTTTACCTCTTCTGGCGGCATGTTTATTATGAAAAAAGCAAGCCTTTGTGCTGTTTTAAGGCCAATACCAGGCAACTTCGACAGTTCTTCTATAAGCTTTGCTAAAGATGCAGAATAATAGTTCATTTTTTCACCTCAAAACAGTCCAGGAATGTTTAGTCCTCCGGTTATCTTTGCCATTTCAGAAGCAATCATTTCTTCTGCATTCCTTAACGCTTGATTAACCGCAGCTAATACAAGGTCTTCTAACGTTTCTACATCATCTTTATCTACAACATCAGGATTTATTTCAATACTTACAAGTTCTTTTCTACCATTAGCAACTGCTTTTACCATCCCACCACCGGCAGTAGCTTCTACAGTCTTTTGCATTAGCTCTTCTTGCATTTTCTTTATTTCTTCTTGCATCTGTTGGGCTTGTTTAATCATGTTATTTATATTAAACCCGCCCGGAAATCCGCCTTTTGCCATAACACTATAACCTCCTAAATTTTATTCTAAAAATATTTATATGCTTTTTTGAATTATTTGTGAAAATTATATTATCTCTATATCTTCACCAAAAAACTCCTTAACTTGCTGTACAAGTAATTCCTCTTCATTTTTTCTTAATTCAAACTTCAAAGGAATTGCCTTCCCAACTAGTTCTTTTAATATTCCTTCAATAAAACTTTTGTTTTCCGCTTTGCTCAATTCCTCCTTTAATAAAGCATACTCTTCAGGATATTCTACCACAATTGTTCCTTTTTTTAAATAAGGAATCCCTTTTTCTATAAAGGCGTACAAAGCTATTCTTTCTTTTTTTATCATCTCTTTTACTTCAGCCCACATTTTTTCTAGATCTATATCATCTTGATGTATTATTTGCGAGGTCACGTTTTCTTCTTTTTCCTCTTCTGGCGAAATATTTATCTTCTTATTTTCGACTTCTTCTTTTTCTTCCCTCAAAAAAAATTGTCCTTTTTCTAATTTGTCTTCTATTTGTTCTACTCTTGCTAACAAACTCATCATATCGTAAGAAATTTCCGGCTTTATCAACCTCAAAATAGTCACTTCTAAAAGGGTTAACGGAGATATAGCATATCTAACTTCTTTTTGCAGATTTGTAAATTTTTCTAAAGCGTTAGTCAAAAAAGCTGTACCAAAGTTTTGCACTCTTTCTTTTACAGTTTCTACATCGCTATATAAAATTTCTTTTAATTCCTCTCCTCCTGTTTTGTAAAGCACCATATCTCTCAAAATATAAGTTAAGGACTTTAAAAAATTCCCCACGTCTATTCCATAGGACAAAATTTTATCTAATTGTTTCAATGAAGCTGCTACATCTTTAGCATTCATGTAATCTAAAAGAGAAAATAACATTTCATCATTAGCTACACCTAACATTTCGCATACATCTTCATAGGTTATAAGCCCTTCTTTGTAAGAAGCACATTGCTCTAGTAGACTTATCGCATCTCTCATAGAACCATTTCCATAGAGGGCAATAGTTTTAAGTCCCTTTTCTTCAATTTTTATTCCACTGTCATTGCAAATTCTATCAAGATTTTGAGCAATTAGCCGCGTAGGTATTCTTTTGAAGTCAAACCTTTGACACCTTGACAAAATAGTATCAGGCAATTTATCCGGTTCAGTAGTAGCAAGAATAAAAATCACATGAGGAGGAGGTTCTTCCAACGTTTTTAAAAGAGCATTAAAAGCCCCCGTAGAAAGCATATGCACTTCATCAATTATATATACTTTGTACTTAGCTTGAGAAGGAGCGTAAATTACAGATTCTCTTAATTCTCTTACATCATTTACACTGTTATTAGATGCAGCATCAATCTCTAAAACATCCATAGTAGTGTTATTATTTATAGCTTGACAAATCTCACAAGAATTGCAAGGCTCTCCCTCTGTATTTTTTAAACAATTAACTGCTTTTGCAAAAATTTTGGCTACACTGGTTTTCCCTGTTCCTCTTGTGCCTGTAAAAAGATAAGCATGTCCTATCTTATTAAGCTTTATTTGATTTTTTAAAGTTTTTACAATATGCTCTTGCCCCACCACCTCTTTAAAGCTTTTGGGCCTGTACTTTCTATATAAAGACTGATACATGTTTAACACCTCGTTATTTTCAATTGTAACAAAAAAAAGATATATTTCTACATCTAAAATTTTAAGAAACACTTTCAAATATCTGATTTTTTACTTCCTCTAGCTTTTGCCTCGCATTCATGTAAATTGAGATAAATACATCTACTATTTCAGGATGAAATTGAGTACCTTTATGTCTTAAAATTTCATTTACTGCTTCTTCAATAGTCATTCCTTTTCTATAAGCTCTATCAGAAGTCATTGCATCAAAGGCATCAGCCACACCAAGAATTGCTGCTTCTATAGGGATTTCTTCGCCTTTTAAACCATAAGGATAACCTTTCCCATCATATCGTTCATGGTGTTTGGAAATAGCTTCTAATATTTCTTTCGGCAGATCTATAGGCATTAAAATTTTTCTTGATATCTCTGGATGACTTTTTATAACGTTATACTCTTCTTCCGAGAGTTTGCCTTTCTTTAGAAGAATAGTATCAGATATACCTATCTTTCCTATATCATGTAATATCCCTGCAATCCTTAATTGTTCTATTTTTTCCCTTGAAAAGCCCATATATTCCCCTATTAAAACAGCATATTGAGATACTCTCATAGAATGTCCTTTCGTATATAAATCCTTTGCTTCCATTGCATAAGCTAAAGCTTCTATAGTCTTTATATAGACTTTTTTAATCTCGTCATACAGTTTGGAATTTTCAATTGCCACAGACACTGCGCTGGCAATAGATCTCAATAAACTCATATTTTTGACCGTATTTGCTGCAGTCCAAACTGTTAAAATTCCCTTAGTTTCATTTCTAAAAATTAAAGGCACTATCACAACTGAATAAACATCTTTAGCTGCAAAAATAGGTGTTATTTTTTCACTATGAGAAAACTCTTCTACATCTTTTATTTTTATTTCTTTTTGATTTACTAATTCATTTATGTCCTCTTCTGATAATTTAATTTCTTCATAGACAGGATAATCTTTTAATTCTCCCCCTTTTACAAGTAAAACAAACTTATGAAAATACGGATTATATTCTCTTATAGTGCACAAAGGTGAATTTAACAATTCAGCAACTTTTTCTACTATGTTATTCAATACCTCTTTTATGTCACTTCCCGATGTAAGTAGCCTTCCTACATCACTAATAGCCAATATTTCATTATTCTTTTCAGCTATCTGTTTTTTTACATAATACATTTCTGTAATATCTCGAGAAATGCCTTGAATGCCTACCACTTCTTCATCAATTTTTAGCCTTTTAACATGGGTTTCTGTTATAACCAATAAGCCTTCTTTGTTTTTAAAATTGATTTCTGAAAAATTAATTTTACCTTCCATCATGTTTTTCAAGATTTCTCTGCTGTCTTCATCTACAATTTCAAAAATGCTTTTTCCTATCAATTCGTGAGGAGTATAATTTAAATACCTTATAACTCGTGAATTGACAAATTCAATAATAAAATTTTTATCAGTCACCCACAAAATATCCCGAATATTTTCTACTAACAATCGATACTTTCTTTCAGAAATTTCTAATTCATGAGTCAAAGTCTCTAACTGCTCGTAAGAAGCTTCTAATTCCGCGTTAAACTCCTGTAATTCTTCATTTTGTTGTATTAAACTTTCCGTCTGTTCTTTTAATTTTTTATAACTTTGAGATAAGTCTCTAGCCATGGAATTAAAATTCTCTGAAAGTTCCCTAAACTCTTTTGAATCAGTAATATTTAACTGATAATCAAAATCCCCGCGAGAAATCCTTTTAACAGCTTCGTTTAATTTTTTAATAGGTTCAGACAATTTTTTAGATAAAAAACTCGATAGCCCCAGCGAAATTAATAAAATTATTCCCCCTATAAAAACTCTATTTTCAAACCCTGACAAAAAATGAGCTAATGACAATGAGTAAACAATTACAGAAATTCCAAATAAAGTAAAAAATATCCGTGTATTATAATATCTTTTAAACATACTATCCTCCATCTCTTTTCTTTTGTAAGAATAAGTTCCATATATTTATTTCGGCTAAAAGCCTTCACATTTTAAGTAAGAGTTATAAAAAATAATAAGAAATATTTTCCAGTAAAAGAACAAAAATAAAAGGCCGTACACCCAGCTTCGACCTGCCACCATAAGCGTTACATAAGCAGTTAGCTCCACTCAAGCTCCCCTGCGGCACACGGAAGTGTTTGCTTACCGCTGCTTCCTTCCGGACCTGACGGGGTTCGCAAATTTCCGTTGCGCAGGACTCAAGTATCAACGCCACTTACTTATGCCAGACCTTACAATGGTAAGGCCTCAGCCTGGGAATTCGACCCTGCTATAGCGGGTTGCAGGTTACAGGGCACCGCTACCTCCCCATCTAGTACGGCCAAGAATTACCTTTTTCATGGCGGAGAGAGAGGGATTCGAACCCTCGGTACCCCTTTTAAAGGGTACACACGATTTCCAGTCGTGCACCTTCGTCCACTCGGTCATCTCTCCACGTTTTACTGGACTTCAACCCATGTAATTACTCCACCTTTTTATTCAATTTTCATGGCGGAGAGAGTGAGATTCGAACTCACGAGGCGAAAAATTCGCCCACTCGCTTTCGAGGCGAGCGCTTTCGACCACTCAGCCATCTCTCCGCACTTATCCCCTTAAATTTTCAAAGAAATCTTTTAAAAGAGTTTTGCATTCCTCTTCCATTATTCCAAAATACACTTCTGTTTTACTTCCTAAATAGCTGTTATTTAAAATATCAACTACTGTACCTGCAGCACCTGTTCTTTCACTTTCCGCTCCTATATATACCCTCTTTATGCGGGATTCTAAAATAGCTCCAGCGCACATAGGGCAAGGCTCTAAAGTCACATACATGCTACAGTCATCAAGTCTCCAACTGCCAAGAGTTTTACAAGCTTCTTTTATCGCTAATATTTCCGCATGAGCTGTTGCATCATTTGATGATTCTTTTTGATTGAATCCTTTCCCAATTATTTGTCCGTCTTTTACAATAACAGCTCCAACAGGTACTTCTCCAAGTTGGTAACTTTTCTTCGCCTCTAAAATAGCAGCTTCCATGAATCTATTAATCATACAATCCACCGTAAATATGCATGCCCACAAAATAAACCTGTGGCTTTTTATTTGTACTCTGCATAAAGGTATTTTATCAGAGAATTATTTAAGTGTCAAGTATACTCCTACTTGAATTTATTTAGATCACAAACAATACAATATAATACACTATCAAAAGTATTGCACCTAGAGGAACAGCAGTTCGTGCCCATTCTGTACTTTTTATTTTTAATTTTCCCGCTGAAATGATGTTTGGAATATTACCTGGAATTAACATTCCTCCACTAATAAGCATTCCCATTAAAATAGCTCTTATCTGTTCCGGCGTCATTGATGGAGAAATTTCTGCTGCTGCTAGCGTAGCATTATCAACAATTGCGGAAATTGTATTTACCCAGTATAAAAGCTCACTTTTCATTTTAACAATATATAAATCAATTATAGGCTTAAAACCTGTTCCAAGTAGCTCTAATGCAAAAATAAAGACGAATACTTTAAAAGCTCTAATGAATACTTCTTTTGTATTCTCATCTGCCTCAACATCTTCTGTAGGCTCACCTATCCCACTTTCTCTTTTTGCAAAAAATGTTCCTATTAATCCAAGAGCTAAAATTGCAATTATTATATCAATACCTATTAATCGTGCAAGATAAAAAAAGTCAGCGTGTAATTTAGATACAACAATAGTAGCCAATGGCTCTCCTACAGGCGTTAAAACAGCACCAAGACCTATGGAGAAACAAGCAATGACAATCAAATTTATTTTGTTTTTTCTAGTAAGAGGCAAGTAGTTTACGACCTCAACCAAAACCAAAGAGGCAATTATTGCTGTAATAATGCTTGACATGAGCCCAAGTACCACGATTATAATGAATGCGAAAAGCCTCAAAGATATTTTTTCTGCAACTTTTTCAACACCTATTTTCAATTTTTCTTTTAACAATGTAAAAATTAACCCTGCAATCAAAACTGCCAAAGTAATATAGTAAATGAGTGGATTTTTAAAAATATGGAAAAACAATTCTGCACTAAATTGTTTTGACACAATTACAGATATAATTCCCATTGTAAATAAAAAATATTCCAAATTGTGTTCTACTTGTTTTACCACAAATGGCAATAACAGAATAAGTACTAAAATTACAACTAATGCTGTTACCATATATTATACCTCCTTGTAAGATATATTTAGATACAAAAGAGTATATAAACACGAACATTAACTTTTGAGGTGCCCCAGGGGTGTTGCAAAGAGTTTTTGTTGTATAATACTCATAGGATAGTGGCATCGACATAAATGCCTCCTGGGAAGCCTTCTACTAGCTTATTTCATCAAAATAGCACGTCGCCCATCCCTTGAGTATATACAATTGGGTTAGTTGAGGCCCCCTAGGGTATCCTCGCTTCATATGCAAGGCTGTATACTCAAGTAATGTAGGGAGGAACTTATGAAGTCTTTCTAAAAGCATTAAATGAGGTGATTTTTTATGATAAACAATAATATTGTTGTGGGAATTGACGTTTCAAAGGATTTTAGCTATTTTTGCATGATAGGTCTTTAAACATCCTTTGCCGTCAATATTTTAGGTTGTCAGATGATTTTGCAAAGTATAAAAATCACCTCTCTGCTTTCGTAAGTCAGCTCTTTCCCGGTTATGATAAGGTATTTTCTGATATTACTTCTGAGTCCCCTTTGTATATTCTTGAAAATTTTTTTATGGCAAGTTTTTAGATGCTGATAAGAAGATTTTAGTGCAAACTATTGCTAAGCTTGCCCGCAAGGGCTACAATTGGGCTTTGAAGAAATATAATGCCTTGATTGAAATGGCAAGAGAAACGTCTTTTATAAGTAAATTCACCAAAGACGCTCACTACTTGCTTTGCTCTAAATCCTATTACTTCCCACGTCTTATGGTCGCGTTCCTTCATTAGACACGTATCCAACTCTTCTTATGCCCATCCAAGAATCTGGTTGCACACCTTCTGAAAAAGCTCATGGATACCTTTTTCAAGTTCATAAAAATCTTTACTCTTATAAATTGCAATATTAAATGCAACACTTAATGAAAATCATGTAGATATAGGATTTGGGACAAATCATATATAACCTTAAGCCCATCTTAGTTAACAAATTGAGCGAAGGTCGTAATTTGTCAAGGGTTTAAGTCAGGCGAAGCCTGCCCCTTGACAAATCACGAGCGAGCTCTATACTTTATAAGAGATGGGCTTAACAGATTTTTGCCAGTTCCTCATAAAAGCATTCTTTAGGTGTTTTATAATTTAACAATTTTCGTGGAAGGTTATTAAGCCAATTTTCTACTCTCTTTATCGTATCTATAGATAAATCTTTAATACTTTTTCCTTTAGGGATAAAACGTCGTATAAGACCATTATGTCGTTCATTCGTAGCTCTTTCCCAAGATGAATATGGATGTGTATAATATACTTCTACCCCATATTCTAAAAGAGTACTTTCTAAAATCACTAAAACTCTGTACCATTATCAGATGTTATGGTTTTAAATACTTTGTTTAAATTATCACCAAATTATATCTTTTAATTTTGATAGTGCATCTTTAACAGATTTGCTGTCTTTTGCATCTAAAAGAAATATTATTTCATGGCGAGTCTTACGCTCTGTTAATGTTAAAAGGACCTTGTCATTAGACTTCTTGCCAATTAACGTATCTATTTCCCAATGTTCAAAAACTTCACGGCTTTCAACTTCTTTAGGCCTAAAATCAATACTTTTACCCATAATACGTTTATTTTACGGTTTTGCTTCTTCCTTGGTTTTAAACGTAGTTTTAAAGGTAAATCAATGTTTTTAACTTTTAATAATCCTCTATCTATATAGTTGTAGAGTGTTTTAGTACAAACAATGGTTTTATTATTCCAGCTTGGGTCCTTCTTACAATAACCTACAACTGCATCCGGCGACCATTTTTCATGTAATATTTTATTTTCAGCATATTTCAAAAAATCTTCTGCTTTAGCTGCTTTAAATTTAGCTCCACAATTTGAACGATTTTTTTCGTAGACAGCCTGACCAGTTTCAGGGAAATAGCTTGTATAAGAAGACAAATCACTTCTAAGTTGTGTAGTAGTTCCACGTTTAATTTCACGGCTTATGGTACTTGGAGATCGATTAAGTTTTTTAGCAATATACCGAATACTCCTTCCTTCCTTGAGTAATGCATAGATTTCTCCTCGTTCATAGCTACTTAAGTGTTTAAAAGAACGCTTTTTTGTGGTACAATTATTATGAACCATAGTGAAAATCCTCCTTGTATGATGTTGATTTGACACCTATATCATACATGATTTTCACTATGGTTTCTATTTTTTTATCTGTTGCATTTAATTATACAACTAACCAGAATCCCTTGAAATAATATTTTAATGCGCCTGCAAAATTTGTTCAAGTTGTTCAATGGTAGGTATACCTTCAAAAACTTTTTTGCCTTCCATTATCCAGGCAGTTTTACCACCTTTTATATTGTATTTGAGCAGATAAAGAAAAAAGAAAAAATTCCTCGAATCCACAACTTCAACCTCGATTTCGGGATGTTTTTCATAAAGATGTTTCAATACTACTGATAAATTTACAGGGTCATCCGCCGATGGGTGGACGCTAAAGTCTTTTATTTCTCTCAGATCCACGTTTACACATCCTGTAGTATTGTTAAAAAATTCAATCGAGTAGGAGCTGAATAATTATTTTATTCAGCGTCCTCTCACACCACCGTACGTACCGTTCGGTATACGGCGGTTCATTAGGAATTGTGTACAATTAGATATCTTTGGGATAAACTCTTATAACCTATGCTTTCAAAGTATTTATTTGTAAGAGTCTTATTTAGGATTGGGCTATTGGATATTCTCCAGTAGCCTTTCCTTGTATTGGCGTATTCCCAGGCTTTTTGTTCTTCTACTCCTAGTTTTACTAAGTTATCATGCTTCGTTTTTATCTTCTTCCATTGTTTCCATATACATGCCCTTAGTCTTCGCCTTATCCATTCGTCAAGGGTTTTCATTATGCTTTTCGCGTCTGCTAATCCAAAATAGTTGACCCATCCTGTTGTTATTTGATTTAGTCTTTTTATTCTGTTTTCCATGCTTATTCCCTTGTTCCGATTGGTTATTTCTCTTACTTTTTCCTTAAACCTTTTGATGGATTTTTCATGGATTCTTATTCTTACTTCGTTTTCTTTTGTATAGAATGAAAATCCAAGAAATTTTCTTCTCCATGGTCTATCTACAGCACTTTTTGCTTCGTTGACTTTTAGTTTTAATTTGCTTTCTATGAATTTCTTTATGCTCTTCATTACTCTGTTTCCTGCAGACCTGCTTTTTACGTATATGTTGCAGTCATCTGCATATCGGCAGAATTTATGCCCTCGTTTCTCAAGTTCTTTGTCTAGTTCGTCCAACATTATGTTTGCTAATAGGGGACTTAATGGCCCTCCTTGGGGTGTCCCTTCTTCTGTTGATACTTTGATTCCGTTTATCATTACTCCTGATTCTAGGTATCTTCGTATTAACTTTAGTACCCTTTTATCTCCTATCCGCTTTTCTAGTTTGGACATTATTATGTCGTGGTTTACTCTGTCAAAGAACTTTTCTAAGTCCATATCTACAACCCACGTGTATCCTTCATTTATGTATGCTTCTGCGGCTTTTATTGCGTCTTTTGCACTGCGTCCTGGTCTGAATCCATAACTGCTATCAGAAAATGTATGGTTGTAGACTTTATTTAGTATTTGGGCTATTGCTTGTTGTATTAGTCTGTCTAGTACTGTAGGTATTCCTAGTAGTCTTACTCCTCCATCAGGTTTGGGAATTTCTACTCTTCGCACTGGTTGTGGTTTGTATTTCCCCTCCAGCAGTTGTTGTTTTATGGTTGCCCAGTTTTCTTTGAGATACGGTAGAAGTTCATCTACTCCCATCCCATCGACTCCATGGCTTCCTTTATTTGCAACAACGTGCTTGTATGCTGCTTCCATGTTCCCTCGTTCTACTATCATTTCAAGCATCTTGCCGGTATATCTTTGTACCTCGTTTCTTCCATCTTCCGACGCCGATGATATACTATGCACTTCCGTTGTCTTTTGAAATTCCATTTCTCTATTCAACGGATAGCCTCTTTGTTGAGTTGTCTGCAGTCTCTGCATATCTTTCGAGTCCATAAGATTTCCAAAACCTCCTAACGTTCGGTCCTTCCTTATCTATTCATGACTAGATAAGTACTATGACCTCTGCTGACTTCTCAAGGTTCAGCCATACATCACTGCATGGGTTGTCACTTCAGATTTTACTTCCATGACTTATCCTTGAGACCTCCCCGGGTAAGAACGATAACTTTCATCTCATATATCTGCCAGATTTACTGTATGGGATTCGGGTAGTGTTGGACTTCGTTTTGTTACGCAAACTCATCCATCCCAATTCAGCCTCTTATCTGGTTCTTGTTCATCAGACCGAGATTTTGCCTTAAGCTTCCTTCAGATTCCACCTCACGATGGACACCCTTGCTCTTGGCTAGTGGTTCCCACTACCAAGCCCACAGCGGACTTTCACCGCCTAGTTATCGCCCATGCCGGGCGCACGCAAAGACCAAGAGGCGCCGTTTAGCGCCTCTTTTTTTAATATCATTCATACTACTTATGCCTTCTCCTCCTCTGTTTTTTTCTTAATTAACGCTAGGTAAGCTTCCACAACCAGCCAAACAGCCAACACAATAAGTATTATAGAAACAATTCCCAATGGAAGTGTAGGACCGCTAAGATTAGCCTTGATTAGCAGTATCAATGCTGCTAAAGTTGTCACAATCATAAACACCATGGGCAAACCAGTAAACCAGGCTGGTTTTTTCAATCCCTTCATTATGTAGGCTGTTATGCCTAATAATGCTAGACCTGCTGTTAATTGGTTAGCGGAACCAAATACCGGCCAAATGAGCTGCCAAACTGGAGTTTCACCACTTTTCATAAATACTAATACCAAAGCTGCCAAAACCGTAATGAGTGTTGCAGTATACTTATCAAGTTTACCTGAGGTTAACTCTTGAAGCTGATACCTGCCCAAACGCGTCGCAGTATCCAGTGTAGTAAGAATAAACGTATTGATAGTAAACATGCCAAAAGATATACCAACTTTTTCTGGCAAACCAAATAAACTCCAAAACTTAGCAAAACCGACGCCGTAAGTGTACTGTGGATTAGCTGGTAAACCTTCAGCAGGAGACAAAATTTTACCAGCCATTATTATCGTAATCAAAGCTATAACAGCAACTACCCCTTCTAATAACATGCCTCCATAACCAATAAACTTGGCATCTTTTTCATTTTTTAACTGTTTTGCCGTTGTTCCACTGCCCACCAAAGAGTGAAATCCACTAATGGCGCCACATGCAATGGTAATAAACAGGATAGGCCATAGGTAGTTACTGCCACCTGCATACCAACCTTTAAAAGCATCTAAGTTTACAGGATACTTGCTACCGCCAAACAAGATGCCTATCGTGCCGATAAACACACTCAAATACAAAAACCAGGAAGAAAGATAATCTCTGGGTTGGAGTAATAGCCAAACGGGAAGCACAGAAGCAACCGAAATATAGACAATTAATATCCACCGCCATGTATTAACATCCAGCTTGAACACAGATTGCACCAAAGGTGAATAGTTGCCCCAGAAAATTGCGCCTATCACAAATGGAAGCATAATAAGAGTAACCCAGCCCAAGGATAAATTGTACTTATACACCAACAAGCCGAAAATAACAGCTAATACAATATACAGAACTGCACTGAAAGCAACAGCAGGGTCCCCAGCAAAAGAAGTAACTGCCAGTTCCAAAAAAGCCGCCACCACCAGCACTAATGCAAACCAAGCAAATGCATTGAATAATACTTTGGCCCGTTTACCTATGTAGCGGTTTACCAGTTCTCCCACGCTAAGGCCTTTGTGCCGTATGGAACCTACAATAGCACCCATGTCATGAACACCGCCAAAAAAGATAGAACCAATCACAATCCATAAATAAGCAGGAAGCCAACCAAACATGGAAGCAGCTGTAATAGGTCCAACTATGGGACCTGCACCTGCAATACTGGAAAAATGGTGCCCTAAAAGAATCATTGGATGGGTTGGTACGTAATCGATGCCATCGTACAATTCGTAAGCGGGAGTTTTGTTGTTGTTATCCAAGTTATACAGCTTTTCTTGCCATCTCCCATACAACCAATAAGCTAAGACAAACAATAATACCGCCACTACAAATAACGTTAAAATCAATTCAAACCCTCCTCACTATATATTTCTAAAGCCCTTAGGGCTTTAGTGCTTGTTTAACCTCACTCCTCATATCGTCAAATAACTTTTCCTTGCCCTCCAAAAAACCAATGTATGCCCATCCCCTTAATCCAAACCAAAAGGATTTCTTGATTATTTTCCCTTGACCAGGTAACAAGAATCTCTCCACCATTACGTCGGGAATAGGCTTAATTAGTGGCAAAAGTTCCTCCGGCGTTAAATCTACTACAATGAAATCCAATAACTTGTAATCGGCAATTTTCCCTAGTATTCCACTCTTTTCCATAATAAAAACTCTTCTGTATAAGCGGTGTCCCCTAAACTCATGGGGTTCATAATAAAACTCTCTCAATTTGCTTTCATCTAAAGCCAGTTTGTATTGCATTTTTCCTTCCTCTCGCTTCCTTTCTTGCTTGATATAGTTTTATTATAGTAGTGTTAACGTATACATGAGTTATCTTAGAAAATTCCCCTATGCACTTCAAAATCCTTTTAATTAGTATTATACATCATATATATGTCCCTGTCAAGATTTCACAGGTAAATTATAGTGTAAAATTATCGTAGGATTTTTAGGTGATAAAAAACAAAAGGTAACCCCCGTGATAAAATAGAATTTGAAAACAAAATATCGCAGAAAGGGGTGTCTCTTGTGAAAAAAATTAGTTTTGAGGATATTATACTACAAAATGCAATAAATCTCACTCATGAAGTGACAGAAATTTTTAGGAAGTTATTAAGTAACACCAATATACAGAATTTTAAAAGCAATAAAATATGAAAGTGTGATATAAAAAACATAATGGATGGAAACCTTGATTTAATGAGATTTCAGGGGTTGTTTTTAAAAAATATCCTACAGTATCTTGACACTATCTAGGTAAATGTGTGGATATAACTCTGTAAATGGCTGACATTTTGCACAAAGGGCGGTACTTGACCGCCCGGCACTCAAGTAAATTTACTATTCCCTTGCTTTGCTTTTTGATAACATGTTCGCTTGAGTGCCGGGAAACTTAGCGAGACCGAAGAAGAAGGCAGGCCGAAAGCAAGAATGCCAGATGCTGGCTTAAGGCAAGGCTTAAAAGGGCAGGAACCCCACCGGAATCCGAGGTCTAGCGTTAGTTTAGTCTGCGAGGATACCAGAAAAATTTAAACAAAATTCCAACTATATTATTTTAATACTAAATTTTACACTATGTCTCCTTGACTTATTTAGATCACAAACAATACAATATAATACACTATCAAAAGTATTGCACCTAGAGGAACAGCGATTCGCGCCCATTCAGTACTTTTTATTTTTAATTTACCCGCAGAAATGATGTTTGGAATATTACCTGGAATTAACATTCCTCCACTAATAAGCATTCCCATTAAAATAGCTCTTATCTGTTCCGGCGTCATTGATGGAGAAATTTCTGCTGCTGCTAGTGTAGCATTATCAACAATTGCAGAAATTGTATTCACCCAGTATAAAAGCTCACTTTTCATTTTAACAATATATAAATCAATTACAGGCTTAAAACCCGTTCCAAGTAGCTCTAATGCAAAAATAAAGACGAATACTTTAAAAGCTCTAATGAATACTTCTTTTATATTCTCATCTGCCTCAACATCTTCGGTAGGCTCACCTATCCCACTTTCTCTTTTTGCAAAAAATGTTCCTATTAATCCTAGAACTAAAATTGCAATTATTATATCAACACCTATTAATCGTGCAAGATAAAAAAAGTCGGCATGTAATTTGGATACAACAATAGTAGCCAGTGGCTCTCCTACAGGCGTTAAAACAGCACCAAGGCCTATGGAGAAACAAGCAATAACAATCAAATTTATTTTGTTTTTTCTAGTAAGAGGCAAGTAGTTTACGACCTCAACCAAAACCAAAGAGGCAATTATTGCTGTAATAATGCTTGACATGAGCCCAAGTACCACGATTATAATGAATGCGAAAAGCCTCAAAGATACTGCAACTTTTTCAACACCTATTTTCAATTTTTCTTTTAACAATGTAAAAATTAACCCTGCAATCAAAACTGCCAAAGTAATATAGTAAATGAGTGGATTTTTGAAAATATGGAAAAACAATTCTACACTAAATTGTTTTGACACAATTACAGATATAATTCCCATTGTAAATAAAAAATATTCCAGATTGTGTTCTACTTGTTTTACCACAAATGGTAATAACAGAATAAGTACTAAAATTACAACTAATGCTGTTACCATATATATACCTCCTACTTTTGCATATGTTTATCAATATGATCACAAAGAGTAATTTTTATCCTAATATTTTCTTGGCTTTCCCAGTATTATACCCTATATCATCTCCCAAAGATTCATCCGGCATAAGCTTAAATTTTTGCTTTATATGCTCTACCTCTTCCTTTGCACTCATCGATTTTACTGTCTTTACTTTGTATATATAATGTCTTGACATCTTTAATGAGTTAGTTGGACAAACATCTACGCAAAATCCACAAAAACTACACCTTCCATAATCAACAACTGGTTTTTTAATAGCTCTGCCTTGCTCATTTTCGCCAATAACTTTCATTTCTATAGCATCGAAAGGACATATTCTCTGGCACATTCCACATCCAATACATTTGTTTAAATCATTGGTATGAAGCCCTCTATAAATAGGCGATACGCCATCTTTTGGAAACACTTTCAAAATTTCTTTAGGATATTTTACTGTCATAGGTTTTTTAAATAAATTTTTAAGGTTAGTAAGTGGGGAATATACACTCTTATCTCCCAGTGACATATCGTTACTTCCCTCCTATTTATCTATATCAGGCGGACAAATTGCAAGTGATGCCATCCACGCAGCTACATCGTCTATTTTCATTTTGGGAAGATGTTTTTGCGCAAGCAGTAATCCCGCAGGAAGAGAAGGCCCTCTAACTGCAACTCTGTATGGTTTCATTCCGCCGTCTGACACTACATAATATCCAAACTCTCCCTTTGACGATTCAACTTTTGCATATGCTTCTCCTTTTGGCACTTTAAGTGCGGAAAGATTTCCAAGATTTAGTCTAATCTCTCCTTCTGGCATGGTCTTAAGTGCCCGCCTTATAAGATTAATCGTTTCTTCAAACTCCAATCTTATTTGAATAGCCCTAGTTAATGCATCTCCACCTTCTTGTGTTATTACTCTAACGTCAAGGTAGGGGTAAGCTGCATATGGATCATCAACTCTTACATCATAGGGGTTACCTGATGCTCTAAGATTCGGGCCAGTAAGCCCATATTTTACTGCATCTTCTTTAGAGACATAACCTAATCCTTTTAATCTTTTGTGGATTATAGGATTTTCAAACAGTAATTTATCATATTCAATTAGCCTTTTTTCTAAATGGTCCAATACTTTATATAGTCTTTCTACAAAACCATCAGGCAAATCATTTCTAACGCCTCCTGGTATGCTAAACATGTGGTATACTCTTGCTCCTGTTAACCATTCGAATAAATCAAGTATTAAGTCCCTATCGGCGGTCATAATGTTCATAGCCGTATATAGACCTACAGCTGCAGCAAGGGCACCCATTCCCATTAAGAAAGAAGACAGCCTGCTCATTTCAAGAGTGATTGTTCTTAAAAATTTTGCTCTATCTGGGATGTCAACCCTTAGTATCTTTTCAATGGCTGTACAATAGGCTACTTCATTGGGGTCTGGATCAGCAACACATATTCTAGGAACAAGTGCTATATTTTGAACCCACAGCTTCTGTTCCATTAATTTTTCAAATCCTCTATGCAAATGTCCTGCATTGGGTCTAACTTTAACTATTTCTGTCCCTATCATTTCAAGTACATAGCCAAAATTACCATGCATTCCTGGATGATTAGGACCAAAAAAAAGCTCGTATACAGTTAAATTGTCTTTTTCAGCTATTTTGCTCAACATATATGATGGTGAATCCATCATATATCACCTCCTTATCTCGGCACCAAACAATCTTACAGAAAACTCTTTTGTATCAAAATCTTTTCTAAGCGGCGGTATATCTACCCAATTTTCCAAGAACAAAGGAGATAAATCTTTGTTTCCCTCAAAAATTATCCCAAAAAACTCGTGTATTTCTTGCTCATAAAACTGCGCTTGTTCCCAAAGATTTACTATCGTTGGTATAACAGGATTATTTCTGCTTATTCTTACTTTGTTTAAAACATGAATTTTATGGGTGTAAGACCAAACATGATAAACAAGTTCAAATTCACCTTCATCTATAAAATCAACTGCATTTATAAATGATAGATGATCAAAACCTATTGACCTTAAAAATACCAAATGGTTTAAGAGGTTATCTTTTTTAATATTTACACTTATTTGATTTGGATAAAGGTCTAAAACCTCTACTCCTTTTTGATTTAAAAGTTCTATTATGCTTTCTTTATCAAGTTTCATAATTCCCCTCCTTTTCTTGATAAATTGACTCTGTTTCGCTGCTTCCTAATATTGGGGCTGTTTTCCTTAAAACTCTATCCTGGTTCTTTTTATAGTATTCATAGTTTTCTTTGTATTTTTTGTACGCTCCTCCCTCGCCAGACTGTATCATCTCCATTAGCGTTTGCAATGCATCTATAACTGCTTCTGGCCTAGGCATACAGCCCGATACAGTAATATCAACAGGAATATATTCCGCAAGATTTGTTATGGTGTTATAAGAATCCCAGTAAATTCCTCCATTTACTGTACACGAACCAAATGCTAAAACCCATTTGGGTTCTGGCATTTGTTCATAAATCTTTATAATCCTCTTTAATGTCTTTAGTGAAACATATCCTGTTACTAAAAGGACATCTGCCTGTCTTGGTGTCGCCATTGGCACTATGCCAAATCTTTCAATATCCCACCTGGATGTCATTGAAGGTGGTAGTTCCACTGCTCCGCAACCTGTACAGTAATGAAGTATCCATATAGATCTTTTTCTGAAAAAATCTATCAAATTATCAATATAGCTTCTTTTATCATTAGCCTTTAAATCTTCCATTCAAATTGCCCCCTTCTATTATCTTACAATAATATTATCGCAAGCTGGACAACTGCAATGCTCATGGGAACAGTCCAGAGAAATTTAACTGCCTGCTCTATTCTAAATCTCGGGAATACGGCCTCAATAAGTACAGTAATTAAATATATTTCAAATTGTTTTAATACAAAAGTAAATACATTTGAAGCACCGCCCATAAATAAATTTACCATTATCCCTGTTTCAACAAAAATTGAAACTGCATGTGTCAAAAATGCAAGTCCCAGGTACTTACCACCAAGCTCCACCATAGGTCCTGAAGCTATCTCAGCAGGTGCTACCATTGCATCAAATGGTTTTTCTCCCATTATCGCTTGTAATGCAATTTCAGCTGCTAAAAATCCAAGCGGAAATTTAACCATATTCCAATTCAATATTCCACCTGCCTGACTTTGCGCAATAAGCTCAAGAGAAGAAGTCCCATTAAAAATTATTAATCCTAACATTACTGTAAAAAACGGAATTTCATATCCCAGCATCATTGTAAGTGCACGAGATACACCAATTGTTGCATTGGGATTTCCACTAGCAGAAGCTGCCATTGCCATTCCAAGATGTCCAATGGCCATGAGGTAAATTATTAGAATTAGATTAGAACTAGTCTTTATAGCCATATGTCCAGCTACTGGAACAAATAGCATAGTTGACAGTAGTCCCGCAAGCGACATTATCATTCCAAGATCCATCACAAAATTGTGTGTTATGGACTTTCTGGCAAAGAGTTTTCCTACATCTAAAAATGCCTGATAAAATGGTGGACCTAATCTCAGCTGAATTCTTGCAATAATCTTCCTCCCTATACCCATAAATAAGAGTCCAATAAATATTGCAAACAAGCTATAACCAAAAACTCTTATAGCTGCTATCATAAAATCCAACCCCCTAGTATAAATAAGAGAACACCAATGCTAAAAAGCAACACTGCTCCTTCTCCTCTTTTATATAGCCCTTGAATGGTTGGGCTTATATATTCAAAATTTTTACCTATACTTGAAAAAAATCTATCTATTGAAATTCTTTCAAAAAGCGGGTCAAACATCTCCTTAAATGGTTGGTAAAATGAATAAGAATAGTTAAACTTGTCTGCATCAACTCCCCATTCTATTGGGTTCTCTCCTGCTGTGTAATTATCATGCTGTGGTACAGTTTCGGATTTGTTTCCAAGCAAATACATCAAAGCTGCAACTACAATACCCATGGCAAACATGTAAAACACTATTCTTAAATCTACTGTTGAATTCCTAAAAGAAGAAGTAAGAGTAGTCCAACTTGCAATGTCGACTTGATATCCCATAGCCCTCATTGCTATAGTTAATGGTTTCATCACAACACCCGGTAACACACCAATTAAAAGCATCAAGCCCATCATTATAATCATGGGTATTGACATCGTATATGGTACCTCTTTTACATCCTTATATCTTTCGGGAAGTTGTCCTAAAAATATAGAAACAAGTGCCCTAAATAAATACATAAACGCTCCGGTTGATGCAAATACCATGGATATTACAAGAACAACCATCTTCTTCTCCATAAGCGCTTGTATTATCATCCACTTTGAGCCAAAGCCATTAAACGGTGGTATTCCTGCTGCTGCTATTATTCCAAAAAGAAATGTCAAAAAAGTAATAGGCATTTTATATACAAGTCCACCTAATTTGTGCATCTCACTCTCACCCGTCCTATACACTACAGCAGCAAGAGATAAAAATATCGCAGCTTTTAAAACAATATGATTAACAACATGGAAAAGCGAACCTTCAAAACCTACTATACTCATAGATGCGAAACCTAAAAGTATATATCCCATGTTTGCCACAGAGGAATACGCAAATAATTTTTTCATATCAGTCTGAAACATAGCAAGTAAAGTCCCTACAACAGCACTAAGCGCTCCAAGATAACCAATAAAATATTGCATCCAATTACCTGCATTAAATATCTTAGGAAGTTGTAAATTCCCAATTACAGGAACTATGAATATTGCCATAGGATAAATGCCATATTTTATCATTACTGAAGACATAAACGCAATGTAATCTTCAGGACCTACAGCATATACTTTTGAAGGCCACATGTAAAATGGAAATACTGCCGATTTTATAAAGAATGCCATAATAAACAAAAGTAATATTGTTGTAAAAACACCTTCTGCCAAATTAAAAAGTTGCACTAATCTATAGGCAGATGTAATTATAATAAAAGTTTTAGTGTATGCACCAAGCAGCAATATTGCAACTAACAGGGCTGATCCACCAAGAAGAGAAAGAGCCAAGTAATATTTTGCACCATCTAATGCTTTAGCATTTCCATTAGTTATTGCAAAAAATGACGTCCACCCCATAAGTTCCCACATCATAAAAAATGTTATCCAATCTGCCGCATAGAATATCCCAATATTGGCAAATATAATCAGCATCCATATAGGAGCTACATTTCCTTTAGAGTTTGTATTAAATCCTATAGAAAATATAGCAATTACTAAGGTAACAACAGCGGAGAAAAAGGCAAAATACCATCCTAAAGGATTGTTTGAAAGTCCTAAACTTAGCTTTACACCAAATATTTGGTAATCAGTGTTTAATATATAAGATAAATCCCACTTTCCATACAATGAGTAAAGTTTATATAATATATAGCCATTAGAAATCAGAAAAAGAAACCATACAAGCCGCTTGTTTTTGATAAAAATAGCCGATATAAATGCTGTTATAAGAGGAACCAGTAAAATTTCTATCATATTCTCACCCTCACTTTAAAGACAAAATTACTTGTATATATTTTTCTGGTGTATTCTGTATTTCATTTATCATCGTCCATATTATATTCTCAATTGAATGTGGATATATACCTATAATCAAAATAACCGCCGCTAAAACTATTGGTAGCACGCAATTAATCCTTGATAATTCAGTACCTTGAATATTCCTATCACTAAAAAATGTGTGAGATATTCTAAGATAATAAACACCTTCAATTACAGATGAAATCAGTATTATTATTACACCTGTAATAGCAATTTTGCCCATCAAAAGTGCATTTCCAACTATGGAAAGTTTACCCCAAAATCCTGCGAAAAAAGGCATTCCCATAAGACTTAGAGCTGATATTGTAAAAGCTATCGCAAGTATAGGATATTTTCTCCCTAATCCTTTCATGTCGTCGTAATTTCTGCTTCCTGCAATAACAGAATAATTTTTTGCAACAATAAACATAACAAGTTTCGCAAAATAATTTGATATAACTATATAAAATGCTCCTTTTAGTGCTTCATAATTGCCTAAACTTATTCCGAACAGAAATATACCAAGTTGCGCCATGGAGGAAAATGCCAAAACTTTAATTAAATTTTTTTCTGTCAAAGCTCCAATTTCACTTATTATTACTGTTATAAAAGCTAACAATATTAAAATGTTTGCTATGTTGCTACTTTGACTTAACATTATACCATTTTTTGAAAATACCATAAGAAGTATTCTTATTGCCCCATATACACCGGCAGTACTAACCATCCCATGAAGAAAAAGATTTACTGCTGGAATAGAAGCATCATAAGCCTTTACAACCCAAATGTTAAATGGAAAAATCTTTAGTTCAACTAGCATACTAGAAATAAAGAGTATTAAAATTAAAGATAATGATGCTTTGTTTAAATTAGAAATTTTGCTGGCTATGTCTGCAAAATTAAGAGTCCCTAAAGTCTTGTATATGAGGCCTATTGCTGCTAAGCTAAAAGTAGATGCAGTTGATGATAATATTAAATATTTTAGTGATGCACCTGTAGCTAATCTATCTCTTTTGTACGCCACAAGTCCTCCAATTGCAAAGGTAGTAAGCTCTGTAAAAAGATAAAAGTTAAATATATCACCTGTCAAAACCATACCATTAGTCGCAGCAAGTAGTATAAAATAGAAAGCATAGAATTGGTACTCCATATGTTCCTTTATTGTTGTCAGTGAAAGAACTGCTGCTACATTAATAAGTAGTAAAAAGAAAATTGTGATATCAGTAACAACAAAGTTTATTCCATATGGAGCCCTCCAACCTCCAATTGCAACATTAAAGGGTATTTTCCCACTTACAAGGACAACTACAGAAAAAGATAAGTTAAAAATTGTAACTATATATGCAATTAATTTATTCACCTTGCCTAAAAATAAAGATAAAAACGCCGCAATAATTGGTATTACAACTAAAAAAACTATGCTATTCATATACCTCTTCCTTCTTCCTCTTCAGATGCATTTATCGAAATAGAATTATGAGTAATTTTGTATCGTATTGCCAATGCTAAAGCAAATGCAGTTGTTCCCAAGCCTATAACTATTGATGTAAGAACAAGCGCCTGTGGAACTGGATCTACCATTTTATTTAGGTTAAGTATACTCTCCTGTGAAGTTAAAATAGGTGTTATTCCATGATCAATGTATCCAAAGGAAACCAAAAGTAAGTTGATACCTGTTTCTATAATATTTAGCGCTATAATTATTTTTAGTAAATTTTTTCTCGTCAAAACCCCATATAGACCTATAAACATAAGAGAAAGGGAGGACAGTATAAAAACTTGCGTCATAACATCACTCCTCATAAAATTCAAAATAGATATTTGAAAGCTCAGCAGCAACTTTAAATGCTATAAGACCATAAAATATAGGTATCAATCCACCTGAAAATAGATCTCCTATCTTGTCATTTAATATAAAATTCTGAAAGAAGCTACCAGTTAGAAAATAACTTATGATTCCGATGGAAAATATTGATATACCTGTTATTGCCTCTATTATTTTAAGGGATTTTTGACTTATTGTTCTCCTTCCAGTCAAAACACCCGTCAAAATAGCCGTCGATATAATAGCACCTGCCGGGAAACCCCCTCCAGGAGATAAGTGTCCATTAATAAATGTGTATCCCCCTATCATAAGCATAAGCAGCATCAGAATTGGCGCCCACCTGTTAAGTATAGTAGTAGGTTTAATTATCTTTCTCTTGTCTTTAGGAATAACAAAGCCAAAACCTAATATTGTAATAAATAAAACTATTACCTCAAGAGTTGTATCAAATAATCTATAATCAACAACAACCGAAGTTACAATATTAGCAGCTGTATCTTCAGCTGTACCTCCCCATTGATATGTGCTACTATCATCTAACACGTTCTTGTTTAGATATTTATCGGCCACCCTCATGGTAGGAGTTATATTATCCGTTATTTTTATTCCTGCTCCTGTATCAATAGCTACACTATATATATAAATTCCTATCACAAAGAGAATTAAAAAAGCAATAATATTTACTAATACAGATGTTTCATCTTTCATCTTTTTCCTCCTCCACTTTTTTGTATGTGAAAATAAATAGCGCAGTAGTTATGCCCGAGCCTATAGCCGCTTCCGTTATAGCAACATCTGGCGCCTGCATAAGTAAAAACATTATAGAAGAAGAAAGGGATACTATTGCAAATATAACAATAGCTTTAAATAAATCTTCAGTTACAATTGTCCACATAGCACCAAATATCATAATAACCGCAATAATTACTGATAAAAACATATTACTCACCTTCTTTTGAAAAAGCATTTTCTTTTAATATAAGTTTTGCTTTATTTCTCTTTATCGCTGCCTTACATATTGCATGTGAAGCAATCGGCGAAGTAAAAAGAAAAAACAATGCCATAAGAATTAACTTGGGTGCCCACAATGGCTTGAGAAAAGCAAAACCAACAAACAATCCAACAATCCCCATAGTTGATGCTTTAGTCCCCGCTTGAGATTGATTTAATACATCCGGCATCCTATATATTCCGAGACCTGCTAGCGCTAAAAAAACAGCTCCAATAAGCAAGAAAAAGTATCCAATATACTGCATACTAAATTCCTCCTTCTAAATAACGAGCTATTGCTACAACCCCAATAAATACCATATACCAGCGCCACATCTAAAAATAACCCGTTATCGCTTATAAAAGCAAAAATCACTATTAGTCCCGAAGAAATAGTTGTCATAATGTCAATAGCAACCACTTTGCTTTCAATTGAACTGCTCCTTACCAACCTTATAAAGCTTAATAAAAGACCGAAAATCACTAATCCTAAAATAACATTTATTATCATTCAAAAGCCTCCCTTAAAATCTTTTCAAAGGGTCCTTTTAAATCTTCAACGTTTTCTACTTTATCACCCTCAACCACATGAATGTATAATGTATCCCCATCAAGTTCTACAGATATTGTTCCTGGAGTTAAAGTTATAGAATTTGCAAGTAATGTTCTTGCTATTGGAGACTTAAGGCTTGTTGTAACCTTGAAAATCTTAGGCGAAATAGGTAAAGAAGGAGTCAAAACTATTCTTGCCATATTCAAATTAGCTTTGACAAGTTCTTTTAAAAACACGACGAAATATTTAATCAAATAAAAAAAGTTTTTAATTTAAATTTTTTTTGCTCTTTATCATATACATTAGCAATTACTGCAATCAAAAATGATAAAATAATTCCAAAAATAGTTTTTTGGGCTGATAGTGGCGCATTCAATGCAGTCCATACCAAAAACATCGCTACCCAAATAAATAACAAATTGGTCAATTAGTCACACCTCCATTTTCATTAGTATCACGTATAACGCTCCGCTGTATCGTCGTTTATTACCGCCTTACTCTAGGGAGGTATATATTATTTCCACTTGAAATTATATCACACAAAACATTCATAGTAAACATTCTCAACAAAATTTTTTTAATTTTGTTCAACTTTTATAATAGTTGTAGCAAAATTATTATTTAATACAAAAATAGATTGTCACAGATTCCTTACTTCCTTGATAAAAATAAAAGGATATCGTTACAACATAAGTCTTTGCTATCTTTTTTGTTAAATTTTGGATTAATCTTTATATGTTTACTCTTTCAAAAGATATGTATAATTTCTCTGCAGATACTCATATATCTTATGTGCTATTATTTTATGGCCTTTTTCATTAGGATGAATACCATCTGCACAAATAAATTGCCTAAAATCTGGGTAATCCAAAAAAGCGCTCCTTATATCAATAAGCCTTGTTTTTGTTTCTTCAGCTATACTCAATATAGCTGAGTTATACTTTTCCTGCCACCAATATATTTTAGTCACACTGCCTAACCACTTTAAAATGTTTTTGCCCATCTCTTCACTGTTTTTACTTATCCATTTAAAATATCTGTCAGCATCCAAAGGAGGTAATGTCATTAACACAGGAATTATGTTTGCATCATCTAAGGATTTTATCAATTCTTTAAGCTTTTCTTTAAAAATATAAAAATCTGTTTTGGGTCTATGCTCATCATAAGGATTCTTTGCAATTTCTTCCCAGTCGAAATCACAGTCATTTCCTCCAAATTCTATTACAACTATATCAGGTTTATCTTTTGACAAGTACCTCTTCAAAGTGTCAATACCTTTTAAAAGAGTGTTCCCAAACTTAGCAATATTTTTTACTGTTCCTTTTATGTTATTCTTTAGTAAATTTACATAATTTACATCTGATATAACATATTTATTTTTTTCTTCGCTGTATACTACACCCCTTGAAATAGAGTCCCCTGCTATAACAATGTCATAATAATTTTGCAATGTCACACTGGCCATTTTTACCACCCCACCATAAAATTTTTATTTGCCAAAACATCAACTGACATCAACCATTTTGTAACAAAAGTTAACTTTTTAGCAATTTCCATTATCATTATACCACTAATAACCACTTACACCAATGGAGGAAATTTGGCACTTTTGTACAAAATAATGTCGCTTAAGTCCAAATAATCGGAATTTCTAACACCAGGTGAAATAGTTAAGAAAATTAGAAAAATGCTAAAAATGAAGCAAAGAGGATTACAGGTTTGTATAGATACCTAAATATAAAAAGAAAATATTGGATGTTAATATTGCAAAAGTGCCTACTTACTTGCTTCGTAAAAAGGTGAAAAATATGAATAAAAATAGAAATACTGGTTTTTTATATCATTGCAGATAATTTCGGATATAGGAAATTGGTAGATAGAATTGCTGTTTTAATGTTAGTATACAATATTAATAAGTCACCTGTAGACATGTCATTTCTATCTATTATGATGTTATTGCCTTCAATAATATTTGGAACTTTTGCTGGGAATGCATGAAAAATATAAAAATCAAAAAAGGTATCGGCGCAATTCCGATACCTTCAATCTCTCAAAATGGTGCGCCCGGAGGGAGTCGAACCCCCAGCCTTTTGATCCGTAGTCAAACGCTCTATCCAATTGAGCTACGGGCGCTTAAGCTATAATATATAATAACACATTTTAATTTCAATTTCAATTGCAATTGTAACTTTGCTTTATTTCCCTTATATTATTTTTTCACACTTTTATTTAATTCATCTAATATCTTCCTTAATTCCTCCATATATTTTCCAAAATCAGACCAATTTCCTTTCTGAACTGCTTCCATAGCGTTTTGATATGTTTCATGAGCCTTCTCTATAAGCTGCTTTTGTGTATCATTTGCTGTATTTGAAGGTACATTTTGCTGAGATATTTGCTGAGTATTCAGGTTAAACAATTTATTTAAAGCATTTTTTAAAGTATCTTCCATTACAATCTGGTCTTTATAAGCTACAATAACTCTCTTTACTTCTGGCAATGCATTCTGATTTTGCGACTGTATATACAAAGGCTCTACATAAAGCATAGAATCATCAATCGGAATCGAAAGGAGATTTCCTCTGCTGACTGTTGAGCCCTGTTGGTTCCACAAACTTAACTCTTTAGAAATATTAGGGTCCTGGTCAATCATGTTTTCTATTTGCAAAGGTCCATAAATAATGGTATTTTTGGGAAATTTATATACAATAAGTTTGCCATAATTTTCTCCGTCCATTCTCGCTGCCATCCAAGCCACCATGTTAGCTTTTGTAGCAGGAGTATAAGGTATCATCAAAATGAATTCTTCCTTGCTTTCCCCAGGTAACCTCATTATCATATATTGAGATTCTTGGTACTCTATTTTATCTTCAAATTTTTCTTTTGCAATATCCCATGCGTCTTCTTTATTGTAAAACACTTGTGGGTCAGTCATGTGATAATTTTTATAAACCTCTGCTTGAATGTCAAATAGAAATTGAGGATACCTTATATGTCGTTTCAAACCATGAGGCATTTCTTTTATATCTCTAAATAATGTAGGGAAGATTTTGCTATATACTTTTATTAAAGGATCATTATTGTCTGAAATATAGTACTTAACATCTCCATTATAAGCATCTACTACTACTTTCACAGAATTTCTTATATAATTGATTCCCATACTCCCATAAGGCTGAGAATATGGATAATTGGCAGAATAAGTGTAAGCGTCTATTATCCAATATAATTTACCATTATCTATTACAATGTAAGGGTCATCGTCATAGAGCAAAAAAGGAGCTATTTTAGAAACCCTTTGCTCTATATTGCGATATATGAGTATCTTACTGTCTTTTGTTATATCAGTAGACAATAAAATTCTTGCATCCCCTGTATATATGCTAAAAAGTATCCTGTTTATAAATGTCATAGGTATACCTGTAGTTCCTTTATAATTTGTCTGGACATTTTTGTCTCCAGAAGGATAATCAAATTCTCCAGTTTTTGTATTTACAATTGCATAATCGTTAGTAAGTTCTCCAAAGTAAATTTCAGGCCTATCAATTTTTATATCAGTATTAGTAGAAGGTGGTATGTTTTTTATTATCATAGCCGGTTGGCCTGTTGGTGTAACATCATTGACTAGAGACATTACTACACCGTAGCCATGGGTATATTTTAAATGCAAATTTATCCATGTTTTTGCTTGAGGAGATAAACTCTCATGGTCTATCTCTCTTGCTGCTAAAAATACTTGCCTGTACTTTCCACTTATTGTATACCTATCTATGTCAATGTCATTAAACTTGTAATAAAGCCTTATCGCTTGTAATTGATTATACGCCTGTTTAACTGGTCTATAGTCGTTAATCATTATATTATCAATAGTAGCCTTATTTTCTTCCAAAACTTTAGGAGTTAACTCTTTTTTCATATCATAATTTTTTCTGTTACTCTATCTAACCCAAAAGCCTTTTTTGTGTATTCTATGTTATAGCTTATATATTTTTTTCTTTGTCTAACTCATTAGGAGAAACAATTAAATTCTGAACGGCTGTTTCAGTGATCACCATTATGGCTGCTAAAATTATTATAATAGCCGGAGCAGCAACTATATATTTTATATTTTTCTTATAAAATCCTATCAAAAGTAAAATAGCTGCTACAAAAGAAATTATTGCAAGTGCCCTGTAAAACTGCAGTGAAACGTGAATATCAGTATAAGTCGCTCCAAAAACTATACCTTTGGTAGAATACAAAAGTTTAAAAGCTTTTAAATAATACCCTATGCCCATGAGTACAAAAAAGATAAATCCTAAGAGGACAACTTCTTTAAATGCTTTTATTAAAATGTCTTTGTTATAAATGGCTTTAAATAAATTTCCGTCTCTGTCTGAAATCTCATAAAACCTTGTTTTATCAGACAAGTACATTAGTCCATACGCGATTATTACGACAACTATCATCACAGGTATAAACACAATTAAAAGATTATAAATATCATAAAAAAGCGGTAACTTAAACATATAGAAGCTAATGTCTTTATGAAATATGGGGTCAGTTTCATTAAAATCTACAGAATTTACAAAAAACAATAAATCATTCCACCAATTTGTCGCTGCATATAGCGTTATAAATAGTGCAATTAATAGAGAAACAGCAATACCTAATCTTCTATATATGTTAATATTCTTTTTAACGATTATATCCTGTGCAAAGTTAACATAATCTCTTATTATCTTGTTTGTATAAAAATACAACACCATAAATACAAGAATGAAAATCGGCACACCCATTGTAAGCTGAGTCAAAAATTTTTTAAAAAATACATTAAGATAATGCAAATCAGAAAACCATTGAAAATCCACGAGGATGTTTATAAAACTCACAATAATTCCCAAAATCACAAAAATTAAAATGATAAAAGAAATTAAAAAAATATTAGGTCTTTTCAAACTCAGCACCCCTTTTTCATAGCTTTTCTTTTTATTAATTATATCATAATCTTGATATGTAGTCTTTAAATAGAGAAAGAAGGAGAATAAACTTAATAAATATTTAATAACTTGTAACATTCTATTAATTGACTTTTAATTTTTAAAATGCTATATATTCATTATATAAACAAAATAATGGTACGGTAGTTATAGGAGGAAAAACCATGAAAAGAATATTAAAAATAATAATTCTTATTATAATAGGTATTGTCCTTTCCCTTGGTGTGGGAACTTATATATTTTATAAAAATATTCATGTCCCTGCTTCAAATGAAAAAAATACTTCTACCGTTAGTAGAAATGAGTCTCAAAATAAAGAGCAAGCTATAGAAAGGAAAAACATTCTTTTTGTAGGCAGTGATGAAAACAATTTATCAGATACTATTTTTGTAATAAACTATGACGCTGTAAACAAAAAAATAAATATATTATCAATTCCAAGAGATACATACTATCCAAGGCCAGGATTTAACGCTCCAGAAGAGAAAAAAATAAATGCTGCCTTTTCTGAAGGAAAAATTGAAGGGTTAGAAAAAGCAGTAGAAGATTTATTAGGTATCAAAATTGATAATTATGTAATTTTAAATTATGAAGGTTTCAAAAAAATAATAGATACAATCGGGGGAGTAGAAATTGATGTACCCTTTAACATGAAATACGATGACAACAGTGCAAATCCCCCTCTTCATATAGATTTAAAAAAAGGTAGGCAAGTATTAGATGGAGAAAAGGCAATTCAGTTTGTAAGATATAGACATGGTTATGTAGACGGTGACCTTGGAAGAATAAAGGCACAGCATCAATTTCTCGAAGCTTTCTTAAAAAAAATGCTGCAACCCTCAATATTACCAAAAGTACCTTCTTTAGCAATAACAGTCAGTCAATATTTGAAAACAGACTTAACCGCCTCTGAGATAACTCAATACGCTTATCAATTTATAAAAGACAAGCCTTCGACTATAAATGCAATGGCTCTTCCCGGAGAAGGCCGATATGAAGGAAATACCAGCTATTTCTTTGTAGACAATATAAAAGTTCAAGAAATAGTAAAAGAACTTTTTAGCGATGAGGTTTCAACCTCAAATACTTCAACAACATCTTTTGCAGAAAACAAAAACATAAAAGTAGAAGTGTTAAACGGTGCAGGAATACCAGGGCTTGCCACAAAGTACGCTGAAGTTTTAAAAAATGAGGGTTTTGACGTTGTGAAAATCGGAAACGTCATTGGCATGACTTTTACTTCTTCCCATGTATATGCAAGAACAGATGAAGAAAGGGCTGAAAAAGTCGCAAAAACTCTTTTTATAACCAATGTAGAAAACGATATCTCTCCTGATGCAAATGTAGATGTGACAGTTATATTAGGCAAAGACAAAGAATAAAAGTAGGCAAAAGCCTACTTTGTATTTTTTCTATGAAAAATAGAGCAGCACTATAATAAAATGGCGGAGAAGGAGGGACTCGAACCCTCGCGCCGGGTTATCCCCGACCTACAGTCTTAGCAGGACCGCCCCTTCACCATCTTGGGTACTTCTCCACGTTAGTTGCTCATAAAAAAATATTAACTTTCTGGCGGAGAGGGTGGGATTCGAACCCACGGCTCCGTGAAGGAGTCACTGGTTTTCAAGACCAGCTCCTTAAACCACTCGGACACCTCTCCCAGCTGGGACGATATAAAGTATATCATACCCCAGCTTTATTGTCAATATGCTTATATAGTATAATATTGGAAAACAATATATTTATTTCTTTATCACATCTACTTTCATGTAGGGCCTTAAAACTTCTGGTATTACAACAGATCCATCTTCTTGTTGATAATTTTCTAATATTGCAGCAAAAGTTCTTCCTACAGCAACTCCAGAGCCATTTAAAGTATGGACATATTGAGCCTTTCCACCGTCTTTAGGCCTATACTTTATATTAGCTCTTCTTGCTTGAAAGTCTTCACAATTGCTACAAGAAGAAATTTCTACATATCGTCCATAGCTTGGCATCCACACTTCTATATCGTATTTTTTAGAAGCAGTAAAGCCTAAATCTCCTGTGCATATGGCCACTACTCTGTAAGGAAGTCCTAAAGCCTGCAATACTTCTTCAGCATCTCTAGTCATTTTTTCTAACTCTTCATAGGATTTGTCTGGCTCTGTAAATTTGACAAGTTCAACTTTATTAAACTGGTGCTGCCTTATAAGCCCTCTCGTATCTCTTCCTGCAGAACCTGCCTCTTGTCTAAAACAAGCGCTATAAGCACAGTGGTATATTGGAAGCTTATCGCCGTCTATTATTGTGTCTCTGTACATATTAGTAACAGGCACTTCTGCCGTTGGTATCAAAAAATAGTCTGTACCGTAAACTTTAAAAGCATCCTCTTCAAACTTAGGAAGTTGACCTGTGCCAAACATGCTTCTTCTATGTGCCATAAAGGGAGGAAACACTTCAGTATAGCCATGTCTTTCAATGTGTAAATCTAACATAAAGTTTATAAGTGCTCTTTCTAGTCGTGCACCCAAACCTTTATAAAAAGTAAATCTAGAACCTGTAACTCTTGCAGCCGCTTCAAAATCTAATATACCTAATTCCTCCCCTATTTCCCAATGAGGTTTTGGTTCAAAGTCAAATTTCCTCGGTTCTCCCCATCTCCTTATTTCAACATTATCTTCATCACTATCGCCAATTGGAACACTCTCATGAGGTATATTAGGGATTGTCCATAAAATTCGCTCCAATTCTTCTTCTACTTCTTTTACCTCTTGTTCCATTTCTTTAATCTTATCCGATAATTCTTTCATTTCAGCAATCAAATCGCTAGCATCTTTGCCTTCTCTTTTAAGTTTTGCAATATTGTCTGATTCCATATTTCTACGATTTTTTAATGTTTCCAACTCCACTAGCATTTGTCTTCTTTTTTCGTCTAATTCTAAAAACCTATCTATATCTGCTTTTTCTCCTTTAAGCTCTACAGCTCTTCTTACAGCCTCTGGATTATTTCTTATCCTCTTTACGTCTAACACTTTACCATACCTCCCTTAAAAATAATTCCCGTCCCATAAAGGGACGGGAATGCCGTGTTGCCACCCTCTTTTGGCTTAAGTAAGCCCTCCACATGATTTAACGGTCGCCCGAAGGTCATTACACCTTAGCTCCGGGATGGAATTCATAAGTAAAACTTACTGGTTCGCACCCACCACCAGCTCTCTTAAAAGTTTATACTTACTACTCGTCCCTTCATTGCCGACAATATTATGTTTTCTAATATTATACTACTTTATAACACTACTTTCAATAACTATTTTCCAGACATAGAACCAATTCGATCAGGAGGCCAAATTCTAAAAACTATTTTACCCAAAATTTGGTCTTTTGATACATACTTGTGCTGCCAAAATCTACTATCCATAGACTCATTTCTATTATCACCTAACATAAAATAATGACCAGGTGGGACGACATATGGTCCAAAATTGCCTTTCATAGGTTCTTTTATATAGGGCTCCTTAACTACTTTTCCATTTCTTATTAACTGACCATTTTTTATTTCAATTACATCTCCACCAATGCCAATAACTCTTTTTACAAAATTAACTTTTGGGTCGTCAGGAAAACGAAATACTACAATATCTCCTCGTTTTACAGGTTCAAACCTGTATATAAACTTGTTTACAATAAATTTATCATTTATTTGAATAGTATTTAACATTGAACCTGTGGGTACATCTACCAATTCAAAAACATAAGTTCTTATAAACATTGCAATTAAAAAAGCAAGAGCTATAGTAAATATCCAGCTTAATATTTCTTTTTGTACATTTTTGCCCATATTTTCTCTCCTCACTTAAAAGTACAGTGATATTATAGCATAAACTTCAAACAAATTCTAATTTTTTTATTTTGTATGCATATTTTTCTAATATATGTCAATAATAAAATTAAAGAATTATTTGGGAGAGATGTAAAATGAGAGAAATAGAATATCTTCTAGATTTAGCCGAAATAAAAGACACAGAGTACAAAAATTTATTGGCTTTACTTTCCCTCATAGATTTACTAGTAGAAAAAGGAATTATAACGCGAAGCGAACTTGCCCAAAAATCAAAAGAAATAGCAAAAATAAAAACCGCCCTTTAAAAAATCCGTTTCGGCGGATTTTTTTATTATAGTCAATAATTACTCTTAATGATAGACTTTCATCAATTCTCATATTATAATAAAGAAAAAGGAGGTCAAAACGGTGAATAATTTTCTATTGAGATACGGTGATATAATAAAAAAAACACTGCTCATTGTTGCTGTCTTTATTATATTTTACTTAATCATATTTAAAATTATTCCTTTCTTAATGCCATTTGTAGTGGCTTTGCTTTTTGCTGTAATAATTGATCCTGGTGTAAATTTCTTAGAAAAAAAATTAAAGGTGCCGAGAGGATTAGCATCCTTTATTTTACTTTTGATATTAATAGGCGTGATAGGATCACTTATTGCAATATCAATAACACAACTTATATATGAACTAAGTTCTCTTGCGGAAATAAGTACAAATTATGCAAATACTATTAATGACATAATTTTAAATCTCGTTGATAGAATAAGAATGTATTACGTAACATTACCCCCAAATATTACATCCCTTATTGAAAACAACATGCAATCAATTTTAAACTATATATCATTATTTGCAAAAAATCTTGCTACATGGCTTTTGAATTTTGCAACAAAATTGCCTAATTTTTTCTTTATGACTTTGATAACACTCGTTGCTACTTTTTTTATAAGCAAAGATAAACAGCTTATACTAGATTTTATAAAAAGGCAGATTCCATCTCATTGGGCACAGCATGCAAAAAATATTCAGGTAGACCTTTTAAAGACATTTTTCGGTTATCTGCGAGCAGTAGCAACAATAATGCTTATAACCTTTTTGGAAGTCTCCATAGGCCTTGCAATGATAGGTTTTGACTATCCATTTCTATTGGGTCTTCTTGTAACCATTGTAGATGCATTGCCCGTACTTGGTTCTGGTGCTGTCATGGTACCATGGGCGCTTTATAACATCATAATGAAAAACTACATGGTAGGGATATATCTTTTAATACTGTACGGCTTGGTGGTAGTTGTAAGACAAATGATAGAGCCTAAGATTGTAGGTCAGAGTATCGGACTTCATCCTCTTGTTACGCTTTTATCTATGTTTATAGGTGCAAAACTTTTCGGTGCTTTAGGGCTTGTAATAGGGCCTGTATTTGTAGTAGTATTTAAAGCTCTTCAAAAAGCAGAAATTATTCCTCCTTGGAAATAAAATAAGGGCATTTTGCCCTTATTTTATTTCATCTATTAGATTTGCCATCTCTATTGCTGTAACGGCTGCCTCAAAACCTTTATTCCCACCTTTTGTTCCCGCCCTTACAATAGCTTGCTCAATTGTATCTGTGGTAAGAACGCCAAATATAACTGGAACTTCTGTATCAAGAGATATTTTTGCAATACCTTTTGATACCTCATTTGCAACGTAATCAAAATGGGGTGTCTCTCCTCTTATTACTGCTCCAAGTGCAATTACTGCATTATATCTTTTAGATTCAGCCATCTTTTTAGCTATAAGTGGTATTTCAAATGCTCCAGGTACCCATGCAATTTCAATATCCTCATTTAAAGCACCATGCCTTTTTAGGGCATCAAGTGCTCCTTCGAGAAGTTTGTTCGTTATAAATTCATTGAATCTGCTTACCACAATTCCAAATTTCTTTCCTTCTACCGTAAGTTTTCCTTCGTATATTTTCATAGCTATACACTCCCCTTACTAGTGTTCTTCACTGTGCTTATAATTACATTCAATTCACTTTTTGCATAGCATTTCACACTTCCAAAATTAGATGTCCCATTTTTTCTTTTTTTGTTTTGAGATATTTTTCATTATAATAATTTGGACAAATTTCTATAGGAATCCTTTCTACAACCTCAAGACCATAGTCTGATAATTCCATAATTTTTTGCGGATTATTTGTCATAATCCTTATCTTTTTAACTCCTATATCTTTCAAAATCTGGGCAGCTATGCTGTATTCTCTTAAATCAGGTGGAAAACCAAGCTTAATATTCGCTTCAACAGTATCAAACCCTTGATCCTGCAAATGATACGCCTTAATCTTGTTTAAAAGTCCTATACCCCTTCCTTCCTGTCTCAGATAGACTAGTACTCCTCCTTCCTGTCCTATTCTTTCCATTGCCGCATGAAGCTGGTCACCACAGTCACATCTTAATGACCCCAATATATCCCCCGTCAGGCACTCTGAATGTATCCTCACAAGTACAGGGTCCCTATTTATGTCTCCTTTAATCAGAGCTACATGCTGTTTTCCTGTTAATATTTCTTCATACCCGACAATTTCAAAATTCCCATATTTTGTTGGAAGTTTCGCCTGTGCTACCCTTCTCACAAGTATTTCATTTTTCATTCTGTACTCTATTAAATCTTCAATAGATATAATCCTCAACCCAAATTTTTTTGCAAACTCCAAAAGGTCAGGCAGCCTTGCCATATTTCCATCATCTTTTATGATTTCGCATATTACTCCAGCAGGTTTGAGTCCCGCAAGAACTGCAAAGTCTACAGCTGCTTCTGTATGTCCTGCTCTTACTAAGACACCACCATCTTTTGCTCTTAAAGGAAAGATATGCCCCGGTTTTGTAAAATCTTCTGGCTTTGAATTATCATCTACTAATTTATTCACCGTCAGCGCTCTTTCAAATGCAGAAATACCGGTAGTACATTCTTTGTAATCAACAGATACAGTAAAAGCAGTTTCTTTATGGTCAGTGTTATTCTCAACCATCTGGTAAATGCCAAGGTCATTAAGTCTCTTTTCTGTCATTGGAACACATACAAGACCCCGTCCATACTTTATCATAAAGTTGATATGTTCTCCTGTAACTTTTTCTGCTGCCATGACTAAGTCGCCTTCATTCTCCCTATTTTCATTATCCACAACAATAATCATTTTTCCTTGCTTTATATCCTCTATTGCATCTTCTATCCTATCAAACATTGGTCTTTCCTCCTTAACTTAGAAAAGTCATCTAAATCTATATAAATCCATTTTCTTTCAATAAATCTTTTATATCCTTTTGCGCTATTAGTTTCTCTACATACTTAGAAAGTATATCAACTTCGATATTCACACTATCTCCTACACTTTTATAACCCAATGTCGTCTTAAGCATTGTATGTGGAATAATTGAAACAGTAAAATAATCATCTCCATCTTCAACAACCGTTAAACTTATACCATCTACCGCAATGCTTCCCTTACGTACAATGTATTTTGTAAATTCTTTATTGATAGCTATCTTAAATATAAAAGCATTTTTTTCCTGCCTTTTGTCTATGATTTTTCCAACGCAATCTATATGACCAGTTACGATATGCCCACCCATTCTCCTTCCAACTTGAAGTGCTCTTTCAAGATTGACAATGCTTCCAGTTTTTAAATCTTTTAAATTGCTTGCTCTCATGGTTTCAGGCATAACGTCAGCTGCAAAACTTTCGTCTGATATATTAGTAACAGTTAAACATACACCGTTGACTGCTATACTATCACCTATTTTTGTCCCCTCAAGGACTTTACTACATTTTATAACAATTTTTGTAAAAGTACCATGTATAATATTTTTAACAGTTCCTGTTTCCTCTATAATTCCAGTAAACATACGCCATAACCTACTTTCTTACATATGCTGTTATTAGTATATCATCATCTATTCTATCAATCTCCACATCTTTTAATTCTATTGAATTTTCTATATTTGAAAAGCCTATACCTTCTACAGGTGTTAAAGCATTTTTACCTCCTATTATTCTAGGTGATATAAAAAACATAACTTTATCAACAATTCTCTCTTTAAGTGCAGACCAATTTAATGTCCCACCACCTTCAATCAATACACTATCAATCCCCCTCTCTCCAAGTTTTATCATTAGCTCTTTTAAAGGTACTTTTCTATTGTCGTTCTTTAATATAATAACTTCAATATCCATATCTTCAAGCTTCTTTCTCACATTGTTTGGCATAAGTTCTGTTGTAGCAATTATCGTTTTTGCCGTTTTGTCTCTTATTACATTTGAGTCAAGTGGAATTCTACCTCTACTATCCACAATAATCCTTACAGGATTTTTATACCCCTCCAACCTTGTTGTAAGCATTGGGTTATCATTAATTACTGTATTTACCCCAACCATAATGGCGGATACACGTCCTCTTATTTTATGAGCAAATTTTCTTGATTTCTCATTTGTAATCCATTTAGAATTTCCATTATAACAAGCAATCTTACCATCAATACTCATAGCAGATTTTAATATCACAAAGGGAAATTTTGTCGTGATATATTTAACAAATATTTCGTTGAGTTTCCTCGCGTCTTTCTCCATCATCCCAACGTGTACTTCTATCCCAGCTTCTTTTAATCTTTTTATACCATTTCCGCTAACTTTAGGATTTGGATCTTCCATTGCTATATATACCCTCTTAATGCCAGATTTAATTATTTCTTCAACACAAGGAGGTGTTTTGCCATAATGGCTGCAAGGTTCAAGTGTTACAAACATAGTAGAACCTTTGACATCTTCAACTGCATTTTTTAATGCATTTACTTCAGCATGGGGACCTCCAAAATATTCATGATAACCCTCTCCTATTATTTTTCCATTTTTAACTATTACAGCACCCACAAGCGGATTAGGATTTGTGTATCCCCATCCTTTTTCAGCCAGTGTTAAAGCTCTTTTCATATATTCTTCCAATTCAATCCCTCCTATACTAAAAAATCCTGAAGGCTAAACCTTCAGGGTTAAAAAATCCCCAGAGAACATATTCCCTGGGGAATATTTCTCCTTCTCCCATCCAGACTTTAACTGTCGGCCTCGGAATTTCACCGAGTCTGCCAAAAGGCTCGCGGGCTATACCGCCGGTACGGAATTTCACCGATCCCCGAAGGTTTTATCCAATTGTATTTTCAACAGTTCCACCTGCAGGAATAAATGGAAGCACCATTTCGTCCTTATCTATAATACATTCTATCATAAAAGGTCTTTTTTCGCCATAGGCTTTTTTAAAAGCTTTTTCAAATTCTTCTTTTGTTGTAGCTCTTATTCCTTCCACTCCAAAGTCGCTTGCAAGCTTAGCAAAATTCAAATTTGCATTCAAATCTGTGTGGGAAAATCTCTTGTCATACAAAAGGTTTTGCCATTGTCTTACCATGCCTAAAGTTTGGTTGTTGAGTAGTACTGTTATAACCGGAATATTATATACAGCGGCTGTTTCTAAGGCATGTATATTCATTCTTAAACTTCCATCACCTGCAATGTTTACAACCCTTTTATCTGGCCTTCCTACCTGCGCTCCTATTGCAGCTGGAAGTCCAAAGCCCATTGTCCCTAATCCTCCTGAGGTGACAAAGGTCCTGGGCTGTTTAAATTTATAAAACTGGGCAGCCCACATTTGATTTTGTCCCACTTCAGTAGCTATTATAAGGTCATCGCTTGAAAGCTGTTGAATTTTTTCTACTATCCATTGAGGCCTCAAAACTTCATCTTTTTTATACTTTAATCCGTGCTTTTCTCTCAAGAAAGAAATTTCCTCTAACCATTCTTTTCTCTCAATGAATGGAAGTTTATTCGTTAAAAGTTTCAATACTTCTTTTACTTTGCCTATAACTGCTACCTCTACTTCTACATTTTTCCCTAATTCTGCAGGGTCTATATCAATATGGATTATTTTAGCATTGGGAGCAAGTCCCCCTGCTTTGCCAGCAACTCTGTCGCTAAATCTCGTCCCTATCGCTATCACAAGGTCTGATTTATACACAGCCAAATTTGCAAATCTACTTCCATGCATGCCTATAAGACCTAATGACAGAGGATGATCCTCAGGAAAGCACCCTAATCCCATCAAAGAAGTAGCAACAGGTATGTTGGTCTTCTCTGCAAATTCTATGAGTTCGGCTGAAGCTTCCCCCCAAATCACTCCTCCTCCTGCAAAGATTACAGGTTTTTTACTTTGCAAAATAAGTTCTATAGCTTTGTCTAACTCTTTTTGTGAAACTATTCCATTGACATTGTTTTTTATATCAATGCTATCTCCCATTCCCTTAACATATTCTATGTCGGCATTCTGTATATCTTTTGGGATATCTACTAATACAGGACCAGGTCTTCCACTTTTGGCGATCGCAAACGCCTGCCTTATAGTATCTGCCAGTTTATCAGGGGATTTTACAATAAAATTGTGTTTGGTTATAGGCATTGTAATACCTGTTATATCTACTTCTTGAAATGCATCTTTTCCTATGAGGTTTGTCGGCACCTGTCCTGTTATCGCCACAACAGGTACGGAATCCATATAAGCATTGGCTATACCTGTCACAAGATTGGTAGAACCGGGGCCAGAGGTAGCAAAGCAAACCCCTACTCTTCCGGTAGCTCTTGCATAACCATCTGCCATATGGGCTGCCATTTGCTCATGGGTTGCTAATATGTGTCTTATATCAGAGTCATACAGTGCATCATAGATAGGGATAACTGCTCCTCCAGGTATGCCAAATATGGTGTCAACACCCACTTCTTTTAAAACCTCTATTACAATTTGTGCACCTTTTAATGTCACAAGGCTCCCCCCTTAAAAACTGCACCTGTATTTGCAGAAGTCACCTCTTTAGCATATCTTGCCATATAACCAGTTTTAATCTTCGGTTCAGGTCTTACCCATTTTTTTAGTCTTTCTTTGATTTCTTCATCTCTCAACTTGACATTAATTTTCCTCGCTGGTATGTCTATCTCAATTATGTCTCCATCCTGAAGTATAGCTATTTCTCCTCCTTCCATAGCTTCCGGAGAGACATGTCCTATTGAAGCCCCTCTTGTTGCACCTGAAAATCTACCGTCTGTTATAAGTGCCACATCTTTATCAAGTCCCATACCTGCAAGGGCTGAAGTAGGACTTAACATTTCTCTCATTCCCGGTCCACCTTTTGGCCCTTCGTATCTTATTACAACTACATCTCCTTTTTGTATTTTCCCTCCATATATTGCAGCTATGGCTTCTTCCTCAGAATTAAACACCTTTGCTGGTCCTTCGTGTCTTAACATCTCTTTTGCTACAGCAGATGCTTTTACAACAGCTCCTTCCCTTGCAATGTTACCGTAAAGTATCACAAGGCCTCCAGTACTGCTGTAAGGGTTGTCTATTGGTCTTATCACATCATGATTTAAAACTTTCGCGTCTTTTATATTCTCTCCCAATGTCTTTCCTGTAACTGTTAACACTTCAGTATTTATAAGATTAGCTTTCGTCAGCTCTTTTAAAACAGCCGAAATTCCTCCTGCAAAATAAAGGTCCTCTATGTGATATTTCCCTGCAGGGCTTAATTTACATAAATTAGGTACTCTTGCACTAATCTCATTAATCTCATTTAAAGGTATATCTACACCTGCCTCATGAGCTATAGCTTTTAAGTGCAATACTGTATTAGTAGAACCACCTAAAGCCATGTCTAAGCTAAAAGCGTTTATGAATGCCTCTTTCGTGAGTATATCAGAAGGCTTAATTCCTCTCTCTACAAGCTCCATGATTTTCATTCCTGCTTGTTTTGCAAGTCTTATCCTTTCAGAATAAACAGCCGGAATCGTACCATTTCCTGGAAGTCCCATTCCTAAAGCTTCTGTCAAGCAATTCATAGTATTTGCGGTAAACATTCCCGAGCAAGACCCACAAGTAGGACAAGCATTAAGTTCTATTTTATAAAGGTCTTCATCTGAGATTTTCCCAATTTTATGTGCTCCTACAGCTTCAAAAACGCTGCTTAAATCGCACACATCTCCATTACACTTTCCTGCAAGCATTGGGCCTCCGCTTACAACTATTGCAGGAATATTAAGTCGTGCTGCTGCCATAAGCATCCCCGGCACTATTTTGTCGCAATTAGGTATAAGCACAAGCCCATCAAATCCGTGGGCCATTGCCATGATTTCAATGCTATCTGCAATAAGTTCTCTACTCCCTAAAGAGTATTTCATACCTTTATGGTTCATGGCAATGCCATCACAAACACCAATAGTGGAAAACTCTATAGGAGTTCCTCCTGCCATTCTGATGCCTGCTTTTACAGCTTCAGCTATTTTGTCTAAATGCATATGACCTGGTATAATTTCATTTTTTGAGTTTGCAACTCCTATAATAGGCCTTTTTATCTCTTCATAAGTCAAGCCTAAAGCATATAAAAGTGACCTATGCGGCGCCTTTTCAACTCCCTTTTTTATGCTATCGCTTATCAATCTCCTCACCCCTTTACATACTCTACCACTTTATCTCCCATCTCCTGAGTATTTAAAATTATTCCTTTTCCTAAATCAAAAGTCCTATAACCTGCTTCTAAAACTTTATTTACTGCATCCTTTATGTCATTAGCAGCATCTATAAGGTCAAAAGAATATTCCAGCATCATAGCAACTGACAATATTGTAGCTAAAGGATTGGCCTTCTTTGTTCCAGCAATATCTGGAGCAGAACCGTGTATAGGTTCATAAAGTCCCACTTTATCTTCTCTTAAGCTAGCAGAGGGAAGCATCCCTATAGAACCTGTAAGTTGTGAAGCTTCATCGCTTAAAATATCACCAAACATATTAGAAGTGAGAATTACATCAAATTGAGAAGGATTTTTAATTAGTTGCATAGCACAATTATCTACATACATATGGTTTAACTCAACATCAGGATATCTCTTACTTATTTCTTCTACCGTTTTTCTCCATAATCTGGAAGAATCCAAAATGTTTGCCTTGTCTACAGAAGTGACTTTCTTTTTCCTCTTTAAAGCCACTTCAAAGGCAATGACCGCTATCCTTTCTATTTCTGAGGTCTGGTACACTTCTGTATCATAAGCCTTAAAACCATAATCTATAGCAACTGTTCCTCTTGGTCCAAAATAAATTCCACCAGTAAGTTCTCTTACCACAAGAATATCTAAACCCTCTTGTAATAACTCGTTTTTTAAAGGAGAAGCTACTTTTAAAGGAGAATAAAGAACAGCCGGCCTTAGATTTGCATAAACCCCTAGACTTTTTCTTAAAGCCAGAAGTCCTGCTTCTGGCCTTTTATCCCCCTCAAGGTTATCCCATTTGGGACCTCCCACTGCTCCCAAAAGTACAGCATCACTGGAAAGACACGCATTTTTTGTCTCTTCCGGATAGGGAACACCGTATTTGTCTATAGCTTCTCCCCCAAAAGGATACTTTTTTACATCAAATTTAAGTTTGTACTTATCTTCTATAGCATACAAAACTTTTAACCCTTCTTCTATGACTTCCGGTCCAATTCCATCTCCAGGCAAAACAGCAATTTTAAACAATTTTACACCTTCTCTCTGACATAATTTATAAGTCCACCGTATTTCATTATTTCTTTTATGAAGTCAGGAAAGGGTTGAGCTTTAAATTGCGTTCCCTTACTCAAATTTTTTATGATTCCATTATCTGTATCAACCAAAACAATATCACCTTCTTCAATCCCATCTACCGCTTCCTTGCATTCTAATATCGGAAGCCCTATATTTATCGCATTTCTGAAAAAAATTCTTGCAAACGACTTAGCAATTATACAGGATATACCCGATGCTTTAATAGCAATTGGCGCATGCTCTCTGGAAGATCCACTACCAAAATTTTCGCCTACAACCAGTATATCTCCTTCTTGAACTTTGTTTTTAAACTCTTTGTCTAAATCTTCCATACAATGCTGTGCCAATTCTTGTGGATCTGATGTGTTTAAATACCTTGCTGGTATTATAACATCTGTATCTATATTGTCCCCGTATTTTATGGCTTTCCCCTGCATCATTCTACCTCCTCTGGACTTACGATATATCCTGCAATAGCTGAAGCGGCTGCAACAGCTGGACTTGAAAGATACACTTCACTCTCAGGATGTCCCATTCTTCCTACAAAATTTCTGTTAGTAGTAGCCAGTGCCCTTTCTCCTTTAGCCAGAATTCCCATATGTCCGCCAAGGCAAGGTCCACAAGTAGGAGTAGATACTGCCGCACCTGCTTTTATAAACTCTTCGATGTAACCTCTTTTAACACATTCAAGGTATATTTCCTGTGTTGCGGGGAAAATTAAAAGTCTTACATCAGGATGGACCTTTTTGCCTTTCAATATCTTATAAGCTATCTCCATGTCTGACATGCGTCCATTGGTGCAAGAGCCAATAACTACTTGGTCTATTTTAACTTTTCCAATTTCATCAATATTTCTAGTGTTTTCAGGCAAATGAGGAAATGCTACTTGAGGCCTTATCTCATCCAAATTTATCTCATAAACCTCACTGTACTCAGCATCTTCATCCCTTTCAAATACCTTATACTCTCTTTTTGCTCTCCCTTTAACATATGCTTCGGTAATTTCGTCAAAATCGAAAATACCGTTTTTAGCCCCTGCTTCTATTGCCATATTGGCAATTGTGAATCTATCGTCCATTGACAAAGCTTTTATATTCCCTGTAAATTCCATAGATTTATATAAAGCTCCGTCAACCCCTATTTTCCCGATTATATACAAGATAACATCTTTTCCACTTACCCATTTTTGCAAATTGCCTTTTAACACAAATTTTATTGCTTCTGGCACTTTAAACCACGCTTTGCCTGTCGCCATTGCTGCCGCCATGTCAGTGCTTCCTACTCCTGTAGAAAAACAGGTAAGAGCGCCATAAGTGCAAGTATGAGAATCAGCACCTATGACAACATCCCCCGGAAGTACAAGTCCTTTTTCGGGTAAAAGTGCGTGCTCTATTCCCATTTGCCCTACTTCAAAGAAGTTTACTATTCCATGTTTTTTTGCAAATTTTCTCATTATATTTACTTGCTCCGCCGATTTTATGTCCTTATTAGGAACAAAATGGTCGGGTACAAGGGCAATTTTAGTTTTGTCAAATACCTCTTCTTTTCCTATCTTTTCAAACTCCTTTATAGCAACAGGAGCAGTAACGTCATTGCCTAACACCATATCCACATCTACTTCTATTAACTCTCCTGGTTTTACTTCTCTACCGACTTTTGCTGACAATATCTTTTGTGTCAATGTTAAGCCCAAGCTTCTCCCTCCTTAAAACTTCTAAACTCTTCCAAAGTCTCTTCAACAACAAATCTTATATCCTCATCTACAATTATCTTTTTTCTGTCCGCCAAATCTTTAAACCTTCTAAAAGCATCACTTAATTCTCCTGGTGAAAGATTATTGTACCCCAATTGTCTGACTTTCAATTCAAAAGCATTTCTTCCTGAAAGCTTACCTAATGCAAAAGTATCTGGAACTATTCCAATATCCTCTGGTTTCATTATTTCATAGGTAGCTCTGTTGTTTATAACTCCATGTTGGTGAATTCCCGCTTGATGCCTAAAAGCATTAGCACCTACAATTGCCTTATTAGGTTGGAGGTTAATTCCTGTAAGTTTGCTTACTAATTTACTGGTATTGTATATCTCTTTAATGTTTATTCCGTGAACAAGGCCAAAATAATCTTTTCTCGTATTCAGTGCCATTATTACTTCTTCCATAGCTGCATTTCCTGCCCTTTCCCCTATTCCGTTCACTGTTACTTCTACTTGAGTTGCTCCGTTTTCTATGGCAGACAAAGAATTTGCTACAGCAAGCCCTAAATCGTTATGGCAATGGGCACTTATCATTACTCCATCGATGTTAGGAATATTATTTCTGATGTATTTTATTAGTTCGCCAAATTCTCTCGGCATAGCATATCCTACGGTATCCGGCACATTTATCACATTTGCTCCCGCTTCTATTACCTCGCTAAAAACTTTTACTAAAAAATCCCAATCAGTTCTTGAAGCATCTTCTGCTGAAAATTCAATCTCATCAAATTTTCCTTTTGCGTATTTCACCATTTCAATGGCTCTTTTAAGCATTTCTTCCCTTGACATCTTAAGTTTGTATTTAAGATGTATATCAGAAGTTGCGATAAAAACGTGTAATCTAGACCTTTCAGCATTTTTCAAAGCACTGCTGGCTCTGTCTATATCCTCTTTTACAGACCTTGCCATTGCAGCAATAGTAACACCTTTTAATTTATCAGCAATATTTTTGACTGCTTCAAAATCTCCATTAGAAGCAGCTGGAAATCCTGCTTCTATGACATCCACTCCTAAAGATACCAACTGTTTTGCTATTTCAAATTTATCGTTAATGTTAAAGTTGACGCCAGGAGTCTGCTCCCCATCTCTTAACGTAGTGTCAAAAACAATGACTCTTTTGACCCCCATCGCATATCTACCTCCTTAAATTATTCTTTTTTAATCCAAGCCATCATTTCTCTCAAACCTTTGCCAACTTTTTCAATAAGATGATTTGCCTCTTTATCTTTCATAGCATTATACTGTGGTCTTCCTACCTGATTTTCTAAAAGCCACTCTTTTGCAAATTTTCCTGATTGTATTTCTGACAAAACTTTTTTCATCTCTTTTCGAGTCTCTTCTGTTATTATCCTCTTACCTGTCATATAGTCTCCAAATTCTGCAGTATCCGAAATAGAATATCTCATATAACTAAAACCGCCTTCATATATGAGGTCAACTATAAGTTTCATTTCATGCACACATTCGAAATAAGCTATTTCTGGCTGATAACCAGCTTCTACTAATGTTTCAAAACCAGCCTTCATAAGTTCAGTAACTCCACCGCAAAGGACAGCCTGCTCCCCAAAGAGGTCTGTTTCTGTCTCCTCTTTAAAAGTAGTCTCAATGACACCTGCTCTTGTACCTCCTATTCCCTTTGCATAGGCTAAAGCTATTTCAAAAGCTTTCCCTGTATAATCCTGGTATACTGCTACAAGATTTGGAACTCCTTTCCCTTCCTGGTATACTCTCCGAACTAAATGTCCCGGACCTTTTGGAGCTACCATAAACACATCCACATTTTTTGGAGGAACAATCTGTTTAAAGTGAATATTAAACCCATGAGCAAAAGCGAGAGCTTTACCTTCTGTAAGATTTTTTTCTATGCTTTCTTTATAGACTTTTGCTTGCTTTTCATCCGGTATCAGCATCATTATGATATCTGCTACTTTTGCCGCTTCCTCAACTGTATAAACTCGCAGCCCCTCTTTTTCTGCTCTTTCTTTTGATTTACTTCCCTCGTAAAGGCCAACTACTACATCAAGTCCAGAATCTTTCAAATTTAATGCATGAGCATGACCTTGACTTCCAAAACCTATTATTGCGATTTTTTTGTTTTTAAGTAAATTTAAATCTGCATCTTTGTCATAATACATCTTTGCCATTACAATTCCCCCTCATATTCTTTTAATGATTTATTACCTCTTTCTAAAGCTACAAGGCCTGTTCTTACCAGCTCTTTTACTTCAAATTTGCTTATGAGATTTATAAAAGCATTAATCTTTTCACTATCTCCGGTAATTTCTATAATCAATGAGTCCATTGAAATATCTATAACTTTTGCTCTAAAAGTATCTACAATGTGCATTATGTCATCCCTTGTATTTGAATCATAACCTACTTTAACTAACAGCAATTCTCGAGAAACATTATCCCTTGCTCCTATGTTTTGTACTTTCAACACATCTATAAGTTTATTAAGTTGCCTTATCACCTGGGTAACTGTATAATCATCTCCTTCCACTGTCAAAGTTATCCTTGAGATGTCTTCTTTTTCTGTCGTACCTACTGCAAGGCTTTCAATGTTATAGCCTCTCCTTGAAAAAAGACCTACTACCCTTGACAAGACTCCTGGATAATTGTTAACAAGGACAGATATAATGTGCAAATTATCACCCCCTATAAAAATCATTCCCCGCCCTGAAAGCACAGGGCGGGGATTTCCTCCACGCGGTACCACCTGTTTTCGCTATTACCTCACGGCAATAGCCTCACCAAGTTATACAACTTGACCTGTAACGGGTAATCCCGGTATAGCCTAATAAGCTTACCGCCGTTCAGCTATACAGCTCCAGAGCGATCTAATATGCGCCTCGGCACCGGTTTGCACCAACCACCGGCTCTCTTAAGCCTACGCACATACCCCTCACCTTCATCGCTTTTATACTTTATCATTTTAAAAATACAAATCCAAATAAAGTTACTTGTTATTTTAGCAGCATCTTTTACTTTAGTCAACTAAATTATTTGTAAATTTTCAATAATCTATCGTTTACATTTACTAAAAAATTTTAAATATCTCCCAAAAAAATTACTCTTTTTTTAACTATCATTAAAAATTGCTTTAATCGCATGCAGCTTAAACATTTTTGTCAAATTTGGTTTTTAAAAAGATATGTATTATGATTAAAATTAGAAAGTTCAAGAAGGGAGAGTGTTTATGAGTATTTTACATATGCCTTTAAAGATAAAGGATATTACAATAAAAAATAGAATCATGATGTCTCCTATGTGTATGTACTCAGCTTCTACAGATGGGATGCCAAATGACTGGCATATAGTTCATTACGCCACAAGGGCTATTGGTGGAGTAGGACTTATTATGCAAGAAGCCACAGCTGTTGAGAGCAGAGGAAGAATAACTGATCATGACCTTGGCATATGGAATGATGAACAAGTTAAAGAATTAAAAAAAATTGTAGACATTTGTAAAGCAAATGGCGCTGTGATGGGAATACAGCTTGCTCATGCAGGAAGAAAATGTAATATATCCTACGAGGATGTCGTAGGACCTTCCCCTATTAAAGCAGGAGACCGCTACAAACTTCCAAGAGAATTAACAATTGACGAAATAAAATCTATAGTAAAAGCTTTTGGGGAAGCTGCTAAAAGGGCTAACTTAGCAGGTTATGATGTAGTTGAAATACATGCAGCTCACGGCTATTTAATCCACGAATTTCTTTCTCCTCTTTCAAATAAACGAAAAGATGAATACGGCAATAGCATTGAAAATAGAGCAAGATTTTTAATTGAAGTGATAGATGAAGTTAGAAAAAATTGGCCTGAAAATAAACCTATTTTCGTGCGGGTATCTGCAAATGATTACATGGAAGGCGGAATAAACATAGATATGATGGTAGAATATATCAACATGATAAAAGACAAAGTTGATTTAATTGATGTAAGCAGTGGAGGACTTTTAAATGTTGATATAAATCTATATCCTGGATATCAAGTTAAATACGCTGAAACAATTAAAAAGCGCTGTAATATAAAAACTTCTGCGGTAGGATTAATAACGACACAAGAGCTTGCAGAAGAAATTCTTTCAAATGAAAGGGCTGACTTAGTTGCACTTGGAAGAGAACTTTTAAGAAATCCCTATTGGGTTCTGCATACCTACACTTCAAAGGAAGACTGGCCAAAACAATATGAAAGAGCTTTTAAAAAATAAGCCCCCAAAAATTGAGGGCTTATTTTTATTCTTCATTTTCTATTCTTGCAGTAGAAACAACCCTGTCACCATCATCAAGCTTCATAAGGGTTACTCCTCTTGTATCTCTGTGCATCTTAGAAATATCGGACACCTTCATTCTTATAAGAATCCCATTTGCAGAAATTATCATAAATTCATCTTCTGGATTTACTGACCGTATAGACACCAATTTACCAGTCTTTTCGCTAAGCCTTATCGCAATTATTCCCTTTCCTGCTCTTGTTTGAAGCCTGTATTCCTCTAAGTCCGTTCTCTTCCCAAATCCATTTTCTGTTACTACTAAAATTTCGCTATTGGGATGAACAAGGTCCATTTCTACCACTTCATCATCTTCTCTCAAGGAAATAGCTATTACACCTTTTGCCACTCTTCCCATAGGTCTTATGTCTTTTTCATTAAATCTTATAGCATAGCCTCTGGCAGTCCCTATTATTATTTCTCTTTCTCCATTTGTTAATTTTACATTTATAAGCTCATCACTTTCTTCCAACGTGATAGCAATTATACCATTTCTCTTAATTGACCTGAACTCTTCTATAGAAGTCTTTTTAATTATGCCTTTTTTAGTGCACATCACAATATACTTAATATCTTCTGACTTTTTAAGAGGAATAACCGCTGTGACTTTCTCTCCTTGAGCTATCTGTATGAGATTGACAATAGCCGTGCCTTTTGCTTGTCTTCCTGTCTCAGGAATGTCTATTGTCCTTAAACTATATACTTTCCCTTTGTTTGTAAAGAACAACAGTCTGTCATGAGTTGTAGTGATAAATATATCCTCTACAAAGTCATCTTCTCTTGTAGATATACCTAATATGCCTTTCCCTCCACGTTTTTGAGCCTTATAAGTATCAAGAGGCATTCTCTTTATATATCCATAGTGTGTCATTGTCACTACAACATCTTCCAATTGAACCAAATCCTCTAAATCTAACTCTTCTTCTTTTGCCACAATGCTTGTCTTTCTCGGAGTAGCATATTTATCTTTTATTTCCAAAAGCTCTTTTTTGATTATTTCCAGCACTTTTCTTTCATCTGCCAAAATTTCCTTCAATTCTTTTATCTTTTCAATTAACTCTTTAAGCTCATCTTCTACTTTTTGCCTTTCAAGCCCAGTCAACCTTCCTAATCTCATGTCAACTATCGCTTGTGCTTGTTTTTCGCTTAACCCAAACTTGTCCATTAAATTTTGTTTAGCAATTGCTTCTGTCCTTGAACTTCTTATTATGTTTATCACTTCATCAATGTGGTCAAGGGCGATTTTTAACCCTTCTAAAATATGGGCTCTTTCTTCTGCTTTTCTTAAGTCAAACTTGGTCCTTCTCGTTACAACATCCGCTTGATGATCTACATACTTTTCTATAATCTGCTTTAAATTTAGTATTTTTGGCTCTCCATCTACAAGAGCTAACATTATAGCTCCAAAGGTCTGCTGCATTTGTGTGTGCATGTAAAGTTTATTAAGTATCACCTTTGGATTGACATCTCTTTTTAGCTCTATTACAATTTTCATTCCATTCCTATCAGATTCATCTCTCAAATCAGAAATCCCTTCTATGTGCTTGTCACGGACTAACTCAGCTATTTTTTCAATTAACTTAGCTTTTAAAACCATATAAGGAATCTCAGTAATTACAATTCTCGTCTTACCGTGGTGTTCTTCAATTTCTGCCTTTGCCCTAACGACAATTTTACCTCTTCCTGTCTCATAAGTCTCTTTTATACCGTCTCTTCCTAGAATTATTCCTCCTGTAGGAAAGTCAGGTCCTTTTATATATTTCATCAGTTCATCTACTGAAATATAAGGATTGTCTATATAAGCGACAATTCCATCTATGACTTCTCCTAAATTGTGAGGAGGAATATTCGTAGCCATACCTACAGCAATTCCTTGAGAGCCGTTGACTAAAAGATTAGGAAATCGAGAGGGAAGTACAACTGGTTCCTTTAAAGTCTCATCAAAGTTTGGCACAAAATCTACTGTCTCTTTGTTGATATCTGTAAGCATCTCAAGGGCAATTTTTGAAAGCCTCGCCTCTGTGTACCTCATGGCAGCCGGAGGGTCTCCATCTATGCTTCCAAAGTTTCCGTGCCCATCTATCAAAGTTTCTCTCATTGAAAAATCCTGTGCTAGTCTCACTAAAGTATCGTAAACAGCTGCATCACCGTGAGGATGGTATTTTCCTAAAACTTCACCAACAACTGCAACGCTCTTTTTATATGGCTTGTCAGGGGTTAATCCCAACTCATTCATAGCATAGAGAATCCTTCTATGAACTGGTTTTAAACCATCTCTCACATCTGGCAATGCCCTTCCAACAATTACACTCATCGCATAATCTATATAAGATTTTTTCATTTCATCTTCAATGTCTACAGGGATTACTTTCTCTTTTTCTTCACTCATCTATTTCACCTCTTTTATATGTCCAAGTTTCTAACTGTTTTTGCATATTTTTCTATAAATTCCCTTCTTGGTTCGACTTTATCCCCCATCAAAATGGTGAAAATTTCATCTGCAGCTATCGCATCCTCTAATGTAACTTTAAGCATCGTCCTCTTCTCTGGATCCATAGTTGTATCCCATAACTGGTCAGCATTCATTTCTCCAAGACCTTTATACCTTTGAACAGTATAATTTTCCCTTCCAATTTCATTTAAGATCTTGTCTAATTCTCTATCCGAGTAAGCATAATATACCTTTTTGCCCTTTGTAATTTTATATAAAGGTGGTTGAGCAATGTACACATTTCCATTTTCAATTAAAGGTCTCATAAACCTATAGAAAAATGTTAAAAGTAATGTCCTAATATGGCTTCCATCTACGTCTGCATCTGTCATTATAACTATTTTGTGGTACCTTAACTTACTTATATCAAAATCATTCCCTACGCCAGTACCTAAAGCAGTTATCATTGCTCTTATCTCTTCATTAGACAATATCTTGTCAAGTCTTGCCTTCTCTACATTTAAAATTTTTCCTCGGAGTGGAAGTATCGCTTGAAATCTACTGTTTCTACCTGATTTAGCAGAACCTCCTGCAGAGTCACCCTCTACCAAGAAAAGCTCACATTTGGAAGGGTCTTTCTCCGAACAGTCGGCAAGTTTACCCGGCAAAGTAGTATTTTCAAGAGCAGACTTTCTTCTGGTAAGCTCTCTGGCTTTTCTCGCAGCTTCCCTTGCTCTTGCTGCTTGAGTAGCTTTTTCTACTATAACTTTTGCAACTGAGGGATTTTCTTCTAAAAAAGCCGAGAGTTTTTCTGTTACTACATTTTCTACAATAGACCTCATTTCAGAATTTCCTAATTTTGTTTTAGTCTGTCCTTCAAACTGTGGATTTTTTAATTTTACACTTACAATAGCTGTAAGTCCTTCTCTTACATCTTCACCCTGTAAATTTTTCTCGTTATCTTTTATAATCCCGTATTTTCTTGCGTAATCATTAATGACTTTAGTCAAAGCTGCTTTAAAGCCTACTAGATGGGTACCGCCTTCTCTAGTATCAATATTATTAGCAAAACTAAAGATATTTTCAGTATAACTGTCATTATACTGCATGCAAACCTCTACTTCATAGTCGCTATTTTTCGCTTCCATGTATATAGGCTCTTCATGGAGGACTTCTTTATTTCTATTTAAATACTTTACAAAAGATATAATTCCACCTTCGTAGTTAAAGACCTCTTCTTTTCCGTGTCTTTCGTCTATAAGCTTAATATTTATACCCTTATTTAAAAACGCTAATTCTCTCAATCTTTGAGCTAATACATCATAGTCGAATACAGTTTCTTCAAAAATCTCCTTATCCGGCTTAAAAGTAATAGTTGTACCTGTCTCTTCTGTCTCTCCAATAACCTCTAAATCCGTTTTTGGAACTCCTCTTTCATATATTTGCCTATAAATTTTCCCATGTTGTTTTACAATAACTTCTAATTTTTCAGATAATGCATTTACAACAGAAACACCTACTCCATGCAATCCTCCAGATACTTTGTAAGCGTCATTATTAAATTTTCCACCTGCATGTAACATCGTTAAAGCTACTTCTACAGCCGGTTTTCCAACTTTTGGGTGAATATCTGTAGGTATACCTCTTCCGTCGTCTTCAACCGTTATAGAATTATCTTTGTGTATAGTAACTACTATATTTTTGCAATAACCGGCCAATGCTTCATCTATACTATTATCGACTACCTCGTATACAAGGTGATGCAGTCCTCTGCTACCAGTAGAACCTATATACATTCCTGGCCTTTTTCTCACAGCTTCTAAACCCTCTAATATTTGTATTTGACTCGCAGTATAAGTTTCATCCTTTGCCATATTCACAACCTCCGCAAATTTATCCAACAGTTTTATTTTATCATTCTTTTAAGAATTGCTCAATTCAAAACATTTCCCGAAAAATTTCCCGGGAAATGAAGAGGAAATAATTTTATTTTTATTATTGCCTATAATATAATATACTTAACAAGTATACCTATAATATAATATACTTAAATTGAGGTGAATTCAATGGCTACTTATGAAGATTTTTTAAAACTTGACATACGTGCAGGAAGAATAATTGAGGTAGAAGACTTTCCAAAAGCAAAAAAACCTGCTTATAAGTTAAAAATTGACTTTGGCGAATTAGGAATCAAAAAGTCCAGCGCTCAAATAACAAAATTGTACAAAAAAGAAGAGTTGTATAATAAATTGGTGGTCTGCGTAGTTAATTTTCCTCCAAAGCAAGTAGTAGATTTTATATCTGAAGTATTGTTGCTTGGAGTTGATGACGAAGATGGGAATGTCGTCTTGCTTCAACTAGAAAGAGAAGTAAAAATAGGCAATAAAATCTATTAATGGTTTTATTTTTTATGGAAGGTGGTAAATAGTGAAATTTTTAGGCGTCAACATAGGTAAACTCATCAACATATCCTGCAAAATCACAGGAAAAGGTGGAACATCTCTTCCCGGAAAAATCGCACTAAAGTACGATTCTAAATTAATTGAAAAACTAATAGGGCCCATAAAAAACAACAAAGTACTAATAACAGGTACAAATGGCAAAACTACAACTTCCGGATTAATAGCCTCTATTTTGACCACTGCTGGGAAAAGTGTTGTACACAACAAAGAAGGAGCAAATATGAAAACGGGAATTGCGACTGCTTTAATAAAAAGCAGCAATTTTTTGGGAAATTTACAAAAAGATGCGACCGTTTTTGAAGTAGATGAAGCAAACATGCCCATTGTGATAGAAGATGTAAAACCCAATATAGTAGTAATAACCAACTTTTTTAGAGACCAATTAGACAGATATGGAGAACTAGATACAACAGTAGAAAAAGTAAAAAAAGCCCTTTTAAACCTGCCACAAGATTCTATAGTATTACTAAACGCTGATGAACCTTTTACAGCTTCAATAGGAGATGAAATAAAATCGAAAGTTTTTTACTATGGAATTGAAGACAACATTGAAGGAATTAACTCCTCTTCTTTTGAACAAAAATACTGTCCAATTTGTGCCCACAAATACGAATATAAAAAAATATATTACGGGCAACTGGGAGACTATTACTGCCCCAATTGTGGCAAAAAGCGACCAAACCCTCATTTTAAAGCCACTAATATATTTTTAAATGAAGATGGAATAAATTTTAATCTATACTATAAAGATAAAATTTTTACAGTTAAAAGTAGATTAATAGGCTTATACAATGTGTATAATTTATTAGCAGCTATATCTGCTGGCATTTTGTTGAACATAGACTTTAGCACTATATTAAAAGCAATAGAAAGCTATTGGCCAATAGAAGGAAGATTACAAAAAACTAAAATAAAAAGCAAAAGGACAATAATAAATTTAATCAAAAACCCCATCGGTTTTGAAAGCACTTTAAATATGCTATCTCAATTTAATAAACCCTTAAACCTTTTAATTTCTATAAATGATAATTACGCTGATGGAAGGGATGTGTCTTGGCTGTGGGATGTAAACTTAGAAAGCTTTTTATCAAAGACAAAAGTAAACTATATAGTAACTTCAGGTTTAAGGGCAGAAGACATGGCAGTAAGATTAAAATATGCCGGCTTTGATATTAAAAAAATAAAAATAATAAATTCTATAGAAAAAGCTCTTGACACTATAGCTGATTTAACAGAAGAAGAATTAATAGCTGTACTTCCCAACTATACTTCTTTGTATGATGTAAGCAAATATTTAAAATTACAGGAGGCAAAAAAATGAAATTAGTCGTTGGCCACATGTATCCTGATTTATTAAACTTATATGGAGATATAGGAAATATTGTAGCTTTAAAAAAAAGATGTGAATGGAGAAAAATTGAAATAGAGATAAAGCCAATAACTTTAGATTACACTGAAGAATTTACTGACATAGACCTTCTATTCTTAGGAGGAGGGTCAGATAGAGAGCAAAAAATTGTAAGTGATGATTTAAAAAATAAAAAAGGTAAAAATTTGAAAACAGCTATTGAAGATGGTTTGACAGTATTAGCTATATGTGGAGGATATCAATTACTTGGAGAATACTATCAAACTCTGGCTGGTAGCAAATTAGAAGGTTTAGGAATTTTAAAAGCCTGGACAATAGCTGGTAATAGGAGATTGATAGGAAATATAGTTATAGAGACAAATATAGCCGATAAAAATTTTAAAATGGTAGGTTTTGAGAATCACTCAGGAAAAACTTTTTTTGAAAAAATAGAGCCTTTAGGTAAAGTAATAATTGGAAATGGAAATAATGGAGAAGATAAAACAGAAGGATGTATCTATAAAAATGTGTATGGAACATATCTCCACGGTCCAGTACTACCCAAAAATCCTGAATTTGCAGATATTTTAATTGAAACTGCTTTAAAGAGAAAATATGGAATAGTAGAATTAACTCCTTTGGATGACTCTTTAGAACAACAAGCTAAACAATCTTTGATAGAAAGATTTGTAAAAAAATAGAGGATTACGGCCTTTATCAGCTTGTTGACAAAGTATAATTTTGATTGGCATTTTGCAAGTTTGCTCCAGCGACAAAGCAGGCTAAACTAACGCTCGCTCTCAGACTCCAGCGGGGTTCCGGCCACATTCGACATCCTGTCTCAGGTGGCCGCTTCCGCCATCCGTGGCTCCAGCCCCGCCTCCGTCTTTCGAGCTTGCTAAGTTTAGTTACTGCTTTGTCGCGAGTCGCATTACTTCACAAAATGCCAATCTTACAAAATAGTTTGTCTACAGTCTGATAGAGGCTTTTGCCTCTATTTTACAATTCAATTTCACAACTTTCCTTCTCAACTTTTTCACCATTTATCTTAATCTCTTTGATGTCGTCAAAATTTTTAAATATAAATTTATACTTTTTAACTCCTTTGTGATAGCCAAAGTGAATTTTATCAAATTTTATATCCATTCTTCCTTCTTTATAACAAAAACTTATATCGAAGAGGTTATAAACCCCTTTAGTATAATCGAAAGATTTTCCATCATCTTCATAATGGAGATAATGTCCCTCTTTCCCTTTGTATATCTCCACTGTTAATTCTTCCAGCTTCTTTTCCCCTATAAAAGACTGAGGCTGCTGTTTTAACAGTATTCCTCCTTCTTTTACAAAAAGAGGTATTACTTCTATAGGAGCATCCACAAGGTAATAGTTTTTTCCTTTGAATCCTTTTCCCGTCCAGTAATCATACCAGATTCCTTCAGGTAAATAAACTTCTCTTCGTTCTTTTGAAGGAAGATATACAGGAGCAACTAAGAGACCTTCTCCAAACATAAATTCATCATATATCTTATGAGTATTTTCATCTTTTTGATATTCAAAAACCAAAGGTCTCATAATAGGATAGCCTTTTTGAGATGCAATGTAAAACAAATCATATAAGTAAGGCAAAAGTTCATATCTCATTTTTATATATTTTCGAGAAATATCTTCTGCTCTTTTACCAAAAGACCATGGCTCTTGGTCTTTTGTTCCTATTGCAGAATGAACTCTTAAAAACGGAGTAAATACCGCAGCCTCTATCCACCTTATAAAAAGTTCTTCATGGCAATCTCCTTCAAATCCTCCAACATCTGCTCCTGCAAACGGTTGTCCAGATAAACCTATGTTCATTAACATTGGCATCATCATAAGAAGATGCTCATACAAGCTTCTGTTGTCTCCTGTCCACATTGCAGCATACCTTTGTATCCCTGAAAAAGCGGCTCTTGTCAAAACAAAAGGCCTTTCATTAGGTCTTATCCTTAGAAAACCATCTCTTGTGGCCATTGCCATGTAATTTGCATAGACATTGTGAGCCTCTTTGTGAAGTACCTTTTCTCCATCTAAAATATGAATATTATCCTCTGGCATTGTTTTTGTAGGTGTTTCAAAAACTGCTGGTTCATTCATATCATTCCATATACCATCAATGCCATCATTTATAAATTCTCTGTGCTTTTCACCCCACCAATATCTCACTTCTTCTTGTAAAAAGTCAGGAAAACAAGCTTCCCCTGGCCATACTTTTCCAACGTAGGTTATACCGTACTTATCCTTTACAAAATAACCCTTTTCAATTCCTTCTCTGTAAACATGGTAGTCGTAATCTCTCTTAACTCCTGGATCTACAATTGTCACTACTTTAAATCCCATTTCTTTAAGCTGTTTTAACATTTCTTTGTGGTTTTTAAACGTTTCTTTATTCCATGTAAAAACTCTATACCCTTCCATGTAATCTATATCGAGATATATCACATCACAAGGAATATCTTTTTCTCTAAAAGTTTTTGCAACCTCCAGTACTCTCTCTTGTGGGGTGTAACTATATCTGCTTTGTTGATTACCTAATACCCATAATGGCGGAAGACTTATCCTTCCTGTAAGATATGTATAATTTTCCACAACCTCTTTTATGTCTTCTCCGTATATAAAATAGTAGTTCATTTGGCCGCCATATGCTCCAAAAAAATAATATTCTTGACTTTCTTGACCCATATCAAAAAAAGACCTAAAACTGTTGTCCAAAAATATTCCATAAGTGTGATAATCGTTCATTCCTATGAAAAAAGGGTAAGACTCATATAAAAGTTTTGTAGTCTGGTTGTGAGTCATAAATTCATCTGTATTCCACATCTCCAGCCTTTCGCCTTTTTTGTCGAGATATCCTGCTTTTTCTCCAAAACCGTAAAAATGGTCTTCTCTTAACTTTTTATAGCATCTTACATCTGTTTCACTAAATTTTACTCCTCCATTGTAATCCTCATTAATTATATTTCCATTTTTATCTAGGAAACTCACAGAAAGGTCATTTTTATTTATTTTTACTTTCAATGAATTAGTCTCAATTAATATGCTTTCTAATTCATCACTTATACTAAACTCAGGAATATCGTATTCTTTCCTTTCTATCGCAATTGTATCCTTTCTTTTTTCCTCTTTATTACTTACAAAAACGTTAATAATTTTATCACCTAATACTCTAAGCTCTAACTTCTTTACTTCATTTCTCACAACAATTTTTTCCGATGTTTTTTGATACAATTCAATACCTCCCTATTCCTCTATTTTTTGTGTCCTTCTTATAAGAGTAAAGGCAGAAATTGGTGATAAATAAATAATACTCCTCTTATCCCTTTCTGTGATTATAAAAGACTTTGGCTTTTCGTCAGAAATTCTGACCACAAATCCTTCTTCTTCCGCTACTCTCAGAAACTGAATAGTAGCTTCAGAAGTGGTTACAATATTCATATCAAAAATGCCTATAATTTCTTTATCAGGTACTACCACGTTGCCGCCTAAATGGACATACATTTTTTGACCCCCTATTCCTTAATGACAACCCCATTAGATATCTTAAAATAACAATCTCCTTTTAAATCTCTTTTTGTAGTATGGGTTATAAAAGTCTGAAAACCTTGTAATCTTTCTAAGATATATTTCTTTCTATTTTCATCTAACTCTGACATTACATCATCCAAAAGCAGTATGGGTTTTTCACTAGTCTCCTTTTTTAAAATTTCAAACTCTGATAATTTAAGGCATAAAGCCACTGTTCGCTGTTGGCCTTGAGAAGAATATACTCTTGAATCATAGCCGTTTATAATAATCTTAAAATCTTCCCTATGAGGTCCTACTTGTGTTGTAAGATACTTTAAATCTAAATCTATATTCTTTAATAGTTTTTCTTTTAATCTTTTTTTAACTATTTCTTCATCTGAAGCATCTTTAAGTCCAACACTATTTAGGTAGACAATTTCTGCTGTCTCATTGGAAATTTCAAGTAAAAATTTTTTTATATTAATTTCTACATTTTTTAAGTAACTTTGTCTCACCACAATTATTTTTGCACCGTATTCTACTAATTGGTCATCAAAAATTTCTAGTATACTTCTACTTTTTCCTTCTTTTATAGTCTTTAATAGTTTATTTCTATTTATTAGTATTTTGTTATATTGCATGAGATTATAAAGATAATTCTTTTCAACCACAGATATACAAGAATCTAAATATTTCCTGCGATGGGAAGGTCCTTCTTTTATTATGTTTAAATCTTCAGGAGAAAAAATGACTGTCAAAAGCTGACCTAAAAGTTCGGAAGTTGACTTTATTTTATTGCCATTTACTTTAATGACTTTATTTTCATTTTTCTTGTATCCAAATTCTATTTTTTTATCGTTATTTTCTTGACAAATTATTGCTTTTACATAAAAATAATCTTCTCCAAATTTTATTAGTTCTGTAGTTTTGCTCCCTCTAAAAGACCTTCCCATACTTAAAAGCCTAATACTTTCTAATAAATTGCTCTTTCCTTGTGCATTTAAACCATAAAATATATTTATTCCTTCGCAAAATTCTATTTTTTGCTTTTGTAAATTTCTAAAATTGTCGACAAATAGCTCCTTCACATACAAGTTAAATTCCTCACTTTATGATATAAGTTTTACCCTCTACCTCAATTATATCATTTTTGTGAAGTTTTTTACCTCTTTTTAATTCTATTGCGCCATTTACTTTAACTTTTCCTTCTAAAATAAATTTCTTTGCTTGTCCTCCAGTTTGACATATTTTCATATACTTTAAAAATTGCCCTAAGGTAATATATTCCGTCTCTATAGGCACTTCTATCATTTAAAAAACACCTCTTATTTTTAATTGAGTTTTACAGGAAGTATCATATAAAGATAATCTTTACTTCCTATAGGTTTTATTATTAACGGATTTATACTATTTATGAAATAAAGCGTTATTTCCTCTTCATCGATGGCTCTTAAAGAATCTAATAAATATCTTGAGTTAAAAGCGATCTCAAGAAACATTCCTTTTACATCGACTTCTATCTTTTCTACCATTTTACCCTTTTCAGAATTAGAAGAAACAGTAATAAATTTATCACCAATCTCAAACTTAATCAAATTATTTTTGCTTTCTGCAATTAGTGAAGCTCTTTCAATACTTTCAGTTAAAACTTCTCTTTTGACTACCACTTCAGTCTTATAATCCTTTGGTAAAACAGCATTGTAGTTTATAAAGCTTCCTTCTAAAAGCCTCGATATTACCTTTGTATTTTCAATTTGGAATAACACTTGATTAGCAGTGTGGTATATCTCTATCTCTGTTTCCTTATCTTCTAAGATTCTGTATATCTCTTCTAAAGTTTTACCTGGAATTACTATAGAATATTTTTCTATATCCTCGTCAAAGAATTTTTCCTCACTCTGATAAGAATATATAGCCATTCTAAATCCATCTAAAGCTACTGCTTTAACTTCATTTTGAAACACTTCGAATAGAACACCTGTCAAAATAGGTCTTGTTTGCTCCTGGGCAATACAAAAGACTGTTTTTCTTATTAGGTCTTTTAGAATATTTTGCGTCAACTTAAAAGAATTTTCTCTAGATACTTGAGGGATTTCAGGAAATTCTACAGCGTCGCTTCCTGCAATAGTGAAATTTATGCTATCGCAAACTACATTTACCGTGTTTTGAGAATCACTTTCTACCTTTACTTCTCCCTCTGGCAATTTTCGAACTAATTCTGAAAAAATTTTTGCAGGTACAACTATTTCTCCCTCTTCTTCTACCACTGCAGGAATTTGACACTCTATCCCTATGTCCAAATCAGTTCCTGAAAATTTGACTTGACCTTTCAAAGCTGAAATTTTGATACCTTGAAGAATAGGAAGAGTAGTTCGGGAAGATACCCCCCTTATTGCAATATTTACTCCTTCAAATAATGAATTTTTATCACACACAAATTTCATTTTTTTCACTCCTGTTTTTGAGAATATTTTTTTGAATCAAATCATATAATAAATAAGATAAGCATTTAGTAGTCGTAGTAATAGAAAGTGTTAGTTTGTTAGTAATGGTTTGTGAAGCAGAGAAAAAGTCGATAATTGTCTGTGAATAACTTTTGGACAATTATTTAAAATTATTAACAATATTCACAGACAAAAAATTTTAAAACATATAAACAGGGTTATCCCTGTTTATATGTTAAAAACCTTTTATTCTCTTTTTAAGTTCCTCAATCTGCCTTGAGAGAAGTTCGTCTTGTTTTATTTCATTAGAGATTTTTTCATAGGCATGTATTACAGTAGTATGGTCTTTTCCAAATTCTTCTCCTATCTTTGGAAGAGATAAATCTGTCAATTCTCTTGCTAAGTACATGGCAATTTGTCGAGGATAAGCTATGTTTTTTGTTCTCTTGCGGGACCTGAAGTCTTCTAGTTTTATGTTATAGTACTTGCAAACTTCTTCTTGTATGAGTTTTACAGTTATTTCCCTTGTTTTATTAGATACAATTTCCTTTAGGGCATGCTTAGTTAATTCTAAGTCTATATTAGATTTTGTAAGATTTGAAAAAGCTACGATTCTTATTAGTGCTCCTTCTAACTCTCTTATGTTTGATTGGATTTTTTCTGCCACATAAGCTAAAACTTCGTCGGGGATATTGAGATTTTCTGTTTGAGCTTTCTTTTTAAGTATTGCTATTCTTGTCTCATAATCTGGTGGCTGTATATCCGCGATTAAGCCCCACTCAAACCTTGACCTTAGCCTTTCTTCTAAAGTTGGAATTTCTTTTGGTGGTCTGTCACTAGAGATAACTATTTGCTTGTTTGCTTCGTAAAGGGTGTTAAAAGTATGGAAAAATTCTTCTTGAGTTCGTTCTTTTTTGGCTATAAATTGAATATCATCTATTAGAAGGACATCAATATTTCTGTACTTGTTTCTAAATTCTTCATTTTTATCGTCTTTTATGGAGTTAACTAACTCGTTTGTAAACGTTTCTGACGTAACGTACATTATTTTGTAGCCACTTTGATGTTTATTGATAAAGTGCCCTATTGCATGCATTAAATGGGTTTTGCCTAAACCTACTCCTCCATAAATAAATAAAGGGTTATAAGCTTTTGCTGGAGCTTGAGCTACTGCAAGACATGCAGCATGAGCAAGTTTATTGCTGTTTCCAACTACAAAAGTATCAAAAGTATATTTTGGATTTAGAGTGGAAAGAGTGGTGGATTCAGTTAGGTTTTCTTTTTCTAAGGATTCTCTGATTTCTCTATATTCTTCTTCGTCTTCTGATAATATTTTTATCTCGTATAGTTTATTTGTAGCTTTTGAAGCAGCGTCGTAGATAATATTTATATATCTTCCATTTATTATATTTTTTGTAAAAGTATTAGGAGTGCTTAAAAATAATACATCATCAATGATTGCTAAGGGTTTTATGTGAACTAACCAGGTGTTGTAGCTGGTGGGGGTAAGCTCACTCTTTATGACCTCCACTATCCTCTCCCATATTTGACGATGATCTCCATACATTGTATGACCTCCTAAGCCCATCAATAAAATGTGGATAACTTATTTAAAAGGGTGGCATAATATATTATCGGTATAAGTTAGTTGTTAATAAGTTAAATTTAGTTTTGTGAATT